>CAWBHM010000030.1:0-4795 GCA_963788555.1 uncultured Acidobacteriaceae bacterium | reverse complement strand
GCGCGACGGCCTCCCGGCCACTGCCCAGGGCATGGGGCCGCGGACAGTGATCGGGAACGTTAAGTGATCAGACGGTTGGCTAGTGACTCCCTGATTCCATCACGAATGTCAGCCAGGTTGGCGTGCCATCGCATTTCACTCATCAACCTTGGCTTTTGGCGAACAAAGGGCGCAAGTTTGTGCTAACGCCTGGTTTCAACAATTACCCCAGCCGAGCCGCAAAACGAGCGCTGGACAGCGCACATCTCCGTTTTTGCCGATTGCCCGGGGCAAGGTATGATTTCCCAAACAAAGGTCGGCGATCCGCCGTTTACGATGACTAGAGATGATATCCAGCTGCTCTACGAATACGACCGCTGGGCGAACAACAGGGTTTTGCAGGCGGTTTCGGCGCTCAGCGCTGAGCAGTTCACGCACGACCTGGGTGGTAGCTTTCGTTCCGTGCGGGACACGCTCGTCCACATCATCGGCGGCGAGTGGATTTGGCTTGAGTATTGGAAGAAGCCGCCCGATAGCGCCACTCTCCTGGCAGACTTGAGAAAGCGACGGGACGCCCTATTTAATCCAAGTGCATTTCCCAATGTGGCTGCAGTGCGGTCAAAGTGGATGGAAGTCGAGAAGGAACAGGCCGAGTTTGTGAATCGGATGACAAACGAATCCTTAGCAAAACCGCTTCCCTTTCGCACGACGCAAATGAGATTGGCGCACCTCATGCAACATGTAGCGAACCACTCCACTTACCATCGAGGTCAAGTCGCTTTGATGATGCGGCAGCTTGACTCCGAGCCTGTGACCACGGACTTCCATGTGTTTCTGGTAGAAGGCCACTGCGAGGCCAAGTCCCAAGGCAGCTGTTGAAACATCCCCATATCACCCAAAATCCCCCCGGCAAGGGTTCTGAGCGCTATGCCCTGTTAGCAACAGTCAGCGAACTCTATGCATCTTTCGAAGCTAGGGTGTTGGAGGTATCAGTGCTGAACCGCTGTAATCCGCAGGCAAGATTTCAATGTTCATGACTTTCAAAATCGTGCTTCCACGATTGTAGGCACGATGGGTCATATCGCCGGGCTCGAAGAATGCGTCACCGGCCTTGTAGACAATCGTCTTATCGCCTTTCACATATGTAAACTCACCTGCCATTATCACCCGGACACCGGGACCAGCATGATTGTGGTCGCCCACGTAGCCGCCGGGCTGATAGGTGACTTCCGAAACGCGGAATTTGTACTTGCCATTCAATTCGGCGACGTGGCCCGAGATCACCTGCTCAAACCGCTGGACCGGCGTTACATCCTTCATCTCAACTCGATGCGTGTTCTGTGCCGCAGAAATCGCAAGAAAAACCGTAATAGACAGAGCGGCGATACGTTTTGGTCTCATTGGAGACTCCTCCTTTTTGCTACCCGGATTGGGCCACAGTCGCGCATAGTACGCGCAGTGTGCATGCGAAAACAACATCACTCCACGCAGTCAGGTAGTGAAACATCGCGTCTCTGACAATGTCGGCGGTGTCAAGCAGTTTTCGAGCACACTTCAGCATGCACTCGTAGAGGAGCGCCATTTCGCTCTCGTAGAAGCGGTTGCTTTTGCTCTACCAACCCAGGCTCGCTCGTAATCAATATTCAGGTCTGGAACTCGGCCCGACCCATGCATCTCTTCGGTCTCTTACTTCGATCATGATTATTACTTCGGACTCCTCGGTGAAGAGGAGCGGGACGCCCAATCAATTACTCGGTGTTCTATCGCACACCATCGCGATTTCCGGACTGTCCCGCGTGCGAACCGAACTTTTTCACCTGCTCGTAATCCCATCTCTGGCGCATCATCCAGTACAACCGGACCGCCAGCTTACGGGCCATTGCGACCTTGGCAATCTTCCGTCCTCGTCGCATCATCAAGTGGAGATACTTGCTGCGCCACTCCGGCAAGCTGCGCACCGTCACCTGCGCCGCTTCCACCAGCAGGAAACGCAACATCGAGCTCCCCTGTTTGGTGATGTGCCCCAACCGTCGCCGGTTGCCGCTGGATTCTTCCAGCGGTACCAGCCCCAGATAGCTCGCCACCTGCTTACCGCAGTGAAAGCGCTCGGTCCGGCCGATGATCAGCACGAAGGCCAGCGCGGTCAAGGCACCCACCCCCGGATGTGTCCTTAGTCGCTGCGCCTCCGGGCACTTCTCGACTTCCTGCTCGATCGCCTGACTCAGTTCCGCGATGGTCGGGTTCAGTCGATCCAGTAACTCCAGCAGATCACGTCGTCGCCGGCTGGCCCACGGTGCCAACCGGAACGATTCCAGTTGCTGCCGTCCCTGTTCCCGCCACAACCGCTTCTTGCAGCGCAGTCCTTCGTTGAGGGCCACGGCTTGCAGTTGATTCATGATCCGGGTACGCGCCTGCACCATGCGGTGGCGATGCCACAGCAGTTGCCGCAGATCCCGGTTCTCCCAGCTCGGCACCCAGATCTGGGGGAAGCGGTCTTCCAGCAGCAAACGTAGGATCAGCTGCGCGTCCTGGCGATCCGTCTTCTGCTTTCGCACTCGCTTCGTGCGGATCTCGGCCGCGTCTCCAATCCACAACTCAAACTGCAACTCGGCCACGAGTCGTTCGAACCAGCGTGCATGCCCGCTGGCTTCCATCCCAACCCGTACCTTCTGGCCCGCCAGCGCGCGGTAGAACGTTTCCGCCTCCTCGCGATGGGCTAGCCGCCTTTCCTGGAACTCTCCGGTCTCGGTATCCACCGAAGCAATTTGCTGAAACTCGGGATGGAAATCTACTCCTATAATGATCATCGTTCGGCTCCTTTCTCCCGAGCCTGTTGGTTGGCTTTATCACCACCAACTTTACTCGGGCGTCGGAGCCGACATTGTCATGGAATCAATTACAGTGCGCCGGGATAAACCGGCATGAAGCAGAGGATGAAAGTTCCTTACGAGAAAGGAGTAGCGATCCGCTCGGCCTCGAGTCTTGCGCTGGGTATCGCGAGGTACACAACGAAGCGTAGACAGAGGATAGGCGGGGTGGGTATTCAGCTCCGAAAAGATGCAATCCGGACGGCGACGCCCTTGTAATGCGCGGAAGGCAACATGAACAGGCGCGATAGCGCGAGCTCCTGCTCAGTCCGGCGTAGTCGAAGACCCCAGACACGCCTAGAAACTTCATGCACGAGAACCGGGAGACCTCGGAGACACCCGCGGTCCAACCAGACCGCAGGTCGGCGGGCGAAGGCCAGAGCCACAAGGCTCGCGCGTACGTCGGCGAGGAGTCACACAGCGGCATACTACCTATGAACCATTCGAACAAAGACGGAACATCGCCGGCGGAGAGTGGGGAGGGAAGGCCGCTGATCAAGGAGAACGCTGGTCAACCTAACACGTACCCGACGCAGAGCGGGAAGGGCGTGTCCCAAGGGCTGGCGGGCGTGCGGAAAGCAGCAAGAGAAAATAAGGAGATGAAGTTCACCGCCTTGCTCCACCATCTGACTGTCGATCTGCTGCGGGAAAGCTTTTACTCCCTCAAAAGGAAGGCCGCACCCGGAGTGGACGGGGTTACCTGGCAGGAGTATGAAGACGAGCTAGAGGATCGGCTGACCGATCTTCATGGCCGAGTTCATCGCGGAGCCTACCGAGCGACGCCATCGAGAACGGTGTACATAGAGAAAGCAGATGGACGGCAACGTCCACTCGCGGTCCCGGCTATTGAAGACAAACTTGTCCAGCATGCCGTGGTTACCATCCTCAACCAGATCTATGAGGAAGACTTTCTCGGCTTTTCCTATGGGTTTCGCCCGGGGCGCAGCCAGCATCAAGCACTGGATGCGTTGTCGTACGCGCTCCTGAAGAAGAAGGTGAACTACGTTCTGGATGCCGACATGCGAGGGTTTTTCGATAACCTCGACAAGGGTTGGCTGGTCCAGTTCGTGGAGCATCGCGTCGCCGACCCCCGCATCCTGCGGCTGATCCAGAAGTGGCTCAACGCTGGGGTGATGGAGGAAGGGGAATGGTCGAGCACGAAGACAGGTAGTCCGCAAGGTTCGGTGATTTCACCGCTTCTCGCGAATATCTACCTGCACTACGCTTTTGACCTCTGGGTGAACGTGTGGCGCAAAAAGTGGGCACACGGTGAGGTGGCCGTCGTCCGCTATGCGGACGACATCATCTTGGGGTTTCAGCACCAGACGGACGCAGATCGATTCTTGGAAAACTTACAGGAACGACTGGGAATGTTTGGACTGGAATTGCATCCAGATAAGACGCGCCGGATCGAGTTCGGCAGGTTTGCCGAAGAGAACCGGAGACGTAGAGGGGAAGGCAAGCCCGAGACGTTCGACTTCCTAGGCTTCCAGCACATCAGCGGGAAGAATAGGTTAGGGCGATTTACGGTGAGGCGCAAGACGATTCGCAAACGCATGCGAGCGAAGCTGCGGGAGATTAAGCAGCAACTTCGTGAGCGGATGCACGATCCCGTGCGCCAGACCGGCCAATGGCTCAAGTCGGTTGTGCAGGGCCACTTCAACTACTACGCGGTACCGGGGAACCTCGACAGTCTCAGCGTATTCCGGGAACGGCTAATCGGGCATTGGTGGCGGACACTTCGCCGCCGAAGCCAGAAATACCCGATTTCCTGGAAGCGTACTCTCGCTCTGGCTGCTCGCTGGCTTCCTCAACCGCGCGTGCTCCATCCATATCCTGCTGTTCGCTTTGCCGCCAGTCATCCGAGATAAGAACCGGATGCGCTAATCAGCGCCCGTCCGGGTCCGTGCGGGGGGCAGTCAGCAGATGACTGTCCCTACCGCGATCTC
>CAWBHM010000029.1:0-18154 GCA_963788555.1 uncultured Acidobacteriaceae bacterium | reverse complement strand
CCACAGCGTCTCAGGATCCGGCGGCGATTGATCAAGCTTGGCAGAAGGCGAGCAACAAATACGACTCCGCGGGAGCAGCGCTTCTAAAGGACGTGGGTAGCGTCAATCAGCAGGGGCCATTTCGTGCCGATTGGGAGTCTCTGCAGCAGTTTGAAGCGCCCGAATGGTACAAGGACGCGAAGTTTGGCATTTTTATTCATTGGGGCGCGTATGAGCGACCTGGGAGAATTTGAAGCTGCGAACAGAATGGGCGTCACTGTATCTTCGCTTAAGGCTCAACTCCATCGCTCACGTCGTATTTTGACTTGTCGAATACCCGAAGTCTACCTGCCCAATATGAGTTGCTCCGCTTTTCACGGAAACGCTATTCCGGCATCCCTTGACCCCGAGCGTAACTCTGACTAATGTAATTGAGTGCGTATCGTGAGATCTAACAGGGAAACAGCCGAACGCTGGGGACACTTAGGTCGCCCTCAGGTACTTGTCTGCATCCTGCTCGTAGGGTTTTTTGTTTACAATCCATTTATTGCCCTGATTCACTCCAGTGCTGGGTTGTCCGTGGACCGCCTTCCACGGAATCGCGCGACAGTTGGCACTTCAGAATTGAAACATTTCTCGCCCGTCGAGAATGCTTGGGCTATCGCGATATCGGCCGGCAATACTATCGGCAACATTCTCCCAGTGTTACGAAAAAAAGAGTTCCTCGAGGCAACCGCTAGCTCGCGTGTGTCAGTTGCTCTATGTGATTTTTCCTCGAATTTGTGGTTCCGTCCGCCTCCGACTGTGTAGCTCATTCCCTTTTATCTTCCGCAAATCGTAAGTCAGTCAAGTTGTCCGACGCATACTTCCGTTCGGGTTGATTCAATATTTTCAAACACAGGAAATAATATGGTTTCCAATACGGGAATTCAAGGAAAAAGCATGTCAAGAAAATTGCAGATATTCTCGGGAATTGTTGTCTTACTTGCTCTGCTCATCAGTTGGCGTTGGTTGGGCCACCTCCGAACCGAGACAAGCGATTCGGATTCAGTGGCATCCGGAGCAGCCGTAGCGGCAGTCGCGCATGTGCAGCGAGGCAACATAGAAAACACGCTCACGATCGCAGGCGCGTTCAAACCGTTCCAGGACGTGGATATCCACGCCAAGGTAGCGGGTTACATCCGCAAAATTTATGTGGACGTCGGGGATCGCGTAACCAATGGACAGACCCTGGCAGTTCTGGAGGTTCCCGAACTTGCCGCGGAACTGGCTGGTGCCTCAGCGACTGTAAGGCGATCCGATCAGGAGATACGTCGAGCGCAAGGCGACGTGGAACGCGCCAAGTCTACTCACGTGGCCGCACATGCCATGTACGACCGCTTATATCAGGCCTCGAATCAGCAGGCCGGATTGGTAGCACAACAGGAAGTGGACAACGCGCAAGCAAAGGATTTGGAGTCGGAAGCAAGCGTCTCCAGCGCTCAAGCGGCGTTCAGCGCAGCACAGCAGGCAATGGAAGTCGCGCAGGCAAATCAGAACCAGTTTTCGGCACTGTCCAATTACACCAGGATCGTGGCTCCTTTCGCTGGCGTAGTTACCGCCCGTTATGCCGATACCGGGGCATTGCTTGCCGCGGGCACATCGAATTCTCAATCAATGCCTGTGGTGCGTCTGGCGGAAGTTTCGAAACTGCGATTGGTCCTTCCCATTCCTGAATCAATTGCCGGGCAGATTCATCTTGGCGATCCGGTGAAAGTGCACGTGCAGGCCTTGAATCAGGACATCGTGGGCAAAGTCTCGCGGTTCGCGGGATCCCTGGATAGCCAGACGCGAACGATGGAAACAGAAATTGATTTCGACAATCGCAACGGAAAGCTGCTGCCGGGAATGTATACGGAGACGGTCCTACAATTGGCGGCGCGCAATGGTGCCTTGTTAGTACCGATCGAGGCGCTGGCTCAGAGTAATGGCGATGCGACGGTCTTTGCATTGAACTCGCAGAATGTGGTTGAAGAGCGGCATGTGAAAGTGGGGTTGCAGGGAAGGACGCGCGCGGAGGTACTTTCAGGATTGCAGGAGAACGATCAGGTAGTCATCGGCAATCGCAGTCAATTTCGTGCCGGGCAAAAAGTAGTTCCGAAGGAAGTCAAACTCCCTGATGTCGACAACGGGGGAGCGCGCTAATGTCTGGTTTTTCCATTCGCAATCCTTTCTTCATTATTGTTTGTTGCCTGATGATCACGATCGTTGGGACTGTCACCCTTGTGCGCATGCCGGTTGATCTTTTTCCACCGATCAACATTCCGGTGGTCGTCGTCGCTACCTTTTATTCCGGAATGCCTCCGCAACAGATCGAGGCCAGCATTACGAATCCTTTCGAGCGCTTCTTCACTTTGGCAAGCGGGGTAGACCACATCGAGTCGCGTTCTTTGCCGGGTGTGAGCCTGGTCAAAGTCTATTTCCAACCCGGATCGAATGCGGACTCCGACGTGAGCTCAATCGCTAATCTGGCGATGGCTCAATTGCGGCGGTTGCCACAAGGTACCTTACCGCCAGTGGTATTGAAATTCGATGCGTCGAGTCTACCGGTATGCCTGGTCACGCTGAAGGGCGAAGGGCTGGATGAAACGGAACTCCATGACTTGGGGCAGTACAACGTTCGAAACCAGATCGCCAACGTATCCGGCGCTTCCGTGCCCCAACCGTTTGGCGGGAAATATCGCCAGATCATGGTTTACGTGGATCCCTTGAAATTACAGGCTCATCAGTTGAGCCCCATGGACGTTGTCCGCCAGATCAATGAAAGCAATCTGATCCTTCCGGCGGGTGACGTGAAGATTGGGCCGTTCGACTATAACTTGTATTCCAACGCTCAAGCGCCTGACGCGAACACAATTACGACCATGCCGCTCAAAACTGTCGGTCAATCGTCTGTGATGGTCGCAGACGTTGGCAAAGCGGTCGACGCGCAAGCGATCCAGACAAACATTGTGCGCGTAGACGGACAGCCGTCTGTTTATTTGCCGATTCTAAAACAAGGCGGAGACACCAACACAATCGCGGTGGTAAGCGGAATTCGCGACGCCCTGAAACAATTGGTCGACGTCCCCAAACAATTGGTCACTCGAGTGGTGTTCGATCAATCCGTGTTCGTGAAGACTGCGATCAAGAACCTGATTATGGAAGGCTCGATCGGCCTGGTGCTGACCGGCTTGATGATTCTGTTGTTTCTTGGAAGCATGCGCGCCACTGCAGCCGTTTTTCTCTCGATTCCGCTATCAGCGCTGGCGGCATTTCTCGCCATCAGTGCCTCCGGTGGAACCGTTAACACCATGGTTCTCGGAGGTTTGGCGCTCGTGTTCTCTCGGTTGATCGATAACTCCGTCATCGTGCTCGAAAATATTTTCCGTCATTTGGAAATGGGAGAAGCGCCAGAAGTTGCGGCAGAAAAAGGAGGAGATGAAGTGGCGCTGGCAGTTCTCGCCGCCACGCTGGCGACAGCCATCGTTTTCTTTCCCGTCGTATTTCTCTACGGCGTAAGCAGGTTCTTGTTCATCGCCCTGGCGTCATCGGTTATTTTCGCGCTCTTTGCTTCTTATATTGTGGCGATGACAGTGGTGCCAACGTATTGCGCGAAGTTGATGCACAAACACGAAGCAGATGAAGAACTTGAAGGTGATACGGTCTCTGTCTTCGGCCGTGTGGTAAAGGGATTCAACCGTTACTTTGAACAGATGCTGGTGAATTACGACAAGACACTAGCAAAGAGCCTTTTACGGCCAACGGCGACAGTAATCGGCCTTGCCGGCGTCTCCATGCTTTGCTTCGCGCTTTATCCGCTACTAGGCGTTTCTTTTTTCCCGCGAACGGATGCCGGCCAATTCGTCATCAATCTCAAGGCGCCATCGGGCACACGCGTTGAACTCACCGAGGAATATGTCAAACAAGTTGAGGACATTATCCGTCAGGCAGTCCCAAAGGATGAGTTGCAGATGGTCGTCTCCAACATTGGCATCACTCCCGACTTCTCCGTCATTTACACCTCAAACTCCGCTCCACATACCGCTTTTGTCCAGGCCAGCTTAAGGGAAGGACACAAAGTTGGAAGCTATGAGTACATGAGGCGAGTGCGTAACCAGATTCAGAAGCAACTTCCGCAACTCACATCGTACTTCCAATCCGGAGGATTGGTGGACGCAGTATTGAATCTGGGCCTGCCCGCGCCAATAGATATCCAGGTCAGCGGCAGCAACATGGACGCTGCCCACGAAGTGGCATCCAGAATCGCTTCGCAAACTCGCCAACTTTCTGGCGTGAGCGATGTGCTGATCCCACAGGACGTGGATTATCCCGCGCTTCAACTGAATGTGGACCGCGAAAAGGCTGCACAACTGGGACTTTCGCAGCGGGAAGTGGTTGACAACGTGATCACTTCCTTGACCTCAAATGCCATGATTGCGCCGAACTATTGGGTAGACCCCAAGAGCGGCAACCCGTATTTGTTGACGGTGCAATACCCCGAAAATACCGTGAGGACCATGAGCGATTTGCGACAAATTCCCTTACGTGGACCTAAAATTCAACAACCTACATTCCTGGATTCGGTGATGACGATGAAGAATATTTCCGCCCCGACAGAGGTAGATCACTATCAACTATCGCGCGTGATGGATATTTATGTAGCTCCCAAGCAGGAAAACCTCGGAAAGATCACCACTCAGATTGAGGAGATTATCCGCAACGAGAAATTGCCGGAAGGCGTGCGCGTGAAGTTGCGCGGGTCTGTGCAAGGCATGCGGGCGTCGTTCAAGAGTTTTGGAATTGGACTGATCCTGTCCGTGGTTCTTGTCTACCTTATTTTGGTCGCGCAATTCGCTTCGTGGACCGACCCATTTATTATTTTGTTGGCTGTTCCGCCGGGTCTTGCGGGGGTGCTGCTCTTCCTGTTGGTGACAAATACGACATTGAATGTGATGTCACTAATGGGCATAGTCATGATGGTTGGAATTGTGGTGTCCAACAGCATTTTGATTGTGGAGTTCGCCCGACATCTTCACAAGGAAGGCAAGTCTGTGAAGGAGGCGGTCGCCACGGCATCTCGCCAGAGGTTGCGTCCGGTGTTGATGACCTCTCTCGCGACTCTCCTGGGCTTGATCCCCATGGCGCTTGGCATCGAAGCAGGCAGCGAAGCCTACGCGCCGTTGGCCAGAGCCATAATTGGAGGCTTGTTGGTCTCGGTGGTGGTCACCGTCTACTTAGTTCCGGCAGCTTACTTACTCGTTCATCGTAAGGATGAATATGTAGGAGCGCAGGCATGAGGCGGCTCCTGATCGTATCCGCATTCTTACTGGCACTCTGCGTGGGGAAGTCCAAAGCGCAGAATCCAATCCCCTCTGGCCAAAAGGCACCTCCCGCCGCCAAGACGACCGCGAGGTCTCTCACTCTCCAGGAGGCAGAAGCAATCACGCTGCAAAAAAATCCGCAAATTACGATTGGGAAGCTCCGTGCGTTGCAGGCACACGAGTTTGTGCGCGAAACGCGATCGGCACTCTTGCCTACTGCAAATCTCAGCGTTACTGGGGTGGAATCCAATCCGGGTAGCCGCATCGCTGCGGGCTATCTAAATAATCCGGTCATCTATCCGCGCGCTGCGGTAGGTGCGTCTGTCAGCCAACTGATTACGGATTTCGGTCGCACAAATAATCTGGTGGCCAGTTCCCAATTTCAGGCCAAGGCCGAAGATGAAAACGCGATGGCTACGCGTCAGCAAATTGTCCTGGCAGTGGACCAAGCGTTCTACAACTCTCTCGAATCCCAAGCGCTGCTTCAGGTCGCTGACGAGACAGTTAAGGCGCGCCAACTCCTCGTCGATCAGGTCAAAGCGCTTACCGATGCGAAACTCAAATCCGACCTGGACCTCAGTTTCAGCAATGTAGACCTCGCGCGCGCCAAGCTTCTGCAACTTGATTCACAGAGCAATTACGAAGCGTCGCTTTCCACACTTTCCGCCATCCTGGGATATTCTGATCGCCAAGATTTCGCGCTCGTCGATCCTTCCGAGCAAACGGTACCGCCTTCGCTCGATGCGGCTCCTTTGATACAACAGGCGCTGCAACTCCGGCCAGAGGTGCGCGCATGGCAGGATGAAGTGTCGGCTTCGACGAAATTCAGTAAGGCTGAGCACGATCTCTGGTGGCCTACGGTCAGTGCAAGTGGCGTTGTTGGGCTTGCGCCGGTGCGCGATCCGCATATCGACAATTGGTATGGAGCTGCCGACGTCAACATAAACATTCCTGTATTCAACGGATTCCTGTTCAATGCGCGCGCCAAGAGCGCCGACCTTGAGACCCAGGCAAAACAGCAGCACTTACAGGATCTGCAGAACAATGTTGCGCGAGACGTTCGCAACGCCTGGCTGGACACGGAGAAAGCCTACGAGAAACTTTCACTCACTAAGCAACTTCGAGAACAAGCCAACCTGGCCCTCGATCTGGCTCAAGCTCGATACAAATTGGGGTTGGGATCGATCGTCGAATACAGCCAAGCGAATTTGCAGAAGACCGAAGCGGACCTACAAGACACTGACGCCCGCTATCAGTATCATGTAGCCCAAATCGTCCTAGCGTTCGAGATAGGCACGACACGCTGATCGACAACCCACCCGGCTTGGAGACGAATCGATCTCACGTACGGCTGATTTTCCGAGTCTCGGAGTACTTCGGTCGTGATTTCGAGGGAGTTCGCCATCCAATCGTCCTCAAGCCGCCATGGGTGCTGGTACTTGACGGGAAAGTCTTCGCAGAGTCATGTACCTGTTAGCCGAAGGGTTGCTACTTCGAATCTAGCCCGGGGAACCAACTTAACGCCCGTCCTCAATTGGACTTATGCTGCTTTTGCTTCCTCGCTTTTGCTCGTTTCTGATTGCCCAAGTTGCCCATTTGAAATTTCACTCTTTGGTGGCAGCGCAAAGCCTAGACCATTCTTTTTGGTCACGTCTTTGCGCCATTCCAAATCTTCCTTCGACTCGGCAGCATACTTATCCGTCACATCTTCGTTTGCGTGGCCAATCCAGAACTTCTCGATATCCCAAGGCACACGGTTCTTTCGCAGATGCATACGCGGAATCGCCGTAAGCGTACGGTCAGTACATCTTGACGGTATCGAGTTGACTATGCAGCGCGGCTCGAATTTCCAGTGAGTTCCGTTGCGAGGTTCCACGGCAATAGTTCCTCGATTCGGTTGATGGGGTGATCAGCGATGAGGGAGAGCACGTCGCGCAAGTACGTTTCGGGATTCAAGCCGTTGAGTTTTGCTGTTCCTACCAAGCCGTAGATCGCCGCTGCGCGTTCGCCTCCAGCATCCGATCCATGAAACAAGTAATTTTTCCTTCCCAAAACAACTGCCCGCAACGAACGTTCCGCCGCGTTGTTGTCGATCTCCAGATGGCCATCGTCGCAGAAGCGCATCACCGCTTCCCACCGTCCCAGCGCATAGCGAATAGCCCTGGTGGTGTCGGATTTCCTCGACAGCTTGTTCAAAGTCTCTTCGAACCATTGTTTCATCGATTCCAGTAAGGGCCGGCTGCGTGCGTTCCGAATCTCGCGCCGTTCTTCAGCGGAACGACCACGGATTTCAAAGACCGCCAACTGCGGTGCTTGTGTGCGAATCGGCCGCCGCCAATCGATTCCCTCGAGCAACATGGAAAGCTGTGCCGGTGAAAGTGATACCGTCCCGCTCGTCGCTTGCGGCCAGATAAACCTGCCTCGTTCCAATCGTTTCGCAAACAGGCACAACCCGTCACCATCGAACCACAACACTTTGATCAGATCACCGCATTTCCCACGAAAAATAAAGACCTGGCCAGAGAATGGATTCTCTTTTAACTCCGTCTGCACCATTCCACTCAGCCCCACAAAACCCCGCCGCGTGTCCGTCACTCCGGCGACGATCCAAATCCGAGTCCCCGAGGATAACCCGATCATCGGAGCAAATGCTCCAGCAGCAGGCGCAGTGCTTCTCCGTCCACACTTCCGCTAACGCGAACATGTCCCTTGGGAAATTCCATCTGGATCGTGCCCGCTACAGCTGTGCTGCCTTCCCGGCTACCGGATCGATTCGCTTTGTTAGCCGGCGCCTCACTCACATGCACTGGCTGCAATTTCACCGGTTCAGAGGTTCGCTCGATCAGTAGCCCCTGACGATACTTTTGCAGCCAACTAAACACCTGGTTGGTGTTTACTCCATGCGCCAGCGCCACCCCCGCAACCGATGCGCCCGGCTTCAACGCCTGCTCGACGATACGGCACTTCTCTCCCACCGGCCATCGTCGTCTCTGCCGCTCTCTCTTAGCTACTGTCCGTTCTGAAGTGTCCATCCATTCCCCAAGTGGACACTTTCGTAGGCGTCCTCAACTCATCTGTGGCGAGCTAAATGCCCCAATACTGCCTCATGAAGCAAAGTAAAAATCGGCTGCTCAAAACGAAGAACCGCGAGAAGTATGCCGTCTGGATTGATAACGATGACTTGGATCGTCTCAGGGAATATCAACAGACGGTGGAGTGTTAGGCGCGCCATCAAGCTACACCTCAAGATCCGAATGAATCGAAAATAGACGTGAAGAGAGCGTTCCTATGGGCTGACGGTATCTGTCGATCCCCTCTTCGCAGGCCCGTGCCGACGAGCGGCCCGAGGCCAAGTTCATCCTTCTTGACTTTCGTAGGGAGTGCCCTCGGTCCGGGACAAACTTCGTGTCGGATAAATCTTACTTCCACAGGTCATTCCTGCCCCCGGTCCGCGCAGGGTTTCGAAAGCGGGAGCAAAAAACCTCTACTAAAGGCACCGGCCAACTTCGGCATAAAGGATACTTAGGGACTAGCAGTTCTAGCGGGTGGAATTCTGAACTTTGTCGCGCGTGTTAGAAAACATGGGTCCCAGAGCTGTGATATACCTGTGAGGAATCGAAGTTGCGCCGGTTCGCAAAAAAGGAGATTCGGAATGTCTTCAGGCCACCTCTGGCGATTTTTGTGTCCCGCTTTGCTCCTTTCAACCTACTCAACGGCTTGCCTCGCACAAAACGCGGACTCCAAAGCTCCACCTGTGATTGATGTTCACGTCCATGCAATGGACGGGAATTTTCCGGGGCTGGCACCGATGTGTCCTAACGCCTCGAAGTTCACAGCTTCCGATCCGAAAGACAATGAAGAGCCGTTTGGTTGGGCAAAGGACCAATGCACGCCCGCGCTCTATCCGTCCGCCCCAGGCGAATACATGAGAGATGTTCTCGCCGAGATGGAGCGTCTAAACGTTACGGCGGTGGTCTTCGGCGATCCATCGAGCGTGCAGAAATGGAAGGACGCCGCCACCGCAAGGGTTATCCCTGGCACATCATTTCAGAACGGGATGACTCCTGGGCAACGCGTGCCCGTCGAAGAGTTACGAAGAGACTTCACAAGCGGTGGCTATAAGGTAATGGGCGAGATCGGACTGCAATACGAAGGCATCTCACCCAGTGATCCTTCAGTTGATGCCTATTTCGCGCTCGCCGAGCAACTGGATATTCCCGTGGCGGTGCATATGGGTACCGGCGGCTCGGGACGCGCGAACGTGACGTCCCCAAAATTCCGTGGCTCCATGGGGAACCCGCTTCTGTTCGAAGAGCTACTCGCGCGCCATCCGAAATTGCGTCTTCAAGTGATGCATGCGGGCTATCCGATGATTGAAGAAATGCTCACACTGCTGCAGGCGAACTCCCACGTCTACGTGGACGTTGCGGGACTGATCTGGAGCTATCCCATCAAGGAGGTCAATCGCTACATCGAGCGACTGGTGAATGCGGGGTTCGAAGACCGCGTGATGTTTGGAACCGATCAACTGTTCTGGCCCAAGTTGATGGCCTATTCGATCAGCATCATCCAGAACGCCGATTACCTGACACCCCAACAGAAGCGCGACATCCTGTACAACAACGCCGCACGATTCTTGAGGTTGGATACTGCTCAAGGAAAGTGAGTGGGTTGGGGTGCTTTGCCACAACGGAGTCAGCGGTTCTGCTTCAAGTCGTCGTTCAATCGAACGAGTTCTTGAAAAAAGCTTACCGTCCGCGAAGAAACACATCAAACTGACGGCATTTGGAAGATTCACCAGTTATTTCAATTGCGAATGTCCAGGATCACTACCCTATTGGCTCACAATAAAATTGGCGTGCAGCGACGCATTGGAATTACCACCAACCCAAAGATCGAAGGTGGCTGACTCTGTCACCCACGATTTACTTGCGGTACTCCAGTAGGTCAATTCGTCTCTACCAAGCGACAAGTGAACTGTCGACTTTGCATGCACCTGCAGCGAGATGCGTTGGAAACCTTTCAGTTCCCGCACAGGTCGCGACGCGCTGCCGGATTGCTGGTGAATGTAAAGCTGCACCACTTCGTCAGCAGCCGTACTTCCTGTATTTTCTACATCGACGCTTACATCGACCGTCTCGCCGGGCTTGAGCTGAGTCTGGCTCAGTTTGAGGTTTGAATATTGGAACGTTGAATAACTGAGGCCATATCCGAACGGATAAAGCGGCGTGCTCTCTTCATCCCAATAACGCTTGCCCTGATTTTCTGGCGCTTGCGTTGTGTTGTGTCCGTAATTGATCGGAATTTGTCCTACGTCTCGCGGCCATGTGATCGGCAGCTTCCCTCCCGGCACAGCATCTCCGAGGAGCAGATCGGCAATCGCATTTCCTCCTTGGGTGCCGGGGTACCAGGCTTCCAGAATCGCCGGTACGTGTTCCGTGGCCCATTTGATATTCAGTGGGCGTCCATTCATCAGTACCAGCACAACTGGTTTACCGGTTGCCACCACCGCTTCGAGCAATTGTTCCTGTTGTCCGGGCAAATCGAGCGATTCCCGAGAAGCCGCTTCCCCGATCATATTTTGCGCTTCGCCCAAAACAAGAATCGTGAGGTCAGATGAGTTTGCCAGGTCAACCGCGTTTGAGATTTCCCGCTTGGCTTTGTCCAAACTCCAAGGCTCTTCCGGCTTCAAATGAAGGATATTGTCGAAGAACGATGGAAACTTGCGACTGATCTGTGCTCCTGGCGCGTAGTTAAGATTCGTTTCCGTTCCGAGCTTGTTTCGGAGGCCACTAAGCACCGTTACTGTTTCGTTCAGATCGTATTGAAAGACCCAAGGTCCGAGAATGTCCATTTTCGAATCGGCCAAAGGGCCGATAACCGCGACATTCGTATAACCGGACTTTCTGAACGGAAGTAGATTGCCTTCATTCCGCAGCAGCACCGCGGTGCGCTCCGCCGCGAATCGGGCCGCTTCTCGATGTTCGGGAGTGGCGAGGATCTGTTTAGAACGGGCTTCGTCATTGTATGGATGCTCAAATAGGCCAAGACGAATCTTCATCTCCAAGATCGGACGATCGGCAGCTTCGATCTGCTGTTCGGTAATCTGTCCGTCCTTCACTAGTGCCGCCAAGTTTTTCTGATATGCGCTGAAGTCGATTGCCATTTCCATGTTTACGCCCGCCTTGAATGCCAAAAGTGCAGCGTCAGAAAGATCCTTGGCATAGTGATGGGATTTCAGGCTTTTGACGGAGTTCGCGTCGCTCACCACGAAGCCGGTGAAATGCCATTGTTCGCGGAGTACATCGTGCAGCAGCCATCGGTTGCTGGTCGCCGGAATATCGTTCAAGTCCATGTAGGCGCTCATTACAGAGCCAACACCGGCATTCACAGCCGCTTTGAACGGACGGAGATAGACGTTGTACATTTGCGACTCAGGAATATAGGACGCGTCATAGTCGCGACCACCCTCGGCTGCTCCATATCCTGCAAAATGCTTCACGCAAGCCAGAATATGATCGGGCGCTCCTATGTAGTCCCCCTGAAACCCGCGCACCTGTGCAACCGCTATCGCCGAACCGAGAAAGGGATCTTCGCCCGCGCCTTCCACAATGCGCCCCCAGCGTGGGTCGCGTGCGATGTCCAGCATCGGTGCAAATGCCCAGTCGATACCAACCGAACGTGCCTCTTGAGCAGCAATGGATTGTGCTCTGTTAACCGTTGCTGGGTCCCACGATGCGGCCATGGCAATCGGAACCGGAAAAATCGTGCGGAAGCCGTGGATCACGTCGAACCCAAAAATCAGCGGGATGTGGAGACGAGTGTTCTCTACGGCGAGATGTTGCAAGCGGTTGATCTCAGCTGGATCGGTGACGAACAGCAGGGAGCCAACATCTCCTTTAGACACTTCTTCATCGATCTTAGTCTTGGATTGAGGGAAATCGAACAATTGAGTGAGCTGCCCAATTTTCTCCTCAAGCGTCAGTTGCTTTAACAGAGCATCAACGCGCTGGCGCACTACCTTCTCATCGGGAGGCGCCTGGCCATTTTGCGCGAAACTAAGGAATGGTATAGCGAGAACGACTACAAAGAGAAGATTGGCGTAAACGAATGAATTAGCGCGGGGAACCGCAGTCTGCATGAATTCCTCCTAAAACCTGCCGACTCAGACGGTCGATGCAACACTTGCTTGGAGTCTACTCGTTGGAGTTTGAAATCCTAGAGTTTTTCTTGGACGTTGATTCAAGCGCAGCTCGACCTCGTCGAGCTGTGCCTGAGTGATGGAAGCTCGGTCGGTTCCTCGCGGGAAGTATTGCCGCAGGAGCAGATTGGTGTTTTCGTTCGAGCCGCGTTGTAGCGGAGCGCGAAGATCGTGCGGGTTATGACGCGTCCTGCGTGGGTGGCTGATGATACCCTCCGATCCCCTTAACCGTAAGCCGTTTTCTTCGCCAAAACAGACACCCTTCCAAGAAAACCCGGGTAAGTCCCGATAAGTTCATGTACGCGGAAACTAGCCAAATGGCGTTCGGGGAGATGAGAACGCAGCGAACTTTGTCGAAACCACACTTCCTCGAACGAGACTTCTGAGGAGTCAACGAGATTTCACAAAGTGGGGATAACCTGTTTACAGATCGTTGAGGACCAAGTTCGCAGCGCTGTTCACGCACTTAAGCGTCGCATGCAATCGCGTATTAGTTCTACCTCCCAGATGGGGCGTTGCGGGTTCATTGGGTGGGTCCTATTGCTCGGGATTCTCCCAGTCAGGTGAAGGAAGATGGCAGCCGAATGCTTATAGGCAGGCACGGGATCGCGAAATGCCACATTGCCCAAATGTTGCAGAGAATCAGACAGAGCAAAATACCTGGGGTCGGCCGTTTCCCAAAGCAGATCGCGCTCCGTGAATTTTTCAGGAGCAAAAGTCGCTAGCCCGAGCAGATAGTCAGATCCGTATTCGATCATATTGATGCCAAGATCATTGCCCGAGTAAATATGAAAGCCTGGCCGGTGAACATCGCGCAGCGCCAAGCGCTCGAGTTCGACTAGACGATCCAGCGAAGAGTGTTTGATGCCCAGGATCTCCGGAATCTCCATGAATCGTCGAATCGTTTCGGAGTCAAGAATTTCTCCACCAGGAGCAAACATTTGCCCCAGCTCGAAAGCTAGAACACCTGGATACCCGCGGCACGTTTCCTGATAAACCTTAGCTTTTTCCTTCGCCGATTTTCCCTGAAGCTGGCTGGCTTGAGATAGGATCGGCGTGCCACCGAATCCGACTATGGCATCCATCTGCCTACGATAGAGTTCAGCGATCCGGCCGGTCTGTCCCTCGATGTAAGCGCCTGCCACGAATGGCACATCGTTTCCCAGGGCTTCTCGGGTCCACTGCAAGATACACATCTTCTCCGCATCCGAGAGGAAATTGACGTAACCCGTGTCCATGTTTACCGCATTTTCTAGTCCCGCAATGTGCGTTGCTAAAAGGTGCCTTTGAAACGCGTCGACGGCAACGCGACCGTCACTCTCGAATGGAAGGAGTGCAGCCGCAATGCCGTGCACCTCGGGCGGCAGTCGCCTTCGACGTTGCTGCGCTCCGGGCGACCCCTGCATTGCCGGGCTCTTGGCTTATATCAGGCCTCGTGTATGACGTGGCCACCGGACTTGTCGAGATCGTGGTGCCGCCAACGCCGATTCATACTGCGCATACCTAATCGCGTTTCGTCAGAGTTGCCCGTCATCCAGCAGTTTCTGCGATTGATTCGCACAAGCGCGACTTGTCGAGACCTATCGCCGAAAAGCTCCTGACTCTTCAAAGGGGAGCGCACCAGCGACATTCACGCCTAAGTGACTAGCAACACGAGGCGCTGGGCAAGCAGGAACACAACGAGCAGTGGAACACGGATCCCAGGGCGCATCGAATTCACGATTTTGGACTCTAATTCAAAGTGCTTCTATCGAGTGTCTGGATCCCGCCGAGTAGATTTCGTAACGCTCGGAGAGCGACCGGCATCTAATTAATTTCAGCCCTCCAATTCCATAAAGGATAGGGAGGAACCTATGTACGTCATTACCGGCGCGACAGGACAAACGGGAAACGAAGTAGCGGAAAAGTTGCTCGCAAAAGGTGAACAGGTGCGTGTTGTAGGCCGCACCGCAAAGCGACTAGAACCATTCGTAAAGAAGGGCGCAGAGGCTTTCGTTGCGGACATCACCGACACGGGGGCGCTCACGAAAGCTTTTTCGGGTGCAAAGGGGGTGTACGCGATGATACCGCCGGACGTGAGCGCCCCGGATGTGCTGGCACACTATCAGCGCGTGGGCGACGCCTTGGCCGCCGCGATTGAGAAGAGCGGAGTAAAATACGCCGTCGTGCTGAGCAGCGTCGGCGCGGACAAGCCGGATAAAACAGGCCCGGTGGTCGGGCTGTACAATCTTGAAAAGAAACTTGGGGCGATTCCTGGATTGAACGCCCTCTACCTGCGACCCGCCGCCTTCATGGAAAACCTTCTGTTCCAGGTTGGCGTGATCAAGGCCTTCGGAACAATGGCCGGCCCGGTCAAAGGCGATCTGCCGATACCCATGATCGCAACGCGCGATATCGGCGACGCAGCCGCGGACGCCCTGTTGCAGCTCGATTTTCAAGGACAGAGCACGCGCGAACTGCAAGGGGCTCGCGATGTCACGAACACGGAAGCCGCCAAAATAATCGGCGCCGCGATCGGCAAGCCCGACCTGACATATAAGCAGATGCCCGCGGCACAGTTGAAGCCCGGTTTCATGCAGATGGGCATGTCTTCGAATATGGCGGACCAGTTGTTTGAGTTGGCGGACGCGCAGAATTCGGGCTACCTAAAGGCGCTCGAGCCACGCTCCCCAAGGAACACCACTCCCACAACGCTGGAGACTTTTGTAGCCGAAGTTTTCGCGCCAGCCTATCGGGAACAAAAGGCGGCCCGCGCCTAGGCGGCTTGCCGACATGGGCTCGCCTAGCGGGCCCATGTCCCAAGCGTCGATGTTCTTGTCAATTTCCGTGTAGCCCGTAATCCAAGACTTATCCAAGACTTATCCAGCACTTCTCCAGCGCTTCTCCCTCCATCTCAAAGAGCCACTACTGTGCGTCTGGGAGCGCCACAAAGAACATATCCTAATTTTTTAGTTTTCCGAAAGCTATTGGCGAGCGTGTTATGCCGGCTCCGCCAGCAGGAGGTACCGACGATGAGCAGACTTGGAAAGACGCTGGGTTTTGTGTTCGCCGTGCTTGTGCTGGTTTTGGCCGCGGGGGTCACGTTCACCATCGGCTGGCGGCCTTTCATCGGGCCGCGGGCGCGCGCGCTGACGGCACGGAAGTTCGGAAGCACGCCGGCGCGCCTAGCGCGGGGTGAGTACCTCGTTCGGGACGTAACAAACTGCATGGCTTGCCATGCCGAGCATGATTGGACAGCGCACGATGCGCCCATTCTGCCGAACACGCTCGGCGCGGGTCAGGATATGAACTTCCTCAAGGGTCTTCCCGGAAAGGTGTATGCGCCGAATATCACTCCACATCCAGAAACCAGGGTGGGAAACTGGAGCGACGATCAACTGGCACGCGCCATCCGCGAGGGCGTCAGCCACGATGGGCGGGCGCTGTTTCCGTTCATGCCGTACCCGGATTTCCGATCCATGTCCGACGAAGACCTGGCCTCGGTCATCGTGTACTTGCGGTCGCTGCCGCCGGTGCGCGAGCAGCAGCCGATGACCGACCTGATTTTCCCGGTAAAATACTTGATCCGCAGCGCGCCGCAGCCACTGGACGCGCCAGTGCCCGATCCCGACCGTTCGACTCCCGAAAAGCGCGGGAAATACCTGGTGACCATTGCCGGATGCACAGATTGTCACACGCCACAGGACGCACATGGGCAGCCGCTGCCAGGCATGGACTTTGCTGGCGGATTCATTCTCGATGGACCGTGGGGCCGCGTGGCCAGCGGCAACATCACTCCCGACCCGACGGGGATTCCTTACTACGACGAGGCGATGTTTACGCAGGTGATTCGCACCGGGTACGTCGGGGCGCGAAAACTCAGCCAGATCATGCCTTGGCATACCTATCGCGGTATGACGGTCGAGGATACTGCCGCGATGTTTGCCTATGTCAAGGCGTTCAGACCGGTGCACCACTACGTGGATAACTCCGAACCGCCGACGTTTTGCAAGGTCTGCCGTCAAACCCACGGCGGCGGAAACCAGAACTAGGCGTAGCTCGCATTGAGAACGGTACGTTGCCAACTCCGGTCGAGTGGTCGCCAAACCGGAAGTTAGCCAGAAACGGCGTTCTCGACGATCACGATTACGAGCAGCCCCAAATCACTTTCCTTACCGCTGTCCTTTGAAACGACGGTTCCACACCGCCGCCACGCTGCCAGCCTGCAACGGTTTTCCGGACCGTCGCTTTATTTACTATGTGGGAATATAATCTATTAGGTCAATCGAGATCGCGAACTGTCTCTAAGTATAAGCGATTGCACTGTGCGTTCGGATCATCCCTATACAAAACGTTCCGGAGACATGGTTTACACCTCCTGGCTGGATTAATCCAGCCAGGAGGTGTCGATGCCGTGGAAGGAACGGTCTATCGTGGAAGAACGCATGCGCTTTGTGTTGAGACTCAAGGACGGGGAGAGTATGGCTTCGTTATGCCGTGAGTTCCAGATCTCCCGGGTTACCGGATACAAAATCTATGAACGCTACAAAGAGTGCGGACTAAGTGGATTAACGGACCGGGCGCGAACTCCCTACCGCTACGCCAATAAGCTCCCCGCTCAGATCGAAGCAATGATTGTCGCCATGCGGCGGGAAAAGCCCACCTGGGGCGCTCGCAAGCTTCGCGATCGGCTGTTGCGCAAGTTGCCCAACGATGTTCGTGTACCCGCCTGCAGCACCATCCACGCCATCATGGACCGTCACGGGCTGGTTACTCGGCAACGGCGCTCACGCACAAAAACCGAAGGCACCCCTTTATCCGAGGGACTCACTCCCAACTCTTTGTGGTGCACGGACTACAAAGGCGAGTTCATGCTCGGGGACAAAAGATATTGTTATCCCCTCACCGTCTCCGATTACGCCAGCCGTTATCTTTTGCTCTGCGAAGCCATGGAATCTGTCAAAGAACAGGGCGCTTTTACTGCCTTTGAGCGCCTGTTTCAGGAGCGCGGTCTGCCCCGAGCCATTCGCTCCGACAACGGCGTTCCCTTTGCTTCACCCAATGGTCTCTTCAACCTAAGCAGGCTGGCCGTTTGGTGGCTTCGCCTCGGCATCACCATCGAGCGTATCCAGCCCGGCCATCCCAACAGAACGGTCGCCACGAACGCATGCATCGAACTCTAAAGATGGAAGCTACCCGGCCGGCTGGTTCCAACTTTCTTCAGCAACAAGCAAAATTCGATGCCTTCATTCACGAGTTCAACCACGAGCGCCCACATGAAGCTCTCGATATGAAGTACCCCGGTGAAGTCTATCAGCCTTCGGCACGGCCTTATCAGGGAATCGGAGAACTTTCCTATCCTTTTCACGATCGGACCGTTCTGGTCACCTACTGCGGAAGAATTTGCATTTTCAAAAAGAAAATAAATCTCAGCACTTCTCTGGCAGGTCAAGCGGTAGGAATTAAGGAGGTCGACGACGGTATTTGGCTGGTTAGCTTTATGGACTATGATCTCGGTTACATCGATCTTGAGGAGAAGACTCTGCAGCCCTTGGAGAACCCTTTTGGCCCAAAGGTGTAAAGTATGTCTCAGGAACGTTCTGTAAAGGATGTCTTCGGACTGTACACACTTGAGTATGGCGGAGAGGGGGGA
>CAWBHM010000028.1:0-121307 GCA_963788555.1 uncultured Acidobacteriaceae bacterium | reverse complement strand
CCGGGACAATTCCGTGATGATCCTCGACACTCGCGGTGGTGGCGTGAAGCGAATTCCCGTCGATCCCGCTCCTTACGCATGCCTGTTGGAGGGCAACGGGAGGCTGTTGGTGGACTGCTGGTCGGGAGGTGCCGGGCCCAAATCGCGCAGCGAGCAATCCTCGGGAACGCCGGTGGAAGTGGACCGAAGAGGAATCGGGGTTGGTGGTTCACTCTGCCGAATCAACCTTGAAAAGAGTGCCGTAGTCAGGAGGATTGCGGTTCTTCGACAGCCCACGGAGATGGTCGAGACGCCTTCCACGGTCTATGTGGCCTGTGCCAACGGCGACGGCATCATCGCCTTTGACCGCGCGAGTTTGAGCTTGAAGGAGACGTTGAGCCCGTCTCGTTCTCAAAGGTATCGCACCCAACTCCATTTGCCTGGACGACACCGGTGGGGCGCTGTATGCCACGTTTGGGGGCGTGGATCGAGTGGGCAAATACGACCTGAAAGCCGGAAAGTGGCTTGGATTCGTCGCCACTGCCTGGTATCCGAGTTCGGTGCGGTGGACGCCGAGTGGCCTCGTCATTGGAACCGCAAAGGGGGTGGGAAGTCGCAGGAAGGAAGGACCCAAGCACGGAGTCGGAGACTTCACCGCGACTGTCAGTTTTGTGGCTGATCCCAAGTTTGGGGCGACGTTTCCAGAAGAGGTATCCGACGGTCCGGCTAGGGCCGACGCAGCCCCCAAGGCGATCCCTGAGCGGCTGGGCGAGCCAAGTTTGATCAAGCACGTGGTGTATGTGATCAAGGAAAACCGGACGTACGATCAGGTGCTGGGAGATATGACGGAAGGAAATGGCGATCCCAAGCTGACGATGTACGGCGAGCAGGTCACTCCCAATTAGCACAAGATCGCCCGGCAGTTCGGTGTTGCTCGACAACTATTATTGCAACGGCATCCTGAGCGCGGATGGCCATGCCTGGGCGACGAGGCGAACGCGACGACCTTCTACGAGCGCAGTCATGGTGGATGGACCCGAAGCTATCCTTTCGGCGATGATCCCCTGGCAACGTCCTCCACCGGCTACATTTGGGACAACGTGCTGGACCACGGCAAGACGGTGCGGAACTTTGGCGAGTTCGACTAATGCCGCGACCAAGGAAAAGCCGATGGACATCCTGCACAAGTTCATGAAGGGTGTGCCAGATGAATTTGGCCAGCAGATTGGTGTCGCTCGATTGAGGACCGTCTCAGAGCGCTCCTACCCAGGTTGGAATCTCGCGATTCCCGATGTGTTGCGAGCCGATCGCTTTATCAAACGGCTGCACGAGTTGGAGGCCGCCAACAAAATGGCGGACCTAACGATTGTGTATCTGCCTCAAGATCACACTTCGGGCGGAGAAGCCAGCTTTCCGACGCCGAGGGCACAAGTTGCGGACAACGATCTGGGCGTTGGTCGGGTTCTGGAGGCCTTGAGCCACAGCAAGGTCTGGAAAGATACGGTCGTCTTCGTCGAAGAAGACGATCCTCAGGACGGGTTCGATCACGTGGACGGCCATCGAAGGAGCGCCCTTGTCGCCGGCCCCATGTGCGCCACGGCGTGGTCGTGTCTCGGTTCTATAACCAGGCGTCGGTGGTCCATACGATGGAGCAGATTCTGGGCCTGCCCACGATGAACTTGAACGATAGCCAGTCACCTTTGATGACGGACTGCTTTATGGACACTCCTGACCTTTCGCCGTATGTTGCGGAGCCCAGCCAAATCGCTTTGGACGAGCAACCGAAGATGCAGCAGACTCTGGGCTTCAATCTGAAGGAGCCAGATGCGATCGACGACAATGCCTTCAACCGCCGACTGTGGGCGCTTTCCGGAAAGGGAACCCCGTATCCCAGCCGGTATGTCAACGAGGACCGGGACGATAAATAGCGTGGAGGCCGATCGGCCTCCACGTCGTTGCTCCTAGAAGCGATAGTGGGCGAACGCCTTGTTCGCTTCCGCCATTCGGTGGGTGTCCTCGCGTTTCTTGATCGTGGTGCCGGTGCCGTTATAGGCATCAAGGAACTCTCGCCGAGAGCTTCTCGATCATCGGTCTTCCCGATCGTCTTCGAGCCGGCCCGATCATCCATCGCAGAGGCGAGAGTTCGCTTCGGCGTCGGTCCGACCTCCATCGGCACCTGATAGGTTTGGCCGCCAACGCGCCGGGGTCGAACCTCGACGCGGGCATCGACGTTCTGAAGCGCCTTTTCGAAGATCTCGATGCGCAGGAACGCCGGCCTTCTGCTCGCAGATCTCCATCGACTTGTAGAAAATCTTCTCGGCCGTGACCTTTTTCCCGTCCAGCATCATCCGGTTGATGAACCGCGGCATCAGTTCCGAGTCCGTAGATCGGGTCGGGAAGGATCATCCCGCTTGGGCGCTGCTCCTTTACGCGGCATTACTTCTTACCTCCGGCCGGTAGCGCCCGCCTTCGGATCGCTTCGTTCCGTACTTGCTGCGGCCCTGCATTCGCTTGCCGGTGCCGGCGGTCTGCTGGGTGCCGCGAACGATGTGGTAGCGAACGCCGGGCAGGTCCTTGACGCGGCCGCCGCGAACGAGCACCGACCGAGTGCTCCTGCAGGTTGTGGCCTTCGCCGGGGATGTAGGCGCTGACTTCGATGCCGTTGGTAAGGCGGACACGCGCGATCTTGCGCAGAGCCGAGTTCGGCTTCTTGGGAGTCATCGTTCGGACGACGGTGCAGACGCCGCGCTTGAAGGGGTTGCCGCTTCAGCGCCGGCGACTTCGATTTCACCTTCGGGACCCTGCGTCCCTTGCGTACCAGTTGATTAACTGTCGGCATTCATTCCTCTTTTGTTTCATCTTTGGGGCAACAAAAAACCCCTCCGCGAATGGACGCAAGGAGAGGATCGCTTCAGTTCCGAACTGCGGTTATTGTCGGTAACGTAGAGAACCCGGCAAAGCCTCCTTGAGTATTCGCGCTCAATCCGGCCGAGGCCAGATTCAGCTTTCGGATTGTATCCGAGTTCGAGCGAGCCTGTCAAGATTGGTTGCAGGAGACCGCTTTCATAGCCGACCACTGACCAGCACGCTTACTGAACTTTGATGATCTTGGGGCTGCCCGCGCCGACATTGCCTGCACCATCAACCGGGACCAGGGTGACTGTGTATCGGTTCTGGGACGTCGTGCGATACGCCTCCAGCGAGAGAGTGGCGTGCCACTTGCCGTCTCCGCCCAAAGTCAGCGAGCCGGAGGGCGTGATGCTCCCCAGAGAATCGGCAGTGGTGTAGGACATGGAAGCGACCTTAGCGCCGACGTCCGATGCACCGACGGTAATGTCGACGCTGATCATTTGACCAGGGCCGTTGTTCGGCAGCGGACTCGGCACATAAGCAAACGATGTGATCGCCGGAGGCGCGGTGTCGATCCAGATATTTTGGGTCGAAGCCGCTCCTTGGTTGCCTGCCTGGTCGATGGCCCACGCTTTGAGGGTCACTTTGCCATCGGCAGTGAACTCGTATAGGCCCGGAAGTAGCGTGGTCGATCCCCCGTTGATGGAGTAGTAGACCGTGGCTTTGGAACGGCCGTCATTGCTGGGGATGATGTTGACCCAAACTGGACCACTGTTGAAACCTGCTTCGTTGGGCACCGGGAGAGGCACGATGGTCACCGTGTTGGCGGTCTCGTCTACCTTCCAGTTCTTGGTTTTGATCGGGCCGCTGTTGCCCGCGTTGTCGATCGCGTAGTAGAGAAGCGTGTGCAGTCCCTCGCCATAGGTCGGCACATCGACCGAAGATCCGAGCGCGGTGATCCAAGTGCTGCCCTTGTCCGGGCTGTAGACGATGCCTCTCACCCCAGAGCCGCCGCTGCCGTCGCTCGCGTTGATGGTCCAGGTTACGTCGTTTGCGAACGAGCCGCCCGAGACTGGTGTGGAATCTCCGGAGATCGTCGTGTTCGGCGAGGTGAGGTCGATAGAGCGGATGTCCCAGTGATAGAATCCATCGGCCGCGGCCGAGTTCGTGATCGGATCATTATCAACCTGCTGAGCCTGGTCTGAATAGACGTTCAGGTTGCAAAAGTTGCCGAGGTAGCCGTGTTGGCGATAATAGGTGAAGAGGGGCTGACCAGCGACGCACAGAGTCCAGGTGACGGTTCCGCTACCATCAAACAACCCGTTCGTATGCACGTCAAAAGCGATCGGGCAGGTGCCGTCGATCGGATTGAACAGAGACAAGACGTTCGTTTGGTAGACCAGCGTGCCCGAATCGTAGGCGCAAAGAGTGCCGTCGATTTGGACGGTTGCACCGGTGCCCTGGGAAATGACCGGACCTCCCGCGTTCGGGTTTGAAGGATCCGACCAACTGAGCAAGCCTACATCGCCAAAGGACATCCCCAGGCAGTGGCTGGGGTTCTTGGTCACGTCGTAATCCGGTTGAGCCACCACCGAAACTTCGAAGTCTGACGAGCCGGTGAAAGTTCGGCCAACCGCAACGGGAGTGTTGCACTGCGCGCCCGCAGGTTGAAAAGGCCAGCAAGCAATCAGAAGGGATTGGCTCCCACCGTTGTTGACCTGAGTCATAAAGTCGCCGGGGTTGCCATTGGCGGTCCCCGCATTCTCTAGCAGCAGAGTGCTTGCGAACTGCCCCGTTTGGCGCTTGGTGTATTCGAAGTTGATGTCGTAACCACGCAAGTCGGTGTCGGTCACCGGGGCGTCGGTCATGAACGTGTCGTGGAAGAACAAGGTGTTGCCTCCCGGGCACTCGTAAGCGCCCATGTCCACGTGAGAGCCCTTCTTGCGAGTCTGTTGGTCCAGGTCAAGGGCGATCGGAGTCGCGGCCGTATCGTCGCCTGTGTTGCGCGCAGGAGACTCTGGATGAATCCGGAAGTCATCCTGCTGGGCGTCTCGAAGAGGGGCAGTTGACCGACGTCGGACGGTTCAAGCGGCTGAGGCACGAAACCAGGTGTGTCGTAGGTGGCGTAGCCCCAATTGCCATTGCAGGCATAGCAGTTGTGGTCAACGGTCGCATGAACGTCGTCTGGGTAGTTAACCGAGAAGACCGGCTGGCGAGTTGTAGGCGAAGATGTTGTTCTGGACCGACGCGCTCGACTTTTCACCAGAGGCGTTGAACAGAGTGACGGTCGAAGGCCCAAACGGCGTGTAGGTTGCCGAGTTATAAACGAACGTGTTGTTGGTGATCGATCCGCTGGAGGATCGAAATGCGGAGACCACTGTTGTAGCCGGTCGACGCGTTGCGCGCGACGAGGTTGTTCAAAAAGTCGCACTGGCAATCTATGACATAGACGCCGGAGGCAAAACTTCCGCGATTGCGCAGAATCTGGTTGTCAACGATCGTGAACGTGCCGGAAACGGCAGCGAGACCAGCGGCGCCGCCTCCGGTCCAGTTGTCCTCGATCGTGTTTTTGGAGACGGTGAACGTGCCATCGGCCCAGATGAACGCCCCCGTAGTAGAGTGCCGCGCCGTTGTTGAAGACGGTGTTCGACGTGAAAATACCGGTACCACCCGCGAGGTCTAGGTCGGCTCCGCCGACGAACCGAGCGCCAAAGTTGTTGCCGATGGAGTTTCCGGTGAGGGTCGCGTTGATCGCCTTGGTGCCATCACCCTCGACATCGACGCCACCGCCGTCGGCGCTATTCGACTGGGAGTTCGTGAGAATCTTATTGCCGTTCAGCACGACGCTCGCGTTGAACGCGCTGAAACCGGGCAAGCCATGCGTGATCGTCATGCCATCAACGGTGACCGGGCGATTGTTGGGCAGCGCGGTCACGGAGACATCCGGCCCTGCGCTAGATCCGTCGATGACCGTTGGGTAACCATCCGGGAGTCGCTTTGCGAACGTCGGATCATAGCCTCCATCAAGGGTGATCGCCTTTCCAATTACGACATTCTCGTAAAAGGTGCCTTGAGCAATCCAAATCTGATCGCCGACCGCACATGCATCAACTGCGGCTTGAATCGTGCGCTTCGGCTTCGCCTTGGTGCCGGGATCGGCATTGTTGCCCGATGGAGAGACATAGTAGATGGAGGCACGCGCCAGCGACGCAAGCGAGACGCAAGCCAAAAGAGCGACAAGGGCATTCCAACGCATATCAGTCCACGAGCCACCCTCAAGACGGGGTACCCATCTTAGGAGATTGGCCGATCCAGCCCTCGGGCGTCAAGCGCCTCTCAGCACCTTGCTTCCCGATCCGAAGGCCATCCACGGCAAAACCAACAGCCAAAAGATGAGTCGGCTCGCATCATCCGACCTTACTCCAGAGACACTTCTTTCGTGAATGAATTTGCAACCACCTTCGAGCGCAATGGGCTGAATACCAAATTGCCGAACCGGGCAAGACACATCGCCAACCCGCTAGGTATAATCACTCAAGCATCGCGGGGTGGAGCAGTCTGGTAGCTCGTCGGGCTCATAACCCGAAGGTCGTAGGTTCAAATCCTGCCCCCGCAACCAAGCTCTTCCGGGAGCTTCTCCTCTTCTCAAGAAGGCCACGCGCCTAGAAGTGGGTTGCGCCTTCCCAGGCGCTCGTCTGCCAGTTGTCGATGTGCAGCTTGGGATCCAGCCAAAGAGGCAGGTCGAGGATCAATTCATAGGCCATGGCGCCGACATACGGCTCGTACATGTTCCTCACCGCGGCCAGATGAGTATCCGCCATGGCGTCATGCTTCATCATCAGCCCAAACTGAGACAGGCCTTGGCGAATCGTTTCCAGATCTTCCGGGTCCAACTTGCGTGACTTGTGCCCGTTGGGCGGAATGTCCAAGATGTAGGCGAGATCCACCACCACGTGGCGAGCCATCGCAAACGTCGCCCGGGCCTGAAACCGCAAACCCTTGGCCCAAGGCTCATCCGAAATGATGCCGCTTTCAATCAAAGCGCAGGCATCCATGATCGCGGTGAGCGACCTGAGCCAGGACTGCGAGTCGTGTTGCGAGCGGTAGTACGCGAGGATCGGATACGACAGATAGCTCTCCAGGAGTTGGGCGGCGACGACTTCCCATTCCTTGAGCAATCCCTCCAGTCGATCCATGCAGCCGGACCGGGCGTGGCGCAGCAGAATCTCGTAGCCGATCGGCTCCGAACCCGCGCGGGTATCGAGGAGAATGATCTGGACTTCGCGCCGAGAGAACGCGTTATACAACACCGGAACGTAGCCGATCACAAGCGCGATGTAGCCGAAGCCGGAGCCCGATTCAAGCACCGCAATGACTCGGGCGAGGGGATCGAGCGGAACGTAGTCGCCGTATCCGAGGGTGATAAAGGTGACTCCACTGAAGTAGAGGCTTTCCGGAAAGCTCAGCGGGCCGCTTGAGAAGAGGGTGTGCGTGCCGTGGATGATGAGCGCCCAGCCGACCATCAAGAGGATCGCCCACAAGAGCAGCAAGCAAAGAAGGCAAAGCGGCCCGAACGAGACCAGGAAAGCCTGCCTGATTCGCTTCCGGCGAAATCGGCCCAAATGGACGTAGATTCGACCCGCCCAGTCGAAGAAGAGATTCGACGGACGCAGGCGACGCACCACGGTTCGTGGCAAGATGATCGTCTCGAATACATCGAGGATCACCAAAACCACGAACGCGATTCCGAAGAAGGTGCCGATCAAATGGGCTCTAGGGGCGGCTCAACTCGCCGTACAGATAGCGCATGATGCTCGCGAACACGTGCGGTCGGCTCGTGTCCTTGCCGATGCCGTGGTCGTCTCGCGGGTAGGTCAGCTGGTAGAAATAGCGATCGTGGTCGATCAAGGCTTGCACCATGTGCTCGGTGTCTTGGAATAGCACATTGTCATCGACCACTCCGCAAACCAGCAAGAGGTTGTCTTGCAGCCCACCGGCGTAGGTGACGGGCGAGGTCTTCTCGAAGATCGCTTTGTCGTCCTTCACGAGGCCGAGGCGGCGGCGCGTGTACCACTCGTTATAGTCCTTCCAATCGGTAACCGGTGCCACCGAGACGCCGGTGTCGAACACGCCTGGCTTGGTCATCAGCGTCATGCACGTGAGATAGCCTCCATAGCTCCAACCCCAGATCCCGATGCGATCCTTGCGCACGTAGGGCAGCGAAGCCAGGTAGGTGTGGGCGGCCACCGCTTCATCCGCGTCGATCAGCCCCATCTTGCGGTAGTAGCCGCTGTTGAACTCGCCGCCATATCCCCAACTCGCGCGGAAGTCGACGCAGAGCACGACCATATCCAACTCGGTCGCGGCGTAATTCTCAAAGAACCCGCCCCACGAGGCCTTGCCCGAGTTCGCGTAAATGTTCGAGACGAGGGCCGGGTGAGGCTTGCTCATGTCCAGGCCAGGCTTGGTGATGAGCAACCCATGGATGGTCGCGCCCTCCGGCCCAGGGAACGTGACCTCCTTGAAATCGGCCCACTGAATCTTCTTGAAGTCCGCCGTCTGGCTCACTGTGAGGCGCGCCGCCGAAGGTTCCACCGCATAGATTTCCGGGTTCAACGTTCGATTGCTGGCCATGGTCGCTACCTCTTTGCCATCGTCGCTGACCAGCGGATCGCCGGAGGCGTCGAAATCCTTGGGAGTCGCCATACCGTGATCGATCACGGTGTGCACGGTGACTTTGCCGTCCGGTTCGACGATCGTGATTTCGCTTTGCAGCGGGCTCACGCCGAGAGTCGAAAGGAACACCCGATCGCTGTCCTTGGGCCGGAGGAGGGACGAGACGTCGTAGTTCTTGGCGAAGAACGGCTTCAGATTCTTGCCATCGGGATCGATCTCCATGACCGATCGGAATCCGAATTTGCCGCCAATGATGTCCGTCCCAAAGAGGAGGTGCTTCGAGTACACGATTCCCGGAAAAGCTATTTCCCGAAAGATTCGAGGAGCCATACTGATGAAAAAGATTCTGCTTACGGTTGTGCTTGGGGTTGCGGTGGGCGCGGTGGCACAGACTGCTGCGCAGCCAGCTCAGGGACAATCGGCCACGCCGCCCGCGCAGGGACAGGCGGCTGCGCCCGCGCAGGACAAGCCGCGGCGCCGGTGATCAAGGATCCTGCCGAGTACAACGCCTACGTGGCGGCGTAGACCCCAGAAAGATGCCAACGCGAAGATCAGCGGCCTGGAAGCGTTCCTCACGCAGTATCCCAACAGCGTCATGAAGAATCAGGCGCTCGAGATTCTGATGGGTACGTACCAGCAGACCGAACAACGCGAAGAAGACGATGGAGACGGCCACGAAGCTGGTCACGGCCGACCCATGCAATGTGCGGGCGCTGGCGCTGCTGGCCTATTTTGACCGCGTGATGGCGCAGGGCGGAGATCCGAATGCGCACGCAGCTTCTGGCGGATGGCAAGAAGTATGGCCAACAGGGACTGGATTGCCTGCCGAAGTTCAATAAACCCGATGGAACCTCGGACGCGGACTTCCAAAAGACGAAAGACCAGATGACCGGAATCTTCGACGCCGCGATCGGCATTGCCTGCCTGACGGCCAAGGACAATGCTTGCGCAGTCACGCATTTGAAGCCTGCCGTGGACGCCAGCCCCGACAACCAGAAAGATTTCAGCCTGGTCTATCCGCTGGCGCTGGCGTACCTGGGCCAGACGCCCGCCGGACTATCAGAACGGGATCTGGTTTGCGGCGCGGGCGGCGGCGGTTGCTCCGCCGGCAGCTCAGGCACAGATTGAGAAGTACGCTCGCTCGCAATATGTTAAGTTCCACGCCGGCGATGATGGCTGGGCAGAATTTCTGGCTGCAGCAAAGGCCGGCGGGCCGCAGGTTCCAGTCAAGCCGGCGCCGACGCCGGCAGAGCAGGCTCATGCCATGGTGACTGCCAACGACGCCGGAAAGATGGACTTCGCCGACCTGGGAGTTCGTCTTGACCAATGGCGCGCAGGAAGATCAGGACATCGGTCTGGAATGCGATCAAGGGCAAAGCGGTGCAGATGAATGGCACCGTCATCAGCACCGACGCCCACGGAGTTCATGATTGCCGGCAGTTCGGATGACATCGACGCGAAGAAGGCCGACATCACGTTGAAGTTCGAAGAGAAGGTTCCGGTGAAGATGATTCCGAAAGATGGAGCCAGCTTCGACTTCCAGGGTGAGCCGGCGTCGTACACGCCGAATCCGTTCATGATGGTGATGGAGAAGGGACAGTTGCTGAGGGCGAAGCCCGCGGCGGCTCCAGCGCAAAGGCGCCGGTGCCATCACAAGCCGGCGGCTCAGTAGCAGCACAGGTTCGATCGGTTAAAAAAGGCAGCCTGCGAGGGCTGCCTTTTTTTTTGTGAGTTGATGCGGATCATTGAGTAGGGCGAAGAACCCCTTCCCTGCCAGAGGCCATCTCCGAGTCGCAGGGATCCCTTCGACTACGAGAATGCTTCCGACTTCGCGAGAAGCATTCTCTCCGCTCAAGATGACAGTGATCGGATGACGAAGCTTGGAGTCCTAGCGGACGATTTTCTTTTCCAGGTGACCGGGCGGGCGCTGCGGGGTGGGCGCTTGACGCCGTCGCGGAGCTGGCGGACGTCGATCTTCAGTTCGGTGATGGTGCGGCTGAGGGTGTTGCGGTGCATGCCCAGTTCGCGGGCGGCGCGGCACTGGTTGCCCTTGTTTTCCTGGAGCACGGTCAGAATGAATCGCTTCTTGAATTCACGCACGCCCTCGGAATAAAGAATGTTGCTTCGGTACATCTGCAGGACAAGTGCTTCCAGTTGATCTTTCACGATGCATCTCTCTCTTTGCTATGAATTTTTCACTGCACCGCGGCCTATTTCGGCGGGGAAGCAGGGGAGCTGGTTAACTTCTGCGGAGCCTGATGGAGCAAGTCCAGACCCTGATAGAAACGGGCGCGCAACTCCGACGGAGCGAGCCAGATGGCAGCCCGGCCCACGACCAGGAAATAGGGCGCCAGTTGCGAATTCTCCAGCAGCTTCGAAGTGGGCGTGAATGCCGTCATGCCCATCAGGATCACCGCCACCATCAGCCCGCCCTTCAGCAGCCCCAAAACTGCGCCGAGGAAACGGTCAAAGCCGCTGAGTCCGGACTTCTTTCATCACCCAGCGGGCGATCCTGGCGGCAATGCCGAACAGGAGCACGATGGCAAAAAAGATGATGAGAAAGCCGAGAATCTCAGCCAACCACGGGTTCTTCAAAAACGATTCCAACCACTCCGCGAGGCTGCGGTACTTCCACGCAGCCACGATGTAACCGACCACCAGTCCGGCCATCGTCAGGGCCTCGGAAAAAAAGCCCTGCATGGCCGCCGTGATCACGTTCAGACAGCACTAACGCACAAATGAACCAGTCCGCGGGGTCATGCCGCGCTCCTGCGGTGGGAGATCGTACCAGAACTTCCGATCTAGACATCCAGCTTGTGTCCCGTAAGCTGGAAGTAAGCCTCGAGATATTTTTCGCTGGTGCGGCGAGCCACGTCGAGCGGGAAGCGCCGGCGCAGGCGGTTGCTTGTTCCAGTGAATTTGCTCGAGGTAATCGCGAACGTACTGCTTGTCGTACGAATCCTGCGGCCGTCCCGGAGCGTACTTGTCGGCGGGCCAGAAGCGGGAAGAATCGGGAGTGAGGACTTCGTCGGCCAGGGTGATGCCCTTGGCGGTGCGTCCAAACTCGAACTTGGTGTCGGCGATGATGATGCCGCGCTTGCGGGCGTAGGCTGCGGCCTTCTTGTACACGCGCAGCGTCAGATCGCGGAGATGGCTGGCAGTTTCGACGCCGACGATCTCACACATCTGATCGAACGAAATGTTCTCGTCGTGCCCGGTCGTGGCCTTGGTCGACGGCGTGAAGATGGGCTCGGGGAAGGCGTCCGATTCTTTCAGGCCCGCGGGAAGCGCGATGCCAGAGACCTTGCCGGTGGCCTTGTATTCCTTCCAGGCCGAGCCGGAAATGTATCCGCGAACGACGCACTCCACCGGAAACATTTCGGCGCGCTGCACGAGCATGGAGCGTCCGCGCAAGCTGGTCGGCATACTTGCGGACGGCTTGCGGGTACTGGTCGACGTCGGCGGTGATCAGGTGATTGGGAACGATGTCGGCGAGGTAGTCGAACCAGAACAGCGAAATCTGGCTGAGCACGCGTCCCTTGTGGGGGATGCCGGTGGCCAGGATGTAGTCGAAGGCCGAGATGCGGTCGGTGGCGACGAAAAGCAGTTGCTGGTCGCCGACGCTGTAAACGTCGCGCACTTTGCCGCTGGCGTGAAGTTGGAGGTCGGGAAAGTCAGTTTGCAAGAGGACGGAATCGAGAAGATCGGGGCTCATGATGAAATTTTACAGGAAGAAGCGAGGCGTATTCTAGCTGGTCAGAAAAAAATGTCAACGATTCTGATCACAGCTGCGGTCAGCGTACGGAATGCCGTTCGGCTCGAAAAATGTTGACAGGAAAGTGGATTCTGAGCAGCAGGCGTTCTGCAGCAAGCCCAATTCTGGCGCGAGGTTGTGGAAAAGCTGAGGAAGGGAGTGGATAACAGGGTGCCGATTTCGGAAAGTGAGAACGGGCCAGTACGCGAAGGGTCAGCCCTTCTTTGGAACGGTAGTCACGGCCGTTCCCTACTGCGCTGCTCCGAATCGCACCGAGACCAGCTTCGACACGCCCGGTTCCTGCATGGTCACGCCGTACAGCACCGGGGCGATGCTCATCGTCTTCTTGCTGTGGGTGATGAGCACGAACTGGGTTTGCACGCTCATCTCCTTGACCAGTTCGGTGAAGCGGCCGATGTTGGCTTCGTCGAGCGGCGCGTCGACTTCGTCGAGGATGCAGAACGGGCTGGGCGCGTACTGGAAGATGCCGACCAGCAGGGCGAGCGCGGTGAGCGCCTTTTCGCCGCCGGAGAGCAGCAGCACGCTTTGCAGGCGCTTGCCCGGAGGCGAGGCCACGACGTCGATGCCGCTCTCGGCGCTGTTCTCTTCGTCGGTCAGCTTCATGAAGGCGTGGCCGCCGCCGAACAGCTTCTTGAACGTGGCCTGGAAGTTCTCGTTGATCTTGGCGAACGCCTCTTCGAATTTCTGGCGCGAGATCTGATCGATCTCTTTGATCGTGGCCGTCGTGTTCTCGATCGACGAGATCAGGTCCTTGCGCTGCGTTTCGAGGAACGCGTGACGCTCGGCGGTCTCTTTGTATTCTTCGAGCGCCATCATGTTCACCGGGCCCATGGCTTCGAGCTTGGAGCGCATGTCGCGGTAGAGTTGGTCTTCGGTCGCGAGTTGTTCGCCGGTGACGTGGTTCGAGTGTGGTGTCTGCCATCAGCGCGGCGCGCTCGACGCCGAGTTCGTTGATGCAGGTCTCGGACATGTACTGCGCGTCGGATTCGAGCTTGGCGGCAGTGGCGGACAATTCTCCGCGCCGGTCGCGAGCCTGATCGAGCAGCAGGCGGCTGTTGCGCAGGAGTTCGTCGATTTCGGTCAGGCGGGCGCGCAGTTGTTCGGTCTCGAATTGCAGCAGTCCTTCGCGGGCCTGGGCCGCGTTGCGCTCGGCTTCGAGGTCGGTGGCATGCTGCGCCAGTTGCTCGTTCTCAGCTTCGCGCTGCAGCTTCTCAGCGGCGGCGCCTTCGATCTGCGAAGCCAGTGCGTGGACGCGCTCGCCCATCTCGGAGAACAGGGATTCGATGCGCTGCAGAACCGCTGCGGCCGAGCGGTGACGTTCTTCGAGCGTGGCCACGCGGGCGGCGTGCTGCGAAGTGGTCTGCGCCGACTCTTCACGGCGTTGGCGCAGTGCCGTCAGAGATTCCTGTGCGGCGGCAATCTGCTGTTCGAGTTGCAGGCGCTGCAGTTCCAGCGTCTCGATCTCAGATTGTCGCGCGCAGACGAATGCCTTCCTGCTCAGCTCGTTCAGTGGCTAGTCGCTGCAGTTCGCGCTGAGAGACGTTGAGGCGCTCGCTGACGCGGGTCATCTCGGAATCGAGTTGCTGCAGCATGTGGCCCTGACGTCATGGCCTGATGCTCGGCTTCGCGCTTTTCGCCATCGAGTCGTTCGAGCAGGGAACTGAGATCCTTGATCTCGCGGCCCAAGGTGAGCGACGCGCATTTCTTCCTCGCGCAGCGCGCGTTCAAGATCTTCCAGTTGGCGCAAGAACTTCGCGCAGCTCGCGCTTCATCGAAAGCGGGCCTTCCGCGCGCTGTTTGCCGCCTGTGACCGTCACGTTGTGGAAGCACTCGCCTGCTTGGGAAAGGAAGAAGGCGTCTGGATTTTCCAGCGCCAGACCGCGAGCCACGTCCGATTCGGGGACGATGTAGCCGTCGCGCAGCTTCGGCAGGATGACTTCCAGCGACTTGCCGAAACCATCGAGCACGCGAATCGTGCTCTTCAGCGGAATGATCTGCGCGGCAGGCGGAGCGCAGTGCGCGGCTTCGTCGAGCGACGAAAGAGAACTTGGCTTGCGAATCTTCGGGATGGACCAGGAAGGTGGCGCGTCCGTCGACGTCGGTGCGCAGCATGCGCAGACCCTTCGTCGGCCGCGTCCCAGGACTTCACGACGACGTAGTTCAGTTCGTCGCGCAGAAAGTCTTCGACCACGCGCTCGTAGCGCGGTTCGACTTCGAGGAAGTCGGCGAGCACGCCGACGGGCGCGAGCCCACCATTGCATCACGCCGGACTGAAACAGGCGGCGGACCGATTCGGTGGAGTATCCATGCTCGGCGATGACGGCCTCAAGCGAGCCTTTCTTGCCGAGAGCAGTCGCGAACTCCGCGCGCAGAACATCGAGGTTGGTCTTGGAACGCGTCTCTTCCAGCTTCTTCTGTTCGATCAGGCGGCGAAGCTGGCTGATCTCTTCGGTGATGCCGCTGACGCGCTGCGTGACGGTTTCAAATTCGAGAGCGAGTTGGCCGCGCTGTCCGCCGAAGGCTTCGACTTGAATGTTGGCATTGGTGATTTCGGCTTCGAGGCGACGGGCTTCGCGGTCGGCTCCGGCCAGGCGTTCTTCGGCCTGCGCCAGTTGATTGCGCAGACGCGAGGCGGACGAAACCGTGTCGAAAATCGCGACGCGTGATTCTTCCTGCTGGCGCTCGATTTCGGCAAGGCTGGCAGCGCCGCTGCGGCTTCCTGCTGGCAGAGAACGAGATCGCTCTGCGCGGCGGCCAGGTCCGCGGCGGCAGATTCCAGAATCTGGCGGTTCGATTCGCGCTCGGATTCGAGCGCCGTCAGCCGATGACGAGCCTGCGCCAACTCCGCTTCGGACGAAGCCGTCCGCACCAGCAATTCGGCGCAGCGTTCTTCATTGTGCCGGCGGCGCGCGTGTGCACGATCGATTTCCAGGGCGATCTGGCTGATGCGATCGCGGTTCTCGCGCAATTCGGTCTCGATCGTATAGCCGCGCTGGGTGCGCTCGGCCTGCTCGGCTTCGAGTTGCTGCACGGCCTCGGTGCGGTGCTGCATCTCTTCGGCGAGGGCGTTGAGTTGGGAGTCGAGTTCGGCGCTTTCCTGCTCGATCGCCGCAAACTTGCTGGCCAGCACCAGGCGCAACTTGGCGCGCATTTCATCGCGCAGGCGCGCATAGCGTTCCGCCTTCGAGGCCTGCCGCTTCAGCGAATTCATCTGGCGCGTGACTTCGTCGAAGATGTCGTTGATGCGCGCCAGATTCAGCTTGGCATCTTCCAGTCGAGCTTCGGCAAGACGCTTCTTGGTTTTGAACTTCGTAATCCCGGCCGCTTCTTCGAGAATCGCGCGGCGGTCCGTGGGACGGCTGCTCAGAATCTGCCCAATGCGTCCCTGCTCGATCAGCGCGTAGGACTCTGGTCCCAGGCCGGTGCCCATGAACAATTCCTGAATGTCGCGCAAACGGCAGAGCTTGCCGTTCAACAGATATTCGCTGTCCCCGGAGCGGAACAACCGGCGCGTGACCACGATTTCTCCGTGACGGAATTGCTGCTGGTTGAACTTGCGGCGGCGGATCTTGAGAACCACGTGCGGCGCAGGGGTGCCGACCGACGCGGCCGTTGCGGGCGCGGTGACGTTATGCGCGGGCAGCGCGAAGATCGGTTCGTCGTCCGGGAAGGCGACGGCGATGGTATTGATCTTCGAGCGCGGAATTTCTACTTCTTCGGTTCGTCCCGGCTGCGCGTCTTCAACGGCCTGTTCGGTAGCGGCGGCGGCGCGGGCGCGAATCGAGGCCTCGTCCCAGTCATCGGATGATGTTGGCTTCGGCCTAGCATCTGCGGCAGATCGTCCTGGATGTCGATTTCGGTCGGCGCATTGGCGTCGGCACCGTTATAGGCTTCGGGGTCAATCAGCGTCAGCGACACTTCGGCCATGCCCGTGGGCTTGCGGTCGCGGGTGCCGGCGAAGATGACATCTTCCATGCGCGCCCCGCGCAGAGTCTTGGCCGACTGCTCGCCGAGCACCCACGAGATGGCGTCGGAAATATTCGACTTGCCGCAGCCGTTGGGGCCGATGATCGCCGCGACACCGTCCCCGTGGAACTTGAGTTCGGTGCGGTCGCAGAACGACTTGAACCCGAGAATCTGAAGCCTCTTCAGTTTGAGCAACGTGAACTCCTTGAAGACCAGTGGCCAGTTGTCGGTGGCCTGTTGCCAGTCGAGCGCCGCACATGGGCGCGCCGACTGCTTGGGTGTGCGTGTTTACTAACGGGATTCCTCTCGTTCTTTCGATGCATGTACAGGTCAATCCATGACCAGTTTTCACCCCAGGCTGGAGAGGGCGGGCACAAAGTTAAGCTACTGTAACGGTGAAATTGGGGCGGGGTCAAGCAATATAACACCATATATGGTGTGGGCTTACAAATGACCGCGCTGGGTTGCACACACATTGCAGCAAATAGACAGTTTAGGGGTGGAGACGGAAAAAGAGGTGGGAGAACCGCGAGAGCAAGATAAGGCTAGCGCACTCCGATCAATGAGCGCAATGGAGATGTTTCAACAGTTATGAGAATCTGCGTGTGACGCTAGATGCCTCTGAACCTGAAATACCACTCCACCGCAACGGTTGGGACAAGAATGCCTGCCGCGATGAGCGCCTGTTTGCGGGTGCCTGATCTCATGGCGTCCGCAACTACGTAGGCTGTTGAGAAGAGAACAAGGGGCAGAGGAATGATCCAGAGACTCACGGCGGTCCACCACGGCGACAGACCACTGTAGCCAGCCACAAGCGCAGCGACAACCACGAGCGCATTGAGTGACGAGAGGACTAACGAACCTGCAAGTCTGGGCTTGGGCATTAGCAATTCAATTATGGTTCTGCCGACGTCCTGTGTGCCAGTTACCGCAGTAAGGACGGACATAGGACCGCTCTGGCGGGGTTTGAGTGAAATCGAGATTTTTCGTCAGTTGATGCAGTCACAACTCCACCAGCGACTCCGCCAACACCTCGAACTGGGTCACACCGTCCACTGACTCGACATGCCACGGTCGCTCGGTATCAACACGAATGGTCTCACGTCCAGTAGCGTCAACACTCCGCCCAACGACCTCGGCAGCGATGACTCCTCTTTGCGGATAGGATGTGGAGGCATCGAGATGTTCTGCACTGACTATCGCGGTTTTTTCCACGAACGACCATTGACGACCGTGCGCATCTTCGAGTGTGCACTCGACAATTCCCGGCTGGGGTTCGTCGCTAATGTAGCGGACTATGGTTATCCTGATTCCGAACATGGTGCCTCCAGCCTCAATCAGTGAAATGGAGATTTTTCGCCAACTGTGGCGAAGACCGCGAATTAGACCACTTTCCAGATTTCAGTGCCGACCGGAATATCGGCCTTTGTGAGTGGCTTGTTCACGCTCAAGCCCATTTTCCCACGCATCGGCGATGGCCAGTCGAGGCCGTAGAGCGTAGTGAGGAATGTCGTGCCATCTGGCCTCCTCAGTTCGAGCGGGTCTCCTGCTTTCAGTCCTTCAAGCGCGGGAATTTCCACCAGAGGCGCAAAATGAAGTGTTCCGTCTTGAAATTCGAATATGTCGTCAACGACGATGAGTAGTTTCACGGCGTCGCTGATTCTAACGCATTGTCGATGCCTGAGGTCACGGTGAGGTCAATGAGCGAAATGGCGATGTTTCGCCAATCATCAGAGTGGTACCCGCTATAATCTCAGTCCTTGATGAGCGCGCTCTCGGATTTAGCAACCAAGCACTGGGTTGTAGGCGGCATCGGTGCTTCTCTGCTGTGGTTCGTAGCGGGAAGACAATCGCTGTCGAATCGAAGACCCGATGCAGCGATAATCTGGCAAGCCGTCGCGGTAATCATCGCCCTGATTCTGTGTGGCTGGACAATAGCGGAAAGGGAGCTGCTTGGGCTTGCAGCCGGAATCGTCGTTGTCTACTTTGAGGTTCGCTCTATCAGGCGGTCCATACTCGGCAACCCCCGTCGATGAGCGTAATGGGGATGTTTCGCCAGCCGTCCATGGAGCCTCTACTCCTCGCTACAGAAGTAACGTGACACTCGGCAGAGCGCACGCTATGCTGGCTACAATTCGATGGCTGTCGAGTCCAAGGTACGAACGAATTGGTGGGGCCTTGCCAGCACGATTGGGCTTTTCGTCTGGTTCCTGTTTTGGTTCAAGAATGAACCCCGCAGCGTCAACGGACAAGTCTTGCTTTGGGGGCCGTTGGCTTTGATTCATTGGTTCGGGATTCAGGCGGCAAGGCGACGTTTCGGATGGGTCTACATCGTGCCCTTGGGCATTTTCTGGACACTTGTCATCATTGCCCTCTGCGGCGGTATACCGACGTCCTGAAAACATTCCTGAGCCGTCAACTGACGAGAACAGGCCTTAGCATAAGTTTGCGCCGTTTGTTCGCCAAAACCCGGGTCAGGGGTGCATTCGCCAAGTCACGCCAACTGGCGAGGGATGCTTGCAAAGGGCATTTTCCAGCGGCGATTTCTTCAGATTAATTCATACCGCTTCAGTCTAGCTCCATGGACGTTTTGTCCTTTCGGACGCATGATCACAAACACTTCCCCTTTGACATTGAACAACGTCCGCTTTTTTCACAAGAACAGCGTGGTCAAAGAAAGAAAGATAGAAAGATAGAGCGAAAACAGGCCCAGTTCAACCTGCCCATCAGGAGGAGCAGCCATGCCAATGCAGTTTCAGGATTTCGATAGTTCCTACCTGGATCGGCTTCGTTCCGGTGATAGCAGTACCCAACAGCACTTCGTGGCTTATTTCAGCGCACTGGTTCGGCTGAAGCTGGGCAAGCGTTTGCACTCGGCTGCGGCAATCGAAGACGTTCGGCAAGAGACCCTCACGCGTGTCCTGCGGCTTCTCGCCGAACAACGCGTCCACCAGCCAGAACGCCTCGGAGCCTTCGTCAATTCTGTTTGCAACAACGTACTCCGCGAGCATTATCGATCGGAGAGCCGGGAGATTCCGGCTGCTGACGGACTTGTCGATGCCATCCCCGACCGAACCGTGAGTGCCTACGACGCCATCGCCGTGCGGCAAATGCAGCAAGGGGTTCGGCAGATTCTCGAAGAACTTTCAGAAAAAAATCGCTGCCTGTTGAAGGCTCTGTTCCTCGAGGAACGCAGTAAAGATGAGGTATGCCGCGATTTTGGTGTCAACCGTGACCACCTCAGGGTTCTCATTCATCGCGCCAAACAAGCCTTCAAGTCGCACTATTTGCGAGCAACGCGAAACGCACCAGCGCGGACTTACTCTGCCCCGGAGAGCGTCCCTCCACGCGCACCAGTGGACTCGCCGCAACGAGGCGTTCTTAATGGATCACGTGAACGTTACGGAGCTTACTGCGGCGGCTGATCATTGTTGATAACCCGCAGTAAGCGCAAACGCAAATCTGGCCCCACCTTTGTCCTACCTCCCGTTTGACGGTCCCGCTGTAATTTCTGACAGGTTTACCAACGGCACAAACACCGTAGGCTGAGACTCTGGATCTCGCGATCAAGACCTATTCGCGAGATTGGCTATTGTGGGAAACGATTGTATGAGTAAACAAGCTCTACACGCAGTCCTGCTCCTCGGGTTCCTGTGCGCACCGGGATTTGCGCAGGGAATCTTGGGAGAGGCTCCGTTCGTGCTTCTAGAGCCGATGGTTGAGGCCATTCCATGGAACGCCGCGTCGACCGGCAGCTTCGTGCCTGGGAGGATGGAAGCCGACGAACCTGACGCGGCCGGGGGACGCGCGGAAAGTTGCACCAGTACCAGATCCATGCTGCTCGACTTCGTGGCCTCGCGCCGAGACCGGCAGCATTCTCATGAAGTGCGGGTTTGGCGATTGCCCGACAGCCCAGCCTTCTTCTTCGTCGCGGGTATGGCGATTGATGCAGACGGCGCTCCCAATGCCTACAATTCCGACGACACCGGGCTGGATGAATTGGCAAACGCGGGCGCGCCTGCTCGTTGGAACGGCATTATTACCGACAAACATGGCGATCCGCTGATTCAGCAAGAGAACGATCCTTTCCCCGGCTACTACATCTCCTGCACCTCGCTTTCCGACGAAACCAAGAAGTTTACCGACCCCACTGCTTATGTAAACGCCTCTAAGATCCCATATGTGGTGTTGCCAAAAGACGTAGCCGATCGCGGGGGCGCCCGTCTGGGGGATTTCGCCGTCGTCATCAACCTCCGGAACGGCAAATCGTCCTTCGCGATCTATGCCGATATTGGGACCTTAGGGGAAGGCTCGGTCGCGCTGGCCAATTCGCTGGGTGTCTCGTCCGATGCACGCCACGGAGGTCAGTCCGACGGAATTCTGTACCTCTTGTTTCCCGCTTCCGGCAATCTGCGGCCAAGGTCGATCGTTGACATTCAGAACGAAGGAGCAAAACAGCTGTCCCGTTGGGGCGGAATGGAGAGGCTATCTTCCTGCGTAGAAAGTGACGAGCCCGACGGCAACGGAGAGTTCTAGACGTGCGACCGCACTGCATTGGATCTTTGCTGAAATAGACTGCCCCGACTGTCGCAACTGACAGTTCTCAAACGAACCCGCCTAATGAAAATGAAGAGGACCGAGGAACTGTGTCGCAAATCATCCTGATCACTTTCGCGTGCATGCTCGGGAGCAGTCTGTGCAGCAGCCAATCCGAGCCATCCATGTATGGCGGGATCTGCAAGGGCACCCCTAGCCTTCGCGACGTCCGGAAAGCGCAACATGTATAGCAAGCGGATCACTCTGTGGTTCCTGGGGATTCTCACTCTCATTGCGTTGGGATTTGCATTCGTTATCACGCGGCCGTTTCTTTACACATTCGCGGCGGCAACCATCCTGGCCGTCGTCTTTTACCCTGCCTATCAAAGGATCCTGCGTTGGACGAACGGGAAGTCTGGCGAGGCTTCTCTACTATGTACCCTGGCACTCCTCTTTCTCTTTGCGGTGCCCATCTTCATTATCATCGTGCTGGTCGCAAAGCAGGCCGTCACCGCATCCCAGTACCTGATCCGTCAGAGTGCGGAGCAAGGTGGAGTCGCTCTGTTTGTGACCACCGTAGCGGAGCGCGGTCTGAGGCTCCTCGGGCGCTGGGTCGACCTCTCGAAATACGACATTCGGGCGGTCGTTACTACTCACGTGCAGCAGGCGGGCGTTTGGGTCTTGGGATCGGGAGCGCTAATTCTCAGCAACTTTGCCAGCCTGATTGCACAGTCCCTCATGGCGCTCTTGATGGTCTTCTTCTTTTTCAGGGATGGTAGCGGCTGGATTCAACAGGCGGAGGAGTCCATTCCCCTGCCCCCGGGCCAGGCAAGGAAGTTGTTCAGCAATATTTCCGACACCATTGTCGCCAACGTGTACGGCATCGTTTCTGTAGGTGTCGCGCAAGGTATTTTGACGGGCATCGCAATGGTAATCGCTGGATTGCCGTCTGCTCTTTTACTCGGGCTTTGTGCCGCGTTTGCCTCGATTGTGCCGGTGGCCGGCGCTGCCCTGGTATGGGTTCCCGCCGGGCTCTACTTGATTTTTGTTGGGGCGACCTGGAAGGGCATATTTGTTTTTGTGTGGGGAGTCGGGGTGGTCAGCACTGCCGACAGCATTATCCGGCCGTGGGTGGTAGGCGGGAAGGTAGCACTCCACCCGCTGGTCCTGGTGTTTTCCATCCTCGGAGGCGTTCAGGCCTTCGGCTTTCTAGGATTGTTCCTGGGGCCCGTCATCGCGTCGGTGCTCGCAGTCTTGCTCGGCATGATTCGCGAGGAAGCCCGCGACGGCGACGGACGAACACCATCGATGGCATCAGTTCAAGAGAACTGAGACTCGGTAACAGAGCCCTGAATATCGACTCTTCGGCCCGCTCTCTCGCTCATTGCTCGTAGGCTCCAATGTTGATCTGGCCGCCACTATTCATGCGCGGATTGCCCGCGTAGTCGGTACTGCCGTAAATCGAGGAGCCGTTGCAGTATCCCGCGGTGCAGGTCAAGCTCGTCCCTCCAGCATTCACCGCGGGAGAATTTGTCGCGACGTCGAGGTTCGGAGGATTTGACGTCAGATTGTCGTACAGCGGATTTGCATTCGGTGAATTCTTGTCTTCGCCGCTTCCCGACTGATAGGCAGCATAATTGTTGTAGTTGGACTTGTTGCCCCATGTAATGGATGTCCCTTGCGAATATCCCGCCTTGGAGTAGTACAGGTTCCAATTCGCCGTCGCGGTTGAACCACTCACGTAGCTGTAGATCCAAACATTCTGGCTGCCCGCGTACACGATGTTGTTTTCGAAAATATTGGTCGATCCGGAGTGGTGCTGGATCTGAAACTCCGCGCCCTGGTTCTTGGCGTTGTTGTTGTAAAGAGAGTTGTTCACGACCACGACGTGGTCGCTGCCCCCGACGCCGCTGGCGTATCCCCCAATCGAGACGCCCACCGCGTTGGCGTCATAGAAAAGGTTGTTGCGGATAGTGACATAGCTGCTGTTGTGTCCCTTGTGCTCGCTCGCCGCTTCCATATTCAAGTCGCAGTTGTAGACGGTGTTGCGTTCGAAGATGGTGTACGCACAGCCGTCGCAGTAAAGTCCGTCGGCGGCATATTGATTCCCGTAGGCCGGATTGCCGTACGAAGTGATGTTGTACACGGTATTGCCACTGATTACGCCGTACTTGGCCTGGTCCGATCCAGCGGGCCCGACGCCTTCGAAGCCGATCGCGTCGATGCCAATGTTGTCGTCGTCGTGCACGATGTTGTTGCTGATGGTGAAGTAGGTCACGTTTCCATCGACGTTCATCGATTCGCTGTTGCCGGTCTTCAAGTTGTAGAGTTGGTTGCCGCTGATGGTGATTTGGGTGATCGGTGTGCTCGACGTGCCGTAGACGGCGATGCCAAATGCATTGCCATTCTTCTCCGACTTGGTCGTGATGTTGTGCACAAGATTGTTGAGCAACTGAAGCCCGGTGCCCGAACCGGTCACCCAAATGCCCGCGGGAGTAGGGCCGGAACTGCTCGTGGTGTAATTGCGGATCTCAAATCCGCTCACCGTGATGTAGCTCTGGTTCACGATGTTGATCAGACCCTGCGTGCCATTCACGCTCAGGCCCGTACCATCAATCACCGCAGTCTGGCCGGGATAGTTCGAGAAGGTGATGGCATTCGACGCCGTCCCAGACGCAGGAAGATTCACCGATTCGCTGTACACGCCCGCTTCCACATACACCGTTGCACCTGCCGAGACCGAGTTGGCGGCGTGCTGGATCGTGAGCCACGGCGCAGTAAAACTACCCGAGTTGCCATCACTCCCGCTCTTGGACACGTAGTACGTTGACCCGGATTGGGCAAAGAGTGAGATCGAAGTGAATGTGAGCAGGGCGAAGCAGAGCTTCCCAAAGGATGTCATAACCAATCTCCTTTTGCGCGACATCTTCGATACAGGACGATCGTGGCGTATTGTCCGAAAGGGAAAGAACCGACTTCCGCAAAACTTAGTATGGTTACGAATGATTGTCAATAGTTATCTTTGATTGCGAATGAAGAACGTGGACTCTTTCGATTCGTTACAACTAAAGAATAAAAAAGCGCCCCGGAGGGCGCTCTTGATTCTAGCTAAGCGCTAATTGCCAAATGCTAATGGCTGATCGCTCACCCTACCCAAGCTTCTCAAAGAACCGGCAGATCGTCTCGATCCCGCGGTAGAAGTTCGGGATGTGGAACTTCTCATTCGGTGCATGCAGGTTGTCGTCCGGGAGACCGAAGCCCATCATCACGCTTGGGAATCTTCAGTACATCCTGGAAGCCGGTGACAATCGGAATCGAGCCGCCGCTGCGAATGAACACCGTCTCCTTCTTGAACGCGTCATGCAGCGCTTCGGTCGCGGCCTTGATGTAAGGGTTGTCGGTGCCGACGACCGCCGCTGGGCCCTTGCTGTGAACTTGTGATTTTTGTTTCGATTCCCTTCGGCGTGAGCTTCTTCACGTACGCGCTGTATTTCTTGAGGATGTCATCGGCATCCTGATTGGGAACCAGGCGCATCGAGACTTTTGCCGCCGCCTTGGCGGGAATCACGGTCTTGGCGCCAGCGGCGATGAAGCCTCCAGGCATGCCGTGCACTTCGAGCGTGGGCCGCGCCCAGGTGCGATAGAGAACAGAGTATCCGGGTTCGCCAGTCAGGACTTTCGATCCGACTTCGGTCTTGCGATATTTTTCTTCGTTGAAAGGCAGGCGCTTCCAGGCTTTGAGTTCATCTTTCGTTGGAGCCTTGACGCCTTTGTAGAAGCCGGGAATCAGGATTTTGCCCTTCGAATCTTTCAGCTTGCTGATGATCTCGATCAGGGCGAAGAAGGGATTCGGCGCGGCGCCTCCGTAGACACCGGAGTGCAAGTCGGTCATGGCGCCCTTGGCCTCGACTTCGGTGTAGACCAGACCGCGCAGGCCTACGCACAACGTGGGAAGATTCGGCGCGAACAGCTCGGTGTCGCAGACGAGGGCGAAGTCCGCTTTCAGCTTGGCTTTCTCCTTGACGATGTAGGCGTCGATCGATTCGCCGCCGACTTCCTCTTCGCCTTCGAAAATCACCTTCACATTGATCGGAAGCTTGCCGCCACCGGACTGCATGAGAGACTCCAAGGCTTTGACTTCCATCCAGAGCTGGCCTTTATCGTCGACGGCGCCGCGGGCGTAGATGTTGTTGTTACGCTCGGTGGGCTCGAATGGCGGAGTGTGCCACTCGTCGAGCGGCTCGGCAGGCTGCACATCATAATGCGCATAACAAAGGACGGTAGGCTTGCCAGCGGCGTGCAGCCAGTCCGCGTAGATAAGCGGATGTCCCTTGGTAGGGATGACTTCGACATTCTCCATGCCGATGCGGCGAAGTTCGTTGGCGACGAAATTGGCGGCCTTTTGGATATCAGGCTTGTGTTCTTCGAGGGTGCTAACACTGGGAATGCGGAGCAGATCTTTGAGTTCGTTCAGGAATCGCTGCTGATTACTGCGGGCAAAATCGACTGCGGAAGAAGCCATGGGAAATCCCTTCTGTGATCTCGGCGGTCGTTCTCGGCAGACACTGCAAGATAGCGGGTCGAGAGTCCGAGGAAACGAATCAGTATAGCGCGGAAACGTCGGGCTTGTGTTCAGAGGCAACACCGGGCAGTGCCTCGGTTTAAAAAATTCAAAGTGAGGCACGACCCAACACCGACACCACAGAGGACACGGAGGACACAGAGGAAACCGTCAAGGCTTTGCTGCGGAATTCCCGGTTGTCGCGCACAAAGGGCGCGAGAAACACCCGCATTTCAAGCAAATCTTGACGGCGAAAATGGAGCCAGATCGTGCTCGGGAGCGCGGCCTTCGATCACTGCTGTCATTACTTCCGCGGTGATCGGAGCGAGCAGGATGCCGTCGCGGAAGTGGCCAGTCGCGACGAAGTACCCGGCGGTTCGGGTCTCACCGAGGATGGGGAGTGCATCGGGAGTTCCTGGCCGAAGGCCTGCCCAATCTTCCAAAAGTTTTGCGTCGGCGAGCTTCGGCACCAGAGCGATTGCCGCTTTGTGCAAGAGCTGGATCGTAGCGAGGTCGGTACGTTTGTCGAATCCGGCTTCTTCGACGGTGGCGCCGACCAGAAGGCGTCCATCGCTGCGTGGGATTAGATAGGCCTCGGGGGATCGGACGACGTGTTTCAGTAGCGTGCGGGAGGGCATCACCAGGCAGAGCATTTGGCCTTTGACCGGGCGCGTGGGAAAGGAGTGCGGTGCTATTTGACCCGACCAGGCTCCGGCGCAGTTTACGACTTTGGCGCCGTGAAATGCCGTCTTGATGGTTGTGATGCCTGTGGCGCGTCCCTCGTCGACATTCACGGCAATGACTTCGTCGCCAGAGGAAAAGTCAACGCCGCGGATCTTCGCGGTCTTCCACGCTGCGGCGGTGAGCGCGCGCGGGTCGACGCTTCGCTCTTGGAGGAAAAGCGCTTTACGGCTGCGGTTGGCTTCGGCCAGGGCCGGCTCCAATTCTGCGAGAATCGCGGGAGGGAAGGCTGCGCCTTCGGCGCGATGCAAATGTTCGGAGGAAGGGAACCAAATCGTCCCCTGGTCCCGCAAATCGATCTTCATCCCCGATTCGACCTCCAGTTCGTGGGCGAATTCCGGATACATGCGAGCACTGGCGCTTGCCAGAGCCTGGAGTGCAGTTGGAGTTTCCAGGGGGCAATCTACCAGCATGCCGCCTGCGGCGTGGGATGCCTCGCGTCCCGGTTCTCCACGCTCCACCAGCAGAACGGTAGCCCCGCGTTTTCGCAGGGCGATGGCAAGCGAGAGGCCAATGATGCCGCCGCCAATGACGATGACGTCCCAAGTCTTCACCTCGGCATTGTAAAAGAGCCGAGGCGCAGGCCGTCGGCGGATGCAACGTGGATGACAGGGAGCGCTCCTGTGCATAAAATGACTGGCATGACAAAGATCTTCGCTACTGCGACAGTTCTGGCAATGCTGGCCATGGCAGGCTCGGCGCTGGCGCAAAAAGACAAAGACGACGAACCGGCGTCGTTTGTATATTTCCTCGTGATTAAGGACGATAACGGGAAACCGGTGCGCAATGCGGCTGTAATCATTCACGCGGTCAATGACAAAGGCAAGCAAGGCCGCGGCGGCATGGAATTGAAAACCGATCCGGACGGGAAGACGAACTTCGATGGCATCCCCTACGGCATGCTGCGCGTGCAGGTGCTGGCGCACGGCTTTCAGACCTTTGGGGAAGACTATGACGTCAGCAAGCCCAAGACGGAGATCACCATCAAGTTGAAGCGGCCGCAGGGCCAGTTCTCGGTGTATGACGATCAAGCGAAGGATCCGAATGCACCGCCGAAGCAGGACCCTCCTCCCGCAGATCAAAATAAGAAGCCTAACTGAGAGCTGAATTTTCGTAGCAACGATTGGGGACAGGATGGACTATCTACTGAAAACCGAACCGTCGACGTATTCGTTCGCAGAATTGCAGCGCGAGAAGACGACCATCTGGGATGGAGTGTCGAATCCGGTGGCGCTGAAGAATCTGCGCGGGATGAAGCCGGGCGAACGCCTGGTGATTTACCACACGGGGGATGAGAAAAGTACGGTAGGGACCGCGACCGTGGTGTCGGTGGATACGTCGGACGCGAAGAATCCGCAAGTGAAGATCAAAGTCGGCAAGGCCAATGCGAAGCCGGTGTCGCTGGCGGAGGCGAAAGCGAACAAGTTGTTCGCGGATTCTCCGTTGGCGCGGCAGGGAAGACTGAGTGTGGTGCCGCTGACCGAAGCGCAGTTTAAGTTTCTGACCGGGGAGTAAATGAAACCCCACCCTCGCTCGCTGAGAACACGAAAGAAGGGTGGGGCAACCACTTGTTCCAGCCGCGCCATGTCCACAGAGGTTAAGACGCGCGAGCGTCGCGACGAATCAAAGTTGAATCCAGCAAATAGCCCAGACCCAGCGTGAACGGGATCGCGCCGAAAGCACAGGCAATCAGGGCATCCGGTTCGACTCTCGCGATGAGGCTGAAGGCCAGCATGTAGCCCACCGCACCCGAAAGCAGAAGAATTCCTGCTCGGCGAGAGTGGGCGGCTTCGGTGAGATCAGGTTCGATCGGGACCGCCACGCCACGCTGCATGGCCGCCAGCCGCTCCTCTGTGCGAAGCTTGCGGACTCGATAAAAGGTGTACATCCCTAGTACGGCTGTGGGCATTCCGAAAATCATGATGACCGCTGCCAGACCTGTGATTCCGTCCATGGTAGTTCTCCTTCCTGATGCGCTTGGCGCGCGTGCTGGAGATCCAATCGCTTACAGTTAAAGGTACGCACGGCGGGGTTGGAAAGTTCCACGATGAGCAACTTATGCGCGAGCTGAGGGTTCCAACCAAGAGTAGCTGGCTGCTTGGTATTCTTCGGGGTCCGCCCTTTTGGAGACTGGATGAGATTGGAACGCTCGTACGGTGCAGTGTCGGTATCTGTCTGGCTTGGCGTTTTGCTGATGGCTCAGTCACTCTGGGCGCAGGAAACGAAAGAGAAAGTCGCGGTTGATGAGGTAGACCGCTCATTTACCGTGCGTTTGCCAAAAGGATACGACGCGCAGAGGCACTATCCGGTAGTGATCCTGCTACACGGAATGAATCAGGATGCGGAGGACATGCAGCGCCTCACGCGGTTCGACGAACTCGCCGATAAAGACGGCGTCATTACCGTATATCCCAGCGCGATGCACGGACGGTGGAACATTGGGGTGCGGCCACAACAGCGGCAGTCGATGGGCATGGGGCCGGGCAGACGTGGACGCTACGGCGGCGGAGGATACCCCGGCGGTGGTTATCCGGGAGGGGGCGGCGGCTATCCCAAAGGAGGCGGAGGCTACCCTCCAGGTGGCGGACAGCAGGATCCCAATCACCAGCCTAGCCAGGAACGGAGAGCCGCAGAGGCGGACGATGTAGCGTTCATCAACCAGATGCTCGATCAACTGGGAACCAAGTTCTCAGTCGACTCGTCCCGCATTTATGCAGCCGGCTTGTCAGAGGGCGGCTTCATGAGCCTTCGGCTCGGATGCGCCTTGGGGGATCGCATTGCGGCAGTGGCGGCGGTCGGGGCGGCGATGCCGAAGACAATGATCTGTCTGCCCTCGCGTCCGGTGCCGCTCGTCATGATTAATGGAACGTCGGATCCGGTGGTTCCTTACGGCGGTGGCACCGAGCACAACCGGAACCTGCAAACCGTCTCCGTGGAAGACAGCGCCAAGGCCTGGGCGAAAATCGACCGCTGTGACGAGAAGCCGGAGAAAACCAAGTTGCCTGCGCGCGAGAAGGGCGGAATGGAGACTAAAGTCGACACCTACAACGGCTGCCACGAAAATGCCCAGGTATCTCTTTACAGCGTGAAGGGAGCAGGGAATACGTGGCCGGGTGGAGAACAGTTTGAAGTCGAAAAAACCGTTGGCAAGACGAGCCAGGATCCGAATGCGAATGAAGTGATCTGGGGCTTCTTCGTAACGCGAAAGCTGCCGGCTCAGAGCGGAGAACAGAAGCAATGATCCATTGAAACTGATTCTCAGCGGATTAGGATCTTCGCGAAATGCTATGAAAAACCCACCCTCCGTGAATTGGAGGGTGGGTGAGTTTTGTCCGGTACGGCAGACTTTAGCGGAACAGATTCAGAGTGTTGGTCGCATCGTCCACGTAGTACACGCTTCCGTTGACAACGATTAATCCGAACAGGGCGCCAGCTCCCGGCGGGTTTCCACTGCTGTCCAGCAGAATCTTTTTAACTTGTTGTCCGTCGGGTGTGGTTTGCACAAGGAACCCGTTGTTTCCGTTGACGGTAAGGATATCTCCGTTCGAAACCGTCAGGCCAAGGGGGTCGTTGAGGGAACCACCCTGAGTGACGGTCGCGCCGATTCCAGCCGAGGTGTCGCGGGTCAAAGGAAGCGGGATGGCCGCAATCCGATTGTTGAGACTGTCGGCTACATAGAGCGTGGTGGCGCTAGCGTCGAGACCCACGCCGGTGGGCCCGATCACCAGTGCCGCCGGATCGGTTCGCTCGGAGAAGCCGGATCCAATCACGGTCATCGACTGCAAGGAGGGTGGCGTCTTGGGCGTCACGCCAAGTGTCATCCGCACCACGGTCCCGCCATGCACAACGTTACCTCCACCGGCCACGGTTCCATTCAGGACGTTGCTGACGAACAGGGTTGCGCTGCCGCCCGAATCCATCCAAGTCATATCCCAAGGGCCATTGATGAGCGAGCCGTAGAACGTTTCTACCACGTTGCCCATGTTGTCGAGCACCAGCAAGCATCCAGCCTGCGCGGTGGCAGAAGTGCCATCCGTGGTCGGCAGGCTGCCCACGATGACCCATCCTGCGCGCAAAACGGCAAGAGCGGTCGTTAACCCGACACCACCGGGACAAGGACCGGGTAAGTTGTTAGCGTCGATTTGAGCAAACAGGCTGGTCGTGCCGTCTGGAGAAATCTGCACGATGGTTGTTCCCGTTCCCTGCAGGTTGGCACTGCTATTGAAATTGCTGATCAGGATGTTGCCCGCGACCAACGAACCGGAGCTCTTGGGCACGCGAACAATGCCATATGGATTTACATCACCATTGGCAGGAACAGTGGAGGCGATCACTGAGATTCCGGGGTGGTTGTTGAAATGACTTCCCTGGGCCTGGGCAGAGAGCGCGCCAGCGGTGACGAGCGAGGCTGCGCAAGCCCAGATTTTCAATTGTGACAAATTCATGACAATCCTCCTGTGGCAGTGCCAAACGGTTTGGCGTGATCGTTTCCGCGCCGCCATCCCGCGAAACGAGTTGCAGGGCTGGGCATTTGCGGGGCATGCGCGGTCTGCGAAGACCGCGTGCTGAGGGATGAGTGTGGAGGGGATACGCCCGGGAATTGTCAGCAGCGTGTCAAAACGGTGTCACTTCTTCGAGAGACTGCTTACGAAAAGGGGACTAAGTAAATCACCCGATGGACTTTCTCAGCTCGCGTCGCAGGATCTTTCCGGACGCGGTCTTCGGAACCATGTCGACGAAACGGACCTCGCGCGGTTGCTTGTAATGGGTAAGCCGGTCGGCAACAAAGCTGCAGAGTTCTTCGCCGAGTTTTCGGTTCTCGACAAATCCGTCGCGCAGGGCGACGAAGGCGACCGGAATCTCTCCCGCGGTTTCGTCGGACCGTCCGACCACGCCGCACTCTTTCACGGCAGGATGCTCCAGCAAGACAGCTTCGACCTCAGCTGGAGCGACGGCGAAGCCTTTGTACTTGATCATCTCCTTGCGGCGATCGACCACGCGGTAGAAGCCTTCGCGGTCGCGGGTGACGATGTCGCCCGACCAGTACCAGCCGTCGCGCAGCACAGAAGCAGTGGCCTGCGGTTCGTTCCAGTAGCCGAGCATGAATTGCGGTCCGCGCATCACGAGTTCTCCCGGCTGCCCACTCGGAGCTTCTGTGAGGTCGTCAGGGGTATCGGCGGGATCAATTTCGGGCTGCGATAGGACGCGGCAGTCCGTCTGTGCGAGGGGATGGCCGATGGAGTCCGGGCGATACAGCTCCGGTTCGAGAAAGCCGACATGCGTGACAGGAGACGCTTCGGTCATGCCGTAGCCCTGACACACGAGAATGTTGGTGAGAGCGGTAAAGCGGCGCGCAAGATCGGGGGCGAGAGGCGCGGCCCCGGATTTGACCCAGTGCACTCGGTGGTCGCGGGGAAACTGCCCAGCCTCGGCCGCTTGGCACAGAGCATTGATAGCGGGTGGGACGAGAGGCATCATGGTGACGTCTTCGTCAATCAATAATTTCGCCATCATTTGCGCATTGAAGCGCGGTACCAGGATGAGCGTCGCACCCAGGATCAACGACGGATTGAGGATCACGTTCAATCCGTAAATGTGATAGAGCGGAAGGCAGCACAGGATGTGATCCGCGGAGTTCAGCGTCGTGGCATTCGGACCCAGCAACTGATAAACGTTGGCCACGAGATTGTAGTGCGAGAGCATGACTCCTTTGGGAAGGCCCGTGGTGCCGCTGGAGTAGGGAAGTGCAGCAAGAGCCTGCTCGGAAGAGTGATCCGGCTTGGGATACACGGCCGTTACCGGACGGAGCAGATTTCCAAAAGGCTCCGCGCCCGTGGCAGATTGTCGGGTGGTATACACGCGGCGGAGTTTCGGGAGCCCGCCCAGGTGGATGCCTTCAATGTTTCCGCCATCGGTGATCAGTGCAACGGCGCCCGAGTTTTCCAGTTGGTAGCGCACTTCGCGTTCGCGATATGTCGGGTTGAGCAGGGTCGGAATCGCTCCAGCGAGCTGGATGGCATGAAATGCGGTGCAGAACTCCCATGAGTTTGGCAGGAAGATAGCGACAACCTCGCCGGGCATGACTCCTGCGGCAATCAGGCCACGGGCGAGAGATTCAACGGTGTCTCCGTATTCGGCGTAAGTCAGACGGCGTCCGCAGGAAGTGTCGACCAGCGCCGTCTTCAGCGCATTGCGCCGGCAGGAGTCGAGTACGAGATTGTGCAGAAACTGATTGTGAGGATCAGAGTACAGTTGGGTGCGGAGCATGCCGGCAGAGATTGTACTGGAAAGAATCGGGTTGCTACGAATTGCTTTTAGCTGACCAGCCTCCGTAGAAACTCCCGCTCGTCCATGCGGTACTTGAAGGCTTTGCGGCCATCGATGAACACCACGGGGACTTCGTCGTTGAACTGACGGCGAAGATCCGAGTCCGTATCAACGTCAATCTCTTGCCAAGTGAAGCCGCCGCGGCGGGAGAGCTTCGACAGACTCTCCTTCACCACTTCACACAAGTGACATCCCTTGCGCGAATAAACCACGACATTGCGGGCATCTGGCATGCGACGGTGATCATAGCGCGAGGAAAAGGCATTTTTCCAGCAGCAAAATGAATAAAAGGCGGTTGTTTCAGGAGGTCAGGTGGTTGGACCAGCATCAACCGAAGGGTCGTTCGAGCATGACTCCAATCACTGCGCATCCCGTCTGTTTTTGGTAAATAACGAGCCAGAAGTTGCGGATGGGTATTCAGCAAGACGGGGGAATGTCGTGACAAAGACACGCGGTCCCGCTGTGCTGTGCATCGGAAACGACCCGGTGCATTTGAATCTACGCTGCGCTGCGCTCAAGGAATACGGTTGGAGGGTAATCAGTTCTGGGAGCGGGCATGAGGGAGTCATTCGCTTTGGTCAGGAGGCCGTCGATGCAGTGGTGATCGATCTGAACCATGACGGATCGGAGTCGGCATTGATCACGGGGGAGTTGAAGAGGATCCGACCGGAGCTCCCTGTGGTCATCATTGTCAGCGACGCCAAGAACCTCGCGGATGAAGCGACGAATCAGGCCAGCGCGGTGATTGAGAAGTCCCAAGGCGCCAACAAGCTGATCCACACAATCGAAGCTCTATTGCGGCGCCAGCCTTAATCGAAACCCAAGGTGCCTTGGGGAGGGTGCAGCGGCATTCGGCGCTTGTGGCGACCGTCACAAGGGCAAGGCGGTAGAATCCCTGCATGCCAGATCATCAGACCAAGACTCTTCATGGGAAGACCGCGCTCGTCACCGGGGGTGCCCGGAGGCTGGGGCGGGCATCGGCACTTGCCTTGGCAGGTGCGGGCGCGGATGTAGCCATAACGTTCCGCAGTTCAGGGCGCGAGGCCCGGGACACCGTCGTCGATCTGTCGGGACTTGGAGTGCGGGCGTTCGCGCTGCGCTGCGATGTCACGGACGAGGCGAGCGTCCGCGCGATGATGAAGGAGGCAGGACGCGAGCTCGGCCGCATCGACATTCTCTTAAACAACGCGGCAAACTACGAGACAGTAGAGTTTGAGAAATTGACTGTCCGGCAGTGGGATGCGATGTTCGCCTCCAACACCCGCGGACCGTTTCTTGTGGCACGAGAGGCGCTGAAGTGGATGCGGCGCAAACGTGGTAAAGGCACCCTTGCGCTCGAGACCAAAATCATCAATATGGGATCGCTGGGCGGGCTTCGGCCGTGGGCGACGCACGCCCACTATTGCTCGTCGAAGGCAGCGTTACACATGCTGACGAAGGTCATGGCGAAGGCACTGGCGCCTGAGATTGCGGTGAATGCAGTGGCTCCGGGGATGATCGATCTCGGCGAGAAGTCAGCGGCGGCGTTCATGCGACGCATGGCCAAGCTGACACCGATGGGGAGAAACGGGCGCGGCAGCGAAATCGCCGAAGCGGTCTTATTCTTCGCGACGGCGCCCCAGTTCATTACCGGACAGATTCTCGCTGTGGACGGAGGGCTGGGTCTTTGAAACGAGGGACTAGGCCTCAGCGGATGTCGGATCGATAACCAGTTTGACTTCGGAGACCCGGTCCGCAGGAAATCCGCCTTGCTTGGCATGCTCGCGTACCATTTCCTCGTTCGGCGCAATGTACACACAGTAGATTTTGTCCTGGGTGACATAACTGTGAAGCCACTGGATCTGCGGACCGAGGTTCTTCAACACGCTGCAGGATTTTTGCGAGATGGCGATTACCTGATCCGGCGTCACATCGCCAATGCTGGGGATGTCGCGCTCAATGACGTATTTGGGCATGTTGTTTTCTCCGTCGATGGAGGTTTTAATCTTGCCTCTTTGCGTTCGCAGGGGAATGAATTTTAGGCGATGAGAGGGAAAATAGCCATTGCTGTCAGGGCGCGGTATATTTGGGCAAATGAAGAAATCGAAAAGAAAATCTTCCTCGCAAGCCACGGCTTCTCCAGAAACGACGTCGTCGGGTCGTGAGTCTAAGGGGACTCGGGTGGCTGTCGCCATCATGGCGGCGGGTAAAGGAACCAGGCTCAAATCGCAACTTCCTAAAGTGTTACATGAAGTCGGCGGGAAGCCACTCCTGGAGCACGTCATTCAGGCCGCGGTGCGCCTCGTCCCCGCAAAGGATGTGTATGCCATCATCGGCCATGAGGCAGAACGTGTCCGGACTGCGATGGGGCATACCGGGGTTAACTTTGTGCTGCAATCTGAACAGCGGGGGACCGGCCACGCGCTAATGGTAGCCCGGGATGCGCTGGCCGGCTACGACCACGTGATTGTGCTCTCCGGAGATGCGCCGCTGATTACAGCGGAGACGGTTGGACGCCTACGCAACTTTCACCTCGAAGAGCAGGCCGCGATGACGCTGCTGAGCGCCGACCTGGAAAATCCCACCGGGTATGGCCGGGTGCTGCGGAAGACCGCGAGCAGTGCTGAGGTGAAGGCGATTGTAGAGGAGAAGTCGGCGAGCGCCACGCAGAAAAAGATTCGCGAGATTAATTCAGGCTTCTACGTTTTTTCGGTGAAGGATCTTTACGCGAGCATCGGCAAGCTTTCTACCGCCAACACTCACCACGAGTACTACCTGACAGATATGGCGGAGGTTCTGCGCCAGGCAAGCAAGCGCGTGGTGGCATGGAAAACGGCGAATCCCAGTGAGGTGCTGGGCGGAAATACGCGAGCGGAGTTGGCGGATATCGACCAGCAGATGCGTTTGGCAAAGTCCCGTCAGTTAATGGCGGAGGGCGTGACGATTTTCTATCCTGCGACATGTGTCATTGATGCCGACGTAGAAGTCGCGCCGGATACCGTAATCGAACCCTATGTGCAATTGCTGGGGAAGACGCGAATTGGCACCGCCTGCCGTGTGCGCTCGTACTGTGTGATTCGCGATTCTGAAATAGGAGATGCAGTAAGCGTTCGTCCCGGATGTGTGATGGAGGGTGCGAGTGTTGCGACCGGGGCGATTGTTGGCCCATATTCGCACCTGCGTCCGGGCAGTGAGATCGGCGAGGGCGCGCACGTGGGGAATTTTGTCGAGACCAAGAAAATCAAGCTAGGAAAGGGATCGAAAGCGAACCACCTAACCTATCTCGGAGACGCTGAAATCGGCGCGGGCGTAAACATTGGCGCCGGAACCATCACTTGCAACTACGACGGCGTCCACAAGCACACGACGGTGATCGAAGATGGAGTGTTTATCGGCAGCGACAGCACGCTGGTGGCACCGGTTCGGGTGGGCAAGGGCGCGTATGTAGGAGCGGCATCCTGCATCACCGAGGATGTTCCTGAGGATGCTCTGGCTGTTGCACGTGGGAGGCAATTCGTAAAACCAGGATGGGCTCGCGAAAAGCGGGCGGCACGGAAGAAGTGACGCTCGCCATCGAGACACTGAGGACACAACACCAGAACGAACGCAAGAAACACTGAGATACCAGAGTTCTCTGTCTCTCAGTGCCTCCCTGGTAAGTCGCGTTCTCGTTAGTGCGTCACGGCAGCGAACAGTTCCGAGTGCATCAGAGACTGGAACTGTTGGTCGCTGGCCTTGAAGTGCACCTGCACGTTGGTGCCGTCGGAGTCGACGGTAGTGTTATCCACCGCAATCTTCTCCGCTGGTGTGGCGTTCATCTTCTTCAGAAGGATGCCGGCCTTCACGAGCGACGACATGGTTCCTGCGGTCATAGAGTCTGAAGTCACCACGGTGAGATCAAAGTTCACCCCGCTATTGAAGCTCATCGTGTAGCGCGAACCCAACAGACGTTTCTTGACGGTTTCATAGTCTGCGACCTTGGAAGCTTCACCCATAGCGGAGCGCATGGCATTTTGCGTGCCCTGCTGATCGAGAATGCTCCAGACCGGCGCGGAGTCGACGCTTGACATCATGTCGGCCATTGTGCCGTTGGTGTCGAGGCCCAGGACCTGGCCATCTCGAGTGTCCAGCGCAACGCGGATGGAAGTCGAGTCGCCGAAGAGCAGCGTGCTGTCGTCGAGAAAGCTCATGACGAAGCCGCCGTCCATGGGATAAATCTCGGCTGTGCCGTACTTCTTGGGAACGAACTTCTGGAGCTTCATCTTCTTAAGCACGGCCTTCATGTTGAAAGGGCCAGCCGCCACGCCCACAGTCTTCACGCCTTGTTTGCCTGCATGGAACGACGCAAAGGTAAGGCTGTCGACGTCTTTTTCGGGATCGAGGCCGATCGCCTTCAGGGCCGCTTCGAACTGCTTGATGTTATCGGGCATCAATTGCTGCTTCAGCGACATGGCAGTCGGCGAGTCCTTGAGAGAACGATAGTCCACCGAAATGAGCTGCAGCAGATCGGCCGGAACACAGGAGCGGGCGGAGGAATTCAGCGGCATGGCGTAGGCCATGCTCACCAGAAGAAGGGAAGCCATGCAAATCTTAAACAGTTTCATAACGCCTCGGGTCAAAAAACATTAGGCCACATGTACCCTTAGTTGGATGCACGTATGGCCCCTGTCGTTCATTAGATCGTTTCATTCTATTTTACTTGCAAGCTGAGTGAATGGAACAAAAGTACATGCCCGTTGATGAGGGAGTACCGAATTGAACAAATGCTCTTTCTTCGAGGAGTTCCGTGGCGGGTGCTCTACTTCCTAAGTCATTCTCCTCTAGTCATCGTCTGGATCGGTTCGGGGGCTCTTGTCATTCAGGAAATGGGCCGCATCCAGGGGAGCGTCAATGGTCTTGAATGGGATCGGCGTCTGTTTGATGTCGAAACAGTCGGACAGATTGTCGGCGTAGGCATCCGCATATCCGAGGGATGGCAGGCCGAAGACCTGTTCGACAAAGTTTAGGATGCTTCCGAAATCATGATTGACGTGGGAAATATAGCCGGCCCGGGCATAGGGCGAGACGACGATAAGGGGCACGCGAAACCCATAGATATAGCCCGATCCCCAACTTGTTCCATCATTGACGACTTTGGGCGGTACATGATCGTACCAACCTCCCCAGTCGTCCCAAGTGATGATGATGGTGGTGTTCGACCAGTACGGACTGTTGCCGATAGCATTGACGACCGAGGCCACCCATGAAGGCCCGCCTGTGGAAGTGGTCATTCCAGCGTGGTCGGAATTCGCCCCGGTCGGCATAATCCAGCTTACTTGCGCGAGCTTTCCACTGATGATGTCCGTCAGAACCTGAGTCTCGGGAATGACGACGCTGTTCGTCCAATCCGAACCGGTGCAAGCCGTGGCATTGGGCGGAGGAGGGTTCGGCACGCACATGTGCTGGATTGCGTTCGGAGCGGTCCAGATCACGCCCGCCGTGGGTGTGTAGTAGCGCCAGCTGATGCCTCTTTCGTTCAGTTCGTCGGTTAGGCTGGGATGGTCGAAGCACGGGTATGTGGTGGACTCGTTGCCGGCGGGGTCGATTAGATAGGTGAATTCACCAGGAGGAGAGAGACAGCCCGATTGCAAAAACGAGTTGGGCCCACCCGTTGGGTTCTCCGCGTCGAACAGGTTACTGGTCGCTGTGGGTGCGGACGTGCCTGAAATGATGAACTGATGAGCCGGGAAACTCGGCCCCTGGTTGGTTTGGAACATGCGATCGCCGAATGTATATTGCTCAGCCAGCTGAAAATACGGTTGAACGTCCGAAGGATTCACGTACCGGAATTGAGGATTAGGCGGACAAGGGTTGGCTCCTTGCCCGCACGTGGGGATAATCAGGTCTGCGCCATCCATCTTTCCCTGGTTGTACATGGCGACGAATGCGGAATGTGCATGGCTTAAATCGTAGGTACCCCCCAGCGAATCGGGAGTCAAAGGTATGGTTTGGCCGTGAGAATTCATGCCGCTGCTAGCAATGTCCGCTCCCCTTGCCATCAGCACAGGATCGTGAAACAGGTTGTCGGGGGTGCGGTTCTCCTGAAAGATGATCACCACGTGCTGGATCGGTTCTCGGCTAATGGGGTCGGTGCTCCCGCAACCATTCAGGCCGACCAAAAGGCCGCTGGTCACGAGCAGCAAAATTGAAAAGCTCAAGGCCGCATTTCGTCCCATCGCACTCTCCCGTTTTGCAAAACAACTGCCGTAGGATGCGGGATGCTCGAAGTGCGATTGTCGGTATTTTTACTTAGGTCGGCGAAGAAGCTCAGGGCTCGATCCCTCCGCTCTTGCGGCCGAGAGTTGCTCGAGCACCCTAAGACAGGGCGGCAGTCCGGCGCCGTACGTCCGCGATGAACGCCGAATCCTTCAGAGAGGAGAGATTTATTTCCACGTTTGCCATGGCCCCGGTCAGGGCTGCACCGGCCAGAGCGGACGCTGTGGTCAAGTCGGACTTCATATTGGGATTAGTGATCGGCTCGAGTGTCTTTACGATCTGCGCGATTTCATGAGCCTTTTCGGCGACCCCCAAGGGGACGGTAGTCGCTTCCTTGAGAGCGGTTTCAATCATTACTTCGCCGGACCCCGGGTCGGCGGTTTTGGCCTGTTTATAAGCCTTCATGACGCAATTGTAGGACTCCGCGTCGGCGTCGACCGCCGCCTTGAGTTCCTCCCGCAGGGGTGTAAGGCGGGCGATCGCTGCGCTGAGTTGCGATTCATAGTGCAAGTAGGCCTTTTTGCCGCGCGACATCGAGGCAACCATCGCAGCCAGTCCCGCGGCCATGGCGGCCGCCGCTGCCGAGGCGCTGCCCCCGCCGGGTGTGGCGGTTGGCGCGGCAAGCTGCTCGACGAAGGGCTCGACTCCGGCCGCAGGCCGCCGACCGCCATCTTTCCGCCCATCACCGCGGCAAGGCGGTTCTCGAGGATCAGCGAGGAATCGAAGTTCTCCACCTGCAGGAACCACTCGGCGGCCTGCTCCAGAGCTTTCTTGGGGATCAGGCCAACGATCTCGCTCGATACGGGCGTGACGCCATAGCGGGCGGCTTCGCGCTTCACCATCTCAAAGACGCGGTGCACCGGAGTTTGTTCGAAGTCGGTAAGATTCATCGAAACCTGGGCCTGACCGCGCACCAGGAAGCCCGCGCCTTTCACGAAGCGCATTCCGCCGGTCGAAAAGCGGACCGCCTTGGCGATCTTTTTGGCGATGTCGACGTCGGGCGTGTTGAGAAAGACGTTATAAGCGATCAGGAACTTGCGTGCGCCTACCACAGTCGCACCAGCCGTCGCGTGCACGCAGGGATCTCCAAAGTCCGGACGCCGCGCCGGGTTGGTCGCGATTTCCGCGCGGATGCCTTCGAACTGGCCGCGGCGAATATTTTCCAAGCCCTGACGTTCCGGAGTCTTGGCGGCCGCTTCGTACAAATAGACGGGAATCTTGTAGCGCTTCCAGATCTCTTCGCCAACGTGATTCGCCATCGCCACACAGTCTTCAAGGGTGACACCCTCGATGGGGATAAACGGAACCACGTCGGCCGCTCCCATTCGCGGATGAGCGCCGCTGTGAACATTGAGGTCGATCAATTCAGCTGCCTTGCCTACGCCCCGAATCGCAGCTTCCTGAATCGGTTCACGCTCGCCCACTAAAGTGATGACGCAGCGGTTGTGGTCGGAATCCATCTCGCGATCGAGCAGATAGACGCCGGGCATCTTCATGGCGTCGACGATGGCGTCAACTTTAGCTTTGTCGCGGCCTTCGGAGAAATTGGGCACACATTCGACGAGCGTGGACATAAGAAGGAAGAATAGCTGGGCGCAGACGGATGGCGCAAGGATCGCAACGATCCTATGCAGACGCAAAAACAAAAGCGTTTACCACAGAGGGCACGGAGGAGGAAGACGGGGATTCCGCTCAGGGTTTCCTGCCGCCGAAGAACTTGCCCACTCCCAGCCGCACCTGCACAGTATTGATCCCCGGATTCGGCGTTGCTAATCCCGCGTTCGAAATGTGCATGTAGCGCAGTTCGAGACTTACATTGTGCTTCGCGCCGAGGATGTGCATTCCCAGAGCTGCCTGATCCATGAAGTTCACGGTGTTGGTGCCGGTGGGAACGTCGTGATTGGTAAACAGCACTCCGCCGGTGAGTTCCAGGTAGGGTGAGAAGCGGCCGTGGCGCACGAAGTTCCACTTCAGGCCGAGCGGGTCAAAACCCACACCGTAAGCGGTGTTCGCTGGCTGGAATACGAAAAACACTGGGACGGCATCGACAGCGTATTCAAAGCGTCCTCGAAGAAAGCTAGGGAGATGCGGGCCGGTCAGGATCCATCCATAGCGCAGGCCGGCGTTGAATGCACCGGTGTTGCCCCGCCCGCCGCTGACAGAGTGGCCGCCGCCCGCCCAGATTTGAACTTCGTTGCCGCCCTTCTCGGGGCCCGCTTGAGCCATCGTCAAGCACGATGCAACCAGGATTACAGAAGCGATGTAGAGAACAGAGCGCATGATTTGATCGGCTTTGAACAGGAAGAGTCACAATACAGGATGCATGGACCCTGCGACAAACGCGCGCCTTATGATCTGCGGCGGAAGCAGATCCCGCGCTTTGCCCGGAATGACAAAAAGAGGTTAGGTCCTCGCCTGATCGCGAGTTCGATCCCCTCGCGGGTGTTCAGCCAAAAGCTGCATCAGATCGCGGGCCACGCGGGCCGTGTTGTGGCGTGCGACTCCGCCCTCATCGAGGTAATCGCCGAGAATGGGAATCACGCCGAGATCTTCAATGGCGTCGAGATCGTTCACGATCTGGCAGGCGCCCTCGGTGGCGTACTTGGCTTTCAATTCATCGGACGCGGGAGTTTGGTTGATCAGCGCATAGTCGAAGATTTGCTTCTGCGCGTGGCGATTGAGCGCGCGAATGTGGTCGGCGGCGGTTAATCCAAGACTCTCGTTGGCCTGGGTCATCAGGTTGCAGATGTACACCTTGGTGGCCGACGATTCCACAATCGCCTGGGCAATGCCGCGCACGAGCAGGTTCGGAATGAGGCTGGTGAACAACGACCCCGGGCCGATCGTGATCAGGTCGGCATTGGCAATGGCTTCCAGCGTCTGCGGCATTGGTTCCACGTTGGCGGGAACGAGGAAAAGTTCCCGTATGCGTCCCTTGCTGGCCGTGATATTGGTTTCGCCGCGGACCCGCGTGCCGTCTTCCATGAGGGCTTCAAGTTCGATGTTCGACGTTGTGGCTGGATAAATGTGACCGCGTGTCAGCAGGATTTCGGATGAGAGTCGCACCGCCTCAGAAAAGTCCGAGGTCAGGGAAGTAAGGGCCGCCAGGAACAGATTGCCAAAGCTATGCCCCTCCAGCCCCGAGCCCTTTTCGAATCGGTGGCGGAAAAGCTTGGAGAGCAGGGCTTCGTCTTCGCTGAGGGCGACAATGCAGTTGCGAATGTCGCCGGGCGGGAGCATGTTGAACTCCTTGCGCAGCCGCCCGCTGGAGCCGCCATCGTCGCTGACGGTGACGACGGCGCAGAGATCACGAATGACCGGTGAATCCGCCTGCGTTGGGATTTCCGCTGGCCAGAGCACAAAGCGTTTGAGTCCCTTGAGCAGGGTAGAGAGCCCGGTGCCGCCGCCGATGGCAACAACGCGGAGACCGCGTTCGCGCGCGGTCTTCTCCAGCGAGGGCGACTCGGCGGTTTTGGCTTCCATCGAGAGTTCCTGCAGGCCAGCTATACGGGCTCTTCTTCGCCGAGGTCGCCGTCCGAGGAGCCGAGTTCTCCTCCGGGATCCGGGTACAGCAGTTCGGTGAACCGAGGATCCTCCGCCAGGTTCTGGAAGTCGGAATCGTTGCGCGCCTGGAAACGCAGCTGCGCATTCAAACGGAGCGCTTCGTCCAGACGTTTTAAAGAATCCTCGACATGACCCGTAAGGCAATCCAGCGCCGCCAAGCCGTATACCACATAGTCAGCCTTGGCATTTTGCTTGAGCAGCTTTTCCAGATGCTCGCGAGCGGTCACGTAGTCGCCGACATTCATCAGAGACACGGCGTAATCGAAGTGCTCCTCGGTGGTCTTGAACTGCGTGGCCGCGGAGCGTTCCAGGTGTTGGTTGCAAATGCTGAGGTGAACGTTGGCACGGTCCACGAGTTCTTTGCTGGGTCCGGCGATCACCTTTTGAAAATGCGGTTTCGCCTTGTCGAATTTGTGCTCCTGCATGGCGCGGAGTCCGGTTTCATAACTCTGCAGCGCCTGCGTATAACGTGGATCTTCGGCCACGGTCTTTTTCGCGGTGGGTTTCTGAGCCATGTGCAAAACTCTTCCTGTGCTCTTGGTAATGGGGAACTCCTTGAGATCGTGCATTCTAGCTGAGCAGTAAAGTATCACTCAAACAGTGGGTGAAGGTCTAGTTGACCCTGCGAGTACCGGGCGCTGAGTTCCAGGACCGAAGGGAATCTGGGGCTTCGGTTCGTGGTTTGGCTTGCGACCGGTTACTAATTCATGGTTGCGGCCGACATCAGATCGATCTGCTTCCACTCGCCCTTGATGATTCCAGCCCGAATCTGCGTGGCGGTCTTGCCCTTCTGGTGCTGTTGGTACGAGTAATAGAGTTCCTTCAGGCAAGTCGCGCACTGGGCACCATGGGTATTCTCGTAGCAGCTATGCAGGCTGTTGTGACCCATGCGGTCGCAGTAGCAATAGCAGGGCTGCTGGTGGAGCACGTTCGGGATCTTCGCCGCGAGCTCGTAGGCGTGAGTCTGGTATGGATTCTGCGCGTCCGCTCCCCACAGGTCGGCCTTGGTCAAAAGCGGAGGCAGCTTCGTGCCCTTAGGCGGCGGCCCGGCGTTGTAGGCGGGGACCCCTCCCCCTTCTTCCTGCGGCGAGGTCCATTGGGCTGCCATGGTGAGGGTTACCAGAAAAAGGAATGCCAAGGTCAGACTGCGGTAGACGATCTTGTTTTGGAATAGGCGGCGTGTCATGGATCTCCTCGCGTGGGTTTATTGTAACCCGACCTTGCGAAGAGCCGGAAGTGAAGGGACGGAGACTCGTGTCCTAGTGAGACCAGAGCCCCAATACAACCAGTGGCGAAGGAACAGGTTCTGTATACAATAGGAAAACATGCCAGGCACGTTTTCAGACCCAAAACCGGTTGGCGAGATGGCGGTTGCTCCGGCGCCCGTGCCTCTACCCTGTGATCCAGTGTCCGCGGTACCCGCGCGTATCGGTACCGGAATCGGCGTGTGGGTCCGCGATCTGATTATTTCGCTGGCCATCTCTGCGTTCATCATTATCTTCCTCTACCAGCCGGTGAAGGTCGAGGGAACCAGCATGATGCCCTCGCTCGAAGATCAGGAACGGATCTTCGTGAACAAGTTTGTATACCGCTTGGAACCCATTGAGCGCGGGGACATTGTGGTCTTCCGGTATCCGCGCGATCCCTCCAAAAGCTACATCAAACGCGTGATCGGGATGGCAGGTGATCGCATCCGCATTGACGGCGGCCAGGTCTATGTGAACGACCAGGCGCTCGACGAGGATTACGTTCCTCCCGCGTACACGGATTCCCGGTCGTACCCGGAAACGACGGTGCCGGCGCATAGCTTCTTTGTCCTCGGGGACCATCGGTCGATGTCGAACGACAGTCGCGATTTCGGTCCGGTCAACCAGAGCTTTATCTATGGCAAGGCCGTGTTCGGATACTGGCCGATGGATAAGCTCGGACGCGTGCGCTGAATTCTGAGTACCGAGTACTGAGTACCGAGTACTGAGTACTCGGACCCATCGATCAACGGTTTCGATCCCACGAATCCACAGATTTCTTTTCAGATTCCGCGTTCTGCTCTTGGCCCTTGCGCTATTAACTGATAAGATTCATAAAATCCACTCACCGGAGCGAGAATGCAAGCTATCCTTGCGCTGGAAGACGGCAGAGTCTTCCGAGGCAAAGGCTACGGCGCCAAAGGCGAATGCTACGGCGAAGTCGTTTTTAATACTTCCATCACTGGCTACCAGGAAATCTTCACCGACCCCTCCTACTCGGGGCAGATCGTTGTCCTGACCAACCCGCAAATCGGAAATTACGGCACCAACAACGACGACAACGAGGCCACGCGTCCGTGGATCGAAGGTCTGATCGTGCGCGAGTTCTCGAAAGTGAGCTCGAACTGGCGCTCGCAGCAGGTCGCCGAGGAATATCTGGAGCAGTTCAAAGTACCGGTGCTGTCCGACATCGATACCCGGGCGCTGGTGCGGCATCTGCGCGATCACGGCGTGATGCGCGGCGTGATCTCGACCATCGAGAGCGATACCGACAAGCTGATCGCGAAGGCGCGGTCGATTCCCAAGATGGACGGGACCGACCTTGCCAAAGAAGTCAGCACCAAGCGGCCATATGTATGGGAAGTCGGCGAGCGTTCGCACGAGCCCGTGGCCGTGGTCGGAGTGAAAGACGAGCCTGCGCGATTCCACGTGGTGGCGTACGACTTCGGCATCAAGCAGAACATTCTGCGCAAGCTGCGCGGCGAGGGCTGCAAGGTGACGGTGGTCCCGGCGCAGACGCCTGCGGAAGATGTACTGGCGTTGAAGCCCGACGGAGTCTTTCTCTCGAATGGTCCCGGCGACCCTGAGCCGTGCACGTATGCGGTGGATTCGATCCGCAGGCTCATGGGACGCCAGCCGATCTTCGGAATCTGCCTGGGGCATCAGCTCACAGGCATTGCGCTCGGCGGCAAAACCTTTAAGCTGAAATTTGGACACCATGGCGGGAATCATCCGGTGAAGCAGTTGAAGACCGGAAAGATCGAGATCACGGCGCACAACCATAACTTCGCCGTCGATCCGGACTCGCTGGCCGACAGCGAAGTGGAGTTGACGCACGTCGACTTGAACGATCAGACGCTCGAAGGCCTGCGCCACCGGAACCTGCCGCTGTTCAGCGTGCAGTATCACCCGGAAGCCGCGCCTGGGCCGCATGACTCGCATTATCTGTTCAAGGAATTTACGAAGATGATGGAGGAGTGGAAAGGGTGAGAGTTCCTCGCGATCCTGTCATCCCGAGCGGAGAACATCATTCGCAAAGCGAATGATGTTCGGAGTCGAGGGACCTGCTTTTCTTGCAGGCACGACGACACTGGCGGCATCGATTGAATGAAGACAGCAGGTCCCTCCACGCGCCACTTGATCGGCCTTGCCGCTCAAGTGGCTTGGTCGGGATGACAGAGTTTTAAAGATGTGCACTTGAAAACTGATAATGCCCAAACGCACTGACATCTCGAAAATCCTGATCCTCGGCTCTGGGCCCATCATCATCGGGCAGTCGGCGGAGTTCGATTATTCCGGCACGCAGGCCTGCAAGGCGCTCAAGTCTGAGGGCTACGAAGTGGTGCTGGCGAATTCGAACCCGGCCACCATCATGACCGATCCGGAGTCGGCCGACCGTACGTATATCGAGCCGCTCACGCTGGAGTATCTGGAAGAGATCATCCGCATCGAGCGCGAGATGTCGCCGGGCGCTGGTTTTGCCGTGTTGCCGACCGTGGGCGGACAGACCGCGCTGAATCTGGCAATCGAACTCTCCGACGGCGGCGTGCTGGAAAAATACAACGTGATCCTGATCGGCGCGAATGTCGAGGCTATCAAGAAAGCAGAAGACCGCCTCGTCTTCAAAGACGCGATGCAGAGGATCGGGCTTGACGTGCCCAAGTCGGCCCTGGTCAACAACACGAAAGACGGTCTCGAGTTCGCGGGCAAGATCGGGTTCCCGGTGATCATCCGGCCATCGTTCACGCTGGGCGGGTCGGGCGGCGGCATCGCCTACAACCGCGAAGAGATGGTCGAAGTGCTCAGCCGCGGCCTCGATTTCTCTCCGGTGCACGAAGCTCTAATCGAAGAGTCCGTGCTGGGATGGAAAGAATTCGAACTTGAGGTGATGCGCGACACCAAGGACAACGTCATCATCATTTGCTCGATCGAGAACTTCGATCCCATGGGAGTGCACACCGGCGATTCGATTACGGTCGCTCCGGCCCAGACGCTCACCGACCGCGAGTACCAGGCGATGCGCGACGCCTCGATTGCCGTGATCCGCGAGATCGGCGTCGACACGGGCGGATCGAACATTCAGTTCGGCGTGAATCCCGAGACCGGGCGCATGGTGGTGATCGAGATGAACCCGCGCGTCTCGCGGTCGTCGGCACTGGCGTCGAAGGCCACCGGATTCCCGATCGCGAAGATTGCCGCGAAACTCGCCGTCGGCTACACGCTCGACGAGATTCCCAACGACATCACCCGCAAGACTCCGGCGTGCTTCGAGCCGACGCTCGACTACGTTGTCGTGAAGATTCCGAAGTGGCAATTCGAAAAATTTCCCGGCGCCGACGATACGCTCGGCCCGCAGATGAAGTCCGTCGGCGAAGTCATGGCCATCGGCCGCACCTTCAAGGAAGCGCTGATGAAGGGCATCCGCTCGCTCGATACCGGCAAACGCGTGGGAGGCGAGAAGATCGAACCGAAGATTCTGACCAAGCGGCTGGTAACGCCGCATCCGGAGCGGCTGGCGTACGTGCAGTACGCCCTGCGCCAGGGACACACGGTGAAGCAGATCGCGAAGATGACCTCGATGGACCCGTGGTTCCTGTACCAACTGAAGGAAATCAACGACCAGCAACTGGAACTCGAAAAGCACCCGATGGAGTCGATTCCGACCGAGGTGCTGCGCGAATCGAAGCGCATGGGATTCTCCGATGGGCGGCTGGCCGGCGTGTGGCGACTGGAGGGGCAGGAGAAAGTTCGTCACCTGCGCAAGAAGCACGGCGTGATGCCGGTCTACAAACGCGTCGACACCTGCGCCGCCGAGTTCGAAAGCTTCACGCCCTACCTTTACTCGACCTACGAAGACGAAGACGAAGCGGCGCCGACCGACAAAAAGAAAGTCATCATCCTCGGCAGCGGGCCCAATCGCATCGGGCAGGGAATTGAGTTCGACTACTGCTGCTGCCATGCGTCGTTCGCGCTGCGCGACGATGGATACGAGACGATCATGATTAATTGCAATCCTGAGACCGTCTCGACCGACTACGACACCAGCGACCGCCTCTACTTCGAACCGCTGACCTTCGAAGACGTATGGGCGATCTACCAGCATGAAACGTCGAAGGGCGCTTCGGTCGGCGTGATCGTGCAATTTGGCGGACAGACTCCGCTGAACCTCGCCCTGCCATTGAAGGCTGCCGGCGTGAAGATCATCGGCACGTCCCCTGAGTCGATCGACCTTGCCGAAGACCGCAAGCACTTCAACAAGCTGCTGGAAGAACTGCAGATTCCGCAGGCCCCCGGCGTGATGGCCACGTCGATCGACGAAGCGATCGAGGGCGCGCGGAGCATCGGATATCCCGTGCTGGTGCGGCCTTCCTACGTGCTCGGCGGCCGGGCCATGGTGATCGCCCACGACGAAGAGTCGATCATCCGCTACATGAAAGAGGCGGTCGAGTACTCGCACGACCGCCCGGTGCTGATCGATCACTTCCTCGAAGATGCGATTGAAGTCGACGTCGACGCGCTCTCCGACGGCGAAGACGTTGTGATCGGCGGAATCATGCAGCACATCGAAGAGGCCGGAGTTCACTCTGGCGACTCGTCGTGCGTGCTGCCCGCGGTCGATATTCCGCCGCATCTTCTGGAGCGCATGCGTGACTACACCTTCAAGCTCGCCCGCGCGCTGAAAGTAATTGGCCTGATGAATATTCAGTTCGCAATCCCGCGCGGGAATGGCCACGGCGCAGACGGAGACAAAGTCTACGTCCTCGAAGTGAACCCACGCGCCTCGCGCACCGTGCCGTACGTTTCGAAGGCGACGGGCGTTCCCATGGCGAAGATCGCGGCACGGCTCATGACTGGCCGCAAGCTGCGCGAGTTCTTGCCCGAGTTCATCGAGCGCCGCGCCGACCTCGACACCGGCAGCCACTACTACGTGAAGTCTCCAGTCTTCCCGTGGAACAAATTTCCGGGCGTCGATACCGTGCTCGGGCCGGAGATGAAGTCGACCGGCGAAGTGATGGGCGTGGCCGATAACTTTGGCGAGGCCTTCGCTAAGGCTCAACTCGCGGCGGGACAGAAGTTACCGACCCAGGGAGCCATCTTCATCAGCGTCACTGACCACGACAAACGGCACGTTGCGGAAGTTGCCCGCAAGTTTGTGGACATGGGATTCAAACTCGTGGCCACAGCCGGCACAGCCGATGTAATCGAAGCGGCTGGCATGAACGTGGAGCGTGTCTACAAAGTGAAGGAAGGGCGGCCCAACGTCGTCGACTTCATCAAAGGTCAGCGCATCCAACTCATCATCAACACTCCCACAGGCCTTGAGCCCTGGTTCGACGAGAAGGCGATCCGCCGCGCTGCGGTGACGGCACGCATTCCAACGATCACGACGTTGGCTGCAGCACGGGCCGCGGCCGAGGGGATTGCGGCACTCCAGCGCGGCGAAGTGAATGTGAAAGCCCTGCAACATTTGCACGCGGAGCGACACAGCACTCGTTCTACCTTGTCATCCTGATCGGAGCGGCCGGGGCCCGAAGTGGCCCCGCTACGACGTCGAAGACTGAATCGAGCGCCTTGCATAGCTACTCCTTGTCATTCGCCTGCGGGGTCCTCGACTCCGTCACAGCCTTACTTTGCGAGCCAGTTGCTGCATTACGATGACTGGTCTGTTCTAATATTGGATCGAGGCAAGTCAACGCAAAAGAGGCGCTCCCATGCTCCTGCACGGAATTTTTCCTCCCATCACCACGCCGTTCTATCCCGACGGCAATGTGTACTTCAAGAAACTCGAATCCAACGTGGAGCGCTATTCGCGCACACCAGTCGCGGGCATTGTTGTGCTGGGGTCGACTGGCGAGGCGATCATGTTGTCCGATCAGGAGCGGCGCGATGTGTTCAAAGCCGCGCGGACCGCGGCCGCGCCCAATAAGGTATTGGTCGCGGGAACGGGAGTTGAGTCCGCGATTGAAACCCTGCGCCTGACCGAATATGCCGCGGAACTCGGTTACGACGTCGCCATGGTGCGCACGCCGCACTATTACAAGAAGCAGATGCAGACGGCCAACCTTCTCGCGTTCTACCGCACCGTGGCCGACCGCTCGCCGCTGCCGGTCATCATCTATAACTTTCCGCAGGCCACCGGATACGACATGCCCGCCGAAGTGGTGATCGAGTTAGCCGGGCATCCGAACGTGATCGGGATCAAGGAATCAAGTGGTGACGTGGAAAAAGTGCGCAAGATGGTTGAAGGCACGCGCCACGTCAAGCGCAGTGCCACCGTAACGGAAACGTTTGATGCCGTTACGCCGCGGATGCTGGCCGCGGCAAGCGCCAGTGCCAGCAACAACGGTGGTGAACTGGTTCCAGTCGGAGTTCTGTCGGGCGCCTCGGAGCCAAAGCCTTCCTCGTCTGCGGTTTCGGTCGTGGGCAAGATGAAGACGCGCCAGAAAGAAGTGGGATTCCAGGTGCTGGTCGGCGCGGCGCAAAAACTACAACCCTCACTGGATGCGGGGGCGGTGGGCGCAATCCTCGCCTTCGCCTGTCCCGCGCCCACCGCGTGCTACGAAATCTATGCCGCGTGGAAAGAAGGCGATGCCGAGTTGGCGCGTCTCAAACAAGAGCGAATCGCGAAAGCTGCCCAGCGTGTGGTCGGAGATCTGGGTGTGCCGGGCGTAAAGCACGGCATGGATTTCAACGGCTACTTTGGTGGTCCCTCGCGCTTGCCGTTCCTTCCGCTGACAGGCGATTTGAAGTCTGAGATTGAGCGCGTGCTGGCCGATGTAAGGAACTGAGTTCGACCGCCGTGAGAAAAAGCAAATCCTCACGACCGGACCTTCCGAGAATTTCCGAGGAGATGAAGGCTTGGTCCGCTGCACTGGCGGACGAACTCAGCGATTGGCCCCAGATAAGCGTCCGTGCCTTCTTCGGGTTTTCTGCCCTCTACCGCAACGACAAGCTATTCGCCCTCCTGCCTCGAACGCGCGGCATGGACAGCCCGAATGCGCTCGCGTTCCGATTCGACGCACTCACTGCTGCGGCTCGCTTGCGACTTGAGAACGACCGCCGCGTCGGCTCGGCGGATCTCCAGAAAGCCCGCTGGTTCACCTTCGAACTTTCCTCTGACGCCGACCTGCATGACGCTCTGCGTTGCCTCGAAGAGGCCTACGAAGCGGCCGCCAAGCATAAGAAATCCAAGTAGTTGCTCTCACCTTGTGATTAGGATCACACCGGCGTATACTCTATTCGAACGAACGTTCGAATTATCTGGTGCTGCGGGTTTTATGGGCAGTTCTTCGACAGCAACTCGAGTGAGTACACGCCGCCACCGCGGCGCGCCTGCTCCCGCCACCCGCTATGACCGGCGTCTGGCCGAAATCCTCGCTCATGCCACGGAAGTATTCTGCAAAAAAGGATACGAGGGCGCTTCCATGCGCGATCTCTCGCGCGAGAGCGGGATGTCTCTGGCAGGGCTGTATTACTACTTCGAATCCAAAGAGCGCCTGCTGTACCTGATTCAGAAGCATACGTTCACGACGATTGTGCAGCGGCTGAAGACTCGTCTGGAAGGCGTCAGCGACCCTGAAGAGCGCATTCGGATATTCATCCTCAACCACCTGGAGTACTTCCTCGCCAACCAGGCGGCCATGAAGGTCCTCTCCCACGAAGCCGAAGCCTTGAAGAACGGATTCGCTTCGGAGGTCGCGGCAATTAAGCGCGAGTACTATCGCATTTGCGTGGGCTTGCTCGACGACCTGAAGAATGATCGAGGTCTGCAGTTTTCCACGCGCATCGCGGTGCTCAGCCTCTTCGGAATGATGAACTGGATCTATACCTGGCACAATCCGCGCGTGGACGCGGACGCGGCGTCGATCGCCCGCGAGATGGGCGATGTTTTTTTGCGCGGTGTGATGGCAGGCGCGAAGGCTCGTAAAGAGCGATAACGCTGTAAATCGGAGGGTTTGGGAAGCTCGCAATTTTGAGGCGCACCGTAAACGTTCGTAAGGTTTTAGGCTTTAGCCCCGAGGGCAGTCCGGATTTCTGACATTTCGAACTTTGAAGGAGTGATCGACATGGCGACGACAGCACAACCGACAACCGGCGAATCTACCAAGCAGCTTGTAAACTACCGCACCGATGGCGGCGTGGCGGTGATCGAGATGTGCGATCCACCCGCGAACACCTATACCTACGAGATGAACCGCCAGCTGGATGAGGCCATCCTCAAGGCGCGCATGGATAACGAAGCCTACGTGATCGTGATGACGGGGGCGGGCGATAAATTCTTCTCCGCGGGCGCGAATATCAAGATGTTGTCCAGCGTCGATCCCACCTTCAAGTATTACTTCTGCCTGCACGCCAACGAGATGCTGCTGCGCCTGGAGCACACGCCGAAGCTGGTGATCGCCGCCATCAACGGTCACTGCGTGGGCGGCGGACTGGAGATCGCCATGGCAGCCGACATTCGCATCGCCCGCAAGGATGCTGGCAAGATCGGCCTGCCCGAAGTGAACCTGGGAGTGCTTCCAGGCACCGGCGGCACCCAGCGCCTCTCTCGCATGGTGGGAAAGAGCAAAGCCATCGAATTGATGGTGACGGGCAATACCTTCTCGTTCGAAGAGGCGCAGGAACTCGGCATCGTGAATGACGTTTTCGAGCGCGAGAACTTCATGGAAAACATCATGGAGTACGCCAAGCAATTCTGCCCGCCCAACAAGGCATCGAAGGCCGTCGGCCGCATTAAGCGCGCGGTGCAGACTGGCTGGGAGATTCCGATGGAGTCGGCGCTGGCGGTCGAGCGCGAGAACCAGCAGTTGCTGTTCCAGAGCGAAGACGCCAAGGAAGGCCTGGCTGCTTATGTCGAAAAGCGTCCGGCACAGTTCAAAGCGAAGTAGCTCATGAAAACGATCATCGCAAAGGCGCACACCGCTCGATGATGTTCTGTGTTCCTCAGTGCCCCCTGTGGTTGGAAAGGTTTGAAGCATGCCGGGAAAAGTAGCAAAAATCGGAACGTTCAGCGACTGGATCGGTCTATTTAACGATTGGCGCAAAGACATCGGCGTCAACACCAGCGATATCGACGCGTTCCATTTCGATACGCTGTACGGTGCTATCGATACCGAAGAGATTGAATTCGGTTCCTACAAAGGTCGCCGCAAGTGGGAGAACCTGCGTCAGATCCCCACCCAGCAGATGCGCGACGCCCTCATGAATATGATCGTCTACCAGGGCGACACTGAGTTTGCCAGCGTCGAGCAGCAGCGCAATTTGCTGGAGAACGCGCCCACTGAGTGGGATCGCCGTGCCATCACCCGGGTGATGATCGAAGAGATGCGTCACGGCTGGCAGATGTGCGCTTTACTCGTCGACCACTTCGGGTACTCCGGCAAGGTTGAAGCCCAGAAGATGCTCGAGCGGCGTGCCTTTGAGAACAAGCGTCTGCTGGGCGCCTTCAACGTCGACGTCGACAACTGGATGGATTTCTTCACTTACACCGATTTCGTCGACCGCGACGGCAAGTTCCAGCTGCAGATGCTCAAGTATTCTGCCTTTGCGCCGCTCGGACGCTCCATGTCGTACATGCTGCGAGAAGAGGCTTTCCACATGGGCACGGGCAACGATGGACTGCGGCGCATCGTGGAAGCGGGAGTGATTCCGGCTTGGCTGATCCAGAAGTATCTCAACAAGTGGATTTCAAGTTCTTACGACCTGTTTGGCACCGATCATTCTTCGTCCGCACATTGGGCGTACGTGTGGGGCGTCAAGGGCCGCTACGACGAACCCAAGAACGACAAGACTCCCGATCTCGATGACCTGAACGACTATAACCGCACCCTGTATCGCGACGAGGTCGCAGGACTGATCGAACGCTTTAACAATTCACTCAAGCCTGGCGAGCCAAAGCTATATGCGCCCGACATCAAGTTCAATCGGTTCATTGGGAAGTGGGCAGGACAGAAGTTCCACGCGCAAACGGGCGAACTACTCGACGACCGTGCGTATGAAGAGCATTTGAAGGATTACATGCCCTCGACAGCCGATAAGAAGTTGCTGCTCGACATCATCAACAACGAGAAGAAGTGGATTGCCGAGAAGACTGGCGCTCGCGATCCGCTCTCAACCATCGGGGAAGTACGGAAGTCAGCGATCAACCTGTAGCATGCACATGACGAGCCCATCGACGGATTCAAAGCTCGGTCGTATCGCGCTGGAGATCGACGGATCAGTCGCTCGGGTCGCGCTGCGCCATCCGCCGCTGAACGTCATCGACATTCCCATGATGGAAGAGCTGACCCAGTCGCTGGCGGAGATCGAGACGCGCGCTGATGTTTCGACGCTCGTACTTCGCGGGGAGGGTAAGGCCTTTTCCGTGGGTGTGGACGTGGCGGCGCACACTCCCGACAAAGTTGAAGAAATGCTGTCGAAGTTTCACGCCGTGATTCGTGCTTTTGTGGCGACAAAGAAAGTCACCATTGCGGCGGTTCACGGCCATTGTCTGGGCGGCGGAGCGGAGCTGGCGATGATGTGCGATATCGTGCACAGCACCGAGTCGGCGCAATGGGGATTTCCCGAAATCAAGCTGGGGTGTTATCCGCCGGTCGCCTGCACCGCGCTGGCCGCGCTCGTCGGACAGAAGAAGGCGGCAGAGTTGATTCTGACTGGCCGGACCGTCAGCGGCAAAGAGGCGGCACAGATTGGCTTGGCAAATCGTGCCGTGCCAGAGAGCGAACTAGGAGCTGTCGTAGATGAATCACTAGAACACTTGCGCCGATTGAGCCCCGCGGCCCTGGCTATGGCCAAGAAAGCCTCCTATGCCTGGGACTCGATGCACTTCGACAAAGGTCTGGCTCGCGCCGAGCGGATCTATTTCGAGGAACTCATGAAGACCTCAGACGCGCACGAAGGCATCCGCGCGTTTATGGAAAAGCGCGCGCCGAAATGGACAGGGAAGTAGCCGCATTGGACGGCGGCCTGGTTATGGATTACGAGATCACTCCCGAAGAAGTGAAGGCCAAGCTCGATGCGGCCGAGTCGTTCACACTTCTCGACGTGCGCGAGGCTTGGGAGTTTGAGACCGCTCGGATCGATCGTGCCAAATTGATGCCCATGGGAGATGTGCCGTCCCGAGCGCATCAGGAATTGGATCCCGAGGAACATGTCGTAGTGCTGTGCCATCACGGCGTGCGCTCGATGAATGTGACGGTGTGGTTGCGGCAGCAGGGATTCGAGAAGGCTCAGTCGATGCGCGGGGGTATCGATGCCTGGTCGCGGCGAGTGGACGGAAAAGTGCCAATGTACTAAAGAAGCTGCTAGCTCCTAGCTTCCAGCCGCTGGCGAATCCGTCCGACGTTCAGCTAGAGGCTAGCCGCTAGGAGCTAGCAGCTAGGTCTTTCCATGAAAAAAGAACTCATCGAACTGCGGGTCAACGGACGCACTCACGAAGTCGCCATCGAACCCAGCGCGCTGCTGCTCGACGTGCTGCGGCAGGAACTTCAGCAGACGGGCTCCAAGCGCGGCTGCGATGATTCGTCCTGCGGGGCGTGCACGGTGTTAGTCGATGGAGTCGCGATGATGTCGTGCACGTTGCTTGCAGCGAGCTGCGAAGGCCAAGAGATCACGACGATCGAGGGCGTGAGCGAGCACGGAGCACTGGCAGCGATTCAGAAAGCCTACGGAGACTGGGGTGGGGCGCAATGCGGTTACTGCACGCCCGGCTTCATTATGACGGTCAAGTCGTTGCTGGCGGAGAATCCGGATCCCTCTGAGTCTGATGTCCGCAATGCCCTGAGCAGCAACCTCTGCCGCTGCACGGGCTATAACCAGATGTATGAAGCGATCCGGTCCGCAATTGCCGCCGAGCGAACCGAACCGTGCTTTCGGCATGGACAAGATTTTCAGAGGTCCCCGCCAATGAGCGTGAGGGAAACGACTTCTCCATTATCGGCAAGCCCACCGCCATGATCGACGCGGCGGAAAAGACCACCGGCGCCGGCAAGTATACCGACGACCTCAGCGTCCCCGGCATGCTGGTCGGCAAGATTCTCCATTCCCCTTATCCGCACGCGCGCATCAAGCGCATCGACACCTCCCGCGCTGAGAAGTGCGAAGGTGTCGTCGCCGTTGCGGTGGGGAAGGACGCACCGAATCCTTACGGCATTCTCCCCGTAGGACACGACGAATATCCACTCGCTCTCGACAAAGTACGGTACGTGGGCGACAACGTCGCCTGCGTGGTTGCTGTTTCTGAAGCGATCGCCGAGAACGCGCTTGAATTGATCGACGTCGAGTACGAAGTTCTGCCTGCGTACTTCGATCCCGAAGAGTCGATGAAGGCGCAGACCGATCTCATTCACGATTCCAAGCCGGGCAATCTCGAGAAGGATTATCACCATGTCTTCGGCGATCCCGACAAAGGCTTTGCCGAAGCCGACCAGGTAGCCGAGGCGCGGTTCATCGCCAACGAAGTGACGCATGCTGCGATGGAGCCGCATTCCACGCTCGCGTCGTTCGAAATCGATCCGCACACTGGCAAGCCAGGACGCCTGACTGTATGGTCTTCGACCCAGGTTCCGTACTACCTGCAGCACAAGCTCTCGCTGGTGCTGGAAATGCCGATGGCTCAGATTCGCGTGATCAAGCCTCTGGTAGGCGGAGGATTCGGCGGCAAGAGCGAAGTGATTCCGATCGAGATCATCGCGGCGATCGCAGCCCGCAAAGCACAGGCTCCGGTGAAGATCACCTACACGCGCGAGGAAGTGTTCTGGGCCCACCGGGGACGGCCGCGCACCATCATTGACTTGAAGACAGGTGTGAAGAGAGACGGAAGCATCACCGCAGTGAAAGCCCGCGTGGTGCAGGACGGCGGAGCGTACTGCTCCTACGGAGTCGTAACCATCCTGTATTCCGGCGCGCTTCTGGGCGCGCTCTACGACATTCCGAATATTCAGTACGACGGTTACCGCGTCCTCACCAACAAGCCCGCGTGCGGGGCGATGCGCGGGCACGGCACGGTGAACGTGCGCTTTGCCTTCGAATCGCAGTTGGACGAACTCGCGGCGAAGATCGGAATGGATCCAGCCGAAATTCGTCAGCGCAATCTGCTGAAGCCGCCCTGCATTACCGTGAATGGTCTGCGAGTGCAGAGTTACGGACTGCCCGAGTGCATTGAGAAAACAGTCGACCGCTCCGGCTGGAAACAGCGCAAGGGCAAGCTGCCCAAGAGGACGCGGACTGGGCATAGCCTGCAGCCACTATGTCAGCGGTGCGGCCAACTCGATTATCCGCTCCGATATGCCGCATTCCACCGTAAACATAAAGATTGATCGCGACGGTGGCGTTGTCGTGTATACCGGTGCTTCGGAAATTGGCCAGGGATCCGACACGATGACCGCGCAGATCGCAGCAGAAGTTCTGGGCTGTTCGCTGCCTCGCGTGCGAGTGATTGCCGCAGATACAGATTTAACCCCGATTGATATCGGTTCGTACTCAAGCCGGGTCACGTTCATGGCTGGGAATGCCACGCTACGCGCGGCAGCAGAGGTGAAGAAGTTGATCGCTGCTGCCGCGGCGAAGAAGATGAACTGCTCCGCCGACAATCTTGTTTTTCGCGAAGATCTGGTCCGCAAGAAGGGAAGTGAGCCGCCCGCTGTAAAAAAAGACCAGCTTGAGGAAGTGGAAGTTACGCAAGCTGGGGCCTCGGTCAGCGGACGCGTGGAAGGCCAGATCCTGCGTGGATCCTTGCAGCAGAAGCGCAAAGAAGAAGGTCCAAAAGATTGGATGACCTTTGAAGAGGCGGTCGTCGCCGCCATCGATTTTCACGGGGCCCTCACCGGAACCGGGTCGTACGCTCCTCCACAGGAAGCTCGAGGGGGCAAACATAAAGGCGCGGGCGTAGGGCCATCGCCCGCGTATTCGTATTCAGCGCAGGTGGCGGAAGTCAGCGTCGATGAAGAGACCGGAGAAGTTACAGTGCACAAAGTCTGGGCGGCGCACGATTGCGGGCGCGCGCTCAATCCGGTTTCTGTTGAAGGCCAAATTATCGGCTCGGTCTGGATGGGCATGGGACAGGCCTTAACCGAAGAGATGGTCTGGAAAGACGGCATGCTGCTGAATCCGGGGTTGCTCGAGTATCGCAGCCCGTCGTCGATCGAGTCCCCGGACGTCGAGCCGATCATCGTGGAAAGCATCGACCCAGAGGGTCCATTCGGCGCGAAAGAGTGCAGCGAGGGATCGTTGGCGGCCACCATCCCCGCGATTGCAAACGCAATTTACGACGCAGTTGGAGTGCGGTTGCACGAGTCGCCCTTTACTCCGGAACGAGTCCTCGCTGCGTTGCGTGCGAAGAAAAATGCTAAGGCGTTGAACCTGACGGAAGGCGTCGATCCGACTTCGCCCACGCGCTTCCGCGAACACGGCGGTTCGCTCTGCTTCAAAGGCAAAGGCCCAGAGCGACACGTGCTTGATCCGTCAAGGCGTGAACAACCCTCGGCAGCAGGGAGTGCAGATTGAGCCTGCCTGAATTTAAACTCCTGCGGCCGCGCGACATCGAAGAAGCAGTTCGCTACTTGGGTGCTCATGCCGGGACGCTTCGCGTGGTCGCTGGCGGCACCGATCTCATCCCGTCGATGCGGCAAAAGCTTTTCGAGCCGCAGCACGTCCTCGATCTTCGCGGAATCGCCGCCCTGCGAGGGATCAAGCGGCAGCCCGACGGTGGAGTCGAAATCGGTGCTTGCACGACGCTGCGCGAAATCGAGCGCTCGGAGTTTCTGCGCCACCACTATCCGGTACTGTCCGAGGCGGCTGCCACCGTCGCGTCGCCGGTATTACGTAATATGGGGACAATCGGCGGCAACATTTGCCTCGACACGCGCTGCCTCTGGTACAACCAGTCGCTTAGCTGGCGCAAGGGTTGCGGATTCTGCATTAAGAAAGACGGCGACCTCTGCCACGTGGCCCCCGGCGGAACCAAATGTTGGGCGGTATTTTCAGGCGACACCCCTCCGGCATTGCTCTGCCTGAATGCAGAAATCGAAATTGCCAGCGCCAGTGGAACGCGTCGCGTTTCGTTGCAAGACTTCTATACCGGGCTCGGCGACAACTATCGCCGACTGCAGCCGAACGAACTGGTTACGCGCGTCTTTCTACCAGCGTCATCGGCAGACTATCGTGGCGTCTATCGAAAACTACGAGTTCGCGGATCGATCGATTATCCGCTCGCTGGCGTCGCGGTCGTGATGAAGCGATCCAACGGTCATATCGCGGATGCGCGGATCGGCATCACCGCGGTAAATCCAGCGCCCCTTCTGGTCAAAGGTGCTGGCGATCTGCTGACGGGAAAACTGCTGGACGAGGCTCTGGCTGAGGCCGTCGGTGATCTGGCGGCGAAGACAGCGAAGCCTCTGACCACCTCGGCGCTTACTCCCGAGTACCGGCGCGAGATGATTCGTGTTTTTACCAAGAGAGCTGTGCTGGCCGCTGCGGCGAACTGATTCCTCTGGTATCCTTCTCCTCGGTTATGCGACTGGCCATTTAGCCAACACTCACCGAATGATCACCGACTGCCACATTCACATCCAGCCGATGGAAATGTTCAAACCTCATGCGCTGGAGCTCATGAAAAAGAAGCGCCCGAATTTCGACCAGATTGTCGAATTCTGCCGCTCTCCCAAAGCATTCCTTAAATTCCTCGACGCGAGCGGCATCGACCGCGCCATGCTCATCAACTACGTTGCTCCCGAGGTGATCGGATTCACCAGCGGCGTGAATCAGTTTGTCGCCGACTATGTGAAGGAAGATCCGAAGCGCCTGCTGTCCTGCGGCAGCCTGCATCCCAAGCACACCACAAACGTGCTGGCCGATGTCGAGCACATTTTGCGGTTGGGGCTCCAGATGATCAAGATCCATCCACCGCACCAGTTGCTGTTTCCCAATGATTACTTGAGCGGAGCGAAGGAACTCGAAATCATCTATCGCGCGGCGGAAGCGAATGGCGTGCCTGTTATGTTTCACACGGGAACTTCCATCTTTCCCGGCGCGCGCAACAAGTACGGTGATCCGATATACGTCGACGATGTTGCGGTGGACTTTCCGAAACTTAAGATTCTGCTGGCTCATGGCGGACGTCCACTCTGGATGCAGACTGCGTTCTTCCTGGTGCGGCGGCATCCGAACGTTTATCTCGACATCAGCGGTATCCCACCCAAGACGCTTCTGAAGTATTTTCCGCGCCTCGAAGAAATCGCCCACAAGACATTATTTGGCACCGACTGGCCCGGGCCGGGCGTGCCAGATATCAAAAAGAATTTGGACGAATTCCGGGCCCTTCCACTGAGTGAGGCTGTCCAGCAGCAAATTCTCAGCAAGACGGCGCTCTCGATCTGGCCAGCCTGAACTCAAGGCAAGAAAATAGGCCCGCATCAAAATGCGGGCCCATAACCGTGCAACAGCGTTGCTATTTTGCGGCCTTTGCGGCGTCGGCTTTGCCCATCATCAGCTCATTCGCGAGTGGAGTTGCTCCGTAGATCTTGCGCAGGGCTTCTTGAATTCCCCGCGAATCCACGGAAACAGCACGGCCCTGCACATCGCTGAAGGCGAAGTTCCACGGCAGTGACTCGATATTGCCGTCGAAGATAATCCCGACGACTTCGCCTTTCTTGTTCACGGTGGGCGACCCGGAGTTGCCTCCAATGATGTCAGCGGTGGAAACAAAGTTCATCGGAGTTTTCAGGTCGAGGCTGGGTTTTGATTTGATCCAGCTCTCAGGCAGGCTGTAGGGCGGCTTATCCCCATGCTCGGCGGCATGCTCGTAGGCGCCGCCCATGTTGGTTGCGAAGGGAATGGCTTTGCCATTCTCCTGGTAACCCTTCACCGCTCCATAACTCAGACGCAGAGTGAACGTTGCATCCGGCGGCTGGGCAAATCCACTCTGGGCGAAGCGGGCTTTGGCTACGATCGTCCCATCACGGCGTACCACAGAGTCGACTTTGTCATCGAACTCCTTACGAACAGCTACGCGCCGTTGGATCAATCGCACGCATCGCCACGATCAGGGGATCGGTGCTAGCATCGATGGCCGCCTGTCCACCTTCATAGAGCTGCTTGCGCACGGCAACATCGTCGAGCTTGGTGTTCGCAATCATGTCCTTGGCGGCTTCCGAGGGCGTCTTGCCCTGCAGCACCTTTTGAACGTCGGCGTTATCTTTGCCGAGAGCGTCCTGCATCTCGCTAAGAGAGTCGGCGAGAAGGACCGTCTCCAGATTCTTGTAAATCGGCTCCTTCGAGAATAACTGCTGCTCCAGCGACGGCAAGGCCGAGTCGCGGTACTCCCGCATGCGTTCCTGATTCGACTTGGGTTTCTCGGCCGCCACTCGCACCAGCGCTCGCGCAATTTGCGCCAGGCGTGAATTAAAGCCGCGCATCCGCTCCAGATACGTCAGGTTTGGATAGATCGATTGCTGCGTCTTGATGGCCTGCGCGATTTCTCCCAAGGGTCAGTCGCGCCGGCATTCTTGGGATCGGCCTTGAATGCGGCGCGCAGCTTGGCTTGGTCAGCCGCCTTGACGTCCATAATGGACTTGTCCAGCAATCCAGATTGGTAGCCGGTGATGGCCTTCTGTGAATTCTGCAGCCCAAAGATATCTTCTTTGGCGATGCGCGCATTTTCTTCCGATTGTTTGCTGAACTCCTGCAACAACGTGATGCGCCGTTGCAGAAGCTTCAGCGTCATCGGATATTGCACATCCCGCAGGAACTCCAACTGCGCCATGGTCAGAAGTCGCCCGGTGTTCCCGGGATGTCCTGAAACGAAGATCAAGTCGCCATCACTCACGCCCGTGTGCGACCAGCGCAAATAGTTATCCAGATGCGCCGGCTTGTCGTTTTCGTAGACTCGGAAGAAAGTGATGTCCAGATCGTAGCGAGGATAAGTGAAGTTGTCGGGATCGCCACCGAAGAAGGCAATGTCGAACTCCGGCGCAAACACCAGCCGAACATCCGTGTACTTCTTGTATTTATAGAGGTTGTAAACCTGGCCGGAATAAAAAATGACCACGTCGCAGCGCAATCCCGTCGACGTAGAGCAATCTTTCTCCACCTGCGACATGGCGGCCCGCTGGGCTTGTCCGGCCTCTGCAGCCGACATTTCTGGCTTTAGCCCGGCATTGATCTTTTCGGTCACGTCCTCAATGCCGACCAGTTGGTTCAGTTCCAGGTTCGGGCACTTGGCTTCCTCTGCCTGCGTCTTGGCGTAGAAGCCGGTCTTGATGTAGTCGTGGCCCTCGGTCGAGAGCTGCTGGACGCATCCCGCGCCTACGTGGTGATTCGTAAATGTGAGTCCATCGGCGGAGACAAAGGAGCCGGAGCCCCCATTGTTGAAGCGCACCGAGGACAGGCGAACGTGGTCGAGCCATTCCTGGGTTAGTTCGAATCCATACCTGGCCTTGATCTTGTCTTTCGGGGCAGCATTGTAGAGCCACATGCCTTCATCGGCGGTGGCCAAAGTGGAAAAGAGAAAGGTAAGGGCAAGCACAGCGGAGAAAAAGCGTCTCATTGCGGGTGGTTCCTCCATGAGGAATATGACGAGCCAGCACAGAACAGGGGCAGTGCCACTGAAGAACTCTTTACTATACGCTCTGTTCGGGACGACTGGCAAAACCCGGTTTCGGTCCGTCCACCCGTAAAAACCGCAAGAAATCGGGCATTCACGGACGTTTCCCCAACCCATGGCGGAGCATCCAAGTTACTTAAGAGCGGTTGGAAAGTTCATGTCGTTTCAGGTATAAAAAAAGGTTGCATTCCCGCGTTCCCCTCGCGCGGTCCGGCAACGAAAAATCCGGCGATCGAAGCGAGAAGCCAATGTCCAGCCTGACCACAAACCATGCCCCGAAAGGACTTGAGGGCGTCGTTGCCACCACGTCCAAGATTTGCTACATCGACGGAGATCAGGGAGTGCTGGCCTACCGCGGCATCGACATCCACGAACTGGCGCACCAGTCGAATTTCGAAGAGACCTGCTACCTGTTGTGGTTCGGAAAACTGCCAACGCGCCCGGAGCTGCGTGAACTGCACGAGCGCCTCGCCGAAGAGCGCAAGCTGGATGCTTCGATCATCACCTTGCTGCGCAATGCGCCCCGTCATGCGCTGCCCATGGACGTGCTTCGCACCGCCGTCTCGGCGCTATCGTTCTACGATCCGCAAGAAAAGAGTGAATGACAGCAAGGCCAACGTTGACAAGTCAATTCGCATCACCTCGCAGATCGCCATGATCGTCGCGGCCTATGACCGCATTCGCAAGGGACAGCCCGTGGTCGAACCTGACCGCTCTCTCTCCCATGCGGCGAATTTCCTGCTCATGCTGAATGGCAAGCAGCCGTCTGTCGACGGCCGAACGTGCGCTCGATATCGCCCTGATCCTGCACGCGGATCATGAACTCAATGCGTCGACTTTTGCCGCTCGCGTCACCGCGGCGACTCTCTCCGACATGCATTCCGCCATCACTTCTGCGATTGGCGCGCTCAAGGGACCACTGCACGGCGGGGCCAACGAAGCGGTATTTCTCATCCTGGAAGCCATTGATGCCTCGGGCGCCGATCCTATCGATTACGTGAAGGGCATGCTGGCGCAAAAGAAAAAGATTCCGGGCTTCGGACACCGTGTTTATCACACAGAGGATCCGCGAGCAACCCACCTGCGCGCCATGTCCCGCGATCTCGGGTCCTCCAGTGGACAGCCCAAATGGTTTGAGATCTCGCACAAGATTGAAGAGTTCGTGAAGGCCGACAAGAAGCTGAACGCGAATGTGGATTTCTATTCGGCCTCTACGTATCACACGCTTGGCATTGATGTGGACCTGTTCACGCCTATTTTCGCCGTGTCTCGGGTCAGCGGCTGGGCCGCCCACGTGATCGAGCAACTGAACGACAACCGCCTGATTCGCCCTCGCGCAGACTATCTGGGTCCGCAATATCCCAGCCCCTACGTGGCCATCGACCAGCGATAAAGTGTACTTGAATATGTGGCGACGGCCGCCCTTCGACTGCGCTGAGGGCAGGCTCTCGTCTGGGCTAGGCGAAGCCGAGCCGATGGTGGGCAATCTCGCCTTGAGGGATTGAGCACTTCATTCCAAGCGACAATCCAAACGCTCCCCGCAAGGTAGAATAGAAGCGGGTTCTGCATGCATCGCATTTACCTCGACAATAACGCCACTACCCCGGTCCTGCCCGAGGTGTTCGAGGCCATGCGCCCCTACTTCGGCGATCAGTTCGGCAATGCCTCGTCCATTCACCATCACGGACAGCAAACACGGGCCGCGGTCGAGGACGCTCGCGAATCAGTTGCCGCATTGCTCGGCTGTCGCGCGTCCGAGATCGTTTTCACCAGCGGAGGAACCGAGGCCGATAATCTCGCAATTGCCGGCCTGGTCGGTGCGGGCGACCACGTCATCACGTCGAGCATCGAGCATCATGCCGTCCTGCTGGCTTGTAAGCATCTGGAAGAGATGGGTGCGGAAGTGACGGTTCTCCCAGTGGACGGACGCAGCCTCGTCGATCCGGCCGACGTGCGTCGGGCATTGCGGCCGAACACCAAGCTGATTTCCATCATGATGGCGAACAATGAGACTGGCGTTCTGCAGCCCGTCGAGGAGATCGGTCGTATTGCCGCCGAGGCGGGAGTCTACTTTTCACACCGACGCGGTGCAGGCAGCCGCTAAAGTTGCGATTGATGTCAATCGAATCGGTTGCCACCTCCTCTCGATTTCGGGCCACAAGATTCATGCGCCCCAGGGTGTAGGCGCGTTGTATGTGCGGAAGGGAACTCGCCTTCAGCCGCTGTTCTACGGCGGCCGGCACGAGCGTTCGCGTCGCGCGGGCACGGAGAACGTTCCGGGAATTGTTGGTCTTGGCAAAGCCGCGCAATTGGCCAAAGCGGCGCTGGATCGTGGCGACGACGAGAAGATGGCAGCCATGCGCGACCGGCTGCAGCAGGGAATCCTGGCGCAGGTAGACGAAGCCGGAGTGAATGGCGACGGTGCGGCGCGCGTCCCCAACACGGCAAACATTCATTTCGACCACATCGATGGTGAAGCGCTCGTGATTGCACTGGATCTGAAGGGTGTTGCGGTCTCGACCGGCGCGGCGTGTTCGTCGGGCGCGATTGAACCGTCGCACGTGCTGATCGCTATGGGCCTGCGCCCCGATCAGGCGCGGGCGAGCATTCGCTTCAGCCTGGGCAAGCAGACGGTCGCGGAGGACATCGATTTCGCGCTAGCGCTGGTGCCAGAAACCGTGGCGCGACTTCGGGAATTGTCGCCGCGGTACAAGAGGCAGGCGGTCAGCACGTAGTTGCTCGTCTGATTTCGTTGTCATCCTGAGCGGCGCATTTGCCGCGAAGGACCCATGCACCTTTGCCGGAGCGACGAATTGCATAGGTTCTTCGCTTCGCTCAGAATGACAAGCCGCGCAGGTCGTAAAAGCGAGAAGGTAGAAGCCAAGAGCTAGAAGCTAGGAGCTAGAAGCTGAGTAAAGAGACCATTGCCGTAGCCATGTCGGGCGGTGTGGATTCTTCCACCGTCGCGGCCATGCTGCGCGCCGAGGGCCACAACGTCATCGGCCTCACCATGCAGCTCTGGAACCAGCGCCGCCTGGCTGGCAAGGAGGGCATGCCTGAGTCGGTGCAGGGGCGCTGCTGCTCGCTCGACGACGTTTACGACGCCCGCCGCGTCGCCCAGCAGATCGGCATCCCGTACTACGTGGTCAATCACGAGGAGCGCTTCGAGCGCGACGTGATTCGTCCGTTCGTCGAAGAGTACGTTTCCGGACGCACGCCGATCCCTTGCAGCCTCTGCAACAACCACTTGAAGTTCGATCAGCTATTGATTGTCGCGCAGCAGATTGGCGCCGAGCGTGTTGCCACCGGGCACTATGCCCGCGTTGCCTTCGACGAAGCTCGCGGCCGCTGGTTACTGAAGCGTCCCGCCGACTCCAGCAAGGATCAGACTTACTTTCTCTTCGGCCTGACGCAGGAGCAACTGAGCCGCACGATCTTTCCCCTCGGCGACATGACCAAGCCCGAGGTCCGCGAACTCGCGCGCCATCATGGCCTGGCGCTCGCCGAGAAGCCCGACTCGCAGGAAATCTGCTTCGTCCCCGGCGGCGACTACAAGCGCTTCATCGACGCCTACCTCGCCGAGCAGGGCGAGGCCTTGCCCGACACCGCCGGAGATTTCGTTACCGCGAACGGCGAAGTCATCGGCGAGCACGCCGGCATTCACAACTTCACCGTCGGCCAGCGCAAGGGACTCGGCGTGGCCACGGGATCGCCGCTCTACGTCATCCAGATCAGCGGCGCGAGACAAGCAGGTGATCGTCGGCGGCGAAGAGCATCTCTATTCGCGCACTCTGCGCGCCCGTCGCGTCAACCTGATCGCCGTCGATGACCTACGCGAGCCAATGCGCGTGGCCGTGAAGATTCGCCATCGCCACGAGCCCGCAGCGGCCATGATCGAGAGAGCAGGCGACGACGAAATCCTCGTCACCTTCGACGAGCCGCAGCGTGCCATCACGCCGGGACAGGCCGCAGTCTTCTACGACGGCGATGATTGTGGTGGGCGGCGGCTGGATCGCGTAGGTCTATATCCGGCGCCTCGCGCGAATATAATCCCCCGCATGGCATCTGCAAATCCTCCGCTGCCAATTCCTCAAACCTCCCCAGTCGAAACCCAGCCGTCGTTCTGGAGCCGCCAATCCAGTCCGCTCAAGCAGGGAATCAAGACTGGGCTCGCGGGCACGATCACGTATGCCATCTATGCCGGATTTCACCTGCCTCAGGGATACTGGGCGGTCTTCGCCGCGCTGGTCGTGACGCAGGCCAACCTCGGCGCAGCTTGGAAAGCGGCGCTCTACCGCACGATCGGTTCGACCTGCGGAGCGCGTCGCCGCGGCTCTGCTCATGCCCGTCTTCGGTAACGCACCTGCGCATGCGGGCGTCGCACTTTTCTTGCTGGCGACGTTGTTCGGTTACCTGACCTCGCTGCATCCCGCATTCACTGCTGCCGGATTCACTGCGGCATTAATCATGGTTTTCGGCGGGCAGGGAGAGCCCTGGCACATGGCGTGGCTGCGCGTGCTCTACACCATGTTGGGAGCAGTCATTGCCTTCGGCGTGGGCGCGCTGATCTGGCCCGTTCACGCCCGCGTCGGCTTGCGTTACAAGATCGCGAGCATCCTGGACGGTGCCGGTGCGCTGTACCGTGCCGTTACGGCCGCGGCTCTGCAGGGAATCGACAACGAACAACAAGTTCGCCAACTCGACCGCCAGTTGCACGACCTGCGGCGCGGCATTACTCAGCAGATGGACGAAGCGCGCAGCGAGCTGGCCTTCTCCCGCTTCAATCAAGGCGCCTATCAGGCCTTCGTGGACCAGACCGATCAGGTTCGGCGACGCCTGACCGCGATGGCAGAAGATCTCTCCCTCTACGTGCACGCGCACCTGCAGCCGGGGCTGGTGCCGTCTCTGCCCTTGCTCATCGAAGGAACCGCAAGGGCCTTCGCTGCTCTCGCGAAAGCGGTACGCCATCGCGGGGAAGCCTTGGACCCCGCAGAACTTGATGCGGCAATCCGCAATCTTGACGCCGACCTGGCCAAACTCCGCGAGCAGCGCACTACGACTCCCTTTGCGCTAGACCGCATGCTGCCATTTTGGGCACTGGTCTTCAATTTGAGAGAAGTAGCGCAGGATTTGAAGCAACTGGAATCAACGCTTCCCGAGCTTGCTTGAGCAAGTCTGGTTTCGCAGTTGCGTGAGAAATGGATCCCCCGACGCCTTGAGTTTCTGCTCCAACCGTGCCGTGCAGTCGCAGTCACCACAAGCCCAAGGCTCAGTCCCGTTCTCGTCGCGGCACTTGCGGCGGTCGTGTGCATCCTGCACGCGGGTCAGATCGAAGTATTGTTCCCAGTACGGCCGTTCTTCCTGCAATGGAGTTGGGCAATAGCAAACTTCAACCCAGCGCACCGTATCATCCGCGCACACCCGAGCCTCCTGCATGTTTCGCAGATACTCGCCCTCGGCGACGGAGCCCTCGCCGAGAGTCTGTTGCTCGATTGCCTTGCAGCAGATCAGTCTCACGACCAGGTTTCACGCGTGCTCGCACCAGATAGCGCATATTCAACCCTCTGAACACGTTGGCCCGGACGCATTCGGCCGGAGTGATTTCTTCATTTCGCTCAGCGGACGAACGCGTCCGCAGCCACGCGACCTACTGCAAACCTGCCTGCGCAAGCATTCCCATAAACTGATTTCGAGTCCGCATGTCGATCGACTGCGCGACCATCTTGCCATTCCGGTCGTACACAAAGCTCTTGGGAATCCCCTCGACAATGAAGGCGTCGTTCACCTTGCGCCCCGAATCCAGCAATACTGGATAACTGATTTTATGCTCGGCAATAAACGGCGAAACCTTCGCACTCTCTTCGTCGGAAATCGCCAGCACCACGAATCCCTGATCCTTGAACTTGTTGTACAGCGCATCGAGATCGGGCATTTCCTTGCGGCATGGAGGACACCACGTAGCCCAAAAGTTCACCAACACTACCTTGCCGCGCAGGTCCTGCAAGTGCCACGCTTTGCCTTGTAAATCCGTGAGCGTGAAGTCCGCGCTCTGGCGCTTGGCATCATCTGCTTCCAATCTCGCCATGGCCGCAGCGAACTGAGGATTGTCCAACGTCGCCTGCATGTGCTCGTACCGGACGAGAGAAGCTAGTTCTACGTAGAGAAAGTCGGGCTGCCCATCTTTCTCGGCAGGCGGCTGCTCGCGCAGTGCGGCGGCCAATGTGGTGGTTACTTCCTGTAGCGTGTCTTTTCCGAAATCGCCTTCGGTGGCGAGACTCGCCAACGCGCCCGCAAGTTTGAGTTTGTTGGGGACCACTGGCAACTGTCGAATCTGCAATGCGAGATTCTTGGTGGTGGTCGCGCGAACGGGATCATCGAGCTTGCGAAGGCCGTGAATCTGGTCGACGATCGGCTTCTCTTGATCGCTCCAAACGACCTTTTCCTGTGCCATGACGGAGAATGTCGAAACCAGGAACACACAGGCTAGTAGGGAATATGCAAACCGCCGCACAACGGAAAGGGAACGCCGCATGAAATTATGCCGCCTAATGAAGAGGGTGAGAAAAAATCGAACCGGCCGTGAACGCCGCAGACTAGATGAACATTTCGTCCTGCGGCACTGGACGCCGCTCGTTGCGGCTACCGCCATTCCTGCGGCCCCGGCCGCCAAACAGAAACTCCAGGCCCACCGTCAGTCCTTGCACCAAGCCGGAAACTTGGCGAACCGGCGAAATCACGGTCCGGTGGACGATGTCAGACGTCTGTTCCACCCGATCCAGCGTGCGGCTCATCAGTTCGTCCGCGCGAATCACCTGCAGGCGAGCGCGATCGACCACATCACTGATCGTGGCATCCACCCGTTCCACCTCGCTGCGCACCATCGCGGTGGTTTCCTCCACATGAGCGGCGATGACTTGTACTTTCGGGCGAATCTCGGTCAGCATCACGTCGGCCTTATCGACCACCGGCAGGACCTTTATTTTGATTTCATCCACCAAAGCCTCGATGCGCGCGCCCAGATTGCGCATTGTGAGAAACATCGCCACCAATATGCCAGCCTCCACCAGCAAGGCAAACGCAGTCAGCGCGACAAAAATAGTGAGCTTATCGATTTCCATAGAAGTGCCCCGGCACAGCTCTCAAACGTCCGCGACCCGGGCGGACGGTTCAAGAAGTCCTACAGGTTCTTGGGCGCAGCAGTTTCTGTCGTTGCTTCGTGATACGCCTGGCGCCCCGCCTCATAAGCAGCGCGGAACTGGTCCTTCTGCTGGTTGACCGCGTCACGGCCCTTGTCTGCCCACTGTGAGGCCTGTTCCCGCGCTTCCCGCGCACGATTGCGAACATAATCGCGGCCCTCTTCGGCGCGAGCCCGAATGGCCTCCCGCGTTTCGCTGCCTGAACGCGGGGCATAAAGCACGCCTGCCAGCGCTCCCAAGCCGAGCCCCGCCAAAAACCACACGAAACTATTGCTATCGTTATCCGACATGGTAATTCCTCCAGTAAAAGTGCCTAAGACGGATGGTACATCCTCTTTCTGGCAAATACAATTACTGGAGAACCTGTAAATGGTGGCGGAATGCACATCAGTAGGCGTGTCGCGCGGAGCATCCGCTCTCGCGCATCTCGCCTCGAGACGGTTGGATGCTCGTCGTGACGATGGCTGTGAAGATGATAGCGAGCAGATCTATTTCTGCTGTGTGGGTGGGGTTGCAGGCGGCTGCGCTGGTGCCGGCTGCGTTTTCACGGGTTGCGACTTGAGTCCCTGCAGCACCGACGTCGGACCACTGCGTCTTGCCGCATAGACCGACAAGGTGATCGATGTAATCATGAACGCCACCGCCGACCAAGTTGTGGCTTTCGAGAGAGCGCTGGCCGCGCCCCGTGGGCCGAACGCCGTCTGGCTGCCCTGACCGCCGAACGCCGCGGAGATGTCCCCGCTCTTACCGCTCTGCAGCAAAACCACAATGATGATGAAGAAACAGACCAGAATGTGGACAGTGGTGACGAGATAAATCATAAGTGTGAATTTTCCTAACGCTCAGACGATATTCTGTATTTCGTGAACCGGCTCGTCCCGCGGGTTTCGTCACCGCGAACCCAGCCAAAATCATGGTGCGGAAGGGGGGATTTGAACCCCCACGCCTTTCGGCGCCACCCCCTCAAGATGGTGTGTCTGCCAGTTCCACCACTTCCGCACTTTGTAAATAACCTGTAATCAATGGCTTAGCGAGTTCGTCGGGCGAGGGCATTTCCATCTGCACGGATCTTGCTCCGACTTCGCGTACGCGATGCGCTCTTCCGGCCGCAAGCCCGCCCGCCAGTGGACCGCAGTTCGCGCGGGTGTACATAGCGCATCGTGGTCTTAATGTTACCGTGTCCGGCGACATACTGCAACGTAAAGGGGGCCGTGTGCTCTACGGCCTCGGTCAGAAACGATGGAGCAGAGCGTTGCACGCCCTGGGATGAGTCTTGATCTTTTCCATATCGGACCGATCCGTGCCACCGGCACCCGGGGTCGTCAGCGTGCGACCCAAGTCCCACGTGGGTTTGTTTCCGGTTTGCCGACCCTGCAACAGTGATTTCTTCCGATCGCGAATCGCAGAGCCGGGTATGCCCTGACCAACCAAATCGCGCCTGTTACAAGTGACAGGTTCCGACGCAACCCGGCGCGTGTTGCACTATTGTGTTACCACTCACCTCGGAGCAATCCGCGAATGTCCTGGTTGAGAGCGCTAAAAGCGATTGGAATTACGATTGTGTGGGCTATTCTCGCGCTGCTTACTCTGTGGGCAGTGGCAGCGATTTACGTCGATCTTCGGATTCCGGCACTGCGCATTCCGGCAGCTTTGATCTACGTTCTTGGAATTACCACAGTCTTGTTCAAACTGAAACGATCCCGTTGGTCTGCCGCCGTGTGTCTCGTGGGCTTTTGTTGTGTGCTCGCATGGTGGCTTACCTTAAAGCCCTCGAATGAGGGCAATTGGCAGCCGGATGCTGATCGAACCGCTTGGGCAGAGATAGACGGGGATCGAGTCACAATTCACAATTTGCGCAACTGCGACTATCGGACCGAAACCGATTACGCGAATTGCTGGGGCGATCGGACACTCTACCTTTCACAGATCCGGGCTGCCGACTTCTTCCTGACGAACTGGGGAATAAAGTTTGCGAGCCACCCAATTGTCAGCTTTCAGTTTGGAGACAACCAGCATGTCGCATTTTCCATTGAGGCGCGCTACAAAGCGGGGCAGGCGTACTCGACCATTCTTGGATGTTTCCGTCAGTACGGCCTTATCTTTGTTGCGGCGGACGAGCGCGACGTGATTCGATTGCGCACAAACTACCGTAAAGATGAAGAAGTGTACATGTACCGATTGGAGGTGCAGCCCGAAGTTGCGCGGGCCATGTTCCTCACCTATGTCAATTACCTGAACAAATTGAAAGACCATCCCGAGTGGTATAACGAAGTAACGAGAAACTGCACAACTACTATCCAGAAACCGCTTGCTGCTGACGCTAAGAACCCGCAGCCTTGGAACTACCAATTCCTACTGAACGGCACGTTGGATGAGTTGCTCTACGACCGGGGCCGGCTGGTTAACGGCGGGCTTCCATTTGCGGAGCTAAAACAGCGTGAGCACATCAACGCTGCGGCTCAAGCGGCCGACGGCTCGCCTGATTTCTGTTCGCTGATTCGAGCGGGACGGATTGGATTCTGAGATTATTAAAGTTGAAGAAACTGAGGCCACCCACAGAAGTTGGCGCTATTTAACATTCTGTAACCATTACTGTTTTGGAATAGAAGAGCCAGACTCCGTCCTTGGCGATCCTGACCGAGCCGATTTGGTGAATAACCGGCACCGGGAGCCCCGTTCGCGTTCAGTCTTCGACGCAGAAACCCTCCAACTTCGTTAATTCTGCCAGTGGCTAGCCCTAGTGGTTTGTCCTACGCTAGCGAATCATGCGTTGCCACATTGTTGAAACTGCTCTCCTAAGCCTTGTTGTAGTCGTCTCGTTTACTTCTGGGTTTTCCCAGTCTGTGCCGTCGCCCCGTCCCAAGGTCGGATTGGTGCTGGAAGGTGGCGGGGCGCTTGGGTTGGCGCATATCGGAGTCCTGCAGTGGCTCGAAGAGCATCGGATCCCGGTGAACTACGTTGCTGGAACCAGCATGGGTGGCCTCGTGGGCGGAATCTACGCAACCGGTCACTCCGCGGCTGAGGTCAAGGAACTCGTCAAGACCATCGACTGGGACGAGGTTTTGCGGGGTCAGACTGCGTATAGAGATCTCTCATTTCGTCGGAAGCAGGATGCAGCGGAATACCCGAGTCACATGGAGTTTGGCCTGAGAAAAGGCTTGCAGTTCCCGGAGGGATTCAATTCCGGCCAACAAGTTGTGGCAATTCTCGACCGCGTGGCGCTTCCCTATTCAGAGGTCGAGAATTTCAACAACCTTCCAATTCCATTCGCCTGTGTCGCGACCGACTTGGTCACATCGCAGCCCTTTGTCTTTCACCAAGGGTCGCTCTCCCTGGCACTGCGCTCCACCATGTCACTGCCGGGAATTTTTAGCCCGGTGAGATGGGACGGACATATTTTCGCAGACGGCGGACTCATGGATAATCTTCCGGTCGACGTCGCCCAGAGTATGGGCGCTGAATTGACGCTTGCCGTACATCTCGAAACCGCCAAGATTGAGGCCACCGCAGAGATGTCTTCGCTCGGAGTGCTAGGTCGTTCCATCAGCGTCGTGATTGCTGCCAACGAACTGCGCAGCATTGAAAAAGCCGACATCGTGATTTCGGTTCCGCTGCAACACTTTGATTCGATGGAGTACAGCCGGGCCGACGAGCTTATCAGTGCTGGTTATCAAGCAGCCCAGGCTAAGTCTGCGATTCTCAGTACGCTTTCGGTCGACGAATCGACCTGGCAAGCTTATCTGGCGCAGCGCTCCTCGCGTCGCATGGCAACGCCCATTCCAAAATTTGTTGAAGTTACCGGGACTACCTCGAGATCGACCAAGGCACTCGAAAAAGATCTAACGAGCAACGTCGGAAAACCAGTGGATACCGAACTCCTGCAGAACCAGTTAATGGTGATCAAGGGGGACGGACGTTTCTCCAGTCTCAGCTATCAGATGACAACCGAAGGCGGTGAGCCTGGCCTGCTGATCACCGCAGCTGAAAAGCCATATTCGCCGCCAATCGTGCAGCCCGTCCTCTTGCTTGATGGATCGAACTTTAGCGGCGTCGAGTTCAGTATGGGCGCGCGCATTACGTTCCTGGACTTTGGCTCCTACCGAGCAGAACTTCGCAACGATGTGATCGTGGGATCACAGTACGGGATTAACAGTCAGTATTACCGACCATTCTCGGCAACAAGCAACTGGTTTGTTGCGCCAAACGCTTTTGCCAACTACATCCACATTCCCCTATACCAGGGGAGCCAATTCGTCGCTGAGTACAGCAAGAGTGCCGCTGGCGGTGGCCTCGAAGCCGGTTACCAGTTCGGTCGTGAGGCCCAGCTCACTCTGGGATATACAGCCGCATATAACCAGTACCAACCCAAAATTGGAAACGCTGCACTTTTGCCGACCGCGTCCGGCCGTTACGGCGCCACCGCTCTGCGCTTTGCGCTAAATGATGTCGACAATCCGGTCATCCCGCGAACGGGGCGATACATGGACCTCACTGGGCAATGGCTGGACGCCAATCCGGGAGCCGCGCATGCCTTTCCCGTGGCCGAGGGTCGATTGATCAACTTCTGGAAACTGAATGAGCGGTCTTCTATTTACGGCGGCGCGCGAGGAGGAACCACGTTCGGAAATCAACTGGTCGGGGTGCCGCAGTTTTTGTTGGGAGGCTCCAACGGATTCGCCGCCTACGGTCAAAACGAACTGTTAACAGAGCAATATTACTCGTTTCAATCCGGCTATCTCGTGAAGTTGGTCAACCTTCCACCCCTGCTCGGCGAAGGAGTCTATTTCAATGGAACGTTCGAGGTAGGAAAGGTTTTTGGGCCGCCGTTGCGCTCGCAAGTTCCCGGTGACGTCGTTGGCGCCCTTGTTGTCAACACGATCTTTGGACCGATCGAATTCGGCGGCGCAGTTGGAACCGCCGGGCATCAGCGGGTGTTCTTCCAATTGGGACGAATCTTTTGAAAGGGCCGCGCCCTGAGTAACCGGCAGATGGAATCGTGCGGTTGGTGAACTGTTATCTCCCCCCTCGCACTGAGCTTTTCGACAATCCGGTAGTGGGAGATGGCTGTCCTTCGGGGGAAAGCTTGACTGCACCCGATTTTGCCGATAATTCTTGACACCTCTCCCCGATGACCCTATCGTTAATGCTGTTCAGGCATTCGTGCCTGAATGGAACCGCAGTCTCATGCAGAGTGGCTGAGGGTAACGGGCCCGTAGAAGCCACGACAACCGGATCAGGAACCAGCCTGATCATTTGGTGTCAATTCCCGCCCGGTTTGCGGGGGACATGAGATCTCGGTGAGCATTTGCCTCGTCCCTACATCCCGGATGAGGCATTCGTGTTTTTAGGGCGCGCAGGGCCCAGCGCAGCCAGCTGGAGAGCACTCATGACTTCGCGTATTTATTTTGATCATTCCGCCACCACACCGCTCGACCCGCGGGTGCTCACGGCGATGGGTCCATTTCTCGGCGGCGCGTTTGGAAATCCGTCGAGCCTTCATTACGAAGGTCGAGTCGCCCGCGAGGCAGTCGAAACGGCGCGCGCGCAGGTTGCTGCCTTGGTTGGAGCCGAGCCGGACGAAATTATCTTCACCGCCAGCGGCACCGAGGCTGACAATCTTGCACTGATCGGCGCTGTACGCGCGAGTGGTCGCCCCGGACACGTCGTCACGACTTCGATTGAGCATGCGGCCATCCTCGACACGTGTCGCGCTCTCGCCAAATCGGGGACGAAGATCGCGTACTTGCCCGTTGACTCTGATGGACTCGTCGGTCTCGACAACCTTCTGCACGCTCTGCAGTCGAACGTGACTCTGGTCTCGATCATGGCGGCAAACAACGTGGTCGGAACGCTGCAGCCGATCGAAGAACTCGCGCACCTTACCAAATTGCACGGCGTCCTATTTCACACCGACGCGGTTCAGGCTGCGGGAAAGATTCCCCTCGACGTGAATGGCCTGCAGGTGGATATGCTCTCTCTGTCCGCACACAAATTGCACGGGCCGAAAGGCGTCGGTGCGTTGTACGTCCGCAAAGGAGTGAAGTTATCGCCGATCATTTTCGGAGGTGGTCAGGAAAGAGGCTTGCGCTCGGCCACGGAAAATGTCGCAGGTATCGTTGGCTTCGGCACAGCTGCCGTCATCGCCAGAGAAGAGTTGACACAGGAGGCAACTCGCCTCGCGCAACTCCGCGAACATATTGCTAAGGAAGTCAGTCAGACGCTGCCTGATTCCTATGTCTTTGGACATCCGGCCCATCGTTTGCCCGGACACCTGAGCTTCGGAATCCGTGGTCAGGAAGGGGAAGTCGGCACACTGCTCGCGGCTCTCGACGCTGCGGGTGTAGCCGTCTCCGCTGGCAGTGCCTGTAGCGCCCACCATTCCGGGGAGCCCTCTGGTGTGTTGCTCGCGATGGGATACGGCGCCGCGCGTGCTCGTGGATTGATTCGAGTGAGTCTGGGGCGCTTCAACACGCAACAGGAGGTGGATCGATTCTTGGAGGTACTACCTCGCGTACTTTCCGAGCTGACACGGGCGACGGTCTGCCCCGATCAGTCCGTTCCAAATCTTCCTGTAGTGGCCCTCGCGTAAAAAAGGCCGGCCTGCTCCCCCGGCAGGCCGACCCTTTCTGCTGTTTCACCGTCTGAATAGCGACCGTTTAGTCGCCTGACGGTAACAACATCTCCTCCGGCCCCAAATCAATGCTGACCGGCGTGTGCGGACAATTGCCGAGAATCGGCTGGCAGGCCGCGTCGGGCCCTTGTTCCGGCCGTGTCAGCGCTTTCTTCTCCATGAACTGCTCCGTTTCGGTAGATCCAGCCAGCGCCGTCGTCGACGTTAGACCGCCGCTGATGACTTGCTGCACCTGATCAAAGTATCCCGTGCCCACGAAACGCTGGTGCTTTACGGCTTCGTAGCCATACTGGGTCTCGCGGCTGAATTCTTTCTCCTGCAGCCGCGAATAGGCGGTCATGCCTGTGAGCTTGTATCCGCGCGCCAACTCGAACATGCTGAGATTCAGCGCGTGGAAGCCAGCCAGAGTCACGAACTGGAACTTGTATCCCATGCGGGCCAGTTCCGGCTGGAAGCGCGCGATCGTGGCTTCGTCCAGATTCTTGCGCCAGTTGAAGCTGGGGGAACAGTTGTACGCCAGCATCTTCCCCGGATACTGAGCATGAATCGCTTCCGCAAATCGACGAGCCTCTTCCATATCCGGATGCGAAGTCTCGCACCAGATAAGATCCGCATATTGCGCGTAGGCCAGTCCGCGCGCGATGGCCGACTCGATGCCTCCGCGAATCCGGAAGAATCCTTCCGAGGTGCGCTCGCCGGTGCAGAATTCGCGGTCGCGCGGATCGATGTCGCTGGTCAGCAGGTTCGCGCTGTCAGCATCTGTGCGCGCCATGATCAGTGTGGGCACGCCCATCACGTCGGCTGCGAGCCGCGCCGCCACCAGTTTTTGAATCGCTTCGGTGGTCGAAACCAGAACTTTGCCCCCAAGGTGTCCGCACTTCTTCGCGGACGAAAGTTGATCTTCGAAGTGAACGCAAGCTGCTCCCGCCTCGATCATCCCTTTCATCAGTTCGAAGGCATTCAGCGTCCCGCCGAATCCCGCCTCTGCGTCGGCAATCAACGGAGCAAACCAGGTCTGTCCCGGGGCTACTTTACCCTCCGCGTGATGCACCTGGTCCGCGCGCTGCAGCGCGTTGTTAATCCGCCGGCAAAGATTGGGAACGCTATCCGCCGGATACAAGCTCTGGTCCGGATACATCGTGCCCGCATTGTTGGCGTCGGCCGCAACCTGCCATCCGCTGACATAGATCGCCTTCAGCCCGGCCTGCACCTGCTGCACGGCCTGATTCCCCGTCATGGCACCCAGCGCGTTGATGTAAGGATCGGTGTGCAGCAGATCCCACAGGCGCTCGGCCCCCATGCGTGCGAGCGTGTGCTCGATGTGGATCGAGCCCCGCAAGCGCAAAACATCTTCCGGTGTGTACGGACGCTCGACGCCCATCCAGCGCGAATTGGTATCCCAATCCTGCTTCATCGCCGCCTGAGCAAGAGCGTATTGCGCGAGGCGTTCCCGCTCGCTCAAGGGATGCTCGATCTGATGTGAGGTTGAAGGTTGAGCGTTGCGTCCGTTTCCGTTGGCCGACATGTACATTTCTCTCCTGAAAAGTTGGGTCCGATACTGGTAGCGACTGGCTGCTTAAGCCGGGTTGAATTCTCCGTTCACGATCATGGCTTCACTGATTTCGCGAGCGCGGCGGAACCGTTCCGCCTCCTCTGGGGCTGCATCGGCCGGCAAGGCTTTCAGCAACCGATCAAGCTCTTCATCAAACAACTGCGTGATGAACTGCGGCGTATGCTTCACGGTCTGGCCTTGTTCATCTGATACGGAGACCAGATCGCGATGCAGTACGCGTTGCGCGATCATCAGCCGGTAGATACGGTCGGTCGCCAGATCCTCCATGTATCCGTCAAGCAAACTGGCGCCGCGACCGCTCAGAACGCCATGCCGGTAGCGGATGACCGTGCGCACTGCCGCACGCGTGCCGTTCACTGTGCGGGCGCCGACTCCGCGCGGTTGCGGTCGCAAGTTCGGATAGCGGCTCGCATTCTTCGGACGCGCCTGCAACTGGTTCGGGTAAGGGAACTGCGCCACGGCGATCGCATTTTGATCTGGATGTCCGGTCCAGGCGCCATCCATCAGGCAGTCGGCTTCGTTCTTCTTGTCCTTCTCGAGAATCGCGAGCGCGCGTGCATTCAACTCCGCATCCTCGCGGCTGGGATACAGCGCGGTCATGCCGCCGATGGCCAAAATCCCGCGGTGATGGCAAATCTCCGGCATCAACTCGCGCAGGTTCTGAAAGAATGCGACGTTGTATGGAATCGTATTGCGATCGGGCAGCACCCAGTCCGGATCGTCGAGGTTGAAGTGAATCAGGCTCGCCATGTAATCCCAGCGACCCAGGTTCAGTCCAATGATGTGCTCGCGCAGGTTGTAGGCGAACTCTTCCATCTGAAACGCCATCGGATGCGACTCCACCAGCGCCATGCACTTGATGTAGTTGTGCGGCAGGCCACGCCACTTTGCCAACGCTTGAAACAGATCGCGCCACCACAGGGCTTCCTCCGCAGATTCTGACTTCGGAATGTAAATACACAGCGGATGCTTCAGTTCGGCGGGATCTATTCCATAGAAAATCCGCGCGACATCCAGAAGCGATGCGGAAACCAGTTCCCCCGGAATCAGTCCAGCCTGGTTCAAGTGCAGTCCCCGCGGACGCGTGAAGATCACCGTACCGTTCTGCTGAAGCGTTACGCTCCGATTGCGCTTTTTGTCGAAGTAGCTCAGTTTGCCACGCAGGCATTCCAGCACGTTCGCCACGCCAGTTTCGTGATGAGACCACTCGTTGACGCAGGAATCCTCGAGATCAAGCATTACACCCGGAGCTCCCGAGTTCAGCATCTTGACGCAGAGTTCCGCGTCGTCCGCCGGACCCGTCATCTGATTGCGCTGGTCCTGACACCACTCGGGCAGCGTGATCCGCCAGCCGTTACGCACCGTGTCGGAAGGGAAGCGATGCGTGGGCTTATCGCCTTCGAGTGATCGTTGCAGCACCTCGACCCGGCGCAGGGCGAGTTCCTGCTGGCGCGGAGTGAACGTCCGGTGAAGCGGCAGAAAAAATTCCATGAAGCCTGCAGGAAGATCGCGTTCCGGATCAAACCCTGCGGGCGTGTTGCTGATCGGATTGACCAGATTCTCCGTATCGACCGAGGCGGTGGCAGTTGGCGTCATGTGCGAAAGGCTCTTTTCCGTGTTCGGAATGGTGAACAGCAATTCGTAATACTGGCGGATGGTACGACGCCGGAAAATGCCGGTCAAGGGACTTGTTCAGTATCCTGAACATACATTCATTTTGTTGTCCAAGTAAGGTTTTGCTACCATAACGATTTGGCGATGCCCCCCAAAGACGAATCCCCTTCGGTTGCGGTCGAGCGCGCCCTTGCCATGCTGGAGGCGGTTGCCCAGGAGCCGGAAGGCCTGAGCAATGCCGAGATCAGCCGCAAGCTCGAGATTCCAAAGAGTTCCGCCAGTTATATCCTGCGGACGCTCGAAAAGCAGGGCTACCTGAATCGTGATGGGAGCAGCGGCAAATACCGGGTTGGTCTAAAGATCCTTAGCCTCAGCCGTGGCGCGTTGAGCGGGATCGACGTGCGCGAAGTAGCGCTGCCGATCATGCGCCACCTCATGGAAAAGACAAGCCTCACCTGCCACCTTGCGATTCTCGACGGGCCCGAGGCCGTTTACATCGAGAAAGTCGAGCCGCCGGGATTCATCCGCATGGATACCTGGGTCGGCCGCCGCATGCGCGTTCACGCGACGAGCGTCGGCAAGGCGTTGGTCGCCTACATTCCTCAGGAAAGGCTGGAGAAGATTATTTCCGAGCGTTCCATGGAGAAGCGTACTCCGAAGACCATCACCACGCTGCCGCGCCTGCTGAAGGAACTGGAGAAAGTGCGTACGCAAGGTTACGCTGTCGACGACGAAGAGAATAATCTCGGTGCCCGGTGCGTGGGCGCTCCTATCTTCAACCAGCAGGGAGTGATTGAGGCGAGCCTGGGTCTCAGCGGAACCATCAATCAGGTCAACGCGCAAACCATGCCGCGGATTCTGGAAGCGTTAAAGGATGCGGCGCGTCATATCTCCATGCAGTTGGGCTATCGCGCTCCCCAGCGCCGCGCGGGCGGCGACTAGCCACTCGCGTCCGTTCTCAGGTAGTTCCCATCGCAGAAATCAAACTCTTGCCTCGAGTCGCCTTTGCTCAAAATAAAAAGGGCGGGCTGCTTGCCCGCCCATCTTCGAACTTGAGTTTGCACCCGATCTATTTCAAGCCCTTGCCGTGAACGACGGCGATCCACGGGCCTTGATTGAAGCTCGCGTCCTGCCACAGTCCGACAATCGTCGTGCCATCGGCAGAAATCGCCAGCACATTCGTAAGAGTGACGCCGCTGGGAATAACTGCACCGTTGCGCGCCAGTGTAGCCTGCAGCTTGTGCAGTCCCATCTTCGGGCTCCAGATGAAAGGCTGGCTCACCCAAGTGAAAGAGTTAATGCTCGCGCCGATAACGATGCCATTGTCTGACACACCGACTGCCACGCTCTGGTCAGTTTTGTTGCCGCTCAGAACGCCCAGCGATACTAAGCCCCCGGCATTGGTGTAATAAAATGCGCGCCCGTTTCCTGTGCTGTCTGCGGCCTGACCGGCGATCTGCGATCCGTCGGAACTGACACCAATCGCTTCTCCGGCAATATCGCCCAAGAAAATATCCGTGCTACCCGAAATCCAGCGCACGGGACGGCGGAAGCCTTGAACCGGATCTTCGTAGAATCCAACGATGGTGGATCCGTCCGCAGAAATCGTGGTCGCGCGGCTGCTGGCGTTGGTCGGATGTCCCAGGCCGACGATGCCGCCTTCCTTCGTCCACTGAAAGCCCTCGGCTCCCGGACAGTACCACGACAAACCAACCACGATGGAGCCGTCGCTGTTCACGCTCCAGGCGTCACCCCAGCCGCCGTCGAGGACACAACCCTCAGCCGGATGGCCGAGATCAAACCAGCCCGTGGCCTGCTGCCACATCGCAGGATTTGCGTTCCCATCGGATCCGGTGCGGCCGGTCACGATCGTGTTGCCGTCTGCCGAAATGCCAATGGAAGAATTGAAAGTGTCACCCAGCCCGAGATCGACGAAGCCACCGGCAGACGTCCACCGGAAAATCTCTCCGCCAATATTGGCCGCCATCACTTTGCCGTTGCGAGAGAGAGAGTAGTTTGACCAGGATTGGATCGGACTGGTTAGTTGCTGAAACTTTACTTGAGCCCAGGCCGAAGCGGAAAAGCAGAGAAGAGCACACCCCACCAACACAACCAGCGATTTTTTCATGAACGAATGTTTCCCCAGGGTCGCCCGAAAAGTCTCGGGCATGATTTAGTGGGCCGCCTCGAACTTGCGGAACGTCCGGGTCTGGAACGAAGTTGAACCGGGAAGTGCCCCGACATGGGCTAGGTAGGCCGCGATAACGGTAGTTGATTCTATGAACAGTGTCAACGATTAAAACGCCCCCGGGCCCAATACCAAGCCCAACAAGCGCCGAGCCGCGCACCTCATCCTTTTAGGGCTGCCCGAGATGCTGTTTATGCCGCGAAAACCTCAGACCGCCGATGCGTCAGGTTGTCGACCAGCGGATTCACCAGCCGCATCAGGTCGTACCAGTTCATGCGTACCAGTTCGCGATGAGTGCCTGCACTGAAGGTGATCTCCTCGTTCTCGGCAAGGCTCGCGTCCGCATAAACGGCCATGTCGTAGAGATTCCCAAACGGTGGCATTGCGCCCGTCTCGCAATCGGGGAAGGCGTCTTTGAACTCCCGCTCCGAGGCGAGTTCGACTTCCTGCGCACCGGTTACACTTCGCAGCCGATCAAGGTCCACGTGCAATGATGCCGGGACGACCGCCATCGCCAGGATGCCATCAATTTTTACGATCACCGTCTTTGCCAGTTTTTTGCCCGACACGTGTGTTAGGGCGGCAATCCCCTGTGCCGTATAGGCTAGCGAATGGGAAATGATCATGTACTTCACGTGGTGAGAGTCCAGAAATTTGCGAAGCTTGGATAGCGGCATAAGACCTCCTCATCGAAAGGAACGAACAAGGTTGAGAGGCCGACGCACGTGGCTGTGCGATTAAGACTGTAGTCCGCAGAGGAAGGGTTGTGCGGTGACTGGGATCACTGCAGTTTTCTGTCGAGGGAGCTTTGTCGAGGCAAGAAGGGCGAGCCCCGGACGGGACTCGCCCTCAACTTCTAGTACTTCACAATCGCGGCAAACGATTTCGGATCGAGCGATGCGCCACCGACCAGCGCGCCGTCGATCTCCTCCTGCGACATGAGTGCCGAGGCATTGTCTGGCTTCACCGACCCGCCGTAAAGAATGCGCAACTGCGAGGCGAACTCCTCGCCGAAGATCTCAGTCGCCTCGGTCCGGATGACGGCATGGGCTTCAGCGGCGAGTTCCGGAGTCGCCGTCTTTCCCGTACCGATCGCCCACACCGGCTCATACGCGACCACCAGCTTCGCCGCCTTCTTTGCCGAGATTGCGTGGAACGCGCGCACGCACTGCCGGCGCAGAACATCGTCAGTCAGCCCCGCCTCCCGCTCCTGCAATACTTCCCCCACGCAGCAGATGGGCGTTAGCCCCGCTTCCAACGCAGTTTTCAGGCGAAGGTTCACCGTGTCGTCGGTCTCACCGAAATATTGCCGCCGCTCCGAGTGGCCGATAATGACATGCGTCACGCCCACCGCCAACAGTTGCGCTGCTGATGTCTCCCCCGTGAACGCTCCTTCCTCTTTCCAGTGAACATTCTGTCCGCCTATGGCGACGTTGGATCCTTTGGCGGACTCGATCGCCGCCGGCAGATCCAAAAATGGTGGGCACACGACGATCTCGTCGCGAGTATGTCCGGAGACGAGCGGCAAAAAATCGCGGCAGAAGTCGCGAGCCTGGTCCGGGGTCTTGTACATCTTCCAGTTGGCGGCCATTACTTTTTTTCTCATGAGTGAGCCTTTTCGATTCGGAATGGGGAAGTACTGTTCAAACGATGAAGCTGTTCTGCAGCGCGCTCGTAGGCGCGCACGGTAGACACATCAAAGAGAACGAAGCGACAAAGCCTCACGCTGTTTCGCGGATGCAAGCGCTTTGAGTGTCGCAGCAATCGCAATCGGCGCCGCCGCGGTCACGGGATATCCATAGGCACCGGTAGAAATCGCGGGGAACGCAACCGACGCCAGGCCATGTTCATCCGCAAGCCGCACCGATTCGCGATGACAACTGGTTAGCGTCTCGGCCTCACCGCGTTCGCCGCCACGATAGATTGGGCCCACAGTGTGAATCACGTGCTTGGCTGCGAGTCGTCCGCCCGTGGTGATAACTGCTTGTCCGGCGGGAAGAGTTCCGATCTTGCTGACGATTTGACGGCACTCGGCGAGGATGCCAGGTCCTCCCGCGCGATGTATCGCACCGTCGACTCCGCCGCCACCCAGCAGGGATGAGTTTGCAGCATTCACAATCGCGTCAGTCGTTTCCCTCGTGATGTCGGCCGGTCCGTCGATCTCGATGATTTTCTGATCACCCAGCAGAAGTCGCATAAACAAGTACTCAGTACCCGGTACTCCGTACTCAGATAAGAGGCACAGATTTTGACTGAGTACCGGGTCACTGAGTACTGTTTTTCTACTTCTTTTCCGTGAGAGCTTCGACTCCCGGCAGTTTCTTTCCCTCCAGGAATTCCAGCGACGCGCCGCCCCCGGTCGAGATGTGCGTAATCTTGTCGGCCACGTCGGCGGCATGCACGGCCGCGACTGAATCGCCGCCACCCACAATCGAAATCGCTCCGCCATTGTCCGCCACTGCATGCGCGATCTTGAACGTTCCACGCGAGAATCCCGGTACTTCGAATACTCCCATCGGCCCGTTCCATACGATGGTTCGCGCCGTCGAAATTTCCTCGGAGAACAATTCAATCGTCTTCGGTCCAATGTCGAGCGCCATCTTGTCGGCCGGGATGGGCTGGCCTTCGCCAATCTGCTGCACCACGGCATTGGCCTCTGGTTTCAACGCGACCACGTGATCGATCGGCAACAGGAATTTGAGATTCCGCTTCTTCGCTTCCGCCAGCAATTCCTTCGCGAGGTCGACCTTGTCCGCTTCCAGAAGCGATTTTCCGATCTCATGCCCTTGCGCCTTCAGGAACGTGTAGGCCATGCCTCCGCCGATAATCAGCGAATTCACTTTGTTCATCAGATTCTCGAATCACGCCGATCTTGTCGCTGACCTTCGCTCCGCCCAGGATGGCGACGAACGGTTCCTCCGGATGCTCCAGTGCCTTGCCGAGGTACTTCAGTTCTTTTTCCATGAGCAGTCCGGCGGCGGATTGCTTCACGAACTTGGTCATTCCCACAGTCGAAGCGTGCGCCCGGTGTGCCGTGCCGAATGCATCGTTGACGTAGTATTCCGCCAAATTCGCCAGTTGACGGGCGAATTTCTCGTCATTCGCTTCCTCTTCCGCATGGAAGCGCAGGTTCTCGAGCAGAAGCGTCTGCCCCTTTTCCAACTGTGTCGCGACTTCCTCCGCCTCGGGCCCAACGCACTCGGGACAGAAGCCGACGTTTTCGCCGCGAGCCAGTTCCTTGTCGAGCAGCATGCGGAGTCGCTCGGCGACCGGCTTCAGGCTCATCTTAGGATTGGGTTTCCCCTTGGGACGCCCCAAATGCGACGCCAGAATCAGCCGCGCTCCGTGCCGTAGTGCGTACTCGATCGTAGGAAGCGTCTCGCGGATACGCGTATCGTCCATGACGCGCCCGTCTTCGAGCGGCACGTTGAAGTCGACGCGCATGAAAATCCGGTTGCCATTGAGCGGAAGATCACGAATGGAAAGCTTGGACATGGCTGGTCGTCCTTTGTCAGGCAGAATTTAAGGAAGCGAGCCAAACGCGCGATTTATGCATCGCAAAGAACGCGACGCACCGCGCGGCTCACCTAGGTCCTTCGGCGGGCAAACTACGCCCGCCTCAGGATGACAAATCACTCTTTACAGGCCCTTGCTGGCGATGTAGTTGATCAGGTCGCGCACGCGGTTGGAGTATCCCCACTCATTGTCGTACCAGGAGATCACCTTCACGCAGTTGCCGCCGACCACCATCGTACAGGGTGAATCGACGATCGAAGAGCGCGGGTCGCCCTTGAAATCCGACGACACCAGTTCGTGCTCCTCGTATCCCAGATATCCCTTCAGCGGTCCGGACTCGGACGCCTTCTTCAGCGCCGCATTCACTTCTTCCTTGGTCGTCTTCTTCTCGACCCAGACCACGAAGTCGACCACCGAGACGTTGGGCGTCGGCACGCGCATCGAGAAGCCGTCGACCTTGCCGCCCAGTTCCGGAATCACCAGCTTCAGCGCCTTGGCTGCGCCGGTCGAGGTCGGAATCATGTTGAGCGCAGCGGCACGGGCGCGCCGCAGATCCTTGTGCGGGAAGTCGAGAATCACCTGGTCGTTGGTGTAGGAGTGGATCGTCGTCATCGTCCCGCAGACGATCTTGAATTCGTCCTGGATCACTTTGGCAACCGGCGCCAGGCAGTTCGTGGTGCAGGAAGCATTCGAAATCACGTGATGCTTCGAGCCGTCATATTTCTCATGGTTCACGCCCAGCACCAGCGTGATGTCTTCATTCTTGGCCGGAGCCGAGATGATGACCTTCTTCACCGGCCCGCGCATGTGCTTCTTGGCGTCGTTGGCATCGGTAAAGCGTCCAGTCGACTCGATCACGACCTGTGCGCCCACGGACTCCCAGGGCAGCGCCGCCGGATCTTTCTCTTTGAACACTTTGATCGTCTTGCCGTCGACCGTAATGCTATCGGCGCCCGCCGAAACCTGGTTCGGAAGGTTGCCCAGCACCGAGTCATACTTCAGAAGATGGGCCAGCGTTTTCGGATCCGTCAGGTCGTTGACCGCGACGAAATCCAGGTTTGGATCTTTCAGCGAAGCGCGCAACACGTTGCGGCCGATTCTTCCGAAGCCATTAATGCCAACTTTGATTGCCATGTTTCCTCCGTTCAGATTTATGAAGGCGTAATCAGGTTTGGTTGAGTGTTGAGTTGTAAACCAATGATGTTAGCAGGGAAAGGGAAGCGACGTAAACGTTGACGGCATTACTTTTCGGGGTAACGTCAGTTCCAATCACGGAATCGAGTGCGCCGAGTCACTGACTTCTTGAATGGAAGGATGAGGTTTGCCGGCGTTGGTGAAAGATGCGATAGCTCTCGCCTTCCAACCTGTCTCAAACGCCCCAGATGTGAAGTGCACGGAATTACGATCTCCTTGACGCAAAATCGCCAAAGCACTCAAAGGCCGTCATCTGAAATCTCATCTGTCAGAATAAGAGCCATGACATCCGCGGATGTGATCGAGATCTACGCAACCTTGGCTGGACTAGGAATTCAAATCTGGATCGATGGCGGATGGGGTGTCGATGCACTAGTCGGTAGGCAGACGCGCCCACATAAAGACCTAGATGTTGTGCGTGAAGACCAGCACTCGGTACGTTTCGACGCGGCTTCCTTGGCATCGTGGGGCTATCGTCGGACGGAACGTGAAATCGAAAGGCCCTTCAACTTCGCTCTTAGCGGATCACGGTAGTAGCCGGAAATCGAGCGTTCATGTGGTCTACGGTCGACGAAAATGCCAACGGCATGGCTATGGTTGGTCCTGAGTCTATCCGGCGTCTTCGCGTATCCTGCGGATCTCGCTGCACGCTGGCACCTGCCGATCGGAGAGCGCGGTTCCCGTGCAGTGGAACTTCCTCCTCAATGGATGGGTGCCCGATCCCTCATAGCGGCTGGCGAATGGACTCGAGCAAGCGACTACTTGACCGCTCTGGCAGCGCATCCGCGAAAATATCAGTACACCCGTTTGCCAGATTCGGCGGAACGTATTCATCGGTCTAAACAACCTGCGCTTGATTCCACGAGTATCGTACTGCCGCTTTGGAAGCCCCAAGTTGCACTGGTCCGATGACATCGAGTTCCCCCATTTCCGCCCAATCTGTGACTGCCATCACCCTCCCCAGCGACTATTGTCACTGCTCCGCAACCCTTCCCATTCTCTAATAGAGCCGCGGGAACGGTGCAGAGCGGCACGCCCGCAATACTCCCCGATCGTGAGGCCAGTAATGGTGAACGACGACGTTGTGAAATGTCCGCTGTGTGGCGGATTCACCCACATTGAAAAGACCGAACTCCGCGAAGCCCTACAGAACCCACGCCTGCGCGAACAGGTCGAACTCTACATTGCCGAACTTCTTAAGTCCCCGGTGGACGATCTTGCCAGCGTCGGCGCCACCCAGTCAGGCCGCGACTTCCAGAAAGACGTGCACAGCTGGAATCCCTGCGTCCCCATGTGGAAGAGGAGCCCGAAAGAGTAGCTCATGTCGCTTGTCTGGGGCACGGGTATCCGCGTTGCGGAACAACGTCTCCGCAACTCAACCCAAAGCAGACCGGAACGGATCCTCCCGCGCAACAACTCTACGCTCACCACAGAATGTGATCGCAATCACAGCCCAGCAACTACCCCGGGCATATACCCAAGAGTGTGGGTAGCCTGCGAATGGCCGCAGTTCGCGCCCGCGGACGCATGGAGGAAATCATGTTAATCAGCAAGCAGCAGGCCCTCGATTATCACAATGGGGAGCGCCCGGGAAAAATTGAAGTCACACCGACCAAGCCCTGCCGCACGCAGCGCGATCTCAGTTTGGCCTACACGCCCGGCGTGGCCGAGCCTTGTCTCGAAATCCAGAAGAATCCGCAGGACGCCTTCAAATACACCGGCCGCGGAAACCTGGTCGCAGTTCTAAGCAACGGCACCGCGGTGCTCGGCCTGGGCGACATCGGCGCCCTCGCCGGAAAGCCCGTCATGGAAGGCAAGGCCGTCCTCTTTAAACGCTTTGCCGACGTCGACGTCTTCGACATCGAGGTCAACAGCAAGAATCCCGAAGAAATCATCAAGCTCTGCCAGTTGCTCGAGCCCACCTTCGGCGGCATCAATCTCGAAGACATCAAGGCTCCCGACTGCTTCCAGATCGAAGAAGAACTGCGCAAGACCATGAAGATTCCCGTCTTCCACGACGACCAGCACGGAACCGCGATCATCTCCGGCGCGGCCCTGCTCAACGCGCTGGAGGTCGTCGGCAAGGACATCGCGAAAGTGCAAGTTGTTTTCAACGGCGCCGGAGCCGCCGGCATCGCCTGCGCCGAGCACTATGTGCGACTTGGCGTGAAGCGCGAAAATATCATTCTCTGCGACACCAAGGGCGTCGTCTACAAAGGCCGCAAAGAAGGCATGAACAAATATAAGGAGCGCTTCGCCCAGGACACGCCATCTGCGCACGCTCGCCGAGGCCCTGGTCGGACGCCGACGTCTTTGCCGGACTCTCCGTCAAAGGCGCGATCGATCAGGACATGATTCGCTCCATGGCCGCCGACCCCATCGTTTTCGCCATGGCCAATCCCGATCCCGAAATCACCTACGAAGAAGCCAAGGCCGCGCGCCCCGACGTCATCATCGCCACCGGACGCTCCGACTATCCCAACCAGGTCAACAACGTTCTCGGATTCCCCTTCATCTTTCGCGGAGCCCTCGACGTTCGCGCCACCGCCATCAACGAAGAAATGAAGCTGGCCGCAACCCACGCCCTGGCCGATCTCGCCAAAGAAGATGTTCCCGATTCCGTCTGCCGTGCCTACGGTGTAGCTCGCCTGCAATTTGGCCGCGAATATCTTATTCCCAAGCCGTTCGATCCGCGCGTCCTTATGTGGGAAGCCGCGGCCGTTGCCGAAGCCGCCATGCGCAGCGGCGTTGCTCAGGAGCCCGTCGACCTCCGCACCTACCGTGCGCAGCTCGAACGGCGCTTAGGCAAGGCGTACGAAGTTTCCCGCACCATGATTCACAAGGCGCAGGCCAATCCCAAACAGGTCGTCTTTCCCGAGGGCGACAACGAAAAGATTCTGCGCGCCTGCCATGTCCTGGTCGAAGAAAAAATCGGACATCCCATCCTGCTCGGCGATCCCGCCAAGATTCAAAGCCGCGCTCACGAACTCGGTGTCGATCTCGAAGGCATGCAGATCGTCGATCCGGCGACTTCGGCTCATCGTGGGAACTATATTCTGGAACTCTTCCGCCTGCGCCAGCGCCGCGGCGTCACTCTGCAGGAAGCCCAGACCCTCATCAACAACCGTAACGTCTTCGGCTCCATGATGGTTCGCATGGGCGATGCCGACGCCCTGGTGTCCGGCGTGACCCAGCATTTCCCCGACACCATCCGTCCCGCGCTTGCAGATCGTCCGCATGCGTGAAGGCTTGCACCGTGTCTCCGGCTGCTACGCCGTCATCACGCGCAAAGGCGAGATCTTCTTCCTCGCCGATGCCAGCGTGAACATCGAACCCACCGCCGAAGACCTGGTCGAGATTGCGCTCTGCACCGCCCATATGGCCCGCCGCTTCGACCTCGATCCCGCGCGTCGCCATGCTCTCGTTCTCCAGTTTCGGAGGAGTCGATCATCCCATTTGCACCAAGGTTCGCAAAGCCGTTGAACTGATCAAGTTTGCCGATCCCACGCTGATCGTCGACGGAGAGATCATGGCCGACGAGGCCCTTTCTCCCGAGATCATCGAAGAGCAATATCCCTTCAGCTCTCTGAAGGGCGGCGCCAACGTTCTCATCTTCCCCGATCTTGCCTCGGCCAACATCGCGACGAAACTGGTCGCGAAGATCGGCGGCGGCGAACTCATTGGCCCCATCCTCATGGGTATGAGCCGCCCCGTGCACGTCTTGCAACGTTCCGCTACAGTAGAAGTGGTCGTTAACGTCGCGGCTATCGCGGTGGTCGATGCCCAGGAAAACGATACCTACGCGCATCCCCACGTGCACGTGTCCGTAGAACCAGAACTGGTAGGTGAAGACTAAGGTAGAAGTTTCAAGGTTTCAAAGTTTCAGTGTTTCGAGTGAACCGGTTTTTATCTTTGAAACCTTCGAAATGTTGAAATTGTGAAACATGGGTTTCGGAGGATTTCGCGTATGTCCACGCTTTGGAGTTCGCGGTATGCCCAACGAACGCTGGGAGTAAAAAGCTCCGCGATCCGTGAACTCCTGAAAGTTACGCAGAAGCCTGAAATTATCTCCTTCGGCGGCGGCTTGCCCGCGCCAGACGTCTTCCCCGTGAAGCGCTTCGAAGAAGCCTGCCACAAGGTTCTCGCCGACTACGGGGCCCAGGCCCTGCAGTACGGCACCACCGAAGGCTATCAACCGCTGCGCGAAATGATTGCCCGCAACCTTGCCCGCTATGGCATCGTCGCCGGACCGGAAAACGTTCTCATCACATCCGGTTCCCAACAGGCCCTCGACCTCATCGGCAAGCTCCTCATTAATCGCGGCGACCGCATCCTCGTCGAAGCTCCCACCTACTTGGGCGCACTGCAGGCCTTCAACGTTTACGGCGCGCAATACGTTCCGGTCCCCGTCGACGACGACGGCCTGCTCACCGATCAACTCGATCCCAGTCTCCGCGCTGGTCCGAAATTCATGTACGTCTTGCCGAACTTCCAGAATCCCGCCGGAGTCACCTTGTCCGAAGGCCGTCGCCACCAGTTGATTCTTCTCGCCGACAAGTACGGCATTCCCATCGTGGAAGACGATCCCTATGGCCAGCTGCGCTACGAAGGCGACCACATCGCGCCGCTTGTAGTTCTTGACCGGCGAAAATCTCCGTCGCGACAATGGTTTCACCCTCGGCAACGTCATCTACCTGAGCACCTTTTCAAAAACTCTGGCACCCGGAATCCGCCTGGCCTGGATCGTCGCGCCCGAAGACGTCATCGTCAAGCTGGTGCAACTGAAACAAGCCGCCGATCTGCACACCTCCACCTTCAATCAGTACGTCGCCTATGAAGTCGCGCGCGACGGCTTCCTCGACCAGCACGTTAAGCTGATCCGCCAGGTCTATCGCGAACGCCGCGACGCCATGCTTAACGCGTTGCACGAATATTTCCCACCCGAAGTGACCTGGACGCACCCGCAGGGCGGACTCTTTCTCTGGGTGACCATGCCGGAAGGCAACGATTCGCAAACGCTGCTGACTGCCGCCTTGGCCGAAAATGTCGCCTTTGTTCCCGGTGGCCCGTTCTACGCCAACAACGCCCACGAAGGTGGACGCCATATGCGCCTGAACTTCTCTTACTGTCCGCCGGATACGATTCACGAAGGGATCCGCCGCCTCTCCATCGCCTTGAAAATGCAGTTGCGCGGAAGTCGTCACCCAGTAGCCAGAACCTAGTGACTTAGCGCCGCTATCAAGGCGGCGGTTGCGAATGTGGGGACAGCCGCCCTCGGCTGTCCGCCGGATGCAGTTGGCCTCTTTCTAGCCCCTACCCCAGTGATCCAAATCACATTTTCGGGTGATGCAAGGCACCGCGTAGGCTCCAACTTGCAATCATGCTGTAGATACCAAGAAGTGCAACCGCGCCGCACGATTTTGCTGATCGCGGACGGCTGCTTTCCCGGAAGGTGCCCCATGACAGTCACAACTTTCGTCACACTTATCGTCGTTGTTCTGGCCGCTGGGCTTTTTGTCTTTCGCGCCATCCCTGGGGTTCGCGCGTACTTCGAATATCGCGGCAAGCGCCTGATCACTTGTCCCGAGACTCAGAAGGCGGCCGCGGTCAATCTTGCCAACGGCGAAGCCGCCATCGGAGCCTTTCTCGCCGAGCCTACATTGCGCCTCAAGGAATGTTCACGCTGGCCCGAGCGTGAGGATTGCGGCCAGGAATGCCTGCAACAAATCGAGGTCGGTCCTGCGAACTGTCTGGTCTGGAATATCGTCTCGAAATGGTATGAAGGAAAGAATTGTGCGTTCTGCCACAAGCCAATTGGCGCGCTTCAGCACCTTGACCATGCACCAGCTTTGATCGGACCCGATTTCAAGACGGCCGAGTGGAAGGATTTCCGCCCCGAGGAACTTCCCGAGGTCTTCTCGAAGTACTTGCCCGTGTGCTGGAACTGCCACGTGGCCGCGACCTTCCGCCGCCTGCATCCCGAACTGGTTGTGGATCGCCCGTTCGAGCCCAAACGAATGATGTAGCGAATGATGTAGACAACGTTTCGTGCATCCCCCGTTTGCTGCGTCCGGTCATGTGGAAGAGCGGCCGTTCCCTCAGGGCCGCCAGAGCCGTCTGAAATCGGGGTGATCTAGTCCCTGTGGTTGCTCCACTGCCGGGCACCGAGTTGTTTCCGCAGTTTTCTACGGAGTTTTGTTCTCCACGTCGACTTTATGCTTTCGCGAAAGTTTTCGGTGAATGTCAGGCCAGAACTCCTTCAAGACGATGGTGAGAGTGTCGTAGCTAACCTGCGTCCCCCACACCTTGGCAGCGTTCTCCAAGGTTCGATCGGAAGGGATAAACATGTGTGGGTTGGTTGGCGTACTGATGTAGGTACTCCGGGGATGGTAACTGAACGTAGAAATGCTGGCCGACATTGCACTCCCTACAACCTCAGAGTAGTTGAATTGGGAATGACCCGAGTCCGTACGGGTCACGAAGATCCGGCTGATCGCATATCCCGTCCGACGCGTAAAACCACCTTTGCTCGATGCGTAGAAGCGCGGATCCTGGTGCAAAAGAGACGGCAGCACCGCGCCCGTCATAAAGTTTTCGATGATCCCGTCGGCAATCTGGGTTCCGAATCGTTTTCCGTATGCGTCCCAGCCTTGGCCATAAGCCGGCTCGCTGTTGTTTGCCTGGCCGATGGCTGCCAGAAAAGCCCACCAGGGATACTGCACGTAATCGAATGTTCCTCGCGCCACGACCGCATATTTTTGCTTCGTCGTCATCGGAGGAAGATGAGCCGTACTGTCGATACTCAAAAAGTTCGGCAGCGTATAAAAGAGCCGGTCGTTCGTGGTCCCCGACTTATTGACTTGGCTGCTCGGAGTCTGAGCTCCTTTATCCTTGTCGGGTGGCGTCTTCTGATCAGGAGGCGAGGGCTGTCCCTGTGTCTGCTGTTGCGCTGCTGAATCGGCGTTCGGAGGCGGAGCGGTTTGCTGCGCGACACTCCACACTGTAAAAAGGCTGGCGCATGCGATCCCTATGAGAGCCCTTCGAGCAAACTGAATAAACAAATGGTTTCCCCCAGATCTCAACAGATGCACGGTTTGCGAAGGCGATTTCTTTTATTCTATCAATCCTATTCAGCGCATGCTTTCGGCGTACCACGGTTTTACATTCATTTACACACTCCACATCGTATAAAAAAGGCGGCCCGTAAAGAGCCGCCGATTCCGCCGTGTCTCGATCGAATGCTAGAAGTGAAATCCGATCTCCGCCGTTAACGTGCGTGGAGTCACGTAATGCGTCCCGCTGAACGTCGAAAGGAAGTTGTACAACGCATACTTGTTCGTCACGTTGATGGCCGTCAGCCGCAAACTCACTCTGTACCGGTCACCCTTGAATATGTTGTCGTGTCCGATCGCAACGTCGAAAAGACTTCGCGCCGCAATGCGTGGAGGGTTCTTGTCATCATTCTCTGTATTCGGCGCCGGCACTTGCAACAGACTCGACCCGAATTGCGTCACGGGGCACGGATTCGGCAGAGCCTGCGTCGGAGTGGCACGCAGCGATCCGCAAAACAGTCCCGCCTCGAACTCCTGATCGGCGCTGAGCGGAACTCCGAAGGAGTCCGTCATCGCGATCGCGGGCGCTCCGCTCGAATCCACCGTGGTCTGTGCGCAGTTGCCGCCATAGCAAGGAGTCTGGCCTGCCACCAGTCCACTGTCGTAGCGCCAGTTGAACCCGAACCACGGTCCAGTCTTCCAGGGCTGGTACTGCAAATGAGTCGTCAGATTGAATTTCTCGTCATGATCAATCCGGAAGGGAACCGATCCCCCTGCCAGCACGGCCGACGGCACAGCGCCCGCTCCTCCCACCTGCGGCGTAAAGAAACGCGCCGCCACGCTGGAGAATACTGCGAGAGCCGAAAATCCGTGAAAATTCGGAACGCTTACCCGCCCCGCATATCCTGGAATCTTCGACCGCTCCCACTCCACCGGAAACGTAATGGGTGTATTCCCCAGAATGCTGAAGTCATATCCATCGTGCGTGTATTTCCAGATGTACTCACCCGAGAAGACGAGATATCTCCCCGCCGCCTGCTGGATGCCCGCATGAAATTCATTCCGCCACCCCGGACTCAACGGCGTGACCTGACCTTGCGCAAAGCACCCCAACAGCGGATTCAAAACGGCGTTGTTGCACCCGTCGCTGGCCAGCACGAGATTCTCGTTGAATGGCGTCTCCAGCACTCGCGCATATGAAACTCGCAGCACCGTGTTGGTCTTCTTGATGTTGTATGCAACTCCCAGTCGAGGTTCAGCCTCCCGGTGCGTGCTCAGTCCGTTGTAGAAGTCGCCGCGCAACCCAAGGTTCATCGACCAGTTTCCCTTGGTGATATTGTCCCGCACGTAAAGGGCAAGCTCCTTCACGTCGGTGTGCCCATTGAATGTGTACAGGCTCCCGCCGCCCGGCTGAGTCAGATCGTATGGAAGCAGACTCGTGCAGGGTGCCGCAAAAGCCTGGTGCGTCGCAGCGTTGTAGCAGGGAACTCCATTCGCATCCACCAGCGAAGGCAGCAGCGTCGGATCGACAATCCCCAGCTGATCCTTCTCATCCAGAAATGTCTGCTGGTAGACCGCTCCCACCTTCAGGTTATGAATCCCCTTCACGTAAGACACATCGGAGCGCACTCCCGCGTTCATGAGCTGGCGGTTTTGCCCCACCGTCTCGCGCTGCAGATTCGTCGGCCCCAGATCCGCAAAGGGATTGCCGCTCGGGTAGTAGTTGAACTGGTCCCGTCGCACGAAGCCACCCAGCGTAAACACAGCGGTGGAACTGATCAGCCGCGTCCACGACGGCGCAACGTTGAACGTCTTGATCTGCGATCGCTGGTCCGCCGGTCCCACCACGTTTCCCCGAGGATCCAGCCCACCATTGTTTACGACCACTCCATTCCACGCGGTCGCGTCTTGTGAGTCGTACGAGTTCGGCGTTTGAAACCACGACCGCGTGTAATCCAGGTTGAGATGAATCGAGTCCGCAGTCGACAGCTGGTAATCGATGCGGTCAAACACGTTCTCCTCGTTCCCCTTGTCGTGCATCACCGCAAATTCCGGCGGATCCAGAAATCTCCCGCTGTTCAATCCACTCGCCGAAATGAAATTTCCCCAGTTCTTGCCCCCATACGCGAGATTGAAGTCCACATTGGACGTTCCAAACGTGCCATACGATGTCGTTACGCTCCCATGCGGCGTCGTAACCCCTTGGCCTGACTGCGTCGTGACATTGATCACCACGCTGGTCTTGTCGCCATATTCTGCCGGAGGCGCTCCGGCAATCACTTCCATCGACTGAATCGCATCCAGTGGAATCTGGTTCGAAAAAATCTTGCTCTGCTGATCCGTGATCGGCTGGCCATCTACCGAAAACGAATTCTCCGCGTGGTCCCCCAATCCGTGGAACAGCCCGTTCGAATCCGCCGAAATTCCCGGCGTCGACAGCGTAACCAGCGAACTCACCGAAGACGACTGGCTTTCCAGCGGCAATTTGTCGAACAGATTCTTATCCACGTCCGTGTGGAACGTCGGGTCGTTCTCCACCAGGTCCCCACCCTCGGCCTCCACGGTCACCGCAGTGGTCGATCCAGCCACCGCCAGATTCACGGACACGTTCACCGGCACCGAAGATCGCGCCTCCACGTCCTGCGAATACATCGTGAAGCCCGCCGCCGTAACAGTCAGGTGATATGGATTGAACGGAATATTGGTGAACGCGAATTTCCCCGCGCTATCGGTCGTCGTCGAACGATCAAACGCGCTCACCGGATTGCGAATCTCCACCTTCGCTCCCGCGACCACCGCACCCGTCGGATCCAGCACCGTGCCATTCACAGAACCAGAATTACCTACCGACTGCGCGTGCGCGCCCGCAACGACCATCGACAGCCCCAACGCTGCCAGTGCAACCAACCGCATAGTATGAAAACGAGGCATAAGCCCTCCTGTAGGAAGAAAAGAAACCAATAGGGAATTGACCCGGCCGGAACGAATACCCGTTCCGTCGGCACCTTCAACTTGTGGTAATCCCTACAGGACAGGAGGACCGCGAATGCCCCGTTTCGAGAAATCGATCCGGGCCTTCGCGATAACATCTTCTTCTCGCAGCAAGCCGATCGCGGCAAATACCGGAGCGGCCTGGCTGGAACCAACGGTGGGGCGGGCGCTGTGCGCCGCCACGCAAATCGAGCAGGAGGCAGATTCTGTCTGGTTCGGGTGAACGTGGCTCGACTCCGCCGCTACCGTCCACAACATCAAGGACAGGCAGAGCCAAGTCGACCATCGCACCCACAATTTCATCGATTCCCCAGACAACCGCGTTTCCCGCTTTGGGATTAGACTCTTCTGAGCTTATAACGGTTATCCACCGTCATGCAACGCTAGGCAAGTTACTATAGAAGAGGATGGCACCATGGCCTAAAGAGCGTGCCCGCCTGAATCTAGCGGCCTGAATTCGTACTCATATCAAAACACGAGGGATGTATGGCAGAACCAACCTACGAAGAACTGAAAGCGAAACTCTCCCAACTGGAAAAAGAAGTCGAAACCAAGAAGCGCAGTGGCGACCTGATCTTCAAAGTCGGAGAAAAGGGCGGCGTCAGCGTCTACGGCCTCGGCCGTTTCCCCGTCACTCTGTACTACGAGCAGTGGAATCGCCTCCTCGGCGCGGCCAATGAAATCACACAATTCATGGAAGACAACAAATCCAAGCTGAAATTGAAAGACCAGGCATAGCCAAGGTTGGTCTGATGACGAAGTGCGGGTGCCCCATTCTAACGTCGCGCTTTTTGCGACGTTAGAGCGGGGTCTTTGACTTTACTGTCCCAACGGCGCTCCTTTGAGAGTGCTCAAGATCTTCACCGGAGCCGCCATGAAAACGCTGGCCGCCATCACTCTGACCCTGGCCTTGCTCATCCCCGCATCCGCTCAAGACGCGATGCAATTTGGCGTCAAACACCTCAAGGTCTTGGCCGAGGACAGCAAGGTCCGCGTCCTGCGTTACGCTCCCGCCAAAGGAGACAAAACTCCCATGCACTCCCACCCGGAAACAGTGATGTATGTCATCAAGGGAGGCAGGGTGCGTCTCACTCTGCTCGACGGAACCTCGACCATCGGAAAACTGAAGTCCGGCGACACCGCCCTGCGCCCTCCCGTCACCCACTCCGACGAAGCCCTCGACGATCTCGAAGTGATCCTGATCGAACTGAAGAAGGAGGTTGGTCAGAAGCAGGTTGATCGAACCGAACTGAGAATCGTTGGCCTAAACTGCTTGTCGTTCCTTCCGCCATGCTTGAACAAGAAGGATAGACAGGCCAGCGTGAAGGGCGACGGCAGGCCATAACAGAATGCCCGACGCGCCAATGAGTCCCGCGTAGACGAGAAACAACGTTGCGAGCAGGTTGTAGGTAAGCATTCCGGAGAATGCGCGGAACAGATTTCGGTCGGGCCAACAGGCAACTGCTAAGGCGATCAGGGCGATGCCGGTGAGTCGACTGATCAGTACAGTTGTACCGACGATAGGGGAGGCGAACAATAGCCGGATCGCTATGGGGGGATACACAAGCAAGATCAGGCCAGTCAGCCCTTCGACTACTGCCGTGAGGACGAGGAGTGTTTTCATAAGAAATGACCGGCATCCCGAGGGCTGCCGGTCATCATTTGGTTTACTGCCGCGCCATAGCGATGTGGATGGCTTCCTCCGGCGACACGAGGTGATCGACGCTGACGGCGTCCTCGGCAATGGCGAGTTGCACGCCCTTGACCTGACCCGTAAACTCGTTCCCCCGCGATCCGTAGTCCGGCGACACTGGAGATCCCGTGTCCACTCCGACGTCGCAGCCATCATCGGCAGAGAAGATCATGGCTGCCGTGGCTGGGATCTTGCCCTCGCCGACTTTCTTTCCATCCACAAACAGAGTTGCGGTTCCGCCTTTGCCCAGACCCCCACCCGCGTATGCAAATTCCATGCGCACCTGATGCTGACCCTGCAGGCAGCAGACTGGCAGACTCGGCATAGAACTGGTGAATGCCGAGCAGGTTGTAGCAGTATTTGAGCTTGCCTGCCTTTGCGTAAAGACTCCAGCCCCCAATGTTGCCGCCTTGCGCAACGATCACGCCTTCGGCTGGGCTTGTGGGGACAACAATCTCCGCTGTCACCGCATGCGACTTGTTCTTCAGATTAAGCACCGAGTTTTCCGACAGCCGGCCCATGCTGCCAAACAGGATTTGGGATTTACCCGTGATCAGCTGTGGGCGTCCTGCCGTATCGGAGTTCAACCGTGCTCCGAGGTTGTCATCGAGCGGCAACACGTTGTAGCGTGTCGCTTCGATCAGCCAGAGGCGCTGCAGTTCGTGCAACTTTTCCGGCATCTGCTTCGAAAGATCGTTCGCCTGGCTCCAGTCTTTCGTCGTGTCATAGAGTTCCCAAACGTCGTCGTCGAATGCCGGGGTTTTCTCGCCGATCAAAATCCACGGCGTCTTATGTCGCGTTACCGCGGTCCAGCCCTTGTGGTAAATGCCGCGGTTGCCGAACATTTCGAAGTACTGCGTTTCGTGCCGCTCGGCCGCCTTGGCATCGTTGAACGCGTATGCCATGCTTACGCCCTCAATCGGGTGTTGCTGGACGCCATTCACAAAAAGCGGTTGTGGCAGTCCCGCCACTTCAAGGATGGTCGGAGCGACGTCGATCACGTGAGCGAACTGGCTGCGAAGTTCTCCCTTTCCCTGGATTCCCTTGGGCCAGTGCACGATCGTCCCATTGCGTGTACCGCCCCAGTGCGAAGCCACCTGCTTGGTCCACTGGTAGGGCGTATTCATGGCGTGCGCCCAGCCCACGGCGAAGTGGTTGTAGGATTCCGGCCCGCCCAGCTTGTCGATGCGCTCCATCAGGAACTCGGGCGTCTCCAGCGCCGAAGCGCCGTTGAAGTTGATCATTTCGTTATAGGTGCCGTTCAGCGTACCCTCAGCCGACGCGCCGTTGTCGCCGATGATGTAATAGACCAGCGTGTCGTCGAGAATGCCGAGTCCCTTCAACGAATCCAGGAGTCGGCCGACGTGGTGATCGGTGTACTCCATAAATCCGGCGTACACTTCCATCTGCCGGATGAGCACCGGCTTCAGCGCAGCAGGCATTTCATCCCATGACGGGATTTCCTTGTGTCGCGCTGTGAGTTGGCAATCGGGAGGAATGACCCCCAACTTCTTCTGCCGTGCGATCGTTTCTTCGCGCAACTTGTCCCAGCCTTGATCGAACTTGCCTTTATACTTGTCCGCCCACTCCTTCGGAACGTGGTGCGGGGCGTGCGTCGCGCCCGGTGCGAAGTACACGAAGAACGGCTTGTCGGGCATGAGTGCTTTCTCTTGCCCGATCCAGTGGATGGCCTTCTCGGTCATGTCGTCCACCAGGTGGTAGCCTTCTTCCGGCGTCTTCTTCACTTCGACTGGCGTCGTGCCTTCATACAACGATGGATACCATTGGTGGGCCTCCCCGCCGATGAACCCGTAAAAATATTCGAATCCTCCACCGCCGGTCGGCCAAGCATCGAACGGTCCCGCCGGACTCGTCTGCCAGACGGGTACTTCATGGCACTTGCCGAACTGCGCCGTAGCGTAGCCGTTGAGCTTCAGAGTTCGCGCCAGGGGCGCGCAGCTGTTCGGAAGGATTGAGTTGTAGCCAGGTGATCCGCTGGCGATCTCGGTGATCCCTCCCATGCCAACCGTGTGATGGTTTCGTCCCGTCAACATGGCTTGTCGGGTGGGCGAGCAAAGCGCTGTCGTGTGAAAGCGGTTGAACTTCAGTCCGCCGCTCGCTAATTTTTCCGCGTTGGGTGTATAGCAGGGACCGCCGAAGGCACTGGACGAGCCAAAACCAGCATCGTCAATCAAAATGACTAAAACGTTCGGAGCACCCTGGGGCGGGCGCAACTGCGTGATTGCTGGGTACTTGTTTTCCGGATCCTTCGCGTCGTACAACATCAGGCCGGTTCGCGGAGGGTCAGGGATCGGGAGAACCGTTCGCGGAGTCTTATCTTGATTGCTCATAGAAAGAACTTCCTTCCTCATTGAATACGCGCTTCTGGCTCCAACCTAGGACTGCGGCCCCTGCCGGGATACTGTCAGATATTTACAGCCACTGCCCTTCCCTCGGATGACAGGAATGTGCCTCCCATCTGGGCGTGCCGCGTAAGGACGTATGGGGAATCACAGACAGACCATTCCAGAATCTCTTACCCTCAAGTCGCGGGAGGCCATATGCCATGCCAATCATGCGCCGGTGATCGAGGGGAATTTCCCTCGGAAATCTGCATTCATTCCTCAACCCGTGACAATCCCCAGAAACCCGCCGCCTTCGTCTTCTCGAGGGTCTCAGTCTGCTTAGTTTGCGGATCCACGTTCTTTACGGTTCCGCCGGATGCCTTGCGACTGCTCCTGGAAGTGTGCCCGACCTCGCGGGCAGATCGAGCTAGGCTCGCCTAGGCGCTCTGTGGTCATCACTGTCCGATTTGTCAGTTTTGGCAGTATCCAACGTGAGGGCTGCTCAATTAAGAGTCATAATTGCAGTCGCAGTGATTGCCTCGTATCCCGACCATGATGCAGACTCTTATGAACTTCCCGCGCCTCGTTTTCGTGCTCTCTCTTATCGTGCTGTGGCTCTCGGCTAATCTGGGAGCCCTCATCGGCCACAGATTTCGGCCCTTGAAGGATGAGGAACAGGACAGCTTTGGCGTCATTCAGGCCGCCATCCTCACCATGCTGGGGTTGCTGATCGGCTTCAGTTTCTCCATGGCGGTTAGCCGGTACGATCAGCGCAAGATTTACGAGGAAGCCGAGGCCAACGCGATCGGTACGGAATACGTCCGGGCCGACTTGTTACCGGCTCCCGATGCCGCAAGAGTGCGTGACCTGTTGCGACGCTATCTGGATCAACGCATTCTGTTTTATGAAATCCGTGATGATGCGCAGTTGGAGCGGATTAACGCGGCTACGTCGCAATTGCAAAACGAACTGTGGTCGACTGTCCAGGTTCGCGCGACCGCGCAGCCGACGGCGATCCTTGCTGTCACGGTGATGGGCATGAACGATGTGCTCAACTCGCAGGGATACACTCAAGCTGCCTGGTGGAACCGCATCCCGGTTGCGGCTTGGGGTCTGATGATGGCAATTGCCATTTTCTGCAACGTATTGATCGGATACGGAACTCGCACGGGCAGATACTTGTTTCTGGTGCTGCCCCTCGCTGTTGCCATCGCATTCTTTCTCATCGCCGACATTGACAGTCCACGGCGAGGCCTGATTCGCGTAGCGCCGCAAAATCTGCTCAGCCTCGCGCAGTCGTTGCAGGCACATTAGGTGAGGCTTATCAAAGGCCCGGAGGTGGGCCAAATCAAATCGTGGGCTCGATCAAATCTAGGAGTGACGTTTCGGAGCGTGTTCGTCGCAGACGGCGGCCATCGCCCCAACCTCAATCACGCATCCCAGCACGTGAGTCGCAATATTGGGACAGCCCGGCTGGTCGCACAGATATTCCATGAGAATCTCGTCCCGCCCATCCGGTGTCTTGAGGCCCGTGTTGATCGTTACTTGAGGAATGGTAGCTGCCCTCAACAAATATATCGGATTCATTTTGAGCCACCCCCAGCAAATTTTTTTGCAAGGACACCCGGGTAACCAAAGTCGCCCACTCCACTCTGCTTTTCCACAAGCGGGGTGTGACGTCTGCCCTTGCTTCAAGAATTGAAACAGCAGATCATGATCAAGGCGGAGGCGGTGGAGGCGAAAGCTTCGAAAAGCATCCTAACTCCTTTGTTCTCAAGATTTTGACCTCTAACCCCTTGGGGCTCAAGATTTTGCAGACAGTTTTTGCAGAACCCGCGCCGGTCAAGGCTTTCAGAGGGGGGTAGGGGAGGGGGGTACCCCTCTCGATCCCTCGCTTTCCCAAAACGAAACTTACTTGAACCGCGTTCTTAAGCCCCCAATCTCGACCTTTTTTCGCAGAAATATCCACAGCTCTAATACCCTCGTCATTCCGACGGCTGAGCACAGCGAAGGCGGAGGAATCTGCAACTAATTTTCCGGCAGGGAAGAACGACCGAGAGCAGCCCGAAGGTACTCAACTCACAACTGACAACCGGCAACTGACCACTGCTTTTCGTCTATAATCAAAAGACTGTGCCCAAGTACTCCATTGTCGTCCCCCTGCATAACGAGCAAGAGAACGTAACCGACCTCTACGACCGCCTCAAAGCGGTAATGGAGGCTCACGGCGAAACCTTTGAAATCGTTCTCGTGGACGACGGCTCTGCCGACCACACCTTCGCCATGCTGCGCGAAATCGCTGCCGTCGACAGCCGCGTGACCGTGGTCAAGCTGCGCCGCAACTTCGGCCAGACCGCAGGCCTCGCTGCCGGCTTCGATCATGCCCGCGGAGAGTACATCATCGCCATGGACGGCGATCTGCAGCACGACCCCAACGACATTCCGATGTTCCTGGAAAAGATCGCCGCCGGTTACGACATCGTCAGCGGCTGGCGCAAAGTGCGCGTCGACAATTTCTGGATGCGCCGCATCCCCTCGCGCATCGCTAACTGGATGATGGCCAAAATCAGCGGCGTCGACATCCACGACTTCGGCACGACCTTCAAGGCTTACCGCCGCGACATTCTTGAGCAGGTGCCGTTGTACGGTGAACTTCATCGCTTCATTCCGGCGCTTGCGTCATGGCACGGCGCGACCATCTGTGAAGTTCCCATCCGCAACGTGAACCGCGAACGCGGCGTCTCGCACTACGGCATCACCCGCACCTTCCGCGTCTTCTTCGACCTGCTGACGATCCGTTTCCTGCTGCGCTATCTCTCGCGCCCGCTGCACTTTTTTGGCAGCGTCGGCATGATGAGCATCTTCGGCGGCAGTGCAATCGTGATGTGGCTTGGCTTGGAGAAATTCCTGCGCCACATCCCGATCATGGCCGAACACGGCCCACTCATGATGACCGCGATGGGCCTTCTTCTCGGTGGCCTGAACTTGCTCGCCATCGGCCTGCTCGGCGAAATGCAAGTCCGCCACTACCACGAGCCCAGCCGCCGCGCCCCCTACTCCGTCGACCGCGTCCTCCGCGCCCAAAACGAAGAGCACAGCGTCTCGGAATAGTTGTGTCTTTGTGGGATAGCCGCCCTCGGCTGTCCTTCGAGCGCAGCTCGAATGTTTTTACGCTCTCAGCTCCACTGCGCCGCCGGTTGTCCGTTCTTCAGCCAAACAATATAGTCCGTCATCGGCGGAACGCCACCCAATTCCCGCAGTCGCGTCGCATTCTGGCCGCGATGGTAGTGACTGTGCATGGCCGCCTGCGTCAGCGCCTGGCGCACGCTGATCTTTGCCGGAGGTCTGAACCATGGCACTTCGATGATCTCTTCCATCCGTTGCTGGTCCGTCTGCTTCAAGAGCTTATTCAGCTGCGCGAGACCTTCCTGCGCATACGCTTTCAGCTCCGCCATGGAAGGGAAGTCTTCCAGCTTTTTGAAGGCGAACTCTGGCCGCCGCGGACTCGTTGCCCACAAGAAGCCATGCTGCACCTGATGAATGTGCAGTAACCGGTCGCGGATTGCTTTATCGGCCAGCGCCGCCGGATGCGCCTCGATCGCCCCCCAGTGTTCAGCATCTGCCCATTCCTGGTGTTCGTAAAGCTCGTCGAGATAGGAAGTCACAGAATCCCTCCTCTGTCCGCTGGTCAGTTTACCCGCGATCTGTTCGCAGCCATCTGGAGAGCCTTCCTTCGTGCCCTTGGTGGTTTATGCCCTCTCCGGCGGGCGTATAATGTGCCGTTTGGCTTGCTCAGGAGTTTCATCATTATGGCACCGACCACACAACACGAACTGCATCTCGCGCGCCGCATGTCGCGCCTCGGAACCGAAACCGCCTTTGAAGTTCTGAACAAAGCCCGCGCCCTCGAGCGCCAGGGCAAAAGCATAATTCATCTGGAAATCGGCGAACCGGACTTCGACACGCCCGCAAACGTCATCGAGGCAGGCGCCAACGCGATGCGCCAGGGTTGGACCCACTACGGTCCCTCCGCTGGCCTCCCTGATCTTCGTCAAGCCCTGGCCGAATACGTCGGCCGCACTCGCGCCGTGAAAGTCACCAGCGACGAAGTGGTCGTCGTCCCCGGCGGCAAACCGATTATTTTCTTCACTATTCTGTCACTTATTGATGAGGGAGATGAAGTCATCTATCCCAATCCCGGCTTTCCGATCTACGAGTCGATGATCCACTACGTCGGCGGACGCGCGGTGCCCATCCAGTTGCGCGAAGAGCGCGACTTCTCCCTCGACGTCAACGAACTCGCGGGGCTCATCAACGACCGCACCAAACTGATCATCCTGAACTCTCCGCAGAACCCTACGGGCGGCGTCATGGAACGCCGCGACATCGAGCAGATCGCCGAAGCTCATCGGCGACCGCAACATCATGGTCTTGTCCGACGAAATCTACAGCCGCCTGCTCTTCGACGGTGGACACCACTTCTCCATCATGTCGGTTCCCGGAATGCAGGAGCGCACCATCCTGCTCGACGGCTTCTCGAAAACCTACGCCATGACCGGATGGCGCATGGGCTACGGCGTGATGCGTCCCGACCTCGCCGCCCACATGACGCGCCTGATGACCAACTCCAACTCCTGCACGGCGAGCTTCACGCAGGTTGCAGGGATCGAAGCCATCCGCGGCGATCAGAGTTCCGTCGACCACATGCGCGACGAATTCCAGCGCCGCCGCGATGTCTTCGTCGCCGGGCTGAACAAGATCAAAGGCTTCTCCTGCCGCATGCCCAAAGGCGCCTTCTACGTCTTCCCCAACATCAAGCAAACGGGATGGAAGTCGAAGCCGCTGGCCGACGCGCTATTGGAGCAAGCGGGAGTAGCAGCGCTCTCGGGCACAGCCTTCGGCGAGTTCGGAGAAGGCTACCTGCGCTTCAGCGTCGCGAATTCGCTGGAGAACCTGCAGCAGGCCCTCGACCGCATCGACCAGTGGACGAAGAAGAACCTGTAAACGCGGGTAGCGAACCCACATGAACTGGAAAACCTTGGTAGTCTTCATTTGTGTCCAAACGGTTGGCGTCTGGTGCATTTACTCGAGCAGCGGCCACGCTGATATTAGATTGGCGATCGGATGGTGGCTGCTATTGCTACCTGGGGCTTTCACGGCACTCTTCGTGCCGTTCGGATGGGGGTTCCCTGCGACCATCGTCGCAGCGGTTTGTACCAACGCGATTATCTGGTACAGCATCACCAGAGGCATGCAGGCCTTGAAGCGGCGATAAACGTCAAAACAGTCACTGCGGGTAACCACCGTGCCGATGAAAAGCGCAGCGAAGTCAAAGACGCCCAAACCCAGCCGTCCTCACGCCCCTGGCTACGGTTTTCCCGAAGGCACCAAAGGCCTGCTCCCTTGGTCGTGGGCTGAGCAGCGCCTGAAGAAATCGCACAACTACTGGATCACTACAGTGAAGCCCGACGGTTCCCCTCACACCATGGTGGTCTGGGGCCTCTGGCAAGAAGGACGCCTGCTCTTCAGTACCGGCAGCAAATCTCGCAAGGCCCGCAATCTGGCGAGCAATCCGAACTGTGTGATCTGCACCGAGCACGCGAATGAAGCCGTAATTGTCGAAGGCGTTGCCGAGATTGCCAACGTCGCCGCGCGTCGCAAATTCCTCACGAAGTACAAGCCCAAATACAACTTCGACATGTCCTCCATGAAAGAAGACATCCTCTCGATGAAAGAACCGGTATTCGCGGTTCGCCCCAAAGTCGTCTTCGCCATGTGGGAGAAATTCTTCCAAACCAAGTCCACCCGATGGAAGTTTGAATAACCAAGGATGGATGAACGTATCTGGCGCGTGCTCTCCCGCTCGATGGCTAGCTTGCGTCACCCTTCGGTGTGATCCCAATCACAGCCTGGGCAGTCCTCCCTCGATAGCCTCACTAGAGCACGTTCTGTGCGCTTTTTGATCGCAAACCTGCACGGCGCTACAAAGGAGAGACCAATGGCTCTCACCGATTCCACCAGCGGAAAGATCATCCGCAACTATTCCATCGAAGAACTAAAAGATGCTGCCAACCTGATGCGCGGATATGATCTCGTCGCGCTGCACGCGGCCGGTTCGGGACACGCGGGCGGCACGCTCTCCATTATGGACATTGCCGCGGCGCTCTATCTGAAGATCGCCAACCATGATCCTCAGAATCCCGAATGGTCCGGACGCGATCGCATCATCTGGTCCACCGGACACAAAGCCCCCAGCCTGTATCTCGGTCTCGCCTTTGCCGGATTCTGTCCGATCGACGACGTGGTCACACTGCGTAAACTGAGTTCGCCCTATCAGGGTCATCCCCACTGGCTAAAGCTGCCTGGCGTGGAAGCGTCCACCGGATCGTTGGGCCAGGGCTTGAGCATCGCCGTGGGCCTTGCGCTGGCGGCTCGGCTTGACGCAAAGCCGCACAAGATCTTCTGCATCATGGGCGACGGAGAGCAGCAGGAAGGCCAGGTCTGGGAAGCCGCCATGGAAGCGGGACACTACCAACTCGACAATCTGATCGCCGTCATTGACTGCAATCGCCTGCAGATTGATGGATGGGTCAAGGATGTGATGTCGATCGAGCCGCTATGCGCCAAGTACGGCAGCTTCGGCTGGGACGTGATGCGCATTGACGGTCACGATATGGCGCAAGTTGTGGATGCCCTGGAACAGGCCAAGGCCACCACCGGAAGGCCGGTCGTTATTTTGGCGGACACGGTGAAGGGCAAGGGCGTCAGCTTCATGGAAGATCAGGCGGGCTGGCATGGCAGAGTGCCGAACGCCGACGAACTGACAAGAGGCCTTCAGGAATTGCAGCTGACCGATCGGATTCCAGTTCACCGTCTGCTGGAAAAGGCGAAAAACTACCAGGCGGAAGTCGATCGCAAACTCGACGCTAAAATGCCGAAGTTCACCCGCGACTATTGGTGGAACTCCGCGGACACCATGAAAGTGAACATGGAGCCAACGCGCAAGGGCTTCGGCCAGTCGCTCGCCCGGAATGGTGATGACGAACGTGTGGTCTGCCTTGGTCTCGACATCTCGGGTTCGATCACCATCAGCGACTTCTACGCAGGCAAGCCGGAGCGCAAGAAACGCTGGATCAGCATGGGCATTGCCGAGCAGTCGGCTACTTCTGCCGCCGCCGGGCTGGCGCGGGAAGGCAAGCTGCCGGTTTTCGGGACCTATGCCACGTTTGCCGCAGCGCGCAACCTCGATCAAATTCGTACCTCGATCTGCTATGGCAACTTTAATGTGATGATCGCTGGAGCACACGGTGGTGTTTCCGTGGGGCCGGATGGAGCAACGCATCAGGCCTTGGAGGACCTCTTCGCCATGCAAGGCCTGCCCAACATGTCGGTCGTGGTCCCCTGCGATGCGATCGAAACGCGCAAGGCCACCGACTATCTGCTGCTGCAGCACAAGGGACCGAAGTACATCCGCTTCGCGCGCGAGGCCACGCCCATCGTCACTTCCGAGAACACCCCCTTTGTATTCGGGAAGGCGAATGTGATACGCCTTCGGCGCGAGGGGCCGAGTTTTCTCGATGCCTTCGAAACCGTGCTGGCATCCGCGTGCCAGAACGAGCGCGAGGATCTCAGCATCATCGCCTGCGGACCGATGGTCCCGGAAGCGATGCGCGCCGCCTACATCCTGAAGAAAGAGTTTGGCTACCAGACTCGTATTCTCAACATTCATACTTTGAAGCCCATCGATGCGGAAGCGATCGTTCGTGCCGCTCGAGAGACCGGAATTCTGGTGACCGCCGAAGAGCACCAGATCGGAGCTCTCGCCTGGCACGTCAGCGGCATCCTGACCGAAAGCCCTGAACTGTACGGCGTCCCGCTGCTCACGGGCGCAATCGGCGTCAAAGATCGTTTCGGAGATTCCGGCGCTCCCTGGGAACTGATCAAAGAATTTGAAGTCAGCGCCGAGCACATCGCTCACAAAGCGGTAGAGCTCATGGCGATCAAGAAAAAGGCGTCGGTCGAGAGGGTAGAAGCCACGCTCGCGGGAGTGCGGTAAGAAGAACGCGCTCATTCCGCAATTTAGCGAGTACTTCGGGTCGCGACGCGCGTTACTTTCGTTACGCCTGTTGCATTCCTCTAAGCACTCGTCATCACGATAGTCCCACCTATAATTTGGTCAAGCCAACGCAGTCGAGCGTAACGCGAGACGGCGAACCTAACGCCGCGCGGGGAATCGCCTGTGGTGGCTGTTTCCGAACTTATGGGAAAACCTCGAAAAGATGCCCAGCACCAGTCCGGGCCCTGGATCTACAATCCAGCGCTCGATCTGATCGTAGGCTGCGGAGCGTGGTCGGCGCCGCTTCTGCTGCTGTCGTACTTTTCTTTGTCCTCGAGCGCGCGAACCTGGGCCGTCGCTTTCTACGCGCTGGCACTGTTCTTCAACTACCCGCACTACATGGCGACGATTTACCGCGCCTACCATCGCGCCGAAGACTTTGAGAAATACCGCATCTTCACGGTGCACATCACGGCGCTGGTGGTGCTCACGCTGCTGCTGTCACATTTCTGGTTACGGCTCCTTCCGTGGATCTTCACGATTTACCTGACCTGGAGTCCGTGGCACTACAGTGGACAGAACTACGGGCTATTCATGATGTTCGCGCGCCGGGCCGGAGCGGATCCCGATAAGAACGCGCGCAGGGCATTGTATGGCGCCTTCGTTGTTTCCTACCTGATTCTGTTTCTCGGCTTTCATACCGGCCCCTCAACCGACCCGCTGTTCATATCCCTGGGAATTCCAGCCGTGGTGAGCCGCTGGGAGCAGATCATTCTTGGTGTCGCATTCGTAGGATTGTCGGCATTCGGGCTTGGGCGACTGGCGCGCCTTACGGGTTGGCGAAAGCTGATCCCATCACTGACCCTTTTCTCTTCGCAGTTCCTTTGGTTCCTATTGCCCGCAGCGATCTCGCTGATCAAAGGTCTCGATATTCCGCAGAGCCGCTACAGTTCGGGTGTGCTGGCGGTCATGCATTCCGCGCAATACCTATGGATCACGAGTTACTACGCGCGGCGCGAAGCCACCGGGGAAGCATCGAACATGACAAGGCGCAACTGGCGCCCGCTGGCCTATTTCGGAGTGCTCGTCGTTGGAGGCATCGCCTTATTTGTTCCGGGCCCGTGGATGGCGAGCCGCATCTTCCATCATGACTTCGCTTCCAGCTTCCTGATCTTCACAGCGTTGGTGAACATCCATCACTTCATTCTCGACGGTGCGATCTGGAAACTGCGCGACGGACGAATCGCGTCGCTGCTGCTCAATTCGCGCGACAGGATTTCAGACGCTGCCTCGGAGGCGAGCGGCTACTTTGCGGCGGCAGGGAAGTGGCTGGCCGGGAGCACGGCCGGAGTGCGATCGCTGCGTGTGGGCGCGGTTCTGCTGCTGCTGGTTTGGGGAACCGTCGATCAGGCGCGCTACTATCTTTCGCTGAACACCGACGATGTGCACGATCTGCAACGCGCCGCGGCTCTCGATGGTTACGACAGCTCTCTGCAGATGCGGCTCGCGCGCAAACAGATGGACAATGGACAAGAAAAAGAGGCTGAAGCATCGTGGAAACTCGCAGTCCAGGCGAATCCCACCGATCCCGGGGCGCGTCAGGCTCTGCTGCGTCTGCTGATCGATCAGAACCGCTTCGACGAAGCCTACAATCTGACCGAATCGTCGCTTAAGATCGCTCCAAAGGATGTCAATCTGCTCGTCGACCGTGGATTCCTGGACGTGCAGCGCGGCCACGCTGACGACGCAGTTGCCAGCTGGAATGAGGCGCTGCGAGTCGACCCAAATCAATCTCTGGCGCACCTGTTCCTGGCCGATGAACTCGATCGTGAGGGCAAGCCTCAGGCCGCGGCGTCGCACTACAACACATTTCTCCAGAGGATTGCGCAGCAGCCGGCAAAGGATCGTCCGGCACCCGATCGCGTGATTGCCATCGCCTTGCGCATGGCGGATTGTCAGGCACGCTCGTCCCAGACCGAGCTGGCGGTGAAGTCGTATCACCTGGCGGAGAAGCTCGCTGTCCAGACGAATCAAGCAAAACTGGAGAGCGTCGCCGATGTGAACGAGGCCGAGCTGGACGCTCAAGCCGGCAAGCTCGATGACGCCTTACGCCTTTACCAGCGCGCGCTGCAGTTGGACAAAGACAACAGCGATAACAGCGCTAGTGCGCAAGACTGGTTTGCCTACGGACACTTTCTAGATGATGCGGGATTTCCGGCGCGGCTGGCCTATGCCTGCCTGGTGAAGTCGGAGAAAGTCACGCAATCGATGCCCAACGCGACGGCTCCGGATTCTCTGGTCGCGGCTCGCAAACAATTGGAAAAACGTATCGGTGCGGAGGCGGCAAGCATCCGTCGCGATCCCGAACCTTCGCTGCAGCAGGCGCTGCTGCTGCGCCGCTAAGGGCTCGGTTTCAGTGCACATTTGGCATCCTGTGAGCCAATTGACACTGTGCTGATCCTGCTGAACAATTAGTAGATATCCCTGCAATCTATTCTTGAGCTTCCTGAGGAGGAAGAGTGTATGGCCGATGAAGGCGATCAGATGCATATGGAACCGCAGTCGAATGCCGGAAAGTGGATTCTGATTGTGCTGGGAATTTTGGCGGTGGCGGGTTTCGGATATGCCCACTACACCACCCACTTGGCGGTCGAGAAACTCAATAGTGATCTGAGTGCGAGCCAGTCGCAAGGTCAAAGAGCTCCAGAACCGGATGCAGACGGCGGAAGCGCAGGAAGAAACCCTCGCCCGTCAGGCCGGCATGACCAAGAAGGAACTGGCCCAGCGCGCCGCCGCTTTGCAGGCGGAACAGAAGGCTGCCGAAGCCCGCCTTGAGCAACAGCAGAAGGCACAGATCACCGAGGTCACGGGCGAGATCTCCGGCGTGAAGACCGATGTGGGTGGAGTGAAAACCGACGTCGCTTCCACCAAGGCTGATCTGGAGGCCACGAAAGCCAAGCTGCAAAGCACCGTCGGCGATCTTGGCGTGCAGAGCGGGCTGATTGCCAATACGCGCTCGGACCTGGAAGTCCTGAAACACAAGGGTGACCGCAACTACTACGAGTTCACCCTGTTGAAAGGCGCCAAGCCGCAGCCGGTTTCGACGGTCAGCCTGCAACTCAAGAAGGCGGATGTGAAGAAGGGCAAGTTCACCATGGACGTGACCTCCGATGACCGGACGATCGAAAAGAAAGATCGGAATGTCTCCGAGCCGATTCAGTTCTATTCAGGACGCGATCACCTGCTGTTTGAACTGGTGGTGTGGACCGTGGACAAGAACAAGGCCACCGGATATTTGAGTACGCCGAAGGCTGCGCCTGTGCCTGTGACAGCGAACTAGTGATGGCAGACAAGCAATGACCGGAGCGTTCTTTCCCGGAAGCCACGTGCTGTTGCAGATCGTGCTGCGCACGGGCGTGATCTACCTGCTGGTGCTGATTGGCGTCCGTTTAAGCGGCAAGCGTGAGGTCGGCCAGATGACCCCGTTCGACCTCACGCTGCTGCTCCTGCTTTCGAACTCCGTACAGAATGCAATGACCGGGCCCGACACGTCGCTGATGGGCGGCGTGATCGCGGCGTGTACATTGCTGCTCCTGAACTATCTGGTCGCCGACGTGTCTGGCGCGAACCGGCGCTTCCGCCGCTTGATCCAGGGTCAGCCCAGCCTGCTGGTACATGACGGCAAGCCCATCGAATCCCACATGGCCAAGGAACACGTCAGCATGGACGAGTTGCACCGCGCTCTGCGGGAGCATGGGATCAATAGCTGCGACCAGGTCGCTCTGGCCGTGCTTGAAGTGGATGGATCGATCTCGTGCCTGAAGTACGACGAGATCAAGCCGGACGCGAACACGCACCTGGTGCGGCGAAGATTCATCCAGAAGAAAGCAGTAATCAGCATCACCCTACCGATCCTACTGTGCTCAAAGCATTGGACCGCAGAGTCCGCGGAGAAAGATCGCAGAGATCGCAGAGCTCCAGCCGATTCGCGACTTACTCCTCCTTCAGAAACTTCACACAGACTGGCGCCCCAACTTCGAGCACCTTGCCGGTCGGCGTCAGTTGGCCGGTTTTTTGGTCGATTCGAAAGATCACAATGTTGTCTGACTTCTGGTTGGCGGCGAAGAGAAGCGTGCCGGTGGGATCGATCTCGAAGTTGCGGGGCTCCTTGCCTCCAGTGTGCGTAATGGCAACTTGGGTCAGCGTTCCCTTACTCTTGTCGATCGAGTAGATGGCGATGCTGTCGTCACCGCGGTTGGAGGCGTACAAGAACTTGCCGGAAGGATGGACTTCGATTTCGGCGTCGTCGTTGCGGCCGGTGAAATCTTTCGGCAGAGTCGTGATCGTTTGAATGGAATGCAGCTTCCCACTGGACGCATCATTCGCAAACACCGTGACGGTGCGGCCCATCTCGGCGACGACGTAGGCGAACTTACCATCGGGGCGCAGAGCGAAGTGGCGCGGACCGGCTCCGGGATCGAGCTTGGCATACGGCGGGTCGTTGGGCGTGAGCGACCCATTGGAGGTGTCGAACTTGTAGACCAGCAACTGGTCGAGACCTAGATCGTCGGCCATCGCGTAGCGATTGTCAGGCGACAGATCGATGGAGTGGGCGTGCGGGCCTTCCTGTCGCTCGGGATTTACGCCCTTGCCGGTGTGCTGCACGAAAGAAGAGGCTTCGCCCAGCTTTCCGTCAGCGAGCACGGGGAAGACGGCGACGCTGCCCCCGGTGTAGTTCGCAACCAATACGAACTTTCCTGTCTTGTCGACGGTGATATAGCAGGGGTCGGCGCCGCGCGAGGAAACTTCATTCAGGAAGGTGAGCTTGCCGGTCGCGTGATCGACGGAGAATGCACTGACGCCGCCGCTGTTGGGTCCCTTGTAGTTTTGCACTTCGTTGACTGCGTAGAGAAAGCGACCGTTCGGGTGCAGAGCAACGAACGACGCGTTGGTCGTCTCCGCGGCCAGGCCGAGGGGCGTGATCTCGGAGGTCGCGGCGTCGTAGCGGAAGGCGTAGATGCCTTTGCTTTTGCTGCCTTCCTCCGTATATGTGCCGACATAGACGAGATACTTGCCTTGCTGCATTGCCGGAGCAGCGGGCGCGAAGAGGCTCACGAGAACAAAGAAGAACACCAGCACGACTGATCGCGAAGAACGGGGCGAGAGATTCATGGTGTTATAGAAACGCATTCCTCGATGTTTGCGCAAGCGGCAGGGCAATTACCACGAAGGACACAAAGGTACACGAAGGGAAGCGCTTTCGAATTCATCCGGGGATGTTTTTCACTTTGTCAGGGTGATGGGTACGGTTTCGTTGTAGAGCCAGATCACGACGCTGATGGACTTGCGCTGATTGAATACGTCGAGTGTCACGGGGAAAGCCACGATGATGGTGCGGGCGACGGTTTCGCCGGGCTGGATCTTGGTTTCTGGCGGAAGCGCTGGCTGCGAGCCGACTTTCAGAGCGGGGAAGGCCTGAAAGTAGCGATCGAAGTCGACGGCGGAGACGGCCTCGGCGGTGGACTCACCGGCGGGCGATTGGATCTTGCCCTCCAGGCTGCGGACGTAAATGACCTTGTCGCCGGGATTACGCATGGTGAAGGTCAGGGCGACCATGGTCGAACCTTGATCGGGAATCTCGACGGCGGCGACGTTGTCGAGTGATCCCGCAGCCTGCGGCTTGGCGCGCTTCACGAAGGACGCGATCAGCACGACGACGAGGACTGCACCAATGGCGATGAGAACAATCTTGGCGGGCGGCAGATTCTTCTTCGCGGTGCCGTACTCTTCACCGATGTTGATGGTCGGTCCCGCGGGAGCGGCGGGCGGCGCGGGTGGTTGAGAGGGCGATGGGGGGACGGGAGTTGGATCAGGCATAGGTTTGTGCCGCAGGTCGTGTGCCAGCGACGATTCTACGCTTGCTTGTGCGCGCAATGCGACTAGTGGGATTTGGCTGAGAGTGAGCTTTCTCGGTTGGGTACGGGACAAGTTTCTGAGTTCCAGAACCTGGGCCCCTCAAGGGCTAAAGCCCTAGCAGGGAAGAAGAGCTTGTCGCAGCGCTGAAGCGCCGCTCTTCCACGGTTCCCGCCGCGCATCACGCGGTACAGGTCAGATAGCAGGTCTCCGCTGCAGTTCACGCTATGAAGGCTCACCAGGCGTGCTTCATGGCTTTGGCGAACGTTTGGGGGGGCAGAGTATTCAGCACGTCATCTTTGGTGAGCCAGGCGCGGCGGGCTTGCAGAACGCCGTAGCGGATTTTTTCCATGTGCGAGGTGTGGTGGGAGTCGGTGTTGATGACGATCTTCACGCCGCGTTGCTTGGCCTGACGGAGATGGATGTCGTTGAGGTCGAGGCGGTCGGGATAGGAATTCAATTCCATCGCGACTTTGTGTTTCGCGGCTGCGGTCAGAACGGCATGCATGTCGAAGGCATAGGCGTCTCGGCGCAGCTGGATACGGCCGGTGGGATGTCCGATGAGCGAAGTATTCGGATTCTCGATGGCTTTCAGGAGGCGGTCGGTCATTTTCGCGGGTTCCTGGTTGAAGACGGAGTGCACGCTGGCGATGACGATGTCCATCTGCGCGAGGACGTCGTCGGAGAGATCGAGATCGCCGTCGGCGAGGATGTCAACTTCGATTCCGGCGAAGATGGTGATGCCATCGATCTGCTTGTCCGCAGCGCGAATGCGCGCGATATGCTCGACGGCGCGCTTGTCGTCGAGTCCATTGGCGAAGGCCAGATTCTTCGAGTGGTCGGTGATGGCCATGTATTTGTAGCCGCGGGCGCGCGCGGACTCGGCCATTTCTTCGATGGTGTTTTTGCCGTCGGTTTCGACGGTGTGCATGTGCACGTCGCCCTGCAAATCGGCTTGTGTGATCAAGGCAGGCAGAGTGTGGTCTTTCGCCAGGTCGATTTCACCGAGGTTCTCGCGCATCTCGGGCGGGACGTAGTCGAGCTTGAGCTTGGCGTAGATTTCTTCTTCCGTTTTGCCGGCGACCGCTTTGCCACCTTCGAGTTCGGCGAGGCTGTACTCGTTCAGTGTGTATCCCATTTTGAGGGCGCGCTGGCGGAGGGCGACGTTGTGTGCTTTCGATCCGGTGAAGTACTGCATGGCGGCCCCGAACGACTCTGGGGGCAACAGGCGCACGTCGACCTGCATGCCGCCGCGCAGGTGGAAGCTGATTTTGTTGTCGCCGCTGGCGATGACGTCCATGAGCGGCGGATATTGCGCGACGTAGGCGATGGCTTTCTGGCGGCCTTCTTCTGTGGTGCAGGCGGTTCCGGTGACGAGGATGTCGAGGTCGCCGACGGTTTCGCGGCCGCGGCGCAGGGATCCGGCGGGCGTGATCTTGTCGATGCCGGGATACTTCTCGAGATAGGTGGTGAGCTTTTCAGCCTCGGTCTCGGCGGCGTCGATCAGGAAGCGGCCACCGATGCGGCGGTAGTCCTCAATGGCCTTCAGCAGCTTGGCTTCGTGCTTCTCGCCCATGCGGGGGAGTTCGCGGATCTTGCCTTCACGGGCGAGTTTCTCGACGCCATCAACGTCGCTGACTTTGTAGGCGCTCCAGATGAGCGCGATGGTCTTTGGGCCGAGGCCCTGAATCTTGAGCAACTGCAGCATCGACGGATGATATTTCTCGAGCAGTTCGGTCTGGACGGCGAGCTTGCCGTCTTTCAAGAGCTCCTGCAGGTTCCGCAGCATGCTCTTGCCGATGCCGGGGATGGCGAGCACCTGCTTGGGATCGTCGATGAGCGACTTGATCTGGTGCGAGTGATTCTCGATGGCCTGCGCGGCGTTGCGGTAAGAACGGATGCGGAAGGAATCCTGCCCATCGATTTCGAGCAGGTCAGCGGTCTCGTAGAGAATGTTGGCGATGGCCTTGTTGTCCACCGACTAAAGATAAACAAGATTCGGCGGCAGAGCCAGCGCAGGCGAGAACCACGACGTGGGGTGACTGCGGGGAGGTGCCGGCGAGGAATCCATTTCCCGACACGAAACGCATGGCTGTCGCCTTAAGGCGCTGGCTGGAGCGGAATATTCGCTACCAGCGGTGCGGTGGGCTACTAAGAAGCCTTGGTTACGTTCGCCGCCTGTGGGCCTTTCTGGCCCTCGGTGATTTCGAACTCCACCGGATCACCTTCCTGCAAGCTCTTGTAGCCTTCGGAGGTGATGGCACTGTAATGCACAAACACATCGGGGCCATCTGCGCGTCCGATGAAGCCGTACCCCTTAGCGTTGTTGAACCACTTGACGGTTCCTTTCAATCGTTCCACGTACCCCCCTCTTTCTGCACGTCCTTACTGGGGGGACCAAGGACGTGCCCGCAGTTGGAAAGCGGTAATAGGATGCATTTTGGGACGCTAGGGGTAGGCTGTCAAGTGAATGCGGTCGGGAAAATGCAAGGGGCCTGGGTCCCCAGCCTATTCCGGGACTGGATGGGGCATGCACTGGCTTCAGCGTTTGGCGTCGGCCTTCTTTGAGCTTCGAGCGTTTGGGCTTCGCGTGCGCGAGACGTGATCGAGCCACAGGACCGACGAGATGGTCTTGGCGTCGCGAATGGTGCCGCGGAGGACCATGCGGACGGCGGTGGGCAGGGGGACCATGCGCAGGTAGATGACTTCGTCTTCTTCCGGCTGCGCCTCGCCCTTGCGGAGGCCTGTGGCCAGGTAGACGGCCATGGTTTCGGCCACAAAGCCGGGGCTGGCGTAGAACTTTAGGATGCGGCGCCACTTGGAGGCGGTGTATCCGGTTTCTTCGAGGAGTTCGCGCTTGGCGGCGTGGAGTTCCTGCTCGCCGGGATCGATGCGGCCAGCGGGGAGTTCCCAGAGAAAATCCTGGGCGGCGTGGCGGTATTGCCGTTCCAGCAGGACGCAAGGAGTGACGCCGGAGTCGTCGACTGGCATCACGACGACGGAGCCGGAGTGATGGATGACATCGCGCCGAACCTTAAGGCCGCCGGGTTCTTCCACGTGGTCGGTCGCGACGGTGAAGACTGGACCGCAATATACGGTTTTGGAGGAGAGGAGGCGTTCTTTGCTTCGCTTGCTTGCGCGCTTGGAAGGCGTGGCCATGGGAACAATATAACGGCTTCCGGCTTCTGGCGTCCGGCTACCGGAAGGCGGACGCCGCTTCTGCTATCCTGCCGGGCATGGCAGGGAAGGCGCGGGTGGCGATCGTGGGGGCGGGGAATCTGGGGACGGCTCTGGCCCTGGCGCTGCATGGAGCGGGGTATACGATCGAGGTGGTGACGCGGTCTGGCGGGGCGTCGGTAAAGAGGGCGCGGGCGTTGGCGAAGCAAGTAGGTAGCCGTGCGGCGACCGACTTGGCGGCGGCGCAAGCGGGATTGATTTGGTTCTGTGTGCCGGACGCTCAAATCGGGCGAGCGGCACGCTCGCTCGCGGGAGAGATTGATTGGAAGGGAAGAGTGGCGCTGCATTCCAGCGGAGCGCTGACCAGCGATGAACTGTCCGCGTTGCACAGGCGAGGAGCGGCGGTTGCATCGGTGCATCCGATGATGACGTTCGTGCGGCGATCGCAGCCTTCGCTAGTAGGAGTGCCATTTGCTTTGGAGGGCGACGGCGCTGCGGTGCGGGCTGCGCGTCGCGTGGTTCGGGACCTCGGCGGTTCGGCGTATTCGATCCGCAAGAAGGACAAGGTTGCCTATCACGCATGGGGAACGTTTGCGTCCCCATTGTTTACGGCACTGTTGGCGACGACTGAGCATGTGGCGCAACTGGCGGGAGTGAGTCGAAAGGCAGCGAAGCGGAGGATGATTCCGATTCTGCAGCAAACGCTGGCGAATTATGCTGCCATGGATGCGGGCGGCGCGTTCAGCGGGCCGATTGTGCGCGGCGACGTGGATACGGTGAAGCGGCATCTAAAGGTGCTGCGTGATGTTCCAGCTGCGCGCAGGGTTTATTCCAGCCTGGCACGTGCGGCGCTGCAGTACCTGCCGGTGAAGCAGGCGAAACAGCTCAAGCAGTTGCTGGACTCTTCGTCGGATTGAGCGGCTGGGAATGAGGAACTGGGAAACGTTGCCTCCCGCGACAGTGCACTAGCGTTGACCGGCGAGCGACAGGTTGTGCGAAGGCTTGCATCTGACAAAATGCGACTGCGATCATACCGCACGCTGCTGCTGACTCTGCTGGTCGCTCTGGGGACCTGCTACTACTATTTCGATGTGCTGCTTCCGCAGGCACGGGCTCGGGATGTGGTCAATGATATGGGGGCGTCGTACGCGTTCGGCGGGGATTTTTATCCGATCTGGATGACTGGTCGCGAACTGTTGCTGCACGGGACCAATCCGTACACGCCGGAGATGACGCGGAAGATCCAGATTGGGCTGTATGGCCGGACTATGGATCCGCGACGGCCGGCGGACCCACCGGCCGATTACCGGGCGTATTCTTATCCTCTTTACGCGGATCTGCTCGTGGCGCCTCTGCTGCCTCTTGGATTTAATGCGGTTCGGGTGGTGCTGGGGCTGGTGCTTCCAGTGTTGACGGCGGCGAGTCTGGTGCTTTGGCTACGCGCGTTTCGTTTGCGGGCTTCTACTCGCACGATTGCAATCGCAATCATCCTGTTGCTGGTGAGCTATCCGGTGCTGGAGGGATTGTACGCGCAGCAGGCCGGCTTGGTGGTTGGAGCGCTGCTGGCTCTGTCGGCGGCATTGATGGCGCGGGAGCGATTCTTTCTTGCGGGCGTGCTGCTGGCTTGTGCTTCGGTGAAGCCGCAGTTAGTGTGGCTGCTTGCTCCCGGGTTGTTGTTGTGGGCTTGCAGCGACTTCAGGCGACGAAAGGGCTTAGCGCTTGGATTCGTTCTTACTTTGGGGATTTTGTTTCTGACGAGCGAACTTGTGTTGCCGGGATGGCTTCACGGATGGTGGCATTCGCTGGTCGGCTATTCGCGATATACGCTGCCGCCGCTTACGCAGTTATTGCTGGGAAAATATATCGGCGATGTGGCGGGAGTTTGTATGCTTGCGCTGGCGGGTGCGATCTTCTGGGCTGCGCGTCGTCTTCCGGCGGACTCTGCGGAGTTTTCTTTAGCGATAAGTTTTGTGCTTGTGGCGACCGTTCTGCTCGCGCCGACGGGAGGGGCTGTTTACGATCAGATTGTCTTAATCCCAGCGTTTGCGTGGCTGGCGTTTCATCGGGCCGAGATACTGAACGCGAGGCGGGTGGTTCGTGTATTGGCGATCCTTGCCGTCTGTGCCCTGTGCTGGCAATGGGTGGCGGCCTGTGGCGTTGCGCTGGTGGCGCTGTTCTTTCCTGTGTGGGCAACGAATCCTTCGGTCGTGGTTTTTCCGGAACGCACGGCCGCGCCATTACCTTTTGTGCTGATGGTGTTGCTGGCGTTCTTTGTGGTGAGGGTATTGCGGACGAGCAGGGCGCTGGCGGGTGCGCTGGCCTCGCAAGTTTAGGGAAAAAGACGTGGCATCTTTGCAGTGCGTATTCGAGTGGGAAATCCGGTGGTGCTATCCGGATGTAAACAGGTGCCCGAGTTTTTCTTTCTTGGTCTTCAGATATTCCTCGGCGTGCGGGCTGGGAGTGACTTCGCAGGGGACGCGCTCGACCACTTTGACTCCGGCGCGCTCGAGTGCTTCGACCTTCTCGGGGTTGTTGGAGAGCAGGCGGACGCGCGTGACTCCCAGGGTTTTAAGAATCTCGGCCGGGAGTGTGAAGTCGCGATAGTCGTTCTTGAAGCCGAGGCGTTCGTTGGCTTCGACCGTGTCGAGTCCCGCGTCCTGCAGTTCGTAGGCTTGCAGCTTGGCCATCAGGCCGATGCCGCGTCCCTCCTGCTGCTCGTAAATCAGGATACCGGCGCCTTCCTCGGTGATCATCGAGAGAGACAGTTCCAGTTGCTGCCGGCAGTCGCAGCGCAGGGAGTGAAAGACGTCGCCAGTCAGGCATTGCGAGTGGATGCGAACCAGGGCGGGAGTCGATTTCACATCGCCCATCACCAGGGCGACGGCCTCTTCGATGCGGCGATCGCCGTCAGACCCGAGGTGCCCGCGAAAACCATAGATCCGGAACTTGCCCCAGCGGGTGGGGAAGTCTGCAGATGCAACCTGCTCAATTTCGTTCTTACTCACCCTTTCATTATAGCGGCTGGGCTTGCTGCGAGGCCGTGTGGGAGAGTCGCGTAGGCGATGTTCTAGCCTCGAGCGCGAAAGGGGAAGATTGCATCCTGCTTGGAAGGGATGGGCGAGCCGTTCTTTGTGGCGGGATGGAAGTGCCAATTCTCCAGCGCGGCGAGGCACTTGGTATCGATGTCAGGGCCGAGGCTTTGCAGCACAGTTTTGCGGACGATCTCTCCGCGTTCGTCGATGGTGATTTCGATGACTTCGTTACCGGGGGAGTCCGGCAACTGCCAGGGGTAGACCACGGGATCGGAAGTCGCGATGGGCAACGCGGGCCGAACCTCGTTGCCAAAGAACGCGCCATTGGTGAGGGTTCCGTAAGTAGGGCCGGCTTGTGCGCCGTGACCGAGAGCGGAAAGTGTTTGCGTCTTCGAGTTGTCCTCAGTGTTGGCGCTGGCCAGCGTGTTCGGCGCGGGTACCTTCGCCGGTTGCGCGGGAGCCTTCCACGTCAACTTATTGTTGCTTAACCGTTGATGACGATAACGCTGGGTGGCATTGTCAGAAGAACTTAGGTTGCTGTCGTCGGGAGACTTGCTGGGCCAATAGAGCCGCGTCAGGGACTTGCCGTTCTGTCCCATGGCCACGGAATTGGCGGTGAGAAGTTGAGGCTCGGGAGAGTGCAAGAGACATGTGAGCAGGAGAGCGTGAAAGGCAAGGGAAGACGTCCGGAGCCAGCGTTGGCGGCGTGCGGTCGCGGGATTCAGTTGCGCAAACATCTGAGATAGTTCCTGAGGAGCCGGACCTTTTTTGGTTTCCCCTGTCGATCTAGCTGTGGCCGTTTGGCCTTAGGCGTTTCGTCGAAGCCTAATGTTAGTTAGACGCGGCCGACCCCGTTTCGTCAAGGGGTATGTCAGTAGGACTTGGATGCCGCGGAGACACGATAGTAATGATCGCGGCGGATATGGGTCCATTTTGTGGGGGTGCGGTTGGTGCCGATTCTGGATCGCTGATAAAATACTTGAGCAGTCAACAATCCCACCCAAACAAGGGGCTATAGCTCAGCTGGGAGAGCGCATCGTTCGCAACGATGAGGTCGTCGGTTCGAGCCCGACTAGCTCCAC
>CAWBHM010000027.1:0-23843 GCA_963788555.1 uncultured Acidobacteriaceae bacterium | reverse complement strand
TTGAGAGAACCTTCTGAAATTCGCGTTGGGGAAGTCCTCCACCATCGCTGTCCTCGAAAAGCCACTTGGCGAAGTCCTCCGCGTCCTCTATCGCTCCTTGGAGGTTCTCGTAATTCGGATAGTCGTTGATTCCTACGACCAGTGCGTAATCGTCCGGGTTCTTGGCCATAGCAACACCTTTTCTTACTGGGAGATCAGAGCGATTAGGCTATCCTGCATCGGTCCATTGTCATCAAAGTCCTGATGTCTTCGGCCGTGCAACGCCTTCCCCGTGGCGCGTCTTCAGCAGTCTTCGAGAGCACCAGACAGCCTGAATCATGTGAGACTAGAAAATCGTGGACCGCGCGACTCCGTATCTGAAACGGAGCTAGAACTGGATGCACTGGGTCCACCCCCGCATAGGTACATCGTCGAAGCCATCGAGAGCACCCGAGATCAGGTAGAGAGGGAGCGTGTGTAGATCAGTGGCACAAGAAACAGCTTGCACTCATAGTCATCGCTCATCGTAAACATCCGGAATCGCTGATAGCGCTGCGGAGCTCTGACAATCTCGTCGAGAAAAAGCTTTGAGCTGCACGCCGGAGCCATAAAGATGATGTTGCGAATCCGGAGGGAAATATTTGCTAAAACTCGCCGCTTGGCATCTTGCAGATGACAATGGAGCCCGCACTATGGCCGACGACATCGACGATCAGCTCAGCTCTCTGCTTCTGTAGTCAGATAGCTCCTCGAGAAAATGCCGGCCGCCGTGGATTTCGTCTCCGTCCTCAGTCCGCCGGATGCGAGCCACATCTCGCCGGCCTTCTCCTTCATGTTTCCCCAGACCCACTCCCCGAGATCCGCCAATAGAACTCTCGCAGCACTTCTTCAACGACTGGGGGGTAGAAGCCATGGTCGTGCTTGTGGATGTATCGTTTTGTAGAGCGATAGACGATCTTTCGTCATCGCAGCCGCGAGCTTCACGGATGTGACAAGGCCTCTCGCCTGCTCGTCCTGAGTCGGAGTCAAAGTTTTCTTGTCGAGGAGCGGGGTTTGTGGCGCTTCTTCTTGAAGTAGCGATTCGATCTCCGGGTCGGCCTCAATGTCCTCGCGCACTTCCTCTTCGATTTGAGGTAATTCGGCATCGAGCTGTTCTTCGGTCCGGATATTTGCGGCACCTCTTGCACCGGCATCAAGATATTCAAATGGTGAGCCAGAAGCCAGGTGCGCCTGAATCTCGGCCAGAGTCATCCCCTGTCCTGGACCACGACCGGGAATCGCCAATCCTAATGCCTTCATCGCGTGTTTCAACGCAAGGGCGAGAAGCTTCTTGAACAGTTCCGTCTGCGTGATTGTATTGAGATTGTCACCGATTGTTTCGAGAAGTCCAGTCGCCCAGATGAACGTCACCGGATGCGCTCCTGCAGCAGCGTATACCGTTGTCATGCCCCTCGCGGTCGATAGCCCCGACGATTCACTCACCAGGCCACCATGAAAATGAATTGTCAGTTTATTTTGGGCGGGATCACTCAGAAACTGAATAATGCCGTCAATGTCTGCGCGTGAGCTATGCAGCTTCCCGCTCGGTTCGAGAGTTCCGTGTGGACCTATCTTGATATAGTTCAATTTACCGAAGGGCGGCATGATTGGACTCCGACTTTGTCACTGACCATTCATTCCGAAGAGAAAACCTGCACCTTATGCAAGTGAGGGAGCACGCAGGAGCAAGTATATAACTGAAATCAGGCAGACCATTCAGAAAATAGCACTCAGCTTTTTCTGCCTCCGCTATCGAAGAAAGCAACGTGTCAAGCAAGAAAGCTGAGCGCCGTTCGCGCTCTCTATGACGGGAACCGCCCGCCTCGGAACACTTGCTCGGTTGCCCTAGGAATCGTCGTCCTGGCGGCCCGTCCGAATGGAGAGTTCACGAGCTCCAGATGTGGCGATTTTCTCGCCGACTCGCTTTACGACCTCCATATAGTCGACTATCTCAGCCTCTACTCCCGCATGGTCACGGTACCAGCCCCTTCTGTCCCAAGCCTCCAATGCGCCCTGATATCCATCACCCAAAACCGTCAAAGCGTCCGTTTTGGTAATTCCAACCGGGTCGGCTGGACTACCAGCAGGACCCACTCGAAGAAATGCGGCTCTCTTGCTGCTGGTTGGATGGTGGGAATCGGTGTAGCGGTTTAAGATTTCTAAGAGCAGAGCCACCGTGCCGACTGCAAACCCTTGCAGCCAAAGCTGGCGGCGGATCATTTCACCGCTCTCGACTGAATCCTTGCCCTTTGCTTTGATCTTCCCCGTTATAGTCGCAAACTGCGTGGCCCAGAACGTCGCATGCATGTCTGCGAGATGCTCCAGGCACTGGAACTCTAAGTCGCTGATCTCGTCAACGTCATCAGCAAGAAGCACAAAGTCTACATGGTGCAGGTGAACGTGAGAAAACTCATGTAAGAAAAGAAATCTTACGGCCAGCGCAGTTAGCTCTCGGAGGTCTGAGAGAGCGTGCATGTCCAACGATGGCCATTCCGGGCTGCCACTGAATACGTCCTCCACGCCGTCCGGCGTCATCAGGGGTAAAGATACCGACACTGTCGAATCAGCCAAGAGTCTGCTAAAGCACAATAGAAGCTGAAGCCAGGAACCAGAGTAAATCCCGATCGCATACCCAGGGGGCTGATCGGCCACTGTGGAAATCGCCCCAAGATACAAGTCGCCTGTAATGCCGTAAAGAACGCGACTAAAGTACGTTGGTCGCTCAAATAACTCAGTACCTCGAAGGAAGGATTCGATGAATTCTAGGTAATCCATCTGCAGGGATGCAATTCCCTTTATCATGTCAGCTAACTCCGTCGACACAACTTCGCCTGACTTGTCTTCGCCGCTGGAACTGCTAGCAGCGTTGGAGTGCGAAGCCGTCGCCGCATCCGCAATTAGTTCCTCAAGATCGAACCACGAATCGAATGGCCAGTTTTCAGGGCGTGTCATCGCACTCGGCTCTCCATAGATTCCGGGATGGCTGGAAGAACACGTTCCAACCTATCTTTATCACTGTCACCGCGGCGCTATACGGAGGAGTTCTCTATGCGCTCGTCGGAAATGCGGGAATGAGACAACGTTTCGGGCAATTTGGCAGTTCCTCAAGTCAGTTGGAATTGCTTCGGATCCATATGAAAGAATATGGGTTCGTTGCGGTGCCGTGCAAGAGACGGTGAAGCGCCCAACGCGCAACTTCGTTTTTCCGGACAAGTACCTAACCCCACGTCCCGCCAAGCAAGGGCTGCATGGTGCTGGATAACGGTCCGCATCCGCGTGGCGAGGCAACCCAATCTTCATTTTGAGGAGACATAGCCGCTCGTGTCGCCATGTAAGGCACTCATGCGTGGGAGGAGGTGTTCGTACCGCGAAACTTTCTCAGCCACCATCATCCTGCCCCTTCGGCGGCGCCCTTCGCCTTTTGGGGCTTCACCTCGGAAAGGAGTGAACGGAGCTCACCCAGAATGTCGCGGTGGTGCTTATCAAGGTGCTTCTCGATGCGAGCGTTCGACAGCAAACGCTCAATATAGCCGCACGCAATCGACAGGGTCAGCATATCCGTTCCGTAAGATGCCTCAACAGCTTTCAGCTCGCGGATTAGTAAATCAGTCTCCTGTTCGAGCATCGACTGAGCCGCAGTTGAGGTAGCCTCGATTTGTGACTTCCGTTGCGAGGGGGTCTCAACGAGGAATTCGGGACGAGTCACCTCGAGGAGCGCCTGGGCGAAGCGGACGGAGTATGTACCGGTGGCGTGCATGTGCTCTGCCGCCTCGATCTGCCGTATGGGTTTCATTTTCTTAAGTGCAACGAATGCCCCGGCGGTGACATCGCTGTTTCGCAAGATCTCGACCGCCTCGGGACAGATTCCGTCGAGCATCTTTCGTCGCTGCCTAATCGCTGAAACATCAACATTTAGCACCTGAGCGATTCGTTCCTCGCCTACGCCGTTCGAGAGCGCTTTGAGGATCATAAAATGCTCGGCCACAGGCGGGGCGTGGTTGACTCGCTTGTTGTATGTATATGCCTCATCATCCATCGCGAAGATGGTGCGTACCTCGGTCGATCCGCTCTGCTTGAGGATGTCCAATCTGACGTGCCCATCAAGCAACAGGTAATCCCTCGGTCCCCGCGGATAAACTACGAGCGGTTCGATCAAACCAACATGTGCAAGCGAGGAACTGATCCGTCTGTAGGTAGTGCTCTTTCGGAGCTCAGCAGGTGTTTCTCTCTGCGGAACGATGACATCGACGGGAAGTACAACGACATGCTCGTTGAACGCAGGCTTCACCTTGGGGCTCATGTTTGTCAGTCCTTTTGATCTGAGGATTATTTGAGGCGAGTTGCCAGTTCTTCCGGCATATCAACGAGACTCTCTGCCCTCAAGAGCGTGACGAAATGTTCGTCCGACATGAGTCGGCGTATGGCCGTAGTGAGAAGAAGGAGACGCTCTTTTGTGAAGTTGGCTTTCTTTATGAGCTGGCGCTGTTCGCGAATGCGATCTTTGTATTCGCGTACCAATCCCTCACCTGTGATTTTGCGACGCGTCTGGGCGATTTTTCCAGCCTTCTGCTGTCGCGCTATTCGCTGCGCAACAATGCGCCTAGCAGTTCGCAGCCTCTCTCCCCTGAGGTCACCCTTTTCGTAGGCTTCGGAGAAAGCCTGTTGTACCTCGCGGTCATTGCCCATTGCGATCCCGACCGCAACACTGATCGGCAGACGACCAGCCTCAACCGCGTGGGCCAGTCCCTCCTCGCTGTGCTCAACGAGACGAATAATGCCGTGAATATAGCTGCGGTCAAGCCCGAGTTTCCGGGCAATTTCATCGGGTTTATAGCTCCGCTCCCGAAGGTTCCGAACTTCCCTGATGAGCTCCCGATTAGAAGGTGGGCGCCTAGCGATATTTTCAACTAAGCTCATCAAGAGGCGTTCTTCCCGAGACGCATCGCTCAACACTGCGGGGATTGTGGTCTCACCCAGAGCACGGCAAGCCTCCATCCGGCCTTGACCGCAGACGAGATCATACCGAGTGCCATCAGCGTCGAGTTCGCGCCGAGATACCGTAATCGGCTTCTTGAGCCCGACCTCAGCGATGCTGGCGACGATCTCTTGAAACTTTGTCTTATTCCGTGTCCGAGGATTAACCACCCGGATTTCAGCGATTGGAATGTGTTCGATTTCACTTTTGTTCAAGGTATCTCCTCAATTCGCGTACGCCGCGCCATGCTGAAGAAGAAGTCCAAGTTTTCAAAGCGATAAGCGTCCAGCAATATGCCGTTTTCCCCAGCAAGCCTGACCCGAGCGGCTAAGACCTCGATCTTTGGGAAGAGGTAGTAATCAAGAATGTCTTCGTTGCCCGGTGCCAGCCGCGCGGCAATCGTCATGTCAGGGTCGAGGGAGTTCTCGAGCCTGATAAGCCAGCGGCACTTGCCTGTTAGGGTTTCGCGGCATCGAGAGATTATGAGAGACGCAGTAAACTCTTGATTGATCTCCAAAAGCCCGCTGTTGCCTTCTCGAACCTCTGCACCCTGATCTCTGAGATCCTTCAAGATTTTGGAGCAGTGATCTCTATGGTACTCGCGCATGGCGCGGTTGATCTCTATGTACCTAAGGTCTCGCAACGGTGTGTAGCCAATGAGGGCGTACGCTCGCGTGAGACCGCCAAAACGGCTTTGGTAAACCGTGCTCGACGGCATGTCTTCAGCTTCATCGATGAGAATGCCGGACAACTCGCCAATTCGGGCTAGCAGATTCCGCAAGCGCTCAAGCAATTGCTCGTCCGTAAGATGGGTGTGGCGGCTCTCAATAATCGCGACCGCTTGCGTGAACTGTTCGAGGGGAATGATCGGAGCAAACGCGTTGTCGCACCTGATCCACATTTCGGGTGGGTTGACCACTCGTTTTCGCTTTAGCTTGAACGATCTACGGTTATATACATTCGACCCAGCATACTTGGGGTTCGTAAGGATCTGACGTACTACAGCCGCAGTCCACGGCCGTCCGAATTCGTTTACCAGGCCTCGTCCATTGAGCCACGCCGCAATCTCTTTCTCTGTCGATTGCTTCTGGGTGAACAGGTCGTAGACTTCTCGGACGACTTGCGTTTCCGATTCGGGACCCGGCACGAGGATCACGCGGTCTGTCTGAATGCTCTTGTGTTTACCTCGTGTCAATATTTCTTTCGGGTTGCGATTCTGATCGATCAGCTGTCTGCGCAGGCCATAGCCTGCAGAACCGCCTTGTCGGAACCCGTGTTCGATTAGCCGGCACTGGCCGGCAAACACCTTGACCGAAAGCTCGCGGCTGTACTCACCGGCCATCGTGCGCTTTATCGTCTTAAGCAATGAAGACGAGAGGCTTCCATCGTTCTCAAACTGCTCGGCGCAGTAGTGCACTCGGACATTGCCTCGCTTGCAGATGTATTCGTAATAGGCGCTCTCATCAACATCCTGGAACCGTCCCCAACGGCTAACGTCATAAACCAAAACGTCGGTATAGTCCGCACGGCCGCCCTCAACGTCGGATAAAAGTTGGCGTAATCCGTTCCTGCCCTCGATGTTCAGCCCGCTCCTCGCTTCGTCTGAGTAAGTTCTGATGATCTGCATGCTGCGCGCTTCAGCGTAGCGGCGAAGGACATCCATTTGGTTTTCGGTCGAATACTGCTGATGTTCCGTCGACATACGGACGTATTGTGCCGCCCGAGCAGGCCCGGTTGTTACCTCAGACTTGTGCGCTGTGGCAGATCTCATTTCGTGCCACTGCCCTTGGGACTGCCGACGCGATCCAGAAAGACGGGAGTGTCGTTCTCGCTTGATCGAAACACCTGCTCCGTCCGGACTAGGTCTTCCACAGTGTTTGCTCTCAGAAGTGAAATCTTGCGAAGGCTTCTCGAAAAACTCGGAGATGGCTCAACGGCATCAGCATCATACAAACCTTTTGTTAATCATCAATGAATCGAGAACAACGATCCTTGCACCATCGCGCTCGGTCATCCACTCAATCGTGCCGCGACGATTCACCCGCTCCCAGGAATGCGCCGGACGCCTGGGCGTAGACGCTGGGGACAAGGGTCGCCGTACATGTCGAACGTGGATTGCAGGATCGCCAGATCATCGGGCATGGATTCAACAAAGCAGGAAACTTTTTGCGCAATCAATTGTTGTGCGGAGCGAGACAGGGGGAGATGCTAGACTTCTTTTTCAAAGCCAAGCAGGCCAATTCTTTCGATCCGTGAGGCCCACTCGGATGCCACGCGCCACAGGCACGAAATCAGTAAAATCGAAAGCCAAACCCGCCAAACCGTACAAACACCCTGAAGCGGACAGCCCGATGCGGCCCGAAGTCGGGACGCAGGCACAGTTCAAGAGGAAGCTCCCGCCGAAGACGTACAAGTACGATTCGTCGCTGTCCCCGGCAATGGAGTGGGACGGACAGAATCCGACCCGTGAGCAGGGCGAAGCTAATATCGCCGCTGCTGAATCCGAGCTTTCCGATGCCGTCCAGCGCTGCACAGCGTTGGAAGGGATGCTGAAGGCGACCCAGCTTTCCACGTCGATGATTGCGGAAGGCGCTCAATCCGTCCGACAGCATGTTGCGGCTGCACAGTCTGCGGTTCGCGAACTGAAGGCCATCAGCAAGCCGTTCTTGAATTGGGCTGGCAAAGCCGAGCGGCTGTCGTTTGACGTTCCGAGTCTGCCGCTGTTCATTCACGAACGGCTGTCCACGAAGGCGATTCTTGAGACGCTGAAGGGCCACAAGAAGCAGGGCGAGTTGTTTGACCTGTTCTCCGATCCGCAACACTCAATTGCCGATCAGGTGCTGCGGGCTTACGAGTACCGGGACGACTGGGTGAACCGGATGATCTTGGGTGACTCGCTGGTGGTGATGAACTCACTGCTTCAGTACGAGGGCATGGGCGGACAGGTACAGATGATCTACATTGACCCGCCTTATGGAGTGAAATTCGGCTCCAATTTTCAGCCGTTTGTCCGCAGGCGGGACGTGAGCCACAACGATGATGAGGATATGACCCGCGAGCCTGAGATGGTGCAGGCCTACCGGGATACTTGGGAACTCGGCCTTCATTCTTACTTGACGTACCTGCGTGACCGGCTGGTACTCGCCCGCGAATTGCTAACCTCCAGCGGTAGCGTTTTCGTGCAGATGAGCGATGAAAACGTACACCGCACCAGACAACTGCTGGACGAAGTATTCGGAGATCAGAACTTCGTCTCGCTCATTCCTTTCTATAAAACAACAGGACAGGCCAGCACGATTCTCCCGCAGACGAAGGATTACCTGATCTGGTATGCAAAAGATATCGAAGGTATCAAGTTCCGCCAACTCTTCGTTGTGAAGACGATGGAAATGGCCTTACGAACGGGATATGACTGGCTGGAAAGTCCTAGCGGCGAGCGCCGACCGATGTCGCAGGCCGACAGAAAGGAAATCGAAAATCTGGTTGAAGCAGGATGGAAGATTTGTTCGTTGAGTGCTTTAACGTCGGCAGGTGCCTTACAAACGGATCACGAAGATTTTGAGTTTGCTGGAAGGTTGTGGCGTGCCCCAAAAGGAGGGCATTGGAAGACCACCGTCGCAGGATTAAACGTTCTCAGAGATCGCAGTCGATTGGAAATAAAGGGTAACTCTCTACGGTATGTACGAAGGTTCAACGATTTTCCTGCCTTCAACGTGACCGATGTTTGGAGTGATGTTGCGTTCGGCGGCTTCGTTAGCGAGGAAAAACTCTATGTTGTCCAGACCGCACCGAGGGTGATCCAAAGATGCATATTGATGACGACCGACCCAGGTGACCTCGTCCTCGATCCTACGTGTGGAAGCGGAACCACTGCGTACGTGGCCGAGCAGTGGGGGAGAAGATGGATAACAATCGACACCAGCCGGGTGCCTCTAGCTCTTGCTCGGCAACGGCTGCTGACCGCAACCTATCCGTGGTACGAGCTGAAGGACGACTCTCGCGGGCCTGCCGGTGGATTCGTTTACAAATGCAAGCAGAACAACAAGGGCGAAGAAATCGGCGGCATCGTTCCTCACATCACTCTCAAGTCTATTGCCAACAATGAGCCACCCGATGAAGAAGTCTTGGTTGACCGTCCCGAAATCCAGAACGGTATCACTCGCGTTAGCGGCGCGTTCTGTGTTGAAGCTACGATCCCGACGCCGATGGACTGGAACGAGGTCGCAACCAAGTCCGATGCCCCAATTGATTCCAAAGAGAATGGATCGTTCGTTGACCGGATGTTGGAAGTTCTTCGCAAATCCCCATTGCTACGATTGGAAGGGAACAAAACTGTCACCTTGAAGAACATCCGTCCGCCTGCGAAGAGCTTGTCACTCTCAGCGGAGGCGATGGTGGACGCGACGGCCCCCGGTCAGAAGCCTACTCTTACGGACGCTATCCAAGAAGCAGAAGAGAAGAGCGGTCTCGCCCTACCGCTGTCGGCAAAACCCGTTTGCTTCGTTTTCGGCCCGGAAAATGGAGCCGTGAGCGAGAAGTTGGTCTCTGAGGCTGCAAAGGAAGCACGCGCAAAGGACTACACCCACCTGTACGTACTGGGCTTCGCCATTCAGCCAAATGCCCGCCAGCTAGTCGATACTTGCGAGCTTGTGTACGGGATTCCAGCAACTTACGTGCAAGCCACTCCCGACTTGATGATGGGCGACTTGCTCAAGAACATGCGCTCCAGCCAAATCTTCAGCGTCTGTGGCCTACCGGAAGTCACCGTTCGCAAGCACAAAAACGGCGGAGAGCAGCAATTCCAGGTGGAGTTGCTTGGCCTAGACGTTTTCGATCCGGTGACGATGGAAAACTCGCATCGGGGCGGTGATGATGTTCCGGCGTGGCTTCTCGATACCGATTACAACGGAATGTGCTTCCACGTGTCGCAGGCGTTCTTTCCTCGCACGAGCGCATGGGACAACCTGAAGAAAGCACTCAACGGAGAGTATGACGATTCCGTTTGGGAGCATTTGGCTGGCACCACAAGCGCACCATTCGAGGCGGGCGAGCACGGGCAAGTGGCCGTGAAGGTGATAGATGATCGTGGCAATGAGCTGCTGGTGGTCAGGAAACTGAGCGAGGCGAAATAGCGATGGGTTACGAGGTCAAAGAACCGATCATCAATTCGCCATTCGAGAAACCGAAGCAGTTCTGGTTCATTCAGGAAGGCGAAGAGCCACAGCTTTTGGATGGGCGACGGCCTGCCATTGTCTTCCCGCCGCGTGACCAGAAGGACTCATGGACAACCGACAGCAAGACCCTACGAGCGTCCAAGCAGTATCCGTCCGGCTACGAACTTGTAATTCCAAACACGATTCGTGAGCGGCTGGAATCATGGCAGCAACAGGGCTATCCCGGCGTTACGCGAACGACGCTGGAACTGATTCAGTGGTGGACACGAGAAGGCCGGGAGAAGCGGCTATTCTTCGCTCAAGTCGAATCCGCACTTACCATCATTTTCCTCAACGAAGCACGAGCCGATTTCCTACAAGGGATTTCCATTCCGCGAGACGAACCCAGCGCAGAACGCAAGGCCGAAGGGTTTACGGGCTTTCAGCGGTATGCCTGCAAGATGGCGACGGGATCGGGCAAAACCACTCTCATGGGAATGCTGGCGGCATGGAGCATTCTCAACAAGGTCAATGACCGGAGCGACGGGCGGTTCTCTGATGTCGTGCTGGTCGTTTGTCCGAATGTCACGATCCGCAACCGTCTGGGAGAACTCAACCCCGACTCGGGCGAAGCGAGCATCTACCGGACACGCGACCTTGTTCCCTCGCACCTGATGCCGTCAATGACGCAGGGCAAAGTACTGGTGACTAACTGGCACGTGTTCGAGCCGCAGAGTATGCAAACGGGAGGAACGAGCAGCAAGGTCATCAAGGCCGGAGTGCCCGTCCGAGTAAAAGAGACCATCAGCATTGGCCCGAAGAGCACCACGGCGCGTGGCACCCGTTACCTGAGCCTGAAGGACTACGAACGGCAGGTGACGGCTGGGCTGTTGAAAGTGCTTGAGGAAGAGAAGGACAAGACGGGAGGACTCAAGAAGGTCAAAGTCGAGTCCGTGCGCTATGTCGAGAGCGATACCGCGCTGGTGAATCGCGTGCTGGGACGCGAGATCGGCGGCAAGCAGAACATTCTCGTGCTCAACGACGAAGCGCACCATGCCTACCGAATCCTGCAAGAGCGTCCCGACGAATGGGAAGAGATGGATGAAGACGAACGCGAAGACTGGCTGGCAGACCGGGACGAAGCGACCGTCTGGATTGACGGCTTGGATCGTGTGCAGAAGTTACGAGGCATCAACTTCTGCGTTGACCTATCAGCAACCCCCTATTTTCTTGGCAGAGTGGGACAGGAGACAAACAAGCCGTTTCCGTGGGTGGTGAGCGACTTTGGATTGATTGACGCGATTGAATCCGGGCTAGTGAAGATTCCGCAGTTGGCTATCCGGGACACGACAGGCGCGGAGATACCCGGCTACTTCAACATTTGGAATTGGATTCTGCCTCAGCTTACTCCGGCAGAACGCGGCGGCAGGAAGGGTAGTCCGAAGCCCGAAGCGATATTGAAATATGCGCACCATCCGATTGCCATGCTCGCTGGGCTGTGGGAGAAAGAACGCGAGGAATGGCAGAAGGCCCCGGGACAGACCCGCGTCCGCCCGTGTTCATCCTCGTATGCAAGAACACGAGAATCGCAAAGGTCATCTACGAATGGCTGGCCGACGATAAGGCCCCTACGGGTATTCCGTCTGCTCGCATCGAGGGCTTCAGGAATCAGAATGGGAACGTGTTCACCATTCGCGTGGATTCCAAAGTTGTCCACGAGACTGACACCGAAGGAGCGAAGAGCGACGAATCGCGTTGGATGCGGCTTACGCTTGACACCGTGGGCAAGCGAAGCTGGCCCAGCGACGGACAGGGGCGGCCCATCTATCCAGATGACTTTGAGGCACTCGCCAAGAAGCTGAATCGTCCGCTGCATCCGCCGGGACGCGATGTGCGCTGCATCGTGAGCGTCGGGATGCTCACTGAGGGATGGGACTGCAACACCGTCACCCACATCGTTGGGCTGCGTCCGTTCATGTCCCAATTGTTGTGCGAACAAGTTGTGGGACGCGGCTTGCGACGTGCCAGCTACGAACTGACAGCCGACAACAAATTCACAGAAGAAGTGTCGAAGGTGTTTGGCGTTCCGTTCGAGGTGATCCCGTTCAAAGCAAACCCGCAGGGCAAGGCGGCTCCGCGAATGAAGAAGTACCACGTCCATGCGGTGCCGTCGAAAACGCAGTACGAGATTCGCTTCCCGCGTGTTGAGGGATACACACAGGCGATCCGCAATCGTGTCACGATGGATTGGGACAAAGTTCCTTCGATGCGGCTCTGGCCTGACCGCATACCACCAGAAGTGGATGTAAAAGGGCTGAGCGTAAACGTTGCTGGGCGGCTATCCCTACAAGGGCCGGGTAAGTTGGAGGGCGTATCGCTAAAGGAGTATCGGGATAGAACTCGTGTCCAAGCGCTGGTGTTTGATCTTGCACGAGGGCTAACGAAGCAGTACGCTGCTCAGCCGAAGTGTCAGGTTCCAGCACACGTGCTTTTCCCGCAGCTTGTCACGATCATCGATAGGTACATTCGCGAGAAGGTCTTTGTACCTTCCGTGTCGGACATCAGGGATTTGGGGCTGTCACCGTATTACGGCTGGCTGGTGGAAATTCTCACCGAGCACATCCATCCCGACGTGTCGAGCGGCGAGACGCCAGAGATACCGCGCTATGAATCGAGCCGTGGCCCTGGCTCAACGGAAGAGGTTGACTTCTGGACGAGCCGTGAGCCGCGAGAGGTAATTCACTGTCACTTGAACTACGTGGTGCCTGATACGCAGCGCTGGGAGCAGACCGCCGCATACTACATCGACACTCACTCGGCTGTGGATGCGTTCGTGAAGAACGCTGGGCTGGGGTTTGCTGTCCCGTACCTGTACAACGGTCAGATGCACGATTACGTGCCGGATTTCATCGTTCGGATGAAGGGCGAACCGTCCTTGAATGTGATCTTGGAAACGAAAGGATATGACCTACTGGCAGAGGTCAAACGTGCCGCCGCCGAGCGCTGGGTTGCCGCCGTCAATGCGGATGGCTCGTATGGCGAGTGGGCGTACAGGATGGTGAGAGGAACGACGGAGGTCTCTGGTGTCATCTCCGCCGTTGCTGCCGCATCGCGCAGCGCCTGATTGGCGGGGTGTGCGTACCGCGCCGTCGTCTGCGGTAGTGTATGCGCAAGCAGCTTGCCGACGATGTGGCGGCATGGTGTGCCGCTTCTTTCTTCTGGCGCAATGGAGATTGGGGAGCGGTGGTGCGGGCGGAGGGACTTGAACCCTCACGGGCCGTTTAAGCCCTGCGGATTTTCATGCCGTCTACGGCTTTCGCCGCCCCGACGTGACGTTTTTGGAGAAACTCACGCCAGGTTTGCGGTCTGGACTATCCCTTCACCCTCCCCCGGAAGATCCGGAGCTTAGGTGCTGCCCGTCTAGTCTCTACACCTTCCCGGCTGGTGTCTCTCCGGGCTTGGCTCGGGATTGCCATTTGAGGTTTCCCCGAATTTGAGCAGTTCTGCATCGCCGGTTTCCCAGGCGAGCACTCAAGTTTTCCTTAAGTCCGCTGCGTATGCCATTCCGCCACGCCCGCGCGCGGCTGTCTTACTCATGATAGGGCACGTCGCCCGATTTTACACATCCGTTTCCTGCTCCGGAGGTTGCGGTGAAGCCTGCGTGTTCTGGATGGCTTTCTTGCCTTTCTTGTTTTTCTTGGGCCGCATGACGTTGATCGCAGCGGCGTCGAGCGAGGTCTTGATTTGCGCCGCGTAGTATTTCTCGATCATCTCGACACTGGTGCGGCAGTTCTTAGCGATTTGGTAGATGTCGGCGCCCTCCATCAGCCGCAAGCAGATGTATGTATGCCGCAGACTGTAGGCGGTACGGGGCCGCCCTTCGCGGTCAAAGCGGAGATTCTCCTCGTCGAGGATGGTCTTGAAAAGTTCGCGCTGCCACTTCGGGAAAATAAGGTCCGTCGATCCGGGCGTGCGCCATTGTTCACCAAGAACAGCGGAGGTCACGGACGTTCTTGTGGGCGTGTTCACGCCGTAAACGCGCGCCGGGCGGAGCCGGCTTCGAAGTCGCTCAAAGGGCCTCACCGCACCCGGCATACTCTTGCAATATCCGACGCCGCGCTTTCCGCGCACTTCAATCTCCAGGATCGTTTTACCCAAATCCTCGTCGTCAACGATCGTGACATCTCGAAACTCAAGGCGCCAGGCCTCGTCGGGCCGCAATCCGGTATTGACTGCAAAGAGCACATAGTCGTGAAGTTGTTCCGATTCCCATTGGAAGCCCTTTTTCTTTGGGTCCTGCGCGCGTTTTCGTGTCGCTTGGTAGAGTTTCTTGTATTCCTCGGGAGAGAACCACGCCCTGTGGGAGATTTTCGGGGATGAGCGGTACGGCTCCGAGAAATCGGGAAGCCGGTCGAGCCATCCGTGGCGTAGCGCCGTTTTCAGGACCTGGCGAAGCGTCACAATTTCCTGATGCGTGGTGCTGTGTCCCGGCGGCTTGCCCCGTTTCGCTATTGCTTCTTGGTGTCTATGAATCCGGTATTCCTGGATCTTGCCAGCCGTGATCTCCGATACTCCCAGGTTCCCGAAGAAGGGCACCAAGTGTACGCGACATCGCCAGTGCTGGCCCTCGACGTATCGCTGGTTGCGCTGTCCCTGCGTGATGATGTCGTACTCGTGCAGGTAACGTTCCGACACCTCGCGAAACGTCTTTTCACTCTTAACCTCTCCAGCGCGGAGTTTGCCGCGAAGTTGTAAATACCAGTCCTCGGCGATTTCCTTGGCTTTTGAGAGGCTCTCTTCCTTCGTACTGGTGCGCCGGTTCTTGCCTGCGAAATAGCTTGAGCACTGCCAGAGACTGCTGTTCGGACGCTTGTAGACGTGTACTTTGCCGCCGAGGATGGTGTGTTGTTCCGACATTTGGTCCTCCGTTACAGCACGGAAAAGACGAAAATGTGTAATGAATGTGTAAGCTACGCGCTTATCAACAGAATGTCAATAACACCATTATTGTAAGTGAGTTAAATTAAAATCTGTGAGCTATGGTAGGATTTTAAGTCCGCTGCGTCTGCCAGTTTCGCCATCCCGGCATGGAGAGCGGTTAGGAGTTCAGTATCGCATGTCGCGTAAGTGGTGTGCCACGCGATGAATTAGAAAGGCAGCCACCGATTTGCAATGAAGGCCCGCCAGAACATGTGGTACATCGGCTATTTCTGGGAGCTGCTGTTTTCGGGTTGAACGGAAACTTTTACGTCAGGATCGACCGACATTCCAGGACGTAGCAGGCCGTCCTGATTGAAGTCGGGCTTGTCATTGTTATCGAAGTCGATGCGCACCGGAATGCGCTGCACGACCTTTACATAGTTGCCGGTAGCATTCTCTGGCGGGAGCAAGCTGTACTTGGCTCCGGTAGCGCCTCCGACGCTGGTGACATGGGCGTTCCACTTGCGGCCGCCATAGGTGTCGACTTTGACTTTGACCGGCTGTCCGGGTCGCATGTGTGCGAGTTGCGTTTCCTTGAAGTTGGCGGTGACCCAAATGTCGCGCAGAGGAACAATCGCCATCATGTCTTGCCCGGGTGAGACGTTTTGGCCTACCTGCACGGAACGCTTGCCGACAACTCCATCCACGGGAGCAACGATGGTGGTGTAGCCAAGATTGAGCTGTGCCTGATCCAGAGCGGCCTTGTAGCGGAGCACCTGCGCGTCCGCAGACTTTGCCCTGGCCTCTGTCGCCTGCACTTGTTTGGGTGTGACCTGGGCGTTTCGCACCTCGGCTTGGGCCTGTTCGACTCGCGATTCCGCCTGCAGCACTTGCGCGCGGGCGGCCAGCAGAGCCGCTTCACGAGCTGCGACGGTGGCGTTGGCGGCAGCTGCGGAAGAAGTGGCCTGATCGAACTGCTGCTGCGAAATTTCGCGCTTGTCGAGCAGCATGCGGTAACGCGTGACATCATCATTCAATTTCTTGGCTGTGGCCTGGGCTTCTACAACCTGGGCCTGCGCCGCTTCCACCTGCTTCTGCGCGGCCGACACCCCGGCTTGTGCGCTGGACATGTCGGCAGATGCAGAGCGAATCTGGCTGAATGATCCGACACTGGAAACGGGCACGCCGAACCGGGCGGCCTGGGCGCTGGCCTGAGCATCCTGATAGTCGGCCTGGGCGCGCTCGAGCGCAACTTTGTAGTCTGTCGGGTCAATTACGACCAGCACATCACCCTTCTGGACGAGTTGACCGTCATCCACGTTGACCTTGATCACCTGACCCCCGACACGCGCGCTGACGGGGTAGATGTGTCCGTCGATCTGAGCGTCATCGGTGCTTTCCCAGTGACGGCTGTCCCACCAGAACCAGCCAACCCCAAGGAGGATGACAATCGCCGCAACAATAGCGATGAGCCGCGCGCGCGGATTCTTCTGGGCAAAACTGCGGCGGTCCTCGACCTCACGATTGTTTTCACGCTCATGATTTGCCTCGGAAGCATGGGCATCGGGCGGTTGCAATTCGTTTTGCTCGGTGCTAGTGGGACTCATCTCGTAATCACCTGTCAATTCGGTTGTCGTGGATTTGGTGTGGGCGGAACGTTGGGCGTCCGGGTCTGCGCCGGAGGTTGCGCCGCCGGCGGTCCCGGCGGAGCTGTGGCGGGTGCAACTACGGATGGCGGCAGCGCACTGTTCCCAGCCAGATACTGTTTCACCATCTGCTCGGCGTTGCCGATTGACCGCGCCAGCAGTACTTTGGCAATGTTGTGCGCAAACAGACCGGCGATGTACTGGTCGTTGGCGGAGGCCAGCTGCTGCTGCGCTTGAATCACTTCGACGTTGTTGGTCACACCGGCGGCGAAACGGTCCTGCGACTGGGCGACGACCTGCTTCGCGAGGTCGAGCCCAGTCCTCGCGACCTCGACCTGCTGGGCCGCGGCTTTCAAGTCGAGGATGGAGTCCTCCACTTCCTGCTCGATGCGCGCTCTCAAATTGTCCGCCTGTGCCTGCCGCTCCTTCAGCACGGCTTCGGTCTCCCGGACGTCGGCCTGTACTTTACCACCCTGGAAAATGGGGATGTTGAGTGTGGCCGCGGCGGAGTAGTTCGGCCCCATCGCGTCGGGGGTGTAACCGAGCACACCGTAAGCTCCGGAAAATCCGATCGAAGGAAGATACTCCTTCCAGGCCGCGGCGCGGCGGAGTTCGGCAGCACGCAACTGCGCCTGGGCAGCCCTGTAATCGGGACGGGTAGCGAGCGCCAGTTCGTAGGCTCCATTCAACGCTATCTCAGGAAGTGGGGCATAAGGAACGCGGTTGACCAGCCGAAACTTCTGCTGGACCGGCATTCCAATTACCCTGGCTAGGGCGATCCGTTGCTTCTCCAAGTCGTTCTGCGCCTGAATCAAGGTTTCTTCCTGAGTCTGCAGCTGCACGCGGGCACGCAACGTGTCGATGTTAGGTGCGAGACCTGCCGTCTCCTGGTCGCTCGCCAACTGGTAAAGCGCTTGCGCAGTTTTCAATTCGGCCTGCGCCGCTTCCACCCGGGATTCCTGGGCGATGGTCAGAAGGTAGTTCGCCCCCACGACGAGAACAACAGTGTCACGCGCGTCGTGATAGTTGAATTCTGCGGCCTTTACGGTCTCGCCGGAGGCGCGGTACTTGTCGATGGAAGCTAAGTCAAGGGGACTCCAAGAACCTGTAGCTTGAGTCGCCGTCAGCCCGAAGGGTCCAACCGAGCTGGGGAAGCCGGCGAACTTGACGCCCAAAGCCTTCAGGTTGATGCGCTGCAACTCTTCGCCAAATGTGCCGTTGATGTTGGGCAGCAGTGCGCTGAGCGATTGCATCTTGGCAGCACGCGCTTCGGCGGTTGTCTGATTGCTGAGGTAGAGCCCGAGGTTGTATTTCAGCCCGCGATCCAAGGCCTCTTCGATGGTCAGCTCAATTACTTCACCGGTCGCTTTGCCTTGAGGGATCGAGCCGGCAAAGTTGTCGGTGTTGCGATTGATCACCGACTCCGCCGTGGGCAATGGCGGCAGCGCAGTGCCGCTGGTGACCTGTGCGTGGAGAAACGGGCCGCAGAGCGGCAGCGTCGCAGTAATGAGCACAGCGCTCCGGCAGGCCGCAGAAGCGTGAGTAGAAAAGTTGCGTCGCATGGGGTTCATGATATATCTAATACATACATGTATGTATTAAATCACATAGCCACTTTAGATGTACGCGCCCGTGCTTTGGTCGCAGAAATGCGCATGGCGTTTTGCGAGAACTCCGGACGGCGGTTCAGACAGGAATGAGCAAGACAGCCACACAATCGCGCCACCAGGAGCGAACCGGGATTACGCGCGCGAGGTTGATCCAGTCGGCGGAAAAGGTCTTCGCGCGCGACGGGTTCGAAGCAGCAAAGCTGGAGGAAATCGCCGCCGATGCCGGCTACACCCGGGGTGCATTGTATGCCAACTTCGACGACAAGGAGGACCTGTTCTGCGCTCTTTTGGAGAAGGAAATTTCAGCCAGAATCGCCGCCCTGGAACGAGAGATGGAGAAAGCTCGCGATCCCGAGGCGAAGCTCACGGCGATGCGCGAGTTCTTCCTGACGAAGACTCTGGACCGTCGTTGGTCGTTATTGTCGCTTGAGTTCAAGTTGTTTGCGGTTCGGCATCCGGAGGTGAAGCAACGGCTGGCGGCCTTGAATCGCCGGTTTGTGGGCCCCAGAGTTGGTCTTCTCGACGAAGTGATGAAGGCGATGGGCCGCGAACTTCCGGCATCGACCCACGCCACCAGCGTGTCCCTGGCTGCCCTCGGCAACTCTCTAACCCTGGAGCACATGCTCGACCCGACGCTGATGTCGGAGGGCGATGTCCGGCGCATCATAGCGAATTTCTTCGACAGCCTCACATCCGCCCCGAAGAAGAAAGCGGGAAAGTAGAGCCCCAGCACATTTCAACGATTTCTGTAGATGCCGAGTTCGCTGGTGGATGGGCGTGCCATCAAGTCGCGAATGGCTTGCTGCGGCGATTTGCCCTGTTGCAGGATGGCATGCATCTGCTCCGTGATCGGCATTTCGATGCCCATCTTTGCCGCCAACCCGATGGCGGCGTTGGTGGTGAGTACGCCTTCAGCGACCATGCCGTGCATTCCGGCAATGATGTCATTCAAGTTTCGTCCGCGGCCGAGCTCCACGCCGACAGTTCGATTACGAGAAAGTCCGCCGGTACAGGTGAGGACGAGATCGCCAAGACCTGCTAGTCCCGCCATGGTTTCCGGATGCCCGCCGCAGGCAACCACCAGGCGCGTAATCTCAGCCAGTCCGCGGGTGATGAGTGCGGCGACAGAATTGTGGCCAAGTCCCAAACCATCGCACACACCGGCGGCGATGGCGACGATGTTCTTGAGCGCACCGCCCAACTCTACGCCGACGACGTCTGTATTGGTGTACACGCGAAAGCGAGGATCGCTGAAGTCTTTTTGTACGACGGCACCGAGTTCTTTGTCCGTTGAAGCAACAGTCAGGGCGGTGGGCTGGCTCAGGGCAACCTCTTTGGCGAACGTTGGTCCGCTGAGCGCCCCGATGCGCGGCGCGAACGGTTGCTTCGATTGCCGCAGAACGTCAGTGATGACTTCAGTCATCCGCAGATAGGTGTCGTTCTCGATGCCCTTGGTAGCGCTGACGAATAGCATGTCCGCGTGCAGGTGCGGCACCATCGCAAGAAAGACGCGACGGGTGTGGTGCGAAGGCATCACGCTGACCACGATCTCGGCATCGATCAGAGCAACTTCGAGATTATTGGTCGCGACTACGGCGTCGGGGATTGGACATTCGGCTAGGAAAAGTTCGTTTACATGGCGCGAGTTGATGCTGTTGCAGACTTCAAGCTCATGCGCCCACAGTCGAACGTCGTGTCCGCCGCGACGACCGAGAACGATGGTGATGGCTGTGCCCCACGCGCCGGCTCCGATGACAGCAATCTTGCTCACGCGGTGCCCGACTTTCTTCCGCCGAAACGGTTCTCATTGCCGGCCAGCAGGCGGCGAATGTTGTCCTTGTGTCGAACGATGATGAGCAGGGAAGAGGTGGCGATGAGGACCGTGGTTGCCGTAGTGCGGACGAACGGATTCATCCGCCAGGCTACAAAGGGAAAAATAACGGCGGCCAATATACTTCCCAACGAAACGTAGCGAGTGATGGCAACGACAGCGATAAACACGACGAAAGACACAAGAACGGCCGTTGGAGCCATGGCAAGAAAGGTGCCGAGCGCGGTTGCGACTCCCTTGCCACCTTTGAAGCGTAGCCACACGGGAAACATGTGGCCGAGAAGCGCGCAGAGAGCGGCAAGGGCAGCACCTGAATATGCATATTGCAGGGCTTCAAGTGCGCTGCTCATGTCGGCCGCCGTGCCGATTGGCGCCGGGGAGAAATACGGTACAAGAGCAGCCCTGAGGTGGAAGGCGAACCAGACCGCCAGATAACCCTTCGCCGCATCGAGTATTAGCGTTGCGATGGCTAGACCCTGAGAACCGGTACGAGCTACGTTGGTAGCACCGATGTTGCCACTGCCGGTCTGACGGACGTCCTCACCACGAAAGATGCGGACGAGCAGATAGCCAAACGGAATGGAACCGAGGAAGTACGAAACTACAGCGATGATGAGCGGTGAGCCGGTAAACATTGTCCTTCAGTTACGCCGAAATCGACGTGCGCTCACAGAAGCGGATACGTGGCGCGCTTCTCGTATCGCGCTCCCGCGGGCGACAAGTGGCTTTCGTACAGAAAGAATTGGTGCGCCGTCATTGTACCGAACTCCTGTGACGGCATCTTCTCCAGTGCGTCGCGGACACGTTGCAAAGCGGGTGCAGCGCGCTCACCGGGGACCGGGCGTGGCCGTCCGCTGCCGGACCGCGCCAGCGTGAGGTGCGGCATGAACGAAGAGGCGTCGGTTTCAAATCCCAATGGATGCATTGCCTTCGCAACTTGGGTGGCGAGAGTTTGCAGCCTTCCGTCGCCTTCGATGCCGACCCAGAACACGCGCGGCGCCTTGGAGTTCGGGAAGAATCCTGAACCGCGGAATGCAATCTGTGTCGGCGCACAATTCACTTTTTCTAATGCGTGACGGACCTCGTCAAGCTTTTTGGTCTCTCCGAGAAATTGCAGCGTCACGTGGAATGTCTCGGGGCCGACCCAGCGGACGTCAGGCGCGACTTGGCGCATCTCATTGCGGAATGCTGTGATCCGGTCACGGATGTCGGAATCGATGTCGAGGGCGACGAACAGGCGCATGGATTCACATCACCATACGGCGCACGAGATCGAGTGCCTGCTGGCTGGCCCACCGCCGTATGCGTTCGCGATCGCCCGGAAAGCGACGTTGTACGACTTCATTCCTCTTGCCATCACTGACTGCGACGTAAACGAGTCCAACCGGCTTTTCTTCGGTGCCGCCGGTAGGCCCGGCGATTCCGGTAACGCCGAGACCGATATCGGCGTTGCAGATCTCGCGAATATTTTCGGCCAGCGCAAGGGCCACCTCTTTGCTGACCGCTCCGTGGGCCTCGATCATGAGCGGAGGCACGTCAGCAAATAGCGTCTTCAGATCGTTGGAGTACACGACCGCTCCTCCGAGGAAAAAACGCGAACTGCCGGGAACGGAGGTGATACGTTCCGCAACCATTCCGCCCGTGCACGACTCCGCGACCGCCAGCTTAAGGTTGCGCATCTGCAGGTAGTAGCCGACGATCTCTTCCAGCGACTCGCCGCCGGTGGAAAAGACCGCATCCTGCAGTTCGTCTTCGAGTTCGCCGGCAAGCTTATCCACTGCTGCCTGGGCTTCGTCTTCGGTGGAAGCGACCGCGCGGAGATGAAATTCCACCTGGCCCTGGCCGGCAAGTACCGTGGTTTCGACGTTAGGGTGCTTTTTGTAGATCGGGGCCGTGCGGGCGTCGGCGGCCGACTCGGGCAGCATGGCGGTCTTCAGTACAACCGACGCAATGGCCGCCGGGGGTGCCGATTCGCGCAAGCGTGGCATGCACTCGTGCCTCCACAGCGCCTCGAGTTCGTGCGGAGGACCGGGGAGCAGGATGATGATACGAGGTTCGCCGTCAACTTCGGTTTCAAGATATTGGCCGGGCGCTGTGCCACGCGAATTGTGCAGAATGATGGCGCCCTGGATGACATCGGCTTGCTTGGCGTTGTTCGAGGGCATGGAGATGCGCCGTTCGGCAAAGCGTTTATACATCGCGGTCACGATGTCATGATCGCGTTTCAGCTCCACGCCGAGAGCAGCGGCAACGCACTCGCGCGTGAGATCGTCCTCGGTGGGACCCAGACCTCCCGTGAAGATGACGATGTCAGAACGTCCAATGGCCGTGCGCGCAACACCGGTGAGGTGGTCAAAGTTATCACCCACTACGGTCTTAAAGGCGACGATCACGCCTAGTTGGTTGAGCTGCGTGGTGAGAAAAAGGGAGTTCGTGTCCTGACGGTACGGAGTGAGCATCTCCGAGCCGACCGCAATGATTTCAGCGATCACGTGTTCAGTCTAGCATCGCGAAATATTGGGCCGGAATCTGCTATCGAGCGGGAATCAGGGGGCGACCCGCTATGTCCAGCGCGAGATGGTGAACACCGCTGGTGGTGGTGAGTACAGCCGCTTTACGGGGAGTAAACGCAAGGCCCACCAGGTTCTGTCCGGAGATTGCGAGCGACGCCTGGCGATCCGGCGTGAGCTTCACGATGCCGCGTCGACCATGCAGCGAAGCGGCGACGTAGAGGTTTCCTTTCACGTCGAATGCGAGGCCCTGCGGACGTCCCAAGCCGCGATAAAACACCTCGACGTGGCCCTGGGGATCGACTTGATAGACGGCATCGAAGCTCGAGGTCGTTGGCCCGGTGACGAAAAGATTGCCGGCCGGGCCGAAGGCCAGATGGAATGCCGAGACACTGGGTTCGATCATGGCGAAGACGAAGATCTGGCCGTCAGCTCCGACCTTGAAGATGGTTCCACTGCGATCGCCAACATAGAGATTGCCCTCGCCATCGAATGCAATTCCGGTAGAGACGCCAAGACCCTCGGCATACGAAGTCACCGTTCCATCCTGCGAGACACGGTAAACGGTGCCGTCATAACGGGAAGAGACGTAGAGACTGCCATCATGGCCGAAGGCCATACCCGTGGCATTCATCATTTCGGAGACGAAGGGCTTGACCTCGTGACTGGTGTCGATGCGGAAGATCGCCACGGGCACTGTCTGTCCTCGCGATCCCGAGAACGTCACGTAGATATTGCCCTCGGCGTCGACGGCGGGATTGGCAACCGGATGCAGGTTCTCTGCGATGGGCACGGCCACCCGCATTTCATGGGGGTTGCTGCGTTGGCCGTTGGTGGCTACCACCACATTGCCCGACGATGCCCCTTCAGGTACGCGCACCACAATGAATTGTTCGGAACTGATGACGACTGAACCATCCATCTCGCCGAAGCGGACTTCCGGACGGCGGAGTCCCTTGGGACGCAAGCCGCGACCTGTAATGCGGACTTCGCCGCCAGGCAAAGCACACACTGGCTCGATGGATTCGATTTGGGGAGCGCCTTTCACGTTCACTGCACTCATCCTCGATGTATCACCCGGTACTACTGTACGCTGCCCGTGCCAGACTAGATCAACCTAGCATGTGGAAGTGAAGTAATGCTTGCAGGACGATCAACCCGCAGATGCCCGCGCCGAGGT
>CAWBHM010000026.1:0-23558 GCA_963788555.1 uncultured Acidobacteriaceae bacterium | reverse complement strand
CAAGGCATCCCAAACACGCAAAAGCACGTCGTTCTGTGATGCTCGCAGAATAGCTCGGTGGAATCGCACGTCGTGTTCTGCGCAGGCGTCGAGATCGCGCTCTTCGAGCGCAGCTCGCATACCGGCGAGCTCATAGCGTAGTCGTCCGGTGTTCCCTTTGAACGCAGTCGCTGCCGTCCTCCCGCTGATTTCTTCCAAACCGGCGCGTATTTCGTAAGCCTCCTGCATCTCTTTGGGATTTGGCGCACAGACGATTCCAGTTTTCTTTTTCGACAGCGTCAGCAAACCGAGCAACTGGCATTCCAAAAATATGTTCAGCAATACCTCCTCGTCGATTTCGTATGTCGCAGCGGTATTGGACAGCTGTAACAGTTCACCCGGTTGATACCGTCCATTAAACAACTCTCGGGCGAATCGACCGCGCCCGTATTTGCTCCCTTGTTTTGTCCACAAAGCGCCCATAGGTACCTTGTACCCGTCCTGCGTCAGATCAGCCATCGCACATGCTCCTGACATATAGTCCCTCTACTTCTCCGCCGACGCGTTTGTCCGTTTGTCCGCATTGCTGCCAAAATATGGGCAAACGGGAGTTGCGTGCCTTTGGGAAACCTTAGGTATGTCACAGCAAAGAGTAGAGGCTGAGCCAATCTGAGGTGTGACTGTTCCGTTCCGTTCCCGTTGAATCCCTGTTCTACCCGGCAAAGTTGGCAAAAATACACACGAATTTCGGAAATGACCTCCAAAAATTGCCTGGAGCGCTCGTGTAACCTGCGCTGTACTTGTTACAATCAAACCGGACCAAGGCAGTTCCATGGTGGCCGTCCCTGGTCGAGTTCGGGTCTGGCAAATGAAATCGTTTCAGTCATTCCGGCTTGACACGACAAATCATCTCCTCTTCCAAGGAGACGAGCGCGTTTCTCTAACCCCAAGGCATTCGACGTTCTTCGGTATCTGGTGGAGCGCCCGGGGCGTCTTGTTACCCAAGACGAATTGCTGGAATCACTTTGGCCGAAGACCTACGTAAACCAAGAAGTTCTTCGGAAATACATTCTGGAGATTCGCAGAGCGCTCGGCGACAGGCCCGAGAACCCTGAGTTTATAGACAATCACCAAGAGAGGTTATCGGTTTATCGCCTCGGTGCGGGACGACGGTCCTACTGCAGCGCCAATTTTGGCGGACAGAGACACTGCGAAGGATGTCGCGCCAGCAGAAGGCGGTGACCCATCGGGTGCGCCGCCAACCCCGACAGCGCGCCTGAATCCTGAACTGCCCGCAGAATTGGAACGCATCATCAACAAGGCCTTGGAAAAAGATCGTGAAGTCCGCTTGCAAAGCGCAGCCGAGTTGCACGCCGATTTAAAACGGCTCAGCCGGGATACTGCTTCCGAAAAGGTTGTGGCCGTAACCGGTCCGGCGCGCAAGTTAACCTGGCAGTGGGCGGCCGCAATCATACTGGTAATTTTTGTCGGCGCCGCGGCATTTGCCTGGCTCAACTCTCCGCCGTCTCCGCCTAGAGTGATAGCCACCACGCAACTCACGCGCGATGGCATCCCCAAGGTCGAGTTGTTGACCGATGGCTCCCGGCTGTACACAACGGAGTCGGGCAACGCAGACCGGATCGTTGAGGTTTCCACGAATGGCGGCGAGACTTCGCCCATTCCTACTCCATCTGTTGCCAACCCGGTCGTCAACGCGATTTCGCCCGATCACAGCCAGCTTTTGGTCTTTGATAGCGTCGGCAGCGAGACAGAGTCGAAGTTCTGGATTGTGCCCCTGCCTTCAGGAGTTCCCCGCCGTCTCGGGGATCTTGCCGGCCACAACGGTACATGGTCACCCGACGGTCGGCACGTCGTTTTCTGCGCTGGATTAGACATCTATCAGGCTAACGCTGATGGCACCGATCCGCACAAGCTGGCCACCGTTTCAGGCGAGCCGAACGGACTCCACTTTTCCCCGGACGGCTCTCGCATCAGCTTCTCCATTGCAAGGCCCGAGAGCGACTCGTCCGCGCTCTGGGAGATGCGTTCCAATGGAAGCGATCTTCATCCCATGTTTCCGGGATGGCGCAGTCCGCCGGTCGAATGCTGCGGCGTATGGACGCCGGATGGCCGTTACTATCTTTTCGTGAGCGGCTTTCCCGGAAGCGACGTTTGGGCCATACGCGAAACGACAGGACTTTTTCGCAGACGTTCTTCCATACCCTTTCGACTGACCACCGGTCCGTTGTCCTTCACCTCGTTGGCGCCCAGTGCAAATGGCAAGAAATTGTTTGCGCACGGGTCGCAGGGTCGCGGCGAACTTGTCCGATACGATGCCAAGTCTTATCAGTTTGTGCCCTTTCTTTCCGGGATTTCCGCCGGGGAACTGGACTTCTCCCGCGATGGCAGGTGGGTCACTTACGTTTCCTACCCCGAATACACGCTCTGGCGTAGCCGCACAGACGGCAGCGAGCGTTTGCAGCTAACCTACCCGCCAGTTTCCGCCGGTCTACCTCGCTGGTCGCCCGATGGCACGCAGATTGCTTACGTTGACACCCAGCTGGGCCGGCCTTGGAAGGCGTTTCTGATCTCCGCCCAAGGTGGTTCGCCCAAGGAAGTTCTCCCAGAAAACCACACCCAGGTAGATCCGAGCTGGTCCCCCGACGGCAAGAAGCTCGCCTTGGGTCGAACCCAGGAAACAGGACAGACGGAACCGCTACTGATCCAGATTGTGAACCTCGCTACTCGGCAGGCCTCAACCATCCCCGGCTCGGAAAATCTGTACAGTCCCCGTTGGTCGCCCAATGGGCAATATCTGGCGGCGCTCAGCCAGGACTCTACAAAACTCCTCCTTTTCAACTTCAAAACCCAGAAGTGGTCGAACTGGATCACGGAACCGGGAGCGTTGGGATTTCCCAACTGGTCACCAGACGGGCACTACCTTTACTACGACCTTTCGTTCATCGATCATCCTACCTTTCAGCGCATACAGGTCGGCCAGACGCGCTCGGAGCTTATGGCCGATTTGAAGGCCTTGACCAGATTCAAGAGTCGTGCCGCTGGTCCCTGGAGCAATGTAGCCCCCGACGGCTCTGCTCTCTTCGTCCGTGACTTGAGTATTGACGAAGTTTACGCTCTCGATCTGGAACTGCCGTAGTTTGACGTTGGGTCGCGACAGATTACACTCGCAACCACACTGCAGTCCTCGACTTGTAATTCATCAAGAGCTAATTCCCTTCGCCGTAGAAAACTAAAGATAACAGCGCGCTCTCAGGGTGGCTGATGGTTTTCCATTTAGAGGGCTCGACGAGCCAGCCAACTCCTTGGAATTCTTTGGCTAGGAAACTCGCGCCGTTCCTCTCGAAACCTCAATTTCGTCAAGGCACGAGTTAAAGCAACGTTTTCGAGATGAACCAAGGCACTGAGGCGGTTGAAGGGAAGTTCGCCGAAGGCGAGTCCGCACCCTGGCTCATGCCATCTCGGTCGCATCCTAAAGCGTACGTGGTTTAGAAACGCATCGTTTCTCGCACAAGCTCGGATAGTCCCGATTTGTCAGCCAATCCGGAAGTTATCAAGGTCGGGCCGATTAGTAACGAGTTTGAATGTATAGGTCAAGGGAGGAGCACTTGGTGTAAAAAAGCTGAACTCAGCAACCCCGCTGATTCAGAAACACCAAGGAGGCTCCTCATGGGACCTATGTATTACATCGGACTGGATGTTCACAAGCTAAAGATTAGTTACTGCGTGAAGGACGTTCTTGGCAGAGTTTATGCCGAAGGATGGATTCCCGCCACGCGTGTTGATTTGGATCGATGGATGAAGGCGCTGCCACAGCCGTGGAGCGCGGCGATGGAAGCCACGATGTTCTCCGGCTGGATCTACGATCACCTGAAACCACACGCCGCGGAATTGAAAGTAGCCCATCCGCTGATGCTGCGGGCTATTGCGGCTGCGAAAAAGAAGAACGACCGCATCGACGCCACCAAGATTTGCGATTGTTTGCGCTGTGATTTTCTGCCGGAATGCTACATGATGCCGACGGCCATCCGCGAAAGGCGCCGCACGCTGCGCTATCGCAACTTGCTCGTTCGCCAGATGGTGCAGATGAAAATCAAGACCAGCTCATTGCTGATGGAAGCTGGCGTGAGCTACAACAAGCAGAAACTCCACAAAGCAGGTTATTTCCGCGAACTATTGGCCACAAACCCGGATATCGACGAAGGTTTGCGCTCGCTGCTGCGTCAGTGCCGGGAGACGGTGGTGCGCCTGGCCAAGACGGAGAGTGCTTTGATCCATTCCCTGCAACACGATCGATTACTGGCGGAACGTGTAGATCGTCTGTTGAGTATTCCAGCGATTGGGCCGATCACAGCGCTGACGTGGGCATTGGAAATCGGTGAGTTGCAACGCTTCTCCTCGATCAAAAAAGCCATCAGCTACTGTGGGCTGTGTGGGGATCGAAAAAAGATCAGGGAACTCGGTGCAGCATACGCCTATCTCGAAACAACGCAACAAACATCTACAGACCACACTGATCGAAGCTGCGAAGATGGCGCCGCGGATCAGCCCTACGCTGGCGGCGCTTTATGATCGAGAGAAGCAGAAAGGTAATGCCAATCGTGCAACCTTGGCCGTGGCACGGAAACTGGTGGCGTATCTGGTGGCGGTAGATCGCGGTCAGACCCATTTTCTAGTCATCGATCAGGAGACGCAAACGGCCGCTTAGAACAAGCGGAAACGAAAAGGTTATTCAGCGCGAGGCCTGCCAGGTCTTGCCGTTAGCCGACTGGGCCCGAGAGCGCAAACTCTCGTTGCTCCCGTTGATAAGTTTTGAGACTGGCAGGAAAACACAAACTCAATCTTCTGGGCAGCCGAGACGAACTGCGAGCTGCACCAGCAAATGGAAGTCTGGTTCTATCCTCGGATAGTAACCGCGGCCGAGAGGCCAACACCAAACGCTGAGAAAGTGAAAAACATTACACCGGCGCTCCTCTCGAGCGCATCAGGAGGATTTTTTGCCTCTTGACAAGGACCTATCATAGAAGTCGGCTAGTGTAGAGCTATCCAGGGTGCGGGGTTCGGTTCGATGATTCAGACTCTCCTCGCCGTCCAGAAGTCCCGTTCTGGGATGTTCCGCCCTGCTAACTCTCGGCAAGAACCATTACCCACCTTGCCGGCTTCGCCGTTTCCGGGACCTGAGTAATAGCATTCTGATTCTTGCGATTATAATGTCGGTCAATGCGAAAGGAACTCGAACCCTACGCACACATCGAAGAAGAACTGATCGCTCTGCTGAACACTTTGTTGGCAGAATTGCCCTCCAACGTGGCCTCGCTTGAAGTCATGCGTGCCCAGCCGAAAAGCAATGGCGTGATTGCGAAGCTAAAGCCTAGAAATCCTGCCGCAGCATCTGTTGTGCTACACGCTGAAAACGGATGCCGAATAATCGATTTTTGTTTCGGCGAGTATGAGCCAACTTGGGAGTTACCTTACGAGGGCTCCAATCCTACACCGAGCAAAAAGGAGCTACTCCAAGAAGTCGAACAAATGTGCAGGGCGGTGATGGCAGGACGATGTCATCACGCCCGGAGATTGTTCGGCGTTCGCGTAACTATTCTTGTTGGAGACCAAAGTTCTACAGTTAGCCATTTCTTTGTTTTACGTCCAACACCAGTCCTAAAGGGGGCGAGAACATACGAGTCGTATACTTAGCCTCGAGGTTACAGCCAAAAAATAAGGAGAGCGGGGTACTGGTACGAACTTAGGCGGCTTCGCCGTCCTTACTGCACGGTCAGCCTTGCCCGGCCTCTCACATGCCCGGCCGTGGCCATAATGATGACGGTTCCTTCTTTGATGGTCAGGCCCACTCCGCGATTGCTCGCATCGTTGCTGATCTGCGCGACGGCCGGATTGAACGATGTCCAGGTCACCGAGGCGAGTTGCTGTGTGCTGCCGTCGCGGAAGGTGCCGGTGGCGATGAAGCGCTGGGTTTCCCCCGGGGACAAAGTGGACCTTTCGGGTGTGACGGCAATCGACTCGAGGTCCGTCGGAGTCCGCGTGGCCGGTTCGTACAACTCGGCACTTGCTTGGACAGTGACATTATAACCGACGTGGCCGCCTGCCACGAGCACCATGCCGTTGTTCAGCAGCGTCGAGGATTGTAGAGCGCGCGAGGTGTTCATGCTGTCGGTGTAGCTGAAGCTCGCGGCCACAGGATCGTAGAGTTCGGCACTGGCTAGGGCGGTGTAGCCGCCCGCCACGAGCACCATGCCGTTGTTCAGCAGCGTCGCCCTTTGTTCTTCGCGCGAGGTGTTCATGCTGCCCGTAGGAGTGAAGGTTCCGGACGCGGGATCGTACAGCTCCGCACTGCTGTTGTCCCAGAAGCCGCCCGCCATCAGCACCATGCCGTTGTTGAGCAGCGTCGCCGTGAACTCGGCGCGGCCGGAGTTCATATTGCCGGCGGTGTAGGTGAAGGTCCCGGTGGCGGGATTGTACAACTCTGCACTGGCTATGAAACCGCCGGTCCAGAAGGTCTCGCCTCCCGCCACCAGCACCATACCGTCGTTCAGCAGCGTTGCCATGGCCTCTTGGCGGGCGGTGTTCATGCTGCCGGTGGGGGTGAAGGTCCCGGTCGCGGGATCGTACAGCTCGGCACTGGCTAGGTCATCGCCGTTGTCCTCACCGCTGGTTATCAGCACCATGCCATTGTTCAGCAGCGTCGCCGTGTGCCGGTCGCGCGCGGTGTTCAGGCTGCCGGTAGTGTAAGAGAAGTTCCCGGTCGCGGGATTGTACAGCTCCGCACTGGCAAGGGATTGGCTGTGGGTGTCGCAACAGCCGGCCCCGCCCACTATTAGCACCGTGCCGTTGTTCAGCAGCGTCGCCGTGTGATTGGAGCGCGCGGTGCTCAGGCTGCCGGTATGGGTGAACGTCCCGGTCGCGGGATTGTACAGCTCGGCGCTAGATAAGCTGGATGATGGGTCAAAGTTCCAGCCCTTAAAGCCGCCCGCAATCAGCACCAGGCCGTTGTTCAGCACGGTCGCCGTTTGATCGAGGCGCGTGGTGCCCATGCTGCGGGTCCAAAGAAACCTTGTGACGTTCAAGGTCGTGGAGCCGTCAATCGTTCCCAAGACCGCTGCAATCGTGGTTTGCCCTTCCGCGAGGGTCCACGCGTGTCCCTCGTGGTTAATCGTCGCCACATCCAGAGCCGATGAACTCCACGTCACTCTTCTCGTGAGGTCGTGGGTGCGCCCGTCGCTATAGGTCCCCGTGGCGGTAAATCGCTGCCTTCGGTCCGGGAGAATCGAGGGATCCGCCGGGGTCACGGCAATTGAAAGGAGTACAGGGTGAGAAGATTCTTGCTCCAGTTCCTGCGCGGGAGCACGTACAAGCAAAGCGAGTGCAGCCAACATGGTTATCGCAGTGATGTATGCTAACAGCCGCAAAATCCTAGTGTGTCTCATGATTTCCCTCCGTGAAAATGAGCTTGGTCCGATTTGCTGGCCTGATGCAAAGTGAAATCCGAGCTCGCCTCAGGGGGTGTTGCGTTCTGGGATAGGCAGTGCTCTTCGGAGAGGCGCCGATGGCCTGAGAGGAAGGAAACTCCAACCTCGTCGAAAAGTCTCACTTCCGGGGAGGTCAATGGCGCTTTTACTTCAATGGATCACGGTTGTCTGTAGCCACCGTCACCCTGCCTTGCCAAGGCAAACAGTGGCCGTTCGCGGTCAACTCCCGGGATGTCTTAGTGCTGTATCGGAAGCGCGAGTTAGCAAGGCGCCGACACGAGCACGGGATGCCGATTGAGAGCCTCGGAGAGTGGCTATTCTTCACTTTGTGGCCAGCTTTCGGTTTCTACATGTCAGCCGATGGTGGCAACGAAGGCGCGGCCGCGTTGGGCTTTCTCATTTCCGTCATTGCGAACGCACTCTTATATGGATTATTGGGCTTGCTGGTATCTTTTATCTATCGTCGATTGTTTCGGAGAAGTCTGGTCGACTCCTGATTCGTCCGGTAATCGGAAACTTGATTACTAGAAATCCCCAGCCACTTAGCCCAACCAGGAGCCACGACAGTGCACCACACATTGCCGGCGACGCGACTGTACTGGATTATCCATTGGCTGCCTGCGACTACTTTGCTGGCATTGCTTCTAGAGGGCGGACATCCCGTTCGACCTTATCAGCAATCTTATCCTCAGCGACTTCCAGGTCAAACCGCGTTTGGAGATTCATCCAGAATGTCGGACTATTATTGAAGTAGCGCGCAAAACGCAGGGCTGTGTCAGCAGTAATTGCGCGTTTCTCGTTGACGATATCGGCAATCCGCGTCACAGAGACACGCAAGTCTATCGCTACTCTATTCATACTCAGCCCGAGAGGGACCATAAACTCTTCGCGGAGAATTTCTCCTGGATGCACCGGCTTAATTTTCTTCGTCATCCTGTTCTCTCCTAGTGGTAATCCACGATCTCAACTTCGTAGGCATGCCCGTCGCGCCATTCAAAACACACGCGCCATTGGTCATTGACCCGAATGCTGTACTGCCCTTTCCGGTCCCCTGCCAGGCGCTCTAATCTGTTTCCAGGCAGCGTTGAGAGCGTTCGGATGTCCTGCGCCGCATCTAGCATGTCCAGCTTCCTAAGTGCCTGCCGCTCGATAGCTTTAAACCGGCGGACAGACTCTCGATGAAATAGGCGCCTAGTATCGGTGCAGCGGAAGGACTGAATCACAATCCAAAAACTATACCGCTTCGCGTTAAATGTAAAGCAGTAACTTGGAACAAATCGAGAACAAATTGGGAACAAACTACCAAAGAACACCCGTGAATCAGGTAGACCAACACATACGTAAGTTGTGGAGAAGCAAAGACGGGCTAGTATTTCATACGGCTCATAACCCGAAGGTCGTCAGTTCAAATCTGACCCCCGCAACCATTCAATTCGTTAATTCACAAGGGGTTGCCCACCAGGGTAACCCCTTCTTTTTTAGATTTGGGCGCAGAATTCCACCCAACTACTCCACAAATCGCACATCATCTTCACTTGCCACATGCGTGTAAACATCACGCGTCACCTTCGGCGCGTTACACCTAGGCGGAAAGAAGCCACAACCAGCCCAAGCGCAAATAGGAATCTTCACTTGTTGAGCAGCACCAAAACAATAGCTTCAACCGCCCTTGTTTTCCTGAAGGATGTTGCCCCCATCAACAACTAAGACTTGCCCAGTAATGTAGGAAGCTTCAGGCGAAGCGAGAAAACAAACCGCGGCCGCAACTTCCTCCGGCGTGCCGGAGCGGCCGAGCGGCGTATGGAGACCTGCGATTTTTTCGTACTTCGTCGAGGATGCCGTGCCGATCCAGCCGGGAGCGACGCCATTGATCGTGATTCCGTCGCCGGCTGTTTCGAGCGCGACGCCGCGCATCATCCCATCCATGGCCGCCTTCGCAGCGCCATAAGCCGCGTCACCTGGGTTACTCGAAAGCGGTCCCGTCACCGAGGTTACATTTACAATCCGGCCGTACTTTTGCCGGATCATTCCGGGTAACACCGCGCGGGTCATGTAGAAGGCAGTGTGCAAGGTAAGCGCAATCTGGTTTTGCCACTCCGCGTACGAGGTCTCGATCAGCGGCTTGCTTTCCGTGAGGCGCCCAGTTTGCGTCATGCCGGCGTTGTTCACCAAGATGTCAATGCGGCCCGCCTGCGAGAGCACGGTATCGACCAATCTCTGCGCGTCGGCTTCGACGGTGAGATCAGCAATGAAGGAAAGAGCCGCGCCGTCGGCGTTGAGTTCGCGGGCGCGGGAATGAATGCGGTCCGTCGTCGAAGTAATTACCACGCGCACGCCGGCAGATTGCAGTCGCCGCGCAATTGCGAAACCAATTCCTTCGGCGCTCCCTGCACCAGTAACTACCGCTGTCTGTCTGTTTAATGGCAAGTGCATATTCTGCGGAAGTCATAATACAACGCTCACGCTAGATTCCGATTCGGCTCTGTTTACTTACCAGCACGCGGAAGTCGCACTGTCGGTGTCGGCCAAGATGTTCTGACCCTGGAGAACTCGACGCGTTCATTAGATTTCCGTTAAACTGAATTGTCACCCGGAGCCCACGCCGATGCGCATCGCGAGCATAGGTCACGCTGTCTTCGCGGTCACGATGATCGGACTCGGCGCCGTGGGTCTGCTCTATCCTGATTTTGTGCCAATGTGGAGTCCTGTTCCCGCCCGTGTCCCCGCGCATGAACTATTCGTCTACCTAGGTGCCCTTATCTCCATAGCATCCGGCATAGGTCTGCTTGTTCCGCGCATAGCGGCCATCGCGTCGCGCTTGCTATTGGCCGCTCTCTTACTTTGGTTGCTACTATTCCGGTTACCAAACTTTTTCCTTGTAGGCGCTTTCGAGGCTTGCTGGTCCGTGGTTCCGCTCATGGTCATGATTTCCGGCGCTTGGATACTGTATGTGTGGTTTGCCTCTGCCTGGGACCATCAACACCTCAGCTTTATCAGCAGCAATAACGGGTTGCGCATCGCGCGTGTCCTTTTTGGCCTCTCCCTAATCTTCTTTGGCGCGGCTCATTTCATCGACGTAAGAGACACGGTTTCGCTCATCCCCCGTTGGCTGCCAATTCACCTATTCTGGGCGTATTTCACGGGCTGCGCCTTCATCGCAGCAGGCCTCGCGGCGCTCGTCGGGTTCAGGGCGAGGCTGGCAGTCGCGCTGTCGACCATTCAACTCGGATTGTTTCTGTTCTTGGTATGGATACCCATCGTGGCTACAGGCTCCAAAATTCCGTTCCAGTGGAGTGAGACCATCCTTACTGCCGCGATCTTGGCGGGCGCTTGGATGGTTTCTGATTCTTACGGCGGCATCCCGGGTGCTGTTCTCAACCAACCATAGTATTTGGCCGACGCAGGGCGGCGGCGCTTGCGCGCAAAGCGAACGGCATTAGGCTGAATTGGAGCGGTTTGAGCGTCACCACGAGCAACAGGCGAAGAAGCTAAATCAGTGAGGCCGCGTACCGGCAAGAAACAAAGCAGACCTACCCCTGGGGAAGAATTGAGAAAATCAAGCCTTCCCCCGAGGTCTCAGTCGCGCCTACTGAACTGTCAGATTGACAGTGGCGGAATGGCTGACGGTACCGGATGTCGCGGTGATCATCATCGAGGTGGTTCCTGGCGGAGTGCCAGATGCGGGGGAACTGCTGCTTCCACAGCCTCCCATCGCTACGGAGATCGACAGCAGGAAAAGGCACGTTGCCGCAAACGAGAAGGCACGGCGACGAGTTGTGGTGGCGTACCGACTCACGGCCAAAAGAAGGATCGCTCCAAGGAACAGTCCGATCCGCGAAGTGGTAGTCCACAGCAGTCCGGCAGTTTTCTCGTAAGACCGTGGGGGAACATAGGTTTTTGTCGATAGTGTCAACGTGGTAGAGGCGCTGCCACCACTTGTTGGAGTGACGGTTGCGGGCGAGAAAGAACAAGTTGAATTGGATGGTTCGCCCGAACAGGAGAAAGTGACTGTTGAAGCGAATCCGTTTGATCCATCAACCGTGACGTTAAAAGTGCTAGCCTGGCCTGACGTGAGAGTCGCGACGGGCGGCGTTACTCCGAGACTGAAATCACTGCCTGCGGTGGAATTGCCCGCCGGAGCGATAGCCGCAAATAAACCATGCTGCTCGTTCGATAGACCGGCACTGATGTAGAGAGTGTTCTGGTCTCCGGACGATCCTCCACCACCAAAAACCATGTCCCACAGGGATCCGTTAGCAATAACTGCGCCGCTGGTGTCCTTTATCTGATCGATAAAAGTGCCGGTCGGCAAATCGAATACGTCGATGTCGCCATTCCCGAATTCGCCGATCAGGACCTTACCCCCAAATGGGCCAAACCCGTTTGGCGGAACTACGACACCCCAGGGCGCATTGAGGTTCCCCTGAGAAATGAGTCGCTGAACGAATCCACCGTTTAAGTTGAAGATGTCGACATATCCGGCTCCGGCTTGATGGACAGGATCATGTTTCGCCTGATCCTGTAGGGCATAGGTAACAAAGAGTTGCTGATTTACAACGTGAATGCCGAAAGGAGCATACCCGGCTGGAAGCTGTGGATCAGTCAAGTCGCCGTTCAGAGTGGTGGCGTGGAAGGAAGAATCAAAAACATCGATGGCTCCGGAGTTGAAATTCGCGGCGAGTAAGAACGTTCCTGCCTGTCCGAGGTTAACGAGGGCAAGACCCTTATAGACAGCGCCGGCACGAGAATTGTCAACAACCAGAGTGATCGGGTCACTGCCATTCCACGCTGACACGGTTCCATCTTCGGAGGCGTAAATAAACTGACTGGGCTTGGCATTCACCTCAAAACCAGTACCTGAAAGGTTTGCCACAACACCTGTCGGTGTAGCAACGCTGGCGCCAGGAGCTGGCGGCACGATGAAGTTACCTGCGTTCACGCCAGCCTGATTGTACAAGGTGGAATAGCCCGAGTTGTTGTCTGCAATCCAGAAGGGCTGGCCAGGGAAATACGCAATGCCCCACGGATTTACAAGTTTCGGATCGACGTTTGCGGCAGCCCCGGCCGTGTCTGAAACAAGGTTGGTTTGTTTGAACGAATTGGTTTGCCCCGGTGTTGCCCTTACCAGGATGAGAGTCGAGAAGACAAGCAGAATTGAATTGAGAATTAAAGCTCTGTAGTGCATTTTAGCCTCCAGTGAAGTTACAGAAGCAGCGTACGCACTCACGCCCTAACACTTGTCAGCGAAAGGTCACATGTTTGTCATTTCTATCCTTACGCCACGGATGACGAATAAGTTCTGTCTCGTCCCCAGTGCTTGCGCCTACGAAAATAAAAAAAGCGCACAAATTCTTATACTCCGTGATGGTTTTCTTACCGCACCACAAAGATTTGTAACGTCAAGTACCTTATTCCGGGTGTAAATGTTTACATTTCCCTGATATCAACGCGCCTTGCAATGTTTGATGATTACCGCCGTTCTGATTTGTAACGGTGATTGCGGATCTCTCGATGAAAGTATTCCGGCTTCTGACATTCGCCGCCGGCACGTCAGTTCACCAAAAAGATCGGTGCATCCAATATGGCGACGTCGCCGAAGCTGTCCCGGTCAACCGGGTAGCGAGTTTCGGTTGAGGTCGCCAGAGATACATCGAATTATGACTAATCTGGAGGAGATAGATGAAATCGCTCAACAAGACATGCATACTCGCCCTCGCATTCGGCCTTGCTTGCGCATTACAGCCCGCGGGAACTCACGCACAGCACTTTACGAGGACTGACCTGGTATCTGATACCTCAGGGGCATCGGTCCAGGACCCTAATTTAGTGAATCCTTGGGGGCTCAGTCGAAGTTCGACGAGTCCATGGTGGGTTGCAAACAACGGAACAGGAACGTCGACGCTATATACCGGAACAGGACAGATCATCCCGATCAACGGGAACGGGATCGTGACGATTCCGCCACCCAACGGCGCACCCGCAGGGACAATCGCGACGCCAAGCGGTACTGTGTTCAACGGCAGTGCCGATTTTGTGCTTCCCAAACCAAACGGCAAGGCAGCGGTATTTATTTTCGTTACGGAAGACGGGACAATTTCGGGGTGGAATGGGGGTCCGTCCGCAGTCCTTGCCGTAGATAATAGCGACAAAGGATCGAGCAACGGCGCCGTCTATAAGGGAGTTACGACTGCCGAGATCAACGGAAAGCGTTATCTTTACGTTTCGAATTTTCGATCCGGACACGTCGAGGTATACGATTCGAATTTTCATCGTGTACACCTGTCTGACGATGCGTTCCAACCAAATGGCGACGGCGATAAGGACGACGACGAAACCTCGGGAGATCACATCCCTCGTGGCTTCGCTCCGTTTAACATCCAGAATATCGGGGGGAGTCTGTTTGTCACCTATGCCAAGCAGGACGCTCAGAAACACGACGACGAAGCCGGAGCCGGAAACGGATTCGTGGAAATTTACACACCTTCCGGAACGCACATCCAGCATCTTCAGCATGGACCATGGCTGAATTCACCTTGGGGTGTCGTATGGACACCGCGCGATTTCGGCAAATTCAGTAACACGATTCTTGTCGGAAACTTTGGAAGCGGCTGGATCGCGGCCTTTAACGGATTTACCTACCGGTTTCTAGGCTTTGTCAGGAATCCTGATGACACTGTTCTGACGATCGATGGACTTTGGGCCTTGGCATTTGGTAACGGTGCTGCTGCAGGCCCGTCAACAACCCTCTACTTTTCCGCCGGATCGGACCACGAGTCCCACGGCTTGTTTGGTACCTTGACTGCCGTGGCAACCGAACAAGATGGCGACGTAGAATAGTACGTTAGACGGGTCTGCGGCCTAGCACATGCCCCTAGGCCGCGCCCGGTCTTCTGTAGGCTATTTCGGGCCGTCCCCTGCGCCCGATAATGACACAGAGAGGTCCTAAATCCTCGTTCCTGCCGCCGCAATTGTAAACAATTTGCAAAATATCCATTCCGCTGTCCCGTCTCCGCGAACGGGCGGGTATCATACTGGTTTAATCTCCGGATTCGCTGGGGGTACTATTATGAGGCCCATCCTGACTGCGGGACTCGAGACTTCGTATCAGTCGACATTAGCGAGACTCACAGAAGCACAAAGAATGGATACAGTTCTGATCGTCGAAGACAGTCGTCCGATGCAGCGCACGCTTCAGCGCTTGTTCGAGGCGGACTCGCTCCAGGTCCGTATCGCCTCAGATGGCCCTACCGGCCTCGAGTGTTTTATCAATCAAACGCCGTGTGCGGTCGTGCTGGACTTAAAACTTCCGGGTATTTCGGGCAAGGAACTGTGTCGGGAATTCAAATCGATAGCCGCGTCCGTGCCGATCGTGATTCTAAGCGCAAATTCGGAAATTGAAGACAAAGTTCTCCTTCTAGAACTTGGTGCTGATGATTACGTTACCAAGCCGTTCAGCCCAAAAGAACTTCTAGCCAGAGTCAGGCGGGCCATGCGTCGCAGCGCTGAAGCGCAACAACTAGAATCAACCTCACCGGCAAAACAGCTCGCGCACGAAATCCTGACCTTAGGTGATGCTCGGATAGATTTTACGAGTATGGAAGCCACCCGGACAGGACAGCCTGTGACGCTGACTACACAAGAATTCAAATTATTGAAATATCTGGCGGCTTCCCCGGGGAGGGTGATTTCTCGAGAAGAACTTCTCAACGAAGTCTGGGGGTACCAAAATTATCCATCGACTCGAACTGTCGATAACCACATTCTACGATTGCGGCAAAAACTGGAGACCAACCCGACGAGCCCTTCCTCGTTACTCACTGTTCATGGTGCCGGGTACAAGTTAATTCTCGAAAGCTGACCTTCGCTGTGGATACTTTTGGAAGTAAACTTTCTCAAATACGATGAATACGTATCGTCTGCGTACGCAGCTCTTTATCGCCGCTCTGGCAGTAATCGTAGGACTCGCTGGTTCGCTTCTCCTCTTTATTCGGTATACCGTGAATATCGAAGTTCGCAAACAGGTCCGCATCGGAACTGCAGAATCGGTTCGGGCCTTTGAGACCGTTCAACGTCAAAGGGAGCTTCAACTGTCGCGCACGGCCGCGATGCTTGCTGAATTGCCGACGCTAAAAGCGCTGATGTCCACCGAACATGCACCGACAATCCAAGACGGATCCGAGACTCTCTGGAAGCTGGCGGGTAGCGATGTATTTATTCTCTCAAGACCGGACAGCCAGATCGTTGCATTGCACGCGAATCAAGCTGGGTGGTCCAGATCGGCGGTCGAAGGGGATCTAAAGCGTACCATGGATTCCAGTGAAGGGGCGTCCTGGTGGTATGTAGGCGGAAGATTGTATTGGATGTTTCTCCATCCAATCGCCTCAGGCGTCGGACCGACGAGCCAACAGCTGGGTTTTCTCACTGTTGGGTACCAGGTGGATGCTGCCGTTGCACGGCAGTTAGCGCTAGTCGCCGGAAATCAGATTGCTCTTGTCACGAGCGATAAAGTAATTGCATCGACCCTGCCATCAAACGACGAATCTGAACTCGAACGAAAGCTGCTCGCGGGAACGATTAGCCCGCCTAACAGCACAGGCGAACTGGTGTTATTGACCGATTCCTATGCGTTTTCTTCCGTAGTACTCAACGGCTCTTCTGCGCCCACCGTATACTGTTACGTACTGATGCCTCTGTCTCCGGTACAAGCATTCCTCCACCGGCTCAATTACACAATTTTTCTGACTGGAGGAGCGGCCGTAGTATGTGGCGTTATACTTTTCGGATTTGTCTCACAGACGGTCACTCGTCCTTTGGACAATCTGGTTGCAGGCGTAAAAGCACTTGCTGCTGGCGATTTCACCTATTCGATCACCCCTCGCGGCAGTAAGGAACTCGTAGAGCTGAGCACTTCTTTCGCGCAGATGCGTTCCCAGCTGCTTGTACTGCAACAGCAGCGTATTGAGATTGAGCGCGTGGCCGCTCTCGCACGCGCTGCAGGTTCAATATCCCACGACCTCAGGCACTACCTGGCTGCGGTCGTTGCGAATGCTGAGTTTCTATACGATGCCGAAGCGCTCAATCTGAGTAAGGACGTCGTCTACGAAGAGATTAAAACAGCCGCGACCCAGATGACAGACTTGATCGATTCGTTGCGCGAGCTTTCTTTCCACCGGAATACGATCCGCCCTACTCACACGAGACTGGAGCAGGTCATCCGTCGTGCGATTGAAGCGGTTCACGCGAGGCTCGAATTCAGGTCGGCCCCAATCGTGTGCTCCACAACGGGGACATTGGAGGGTATGTTCGATGCAAAAAAGCTTGAGCGAGTGTTTTTCAACCTTATTCTAAATGCGTGTGAAGCATCTGAGAAAGCAAATGCAGCGATCAGCGTTACGGCACGCAGAGCCGGAGATAACTTTGAAATTCGGATCAAAGACAACGGACCGGGTATACCAGCAGCAGTTCGCGATACCCTATTCGATCCTTTCGTGAGTTTCGGGAAACCGAACGGCACCGGTCTGGGCCTAGCCATCGTCAGCAAAATTGTGCAGGATCATTCGGGGAGTGTATTGATCGAGGAAACTTGTACAAACGGCACGACGGTTTTGGTAGTCCTACCCTCTTCCTTCAGACCCACGACCTTGGAAGTTGAATTTAACACCAATTGAATTGTTCTTGAGATCATCCAGTCACGCAGGAAGTTATCGGTGAGGATAAACTGCACCGGGTGGGGGCGTGTAATCCTGTCCGTATTTGTTTTTGTGTTCCATAGGACGATTGGGATTTTCCGGAACGCTGATCGTACCTAAATCCTTTGCTGGGAAGGATACGGTAACTGCTCTGGTCAGTTGCTTCAGTCCTTCGGGCAAACTCCGCTCGTACCAAACATGTAGTTCGTACTTACCTTCAGGCACCTCGGGTATCGAGATATTTCCAAAGCGGTCGGATTTTCCGTAATAAAGAGTGTCCACGGCGACAACCACAGCACTCATTTCGGGATGGATGTTGCAAAACAGGAAACTGACGCCAACCCGATCGAAACGTACCGAATTCGTTGCTCCTGCCTCGTAGAGCCCGAGATCGAACCGTTTCCCATCAAATAAGGAAAACACGTTGTGAAAAAAAGGGTCGTGATTCGGAAAATCAACCGTCGATCCAACGGGCACTACCAGCAGATGGGGTTGAAAGCTTTTGTTTTTCTGAACCAGTTGAAAGGCCTGTCGATTCTTGTCGCTGGGAGGTATCTCCGCGGTGGAATGATCGAGGGGTATGAGCCAGATCACCGCGTTCTCGAGGTTTTCAGGGGGGGACACCTTCTTTACCGCCGCCGGTGAAACTACTTTTTTCAACTCCATGTGAGCAGTAACGGCGGCGAGCTGTGCATAAGCCGTGCGCCCAAACAGCAAAGATGACGCTGCCGTTATGCAGCAAAACACGCCGCGCCGGAGCTTTTTAGAAGTGCGCACTAGAATAAATATCCCAGGCTTAGATTGAACACATTTGCCGAGTTGTAATTACTGTCCAATATATAGGTTTTTAGCCTTTTATATTCGAATGACAACACAAAATCGGACCTCGGTTGATAAATCAAATTTGCTAGCAGCGCCTGATTTTTGGAAAAAAGCTGGTTATAGAAAGTTTCGCCGGACCCAAAACCGCGTAAGTTTGATGCAAATGGATTGTCTTGACCGAACGCAGCGTTGAATTGCAGTTTGGATGTTGCTTTGAATTTCAGTTGCGCCCAGCCTCCAACAGAATTCACACCATACACTTCAGTCGAGGGGTCTAGGAGCGACCCCTCCCACAGAACACTTTGCCCGATTCCTCCTCCAAGCCCTCCCAAAGCACGACCTCGGTAGAATTGAGATGTGAATTCAAATGATTTGCCCAACGGAACCTTTAGATCGAGCGTCCCGGCCCACCCGTCCACACTCCGGCCGTATCCCCAAAGTTGCCTTCCATAGTAGCCACCAACACCCGCAGTAAATTCCTGAGTCCCGATCTTGCGGCTCCAAGCGACTCTTGCCGCATATGCAGGCTGGCCTGAATATTCGCCCCAGGTTGCTGATCGATAGAACGTTGAATCTGGAACGTCGCCGCTCAAATTATCCAGAATCCCACCTTCGAGGAGAACTGTGGATGTGTTAGAGACAGCAAGTTTGTGCTCGACCCGGACTTGCGGAGTCCAGCTCCAAAGCTCTCCTGAATATGCCAACGCGGGTATCGCCAGTGTCGCAATCGACGTTGGGCTTAATGGCGCGAAGAACAACGAATCCTGACCACCGACGACCGAAGTCCTGGACCAGTCGAATCGCAGAGTTCCCGTTCTAAGGCGCATGATTCCAAACGAGGCACCATTCTGGGTTTCCGGAAATCCACCCGCAAAGTCGAATTGGATCTCTGCACTTGTTCGAGCGCCCCCGATCGTTGGACCGAACGCTTGTATACCTATTTGTGATTGCCGGACCGAGCCGCCAAACGACGTATCTGAGGAGAGCTGACCGGGCGGCAGTGCGAGTTGCGGGTAGTCCAGGTTATCGACATACCCGCTCTGACCGAACGTATTGAACAGCACAATTCCCGAAAGCCGTACTCGGTACTTTGAGCCGCTCTCAACTTTGGTTTGGCTCTGCTCGGAAATCTTTGCGTCAGAGAGTTGCTGACTTTCTTCCAGCTTTTTGAACTCATTTTCGGAGATTTCCGGCGCACTCACGGAAGCGCTCTCCTGACCCGAGATCGAGCCGCTGGTTGGCACTCGGGCAGCAAGTTCGGATTTGGTCCGTTCGAGTTCCGCACGAAGTTTGCTCGACTCAGCCTCCGCGGCGTCTTGCTGGCGCTTTAAGTTCTGCACTTCTCCTCGGAGGTCCTTTAGCTCCAGTTGCAGCTGGCTCAGTACAGATCCGATCGTTGCGACATCGACTGATTGCGGAACCTGAGAGGATCCACTGCTTGATCCACCAGAGGACATTTGTCCACGGGAATGTTGAGCGCACAGCAAAAGCAACGCGAGTGGTGTGCTTCTGCGTAACAGCGATTTGATTCGAGAGCTTTTGGCCACCATATCATCCCCCAAGAAAGCGGAATTTTCACGTCATTGCACTGGTTCCATTCGCTGGTCCTTTTCACTTGTCCGAGCATTCCACGTCTATTCTTTCGGAATTGGGCAATGTATTCGACTGCTCAGTCGGCGCCCGGACCTTTGTTGCCCGCCGCCCTAAGGAACTGAGATGCAAGGTCCCTGATTCCCGCTTCATCAGTCGCTGGTTCCTCCCGGTATCGTACCGGGATTACTCTCTAACTCGGAACAAGATGCTCGCGGACGGTCAGGAGGCAGATTTCAAAATAGGGGATATGGCGCCAAAAGTCACCGAGCGGTTGATTCCGTCAGACTTCCTTGGACGCTGAGATCTGCAACCATCGCAACATACTTCGGAACCTATTTGAAAGTATCGCGAGGTTTATAGTCGGCGAACCGCAAGTTGTGCAGGTCAAGTAAGGCAGGTGGCGCTACGAGACATTCTGCAGGCTTGCCGCTTTCGACGAGCTTGAGGTTTGGCCATCGAGAGATCCCCTAATCTTTAGCCTGGTACTTCTTTACGACCTCCGTCGCTGCCAGAGCGTTGGGGTAGTTCGGATCCAGGGCGAGAGCTTTCTTGTAGTTTTGCAAAGCACCCAGTTATGTCTCCCGCGTTGAGTTGCGCTTCGCCTAAACTGTCTCAGGCATTTGCTGATTTTGGATAATCCTCTGCGTTCGTCTGGAACCCGGCGATTGCGTTCCGGCTTGACCGTGGCCTTCAACACCACGTTTGAGGTAGTCACTAGGGTTGGCCCCGACAACTCGCTTGAAAGCCTTACTGAACGCGGCGTCGGACTCGTAACCGACCGACCGAGCGACGTCTATGAGCTTTTTGTCACGGTGTTGTAGTAACTGCATCGCCTTCTGCATCCTCCACTCGGTTACATATTCGAGCGGTGTTCGTCCGAGTAACTCTTTAAAACGTGCTGCGAATCCGGAGCGAGACATGCCCGCCGCTTGGGCCAGGGATTCGACGGTCCAGGGTGCATTCACTCTGCCGTGAATGGCGCTCAGGGCAGTGCCCATTTGAGGATCAAAAATCGCACGAAGCCATCCTTTGTCGTGTTTCGGTCCCGACGCGATGTGAGCCCGGAGTACCTGGATAAACAGAACCTCGGCTAGTCGAGTCGCGACTACTTCAGATCCCGGCGCCTGTTCGGCCATTTCTGACGCCAGCGCCTGCATTGTGATGTGAAGAGCAAGCATGCGTGCCTGATCGGCCTTAATCAGAATGAAGCGCGGTAATAACTGAGTGATCGGCTTCAGGCTGGCGCGATCGAAACTCAGGGACCCACAGACGATTGTCGTCGGTGCGCCACCACCTCCATAATGCGCGACATTGTTGTTGGCTTTGGCCCCGATCTCGCGGAAACTCCACCTCGGACGTGTTCGCGGGCTGTCGCGCAAAACAATCGAGGTCCCCCGGGCAAGCAAAAAGCAATCACCACCGGTGAGGGGAATCGCCTCCGGAATCCCTTCCACACTCAGCCAGCAGTTGCCGCGCGAAAGCATGGCGAAGTGGGCCGAGTCTGTGGGTGACATCTTTTTGTCGGGAGGCGTGACTTTTTCTTCGGTCTGCTTTTCCTGTTCTACGCCCCACGGGGCTGTGGCTTCAAGCCTGTGCAGACCGAAAGCGGTTACGTGCATCGTCCTGAAAATATCTGTTACCGGGTCCAACTTATCCTCCTATTTTGGACGAATAGACAACATATTAGGACTCCTGAGCAGCTCTCGTCCATAGCCAGAGACATCTACAACACTGTACGCAATGCTAACACATCTACCGAAGGGGGTAATTATGGGAAAGCTCGAAGGAAAAGTTGCAGTCATCACGGGTGGATCGAGCGGCATGGCGCTGGCGAGCGCCAAGCTCTTCGTTAAAGAGGGCGCCTACGTTTTCATCACGGGCAGGAAGCAGGAGCAGCTCGATGAGGCCGTCAAGTTGATTGGCCGGAGCGTGACCGGCGTGCGCGGTGACGCGGCCAATCTCGACGACCTGGACCGCCTGTTCGATACGGTCAAGCGGGAAAAGGGCAAGATCGACATCCTATACGCGAGCGCCGGCATGGGCGAAGCCGTCCCACTGGGCGAGATTACCGAGCAGCATTTCGATGCGACCTTCGGGCTGAATACCCGCGGAACGCTGTTTACTGTTCAGAAGGCTTTGCCTCTGTTCAACGACGGCGGATCGATCATCATGACCGGCTCAGTTGCTTCGGTGAAGGGTTTTCCTGGTTACGGCGTGTATGCGGCGAGCAAGGCAGCATTGCGCTCATTCGCACGAACGTGGCTCAACGAACTGAAGGGCAGGAATATCCGGGTGAACGTGCTGGGCCCGGGGCCGATCGCCACAGCGATGCAGGAACAAGTTCTCACCAAGGAGGCGAAGCGGATGTTCGAATCCCTGATCCCGCGGGGAAAGATGGGTCAACCCGAGGAAATCGCGACGGTCGCGCTGTTTCTTGCTTCAGACGATTCAAGCTTCGTGAATGGGGTGGAGCTGAATGTCGACGGCGGCTTCTCGGCCATCTGACGTCTGCAGACCTCGGCTAGTGGCCGACGTTCCGGACGTACCCAGAGTGATTTACGGCGGGACGTTTACAGAAGGTCGCCGCAGAACGGAACTTGATGTCCCTCGCCGTCGAAGGCCGGGAATCAATATCAACACGGATCGGAGAAACATTATGAGCTACGCAATTGTAGGATTCGGCAAGATAGGCCAGGCCCTTGCCCTCGCCTTCGCCCGTAAAAACATCAACGTGACAGTCGCGAGTCGCCGGCCGCCCGAAGCGTTGGCGCCGCAGGCTCGGGCGATTGGACCCACGGTCGTCGCCAAGTCGCTGGGGGATGCACTCGAGGCCGACGCAATCATCTTGGCGGTCCCGTTCGGGGAACATCGCGAGGTTGCGAAGGCCCTGCCGAGCTGGGAAGGTAAAACGGTCATCGACGCGACGAACGCGTTTGGAGTTCTGCCTGAAGAGTTGGACGGCCTCCCGTCCTCCGCCTTCGTTGCGAAGTCGTTCACCGGTGCTAAGTTGGTGAGGGGTTTTAATCACTTGGGTGCAGCCATCTTGGCTACCGACCCGATCGTCGAGGGCGGCCACCGGGTTGTCTTTCTGTCGAGCGACGACGAAGACGCGATCGCTCCCGTGTCGGATTTGGCCAAACAACTCGGGTTCGCACCCGTCAAGCTGGGAAAGTTCAACGAGGGCGGCGCACTGGTGCACGCACGTGGCCGGACTTGGGGTCAGCTCATCTTCCAGGATTTGTTCAAGAAGCAGCAGTAATCGATCTACTACCGTGTGATTTGACCCGGGTAAAAGGATTTCAAAGCGTCCGATTGAATCGGACGCGATCCGATGTATGGGGAATGGAGAGATTTCGATGAGTACAGAAGAGAATGTCCAGATTGTGAAGGAATTTTTCGCAGCAATGGGCAGCTACAATGAGCAAAACCTACTGGCGTTGGCTGCCGAAGATATTGAGTGGATCATTCCGGGCGAGGGCTGGCCGCTGGCCGGCACATACCGCGGGCACGCGGAATTGGCGGCTGTGCTTAAGAAGGCGTCCAAAGAGGTGGAAATGAAATACCCGAAGCCCCCCGAATTCGTGGCGCAGGCAGACCGGGTTCTGGTCATCGGCGTCGCTACGGGAAAAATCCGTGCTACGAATAAGCCGTACAAGGACGAGTGGGTCTTCGACATTACCGTTCGAGATGGCAAAGTGACGCACATCAAGGAGTATATCGACACGCAAGCGCTGGCGCGGGCCTCCGAGATGCCCGCGAGTCTCAGGCCCTGACACATCGACACGGATACCACGATTCGTGTCGATGGCGGTTACTCGATTCGATAACCTCCAACAAAATTTGACCGACGACACACTTGAAGGAAATCCAAAGCCGAATTGCGCGACCTGGATGACGGCCAAACCGGAAGATATTCCTGATCCGTTGTGGGAAGCGAGGTCTCGGCGATGATCGCTTGGGTTCGCCTCTCCTC
>CAWBHM010000025.1:0-32085 GCA_963788555.1 uncultured Acidobacteriaceae bacterium | reverse complement strand
GAGCACCGCCCTCGCCCCTAGTAACGCACCTAAATAAACCGAGAATGGCCCGATGAACATCAGAGGCGACGTTGAATGCGCTGCCAATCCAGGCGCCTTCATCAAAGCCAATGCCGGCGCTCCCTTTGAGATCCGCTAGTCCGAGCGTGAGGAAGCGTCCGGTAAGGGTTACGATGGCTGCGCCCAGAAGCACGCCCAGGATTCCCAACAGCGGACTGTGAGACAGATCCGCAGGCAAGGGCGATACTCGCGATGGAGAACTCGCTTTAGGGCTTCCAGTTGCTACTGCAATTGAGGTCGCGCTCATCGAATTACCTTCCAGTTCTCACGGTGACTTCCGCCGAAAGTCCGGGCCGCAGTTGGAGAGATAGGGGCGAGTTATCGAAAGCGATTTTCACCGGTACTCGCTGGACGACCTTGGTGAAATTGCCTGTGGCATTGTCAGGCGGAAGCAATGCAAACTGGGAACCACTAGCCGGGGCAATCTCGAGAACCCGACCCTTGAGCACGTGTCCCGGGTAAACGTCAACACGAATCTCAGCAACATCGCCGGGCTTGACGTTCGTAAGCTGAGTCTCGCGGAAGTTAGCGGCGACCCAACGAGTGGTGTTCACAAATGTCAAGACCTGGGTTCCTGGGGAGACAAGTTGCCCCGGACGAACTTGACGCTCGCCTACCGTTCCATCGGTCAGTGCCAGGATGCGTGTGTAACCCAAGTTAACCTGAGCCACCGTGAGCGCTGCTTCCCTGGCATGAAGATCCGCAATGAGTTGCGCCTCCTGAGATTGAAGTACCGTTTTGCCTCGGCGTTCCGCGTCAACCGCCGATTCATTACTTTTGAGTAGCGCGTGCGCTTGCGCCAGGTCAGCGTCGCGGCTCGCAGCTTGTGCCACAAATCTCTCTTCGTCGGCAACCGCCGCCTCGACCCTCTGCTGCGTTGTTGCGTTCGACTTGATCAACGATTCCTGTCGTGTGCGTTCCGCACCGGTACGAGTAACATCTGCGCCCGCGGCTTGCTTTCCAGCTTGCGCGGAGGTGATCTGAGCATTGGCCTGATCGATTCCTGCGAGTGCGCGCTGAACCTTTGCGTCTTGCAACTCTCGCTGTCTGCGATTGTTTTCAATAGCTGCCTTGGCGGCTTCAACTCCGGCCTCAGCCTGCGCTACTTGCGCCCGGTAGTCGTCGTCCTCGAGCTGAACCAGAATGTCGCCTTTGTGGACAATTTGATAATCGTTGACCCTGACGTCTCGCACGATTCCCGCGACCTTCGTGCTGAGTGGCGTGAGGTCGCCACGAACATAGGCATCATTGGTTGTCTGTTCAGTTCGCGCACCTTCGTAGCCGTTCCAGTTGCGTGTGATGGTCACAATGACCGCCACGGCCAGTGCGAGGACAATCAAAGGGGTCCCATACTTTTGCCACACTGATTTCAACGATCGAGATTCAACGACTTGTGCTGTTTGACTCACAACTTTGCCCTTTCCGAAGAACTCTTGGTTGAGATTCTTTCTCGTGTTCTGTCAGCATCTAGATGCAGGCCGCGTGTCGTTTGCAGCATATTGAAAACATCGTGGCCATCCTTGGGGTTGCGCCGCTTTCCGCGACTGCTTCAGCATTTGCCCTCTTGAGCATGTGTACGACCCTGCCCTTTTGGTCGAAACGAACCTCGTCCATCAAGGTCTTCATCAGAAATATTCCGCGCCCCGAGGTGCGAAGCCGATTCGACGGGGTAGTGGGGTCGGGTACTGTCTCGCTGTCAAAACCCAGTCCCTGATCCTGAACGGTGATCGAGACTTCTCCGTCTCGAGTGCAACGGCACGTCACGAAGACATGCTTTGCAGGGTGTTCACGGTTACCATGAACGACGGCATTTGCGAGCGCCTCACCGAGCGCCACTTCAATATCGACTTCACTCCCGTCCGCTTTTCGGAGCTTTGCAATGAAGTCAAGGATTTGATCTACGGCAGGCGAGATCACTGGGATTTGACTTGAGATCGATTGGCGCAACTCAGCAAAAGCACCGCGCACCTGAGAGAAGAGACCGAGATCGTGTGCCGCAACCATTTCTCTTCCTCCTTCTGTATGCACCTCTATTTGCAGGCTGCGTGCCATTTGCAACCTATTGAAAACAGGCCGTTCAGCTTTGGGATTTACGCCGCATCTTCGGCAAAGTGACGAGGGTTCAGCAGACTTGCCACCGTCAGCAGCGCGCAGAGGGGAGCGGGCAATCTTCCTGAGGTGACAATGAGGAGAATAGGTTTGGAAGCGACAGTGGATGGGCGGCGACTCGCTCCTATTTAGCTTCTATGTAGAGTTGGAACGCCTCGGCCCGTATCTATCCATGCCGACGGATCTTTCCCTGGGCATGGAAGAGGGTCCTCTTGCCGTCACTCGCGAATCCAAGCGACAGCACGATTTCCGTGCAGTTTACCTTCTTGTAGAAGGATGAGGGTCGCAAGGCGGGGACTACAAGTCAGGTCGGGACAACTGCCCAGATGCGGCGCAGAGCAGAATCGTGGTGCAAGCGACATGCCGGCTGCAGTTCGTCAGGACGAAGAGAACGAAAGCTGCATTGATAGTGTGGGTTTGGCACCTTTTTAAGTGAGACGAAGGTTTGAGATGTCGATCGATACCACTAATCTGTCTTGGATCGGAAACAACTTCTCATCCCTCATGTACGCTCTTCGCTTGGTGGGGAATACGATGCCTTGAACAGTAACGTTCTCATAAACGTACTGAGCAGCGGCAAATCCTCCAGACGCCTCGACATGGTAATCATGCCGTCGTAGCAGGAAATCAGATCCGAAGTAAAAGTCCTGGTCACGACTGTGGCTGGCGATTTCAGCCGGAAACGTCACTCGAAGTCCGCGCCAGGTTTCGTTTGCCTCCCGCCTTGGAGATATTTCTTCCACTGAAAAGCCTGGCAAGGCAAAAAGGAAAGGCGTAGTGAGATAGGTCCATAGGGCGTACCCGTTAAAGTAGGCTCGGTCCAATGCATCCCAGGGCGCATCTACTGCTTTCCCTTCAGCGTGTTCAGCGGGACAAAAACGCTCGCTAACCACGGTCCCATCTGAGCGTTCGATCGCAATCCTCTTGGGTGTGAAGTCTGTGCGCTGATCCGGCGAGCCATACGGAGTCAGCGAGGCCCATTCGTATTTCGTTGCCACTCTCATTGCACGCGGAGTGGAATCTTGGGGGGTATGCTTCATGTCCCACAGCTGGCCGCCGCTCACGATCGTGGCCTGTACCATCTCAAAACTCTTCCAACGATCGAGCCCACCATGTGCTTCCCATGCCTTCTCTAAAAGTTTATTCGCCATAACGTCCCTCCCCAAGGCTCGTCATCTGGGCGGAGATTGCGACCTCTCCTTTTTAGCTGCTATTAGGGGGCCGAGCTCTTCTGCCCATGTCTATCTATGCCAAGCCGACGGATTTTTGATTCCAACGTTTGCCGTGGAATTCCAAGTTTCGCGGCTGCGCCCGACGGACCGGATATGCGGCCATGGGTCTTAGCGAGAGCCTCTTCGATCATCTGCACTTCCCGGTCCGCCAGACCCGAAAGCCCATCTTGTGACCGGGGTGAACCCGTTGGTTCGATTCTTAGCCAGCTCTCATCAATGTCAAGTGTGTCCGTCTCACAGAGGATAACTGCGCGTTCCGCGACGTTTTGCAGTTCGCGAATATTCCCGGGCCACTCGTAGCCTTTTAACAGTTCCAGCGTGTGTTTGCCGATATGACGGATGGTTTTGCCGGCCCCTTTGGCGAACCGCCCGACGAAGTACTCTACGAGCAATGGGATATCATCCACTCGCTCGCGAAGGGGCGGAACAATGATGGGAAACACGTTCAATCTGTAGAAAAGATCCTGTCGGAAGGTTCCGTCCGCCACGGCGCCCGGCAAGTCACGATTGGTTGCCGCAATCAGGCGAACATCTACAGAGATCGGATGATTACTTCCCACCCGCTCAAATTCCTTCTCTTGCAATACCCGGAGAAGGGCGATCTGCGTTTCCATGGGAAGATCACCAATTTCATCCAGGAAGAGTGTGCCGCCGTCAGCAGCCTCAAACCTTCCTGGCCGCCGTTGCAATGCGCCTGTGAATGCGCCCTTTTCGTGTCCGAAAAGTTCGGACGCAATCAGGGATTGCGGGATTGCAGCGCAGTTGACGCGGATGAAGGCTCGGTTTGCACGTTTCGATCTCCGATGCAGAGCACGGGCGATCAGTTCTTTGCCTGTTCCGGTTTCACCCAGTATCAGGACTGTCGAATCCGAAGGCGCGACCTTTTCTACCTGTTTCAGGACCTGACGCATCGGTTTGCACGAACCGACAATTTCCTCAAACATCGAAGAGCGATCGATTTCCTCACGCAGCACCAGGTTCTCGTTGCGGAGACGCTCTGCGGTCTTCTTTTGGTCGTCGATGTCAGTTGCCGTACAGTACCACCGGATGATCTGTCCGGCTTCGTTTTTGAGCGGGTTGTACTGGACAAGATACCAGCGATATTGTCCGCTCTTATGTCGGACTCGGCTTTCCAACTCGAATGGAGCCCCATGCAAAAGCCCCTCTTGACGTTCGGCTCGGAGGCGGTCTACGTCGTCGGGGTGGAAGGCCAGCAAGAACCATCCCTGATCGATCACCTCGTCCAGAGTGAGTCCCGTCTGATCGAGAGCCACCCGGTTCGCGTAGAGTGTCCTGCCCTCAGGCGACAGGACGACGATGATTTGGCGAATGGTATCAGTAATTGTTCGAAAGTACGCCTCATCCCGACGGAACTTATGCTCGGAGCACTTCACGTCATCGATGTCGGTATAGATCCCGTACCAGCGGACAAGGTTCGATTGCTCGTTGTGGACCGGCGACGCCGCAATCTGAAACCAGCGATAGTCTCCGTCGAATCGGCGAAGACGTACTTCCGTCGTGCCAGCCTTCTCGAACTGCCTGAGATCCCGCCACCAGGCCTCGAGCTCTTGGATGTCGTCCAGGTGGACGGCCGATTTCCACTCCGATCCGTACAGTTGCTCCGGAGAGAGTCCGGTGAAATCCCGAAATTGCTGGTTGAAGAAATCCACAGAGCAGTCGGGCAAAGCGGACCATGCAAGCGCTGGAACGCGGTCGAGGAAAGACTGCAGTTCCAACGGAGCAGGAGTTGGGGCCGTAGGGGAAGTCATACTGCCAACTAGCCGGAGAGCCTCGAAGGGCGCTGTCGGCGATGCAGAATTATACCGTCTGCCGAGGTCAAACAGCACATTATTCGGCACACCGGCAGATGGTTTGATTGTGCTTTCAGGCTTGATTGGTCAGGTGGCATCCACACACGCAGTCGGTGCTCCCTCCGCGCGCTCGCGAACGATCCACTCGCGCACATAGGGAGGGCATTGGACCAATTCGATGCCCTCATCTTCGCAGTTAATGAAGAACCGAACTACCTCCAGGTCCACCAGGGTGACTTCGCTGAGATCAAGAATTCTCTGCGGGCAGACGTCACTCATTGCCGATTGAACCGAAGAGATATGGTCCGACTGAATCCGGCCACTCAGCCGCAGCCTCGTCACGCATCCACCGCAATCTTTTTCAATCCTTAACATTTTGTGCTCCCCCCTCCAGCGTTGACGTCGAGTATGGCGCCGCCGGCTTCTCGCCACACAATTTTGGGAGCGGCTCTTGTCCAGCCCAATCGGCCGAATTCGTCAAATCGGCGGCCAGTTTCTTCGCAAGATCGTCCATGCATTCCCGATGCGGGGCAACGAGGAGCAACTCGTAGCCGCGATGCGCCAGGCGATCGGCGTAGACGGCGCCAATTCCTAAGGAGGATCCGGTGATAACCGCAAGTTCCATCGATTTTGTGTTCATGTGCATATCCTTCCGTATCGAGAGCGAATGTGATTTGTCACGCCTCGACCACCTTTGAAATCTAAAGTTGTCGCTCCAGTGACTCTAGTTCGGCGCGACAAGTGTCACTGAATTGCCTCAACGGATCGTTGCCATTTACCACCTGAGATTCAATCTGCTCAGCTGTCAGGTTGGGTTGTGGATACGTGCCCACGATAGCTTTTATGATCTGTTCAGCCTTTTGAAGAACGGTTTGCGAGGAACTAAGTCGAATGCGGCTCAGCAATGCGTAAACTGGTAACAGTCTTTGAAGATCAGCGACATTGTGTTGCATGGCGTCGACCAACAAGTGTGCACATTCGCCAATGAAGTCTGAATAAAGTGCCTCCCGGCGCGCGATCTCCTTTCCCAATATGTCGCGCCGGTCCTGGTGCCTCGCTGAGATCCACGTTGCGACGGTCGAGCCGAATGCGCCCACGAGCGAACCAGCGATAGCCGCTAAGGGGGCACTAATCATCACTGAATTCATAGGTACTCCGAACGTGTCCGTTCTTGTTTGCTTGCCCGATGCAGTCGGCGGGTTGCTGGGTTCGCGATTCGCGCATCCGGGCTGCACATAAGCCTGCATTTCGAGCGCCATTCGTAAACCCCTTGCAGGCAATGGTTTAGGTGTCGACCCTAGGCCTCGTTTTCGGCAAAATGCTGAGCATTCAGCAGACGGTACAGGGAGAAGTAAGTCATAGACCTCGCGCCGGAGATCGGCAGTTCATTAACTTTCGACTAGGCAGACACTGCGGTCTGATGGCCCCGCTCCGCAACCTCATACGATCCAGTAATCAGGCTTGCCGACGTTTTGCCCGTCGCGAGAGACCAGACCCATTCACGCAGCACTGAACTTCGACTGCGAAAATCGAGCAACAGAGCTGCATGGACGACAGCCCAGATCAACCATGCCACCGTTCGGGAGAGGTGCAGCCGTCCCCATTGCACGACCGCAGCTCGCTGCCCGATGGTCGCCATTGATCCCCAATCCTTGTAGCGAAACGGGGCGCGTTGGATTTGTTTCAGGTCGCGGGCGATGTTTCCGGCGACTGCGGCCCCTTGCTGCTCTGCTACTGCAGCAAGACCCGGAAGCATCGTTCCGTCTCGATCTTGCGCGGCTGCCATGTCGCCGATGACAAAGACATTCCTCTGTTCGGATAAAGACAAATCAGGAGTCACTGGAACGCGCCCAACCTTATCCAGCCGACTGGAAAGTTGATTCGCGAGCGGCGAAGCAGCCACACCCGTAGCCCAGACCGTAACCGCCGCCGATACGATGTCGTTGCCGATGCGAACGGACTGAGAGCCAATGTCGGTGACGCGACTCGAAGTCCGAACTTCAACTCCCAACTGCCGAAGTTGCGCTTCGGCACTGTGCGAAAGATCCTCCTCGTACGAAGGCAGCACTCGATCGCTTGCTGCGGCAAGGATGACGCGCACCCGATCGGGATCGATGGCTCGGAAGTCTTTCTTGACTTCATGAACCAAGCTCGCGAGAGTGCCGGCTATTTCAACACCTGTAGGCCCCCCTCCGACAACAACAAAGTTTAGCGATGATGAATCCGAATTGTGTTGCTCGGACTGTTTGGCCGCTATGGCTTTACTTTCAGCCGATTCAAGCGCAAGGAGGATCCTCCTGCGAAGCTCCAGAGCATCTTCGATGGTCTTAAGTCCCGGCGCGTGCTTTTCCCACTCATTGTGGCCAAAGTAGGAATGACGGGCTCCGGCCGCAACGACTAGGTAGTCATAGCTCAGCTCGATGCTGTCCGTGATGATGCTCTGGTTTCGCAGATCGATAGTCGAAACCTCCCCAAGAATCACGTCCACGTTTTCTTGTTCTCGAAAGATCGACCTGAGAGGGGTTGCAATCTGCGCGGGCGATAACACCGTAAGCGCAACCTGGTAGAGAAAAGGTTGAAAGGTGTGGTGATTGTTGCGATCGATCAAGGTCACGTGGACTGGCAGCTTAGCTAGCCGTTTGGCCGCCTGTAGTCCGCCGAAGCCAGCTCCTATGATCACAATTCGTGGATTTGCTTTCGTCATAAGGTTTCTTAACCTCTCGGAGAATTTCTAGCGTTCCGTTCTGAACCGTGAAAGGCGATTTGCACCCGCCTTCGCCGCAGTTCAGTGTGCATTTCGAGCACCATTCGGAAACTGTTGAGACGCAATGGCTGAGACATCAACCGCAGGCCTCGTTTTCAGCAAAATGCCGAGCGTGCAGCAGAACGGCATGACAGCGCGAGGCCGATCCAGCGCGTAAAGCACTGTCCTTTCAATCCGCGTGGGATTGGCCACTCGCGTGCCTTTCCATTTGCACCGGGACTTCCGGCAAGAAGGTGTCAAATGTTGCAGAGAGTTTGTATGAACTCACAAGAGAACTTTTTGGAACTCCTGAGAACGTTGCAGCGGGACTGCGAGATATCGAGACCTCATGCAACCGCCATGGCGAGATTCAGAAAAGCTCGGCGTGCATTAACTTTAGGAATTCTGCACTCGAAGGCTTTAAGCGTGAGGTGGGCGTCAAAATGGGAACGGACAGTCGAAAAGCTGCTGACTCCAGGACCTGTAGGAGTTGCCGGAAGGCAGTTCGGATTTCTCCTGTTTCTGCTGGTGGTGTGCGTTTCCTTTCGTGCTGTGGCACAAACTGCGGGCTCCGATGCAGATGTTCCTCGCGGCCTCGCGGCACAAGAGGCACTTTCCGTGGTATCGCGGAGTGCGGCCGACATGGCTTCACTACAGAGCAATGCCGCGGTCGAGAATGGCGGTAATGCCCGGAAAGTCATTGTCATTGGATTTATGGGCGGGTTCGCCAAGAGCGATGACCAAAAACATCCTGAAGTGCAGTTTGCCCAGTATCTTCAGGAGCATTATCGCTCCGATATCCATGCAGAGGTGTTTGGAAATCATCACGGCAGGAAAGCCCTTCAAGAAGTCCAGCGCCTCCTCGACGGCGATGGAGACGGCACTCTCTCGTCTGCTGAAAAAGAGGACGCAAGGATCATCATCTATGGACACAGCTGGGGTGCTACGGAGACGGTGGTATTCGCTCGAGAGTTAGGAAAGAGGGGCATCCCGGTTCTACTCACAGTTCAGGTCGATAGCATTGCGAAACCGGGCCGTGATAATTCGATGATTCCCGCAAACGTCGCGAAGGCGATCAATTTTTACCAGTCGGGCGGGCCGCTTCATGGACGGGCAGAGATATTCGCAGCTGACCCAGCTCAAACAAAGATCATCGGAAACCTTCACATGACTTATGAGGGTCACTCAATTAATTGCGATAACTATCCTTGGTTCGCTCGAACGTTTAACAAACCACATCACGAGATTGAGAACGACCCACGGGTCTGGACCCTTGCCGCATCGCTGATCGATTCCGAATTCGCTATCACACGCCCGGCGACAGCTCCACAGTTAGCGTCTCGAGTTGCTGCAGCAGCACTCCAGATGGCGGTCCGCAGTTCTGAAGAGTGAACTATCAACTCTCGATGCTCAACGTACGAAATCAATCACAGGATGCGTAGCGTTTGTCCAATGCTACATAGGAGAATTATGAAGTCGCTCGTCACGAGTACGCTTTTCTCGTTGTCATTATTGACCGCATGTATATCACCTGCGGTCGCGCAGGATCTTTCTTCCAATACGATCATCGTAGATTCGGGTAGTGATCTTCGGTGCAGGCTGGATAAGGGAGTGCGCATCACCCGGGCAGGGGAGCCAATTACCGCGAGGCTCGTGGAGCCGGTATACGTCGGCACCATCCTCGCAATCCCCAAAGGGTCGAGGATTCAAGGACGCGTCTCGAATGTCTCTACTGCGCCTTGGAGCAAGCGAACCGGGCGACTCTTAAACGGTGACTTCACGCCTCCACGGACTGCGAATGTAACGTTCGACCACCTTGTTCTCTCTGACGGAAATTCGCTGCCAATTCATACCGGCACAACAGTCGGTGTAAGCGGCATGAGGACAGCAAAATTTCTTCCCAAGTCTCAACGGTCTGGTGTTCGCGAAACGATGAAGGACGCGGTGGGGCCTGTCCGGGAACCAAACAAGCTGCAACGACTTCGCGAAGCAGCTCTCAGGAGTCTGCCGTATCATCCCGAGTATCTCGATCAGGGTACGATCTTCGATGCGGTTTTGCTCGATCCGATTACGATGCCAGTGCCCGTCCAGTCACAAGCCGAAGGCGATCCGCCATTCGGCAAAAACTACTTGCGGGTGCGCCTTTTGACGCCTTTGAAGTCACGGACGATTGCGCGCGGAGAGCCGATCGAAGCGGCGGTTTCAGAGCCCTATTACAACGCGGACCACTTTTTGCTTTATCCTGCGGGCACAAAGCTCGAAGGCACGGTGAGCAAAGCTAAATCCGCTGGTTGGATGAAGAGAAATGGTGCTCTCCTGTTCTCCTTTCATTCTGTACTGGCGCCCGATGGGACAACCAGCAGCTTGAGTGCGACTGTCACAGAGGTCGAGGCCGCCGGATCCCAAGCCCTTGCTATTGGCCAGGAAGGAGATATAAAGGCAACAACCTCGATCTTGGCTCGGTTGCGAGCACCTCTCTCTCTCATCGGCCCGTCAACGGCGCTCACTGATTCGACGGCGTGGTCACGAGCGGGAAATGGTGATAAAGGTTTCGGACTGCTTGGCGCCGGAGCGGCACAAGCATCTGTAGCCACGGCCGCTGGCTTCGGCTACTATGGGGCCGCAATGCAGATCTACAAGGCCTTTATTGCTAAAGGCTCGAATGTCGAACTTCCGGCCAATACCCCGATCGCCTTACGTATCAATGAGGAACTGCAATCGTCGAGTGTCGGGAGAGTGGCAACTCTCGCGGTCAACGAGGATCTCGACGCTAAGATCGAGACTCCGCTCAACTCGGCTACACAATGACAAAAGAGGCACGGGTGGGTGAGCAGGTTGAGTTCCGAAAGCATCCAATGCGGCACTAGCGAGTTGAATGTGGACAGCGTTCTGTGGGTCGCGGGCTTGGAACAGGTCGATGCCGCCCGTGTGTTCTGGGGAAGCATGAGGTGGAACCGGAACAGAATCGACTGGCCGAGGATTTGCTCGATTCACGCAAAGATTCGGGCAAGTTCCTGTCGAAACCAGCAACTGCGCTTCGACATGAAACGTCTGCACCGCCGGATCGTGGCTCAGCGGGAACCGCATACAAGGTCGCGGGAATGGACTCGCGGTTCTCTTGTCGTCCGGATGTTATCTTCCGATTGCGTCGCTGTCTGCAATTATGAAGGTCGAATTGCCAGACATTGAGAGCACGATATCCGGACCTTCCTGTTCACCCTTCTCGGCGTGGTGCCGTCTTCAAAAAATAGCGGACCCTTGTAGCTCCTCTTGGCGGCCTTACAGTTCCGGGGATTGCCTTATAACCTGAGCGGGGATGCCTGGCAAGTGGCACCTCGGTTGTCAGTCCTACAGGCCAAAGTACTCGACTGAACACTGCGTCGATTGCTCGAATAGATCAAAACTACCGACGAAGTTCTATTTGACGCTGTTCTAAAACGGACAAGATGATCCGCGATGGTTCGGACAACGACAGTCTCATCCCAATTCCCGGCACCTAACCATACAACACGGATGACTCCTCCTGGTACGAACCGAACGTTTGCATGTTTTGTTCGGGCCGTCGTGACCCGCTCGGAAACAAAATTCCGCAATAAGGATTAACGGCGAGTCTTCCCGGGGTTTCTTTGAATTCTCCGAAATTGTGATTCGGTGTTAATTCTTGATCCTCTGAAGACCCCGAAAGACCGCCCAATCACACAGTATCAAGAGAAGCCTGAGAGGAAAACGGCCCACGGAGAACGTGATCAATCGCGTCAGCCAGTGGAAACGCACTTGACGCTATTGTCGCCGGTTCTGACATGTTATCCGTCCCGGAGAACAATTCTAAGTGACCAGCGCTGTGCGCCTGGCCACGTCCATTCGGCCTCGGAACATACGGAGGAATATCACATGAAAGTCAGCATTGCCACACTCCTTGCTTTGGTCATAGCAGCATCGGTGAGTTCGCCCGCAAGCCGCGCTCAGCAGAGAAATGCCAAGCCCACCACCGCGCCGTTCACGCCCAGGGTGTTGTATTTACACCCCCGCAAACAGCCAATGGCGACTGCGGACATGGAGCTCGTGCGGTCACAGGCGGCCGCCGCTCAAACCATCCCGGTGTGGTCCTATTCCACTGTTGCGCAAGATGGACAGACTTACGCCGGTTCCATGGTCGGCCGAAGCCCATTTGCTCACGGTCATCGCATTACCACCATTCCCACCTATCAGCAGGGCCGATCTTCATATGGTTTCCGAAACCACACTGAGGCTGCAATCAACACTCGCAACTAATCGGTCTTCTTTGTGATAGCATTAGGCGCTTTCGAAGAGTCGCTCTTCTTACCGGGATCTTTCTCCAGCCGCAAGGGGCCGCGAAATCGGATCCGATCGAAACCTGAATCAGAGGAGGCACTATGGCGCCCATCACTTTTGCAAATGAGGTTTTAGCCGACGGACCGATCGGCTACTGGCGTCTCGGTGAAGCCCCGGGAACCGTGAGCGCAGCGGACGCATCGGGAAACGCAAACAGCGGAACCTACAGCGGTGGAATCACTCTTGGGCAGCCCGGCTTTCATGGCGGAGACACGGCGGCTCTCTTCGATGGCGCGACGGGACGAATCGTTGTTCCCAATAGCGATGTCCTCAATCCCGCGAACATCGCCATGGAAGCGAAGGTCCGATGGGACGGTCCGAACGACCTTCAGCAGCGCATCCTCGAGAAATCGAGCTTTGCGGAGCTGGCGCAATACGGCCTAAGCATCTTGCCCGACGGTCATGTGCAGGTGGAGATCCGCACCAGCGCAGCCACGACCAGCGTCAACGTCAAAAGCATCGGCGTAGCCGCGCAGGGTGCAGAGACCCATATCGTGGCCACCTACGATGGGGCGACCATCCGCATTTTTCTCAACGGAGTTCTGGACCCCAGCGAGACCGCGGCACCCGGCAGCATCTCGCCCAAGCCGCCCGATCCTACTAACCCAACGGCGAGCGGTGTAGGAATTGGGAACCAGATTGAAAGGGAGCGGCCGTTCAAGGGGCTGATCGATGAGGTGGCTCTGTATCCCACGGCGCTTTCTGCGGGCAGAATCCTTGCCCACTACCAATCCCAATTTGTGACGCGCGAAGTCGTTCAATACGCGGCGAAATTTGTCTGCGGAAAATCCGGTGGCGCGGTTGTAGCGCCCGGGGTCTATTGGACCGCAGTGAACGTGCACAATCCGACCTACAAGACGATCGCCTTTCGCGCCAAGATTGCGGTTGCGCTACCAGGGCTGAAGCCCGGCCACGTATCAAAGTTCTTTGAAGCAAAACTTGGCCCGGATCAAGCGCTCGAAATCGACTGCCCGGACATTCTTGAACGCTCTGGGGCGAGGGCCGATTTCCTTAAGGGATTTGTGGTGATCGAAAGCGAGGTCGAACTCGACGTTGTCACCGTATTCACAGCGTCTGGCAGCTCCGGGCAGATTGCGCTGCACACGGAACGCGTCCCTCCACGGCGTGTTGCACTCTGAGTCCCAATTAAATCGCCGTTTCTGATGAAGTCGGTTGTTCTTGTTGATTTCGCCGGGGAGCCCCACATCTCGCGACAGATGTGGGTATTGGTGGATTCGTTCGTCTCACGGGATAATCGCGATCTTGTGATGTCCAACAAGCAGCGGGGACGCGGCGCACTTCGGCAAGAGCGGAATGTTCGATGGGTAAGCTTGCAACATCATTGGCGGCCTTAGCGATGACCACAGCCCTGGGCTGTGGCTCATTGTTGGCTCAGGATGCCGCCACCACGGCGAAGGGTCGCCGTGTGACACCCAAGGCGTTCCGCGTTTGGGTGTTTGCTGACGCGCACGTGGGCACAGACAAGAAACAAGGCCGAGATAGCCTGGCTGAAGCGATTCGACAATCCGAATCCGCAACCGGTTTCAAGTGGGACATTGCCCTGGATCTGGGGGATATGTCGGGAGAGCAGGGTACGCCGAAGGACCCGGAAGGGGAGGAGATCGTCCGCCAATTCGGTGCACTGAAGCAGCACCGCCGTGAAGACGTCTATGATCTCTCGGGAAATCACGATCGGAGCGGCCTCGATGAGCCTCAGGCATGGTGGTGGCGCAAATGGATCGACCCTACCGGCGAGCACACGGAGTTTTCGCGTGTTGACTCGGCGAAGCGCCCATTTCCCATCGAGGGGACTTGGGAGCGTTATTCCTTTCGAGTTGGCAATCTACTTTTCCTGATGATGAGCGACATCAATGAACCAACCCAGAAAGTTGGTCGAGGCACACTGGGAGGAAACCCTGGCGGTGTGGTCAGCGGTGCGACGTTCCGCTGGTGGAAGCGCATGGTCTCGGAGAATCGCTCGTCCGTGATCATTACCGCGCATCATTACGTGCTCAAAGACACCACGGTTGCTTCGGGAGAATGGGAAGGCATGCAGCGCGCCGAAAACGGAACGTGGAAGCCCCGTTACCATGGCTACTTTCCTCAAGGCACGCCGCAGGGCGCTTCTTACTTGTATTGGGTGGATAGCAAACCGGATTCCGGAGCATTCGAGAACGTACTGGCAACCGCGCCCCCGAGTGTCGATCTTTGGCTCGGAGCGCATACGCACACGTCACCCGACGACACCTACGGCAGGAAGTCCCATATCGAGCGGCGATGGGGTACGACGTTCGTCAACGCGGCCGCGCTGACCCGCTACCACACAGCGCCGGAAAACTCAGTCCCTCGGAGTTGGCTGCTGACATTCACTGATGGGAGTGGTGAAGTTTCCGCCCAATGCTACCTCCACGGAAATGAATACGCTCCCCAGGGTTGGTATGCCAAGGTGGGGCGTGTGATCAAGCTATCGAAGCCGTTCAGAATGCCGGCGGAGAATGTAGTGCGCGGAAGAGAATCCGAGGAGAATCGGTGAAGTTGCCGGAGATCGACGGAAACCTTCACGCACAGCTTTAGCGGCGCGGAGTTAGCGGACCATATAGGCACCCCCGAGGCAACCGGAAAAGCGGACAACCCCACGCCTCAAGTAAGGTCCCCAAGTCCGCACTAATTCGCCAACGCACTCACGCGTCAACTTGAACTCGGGTTGGGGTCCCCCACGCAGAGTGGGAGTCAAGCCTACGATCGGGTTCGACCTTCTCATCCCATCTGCTCGGACAAATGACTTAGGAAACCTGTTGCGGCTCGTCGACCCAAGTAGTGAATGATATGGCAAATGAGCCATGTCGGCTCGGGATTTCCCATCGAAGGGGTTCTTGAACGCCAACTGAAAAACTGGCGATCAGAAGCTATCAGAAACGGTGCTCACACGAGCGCGGAACAGGCTGCGGCAAAATTCAATATCAGCGCTTTTTCACCACAGAGGACGCTATGTCTCAAGCCCGCAACAGGTTTTCCGAGTCACGTGTCCGAGATGCGGACTTTTCGGCAAAGTGGCTTGCATTTAATTGTCAGGACCTGCCTTTGGCATCAGACATAAATCGGCCGGCACATCCCGTGTACCGATACATAATGCCATCTCCACAAGAACGGACTGTTCATTAAGTCGCCGAACCTCGAGCATTTTCCAGAGGAAGTTTCCTGAGTCCTTAACTAAGTTGGTCGATCAAGCCCGACGCGTTTGAGAAGATCGACAAAACGTGGATCGGCGCGAATCGGATCAAAGAATGGAAACACTTTCAGAGTCTGCAAAAGATTTGACTGCTCTTTGTAGCCCTGCTCAAGCCAGACAAGTACCTCGTCGTTCTCACGCAAACCAAGGTAGGCGAAAGTAAATGCGGCAGACGGCACGTAGCCCGTTTGTTTGCGCCTTTTTAGTTCATCTAACAGCCGCAGTGCGTCCCGGCGCCGGCCGGCCTGAGCATACGCGTTAATCAAAAGGCCCACAATCGCGGGGCTGCGGTTAGAGAAGGTAACTCCCTTTTCCAGTTCTGGGACGGCATCTTGAGGCCGATGATTGGCCAGCAGCACAAACCCCAGGACCCACAGAGCATACGCATTATCGGCTCTGACTGCCAGCACACTGTGCAACTCCTGTTCGGCTTCATCGTACCGATGGGCATAAAAAAGATCCCAGGCCAAATCGGCGCCAGAAGTGGCAAGAGGATCGAGTTCGCGGGCGTGCCGTCTCATTGTCAGGGCTTCGTCGGTACGCCCCTGACACTCCAGCCACCACGCGAGTCCCGAATACGTCGACGCGTCATTTGGTCTCAGTTCGAGTGCGCGATGGTATTCACTCTCGGCTTCCGCCCAGTGCCACTGTGATTCCGCCATGGACGCCATCAGCACGTGAGCTTCTGCGAGTTCTGGATCGAGTTCCAGCGCCTTCTGCGCCGCTAAGATCGCTCTGGGACGCTCTTGTTCGGCCACCCCGCCCATAAAAACAGTAGTCAGATTCGAGTGAGCTTTCGCCAGCCCCACGTAACCGGGTGCGAAAGTCGGATCTTTGCTGATCGCCTCATTGAAATACGAAATGCTCTCCTCGACATCCGATTTGTTATCGCGTTTGGTGAGAGCGAACTCGCCCTTCAGGTAATTCTCATACACTTCGGGTGACACAGAACGCACTGCCGCGAGCCTGCGGTGTTCGTCCCCGGTAATGGTGACCTCAACCTTGTGCGCAACGGCTTGTGCCACGTCGGCATCCATGGCAAGAACGTCGCGCAACTCCCGGTCATAGGATTCCGACCAGAAGTGCTCGTCGGTTGCCGCGCGGATCAGCTGCGCGTGAACACGAATCCGGTTGCCGTCTCGCATCACGGAGCCCTCAACGACCGCATCAACGCCGAGTATCCTGGCAATCTCCGGTACCGAGAGTTGCGTATTTGCAAAGCGCATTACTGACGTGCGGGAAATTACCCGCAGATTGCGAATTCCGGCGAGTCGTCCAATGAGTTCCTCGGTGATCCCGTCTGCCATGTATTGCTGTGCAGGATCTCCAGAAAGGTTATTTAGAGGAAGCACCGCCAGTGATCGGATGGCTGGCTCCTTTGTTCTCCTGTTTTCAAACCGATATGCCATAAAGGCGACGGCAACTACAGATGCGGAGATTACCGCCCCAACGAGAAATTTCACACGCCTGGGCGCTCGGGCTTCCGCTTTCCTTGGCGGAACCATCTGCAGGGGAACTGAGGCGCTCGGGTTCAGGGTCTGCGAAACGACGGTCGTCGAAGTCCCTGGCTCCCCCAGGGAAGTGGGCTCCGTACCGATAGTCACTGGTGCACTGTCCGTTTCGATCCCATGATTCACAGCCTCGGGAAGAGCAAGCTTCTGGGACGCGTCTGCCCTTGTTACCGGCGCTTCCGCGATCGCCACAGTCGACGTGGTCATGCCTTCCGTTTCCGACTGCAGGGCCTCATCGATACTTCGCGGGTCCACGGGAGCGATGAACCTGTACCCGCGACGGGGCAGTGTTTCTACATATCTTGGGGCCTCCGCATTGTCGTTCAAAGCGTCCCGCAAACGGCGAACCGCCGCGTTCAGGCCGTGATCAAAATCGACAAACGTGTCCTGTGGCCAGAGCCTTGAACGAATCTCTTCCCGAGTGACGAGTTCGCCGGGCCGCGCCAGCAGCATGGCCAGAACTTGAAACGGTTGCTCCTGGACCTTGAGCTTGAGCCCGTGTTTACGAAGTTCTCGCGTATACAGGTCGGCTTCAAACGATCCGAACCGGATAATGCGCGGCTTTTGGGCAGTGCTCATCCTGGTGGATAAGTTTACAAAAGCATTCCAACCGCGTCACCTGAAGACCTAAACAACAGCTGATCAGCTAGTTAGCCCGTGACCTTCATTCTATGCGCGCGTGCTTTGCCAGGCATTGCGCTTCGGAACATTTGGTCCGATGGTGACAGGTAACCGTGGCCCCGTTTCACGGTTTCCGAAGCGATTTTGCGAAGTTGCCTGCCAAAGAAACCGCAATCACCTGTCGGGTGGTCGCTTCGGTCGGCAGGTTCGTCCCGAAAATCCAGCACTAGTTCTCTCAATTCACTCAGGAGGAGTTCCCCATGACACGAAAACGAAAGCTGGCAATCGCTACCCTCATCTGTCTGATAACCGTCATGGTCGGCAGCGCATTTGCCCTGTCGAACATCGCCCTGCTCCTTGGAACCGTTCCGGCGTATGACTTTGGTCTTGCCGGGCCCGGCTATCCCGTACCTGCCACCGTCCAAATCCATGCTTTCACCATGAAGCCCGGCGATGCCATTCCGTGGCATGTTCACAAGGCAACGAGCTATGTCATTCTCGCGCACGGCAAGCTAACGGAGGAACACCTGGTTGGCCCCGACCAGTGCGCTTCAGAGGAGTTCAGTGGCGGCAGTGCTTTTGTTGAGGGTCCGGGTCAAGCACATAGTGTGAAAAACACAGGAAATAACGTAGCGGTTATCTGGTGGGCAACGGTGTTCCCGCAGAGCGATGGGATCGTTGAATTCGCTCCTGGGTTCAAAGCTGGCGGCGTCTATCCGGTACCTGCGCCAAACTGCAACTGAGCTTTTTTTGGTCAGGCGGCCATATCGCGGCTTTTACGCCAATGGCCGTCTGTTCAGAAAATCTCGAATCTTCGGGGGATGAAATCCCATGCCTATCCAAGACAAGATCGTGAAGTATTCCGTCTATATTGCGCACAACGACTTCGTTGACTTTCAGCGAGTCATTGATCTCCGGCTTGAGTCGGGAAGCACGGCGAGCATTGTATTTCCGAAGGATCTCCCGGACGACTGGCTACAGTTCAGCGGCTCACAGACCACTCTCTACATGGCGCAGGATGAGTTCGCGGACGTATCCCGGCTTCTGAAAGAAGAGAGTCCGTTTTTTCCGATTTTCTTTACCGCGTTGAATGTCCTCGGAATTAGGGTGGGAGCCGTTCATACAGAACTCGATCTGAGCGCGAGCGCCAGCCCGACGCGCGTTGACGAAGAGAACCCGCAAACTCTGCAAGAGTTCGTACGCCGCTCCAACAGACAACACACAAGCGCGCCGCTGGCCGAAAACCGACCTCGGGAAGAGCCCACCTAGTGGATATTCGTCCAGCGGTGCGCAATGAAGCCGCGTGCATCGAGTAAATGCATTTGTCGATAGAACTCCACAACTGGAACATCCGCGATGGATGCACGTGGTCGCGTGTTACGCCGCGGTTATTTTCCTCACCATCAGGTAAGCAGCAATACGCGTCAACGCCACACCGGTGTCAAATTCGGTTTCCAATTGCGAGGCAGTATGTTAAGCCGTGCTATCCGTCTAACGACTTCCCTATTTGTGCTCGTATCGTTAACAGCCATGATCGCCGCCATATTCGTTCCTAACCTGAGCCCGTTTCCGGATCCCGCAGGTGCCGTGGCGACTTTCAATTCATCAGGAGATATTGATGGGGCTGGCGCATTCTTTCAAAGCCTGGGAACGAATGGCCGCACCTGCGCTACATGCCATCAGCTGGACCAGGCGATGAGCCTCAGCAGTCGCGGCGTGCAGTCCATTTACCGCCAATCGCACGGCAAAGATCCGTTGTTTGCTGCATTCGACGGCGCCAACTGCCCCACCGATGACGTGAGCAAACGCTCATCGCATATTCTGCTGTTGAGTCGCGGACTGATTCGCATCGGTTTGCCGCTCTCCAGCAACCGCGAATTCTCCATCTCGGTCGTGCACGATCCGTATGGCTGTGCAATCACCCACGATCCGAACACCGGTGCTGACGTCATTTCTGTCTATCGTCGGCCTCTACCCACTACCAATCTTCGCTTTTTAAGCGCCGTGATGTTCGATGGGCGAGAAACCATCCTGCCCTTGACGTCCGCCTCGGCGTTCCCGGCCCACCTGGAAGCAGACCTGAAACAGCAGGCACTGGACGCGACGCTGGGGCACGCGCAGGCCGCAACCCAGCCTTCCGACGCGCAACTGAACGAAATTGTGAATTTTGAGCTTGGTCTCACCACAGCGCAGATGATGGGGCGAGAAGCGGGCATGCTCTACAAATACGGAGCCTCGGGAGGTCCCGTCGGATTGGCGAATCAAACGTATTATCCGGGCGTCAACGACACTCTTGGAGCTGACCCCACTGGAGCGACATTCAATCCATCGGCCATGACTCTCTTCTCTGCGTGGGATTCTGCCAATGGCTCCAGATCGGGCGAGCACGAAGATGGATCGGAGATGCGCGCCAGGATCGCTGCGGGCGAGAACGTGTTCAACACCGCAGTTGCAACCATTACCGATGTTCGCGGACTCAACGACAATCCTGGGCTGGGCAGCCCTGCTGTGATTAAGGGGACGTGCACAACGTGCCATGACACGCCTAACGTGGGAAATCACTCACTGCCGCTGCCGCTCGATATCGCGACCAGCCGCGAGATTGCTTTCGAGTCCAACCCCAATATTGTTGCCGGTCTTGCGAAACTGAGTCCGCCCGATCTGCCAGTTTTCGAGGTTTCCGGGTGTGCCGACTCTGTCAACCCGTCAATGAAGGTTACCTTTTATACGTCCGATCCCGGCAAAGCCTTGATCTCTGGCAAGTGCAGCGATGTGAACCGGGGCAAAGGCCCGGTTCTGCGCGGACTGGCCGCCCGTGCGCCCTATTTCCATAACGGCGCTGCCGAAAATCTGCAGCAGCTTGTCGATTTCTACAACGAGCGGTTCCAGATGAATTTGACGGCAGAAGAAAAGGAGCAACTGATTGCTTTTCTAAATTCCCTGTGATTCTTTTGGCGTACCAGATTCCAGATGGACGTACTGCAGAAGTGTCTCGATGGTCCGCTTCCCGTAGCTCACACTCCAACCCAAGTGCCTCAAAGATCACCGGCAATTCCAAAGCGATCCGCCCGGACGAAAAACCCGCCTGCCGAGAGAAGTGACTTCTAAAGCTGAGGATGGCTCGGAATCAACTTGACGCGAAGCGGACTATACAGACAAGTGGATTGCCAGACCTGACCGCAATGTGCCAATAGGCATTCCTGGATACTGGCCCGTTATCGGGAACTATCCGGCACCATTGAGTACACGACTTGTGAAATCAAGCAATTTACGGAATCCTACTTCTCTACAACAACACGCGTTCACCTATGCTGGCCCGCCTTCCGGGTTGGTCGATCTCGAGCGGCGCACGTGCATTTGGATGATTGCTGAATTCACGGATCTGCCTCGCGGTTTTCCGGACTCTTCAATCGTCTGAGAGAATGTTCGAGCAGGTCCATCTTCTGGTCACCTGTGTTCAGGCGAGATTAAACCTTGGTGAGGAAGATATCGACGAATCGGCGTTATCGTAATCGAAGACGGCAACTCCACTCATCATTGTCTCAATGGAGTACTTTGGGAGTGACACCGTTCTTTGGTGAATGTTCGATTGTCAATTTAGATCCTCAATTGTTTCGTTATGGTACCGGATACCCGAGGCTGTGGCCTCCCCTAGCTACGTGAGTTCAGCTAAGGACGCAGGATTGTCTTCGGCTAGCAGCCGGCGCTGCGAGTCTCTGACAAAAGAGAGACACACATGACCGACAGACGGATAAATTTAAGCCGTCCCGAGCGTTCATTCGCAACCTTGACTAACTACTGCGCTACTTGAACAGATGCACTCATTCCAGCATCGACCGGAAGTTTAATCCAGGTTACCGGCTTGCTCGAGTGAAGCGTTCCGGATTCAGCGCGGACTGGATTACCGTTGACTATGAGCTTTGCATAGGCTCCAGAATAACGCGGCGAAAGATCTGATATGTCGGCTTGTGGCAAGTTTTCCGTCCGAGCCGCAAAGTCTCAACCACGATGTTGAAGAGTGTCTACCCTAAATGCGGCAATTGGAATGCGGCCGACGCCGAAAGTATGTCAACGCCGCGATACGCTCACTCCACTCTCAAGGCTTCCACCGAATTTACGCTGGCCGCCCTCCTCGCCGGGAGAGCGGCCGCGCACCGGAGTCTTCTCACTGCGGCTTCACCAACACCGGAATAAGGGCCCTGCCCTGGCTGAGCGGCTGAAGCGCCTTGCCTATCAGGCTGCCGAATGCCTGAAGTGGATCCGAGGCGCGCCGGGCGTGCCCTCTGTGGCAGCTCGTGGTCAGCAAGTCACCGACGCGAACCGGGTCTGAATCCGCCTCTACCCAACAGTAGACCTTGCCGATCATAGCGACGGGAAGGCGGTTGCCGCCTCCCTTCCGGTCCAGAACAATCGCTGGCCTGTATCTCCCCGCGCCGGCGACGACCCCAACCACTCTGCCATCGTACGCCTCCTCACAGGGGCGAAGCCGACCGCACTCATCCACCACGACAACCGTTCCGGGCGAGATGTCTGCGAGCGCATCCGGCGGAATGTCAAACTCTTCGGCGACATCCGCATTCAGGAACTCGATGTCGCCATTCGATCCCGTGATTTTGATGGTCTCAATGTCGCTATTGTTCTTGATAAAGACATCGCCGTTGACCCCGGCGCCTCCCAGCGTCAGGGTGCCGTTGGCGCTATCCAAGTGGACGGTCTCGACGTCACTACTATTCTTGAGAGAGATGTCGCCGTTGGTCCCGCTGCCTCCGAGCGTCAGGTCGCTGTTCGCACTATTCAGGATGATAGTTTCAGCACCGTTGCTGTTTTTGAGAAGGACATCGCCATTGATGCCGCCGCCCCCGAGTGTCAGGTTGCCACTTTCGGCCTGCAAGCTGCATATCTGAACGCCATCGCTGTTTTTGATAAGTACGTCGCCATTGACGCCGCCACCTCCAAGAATCAGGTTACCGCTTTCGGCCTGCAAACTGAATATCTGATCGTCGTTACTGTTTTTGATAACGAGATCGCCATTGGTGCCGCTGCCCCCAAGAGTCAGATCGCCGTTCATACCATCCAAGATGATGGTCACACGGTCGTTGTTACGGAGAGTCATGCTTCCGGTCGCGCCATATAAGGAGATCGTCTCAATGGCATTGCTGTTCTTGAGGTTGACAAACCCATTCGCGCCGGCCGCTCCGAAAGTCGAGACACCGCTTGCCCCCTGCAGGACAATGGCCTGCCCCTCGCCGAGGGACAGCGTGCCGGTGCCCTCCAGGGTACACGCGGCTGCCCCGTCACTATTGCGGACGACAACCGCGCCGCCAAGGTCCCGCTGAGTGCCTGGGAGGTCCGGGGCTTTCTTGATATCCACCTTCACCGAACTGGTGACCGACACGGTATTCTTCCCCGAGGCGTTCCACAACTGGATGTTCCCATCGCCTGCCTTATCACCTCCCAGGCTGGCGGTGCTGGTGGACGCGTCGAGAACGATACTCTCGGCCCCGTTCTGAGCTTTCTCGACGAGTATCTTTCCGCTCGTGCCGTTGAATCCAAGCGTCAGAGTCGCGGTCTTTGCGGACTCGGTATATATCTGGTCGAAACTCTTCATGGTCTCCTCCTTATCATCCTTGTGAGCTTGCGCCCGCCGCAGTGCCCCTGGTTGATCGCGACTCCACTAGATCAGCGAAGCCTGTCTGTCGCTGTTCAGCACTGGCCGAAGTCGGCCGCCGTTCTTCAAAGCGCTGAGTTGCCGCGCGAACTTCGTATCCGGCACGTCGTTCCGCAGGTATTTCAGCGTGCTCAATACGCCCGCGCTTGGCAACGGGAACGGGTTATCGAGGTTCCCGGTTGTGATGGTCGAATTCTTTGGGGAAGTAGGGAATGCGGTGTAGACAATCTGTTGAAAGAGCGGAAACGGGTCGTTTCGATCGCCGGTAAGATTCGTGTAGACGTCCCCCAGGGTTGACGCGCCCGCTGCAACGATGGATTTGATGTTGAATCCAAGCTGATCCGAGAGGTACCAAATGAAAAGAGTGGCGCACCCTGTGAGCGCATCCGGACCGTTGTCGTTTGGGTTGGGGTTGTTTACGTAATCAGCTCGGATACTGTCGAGCCAAAGGTTGCTCTTTGAATCTGTCAGGTCACTTCCGAAGCTGTTGATATTGACATAGAACTGGCCACGCAGGAACCGGGACAAGCCTTCCCCATTCGTGCCCTCATTCCCGTTGCCGTACCAGCCGATGTTCTGCGCGTCCATGAACATCTCCGTCACTTCGGCGACCATGAGGGACCGGACAAATTGCTGGGGCTTCGTACCCTGGTTGATCGCCAGAGTCACGTTGCGTCCCTTCTTACTCCACTGCGCTCCATATGAATTTGGCGACCCGGACGGACTCGGGTTCACGCTGACCGGAATCGGAAAGTTCACGCCGAGGGAGATATTGCCGAACCAACCCGACATCAGGTCAAAGTCGCCCTCACAGGCGCCAATTACGGCGTTGGTGCGCGCCGGTTCGAGCCCAGCAGAACTCGACAGGGAATCGTCATACTGAAACTGGTAGTGTGCAGTACGGCCACCGTTATTCAGTCTGGCTTTGGTCAATGCCATGTGCTACCTCCTCCAACCTTCCTATTCGTTGATCTGTACACTGAAAGGCCGCAGCAGACCGACAGAACTCAGCGCAACCGAGTTGCGAGTCTATGAAGCTTGGTCTCGTGCTCCTATGCTTCAGAGGGAAGCTACTTCATCGCCACTCCGTGCGGACGCGCGGGGCCGAAGGGAAAGGCTGTGTTGAAATCGAGATTGAATCGGGTGTCCAGGTTCAGGCCATGACGAGAAACCTTGATCACGTGGACCTTGTGATCCCCCTCAAAATGGATCTTTCCGAAATCATCCTCGTTCAAGAAGTAGTCGGTGACCACCAGACGCTTGTCGTCATCGGTCAAAACAAGATTGTGCGGACCGGCGTCAACGCCAAGATTGACGATGGCCGATTGGACCGGGTGTTCGGGATCGCTTATGTCGAGCATTCCAACCTGGCCGGCCTCGAATGAGGCGAAGATCAAGCGGTCCCCTGGTGCCGGCATGGTCAGCAACTGAGTCATGCCTCCGCGCACGCCGACTTCGATATGCGGAACAACGTTCTCGCAGTCAAAGACCACTTGGGCTGTGCCATTCCTGGTGTCAACCAGGTACACAAGACCGTCAAACATCCCCGCCGTGATCGCGCGTGCCTTGGGGTCATGCGGTATCAATTTCACGTCCATCGTCCCTGGCGCTCCGGGAATCTGAACGGTACGAAGTATTTTTCTCTGCTTGAAATCCCAAACGCGAATCGCACCGCGCAACACGGGATCGCCCGCGTACACGTCGAGTGTACTCACCGGCAGGATGAAGTCCGAGGTCACCATCAAGTTGATCTCCGGCCGCGCGGAAATACCGTGCGGATTGAAGCCATCCATGGGTGGCACTTCGGGCCATTCATGCACAAGCCTCAGATGTGAGTCGAATTCCGCGATCCGCCCTGGCTCGCCTCCGGTTTCCGATCCCATCTGTGAAACCAGAAAGCCCCCGTGCTCCAGGGGAAGGAAATCATCGGTGATGCTCGAATAACGAGCGCTTGTGGAGAAGAGGTATTTGGGATCGCGCGCGGTCGAGACGTCGAAGAAGAAGATTCCGTCTTGCCCCTTCAAGACACTGAGCAAGCCTCCGCAGCCCAGGATGTTCTTGTCCGCCGAAAGATGACAATGATGCGGTTCATTCCCCAAGTCATAGGGTGGCGGGACAGAGACTGTCTTGATTACTTCTCCGTAGCTGGGCGAGTCCTCGTCGAAGTCAATTACGGCAAGGAACGCCGACACGTTGGGTACCTGGCTGCCTGACCAGACGTATAAGGTCTTCGGAGGCCTGTCGTCGTCGCGGCCTCCGCGTTTGTCATCGTCAGAAAATGCTGGCCGAGTGCATGCAAGCAGCAGGGCAAAGGCAGCCCAGTTTGAGATTGAAGTCCGCACGAATCTTTGTAAGCGCATGGCACTTCTCCCGGATACGATTCACATCCACTCGAGACACTCGGAATGCAAGCAATGGCGATCAGGCATTTGAATCCCGTGCGAAGTCAGCAGCAAAGCCGCAGGCCGGAGCAATCGCAGTCTGTATCGCGGATGGCGAGTTATTCGGTGCAATCATGATGGCCGCCTTGGACCACACGTGTAGTCCCACGGTGGAAACTCTGACGAAGCGGGCCACCAGCGTCAATCCCCGGAAGATTCCCTGTGTGTGGTCTGTTGATTCCCTCGCGGATCTCGTGAGTAAACAATGAGTTATGCGAATCGAATGGATGGACCGGCCGCTGAATGCCAGGGGGTTCTATACGTGGTAAACTGCTTCGGTAATCTTCGCCCATTGCTGGAGCGTTCATGGGAAATCCACTCCAGGCTCCCAGGCTTTATCGCTTCGGGGCATTCGAGCTTGATGCCCGTACCGGCGAATTGTTCAGCAACGGGCAGAGAACGCAGCTTCACGATCAGCCGCTGCAGCTTCTCCTCGTGCTGTTGGCGTATCCCGGCGAGTTGGTCACCCGCGAGGAACTCACCTGCAAGCTGTGGCCCGCCGATACCCACGTAGATTTCGAGCGCGGACTTAACAAAGCACTGAACAAGCTGCGCGATGCGCTTGGAGACTCGGCAGACCAACCTCAGTTCATCGAAACCCTCCCCCGGAAAGGGTATCGATTCATCGGTGCCTTGAACCCTCAAGGCTTGCAACAGGTCAGCCCGGAGGAGCTCGCCCCGCTTCCCGTTCGAGCATGCGAGGAGTTTCGCTTGAAGTGGCAATACGCGGCGCTGGGCTTAGCCGCCCTGTTGTTAATTCTTGGAGTCATCGCGACCCTGAAAATGGCCCGCGACCACCGTGCGTCCGGCAACGGATTGAGGCCGCCCGGGCACCTGGAAATCGATTCCGTGGCGGTACTTCCGCTCGAAAATCTATCCGGCGATCCCCAGCAAGCCTATTTCGTCGATGGAATGACTGATTCCCTTATCACAGAGGTGGCGCGGGCGGGGACGCTGCCAGTTATCTCGCGCACTACCGTGGTTCGCTATAAGGGAACACGACTCACTACAAAGCAAATTGGCCGGGAATTGGGTGTAGACGCCATTGTTGAAGGCACCATATTGCGCTCGGGGAATAAGGTCCGAATTACAGCTCAGCTCATCCAGGTCCTAACCGACAACCACTTATGGGCGCAGAGCTACGAGCGAGATCTAACCGAAGTTCTTGAACTGCAACAGGAAGTAGCAGGCGATATCGCTCGGCAAATTGGCCGGGTGATCACGCATGTGGAGCCGATTCGGACCGTCAATCCGGAGGCCTATGGCGAATATCTCAAGGGACGCTTCTACTTCTTTCAGTACACGGGGGATGGATGGCGCAAAGCGATCGAACACTTTGAATTGGCGACAAAGGACGACCCAAGTTTTGCACCCGCCTACGCCGGCTTGGCCGAAGCATACGTGGTGGCCTGGGGGTGGAATGCGCTCCCCTTCGAGAATGGCCTGCAGAAGGGCAAAGCAATTGCGGAAAAAGCACTTCGGTTGGATCCAGGCTTGGCGAGCGCACATCTGGCTATGGGATCGGTATACGCGCAAGAGATGGATCACGGGAACGCGGAAAAGGAGCTTCATCGTGCCCTTGAACTGAATCCGAACGATCCGCTGGCTTGGCAGGTACGGGCATCCACAGACTATGGCAGGGGCACTTTGATGAGGGGATCGTCGACCAGGAGCGGGCTGTGAATCTGGATCCGTTCTCGCCGATCGTCAATGCCAATCTGGCCCGGGCATTTTGTTTTGCGCGACAGTACGACCAAGCCGTTGTGCAAGCCCGGAAGACATTGACGATCGAACCGGGTTACGGAGTGGCTTTGGTATGGCTGGAGCATGCGTACCGCCATAAAGGCATGCTAAAAGAGGCATACGCGACCCGCTTGGCACGTACAAAACCAGAAGAAATTGATGTTCTCGAAAAAGCATACAGGTCCGGGGGATATCGGGGCGTTCTGCTCCTACAGGCGGAGGCGGACAAGAGGTCGGGCGACCTCGGTAATGCTGCTCGGGCCTATGCTCAAGCGGGCAACAAAGAACAAGCGTTAGCTTCGTTGGAGGAATGCTATCGCCGTAAACTCACCGGCTTGGGGCCAATCAAAGTGGACGCGGATTTTGACCCAATTCGCGCCGACCCGCGGTATAAACGTCTCCTGCAACGAACGGGATACGACAAGTAAGACATAGGCGCGGGCGTGTCCTTCTAAAATCAGGTCCAGATCCGGATCCGCGGTACATCGTCGACGAACACATCTTAGTTTGATTTTGAACTTGGGGCCAGCGGCAAAGCATGCCGCCATTCTTCGAACTTAACGATTCGAACGGCCCTTCAACCGCTTCATTACTTAAGGTATCGACACTCGGCAGAAAGGAGAATCCGGCACGTCGGTGTCGACAAAGACGAACTACAACGCTCCCAATTTCGGGGACATTTTGGGAATTAATCAGGATTACTCCTGAAAAGCGTGCAACTGTTTACGAATGCGGTCGCTTCACTTGGACGTAGAACCGCCTTCTCGGCGGATAGGGCTTTGGTTCAAGTGGACGAAAAACGAGCAAATGTCCACGTTGCCGACTCTCGTCCAAGTGTCAGCTTCCGGATGGCCGACTGGTTCTGGTCGCTTGGCCGCGTCGACCGACTCAGGAAGTGGGTTCAGCAGCAAGGCTGTAGGAATAGCGTCCCGGCCCCGCAATGAGATTTTGCCTCCGGCATTTTAGGCGGCATAGGATTGTCCGCCTTGCCGCGCGTCTCCCGCGCGTCAATGTGGCCGGCAAGTCCATCGCCGGAGAAGTTGCCAGCGGAGCTATCATTAATTTCCGGCAGCATGGTTACGTTCCATTCGCGCCACTCTGCCACAATTCGGTAATAGACAACCTTGCGCCGCTCCTTCAGGTTGGCGCGCTCCATCGGATCCTCAACGACATTGAAGAGAAAAGTGTTGTCGAGATCTTCAGATACTTGTAGTCGCCGTCTCTCGCCGCTCTGTGCGTTCCCCTCATAACGCCAAAACAGCTTGCGCACGACTTCTCCTGCATTCTGCGTGAGGATTTGCAGCAAGTTAATGCCATTGTGCCGGAGTGCCGGATCGGAATTGATCTGCCTTTACCAATTCACATACACTGTGTGGCGGAGCGGCTTTGCACCGGCCAAACATGACCGGTCTTCTCCACCGACTTGAAACGATTCCCATACGACGCTCACTTCCCTAAATAGATGGGCCCCAGCATTCGGTAACGGGGTCGTACATTCACCACCCGGCTCTCGGCCCCAACTGTTCTTCTGCTCCGCAAGTGTCTCTCAATGCGGCCTGCCGAGCTCTGAACAGCTCCGTTGCGACCGCTTCCGTATCGAGACTCGTCAGGGTGGTCTTCCGATACACCAAGAGGGAGAAAGCACCTATGAAAACCTCGCGCTTTCTGAATGTTCTAGCCCTCACGACGATGGTTCTCTTCACCCGCGTGTCAACACCGGGGACGCTTGCCTCGGAAGTTGCAATTGGACAGGCTACTAGGCATGACGCAACGCGCAGTACCGGCGACCAAATCCCTGCAATCGCGGAACACCCATCGTTGACTGCCGGCCTGGTATCACTCCCAAGCGGGGCGGCTCCGTCGTGCGGAAATGTCCCGAAGGCGCCGGTCTGCAATCGTCCCAGATGCACCGTTGAAGGGTGGGTGTTCTGGCCGATGGCCAAGGGAACCAGGTGTACCCTCGACGGCAAGCCTGGCGTCTGCGACGGCGGCCAGGTCGGTCCGCCCGGGCAGATCGAGCCCGACGTCCTGGGCGCCTGTGTTCCAGGTTCCTTTCCCGATTGTCCCGATACCTCGAATTCTGCGACCGCCGAAGTTCATAACGTATTCGAGCTTTATTGCGAGGTAACCAAGCCCTTTCCGAATCGGACCATTCGCGTCGCTAATGACATCAACCTCGATCTCTACAACCGCGTCTCAGATCACACGGTGCGCTATCTGCCTCTCGCCCAGAACGTTACCCTGATCGGATCGCGCGGGGGCTTGGACGAAGGGCCAGAGATCTTTACGTCAGCCAATGTCCCTGCGCCGATCTTCGATCTAACCAATCCGGGAAGCCGTATCACGGGCATTCGCTTTCGTGGACCGAGCGATACCGCTCACGCCGGTGGTGCGCCGGCGGTAACCGGTGTTCTTGTGAGGGCGCCTAACATCAGAATTGACCACAACGAGTTTCATTCATTTCCGAACGCCGGTGTGGTTGTCTCCGACGACAACGCGCCACCGGATGCCGGCCCGGTCGGTCTGATCAATGGATGGAACGCTCCGACAGTAAGCGACAATTTCTTCCACCACAACCAGATGAATGAACTCGGTTACGGAGTCGTTTCCGCTCGCGGTGCGTATGTCTACATCGAGAGAAATCTCTTCGATCACCACCGTCACGATATAACCAGTGACGGCGCCGACAACACCGGCTACTTCGCGCTGTACAACTTCATCCTGCCAGAGGCGGACGACTATTCAGAGAAAGGCTGTTGCGGGTTCGCACACTGGCAGCAGCATATTGACGTGCATGGACAAGGTAACCCGCCCAACGATCCGAACGACCACGAGCACCATGGCGGACCAGCCGGCGAGCTCTATGTTGCCAATTACAACACCATCCGCGGGGCACAGGACTCGTTGGCAACCGGGGTGCGGAAGGCATTCGTGCTTCGCGGCACGCCTTCGATCTCTGCGGACTTCTCATTCAATATTCTTGAACATGCCAATCTCGGCGATGCCGTAACCATCGACTGCGGCTCGGATCCAAACTGCCACCCGAATACGATCCCGCTATATACCCAGTCCAATACCTTCCATGCCGACACAAGCTTCAATCTTGGCGTTGGGGACTTTGATGGAGACGGCCATGCCGATATCTTCCAGGCCACCGGAATCACGTGGTGGGTGTCCTACGGAGGTCTCACGGAATGGCGCTCATTGAACGCCATCCCGACAGGGGCAGAGACGCTGCTGGCCTCCGACCTCGGCTTTGCCGACATCGACAACGATGGAAAAACCGACATCCTTGCGCGCCGAAGTGACGGCGCCCTCATCTACTTCAGCGCCGGTTCCGGCAACCCCATCGTGCTTACAACTTCGCCCGTGAGTGCTTCCCAGCTGCGGTTCGGTGACTTCGATGGGGATCACCTGACTGACATATTCCGGAGAGCCGACTCGACGGATTGGAGTATATGGTTCGCCAAAACCAGAACGTGGACAGTGACCGGGAGTTCCGGGATTCCACTGTCCGATCTGCGTTTCGGTGACTTCGACGGCGACGGACGCACGGACGTGATGGCTGTCGAAGGCGGAGCCTGGAGCATCTCGCGCGGCGCCTCGTCTCCCTGGGCCTACTATGCACCCAGGTTTGTGGGCAATTTGTCAGCAACGGTGACCGGGGACTTCGATGGAGACGGCAAGGCTGACCTTGCCTGGCAGGATGGCGACGTCTGGCGTTTCTCGTCTCGAGGCTGTGTTGCGCCCGCCTCTCTGAGAGAGGGCGTATTGTATTGGCCGCCGTTGCTATCGTTCAAGGTCGGAGACTTCGACCATGACCGCGCGGACGATTTTCTCACCTACCAATCGCATTGGACGAATCGGCTCATCTTCGATCAAGCCTTCGTCGCGACGAAACGGGGGTCGACGTCCCTGGTCTCTTCGCGTTATGAGATGCGTTGACGGGGGTCGGAACGATTTCTGTTGAAAGAGCTTGGTGTCTGCACAGGTTTGCCCTAAGCACCTATGCTGTTGGTCGCTAAGTCACGTTTCGAAGGTGCCCGGTCCAGAAACCCTGCTACCGCCAGTCCGGCTCGTACCAGACACAGGCGAGGTGGATGTTCTCCAGGCGTTTTCAGGCTTATCCGAGTCTCAGCAGGGATGAATGCCAGCGCATTTGGCTGGGCGTCGTAATCCTTGAGGTAAGTGATCGATGGCCTACGGTACCCAGCCCTTAGTACCGAGAAGTATTCCATGGTTCTGCGCTGGCATATTCACCTCGTAGATTCGCGGTCTCGACCAGTCGAAGCGGTCCCTCAACTCGGCCATAGAGATAGGAAGAACGATCTCGTAGATCTGGATGGCGCAGAGTAAGCGGTTCTGGGAGAACCTATGCAGTAGGAAGTCCACAACTTCAGTGATCGGGGGCGTGGTGCCTCTTAAGTCAAGGCCAGAGGTGCTCTCGAACGCATCGCCCCAGGGCGGCGCGATGAACACAATGAGCAACTCGTCCGGAAGCACAGAGACGCCGGCTAGCCCGGAAACGTAGTCGGTGTTCAGGATTTCGATGGGAAACTTCGTG
>CAWBHM010000024.1:0-10549 GCA_963788555.1 uncultured Acidobacteriaceae bacterium | reverse complement strand
AGTTAAGGGGTAATGCCCGCCGGGTGGTGTGGAGTTCAGGGTGCGCGCCGATGGTAGTTTCCCAGATTCTGCCGTGGGCACAGGTATCAGCCATCGAAACGAAAACAAATCTTTGAGGTCTTGATTCTCTACTTGTCCTCTTCCAGTATTGCCAGGTCCCATGGTGCAAGGCTTACACTGCCGCCCTTCGCGATGGCGTGGCCGGTGAGCAGATCGCGGCCTGCGGCATACGCATAAGTGAAATTCGTAGGAGCACTCGAGTAATTCAGATAGTAGTGGATGCGTTTGCCGGCTCGATTGGTGCCGTGCTTGAGCCGTACGTTTGCTGGAAGCGCCTGATCGGAACTGGTGAGGCCAGAATCGCGAAGTACGTCAAGGACAACGGCCTGCTGGAGTGCGTCGGAGAGAGCGGTGCCCTCGTACGTAAGCGTGCCTGAGCCGAACTGGTTGCGGGTGATGGCCGGCCAGCGCCCGAAAAACGGATGATCGTAGAAGGCGAGCGGCTTGGCCGAAGTAGGCAGCAGGAATTCCGCCCAGGTGCTGACCTTGTTATCGGCGGCAGGGACATGCCACGGGTCGTCTTTTAGCGCCAGCGGATGCTCAAGATTGGAGAACTCCTGGTAGGTGAAGCCAGCCGCTTCGCGCAGCGGTCCGGGTGCGCGTTCCCAGCGGACTGCGGAGTTCTCATTGGTGAAGCCGCTCTTGAAGGTCATGAGAACGTGGCCGCCGCCATGAACATAGTCGGCGATCTTCTCCAGCAGGGCATCATCGGCAACATAGAGCGCTGGAACGATGAGCAGCTTGTACTGCGAGAAGTCGGCAGTCTCTGGAAAGACGAAGTCCGCACCCACGTTGGCTTGATAAAGAGAACGGTGCAGCTGCGAGAGGATACCGTCGTAGGCGCCGGCGGCCTTGCCGGGCGTCCATCCGAGCTCCTGGCGTTGGAAAGGCATGAAGCTGATCGCGTTCGATGAGTCGACGCTGTAGAGGATGGCCACCTGATTTTTGATCTGGAGGTTGACGATCTCGGGGCCGACCTTCCGCAGCTCGTGCGCGATACGTGAAACTTCGGCGTAGGCGCGGTTGGGTTCGAGATCGTGGCTGAGCACGCCCTTCCAGTAAGTTTCCTGGCCGGCGTGTATAGAGTGCCAGTGCCAGTACTCGACCATGTTGGCGCCGGAGGAGAGATCGGTGTAGACGTCGAGCCGGAGCTGCCCGTCGTAGGGTGGGTATTGGCCTGCGGAATCCCAACCCAGCGTCTGGGCGTTCGTCTCTGTCACCAGAAAGTTCTGGTGCTTGAGAGAGCGGGCAAAATCCCCCTGTAATGCCTGCCATGCGCCATCGAAGTGGTCCTGAGTGCCATGATAGGGATTGTTGGCGACGACATCGAGCGACTTGGCAACCTCGACCTCGTTGACGTCGAGCTTCATCATGGAGCCGTAGTCCTGAGTTACGAACTGGTCGGGGCGCCGGGACTTGCGCACCAGCGCCGCCTGAAAGGCGAGGAAGTCGGCGACGCGCATTTGTTGCCAGCGCGACCACTCCAGTTTGTAACTGGTGCTGGTGGCGTTGTCGCGGGTAGGCATGTCGGCCCAGTCGTTGACGTCCTGGCCCCAGTAATTGAGGAACCAAGCCTTGTTAAGCGCGTCGGTGGTGCCGAACTTTTTCTTCAGGTGGTTGACGAAGCCGCTAAAGACGTCCTCGTTGGAAGCTCCGTAGGAGCCGGTTTCGTTATCGATCTGCCAGCCGATAACCGCGGGATTGTCTCTGTAGTGCGAGACCAGGTTAGTGATGACGCGCTCGGCGTAGAAACGGAACTTGGGATTGTCGGTGTCCATGTTCTGGCGCATGCCGTAGCTGATCGAGGCCCCGCCCAGCGGACGCGCGTAAAACTCGGGATGGGCCTTGGCCATCCAGGTGGGCATCGAGTACGTAGGCGTGCCCATGATGACCTTTATCCCGGCTTTGCCCATGGCGTCGACCACACGATCCATCCAGGCGTACTCGAAGACTCCGTCGGAGGGTTCCCAGAGACTCCAGGTGGACTCTCCCATGCGGACAACCGAGATACCGGCCTCTTTCATGAGGGCGACATCTTTCTCCAGCCGGCCGGGCTGAAGATCGGCGGGCATGTACTCGTTGTAGTACGCGGCCCCATAGAGAACATTGGGTTGAATCGCTCCGGGTGGCGGGGTGGAGCCCTGTGCGCCTGCCGCCAGGGAGGCGAGGCCAAGAGCCAGGAGCGTGGTGAGAAAACGCGGGTTAAGCCAGCGACTCATGAATGCCTTTCCTCGTCCTAATACTTCTTGAACAGAGTGGTATGTCATCGTGGATCGATGCGGCTTAGGACCAGATGGTATGGCCGATCGTGCCCAAGCATGCTACGGCGGAAGCATAAGCCAAGTCAATGAAAGCTGGGGAGTTGGCAGTATCTCAAAGGGATTGTTGGTGAAAAATCAATTACACGCAATATAAAAAGGCGCCCACTTTGCGGTAGGTTGTGATTGTTGGGGTCACTACTTACCAAAAGGAGCGCCGTTATGAAGCAAGAAAAGTATATTGGCATGGACGTTCACCAAGCAACGATCTCGGTTGCCGTCATGGATTGCAAGGGCAAGCTGATCATGGAATGCATCCTGGAGACGAAGGCGGCCACGATTCTAGAGTTCATTTATGGGCTACGCGGAACGGTATCGGTAACCTTTGAAGAGGGAACTTCTGCCGCCTGGTTACATGACCTGCTGAAACCTCACGTCGCCCATCTTGTGGTCTGCGATCCAAGGAAGAACGCCCTGCTGAAAGACGGCAGCAAAAGTGACCGGATCGATGCGCGCAAGCTGGCGGACTTGTTACGTGGCAACCAGATCCATCCGGTGTACCACGGAGAGCACGGGGTGCGCACCTTAAAGGAGCTGGGGCGCAGCTATCAGACCCTCACGAAAGATGTCACGCGAGTCATGAGTCGGATCAAATCGCTGTACCGCAGCTGGGCCATTTTCTGTAGCGGTACCACCGTCTATGCCCCGCGACATCGCGCCGAGTGGTTGGCCAAGATCCCGCAACCCGGAGTTCGTCTGCGGGCCGAACGGTTGTATCAGCAACTGGATCTACTGCAACCGGTGCGCCAGGAAGCGCGACGCGACCTGCTGCGAGAGAGCCAAAACCACCATGCCGTGAAATTACTGCGACAAATTCCTTCGATCGGTCCGATTCGTGCCGCCTTGCTGGTGGCGCTGCTGCAAACGCCACACCGTTTCCGTACCAAGCGTCAGCTGTGGGCTTACAGTGGTTTCGCGATCGAGACCCACGACAGCGGCGAGTACCGCTATGTCAGAGGGAAGGTACAACGAAACCGGGAGCGCATCACGGTGCGCGGACTGAATGACAACCATAATCATGATCTGAAGAACCTGTTCAAAGGCGCTGCTCTCTCTGCGAGTACTCGCCCCGGACCGCTGTACGATTTCTATGGTGCCCTTCTGGAGAAGGGGATGCGTCCAACCATGGCCCGTCTCACCCTGGCACGAAAGATTGCCGCGATCACTTTAACCATTTGGAAGAAAGGAGCAAGTTTCGACGCCAAACAATTGCATCGGCAAGCAGCTTGAGCGTCTCTGGTAAGAGACCTTTCCATCTCAGGGGATTCTCTCTGGTGGTGGTCGGTCGGGTTCTGGAGACGCTCGGTTCGAGGTGAGTATCAGTCGATGAGATCGGCCCTGTGTGCTTCGGCACCGAGTCACCCATTACACGTTATGCCTCCTCGGATAACCAGAAATAGCGATAGGCCACGAGCCTCCGATAGAACCATGGTTGACACTCCAATACCAGGTTCGCTTGCCAAGTTTCAAGACTCGATTGGCGTAGTCACCACCGGAAGATGAAACCCACGGCAAGGGCAAACAAGCCAGAGCAAACCTCTCGAACGCAATCGGGGGGCACTTATAGTCCAGTGGGCTGGATCTCGAGACTAAAATCTTCTCGGCCTCCGGTCGAGGGAGAACTTTTTTCTTGACATCCCTTTTTATAGAACTTATAGTCCAGTGGGCTGGATCTCGAGACTAAAATCTTCTCGGCCTCCGGTCGAGGGAGAACTTTTTTCTTGACATCCCTTTTTATAGAACTCATCGATCCTGCGAGAAGGCCAAGGCTCAAGCCGTAAATGTTGAAAAGCCGTCGGGTAGGAATTGGGCACCAGTGGGAAAGTTCGAAAATCGTCCTCCAGGTCGACCAATTCTTCTTCCTCAACTACGAGTTCAGCGTTCCCACCCTTCGCAAAGAGCGCGAAGGATGGGGCAGCCAAGTGAAGGGCGCCGCGGCACAGGGTGAGCCAGCCTGCCTAACGCCTGATTGCGACAAGTATCTAACCGACTCGGCCCACCAAGAATTGCGCGATCGCACGCCACGTCCCCGTCCCCGAAAACATAAGGCGCAGCGGCACGGATGCGACCAACAAGCCACCACCCAAGATGTACGCGATGTGTACGCGGTGGCGGAAGCCCAGGTCGTAGGCCACCGCGATCAGCAAAAATATGAAAGCCAGACCATAGAACCATAGTGGACCCAAGGGCAGAACGCCGGGCAGGCGCGCGGTCGCTGCCGCGACAATGCTAATGTAGGCGAGCAGCATCAGGCGTTTATGTGCCTCCCGATTGCGGCGCCAGAAAAATGCGGACGCGACGAAAATAGAGAACATCAGCATGTCGCCCAGGGGAATGGCAAGGAAGCCAAGCGGATCAGCTCCGGGCGGGACTGCTCCCCGCGCCGCGGCTTTGATTCCAGTAATTGCACCGACAACCGTCATCACTGCCGCCAGAAGGACACCTGCGATCCCCAGCCGCCGATGCATTGACACGTTGTGCTTCGCTACGAGGGATGTCTGCACAATAAACAGCACGACCCAGCTCGAAAACAGTGCACCGTGTAGCTGCGCTAGCCGCGTCAGGGATGTCGCCCCCGAAGGCGTAGGCGCGTGAAAATAGAATCTGAGATAAAAGGTGGGAGCGAAGCCGATAAAGACGGTGGCTGCCATTGCGACGGCCATGCCGCTGTAGAAGATGCGGTCATAGGCGCCAGCGGGCGCGTGCTGCCATTTAGGTTGCGAGGTAGCGACTGTTGCCATCTGCGATCTCCCCAAGCGAGAGCGCGAGCATTCTATCAGGACCTCACGGGGCCAGTTGATGAAAAATCGCGATTACACGCAATTGAGGGGAGCGCTGGCCTGTCCGGGGTCAATGCATTATGAGAGAGCGGCCCTGTTGAGTGGCGTAAAGCGGGATGTAGGGCAAGAATCAGAGGAGAAGATAGGCAAATCGGCTGAAGAATGACACTTTACCTTGAGGGAAAGAGCTCCGTTGAGCGCGAATGAACTTTCCCTCAAGGAGGCAACTGCATGAGTCGCGACATCAAGTATATCGGCATGGACGTGCACAAGGAAGCGGGGGTGATCGCTGTTCTCAATAGCAGTGGCAAACTGGGAATGGAGTCGATTGTCGAAACCAAAGCCAGCAGCATTCTGCAGTTTATCCACGGTCTGCGGGGCGAGTTGCCTGTGACCTGGGAAGAAGGGACCTGGGCGGCTTGGCTCTACGATCTGCTGCAACCCCAGGTGGCGCAAGTGCTGGTCTGCGATCCGCGGCGCAATGCCTTATTAAAGGAAGGGCAACAAGAGCGACAAGGTGGATGCGCGCAAACTGGCCGACCTGTTGCGCACGGGAATGCTGCGCCCGGTCTACCACGGAGAACATGGACTGCGGACGCTGCGCGAGTTGGGGCGCAGTTATCAAACCCTCAGCCAAGACCTGAACCGGGTGATGAACCGGATCAAAGCTCTGTATCGCGGCTGGAGCATCCCCTGTGCGGGTACTCAGGTGTATGCTCCGCGTTATCGCGAGGAGTGGTTACACAAGATCGAGCATGCCGGCGTGCGCCGGCGAGCCGAGTCGCTCTATCAGCAGTTGGATGGACTGCAGGAGTTGCGACGAACCCTGCGCCCGGAGCTGTTGGCAGAGAGCCGGAAACACAAAGCTGCGAAACTACTACGTCAGATACCCTGCATTTCCGATTCGAGCCGCCCGCTTAATCGCACTGATGCAAACGCCGCATCGCTTCCGTAGCAAACGGCAACTCTGGACCTATAGTGGGCTGGGCATCGAGACCCGCGACAGTGCGCAATATCGCTACGTGGGCGGACAACTGCAACGTGCGAAAAAACCGCAACAGATTCGCGGTCTCAATCAGAATCACAACCACGAAATGAAAGAGATCTTCAAGGGAGCCGCGATCCGAGCTAGCTGTGGGCAGAGTCCGTTGCGCGACTTCTATGTAACTTTGCTGGCCAAGGGAATGAAGCCCGAGATGGCGCGTCTGACCTTAGCCCGAAAGATCGCGGCCATTGCTTTGACACTCTGGAAGAAGGAGGAACGTTTCGACGCGGAACAACTGAAGCCGCAAGCCGCTTGAGCGTTGCACAGAACTCAGGTGGTCTCCCAGGTTTCACGCCTCGGTGGTGACCCATCGGTTCTGGCGATGCTCGGGTTCGAGGGAGAGTATCCATGCGCTCATTAGGCGTTCCGGGTGCTGCCATCAGCACCCAGTCTCCGGGTCAATCCTATGCCCCCTCGGATAACCCAAAAAAGCCATAGGCCTCGAGCCTCACATAGGATGATGGTTGGCACTTAAGCCAACGGTTGGCTTGCACAGCTTCGCAACGAATGGCGTCGGAACCGCTGCATGAAACCACTCAAGGAAGACCAGCAACTGGGCTCCGTATCCCTGTTGTACTCTGTGACGCTCCAGGCGTTAAAACCAAAATCCTCTCCACGAAGAAGAAGGGGCCTGGATGCAAGCACCGATCGAGCCCTCACGGAGAGGAGTGGAGAAGTGTTTTTTCTTGACATCCTCTCTCATAGGATGAGTGTAATCGCTGATTCCATCAATTGACGCACGGTAACTAGGCGCGTCACCTCGCACCCGGGAAAATCAGGCGCCGCATCAGATCCACCCCCCAATCGGCCCTACGCCGCTGGCTTGATGTTCTGGTTCACGCCGAAGAAGTTGGTCGGATCGTACTTCTTCTTGATGGCAGCAAGGCGTCCGTAGTTGTCGCGGAACGAAGCCTGAACCCGTTCCTGCCCTTCGTCCATCATGAAGTTGATGTAGGCGCCGCCTGCCGCGTAGGGATGCAGCGCATCATAATAGTTCTTGCACCATTCTGTAATTTTCCCCGCATTGGCCGGGTCGGGGTCAACTCCGACAATGACCTCGGCGAACAAGGCCTCCCGGAAGCTGTAGGCGGTGTCGTTCTTGCCCACGCGTTGCGCCGCGCCGTTGACCGGGTAAAGGTGCATCGTCGAAAGCATGGTCGGCAGTTTCGAACCATGTTCGACGTGTTTTGCAATGGCCGCATCGCTCAGCCCGGTAAAGTTGTCGGCCCGCCAGTACCACTGCAACCCGGGAACAAACAGACCATCAAAAATGCTTTGCACGACCGGAAACGGCGCAGGTCCAACCGCATCGAGTAGGGGCTTTCCCACGCTGCGCATGCCGCGGGTCGCTTTTTCGGTTTCCTCAGCCGTTCCTGTGCCGCACCAGACGATGGCACAGACCTTCTTCATATGAAGGTGTTCGGGAAACATGGGTGCGGGAGGGACCACGAGAAAGGCAAAGAATCCATTTACTTCCTCGGGAGCGGTGAGAATGAATTCGCGATAGGACTTAAGAACGTCCGCCGCCTGCTCCAGGGGCCAGAACGTGGGCCCAAACTGGACGGTGCTCACCGGATGCAGCCGGAGCTCGAACGAAGTCGCGACGCCAAAGTTGCCGCCGCCGCCTCGTATTGCCCAAAACAGATCGTCGTTCTCCTTGGCGCTTGCGGTGACGAATCGTCCATCCGCAAGAACCATGTCGACGGAGAGCAGATTGTCAATCGTGAGACCATAGCGGCGCGTCAGGTAGCCGATGCCTCCTCCCAGAGTCAATCCAGCCACTCCGGTGGTTGAAATGAAGCCGCTGGGAGTAGCCATCCCAAAAGCATGGGTTGCATGGTCCACGTCGCCCCAGACGCATCCCGCGCCGACGCGCACCGTACGCGCTGCCGGGTCGACCCGAATCCCTTTCATGGGGGAAAGATCGATCACCAGTCCGCCGTCGCAAGTTCCGAGACCGGCCCCGTTGTGGCCGCCGCCGCGAATCGCGGTGAGTACTTGGTTCTCACGTCCATAAAGGATGGCGGCCATCACGTCGGCCACATCAACTGCACGTACAATAAGCTTCGGCCGCTTGTCGATCATTCCGTTATAGACCCTGCGGGCCGCATCGTACGCGGCGTCTCCCGGCTGGATTAGCTGTCCCCGAATGGCTGCTTTTAACTGTTCGATAGACTGTGCCATTGATGCCCTCCCCCAATTTTTCCTGGTTATTTCTTCGAGACGATCCCACTGGCGCTCACCGAGCCTCATGCGTTGTCGAGGTGGCTGCCGCCCAGGTCTTGCCAATCATCGGGGCCAAATCTTAGGACTAGTATTCCGGTAAGTCAATCCAGGCCAATGCAGCTGACGGTTCCTCGGGGGAAGGGGGCAAAAAGTGCTATCGCCTGGTTGCAGCAGTTACGCTCTTGTTTTGTGATAATGTGCTTCGCAATAGAGTGAGAGTGCAGTGGAGGCGGTGATGATCCGACGCAAAGTAGTGCGTGGCGTTTGGGTCATATTTCTGATCTCCCGCGCATTCACCGCAATCCCGCAAACCCAGCAATTGCCGCCCCAATCGGCTGACGCGGTCAAGGCGGAGGCCGCGAGGCTCTACGCCGATGCTCATCCCTATCTCGACGCGCCATTCCCGGAACTCAGGAAAGTAGTCCCTGAATTGTCGGGAATGACTCCTGCCTCCAGTCAGAAACAGCTCCCTGATCTTCTCAACAAAGTTGGCGTCAAGGCGGATGAGTTGCCTCAAAGAGTGCCCAATTTGGTTTCTGATGAAGTCGTGAACGAGACGGAGCGGACGATTCCCAAGGGAGCGGCTCTCGGTTGTGTGGGCCTGGGTTGCTCCCCTGGCCGGACAGCCAGCGCGGGAGAAGAACAAACCTTCCACCATCTGATCCTGACCCGTCCGGGGGCCCTCGGCCGGGTGGCGCTGTCAGAGTCCCGGACCACGCTGAAGGGTAAGACCGTTGACCCAACGGTGCAATCGCCAAATTTTCCGGGCTTTTTGCCGGCCTGGATACTTTTCTATCCCGTGAATCAGGTGGAATCCCGCTTTCGTTATTTGGGACAGCAGCAAATCGATGGACACAGCACTTTTGTGATCGGGTTTGCCCAACTCCCCGGCTCGATGGCCTCGCTCGCGCGTCCCGTACTCCTGCAGGGCGTTGCGTGGGTCGATCAATCGGATTTCCGCATCGTTCGTTTACATACGGACCTGCTGGCACCCCTGCCCGAGCGGAGGCTCCTGAAGCAGACGGCCAAAATCGCTTTTGGCCCGGTGGACGTAACGCAACCCAGCTTGCAGTTGTGGCTGCCGAGACGGGTAGATTTTGAAATGGAGGCCAACGGCCAGTACCTACACGAGGAACACAAGTATTTTGACTATCAGTTGTACAAGGCGATGGTGAATCAAACCGTGCGCCAGTACTTGGTCGAACTGGAGCAGCAGAACCCCGAAGAACCGGTGCATCAGCAGGACCAAGTGTCGACTACGGATCCAGATTCCACCTATGCGACCAAGGGCGGCACGCCGGCGCGGTTAGGCTACTACGATAACTATCTGGTGGACAATCACAGTTGCGTGATCGTGGGAGTGCAAGCGACGGCAGCACGCCTGAGTCAGGAAACGGTGGCCGCACAGGACATGCTCAGCCGGTTCGCGCAATGGCTAGGACGAGCCCCCGATTCGTTGGCGGCGGATACGACCTACGGGAACGGGGAGTTCCTGCAATGGTTGGCGGATCGAAGCATCACTCCCTACATGCGGACCCGAGACAGTATCCACAGAAAGAGGAGTCCATTTGTCGCTCCCGAGCGTTTCACTTACGAACCGGAACGCAATCGCTACATCTGTCCCGCAGGCCAGCCGCTCAACTACGGTGGTCGAGTTTATCGGAACCGCGCTTACAACTACATCGGGACCCGCAAAAAGTGTGGCCCCTGCTCGCTCCGACCACACTGCACCAGTGCTGCCTTCCGGGGCCTTATCATCCACCAGAACGAACCAGTCCGACAACGTGCGCGGGAGTTGGCTAACACGCCAGAGTTCGCCAAAGCACAGCGGCAAAGAAAGAAGGTGGAAGCCTTGTTCGCGGAACTGAAGAATCAGATCGGATTGCGCCGCTTGCGTCTGCGGAGACTCAGGTTCGTGCGGGAGCAGTTCTTCCTGGCAGCGGTGGCCCAGAACATCAAGCGACTGGTGCGCTTCCTCAGTCAGCCGATTATACCTACTATGGAAGCCGCCTCTCAGCTGAAGTGAAGGGGGAAAAACTCGATTGCAGCGTTATCGCGGCGGAGAGTTCCTTCCGATCACGAACTTTTTCAACACCCACACCTGTTAGCGACAGTTAGCA
>CAWBHM010000023.1:0-27510 GCA_963788555.1 uncultured Acidobacteriaceae bacterium | reverse complement strand
GACAGGGCAGCGTTTTGATGTAACTGATTGATATCAAACGGTGTCGGCGGACATCTTTTGATACCGCAAGGTACCGGATGCCACTTCTTATCGTCCCCTTATTGTACCTAGATTTGGCAGAGTTACTCTTCAGTTTCAATGGCGCGGGCGGATGATGCGATCGTGAGTTTTGGCCGAGAGCTTAGGCCATGGAACCGAATTGAATTTGACGAACGACTCTCGGGTTATGAGTTTGACGATCACTCTCTAAGTCCCATTGATTCGGTTGCCCTTACAACAATGAGACCCCCGAAATCGAGGCAAAAAGGCCAAGTTTGGACCCCAGTTGGACCCTGAAGCGGAGGTCAGCTTCAGACTCCCAATCGACTCCAATGGTCTTGGAAACAGTTGTCCCTTCCATCGCGTGAAAGTACGACCTATCGTAGCCAAATGCTTTTCTCCTAGTTCGAAAGTGTTATTGAAAGACAGCCTCGTGGATCACGAAATGCTTATGGGGCCCGCACGAACCGATTCAATCGATAGTAGCATTCCGAATTAAGCTACCACCCAGTGAGATTCACCCTGTAACGAGCGTCCGTCTATGGCGAACTTGAAATTCCGAAGCGCCGGCTCGCCGTGTTCATGATCGTTCCTTCCGCTCGTGTCGGGATGAACGTGGCTTGGAGGGAGGCGCGAAAGCGACACAGGACTCGGAGGTGAGATAGAGGAAGGTGAAGGTTTCCTGCAAGTAAAGGCGGACGTGCGTGTCGCTGTGGCTCAAATAGCCGATGGAGGCGTCTTGGCCAACGTAAAGATCGAGGTCGCCGCCGCGGGTTGTGACCACGAAAGCTCCGTCAACGGCGGGCGCCCAAATGATTTTGCCTTCGACGAGACGTTTGACGTGTTCGAGGACCGGATAGCCATAATCGCTGGTTTCGGTAAGCTCGGTGTAAGCGTCGGCGCTGAGCACAATGGAATAGGGGCCGTTGACGCCCACCAGACGCAACTGACTCAGGGCTTCCGCAAAGGCTTCCGGGTACTTGCGGACATCGGCGGGGAGAGATTCTTTGCGATTGCTGGTGCCCTGGCGGACGCCGACGATTCCGGCGGCGGCGTAGCCTTCGAAGATCGCACGGTCTTCGGCGAAAGCGAGCTTGTGCGCAGCGTCTTTAGTGGGCTGCCAGTCGGAGTCATTGGCGCCGCGTTCCACGTCGTCAATCATCTGGCGCTCGAGATCGAACGGGACACGCAGCTCGACGAGTGCTTTGGCTTCTCGCTGGCGGGAGGTCACGCCCTCTCCGGGAGCGGCAATCGTTCGCAGGTGGCCAGTGCCGACGGCGGAGAGAGCAGAACCCGCCGGCCCGTGAACGTCCACAACGCGGCGGCCGGCGAGATAGCGCTTGAACGTCCGTGAAGTTTCTTCCTCGATTTGAACCCACGCGGCATCGGAAATCGGAGCCAGCTCGCGGTGCAGGTTATTCATGGGAGTTTTCTCCTTTCAAGGAACCGATGCCGAGCGAACCATCTTTTGGTGGCACGGTAGAGCTAGAAGATCTAACTGGCGCAGAGGCCATCGTGGGCGTCTGCGCGTGAGAGGACCCGGCGGACGCGGACTGGTCCGGAGTGACACTGTCGAGGAACGAGGCCGTCGGGATGAAAAAAAGGTTTCCAGTAACAGCTGTGCTGAAGTCAAGGATGCGATCGTAGTTGCCGGGAGGTCGTCCGATGAACATATTTTCAAGCATATGCTCCACGGTGCGAGGCGAACGGCTGTAGCCGATAAAGTAGGTGCCGAACTCACCGTGGCCGGGGCGGCCGAACGGCATGTTGTCCCGCAGAATCTTGATTTCTTTGCCGTTCTCTTCGATGACGGTGAGCGCGTTGTGCGCGGAGATAGGCTTGACTGAATCGTCGAGTTCGATGTCGGAGACCTTCGTGCGACCGATGATTTTTTCTTGGACTTCAGTGGGCAACTCGTTCCACCCGTCGAGATTGTGAAGATATTTTTGGACAACGACGTAGCTCCCACCTGCGAAGGCGGGATCTTCTTCGCCGATGAAGACGGCGTCTGCTGCCGCACTGCCACTAGGATTTTCCGTGCCGTCCACAAAGCCGAGGAGATCGCGATTGTCGACGTAGCGAAAACCGTGGACTTCGTCGTCCGTGGAGACGGCGCCCCCGAGGCGCGCCATGATTTGCATCGCGAATTCGAAGCAAAAATCCATGCGCTTGGCTCGGATGTGAAAGAGCAAGTCCCCGGGCGTCGAAACCGCGTGGCGCGCGCCGGAGCGAATCTCGCGGAAGGGATGCAGGTCCGCAGGACGCGGTGAGCCGAATAGGCGATCCCAGGCGCCGGAACCGATGCCCATGATGCAGGAGAGACTGGCGTCGAGGTCGCGAAAGCCGACAGAGCGCAACAGCGCAGATAGATCGGCGCAGAGAGAAAGTACAGCGGCGCGATTTTCGTCGAGAGGCTTGATGGTGACGACGAGAAAAATGGCAGCCCGGGTGAGTGGCGAGGGTACGGGTTGCGACACGACGGTGTCGGCGGCTGTCGCGAGCTGAGGGCTGATTGGATCGGACGGCATCGTTAACGTTCCAGTCGGGGCCGAAGAACCTCGCTCTTGCAAGCTCCCGCCTGACTCAGCTGTGAATCCGCGGGGCGACAGCTTACCACCCTCACTCGAGAAACGTCCACGTGGGTCGGAACGGCAGTGATTTGGCCGGTCCATGCGAAATCGCTTGATTTCCGCATCTCCGCGCCCGGACCCACGCAAGAAAATCCGGTCGCGCCGAGATGGCTGGTGGCCGTGCAAGAATCAGACTCTTCCGAGCCACCACCGTTCTCACGGTTCGAGAAACAGCGCTAATGCAGACGCGACCGGGGCATCCTGCCCAGGCCTAGAGGCCCAGTTCGCTCAACCCAGGATGCTCGTCAGGACGCCGCCCTAGAGGCCAATGGTACTTGCGATCTGACTCCGAAATGGGAAGGTCGTTTATCGAAGCAAACCGGGTGGCCATAAGCCCGTCATCATTGAACTCCCAATTCTCATTCCCATAAGAGCGATGCCAGTGGCCCGAATCATCATGCCACTCGTAAGCGAAGCGAACAGCAATCCGATTGCCAGCGAACGCCCATAGCTCCTTGATGAGTCTGTAGTCCAACTCCCTGACCCACTTGCGAGTGAGGAAGGCGATGATTTCGTTTCGTCCGTTGATGAACTCTGAACGATTCCTCCATCGCGAATCGATCGCGTACGCCAGCGCTACTTTGCCGGGATCGCGGCTATTCCAGCTGTCCTCAGCGAGGCGCACTTTTTGAACTGCAGTTTCCCGAGAGAATGGAGGTAAAGGGGGACGGGTCACCATTGCTGCTGTTGCCATCATGGTTCTCCTTAAATATCTGACTTCATGAGAGCCAGCAAATCGGGTCGGAACACGACTCGCTCGCCCAAACCTCCTTCCATTAGGCTGAAACGCAGAAATCCAATCAATTGGACGATGGTATTGGCGATACCTTGGTATTGGGGCCTCGTGGAATAGAGTGCGCGCCACTCTGTGCCCATATGTCTAATCCATAATTTGGTGGTAATCGATACCATCGTCCAATTGCCTCGTTTTGACACCTCTGTTTTTATGCATTCAGAACATGCGAATCAGTCCGGTAACCGCGAACAGCAAGGCCCTAAGGAGGATGCTGTGGCTCAGATCAGTACTACCGCAGACCAATGCCAGAGACAGGGTTCGCAAGCTGTTCGCCCCGGAGTTGGCGGCCACGTGCGTGACGCCGCCATCCGATCCCAATACAAAGCTGTGCGATCGGCGACGAGCGCTCTTGCCGCGAATATCTCGGCTGAAGATCAGATGGTTCAGTCGTGTCCGGAAGCCAGCCCGATGAAATGGCACCAGGCTCATACCACATGGTTTTTCGAGACGTTCGTGCTGCGGCCTTTTCTCAAGGACTACAAACCTTTTCGCGAAGAGTTTCGTTGGCTCTTCAACAGCTATTACAACTCGCTCGGCGAGGAGATTCCGGAGAAGAGCCTGCGCTCGGTCTTCTCCCGCCCTAAGCTCGATGAAGTTCTTGCTTTCCGTGCACATGTGGACGAGGCGATGGACAGATTTCTTGCGCGTGGTGTTGATGAGGAAGCAGCGCGGCGCACGGTATTGGGCCTGCATCACGAGCAACAACACCAAGAACTCGCGCTGACTGACATTAAGCACGCCTTTTTTTCCAATCCGCTGCACCCCTCGTACGTCGCGGCCCCCCTCTCCGAAGAGAATGAGCCTCCAGTCTCCAAATTGACCTGGCACAGCTTTAACGGCGGACTAATTGAGATTGGTTATCCGCTTCAAACAGCGGATCCTCCCGATTTTTGTTTTGATAACGAAACTCCGCGTCACAAGGTCTATTTAGAACCTTTTCAGATCGCAAATCGCCAAGTCACCTGCCGAGAGTACCTGGAGTTCATGTCGGACGACGCATACTCGCGCCCCGAATTTTGGCTCTCCGAAGGCTGGGATAACGTGAAGCGAGCGGGTTGGCAAGCGCCTCTCTACTGGAGGCGTGACGCTGCCGATAAGACTGGCTGGCGCGTGTTCACACTGAGGGGTTGGCACGGGCTTTCCGCACTGCTTGACACGCCCGTGTGCCACATAAGTTTCTTCGAGGCCAATGCGTTCGCACGTTGGAGAGGTCGCCGGCTTCCAACTGAAGCGGAATGGGAATGCGTCGCGAGCCAAATGCACCCGCGGGGAAACCTACTCGAAACGGGAAGGCTCCATCCCACAGCAGCGCGAGGTGAGGATGTCGAGCAACTTTTCGGCGATTGCTGGGAATGGACGGCCAGCGCCTACACCGGTTATCCAGGATACAAGGCCCTTCCCGGTGCCCTCGGCGAGTACAACGGCAAGTTCATGTCCAGCCAAATGATTCTGCGTGGAGGATCGTGTGTTACCCCTGCGAGTCATATTCGCGCTACGTATCGGAATTTCTTTTCACCGGCAACGCGATGGCACTTCGCCGGGATTCGCCTGGGGAACTGAAAGGACACGTATACATGGCAACCTACCCTCGCGTAGTTGACATCGAGCGCACCGCAACAGTTGACACGCGCCAAGTGCTAACGGACGAGGTTCGGCGCGGCTTGATTAGAAGCCCACGCTCGCTCTCACCCTGGATGTTCTACGATGCAGAGGGGTCGCGTCTTTTCGAGCGCATCACGACTCTTCCTGAGTATTACCCCACGCGTACGGAGAGAGACATCCTGGCGAAACACGCGGATGCGATCGTTGCCGCAGCCCACGGCGACCGAACGCTGCCGCTGCGCCTGGTTGAGTTGGGCGCTGGCACAGCCGCGAAGACCGTCATTTTGCTGGAAGCTGCTTTGCGCACCTCGGAGGATGTTTCTTACATGCCAGTGGATGTCTCCGCCGATGCCCTGGAGTTGGCGTGCCAAAACATCGCCTGCGAGTTACCGGCGGTGCGCCTAGAGCCTGTCGTCCGGAACTATATAGCCGACCCGATAGAACTCGAGCCCTTCGACGGCACCACACTCGCGCTCTACATCGGCACAAGCATCGGCAATTTTTCGCCGGAAGAAGCGCGGATGATCCTGCGAAATCTGGGTTCTCAGCTGCAACTAGGAGATGCGCTCTTGCTGGGTACGGATATGGTGAAAGACGAACCCACCTTGCTGGCTGCCTATGATGACACCGAAGGAATCACCGCGGCGTTCAACTTGAATGTGCTTCATCGACTGAATAGGGAACTGGGGGCCACTTTTGACGCCAGTTGCTTCCGCCATCGCGCGCTTTGGAATTCCAAGGAGTCTCGGATCGAGATGCACCTCGAGAGTACGCAAGATCAGGATGTAAGTATCCAGCACGCGGAGCTTGATCTTCACTTCAAGCGATGCGAAACGATTCACACCGAGAACAGTTACAAGTTCACGGACCAGGGCATTCGAAGTCTTCTCGAAGACGCCGGTTTTGAGATCGGACGAGCCTGGAAGGACAGTCGCAAGTGGTACACGGTCACGCTTGCATGCCTGTGAGAGCGATTTTGGTATGGCAGCAATTCACGCAAGTGCCGCGGGTGAAGCCGTGTGGCTTTCGACTTTAGTCCTGCGATTTGGTCCAGCGCCCGTCCCACTCTTTATGGAGACTCGCAAGAAACGCATTCCACGCAGCCGCGGGGCGAGAACTAGGATACGGTTCGGGGCGAATCGGCCTTTCTGAACTCCAGACGATCTCGAATTGTCCACCTTCGACAATCTTCCCGAGTCGCACGGTCTTCCAGGTATGTTGATTTTCAGAATCTATTCGGACAGGCCCGCCCGGAGCATCGAATTTCTGCTTCCTTAGGGCTTGCCGGATGGCTGGTGTGTTCGTCGTGCCCGCTTCTTCGACCGCCTGAGCCCATAGGTGGACTCCCAAATACGCTGATTCCATCGGATCGGCAGTCACGCGCTGGCGTCCATACCGGAGACGAAATTTCTCGACAAAAATCCGGTTCTCCGGACGGTCGACACTCTGAAAGTAGTTCCAGGCGGCATAATCTCCCAGAGTTTCCTTGGCGGACAGGCTCTGCAACTCAATCTCGCCAATGCTGAAATAGACGGTGGGAACTTTCTCAGGTGTGATTCCGGCCGCGCGGAGAAGCCGCGTGTAAAACAGGTTGGTATCGCCGACCAGGGAATTGAAGATCACGTCCGGCTTACTCTTGGCAATGGTGCGAACAACCCGGGTAACCTCCGTGCTGTCAGGGAGCACGTACTCTTCGCCGACAATCTCCCCCCTCAACCCCTCGACCTCGTCCCGAATAATCGCGTTTACGGCCCGCGAATATACGGAGTTCCACCCTACGAGAAAGAACCGCTTCTTTCGCAAGAAACCATATGCCCATTGAACCGCGGGGACAATTTGTTGATTGGGCGCCGCGCCGGTGTAAAAGATGTTGGGACACTGCTCCATTCCTTCGTATTGAGTCGGATACACCAACAGGTGATCTTTTTTCTCCACGATCGGGAGCACTGACTTGCGGCTGGCAGACGTCCAGCACCCGAAGATCGTGCAGACGTCTTCCGCACCGATCAATTTTTCGGCATGGCGGGCGAAAACGGTTTCGTCCGACTGACCATCCACCACCACGGGCAGGGCCTCTCGCCCTAAAACTCCTCCTCGCCCATTGATTTCTTCGAGTGCCAGCAGAGTGGCGTCAACGACGGGGGCCTCGGTCCAGGCCATGGTCCCGGTCAGGGAATGGAGAATTCCCACTCGCAACTCGGCATGGGCTTTTCCGGGCATCGCTGCCGGCGGTGGGGCGTCGGTACGAGTACTGGCTGGCGAGGAAGTCTTCTCAGGTTCAACCCGAAGCAAAAAGCGATAGCCGCGCGCCGGAACCGTCTCTATGTACCGCGGCTTTTTTGCGTCATCCCCCAACGTTTCGCGCAGTTCCCGGATATAGCCTCGGAGCAACTCATCACTGACGGTTGTATCCGTCCAGATATTCTCGAGTAGCTCTTGCTTGGTCACGAGGCGTTGAGCGTTTCGCGCAAGGTAGAGCAATACCTCGAAGGTCTTTGGCCTCAGGGGGAGCAAGGTGGATCCCCGCCACAACTGCTCGTTGGCGACGTCGAGCCGAAACGGCGAGAATGCAAGTGTGGCGTTTGAGGTCACTTAGCACCTAATCGACATTCAAGGCCGGCCCTTATTCTACGGAAGTTCTACGAAACTTCCACGCTCCTTCTATGGCCTGAGCGGCGCTATGGTCGTACCGTCAGGCCATGACGGAGTATAAAAGGCCGCAGAAGGCCAAAAAGGGGCGAAAGGAGACACATTCGTCGCCGCAAGCTGCACCACAGCCTTTGGAACGTGCATTCGTCGTTCAGTTTCGCCAGTCTACGCAGCCGGAGCCCGATTGGTTCAACGGACGAGTGGAGCACGTGATGTCTGGGCAATTCGCGAGCTTTGAAAGCCCTCGAGAACTGAAGGCGTTCTTTCGGAGGATCCTGAATCAACAGCTTGCCGCCTCGCAAGGGAAGGCCGGTAGTCGTGACGTCGGAACCTAGGGAGTTCTAGTACAAGCAACTCCCTACAGACAAATGTGCCCGTCGTTTGCGCTTTCAAATGGTCTTCTTATATTTGCAACACGGGAAGCAAAGAGCGGAACGGCATAACTGTGATCGCGGGCGGCGGCACGCCTGATTGTGTCCCGTTCGCCGCAAGCGTAGAATTAGAGCCTTTTCCGAGGTAATCGGCATGCACCAACGGTCCGCGGGGACAATCGCAGAGCTTTGGCGGTATCCAGTCAAGTCCATGCTCGGAGAGCAGCGAAGCCAGTTGGCCATCAGCGCGAGAGGAAGCCTTGGCGATCGTGCCAAGGCATTGCGCGACCTCAACACCGGAAGAATCGCGAGCGCGAAGAAATTCCCTCGGCTCCTCGACTTCCGCGCGCGGTACGAAGTTGAGCCGACGTACGACACTCCGGGGCGAATCGAGATCACAACACCGGCGGGTCGGACCGTCTGCGCCGACGATCCGGAAGCATCCACGATTATTTCCGATGAGCTTGGGCACCCAGTTCGATTGGAGACGGAGCCGGGCAGTCAAGAAATAACGGAAATCATCCGCGAGACCGTATTCGGTGACGTGCCGGTAAACAAATTTAAGCCGGACTGGACGCCCGAGACGATGCCCGATCACTTCAAGTTGATGAAGGAATCGTTTTTTGAAATAGGCGCGATCTTTGTGGTCGCAAGCGGGTCCGTGGATCATTTGCGCAAGCTGCAGGGCGGAGCGTCGAAGATCGATCGACGCAGGTTCCGTCCAAATATTTACATCGAGTCTGAGCCGGCATGGAGTGGTTTCGTGGAGGACTCCTGGATCGGTGGCTCACTGGAAATCGGCGGAACCGTAAGAATCCAGCAGTTTCAGCCAACGATTTGGTGCGTCACCTCAACGTTGGCGCAGGAAGACCTGCCCCGCGATTTGAGCATTCTTCGCACAATCGCCAATCACCATAAGGGGTGCTTCGGCGCCTATGCAGCTGTTTCCAAACCAGGATTGGTGCATGTCGAAGACTCCGTCATCCTACTGAACGAAGAAACGTCTGCGGCTGCCAGCGCCTAGTCGCTGTATCGTCAAGACTTCATACGCCGTCTCATTAATCCCCTCTGATTAAGTCGTGGGCTTGAGAACTCCGTTTCGCTCAAGGAATCGAACGTCCCTGCGCGCACCTCCTGCCGGTCTTATAGGCTCTCATTGGATCGAGATAATTCCACGGAAATTCCACGGGAGTTCCACGTTCCTTCTATAGCTAGACGAAGGGCACCTTTGTATTCTCAGCTCAATCGACGGAATGTTAGCCGGGTCAGCATAGCGACACGTACTACAGAGTACGGAATAAGGAGCGAGACATGAATTCGGCCGTCATTTCGCAGGGACCAGGGATGAGTTCAACGCACTTGTTTAGCCCCGCTTTAGGGGCATCCGTTATGGCGGATATCACACCAATCGTGTTTGTTGCCGATGACGACGTTTCGGTGCGCGAATCGTTGCAACGGATGATCCGCTGCGAAGGCTGGCAACCGCGAGCATTCGCGTCTGCACAAGAATTCTTCGCGCGGCCGCGAGCTCATGTTCCGACCTGCCTGATCCTTGACGTCTCCCTTGCGGGCCTCAATGGTCTCGACGTGCAGAGACGCGTCTCTGCCGAACGCCCTGAAACGCCAATCATATTTATTAGCGGCCACGGCGATGTGCGCACCACGGTTCAGGTCATGAAGGCAGGAGCGTTCGAATTCTTAACGAAGCCGCTCCGAGAGGACGTGATGTTGAGTGCCATCAGAGAGGCCCTAGAACGCAGTCTTGTTGCCCTAGGGCACGAGGCGGAGATGACCATGCTCCGAGATTGCTACGCGTCGCTCTCACCCCGCGAACGGCAGGTTATGGGACTGGTAGTATCCGGTTTGCTAAACAAACAAGTCGGCGGGGAACTCGGCATCAGCGAGATCACCGTGAAGGCACACCGAGGCCAAGTGATGCAGAAAATGAAGGCCGATTCGCTGGCGGACTTGGTAAGGATGGCCGCGAGGCTCCGCCTCGCCCGGTCCCAAATCCTAACATTCGGTATTCAGTTGTTTTCAGCCCGCGGCGGCGGCGAAAGGAGCCTGAGACCATGGAAGATAACGAGCCTCGCATCAGTGAAGTGCCAAGCGGATTGGACATTGCTGTTGGAAGATTAGACAAGAGAGTTACGAAGGAAGCATCTGATTTTGTCACTTCGCATGCCGCAGGTGAGTGGGGGATGGGACCACACACCGGTGGTCGACGTGCCCCTACCCACGACGAGATCGCCCAACTCGCGTTCCGTCTGTACGAGTCACGTGGCCGGCAAGATGGCCACGACCTCGAAGATTGGCTGCGTGCTGAGGAGGAACTCGGGCGTTACGTGTAACTGCGAAGTGCCGAGGAATACAAGGCCTCGCAATGGGGCTTCCCTGGCACGGGGTACTTAATGTCGGGCATGCGCGGCTCAACGCTTCTGGTACGGGTGGAAAATGTAGTCCTTCGCCTTCACAGCCACATGGCACGAATGTCCGCAGTCTGCGAGGCTGTTGTGATCGGCCGTGAACTTGTCCGACGCAGCATCGTAGTTGAACACCGCATATCCCCACCCGCCGGTTTTCGGGAATCTCTTGCTGTCCTTTTCCATGACAAAAGCCTGCTTAAAGACGTCTGGCACATCCACGGCGAAGGGCGCCTCCGTGCTCTTCTTCGGCTTCCACTGAAGCTTCACGATCATGGAGCCTTCGGGGAAAGGCTGGCCGTTGCCCGGAACGCCGGCCTTGTAAGCATTGATCATGGCCGGGTTGGCGACGATAACCTTGAGCACTTCGTCGGTCCGCGCGGAAGAGACGACAGACCAGTCCTCGTATCCCTTGAAATCGGAGAACGCGATTCCGCCCGGCGATTTCAGCGAGTACTTATCCTGGGCGTAAACGGCCGCGGCGACAAGGACGGCGAACACGGCCACGGCTGCGGCAATGAAGGTAAAGCGGGTCAATCGTTCCTTGGCAATGCCCTCCGCGGCGGTGCGTGTTTCGATCTTCTGCTCTTGCTGCGCTTGCGCTACAGATTCCGTCATACGTTCATACATGGTGCGTTCTCCTTCACAAAGGCGGTCTTCTGAACTCGATGAAAGTAACTTTCGAACGATTGCGATTAAGCCAGGGCTAAGGGAGAAAAACAATTGGACAATGGTATCGGTCACGGGGCCGGCTATTGCTAAACGGTCCGAAGGACCGTTTCATCTATAGGCTCCACTAGAGCCAGCAGCTAGTGTAGGAGCGATTCCCAGTTGGCTGGCACCCTTCCTGCTGGTCCAGGAGCGGGCTGATTTTTTGGATGCGAATGCGGCGGAAGCAACTCCACACCCTTGATCATCCCCTGCTTCTCGTAATCGTAGAACCAATCCTCACCCGGCTCGAAGCTGGCAATGATCGGATGCCCGGTTGCCGCCGCATGCTCGGATGCATGCTGACCCGGAGAACTGTCACAGCATCCGATGTGCCCACACTCCGCACACCGACGGAGATGAAACCACCAACCTTTCGGTGACGCCAGGCACTCCACACACCCGATGCCGCTTGGCTTGGAAGCGGGATTAATTCCTCGCAGACCCTTTTTCACTTCCGATTTTCCTTTCTCATCCACCCTCAAAAAATAGTTTCAAGCCACCAGCAAGATCGGAGAGTTTACCAAGGCTGGCTTTCACGCACCGCGACTTTTCGGGCATCAAGCGCAGTATCTACTGAACGCCACGCATCGTAAGTACGATCTTTCCTCTTTTGTGTGGGGCACCGGCCAGCATTTCGTGCGCCATCCGAGCTTCCTCGAGCGGAAGCACGGTGCCCACCTCCGGGATCAGCTTTCGGCTATCGAGCAATCTCGCGAGTGTGTCCAGCCGGGTCGCGGTGACGTCTACCAAGAGGAACACTGAACGAAAGCCCGCAGACTGTGGCGGCGGCGAAACCGACGACACTAGGATACCGCCCGGCTTTAAAACACGGAGTGAACGATGCTGCGTCTCGCCTCCGACCGTGTCGAGTACCGCATCGACGGGGGGCACGGCATCTTCGAACTTTGCAGTCTTGTAGTTCACGACGATCTCGGCCCCGAGGCCGCGAACATAGTCGAGATCGGCTGGCCCAGCGGTTGCGAAAACCTGCAGCTCTGCTTGCTTCGCCAGTTGCACCGCATACGCGCCAACATTTCCAGCCGCTCCGTGGATTAACACCGCTTGGCCTGCCTTCATCTGCGCATAGTCGAACAGCATTTGATACGCCGTCACTGCCACTACTGGCACAGACGCTGCCTCGACAAAGCTCAATGACCTCGGCCTCGCGGCTACCATCTGTGCCGAGGCCACCGCGTATTCGGTATAGCCACCACAGAATTGTTTGTTTGTGACGCCGAAAACCTCGTCGCCCGGCTTGAACTGAATGACACCTGTTCCCACGGAGTCGACAATCCCCGCCAAATCGGCTCCGAGAATGATCGGAAGGGACGGTTGCACAACGCTCTTTCCCTCGCGAATAAGCGCGTCCCATGGGCCAACTCCGGCAGCTGCGACCCGTACAATCAACTCGTCTTTTCCCGGAATCCGGCGTGGTATCTCGTCGATCACGATCGCGTTCGGCGGGCCAAAATGGTGGACTCTTCCGGCTTTCATTCTGCCTCCCGAAGACGAGCGCGCTCCGTGTCACGCGACCAGCAAGACCTTCCCGATACCGCCCGCCTCAGCGGCGGCTTGCGCCTCTGCCGCCTGGCTGAGCGGCAGCTTGCGGCTGATCGGGATCACCAGTTTGCCATCTCGCACCGCTTCGGCCATGAACTCGAGCGTTTTCCTGTCGAATTTCGAGAATACGTGCACCACCTTTACAGATGGGTAATATGCGGCACTCTGCGGCGGCGCAAGAACCGTCGCAAACACTCCTCCGGGCTTCACCTTGGCGATCAGCTTCTCGGCGGTTCCTCCTCCGACTGTATCAGCCACCGCATCGAGCGGCGGAAGATTTACAATCGCGGTGTCGTCGTCGGTTGCGACCACCTGATCCGCGCCTACGGTCTTCACCTCATCCATCTGCTTCTTCAAAACCCCCGCGATCACAGTCGCCCCGCGTTGCTTCCCAGTGAATACCGCCGAACGCCCCACATTTCCAACGGCCCCTACGACAAGAACCGTCTGTCCGGCTTTGATACCCGTGGCGGACATGAGCTGGTTCCCGGTCACCGTCACCAGCGGCAGCGCCGCCGCCTGGATCAAATCGAGTCCCTTAGGAACTTTCGCTAAAGCCGCGGCTTTCACGACGCAAAGTTCGGCGTAAGTATTGTCTGCCATCGCAAACACCTGGTCGCCAACGGAAAAGCCTTCCACTCCCGGCCCAATCTTGACCACAGTCCCCGCCATGTCGACACCTATGAGCCCCGGGAACTGGAGAGGGTAAAAATCTTTCGTTAATCCAGCACGCCGCTTGTAGTCGATCGGATTCACGCTGGTCGCGGCGACGCGCACCAGCACTTCGCCTGGACCCGGAACAGGGTCAGGGTAGTCTTCAAACTTCAGTACTTCCGGACCTCCATATTGGTGGACAACGATTGCTTTCATATTTCATCTCCTCATGTACGGTAGGCCAACAGTCACCAAAACAAATTTAGATGAGCAAAGCTGGAATCGGTCGCCAGGTCGATGGAGAACCGATCTCCGTCTCTAGTCCTTCGGGCCAAACACCTCGCGTAACATCACATTGAGGTCGTCGAGGGCTCGGGCGCAGTCGCCTGTAAAGCTGGAGCCATGCATGATGGCGAGCGTTTTGGGCTTTAGTTCGGCGAGCTTTTTCAAGTTCTGCGCGGTGTGTGGTGTGTAGGGGACATACTCCGCGAGGATGCCCGCCTGATATTCCTTCATCGCCCGATGCGAGCGGCCCACGACATCGGCGGAGCTGAGCGGTTCGACATTCCCGTTCTGATGGAACAGGTCCGAACAGAGCAGTGTTCTCTGCGTTTCTTCAAAGAGGACGCCAGCGTCCCAGCCGTGAGGCAGATGGGGAGTCCGGCAATAGCGAAAGCGGTACTTCCCCGTCACGAAGGTTCCGCCGTCAGTGAGGGCGCGTGACTCCCGGCCAATGAAGTCGTTCACGCACACGAGGGCGCCAACCTGGCTGCAGATCACATCGGCCTTGGGCGCTGCGGCGAGCCATTCATTGAGCGACCCACACTCGTCTGACTCAAAATGGCTGAAGCTGATGTGGCGCAACTCGCCAAGGTCGATGAGCTTCGAGACGGCCTCGCGAATTTCCGAGTGCATTCCGCGCAGCCCAGTGTGGAACAGCAGCGGTTCATCGTCTTTCACCAGAAAATGGTTGAACTGCAAATTACCCGATTGCGCAAAGATCGAGATGCGATAGATATTCGGCGCGATTTCCGTGGTGACTGCCATGCTAGTCTCCTCAATCGGATTTCTTAATGGCCTTTCTATTTTGAGTTTCCGGCCACACACGCCCCCGAAAGAGCTGGCTCCAGTTGGCGCGTCTTCGCTGAGGTTCGGTATTTGGCCCACTCCAGCACCTCCCGGATCTCGCACTGCAGGTAAAAACCTGCCGAGATGTAAGGCGTGATCACTCCTTCGCTGACGGCATCGTGAACCATTTCGTACACTGCTTCGTAACCCGGAATCTGCACTCGCTTGGCGAGTTCGATCAGTTCTTGCGGCGGAAGTTCACGTTCAGCGATCATCGAAAGCAGCAGCATAAGCCCGTCGGGACCCGCGAACCGGTCGAGAGCCAATCCCTCTACGATGGCCCGGTTTCTTCTGAATTCGTGTCGCGGATTGTAACGACATCCGTATGGCCCTGGTGATCTTGCGCCGGTGTTGCGACGGTGCACTAACCGTAAACCGCTTACTTTTGGTTTTCCCCTGGTATCCTCTGCCGCAAGCCACTCCACCCAGCCTCCCCGCAGATCCAGCACAGGCTGGCCGCAAGAATCACATCGCCAACCGTATCGAATGCGCTTATCTCTCGGCATAACTCTCACCATCATCATTCCACGCAAACTGACGTGAGGCGAGGCTCAACAAACGATTTGAGCCTCACCTCACGATACGTTCAACGAGTCACCGCTTTCTTTGAGGATGAATGCCCAGTCCGTGCCACGACGTTTCCGCGAGGCTCACGTCGTAGTAGCGTGCAGCTTTCTCGATGTTGGCAAACGCCAAAGCGCGATCAGCATCGGAGACATCGATAACTTGATCGAACCGCGCGACCGCGTTACGCACATGTTGTGCGTCGGTCAGTGGTTCTTTACGCTGCTTCGGAAACGCGTAGACGCTATCGGGTCAGTCGCTCTGCTTCGTCAGCCGTCCGTGTTTCTCGTGAGGTTTCCAGGTCGCTTCCGGCATGTCTTTGCCATCCTTTCTAAGGTGGGAATCCGTCTGTCATCCACTTAGCGAATAGTTCAATGCGAGATTGCGGCCAAGGACCTTCTCCATTTGGGGGAGGAGGCGGCATTACCGCTCCGCCAATTCCCCGGATGCGATCGTAGATGGCAGAAGCGTGCTTTTTGACGTCATCGTAACTCCCCAGGTTGAACGCCTTGCTCATGCCTCGAATATCTCGTTCCGTAAATAGCGGGCGAATGTCCGTTTGAAAGCTCGTCGTTTTCGTCATGGTCGCCTCTCAGACACTAGGCTCATTCAGCCGCAATGAGATAACCCGCGCAATTGGACGATGGTATTGCCCATACTTTCGTATCGACTGCAGTGTCTTCGTGACTGAGGTGCCGGACACTGGATTCATCGATACCAAGGTCCAATTGTTTTAGTCTCGTCACTCGTGGCTCAATGATGACCGTCCGAGATGCATGTTATTGGAGTTTAGAATTGTTTGTGAAAGAGAACGCACCATGAGTAAGCACCTCGAATCGCTGTACCGGAATCTTCTCAACGGCAAGCTTCCCCACAACTTGAGTTGGAGCGAGGCCGTCGAACTGGTCGAGCATCTGGGTGAGGTCCAACCGCACGGGAACGATGAATTTGTGTTCGTCGTCAACGGCCAACGCGTCTTTTTCAAGAAGCCGCATACTCACGATCTTGGCGTGGAGGAAGTTTCCCGGCTGCGTAAATTCTTGAAGGAGGCCGCACCGGATGAGCATAAATCAGCTGCCCGGGTAGAGGAACCGGCCCAGTCCGGCCGGATGATCGTCGTCATCGACCACCACGCCGCCCATGTTTATCACGATTTCGGTGGAAGTCGTCCGGTAGGCGAACACAAGGTGCGGCCTTACGATCCTTATCATTTCCATCATCATTTGATTCATCGAAAGGAAGCTCACTACCGTGGCGAGCGCGTACCCGAAGAGGATTCGTTTTATGAAGAGATAGCGAAAGATATCACTCCGGCGACTGAGATTGCCCTCATCGGTCACGGCACTGGAAAAAGCAACGCCGCCGACTTCTTGAATGAATACTTGAAGACCCATCATCCCGAAATTTCTCGACGGGTCATCGCTACTGAAAACGCAGATCTATCGGCGGTGACTGAGCCTGAAATCGAGGCTCTAGCAAAGCGGCACATGATCGCAGACGCCTGAGGAGTTGTTGTGACTTACAGCAGGTGGTCAGTACTCGCTATTAATCCGTGAAAAGTTGTTCGCGGGGATGCCACTTGGCTAGCGGCGGGGGAGGCGGGCGTGCCGCAAACGCGACTTCACCGCGGTCGGAGTGATGCCGAGCGCGGCGGCAGTTTCGCAGGTTGAAAAGCCCTGAACGTCGCGAAGTTGAAAAACGGACCGGTATGCCGGTAACAGCCGAGCGATCATCTTTGCAAGAATGGTCCGCAATCCCCCTGGCGAGCAGCACTGTTCAGGATTTGGCCTGTGATCCTCGAACTCGCGACGAAGAGCACTGTCTTCAGTCTCAATGGCGTTATCCAGAGAAATTTCTTTGACGCGACGGCTCCGGATCTTCCTTCGTTGATCGTGATGCGCCCGAGCCACGTAAAGAAACGGGAATTGCCGCGGAAGCGAGCAATGTTCTTGAACGCTTGCACGAAGGCGTTCTGCTTAATGTCCTCAGCATCCTCGCGGCTGTGGGCAATCCTTTGAGCGATTCGGAAAATCCTCGTCTCATAGCATTCGACCAGCCATTGAAAGGCGGCGGGACACCCGAGCCGCGCCGCCTCAGTCACAGTTGCCCTGGTTCAGGGTAATGACGTTGGTTATTTCACAGGCCGATTGATCCACCAGCCCGACTTGCATCTCACTCCTCTTTGCTCGCCGTGGCGAATAGACGTTGGCTGCTTCACTCTGATCGGCGGCGACGCCATGAAACCAGGAGCAGTGAGTTCGGACAATTGGACAAAAGTATCGGCCGTACTTTGGCATCGCACAATGAAAACGGCGGCTCTAAGCCGCATCAGGCATGCGTTTGCCGGGAGCCTCGGCCTCAAACGAACCTTAACTCGCCAGGCTGATTCGTCCGGCCACTACCAAAGTATTCCCGATACCAAGGTCTAATTGTTTCATTCTCTCGCCTACGGTTTAATCGGGGACGTCGGTAGCGTTATTAAGCTGCGTACACCGAGAATGCAGACTAGCGACTCGAGTTGTTGAAGTCGGCTGGTCGGCGACCGTTGGCGATTCGCGCAGACCCAGAGCAGGTGCAGGCCCCATGGCTAAGACGTTCAAATGCGGCGACCACGTCGAATGGAACTCAGAGGCCGGCATCGTCAGGGGTGTCATTTTCAAGAAGGTTGTTTCAAACGTTCGAGTCGAGGGGTACGTGCACCACGCCTCGAAAAAAGAACCGCAATACTTCATCAAGAGCGACAAGACTGACCACGTGGCCATCCATAAAGGGAGCGCATTGAAACTTGTTAAAGCGCGGCCATGATCAAGACGCGGAAGCGGCGAGATGTGGCTCACCCGGAAAGGACTCGCTTGCACAAGTGCCGAGTGCGGAGTTCAATGCGGTAACGCGAGTCGAGTGCATCTAAAGAACAGACGATGGGCGACGCAATGACGCCAAACGTGAAGGTGAGGAGCGGAAAGTCGGTTGTTCTCACGGTTGGGCACTCCACGCGCACGTGGAAGGATTTTCTTGGCCTGCTGCGGGCTCACGGAGTTCAGCGCGTTGTGGACGTGCGCAGCATTCCGCACTCGCGGCACAACCCGCAATATAATCGGGAGACCTTGCCGGCCAAACTTCGCGCTGCCGGAATTGCATACGTTCACCTGAGAAAGCTGGGAGGGTTGCGCCGCACGCGCCCAGATTCACCGAACAAGGGCTGGCGCAATGCATCCTTTCGCGGCTACGCCGATTACATGCAGACTCCAGAATTCGCAGCGGGTCTCCAGCAACTGATGAAACTGGCCCAGCAGAAACGAAGCGCCATCATGTGCGCTGAAGCCGTGCCGTGGCGATGCCATCGCTCGCTCATCGCTGACAACCTAGTTCTCCGCGGAATCAAGGTCGAAGACATCATGAGTCCCACGCGCGCCAGAATTCATATCCTGACCCCTTTCGCCTGCGTCCAAAAGGATAGTGTCCGGGGAAAGCAAATCACCTATCCTGCTGCAAAAGACGAGTGCGCCGTCCCATTGGCACGGCGCAAGTCTCGAAGCAAGCTGCACAAGAAGTCTGGAAACAAACCTCGCGGCAAGTCCCCCAGTGGCGCATGACCCATGCTGTGGATCTTCGGATGAGCTACAACCCCAGTGAAGACGCCTTCCCTCTGCCGGATGACATCGAGGATCGCTATGGCCTGTTCGGCTTTCCGGCGCCGCCGGTCTCCGGGCGCCCGTACATCACTTCCAATTTGTGATGTCCCTCGATGGCAGAGCTTCCTTCAGCGAACTGAAGGGCCGCGCGGGCGGCAGTCTGGTTTCCAGGAGTCGTGAAGACCGCTGGATGATGGATTTCCTCGCGCGCACACCACGATGCGCAGTTGATCTGCGCGAGCACGCTGCGTGAAGAGCCCGGCCCGGATGGCCGAGGATTGGACTTCGCGATTGACGACCAACGCTTGCGCGATTACCGCAAGAAGACTCTGGAGTTCGGGCGCCAGAAAATCATCATTGTCAGCGGATCAGGGGAAATTGATGTCACCATTCGCCTGTTCACATCTCCGCGGATGGAACCCTGGATCCTCACTACACGGAACGGAGGAAAGAAGCTCCAAGCGCAACTCAGCAAGGTGGGGCGCGAACGAACGGTCAAAAGTATCTGTGCGAGAGGGGACACTGCGGTCAATCTCGCCGCGGCGATGCGAGTGCTCTACGAGGAGCATAGAATCGGCAGGCTAATTTTTTGCAAAGTTACAATTCGCTTCAACTGCCTTATCGATAATACTCACCGTCTTCCTCCTGACGGGCGAACAGTTCGGGCAAGCCTGTTTTTTACAGTGCCGCAGGTCCAACCCAATCGGCCGCGATGAAGCTACTACACCAGAGGTGCGTCGGCGGATCAATTCGACGATGGTATTGGCGGTGCACCTTTACGGTGATTTGCTGATCTAGTTCCCCGCCAACCTATTCATTCAACAGGCCAAAGACCACCAACGCCACCACTTCAAGCGCAATGTCGAGGCTCTTTGCTTTTCTGCGGCACCTAATGCCATCAACCGATACCAACGTATCGCCAATACCATCGTCCAATTGTTTGTCCTCTAGACTTCTGGTGTCATCGCGTTTCAGGAGCCTGATTCATTCGGAATGCAGCACAACAGCAACAAAGGAGAAGGATCACCAGGACGAGATGGTCAGCGAAGCATGCGCGGCTGTAATCAACTGGCTCCTGGCGACGAGCAAATAACCCAACTATCGAGAAAGCGTTGTGCAATCAACCGGTTTCCAAGACGAACGAATAGTTAGGAGAAGGACATGACAACTGCAAGCGCACTAACCAAACCCGCACAGATTCGCATCACGCGACGGACGCCCGCGTATTGGCGTGTCACGTTCAATAACCCGCCTCTCAACGTCATGGGCCCGGAAATGGTCAAGGAATTCCAGGAAGTCATCAACGCGCTCGAAGCGGACGAGCAGCTCAGAGTCGTGGTCTTCGACAGCGCGGTGGACGACTACTTCCTGAATCACTCCGATTTCACCGCCAAGCTGGAAGATCTGACCTCACTGCCGCCCGGTCCGACGGGCTTGCCTCCTTGGCCGGACTTCCTCGTGCGTCTGACGCGATTGCCGGTCGCTTCCATCGCGCTCATCCGCGGCCGCGCGACGGGCAACGGCAGCGAGATCACGCTGGCCTGCGACATGAGTTTTGCCAGTCGCGAGAAGGCCATCATCTCGCAATGGGAGGTGGGCGTGGGCATGGTCGCCGGCGGCGGCCCAATGGCACGGCTTCCGCAACTCATCGGACGAAACCGTGCCCTCGAGGTGCTCTTGAGTTCGGAAGACATCAGAGCAGACCAGGCCGAGGCCTACGGCTACATTAATCGCGCCCTGCCCGACGCCGATCTAGATACGTTTGTAGAGACGCTGGCGACGCGGATCGCCAAGTTCGACAAATGGGCCATCGCTCAGACCAAGCGGCTGGTCAACACCAGCCTGCCGCCTGGACGTCGAGCTTGGCGCCGGATGGGATGCCTGCATCGGTTCACTCGGTCGACCTGCCGCCCAAGAGGGAATCAAAGCGCTGATCGCGCGCGGCTTCCACAAGCCGGGCGATGTCGAAAATCGGCTCGGATACTATCTGGGGCAAATCGCACGCTAGGCCGGCCCCGGTGCGATTCTCAACTCCAGAGCTTGGATGATGGCAACCGTTCGCAGTGAATCTTGGCGGACCTGTTTCAAAAGTCTGAGGTGATGTTTTGCATTTCCTGCACCAAGGAGGTTTGTATGTCTCAGGAAGCCAGCGCCGCAAAGCCTGCTCAGCAAAGCGGAATCCGTACTCACCAACCCGGACAGGAAGTGTTCAAAGCCATCTTGTCCGAAGATGTCGATTGGAAACCGTTCCCGGCGTTCCCACCTTCCGTCCGGCTGGCCGTCGTCGTGGGTCAGCCTTCGGAGCCCGGCCCTTACACGATCAGGGTCAAAACGCCCCACGGCGAGAAGCTGATGCCTCACAAGCACCCGGAGGATCGAGTCTACACCGTGATTTCCGGCGTCTTTTATATTGGACTGGGTGATGAATTCGACGCGAGTAAGTTGGAAGCCTATCCGCCCGGCGCCGTGATCATTCTCCCTGGCAACACGTCCCATTTCCACTGGGCGAAATCCGGCGAGTACGTCACGCAAGTAACCGCGATGGGGCCGCTTGGACTGGAGTACCTCAGCGCGAAAGACGATCCGCGAAACAACAACATCGTAGGAGGAGTTTGCTCAAGAGGAACGACCGTCACAAGCGCGCGCAGGATTCTGGACGCCGTATATTTGATGGGAGCTATATCGAAAGGAATCATCAATGGACGCCGTAAAAATCGAACAGAAGAGCTATGAGATGCCCCCGCGCGAAGGGATCACCGTCGCGCATTTTCTCACCGTCGCCGACGTCGAGCGATCGGCTCGCTACTACGAAAAGGTCTTCGGCGCTCGCATTCTGACCATGGGTGACGGCAACGCGCCTCCGTACCTTCAGCTTGCGAATATCTGGATGATTCTAAACGTCGGGGGCGGGCCGACCCCGGATAAGCCGACGGTTACGCTCAGCGTCCCCGACCCGAATCACATCAACAGCTTTATGAATTTCCGCGTTGCGGATATTCAAGCGTGCTACGAATTGTGGAAAAGCCGGGGAGCCGAGTTCCTCACGCCGCCGATTCCCAAGTACGGCGAGATTCGCTGCTACATTCGCGACCCTGACGGTTACATCATCGAGGTCGGACAAAGCACGTCTCTTAAGTACGGCTAGGCTCGGCGCGGACAGGAGTCGGCTCTACACGTTGTCGTGGCTTTGGCAATTGGTTGCTGCAGCAAGCTAAGATTTCGGGAAACAGATTCGATTTCAGAGAGGAGAACAAAATGGCAACAAAAGGAAAAGTCTTGGTGCTGGTCTCGAGCGGTCGCGGCTTGCCATTGAAAGATGGCAAGGTTTATGCCGGCGCTGGCTACTATCTCAACGAACTGACGGTTCCGGTTCGCGCCCTGATGAAGGAGGGCTACGAAATCACTTTCGCCAACCCCAAAGGCAACGCGCCCCAAGTGGATGTGCATTCAGAGGTCGCCGATTTCTTCGGCGGCGACGCGGCCAAGCTTCAGGACTATATGATATTCCGCGACGGCCTGACTGGGCTCAGAGATCCAACTCGCATCGCGGATGTCATCGCATCAGGCCTGGATCAGTATGACGCTGTTTTCGTCCCCGGCGGCCATGGCCCGATGATAGATCTTCTCGATGATCCCGACGCTGGCACCGTGATGAGACACTTTCATGAAACATCCAAGCCTACGGCGGTGCTCTGCCATGGCCCGATTTCACTTCTCTCCGCTCTTCCGAATTCGAAGGAGGTTGTCGCAGCGCTGGCTGCGGGCGATGCCGCTGGAGCGCGGGCAAAGGCTCAAGGATGGATTTATGCTGGATATAAGATGACCATCTTTTCGACGGCGGAAGAGCAGCAGCGGGAGCCGCTTGAGATTGGTGGCAAGGTTCTCTTCTACCCGGACTTCGCCTTGCGAGACAGCGGGCGGTGACGTAAGTGTGCTCGCTCCATGGTCGAGCTACGTCCTTCAAGATCGCGAGTTGATCTCAGGTCAGAACCCGTTCTCGGACGAAGCGCTTCTGAAACTTCTTATACCGGCGCTCAACGAGAGAAGAAGTCAGGCGGCTGGCGCATCCTGAGCCAGTCAAACGCTGGACAGTCGAGAGGATCCCAGAGAGCGCGCGCATGACCGCCCCAATCGCGTCAACACGCTTGGCGTGAACGTTTTTACCGCCCCGGGAAAGACCATGGTCGGCGAGCGGCCAAAGCCCTTCGGCGAACCGTTCGGCTTTGACCCGATCACGTCGACTTTAATCTTCGGCGAGTACGACGCGGTGCTCGTAGACGCAATGATGACGGTGGCTGAGGCCGAGGCTCTCGCGGATTGGATTGCTCTGCACAACCGCAACCTGGAGACCATCTATATAACGCACGCCCATTTCGACCACTTCTACGGTCTGGGCATTCTGCTCGACCGTTTCCCGGGCGCTCGGGCGATAGCAACGCCCAAGACGGTGAACGCCATGCAGATGTATTTGTCTCCCACAGTGGAGCGGTTAGCCCGTCGGCTCTTTCCTGGGCAAGTGCCCACTAAGTTGGTTGCACCTCGAGCCCTACGAGCGCGACACATTCACTCTCGAGGGCCACGAATTGCGCATCATCGAGCAAGGCCGCACCGATAGTCCCGATTCGACGTCTCTACACGTTCCATCCATCGGCCTGATCGTCGCCGGCGACGTTGTGTACAACCAATGCCGCATGTACGTCGGCGACACCACCCCCGAGAGCCGAAAGAATTGGATCGCGGCGCTAGACCGGTTAGCAGCGCTGAACCCGGCGATGGTTGTCGCCGGTCACAAGAAACCTGGCGCGCCCGACTCTCCCTCGACGATCCAGGACACCAAGCGTTACCTGCAGGACTTCGATCGGTTGCAGAAAACCGCGACGTCCGACCAGGAGCTGTTCGATCAGATGACGGAGCTATACCCGCATTGGGTAGCCAATCAGTCGTGGTTGATGTTCGGATTCCCGCAGCCATAACCTGCAGCAACTGCTGATGCGTACGATGGAGGGAGAAGCGATGGATTGGAAACAGTTGGTCCAGTTTTCGCTGCAGGGTAGCAGTGATTTGGAACAGTATGCCATCCTGCTGGTTCGCGTTGCGATTGGGCTATTCTTCGCCATCTCCGGGGCAAACAAATTGTTTGTCGCCTGGTGGAACGAAACCTGTTTACGACACGCTTGTTGAGGCCAAAATCCCGTTTCCCCGCCTCACAGCTTATTTCGTGTCGAGTGTCGAGTTCCTTGGCGGATCCTTGGTGACCGTGGGGTTTCTTTCGAGCCCGGCCTGCATGGCTTTAATGATCGATATGATTGTCGCCACGCTGACCAGCGCGGTTTCCACCTTGCCCAAAGGACTTTCGGCTCTAAGCTGGCTCGACGATTTCCTCTACCTTCCGGAAGTCCTGTACGTGCTTTTCTTTATCTGGCTGATCTGCTCTGGTCCGGGAAAGTTCAGTGTCGATTACTGGCTCGCCGGCAAGTTACTGAGGTGATCGACTGAAGCAAATCGATGCCGGTCTCTAGGAAGCGACCGGCGATGTTCGGATCACGTGTGAATTCGATTGGAGCGAAATACAATGGCCGAAGAGATCAACCATGCTCGCCGCTCTCTTTTCAGTACCTTCTTTGCCGGTTCGGCCATAACTATTGCGGCTGCCGACCTGGGCATCATTGGTCCAGCGGACGCGCGATCCTGCAAGGACGACCTGCAGGTGCGACCCCGATTCAGCTGCCGACTCAAACCAAAAGAAAGGACCGCCGAATGGAACACCCGACTTTGTATCGCACGATGCAGATTGATGGGCTCTCCATCTTTTACAGAGAGGCAGGCCCGAAAGACGCTCCAACACTTCTACTTTTGCACGGACTTCCGTCTTCCTCGCGGATGTTCGAGCCTCTTTTCGCCCGGCTCTCCGATAGCTTTCATCTTGTTGCGCCCGATTACCCCGGCTTCGGACACAGCGACTGGCCGGACCCGAAAAAATTTGCGTATACCTTCGATCACATTGCCGAGATCATGGACCACTTCACCGAAGCGCTCGGACTCTCGCACTACACGCTTTATATGCAGGACTACGGCGGTCCGGTGGGGTTTCGCATGATATTGGCACATCCAGAACGGGCGCAGGCTCTCATCGTCCAGGACGCGGTCGCGCACAACACAGGCCTCGGCGAGAATTGGAAAACGCGTCGCGCTTTTTGGGCCGATCGCGCGGCCTATGAGAGCGCCCTTCGCGGAAATCTCCTGTCGCTTGAAACCACCAAGGCGCGCCATGCGGGCAACGATCCCAACGTGGAACGCCACGACCCGGATCTCTGGACGGATGAATTTTATTTTCTCAACCAGCCAGGCCAGGCCGATATTCAAAGCGATCTCTTCTACGACTACCGAACCAACGTCGACGCCTACCCCAAGTGGCAGGCCTGGATGCGCGAGAAACAGCCGCACCTACTCGTGATCTGGGGCAAGTATGAGAGTTCATTCGATCCCTCCGAGCCGGAAGCCTATCGGCGGGATGTGCCGAAGGCTGAAGTGCACATCGTCGACGGGGGCCATTTCGCGCTCGATACCGCTGCCGGATGAAATTGCCCAGCTCGTTCGGGGCTTCATGAGCCGAGAAAGTGCTGCCGTGGCGTGACAGTCGCTTGGCGATTTGATTCAACGAGAACTTTAGAAAAACACTAAGGTGGTCCGGTCCCCATCAAAGGAGCCCGACTATGCGCCCTGACATTGTGCCCGGAGGTGTCTTCCCCGACTACGAACTGCCCGATCACACGGGCACACTGCGCAAGCTGAGCGAGCTACAAGGCGACGATCCGCTGATCCTCACGCTCGCGCGCGGCCACTATTGCCCGAAGGAGCACCAGCAGCATCTGGAGCTCGCCGCGTTCTACCCGAAGATCGCGGTGGCGTACACCCAAATCGCCACGATCGCCACCGACGATCACCATACGCTTCAGGAATTCCGTGCGTCAGTCGGTGCCCAGTGGCCCTTTCTCTCCGACCCTGAGCGAAAGGTTCAGAAGGACCTCGACATCCAGGAGTATACCGACCCCGAACACAATCCGATGATTCCGCACACGCTCGTGCTCAAGCCGGGCCTCGTGATTCACAGCATCTACAACGGCTACTGGTTTTGGGGCCGCCCGTCGGTCGCCGACCTTTGGCATGATCTGCGCGCGGTGACGAGCGAAATCCGTCCCGACTGGGACCTGAGCACCCCTGGACTCCGCGAGGCATGGAACGCGGGCGACCTGTCGCGCTTCCACGGCTGGAACAAGCAGGGCAGTGTGGAGAATGTCCCGACTGGACGGAAGAAATAGCACGGCCCCAACTGCAATCTCCTTGCCCTGCTCTGGATCAAAGGATTGAAGTTCGTTTTTCTGACCACTAGAGAATACTTGTGGCAGGCCTCAAGAGTGTATCTTCGACAGGAGGAACTTATGGATCACAATGAGTCAGTGCGGAAATTCGAACATTTAATGTTGAAACAGGCCGACCACGCGCGCGAAGCGGCAATTGAACTTGAGGCTTTGGTTTCGCAGATGCCGAGTGAGAAATCTCGGCAACTCGCGGAGCTACAAGTAAAGGCAAGCCACAAACAAGCCAAGGAGTTTCGCGAACTCGCACAAAAAGTCCTCGAAAGCTAGAAGCAGAGGCGGTCCTGTGGTTTCTTTGGGTGAAAAACGCACTTAGCGCTCATTGTGCGTTTTTGTCTGGGGAACAATCGGGGACAGTTGTTTCCAAACAAGGTCATTTCGCCCCGAATAAGGGCTCATCGTCCGATGTAAGTGAATAAATCCGAACAACAGGGCCTGGGACTTTTCAGGTTGCTAGACCGTTGCGGACCGAACTCACCCGAGAGAGACTCTAGGCCGAATCTGGGGGACTTGCTTCGAACCGAGTAATGCTGCCGCCGCAAAGCAGCGTTCAGCCTTCGAGGCCACCAAGCTACGCAGATTGATTACCCCGTTAGCATATTCCCCTGCTGCAGTCGTGCAGGAAGGGGGAAGCAATATGCAGGACGGAAGTGTGACAGTTGAGCGGCGCAAACGAGGGCCGGATGTTTGGTGCTTCAGGTGGCGAGAGGGCGGACCAGACGGCCGAAAGATCCACCGCCGCATCGTTCTTGGAACTGCCGACGACCTGAAAACCATCGCCTCAGCCCGCAAAGCGGTTGTCGGACTGAGACGTGAAATCAATTTGAATGATGTTCGGATCAGAAGGGAATCGATCACTCTTGCCGATCTATCGAGACACTTTCAGCAACGAGAGCTTGTGCGAGGCAATACCCGAATTGCCTATTCGACGAGGAGAGGCTACAAGGGTTATCTCAAGAAGTGGATCGAGCCTCGGTGGGGTGAATACCGGCTCTTGGAAATTCGGGCTGTGGAAGTCGAATCATGGCTGAAGTCTTTGAACCGAGCGCCAGGAACGCGCTGCAAAATGCGGAACGTAATGAGTATGTTGTTCAATCACGGTCGCCGTCACGACCTCTGCGACCGCAACCCCATTGAGTGGGTTCGCCAGGGCGCAAAACGCCGCACGGCGCCAGATATCCTGACCAGCGATGAAGTCCAGGAATTGCTCGCGAATTTGCGCTTTAGAGAACAAACCCTGGTTTTGTTGGCCGTAACCACCGGTTTGCGAAGGAGCGAGTTGTTCGCGTTGAAATGGAGAGACGTGGACTTCCATGCCAAACAGATTCATGTAACACGCTCGATCGTGCAGAACGTTATTGGCGTTTGCAAGACG
>CAWBHM010000022.1:0-261046 GCA_963788555.1 uncultured Acidobacteriaceae bacterium | reverse complement strand
ACTTCCCTCCGCCACCTCGTCGACGGTGGCGACGACATGACAACTCATGCCAGCCGATACAACGCCTTGGCGTTGTCCCGCATCAGCATCGCCTGCTGCGCATCGGTCATCTTGAACTTGATCGCGTATTTCGGGTCGTCGTAATCCCAATGCGGATAATCGGTCGAGAACAACATCCGGTCCCATCCGATCAGATCGAACATTTCCGCGAGGTGCGCCGGATTCTCGGGCTCCTCGATCGGTTGGGTTGTGAACCAGAAATGCTCGCGCAGGTATTCCGACGGCGGCCGCTTGAGGTGTGGCACCTCCTTGCGTAGGCGCTCCCAGTGCTTATCCATCCGCCAGCCCAGCGCCGGCGCCCAGGTGTAGCCGGCCTCGATGATCACGACTTTCAGATCAGGGAATTTTTCGAATACGCCCTCCAAAATCATGCTGGTGACCACCGATTGCAGGTGCGGCATGAACGCGTAGTGTTCCTGTATGTAATAGGTCGGCCACCCACCGCCGGTCGAGGGATGCCCGCCGTTGATATTGGCCTGGTGCAATCCGATCGGGAGATTGCATCGCTCTGCTGCTGCATAGATCGACCAGAACCGGCGGCGGCCGAGCGGCTCGCTGGCGCGCGGCGACATGATCACCTGCGCGAAGGATCGATCGCCCGCCCGCAGTTCGATCTCGGCGACGGCGGCATCGGCATTTTCCTGGGGCACCACGACGCCGGCGCGCAGACGCGGCTCCTTCCGCACGAAGAATTCGAGCTGCCACTCGTTGACCGCATGCGAAAGCGCCGCGCCGTAATCGAGGTTTCGCTCCTCCATGCCGCTGCCGTTGCCGCAGACCAGCATACCGAATTCGACGCCATTGGGATCAAGGTGCTGTGCGCGCATGAACTCGACATCGGAGCCCGGCGGGCCGCCGCTCGGCGGAAACGAATCAGCGCGCCGGCCGGCGGCCATCATCCGCGGATAGACGTTCTGGCCGGCCCACAGACCCTGACGGATATGACCGCCGAACGTTGCCATATGCTCGCGCCAGCGCTCCGGCAGAAACGGATTGAGGTCGGACTTCGCGCGCTGGATCGGGTGAATGTCGCAATCCACGATCGCGAGCCGCTGGCCGACGGTGTTGTCGCGGAGCGGAATGTTCATGGAACCGTCTCCTCGGTTCGCGAAGGCCGTGTGCCAGTGCCATCGCCGCTCAAACGCGGATAAGTCTCCAGCGCATTGTCGACGAGCACCCTGCGGAGCGTGCTCTCCGACAACCCTTCCGGGCAGCGCATCATCACCGTCGAACTGCCAATGCGGGTAGTCGCGTCGAGAACAAAAGCAGGTGATCGCCGCCGACCTGATCGAGCGTCCGAGCCAGGCGCGTGACGGGTCGGCTTTCGGCGCGTCGACCGGCTGCAAGGTGAAGCGCACGTGATCGCGGATGATCTCGGCGGGTGGGCGGTCGATCCACGGCACTTCGGTGCGCACGCCGCGCCAGGTCTTGTTGAATGCGCCAGAGCAATGTCGGCAGCCAGGTGAAGCCCGACTCGATGCAAACCAACTTGAGCTGCGGAAACTTCGGTGAATACGCCCTTCCGCCAGCAAGCTCACGAGCTGCTCTCGAACGCAGCCGCCCTGCAGCGACGTAGTCCTCGAGCTGGTACGATGGCCAGCCGGCCGCGGTCGGGGCATGGCGATAGGTGCTGCCGGCATGGACGCCGAGCGTGCAGGCCGTGTTTCTCCGCCGCTGCGTAGATCGGCCAGTAGATGCGGCGGCCGAGCGGCATGTCGCCCATCGCCAGCATCAGCACCTGCACGAAGCGCCGGTCGGCGGCGAGCCGCTCGATCTCGCGCGACCGCGAGTTCGGGATTGTGCATGGGCACGAGGATCGAGGCGCGCAGGCGCGGCTCGCGGTCGAGCCATTCCCTGGCAATCCAGTCGTTCACTGCGCGAGCAGAAGGCGGCCGACATGTCCTCGTTGAACAGCGCCAATGGCGCCGTGCAGCGTGTTGCAGATCGCGTAGCGCGTGCCGAAATGGTCGAGCGCTTGCGAACGCAGAAGGCCCAGATCGCTGCCCGGCGGTCCGGTTGGCGGACGCCAATCGGGCCGCGCGCTGAGCGGAGAGTTCGGCGGATAGCTCATCAGCGCGAAGCCGGTGCGATCGATATGGCGGTTGACGATCTGATCGCGCCAGATACTCGTCGAAATACGGCAGCAGAACCGAGGTCTTCGGCACCGCCGGATGCACGTCGCAATCGATCGCGCCCTGCGTCGGGATCGGCATCGCCGTTATTCCATCGCCGTCTTCGCCGTCGCCAACACCTCCGGCGACACATCGAAGGTCCTGAGTACGATCCTCTGCAGCGCATCGCCGGACACTGGCGCGACTTCTATCTTGCTGCGTTTGATCTCTTCCAGGAAGCGAGAATCCTTCATGGTCGCGTCGAAGGCGTGCCGGATCGCCGCGGCCCGCTCCGCCGGCGTCCCCGGCGGCATGAAGAAAGGCCGCCCCATCGCCGGACCGACCGAGAGGAACTCGAGCACTTCGCGCTCCTTGTCGTTGGTCGCCAGTTCCGGCAGCAGCGGCTTGCTCGGCAGCTCGGAGATTTTTCGCAGGCCGATCTGCACCAGCACATTGGTCTTGCCGGCCGCCACCCAATCGCCGGTGGTCTTGAGACCGGTCCATCCGGTCACCCGGCCGTCCACTTCGCGCCGCTCGATCGCGAGATCGGCCTCGTTGGCGCCGGGGTAGCCGGTGATGACCTTGAACTTTGTGCCGAGCAACTGGTTGAGAATGCGCGGAATGAAATAGTTCGGCGAACCCTGCCCGGTCGAGGACAGCGGTGTCTCGATCCGCTTCACGTCGTCGAGCGTCTTCGCGCGCGCCGTCGACCACAGCCACAACACGTTCACCTCGTCAGCGGGACTGCCGATCCAGTGAAATTTGCGCAGGTCGTATTGAACGCCCTCGGCGCGCATCACCTGATCGGTGACAATGCCCGGCGTGGTAATACCGAGCGCAGTCCCGTCATTCGGGCCCACATTCTGGAACAGGTTCGCGAGCCGCCGGCCGCCGGCGCCGGGGACATTCTGAACGATCACAGTCGGCTTTCCCGGGATGTACGCGCCCATGTGGCGCGCGAGGATGCGCGCATAGAGATCGAAGATCCCGCCGGCGCTGAACCCGACCGATATGGTGAACGTCTTGCCGGCGTAGAAATCCGCGATCCCCTTCTCGTCCCCGGCGGCGAAGGCGCGCGCTGGCAGAAGGCACGCAACGAGGGCAAGCACGATCGCGAAAGGCATGATTCACCTGTGAAACGCGTCCAAGCAACCTAGGAGTCATGCCGCGGTGGCGTCAAGAAGCCGCGGCATGCGCTTCCTGTCGGACGCCTTTATTTGTGGCCGTGAATAGGCGAGAGTAGCCAGTCTTCGCGGCACGCCTAAGCGGGGAGTGAGCAGCCGACATGTGGATGTATCCCACAAAGTATCTCTTGGCCGCGTTCGCCATGGCCGCATTCGGTGCGGTTACCGCAAAAGCGCAGGAATACCCCACCCGGCCGATCACGCTGGTCGTCCCGTTCGTGCCTGGCGGCAGCGCCAGCGTGATGGCGCGCAGCGTCGCCGACAAAATGAGCGAAGCCTTGGGCCAGCCCATTGTGGTCGACAATCATGGCGGCGCCGGCAGCACGCTCGGCGCGCGCATCGTCGCCAAGAGTCGCGCCCGACGGCTACACGATCCTCCTGGCCACCAACGCCACGCTTGGCGTGGCGCCCAGTCTCTATCCCAATGTCGGCTACGATCCGCGCAAGGACTTTGCACCCATCGGCCTCATCGGCGTGCGTCCCGACCGTGTTCGTCGTGCGCCCGGCTATCCCGTGCATTCTCACCGATCTGATCAAGCTTGCGAAAACTCGGGCAATCCCATCAATACGGCACGCCCGGCGTGGGCACGGTCAATCATCTCGCGGGCGAGCTGTTCGCGCAGATGGCGGGCATCAAGCTCACCCACGTCCCCTATCACGGCGCCGGCCCTGCGCTCAACGATCTCCTTGGCGGCCATATCCCGCTTCTGCTCAGCGCCATCCCGAACGTGCACGCTCATATCCAGGCCGGGACGGTGCGCGCGCTCGCGGTCACCAGTGCCCAACGCGCCGCGCTCCTGCCGCAGACGCCGACGATCGCCGAAGCGGCTTGCCCGGCTACGAGGCGGTGCTGCGCTACGGCCTCGTCGCGCCGGCCGGAACGCCGCGCCCGATCGTCGACCGCGCTTGAACACGGAGCTGCGGACGGCGCTGGCGACCGATGACATGAAGCGCAGACGGCTGGCGATCGAGGGCGCCGAGACGCTTGCCGACCACGCCGGACGAATACGCCGCCGACATCGACCGCGAAGAGATCAAGTGGATCGACGCTGGTGAAATCAATCGGCCTGAAGGCGGAATGAAGGGAAGCCTGCCATGCGCAGTTCGCGCGAAAAACTTCTGCCATCGATGCTCGTGCGGTGGCGACAGCGCGGCATGAGCGCATGCGGCGGCGGCACAGGATTATCCGACCCGGCCGATCACGCTGGTCGTTCCCTACGCGGCCGGCGGCGGCAACGACGTGATGGCGCGCATCGGTTGCCGACAAGATGAGCCGGACGCTCGGCCAGCAGATCGTGATCGAGAACCGCGCCGGCGCCGGCGGCTCGATCGCGACCCGCCAGGTCGCCCGGAGCGCGCCTGACGGCTACACGCTGGTGATCGGCGGTACCGGGACGCTCGGCGTCAATCCGACGCTCTATCCGAATGTCGGCTACGACCCGCGCAAGGATTTCGCGCCCGTCGGCCTGATCGGCACCAGCGCGCTGGTCGTGCTGGTCAACCCGTCCTTGCCGGTTCACTCGATCCGCGAATTGATCGATCTCGCCAAGACGGAACCGGGCAAGCTCAACTACGCCTCGGCCGGCGTCGGCAGCGGCATCCATCTCGGCACCGTGCTGTTCGAGCTGATGGCCGGACATGAAGCTCACCCACATTCCCTACCGCGGCAGCGCGCCCGCGCTCACCGACCTCATGGGCGGACATGTCGCGGTCTATTTCAGCTCGCTGCCGCCGGCGATCGGACTCGCCAGCGACGGCAAGGTGCGCGCGCTGGCCGTGACCGGACTCCAAGCGCTCGCACGTGTTTCCGGATCTGCCGACGGTCGCCGAAGCCGGCCTGCCGGGCTACGAATCGGTGCTGCACTACGGGATCGTGGCGCCCGCCGGCACGCCGCGGCCGATCGTCGACAGGCTCAACGCGGCGCTGCGCGATGCGCTGCAGGCGCCGGACACCCAGGCACGGATGGCCGTCGACGGCACCGAGCCGCTGATCTCGCACGCCCGGACGAGTACGCCGCCGACATCGACCGCGAAGAGACCAAGTGGTCGGCCGATCGTGCGAGAAATCGGGCGCGAAGGCGGAGTGAAACAACGTGAGTTGTCATGCGCGGGCTTGACCCGCGCATCCTTTCCGGACTTCTGGCTGTAGAAATGCATTGCCAGGTCACGGCCGGCAATGACGACAAAGGAACGGCGGCGGTTCAAATGAATTTCGACTTCACCGAGGAGCAGAAACTGTTCGCGGACTCGGTGCGCCGCTTCGCGCTGGCACCGTTTCGTTACGTATTGCTAATCGCAGAGTGGTCCAGGCCGAGTACTGGCAGATAGGGCAGCGCCTTTGAACAGATTCTTCAGATCGTGATTATGGTTGTGATTCAGACCGCGCACGGTGATGCGCTCCCGGTTGCGTACCAGCTTCCCTCTCGCGAAGCGGTACTCGCCGCTGCCGTGAGTCTCGACTGCGAAACCGCTGTACGCCCACAGCTGTCGCTTGGTACGGACGCGGTGTGGCGTTTGCAGCAACGCCACCAGCATGGCGGCGCGAATCGGACCGATCGCAGGATCTGGCGCAGTAATTTCACGGCATGGTGTTTGTGGCTCTCTACGAGCAAGGCGATTAGTGCTGCACTGTCAGCTTTCGGAGCGTCCTACGGTAAGGGAACGTCACCTCGGGGCGCGATGTCTGCCGCCGGAAGAGCCAGAATCGCGGCTGCCCAGAGAACACGCTGGGCGAAAGTGAAAGCGAAGGGCGAAAACGCAAACGTCGTCGCAATGCCTAAGAAGCGAACGATGTCAGCCGCTGGCCGCAGGAAGATTGCTGCCGCACAACGCGCCCGCTGGGCGAAAGTGAAAGCCGCAAAGAAATCGGCTTGAACGGGAAGCTCAACCTAAAAAGACGCCCAGACTCACGAGATGAGCCTGGGCGTTTTCACTGGTCGCTCTTCCGCCGCATTGATAGTTTGTTCGTTGCTCAAAATCGCTTTTGCCGATACAGCGAAGTCGAACTCAGGTTCTACTTGCGTCACGGATACTGGCCGGAACAACCCTGCACCCAGATGTTTTGCGCACACATAAAAGCTGGCATCGACGTTAGGCAGGCTTCTCTACGCGCTCGGCTAGAACCACGGAATAGCTGTGTCATCGGTCTTCATGAAATTCAACAACTGACCCGCTGCCTTTACACGGCCCGAGGTGGCGGGATGAACACCGTCCCCGATGTTGTCCTGACAAGACCACGTAAGCCCGTCGCTGCGTCCCAACAACCCATTGGTCCAGTAATAGGCGGCCCAGGAAGCCCACGGGGCCACCACCGGCCCGACGGACGGGTTGTAGTTCATATTTCCAACTCCATTGATCTGGTCCTGAATGACTGCCTTCATTGAAAAACCCGCTTCATAGGCGGGGGGCTCGGGCTGTGAGTTCTTTAGCCCGTTGGAGTAAGCGGTGTAGTTGACGCTCGAAAGGTAGAGAATTTTGGTGTTCGGGAACTTGCTAAGCAAATTTCGGGCGATGGTCTCCACCATGCTCTGCAGGGCGGGAATGGAGGGAGGATGGGACACATCTACATCGTTCAGCCACACAATTTCGACCTGCTGAGGAGAAACTCCGGCATTTGGTAGATAGTTGTTGGTCATCAGCGTCCAGAAGTAACTGCTGGGATCCTGCAGTTCGTCAGCGCTTGAGCTTCCCGTGGCCCCGTTTACCACAATCAGGTTCGGATTCTTCGCGGGGTCGGAACTGGCGAGGGTCACAAACTCAGCGGAAACATCTTGAGTGTTGGAATGGCCGATGGTTAGGAGCACGTACTTTCCATTCGGGCTCGGGTTTCCGTTCGAGTCCAACGGTTGTACGGACTGGGCCAGACTTACGCCGTAGGCATGATGACCGGGGTCGTCTACGTTGCTGCCATTGGCACACAGCCCGCCCTGATACTGTCCGTAAAAGCCCGTTCCCAAGTCCGTAATGGGCACCAATGGCGTCGTGGTTCCTGTCGCATCCCAAATTATGTTGTTGCAAGACGATCCGGTGGTCGCTTTTACCGACAAAGTCAACGAGAGTGAAGCACTGGCGAACGGATCATTGGAGTCACTGACTTGCGCGGTAAAGGAATAATGTGGTGGCTGCGACCGAAGAGGACAGCGTGCCAGTGATCAGCCCGGCGCTCGACAGGGATAAGCCTGATGGCAACGTGGAACCGGAGGCTAGAATCCAGGTCGTCTGCCCAACGCCCCCAACCGCCGTCAGGGTCGCCTGATACGCCGCACCCTGCGTTGCTTTGGGCAGAGTCGGGAAAGTACTCGTCCCCAGGGCAGTTGCTGCCGTGCCGGTGCCAGTGAGGCTGATGCTCTGATTCGGCAATACGTCATAGGTGATCGAGATGGTTCCAGTGATCGCACCCATGATGTATGGGACATAGTTGATCTGGAAACTGAAGGATGAGCCTGCATTTACCTTGACCGGGTTATTAAACCCAGTTTGAAGGAAGGGCGTGGTCGTAGTCACTGTTTCAATTGTGAACGAGGTCGTTCCCCTATTGGTGACCGTAACCATTTGTGCGAGGCTCATCGTGCCTAGTGGTTGGTTGCCAAACGCCAAGGAAGTAGCATTCAGCGATGCAATCGCGGTGGTGCTTGTCCCTGTACCGGTTAATGTGACGGCCTGGGCAGAGCCCGAGTCTAAGGAGAACGTAGCTGTACCGCTAAGATTTCCGGTCGTGCTGGGAGTAAAGGAAAACGTAAAGTTGGCGAAGGCGTTAGGAGCGAGCGTCACCGGATAGGTTCCCCCGATCAATTGGTACGAGGATGACCCAGAGAGCGTGACCCCGGTGATCGTGGCGGTGTTGGCGCTAAGGTTGTAAACCGTCGCTGTCTGGGGAATGGCACTGGTGGTGCCGCTGTGGCGTCGGAGGGAAGTTCATGCTGGGCGGAAGAGCGGAGACCGAGCCGGTCAAAATCGAAATCAGAATCGCAGATCCGCTGGTGATGCCTGAGGTGGCTATGACGTGAGCGGATCCTAACTGGGCAGCTGTCGCAAAACCTGTGGATGTGATCGTGGCTGACGCGCCGTCGTTCGTCCAACTGACCGAATTGGTGAGGTTCTGCGTACTTCCGTCAGTGTAAGTGCCGGTCGCGGTGAATTGTTCAGTATATCCCCTGTTCAACGAGATGATGGAGGGAGTCACTGCGATGGAGACCAGCGTAGCCGGTGTTACTGTCAACGTGGCCGAACCGCTGATGGCAGCGGAGGTTGCCGTTATCGTGCTCGTGCCCACGGCCTTGCTTGTGGCCAGCCCCGTGCTGGACATCGTCGCAACGGCTTGGACCGACGAGGTCCAGGTTGCCGAACTGGTGAGATCTTGCGTACTGCTATCGCTGTAGTTGCCCGTTGCCGTGAACTGCTGGCTGGCCCCCAGCGCAATCGAGGACGCTGTTGGTGTCACCGTGATTGACAACAACGATGGGCTGACCGTGAGAAGAGTTGAGCCGCTGATCTTACCGCTGACAGCTTTGATGGTGGTTGTGCCTGCCGCAGAGGCCGTCGCCAGGCCTTGCGTACCCGCGATGTTGCTGATCGTCGCCACGGTCGGCGACGTGGAACTCCAGACGACGGACCGCGTCAGATCGTAGGTGGTCCCGTCGCTGAACGTACCCGTTGCATAAAACTGCTGAGTGGCGCCTGCACCGAATGACGGATTCGAGGGCGTGACCGCGATCGAAAGCAAGCCAGCCGTAGATGCCGTTCCCGATAGGCTGACCGTCTGCGGGCTGTTGTTGCCGCCGTCCGTCACGGTCAGCGTGCCGGTGCGAGAGCCCACCATTGTCGGCGTGAAAGTGACGCTGATCGTGCACTTGGTTCCTGCCGCTACCGAGCTCCCGCAGGTATTCGTCTGGGCAAAGTCACCAACCACAGAAACGCCAGTTATCGCGAGCGCTGTCGTCAGATTGTTGGCGAGCGTCACCGAAAGCGGACTACTGGTTGTGCCAACGGTTCGGCTGGTGAATGTGAGCTTGCTGGTCGACAAGGTAACGGCGTTGATGCCCGTCCCCACTAGGGCGATCATCTGCGGACTGTTGTTCGCGTTGTCGGTGATGGTCACTGCACCGCTGTACGCTCCCGTTTCCGTCGGGCTGAAAGTGACCGAGATGGTACATTTGGCTCCGGCGGAAACGGAGCTGCCACAGGTATTGGTTTCAATGAAATTTGCACTCGCTACAATGCTTGTGATCGACAGCGCCACGCTACCGGTGTTGGTTAACGTCACTTTCTTGACGGCGCCAGTCGACCCGAATGCCACGCGTCCAAAATTGAGAGTAGTCGGAGAAAGCGAAACCGTCTGTCCCTGTGCGGTTATGGACAGCAGAGCAAGTAATAGTCTCGAAAAGGCAAACCCAAGCCAACATTTTCGAGTAAGTGCACCTCGGCGGGACCTCTCATCAATGCACATAGTAGGACAGGACCTTCACCGCGGAAGCGAAGGGCACGCACAACTGCCTTCAAAGGCTGAAGCTACTTGTCTAGAAACTCGGACTGGAGGTTAGACATAATCCGACCCAGGGGTCACATTGCCCCAACACTGTGCCCTGAGTCCCAAGCGGCATCTAAACTACGACAGACGAGGATCATCACGGAATGGCCCAATCGTGGCGGTCCTCTTGCACGGTGGTGCTAACTCGGCAGTGTCTCTGGGTGCCAAATCCTGTACATCGAACTGGAATTGACTGCCCTACGGTTGCAAGATGTTTCATATTGACAGGGCCGAAACGCACCACTAACATTTGCCCGGCTCACGTGAGCAAGAGCCGCGATCGGGCCGTGGATTGCGAACCGCCGTTATATCTGCTCGGAGGGGGCCATGTTCAGTTGTCGCCATTTCTGTGCCATAAGTTTTTCACTGCTGGTGTTCTTCGGTACGGGCTCTCCGGCCATAGGTCAGTCATCTCGGACGGCTCCGGGACCTCAATCGCAGCCTGCGGTCTATAGCCAGCTTGCGAAAATCACCGCGCTCGACGGAGTGGATCGAGACCAGTTTGGGTTTTGCACTGCGCTGGTAGGCAAGACCTTGTTCGCGTCAGCCCCATTCGCTATGATCGGCGGCACTGCCGGACAAGGCGCAGTCTATGTATACCTGGAGCCGGCCAGCGGTTGGTCTAGTACTTCGGCCTATGTGGCGAAACTGACTGCGTCCGATGGTCAGGTTAACGACAATTTCGGTGGTGGAGCGATTGCCGTCAGCGCAGATGGCAGCGCGCTCGTCGTAGGAGCTTGTGGTCAAAACCATCCCTGCGTAAACGGAACCGGCAAGGCCTACGTCTTTGTGAAGCCCGCGACCGGATGGGCCGACACCACGGAAACCGCGCGCCTCTCCGCCTCGGACGCTCAAGCGGCCAACGGGTTTGGCCAGTCGGTCGGGATCAGCGCCGATACGGTCGTTGTCGGTGCGCCCATTGCGAATGTGCACGGGAACATCCAGCAAGGTGCAGCGTATGTTTATGTGAAGCCCGCGACCGGTTGGAACAGCATGACCGAGACCGCCAAGCTCACGTCTTCCGATGGCCGGGGCAACGACATCTTCGGCGAAGTTTCGGCCGGGGCGTCCGGTTCGATCATCTTTGTGGGTGCCCCGAATGCCATCGTGAATGGAGCCCGTGCGGGTGCCGGTTACATCTTTGTGCGGCCTACCGCGGGGTGGCAGACAACCTCCACGTTTGCTGCAAAGCTTACCTCAACCGATGGCGCCTCCGGAGATGGACTCGGAGTATGCCAGAGTGGATCTTCCTGTATCAGCAGCGATGGGAATACTGTGCTCGCAGGTGCACCGCAGTGGAACGGTCTGCAAATCTTTAGCGCCGGGAAGGCGTATGTTTTCGTTAAGCCGGCATCCGGCTGGACCAACATGACCGAAACCGCCAAGCTCACCGCGGGCGATGGGGTTTTTGGCGACGCCTTCGGTTGGTCGGTCGCGATCAACAACAACGGCACAGCCGTGATTGGGGCGGTACGGGCAAATGCTCTCATGGGGAAGGCATACATCTATTCCAAGCCGCTCACCGGCTGGAAAAACACCTCACAGTTCAGGGCGGAGATCACCGGCGCCGATACCGGCCCCAACGACTGGTTCGGCTACAGCGTCGCCCTGAGCGGCGCTACGAGCGTGATTGGGGCCCGTGCTAACCCCTCGTCACCTACAACGGTTTATGGCCCGGGCGCCGCGTACATCTTTGGACCGTAATCAACAATTCCAAAGCGAACCATGTCTGCGAGCGTTGGGGCCAATGAGCGCTACGGTCTCGTGGCTGTTGAAAAACTCCGATTTCCTACCAAACAGCCAAAATTTGGGGGATGCCAAATGTCTAGAAAATCAAGAAAGTCGTTTGTAGGGCATCCTGGTGCAATTTTATTCTTGCGAATTTCGGGCGAGAGAGTTTTTCAACAGCCACGTCTGCTTACAACAAATATCACGAGTTTCGACTGCGAGCGAGAATTGCGACGGCTCAGCCCGACCTCAACCTTGGTTAGGAGTCCGGCGTTCCGTCCGACCACTGTCGCACCGGAACAAGGAACGTAGTTAGGTGCTCCCAGGTGTCGTGGAAAGAGAAGATAGGAGAACCCAGCTGGCCTACTCCCCATGTTGCTGGGTCGGTTTCTGAATAGAAAAACATCAGGTGGGGGTGCCAGTGTCCGTCGCGATCGCTCAAGTAACCTTGCTTGGAGAGCATGTAACACATAACGGTTCGGAAGGATTACGTCCGGTTGCCCCTGATCCGCCTGCAACCGCTAACAGTACTAATCCGCATCGTGGAAACGGATAGCATACGGTCTCGCCGAGCATCGGGAAATTGCGGCGGGTCCGTCGAGGTACGTTACCCCTTGCTCAATCTGCCTTTTCCGTACTTCCGCCGCCGCGATAAACATTGAACAACTTGGCGAGCGTGCCCAGCGCGCCCAGAGCCGTCGTCACGTACGCGGCAGAGGATTGCCACAGAGCATTTTGGGTGGTAAGCAGAAATGCTCCAAGGAGAATCATCGTCGTGAGGAAGGCGCCGTGCATCTTTCCCCAACCACTCCGCCGCGATTCGCGCACCCACTCCTGTTTCAAGGCCGCGGACGTCGCGGACCGAAGGAAGCGCCGCAGGCTCTCGTTCATGAGGCGAAACTGCGGGTCTGTCGTGATGAGACCTTGGCGCACCAACTGCCGAATTGCCCTTCCATTGGTTGGATTCAGCAGTCCATCCTCGGCAAGTTGAGCGAGCACAAATTTCTGGTCATCCGAACATTCCTTCCAAACCAGGCGGTAATATCCATCGGCTCGCTCCAGGATCTCGGAGACAATCGTTTCCTCTGAGTAGATGTTCTCCTTTTGGATGTCTTGGGCGAGTTGCGCGCCGATGGGCCACAGAGCCGCCATCGGACCGCACTCTTTCCAGATGAAGTCTCGAGCCGGACCCTCGTACTGCCGCAGCCAATGGAAAGGTTCTTCGCGAAGATCAATCAGCTCGAGAGTGGGAAACATGCGACCGTAGTCCTCCGAAGACGCGGCGACGGTCATAATGACGGCGAGTTGGATATTCTCTCTTTTTTCCAGCCGCTGCAGAAGAATCGACTTTTGATTGTCGAGTTCAGGATCGTTCCAACTGTGTTCGAAATGCTGGATCTCGATTACGCAATTCGCTGGCACCTTCTCCAGATCGAAATCTTCCGCCCATTTTGGACCGGCTGCGATTTCCCTCAGGTCTAAGGTCGATTTTTGCGCCTCCAGGTGCCACTCCGAAACAGGTGGCACAAGAATGAGGACATTCTGACCCTCGCGAATGGATTCAGCAGCCTTCAGCGCACCTGTCATTCTCAGCGGGGCGACATGAAAGAGAAAAATCCTGCGTGCGAGCGCCCAGACCATGAAACCCATTGCCACGATCACGATAGCTGCGACCGCCGCCCCGGACAAGATTTGGATCCCGGAGGAAGGCCGGATGCTCGAAGTGATCAAGAAATCGTGTTCTTGTTCCCCTGGTTTCGGTGCTTCCTTGCCGCTCTCTGGCAAATGGACACCATGCCAGCGAAGAGTGACAGCCGATCCGTCATTATTCCAAAACCAGTCCGGGACATTGTCCGGTTTGGAGTCGACGCGGTCCGAAAGTACGCCCAACATCTCCGCGGCAGTTTGGTTGTAGTCATGATGAAATGCATAGATGAGATTACGGAACCAATTTGTGTACAGGTCTCCACCTTGCTGACTGCGATGGTCGCTTAGCGGGAGCTTTCCATCCTTGGGGAATAAAGGATCGAGCACAATCATGCTCCATGCGGGGCTGTCGCTCTTCTTGAGTTCCGCACACGCGTCGGCGCCGAGTTCATCGACGCCTGGTTGATTCTTGCACCGCTCGATCGTCGACATAAGGCGTTGATTTAAGGCGGAAGCCAGTTGCAATTGCGCTCGTTTGATCCCTAGTCGCCGTTCTACGTTTACGCTGACGCGGAACAGCGCCAGAGGCGTCAGTACCCCAACCAGAAGGAGCAGTAATACGAAGGTCAGCACGTAACACCGCCTCCAGGCGCATGAATCTATTTCAGGGCGAGCGGAAACATCTCCTAAGGTGTTTCGATAAACGCGCCGTGACCAAATAGCCAGATAACGGCGTGGGCGATCGAGCAGTGGCAGGACCGCGACTATCAGGCCGCACACGAAATACGTAAATCCACGCAAATAGGGCCGCCGCCAAATCGCCACCAGCAGGAAGACTCCGGCGATCAACATGACCGTAGTTGCAAGCTCGTAGCGGGTCCTCTTTCCACGCGGTCCCACCACTTTCTCCGCCCTTGGCGCATACGCCCGAATACACCACAGTGTCAGCAGCAAAGCGGCGTAAGGAATGGCGGCACAGGCAATTATGTTCTGTTCGCTTGGACCGGCGAAACCCAGGAACAGAAACAGGATGATCAGGAGAGTGTAAGTAACAAGTAGATACACGTACGTGCTCATGCGGGCACGATTGGGCCATAGCCACTCGGGTGCAAACTCGGGCCGGCGGATAGCGCACCAAATCATCATGGCTATGACGGGTACCGCCAAAATCGCCAAGAGCAATGTCGACACCATCGTTATGGCTTGCAGGTTGAGGGTGCGGACATGCGTCAGGTCTTTGTAGACAATGAGGGACCACGGCGCCTGAGATACGCCAGTGACAGGCATCACGTGCGCCTGGTAGTCGTGCCCAAGATACTTGATCGTCAGGGAGCGGTGACCCGAATGGCCGAAGGCCTCGGCGTAGACTTGCTTGTTCCAATCAGTTTCCTGTAGGAAATTCTCGCGAATGTTCCTGGTCTTATCGGCATGGAACAAGACAAGGCCTGTTTCGTCGAAGAGTGCAAATCCATAGCCGAACGGCAGAATCGGGTCAATTAAGGACAGCGGCTCGGCCGTCAGAAACGCAGACCCACCCGTCACATCCTCTCTGATGCCGGACGCGAGGAGGTCTCGATTGCATTCCCCGGTGCTTATGGTCAAGGCGGAAAGATATTCCAGCTTGTTCGGAGGCAGAGTTGAATCAAAGTGAAACGCCGGAGCCTCACTATCGAGGTAGGTCAATTTTGGTTGCGTGTAGATACGCGACCGAGACAAGTCAATCATCGGAGTGAGATATCCGCTAGTGCTCCATTTGACGATCTGTTGTCCGTCATCATCCGTCCAGAATGCATTGTTCACGTAGTGGTAAATCTTTGCTTCCGGGGGTTCGTCTCTTGTGGTTGTGTGTCCGGCCGAGGTAGACCTTCTCCTAATAACCTCGCGCTTGCCTTTCTCAACTGCCTTGAGATCGTCCTGAAGGTCTGGCGCCCTGCACCAGTCCTGCAGTTGGTCCCGCATCTGCTTGAGTTCATCATGGATGTTTCTTGAGAGAGTGTCGCCAAGACGATGTAACTGCTCTTCCGTGTCATCGTTCAGAGGAAAGCCCACGGCGTTGAGCCCAGACAGTGTGAAGACGCTGGTCAGCAGAACAACGAAGAACCCCAGGAACCCAAGTTCGCGGAGCCGCAAACGCTCTCGCCGATTGAGGAAGAAGATCTTCAGAACGGGACCGCTCATCAGAACGGTGAGAAACAGCGCCGTCAACCAGACCATGAGTGTGGAGGAAATTGACAAGGCCTCCCACTCCAGGGCTTTGGAGGATCTGAGCCCGCAGAGGACCCACTCTTGCGCGGGCTCTTCCTGGTTTGGTGCGTCACTGAAAACGTCGACCAACACCGGCTGAAGGAAAAGCTTGTAGCCGGTGCCGGCGAGTACGACATCGGTCAAGTGCATGGACCTGTTCCGCCACGCCTGATCCGTGTTGCGATTAACGGCGTCCCCCCCACCAACAAGAAATCGTGTCCGGGATCAAGCCCGGCGACCAGGTCGTGTCCAATGCCCTGGATCTGCAGAACACGGTGGAGCAATAGGTGATTCGGCGCGTCGTTGATTTCGCCCTCAGTAATCGCCTGCTTGTCCTCGGCCTGGCATTTGTGTTGTTTGTCTGGGGGATCATTTCGTTCCACAACCTGCCGATCGAGGCTTACCCGGACGTCGCAGACAACTACGTCGAGATCATTACACAATGGCCCGGAATTTCGGCAGAGCAAATCGAGCAACAGGTCACGATCCCACTCGAAACCACGATGAACGGCATCCCCGGAGTCGTGCATCTCAGGTCATTTTCACTATTCGGTCTCTCCGACCTAAAACTCATCTTCGAGGATGGCACCGACAATGCTTGGAACCGCGAGCGCGTCCTCGAACGTTTGAATCTGGTAACTCTTCCGGCTGGCGTCTCGCCGCAGATGGGTACCGACTGGAGCCCGGTCGGCCAGATCTTTTTCTTCACTTTGCACAGCACAAATCCGAAATATGACCCGATGGAGTTGAAGTCCATTGAAGACTGGGTCGTCGAGAAAAATCTCAAGTCGGTCCCCGACATTGTCGATGTCGCGAGTTTTGGCGGGCCCACGCGCGAATACCAAGTTCGCGTTGATCCCAACAGACTCGTCGCCTACGGTCTGAGTCTCACCCAGATTGAGCAGCAACTCACCAACAACAACAGCAATGCGGGTGGAAGCTTCATACAGGAAGGCTTGCAGCAAATCAATGTCCGCGAGGTCGGCCTCGTAGACCGCGTTCACGATATCGAACAGACCGTCATTTTCACCAAGGGCGGCACACCTCTTCGCGTGAAGGATATTGCTGTTGTTTCACAGGGGCCCAAGATCCGTCTTGGCCAGTTCGCCCGTGCAATTCACCGCGAAAACGGCAAGATCATCGACAACGATGATGTTGTCTCAGGCATCGTTCTGTTGCGCAAAGGCGCTGCGGCCGATCCTGCCCTTAGATCCCTTCACGAACAAATCCAGGAGATGAACGACCACATCCTTCCCCCAGGAGTGAAAATCATCCCCTTCATCGATCGCAGCGATCTCGTTCACTTCACCAGTCACACTGTGCTGCACAACTTGGGCGAAGGAATGATCCTTGTCTCTGTCATTCTGTTCCTTTTCCTGGGCAACGTCCGTGGAGCCATTATCGTCGCCGCTACGATTCCATTCTCGTTGCTGTTTGCCTCGATCTGTCTGGATCTGAAGCAGGTTCCTGCCAATCTGCTGTCTCTTGGCGCTCTGGATTTTGGAATGGTCGTTGACGGTGCAGTGGTAATGATCGAAAACATCGTCCGCCACATGACCTTCAAGCACGACACCGAGACTCCGATTGAACGCATCGGCGATGCCGCACACGAAGTACAGCGCCCTGTCTTCTACGCCATCGGCATTATCATTACTGCCTACCTCCCTATCTTTACTCTGCAGCGCGTCGAGGGTCGCCTATTTCAGCCCATGGCGTGGACCGTCGCCTTCGCCCTTCTGGGAGCTTTGATCTTTTCAATTTTGATCGCTCCTGTACTCGCCAGCTTCGCCTTTGCCACGGGTGCGAAGGAATGGCATAACCCGGTGATGTCGTTTCTGACTGAACGCTACCGAGACGCTGTTCGCTGGGCGATCCGCCATCGCATCATTACGGTTAGCGTAGCTGGTGTCGCTATCCTGCTCGGAAATGTTCTTGCTTTCAGTGGCACTATTGGATCCGAATTTCTGCCGCATCTCGATGAAGGTGCGCTTTGGGTTCGCGGCACCCTCGCTCCCAGCACCGGCCCCGACGAGGGAATCCGAGTAGCCAACCAAGCACGCATTGTCCTGTGCTCATTCCCCGAAGTTCCGCAATGTACGAGTCAGGTTGGCCGTCCCGATGACGGCACGGATACCACAGGCTTTTTTAATACCGAGTTTTTTGTCGACCTGAAACCAAAAGAGAAGTGGCGGCCGATTTTCCACGAAGACAAAGATCAGCTTATCGCAGCAATGCAGCGTGAACTCGACAAAATCCCCGGTGCTGTCTGGGGATTCTCTCAGCCCATTGAAGACAACATGGAAGAGGCCGTCAGCGGAGTTAAAGGCGAACTCGCCACCAAGATCTATGGCGATGATTTGAAGACTCTTGAGGCCAAGGCGGATGAAATCGTCGCCGTTATGCGTCAGATTCCGGGAGTCGAAGATCTAGGCGTTTTGCGCGTTCTCGGTCAGCCTAATCTGAACGCCACTGTAGATCGGGACGCGGCTGCACGTTACCAGATCAACGTCGCGGATGTGCAAGACGCAATTCAAACTGCAGTCGGCGGCAACGCGCTCACGCAAGTTCTGCAGGGCGAAGCGCGATATGACCTCGTCCTGCGTTATCTCCCCCAATACAGGGACACCAAGGAAGCAATCGAAAAGATTCGACTCTTATCTAGCACCGGAGAACGTGTCTCTCTCGCGCAGCTTTGTAAGATTCAGGTGGCCGATGGTGGTTCGGAGATCTATCGAGAGGGCAACCAGCGTTATATCGCGATCAAATACAGCGTGCGCGGCCGCGATCTTGGGAGTGCGGTAGAAGAGGCGATCGACAAGGTGACTCGCCAGGTGAAACTGCCCACCGGCTATCACCTCAAATGGGAGGGAGAATACGCCAGCCAAAAGCGGGCCAACGCGCGGCTGCTCATCGTATTGCCGATTACGATCTTCATCATCTTCGTCATTCTTTACACGATGTTCAAATCGTTCAAATGGTCGGTGCTGATTATGGCCAACGTCGCCATCGCGCCCATCGGCGGCGTCATTGCCCTTTTGATGACGGGGACGAATTTCAGTGTTTCCTCAGGGGTCGGCTTCCTGGCCCTCTTTGGCGTCTCGGTACAAACGGGTGTCATCATGCTTGAATACATCAACCAGTTGCGCGTGCGGCGTTACTCTATCGAAGACGCTGCTGTCGAAGGAGCTGTCCTGAGACTCCGCCCCATAATGATGACAATGCTCGTTGCGACTCTAGGACTGTTGCCTGCAGCCCTCTCGCACGCAATCGGGTCAGATTCTCAGCGTCCTTTTGCAATTGTCATTGTCGGTGGTCTGATCGCCGCATTGGTGATGAGTATCTTCCTGCTACCGACACTTTACGTGTGGATTGCGGGCGACCACGATGTTCTGCCCGCAGCTGATGGAGAGTTTGCGGAGGGAGAACATATCGACTGAAAAGATGACCCCATCACACGGGAAGTAGACATCCCCAGCGACGGACAATCTCCCAGCGAAACCGAACGCGCACACCCGAAATAGTTCAGTCTTTACACCTGATGGAAGACGCCAGTTGGCCTTAACAAGCATCATGTGCTTGCGTCTTAGTATTAACTATGATTAACTACCATACACAATCTGTAGTTAATAAGGCGTGAGGCCGCACATATGGGGTTAGCAGTTCGCTGGGGCACTATTCTAATCGGAGCGCTCGTGCTTCTTTCGGCACAAGCCCTGGCGCAAGGAGAAACCACCAGCGCCATCGTAGGGCAAGTGTCGACGCATCCACCGCCGCGTTGCCGGGCGCGACTGTCACCATCACCAATCGGGAGACGGGCGCAACGCGCAGAGCCAAGACCGACGGTACGGGCCGGTTCGATTTCCCGCAACTAAAGCCGGGCATTTATTCAGTCCCGGTCGAAGCGGAAGGCTTCGAGCCGAAACAGGACGATAGTGTGTTCTCAGGTCTGGGCCAGAAGCAGACTGTCGATTTCCGGCTCAAGGTCGCGCAAGCAAGTGAAACCGTCGAAGTCAGTTCAGAGCCTCCGCTGATCAATCCGGAAGACGCCAACACTTCCACGAACCTGAATGCGGCGGCCCTAGAGGATTTGCCCAATCCCGGCGGGGATTTAACCTACCCTCTGCAATTTGCCCCCGGTGCCCTGATCAATACAGCGGGCAGCGGCAATGATTTCGTGGGCGGCACCAACGGATACGGCAATGTGGAGTTCAACGGCTTGCCGGCCCTTTCCAACGGCTACATCGTGGACGGGCTGGAAACGAACGATCCGCTTACCAATCTCAACAGCGGCCTTTCTACCAATCTCGTGCTCGGACTGAATTCGATTTCCGAAGTGACCGTCAACACTCTTTCGTATTCTGTGGATCAAGGCCGCTATGGAGCGTCCCAGGTCAACTACGTCACCAAATCCGGCACCAATCAGTTTCACGGGAATCTCTACGAACTATGGAATGGCGCGATCCTGAACGCGGCGGACTACTTCACCAACGCGACGCCCGGCAATCACAAGCCGGGGGCCACCGTGAACCACTTTGGAGGCAGTCTGGGTGGCCCGATTCTCCACGACAAGCTGTTCTTCTTCTTTGACAGCGAGTGGGTTCGGATCGCATTGCCCATTGTCACTGCGACTACGGTTCCCACCGCTGCATTCCAGCAATACGTCTTGCAGCAGCTTCCGCTTGGCGGCACGGATTCGGTCACCGGATCAATCTATCCTGCAGCTCCACAATCGGTCCCGTTCTATCAAAAGATGTTCTCGCTCTACGGAAACACGAGTGGATCGCCGCTCCTGGTGCTCGGTTGCCCGTTCGACGTTGGCGGAGGTCCACCCGCGATTGCCAATGACGGAAACGGTTGCGCTAACCGGCAAAGCGTTTCGCATTCGAGCGATGACCATGAACAAGTACAGACTGCTCGCATCGACTACAACATCAATGAGAAGAACACCGCATGGTTTCGCTTTCAGCTCGACAACGGAGTACAGGCGGCCTACACCGACCCGATCAATCCGCTGTTCAATTCGATGTCTCCTCAGCCTCTTTACTCGTTCGCGGCGGGATACACGCACGTCTTTTCTCAGCATCTGGTGAACTACTTCAATCCAGCCTTTTCGTGGTACGAAAGCCTGTTTGGGCCAGCCGACTTTCAGAAGACGCTCTCGGCATTCCCGATCGTGTTGCAGGGCAGCGGCGCCAATGCGCCTTTCACGACCGTCGGAGGGCTGGACAATACCTGGGTTCAGGGAAGGCGTGCCTCCCGCTTCTTCATCAACGACAACCTGGCCTGGAGCCACGGTGCGCACGAGCTGCGCTTCGGAACCAATACGCGAATCTTTCGGCTCAACGACTACGACTTCGGCGAAGGCTCGGTTCCGACCGTTACCTACGCCACGCTGCCGCAGTACATTTACGGAGTCGCATCGACGGCGACGAAGACCTTCCCCACGTCCGCCAACGAGCCGTTCAACTTCCTCAATCTCGATCTCTACGCGCAGGATACCTGGAAGGTGACGCGGAAGCTGACGTGGACTTTCGGCGTGCGCGATACCTTCAACTCCAATCCGCTGAACCCGCATCAGCAAATCGCCCGTCTGCGCGGATCATTCGCATCCATCGCGCACGACGTGAATCAGCCGTTGAACGCGGCGATTCAGACCGGTCTCGGTAATGTTTTCTCGTCAACGCCGCTCGCGATTCTGCAACCGCGAATGGCGATCGCGTGGCAGCTCGAACCCAAGACCGTGCTGCGCTCCGGCTTTGGGATCTTCAGTGATATTTTGCCCGGCAGCGTCGCCGATTTGGTGGGCGTCAATCCGCCCTATGTCCAGACATTCCAGGGAGGTCTTCTGGGGACGGTCGGTGGCATAGCCATTCCGCCCGGAGTGCCCAACAGCGCTGTCGACGCCACCATTGCTGCCAACCAGAAGTTTAGTTCCGGATTTCCGACTGGCCAGCTCTCCTGCGCATCCCCGCAGTCAAATCCGCAGACTTGTCTTCCTCCCGTCGCGATCACCGCCGTCCCGGATGGCAAACTCCACGCGCCGTACTTCATGGAATGGAGCCTGGGAGTTGAACATCAATTCGGAACCACCGCGAGTTTGCAGGCGCAATACGTCGGCACGCGCGCCGTGAACCAGCCCTACCTGACGCAAGTGAACGGATATCAGACCGTGTGTCCGGGCTGTTTCGCGCCATTTCCCTACTTGCAGCCGACCGATGCGAGATTCGGTGCAGTGACGCAACTCTCCACCGGCGAGAACAGTCATTACAACGGCCTTCAACTGACGGCCATGAAGCGTCTCAGTCACGGCCTGCAAGGTCAGATCAACTACACCTGGAGCCGTTGCCTCGATACCGTTTCGAACGGAGGATTCCTGCAATTCTCCGCCGGAGGAATTCTCTCGCCACTGCCGGGAGAATTGGCCCGCGACTACGGGCCCTGCGACTACGACATCCGACACAATCTTAACGCGCAGTATGTGTATCAACTGCCCGTGAGAGTGCGAAACCACACGTTGGGATACGCGCTGAACGGCTGGCAGATCTCAGGCACCGTGTTTTGGCACAGTGGGATCCCGTTCTCGGTTCTAAGCACGCCGTACTCAGCGAACGGGAATGGAATTGTGCAGGGCAGTGGTCCGCAGTTTGCAAGTGTCGTTCCCGGAGTGCCTCTGTATCAGCGCCATGCAATCCAAGGCGTAACACAACCGGGCACGCGTCAGTGGCTCAATCCCGACGCATTTGTGTCGGCCGTCGATCCGAGCACCGGAGAGTGCTACGGCGGCGAGAGCCCACAGAATTGCCAGTTCGGGAACCTGGGCCGCAATGCCCTACGCGGCCCGGATTTCTTCTGGAACGACTTCTATCTGACAAAGTGGTTCCCCGTGACCGAGCACGTGAAACTACGGCTGGAAGCTCAGTGCTTTAACGTCTTTAACCATCCAAACTTCGGGCTTCCGAGCATGGTTCTGGCCGGCATCCCCGGAAAGCCTTCCACACAAACTGGATTTGGAGCGCTTACCTACACGACTTCTCCGCCGACCGGTCTACTCGGAGTTGGTCTAGGCGGGGATAGCAGTCCACGCATGATCGCCTTTCAGGTGCGCTTAGAGTTTTGAATGGGGAAACCCGTGCTTTCGGAGAATCAAGTCCAAGCGGCAAGGGTTGAGCTTCCGGGACACTGGGGTGGTACCTCATCAATTCCTGGGGACGATAAGAGATGACATGCAGTATCGCTTTGTCCCAAACAATTTCCGCCGACACCGTTTGGTATCAATCCGTTACATCTCATTGCTCCTCCGTTTCGGCAGCGATTCCACACGTTGTGCGAATCAGTACCGGCAAAAGCCCTTTTCGTCATTCATCCCCGAATGGTCGACAGCAAAGAACCGCTGCCTTGGCGCAGCCCATGTCCGTTTCTTGACAATTTCACTTCTTGAGATTGGGACGGTTCTTCGTAATCCAGTCTTCAACTTGGTCATAAAACTCGGTAGCCTGGACGATGATCTCCTTCGCTTCGGTCTCCGTCGCAACGTTGGAGAAGGTGTAGTCGATCGTATTTCGCTTTCGCCGACAAGTCTCAAAGTAGTCGGCGTACTTGTGTGCGGGTTTGCCCAACACAAGTTTCGTGCTTTCTAACGACACCCGGTGATGTCCGACCTTGCTCATGATCCGATACCCCGCACAGGCAATGGCCATATTCGCTGCCTGGAGTGCAGCGTTGTAGGCAGTTGCAAATCTCCGATCTGCCGAAAGGCCGGCAATGACCGCGTCTGCCAGGTCGCGGGCGATCAGCGCCCGCATGTTGTCCAGTTCCTTTTTGGAGGTCTTGTGTCTCTGCGCCTCCTTATTTGCCAACAACTTCGTCCAAGTCACTCTGACCTCCTTTCACAAACTGTTTCCGCCCTCGCAAAACGGCGCCGAGAAAATGGTCCCGCGATTTGATTTTTTCCTGGAACTCCTCTGGGGAATAGGCCGTTACGTTGACGTCTCTTCCCAGCCGCTTCTCCGCCTTGCGAAGCGCTGGAGACAGGTCAGCGAGACCTGCGCTACCAACGACCATCACATCCACGTCACTCGTCGCATGTTCCCGGTTCTGGGCCACGGAACCATATATAAAAGCACACTGAATCCTTTTCCCAAACGACTTTAGTGTCTGCTCCAAGATCGGAGCCAGCCCTGCAGTTTTCTCGAAGAGCTGCTGCAGGTCTCGGAACACCGGGGACTGGGTCTCTGCCTTGAAATAGGCCCTTGTGCCTTCGCGACGATGCACCAGTATCCCGCTTGCGACCAAGGATGATAGCTCCCGCTGAAGGCTCGATGGGGTCGTTCCCAAACGGTCCGCGAGTTCCGAAAGATACCACCACTTGTCCGGCTGGGTGAGCGTGGCCGCGAGCACACCTTGCCGTACCTGTGGGAACAACGAAGTCAGTACGGAAGAGTTACGCATATTGCGTATATTATTACGCATATTGCGTAAGGTGTCAATCACCAGGCCGGGCGGGCGGGTTTCGGGCCGGTTCTGAGTAATCTGAAGCGCCAGTTTAGCTTTCTCATATTGTCCGAACGAAGAGCGGACAGGAGTCGAACAGACTCGAACCCTGTTCGATCTCTTGCGAGCGGCGTTCGCGAGCCCACTGAATCTCTGCACCAACCTAAGCCGAAGGCTTAGGGATCCGGCGTAAATTCGCGTTGAAGATCCCCCATCGTATCCGAGCTCAGTGCACCACTAAAGCGATTCATGGTTTCACCAAAATTTCGGTCATGTCTCGGGTAGTAGCTGTTTTGTAGCGAACTGGTAAATAAATAAGGAATCGATCGTCGCAACGTCCACGGGTGGACACGCAGTCAGCATGTCGACGGTGCAAGGCTTGGGCGCCAGCGGGACACGCCCGTAAAGCCGTGCACCAGCAGACAACGGGATTCGTTCGTCAACGAAGTTTGGAAGGCCAGTTACCCCAACTTTTGACACAAAGGCCGACTCGATTCCAGTCGATATCATCGGAACCAAGGTCCCATTGAGAAAGAAAATGGAAGGGCCGCCTCCGCAACCTGTTTCGGAAGCAATTCCCAACTTTGGCCAGGTCCTCGATGATGCCATGTTGCAGCTGACGCATGCCGCCGAGCAAGGCATTGACGTCGATGAGACCACTCGTGCCAGCATTCTAACTGCCAAGACTGCCGCTAATGTCGATTGGAGTTATGCTGGCGCAGCGAACTTGCTCGCAGCGCTCGCTACGGTTGCTGCAAAGCTAAAGCCGGTAACAGCCGATAGCCTAAGAGCGTCGTGCAGCGACCTTGTTGACCCGGATATCCGAACCTTACGCATGTGGACCTGCTTTCTGGCGGTTCCGATTGTTCTTTTCTCTGTTTTGAGCTTTGTGTCGTCTTCGATGTCGACCGCGATTCGCACCGACGTTACCACCGCCAACGAACTTCTGGTGAAGCTGCGGGCTGAACTCGGGACGCCGAGTGCACCAACGGCCGGAACTCCCGAAAAGCCGGCTCTGCCTCAAGGGCTAAATGAGGGCGATGTGATTACGCAACTTCAGTTATATGCCTCCACAGTGCGAGCAATCGATACCCGGTCGAGGCAATTGAACTGGTTTGTAATGCACGCTGAACATGATCCCTTTGCGAACTATCGATGGAATGCGAGGTTAAACTCGAAAGAACGGGACGCGAATCAACAAACACTCAAGACCTTGTTCCAACTTCCGGTTGGATTGCCAAACATGCCTGACGCTCTGGACAAGCTCACCGGTACATATCAGGACGTACGATCATTTGCGCAAGACATTCTCGGCATCGTATCGGTTTACTACGGTGCGGTAACGGCGTGTCTGCTGCCGATTCTGTATGCCCTTCTGGGCACCTGCGCGTTTCTCTTGCGCAACTTTGAAGAAGAGATTAGGGCGCTGACCTTTGCGCCATCGTCAAGAACGAATTGGGCGCGCTTTCTCATGGCGGGTATTGGGGGAGCAGTTGTCGGTTTGTTCAATTTCGCGTTGTCGCAGGGTGAGTCGATTTCGCCCCTGGCCATTGCTTTCCTTGTAGGGTACGCAGTCGACGTATTTTTCTCATTCTTGGAGGGATTGCTGCAAGCCTTTACCAAATCCAAAAGCCATGTGAGCTCACCCGCGGCAGCCTTATCCTCAAGCAAATAATGGTGTCTTTCCCTGCTCCACGCGCTAGGAACTTGCAAAGCGAGCAGGCGTCCAGTTCCGCCTGTGTGGCCGATGCGCCGAAACTGGCGATAGTAGCGCCGCTTCTGAGCCGCGCGCATCGCCGTCTGAAAAACCTTCCCGTAGTTACAGCTAATGCTGTCTAGCCAACATCTTGCCCCCAGGTCGGCGCCTTTGCCAAACTCACACTCTAGAACTGAGGAATGGAGGAACCTACACCCTAGGCAAGGTATGTCATCATTGCCATCCTGCGACAAACTGATGCCGTCCTCACGCTTCCGCATGCGGTCTGGCAATAAGCGCCGCTACGAGGCCGGACGCGGCCGCAAACGACAACCATATCCCCGGCACCGCCCGGTTTCCGGTAGCGTGAATCAGGTACGTGCTGATGGCCGGGGTAAATCCTCCGAAGATGGCTGTGGCGAGGCTGTAGGCAAGGGCGAAACCCGACGTCCGCACGCTCACGGGCATGATCTCGGTGAGAAAAACGACCATGGCGCCGTTGTAGCTGCCATAGATGAAAGAGAGCCAGAGTTCGACTGCAAGCAATCTTGAGAAAGATGGTTCTCGAACCAGCCAGAGCATCACCGGATAGGCTGTGACCAGCATCAGCGTCGTGCAAACCAAAAGCAACGGTCGCCGCCCCACGCGGTCGGAAAGCGCTCCCATGACGGGGAGCCAGAGGAGATTGGAGGCGCCAACGCAGAGCGTGACGATCAGACTGTCAATGCTGGCCAGGTGGAGCACGGAGCTGCCGAATGTCGGCGTGTAAGCCGTGATCATGTAGAAAGACACCGTGGTCATGGTTGCCAACATCATTCCAATGATCACCATCTGCCAGCTGGCGCGGAGGGAACGCAGAATTTCCGAGATGTTAGGTTTGTGCTTGCGTGCGACGAACTCATCAGTCTCCCGGAGCGAACGCCTCAGCCGGAAGAGAAATGGGACGATTACACATCCCAGAAGCAGAGGGAGACGCCATCCCCATAGCATCATTTTCTGGGGCGACAGGATCGAACTTAGAGCGACTCCGAGAGCCGCTGCGAACATGACGGCGACCTGCTGACTCGCGGATTGCCAACTGACATAGAAACCCTTGTGACCGGGAGTAGCGATCTCAGCTAAGTAAACCGATACGCCACCTAATTCCATGCCAGCAGAGAAGCCCTGCAGCAGGCGGCCAACCAGGACAAGCAGCGGCGCGATCAACCCGATTGACGCGTATCCAGGCGTACAGGCTATGGAAATGATCCCAATCGACATCAGGCCTAACGTCAGAATGAGTCCGGCGCGGCGCCCATGGAGATCGGTGTACGCCCCAAGCACGATTGCGCCGACAGGCCGCATCAGGAAGCCCGCGCCAAATGTCATCAGCGACAACATTAACGACACGAATGGGTTGCCGCTAGGGAAGAAGGCGTTGCCGATCGCCGCGGCGTAATAACCAAAGACCATGAAATCGTACATCTCAAGGAAATTGCCGCTGGAAACGCGGATTACGGACCATATCTTTGATTTTCGATCCTGCGGCGGTGCAACCAGGTGGAACGACGTTGGCGGAGTCGGAAGCTGGAGTTCGCCCATGGGGTGTTTTCTTGTCGGTAAGCTCTCAACGATTACAGAAGCGCGCGTTCCGATTTCGCGTGACGTGTTGCCGCGTTCGGTCCATCGGCAGCTGCAACAGGAAGCAGAGGAAGTTCCACGCGAAAACACGTCCCCTGCCCGGGCTGGCTTGAGACCTTTACTTCCGCGGCATGTGCAGCACAGATGGCCTTCACGATGGAGAGACCGAGCCCTGCGCCTCCACTGGCACGTGAGCGCGCCTTGTCAGCGCGGTAAAAGCGCTCGAACACGTGGGGTAGACAATCAGAAGGAATGCCGGGGCCGTTGTCCGAAACTCCGAGGACAGCGGTCCTTTCTTCTCTGGCGATACTAACTTCTATCTTGCCACCCTCCTGTGTGTATTTGATCGAATTGTCGATGAGGTTGACGATGACCTGTTGCAGCCGGGTTCGGTCCCCTTCCACGTAAACGCTATTTGCTGTACGAGTGCTCAGCGCTATGCCTTTCTCGTCGGCCAGCAGGGCCATTTCGTTGGCGGTCGACGCTGCCAACTCTCCCAAATCGATGCGGGTTCTTTCCATCTTTACCTCGCCCGCGTCGAGGCGGGAGATCGCAAGCAGGCTTTCGACGATTCGTGACATGCGATGGGTTTCTTCCAGGGCGCTCCCGATCTGTTCCGCGACGCCAGATTCTTCGCGATAGTTTTGTGCGATGCCCTCTAACTCCAACTGCAGAATCGTCAAAGGCGTTCTCAGTTCGTGAGAAGCATCGGCGGAGAAACGATTGATGTGCTGGAACGCCTCGTCGAGTCTCTCGATCATGCGGTTGAGCGAAATTGACAGGCGCTCCAATTCGTCCCCCGTGCGGATCACGGGCAGGCGTTGGCTCAAGTTCGTGGAAGTAATGCCCTCGGCCCTTCTTGTGATTTCATCCACGGGCTGCAGAGATCGCCGCATCAGCCAATAACCACCAGCCACCGCGAGGGAAACAATGAAGGGCATATAGATCGCCAGCGTCAAGAGAAGGCCATGCAGCACGACTTCAATCTGGTTATAGGGAGCCCCACTCTCCAACAGGAAACGGCTGCCGTCGGTGGCCGTGAATCTCATCGAATTGATGAGCAGGCGATTGCGGGCCCCAAATTGAAGTTTTCGCGGAGCATCTTTTTCCGAGTCGATGGGAAAAGGAATGCGGGATGGGTCAAACGTTCCGTCCTTCGGCGCGCCAGAGAGATAGACCACGCCTGCACCTTCGCGGATGACGCGAATAAAGCGTCCGTTCACTTCCGGGGCATATGCTTCATTGATCTCGGTGGCCAGCCACGCTGAGTCCTTGGTGGGAAACTGCGAGAGCAATTCTGTCGCGATCGTCCGGCACTCCGAGGCCAGCGTCCGCTGAAGAGTCCAATCGAGATAGCGCTCAAGTCCCAGATAAACAGAAACGCCAAACACCATCAGCGTTCCAGCCAGCAGCCCGGCATACCAGGCAGTAATTTGAAAGCGAAGAGATCGTGGGTTCACGGCTGCGCTCCGTGACCGATGGAGTAGCCAACGCCGCGGACAGTGCGAATGAGCTTCTGCGGAAACGAATCGTCCACCTTGTTGCGGAGATGGCGAACATAGACGTCGACGATGTTGGTGACGCCGTCGAAACTCTGATCCCAAACGTGTTCGATGATCATCGTTCGCGAGAGAACCCGCCCGGCGTTCGACATCAGGTATTCCAGCAAGGAATATTCTTTGGCGGTCAAATCGATCCGTTTTCCCGCCCGTTTGACCTGCTGCGAGAGTCGATCGAGTTCCAGATCAGCCACGCGCACCACACTGCTGCGCGTCACAGGTCCGCGCCGCAATAACGCTTTCACCCGAACCAGCAGTTCGGCAAAGGCGAAAGGCTTTGTCAAATAGTCATCGGCACCAGCCTCAAAATTGCCAACCTTGTCGGCCACGGCGTCGCGAGCGGTCAAAATCAATACCGGAACCTCGGCGTTATCGTTCCGGATGCGACGAAGAACCTGGCTGCCATCCAGTGTGGGCAACATGAGATCGAGAATCAGCAGATCGTAGTGATACGTCGTCGCAAGGTCGAGCCCCTCTTTGCCGTCGGCGGCGACATCAACGGCGAACCTTTCCTCGGTCAATCCGCGTGCCACGAAGCTGGATACTTTCTGTTCGTCCTCGACCAGCAGTATGCGCATGTCGTCTCCGGCCCAGCAAGTATATTGCGGTTTGCCTAGAACCGTTAGTGAAGTCAGATGAAAATTCGTTCAGAAAGCGGCGCGTGCGGCCGGGCGATTCCCATCTTGTTCAGCCCTCCGCGATCCTGAATAACGTTTCATCTGACCTTCATGGGGTGTTAATGTAAACCCGCCACGATTGACCGCCCGCCATGCGCAACAAATATAGAGTCGGCCTGCTGCTGTTCTTCGGCACACTTGCCGCCGCTGCTTTTGCTCAATCGAGCGCGCCTGCGGAGCATTGGATCGCGGTTCGCGCGGGGCGTCTATTTGACGGGACAGACAAACTCGCCGCAAATCAGGTCATCCTGATCAAAGGCGAACGCATCGTTAAGGTCGGCCCGTCTGACCAACTGCAAGTGCCCGCTGATGCCGAAGTCGTGGACCTGACCCACGCTACCGTCCTTCCCGGATTGATCGATGCACACACTCACGTTTTCGGAAACGGGCCCGACTTCGATAACCAGATCCTGCATGATTCGTATCAGTACCGCACGCTGACGGCGCTTGCCAACGCGCAGAAGGATCTGATGGTGGGCTTCACGACGCTACGTGACCTGAAGACGCTCGGCGCGATGTACAGCGATGTGGACCTGCGCAACGCCATTGATCGAGGCATTGTAATTGGGCCTCGGATGCAGGTAGCGACCAGAGGAATTCAAGCCACCGGCGGCTTCATCATGCGCGGCTATTCCCCCGAGGTTCCGCTTCCGAATGCTTTGCAGGTGGTGGACTCGCCGTGGGCGGCGCGTGAAGCCGTGCGGGACCAGGTGGCGCACGACGCCGACCTGATCAAGTTGTACGCGGCCTACGACTTTCATTTCACCAGCGACGGGAAGTTAGTGAGCCCGCCCACCTTCACGGCGGAGGAAGTCAACGCCATCGTCGACGAAGCTCACAAGAAGGGGCGCAAGGTTTCGTGCCACGCTTTCGCGGGAGAGGGTCTGCGCAACTGCCTCAACGCTGGGGTCGAGTCTATCGAACACGGGGCCGAACTGGACGACGGGGATATCAAGCTGATGGTGCAGAAAGGCATCTACCTGGTGCCGACGCTTTACCACTACCAGTTGGATCGCGAACACGACATGAAGAAGTATGGGGGGCACAGCGTCGCCGAGGTCTCCGAACCCAGCTTTCGAAAGGCCGTGGCAGCAGGAGTCAAGATCGCGTTCGGTTCCGGTGTCGGGCCCTTTCCGCACGGCACGCAAACCAAGGAATTCTCCTACATGGTGAAGTTCGGCATGACGCCGGTGCAGGCGATTCGGGCCGCGACGTCGGAAGCGGCGCGGCTGATGGGATGGCAGGATCGCGTCGGCTCCATCGAAGCGGGCAGGTTCGCGGACTTGGTCGCGGTCGCAGGCGATCCCCTGGCAGACATTACTGAACTCGAGCGCGTGAAGTTCGTGATGAAGGGCGGCCGGGTATTCAAGAACGAACTGAACGGTGACAAACGATGAGCGAGAATCTGAGAAGGCGGGATTTCTTGCGGAACGCGGCCGGCGCAGGCGCCACGCTAGGGTTCGTCGGCGCCTCAGTGCCGGCTTTGGCCAGAGGGGAGACGGCCCAGGCGTGTGCTGAAACGAAGTTCCCGCAAGTTCAAAAGCTGACCGCTTATGTCGCCGAGTTTGTGGTGAACCTGAAGTTTGCGGACATTCCTGCGGAGCCGATCGAGTTGGGTAAGAAGTCGATCCTGGATGGTTTGGGGCTGGCGCTCAGCGGCTCGAAAGCTGAAACCTGGGGACTGATCCAGGAGTATCTGAAGACTTTCGTCTCTCCCCCAAAGGGCGGCGCAGCGGTGCTGGGATCTGCGGTCCGGTATCCCGCCCGCTTCGCCGCCTTCGCTAACGGAGTGGCGATCCACGTGGATGACTTTGACGACACTCAACTCGCATCTGCCAAGGACCGGGTTTATGGGTTGCTGGTTCACCCGACGGTGTGTGTGCTTCCCGCCGCGTTGGCAACCGCGGAGATTGAAGGAAAGAGCGGCAAGGACCTGCTCGTTGCCTATCAAGCCGGAGTCGAGGTTGAATGCAAGATCGCGGAAGCGATTTCGCCCCGTCATTACGAGGATGGATTCCATTCCACCGGCACCTGCGGAGTCTTCGGGGGAACGTCAGCCTGCGCCAAGCTCAAAGGGTTGGATGTGGAGCGCACGTCGCGTGCGTTCGGGATCGCCGCCAGCCACGCCGCGGGGCTACGGGAAAATTTCGGCACGATGATGAAGCCGTTTCAGGCGGGCCATGCGACCGAATCTGGCGTGGTGGCCACCGACTTCGCGGCAATTGGCTGGACGGCCGCGGAACAGATCCTGGAAGCGCAACGCGGCTTCTTCCACGCCTACGGGGGCACCTACGATCCCTCCGCGATCGTTGATCGACTGGGCAAACCTTGGACCTTCCAGACGCCAGGAGTCTCGATCAAGCCGTTTCCGTCGGGCTCGCTCACTCATCCGGGCATGACGGAACTGCTGCGCCTGATCCACGAGAACTCGATTCGCGCCGCCGATGTCGAACGCGTAGACGTGGGTGCGAATCGGAATATGGAGAGCACTCTTCTGCATCACCATCCGAAAACCGGGTTGCAGGCGAAGTTCAGCATGGAATTCTGCATGGCGATCCTCCTGTTGGATGGAAACGCGGACCAGACGAAATACACCGACGCTGTGGTAAACCGCGACGATGTGCAGAAGATGATCGAGCGCGTTCATTTCTATGTCGATCCTGAGGCGGAAGCAGCGGGATACGATAAGATGACGACCATTCTCAAGATCACCTTGAAGGATGGCCGCACAATCTCCGGTCGTGCGGCTTTTGGCAAAGGCAGCCCGACCAACCCCATGAGCTACGACGAAGTCGCGGAGAAGTTCCGGGGTTGCGCTGCGTTCGCCAACTGGCCCGTCGCAAAGACGGATCAGGTCATCGAACTGGTGCGAAAGCTGGAAGACGTGCCGGATGTCCGCACTCTGACAGCGCTCTGTAGCAAGTAGTCGCCGGTGAATTGAAAATCCTGACGATGGGGGGATATTTGAAGAGCTATCGGATCGCGGTAATCGAAGGAGATGGAATTGGACACGAAGTGGTTCCCGAAGGCATTCGTGTGCTCGAGGCAGCGGCTCGGCGCTTTGATTTATCGTTTTCATGGCAGCATTTCGACTGGAGCTGTCAGACCTATCTGAATACGGGCCGCATGATGCCAGAGAATGGTCTCGAGCAATTGCGCCCCTTTGATGCCATCTATCTGGGAGCTGTGGGTTATCCGGGTGTGCCCGACCACGTCTCGCTGTGGGGATTGCTGATTCCGATCCGCCGCGGATTCAAGCAGTACGTGAACCGCCGGCCAGCTCGCCTGCTGGAAGGAATCACAAGCCCCCTCAGCGGCCGTAAGGCAGGAGACATCGACTTCATCATCGTTCGTGAAAACAGCGAGGGTGAATATTCAGAGGTCGGCGGACGGCTTAATCGTGACACCGAGTTCGACATGGCGATGCAGGAGACCATCTTCACTCGCCGCGCCTGCGACCGAATCATCACGTATGCCTTTGAGCTGGCTCGCACGCGCAAGAAGCATGTGACATCGGCGACGAAGTCCAATGGAATTGTCTACGCCATGCCTTTCTGGGACGAACGCTTTGCCGCGATTTCCAAGAAATATCCCGACGTCAAGGCAGATCAGTATCACATCGATATCCTGACTGCGCATTTCGTGGCGCATCCCGACTGGTTCGATGTGGTGGTGGGATCGAATCTTTTCGGCGACATTCTTTCCGACCTTGGCGCAGCCGTTGTGGGATCGATGGGGCTCGCACCATCCGCTAACTTGAACCCTGAGCGGGAATGCCCGTCGTTATTTGAGCCCGTGCATGGCTCCGCGCCCGACATTGCGGGGAAACGGATTGCGAATCCGGTGGCTCAGATCTGGTCGGGGGCGATGATGTTAGAGCACCTCGGCGAGAAGCAGGCGGCTCAGGCCGTGGAACAAGCCATCTTCAAGGTTCTGGCCCATTCGGATGTGCGCACTCGCGACATTGGCGGCAAGGCCAGTACCCGCGACATGGGAGAGGTCATCGCTGCCGAGGTGGCGGTTGAGCGATGAAGCCTCTCCGGTTGTCGTTCGGTGCAACATTTCGTCAAAACCTTGATACACCGCTGGGCTACGGCATTACTTCGTACACCCGCAACTCGGCTATCTGTTTCTCGTGGTGCGGAACCGCCAGATAAAAGCGGTTCAGTTCCGGGACCAGGACGCCGGTCTTTGCGCGGAACGAGGTTGCGATGTGACCGATGCGTTCGTAGTTGTCGGCATTCTTCTGAAGGAACACGTCGAGGAATTCGCTTCCAGCAAAATAGATGCGCTTGCTCGCTCCGTCGAACGCCATATCGTCCACCATCGCGGCGGCCGGGTAGCTCGTTACGATCTTGCCCGAATCAGAATCCATTACAACGAGTTTCCCCGGCACACGCGTTCCTAAAACAAGCGATGTCCACTCTCATCGAAGGCCATCGCGGTCGGATTCTTTCCTTCCTGCGCAACCGACCAGGTCGCCTTCAGAGTCCGGTCGGTCCGGTCGTACACTTCGACGGCATTCTTTCCACGGGCGTTGACGAACATGCGCGGCCCCGACTTCTCGAAGGCGACACCCTCAACGTCGTCCGAGTCAATCTTGATGTCCGCCACGGTCTTGCCTGACTCCACCTCGATCACGCTGATGTAGGCATTGGGCATTTTGGCATCCTTGCCTCCATTCACAACGTAAAAGAGCTTCGAGGAAGCGTCGTAGCCGCTCGCGTCCGCTCCCTCGCGAACCTTGATGCTTCCCGCCGGCTTGTATGAATCCGTCTCGTAGATCTTGACCTCGCCAAGGTCGCTATCGACGACGAAGAGCTTTTTCAAGTCGGCGCGATACAGCAGCGAGTGTGGCGCCTTGACGTCGTCGATCGTGTGAATGAGTTTGTCCGTCTTCAGGTCAAAGATCAGGACTTTCGAATTCTCCTCGGCGGTCACGAACAAGCGGTTTCCGGCCACATCGGCGATCAGGTGATCGAAGTCTCCATCATGGAGTTCGGGGAGCGGCGTGGCATGCAACAGCTTCAGCGGTGCCTTTTGCTGCGCCGCAACGCCGGTTACCAAGGCCAGAAGTACCGCCGACAACATCGTTACTTTCAATAAATTCAAGTGAATCCTCCAGTTATAACGATCCCAGACGAATCTGAAACCGGCATTAAGGGTGCATTAAAACTTGTTCAGCGCGTAGTGGCGGTTGCTTATGGCGTACTTGCGATGGCCAGGCGTTTGGGAACCTTTCCAACCTTTACGCGCGTGACCTCGCTCCGGGATTTCACGTCGATAATGGACACGTCGTCCGTATCCGTATTGCTGATGCAAGCGTATCTCCCGTCTGGCGTGAAGACAATCCAGTTCGGTCCTGTGCCCGTGCGGACTCGCCCCGTAACTTTCTTAGCTTTCACGTCGTAGATGTACATGGAGTCGTCCAACAGGCTTGAGACCCATAACTCGCTCCCATCTGGCGTGAGGGCCAATCCGTGAGTCAGAGTGTCGGGGGTTTCGTATTCAAGCTTTCGCATGGTCGTGTGTTCCGAGGGAATCGCAACTCTTTCCACGACTTTCTTCTGCGGAATATCAACGACCACAAACCCGTGCAAGTCGGCCACTGCGACGTACATTGTGTTTCCGTCGGGCGAAACCACGTACGGCCGGGGCCGTCCGCCGGCTGGAATGTGAGCGGCGTAATCCATGGTCTGCAGATCGATCACGTCGATCTCGTGCGCACCCATCGAGCTCACGTAAATGTAGCGATTACTACCATTATTCAGCGCATTGTGGGGCTCCTTGATAGGCAGAACTTTCACAATCTGCTGCTGCGCAACGTCAATGATGTCCACGCTGTCGCCATCACGGATGGGAACTGCGACATACTTGCCATCCGGAGTCGCGGCGCACTGGTTGGGCCGTCCCCCTAGTTTGATGCTGCCGATGGTTTGCTGAGTCGCGGTGTCGACGATCCTCAGCGTGTGGTCGGTCTCCACGGTCGCGAAGAGTCGCTTGCCGTCGCCTTGCAGACACACGCCGTGCACCCGCTCTCCCGCTTTGATGTCGCCCGTTACCTTAAGCGAGGCAATGTCGACAATGCTGATGTCGTCACCGCGACTGTTTCCAACATAGAGCTTGAAATCGCGCGTAGTGGAATGGTCCACACTCCAAGCTAACGCAGGAATCAACAACGCAGCGAACAACCTTCCCCAACGGTATCTAGTCATAACAACCTCCTCACGTAACCTATGATGTCGAATCCACCTTAATATCCGATGAAAAAGACTTACCACTCGTTCTTGGTTCGCTCTCATTTTTGAGTGGCGGTCTGCCTTCCCACCGCAAGCATTAACACGCCCGACACAAACAAACTCGCCACCAGGTACAACAACCCGGGAGAGAAGGAGTGCGTTCGGCTGGCGAGATAGCCGATCACCATGGGACCGACGAAGCCTCCCAGATTGCCCACTGCGTTGATCAGTCCGATGGAAGCGGCGGCTGCGGACTCGCTTAGAAACAGCGTGGGCACCGCCCAAAAGACAGGCTGAAACCCATAGAAAGCACCACCCGCGACCACGAACATGCCGACCGACATGGCCAGGTTCGAGCGATACACCACTGCCAAAGCGAGGGCGAGCCCGCATACGAAGACGGGAATAGCCGCATGCCAGCGGCGTTCCCGCGTGCGGTCCGAGTGCCAGCCGTTTACTTGCTGGGTGACGAAGGCCGCGATATAGGGAAGAGCCGCCAGCAGGGTGACGATGAGATCGCTCTTGCCAGAAAGGCGCTTCAAAATCGTCGGTAACCAGAACGCGATGCCGTAACTCCCGGTCATGGCGCAGAAATAGCAACCCGTCAGCAGAAGCACATCCCGATGGCGCAGGGCCTCCCACACCCGGTACGAACGCCGCTGGTTCTTGGCTTCCTTTTCGTGCTGCAGTTCGGTTGTAATCCAAGCTTTCTCGTCAGCGGGGAGCCACTTGGCTTGCTGGGGCCAGTCCGTCAGATACCAGATCGTGATGATACCAACCACAATGGCAGGAATCCCTTCGATGATGAAGAGCCATCGCCAGCCTTTCAGCCCGAGCCAAGAGAGGCCCAGCAGCAAACCGGCCAGCGGCGAGCCGATCACATAGGAAAGTGGGTTCGCAGCGTAGAAGAAGGCCACCGCCTTCGCGCGGTCCTGATACCGGAACCAATGTGTGAGGTAAACGATGACCCCGGGCAGGAAGCCCGCTTCGGCCGCACCCACCAGGAAGCGCACGACATAGAATTGCCGCGAGGTGTGGATGAAGGCCATGAACACCGTCACTACGCCCCAGGAGATCATAATGCGCGCGATCCATCGGCGGGCGCTCCAGCGTTCGACGATCAGCGCTCCGGGGATTTCCAGTAAGAAGTAACCCAGGAAGAAGATTCCCGCCCCCATGCCGACCACACCCTCGCTGAAGCCCAGGTCATGGGGCATTTGCAGAGCGGCGGCGCCGACGTTCATGCGATCGAGAAAAGCAATCACATAGAGCAAGAAGAGGAACGGCAGGAGCCGCTGCGCGATGCGACGGCGGGCGCGCTCCGCAACTTCGTGCTCGGGGCCGGAAGATGCGATTCTCTTCGTATCGTCGGCAAGGGTCGTCATAGATTCGTAAGCCGCAAGTCTCGAACGGTGGATCGGCGGAAGGAAGTCACGAAGCAGCGATTTCAGGTCGCGTGGCCGGTGGAATAGCAAACCGGCCCGCGCGTGGAAACAACAGTATCTTCTCCTGCCATGCTAGAAAATTATCTTCACTGCAAACTGCGTTTCTCGTGCGGTTGTGGTTGTCCTGGTCAGCAGGCCCGCCGTTGGGTTGAGCGTGCCCGTTCCGTCGAAAATGTCGGTGTTGGTGGGGGTGGCAGGTGGAGCAAAGTTTGGATGGTTGAGAATGTTAAAGATTTCCGCCCGGAATTGAATGTTGAACGTCTCGGAAATTCTCCGGATGTAGTTGTTCTTAAACAGCGAGAAGTCCAGCGAAGTGACGCCGGGCCCGACAAGAATATTTCGGCCCGCATTGCCGCGAAGGTTGAAGCACCTCAAATCGCCAGGCGCCAGCGCGCTTCCTAGGCTTGGGGGCGCCGGATCGCAGTTCGCGCTCCAAAAGACCTGGCTCGGCGCCGTAGGAACCGAGAAACACTGGGTCTTGATGTAGCTGTTTGGATTCCCCGGATTTGTAAGCTTGGCGCACCCGGAACCGCCCAGTCGATTGGGGAAAGCCCAATCGTCGCTGCTGAGAGTGTACTGGGGATCGGAACCTGTTCCCCAAGTTGCCGAGAATGGCACGCCGTCACTGGCGGTGAAGATAAGGCCTAGTTGCCATCCCCCTAGAGCCCACTGAGCAGGTGCCGAAAATGAGGTGGGAGTAGGCAGTTCCCAAGATCCATTTACGACCAGCGTATGCCCAACATTGAAGTCAGAGAGGCCACGGCTCAGCCTCATGTCGAACCAGTGCAAGCTAGAGATCGAGTTGCCGAAGGTATCCCCGGCCACAGAGGCCGAGCTCGTGTCCATACTCTTGCCCCAGGTATAGGTTCCTTGCACCTGAAGGCCGTGGCTCAAGCGCTTGGCCAACTGCGCTTCCAGCGCATTGAAGTAAGAGTGCCCTTCATAAAAGATTCCACGAATCGAACCGAAGTTCGGATTGATGGGGTTCGGTTGATTTCCCGCGTTCGGGCCAGAGATGAGATTGCCGTTGCCGTCGACCTGAGGCCAGAGATATCCGTATGGCGATAGAGTGGGGATGACCAGATCGGCTTCGTCCACCTTGAAGGGCTGATGAATGCCGCGCGAGCCGACGTAAGCCACCATCGCGGCCACGCTCGGCGTGATCTGCTGCTGAACGTTGAGGTTCCACTGCATGATGTAGTTGCGCTTCTGGCGAGAATCAACATAGGTTGAGCGCAACGTGTTTGCCGGAAAACTGGTGAGTCCGGAAAAGAACGTGCCCTGCCCCGGACTATTGATTGCGGTGTAGGAGAAGTAAGGAGCCGACTGCGTGGTCATCAGAACGTATTGATACGGCAGGGGCAGCACATCAAACAACCCAATGCCGCCGCGAACCGCGGTCTTGCCGTTGTGGAAGACATCCCAGGCAAAACCAAAGCGGGGCTCGAAGTTCTTCAAGGTTGGATTCGCAAAGAAGGAACCGGAGCCGGAGCACTGGCCCGTGACGACGCTGCCGCAGACCGGAAGCGGGTCAGAAAGATTTTGCAGGTTAGCAGTCTTACCGGCCGTTTCCTTCGTAACCGTCGACATTTCGTAGCGCAGGCCCAGGTTGAGAGTGAGGTTTGGCTTCCAGCGCCAATCGTCCTGCAGATACATTCCGAAGATATTCTGCCGCAGATTGCGTGGCGACAGGGTGCTGGCGATTCCTCCCTGGAATCTGGTGGGATTGTTGGTGAGAAAGCCCGCCAAGTCGGTGAATCGCCAAATGCCGTTGGGATCGGTGTCGGCGATCACGTTGAGCATCATGTGTTCAAAGGCGGCGCCGAATCGAAGCGCATGAGTGCCTTTGGTCAGAAAGGCGTCGTCATACGCCTGTAGAGAATTCCAATGGTAGTAATACGTAGGGCTGCCTCCGACTCCCCCGCTGAAATCGGAAACACCGCCACCGATGAGAACCTGTGAAGCGGCGCGCCCCGCGAACGCGGTGCCTCCTACTCCCAGATCTGTGCGGGCTGCGTCAGGGTTAATTGCTTTCGCGCTTTGATTGTTGTTAACCGCTTCGTGATTTCCGCCAATGCGGACAGAATTTACAAGCCTTGGCGTGAAGACGTGAGTCTCTTCGATCGCAACGAATTGCCTTGCTGTGAGCGTTTGGAACTCAACGTTGTTCAGCCCGTCGGGCGATGAATACGGGGTCTTGTCGTACATATACGTGCCGAACAGGCTGTCTTTGTCGGAGAAATTGTGGTCGACGCGGGCCGTCAAGAAATTCTCGTTCACAATCTGCTGGCCTGCAAAAGTGTAGGTGCCGAGATCGCCCACCACCGTCGCCGGGTCGGGCAACGGATAAAAGGTGAAATACTGGGCCGCGGATGGATCGACTGGCACGGTGCCGGTGGATAGCACACCCGTCCGCGCTAGCGCGGAAGGAACTGTGGCCACCGTCGTGACTCCCAAAGACTGACGAATGCCTTCGAAATCCACAAAGAAGAATGTTCCGTCTTTCTGAATCGGTCCGCCGAGCGTTCCCCCAAACTGATTTCTCTTAAACGGTGGAATCTTGCCGACATCGAAATAGTTCTTGGCATCGAGAGCGCTATTGCGGATAAATTCATAAGCACTGCCGTGAAGCTTGTTTGTTCCCGACCTGGTGATCGCGTTCACCACTCCTCCGGAAGTCTTGCCGTATTCCGCCGAGTAGTTACTCGTGATCACCGAAAACTCCTCAATCGCGTCGACACCCAGACTTCCGCCCAAAACGCTGCCGGGGGCGCCGTTGGCATAGTCGTTGAGACTGACACCGTCCAGACGATAGTTGTTTTGCTGTGGGCGCGCGCCGGAGATTGTCAATTGCTGGCCGAATCCACGATTGCCGCGATCGGTGCCGGCCGAAAAATCAGGCTGAGTGTGGATCGCACTCACTCCGGGCTGGAGTTGCGCCAGGTCGGTCCAACTGCGGCCGTTAAGAGGAAGTTCCCGGACCGTGGTCGCGTTCACGACTGCGCTGATGTCGGAGGTGTTTACCTGCACGGCGGGTACTTCGCTCTGCACGACAACTGTCTCGTGCAGTCCGCCGACTGTGAGTGTCACGTCCAGGACCGCCGCGGCTCCGACGGTCAACTCGATGCCACTCCGTGTCTCAGCCTTGAATCCTTGGGCGGAAAATTTTACCTCATACTTCCCAGGCAGCAGGTTCGGTGCGGAGTAGAGACCTTCATCGTTGGTTGTCACCTCACGAGTGACGTCGGTGGCAATGTTCGTAATGTTGATCTTAACGTTGCTCACGACTCGCGAGCTGCTGTCGATCACCGTTCCCGAAATGCTTGCGCCAGCAACTTGCGCATGAACGTTTGAAACATCGCCGCAAATCCATACCAAAACCGAGAGACCTACACACAGCATCTTCCAATTCGAAGTCCACATCGTGGGGGGCTCCCTCCTGTGCGCAGAGAGCTTATCTCAAGAGCGAGAACACGAAACACATTAATTTCCGTTCATCTGACGTGAGCCTCCAAATCCAGAACGGAATGCATCTACGCGAAAATCTCGTTCACTTTCTCTCTCACTTGCTGGCTGCGTGACGGCTTCAAATACCTCATCGTCGATTCCATATCCGAGTGGCCAAGCCACTGCTGCACCGTGCGCAGATCCACGCCAGCCCAAAGACACCGAGTGGCGAACGTAGCCCGGAACTTGTGCAGCCAGAAGTTGACTTCGTCAAGCTCCGCACGCTCGGCAACCGCCTTCAGGCAGTCGAGAAAATCGAGCTTCGGGTTACATCCGGCAGTTGGGAACACCAAATTGCAAGCCTTGTCTGCTTTGGTTTTCCACGCCTTCAAACTCCTCACCAGCTTCGAAGGGATTGGAATCTCGCGTTCCTTGTACGCCTTCGGTATCCACCCACGATCAGGCTTGTGGCTGACACGAACCGTCGCGGCTGCGAAGTTCACGTCTGACCAGTACGTGTACATGACTTCCTGCTCTCTCATGCCCGTCATCAGAAAGAACTCGTACCGGAGCCGCTCCTCGCCGTCGCAGGCCTTGAACAACTTATCGAGTTCATCCGGCTCGTACATCTCGGGTTCTTCTTCCGTGTAGCGCGGCCAGTCGTTCTTCCCACCAGACCTCGAATCGCGTTCGCCTTCAGAAATGTCATCACGTTCTCAAATTTGTTATAGACGCTGCGTGGTGCCTGTTTCTTCTTGTCCCGCAGGAAAGCACAGAACTTGAGCAGGTCTGCGCGCTCGATGTCCTGCAGGTAGAGCTTGGGGCAGGACTCGGTGAAATAGTTCAACGCGGTCGTGTAGGCGGCCAGAGTCTTCGGCTTTTTCGTGAGCTCAGTTTCCTCCAGGAACCGGGCCACCGCGATTGCGACCGACCGATGCCCGCTGTCACCGTTCTCTGGCACGACTGTGACACCCTGGTTGAGGGCATTGAGTTCGGCTTCCTTGCGCAGGCGGCGTGCTGCAGCGTCCTGTGGGTCCTTTCCCACGGACAGGCGTATCCGTCTGCCGTTCTCGCGCCATTCGAGGTAGTAGGCGCCTTCGGAATGGCGTTCGGACTGGCCATTTACGACGACCAGGTCGGGTTTGACCCGTCCATTCGGAGACAGGACGACAGGGCAATACCGCATGCCTTTGATGGTTAGGACGCGTTTGGTGAGGTTTACTTCTTTGGATTGGGTGTTGGCCACTGGCGCCTCCGATTCAACTCGGAATCATGTGAGGTATCACCAGCATATAACTTACTGAAAACAAAAGCAATGGCGGAGAGGGAGGGATTCTACACCGCCGTCCTTTCACCACCGCAAAGAGGACCTAAATCACTGGTATTAAAAGATCGTCGTATCGGCCCACTTGATTTTGCCAGTCTTAATGGCATTCGTCCTGGCTCCGAAAACTTACGTCTCGGTAGCCCGACGGTAGCCGTACCATACCTCGTCTCCTGCCGGAAGTAAACCATGCGTTTCATCGTCCAATTCCATCCGGCCATCCTTCTTAAGAGGGCGAGGAGTGGCGTCTTCTCCGCCAGCTAACCGAACACGAAAGCATCAGGGGCTTTGAAACATAAGCCCCGTGGTTGGCCGCCATAGCTGCCGCGGTACTCCCGCTATGCTGATGGCTCCGGACTTCCAGCTCCCTTCACGTATTTTGGGCGCCGGGTGAGATCGTGTTCGAAGGCGTCACGAGCGAGGGAATTGGCATACCGAGACAAGAGAGCCCCTGCTCTTGGCTGTTTGATACGTCCGACTCGCTTGATGTCGAACTTCAGTGTTGTACCTTTCGGATCAATGATAACCTTCATAAGATTGCCCAAAGACGAACTCAGTACGAGCTTAGCCGCATCAGTTGGCTTCATCCCATTCATTTTCATCAACTCAACATACCGTTTACAGGCTTTGCTCATGACTTTCACGAGTCTCGGATGACGCGCCCTCCATGCATAGGACAATAGCTCCGGGACCTTATCAGAGGTCGAGAACTCAGATTGGCCATTCGAGCTGAAGACACACAGATCCAGCACATCGAGGCTAACGTAGTGAATTTGCCGGAGACTCACACGCCAGTCTTGATGAGACTCATAAAACTCCAACCGAAAATAAAGCGTTTCGTCGTCCTCGTTAGATATGCTTGAGCCCCCGCTCTGTTCTTCTGAGTTGGACATGCCTGAGGCTGCAGGCTGCTCTCCTGTACTTTCGCTCGAATTCCCAGGTTGTTCACCTGCGTGTGTCATCTCCAGCAATAGAGCATTCTCGACAGTATGATGCCTCTCTCCCCGTTGCCGCATCATCAAGTCACACGGTTGGGCGAGCAGCACGTATCTCTTTCCCGGTCGGCTCTCGATCTCGAAAACATCGCCCAATTCAATCGGCAAGTGCATTTGGTTCAAGTCGTCAGCTTGGTCGAACCATTCGAGCTGACGCAGGGCGACCTCCATCTCCGTCGGTCCTCCCCATTCACCGATAGGGATTGCTGAAAGAGCACGCAGGTAATCAGCGTATTCGTAAACCGCCGAGTTGCTTCGGAGCTGCTTCCGCACGAACTTCTTGTGAAACAACGAGATGATTCGAAGGAGCGTATCCGGTTCCCACACGCCTTCGGTCGAAGAAGTAAGGCATACCATCCGCTCGAACTCAAACACATCGAGCTTTTCCACTGATTTACTTGTTTCTTTCAGACAATTCTCGAAGGCGGTAATCAGAGTCTCCCTCAATAAATTGGCAGGAGAGTTCATTACGACGAGCTTGACAAGGGCAAGAAAGGGTTTTGCATCTTTATCCAACGAGTCCTGAGGTATGACAGACCTTTCTCTGTCGAGAGAGTTTTCCGCCGCGATTGCCTTCCAATCTTCGTGGACAGACGAAAGATGATACAAACTGGTGAGGAGCCCGCAGTAGATCTTGGACTCAGGGTGCATCTTGAGGAGGTTTCCGATAATTCTCAAGTTCCGTCCGACCACTGTCGCACCGGAACAAGGAACGTAGCCAGGTGCTCCGATGTGTCGTTGAAAGCGAAGATCCGCGAACCCTGCGTGATTGACGAAATTATCCTTTTTCGCCTGCGCCCTTAAATTTGCGGGCCACTTTTTTCTCCTTCCAGCGGGACGATAATGGCTATCTCCAGTTTTTGGCAAGTGGACATTGCAATCCGCTACTTTCTGGGTCATTGTTTGCGAAACCAACCAAACTTGTAATTTCGCCGAGAAGGGGTAATCCATGACCAGCCTATATCGAAGCTCAGCCATTTGCATTTTCTGTGTTGCGTCGGCGGCATTGTTGGCGTCGGCACAGAGTTACACTCAGGTCGACTTTCCCGGTGCACTTGCGACCACCCTTAACGGAGGACCTAATCCGGAAGGAACAAGCGTGGGTTCCTACTCCGTGGACGGCGTCCATTTTCACGGCTTCACGTTCGTTTCGCCCAATACGTTCACACCCTTCGACCCTCCGGCGTCCACCTCTACCACTCCAAATTTCATCGATCCGCAGGGAGAGATTGTGGGCTCTTACGTCGACGCAGCCAGCGTCAGCCATGGGTTCACTTTAAAAGGCACAACGTACACTGCGGTCGACTTTCCCGGGGCACTGTTTACCGTTCTCACTGGTCTCAACCCCTCGGGTGAAATGGTGGGATTCTACTCGAACGCGAGCGCAAACCCGCTCTGTAATGGCGGAACCACCGGAGCATGTCACAGTTTCCAAGTGTCCAAGCGGGGCATTTTCACGAGCTTCGACCCACCGGGAGCGACCAGCAGCCAAGCCAGCACGGTGAACCCCTCCGGTGCAATAGTCGGAACCTACACTGACAGCGCCGGTGCAGGGCACGGATACCTGCTCGATAAGAAGGGGAACTATACCACGATTGACTTCCCGGGCGCGGTGTCCACCTTTGTTGGCGGCAACAATTCCCAAGGCGACATGGTGGGAGAGTACGGCGACACAACCGGTAACGGTCATTCCTTCCTGTTGAGCAACGGTACATTCACATCCTTCGACCCGCCCGGCACCGTCGCGTTCAGCGATGCATCGGGTATTAATCCCGGGGGCACCATCGTCGGAATCTTCTTCGATGCGGCAGTTCTCGAACACGGGTACATCCGAACATCGAAATAATCGCCCCCAGCGTTTTGTGCCCCCGGCCTCACCCGCCAGGGCTTTTGCCGAGTTCCTTGATAGTTCGTGAGTTCTAGGAAACCGTGGATATTGAAATCAGGCGTGTCTGTTGAAAAAATTCCTCTTTTGTCGGCTTCCCGACGATGAGTGAAATCGAGATTTTGCGATAGCTATGCGCGGCGCGTCAACGCTGACTCGTAAAACGAGAATATTCGTCGGGCAAATCCATTCCATATTTCTTGCGAATTGCCGAGACATCTTGGTAGTCCTTCTCTGTCAATTCGTAGCCGCTGTGGAATTTAACCATCCATTGAGGGGAGATGCAGCGAACCGTACGACCACTGATCGTGCCAATGCCCGTCAGCGACTCCGCAGGATATGTGAGGCAATTCTCCGGAGGACCATAAATACCGTTGCCATTTTCGTCGAGCGAGATCACATGAACGTCGATTTCCCTACCACCGTGATCTGCTAGAACGAAATTGAACGGCCTTTCGATTTCACGTTTCGTCCGATGATATCCCCGCAATGCCAAGAACCGCTCGAACCGTACCAAGTGCTGGTCTTCGAGCGCAATATCTAGGTCTTTATGAGGACGAGTCTGCCTACCCAGCAGTGCATCGACGCCCCATCCTCCGTCGATCCAGATTTGAATGCCCCGGGCTCCCGAGGAAAAACGTGTAATCCGCAAGCACGGGGGTGGAAATGGTCGCTTACCCGAAATGACAGCCAAGGAACGCGGTGAGTTACTTACAGTTACTTCAGTCCTCCTGGCACGGGTACTTAGGTGTTTCTAATAAGAAAGATTCCTGGCGATTCCTACACAAATCCTGACCTGCGCCGGTAGAATCTGGTGTGAGTAAACAAAAACGCCGGTCTCGGCCGTCCTCCCAAAAGAAGCCCAAGCCCTCTCAGGTCGCGCACGTTGGCATTGTCTTCGTTGTCGATAATCGTGTTCTGGTCGAGACAACACCGGCCAGTGAGGGCGAGGTGTACGGCGATTTTCTCAATCACGGCAACGGGCACCCAGATTTTTGGACTCGACTTCAAGCTGATGGCCAGGTTCCACACGACCAGGACTATATAAACGTTCCTCGCGGCCGATCTGTTGTAAGCCGCCTGACTGGTCGGCCGATCTTGTACCTCGATAGGTGTATCACTAGCAAAGCTGCCCTGGTGCAAGAGATCAAGCGACGTCTGCACTTGCCTGGGCGGACGGAGATTTCTACGGATCCGCATTACCGGTGTGAATATTGCCTCTCCCGGAGTCCGCTTTGAAGTCACTGGGCCAAGATTTCCGTTCGTTACGGCCTTTGCAGGCCGACCGGGCCGGGACCGTTCTTATTGTCACCGGCATTTTACGGATTTGTTTGGGGTGCAGCCGGATAATGACCCAAGTAGAAGCGGCGCAGCATACTCCTTCGCTCTGTTGTTGCGGCGAGCACGGAATTGAACTTCATGGACGCGTGATACAGAACGCAGCCCAGGCCTGACAATTCAACCTAGAGGAGTCACACCGAAGATGTCTGATACATCCGCTCCCGACGAATTTCCGTGCGAGCTATTGGTGAACGGAGGGCCAATCCGATCCGTAAGGATCCGCCAGGGCGACGAATCCGCAGGCGATTTCGACGTGGTCGTAACAGACCCGATTATCGGTTCTTTCGCCCTGCACTCTAATTTTGAAATCGATGTACGTGAGCCAGCTTCGACCTGGCGGCGTGCATCTCTCGAGGAACTGAAAGCGATCGTTAGACGTACGCATTTGCTGCCGGTTGACGATCTTCCAAAAGCACCCGGGATCGCAGAATGCCGGTTATTTGCCCCGGTTGACGATATTGAGATTCCGCACTGGGAGTGTGGCCGGCTTTCTGTTCTCGGGCGGGAAGAGGCGGTCGTTCGATACGTTCAAAGGATCTTTTACCGGGTCGGAATTCCGAACTTGGTAGCAGGGACTACGTTCGTGGTCCCAAGTGCGCCGACGGCCAGGATTCCGCTCCAGAGAGCAGGATTTCATAAGAGTGCTATCTCCCCGTCAGCTCTGGCGGAGCCACGCACCCAAGTGACCATTCAGCTGGTGGAGCGAGACCCAGGTAGGTGATGGAATCTGAGCTCTCGTGACAATTGTGACTTCTTCAGAGGTCCGGGACGTCAACAACGGTAGACGATCAATATTGTGATCATTACTCAAAGTCCATTTGAGCGTCTCTTGCTCGGTGATCTTCGGGCCGCCGAGCGCTTGCCGGCGCAAACCCGTTCGGGATTCGGACGGTTGTGAGCGTGTGCGCCGAGAAGATTCAATCTCGGAGCCCAGACATCACCTACGTTCAGATCCCCATGCTGGATGCGCAATCTTTGCCCTTCGATGTGGTCGACGACGTGATGCGTGCGATTGCTCGAAATACCCTCGCGGGTCCAGTGTTGATTCATTGTGCTGCGGGCTTGTCGCGATCACCGGTGATGGCCGCACTCCATTTCGACCTGGTTGGCTATCGGAAGTTTGATCCCGCCCTGGACGAGTTGGCCCGACTGAGGCCAATCGATCCATCTCCGGTGATCGTGAGGAGTGCTAAGGAGTATCTGAAAATGCGAGTCAAGGAGGGGTGAATGGAATTGATTCGGGATAAGTACGGACGGTTAACAGGTGTCATTCGCGAAATTGCGGGCGGCCGAGAACGCCTTTACAAACCGACTGGCGAGGCCGTCGCCGATTACTCTCCGACGACAGACCTCGCGTATGACACGCAGCGCCGAAGAATCGGCTCGGGCAATCGCTTGCCAGGCTTGGTCGATGACCAAGATTGACCTTTTTCCCCCTGGGTCGGGTGATTGCCCCTCACCCATCCCCTCCCCTGAGCGATTGCGGTTGCAACATCCATCGTGGCCCCGGTCTGCCAGCAGTGTGCGTGCGCCGGGATCAAACCGGCATGTAGCAGGGAATGAAAGAGTCATGCAGGAAAGGAGTATCGAACCATCCTGACCTCGAGTTTTGCGGCGGCTGTCGTGAGGCAACCGTCGAAGCGTAAACAGAGGCATCAGCGGGCAGGGCATTGAGCCTCGAAAACTCAAATTTCGGGGTGCCGACCCTGTGCTCACATGGGGAAGGCAACACTAGCAGAGGCGCTCTCGCGAGTCTCTGTCACGACCCCGCGTAGTCGCAGACCCCAGGCACGCTGAGACACTACATGCACGAGAACCGGGAGACCTCCACAATGCCTGACTTCAAGAAGAGATAGGACGGCTCGGGAAGGCCAAGCGCCGCGCGCGAACGTTGCGGAGGAGTCGGTTCTTGGCATAGTACCGATGAACCAACCGAACAAAGGCGAGCGTCAAGCGACAGCGGAGGCTGGGGAGGGGAGGCCAGGGGCCAAGGAGAACTTTTCATCGTCCAACATGCCCCCGACACAGCGCTGGTCCAGCATGTCCCAGGGGCAATGGAGGGCGAGAAGCGGCGAAACGGAACAAGAAAATCCGCTTCAATGCTCCGCTCCACCACGTTACAACTTATTTCCTTCGGGACTGCTTTCACGCCTTGAAGCGACAGGCAGCACGGGGGGTGGATGGAGTGACATGGCAACAGTGCGAGCAAAACCTGGAGAACCGGCTCATGGGACTCAAGAGCCGCATCCATCGAGGAACATACCGAGCCCAACCTTCGCGACGAATTTACATTCCCAAAGCCGACGGACGGCAACGTCCGCTGCGCATCGCTGCCCTGGAACACAAGATCGTCCAACGGGCGATGCTCGATGGGAAGAGCAGCGAGCTTGGGGTGAAGCACCGGGAACTTCGAGAGGTTCGGTTGGCCCGCTAATCAGGAGCGTTGCAACTCAACGCGCTCGGCCATGAGATTGAAGAGGTCTGCGCGCCCAACTTGAGGGTTCGCGATATTTCTCCCAGCGCTGCCGCTGAGCAGCGACGATTCGTACCCTGCCCTCCGGTGATAATCGCGACGAATGTTGGACTGCTTGGAAGGTCGCCTACTGACGCGAGCTCTCTCGATCGAACTCATGCAGAATTCGGAACAGTACTTTTGATGCGAAGCCCTGAATGGCCGGATAAAGTACAGATAGATGTTGCTGAATGGTGTCCAAAAAGGATAGGGAAAAGAACATGTTGAACGACAGGAATGAATTCGTATGCGATCCGGGCAAACAATGTGGGGAAGCAGCGACCAGGGATCACCCCGTTGGCGATCAATCAGCGCACCAACCGCGCGGCATCCTTGAAGTCATGCTTACGCCCACGTGGAGCACGGTTGGAAAACGCCTGCGCCGAGTGCAAATGCATGGGTGGGGCCAGTTCCATCCACACCGACCGCCAGTACTGAGCAGTCGACTCCATCACCGCTTTGCCACTCCTTGCTGGATCGCTGCGGTTCGATCCTAGCCGCCCGCGCGAGAACTCAGGACCTGCAGACCTGGTAAGTGGGCGGAAACAATTTTTTTCCTTGGTACATGGAAGAGGCAGAAATCTTGGTATTAGACAAATATGAGTTCCCGCATGAGCGTTCGCTCAAAGGGGGGCTCGATCACCGGCCTCGGCTATCCGAAGCCTAACTCAATTGTAAGCGAGGTATGTAATGAAAAGGAAAAGTGGCAAAAAACTCCCGGGAGCGTTGACTGCGTCTGAAATGCTTTCGTTCTGTGACTTGACTCCAAAGGTCGAAGTAGACGGTTCGTCTGCGATTCCGGACGTCGTTATTACAAAGATCATCGCTCTGGTCAGGTTTGCGAACGCAAATATCAAAGGTCATGACATGAAAACTATTGTTAATGGGCTCGATTTGTACTTGGGTGGCGGCATGGAGCCCCGTGTGGTCCTCCAATTGGTCGCTCTTCTTATCCTTGTGTGCCGCCACCTCAAGGATGGGAAGAATGCCCGTAAATTGGCGGACTACTTGAAGCTGCGCATCGCGTATGCCGCATTCTATTGCGGATGGCGCGGGCGGGATCTGCTTTATGTCGTAGCTGGAGACGTCAAAGTCGATTTGCTGGACTGCAAGTGTGGCCGTGACTTCTTGTCGAAAGGCAACGGGCGCTAGGTCCTCTGGATGGTGCCAGCGGAAATCGCGCTCAGGGTTGCGGAAGACAACCGTTAATAGTGGATCCGCTGGCGACCAAGGAAAAACTTTTGATCCGAGTACCTTAATTAGTAAATAGAGGAATTTTCCCAGTTTGAATACCAATTGACCCGCCGAATCCAACTTGGACTTGCAGGAGTGCTAGGAAGAGGAGAGTTTTGATGTCCGACGAACTAAGAAAGCCCAACAGCCAAGAACAACCTAAAGACAGTCCAACATCCCATCAGTTCAGTGAGCCGTCCGCCGTGGCAGCTGAGCCGGGAGATTTGGAACAGCCTTCTAACACTCCATCGAAGAGTACCGACGCAACCGACCAAAGGATGCTGGAACAAGAACAACCTTGCTCCGAAGTCGATTCCCAGGTAGGCGATCTTGGCCCTCAAGTAACTGCAGAGAACCTAAATGGGCGAGAACGGTCCGACATGCCACCCGCTGGACCAGGGGAGCAAACCCAGGGAATATCGGCCTCTGTGACTCCTGCGGAGGAGCAGCCGAAGTATCATCCGAACAGCCAAATTGACATGGACAGCCATCTAAACGAAGGCGATCAGCCCAGCCCTCAAGCAAACGCTGAGACTACAAACGAGCTCGAACAGTCCGACACTCCACCCGCCGGACACGATGAACAAACCAATGGGACATCAGGCTCTGCCACTGGCTCCGAGGAGCCGCTGGAGGATGACGCTGAAAGCCCAATTGGCTCGGACTGCGATCTAACCGAAACGGATCGAGCGGCGCTATTGTCTTACGAGAAGCGTCTGGGAAGGGGGAACGTCCGAGACCCTGGGTTCGACGAAGTCGAGTTTCAAACGAGTCCGACGCATGATCTCGTGAGGTGGGGAGAGCGGATCTGTATCGGTGTCGTTCGGTGGCTTGGGCCAAACCCAACATTAACTAGGTACGTTTCCGGAGCCAGCAAGAATGGTCAGCCGATTGATGTTCCCGATATGCCCCTTGCCGTGTACGAGACGATGCTTCTACCAACCGATGTAGTGGGCTATTGCTCGGCGCGAAAGGCATTCAACAAAATATTCGCCCTTCTGCAACACGTTCCAGTGCTCTCCGGGAAGCAACGTGAGCTCCTCACGTACTGGTGTATGGCAGGCTGGTTTTCGGATGTCTTGCCTTCTATTCCACGGCTTACGATAACGGGCCCACAGTACGCAGCTGACTTACTCTTTCGGGTGTTGCGCTGCGTTTGCCGCAGGCCGCTGCTGCTGGCGGGTATCAGCCCAGCTGTACTAAAGTCAATTCCCATAAGCAAACTGATGCCTACTCTCTTTATTGCTGAAACTAGTCCGAGCAAACGAGCGTCAGCGCTGCTCCACGCGTCCGATCAGAAGGGCTATCTCACTGCTAGTGGTGGACAAATGCAGCAATACTATTGCGTTAAATGCGTATACACCGGAGAGGCACCACCCAAGCCAGCTCCGGAAGGAATTCACATCCACCTCGCGCGCCATGCATTCTTGCCTGGCAAGCCGCTTCCATCCGATGAAATCGTCCAAACGCTACAGAATCAGCTTCTTTCATATCGCTGTTTCAACCTTGACCGTATCAGAGCTTCGGAATTCAAGGCCAATGACCTTCTGCCGGAATTGGATGTGGTGGCGCGGCCGCTGGGGGCTGCTATCGTTAACGATTTTGCCTTGCAGGGTAGAGTTGTTGAACTTCTGGAGGAACTCAATGAGCAGGCGCGCGTCGATCGCTCCAGTGGACTACAGGGTGTCGTTGTGAGAGCGGTACTCTTTCACTGCCACGAAAGTGACCAGCAAAAAGTATTTGTTCGTGACGTTGCGGCTGAAGTTAACCGGATCTACGGCGAGGAAGGAGAATCGTTGAAGGTCAGCAGTGAGAGAGTGGGGCATGTTTTAAAGGACCTTTGCCTCTACAGCCGTCGCTTAGGCAGTAGAGGCAAAGGTCTTGTGCTAGACAAGTCCACCCAGGTGCGGGCCCATGAGCTAAGTTATGCCTATGAAATACTCCCGGATGCGCCTGCGTGCGGTTACTGTCACCAACTCCAGCTACAAGAATCAAACGAGGTTGTGTAGGATGTGCAGGTTTGTGCGGTTTGTTCTCGCATGTGCGAGTAAGCTCGCTCCCATACCCTCGCGGGTCTGCGCCTCCGCTTCCGTGCTCACTCCCGCCAACTTCAACACCGCTCCTTCGGCGAACGTGGAGACAGTTCAGCACTAAGGGGAATCCCGGAGTCACTGCTTGAAGTCAATAGGGAACTAACGGTGATCGTTCCTACCCATCCCCGAACGCGGCAACGCATTCTCGACTTTGGATTGAATACCGGACAACTGCGCCTGCTCGAACCGCGCTCCTACGTCGATTTTCTGGGATTGCAATCTCGTGCCACGGTCGTAATCACGGATTCAGGAGGCATCCAAGAGGAAACCACCTACCTCGGTGTACCGTGTCTCACATTACGAGAGAATACTGAGCGCCCGATAACTGTTTCTAGGGGCACGAATGTTCTGATAGGTCGTGATCGGGAAAAGCTGCGCGTGGAATTGTCGCGCGTGCTTGGGGGCAGGGCGAAAAAGGGAACGATTCCGCCCCTGTGGGACGGACGAACAGGGGAACGAATCGCTGACATTCTGGCCGGGCGATCGCTACGATGAGAGCTCTCATTTCAACATCACGTTAATTGTGGATCGTGCTGTGACACGCCACGCCGAGCGTGATGAGGTTTCCTCGGAATCATCGCCGGAGTGGCTGCGAAACGGTTGGCGATGGACTTCCAGATTTGCGATCGCGCCGCACGATTGGCAGCGCCAGGCATCGCGACGCAGGACCAGATGCCGCAGGGTCTCGTACGCCACCGGATCGAGCCGCAAGGGTATGTGTGCCCGTAAATTCGGTGGATGGCACGAACGCGCCGGGCGGCAGGCCATGGCACTGGCCAGCACCGTGATCGCGGAGGGAACCCTGGCTAAAGGTGCAGGGCCAAGCAAAGCCATTCGGTATACCGGTCTAATGATAGATATAACCTCGGCAAATCATGGCTTAGGATGGCTTAAGCAGTGAGTGTTTGACGAAGCCATTGCCTGCGTCGGACGTTTTTTAAGAGCCTCTCGCAAGCAATCGTCAGGTCGTTTTTTAGGGCTCTTTTAAGATGAGTATTGCGGGCGAACTTATTGCGGATGGCTCTCAATCAACTCTGACTCACGCGAGGATCGAAATACAAAGAAAAAGCCCGCGTCGCGTGGATGATCCTCGTGCGCGGGCTGGTTATTTCCTAGCCTAGGAAAGGTTCGGCTTCGAGAATCGTGAGCGAATGAGAATGGCACCCGCGCACGTTAACCCTGCGGCGATCAAATAAATCGCAGGGGAGCCACCCTCTGGCACCTGTTGGTGGCAATTGTCATGGGGTTTGCATTTGCCGCCATCCTGCTTATCGGGCCCGCGATCGAGAGCAAACGACAAAGGCACCAGGCACAATAAAAGGGACGCGCCAAGCATCCGTTTCCGAGCAATGGTAAGCATATTTCCACTCCCTCGATGAATGCATCGTCACTTCCAAAATGTTTTGCGACCGACGAGCAGGGGAGTTCAGAAACTCGTACGGTCCAGTCAACCGCGACTCGATTGCAATCACCGACTCAACGAGAGACTCCACGATTACAGACTCCACTGAAAAGCTTGTCAAGATGCATGGCTTTGCAACAGTTGCAATTACTTGCAACCACCAAGCCAAGGCTCCGACTCTCACAAAGGCTGATTCAATTGATGTTCGTCGGTGCTCCTCAAAGCGGCTGCAGACCGCCGGCAGAATCGTTTACTGCGCTGGTCGAATGAGCTACATTTCTCTTTTCTATGACGGGCATCTGGCTCTGATAAAATACACAATCTCCCACTGTGTAGAAGAACACCGAGAACCCTTGCAGCCGAGGAATGGAAAAGATCGGCTGTCATATTCCTCAAATGAGCTGGAAGGCGATCCGATCGTGTCTGCGAAGGATCAGCGCGGCATCGCCCTCAGCGATGTTGAGAGCTTCGAATAGACGCTGGGGAAAGTCACTGATGAGGAAAGCGATCGTTCTTGGAGTAGCTTCGGGAACGGTCGTTTCCCTATAAAGGCACTTCAATCAATGTTGGTCCTTCCCCTTCGAATCCCGCCCCCAACGCCTTCCCGAATGCTTCCAGCGAACTGACCCGGGTGCCGGGTACTCCCATTCCTTTGGCCAACTGGACCCAATCGAGGTTCGGACGGCCGATCTCGAACATATTCAGAGCCCGCGTGCCAGGATTTCCTATTGCCAAATAAGAAAACTCACGTTTGAGGACCGCATAGTCACGGTTGGCGAAAACCACAGTCGTGACGTTGAGACCCTCGCGCGCCATTGTCCACAATGCCTGGAGCGTGTACATACCGCTGCCATCGGCCGTGAGGCACAAAACCTTTCGATCAGGGCAAGCCACTGCGGCGCCTACGGCGAGAGGCAAGGCGATTCCGATAGCGCCGCCCGTGTTGCCTAGCCAGTCGTGGGGCGGAGCTCCCTTGGTGGCAGCCATAAGTCCGCGGCCCGAGGTCATCGACTCATCGACGACGATTACGTTTTCGGGTAGAAGAGCGCCTACGGCCGCAGCGAGTCCAGAAAGAGTAATTTCCCCGCTAGGGATTTGCGGACGCTCCACTTTCCCCACCGACGGAGCACTTCTGGCAACGGACAAGGCTTCCGCCAGTGCCTCGAGTGCGCCTACGTAATCCTCCCCAGGCGCCGCCAGTCGGTGGATCTGACACTCGGGGGAAGTGAATGCGCTGTCTTTCCCGGGATAGGCGAAGTACGCGACGGGCGCCTGCGTGCCGACCAGAATAAGTTGTCGAAACTCTTTGAACTGCTCAATGCCTTGTTCGAGTACATACTGGACACGATCGACCCTGGGAAATCCTTCCCCGCGCTGCAGCCGTGTGATGGGATAGGGAGCAAGGAGCGTTGCTCCTGTGGCCGCCGCGATGCGCCCCGCGGTTAACAGCCCGTTCCCATATAGCGCATTGCCTGCAATCAGGATCGCAGTCGGCAATCCAGACCTCAGCATGACGGCTGCCCGTTCCACAGCCGCATTCGCCGGTAACGGAGCTCGAGGTAAAACAGGGGCAGGCGCAACCCTTCCCCCCTCGCTCCATGCGACGTCTGCGGGAACGATCAGGGTTGCAATCTGCCCGGGTGCCGTGCATGCGGCCACGATAGCCGCGGCCCCGTCGCTCCCTAGTTTGTCTGGAGCAGCAGACGTTCGCAACCACTTGGAATAGGGCCGAGCGATGCCCTCGATGTCGGACGTAAGCGGCGTATCGTGTCGCAAATGATACGTGGCATGCTGCCCGATTACGTTCACAACGGGCACCTGCGCCCTGCTGGCATTATGCAGATTGGCAAGCCCGTTCGCTAAGCCCGGGCCCAGATGCAGGAGAGTACACGCCGGCTTTTCCGCCATGCGCGCATAGCCGTCGGCGGCTCCGGTCACCACTCCTTCGAACAAGCCGAGGACGCATCGTATTTCTGGCAGCCGGTCGAGCGCAGCTACAAGATGGATCTCAGAAGTACCGGGGTTCGTAAAGCATGTCTCCACCCCGCCCGCTGATAGGGAGCGAACCAAGCTTTCTGCGCCATTCATTCTGTTTAGACGACTCGATTCTTCCCTTCGCCGGAAGGGACATGCGATCAGCGGGACGCTAATTGTACGGTGGTGCGATCAGCTCAACAACCCAAAACTATAGACCGAGAAGTCCGAATCCAAGCTCAAGCGGCGGGCTGTGTGGCCGTTGGTGGGTGCTATTACAGGCCCTCGTGTTATCGTTGGGGCTATTATGCTATCTCTATGATATTAAGATAGTTATGGTTGACAATCGAGGAAGATTGCAACTTGACAGGAAGCCCGAAACAGCGCATTATAAAAATCTCCCCGGTCCAAACAGGACCAAATCCCCCTTGAGCACCCGAGTTCCCCCGACACGTTGAATTTGTGTCTTAACCTTAGAGGAGTGAGCCTTGTCCACATCGACCTTAGCGGCCGACCCATGTACGCGAGTAGCGCACCCCCAACAAACCAAAGAAGTTATTGTCATTGGCGCGGGACCTTACGGGCTGAGCGCCGCTGCCCATCTAAAGGCCGCAGGCATCGAGCCCTACGTCTTCGGACAGACGATGGCCTTTTGGAAGCGGAATATGCCGGGCGGTATGCTCCTCCGCTCGAAAAGTGAAGCGTCCAACATTGCAGCCCCGCAAAAACATCTCTCGATCCTGGCCTACGAGAAGGCCATTGGGCGGCGTATACCCGACCCGGTTCCCATCGAGGATTTCATTGCCTACGGAGAGTGGTTTCAGAAGCAGGTTGTTCCTAACCTCGACACCCGTCAGGTGCGGAACGTCTCGCAGAAGGGAGATGTTTTTGAGCTGACCCTGGAAGACGGTGAAAGAGTCTGCGCCAAGTCTGTCGTTTTGGCGCTTGGCATCGGTTTCTTTTCACAGCGGCCGGAGCAGTTTGCCAGCATCCCGCGCGAACTTGCTCCGCACTCTTCCGAGTTGAGCGATCTCTCTCGTTTCAGAGGGAAGCGAGTCGCAGTAATCGGAAGAGGCCAAAGCGCGCTCGAATCCGCCGCTCTGCTGCACGAGCAGGGAGCCCATGTTCAGATTCTGACTCGCGATCCGGCGCTGATCTTTCGCCCATTCGCCTGGAAAAAGCACATTTTCCGGACACTCACATCCGGACCGCTGCTGGGTCTTTCCCACAAGATCATTCCCCCCACGGATTTGGGGGACGTCTGGACGGCAAGAAAAATGGCGAAGCCCGAATTGTTCCGGCGGCAAGAGCCGCAGGTGCAGGAACAGCTGTTGAGAGCCTGTGCTCGTCCGATCGGCGCCTACTGGTTGGAACCGAGACTGAAAGATGTGCAGGTGAAAACCGGAGTCAGCGTAGCTCGTGCCGTAACCGACGGTAAGGGGCTGATGCTGGATCTAAGCGACGGCACGAAAGACCACGTGGACTTCGTCGTGCTTGCGACCGGTTACAGTATCGACATCTCCCGATATCAGATTCTCGATCCTTCCCTGAAACGGCAGGTCAAAAGCACGTCCGACGGATACCCGGTGTTGGACACGAATCTTCAAACCTCCGTCAAAGGACTCTACATGGCAGGAGTTGTCGGAGAAAAAACCCTGGGACCGACCCTCAGGTTCGTGACGGGAACCTCGAATGCCGGTCCGCGATTGGCGGCTGGCATCGCGGGAAAGCGCCTTTCCGACAACTGAACCTTTCCACCTGCGACACCACAGTCAGAAAAGAAATGGGGCCCATGAGTAACGAAAAGAACCGACCAGGAGCAATTGTTCTAGGCGGAAATTTTGTCGGACTAGGAATCGCAAGAAGTCTTGGGGCACACGGCATCCCGACCTGGGTATTGGACGCCGATCGTTCAAAATCGATTGCGCAATTTTCCAGATACACAACGCGTTTCATCGAGACGAAAGAAGCGATTACCGAGGTGCTCCTCGCCGAGGGTCGGCGGCATAGCCTCAACGGCTGGGTCATTTTTCCGGTGGTCGACGAATACGTCGAGATCCTTTCCGCCAACCATGAGTCTCTGAGCTCAATCTATCGGGTAACGACGCCCCTTCCAGAGATCACAAAATTTGCTCTGGATAAGCGCCTCACGTACAGTCGGGCCAACGAATTGGGGATCGCCGCACCCTGGACTTCAGTCGGCAACTCGCTGGCGGAACTCGAAGCAGACGGTATCCCTTATCCCATCATCTTGAAACCGGCGGTAAATCACCACTTCTTTCCCCAGACGAATATCAAGGCTCTGCCGATTGACAGCCCGGCAGAACTGGAGTCGGGATTTGCTCGCATGAGTCAATACATTCCTGCGAGCGAGATCCTTGTGCAGGAGCGTATTCCCGGAGGTGGTGAGAGTCAGTTTTCGTATTGCGCGGTTTGCAAGGACGGTCATGTATACGCTTCGCTGGTGGCTCAGCGTAGCCGGCAATACCCAGTTGATTTCGGCAACGCTAGCACATTTGTCGAGACCACCAATCAACCCATCGTGGAAGAAGCAGGGCGACGGTTTCTGGAAAGCATCGGACTCGACGGCATGGCCGAAGTCGAGTTCAAGTTTGATTCCAGGGATGGCAGATACAAGATTCTCGACGTCAACCTGAGACCGTGGGGATGGCACGCACTCGGCAAGGTTGCCGGGATCGATTTTCCGTACCTGCTGTGGCGGCAGGCAGTCGGGCTGCCGGTCACTTCAATCAAGACCCATCAGAAAGCTGCCTGGGTCCGCGAGATCACGGACCTTGTGGCGATTGCGAAATCACGCAACCGTACGACTGAGATCAAGCGATTATTGAAGGCGTTGTTGAGTGGGAAATTCACGACTGCCACTTTCAGTCTCACCGATCCAGTCCCGTTTTTTGCGGAGCTTGCTTTGTGGCTGACTTCGGGGATATCGCGACAAAAGAAGGCGAAAAGCTTTCTCCAGCAGGAACCAGCGAACCGTTCGCTTGGTCAAGCAACCGAGTTCGCCGAATCAACCCGTGGAGCAGTTCGGGCTGCCAACGCAGCGGCGTGGACGTTGGCGGACGTCCGGGCGGCCAATTTACCAGTTCTTGCCAGAGTTCCGATTGGAGCACTAAGGGCTCGTCACTCCGATTCTGAATCTGCGACGGTTGCAGAAGAAACGAAATCTGGCTCTTGATCTTCCGCGATTAGGTTGGTTGCTGGGCTGGAACACGCACACCGATCTACGAGAACGCTTTCGTGAGAAAGCGGGACAGGACTCTGGCAAGGTCTTCATAGTGGGTCGCTATCATCCCCAGATGGTCTCCGGGTACGGTCGAGACTTCGACCTTTTGCGCCAGGGGAGCCCATACGGCGGCAGCGTCTGCCGGAAAGCATGTGCTGATGGCTGCACGCACAAACTGGATCTCGCCCGCATAGAACCGCGGACGATAACGAGTCAAGGCGACATAAGCACTGGCGCGCACACGCTGCATCGCGGGCGTCAGAGACACACCAGTCGGCGGCTGATAGGGCGCACTGCCGCGGAGATTCCTGATCATACGCAATCCTCGTTTTGCCTGACGCGCTACGAGCAGTGCACGTTGTCCAAAAGACAGATGTTGTATGTGAGGGTACGCGTCCAGCATGGCCAGGAGTGCAACTTTCTCTCCATTCGCCGATAAGCGTTGTGCCATCTCCAGTGCGACCAGGCCCCCCAGGGAATAGCCCATCAGAGCGTAGGGGCCATGTGGCTGCTGTTTCCTGATCGCATTGACGTGGTACTCAGCCATGTCTTCGACGCTTTCGAGCGGCTCGTCGAGCCCATCAATCCCACGAGCTTGCATTCCGTATATCGAGTGCTCTGCATCCATGCATCGTACGGGCTGGAAGAAATCGATGACGCTGCCACCCAGTCCGTGCGCAATAAAAAGGGGCGGTTTCTTGCTGCCCTCCTTCAACAATACGAGTGCGGGAAACCGTGGCGTGGTGGGCTGTTCCAGCAGGGCAGCGAGAGCCGAAATGGTTCGCGCCTGATAGATCGTGACCGGAGGCAACTCGCGGTCACACGCCTGTGAGATCTCGGTAAACAATTGCAGCGCGAGCAGGGAATCGCCCCCGAGATCGAAAAAATCGTCGTCCGTCTGAACCGACGGCAATTGCAGCACACGCTGCCAGATCGGAGTTAGGACCTCGATCATCGACGATGTGGCTTCAGGCTTCACAATTCACCGCACCGCGGAAGTTCCTGACTCGACGCCCACGCGCATGCCGGCGCAAGACCTTCTAGCCGCGCTTCGACCATCATGAATGTGCGAACGACCAATACAGTTCTCGAGCTTTGGTGTAGATCGGACCGAAGGGAAGCGTCCGGTCGCCAATGCGGGTCACCGGCACCACCTTGGAATAGTTTCCCGTCGCAAAGATTTCATCTGCCTTCTCGAAGTCTTGATACGAGAGAGTTTTTTCGACGACATTCACACCGCTCTGCCGCAACAAACCGATCACCCGTTGGCGCGTAATCCCCGCCAGAAACGTGCCATTCGGAATAGGCGTAAACACTACACCATCTTTCGCCATGAAAATATTGGAGGTCGCCAGTTCGGCCACGTTGCCCAGCATATCGCAAACGATCGCATTATCGAAGCCGCGGGAGTGCGCCTCAAACAGAGACCGGGAGTTGTTGGGATACAGGCAGCCCGCTTTGGCGTCGACCGGCATCGTCTCCAGGGTTGGACGGCGATAGGGAGACAACGTGATCGAGAAGCCCTTGGGCGTTCGCATCGGCGCCTCGTAAATGCAAAGACACCATCGCGTGGATTCGGGATCGTGCGCCTGAACCCATGGTCCTTCTTTCTCTCCCCAATACATCGGACGAATGTACAGGGCGGCATCCTTATCGAAACGCTGGATTCCCTCCCGCGCGAGTCGGACCCACTCCTCGGCCGCGACCGTCGGCTTCAAGTAGAGTTTCTTGGCGGAATCGTTGACTCGCGCGCAGTGCAGGTCGAGATCGGGAGTCACTCCTTCAAACGCTCTCGCACCATCGAACACGATCGAGCAAAGCCAGGCGGCATGCGTGCGCGGGCCCATGATGCCGATGTTGCCCTCGTGCCAATTCCCCTCGAAGAACGTCCACGTTTTTGACCAGCCACTTCCGAGCGGCAAGCAACTCCTCCGTGCTACAGACTCTTGACTTCCGGTTCTTTGGAAACTCCAACATTGCAACGGAGCATCGCGGTATCGATCGCTTGCCGCAGTGCGCCGGCCAGATGCTCTACGAAGGGCTCAACCAGCATACTGGCTGGGTTGACTGGCAGAACGACGACTTCTTGTCCGCCTTGCGCCAGGACATCCCATTTCAAGTCCGACTTGTTGAAGATCCCATACTGTGTCGAGGGTCGAAAATCTGTCACCGCCCCCGGGTACGCTCTTGGGACATACTGCCAACACGCCTGATCGTTTGTCTTCCAAACGCGCCCGAGAGCCAACGCCGTGGACGCGGTGCCGCCGGGCGTCTTACCGAATCTGGCCTGCAGCATTCCGCGCCACACCGGAATTCGGCTGCGCAGGATCTTCATCTTCTCCTTGAGGAACCTGGACTGGTTCGCGAAATCGAGACTCAAAAAGCTGGCTGCGTGGAATACCAGTCGCTGGAAAGCATACGATACCTTGCTTTGCAGCGTGATCGGAATCCTGGACCAGTTCATGGTGTCGAACATCGCGAGGAGTGCGACCCGCTCTCCGGCCTCTTGCAGTTGCTGAGCCACCTCGTAAGCGATGGTGCCCCCGCCGCAGTAGCCGGCTAGAAAATATGGCCCGTGAGGCTGGGTTTTTCTGATGTCTTTCAAGTAGAGGGTCGCCATTTCTTCGATCGTCGTCAGCGGCGGACGATCTCCGTCCAACCCCTGAGACTGCAGGCCGTAAAACGGCTGGTCCAGGCCCAAGTGCCGGGACAGGTCACGGTAGATGAGCACTGTTCCTCCGGCGCCGTGCATACAAAACAAAGCAGGGCGGGATCCCAGTGGCTGGACGGCCACGAGCGGCGACCATCCCGAGGACGCCACCTCTCCCCGCAGAATCCGCGCCAGTTCGTTAATTGTCGGTGCTTCGTACAGCGTGGCGAGTGGCAGCTTGACTCCGAATATGTCCTCGATTTGCGAAAACATCCGCACGGCAAGAGATGAGTCTCCACCGAGGTCGAAAAAATTCTGATCGGGAGTGACCGCATCAATAACAAGTAGCTCTTGCCAGATGCGCGAGAGCTGTTTTGCGGTCTCATCTTCGGTTGTCTGAGGCGTGCGCAAATACGAAACCGGCGCTTCCAGCAAATTCGATCCCGCGTGGATTTCTTCAGTATTCATCAACCGATACTCGTCACTAGAATCTTTGGATACCGATCGCGAGAGGGGAAAGCTGCGCGAGTCGAAAGGGGAGGCTACTCCACCATTATAACCGCGCCTGCCCCCCGCTTGCGACTCTTAATAATGCTATGGAATGAAGCGTTTGGATATCACTGGCCAGGGTTTTCCTATTTCGTTGGCGCGTAACCCAGAATCGCTTTCAACTCCAGGAATTCTTCTAACCCGGCCTCTCCCCATTCTCTGCCGTTGCCTGACTGTTTGAAACCTCCAAAACAACCTCCGAAATCGACCCGCGCGCCATTAATGTGAACGTTGCCGGATCGAATGCGCCTGGCCACCCGGCCCGCCCGCTCCAGACTTCCTGAGGTTACGAAACCGGACAATCCATAGGGAGTGTCGTTCGCGATTCGCACTGCCTCATCTTCGTTCTCGTACGGGATGATGGCAAGAACCGGGCCAAAAATTTCTTCCCGCGCGATAGTCATGTCATTCCGGACGTCGGCAAACACCGTGGGTTTCACGAAGTAGCCCTTCATGAAACCATCCGGCCGACCGGGCCCGCCTGCGACCAACGTTGCACCTTCTTTGATGCCAACGTCGATCAGGCGTTGCACCTTCTCGAATTGAGCCTTGCTGGCCAGCGGTCCGATGCCAACTCCATCTGTAAAGGGATCACCAACTTTAGTGGCCTCAGCCGACAGCCGGGCCGCCGCTACGACTTCTGCCATCCTTGATCGTGGAACCAGCATGCGAGTCGGTGCGTTGCAGGACTGGCCGGCGTTGCGGAAGCATTCCTGCACGCCCTGTGGGACTGCCTTCCCGAAATCGGCATCATCCAGAAGAATGTTGGCCGATTTTCCGCCTAGTTCCTGCGTTACTCGCTTTACAGTTGGAGCCGCAGCCATGGCAACCGCAACACCAGCCCGGGTAGATCCCGTGAACGAGACCATGGCCACATCAGGATGCGACGCAATCGCAGCGCCCACCGTAGGCCCGTCGCCGTTTACGAGATTGAAAACACCAGGCGGAACGGCAGCTTCGTGCAAAATCTGCGCGAACAAATAAGCGGAGAGCGGTGCCATTTCGCTCGGCTTAAGAACCATGGTGCACCCCGCCGCGAGGGCCGGCGCCACCTTGGTGACGATCTGGTTCATGGGCCAGTTCCAGGGCGTGATGAGGCCGCAGACCCCAATGGGTTCCTTTCGCATCAAGGTCGAACCCTTGAGTTCTTCGAACTGGAAGTGCTCCAGCACCTTCACGATTTCTGCGAGGTGCCCGAGTCCCGCAGGAGCCTGTGCCTTTCGCGAAAGTGAGATAGGAGCGCCCATCTCCAGCGAAATGGTCTCGGCCATCTGGTCCATCTTTGCCTGATAAACCCCTAGAACCCGGCGCAGAATCGCCAGTCGTTCCTCGGGAGTGGTTTCCGAATAAGACTCGAAAGCTCGTTTGGCCGCAGCCACCGCGCGGTCCACATCCGCACCGCTGCCGAGAGAGATCGTGGCAATGGCCTCTTCGGTGGCAGGGTTGATAACTGTGAAATCGTGTGCTTTGGCTGGATGAACCCACTGCCCATCAATGTAAAACTGGCGACAATCTTTCATGCGTTCAGTTTACCAATATGCCGAAGGACTTATACCTGCGCGGCCGGCCGAATCCGGAGGCGCCGGTAGACAAAGGAGATCATGCGCTGTATAGACTGCCTGGCTACAAGCACAAACCAGGCGGATCGCCCAATCGAAGCCTGGCCGGCGACTTTCCACATGGATTTCAGCAGACTCAGACGGTCCCGGTTCCTGATTCGAATCTTTACCCCTTTCGAGGCGATAATGCCGTATGCCCTGTCCTCCAGGGAAACGGATTGCATATCCTTCTGGACACACTGCATCAACGACAAGGGGATAGCGTGTTCCACGACTGCATTCGGAACGAACAGCGGTAGTTTTCCATCTTGGATCAGATGGGCCAACAGAAGAGTGTCTTCCGCTCGAAGTGCGGCAGGATCGAACACTCCAGCCTCAACGTCCACTCGATCACGTCGAATGGCGAATCCTGCCGTGTTGAGGTACCGAATGCAGCCGTCTGGCTGCAGCATGTAGTTTTGGAAGGTGATGAGCCTCAGGTGTTCGGCCCTCCCGACAAGGGTGGAACAATTCCCGACAAGTCGGAGCTGAAAGCAGTCGTGCTGGGGGGCGCTAGCGATCACTGAACTAAGGGCTGCGAGACAATCTGCCTGGAGCCTGCAGTCGGCGTCCACAAACAACAACACTTCGCCTTTGGCGGCCCGAATACCGCTGTTTCTCGCCGCTGGAATCCCTGTATGAGCCTGTCGGATCACGGTGAGTGCGCGACCCTGTCCCGCGCTCCGAATGTGGTCCGGGACGGTTTCGGTGCTGCCGTCGTCCACAAGAATGATTTCGAAATCGGGTGCGTTCGATGGCCGCGTCAGGGACTGCAGGCATTCCTCAAGCGGTTTCCAATCGTTGTAAACGGGGATGACGATGCTGAATCGAGGCGGCACGGAAGCGTTTCGTTCGCTCTGAGTCATGGGTCGTGGACTGCCGCTCAGTAGGTCGCCTCCAGCAATCAGTTGAGGATTTCACACTCGCACGTGAAATCAAAGTTTCACGATAGGTACTTTGGTTACGACGCATTGCGCCTGCCGGGCCTTCTGACGTGCCTCTCGCTCGTATGATTCAGGAGCGGGCAGGTTCAGGAGCGGGCAGGTTGTTTTCAATGGTTACTTTTAACGTCACCACATCGGGTCATGCTGCGAGTCCCGCTTCGCCCACCAACGATCTGCTAACTGCAATTTGGCAATCCCTGCTCCGCAGATCACCCATAGCGGTCGACGATAACTTCTTTAGCCTCGGGGGCAATCGCCGGATAGCGGACTTGCTGTTTGCCGAGATCTCGCGGAAGATGCGCCGGGAACTGCCGAGCGCCACGATTTTCCACGCCCCAACGATCGCGGCCATGGCTTCTGTGTTGGATCAGCCCGACCTTCCACGCTTCTCGCCTTTTGTCCAAATGAGGGCCGGCAGCAAAAAGCCGCCAATTCTTATAGCCCATGGTCTGGATGGCTGCACCAGCTTCTCGAAACTCGCCAGGCAGATTCAGACTGAGCACTCGATCTACGGGATTCTGGCCAAGGGTGTTGACGGAATGGAGGACCCCTTCGACTGCGTTGAGGACATGGCTCAGTATTATGTCGACGGGCTCAATGAGCTGCAGCCCTACGGGCCTTACATCCTGATCGGTTACTCATTCGGCGGTCTTGTGGCATTGGAGATGGCCCAACGCCTCTCCGAAAGCGGGAAACAAGTTGGGCTGCTGGTGCTGATTGATGCCTACCCTCATCCGCGGAATCTGTCGCTGGGCCAGCGTATCCGGCTCACCGTGCAACGTACACAGACACATCTCGCCCAGATGAAACGAAGACAAATTCGCGACGCCATCGCCTACCTGGTTGACGGGCTTAAACGTCGATCTGGCATCGCAGGAGCCGATCGTGGCCAGGATATTTCTGACACCTCCCGATTGTCGTTTGCGCACACAACTTTGCAGGTCAAGGACAAGTCTTACGAGGCATTGGCGCGTTATCGTCCACAACCTTACCGTGGCGATATGAAATTCATAAAGAGCGAGAACGATACCTACTTCCCGGGTGATCCGCTTTCGGTGTGGTCTCATCTAGCGCGCACCGTCGACGTCGAGACCGTGCCTGGAAACCATCTGAACATGGTTTCGACTCACTCTGAAGGCCTCGCTCCTGTTCTGACTCGTTACTTGCAGGAAGCTGTCCTTTGAGAATCTTGAAGATATGGTTTTCGGTCTCGCACGCAGTAAAGTGATCAGGGATACGCGACTGAGTGACTAAGATCACATCCAATTCCCACCAATCCATCTATCGTTGCTCGTGAACCTCGCATAAGCCGTACCCCCTAAACGGCTGCCGATTCTCCCAATCCCCCACTGCGAGAACCTGAAATCAGCGCCAACGAGCAACTCTTGAGGTCGCCCCATTGATCACGAAAGATCTGGAAGTATTGTCCGTCGGAAAGGATCTACACGTCCTTGAAATCGACTTTCGGGCGGATCCTCGCTGGGAGCAATTTGTCTCTTCGCATCCGGATGCCTCGATTTATCACCACCCGGGTTGGTTGTCGGCGCTCGAGAGCGAATACGGTCAGAAGTGCGTAAGTCTGGCTTGTGTCGACGAACAGGGGCGGGTTTGTGCGGTATTACCGTTGTTCTACACAAAAGGGCTACCACTCAATCTTGGCCCCTTGTCGACCGGTCGGCGGCTCTCGTCCCTTCCCCGAACTCCGATGTCCGGTCCTTTGGCGACAAGCCCAGACGCGGCTGCGGCAATTGTCGAGCACGCCGTCAAATTGGCTCGTTCTCAACCGGGCGTGCAATTGGAGATCAAAACCATGATTGCCGACCTGGATAAAGCTGTGGATGCCCTCACCTGCAAACCATGGCGACCGACCTACGTGGCCGAACTCCCGGCTCGTGTCGAGGGCACAGAGTGGGAAGACTTCTGGGAGAATCTCCGCGTTCCTCGATCCTGCGTGTCATGCCAGGATTGTCGCCGCTTGCGTTTTGGGAATGCCCGCCGCCAGCATCGGGTGAACTGGTCTGTCAACAAGGCGATCAAACTCGGGCTGGAAGTTCGCGACGCGGAAACCGAAGAAGAACTCGCCGCATGGTATCAGCTCTATCTCCTGACGATGCGTCACAATGCTGTGCCTCCGCGGCCGTATCGTTTGTTTAAGAGTTTGTGGTCGACCTTACGTCCAGCCGGGCAAATACGCCTGCTTCTCGCCGAACAAAGTCAGGACGGTCAAAAGAGACTGGTGGCCGGTTCGCTCCTACTTCAATTCGGCCAGACGGTCTTCTATGCCTTTACGGGCTGCGCACCTGAAGACTTCAATCTTCATCCCCATGACATTCTTCAAATCGAGGCAATCCGCAGCGCCTGCAAAAACGGTTTCCGGTGGTACGACTTCGGCGAGGTTACGGAAGATCACGAAGCCCTGGCGCAGTTCAAGACCAAGTGGGGCGGAGATCCGAAACAACTTTATCGCTATTACTATCCCGCCCCAGTAGAGCGCACCTCGGCCGATGGCGGAAGACTTGCGCAGTCTGCTCGAAAACTCTGGCGACGCCTCTCACCGAAGGCGACGGCAGTTCTCGGCGATCTCATTTATCGCCGCATGTAGCAGTTGGATTTGCGCTCCGTGGAGGTTTTCTTATGCCCAATAACGTAGAGCAAGCAATGCCGGTTCGGCTGGCCTATATCGGATGCTGGTACAAAAATGACATGTACTCGCACAACTGCAGCAATCTGGTCGACTCCCTTCGTACCGCGGGAATGAAGGTCGATGTCGTGACTTCGAACTGCAGATGTTTTTCGTCGGCTCAGAACTTTACGATTGCGACAGACGAACTGATCAACACCAACTGCTCGGCGGTTGCGATCCCGCATGCTCCCAGGGAACCCGGCAAGAAGCGCGGCATGCTGAAATACTTGGCTGTGAAGGTATTGCGACTCGATCTCATTCTGGCAACGGCTCGGGGATTTCTGTATTACAAGCGAGCGCGCCATGCGGATGTGATTCACTTCGACCAGGTGCTAGAAGCTTTCGGTTGTGTTCCGCTTTTCATCGTAGCGGATATTGCCAGCCGTTTCGGCAAGCGCTTGGTGGTCACTGTTCATGAGATCGATCCTACTCAGAAAAAGCACAAGTGGCTCAACCGCATGTACAACAAATGTGCCGAGGTACTGGTGTTCAGCGAAAATATGAAGCAGCAGGTCGTGGCCCTTGGGGCCTTGCCTGAGAAGATCAAGGTCATTCGATATGGAACTGTGATTCCCAGTCTCATTCCAGCCCACCGTAAGCAATACCTCTATTTCGGGGGGCACTTCATCATGCGCGGAAAAGGGTATCCGGAACTCCTGGATGCCCTGGCTCTGCTGAAATCCAAGGGCCTGAAAATTTCGCTCGTGATCTACGTCGGGTACGGCTGCAATGGACTAGAGGATGCGAAACAACTCGCCATTCGCAAGAACGTGGCGGACATGATCGATTGGCAAGACTTCTATACCGGGGAGGAACTCGCCAAGGTCTATCAGAGGAGCAAGGCCTGCATCATCCCGTTTACAGGCGGATCAGCGCGGCATCCGTTGACCTGCGCCATGGTAAATGCCACTCCAGTGATTGCGACCCGAGCGGTGGATATTCCTGAATACTTAGGAGACCTGGGTATCTATATCGATGGTAGCGCTGCGTCGATAGCTGATACGATTTTTGAAATTGAAAGTGGGCACACGAACTTGAGCGCGTTGGGAGAACGGCTGCGTGCCAAAGCGCTAGCCGAACTCGACTACAACAAGATTGCTGAGGAATTGAGCGCAGAGTACTCTCGGATCGCCGGCAAAGAGCAACTTCTGCAAATACAACCGAACGCCGTGGCCTGAAAGAGTACGGATCGGTGGCCACATCTCAATGACGAGCATCCGGCACAGGTATCGTTCCAAGTAGATAATGTTTCCGCGGCTCTTGCAGCGATCGGATCCCTCCAGCCTCTGGTCGTCCTGTCCGCGTGCTAAAATCTAAGATGTCCCCCACTGAGATTCTCCTTCAAAAAAAACTATGACCGATCACTCTGCCCTAAATCATTCATTCGATTCAACGATAGATAAGATCAAACAACGCCAGGCGCGAGTTGGGATTATTGGCCTGGGTTATGTGGGCCTGCCGCTTGCTCTGTTGTTCACGGAGCAAAAGTTCGTTGTGACCGGCTTTGATATCGACAAGCGCAAAGTCGATACTCTCACGCAGGGAGGATCCTACATTTACCGCATTGGCGCGGACGAAATTAAGGCAGCCAACGCGCAGGGCTTTTCGGCCACGAGCGACTACGCCCGTATCGAGGATATGGACGCTGTCATCATTTGCGTTCCCACGCCGCTGAATGAATACCACGAGCCCGATCTCAGCTTCATTACGGATACCACGCACGCCATCGCGCCCCACCTGCAGCCCGGGCAGTTGATCGTTCTCGAGAGTACAACCTACCCTGGCACCACGGAAGAAGTGATGGTGCCGATCTTGGAAAAAGAGAACAAGCTGGGATTGAAGGCCGCCCGAGGAGCATCCCACGCTCCGAAGGAATTCTTTGTTGCCTTTTCCCCGGAACGCGAGGATCCCGGCAACACTACTGTCGCGCGTCGTGACATCCCCAAAGTGGTTGGAGGAGTCAACTCTCAAGCTTCGGAGTTAGCCGGCGCTCTTTACGGATCGATTTTCCATCGCACGGTTCCTGTTTCCTCGCCCGCCGCCGCGGAGATGACCAAACTGTTAGAGAACATCTACCGCTGCGTCAACATCGCTCTGGTCAATGAACTAAAGCTGTTGTGCTTGCGCATGGACATCGATATCTGGGAGGTCATCGCCGCCGCTTCCACCAAGCCGTTCGGCTTTCATCCCTTCTATCCAGGTCCCGGTCTGGGCGGGCATTGCATTCCCATTGACCCCTTCTATCTCTCCTGGAAAGCCAAAGAATTCGATTTCCGCACCCGTTTCATCGAGCTCGCCGGGGAGATCAACAACAACATGCCCTACCACGTTCTTTCCTCGGTGGGCGGCGCTCTCAACCGCCACAAAAAGTCGGTGAATGGCGCACGAGTTCTCATCCTTGGCGTGGCTTACAAGAAAGACATCGACGATCTGCGCGAGTCGCCTGCCCTCACCATCATCGAACTCCTGCAGAAAGACGGAGCCCACGTCAGCTACCACGATCCCTACTTCCCCTTCATCGGCAGGGGGCGCAAATACGACCTGCAGATGAAGCGAGCTGAATTGGACAATCTGGGCCAGTACGATTGCGTCGTGATCGTGACTGACCATTCTGATTACGACTATCGCCGCATCGTCCAGGAATCCCAGCTGGTAGTTGATACCAGGAATGCCACGAAAGGGATTGAGAGTCCTAAGGTCGTTCTCTGCTGATGGAATGAGCGAGCTTCTAGTTCCGTTCTGCTCCATCCGTCGGAGGAATCTCGCATGATCCAGACTGTCACCACCGCGAGAATCGAAGTCCATTCGTTTGACACGCTGACTTTAACCGATAAGCAATTTCTGACCGGAGCGACGGAAGGTAAACCAGCGCGGATCGGCGGAGAACTGCGCCTACCTCCGGGAGCGGGCCCATTTCCAGCGGTCGTACTCGTCCATGGTTCGGCCGGCGCCGGAGCCGGAGAGGCCCAGTGGTCTCAAGAATTGAACAAGATCGGCGTGGCCACCTTTCTAATCGACTGTTTCACAGGTCGAGGCATTGTTCAGACAATCACCGATCAGTTACAGCTTGGACACCTGGCAATGATCGTGGATGCCTATCGGGCTTTGGAACTGTTGTCCAAGCATGTGCAGATCGACGCCTCCCGCATTGCGGTGATGGGATGCTCAAAGGGAGGCTTTGTCGCCCTCTATTCCAGTATGAAGCGTTTCCAGCGATTGTACGGTCCGCCGAATACCGAGTTCGCCGCCTACATCCCCTTTTATGCCCGGTGCGACACGCCGTACATCGACGATGAGAATGTCAGCGACAAACCCATTCGGCTCTTCCACGGCGTGAACGACGATTATGTGCCCATCGATGGGTGTCGACGGTATGTGCAACGATTGCGTCGTGCCCGAAAGGACGTGGTACTCACTGAGTATCCCGGGGCACGCCATGCTTTTGACAATCCCCTCTACCAGTCGGTGCAGTTCATGCCCGACGCCATACTCCCGAATCGTTGCCGTCGGGAAGAGCGGCCGGGGGGCGTGATCCTCAATCTGGATACAGGTCAACCGTTCAGCCCGTCGGATGCGTGTGTAACACGTGGAGCAACATTAGGCTACGACCCTTACTCTCACGCGGAGTCGGTAAAGGCTGTTACCGGATTTCTTAAAGAGGCACTGAGCTAACTAGATGCGCCGTGGGCCGTCCGCACCTCCTGATCAGCTCTCTCGTTCGGTGGAAAGACCGCAGAGAATCGTGCGCAATTCGTCTCGCCAGAGATCTCTTTGGTTGCTCGGGTACTCGACCGCGAAGATTTGGTTGTGCCCTTCCAGCACCACTACGTCCCCTTTAGTTTCCTTACTTCCAAGGAGAGCGCTCGTTGACTTCGAAGGTTAGCTCTCATAGCATAGCCAAACTTTCCCTGCGGAATTAAAGGAAAGATCCGAGCACGGCGAACAGCGTTTCAGAAGGAAACGATAAATCAATTATGTCTGGTGTTGAGCGTCCCGATCACTACGGTATTGTGCCGACCGAGACTAAGAAGTGCTTGACCGGCCTCGAACTTTTGACCCGCATTATGGATGGAACTCTACCTGCTCCTCCCATTCAACGGACCTTAGACTTCCGCTTGATTAAAGTGGACCGGGGATCCGCCGTTTTCGCCGGAACCCCTAGGCAGGATTTCTACAATCCTCTCGACTCTGTCCATGGAGGATACACCGCCGCGCTACTCGATTCTTGTATGGCATGTGCGGTTCATTCGACACTTGAAGTCGGATTCAACTACGCCACGTTAGAGGTCAAGATCAACTATGTGCGAGCGATCCTGGCCGAAACTGGGGAGGTTCGTGCCGAGGGGAAGATCGTCAGCTCAGGACGAAGGATTGCCACCGCCGAAGGCCGGCTGGTTGATTCCGGAGGCAAACTCTATGCCCACGGAACGACCACCTGCCTGATCTTTACTCTGTAGGATGATTATCACCTCCCACGCCAAAACTTCATCCGTCTGACTCTAACCCCTGGGAGCATCAAAAATATCTATCGACTTCATGTCCCAGTGCCAAAGTCCTGCGGGCCTTCTCCTGCGAGACCTACCGCACCACTCTTCGCGCACTTTGATTTCCTCACTTCTCACAAGCCAGTGAGTGCTCGGCAAATGGGCCAAAGAAGCGCTCAGAAGGTGTCTTCTCGCGATTCGCAGCGTGCCGTCTCTCTCGCATGGATTGATCTCGTAATAAATCGGTTTTATTGCCCCTATAAATTTCATTTTCATTGAACAAACTTTCAATGCGTTGCAGAAAAAGTATGCGTTGGACTCAGTGACCCGTGGTCGCTAAGGTCGGCGTGCTGGCAGCGGAGACACAGGTGATCGCTGCATGCACCAGGGGGAAAGAGAGTGCCCATCCGATGAAGAGTTCCCGTATAGGGACGGCAGTTGCTTTTGCGTCTTTGTGGTTCGTGGCCTCAAGCCTCGCGCAGGATCAAGCCAGTGCTACTCCGCCAACTAATGATGCGATTCTCCACCAGATGCAAGAACTGCAGGCAGAAGTAAAAGCGCTTCGAGCCGAGGTCACGACTCTCAAGGGCGCATCGGCACCCGCGGCAGCACCCGCAGCCGCAGAGGCGCCCCCTGCGTCGTCGCAGGCCGCGGCAGCAGTTGTGTCCACAAGCAGTGCACCCGCTGCGGCGCCGGCTCCTACGGGATTGGCCGCCTTGCTCGGGCCTACTACGCTGAGCGGGTTCGTCGACACCTATTACGGTTACAACGCGAACCAGCCCGCCGGACGGCAGAATGCGCTGCGCAATTTCGATATCAACTCCGGCCAGTTCGGGTTAAATATGCTGGAACTGATCGCCGACAAGGCCGTCGACAATACCAACCGGGTCGGCTATCACGTCTCTCTCGGCTTCGGTCAGGCGATGAATCTCGTGAACTCCACAGAAGTTGGTCCGGGAGCGGTCCCCGGCACCAGCATCAGCAATTTCGACCAGTATCTAAAAGAGGGCTACCTGGAGTACATGGCGCCTCTGGGAAAGGGATTGCAGATCAGCGTAGGCAAGTTCGTCACTCCCGCAGGTGCGGAAGTGATCGAGAGCAAGGACAACTGGAACTATTCGCGCAGCCTGCTTTTCTCCTGGGCGATTCCTTACTTTCACTTCGGCGCCAACGCGAAGTATGTCTTCAATAGCAAATTCGCGGTCACCGGCTACATCGTGAATGGATGGAATGACAGCATCGACAACAATACCGGAAAGACTGGCGGATTCAACGCTTCATGGACTCCCAACGCGAAGTTCAGCATCACGCAAACGTATCTCTTCGGGCCGGAGCACCTGAACTACAACGGTGCGTTCCGCAATTTGTCGGACACCGTTATCACTTACAACCCCTCAGCCAAGCTCTCGCTGATGGCGAACTACGACTATGGTCACGACCATTTCGTGAACAGCGCTATTCCCGGGATTCCCCCGTTTAGCGTCGGCCCACGCGCCGTCTGGAGTGGGCTCGCAGGGTACGTAAAATACGCTCCCAACGACAAGTACGCCTTTTCACTGCGCGGCGAATACTTCGATGACAACCAGGGATTCGCTACCGGGGTTCCGGGTGGTCAAGAGTTGAGTGAATTTACGGCAACGCTGCAGCGCACCGTCGCAAAAAGTATCCTGACTCGGCTGGAGTTTCGGCGAGATATGTCCGACACTGCGGTATTTCCAAGAGGAAATTTCGGAGATCCAAACGTGAAGACGCAAAATACCGTGGCGCTCGGCGTCGTGTATTCCTTCAGCAGCGCGGATTCGAAGTAGGGAGATAGATTTTTGATGATGGCAGACAAATTTTGTTGGGGCAGCTCGCAATCGGGGCTGCTGTTGACGTAGGGATCGGCGGCTCGGGCTCAAAACCAATTAACCCCTGGTGTCAGTGCCCTTGCCGCCCCCCTTCCAGATCAACGGCGTTGAGAGCGGGAAAAGAAACGATCTGATTTCGTGAACTCGAGAAACGATCACAGAGGAGAATAGCGATGGCAGAAACCACTGGAGAAATGAAGAAAACCCTCGGCCTTACCGGCTTGACCATGAACGCGATGGCCCTTATTGCTCCGGGTGCCTTCCTTTGGCTGACTTTTGCCGGGCAGGCCGCAGCCGGGGCCACCGGCCCGTCGATGTGGATCGGCATTGTGTTTGCCACTGCGCTTTGTCTTGCCACTGCCGTGTGTTACGCGGAAATGGCCAAGCTCTATCCCGGGACCGGCAGTTCCTACTACTTTGCCGAGCAATCTTTCATCAATCACGACACCGCCTGGCCCTATGCCCGGCTGGCCAAATTCATCGTCGGCTGGGGCTCCCATCTTTATTATTGGATCTATCCCGGCGTGATGGTTGGCGTGATCGGTGTAATCTCCGGCTATCTGGTGGGAACCCTGTGGCCGAATTTCATGAGCAGCAGCAATCCTGGTCCCATGTTCATGATGGCGATCGCGATTGTATTCTCCTTCGGCGTAGCCTACATCGCTCATCGCGGCGTCAACGGCTCGACCTCGGTGAACATCGCGATCAACGTCATTCAGATCAGCGCCTTGCTTCTGTTCTCGGTGGTCGCTTTGAATTACCGCATGACCCACCCGGAAGGTAGTCCGAGTCTGCAGTTCGATTCGCAGACCGGAGCTTCCTATAGCTACGAATACGCCACCACTTCACAGATGGTAAACGGTGCGGCAACCGACGTTGTAACCCGCGACGCCAACGGTGTGCCGCAGCCTAAACTCGACGCCTCCGGTAAGCCCGTTCCATTCCACATCAGCTATCCCGAAAGAGACTCCAGCGGTGCCTTCGTCTCGCATCCCAACGCCGCCTCCGTGATCCGCATGCACAATTTTGGCTGGATGTTCGTGCAGGCCACCATCGCCATCCTGATTCTTGTGGGGTTCGAATCGGTCACGTCCATGGGCGGAGAAGCCAAGAACGCAAGACGCGATGTCCCCATCGCGGTCATTACCTCGCTGCTGGTTCAAGGCTGCTTCTGCTACCTGTTCGAATATTTTGCGGCGAACTACGTTCTTAACAATGGATACACCATGGCCAACGCGGCAGGATCCGCCGCCCCCATTGGCGATCTGATGATCCTTGTCGGAGACACTCTATTCGGTATTGGCCGAGGCCGTATCTTCATGCTGGCTGAGGCGGCCACGGTATTCCTCGCGCTTATTGGCACCACGCTTTCCTGCATGAATACGGGCGCGCGCGTCACCTACGCTATGGGCAAGGACAAAGAACTGCCCGATTCCATGGGACTGCTGCACACCGAAAATGCGACCCCGCATCGCGCCATCTGGATGCTGGCCGTGATTTCCGCGATCGTCGGCTGCATCACAGTTGTGATGTACTTCGGTGACGGCTCCGCGCCCGCTGACACGGCCATTCAGGCCTTGCCTCATGGCTTCTGGTCCAGCGCGGGATACACCACTCACGACAAAATGGCGGCTCTGCCGAATTCGTTCCTGACCATGACATTGGCCTCGAACTTCGGCACGTTCCTGCTCTACATGTTGAGCTGCGTGACTTGCATCGTCTGCTTCCACAAGCATCCGCAATTCAAGTTCGTGCGGCATCTGGTGATTCCTGTGTTTGGTCTGATTGCCAATCTCGCGTGCATGGTGTTCTACCTCATCGGTCCGTTTATGGGTTACGGGACAAAGATGGAACCTCTGCTCGCCCTGGGGATCGCTCTTGTCTGGGCGATCTACGGCGGGATTTATTTCCTGCGAACCAGTAAGTCCGCGGGACGAACAACGCTCGTGGAAACCCGTGCCCCGGCCGCATGAGCAAGCACAAACGGCAGAGTGGCCGATGATTCCCAGCCTGGCAGCCCCGTTGCTGCCAGGCTTTTGGCTTGTAGACCTTTTGGTAGCATTACTTTTTCGGCTTTCAGGGTTAAACAAAAAACATGTCCTGAACGCCGGCATTTCCTATGCTCGAAGTCGAGTTCGCCCAACTTTCGGATGTGGGTATGGTTCGCCCGCGGAATGAGGACTATCTCGGGTACGTTGTCCCGGCCTCGCCCGCGCACGTCCATTCGCACGGCTGGCTGTTTGCCTTGGCCGACGGGGTTGGCGGACAGCGCCAGGGAGAAGTCGCTTCCCGAGCCGCGGTAGAAGAGGTCGCCGGTGGTTTCCGCCGCGCCCCTGCGATGGAGCCGCACAAAGATTTGCTGAATCGCCTGGTGCAGGCGGCCAACGCGCGCATTTGTGAAACCGAAGCCCTCGCCGGACCAGCAGGCGCAGGCATGTCCTCCACGGTTGTAGTTTGTGCCCTACGTTTCGACCGCGCCACCATTGCGCACGTGGGCGATTCGCGCTGCTACTTGATTCGCGGTCAGAAGGCACGGGCGGTCACCCAGGATCACACTGTCGCCAACGAGCAACTCCGCCTGGGCATACTCTCGAAGAAGGAAGCCAAAAACGTTCCCACGCGCCATATTCTGAGCCGGTCGCTCGGAAGCAATTTATTCGTCAAAGTGGAGATCGACGAGTGGCAGGTGCTGCCCGGCGACGTCCTGCTGCAGTGTTCCGATGGATTGTACGGGGCTGTCACCGACGACGAAATCGCCTCCACTGTCAGCGGCACTGACAATCTGGAGACCGCGGCCCGCAAACTGATTGACAGCGCAAACCAGAAAGATGGCGGTGACAACGTCAGCGTGCAACTGGTTCGCATCCGCAATGTTGAGCGCATGGGAATGTATCGCGGAAGGCCTTACAAGCTTCGCTGATGGATCCGGTTCCAGATCGATTCTTTATGAACTTCTTACACATTTTCTGGCATCATGGAAGTGTCTCTTCGCTCGGAACTGGTGGCAGCCCAGTTGATCTGCCACTGCAATCACAATGAACTCTCTCCATCCCGGCGATCAGCTCGATCAATACCGAATTGAAGGCCTCGTAGCCCGCAGCGGCATGGCGTCGATTTTTCGCGGCACCGACCTGCGAAACGGCCGCCAGGTCGCCATCAAGATCCCGCACCCCGAGGTCGAGGGCGATAGCGCCCTTTACGACCGCTTCCAGCGCGAAGCCGAGATCGGCAAAGCTTTGGATCATCCCGGCGTGATGAAGGTCTTCTCCGACGACGATCGCAGCTGCGTCTACATGGTGATGGAGTGGGTCGACGGCCGGTTGCTCCGCAAGATTCTCGATGAGGAGCACAAGTTGCCGCCCGAGCGGGCAGTGCGCCTGACGCTGCGCATTCTCGATGCACTCGACTACATCCACTCTCACGGCGTCGTGCATCGTGATCTGAAGCCGGAAAATGTGATGGTCGACGCCAATGACAATATCAAGTTGATCGACTTCGGCATCGCGGGCAATGCCAAGTCCCGGCGCCTAACCTTCGCCAAACTTTCCCAAACCATGGGCACGCCCGACTACATTTCGCCGGAGCAAGTCAAAGGCAAGCGCGGCGATGCTCGCAGCGACCTCTATGCCCTCGGCGTGATGCTTTACGAAATGTTGACTGGAAGAGTGCCGTTCACCGGCGAGAATCCCTTCCTCATCATGAATGATCGCTTGCTCAACAACCCGCCGCCCCCGCGCGAGCTCGATCCTTCGATTACCCCGCAGTTGCAGGAAATCATCTACCGCGCCATGGAACGCAATCCCAAGAACCGGTATGCGACGGCCCGTGCTTTTGCGTCCGATCTTCAGCAACAGGAAATGGTGGGAGTCGCGGAGCGCGCTGAGTTGCACAACTGGAAAGATCGGCGGACGCCGTGGGCCAGAAAGATTTTGTTCTACGTAGGCCTTGCGCTCATCCCCGTAGTGATCTTTGGATTGCTACTCTACGTGGCCCGCCACAGCTAGTGTAGTGTGTGACACTTATCGACATTCATATGTCTGTGGGTTTTCCCTGTGATCTTCTGTGTCCTCTGTGGTTAAGGCCCTTGACCCTGCGTTAGCTCTGCCTGAACTCGTCGCTGTGCACGACAAACTCCGGATACGCAGCGGCCCCTAACTCATAAATATCCATTCCTTGCCATTCCCCGTCGCCATCCACCCGCTGCGGGTATATGCGATCAATCAGCCAGTTCAAGCCATGAATCAGCGGAAAGATGAAACCAACAAGCGTCGCAATGCCAATCAGTTGTGCCAGCCATTGGCCACTCGCCGTTTCCGCTAAGAGGGGAACCGAAATCAGACCCCACAGGCCGGCCAAGGCATGCACCGAAATCGTGCCGCCGGGATCATCGATTGACAGCCGAAACTCAAGCTGGTCAATGGCGAAAACGACCAACGCGCCCGCAACCAGGCCAGCCAGGATGGCAGTCGCGGGCTTGAGAAATGCCGCCGCTGCACTGCTGGCGACGAGCCCCGCCATCCACCCATTGGCCACCAGGGAAGCGTCCGGCCGTCCGAAACGAACTCTCGTAACCACTGCGGCCGCCAGCGCCGAAGCTGCCGCCGACAACGTTGTATTGATGACGATCAATATAACGTACGAGGGTCCGCTGTGACCAAACAGAACCGCACTCGCGGAATTGAGACCCATCCAGCCCATCCACGCAAACATCGACCCCGTCAGCACCAGCACGATATTGTGTGCAGGAATCGCTGACGGCGCTTCGCCAGACGGATACTTTCCCTGACGCGGGCCCAGCGTCCACGCGATCGATAGAGCGCTCAGGCCGCCAATCACCTGAAGAGATCCGGCGCCGCCATCCACAAAGCCCTCTCCCAGACCGTACAGCGAACCGATTTGCGACAGCCACCCGCCGCTTAAGACCCAATGCGCAAACAGCGGATAGATCCATCCCGCCAGTAGAACGGTGAAGATGCAGGACGCGCCGAGCCGCCATCGCTCGGCCGCCGCCCCCAACGGAATCATGGCAGCCAATCCCACGCTGAAGATTTGCAGCAGCAACACCAGCGACACCGGAGATAGTTCACGCCGCAAGCCGCGTAGAAAAAAGGGCTCCGACGCGATCCAATTCCAGCTTTTGCCTCCAATCATGATGGAGTAGGCCGCTCCGCCGGCCGTTCCCTGAAATGAAAATCCGACGATGACGTACGTAATGGCGGCAACGGCAAAGGCGCAGAGCGAAGCCACCATCACATGTGCCGCGCTTCGTGACCGCACCAGTCCCGTGTTCACGAGCGCCAGTCCCGTTCCCGCCAGTGGCACGAGAAGAATCAGGAGAAGGCAGAGCGCTTCGGAGCTTTCGGAAAGAGAAGGAGGGGCCGCCAATCCGTTATCCTTTGGGAGCAAGATGGGAGCGGGCGATCAGGCCGAATCCCATGATTTCCACGGCGATTCCCGCCAGCACGAACGCCGCGCGCATGCCAAGGGATGGTAGCAGCGGCAAGGTCGAGACCACAATCACCCATCCAGCAAGCAATAACAGAGAACCGGCAAGCTTCATTTTCGATGGACCCCGGGATTCGCCCAGTCGTGTCAGGCGATGAAGAATCCTGATGAATCAGGCTCTCTGGCGCTGCCGCAGGCTGAATCCCAACCAAGAAACCTAAAGCGGCGGTTGCGGTCCGTCCAATCGAATATTTTTATCGCCCTTAGAAGAAGAACAAGTTAGCGGGCTTCGAGCCCTTCGAGGCGGGGAGGACATTCCGACTTCGTCGTTACATGACAACACGACGGGGCCTCTTCACCGCGAGCCCACAGCTCCTCCCGCGTTAAGAAGTCCCGCCGAGATCTTCTTCCTTACCTTGAGGCGGATTGACGGTGGCCAATACCGGCTACCTCAAGAGTATCCCCGCTCAGATGCCCGGTTACAGCGGCGTCACCACCGGCGAAGTTTTGAATCTTGTTCTTGTCGCCTTCCAACGCATAGATCTTCTCGCCAGTCATCAGAACATAATGCGATCCCTGGCTGACACACAGCATGGAGCAGGAAAGCCGGTTCGTCCCCTTGCGCGAATGCAGTCCAAGGCACCGCGAACAACTGACCACCCCTGTGAAAGTTACGTCGCTGGTTGCAGAATGCGCTGGTTGAATCGTCATAGGCAGGCACAACGCCAAGACGCTTGCCACCAGCACGAGTCGAGATTGAGTGAATTTCTTCATGGTCCGTTCCTCTATCGGCGAATCGCACCCGCGCGATCCGCTTTCAAGATCAAACATAAACACGCAGGCATGAAGAGGTCGTAAAGATTTCCGCAAGCTTTCATAAACGTCATTTCCAGACTGTTCACAATAATTTTGATTTTGTTTTTCGCGGTTTCGGCTGCGCCTGAAAAGCGACTGGGGTTTGGCGCGCGCCTGCTGGCGGTTTTGAAGGGGATCGGTAAGGAGACTACTTCGCACCCTCGCGAGTTGAAAGGGTTCCGCCAGAAAACTACAGGCGGAATTTCGTTCAGGTTTTCGCTCGAACCGCGACCGAATTCAACCTCCCATAATCAACTCTGCAGCCATGCTTGCCAGACCAGCGTCCTCTTTGGAAGAGAGCCCACTGACCGCAACCGCGCCGGCCACCTCGCCATCTTTCAATACCGGAACGCCGCCGCCCCAGCCCACAAAGCGGGGATCGCCGAAATAAGCGATGTCGTGGCCCCGCTCCGGGTGGCGGACTTTTTCGCCAATCTCTGCCGTGGGCTTTCCGGCGCGCGCGGCTGTCCATGCCTTGTTCATCGCAATCACAACTGAGGTGACGGGAGCGGCGTCCATGCGAGCGAAAGCGATGAGTTCGCCCCGGCAGTCCGCCACGGCGACGACTACCGCCTTCTGCATCGATAGCGCCTTTTCCACGATCAGATCGACGGCGCGCTTCGCCTCGGAGTAGTCGATGGTCGGAATCGTCTTCATAATTTGTTGCCCAACTATTTCGCGGGTGCCGGTTGCGGCGTCGCCTGTGGTGCGGAAGTGTTGGGCGAGAAATTCACCTTGGGCACCTGCCGCGCTCCTTCGGACGCCGCGAAGTACGCGTCATTCGGCTTGAACCCGGCCCACCCCGCAAAAATGCTGTTGGGAAACTGCTGCACGTAGGTGTTGTAGTCCTGCAATGTGTCGTTGTAGCGTTTGCGTTCCACCGCGATTCGATTCTCGGTTCCCGCGAGTTCATCTTGTAAACGCAGAAAATTCTCATTCGATTTCAGTTGGGGATAATTCTCAACGACCACGAGAAGGCGGCCAAGCGCTCCATCCAGTTGCTGGTTCGCCGCGATCTTCTGTTGCGGCGTGCCTGCCGAGAGCAGTGCCGAACGTGCCTTGGCGATGTCGCCAAATACCGTTTGCTCCTGTTGTGCATATCCCTTTACCGTCTCCACCAGATTCGGAATCAGATCAGCGCGCCGCTGCAGCACGATATCGACTTGTGACCAGGCGCTCTTCACTGCCTCGTTCTTGGTCACCAGCGTGTTCTTAACGCCAACGTATTGGCCGAACAAAACCAGCACGAACACCAGCAGAACGACAATGACGACGACTGCAATCAAGCCCTTACTCATACCTTCCTCCTCAAAAACTCGACTGTGACTTCGTTACGCGCGGCCGGATGCCTCTGAGTCTAATGCCTCATCCACCGCAGCGGTTACTTTCTCAACCGCTGCCAGATAACGCGCGGCAAGATCATTCACATTCATTCTCTTGCTCTCCGCTTTGCCCTCGCGAACGTCCAGAGCCTGATGAACCGCAGACAAATCAAATCCCACTCGTTTCGCGAGTCGATCGACGGCATCCCGTTTGCTCGACTGCGGGGCATCTCCAAGCGCGATCAGGGCATGGCGAAACAGAGTGCCAAACGAGGGCACAGAATGCAACAGAAGATCCCACAGCCGTGAATCGTTCCCCACGGCCAGAAGCAATTGCTGCCGCAGCAGGATCATCTTCTCCCGCAGTTCATATTCCACCTGTACGCGATGCACGTGCATCGAAATTCGCAAGCCCTGAACGACATCTTCACCGAAAAGAACGCGATGATGTTGCTGCATATCCAGCAATTCGATCGTGAAAACGTCTGTGGACCGCTCCAGTTCTCGCCGAGTCATGCAAAGCGGTGGAGGCTGTTTCTGGCGATCCCACCACTTCGCCACAGGCGCGAGAGCTTGCAGCGCCGCAAATGAGCTGTCGCGCAGAACACAAAGCAAGTTCAGGTTCGACAGCCCAGGATGAAAATCACCGGCCACCGCCGAGCCGAACAGAGTAATATTTTCCACATTCGGTCCCGCCGCCTCGCGAACCCGCTTCACGAACTCGTCGACCTTCTCTTGCTTATCTTCAGAAGCCATTGCGTCCTCGCATCCTACCAGCTACTGCTCGCCCCGCCGCCTCCAGAACTGCCTCCACCAAAACCGCCGAACCCGCCCCCACCGCCGAAGCCACCCCCGCCGCCAAAGCCTCCGCCGCGGCCGCCAAATATCTGGGAAAAGAGAAGCCAGAAAAGAATATTGCGTAACGGGGTGAGCAGGACGATCAAAACCACGACAATGATGGCAATGATCCCGCCGATCGACAGACCGCCGCCGGGTTCACGCACCGGTTGCGTGGGCGCTCGTGGCTGGGAATTGGTGAGTTGGACTCCGGCATCCTTCGCGATGACATCCGCAACACGGCTGGTGACCAGCAGCAGCGCGCTGTTGTAGTCCCCACTCTGCATCAGCGGAATTGCCTCACGCTGAAAGCCACCCACTTTTCCATCGGGCAGAATTGGTTCCAGCCCATACCCAACTTCAATGCGTGCGCGCCGATCCCTTATGGCGTAGAGGATCAAAACGCCATGGTCAGTGCCTTTGCCGCCAATGCCCCATTTCTTGAAGAGATCGACCGCGTAACTTTCGATGTCAGAACCATCGAGCGTATTGATGGTCACGACCGCGATTTGAGCGTGTGCCTTCTCGTCGACCTGCCGGCAGATGTCGTTGATTTGTGTGACTGTATCTTGATTTAAAACATGCGCGAAATCGTTCACGTAACCCGTGGGTTTGAGTTCGGAAACCGATTCCGACCGCGCGAGCACACCCAGCGACAAGACCAAGATCAACGCCAGACACGATCTCGTGCGCGAATTCACACGGAAATTGTACAAGACTCTTGTCGAACGGCCGTGACCAGCGCCCATACAAGTTCTGGTTTCGCCAATCGTTCGCGGGTACCCACGCACCGAGACCCACTTCACCTTAGTAATTTGAACAAATCTCTAACAGCGATGAAGATAGGGAGCGTGGCTGACTCTGAGAATACCCGCCGCTGGCCTCGACTTCCCGTGGACATGCCCGTCCGCGTAGTGACTTCCAAAGGTTTCTCGACGACTGTCGTGGAAGGTCGCGGCACTGAAATGAGCGAAGGCGGCATGGTCTTGTACGCAGGAATTCTGCTGAATCCGGGGGACTTGCTCGAGATCGAATTTGATACGCCCGCCCCCTCGCGACTGCCTGCCATTGTTCGCTCCCGCAATGGATTTTGCTTTGGCTTGGAATTTATTACTCCGCTGCCTGCCTGAGTTTTCCTTCGTCTGATTCTCCCCACCGTGACATTGCGAAGCGATTTGTTCTAGCATTCGTACGCACGTCGGGAGGTCTCAATGTACTTCGAACAGTTCTATCTGGGATGCCTGGCACACGCCTCGTACATGCTGGCTTCAGATGGAGAAGCCGTGGTGGTCGATCCACAACGGGACGTGGAATTGTATGTGAAGGCAGCGGAGGAGCATGGCGTCGCGATTCGGCACATCTTTGAAACCCATCTGCATGCCGACTTCGTTTCCGGCCACAAAGAACTGGCCGCTCGCACGGGCGCGACGATCTACATAGGCGCTGAAGCGGGAGCCACGTTCCCCCACATTGCCGTGCATGACGGCTTTGAATTGAAATTCGGTAAGGCTTCGATCCGCGTGCTGGAAACTCCCGGACACACTCCGGAGAGCATCTGCCTGGTCGTTACCGACCCAGAACAATCTCCCGAGCCCTGGGCGGTCCTGACAGGTGACACGCTGTTCATTGGCGATGTAGGCCGCCCCGATCTCTCTCCGAGGCACACTCCCAAGCAGCTGGCGGGCTTGCTATACGACAGCTTGCATCAGAAGTTGCTGGTGCTTCCTGCCAGCGTGCTCGTTTATCCCGCACACGGCGCCGGTTCGCTCTGCGGAAAGAACATGCGAGCCGAGCGATCGTCGACCATCGGCACGGAACGGCTGACCAACTATGCGTTGCAGATCAAGAGCAGGGAAGAGTTCGTTGCGCAGTTGACCAGCAATCTGCCCGCGCGTCCGGAATACTTTCTCAAAGATGCAGAGATCAATCGCAGCGGCGCTCCGCCTTGTCGGACCTTCCTGCTCTGCGAGCCGATCTCGCCTGCTGAGTTGAAAACCATGTTGAAGGATGGCGAGATAGCGCTCGACGTGCGTCCTGGCGAAGAGTTCGCCGCCGGCCACGTGCCGGGTTCCGTGAACATTGCGCTGTCGGGACAGTTTGCCTCGTGGGCGGGCACGGTGTTGGGCTTGTCAGCGCATCCCGTGCTGATCGCAGCGTCGGATTCGCAGTTGGAAGAGGCTCGCCTCAGACTGGCGCGCGTCGGCATCGAAGTTCTGGATGGATATCTGCGAGGAGGTGTTGCCGCGTGGAAACAGGCTGGATTTCCGTTGGCAACAATTGCGCAGATCGACCGTCGAGCGAACTCGACGCGCGGCTGCAGTCACACCAGCACGCAAGTGCTCGACGTACGACGCGAACCCGAGTGGGATGCCGCGCACATCGAGAACGCAACCTGGTGGCCGCTCGACAACTTCAAGGTGTCTCCGCCAGAGATCGATCGTGATGTGCCGCGATTGCAGTGCACTGCAAAGGTGGATACCGCAGCATGATCGCCAGCAGCCTGCTGCAACGCGCGGGATTCAAACACGTAATCAATGTCGCTGGTGGATTCGATGCCTGGCAGGAAAAGAAGCTGCCATCGTGAGTGCGAAACCGGTCGGAGCGTAACCCTGCCTGTGGAAAAAGTGTTCCTGCAGGAACACTTTGAGGTACATAAATGTAAGTACGCAGTATGCAAGTAATACGGCTTAATCGCTTTCACGATTGAACGGGTTACTCGCGCACTGTCTCGATTTCTTCGACTCGGAAGCTGTCGCAGAATGATCCGGATTAATTCTTCCATTTGACTCTCTGTCACGACCGGATTCATGCAGGTGAATTTCAGGCACTGCCGTACGCGCACTCGCGTGTGTCCGATGACTGCCAGGCCGCGGTCGAACAGGCGTTGGCGAAGGGTGGCATTGAGCTGGTCCGAATCTGCGCCGGTCCTGGCCGGGACATAGCGAAATACGACGGTGCTCAGTTGCGGTTCGCACATCAGTTCGAGTCGCGGAGTGCTGCGTATGACCTTTGCCGCGTACTCGGCTAATTCGATCAGTCGGTCAATCATGGCGGCAAGTTTGCGCGCGGCCGAGAGCCTGAAACGAAATCCACAATTTCAGGGCGTCGAAGCGGCGGGTCGTGAGCAGGGAAGTCGTTACCAGATTCGGGATGCCTTCGTCTTCATGAAGTTCGGGGTTCAGATAGTCCGCGTGGAGTTTGATCGAATCGAAGTGACGGGCGTCGCGGAGCAGGAAAGCGCTGCACGGGATTGGCTGCCAGAAGAGCTTGTGGAAGTCGAGCCGAGCGAGTCGGCGTTTTCGATTCCCTGCAATTTGTCGCGATGTTGCGCGGAGAACAGCAGCGCACCGCCGTACGCGGCGTCGACGTGAAGCCATGCGCCTGCCTCGGCGCGGGCGACGGAAGTCAGTTCGGGCAGCGGATCGACAGAGCCGAAGTCGGTGGTGCCGGCGGTTGCCACAATTGCCATGGGAAGCAGATCTTGCGGACGCGAGCCGCATGCAGCGCATCGCGCAGGGCGAGTGGGTTCATGCGAAATGATTCGTCCACCGCGACTCGCACCACTGCGTCCGTTCCAAGACCCAATTGCGATGCGGACTTCTCGACGGTGAAGTGCGCCACTTCAGAACAGAAGATGCGCAGGCGACGAGCTTCCGGTGGAAGGCCTGACTTCTGCGCGGACCAATTCCAGTGGTTCTGAAGAAATGCGTCGCGCGCGAGCAACAATCCCAAGTAGTTCGACTGGGAGCCGCCGGTGGTGAACGTTCCGTCGGCAGAGGCGGGCAACCCGGCCTCCGCGCACAGCCAGCGGACCAGTCTTCTGCTCGACGACGGTGGCGATGGGCGCCTGGTCGAACGAATCCATGGACTGGTTGAGAGCGCTGATCACGACCTCGGCAGCGAGAGCGGCTAGCAAAGGCGGGCAATGCAGATGCGCGGCCGTGTAGGGGTGATTGATTGCCACGGAATTCGAGACAACCGTTTGCAACGTGGCGGCGATTTGGTCCGAGGACTGTATGCGGCGTGGGGAAGAAAGTCGGCAGCCCACCAGAGCGGCCAGTGCGGTGGCAGTTTTTCCCGGGTATGGGCCGTCGGGCAACGACGTCGCAGACGATTTCGAGCCGCCTGCGAAATCAAGCGGCGGTATTGATCTTTACTCTCTTCGCGTGGAGGTAAGGAAGTCAGATTCGAACAAGCGCGGGGATCCTATGATTTGCGCAATCCGAGAACGAGCAACACGACGCCGCCCGCCAGAAGAACAATTCCTGCCGCCGGGGGTAGCTTTTCACTATGTTGCGTCTCGACGCCGATCTTGGCGTCGCCAATCTTCACGCTGTGATCCTCGCTGTGCGGGACGGGCACAACAAAAGCCAGGACCCCCAGCACCAGCAATAAGACTCCGACCATAGGAAGCGCTTTCATCTTGTACTCCGGTCAAGCTCGGATTGCGTGTTGAATTCACGCTTTTCTTGCATGCGAACCACCGCCAGTGATCCTATCATCAACCGGCTCTGTGGGGGCGAAGGACTGCGTCCAGTTCCTGGGAGCGTTTTTGTGAGATAACTTGTTTAGCAGGCTGCGGAAAGAGTCGGTTCACGAGCACCAGCGACCCTCAGCGGCTAAAACCGGAGTTGATTTTGTGAGGCTTGCGGTGCGGCTGAAGCCGCACCCTTGCAAAACAAGAGAACTTGCGGTGCGGCTCGAGCCGCATTCTTTCAACAAGATCGAGGCGCAACAGCATCTATACGCCTTACGACGATGCGGCGTAGAATCGGCATTTTTCAGGAGCCTGTTAGACGGCTGCCAATTTGAGTGCCCAGGAGTACACAAGATGAAGATTGACAAGGTAGCAAACCCTATCGCGTGGACAGCGGTAAGCATTTTCGTCTGAAGGATTTCGATCCCGCCGATACGGGACACTGGCACTCGAAAGAGCATGCCGAAGAGGCGCTCGCAGCAGGGCATCCTCGCGTGGCCGACCTGCAGGACAAGCTCTACGCTCAGGATACGCTGGTCGCTGCTTCTTGATCTTTCAGGCGATGGACGCGGCCGGAAAAGACGGCATCATCAAGCACGTGATGTCGGGAGTGAATCCGCAGGGCTGTCAGGTGTATTCCTTTAAGGCGCCGTCGGAGCTGCGAACTACAGCACGATTTTCTTGTGGCGGACGACTCGCGTGCTTGCCCGAGCGAGGGCATATTGGCATCTTCAACCGGTCGTATTACGAAGAGGTGCTGGTGGTGCGAGTGCATCCCGAGATTCTCAAGAGCCAGAAACTGCCTCCTTCGCTGGTGGGGAAGAAGATCTGGGACGAGCGCTTCGAAGACATTCGCTGCTTCGAGCAGCATATGGCGCGAAGCGGCACCGTGATCCGCAAGTTCTTCCTGCATGTGTCCAAGAAGGAGCAGAAGAAGCGCTTCCTGGAGCGCCTGGAGGAACCGGAGAAGAACTGGAAGTTCTCGGCGGCGGACATTCACGAGCGCGAATGTTGGGATGACTATCAGAAAGCGTACGAAGAGATGATCGCCAACACCGCGACCGAGCAGGCGCCCTGGTACGTTGTGCCGGCGGATAACAAGTGGTTCACGCGGCTGGTGGTGTCGACGGTGATCGTCGATACGCTGGAAGCGCTCGACCTGGCTTATCCGAAGGTGGATGAGGCAAAGCGCAAAGAGCTGGAAGCGGCGAAGAAAGATTCTGTTATCCAAGAAGTGATGAGCGTTCCGATTCCGAGGGGCAGTGCGACTCCGCTGGTCAGTCCTGCGGACGATTGCTTCGGCTCGGAGACGATCGTACCTGCCCTTTGCAGCAAGCGTCCCCGTCGATGCGTACCATAACGTTCAAATCTGTCCATATCATTCTTCCCGGAGAAAACTCAAACATGGTCGGCCCAGATTGCTTTCGCGCAAGAGCGTCACCCTCGCACGGTTGTCTTTCGCACTCACGCTCTTTGTCGTTCGTTCGGCCGTTGCTGCGGATCGCGCAAGACCAAGCCAGAGCGGCAATCCAAGGCCGTGAAGCCGGCGGAGCGACTCAGCCCGCCCAGTCCACGGCACCAGCGGAGAGCAGATCCGAGGCAGCCGAATCGACGAAGCCCGAGGAGAAAGCCTTCAAGGGGATGAAGTATCGGATGATCGGACCGTTCCGCGGCGGCCGGTCGCTGACGGCGGCCGGAATTCCGGGCGATCCCACGACTTATTATTTCGGCGCGACCGGCGGCGGCGTCTGGAAGTCGACCGATGGCGCGATGACGTGGTCCTCGGTTTTCGACAAGGAGGGCACGTCTGCCATCGGCAGCATTGCGGTAGCCAATTCCAATCACAACGTCACTCTACGTGGGGACGGGCGAGGCCTGCATTCGCGGCAACATCTCGCACGGCGACGGCGTGTACAAGTCGCTGGATGGCGGCAAGACCTGGAAGAACGTGGGACTGCGCGACTCGCGCGCCATCGGCAAAGTCATCATGAATCCCACGAATCCTGACATTGCATTTGTTGCGGCCCTCGGCCATCCCTATGGTCCGAACACGGAGCGCGGCATCTTCCGCACGACCGACGGCGGTAAGACCTGGGAGAAAGTTCTGTACAAGGACGAAAACACTGGCGGCATCGACGTGGCTTTCGATCCGCATAATCCCAACATTCTGTTTGCAGCGCTGTGGCAGGCACGGCGCACGTCGTGGAGCATGGCGAGCGGCGGCCCGGGCAGCGGGCTCTATCGCTCGGGCGATGGCGGAACAACCTGGAAGCGCCTCGAAGAGCACGGCCTGCCCAAGGGACCCTATGGAAAGATTGGCGTCGCCGTCGCGGCGAACTCCGACCGCGTCTATGCGTTGATCGAGGCCCACAATCCGGACGGCGGCTTGTATCGCTCCGACGATGGCGGCGAGTCGTGGCAGTTGGTCAATCCCGGATCACAGCCTGTGGCAGCGTCCGTGGTACTACATGCACGTGATCGCCGATCCGCGGGACGAGAACGTGCTCTACATCATGAATGTGGAGGCTTACAAATCAACCGACGGCGGGCATCTGTTCAACAAGGTCCGTGTTCCGCACGGGGATAATCACGGACTCTGGATCGATCCGCTGAATACGCGGCGCATGATCGCCTCGAACGACGGCGGAGTTACGGTGACGATTGATGGCGGCAAGAACTGGTCACGCGAGGATAACCAGCCAACAGCGCAGTTCTACCACGTCATTACCGATACGGCGACGCCCTACCGCGTCTACGGTCCGCAGCAGGATAGCGGAACGGTTGCGATTGTGAGCCGCAGCGACGACGGGTCGATTGACCGCACGCGATTGGTATGACGTGGGTGGCGGCGAAGCGGGCTACATTGCGCCCGATCCGCGCGATCCGAACATTGTTTACGCAGCCGACTATCAGGGAAACATCACGCGTTACGACCGGCACATCGGGCAGGTGAAGGCGATCACGGAGCAGCCGGAACTTTCCGACGCGCATGGCGCTGCGAACCTGGAGCATCGCTTCCAGTGGACGGCTCCGGTCATGATTTCTCCGCACGATCCGAACACGCTGTACCACGCTGGCGAGCGGCTGTTCAAGACCACCGACGGCGGCGTGCACTGGCAGGCCATCAGTCCGGACCTGACGCGCAACGACAAGAGCAAGCAGAAGGTCTCGGGCGGCGACATCACGCTGGACGACTCGGGCACGGAATACTACGACACGATCTTCGCCCTGGCGGAATCGCCGATCACCAAGGGATTGCTCTGGGTGGGCACCGACGACGGGCTGATCCAGTTGACGCAAGACGAAGGCAAGACCTGGACGAACATCACGCCCAAGGATATGCCGGAGTGGAGCCGCATCAGCCAGATTGATGCTTCGACGTTTGATGCCGGGACAGCGTACGTGGCCGTCGACCGTCATCAGTTCGACGATCTGCATCCCTACATTTACAAGACCAGCGACTACGGCAAGAGTTGGACCAAGCTAGGGCAGGGAATTCCGGATACTGCGTTCGTGCGCGTGGTGCGCGAAGATCCGAAGAAGCGTGGGCTGCTCTATGCGGGTACAGAGACGGGGATTTACGTGTCGTTCAACGATGGCGCGAACTGGCGTCCGCTGAAGCTGAATCTGCCGACGACGCCGGTGCACGACCTGGTCATCAAGGACAATGATTTGGTGGTGGCAACCCATGGGCGCGCATTCTGGATTCTCGACGACGTGACTCCACTGCGGCAGTACAGCGACGACATCGGGCAGAAAGATGCGTTCCTGTACACGCCGGGAACCGCCTATCGCATTCAGGCGGGGCTGAGTAGCGAGCGTCATCCTTCGAAGCGGACGGCGCAGAATCCGCCGGCGGGGGCGGTGATCTACTACTTCCTCAAGGATGCTCCAAAGGCGGATACCGAAGCCAAGATCGAGATTCTCGACGCTTCCGGAAAAGTCATTCGCAAATACTCGAGCGCGGAGTTCAACACGCTGGAAGAGCCGCTTGATCCGGACGACAAGAAACCGGAAAAGGAGTTGAAGCCGGAAGCAGGCTTGAATCGCTTCGTGTGGGACTTGCGCTATGAAGAAGCACGTCGCGTTCCCGGCTACTATTTGTGGGAATACGGCAGCGGCGCTCGTGGACCCGTGGCTGTACCCGGTCACTACCAGGTACGTCTCACGGTGGGTGCTCAAACGCAGACCGCAGGTTTTGATTTGAAACTCGATCCGCGAGTGCACGTCAGCCAGGCTGATCTGGAACAGCAGTTCAATCTGCTGCTGCAGACGCGCGATGAACTGAGCCGAGTCTACGACACGGTGAATCAGATTCAGGACGTTCGTGCGCAGCTGTCGGGCCTGAAACGGCGGCTGCCGGAGAACGCCAGCACGAAGACGATTGTCAGCGCGGCGGACGATCTGGAAAAGAAACTGGTTGCCGTCCGGGAAGAACTGATCAATCTGACCATTAGCGCCAATGAGGACTCGCTCGCATATCCTCCGCAACTGGACGCGAAGCTGGCGTATCTCGCGATGGACGCAAGCACCGCGGACTCGGCCCCAACCGAGGCGGAGCAGCGCCAGTTCGATAAGCTGAAGCGGCAGAGCGGGGAACTGGTGGGGCGTTGGGAGGACTTGCAGCGTCGGGATCTCGCCGCATTTCAGAAGCTGACGGCGGAGGGGAGCCTGTCCACGGTGGTAGTGCCACCGCCGGGGCGGGCAACCGACGAAGCTGTCCCCGCGCACTGAGTTGAGAAACGTAGCGCCGCGTCTCGCCGGCTGTCCCGAGGGCTTGCCCTGAGCTTGTCGAAGGGGCGATGCGCCCTCGGGTCAGGCGGATAATCATCTTCGCCTGTTTCCATATTGGATTACTTCTATTACTTCCGTGCCACTTCGATGGCACTGTTGTGCCTTGTTCAGATTCAAGCCGGTTGCTATTGTGCCGATAGAGAAGTTAAGTCTCCCCCGAAGGTCCGTGAGTAGGTCCGACTGGGGGTGTTTATGAAGAAGATGCACCTGTTCTATGCGGCAATTGGCTTTGCGGTGGCACGCTGGATATTCAAGCGGCAAGCAATGGCAGTCGTAGACCCAGTCACACGGTTCCGGTCACAGGGCCTTCTGTAGAACGGTTTTTCCGGGCTTGGGCGTGCGCCCCGTTGCGCCTCCATTTCGTCAGCGCGCGCCCATTGCTTGCCTATCGTCCCGAAGTACCTCCTGAAGTAGGTACGTCCTGAAGTAACAGTTACCAACGTTTGCCCGCATCATCCCGGTTTCTTCGGACTCTCCATACAATTGGCTCAGGGAGTTCCTTGTTTCCCTGCGTCTTCATGCCGCGGCTGCGATCAATTCGGCTGTTTCTCGCCCTGCCATTCCTGCTCGCAGCTCTGATGCCGGCACGGCTTGCCGCGCAGGATGATCCCAACGACATACCGCTGGGAGACCTGGCCCGCACCCTGCGCAAAAAGACTCCGCCGCAAAAAGACGTCATCGATGACGATAATTTCTCGAAGGTGATAGAGCAGGCAGAGACTCATCACGCGACCGGATCGGGACTCAAGTTTCTGATGACGGGAGCCGCTAACGGCTTTCACGTCAGTGCGCCGGACGTGACTTGCAGCCTCGCGTTTACCGCAAATGTGAAGGCGCTGCTGTCGAATCAGTACGCTCAGATGGAACTTCCGCCGGCGGATGTCGTCAAGCTGGAGGGGCCAGCCACCATCGAAGGGGATACGCTGATCGTGGCGATCTATAACCGAACCGATTGGCACGTCAGCGAAGTTGCAGTGGCGTTGACGGTGGTGAAGAAGAGCGATGCCCGCGATGCGTCGTTATCCACTGATCCGGTTTACAGTGCTGCAGTCACGGGGAATTTGCCTCCGGAAGCTGAGGTTCGTCCGGAGAAGAAACCGGACGTGACCGTGATTTATCGTATGCGAGCGGCCGCTCCGCCCTTCATCACTACGGTGTTTAGCGCTCCGTTGAATCTCGAAGTCGCTCCTGACGAAGAATGGCATTGGGCGATTGTGCAGGCGAGAGGATATCCCCCGCAAAGCTATGCCGGCCCGGCGGCAACGGCGCCGCAGACTGAAGGGCCTGCGTCAATTCAGACCAACTCGGTTCAGCCTGCGCAGCCGACGCTGTCTCCGGTATCAGCCGATCCGCAAAACCCGCCTGCGCTTTCGCCTTCGCAGGATCCGCAGTAGACTTCGCTACTTTACGTATTTGCCGTTCTGCACTTCATACTCGACGCGGAAGGGCTTCTGGGCCCGTCGGTCCTGCCATCTTTCCTGGACGATCAGGCTGTTGGCCTGCGCGAGGCGCTCGGACGGCAAGGGATGCGAGCGGAAGTATCCCTGCAGGCTTTGAATGGCGAGTTGCGAGAGTTCTTCCTCCGGACTCCGCGCATGAATCACATATTCATTGTGCAGCTTGCTGAACCTTTCGAAGAGGCTGACTGCCCCGTAGGGCGAGTAGCCACCGAGTACCGCCAGGCGCATGCCTTCCCGGTCGGCTTCGAATTCTTCGTCTTTGTTGTAGCCTGCTTCCCACACCTGCAGCGGGATTTGCACGATCGCGCCTACGATGCCGAGGTTCAGATTGCGCAGCCGGGCTTCGATCTGCACTCGTTCGGCGCAGTGATAGTGGTCGATGTGTTCGATCTCATGTCCGAGAACCGCCGCCAGTTCGTCTTCGCTGGTCATCAAGTCGAGTAAGCCTTCGCCGATATAGACTGGGCCGCCGGGCAGAGAAAAGGCGTTGATCATGGCGCGGTCCGGCACAACATGAAACGAGTATGGCAGTCGGCGATGGGCATGTAGGCTGACCACTCCCCCGACGCGCTGGACGTATCCATCCAGAGCCTGTTCCTCGGAAGTTAGTTTCTCGTCAGGGATCGCGTATTGTGCTGCCAGTTCCTTGCCGACGGCGATCTCTTCGTCATCGGAAAGACGGGTCAGGCGCAAGGGCGCGCGGGTGAGATCGCGCTGGGCATCTGCCGCCAAGGCCACGACAGCATTTGCCGAAACCGGCGTAGGATCATGCCGGCGCTGGCTGAAATACAGTCCAGCGACGCCCACCAACAGCACAGCCACAAATGCGACGGCACGCTTCATAGAAACTGACGAATTTTCTCGCTGTACTTGGTGTAAAGGAATGAAGCCAGAAACATTGCGATTCCGACGATAATCAGAGTGATGTAGCGGTCGCGCGTCTCCAGGCCCCACATATCGACGAGCAGAATCTTGGCGAAACATACCAGCAGCAGCAGAAGTCCAGTGAGTCGGAAACTGCGTTCATTGATGAGGAAGGCGAAGATCAGGATCGACAGACTTTCCACGCCCCAGGAAACGGTAATCATGCCAGCGCGCATCTTCAACGCCAGCATGAGCGTCAACAAAAACACCGGCACGAAAAACATAAGCTGCTCTGGATGGCGCACGACTGCCGCGATCCACTTGCCGGAAGCCTGTGCCTTGTGGCGATCGCGCCACCGGAACGCGAAAGGCAGGCAAGCTAGCAAGACGGCAATGGCAGAGCCGAGTACGCTGATTCTTCCGACCCAGTCGCTGCCCGTGAAATAACTGGCGCCGAACAGGTTATGCATCACGCCACGCGTGCAGGCCGCCAGCGTGAGGAGCAAGGCCTGATGCAGAAAGATCGGCCGGTCCAGCCAGAGCGCGAATCCAAAGAGAGCGAAAACGACAATGGCCCAGGCGGTTACCAACCATTCATTGGCAAACTGGAAATACAGCAGGGCGATGATGCTGCCCGTACCCAGATAGGCGAGCAAGGTATCGAAGCGCAAACTGCGGTCGTCCTTCGCCGCCTGTTCCTCGGGCCCTAACTGGGCATAGACGAAGAACAGAATCAGCGTGATCGGCAGCACTGTGTAAAGTCTGGGACCCCAGAATTGGCCACCATTGTCGGCGGTCAGGTTGGCAAAGAAGATCCGGCCGAAGGATGCGGACAGGGCAACGTACGCTTGGAAGCGAAACTGCCGAGTCTTGCGCCACAGACCGTATTCGAAGAGAACCAGCCCGAATACGGCCCATCCCACAGCAACACTTAGAGGCTGCAGCTCATACCACAGAAGAAGCGAAACAATAGCCGATGCGGCCCAGGAATAGACATGATGAAACTCCTGCTCGCGAAGCCGCGCTGGCATGCGGATGACGCGCGATAGGGTATAGGACACGACCGCCACAATCGCCAGTGAAAGCAGCCTTACGCTGATTCCGTGCCACGTATCCGTCACATACAGATTGACGGTTACGCTGCGACCCATGGTAAGGGCGGCGAGCACATGGGCTTGCCAGCCGAGATCCTCAAGCTCAAAGCGCTGATCCACCAACGCCAGCACAAGCGCAAAGACGGCCCACACGGCCGCCAGCCATCCGCTTGGAGCCTCAGCCCAGGCCAGCAAGGCAAGCAAGGCCGTCGCAGCGAAAGTATGCAGGTAGGCGACCGGCCGCCTGAATTCAGAATCGCGTGGACTCGATTGCCGAGATAAGAAATAGAGCCCAGCGGCAACGAGCGAAATCGTGACCAGGCGAAGGGAAATGCCGTGCCAGACGGGCTGCTCCATCTCAAGATTGAATGTGTAGGCGCGAACGACTGAACATGCAGCCAAAGCATTCGCTTGCCAGCCAAGTTGGCGGTAACCAATCTGGCGCATGACCCATGTCAGGGCGATTGCGAAAATGATCCACGAGCCTGCGATCCACGGAGCCGGAATGGCTTCGTAGAGCACCCATGCCATCATGCCGGTGCCCGCCCAGCTGTATAAGATCCGTCCGAGAGTTACGTGGGATTGATTCGGCAGGTTGATCCGGCGGGCCATCCAGTAAGCGCCGGCGACGACCGGCAACGCGGTAAATGCATGGAGGGGAATGTCATGCCAGCGTTGCAGACCTGAAGGATCGGTGTTCACCGCCGCGAGGGCGGCTAGCACTCCCAACAAATGCGCGTGCCAAGCCAGCACGGAATATCCGATCCGCTGGCCAATTTCCAGCAGGAGCACCGCGAAAGCAATCGCGGCCAGAGGCTGCCAGAGTTCCGGCACTTCGTAGTAAATGAGAGCTGTGATCAACCCCGTGCCGGCGAATGCAAACAGGCCGCGGAAAAATCGTTGGTTGGCCTCGTCTTGCCCGGTTGCGGCCCATTTCGCCGTCAGATAAAACGCGCCTGCCAGCAGGGGCAAGGTAATGAGGCGGTTCTGAACGTGAGTGTATTGCGCAACTTCGCTATGCAGGTTGACCACCGCGACGCGATAAAGCGCCAGCAGACCGAGGATTCCATACTGCACTTGCAGGTGGACGGACTTCAGCTTCCGTCCGAGCACGGCCAGCGTGAGCATGATTCCGGCAAAGCCGAGAGCAGTCCAGTCTCCAGCGAGCAAGGCCCATGCAGCGGATGCAGCCGCGAACCCGCCGACGTAGGAATGCACCGCGAGCACAGGCGAATCAGGCGGATCAACAAAGAAAGCCCTCCATCGCTGGCCCACAAAAAGTACGTTCAAATAGAAGACGAAAGCGCACAGGGCGAAGATGCTCCCGCCGGCCACCAGAACACCTTCGCTGGCGCGGCGGGCCACCATGAGTTCCTGGAAATCAATCGCGATGAGGTGCAAACCCACCACTAATCCGATGAACAGTCCCAACCGCCGAAAGACAACCTCGCTGACCATCACTCCGGCTGCGAGAAGCACTTCAGCGCCGATCAGCCACAAGATCACCGGGTTGTTGCTGGAGCCGCGGAAGGGAACTGCCGCCACCATGAGTGCCGCGCCTAGCACGGTGAGGACGACAAAAGCTTCCCGGCGACGTTTGATCATCGGCAGTTGTCCGATGCTGAACTCCACCGCGCCGATAATCAGAAGCGCCACGAACGCCAGCTCCGGGTGCACCGACTGAAACTTCATCGTCCCCAGCAGCAGCAAAGTATTGAGCAGCGCCGCCATCGTGGAAACATGCTCGGGCTGCAGCAGAGTATTTAGCAGGGCCGCAATCGTGGAGGCGTGCCCGGCCTGCGTTGACTTCGGCTTGCGGACTACGTACGAGATTCGGTAGACGATCCAGTAAAAGAACAGAATGGCGGTGCTGGCTTGATATTCTGGAAATGCATGACCCTGTGCGCCACCGGCGCCGAGCAGCCGATACAGCCAGTAAATGTGATTCCCGTAGCTCGACAAAATGCCAAAGACTTCGAGCTCGAACCATCCCATCTTTATGACAATCGAGACGAGTCCTATGGCGAGAATCACGCCGGAGGAAAGGCTATATACGTTGTCATTGCTGAGCGCGACCGTTCCGTAGGCCAACAGGAATGCCAGCCCTGTCACCACCTGTGAGCGATAGCGCAGGGTGTGTACGACCATGGCCAGAGCAACGGCAAGCATGAGGATGAGATCGGTACTTTCGGAGCTCATCACCCGCATGGCCTGCACGTGATTCACGGCGTACGTGGTGAAGAATAGAAGTGCCCATCCACCGCCAATCAGGGTGTGACCGAGCAGGCGGTAGCGGTTGTTCTTTTCCGCAAAAATTCCGCCGCCGAGAAACGCAAGAGAAACGACCAACGAAAGTCCGACCTTGCCAGCCGGGCCCAGCTGACCGAGTTCGTAGACTCCAAAGAGCGCAACTCCAAAGACGACGAGAACGATTCCGAGTTTGTTAAGCCAGTTCGTTCCCAGGATCTCTTCCATCGCGAAGACCGACTTCATGCGCTGCTCGGTCGTTGCTTTGGTCGCGGAAAAATTGGGGGTAGGAGGAACGGACGCCGAACGACTGGATGAATGTACCGGAGATGTAGGCGATCGGAACGCAGCTTGCTGGGGCGGTGCCGATACGCGGGCCGCAGGCAACGGTGCGACCGGAGCTGGTGGCGGCGGCACATCAGGGGCGGACGGTGTTGTGGTCGGCGGCATCTCCCGGCGCGAAAGCGGCGGCGGTGTGGCAATGGTCGGAGTGCGTGGTGGTCTCGGGATGCGAGGAGCAACAGGGGGCTGCGCCGCGGGTACTGGAGCCGTCGGCTCGGGATGCACAACCGTCGCAGGAGGAGGGACCACCGCAGGCTGAACTGGTTTCTCTTCTGTCTTCTTAGTAATGGGTGCAGCGATAGGCGACGCCGGTTTCTCCGAGACCGATTGATCTGCGTTCTCGGGCGTTACGGGTGACGATGCGGAGATCGTCGCATCTTCTCTCTGCCTGGCGACAACGAAGTCGGCCACCTTCTCGACGGCAGGCGCAACCACCGGGACATGCGTCGCGGGCACGACCACCGGTTCAACCGGTTTCTGGACAGGATGGGCAACGGCCGTTGTCGCGACAACGCCCTGTACGGGTGCATGGGCAGGTGTTTCCGTGGCTGACGCCGGGACCCGTGCTCCGGCTTCCACCTGCCGCTTTAACTCCATCAGATCGCGGCGGAGGCCGTCCGACACTTCCATGCTCAGCTCAGTGAGCTTGAGGAGCCGCTGTCGAATTTGGTGCTGCCGCCAGAGGAGGTAGACGGTAGCGAATGGCGTGGCGATGGCAAACAACGCGAACACTACGAGCAGGAGTTCCACCTTTGGCACTCTCCCGTATGTACGTGATTCTGTAAGCCTCCATAGTAGAACGCGGCAAGTTGGCCGTCTTGCAATTTATTCCCTGTGCAAACTCCAAAGTTACCAGCGTTCGTCTGTTGTAACTGGACGGCAGAGGTTCTGCATGGCGGCTGGTACAACACCGGCGACATTGCAGCAGTCGATGAAGATGGATTCATTCGCATCACCGACCGCATGAGCCGCTTCAGCAAGATCGGCGGTGAAATGGTGCCGCATATCAAAGTCGAGGATAAACTTCACGAACTTAGCGGATCGACCGAACAGACGTTCGCCGTAACCGCCGTTCCCGATGAGAGAAAGGGTGAGCGCCTCATCGTGCTGCACACGCTGCCCGACGACAAACTAGAAGCGTGCCTTGCGCTGCTCGCCAAGTGCGACCTGCCGGCGCTGTGGAAGCCCCTGCCCGATCAGTTCGTGCACGTGGATCAGTTGCCCTACCTGGGTACAGGCAAGCTCGACCTGCGGCGCCTGAAGGAGATCGCCACAGCGACAGTCGTGTGAGAGCTCTGTTCGGTTCGTCCAACAGATCCACAGTGCATCATCGCGACCACGTGATCCCTCGCGCCAGGACAAAGATGAATAGCAAGCTGGCGAGCGCACCAGTTGCGATCCACGCGCTGCTACGAGCAATTGGCTCGACCTGGTCGTCGGCGCTGGCTAGCGGTCTCCACATCATGCTTGGCAGGCTCAGCAATCCTGCATTCGCGCCCAACGTAGACGGCAAGGCCGAAGCCACGACATAAAACAATCCGGCGGGATTTAGCAGGCCGGCGACTCCCGCCAGAATTCCATCTGTGAAGTAAGGCGTCCAGCAAAGCATGCGAAGCCTTCGCGATTTCTCGGCCGAACCACGAAAGCTCCTCAACTGAGCCGCTACCAGGAGCATTGATGCGTAGTAAGAGGCCACGCCAACCACAATGAGCCCCACGCGCCACAGCCAGTGCGGCTGCTGGTCCTGGATCACGGCCGCCCAGTCTCCGAAGTCGAAGACGCCTGAAAAGCAAAAGTATCCGGTGCCTGTAAATAGATTCCCGGCCATTGCCAATACGAGAAAGAAGCGAGTAGCCGGTCTGTACCGGATCGCATTTCGCCGAAGAAGCCACAGGATCGCCGCGCAGACGAGGTTAACCAGCGTGCCATTCGCCGAAATCCATCGCGTCTCAATATCGGATTGCAGAGCGACCGTGCTCATGGTTATGCGATGAGCCCCGCTTAGCCAGGCAGTCACACCGTGCCCCACGCCTTCGTGGAGGAGATCCTGAAGGATGCAGGCGAGCGCTGAAATCGAGATCACCGTGAACCTGTCGTCTTTGACGGAGTCAGGCATGGCTGGCATATCGCCGCCTATCGTACAGGTCATCAATAACTCGATGGAGGGATTTATACACCAGTGTCGCCCCGGCGGTCGCCGAGGCAACCATGCTAGACTAACCTCAAATTCCTGCATTCGAGGCTGCGATGAAATTTGGCGTCATCATCTTTCCGGGTTCAAACTGCGATCACGATGCCTACTGGACAATTCAGCACGTCGCCAAGCAGCCAGTCACTTTCCTGTGGCACGAGTCGCACGATTTGGAAAACTGTGATGCCATCCTTGTGCCCGGAGGCTTCGCTTACGGCGATTACCTGCGCACGGGTGCGATTGCAAAGTTTTCACCGGTGATGGAGTCCGTCCGCAAATTCGCCGATGGTGGCGGCATCGTCCTGGGCATCTGCAATGGCTTTCAGATCCTCTGCGAGTCGGGCCTGCTGCCGGGTGCATTGATGCGCAACGTCGGACTCAAATATGTTTGCAAGCCCGTGCAAGTGCGAGTCGAGAACGTTGAAACACCTTTCACCAATGCCTGCGCGCAGGGGGAAGTGCTGACGATTCCCATTGGCCACATGGAAGGCAATTATTTCTGCGATCCCTCAACGCTGGAGGAACTGCGCAAGAGCAATCGAGTCGTGTTCCGCTACTCCTCCCCCGGAGGCGAGATCACCGCCGCGGCTAATCCGAATGGGTCATTGGATAACATCGCGGGAATCTGCAGCCCAGGCGGGAACGTGGTTGGCATGATGCCTCACCCGAGCGATTCGGCCGAGCCCGAACTAGGTTGCACCGATGGAGTCAAAGTATTCCAGTCCCTGGTCGGCGCGATGGCTCAGCGCTAGTCCGCTCCTCGCTGAAAATAAAGTTCACAGAATTTGCTTGGCAATTAACAGCCGCTCGGTATATTGTCTCTGCTTCTTCCCCTGTAAGTCGGGCCCCTAATCCTGTGGTCACATGCACACGCAGGGAGGCGTGTCTGTTATGACACCGAAGCAAATCCTAGATTCTTTTTCAGAAACCTTAATGCGAGACCAGCGGATTCTCAGCACACAAGAACGCTCCCTGGTCGCTACTCTGCTGCATCATGCCAGGACTGCTGCTGGCGAGAACCATGAGACCCAGGCGGCAGTGAGAGCAGTCATTGCCTCGGCCGTGGGCGAAACCGTAGCTCAGCGTGCCTTCGCGGTGCTCGGCGGCAGCATTGTCGAACGCATTCTCGAGAATAGCGCCATTCCGTTGAACGATTCGGGCGGAATTCGTGCGGCAGATCCGTACTTGGCCCGAGACCTCCGAGCGGCCGCAGGGCCCGGGGAGGTAGTTCGTGCTGGCAACGACCCTTACCTCAGCCCTCGACCGCCGAGTCAGCCAGAGCACCCGGGTGAGGTGAGGCGTGCTGGGGCTGACCCTTACCTGAGCCCTCGACCTCCGTCGGTCCGCAACCGCCGGGCGAAGTAGTGCGCGCCCACCCTACACGGCTCGCGACCACCGAGCGGTCCGGAAACGCCAGGGGAAGCGAGACGTACATCGGCCCAGCCTCCGAGTGGTCCGCAGACTCCTGGTGAAGTGGTGCGTGCCAAGACCGATCGCTACATTGGACCGCGACCTCCGCTCGATCCGCAACCGCCGCGCGAAGTAGTGCGCACCATGACCGACCCGCAGTCGCCATCGCCGCACTCGCCGGGGCCGCAGCCGCCGCCTCCGGGCGTGAAAGCGCCTATGCAGCCCGTGCCCGCTACGCCAGTGGTTCCGCCCAAAGATCCGCAGCCGCCGAGTGCCGTCCGCACCGCGGTTGTTTCTCAAACGAGCGCGGCCGTTGCTGAGCGGCCTTCCGTCTTACCGGCGCAATGTGTCGTGCTGGATGAATTCCTTGCGCCGCAGGAAGTCGACGAACTCATGCGCTTCACCTTGGAGCACGAAGCCGACTTTTCCGCCAGTGAGGTTGTTTCTCCGACAGCGGATGGCGGCGTGATCAACTATGAGCACCGGCGATCTCGGGTACTCATGGATCTGGCTCACCATCAGGACTTGATCCTGGCTCGCATCAAGGCCGTACTTCCGCAAGTCCTCGACAAGCTCGGCATGGAGGAATTCTCCTTGGCTGGCGTGGAAGCTCAGGTCACCGCGAGCAATGACGGGGACTACTTCCACTTTCACAGCGATAATGGAAGCGATCGGGTGGCGTCACGCTATCTGACGTTCGTCTACTTCTTCCATCGCGAGCCCCGGCAGTTCGACGGCGGGGAACTGCGCATTCACGATGCTCGGTTGGACGACGGCGGGTACGTCAGTGCGGGCAGTTACCAGACAATCGTTCCACAGCAGAATCAAATCGTCTTTTTCCCGTGCGAACTGCTGCACGAGATCACCCAGGTGAATTGCGCTTCACGGCTCTTCGCCGACAGCCGCTTTACCCTAAACGGATGGCTTCGTCGCTAAACAATCCGGCGTGGCTCGAGTGGATGACAACCCTCATGGGAGGAGTGTCGCGGCAGACTCACGCCGCGACATTCCCTCCCGATCGCTTCTACTGCCTGTTGGATGAACTGCCATTGCACTTGATCCCGCAGCGCATTCTCAAGTCTTTGCGGCTGCAGGAGGATCGCCCTCAAGATCTTTTCCTGAACCCCGAGTGCATCGTGTGTGCCGACGGTGAGCTACCCGGGGAAATTGCGTCGCGGAGGTCACTGTTCTCAGCTTTTGCTCTGCAGGGCACGATCGCTTGGGTACGAGACCCAGCTACGCGGAACCTGCTTCCGTTCTGGCTCGGCCCGAACCTCGACGGCGTGGTGCGAGCTTTACATCCAAATGAACCGCTGCCAGCCTCTGTTCCGACGCGGGCACGGAACCTCTTGGCGCAAGCGGGAATCCTGATTCCTGAAGCTTGTGTGAGATCCGGTCAGGCCGAGCCAGCGGCCTTACGACGCGAAGAAATGGCTACCAAGGCGTCCCGGTTGTTTCGCGAGAAAGGGTACGCGCCACTCGGAGACTTGATCCATCCCTTTCATATCGCCGCGTTGCGCCGCTATTACCGCCACCTGATTCGCAGTGGCGCGATCCATCTCGGCGACAAGCAAAGCTCCCGGCGCTACGTTGCCTATAACGAGCCGGTTGCTCGCTTTTTTCACCAGAATATCGCCGCCGCTCTGAGCGCTGTTGCTGGGGAACCTCTCAAGCCGTCCTACGTATACATGGCTTCGTACTTGAGTGGGGCCGAGCTCAAGAAACACACGGACCGGGAGCAATGTGAGTTCAGTATCACGCTATGCCTGGATTTCTCTCCCGAGCCAACCCTCGAGACTCCATGGCCGATTCAGTTAGACACGCCCACGGGTACGGTCACGGTTCATCAGGCGCTCGGCGACGGGCTCGCGTACAGGGGAACGCGCCTGCCGCACTACCGAAGCAAGTTGAGAGAAGGGCAAACGTCGACGTCTATCTTCTTCCACTACGTCGCAGCTGATTTCGCAGGATCCCTGGACTAATCAAGACGCCCGTCATCTTCCGCGAGTCTAGTGCAAGCCAGAGATGAGACACAGCATGGAGAGAGTCTGGTTGTAACTGTAGGCGAAACGCGTGCCGTCGCGGCTCACGATAATCGGAGCCACCATAACAATTCCAGCAGGCACTCCGGGCCGTAACTCCTGAAGCATCGTCTCTCTGCCCGTGGTAATTTCCATCTTGTATATCTTGCTGGGAAACTCGCCCATGTGGTAGCCGTACAGGAAAGCACCATCGTCCGACCATTGCGACGGGTGAAACGCCGATCCCACATTGGGCAGAGGTTTGGGTGTGCCGCCGTCGAGCGGGTAGATCGCCATCGATCGATTCGCCGCAATTCCCAGAACGTAACGGCTATCGGGCGATAACGGTCCGCACGGTATTCCTTCAGGAGTCGCCGCTTTTGCACTTCCAGTGGAGACATTCACGACATAGCACCGGTGCGTATGGCCCCTCTCATCGCCGTTGACGGCAATCCCTTGCCCGTCTGGCAGAAAGCGCCCCCATCCATTCTGAATGTGCGAGAGACCGCTGACATTGATCTGGTGAGGCTCTCCGGCGCCAATGGGCAGGAGGGTCAGCTGCGCAGCGTGACTGGTGGAAATCGAGATCGCCCATTTTCCATCCGGGGACATGCCCCCAGCGCTGCCGTCGCCAAGCCGTATGGGTAACGTGCCGTCCACGTTGCGAATCACAACCCCATATCCGGGACCGGCAGCTTCGCTGGCGTCTTCGAAGACCACATACTGGCCGTCGTGCGAGATTTCACGGGGAGAGTTCAAGTCGTGCCACGACAGATCCACGTCCTCTTTCTTATTGCCTAAGGTGCTGAAGGCCATTGCCAGGCGCTTCGAGTTCAGGGTCACCAGCACTCGTCCATCCGGCGCGATGTCCTGCAGGGTGATTGCAATGGGCAAATCGAGAAGGGTTCGAACCTTTCCCGAAAGATCCACTGCCATCAAATTCAGGTTGTTTCCTTTTTCAACCGCCGTGAACCATATTTCTTTTCCGTCCGGACGCCATGCGACCCCATGCTCCGACTCCCACTCACCGGTCAGAGCTTTTACGTGTCCGGCCAGATCAACCACGCTAACCGTTCCGCGATTGTCCCAGATCGCCGGGTGGTCCATGAACGCGATCTTGTCGCCCTGCGGCGAAAAGCGAATGTTGCTGATCCAGCCACTGCTCTGATACAGCAAAGTACCGCTGGGATATTCCAACCTACTGTGACCGTCGATATAGTGCACAACCGCTAGCTTGCCTTGCGCGTCCCAGTCGGCCCAACGGACATCGGACTCCAGTTCTTTCGGAGATCCTCCGGCCAACGGCGCACGAGCCAGCATTCCATCCATGGTTTCGAGTTGACCGTTGTGCGCACCGTGAAGCACAACCGCGAGCTCGTTGGTGGGCGAGACTGCCAACAGATTCGCGTCGCTTAGAGCAAGCGGCTGTGCCAGAAGAGAATTTCCGACCGTCGTAAACAACTGCACCGGTTTTCCGTTCCATGCGGCGCTATAGAGGATGGAATCCCCGTTCGGTGCGAAGCGCGCCGAATATACCGTGCCGGCTTCGAACGTCAAGCGACGGTAGGTCGGAGCGGGAACCGGAGCACGCAGCCAATACATGATTCCGAAAAGCAGGGTGACGGCGGCCAACGTTCCTGCCAGTGTCCATGGGAGTGCCCGCGAACCTCGCATGACTGGTTTCGAGGAGGGAACCACCCGGACCGGCGAAGTCGGCGAGAGCGTCTGCAGCGCGAAAACCAGGTCCTTCGCCGACTGAAATCGGTTTTCCGGATCCTTCTCCAGACAGTGCTTGACGATGTCCTGATAACCCGCGGGGATCGCCGCTTCATCCATGCGGACGCCCGCTGGCTCTTCGCGCAAGACTGCCGTCATCGTGTCGACTTCGGTTTCGCCCCGAAACGCCCGGCATCCTGCCATCATCTCGTAGAGAATTGCACCGAAGCTGAAGATGTCGCTGCGGTGATCTACCGGTTTGCCCCGCAACTGCTCAGGCGACATGTAGGCGACGGTGCCGATCACCGCGCCATGTTTCGTCACCGTGGTCAGGTTTTCGATGGAGCGATTGTCTTCTATGGGCGCTTGGAGCTTGGCCACTCCGAAATCCAGAATCTTGATGCGGCCGTCAGTCGTGAGAAACAGATTTTCCGGCTTCAGGTCGCGATGCACGATGAGCCGGTCGTGCGCGGCGGTAAGTCCCTGCGCAATCTGCAGCGCATAGTCCGCGGCTTCGCGTATAGGGATGGGCCCTTCGATGAAGCGCTCGCGCAGCGTTTTGCCCACGAGCAGCTCCGAAACAATGTAGGGCACAGTGCCCTCGAAGCCGACGTCGTAAATGGCAAGAATATTGGGATGATTTAGCGCGGCAGCCGCGCGGGCTTCCTGCTCGAAGCGCCGCAGATGGTCAGGATTGTCACTCGAAGCAGGCCGGATCAACTTCAGCGCCACATCGCGCCCCAGGCGTTCGTCCCGCGCCCGAAAGACCTCGCCCATCCCTCCGGCACCAATCTTTTCGAGGACCCTGTAGTGACCGACCAACTGACCAGGCATAATTTGGCAACAGCAGCGCGCTTCGCAGGCATGTTAGGTGCGAAGGCGCACACAGTCAAGACCACTCGCGGGTACCATGGCAGGGTGTCGCGTGGAGTTGCTTACGAGCGTGAATATCGGCTACATCCCGGCTCAGGGTCCGTGCTATAATCTGGGTTCGCCTGCATACATACCGAGGCAATTGTGATCTCCTCTGAAGGCGAATCCTGCGCCATCCAGCGCTCTTTAAAGAAGGATTTTAGACTCGAGGTCTAACCATGTCCGGCCATTCAAAATGGGCCACAATTAAGCACAAGAAGGGCGCGCTCGACGCCAAGCGCGGCAAGATCTTCACCCGCCTTATTAAGGAAATCAGTATTGCCGCGAAGAACGGCGGCGGCGATCCTGACTCCAACCCGCGCCTGCGCGGCGCCATCCTCGCGGCTAAGGCCGAGAACATGCCCGCCGACAACATCAAGCGAGCCATCCAGCGCGGTACGGGCGAATTGCCCGGCGCGACCTATGAGGAATTTTCTCTGGAAGGCTATGGGCCTGGCGGGGCAGCAGTGTTGCTCGACATTAACACCGACAACCGCAACCGCACCGTGAGCGAAATTCGTCACGTCTTCGGCAAGAACGGCGGCAACATGGCGGAAGCCGGCGCGGTTTCCTGGATGTTCCACAAGAAAGGCGACATCCTCATTTCCAAGACCGCCGCGAAAGAGGACGACCTGATGAACATCGTTCTCGAATTCGGCGGCGAAGACTTGAATGACGATGGCGACAACTGGGAAATCCTGACTGAGACCTCTGCCTATGAAGCCGTGCTGGAAGCAGTCAAGAAAGCCGGTATCGAGCCGGTATCTGCCAGCGTTGCCATGATTCCGCAGAACTACATCAAGCTGGAAGGCGCGGCGGCAAACACCATGATCCGTCTGATGGAAGCGTTCGAAGAACACGACGACGTGCAAAACGTGCACTCGAACTTCGACATCGATCAGAAAACGCTCGAAGAAGTTGCGGGATAGTTCCGAAGTACGCGAAGAAACAGAAGCCGCCCTCCTCAAGGGCGGCTTTCTTATGCGTCATGAATTTCTGAACACTGGCGCGCATTTCGCCGACCGAAGTTTTCAACACGTTCGTGGAAAACGCTGTGGAAAAACACCAAAGTACCTACGTAAGTGATTCAGTCGTGAGGCGCTTCAACACTTTGCACTACTGCAAGTGCTGGCACTTTCGTGGTAGAACCCGCGAGAAAAATATTTCTTGAAAATTAGACTCGACAAACTTCTGGTGGAGCGCGGCTTGGCTGCTTCCCGCGAACGCGCGCAGGCGCTCATTCTCGCGGGCAAGGTGCTGGTCGACGATCAGAAGATCGAGAAGGCGGGCGCTCAAGTGCCTGAGCAGTGCGCAATCCGGCTGCTGGGCGAAGATCTGAAGTATGTCAGTCGCGGTGGATTGAAACTGGAGCGCGCCCTCGAACACTGGAACATCGCAGTCGCCGGGAAAGTCTGTCTTGATGTCGGCGCCTCGACCGGAGGCTTCACCGATTGTCTTCTGCAGCGCGGTGCTGCGCAAGTCATCGCAGTCGATACCGGCTACGGGCAAATGGACTTCCAGCTCCGCCAGGACTCGCGCGTACGGTTACTGGAAAAAACCAACGCCCGTTATCTAACTCGCGAAGATCTTACGCGCGAAGCGGCCGGCGTCTCTGTGGACTTCATCGCCATGGACGTTTCGTTCATCTCCGCAACCTTGGTCTTGCCTGCGGTCATCAGCGCGGCCTTTCCCGACTCTGACGCACGCGGGGGAAAGGAAGTCGTGGTGCTCGTAAAACCTCAGTTCGAAGCCGGGAGAGAACATGTGGGGAAGGGAGGCATCGTGCGCGACGAGGCGGCACAGCTCGCGGCTGTCGAAAAGGTGAAAAGCGCGCTCCAAAACCTGGGGGTTGTGCAGGTCGATACGATTGAGTCGCCCATCCTCGGAGCCGAAGGCAATCGTGAGTTCCTGCTCTATGCCTCGTTTTAACCTGAATTTCTGTACAATCTCCTTTTCCCTATGGCCAGCCCGCAAGCGTCCTCTCAGAAGACCGCAGCGATCATTTCGCGGCCCGATCGTCCGGAAGTCGCACAGATTCTTCCCGGTCTTTTTACCTGGCTCGCTGAACACGGCTATCGAGTCATCGTCGACGCGGAAACTGCGAAATATGGTGCGGGCCAAGAAGTGGTGCCGCGGTCACAAATGTCGTCGAAGCCTCTGCATCTGGTGGTTGTGCTCGGCGGCGATGGCACGTTATTGTCGGCCGCCAGGGTCACCGCAGCGATAGATGTTCCGCTGCTTGGCGTCAATCTCGGCTCACTCGGATTTCTTACCGAAGTGCCGCTGCAGTCGCTTTACTCCATGCTGGAAGCGATTGCCGAGGGGCGAGCCGCAGTCGAACACCGTGCTCTGATGGAAGTCCAGTTGTTGCGAGCCGATACCGTTCGCGGCAGCTACCTCGTGTTCAATGACGCCGTCGTCAACAAGACGGCTCTGGCACGCCTGAATACCTACGATCTACACATCGACAAGGCATTTGTCGCCAGCTATCGCGCCGATGGCATGATCGTGGCCACGCCGACCGGTTCAACCGCATATTCACTATCCGCCGGTGGACCCGTGCTGATGCCGACGGTTGCTGCCTTTGTGATCACGCCGGTTGCGCCGCATTCCCTGACGCATCGTCCGCTGGTGGTGCCGGACTCGGTTGAAATTGAAATCGTGCTGCGCAGCGAAGAAGAGGTCGCGTACCTCAGCCTGGATGGTCAGCCGGGCCTCGATCTGCGTGACGGCGATCGCGTGCGCTGCCGCCGCTCCCAGCATCAGGTCAACCTGTTTCGGACGGGCGCCGATTTCTTCCACGTACTTCGCACGAAGTTGAAATGGGGAGAACGGCAGAATTGACTGCCAAAGAAATTCACGACTCAGCGCGGAGCAGATCTGACACTTTCTCCCGTCGTCGAATCACCTTCGCCGATTTGCCCGTTACTAGCACTTCCGCCGGACGCGGGCGCGTGTTGTAATTCGACGACAGCACCATGCCGTAGGCGCCTGCATCCAGAATCGCAAGCAGACCTCCCTCGGCGACCATGGGCAATTCGCGGTCGCGCGCGAAGAAGTCTCCGGTCTCGCACACCGGACCGACGATATCGGTGACTTCCAACTTCTCCGCTGTCCCCGCCTCCGCGCTGACAGGAATGATCTCGTGATAGGCGCCATAAAGGGCCGGTCGGATCAAGTCGTTCATCGCAGCGTCGACGACCAGAAACCGTTTCCCGTCATTCGCTTTGCGGTAGACCACCGAGGTCACCAATGCCCCCGCCGGACCGATGATCGAGCGTCCCGGTTCCAGCAGCAGTCGCACATTCAGGCCGCGCAAGGGTGCCGCGAGAGATCGCGCGTATGTTGCCACAGCGGCCGCAAAATCGACATCACTCGGTTTTTCATAATTGATTCCCAGTCCGCCACCCGCGTCGATGTAGTCGATCCCGTGGCCATCGTCACGCAGTTCGCGCACCAGGTCGGCGACGCGCGCCATCGCTTCCCCGAAAGGCGTCACATCCGTGATCTGCGAGCCGATGTGAACGCTTACTCCGCGCACCTTCAGATATCGTGTGCCCGACGCTTTGGCGTAAAGGGCTCGCGCATCGCGAATGGGCACTCCGAACTTATGTTTGCGAAGGCCGGTTGAAATGTAAGGATGCGTCTCCGCAGCAACGTCCGGATTCACTCGCAGCGCCACCGGCGCCGTCTTGCGTAATCGGCCCGCGCACTCTGCCAAGGCCCACAATTCAGACTCGCTCTCCACGTTGAAGAGCATGATTCCCGCCTTCAACGCAGCAGTCAACTCCTCACGCGTCTTGCCCACTCCGGAGAACACGACTCTCTTGGCAGCCTTGCGGTCTGCAATGAGCACCCGCTCCAGTTCTCCGCCCGAAACCACGTCGAATCCGCATCCCTTCCGAGATAACATTCGGAGAAGGCTGAGATTCGAATTCGCTTTGACCGAATAGCAAATCGTATGCGGCACCTCGCGGAACGCCGCGTCGAATGCATCATAGCGTTCGTGGATCGTGGTCGAAGAGTAGACGTAAAGAGGCGTGCCGTACCGCTCCGCCAGTTTCTGCAAAGGAATGTTCTCGCAGTAAAGGACCAACGGTCCGCTCTGGCGCGTGTCCCCGCGCTTCGTCTTGCGATAGACAAATCCCGGGGGACGCGCGGCTGGGCTCTGACTACGGGAGATCATTTCTTCTTGTGGGAAGTGGTATGCGCGCCGCCGTGCACCCGGATGGCGACGACCGTCTGGTCGTCGAAAGTTTCCACGCCGGCCGAGTGCTCGGCTGCGGCTTTGAAGAGAGAATCCACTACGCAATTCGCCGACTTGCTCGCGCACTCGGCAACGATCTTCTCGACCCGGCCGCGTCCGAAGAGTTCGCCTTTGCGGTTGCGCGCGTCGAGAATGCCGTCGCTGAAGAACACGAACATGTCTCCAGGCTTCATGCGGAACTTGAATTCGTCGTAGTCGGCCTCGTCAAACAGGCCGAGCGGCAAGCCCGTCGCCTCGACGACTTCATTCTTCCCGCCGTGCACATAGATAGGGCGGGGAAGTCCGGAGTTAGCGACAGTCAGCGTGCGATGTTCGTCGTCCCACACGGCGTAAATGATCGAGACGAATTGCGCTTCGATACGGCGCTCGGCCAGAGACAGATTCACCGCCGAGAGCATTTCCGCCGACCCCGGTTCGATCGGAGCGTGCGAGCGGATAATTCCGCTCACCAGCGCCGCATAAATCGCCGCCGGCGCGCCTTTGCCGCTGACGTCGCCGATGACAATGCCGAGCCGCGACATCGAATACGGAATGAAGTCGTACAGGTCGCCGCCGATCGCGCGCGCGGGAACGAATTTCGCCGCCACGTCCAGATGCGCCAGCTTCGGATTCGTCTGCGGCAGCAGGCGCCCTTGCAATTCCCGCGCCAGCGCCAGATCGCGCTCCAGTCGTCGCTCTTGCCGTTCGATTTCTTCGTACAATCGCGCGTTCTCAACGGCAATCGCGATCTGCGCCGCCAGCGTCGTCATCGTGCGCTGGTGCTCTTCGGTAAAGAATCCGCGCCGCGTGTGCTCCAGGTCGAGCACCCCGATCACTTTGCCCTTATAGACCAGCGGAACCGCCAGTTCGGACCGCGTCTCCGGATTCGCCTCGACATAGCGCGTGTCTTTCGTGACGTCGGGCACGAGCACCGCTTGCTTGCTCTCGGCCGCCGAGCCCACCAAGCCTCGTCCCAGCGGAATTTCATGCTTCAGGTGGATGTTCTCGTTAAAGCGCAACGAAAAGCGGTGCTGCAGTTTTTCGCCTGAAGAATCGAGCAACAGAATGCTGAACATCTGGTAATCGATCAGTCGCCGCACCAGTTCCGCGATTCGCCCGAGCAATTCGTCCAGGTTCAGAATCGACGTCAGTTCGCGCGCGATTTCGTTAAGCAACAGGAGAATGCGCGCCTGCTTGGTGGTCCGCGTATAGAGTTGAGCATTTTCGATGCCCGCCGCCATGCGCGACGCCACCAGCGTCAGCACGCGGACGTGCTCTTCGTTGAAATAGCCGGGCTCGCGCGCTTCAATATCGATTACACCGATCACGCGATTCTTGGTGATCAGCGGGATGGCTAATTCCGAGCGTACATTCGGCACCGCCTCGATGTATCGAGGATCCTGCGTCACGTCGTCGATCAAGACCGCCTGCCGTAACTGTGCAGCCTGTCCGGTGACTCCTTCACCGACCTTGATCCGGCTGCGCTCGGCAAATTCCGCCGGGTAGCCCACTTGAAATCGAAAGCGCAGCTCCTGGGTCTTTTCGTTCAGCAGCAGAATCGCAAAAATCTCGTAATCGATGACTTTGCGCACCACTTCTGCGACCCGGCGCACGGTCGTATCCAGATCAAGTGAGGTCGCCAACACGTCGGCGACATCGAGCAGCAGCGACTCGACCGGCAACCGATCCGGTTTGGAAAGGACAGAACCCATGCGTTCGTATGATAGCAGCCACGTTGCGCGCCCCCGCTCAAAGCAGCGCGGAATATGGCCTACAGCTTAGCTACAGACCCTGCGGCGCAATCCTGCGGCTTTATTCTCTCGGCACAATGCAAATGTCGGCGAGGTTGCGGTACTTCTCTGCATAATCGAGCCCGTAGCCGACTACGAATTCATCCGGAATCTTGAACCCAACGTAATCGCCCTCCAGCGGCAGCTTGCGCCGCGAAGGCTTATCGAGCAAGGCCGCCACCTTTAGCGACTTTGGCTGGCGCGCCAGCAGCATCTTCTTCAAATAGGTCATGGTCAATCCTGTGTCGAGGATGTCCTCCACGAGCACGATATTTCTATCCTTAATCGATTGATCCACGTCCTTCAGCAGACGGACCTCACCCGTGGAGTCCCACCCGCTCTTCAATTCGCTCGCCGGGCTGGGACGATTCCCATAACTCGAAACGCCAATGAAGTCGAAGGTGGCGTCGAGGTCTACGTGACGCGCCAGGTCTGCCAGAAAAATGGCTGCGCCCTTGAGCACGCCCACGAAAATAATCGATTGCCCCGCAAAGTCTTTCGTGATCTGCGCGCCCAGTTCGTCCACCCGCTTGGCAATGTCCTGCCGCGAAATCAGCACCTTGAGTTCTGCCATGGCGTTTGATAATAAACTAGGAACGCCGCTTCGTGGAAAAAGGTACTCAAAATATCAGTTCGTCTTGAAGCTGGAAGCTAAGACCTAGAAGCTAGGAGCTAACGCCGTATGAATCTAAAAGGCATCAAACTCACATGGCTCGGCCATTCGACGTTCCGCATAGAAACTCCCGCGGGTAAGACTGTCATTATCGATCCCTGGATCATGGGCAATCCGATGTGTCCCGAGTCTGAGAAGAAAGTGAAGAAGGTGGACGTCCTGCTCTGTACGCACGGCCACGGGGACCACATCGGCGATGCCGTCGAAGTCGTCAAGCAGCATAACCCGCTCGTGGTTGGCATCTACGAACTCTGCCTGTGGTTGGGGAAAAAGGGCGCGAAACAGATTTCTCCCATGAACAAGGGCGGAACGCAAACCGTCGGCGATATCAAAGTCACCATGGTCCACGCCGATCATTCCTGCGGTATACAGGATGGCGATGAGATCGTCTATGGCGGCGAAGCGTGCGGATACGTGCTCGAATTTCAGAACGGCGTGAAAATCTACCACGCCGGAGACACCAACGTGTTCGGCGACATGGCCATCATTCGCGAGCTATACGCACCCGAAATCGCCATGATCCCCATGGGCGATCTCTTCACCATGGGCCCGCGCGAGGCCGCCTACGCCATCAATCTGCTGAAGCCGAAAACCGTGATCCCCATGCACTTTGGAACTTTCCCCGCTCTGACCGGAACTCCCGGCGCTCTCCAGAAATTGGTTCCGAACGTTGAAGTGCATGAAATGAAGCCCGGCGTCACCGTCGGCTAACGTAGAACGAGATCTTGAAAGGAAAGCCCGTGACTCAGAGCAAGAAGAGTGAAAGCAAGAAGAGTGAAAGCAACAAGAAAGACAACAGAGCCAGTTGGCGCCATTACAACTTCACGACCGCTGGGCCCGTCGACGACTACCTTTATTCCATGCTGCCCCAGCGTGATGAGGTACTTGCCGAAATGGAAGATTACGCCACGGAGCACAACATCCCCATCGTAGGCCCTGCCGTGGCGCGCGTATTGCAGCAATTGGCTCTGATGATCAACGCCCGCACGGTGTTCGAACTGGGCTCCGCCATCGGATATTCGACCATCTGGTGGGCGCAGGCCGTAGGGGACAAAGGCCGCGTGATTTATACCGACGGCGATTCGAAGAATGCAGAACGGGCTCGCGGATACTTCCAGCGCGCCGGGGTCGCGAATCGCATCACCCTGCACACCGGCGACGCTCTGGAATTCCTCTCCGAGCAGAAACAGGAATTCGACATCATCTTCAACGATGTCGACAAGGAAGACTATCCCCGCGTCCTTCGCCTGGTCGCTCCCCGCCTGCGTAAGGGGGGGCTGTTTATCACCGACAACGTGTTGTGGAGCGGGCGCGTGGCGGAGAAGAATCCGAGCGACTCGCGGACCAAGGCCATCCTCGAATTCAACCGCAATCTCTACGACGCGAAAGTGTTCGATACGACCATCCTGCCGATCCGCGACGGCCTCGCGGTCGCATTGAAAAAATAGCCGTCACGAGCCGCTGTTGATCCAAAAGCTTGCGGTTATTTCGGCTGGGGCTGGATCAGTTCCACGTCGATGGTGATGGTGATCTCGTCTCCAACAACTCCCGGAGCGCCGGTCACGCCGAAATCCTGGCGGATGATCTTGGTGGCGGCTGACGCGCCTATACGCTGGTTGCCCCACGGATCTTTAATTGCCGCCGACGGCCCATCCACATCGAGCACGACTTCTTTCGTTACACCGTGAATCGTAAGGTCACCAGTAAACTGCAGCTTCCCCGGTCCAGCTACCTTGGCCGACTTGGAATGAAAAGTAATCGTCGGATACTTTTCCACCTCAAGGAAGTGCGGACTTCGCAAATCCTTGTCCCGCATTTCAACCCGCGTGTCAACCGAGTTGGCGTCGATGGTGGCGTCGAGCGAGTCTTTCGACGGGTCCGCTGGATCATGCTTCGCCGTGCCGCTCACCTTCGTGAACGCGCCCCGCACCGTCGACACTCCGAGATGCCGCACAGAAAATTGCGCCGCTGAGTGGTTGGGATCGATCTGCCAGGTTCCAGCCTGGGCTGCGGCGGTAGCTGCCAATGCGAGTGCGGCAATGAGGGTGAAGACCGAACGAAGCATAGTTGAAAGTTCTCCTCTGCGAGTGATTAGGTCCAGCAATGCTAAATGGATTTGACCGGAATCGCCAGTAGGTCCTCGACGAGCCCGACTTCCTTCTGCAGAAATGGCTCCGCATGGGTCACGCCGCCCAGCATCCCGTAAAAGCGCGCCATGGCGTCTACGCGCGCCCGGATCTCATCGTGAGCAGGGAAGAGATCCTTCCCCGCTTCCTGGTCGCTGAACTGTGATTTGTACGCAAGAATGGAAGCAAACTTCCCCTCAAACTGTTCCCCAATGTCGACGACAAACGACGGCCGAATGTCGTAATAAAGCGTCGCGTAAATAATCTTGAATGGCCGATACGGACCATTACCGGAGCGCCCGAGGTCGGAAGTCTGAGGTCCGAGGTCGGACTGACTGAATGCTGAGTGATCAGTGCCGAGTGCTCCCCGCGGATCCAACTTCGCCAGCCCCGCCAGAAAGCAAGCCTCGTATCCGAGCACCGACGCAGTGTAGTGGTCCGGATGTCGCCCCTTCCAGTAAGGCAGAATCACGACCCGTGGCCGCGTCTCCCGAATCACGCCGGCCACCTTGAGTCGGTTTTCCCACGTGTTCTCTACCCGCCCGTCAGGAAGATCGAGCGCGCGCCTCCAGCCGACGCCAAGAATCTTCGCTGCATCAGTCGCTTCCCGCGCACGATCTTCGGCCGTACCGCGCGTGCCCATCTCCCCCTGCGTAAGGTCAAGAATGCCCGTGCGCTGCCCCCGCAGCGCAGCTTTCAGCAGCGTGCCGCCGCAGGTTTGCTCCACGTCATCGCGGTGCGCGGCGATAGCCAGTACGTCGAGAGATGGATTCAAGGGAAGGGAAGACATGTCAGTCGAGGTTACCCTGTTCGAGCACCACAGTCTCGCGCACGATCAGCCGGTGCGCCGCCATCTCTTTCAGTGTGGGCAGCACGCGGTTCACGTGTTCATCGGTGTCGACGAAGATGATGATCACAGGCAGCTTGCCTCCGGCCTCGACTAGATGTGCCGTCTCCACTCTCTGTCGTCCCAGAAATCCCGCAACGCAGTGAATCGCCGTCGCCGCGTAGACATTCTCCTTGCGAAGGTAGTTGAGAATCTCCATATGCAGCGGCCGGTGATGCCACTGGTCCGCTTCGTTCAAGTAGATAGTGACCTGTACCGCCATTGCATCTGGCATTCTACTCGCGATCCTTGCTCGAAATCTGCCACTCCTGCCGCAAGATGCCGTATAACTCCGAGTCGATGAACTGATCCCACTTCCGTAGATGCTCGCGCTGGCAACCTTCGTACCGCATCCCGAGCTTCTTCAGAACTCGCCCCGACGACGGATTCTGTTTGAAATGGGATGCGAAGATGCGATGCAATCCCAGCGTTTCGAACCCGTAGCGGATCATTTCCCGGGATGCCTCGGTCGCATATCCCTGGTCCCAATACGGCACGCCCAGCCAGTACCCCAGTTCGGCATGCTGATGTTGCTCGTCCACCCGCAGCCCGATGCCTCCAATCAGTCTCTCATTGCTGCTCCGGGTAATCGCCAACCAGAGCTTGCCCGGTTCCTTCGTGATCGCCAGAAAGTCGCGTGCATCCTGCTCTGTGTACGGATGCGCAATGCGCAACGTGGTAGCCGCAACTTCTCGCGCGCCAATGACCGATAGCAGTTCTTCGATGTCGGCCTCAGTATAAGGACGCAACTTAAGCCGTTGGGTTTCAAGGGTAGGAAGCATGCTAGAGCGCCCGTGCTAGCGCCATCCCGGCGAGCGCTGCAGCCAGGCAGAGCAAGTTGTTGCCGAAGATGTTGGCCAGCATCAGTCCCCACTGGCCCTGCTCAAAGTAAGACATCGATTCAAACGCGTAGCTGGAAAAAGTGGTGAACGACCCGCAGAAACCCACCACCACCAGCAGTCTCCAACGCGGGTCTAGGAGCACTCGCTCGGTAGTCCAAATCACGAAGAAGCCAACAATGAAGCTGCCGAGAACATTGATGATCAGCGTTCCAACAGGGAAGACCGGTCCAAACTCTCGGGCGGCAAGACGGCTGAGAATGTAACGTAGATTGGCGCCGACAATCGCGGCGACGGATATGGCGAGAAAGTCTTTCACGACGGAGCTCCCTACAAAAGCGATCTGAATTTTGTAGGAGTTATCAGCCTGAGAGGGAAACTTCCACAGGCGGTTATGGCGAACTCCATCGCCGTCCCTAATTTCTATCACAGGGATAAGAGAAGGGGCACTAGCATTTAGCACTTAGCAATTGGCATTTGGCCGTCTCGACCTGAATCGTACAGGGCTAAATGCCAATGCTAATGGCTAATGGCTGCCTGCTGCTCCTTCACTTCTTCCGTTCCACCAAAAACCTCGCCAGTTCTTTCAGCGTTTCCGCTCGTTCCCCGAAGCTTTCCAGTTCCGCGAACGCGTCATTCACGAGCGCGTCCGCCCGGCGCACCGAAGCTTCCACTCCAAACAGAGCAGGGTACGTGGCTTTCTCAGACGCGGTATCTTTCCCGGCAGTCTTTCCCAGTTGTTCCGACGTTTGTGTCACATCAAGCACGTCATCCACAATCTGAAAGGCCAATCCGATCGCCAATCCAAATGCTCGCAGCTTCGCAACCTGATTGTCTTTCGCTCCAGCGTATAGGCCACCACTCACCAGGCTCGCGGTAATCAAAGCGGCCGTCTTCGAGCGGTGAATGTACTCCAGCATCTCCGCCGTCGGCCGGATGTGCTCTGATTCGAGATCCACGACCTGCCCGCCAATCATTCCGTCGATCGTGCCCGTGCCCCGAGCGATTTCCTCAATAATCCGCACCCGCGCCTCGGCCGGACACTTCAGCCGGGCCAGAACTTCGTACGCCTGCGTCTGCAATGCATCTCCTGCCAATATCGCGATGGCTTCGCCAAACGCCTTGTGGCAGGTCGGACGCCCGCGCCTCAAGTCATCATTGTCGAGCGCTGGAAGATCGTCATGGATCAGCGAGTAGGTGTGCAGCATTTCGAGCGCCGCGCCCAGTTCTTCTATACGCGGTGGCAACGACCCAGCCACCATGCGCCCCGCCTCCATGCAAAGCACGGGCCGCAGGCGTTTCCCGCCGGCAAACACGCTGTGACGCATCGCCTTATGAATCGACTCGGGATGCTGCGTCTCCAGCGGAATGAGCCGGTCAAGCGCGGCGTCGGTCAGCTGCTGTCCTTGTTCGAGAGTTTCCTTCAGCATGAAGCAGTGAGTATAACAAGGCAGCGGAATTGGGAAATCTCTATCTGCTCGCGCAACAAGTGCATGCAAGAAACTCGCGCGCAAAAAAACTAAGGACGCCCGTGGGCGTCCTCAAGGGTCCGCGCTCAATTCACGCGGCCGCACTTCGCGAATGCGCCATGCTTCGCAGAACCGAGGTCAGCACATTCCCCACATCGTCTGCAGGGCAGACGTCGCTCGCACCGGCCGCCAGTGCGGCCATCCACATTTCTTCATCAGGGATTCGGTGCGTGCAAACAATCGGCAACGCCGGAAAATCGCGGTGCAGGCTCTCTACATCAGCCAGCAGCCAGTGCTCAATGTTGAGCACCACCGCCTCAGGCCGGTTCCGGACGACGTCTTCTCGCAGTTCTTCGCGGGAACGGGTTAGGTGCACTGAAAAGTGCGGGCGAAGTCCCCCGGCCAGAGACCTGGCCAATTTGGGATCTTTCTCCAGAACAATTACGCTTTGCGTCATACTTCCCCCGATCTTCAACCGTCGTCAACGGCGGACATCGACATTGGACTAGGGCTGCGGGGTGGCTGGGAAAACCACAACACCACAGACATCTAAAGCTCTCGAATCGCGGTCAGAAATCCGCAGACTTACCGTCGTGCAGGCGACTTTTCTGTCAGCGCCTCGAATGGTTCGGCTTGAAGCTTCCCGTTCTTCTTCAGCAGGATCTCAACTTTGCCTTCGGCCTGTTCCAATTCTTTCCGGCAGGCTGAAGAAAGCTGCATGCCTTCTTCAAACAGTGTCAGAGATTTTTCCAGAGGGACTTCTCCCTTTTCCAGCTCCTGAACAATTTTCTCCAGTCGCTGAAGGCACTCTTCAAATTTGGGCAACGGGGTTTCGCTCCGTCTCTTATTGTAATGCAGGAATTTGCATCAAGAGTCCAGTCTTTTTTCTGCGATCAATCGAAATTAACGAACCATTCATTCCCGGAGCGGGACACGGTTCTAGGACGGAAAATCTGCAATATCGTTTTGCTATGGCGCTGAATCGATTTACTCGCTGCGCTCGGCCGTCGCCGCGGCGGTTGGGTCGCCCCCCAGCGCTTCGAGGACATCCACTGCCGACGTGTAGCGCCCGTTCGGTGCGCTGATCTGCGCCCCTTGGGCCATCTGCCGCGCGGCAATCAACATTTCTCTCGCGATCGCGACTCCCTCAGCCCGGGCAGCTTCGGGATTTTGTGCTCGCGCCATGCGCTCCAGAATCGAATCGGGTACGGAAACCCGCAACTCATTCTTCATGAACTCCGCATTGCGCACACTCACCAACGGCCAAATCCCGGCCACAACCGGAATGCGGCAATGCTCAATGCGCTTCAGAAAGTTCTCCAGCAGACGCAAATCGAACACAGGTTGGGTCACCGCGTACTCCGCACCGGCCTCGACCTTGTACTCAAAGCGCCGAATCTCCTCATCCAGATCGGTCAGCCCCGGGTTTGCCCCCACGCCAATTACGAAGCCCGTCCCGGTCCCAATCGGATTTCCTCCAAGATCGAGCCCCCGGTTCAGGTTATGAACGATGTTCACCAGGCCAATCGCATCCACGTCAAACACGGCAGTCGCATCCGGATAATTCCCCATCTTCGGCGGATCGCCGGTGATGCAGATGAGATTTTTGATCCCGACCGCGGCCGCTCCCAGCAAATCGCTTTGAATGCACAGCACATTTCGATCGCGGCAGGTGTAATGCAGAATCGCGTCAATTCCGACGTCGCGCTGGATCAGCAGCGACAGAGCCTGGTTGCTCATACGCGCCGACGCTCGCGGACTGTCGGGGATATTCACCGCATCCACGCCCACCGACTTCAAGAACCGCGCGCCCTCGACCTCCTTACCGATGTCGATTCCCTTCGGTGGCACAATCTCGACCATCGTGACAAACTCGCCCCGCGCCAGCCGCGCGCCCAGCAAAGAACGCTGCTCCAGCGGCACGGCCGGAGTCGCGGCCGGAGCTGTCTTACCTCCAATCACGTGCGCTGAAGCGGTCTTGCCTCGTGCCTCTCCCACACGCAACGCGGACTTCATCACCCGGATATGCTCAGGTGTCGTTCCGCAGCACCCGCCCACCAGTCGCACGCCAGCCGCGACAAATTTGCGCGCATAGCTCGCCATGTACTCCGGCGAGCATAGATAGATATTCCTGCCATCCACCGAGCGCGGAATGCCTGCGTTGGGCTGCGCCGCCAAGGGAAGGGAGGTTGCCGCTCGCACTCGCTCCATCGCGTCCAGCATGGCGACCGGACCGACGCTGCAATTGCACCCGATCACGTCGGCTCCCCATTCCTCCAACTTCGCGACGAACGTCTGCGGATCCGATCCGTCCAGGCAGTTGCCGTCCTCATCGATCGTGACTTGCGCCACAATCGGCACCGTGCCGCTCACGTCCCGGGCTGCCAACATTGCCTGGTGAATCTCTTCCAGATATCCGAAGGTTTCCAGAATCAGCAGATCGACTCCGCCTTCCATCAGCGCTTCGATCTGCTGGCGGAACGCCTCGCGCGCTTCATGGAACGACGTTTTCCCCAACGGCTCGATTCTGGTTCCCAGCGGGCCAACCGATCCCGCCACCCACACATCGAAGCTTTTGGCGGCTTCACGCGCCAAGCGGGCACCGGCGCGATTGATGTCGTGAACCTTATCCGCCAAACTGTGTCGTCCCAAGCGGAAAGAGTTGGCGCCGAAAGTATTGGTTTCAATAATCTCGGCCCCGGCCTGCAGGTAGTCGTGGTGAATTCCGCGAATCAGGTCAGGTTGAGAGAGATTCAATTCATCGTAGGAGCGGTTAATGAAGATGCCTTTGGCATAGAGCAGCGTACCCATTGCGCCGTCGCACAGCACAGGGGACTGCTTGATCCGGGCAAGAAAGTCAGCCGACATATAGTCCCGAGAATACAGGATCACAGTCGGTTCGTGCATCTCGCCGACATCGGCGTGGAGCGTTGAGAGAATCGAGACTTCTATGTTCGCTCTCGAGAGTCTGCGGTCAGGTGGTCTGTTATAATCCACCATTTCGCAATTAAATCTTCTTTTTTCATGTTGTTAGGAGCCTGCCGTTTGAATAGACGCATCCTCGCTCTTGTGGTTGGACTGTGTGCCAGCCTGGGTTTCATGTCCTGCGGGAGCAGCAAACCGAAAGATCCACCCAGCGGCTTGCCGAACCGTGTTCTCGCGTCGCAGGGGGTCACGTCGACTCAGAATTCTGGGGGATTGGTGATTCTCAATGGTTATAACGACACGATCCCGGCCGTCTCCCGTCTTAACGCGGGAACTTCCCCGGGGCTCATGGCCATCACGCCGACCCGGAATATTGCCGCGGCTTTCGATGCCAGCAGCAACTCCGTCTACGCGGTAAGCACCCTGAAGGAAACCGGAATCGGGAGCGTCCGCCTTCAAGGTCCGACTACCAGCATGGTCTTTCCGACAGCCAATCCAACCGGATACGCTGCCGTTCCCACGGCCAATATCGGCGGGTTTTCGTTCCTCGGTGCTGTCGATGAGATGGACTTTACCGCCGGAGTCCTCACGGTCATTGCCGTCACGAACGCCCAAACCGTGATCTCGGACTCGACCGCAACCCACCTCTTGGTCTTCAGCAACGACTCCAACTCCGTCACCGTGCTCAATCCGAGCGCCGCCGTGCCACCGGTCGACCTCAGTTGCTTGTCGAATTCTCCCAATTCGGTCTGCACCATCGTCCCGGGATTCGATCGGCCCGTGTTTGGCGTCGTCAACGGAAGTACCGTCTACATTCTGAATTGCGGTCCCCAATGCGGGGGAACCCAGGCGAGCGTTGCGGTCTTCGATCTGAACAGTCTTACGATTACGAGCACGATTCCTGTCGATGCCGCCACCATGGCGCTGCTCAACGGCTCAACGCTGTATGTAGCCGGCACTTCACCGACCAACCATGCTTGTACCGGAGAGACCACCCTCGCCACCACCTGCGGTCGACTTGACATTGTTGATTTGGGCTCCAACACGGTGACCGGCAGCGCGGTCATCACTGACGGCTTTCATTGGCGGATGGACATGACCGCCAACGGCCAAGTCTTCATCGGATCGAAAAACTGCACCAGCGTCGGCAATATCAATAATCCCGGCGCCGGCGAGATCCGAGGTTGCCTTTCGATTTTCAGAACAGCTGACAACTCAGTCGTCATCCCGCCAGACAACGGCGATGTCACCGGCCTTCAGGGCTTTGTCAGTCGCGACGTCGAGTACGTAGCGGAAGGCGGAGCCCTGCGCGTCTATGACACCACCAAAGATATTCTGCTTATCAACGATTTTCTGCCCGAAGGCACGATTAACATCGTCGGCTACGTTGGGGATATCAAGGCCATCGATTTCTTCTAGAGGGATTTCGTACCTGCGGCATCCTGCGGGCTGTCGCGAGAGCCTGGCACCGCCTGGAGCGCAACAGATCGATTCCCTGGAACTGCAAATGAACCGCGACGGCGATCTTCGCCCGCGACGGCGACGGTCCTGCGGGGCCACTGACCATTTTTAAACTTCACTCAGGAATCGTGAAATCCCAAACCCTGCCAGAGGCCGATCCGCCCGACCTGTTTCCTCCGCGTGCGCTGGCCATCGTGTTGCTCTGGCCCGTGCCCATGAAGAACGCGTATTCCCCCGGCTTCAAGGCTTCGACCAATGTAATTTTGTAGACCCTGATCCCGAGGTGTTCGGCGTGGAACGAGACTTCCTTCTCCTTCTGCACGCCGGACTTGCCGCCCGTAATACCTCCGAAGGACCCGATCTGGAACTCCCGGTGATCGTTCTTCTTGTTCAGCTTGATCAACAGGTAGTCGGACGAGTCGTCGCCATCGGGAACGTACAGGTAGAAAATCGGCTGGCGGTCCCGGACAACATTTTTCGACGTGTTTCCTTCGACGGTCGCATCCCAGTGCTGGTTCCTCAGTCCGTTCGTGAAAAAACTGCCCGCCTTGCCGCCCGCCTTGGTATTTGTCACCGCCTGGCCCTGAACCAGCACAAACTTGCCTTGGTCCCGCCAGTACACGCCCACCTCGGGCGGAGGGAGATTTGGATCGACCGAGATCGGAGTCGTACCCGCTACTACGGTTGCTGGCGGAGGAGCGGGGTTGATCATGACTTTGATGACCGCGTCGGGAACGTTTGCGGCTTTGAGTGCCTTCAATCCATCAATGCTGGTGTCGAAGCTGACCGCATCAGTTCCAGCCTCGTAAGCCTGACGAATCTTTGTGATGATCACATCGTCAGACAAGCCCATCTTCGCCATCTCGATCACGTCCTGATTGGTGACCCGCTTGCGCAATGTCGCGCCTTCTTGATCGCCCGCAACACACACTGACACGAGCAAAAAGAACACCGCGAACAGGCCGGCCATCGGACTCCGATGCGCAGTTCTCATTGGTGATCACCCTCCCGTAATGGTTCTGCCCGGACTCTCCAGGCACAGAGCGGCAGGGATTATACCCCACACTTCGCCCATGCCAGAATTATTTGCTGCGCGATCGCCTAACGGCCGGGAAACGATTCGGGTGTGACCCACCCCGCGTAGCGTTTTTGATGGGTAATCGCGCCTCTGAAAGAGTTCCAGTCGCCCAAATGCACTTTGCACAGACGGAGCCTCTTATTGTTGAAGGGTTCGCCATATCATTCCTGAGCCTTGGACGCCAAGTTCCCAATGAGTGTGACGGCCGTTGACAGTTAACGGACCGCTACGCTCGCGAGGCAACCAGTCGTTGGGCCGACAGCATCTGCGAGAGTAGCATTCGGGCCCACGTACTAACTTCTCAGGATTCTATTTGGAGGGCGTGATGAAGTGTCGCGTGGTCTTCTCCGTAGTGTCTCTGCTTGGATTGAGCCTGATCTTAGCCTCCTGTGGCGGCGGAAGCTCGCCTGCGACAACGGCAATCGCTTATGTCGCGCACTCTCAGAGCCACAGCCTGTCAGTGATTAATGTTCCCGCAGACAAAACAGTGGCGAGCATCGAAATCGGGAATTCCTCGTTTAGCTCTTCGACGACGACAGCGTCCTATCCTAGTGGCGTGGCCGTCACCCCGGACGGAAGTCGCACCTATGTTACCGATGCCGTTACATCGGTCTGGGTGGTCGACACGGGGTCAAACTCCGTGATTGCCAAGATTGCAGCCGGGAGCGGCCCCGAAGCGATCGCCATTACTCCTGACGGTAAGGCCGCATATGTGACTTCGATCACTTGCGGTGCGCCATCGTGCCCAGATAATCCCCCGCCGCTGGCTTCTGTCGAGGTGATCGATACCTCGAGCAACTCTTTGACGGCAACCATCACCATCGGGAATTTGCCCACTGTGCAGACACCCGGTGTTTTGCTCTCAGCCATTGCAATCTCTCCCGACGGAACCCGCGTTTATGTGAGTAATGTTGAAGGAAACCAGATTTGGGCGATTGATACTGCCTCGAATCAAGTCGTCGCCACGATCCCGACCGCCGTGTTGGGCTTCGTTGGCATGTCGATGAGCCCCGACGGAGGCCGCCTCTACGCTGCCAGTGTGGGGAATCCGTCGGTTGTGGATGTCATCGACACGAAAACCAACGCCGTGGTCACCAGCATTGCGCTACCGGGCTCCGACGTGCCAACACAGATCGCAGTAACTCCCGACGGAGGGCACGCCTACGTAACGGGAGAGACTGGGCATGTCTGGCTAGTAGACACCACAACGAACGTCGTGACAGCCACAATCCCAGTTACCGTTGGTCAACCGTTGCTTGGTATCGCATTTTCGCCGGATGGCACTCGTGCTTATATTACGTGTGGAAACAGCAACGCAATTTACATTCTGGATACCACGACCTATCGCATAGTAGGTCAGATCGCAAGTGACTATCCGGGCGGGTTGGCCATCTCTCGCCTAATGTAATTGGGGAAAATCCCGATAGCACTCAAAATGCCCGGAGCAGGGAGTTCGGAGGCCTGATTTGACATCCAGCCCACATGCTAAGGGGCGCTGAAGCTAACTGAGCCCATTTGACCTCTCCGGGACGTCAAAGAACACCACAAGTGCCACGCACGTCGCGTTGGTGTGAAACCAACCTCGACGTTTTCCGATTCGAACGGATTCCAGTATGGTGGGGCATCTCGCCAGACCCATGCGCACCAATCCATATAGTCCGCGTAGGTGGTGAAGTTGAGAAGCGTCATCATCTCCGACGTTGGGTATCGCACCCACGTAATCAAGAACTGGAATGTCGCGCTTGAGAGCTCGTATAGCCCGTATATGGCAGGACTGCGCTTGCGTACGTGGCACGGCGGATGCACTCTGACGGCGAACCGTTTCACGACCTTCCCTGAAGGGGTGATCCACGTTTGGTCTTTGAGCCATCCCATGGTTTGCCGATTGTGACTCAAACGCAATAGGTGGCACAAATTACTATCGCGTGCCACGCCCGTCACGTCCTAGTGAGGTCTTCGAACGTTGTTGGCGAGACAATCGCGTGGCTGTTGAAAAACTCCATTTCCCGCTAAATCGCGGAAATTTACGGGATAGAAAATGGTCTACCCAAGCCGAGAAAATCGATTCTCTGGGGCTTCCATTGCAAAGTTTTTTCGGGCATTTTCTGGTGAGTGAGTTTTTCAACAGCCACTCGCGATTTCACTCATTTACGTAACCAACAGCGACTACTACCACGATCTTCCTTACTTCACGGGCTCCAGCGTCAGCCGGTGATTTCTCGTTACCTCCACCGCCTTCGCGCTGAACGGAAGGGTGAACGTCGTTCCCTCGTACCACGCCTTCCATTGATCCATGTAATACGGACTCAAGAAGTTCCCCCCTTGGCCGGTCACGATGTTCAGCGTCGACTGATCTAAATCAGCCATGTTTGCCGTAAACCGCTCCGACGGCCCGTGGTGTCTGGACACCGCCTTCACCGTGTATCCGCTGCCCGACTGCTCGCGCACTCCCGGCGCCGACCAACGGTTGATCAAAGGAATCTTTCCCAGGATCGGATGCTGAATCTCGACCGCATTGAACGCTCCCCAGCGCCACGTCGTTAAATCCTGCGGCGCATGCGGATCGTTCACCGCCGCCTCCACGGCCGCCGTCAGCAGTTCGTCGTAGTTGGGATACTTCTCCGGCAGCCATCGCTTCGGCCGGTGCAGAAGAATATTCTCCAGCCACACCGAGCGCATCTCCCACGAGTACGTCTTCCAGTTCAGCACTCCGTCCTTCGTCGGATCGGCCGTCGCACTTCCCAGTTTTGGCTCAAGCAACAACCGCCTCAACGCAAGAATGGAATTCTCGGCAATCGTGGGTGCCGCTGACGAAGCTTGCATGCGTCCATCCCAGCTTCGCATCAGCTCCGCCGCCTGCTTCACTCGCGCCGGAGCCTTGGAAGCGTGATCCACGGCATATTCAAAGCGCTCAGCCGCGAAGAGTTCAGCCTCAGAGTGAATATCGGTTTGCAGTGCCAGCATGTCTGCGGCTGAAAATTGCCGCCCCGATTCCAGAACGTGGTAGATTCGCGCCGTTCGCCATGGGGCTTCCCACTCCATGCTGACCGAATTCGGATAACCATCCGGCGTGATCCGTCCGTTCGCCGTCGCGATGATTCCTGAAGGCGGGTTGTAGATGCTAGGAAGCTTGTCAAACGGGATGTACGACGTCCACTCGTGCGCGTTGTCGGCGCCGCTCACCGGAAGGCTGCCATCGCCCGCCGCACGAATGGGAACCTTACCCGTGGTGTGATATCCAATGTTCCCGTCCACATCGGCGTACACCACGTTTTGCCCGGGCGCGTCCAACTGCGAGAATGCGCGCTGGAACTCATCCCAGTTCTGCGCGGTATTCACGTCGAAGAATGGAATGTGCAATCCATCGTAAAGCGTCCACCGCAGCGCTAGCGGCCGCGTTTCGCCCGGGACGAGCTCTGTAATCACCGGCCCGTGACGCGTGATCCTCACATCTACCGTGACATCCAGCTTGCCCTTTACGTGAATCAGTTCCGTCCGATGCTCCGGCTGAACCCATCCGTTGGGAGTCTGATACGCGCCTTGCGCATTGAAATTCTCGATGTAAACGTCGGTCACCGTTGGGCCGACATTCGTAAAGCCCCAAGCAATCCGCTGGTTGTGCCCCACAATCACATACGGCATTCCCGGGAGCGTAACCCCTGCAACGTCCAGAGCGTCCGAGTGCAAGTGCGCCTCGTACCACAAGTTCGGCATCTGGTGGCCCAGGTGCATGTCATTCGACAGCAGCGGCTTGCCCGTCACCGTATGTGGCCCCGAAACAACCCAGTCGTTGGATCCATTGACTGGCAAGCCCTCGACCGGTAAGCCTTCAGCCGGCAAGCCTGCGCGCTTTGCTGACAGACTTGCATTTGGGTGGCGCAGCGCTTTAAGCGCTGCGATAAGCCCGTTCTTTTCTGTAAGCGCTTTAGCGCCTGAGGGAGCTTGCTGCGTCACCGAATTGTCCGGCGCATCATCATCGCTGTCATCCTGGTCATCGGAATCGGCGGCGTTGCTCTCCGGTTCGTTCAAGTCCTCCCGCATCACCGTCGGCGGACGATCATGCCATGAACGGTTCACATACAGGTCCGCCGTCAGTTCCGGACCCAGCTTGGCAAGAATCTTTTCCCGGTCGAGCGCGTCATAAAAATAGTGATAGTTGAGATCCTTCACCATTGAATTGGCGACAACGCCCGAATCTTCCGGCAGCCACGGCTTCGGCCGGTAATGCAAAATGCGAAACTCAATCGGTAGTCGGTCCGCATGCGTTCCGATGTAAGCATTCACCCCGCGCGAATACGCGTCGTAGAAACTGCGATCTCGCGCGCTGGCCATTTCCATCGCTTTCTTCGCCGCCGCCCGCAGGCCCAGAATCCTCTGCTCCCGGTCGAGTTTCAGAGTCGCCTCGCCCAGGATCTCCGATAGTTCACCGCTGCCGTACCGCCGCATGATGTCCATCTGCCACAGCCGGTCCTGCGCCGTGACGTAACCCTGCGCGAAGAAAAGATCCTCGAGATTCGCCGCCTCGATGGTCGGAACTCCATGACTGTCGCGCGTGACCGTCACTGGAGCCGCAAGCCCGCTGACCTGAACCTGCCCGTCAAGTTGGGGCAGGGCGGCGTGCGTCACGTAATAGGCATAGAGAACGATCCCTGCCAGAACCACCAGGAAAGCAGCCAAAATCCATAGCAGAATGCGGACAATTGGCGTGCGGCGCGACTTGGGCGTGCTGATCTCTGCCAGGGTACTCATGAGGAATCTCTGATTGTATTCCACGCCCCGCAGCCCTGCCTCCCGCTGAAAATGAATTTCATTTTCAAGATGCCGGATGGTATCCTGACTCTGTTCCACCCGCCATGCTGCAGAAGCGTATCGATGATCAACCCACCATCTCCCGCCAGATGGTCCGCGAAGCCCAGGAGATCCTTCACAAGCACTTGAAGGGTGTTGGCCTGAAGCAGACCGCCCAGCGCGACGCCATTCTCCGCACTTTTCTCGAAACCCGCGACCATCTCTCCACCGACGAACTCCACCGCCTCGTCCAGAAAAAAGACGCGCGTATCGGCTATACCACCGTCTATCGCACGCTCAAGCTACTTGCGGAATGCGGCCTGGCCAGCGAAGTCGCCTTCCACGATGGGATCGCCCGCTACGAACACCAATACAATCGCCGCAGTCATCACCACATGGTCTGCACCGATTGTGGCAGCTCCGTCGAGTTCTTTTCCCAGGAAGTCGGCCAGCTCGAACAGGAAATCGGACGCAGATACCACTACCTCACAACCCGCCACACGTTTCAGATCTATGGCGTCTGCGAAGACTGCCGCAAGAAGAACCACACGCCTCGCCCGCTCTGAAGCCAGCCTATTTGCCGCCTACCCGCCGTTTTGATATGGTCCCCACAATGGATGAGAAGAGCGTTCCGCTGACATCCTGCCCACACTGTGCCGCGCAAATGCCCGAGACGGCCGCCTTCTGCCCCGGATGTGGCCGCTCCATGCAGACGCGCGCCAGCGGCAAAGTCGGAATCTTTCCTGAAAATATTGCCGGAGCGCTCGCCTACCTGACATTCATTCCGGCGATCGTCTTCCTGACCCTCGATCCCTACAAAAAGAATCGCTTTGTCCGCTTCCACTCCGTTCAATGCCTTTTGCTCTGGGGCGCGGTGATTCTGCTCGCGATCGCTCTCAAACTCGCCAGCGTTGTCCTTTTCATCATTCCCGTTCTCGGCCCGCTTCTCGTGTTGTTGGTTTCAGTTGTCGTTGGGATTGCTGCCTTCGTCATCTGGCTGGTCCTGGTCGTAAAAGCTTTTCAGGGCGAAATGTTCATGCTGCCGATGCTCGGCGAAGTGGCCGAACAACATACCGCCTGACGGGTCCCCCGCCTTAGATGGAAACTCTCGTCGATGAAAGATGATTGAAAGATTGCTTTCTGCCCGCTTCTCTGATACGTTGCCGCCGACGCCGCTTGGGGAACGATATCCATCGCTTTTCGTCGCCTGCCCGCATCGGCAAGGAGGAAACATCTATGGCTTTCTGTAACATGTGCGGCACTCAGATCGCGGACGGCGCCACCACTTGTGCAGCGTGTGCAGGCAGAGTTGCCACCGTGCCCGCAACCACCACCGCCTCCGCTGGGGGACTCGCGGACAATGTGGCGGGAATGCTCGCCTACTTCACCATCATCCCGGCGATCCTCTTCCTGGTGATGGAACCCTACAACAAGAGTCGGTTCGTTCGCTTCCATGCCTTTCAATGCCTCTTCTTTGCCGTGGCGTGGACCGTCCTCTGGATCGCACTCAACATCGTCGCACATATTCCGATACTGGGATGGCTCACCATCCTGATTTGGCCTCTCGTCGGACTAGCAGGGCTAATCATTTGGATCATCCTTGTTCTCAAGGCCAATCAGGGCCAGATGTACAAGCTCCCCGTAATCGGCGACATGGCAGAAAAACAGGCGAACGCGATGTAAGAGCGGCGTTCGCGTGAGGTTGTCACCCGAGGAAGACTCTAAATTTCGTACCAAGACTCTAAGTGTAACGGCTGCCTCGAGCCCGAGAATTCTCCGTGTCCTCGGCGGCCGTTCCCTGTGTCCTTTGTGGTAAAAGCACTTGACCTGCACCATGAAAAAACCGCAAACCCGGCAAACGCACCACACTCAAAACGCCCCGCGCTTGACTTTCTTCCTGTAAGCTGTCAATCCTATTAGCTTTTACCCACGTCCCAATCCCACGCCAGCCGCGTGGTCTTCGGCCGGCGGGAATCTGTTTGAGCGATTGGGGAATTCATTGCGAGTTCGGGTCTTCTATCACGATAAATGCTTTGACGGAGCCTCCTCCGCCGCGCTGTTTTCCCGCTTTTACCGCGAGCGCATCCGCGGCGATGCCGAGTTCGAGTTCACCGGCCTCGTCCATCGCGCCGGAGCGCTGTTCGATGAAAAGCAATTCGACGGCGACGAGAACGCCATCGTCGACTTCAAATACTCCAGCTCGCCCAAAATTACCTGGTGGTTCGACCATCACGAGAGCGCCTTCCTCTCCCCCGATGATGCCGAGCACTTCGAGCAGGATCAGAGCAACCGCAAGTTCTACGATCCCGATTTCAAGTCCTGCACCAGCTTCATTGCCATGATCGCGCAGCAGCGCTTCGGCTTCGATCCCGCGCCCGTGGCCGATCTGGTCCATTGGACCGACATCATTGACGGCGCCCTCTATCCCGACGCCAAGACCGCCGTCGAAATGGAAGCTCCCGCGATGAAACTGACCATGGTCATCGAGTCCGCCCCCGATCACGGCTTCGTCCCGAACCTGATTCCTCTGCTGGCCACAAAATCCTTGGCGGAGATTCTCGCAGGAACCGTTCGTCGCCCCTCTGCTACCGCCCCTGCTCAAGCGCCACGAACTCTCCATCGGCATCCTCAAAGAGCGCACCGAGTGCAAGGACGCCACAATTTTCTTCGATGTCACCGATCACGACCTCGAAGGCTACAACAAATTCATTCCCTACTATCTGCACCCGGAATCGGTGTACAGCGTGGGCCTTAGCAAAAGCAGTTTTCGTGTGAAAGTTTCGGTGGGATCGAATCCGTGGGCTCCCCAGGAACCCGAAGTGAACCTCGCCCGCATCTGCGAACGCTACGGCGGAGGTGGCCACGCCCGCGTGGGCGCCATCTCGTTCAACGTGAATCAGCACGCCGAGGCGATCAAAGCATCCCAGGAAATCGTGGCGGAATTGCGAACAGCGATTCGTGAGAAGAAGGGCTGAGGAGCAGTTCTAAGGGCGGGTGCCCTACCCTTGTCACTGCGTTCTTTGCAGGGACAGGGTGGGGACTTTGACTTTTCGTCGATTTCTCACTAATGCCGCTATCTCCCTCTCACTGCACTGCCGTCCCACTAGCCAAACACGTGGCCGGATTCCCGTCACTCGAAGATCGAATCACCGCGGATTGATCCGCACAAAACGCCTTCCGCCCATAGCTGTTTCCGTTCGGCGCAGCCGTCAGATGAAAGGCGGCAGCCGGACTTCCGCCGCATCCCGCGAGCGTGAATATGTACCCGTACCGCTTGCCACTCGCAAGGCCGCTGTTGATCAGCATCGCCTGATGCTCATTCGGTTCGCCGCCCCCAAATCCATCCAGATCGGAAAGCGTGCACGTGAACCCCACGTTCGGATACTTCGTCGCGTAAGTGACCTCTGCGGTGAGAATGGTTCGCATGGCCGCCGTCACCATGGCGTCGCTTGCGCCCGGCTGCACCGAAGGTTGAACCGAAACGTCAGCGTGCGGAGTGAACGCGCCCGTTGCATCCGCGCCCGCTTGCGGTTTCATCTTCTCCGTGATGGCCTTCAGAAAGTCCGGATCCGCGAGTGGCAAACGAATCGTCACGGAAACTTCATTCAACGTCCAGACCTGGCCCTCCTGCTTCATCGAGAACGTGATCCGCGGCATGAACGGCGCCTTCTGCACCTCTCCGTTCTTGTAAGTTTGGAACGACACTTCAATGTCGTCCTGATCGCCGCGTAGCGCGTCATTCTCCACGGTGATGTCTGCCTTCTGTCCGGTCTTCGGATCATCCGAAGTCAGCAGCACCGACCCCGTTTCAAACGTCTGGATGTTTTGCCCCTCCGCGTGCAGTTGACTCGCCATCAGCGAATACTGCTGCAGTGTCTTTAGTGCCCCCGACTTTTCCAGCGCCGTGCGAGTCGCTCCCGGCAGATGCTGTACGAAGGTCCCCGGCGTCTTGCTGAAAAACATTTCCAGCAAAGCCTGGCGCGCGGTTTGTGGAGTCGCCGGCCCTTGCTGGGCTTGCGAACTGGCGCTACACAGCGCGGCAATACATAGACACAGGATGACTCTTCGCATGGTTGCTCTCCGTCACTGATCGTCCCATGCCTAGGCTCCGGTCTCTAGTTACCGAGGTAAGAACGCCGCGGCACGGCGCATCTGTTCTCGGCGGCGGCCCTGCAACCGCCATCCCGCCCGTGATACTCTGCCTTTGAGTCTTCACCCAGTTCATGCGCCAGCCCGGAATCAAGCCTGATCCACACCGCCGCCAACGGCAAGTGCTTCGGGCCGTAGCCCTCTTCGAATGTTTCAAAGGCATTTTTGTCATATTGATGGGTCTGTGCGCGATCGCGCTTGTCCACAAGGATGTCTGGCTCTACGCGGAAAGTCTCCTAGCCCTGTTCCGCATCAACACCGATCGCCACTCCGCCCAGGTCTTCCTCGACCTTGCGGACAACGTCACCGACGCCAAACTCTGGGCAGCCGCGCAGATCGCCTTTGCCTATTCAGCCCTGCGCTTCACCGAAGGCTACGGCTTGTGGAACGCCCGCACCTGGGCCGAATGGGTAGCTCTGGTTTCTGGAGCCCTGCTGTTGCCGCTCGAAATCCGCGAGTTGATGCGCGGCATAACTATCCTGCGTTGTGTGTTCTTCGCCGGAAACCTCGCCATCGTTCTGTACATGTTCTTTGTCATCCGCGCCAATCGCCGCGAACGACGCGAAGCCTCATCGAGGGGTGTGGTGGGGTGATTTGTAGCGGACGTTCGAGGGGATTTCGATCAAAGCGCAGCGGCGTCCTCACTCAATCTCGCAGCTTGAAGACCTCAATCCGCGCTTATCACCCGTTCCGCTAATCGCTTGGGTGCGATCAGCGCGTAGCTACCCTGAAGCAATTCCCGCACCTCACTCCAGTCGATCTTCCCCACATCCAACCGCAATGCGACCCAGTCCCTCGATGCCAGGTAATCCGGCAGATAGAACCGTGCAGGTTGAGCTGCAGCCAGTGCCTTGTTGTCCCCGGCGAACACCTGGCACGTCACCGCGACGATGCCATCTCCGTGGTGATTGTCAAGAAAGTACGCGAACGTCTTCTTGCGGACCAGAAACTGGGCATGCGATCCGTAGATCTTGCGCGTGGTTTCCGGCAACGCAAGAGCAATCTCAGTGAGCCGCGCGAGCCGGAAATCTTTCGAGGGACGTTTCTTCTTCCGATCCATGGCGATCCTCATAGTACCTCTCTCGCGTCTCCCGATAGATGCCACGAGAGGAACGCTCCTGCTGGCAACCTAGAATTCCGGCGTGCGCCTTTCCTGAGGCCCCCAAAACCCGCTCCAGACGCTTGATTTGGGGTCTAATGCCTCTGGCAATAAACCCGCATTCGGTTCATAATTATCGCGAATCATGATCGCTCCTCGGAGGCTCGTATGCGTCTCGGTTGCTTGCTCTCCTTGTTGCTCGCCCTGGTAGGAATCGGCGCCGCGCAGGACACAAACTTTCCCGTAGGTCCCCAATATCTGATCACCACCGACTCCTCAATGTTCCTTCACCCGATCGCCACCCCATCGCTCTGGTTGGACGCTCCACTCCCTCCGCTCCCTGGCCTTCCCCAAATCGGACCGGTAGTCGAGAACCAGCCCTACGTCGTGAATCCCATAGACCAATTAGGGCCTGATCTCTTCCCAATTTTTTATGGATACCCGCTGTCCAGCGTGGTCGAACTCAGCGGCTCCGAACCTCGCGAGGTGCCTGCGAGTATCACCGACGTCGGTGTCATTGGAATGACCGACGCCGACTCTCTGCGCGAACGCGGATACGGCGTGCCCCTCGGTGACACTGCCTCCTATTGGAAGACGCACAAGCCTCGCGCCCCTCGTGTCTTCACCAACGCCGACGTGCAGCGCTTGCACCACAGCTAGAGTCAAGATCGATGTGGCGCGGGCGCCCCCGCCCGCGCAAAACTCTCGGTTACTATTTCGACGCAGCCGCGCTATGTCTCGCGTTCTCCTGGCGTGATAGCCTGATGCCATCTCATTCTCCACGGGGAGTTCATGCCCGACGCCAATCCCTCTCATCTCGACCTGCAAGCCATCGCAAAACAAATCATGCAGCAACGCGGTTTTGAGCCGGATTTCCCTCCCCAGGTTTCGCAGCAGCTGGCCGACTTGAAAGCCCATCCTCCTCAGATTGCGGTCGCAAATGACATTCGCGACCTGCGGAATCTCCTCTGGTCCTCCATCGACAACGACACCTCCCGCGACCTTGATCAAATCGAAGTTGCCGAACGCGCCACGAATGGCGACGTGAAAGTCATGGTCGGCATCGCCGACGTCGACGCCTTCGTCCCTAAGCAGACCCCCATCGATCAGCACGCCGCCAAAGAAACCACCACCGTTTACGCCGGAGTTCGCAACTTCCCCATGCTTCCCGAAGAACTCTCCACCGGCAAAACGTCGCTCCTCGAAAATCAGGATTGCCTCAGCGTGATCATTGAATTCGTCGTCGATTCCACCGGAGCCATAAAAACTTCGAATGTCTATCGCGCTCTCGTGCGCAACAAGGCGCAACTGCAATACAACAGCGTGGGAGCATGGCTGGAAGGGAAGTCGCCCGCTCCGCCGAAGGTCGCGGCGTCAGCGGATTTGCAAGCACAACTGAAACTACAGGATGAAGTCGCGCAGCAGCTGAAAACCCAGCGCTTCCAGCATGGTGCGCTCAACCTGCAGACTGACGAGGCTCGTCCCCTTGTGGTGAACGATCAGGTCGTCGATGTCGTAAAGCAGCAGAAGAATCGCGCCACGGATCTCATCGAAGACTTCATGGTTGCCGCGAACGGCGTTGTGGCGCGCTTCCTGGAGAAAGTCTCGTCCCTGCGCCGCATCGTTCGCACTCCCGAACGCTGGGACCGCATCGTGCAACTCGCCGCAACGAAGAACGAGAAACTCCCCGCGCAGCCCGATTCCAAAGCGCTCAACGATTTCCTGCTCCGCCAAAAGGCCGCCGATCCCGATCACTTCGCCGATCTGTCCTTGGCCGTGATCAAACTCATCGGTCCCGGAGAATATGTTCTGGAGCGTGCCGGAGAACCAGCTCCCGGACACTTCGGCCTCGCCGTTCAGGACTACACTCACTCCACTGCGCCCAACCGGCGTTTCGCCGATGTCGTCACCCAGCGGCTGATCAAGGCGCTGCTCGCCGGTCAGAAGAACCCTTACTCCGACGCCGAGCTCACCGCCATCGCCGTGAATTGCACGCAAAAAGAAGACGCCGCCAAGAAAGTGGAGCGCGATATGTCCAAACGCCTGGCCGCCGTAGCCATGCAACACCACATCGGCGAAGTCTTCGACGCCATCGTTACGGGCTTGACGGACCACGGAACCTTTGTGCGCGTGATGCAACCTCACATCGACGGACTGCTAGCCGAAGGCCAGCAAGGACTCGATGTCGGCGACAAGTTGCGCGCCAAATTAATCCGTGCCGACCCGCAAAAGGGATTCATCGATTTCGCACGCGCCTGACCTGTAGCACATTTCACACCAACCCCTCGCCACGGCACCATGCGAGCCAATAGCCGCGCCCAGAGCCCCAAGTTAAGCTGCTAGTAGTTCGTACGTGCGGAAAGTTCAGGGCATATTTCTGTATATGTGGCGCCATCTCGTTTGCCTGCCCATGATGGTCGTTCTACCTGTGTCCCTGTTTGCCCAGGACAACGCAGCAGCCATACTGCGCAGCGACGGTGTTGGCGTCATGGTGAACAGGAATCCCGCGCTGCCTTCCGTCGCTCTGTTTCCCGACGACTTCATCGAAACTCAAAAAGCTGCCGTAGCGCGCATCGAGGCGAGCGGTTCCACCGCCGACCTCAATCCCGAGACCATCGTCCAGTTTGACGGTGACGAACTGGTTCTCGATCACGGTGCTTTGTCGGTCAACACCTCTCGCGGGATGCGAGTCCGTGTCGGTTGCGTCACGGTAACGCCAGTCAATAATGCCGAATGGACTCATTACGACGTCGTGGATCGCGATGGAAAAGTCACGGTATCGGCGTCAAAGAACGACGTCTACATCGACGCGCGAACCCGCAATGAACAGCAGGCCAAACCGTCTTCCCATTCCAGTCGGGACATCGTGCGCGAAGGTGAACGAAAGTCCCGCGAAGAAAAGTGCGGAGGCGCCTACACGCCTGTGCCGGCTTCCGCCGCTGGAGCGGGTGCAATCATGAACTCTCCTTGGGCCTTGGCAGCGGGTGCTGCAGGGGTCGGCGTAATCCTTTGCCTCGGCCTTCTGTGCCGCAACGACGACCCGATGAGTCCAGCGAAGCCGTAAGAGCCCGCAAGTAAAACTTCACCTCGGAGTCGCAAAGGCACGAGAAGACAATTGCTGGATATTCTCAGTGCCTCGGCGTGTCTTTGGTGGATGTTGGCTTTCTACTCGGTGACTACTGCTTTGACCAGGTTTCGCGGATGGTCCACGTCGTATCCCTTGTTCACGGCGACGTGATACGCGAACAGTTGCAGCGGGATCACTTCGACGATGGGCAGAAGTAACTCGGGCGCAGCGGGAACATAGAACACCTGGTCCGCGATAGCGGCAACTTCCTTGTCGCCCTCGGTCGCCACAGTAACCAGGGGTCCGCGGCGCGATCTGACTTCTTTCATGACCTCGAGCGTGCGCCGGTAGCGCAACAGCGAGTCTGGATCGCGCTGGTCGCACGTGGCCAGTACGACGACTGGCAGTTTCTCGTCCACCAGCGCGTTGGGGCCGTGCTTGAGTTCGCCTGCGGGATATCCTTCGGCGTGTGCATAGGAGATTTCCTTCAGCTTGAGTGCGCCCTCGCGGGCGATTGCATAATGGACGCCGCGTCCGAGATAGAGAAACTTTTCTGCCCTGAAGTGCACTCCCCCGAATTCTTCGGCGAGATTATCCCAGGTTGTGAGGTTCTTTTCGATCGCATCAGGAAGCCGCATCAGCCGCTGTAGATACGAGCGCGCCACTTCCGAAGTCATGCGTCCGCGCTTGCGGGCCAGGAACAGGGCCATCAGATAGAGAATCGTAAGTTGCGTGGTGAAACTCTTGGTTGCAGGGATAGAAAGCTCTGGTCCCGCGCCCGAGATCAGGGCCGCTCCGGCCTCGCGCACGATGGTCGTGTCGGGCACGTTCGAGATCGCGATGGTCTTTACGCCGCGTGTGAGTGCTTCGCGTTGTGCCGCAATCGTGTCCGCGGTCTCGCCCGACTGGGTAATCACCATCACGATGGGATCCACCGCTGCATGGGTTGAGCGGTAGCAATATTCGCTGGCGTACTCGACGTCGACAGCCACGCCCGAGAGATCCTCGATCATGATCTCGCCAGCCAAGCCTGCATGCCGGCTCGATCCGCTGGCCGCAATAATCAGTTTCTCGAAAGTCAGCAGCGCGCTTTCGATGGCATCCAGTTCGCCAGGAAAGATGATGTCGTCCTTCAGATGCTTGGCAACGGTCTTCGCGATAGCGGTTGGCTGCTCGTAAATCTCGCGCCGCATGGCGTGGGAATGTTTCTGTTTGCTAGCTATTTTCTTTTGTGTAGTAGGAGTCATGTGAACTTGGTGAGACTAAATCATCTTCCGTGCAACGGGCAAACACCGTAGCGCCGCCTTCTCAGGCGGCTGTAGCGGGGTCGACTCGCCCACGCAGCCGCGTGCGACTCAGCTCCCGACGGTTTCGCGACAAGCTAATCGCTACTGAGCTGTGGCTGCGCCCTCGAAGTGCGCCTCGATTTCTTCCAGCGTCTTGCCCTTCGTTTCCGGCAAGAACCACGTTGCCGTAACGAAATAGATCACGGTGCAGGCCGCGAAGCCGAAGAACATGGTTGAGTATCCATACTTGCCGACGGTCGGGAGAAAGACCGCCGCGATGGCCGTGGACACCGCCTGGTTGAGTAAGAGCGCGATGCTCATTCCGTTAGAGCGAATCCGGGTCGGCATCAATTCCGAAAGTGCCAGCCACACGCAAACCCCAGGACCAATCGCGAAGAATGCCATGAAGACGAACAAAGTGATCGCTACCATCCAGCCGTTGCGAGCTGACGGGACAGGAGTAATGAGGGCGTTCTCGATCTTCAAGGGCGCCGCGCGCGAAGCGTCGAGGTCACCAAACGGGTTCGAGAAAAACGCCACCACTTTATTCGCGGGCACGCAGCCATCGCGCGTGACTTCGATGGGCTTTGCCGCCAGATCGTCGGAGCGGACCGCAGCACTCGCTGCCCGGAAGTCTCCGCATGAATAGATCACGACGAGCGATGTCGCGCGTCCCGTCCCGCGATTGCCTCCGCTCAGTCGATTCGCCGTTTCGGAGTCGTAGTGAAGAGTCAACTTCTGGTCGGCAGTGATCATGGCTTGGACGGAACCTTTCGCATCCACGCGCTGCTTCTCGGTCCGAAGGAAGATGGCCGCCGTGCAGATGAGAGACACGATGATTCCTGCCGTGCCTATCCCGAGTAAGAATTTGCGGCCTTTGCGGTCCACCAGGACAACGCCGATTGCGGTTACCGTGAAGTTCACGCACGTAAATATGACGTAGCCCATGTGGGCGTAGAAATCCGAGAGTCCGCTCTGCAACAAAATGTTGGCGTTGTAAGCGATGATCGAGTTAATTCCGGTGGCCTGATTGCACGCGAGGATGATGCAGGCCAGCACAAACGGAATCACGCACTTGCGCCGCAGTAAGGAGTCCGCACCCTTTAGGCCGGTAGCAGATTTCGACTTTTCCGCGACGGCCACCTCCTGCATTTCCTTGAGTTCGAGATCAGCTTGCTCGGTTGTGCGAGAGCGCAGAAGCGAAGCATACGCAGCATCTTTTTTGCCCCGGCGGAATAGCCATCGAGGAGACTCCCCCAGCATTAAGCTGCCAATCACGAACAAAATCCCCGGAGGCAATGAAACCCAGAAAATGCCCCGCCAAGCCGAGTCTTTGAAGTTGTAGGCCGCCTGCAAGTCGCCGGTCCTCACAATTTGAGCGAGCCGGAGACTGAAGAAAAAGCCGACCAACGCCGCAATCGCAATTCCCAGGGTCAGCAGCCATTGAAAAATACCGGTCCCTCTGCCCCGGTTCGAGGCCGTCAGGCATTCCGCCAAATAAAGAGGAACGACGACGCCGATCAACCCCGCGCTGACGCCTTGCAGCAATCGCCCGAACACCAGAGGTTCGTAGCCGTGCGCAAGGGCGATCATCGGAATGCTGATGACGAACATGACGCCACTCAGCGTCATCAGCGACTTGCGACCCATCCAGTCGGCCAGCAGGCCCGCGAACAGCGTGGAGATCACGCTCCCCAGCAAGCACTGCGGCGACCACGATGGAAAGCTGGCCGGCGTTCAGGCCCGAGGTCGCCTCGAGGTATGGCAGCGCGCCGGCGATGATGCCCACGTCCACGCCGTAGAGCAGGCCCCCGAGGCCAGCCACAATCAGGAGAAACCGGTTATAGAAAATCTTCTTGTCGTCGAGCAGGGAAGGATTGCTGGTTGCCATCTCAGCGGTCATGAATTATAGGGTGCTCCGGAATTGCACCTGAATTGTAGCCTAGCGGGAAGCGATAGCTGGCTTAAGTTTCACGATGCTGCATTTGGATCTGCGGAAGGTGCAGTTCGCCAAGAAGATACCACCACAGAGGCTGAAGCCAGGGATGATTCGGCACGCTTTATGCCGACAGGCTCAGGGCAGGCTCTCGAAGGGCCGTTCTCGCACGACGAGTCACGGATTCGCAAGTTCTTTCTTCGGTTTGCTGAGCCTCAAGCCGGTCACTCTTCGCGGCTCGACTGTCAGCTACAATACCCAAGCCGCGCGGGATTTGCGTTATTCGTGCGGGTCAGAAATTCTCGATGAGATACGGATTCATCATCGATAATCGCAAGTGCATTGGCTGCCATGCCTGCACCGTCGCGTGCAAGACGGAGAACCATGTTCCCCTCACCGTGAACCGTACGTGGGTGAAATACGTGGAGAAGGGAACGTTTCCCAACACCCGCCGCGTGTTTCAGGTGACGCGCTGCAACCACTGCGAGAATCCGCCGTGCGTGACGATCTGTCCGGTAACGGCGATGTACCAGCGTAAGGACGGTATCGTCGACTTCAGTTCCGAGCGCTGCATCGGATGCAAGGCCTGTATGCAGGCCTGTCCCTACGATTCCATCTACATCGATCCAGACGAAGGCACGGCGGCGAAGTGTCACTACTGTGCGCATCGGACCGAGGTCGGTCTCGAACCATCCTGCGTGGTCGTCTGTCCGGAACATGCCATCATCGCCGGCGACCTCGATGCTTGCGATGGTGAACTCGCGCAACTGCTGGCGCGCGAACCGGTGCGAGTGCGTAAACCGGAGCAGGGAACGCGGCCGAAGCTTTATTACATTGACGCAGACGAGAGCGCGATTGTGCCGACGGCTGCGCGGCACGAGTCGATTTATATGTGGGCGCAGCGCAATGAGAGTATCCACGGCGGAGGAGCGTTGTATCCGCCGGACAGCCCGCTGCTGCAGAAGAATGCTCTTGCGGCCTACGATGTTTCGCACTCGCGCCCCTGGGGTTGGCAGGTTCCGGCTTACTGCTGGACGAAGGCGATCGGTTCAGGCGCGCTGGCGATTCCTGCCATTGCGATGTTGCTCGGACGACTTGGCGCGGATCGTATGCGCGAGATTGCGCTGTCGACAATCGCGCTCCTTTTCACAGCGCTGACGACCGTCTTGCTCGTGTGGGATCTGGAACACAAATCACGCTTCCTGCGTGTCGTGTTTACTCCGCAGAGCAAGTCGTGGCTGGCGCGCGGGGCGTTCATCCTGATTGCCTACAGCGGACTGAGCGGGTTGTTCTGGCTGGCATCGGTGATCGGCCTTCCAGCGGTCGCATCGGTGTTGTTGTGGCCGACCGTGTTGGGCGGATTCTTTGCCGCCATCTATACCGCATTTCTTTTCGGACAGTGCGAAGGCCGCGACCTGTGGCAGACACCGCTGCTGCCGGTCCATCTGATCGTTCAGGCCTTGATGTGCGGGGCTGCGATTTTGCCGTGGCTGCCTTCCAGGCTCGGCGGATCGCCACAGGTTCTGGATGTCGCGAAGGAGGCATTGGGATTCACGCTTATTTTGCATCTGTTAATTGTGGCGGCGGAATTTACGATGCCGCACGCGACGGACAATGCCGCTTACGCGGCGCGATTGATCACGCATGGACCGTTCAAAACTTGGTTCTGGGGAGGCGCGGTGGCGATGGGAGGGATCGTGCCTTTGTTCCTTCTGTGGTTGGCTCCGTTTGATTTTCACAACGTAGCGTTCGCCGGATTACTGTCCCTTGCCGGGTTGCTGATCTTTGAATGGTGTTTCGTGATGGCGGGTCAGAGCGTGCCGAATAGCTAGGGCGAATTAATGCCGAGCATTGCTCGGCGGACAGCCGAGGGCGGCCGTCCCTACATGAATCTTTGGAGATTCAAGAATGAATAACGAGTTCAAGCGCGACGGCAGCCATCTTGCCTATTGTCCTCCGATTGAGAAGTGGGATGACTGGGTGGAACTGGATCCCGAGGCTTGGCCTCGGCGCGTCGAGAGGCACTATTCGCTGGTTCCGACGATTTGCTTCAACTGCGAGTCTGCGTGTGGGTTGCTGGCGTATGTCGACAAGAAGACGGGCAGAGTCGAGAAGTTCGAAGGGAATCCGATGCATCCGGCGAGTCGCGGGCGGCTGTGTGCCAAGGGACCAGCGACCATCAATCAGATTCATGATCCGGATCGCGTGCTGTATCCCATGAAGCGCAGCGGGGCGCGAGGAGCGGGGAAGTGGACGCGCACTTCCTGGGACGAAGTGCTGGAAACTTTTGGTACGCGGATTCGCAAAGCGATTCTGGAGGGGCGCGGCGAAGAGGTCATGTATCACGTGGGGCGTCCGGGGCATGACTTCATCATGGAGCGGACGCTGCAGGCGTGGGGCATCGACGGCCACAACTCGCACACGAATGTCTGCTCTTCATCCGCGCGGCTTGGCTATCTGCTGTGGCACTACGCGGACCGGCCGTCGCCCGATCACGCCAACGCCCGCTTCATTCTGCTCCTTTCGGCGCATCTCGAGTCGGGACATTATTTCAATCCGCACGCGCAACGCATTATCGACGGGAAGATGGCGGGAGCGAAGCTGGCGGTGATGGATCCGCGGCTCTCGAACACCGCGAGCATGGCGGACTACTGGATGCCGACTTATCCCGGTACGGAAGCCGCGGTTTTGCTGGCGATGGCGAAAGTGATTCTGGATGAAAATCGTTTTGACGCCGCATTCGTGAAGAACTGGACGAACTGGGAGGAACTGGAGGTCGATGGGTTCCGAGCGAAGGGCCAGAGCTTCCAAACGCTGATTGAAGTTTTAAAGAAACACTATGCGCAGTTCACGCCGCAGTTTGCCGAGAAAGAAAGCGGAGTGAAAGCGGAAGTGATCGTCAAGATTGCGCGCGAGATCGCGACCGCGGGCAGCCGTTTTGCTTCCCATTTGTGGCGCGGGAGCGCGTCGGGGAATCTGGGCGGATGGCAACCGGCGCGGGCGTTGATGCTGCTGCATGTATTGACGGGGTCAGTCGGCACCGAGGGCGGACACAATCTGAACGCCTGGAACAAGTTTGTGCCGAAGACATTCAAAGTGCCTCCGCCGCAGAAACGATGGAATGAGTTGCTCTACCCGCGAGAGTGGCCGCTCTGTACGCATGAGATGTCTTTTCTACTTCCGCACTTTCTGAAGGAGGGACGCGGGCGCATTGAGGCTTACCTCACGCGCGTGTTCAATCCGGTATGGACGTATCCCGACGGATTCTCGTGGATTGAGATGTTGCGCGATGAAGAGAAAGTTGGTCTGCATGCGGCGTTGACGCCAACCTGGAGTGAGACCGCGTGGTTTGCGGATTATGTGTTGCCCATGGGGTTCAGTTCGGAACGTCATGACTTGATGAGTCAGGAATCGTACGCCGGGAAGTGGATCGGGTTCCGACAGCCGGTGAACCGCGTTCTGCGAGAACGAGCCGGAGAGAAGTTTGAGTACACGTACCAGGCAAATCCCGGCGAGGTCTGGGAAGAAGATGAGTTCTGGATCAACTTGTCGTGGGCGATTGATCCCGATGGAGCGATGGGGATCCGGCAATATTTCGAATCGCCTTACCATCCCGGCCAGAAGCTCACCGTGGACGAATACTACGGTTGGATTTTCGAGAATTCGGTTCCAGGCCTGCCCGAGACGGCGAAAAAGGAAGGACTCACTCCGCTCCAGTACATGCGGAAGTATGGCGCGTTTGAAGTTACGCGAGATGTTTACAAGCAGAACGAAAAAGCCGTGGCGACCGCAGATCTGGCGGGATCGAAGGTCGAAGAGAATGGGGTGGTCACCAAGGAAGGGAAGCCGGTCGGCGTGATGGTCGAAGATCAGGCCGTGGTGGGCTACAACACCCCGTCGCGAAAGTTGGAACTGTTTTCGAAGACGATGGCCGACTGGAAGTGGCCGGAGTTTGCTCTGCCGGAATACTACAGGAGCCACATTCACCGATCGGCGCAGGCGGCTTCTGTAGGAGAAGCAGCGGACGGGTTCGATCCGAAATACATGCCCGTGGTGGAGTGGCCGAAAGATGCGCGCGGGGATGTTTACACGCTGCTGCCGATTTTTCGTTTGCCGAATCTGATTCATACGCGCTCGGGCAATGCCAAGTTCTTGTACGAGATCTCGCACAAGAATCCGTTGTGGGTGAATCCGGTGGACGCGAAGAAACTGGGCGGAGTCCGCACCGGAGATCTGATGAAGGTCCACACCGAGATTGGGTACTTCGTGTTGCACGCATGGGTGACCGAGGGCCTAACGCCGGGAGTGGTCGCATGCTCTCATCATCTGGGGCGATGGCGCATCAATAAAGACGAGCAGGTCGAACGCATGTCGAGCGCGTGGGTCGATCTGAAGGAAGTGGGGAAGGGGCAATGGAAGATGCGACAACTGGAGAGCGTCTCCCCATATGAGAGCCCTGATCAGGATAGCCAGCGTGTGTGGTGGAGCGACGCGGGAGTGCATCAGGACATAACGTTTCCGGTGCATCCGGATCCGGTCAGCGGGATGCACTGCTGGCATCAGATGGTCCGAGTGGAAAAAGCTGGGGCGGATGACCGCTATGGCGACATTTTTGTGGATACGAATTTGTCGTTCGCGGTCTATCAGAGATGGAAGGCTCTGGCGCGGCCTGCGCCGGGGCCTGATGGGCTAAGGAGGCCGTTGTGGATTCCACGGGTAGTGCGGCCGGAGGAAGCGGCGTACTACATCAAGAAGTGATCCTCGCGCGGGCCGAGCCAGTCGCGGCCAGACGCCGCCGGGAACGTGGCGCTACAGGCGGGAACTCTTTTCCAGCGGCAGGCTGAAGGAGAATACCGAACCGCTACCGAGTTGGCTGACCACGCCGATGGTGCCGCCGTGAGCTTCCACAATCACCTTGGCAATCGAGAGGCCCATACCCGTGCCGGGTGCGGTGTAACGCTGGTGCTGGCCGCGATAGAACTTCTCGAAGATTAGTGATTGCTCGAAGGAATCGATGCCGGGGCCGCGGTCTGCGACACTGGTCACGAGTTGGTTGCCTTTCACTTCGCTCGTTACTTTAATCGGAACGCCAGCCGGAGAGTATTTTCCCGCATTTTCCATCAGATGCATCAACACTTCCCGAATGCGCTGCACATCCATGGGTACCTCGGGCAAGTCGGGCGGAAGGATCACTTCCATTGGATGATTCTCAATCGATGCTCTTGCGTCGTCGATTGCTGGCTCCAGCGCTTCTTGAATCGAATGCGGTTGCAGATCGAGTTTGAACATGCCAGAGTCGAGCTGCGCCATTTCCGCGGCTTCACCGACAAGACGATTGAGGCGATCGGTCTCTTCATCAATGACGGTAAGCAAATCGCGTCTTCCTTGATCGTCGAGTGTGGCGCCTGACAATAGGGTCGTAACGCTTGCTTTGATGGATGTCAGGGGAGTGCGGAATTCGTGAGTTACGGAATCGAGTAAGGCGGTTCGCAGGCGCTCGTGTTCCTGCTCCGCCCGGTTCTTGCTGAGTGCCTCGAGGGCGCGGGCGCGCTCAATGGCCAGTCCGGCGAGGCTTCCCAGAGCGTCGAGCGTTTCTCGCGAAAGCTCGTAGCCCGTGACACCCAACGCCCCCACGGTACGCATTCCGAGGCGTAGAGGAACGTAGGAAACTCCTCCCTGCGTGACGGGCTCACCGCGCAGGAGAGTGGAGCGCAGCACGCTCTCTTCAAAGGGCGCATCCAGCGATGAGCGATAGACCGTCGGGTGATCGGCCGCCATAACAACTACGCTACCGACCGAGAAAGTTTCTTGCACGTACTTGGGCAGGGCGTTCAGCAGCTCCAAAACATTTTCTGAAGCCAGTAATCGCTGGCTCAGGCCAAAGAGTCTTTCGACCTCGCGTCGGCGTTGTTTTGCGCCCTCGGCCTCACGGCGTGCGCGCTCCGCCAGGTTGCTCGCCACGAGGGCGGTCACCAGGAACGCGAACAAGGCCACCCAGTTCTGGGGATCGGCGATGGTGAATGTTCCGACGGGAGGCAGGAAGAAAAAATTGAAGGCGGCAGTGGCGCCCACAGCCATCACGACCGCATAGCGCAATCCCCAATAGGCCGAGACTAACAACACCGTCACCAGAAACATCAGGGCGACGGTCGTGTGGTTGACGCGCAGCTTGAAATCGACAGCCGTGATCACGCCGATCGCGGCGACAACGAGCAAATAGCGTACCGCTTGCGTGCGAGGGGCGGCTTTCACACCCGCATTGTACGATGGAGGTGACAATTTCGACGCTGCGAAAGACAATAGCTGCGATGACTAAGACACCCGAGGAGTGGCTCAACGAAGTTTCACCGGAAAAGCCGCGGGGAATCTTCAAGCTGTTTCTCGGCTACGCTCCCGGCGTGGGAAAGACCTACAGCATGCTGAGCGAAGCGATCCGCCGCGCCAGTCGCGGAGAAGATGTGGTGGTCGGCGTGGTGGAGAGTCACGGCCGTAAAGCCACCGCAGAGCTGGCCAGCAAGCTCGACCGCATTCCGCCGCGCAAACTCGAGTATAAGGGGACTTTGTTCGAAGAGATGGATGTCGACGCGATCCTGGCCCGCAAACCGGCGGTGGTCGTGGTCGACGAACTGGCTCATACCAACATCGAGGGCAGTAAGCACGCCAAGCGCTACGAGGATGTGATGGAGCTGCTGGAGGCGAAGATTGATGTGCTGTCCACCATGAACGTGCAACATGTGGAGAGCGTGGGCCCCACGGTCCAGCAGATCACTGGCGTGCAGGTTCGAGAAACGGTGCCGGACTGGGTTATGCAGCGTGTAGACGAAATCGTCCTCGCCGATCTAACGCCGCAGGCTTTGCAAAAGCGCATGGAGCGCGGCGATATTTATCCCGTCGACCGTGCCCAGAGGGCGCTTTCGCACTTCTTCCGGCCCGGAAATTTGATCGCGCTGCGCGAACTGGCGTTGCGGCAGGTTACTGGAGTGGTCGACCGCAGTCTCGATGCGTTTCTGGCAAAGGATGGATCGCAGCCGGCGCATACGGTGCGCGAGCGAATTGGCGTCTGTGTCAGCTCCAATCCGGCGGCCCAGTACCTGATTGCCCGGGGCTCACGCATGGCGCAGGCCATGGGCGGAGAGTTTTACGTGTTCTACATCGATGTGGGCCGCGACACGCGTCCCGATGATCAAAAGAGTCTCACGGAAAATATTCGTTTCGCCGAAAACCTGGGTGCTCGCGTGGTACGCGGAACCGGCGGGAGTATCGCCGATGGTCTTGCCCAGCTGGTGAAGGAGCATCACATCACTCAGGTCATTTTTGGCCGGTCGGCACGCACCGGTTGGCAGCGATATTTGTACCTGTCGGCCATCCAGCGATTTCTGCGCGATTCGCCTTCGGTCGATGTTCACATTGTTACGCAGGAGGCTCGCTGATGGTGGACCGGCCGCATATTCTTGTGGTGGATGACGAATCGCAGATCACGCGCGTGCTGCGGACCAGTCTCTCCGCGCAGGGATACGACATTCGCATCGCCAATAGCGGGGAAATGGCGCTGGAGATCATGAAAGACTGGTCGCCGCATCTGATCATCACCGATCTGTCGATGCCGTCGATCGATGGCATCCAGTTGTGCCGCACGGTTCGCGCCACTTCGCAGATTCCGATCGTCGTGCTCTCGGTTCGCGACAAGGAGCACCAGAAAGTCGAAGCGCTCGACGCCGGCGCGGACGACTATGTTACGAAGCCGTTCGGCATGAACGAACTGCTGGCGAGAGTACGAGCGAATCTGCGCCGGGTTCCGGCGGAAAACGAGCCGGCCGACGCTGTGATCGAAATTGGAGACTTCCGCATCGATACGGCTGCCCACAAAGTGACGGTGCGCCGCAACGAGGTGCGTCTTACGCCGAAGGAGTTTGACCTGCTCGTCTTTATGGCGCGCCGTCCGGGGAAAGTGATCAACCACCGCACTTTGTTGGGCGCGATCTGGGGTGGACAGAGTACGGAGCAGGTGGAATATCTCCGCGTATTTGTCGGCCAGTTGCGAAAGAAACTGGAGCCGGACGCATCCTCGCCGCGCTACATCGTCACGGAACCTTGGGTCGGATATCGGTTCGAGCCCGGCGAGTAGCGCGATCTTCTGTTGAGTAGCGCCGATAGTTGCTAGGGCCTTTTCCTTCACCACGCACGGGCAAGACGCCCCCTACAGTTGCCGAGACGGCGGCGCTGCTTTTGCAATCCAGCCACTCTTACGAACATTCTACGAAGCTTTTATTCGATCTTTACGCCTTTCGCCGTCAAATCTGTTGAGGACGGAAACCAACAAGGGAGGCGGACACACGATGTCGACAATTCAGGATGTTTCGGCCGAACAACTGGCTAAGCTCTTCCATCACTATCGGGAAGCTTTGGCTCACGATCGGGACGCTTTGGCTCACGATGGCACCGATGACGGAAGGGAAGAAGAATCCTCTGCCTGGGACCGTACTCCGCAGAACGAGCGGAGAGTGATGGTGGCAGCGGCCCGTTTGGCGCTTCTCGAACTGTCTACGACTCCATTGCCATCCCGCCCGAGCCGCAAATACTATGCCGAGCCGGGTGAGGCGGAGTGGGGCTGCTGAGCCTCCTTGAACTGTTAGAAGAGGCATGCGTCTTTATGAATTCTTTATGGATTCCTGAGACCGCTCTTACGCGCTGAGGTAAACAATCATGTTTGAAGTCTTTTCAGCGACAAGTGCGCGGGTGGCGTTATGAGGATTGCACTCGCAATATTGTGTCTCGGCGGCGTGTCGTTCCTGCTGCACGTTCTGGCAGCTTTTGTGAAGGAGGGGAGGCGGTTGCCTCCTGGCCTCGTAAGAGTGCACTTCGCGAAATTCAGCCCGACACGGCGGCGAGGAGAGCTCATTGAAATGAGGCTCGAACCGCAGAGAAGAAACGTATCAACGGGAGACGAATGGCCTCCGGATTTCGGCGACCCGAGATCACGAACCGGTTGAGGAGATAACGATGCAGGACGTTTTGTGGATCGCTGTCACGATCGCATTTTTTGCCGCGTCGATTGCGTACGTGCGCTTCTGCGATCGCATGAAATAGGAAGGATGTTATGGACCTGCAGTCACTCATCATGCTCATCATCAGCGCGCTGGTAACCATATACCTGTTCTACGCGCTGTTGCGTCCGGAGAAATTCTGAAATGACCCTCAATGGTTGGCTGCAGATCCTGGTGTTTCTGGGACTGATCTTTGCCGTCACAAAACCCCTCGGCGTTTTCATGACGCGGGTATTCGCACGCGAGCGAACCTTCCTCGATCCTGTCCTGCGACCGATCGAGCGGTTGCTCTATCGCGTCACCGGTGTGGACGAATCGCACGAAATGCGCTGGACGGAGTATGCGACGACCATGCTGGTGTTCAGCGCGGTATCGATGCTCGTGCTCTATCTGATCCAGCGGATCCAGGGGGTGCTGCCGTTCAATCCTCAGCATCTTGGGGCAGTGACGCCCCAGCACCTGGCATTCAATACTGCGGCTTCGTTCACCACCAACACCAACTGGCAAGCGTATTCCGGCGAGACGACCATGAGCTACTTCACGCAAATGGCTGGCCTCGCGTTTCACAACTTCGCCTCCGCGGCGACCGGTATCGTGCTGGCGATCGCCTTCATTCGCGGTATTGCACGCCGGCAAATGAATACGCTAGGCAATTTCTGGGTCGACTTTGTCCGCTGCTGCTTGTGGGTGCTGCTGCCCTTCTGCATTGTTGGTTCGTTGTTCCTCGTGTCGCAGGGAGTCGTACAGAACCTGAAACCTTACGACACCGTGAAACTGGTCGAGCCGCAGCAGGTGCAGAGGGTTGGCGCTGATGGCAAGGGCGTGGTGGATGCCAGCGGCAAGCCCGTGATGGACACGGTGACGACGCAAACCATCGCGCAGGGGCCGGTAGCCTCGCAGGAGATCATCAAGGAATGGGGGACGAACGGAGGCGGATTCTTCAATGCGAACAGTGCACATCCGTTTGAAAATCCAACGCCCCTGACGAACCTGTTTGAGATGTTTTGCATTTTTGCCATCGGAGCCGGGCTCACGTATACGCTTGGCCGGATGACAGGGTCTCCCGCTCACGGATGGGCGGTCTGGTCCGCGATGGCTCTCTTGTTTCTCGCCGGTGTAACCGTTGCCTATTGGGCGGAAGCGCAAGGCAATCCCCTCTATCCCGCGACCATCGCGCAGCATGCGACCGCTCTGCAGCCGGGCGGCAACATGGAGGGCAAGGAAGTTCGCTTCGGTATCGCCAACTCCGCGCTGTTCGCCACGGTGACTACCGACGCCAGTTGCGGCGCCATCAACGGATGGCATGATTCGTATACCCCGCTCGGCGGCATGGTGCCGCTCGTGAACATCATGCTGAGCGAAGTGATCTTTGGCGGAGTGGGCTCGGGAATGTACGGCATTCTCATCTATATCGTCCTGGCAGTATTCATCGCAGGCCTGATGGTGGGACGCACACCAGAGTATTTGGGCAAGAAGATCGAGGCCTACGACGTCAAGATGGCGATGCTGGTCTCGCTGGTTTTCCCGCTGATTATTCTTACGTTGACTGGAATCTCCACGGTTAAGGGTTTTGGGACCGGAGGTATTTCGAATCCCGGCCCGCACGGCCTGAGCCAGATCCTGTATGCCTTTACGTCCTCCGCAGGGAACAATGGTTCGGCCTTCGGTGGACTCACGGTCAACACGCTCTGGTATGACACGGCCACGGGCATCACCACGCTGATCGGGCGCTTTTTCATGATTATTCCGATGCTGGCTATTGCCGGCAACCTGGTGCAGAAGAAATATGTCCCGCCGTCGGTCGGCACATTTCCTGTCACGACGCCGCTGTTTACGTTTCTGCTGATCAGCGTCATTTTGATCCTGGGCGCGCTGACCTTCTTTCCGGCTCTGAGCCTGGGGCCAATCCTTGAACACCTGCTGATGCACGTTGGAAAGACTTTCTAGAAAACCTATGGCAAGCCATCACAAGTCGGTTTGGGACCTGAATCTTGTTCGGAGCGCGGGCTGGAGTTCGCTGCTCAAGCTGAATCCACGCAACATGATGGGGAATCCGGTCATGTTCGTGGTGGAAATCGGCAGCGTGATCACGACGGCGCTTCTGATTCTCCGCCCGCATGAGTCGTTTCGCTTCAACCTGCAGATTACCCTGTGGCTCTGGTTCACGGTACTGTTCGCTAACTTTGCCGAAGCGATGGCGGAGGGTCGCGGCAAGGCCCAGGCGGAAACCTTGCGGCGGGCTCGTTCGGAAACGATCGCCAAGCGTATTGTGGCCGACGGAAAGATTGAAGAAATCCCAAGCGCGAAGCTGCGCGCCGGAGATTTCGTTTCTGTCATGGCAGGGGAGTTGATTCCCGGGGATGGAGAGATTGTTGAGGGCGTTGCGTCGGTGGACGAGTCGGCGATCACCGGTGAGTCTGCCCCGGTGATTCGCGAGGCCGGTGGCGATCGCTCGGCAGTCACTGGCGGCACGAGAGTTCTCAGTGATTACATCAAGGTCAAGATCACTTCCAATCCCGGCGAAACTTTTCTTGACCGCATGATTGCGCTGGTCGAAGGCGCAGCGCGTCAGAAGACGCCAAACGAGATTGCCCTGAACATCCTGCTCGCCGGGTTGACGATCATTTTCTTGTTGGCGGTGGTCACGCTGCAACCGTTTGCGATTTATTCGGGATCGCCCCAGACCGTATTCGTGCTCGTCTCTTTGCTGGTGTGCCTGATTCCCACGACGATCGGCGGCCTGCTGTCGGCGATTGGCATTGCCGGGATGGATCGCCTGGTGCAGCACAATGTGCTCGCCATGTCGGGCCGCGCGGTTGAGGCTGCGGGAGACGTGAATACGTTGCTTCTCGACAAAACTGGCACAATCACTTTCGGCAACCGGCAGGCGACGGAGTTTCTGCCTGCGCCTGGCGTGCAGCGAGGCCGATATGGCGGACGCGGCTCAGTTGTCCTCGTTAGCGGACGAGACTCCCGAAGGTCGTTCCATCGTCGTACTCGCCAAAGAGAAATACCAATTGCGAGGACGTGAGTTCGCGGCTCACGAAGCGCAATTCATTCCATTCACGGCGCAGACGCGAATGTCTGGGGTGAATCTCGATGGCCGTCAGATCCGCAAAGGCGCCGCCGATTCCATCGCACACTATCTAGAACAGAACAATTCGGCTATGCCCCAGGAGGTGCGAGCCGCTGTCGAACGCATTGCGTCTTCTGGGGGCACGCCGTTAGTTGTCTCGGAGAACCGCCGGGCCATGGGCGTCATTCACCTGAAAGACGTGGTCAAGGGCGGAATTCGCGACCGGTTCGCGCAGCTGCGCGCCATGGGCATTCGTACCGTGATGATTACGGGCGACAATCCACTCACCGCGGCTGCGATCGCGCGCGAAGCGGGCGTCGACGACTTCCTCGCGCAAGCCACACCGGAGGACAAACTGAAACTGATCCGCAGCGAGCAAGCCGGAGGCAAACTTGTCGCCATGACGGGCGACGGCACGAACGACGCTCCCGCCCTAGCTCAGGCCGATGTCGGTGTGGCCATGAATACCGGGACGCAAGCCGCCAAGGAAGCCGGAAACATGGTCGACCTTGATTCCAATCCAACGAAGCTGATTGAGGTCGTCGAAATCGGCAAGCAGTTGCTGATGACGCGGGGCGCGCTCACCACGTTTTCGATCGCCAACGATGTCGCCAAGTATTTCGCCATCATCCCCGCGATGTTTGCGGTCACGTTCCCTGTGCTCAACGCGCTGAACATCATGCATCTCAAAACGCCGGAATCGGCAGTGCTGTCGGCGGTCATCTTCAATGCCCTGATCATCATTGCGCTGATTCCCCTGGCCCTCCGCGGAGTCAAGTATCGCGCCATGAACGCCGAGGCCTTGCTGCGCCGGAATCTCCTTATATATGGGGTAGGCGGACTGGTCGCGCCGTTTATTGGCATCAAGATCATCGACATGCTGATCACAGCGGCGCATCTGGCCTGAGGATTCCAATGAAGAAACATCTCGTTACCGCATTTTTAATGACGATCGCCACCACGGTTCTGCTGGGAGTGCTGTATCCGCTCGTGATTACCGCGCTGGCTCAGGTTCTGTTCAAGGACAAGGCCAATGGGCAGATTCGTTACCGCAATGGGGAAGCGATCGGCTCGCGCATCATTGCTCAGCCGTTCACTTCTTCAAAGTATTTCCATCCCCGCCCCTCGAATGCCGGCAATGGATACGACGCCGCGAACTCTGGTGGCACCAATTACGCACCTACGAACCAGAAGCTGATCGACCGCATTCAAGCGGATGCGAAGAGCCTGCACGAGGAGAATCCTTCGCAGCTTGTTCCGGTCGACCTCATTACGACCTCAGCATCGGGTCTGGATCCAGAAATTACGCCAGCGGCTGCAGAGTTTCAGATCCCGCGCGTGGCTCGTGAGCGCGGCGTTCCCGAATCTGCTCTGCGCGACCTGGTCCAGAAGCACACCTATCAAAGGGATCTCGGGCTGCTCGGCGAAGCGCGGGTGAACGTGCTGGAACTCAATCTCGCGCTGGACGATCTGGCCCAAAGCCCTGAACGAAAGGGCATAGCCGAGAATTGCGATGACTCCGTTACTGGAGTCGCGCTTGTCGCTGTTGGCAAATGGCGTGAGATAATGGGGCAAATTCGTACCGGCCCCGTAGCTCAGATGGATAGAGCAGCGGTTTCCTAAGTGAATGGATAAGAATGGCAGCGAATGTTATCTAGGAGTTAGCCATCCACTAATAGCCCGAAAAGGGCGCAAAATGGCATCATTCGGTCATCAACAAGGGACGAATGAGGGACAGACAAAAATGAAAAAGTGGCGATATCTAATCCAGAGCATCGATCCAAATACCGGCCCAGACTTCCGAGAGTCAAAGGCTGCCCTGAATGCCCTCGGAGAAAAAGGCTGGGAAGTGGTTGCATCTTTTGTCGAAAAAAATGGCGGGCTAGGAGTCATTCTCAAGAGGCAGACTTCAGAGGAGGGAGAGCGCCGCTAAGGAAACTAAAGTAACTCAATAGTCGGCATTCCCATCGACGGGCCAATGGTAGTGGTGCTACTGTTGGCCCGCAAAATTTAGGAGGTAAAAACAATGGGCTGGATCATTGAATTTGCCAAGGCACTCCCAATTGTTGCTGTTACAGCGGTGGTCGCTTCAATACCTGCATTCGTTGGCCCTGGCAATGCGAAAGCGACCGGGCTTGCCGCAGTACTCGGTACGGTGGCTCCAACGTTGATTTGCGTTGGTGTTCTCAACCTTGCACTAGGGCTTATCCTATGGCGCCTTGTGATTGTCTGGGTGAGATAAGGGCCGCCGATGCACTTCAGTGCCATAGTACGACTGCTGCCGATGGCGTTAGGCTTGACCCCGAAAGATTGAGGGGGTTGGGCCAGCCATGCGGGAACCGACGGCCCTTTTTTTTTAGCCGCGCTTTTTCGGCTGTTCTACTCCCTTCACCTTCCCTGTCTTCTGGGGTGCCCGCCGAGTGCTCGAATCGGTATCGTCCTCAGCGCTTGAACCGAATCGCTCGGACTTGGAGCCAACGACGACGTCCGACGGCTTGGGCATTCGTGAGAATGCATTGCCCAAAGTCGGGTCGATGTGTTCGGCGAATGTCGCTGTCATCGTTCCGGCCAGTCCCGTTTAATTGCGGCGTTCAGGTCGGCTAGTCGTGCGTCATTGCGTGCCGACAAGTCCTGGGCGCCATGCGTGCCGTCCGATATGTCACTCGTGACTGCAAGCCCGAAATCTCGCGCTGGTGAGATGCGTCTTGAATCCCATTGTGTTATTCCTTTGCGGCTTTCGCCGGTCGTTCTGTTTACGACTGACCCCTGTCACCTAACATCGTGTCTGGGAGAACTTGTTAGTCCCGCGGAGGGTTCCGAAATTGCTCGTAGGCGGCCTCTTTGCCGGCCTCGACGCGCGCAATCTCGGCTTGGTTGAATTCCTCGACGGCCTGAAGTTGCTTGCCCGGTATTCGCACTCCAGCCCGGCGGCAAAACATTTCAAAGCGCTCATCTTCGGTTAGGGCTTCTTGAAATACGTCCTGGGCTGGCGTCGGACTCTTCAGAAAAACCCGTTCGGCAATGCTCACAAGGGCCTTGTCCAGCTCACCCACTGTCACGCGCTGTAACTCGCGGGCATACGAATTCCAGGCGTCATACATTGTGCTGAGTAAGATTCCGATATAGAACGCCCCCAGGTCGGATTGCTCGACGGTCACACTCAACGGGTCAAGTAGGGCCAGCCCTTCAATCCGTTTGTTGCGGCTGTCATCGTCATAACAGCGCTCAAGCGTGACATGGAACGTACCCAGCGTGCCGTTCATACCGACAAGCCCGATGCTGCTAAGGCCATATCCTCGGAGATGCTGAAACAAGGTCGCGGCGTATCGATCCAAGCGGTGAGTAATCTCTTCTGTCGTAACTTCGGCCGGAATGCCTTCCAGTTCCCTGATACGCTCCGAAAATTTTCTCTCTGAAAGTGTGATTTGCATTTGTGCTCCTTAACTGCCTCGTTTTGTGCGGACGATACCGCGATTTGACTAAGTTATTTCTGGCGGAACTTGATGTAGGTATCGACGGGTTCAAAGTTGAAATCCCCGTCCCAAATTCCGGCGGTCACGCGGATAGTTTTCACTTCGGCGAGAATGCCGACTCTATTCCTGACAAGACGCGTTCCAGTGGGCTTAACTTTCTCCATCCGTTTTTTCGCTCCTCGTTATGGGCTTCGGCGTAGGCAAGCCAGCCAGCGTAAAGTTCTGACCAGCGCGTAGGGGGACTATGGAAAAATGGGCGAGTCATAACGGGTCTGGAATTTGCCGCATTCCTGTTCGCTCCTCTTCGGCTACCTTCTCCGCTTCGGCGCGTTCGGCTTCCGTCAGTGTGGCGTCTCTCCATAGTGGTGCCGTGCTGCCCGCCTGAAGATTCAGATAGGGGCTGGGCGCTAGGCCGCTGTGAATCGTCAGACTTTCCTGCCGGGCGGCTTCCGCGGCTTCGGCTTCTTTCTTCTTGCGCTCGGCGGCCAGCTCGGGCTCGTTCAAATCCTCGATGAACTTCCTGATAGAGCGCGTCATCGCACAAACTGCGGACGTAGACGAACAGGGCTTCGATGGACATCCGGTGTAGATCAAGGACGCGAGACCATTCGGTAGGGCTCATCTTTTCAGCGAGCCAGGCAGGGCTTCGGGTTTCAGCGCGGGACGTGCTTTTTTGTGCTTAGCCACGTTTCACCTCGTCCTTCTTCTCGGCCAGGTGGGCTTGCAGGGCGCCAATCATGTGTCTTAGGGCGCTATCATCGGCGGTGCGGAGTCGCTCTTCGGTTCGTTTCCTACAACCTTCGCAATCGCAGTACGGTGTTTGTTCCATGGTTGCTCCTTGTGCTTGCCGGATGATGCCGTCCGGCGCGGCTGCGTTAAAACTTGTCGTGCGGGGCGATCATTCCGTGGCGGGAGATGTACTCGGCTCTCTGCCGGTTCACCGTCTCTTCGAGGGCTGCACGGTCTGCACGATCCTGGGCTTGTCGATCGGCGGCATCGGAGTCTTGCTGCTCCCAGATCCGGACGGAGCGGGAATAGTCGTTGTCCCTGTCCATGCCCCTCTGGGCGGCCAGGTCAACGGTGTTGGCGTCCCGCCCTTGGTTGGCCAGGACGTTACGGTGGGCCAGGACGGCGGCCGTCTCCTGGGCCTGAGAGCTGGCCGCGGCTGAAAAGTGGGCGGGGCAGAGCCATCGGCCGTCCCATGTGGGCTGGGCATCGGCGCCGCATTCCCAGCACTTCTCCGGTCTTGGCGCTGTAACGGCGCGGATGTTGCTTAGGCGACAGAGGCAGGGTTCACAAACTAGACGGTGGTCGTGGCGGCTGGTATGGGCGCCAAGCGGTGCCGCAGGACTCACAGCGCACTTCCGGGACTGGTGGCGAGGGGCTCGGCGGGCCGGTAGGCCACAGCGGGCGGGCGGACCTTGGCGGGCGGATGCCAGCCGCAATCGTTCAGGCAGTCCGTAACGGCTTGGCTGTCCCAGATTCGGCGCCAGTTCGGCCCACAGCCCGCCAGTTCCGGGTCGGCGTCCCGCAGGATGACGGCCTTGACCATCTTGCGGGCTTCGGGGAGAGCTTCTGGTAAGTCCGTAGGGCGGCCAGGCGGACAAGGCGCGGGTCTTTCTTACGGGCCAAGTCGGCCATTTTGGGGCTGTTCATGGTGCTGTTCCTCCTCATTTCTTGTGGTTTGTGCCAGCCCGGCGTAGCGCCCTCGGACATCGACGGGTGACATCCCGCCGTCGAGAGCGTCCAGACCGTTTACCTCCCCTAGCCGCTGGGCTTGCCGGGCTCGTGTCGCAAGTCCCTCAAAAGCAGCGGGTTAAAAAGCAGCGGGAGCAGCGAGAGCAGCGGGGGACGGGGTTCTCGCTGCTCGGCTCGCTGCTTTTCTCGCTGCTTTTGGAAGGGACAAACGAGGGACAGTGCTCTTAAACTACTGATTACAATAGGCTAAATGGCCGTAGGACGGTTCCCTGAACCGCTATTCACGGGCCAAGCTAAGAAAAGGCGATGTCGCACCTTTGTTTTTGTCGGCCAAACGGTTGTTCTTTTTTCCTCCGTGTTCCACAGAGAAGTCTTATCGTTCCACAGAGAAGTCTCATCGTCCACAGCTTTCAGCACAATGCTTCGCTCTTTATTCGCCTTCAGAGCGGATAGGGTTCAGTTGTCGCCCGTAGAGGAGAAAAAGCCTGATGCCGAATTTCCGACTGTGGTACTACCTTCCAAACGATCGCGTATTGCATACGTTCGACACGGCCGCGGCCACAATTTGGACCGTTGAACCCGTGATTTACGCTGAGGTGACTGAATGTCCTTGGTATGCAATAAGAGTGGTCAAAATCGAAGACCTAGACAACAAGCGGCAGGGGGCAATCCGAGTGACGAAAGCTCCAAAACTCAAATTCAGGGACGGGTGATTCACTGAATCAGCGCCCTATAAGCTTCCCTGAACCAGACGCCGTCTATAGGCGTCTAGGTTCTGGGTTTGATTCATGATTCACCCCATCTATAGATGAATCACTGAATCACTGAATCACTGCCCGTGCTTGCCATTCAGGTCGATCAGCCCTTGCTTGTGTGCTTTTCGGAGGATCCGATTCACCGTCGGCTGGGAGATATCCAGGGCTTGGGCGATTCCACGCTGCGACTTCCCCTTGCCAGCCAGAGCAATCACGTCCGCCGTCCTGTCGTCCTGGACAAGCTGCCACTGCCCGCCTCCGTGGACTCCGGCTTCGAAGTCCGGAAGATGCCCGCCGTGGCGGACCTTTTCGTAAGTCCACTTGAACTCCAGCCCGTCGCCAGAGTTGCCAGCCGTACCGCGGACTGAGGATGACGGAAATGTCTAGATTGTCGTCTCCGTCCGTCCGGCCGCGGCGCTGGGTTCCGTTCTTTCCGGCATGATGAATAAGAACCCGACGCAATAACCGCGGAATCGAAGCTCTAACAGAAAGTCGTTCACCACAAGCCAGGCGTCCGGATCATTCGTGTCAAATTTGAAGCACCGCGTCAGAGTGTCAAAGATCAGAACACGCGGCCCGAACTCCTCAATTTGTTTGATGAATGCGGTCTGCTGGGCTGGCACCGACAGAACAGGGAAGGCCTTCGGGTTCGCCAGTAGCTCAGGACGAGGATCTTCAGCAAGCCCTTTGGCGCGCCGCTGAACTCTTTCAGCCTTTCCTGCAACTGGACGGCCGGCAGTTCGCCGTCTACCAGAACCGTTTTCAGCCCGCCGTCACTCTTGAATCGAAGGAACTCACCGCCTTGCGTCAGCACCTTTATCAGCGAATTCGCCACTACAGATTTACCGATGCCGCGATAGGCGAAAATCTGATTCAGGGATTTCTCGTAAAAGACGGTGCTGCCCGTCTCCGCGTCCGTTAGCAGTGATTGCCGGGCTGGAATTTCTCGCGCTAAGAACTCATCGGCATCGGCCAGGTGAAAGGGAAGCGGTTCCGGTTGGGGTTGCACGTTCGGCGCGGCTGTTCGTGGCATGGCTGAAGGCCCCGAAACCTTTGCTGTGTATTCCCGTTTTTGTTGCTTAAGAAAGTCCCGCAGATCATCGGGTAAATCCTCCATCCTCCCTCCCGAACAGACAAGCGAACTGCGGAGGCGATCAGCCATTGTTTGTTCTTAGGCATTCATCGTGCCGCCTCGGCTTTCTTCAGCTCGACGGCGACAGCGACCAGCACATCATTTGGCAACTGCCGAAGAATCGCGGCTTGGGACTTGGTCGTGATGACCCGGTACTTGTCCATGTCGCGAAGGGCTAGGATCGTGTCTACGATCTGTGGTACATCCGTAAGGGTGGTTTGCGAGTAGTCAGTCATTTCGGTTCTCCTCTGGTTGTGGCAGCGTTCGACGCGGCTACCTTTACGCGGTTTGTGTCTGTTCCAATTTCGAAACCCATTCATTCAAGCTGGAGGCGCGAAACATCTTGCGCTTACCGATTCGTACGAGCGGGATGGGCACCGTCTGACGGCACCTTGCCCGAGTCCTACAGATTTCGTACAACTGGGGCTTCGTGAGCTTCAGCAGCGCGGCTGCTTCGTCCATGTTCAGAAGTGGCTCCATATATCCTCCTATCTTCTTACTGACGAAAAAAGTATAAAAACGCAAAAAGTGCTGTATCTATCTAATAACAAAAGAACTATAGTTCTTGTATTGGCCGGATAATGCGACTAAAGTATCGACATGGCCGCAATTGCCGAACGAGTGAGGAAGGCCCGAGACGCCGGGCGTCGGAACAAGGCAATCGCCGATGCCTTCCCCGCGGCACACTGGAATTCGGTTCTCAGTGCTCACGGGCTGCGAACGGTCAGTAGTCGAGAAATTCGCATTGGCGTCTACCGAGCCCCCGGCTGAAGTACGGAAATCCGGTTGTGTGTTACACCCAAGACCCGGATACCCTTAGGGTTTATCGGCACGGCTCAGAGGTCGGTCACGGGCTCATTGCGAAACACGAACCGAAGTGTATTCACAGTCCGCTTCTGGACGGCGAATGGGAGCCCTTAACTTCCAAGACGTGCCCTGATTGTGGCCAAGTGCTGTTCAGTGAGGAAGTGGTTTTCCGGCCGGTAGCAGCGCGGGTTTTTAACGATCCGGACACGGAATGGGGAATCAAGAAGGGAATTCGCAGCGCCTTATGGAAGGATGCCCGCAAGGCGAAGATCCATCACGAACAAGACGATGACGGGTTTACGCATTACACCGCTCGCGGCTTTGAGACGCTTAGGTTTCCTTCACAGGAACGCGATCTCATCGATGTAGAAGCCGCCGCGCCAGAAATTGACCATCGACGGAGAGAAGCAGCCTTTCGATATGAATTGCAGAATCCGCCGTACCGTGCGCCACACAAGAAAGTTATCGAATTGCGGGATGCTGGATTCGACATTAACCGCATAGCCCGCAAGCTCAAAGTTTCTCCGAGCACAATAGATAATCGGCTTCGCGAAGTCCCAGAGACCCTACCTCAAGTTGATTTGCTTGCCTTACGAGTAAAGGCGAGCGGGGGCTATTCGCGGTCGCAAGGATTCTGGCGAAGCGAAAAACTTGAAGGCGGGCAGCGGCTATCCGAAAAGACACAGGGGAGGCGGTATGAAACTGAAACTGCAATCCGGTAGCATCCTGAAAAAACACGGTGCATGGCACTGGCGGTATTACGAGGACGGCAAACAGAAGTCCGTAAAGTTGGCCGAAGTCTCAGACGAGCACCGCTCAAAACAGGACGTGATTCCGATTGCCAATGACATGGCCGTGCGAATGGTGCCACAGGGCGATAAACCGCGCACGGGAAACCTTACAGTCGTGCAATTTGCGGAACAGGTTTACTTACCGTGGGCGAAACAGGAGTGTCGGCCCGCAACGCATTATGGCTATCTGAAATTGTGGACGGGCAAACTCAAGTCGCATTTTGGAGAGAGGCGCCTTTTCGATTACCAGCCCTATCACGCCACGGAATTTTTGACGGGGCTCGTACGTGCGGGCATGGGCCGAAACGCCGTTAGTCACGTTCGGGCTTTGATGTCGGGGATTTTCGCGCACGCGCTGGCCCTGGGACATCTTCGGAATGAATCCAATTCACGATTGCAAGTTGCTTATCAAACCACGTAAACCGGGCAAGGGATTGCATTACACTGTGGACGAGATGAAAGCAATTCTGTCCGGACTTCGAAGTGAACCGCAAGCCCTGGTTGCAATGTCGCTGGCATTCATCGGATTGAATCGTGCGGAAATTCGCGGAGTGAAGAGGGAAGACGTGGACACGATCAATGGCATAATCCATGTGCGCCGGTCAGTGTGGGGCAAGGATCATGTTTCCGAAGGCGGGAAGAGTGAAAGGCGATTGCGGGAAGTTTCAATCGGTCCCTTGCTTTGCAGCATCCTGGATCAGTATCGCCCAAAAGCGGTGCCGTCAACAAGTGGATACCTTCTAGAAAATTCGGCGGGCAATCCGCTGGAACTAGGACAGTATTCGACGCGCACGATCCGACCACTGTTTAAGAAACTCGGTTTAGAATGGAAGGGCTATCACGCAGGACGGCGCGGTGCTGAGACTGCAATGGCCCGCCATGTGAACGGCGATGCCCAAGTGGTAGCGCATCATTTCGGGCATAGCATGGAAGTCGCAATGGAACATTACATCAAACCCGTTCCCGCCGATACGCGCCGGGCTGCCCTTGCCCTTGACGGCGAATTGTCCGCCAACAAGGGACAACAAGGGACAGTAAATAGCTAAGTCCTTATGGCCCCGTAGCTCAGATGGATAGAGCAGCGGTTTCCTAAACCGAAGGTCGGCAGTTCGACTCTGCCCGGGGCCACCATTCGGGCACGCTCCCTCAATTAAGGTTCAGCGAAAGTAATTCAGCCTGCGGCGAGGGGACGGAGTTGCCCGTGGAACTTAGGGCATTCAAGAGGCTGAAAGTCCTTAGCTTCGACTCCACTATGGGCGCCGTGCGAGGCGAAAACCCTTTACACCATCGAACTGGAACCTTTCCGCTGACATTCAGTGCGCCCCATATGGATACTCAATTTGTCACTGCCGCTCCGCAAGTTGGCTGGGGTGGCGCACTCGTGTGCATCACAATCGTGTTGATCGGGCAGTTCATAAAACTAGGCCCTTGGGATCGGTCACTGTGACGTAACTCCCCACGAGTGGAGAAGATCGATGTCCTTTTCGACATTGGCAAGTGTATCGGTGATGATCCACGAGTTGAACGTCCAGGGGTGATCGGGAGGAGCGGCAGGAATAGCACCTGAATAGACGATCGAGCCTTTCGCGGAACTGTATCCATACTGATCCTGATCCGGTCCCTGCGACCGGTTGTAAATTACGACGGACGCCTTAGGACTATTTGCGTAGATAGCCATCGCGGGAGAACTTGGACTCGTGCCGGAAGACATAATCACCGCAACGGGACCGGGGTCGATGCCGTCCACTTTGTATTTGCCGTTGGTGAAACAGGGTGAAGAAGCCGGAATCTGGATTAGCCGTTCGGACGTTTGGCTCGCCCGATTTATGCAGTTGTGTACTCTGTGAATGCCCTCCTCGGGAAAATAAATGTAGTAGTTGTTAAATCGAGCCAACAGATAAGCAGAGGGCGCTTCAATCTGAACACGATCCATCGTCGCCGGACTGCTCAGGACGGTCTGATACAGCGCGATGGGACGAGTTACACCGTCCTTGCTCCATCCCAGCGTGAGATTCTTGCCTAGCTGCACGTTGGGATAAATGACAGGGTGGTCCCGGCCCCCGCCAAACTTATCCGGATCCCATTCTAAAGGAATGGCTCGAGTAGACTGAACATTCCCGTTGGTGGTAATCGACAAACAGGGCGAACCATGACGTAGCAGCAATGGAGTGCCATGTTTCGTTCCGTCGTCTTCTGGGGACGGTCCTCCGCCGTATTTGTCTCCGTTCTCAGTGGGATTGTTCGCCTGTCCGCCCGGCCCCCCGATAGCACCAAACGCGGAGGATATCTGCCGCCCATAGTCGAAATCATTGATGAACTGGATACCCGACCAGGTCCATTCATAGATCGTGCAGCCTACGGCGGCATTCGATGCAACGGTAATGCCTCCGCCGCTGACCTTCGCCAGGAACTGGTCGTTCGTCGCACTCGGATAGCGTGCATAGGCATATCCCAGCGGTGTCTCGAAGTGATACCCGGCGCTTAGCAGATTGTCTTGCGTTTTTGCTTCGGGCGTTGTGGTCTGTCCAACCATCAATGCGTGGTCGCGATAGTGCGGGCTGCCTGCCTGATCGTTATAGACACGTTGGATGGGGGAAAGGCCCGGATGTGCATTGGGGTTCACCCATGCATATCCTAGAATGCCCTCCGTGTTGTATCCACCCTCACCCTTTTTGATCGATGACATGTGATCGGGTATATGAGGGGTAAACAGGCGATACACAGGCTGCATTTGAGCGCCCTGAGGGTCGTTAGGTGCTGCTGGAACGTAGTAAATAATGCCGGAGGGCGAGTTTCGCATCATTTCCGCGCGGTCGGTTGTTTCGGCGTAATCCGGGCCGAACGAGATTCTCCAGAACATATTTAAGACAACGGGATTCTCCGGCAAAAGATTTGTGGTCGGTAAGGAAACTGCAACCGCACACATACAGAGGAATAGGAATGCGGCCCAAGCGAAATAACCGCGTTGCCTTGTTGCAGCTGAGAACATGCGTACCCCTCCTCTTGACGGAATGAAGTATAAGACCTGGCTGGAAGAGACGCAAAGGCTACACGCCCCGCAGATCCGCTCAGAAGGACATACGCAATACGCCGACGCCAATTATGGGAGAGGCTTCCGTAGCAGAAAGATATCTTGATTGGCATCCCTTGCGCCCCCCGGCTCAAAGGCTACAAACACCAAATCCCGGCACAGGACATTCCGAACGTAAGTGTCGGGATGATAGGTAGCGCACAGATTCCGACCTGAGTATCGAGAATGTGTCACCACAACTCTCCCTGCTTCGAATTCGTCGCGCTGCTCAGGTGTGAGCTGGTGCAATCGAGTGGAACCGTGGACTGTAATGAGCAGGTGGCCACCCGGCTTGAGAGTGCGGGTGAGCTCGCCCATCCAGAAGTGCTGGTTGCTTTCAGTCAGATGCGTGAACACCGAAATTGAGTAGATAAAGTCGAACGTTCCGTCTGGGAAGTTCAAGGGAGATCCCGAGGTGTTCACCGCAAATTCGCCGAAGGTCAAGTTTGCGCGGCACCACTCCACTGATCGTGGGTTGTAATCGACGCCGTATAGCTTCGGTCCGGCCAGATTCCGCCATTGCCGAATAACGCGGCCGCATCCACATCCGAAGTCTAGGACCTTACCAAATTTGCTGAAATCCAGACCGTTCTTGGATAGAACTCCTTGAATGCAATTCGCACCGAGTATCCCATTATTGTAAAAGGCCTCGCAGTCGAAATGCGACGTCACCAGGTAGACGAGATGCGGCGGCGGCATTGGAAGACCATCGGCGGCCGGAGAGAGCTTGAACCGCGTATTCCGATTTCTCAAAGAGCTGTCGAAGTAATACTTTGCGTGATCTCGGAGGGAAAAAACCGCATCGGTCAAACCCAAGTAGTTTATCGTTGCTTTCGTAGCTTGCTTGGCAGGGATCATTATGGTGGACGTAAAAAACACTCCAAAATTCGTGAGGTTGATTATACTTTGGAAACTGCCGCTGTCGCAAAAACGCATCTCTAACGATGTCGACGGTGCAACGTCTCCCGCGGTGAAGTTTAGGCAACTCCCAGGCAAGCTAACTTGAATTGGACCGTAATGACCGAACTGGTCTGCGAAGCCTAAGCCAGTCAATGAGACAGTTCGGCTAACGCCATCGTTCGCAATGATGAGGTCGTCGGTTTTATCCCGCGTAGCTCCACCAGATGAATCCGGCGACAAGAAAAGATTTACTCAAATCCGCATTGCGTCGCAACGACCGGTGTTGCCAGGGACGCGGCCAGTGGGGGGAGGTTCGTGTCAAAACGGTCTTCGCTGCATTCGCCACTGAAAATCGGGGCTGATAGTAGAACTCAAGATGTGGGCGAGCGATTCCAATTGAAACCGTTTCTTGCTCCCAGATAGGTCATAATTACGCTATAGTACTCGGGGCGCATTGTTGATGCTCCGCCTTAATCCAGCAGGAACGCCTTTTTGCATGCGGCGTGGCTACCGCCGGTCCCGCCGAGAAACATTTGCTGGCTCCATGGGTTAAGCTTAAGAGGACCAAAAGGTTATGGGTGTGCGCATGTGTTCCAGTTTTGACTGAAAAGTTCTCTACGATTGTGCGCCCCTGCCATGTGCTCCTGTGGAGATGAAGATCTCTGATCAATGCTGGACCGTCACCCATTCGAAAAGATTGCCGTGCGTCACGTCGTGTAGAAAACGTAAATCCTGTAGCTTCGCGAACCCAATACAGAGGTGCATTCCGGTTTGAGTACTATAGGGGTAATGAGTTCAATTAGGTCCGCAATTTCGCTGGCTCACTGCCGCAGCACAGCGATGAGTGTAGGGCTGGGTTTTGCCATCGGTTGCGTGGGACTTTTTGGCCAGACGCGACAGCAATCGCCGGCTCCGCAGTCCGAACTGGGGCGCCAGAATCTGACGCACGTAGCAGCCTCGGTTGGCCAACTTGTCGTAATCCTGCACAAAGACCCGGGGCTCATGGTCGAACTGAAGCATTGGATTGCCAAAGACGCCACCGATCACGGTCAGGTGATTTCGGACTCCGACCTTACCGATGAAGCAATCTTCGACCGGCTGGAAAGCGACATTGCGTTTCGCTCGGTAGCCACCGCACTGGTCCAGAAATACGGCTACCTGCAGCCGACCGTTAACCCTGAATCGCCACTAGCGAGGGAGCGGGACCTCCTCATGCAGGAGCGAGTGAGATGGATAGCTCAGGAGGAGGAGACGGAACGGACAAGAGCGCGCCAACAGCAAGATCGGACGCTGAACCAGACACAGTACTGTGACCCACGCAGCCGCAACTGTCCTACGCAAGACAACACCAATACTCCTTCGATTCAGCAACTGCCTCAACAGCAACCGGGGATGAATCCACTGCCGAGTGATGTACCCGGTCTCGCAAAACCCTCTGACCAACCCGCCAACGGTGCCGTACGCTCCGCGCACATCTGGTAACGACGTGACCGAACTGCTGAGAACCAACGGCGGGGACTCATTGTCGATGGGACAAACGCAAACCGGAAGCGCATTCGGGGGCTCTTCGCTCTATGGACGAAGTTCCGAAATGGGGCAGGACGAAAACCAATCGCAGCGAAGCTCAATGGGAACGATGCAGGGACAAACGATGCAGGGACAACTTCAAGGAATGGGCGGCAGCCAACTTGAAGATTTGTCCATGATGTCCGACTTCGCGGGCGAAGACTTCAGTCAGGGCTTGTACGGTAACTCCTATGGCAATTCTTCCGGAAGCGTCTACGGAAATTCCGGAACCAACAGCACGGGCTATTCGAGCAGGAGTTCGTATCCGTCGGGAGGTCGCGCATCGACTTACGACCTCGGAAACAACCCCGCAGCGCAGTGGAATGCGCGGCGTGCTCGTGAGTCCGTTAGCCCGACCCAGCGGATGGTGAGGCGACCAAATCCGTACGAAGAAATTCCGTCGTTATATGACATGTATCTGCAGGCGGCGGCACGACCGCCCGCTGTCGAGCGCTTCGGCATGCAGGTATTTGAAAACGGCACGCGCGATCTTCAGTCGATGCCCATGGATCTTCCGGTCGGACCCGAATACGTGATTGGGCCTGGGGATGGCATATCGGTCGATTTGTGGGGAGGTGTCTCGCGGCGCTTCTATCGCGTGGTCGATCGAGAGGGCCGGATTAGTCTGCCGGAGGTCGGACCGCTGATGGTGGCGGGCAAGTCGCTGGCTGACGTGCAGGAATCTGTGCAGAAGACGCTGCGAACGCAATTCCGTGACGTTTCCGCCGATGTGTCGCTGTCACGGCTACGAACGATCCGCGTTTACGTCGTTGGGGACGTCGTACGGCCAAGCGCCTACGACATTGGTTCGTTGTCGACCCCCCCTGAACGCTTTGTTTGCGGCGGGAGGTCCCACCGGTCGCGGATCGTTGCGCATTCTGAAACACAATCGGGGAAACGAATCGGTGCAGGATGTCGACGTCTATGATCTGCTGCTTCGCGGGGTCAAGGGCGACATCATGAGACTGGAAAACGGCGACACGGTGATGGTTCCTCCTTTAGGGGCACAGATCACAATCGAGGGAATGGTTCGACGTCCCGCGATCTACGAACTGAAGGACGAAAAATCACTGGCGGACGCGATCGCCCTCGCCGGTGGCCTGCTGCCGTCTGCGACCTTGCGTCATATCGAAGTTCAGCGAACGGTCGCGCATGAGAAGCAGACGATGCTAGCCGTGGACGTGCCGCCGGACGAACAGCCGGCCGAGGCTACAAAGCGCTTAGAGTCGTTCCAAATCCAGGATGGCGATAAGATCAGGGTTTTCCCCATCGCTCCGTATACCCAGGACGTCGTTTACCTGGAAGGGCATGTTGTTCGCCCCGGCAAGTACTCCTACCGCGAGGGAATGCGGATCACAGATCTGATCGGCTCCTACAAGGACCTGCTGCCAGAACCGGCGTTGCAGTACGGCGAGATCATTCGCCTCAGCCTGCCGGACTATCGACCGACAGTGCAAAGCTTCAGCGTTGCCGAGGCACTCGCCAATCCTGAAAAAGCACCCGAACTGAAGCCCTTGGATACGGTCCAGTTCTTTGGACGCTACGACTTTGAGAACCCGCCCGACGTGTCGGTTTGGGGCGACGTGCGTGCCCCGGGAACGTACCAGACTTCAGGAGACATTCACCTCAGCGATGCGATCCATTTGGCCGGCGGCCTCGCTCCCGACGCGGAGACGGGGGATGCACAGGTATTCCGCTATATGCCTGACAGTACGCTGAAGATTTTCGACGTCAAGCTAAGCGGCGCACTCGACGGCAGCCCAACCGACGATATCGTTCTAAGCTCGCGCGACCGAGTCCTCATCCATAAGAATCCAGCGGCGATACAAGCAGCGACCGTATACATAAAGGGCGAGGTTGGACGCCCGGGACGTTATCCGCTTACGGACAACATGCGGATTTCTGATCTGATTCGTGTTGCCGGCGGTCTGACGAGAGGCGCCGATACTGCAACGGCCGATCTCACACATTACTACTGGAACGATGATAAGCAGATCACGGGCAAACAAGAAAAGATCGCTCTAGTTGACGCCCTGACTGCCAACTCGGATAGCAACCTCGCGCTGAATAATGGGGACGTGCTCACGATTCCACAGATGCCGGGATTGAACGATCTTGGAGCCTCGATCTCGCTCCGCGGTGAGGTTCTTCATCCCGGCAGTTATGGTATCAGCCCGGGAGAGAAACTAGCTGCTGCGCTGTTGCGTGCGGGCGGATTTGCACCTGCTGCGTACCCTTACGGTGGAGTCTTGCTAGAACAGAAGTGCAAAAGATCCAACAGAGATCGTACGCGGAACTGGTCGAACGGGTACGGGAACAGCAGACCACGCTGAAACTGACTGCAACCAGTACCACCGATCCAGACCAGAAGCTTTCAGCCGAGGCGGCTTTGGTGCAGTGGCAGAGCGCACTCGACAGCTTAATGAATAGTCCTCCCCCTGGACGTGTCACGATCCAAGTTTCTTCCAATATCAAGAGCTGGGCGAACACCCCTCGGGACATCACGGTCCGGGCCGGCGATGTCCTCATCGTGCCCAAGCGCGCCAGCTACGTGCTGGTGCAGGGGCAGGTATACGGACCGACGGCCGTCGCATATCGGCCCGGCAAAAGCGCCAAGTGGTATCTCTTGCAGGCAGGCGGCACGACCAACCTGGCGAACAAAAAAGCCACTTTTGCAATCCGCGCGGACGGCACCGTGATCGGCAATCACAGTTCATCCTGGATCGCCGGCGACTGGATGAACGTACCCTGGCAACCCGGAGACATGATTGTCGTTCCGGAAAAAGTGCTCGGCGGTCCGCCCATCTGGAAAACCATATTCGCAACTGCAGGTGTTGACTTCGATCACAACCAGCGCACTTCTTCTTTCCACCTATCTCCAGTTTCTAGCCGCGGCCAATTGAGGACGTCATTTGAATCGACTTGGGGGACAGGTTTGGATCACGACGATATGCGTTCTGGTGGCTTCGGCGGTCTCGTTGGGCAATCCATCGGCCCAGTTGTCCCGGCGAACGGCAATGTGAATTCGCCCCTCCGGCGCAACAGCACAGGACACGCGGACGATCGTGCCTCGGAGGTTCCGGATACACCCCAGCCTAACGAGACCGAGAATAAAGCCGTCACACTTCCTCAAGCGATTCTTCACGACCAAATCGGCATGTGGACAAGCCCCTCCAAGGTTCGCTACTCCGACGCCACCTGGTTAGTGCCGCTGGGAGGACTCACCGCCGCGCTGTTCGTGACCGATAGTGACTTCAGCCGCCATCTCACCGCCAATCCAAATACACACACCACTTACCTCCACATTTCGGACTACGGTGCTTATTCCATGGCGGGAGCGGCGGGAACCTACTTTCTGGGACTTCTGACCCACAACGAGCACCAGCGCGAGTCGGGCTTTCTTAGCGGGGAAGCGGCCATTGACAGCCTTATCGCGGTCGAAGCCCTCAAATTGGTTACGGGACGCCAACGCCCGTACCAGGACAACGGCGACGGACAGTTCTGGAAGGGCGGGTCATCATTCCCTCCGGCACGCCGCAGCAGTCTGGTCCATTGCTGGAATCATGGCCCACGAGTATCCCAGCCCGTTGATGAAATTTCTCGCCTACGGAATGGCGAGCACCGTTAGTTTTGGCCCGGATTGGTGCGAAGCAGCATTTTCCGTCCGATGTGCTTGTGGGTGCGGCCATCGGATATCTGACTAGCGAATACGTCTATCGAAAGCATCACAAGCCTGAACTTCCCGGAGCAAATTGGGATTTTCCTGCAGTCCAGCAGGGTTTCCACTCCAACTGGCCGGTGAAGTTTATGGGGTCGCCCTATGTTCCGCTGGACAGCTGGATCTACCCAGCACTGGAACGGTTGGCTGCGCTCGGGTACATCAATAGTGCCATTGTGGGTATGCGCCCTTGGACCCGCATGGAGTGTGCTAGGCAGCTTGGCGAGGCTGCAGACCGCATCGTTGACGACGACGGGGGTGAAAACGAAGCAGCGCGCCTCTACCGGGCCCTGGTGGGGGAGTTCGGACGTGAGGTCGCCTTGCTAGGCGGCGGAGACAACGCCGAGATCCGCTTGGAATCCGCGTACACTCGAGTTACGGAAATCGCGGGCCAACCCCTCACGGATGGGTACCACTTTGGAGAGACGATCTACAACGACCGTGGCCGCCCCGAGGAACAGGGTTTCAATAATGTTTCGGGGCTGTCAGGTTGGGTGGCGGACGGACCATTTGCAGCTTATGTGAATGGTGAATTCCAGCATTCACCTTCGGCGCCAGCTCTTCCATTGACGGCTCGCCACGCAATAATGTGGCGGATTTCAGCCACTCAATTGTTCCAACACCGTGGCCAATTGAACCGGACACCCCAACCCCCTCCGTTGACCGTGCTCGTCTCCTGGATTCGTATGTTGCGATGAACATCTCCAATTGGCAGCTCTCCTACGGAAAGCAAAGCCTCTGGTGGGGACCCGATGAAGGGGGGGGGGTGATGTTGAGTGACAACGCGGATCCCCTGACGATGTTCCGCATCAATCGCGTAACGCCTTTCAAGCTCCCGAGCTTCCTGGGGGTGCTGGGACCGATACGCGTCGAGTTCTTCCTTGGCCAGTACTCTGGATACGAGTTCATGTTTACTCCCGCGGGCCTCGTAGGTCAGTACGGCCAATTCCTGCACCCGCAGCCGATTGTCCACGGCGAACGATTCAGTTTCAAGCCGACCCCCAACTTCGAATTTGGCCTGTCGCGAACGACAGACTACGGTGGTCCCGAATTATCCGTTGACCTGGCACACGTTTCTCCGAAGTGTGTTTTCACGAACAGAAACGATTCCCGGAGCTGCCGATAAGCCCGGGTCGCGCCGCTCCGGCTTGGACTTTAGCTACCGTTTCCGAGGGCTGACTTTATACGCTGATGGCATGACAGAGCATGACACGATCAGTCCCATTATTGCCTCGATGTCGCAGCGTGGCTCGGAGGAATCTACATTCCCCGGCCTTCCTGACCCGAAGATGGATTTCCGCGCCGAGGGTGTGTATACCGACCCACCGATTGGGGGAAATGTCGGATCCGGCTTCTTTTACTATAACCCGACTTGGATCTCTGGCTTCACGAACTCGGGCAATTTGATGGGCCACTGGGTCGGTCGTGAGGGCCAGGGTGTACAGGCTTGGACCACGTATTGGTTCACACCGCGTAATAAACTACAATTTGAGTTCAGGCATCTGAAAGTCAGCCATGAATTCATCCCCGATGGGGGCACTCTGACCGACGGAGCGTCCGAGCAGATTTCTGGGTGCGATCGAGCTTCAGTCTGTCTGCGGTTGTGCAGTATGAAACGTGGACCTTTCCTGTGATCGCGTCCACGCAGCAGTCGGATGTAGCGACTTCGGTGCAGTTGACGTTCTGGCCTAAGGGCTTTTTGCGCAAGAACAGTTCGACAATAGTGATTTGGCGAACAAACGGAGCAGCCAAAAAGATGGCGACGAAAGAAATCACAAAGCGAGAGACTCACTATCACCGAGCCGGAGCTTGAGCCCGAACTGATCTTGGGCGACGAAGGAGGAACTCGCAAACAGGGAAAAATCGTCGCCGCGCTGAGCTTGCTTTGGGAGCATCGGCGATTTCTTTTTCGCTGGGCGGCGATAGGCTTCGTTGTTTCGACCATCATCGCTTTTCTCGATTCCCGTACTTTACACCTCGACGACGCAGTTGATGCCTCCCGATCAAGCAGGACAGGGAATGGCTTCGATGCTGGCAGCCTTAACAAAGGCGGGGGGGACCTGGGAGGGCTCGGGACAGAATTGCTCGGATTGAAGACTTCCGGCGATCTGTTCGTTGGGGTCCTCCACAGCCGCACTGTGCAGATTGATGTGATCAATAAGTTTGATTTGAGAAAGGCATATGGAGTTTCGGGTCCGAGAGCGCAGGGAAGGGGTATGAAAGTGCTCGGAAGCAATTGGACTCGCGGACTGAGATTTCCTCTGACCGCAAAAGCGGGATCATTACTCTCAAGGTGAGCGACAAGAATCCCGACCGGGCCGCCGCAATGGGGCGAGAGTATGTTGACTCCCTGAACCGCATTGTCGTCACGCTGAACACGTCTTCCGCTCATAAGGAGCGGGTCTTTCTGGAAGAACGGCTCAACCAAGTGCAGCAGGGCTTGGAGCAGGCGGAGAAAGACTTCAGCCAATTTGCAAGCAAGAACACGGCCATTGATGTCAAAGAGCAGGGGCGTGCGATGATGGGCGCCGCGGCAGAATTGGAGGGGCAACTGATTGCGGCACAGACAGAACTAGAGGGCGTGCGCCAGATTTACACCGCGAACAATGTGCGCGTGCGATCCATCCAGGCCCGGATCGATGAATATAAACGCCAACTGCAGAAATTGGGCGGCAAAACTCCCGACGGCACGGACGGTGGCTCCGCACCAAACGGAGAACCTAGCGGCAGGATCAAATGTGTATCCGTCGATTCGAGCAGTTGCCGATTCTCGGCGTCACGTGGACCGACCTTTACCGTCGCCTGCGAGTGCAGGAAGCGGTCTTTGAGACGTTAACCAAGCAGTACGAACTGGCTAAGGTGGAAGAGGCCCGAGAGACTCCGAGCGTCAAGGTTCTTGATGTAGCGGACGTCCCCGAGAGAAAATCCTATCCCCCGCGAACGGTCCTGATGATGGGTGGGACCGGATTCGTTTTCGTTCTCGCTGGCGTGTGGGTGTTGGCGCACGCGCGTTGGCAGGAGATTGACCCTTCCGATCCTGGAAAGATACTGCTGCAGCAGATATTCCAGAGTGTCCGGACGAACCTACGCGAAATCGTCAGCCGCACTTCGTGGAAATCCGGGGTCAGGGACGAGATCCCTCCTGGTTAAGCTCACTCGGAGAACTAGTGCTGCAATTCAGATCAGACCATGTACTCAACTCGGTTGGCACCGACGACGCACCAGCAGATATTGTGCAATCCGCGGACCACAGGTGGGGAGCGCGATTCCGGACTGCATTGGGGACCACGACCTGATGGGATCGCTTTCCGGCGTCTGTCGCTCCACCTGATATAAAATTAAGGGTTTTGAGCGATTGATCACTGCCTTCATTGGAAGTGTTCGGTCGAGTGCTTCAATAGGGCTACGAACGAACCGATCACCGTTACACGCAGACGGGGGCTGCAAGGACGACAGGTACTCATGGGAAAAATAGCGCTGATCACCGGCATTACAGGTCAAGACGGCTCATACTTGGCTGAACTTCTGCTGAACAAGGGTTACGTTGTGCATGGCATCAAACGCCGATCGAGCAGCTTCAATACTTCTCGCATTGATGATGTTCTTCCGGACTGGCACGAGCGCGACGCACGGCTATTTTTGCATTTTGCCGATCTTTCCGACTCAACCAGTCTGGTGAGGCTGCTCTATCGTCTTCAGCCCGATGAAATCTATCACTTGGGTGCTCAGAGCCACGTTCTGGTGAGCTTCGAGATTCCTGAATACACCGGCGATATTACGGGACTCGGCACGGTGCGTCTGTTAGAGGCCATCCGAGAAACAGGGATCAAGACCAAGTTCTATCAAGCGTCGAGCAGCGAGATGTTCGGGAAAGCAATCGAAACTCCACAGCGGGAAAGCACGCCGTTTCGGCCTTGCAGCCCTTACGGCTGTTCCAAGGTCTATGCCTACTGGACGACTGCCAACTACAGAGAGGGGTACGGTCTCTTTGCATGTAACGGCATCCTCTTCAATCATGAATCGCCGCGGCGAGGAGAGACTTTTGTCAGCCGCAAGATCACCCGCGCAATAGCAAGGATTCGTGCCGGCTTGCAACAGCGGCTGTATCTGGGAAATCTTGATGCGAAGCGCGATTGGGGCTACGCTCCCGAATACGTCGAGGCAATGTGGCACATGATGCAACTCGACGAACCCGGCGATTTTGTTGTTGCGACCGGTGAAACTCGCACGGTACGCGAGTTCGCGCAGATAGCTTTTGACTGCGTGGGCCTTGATTGGGAGAAGTACGTAGAGATCGATCCCAAATATTTTCGCCCCAACGAGGTCGACATTCTTCAAGGTGATTCGAGCAAGGCTGAGCGGGCGTTCGGGTGGCGGCCTAAGGTGAGACTTAAGGAACTGGTAAAATTGATGGTCGATGCTGATATTAAGCTGCTCGATGATCAGATCGAAGGACGATTAGCCCGGCAGACGTCATTTCTGGAATGAAGCAATGGGAATTGAAGTACCGGGCCGGCTTATATTCTCAAGGTCCTACTTCCACACTTACGACCTCTGGTTGCTCTGTCAAGCATGTGCCGGGGGGGCCTAGTAGTGGCAGTCCTAGCGGGCCCCGAGTCAGGTCGCGGGTCTTCTCCTGGGCATCGATCTGCAACCGTCCGCACGTCGAGGGAGTTGTATCTCGTAGTTGAAGTTGGTCCGATGCCATCGGCTCGCGTCTATCCTCGGATCTGGCCGGACTGTTAGATCGTCCGATTGATGTTGGTGGCTTTGGCGTACAGAGCTGTCCTTCCGGGGATTACTTGGCGGGTGAGAATAGCTTTGGAGCGCGATCAAGCATTACGAAAATCGAGGCGAAACAGGGAGCGATATGTCTGAAAACATTTAGAGCCTGCACACACTTGACACCAGAACCTGGCAGGCAATCAAACGTTGCGGTGCGGGTGACGAACAGGCTGACCCAAGTGCGAACTATTCCACGAATGTTTCGCAACTGGCCGGAGCTGGTCTTATTTAGACTTGGCCTCAAGGACCGCGTGATAGCCAAGTGGCGATCGGGTGGCACGGTCGCCATTCAATCGATGCAGGAATGGTTTGATTTGCAGAAGGACGTTTCGTGGAGCCGGGAACTCCTCGGTCCTACGGTTTCGTCGTCTCGGCGAAGGATCCGGAAGTCGAGTTTACCTTTCGCGGCAAGGTTTTGCGCTTCCAGTCCGAGTCCGTGGTCAACTCTGCCGGCTTGCTCGTGGAACAATTTGTGCACGAGCAATACAAGTGGCTGCAGGTCGGAGGGAAGCAGGTTCTGGATGTCGGCGCAAACGTTGGCGACAGTGCAATTTACTTTGCGATGAGAGGAGCTCGGCACGTTTATTCCTTCGAACCATATCCATATACTTATCAACTAGCGAAGAGGAATGTTGACTGAACGGTTTGGAAAAACAAATCACGACTCTAAACATGGGGTGCGGCAAGGACGGTACGATTACAGTCAATCCGGAGTTAAGGAGTGAGCCTAGCTCCACCCTGGTACCAAGCGAAGCAGGCGATGCCGTTCGTATCGTTTCGCTTAAGAGTCTCGTGCAAGACTACGGCCTGAGCCAGGCCATAGCGAAAATCAACGGAGAGGGGTGTGAATATGACCTTATTCTTGGAGCTAGCGATAGCGACCTGCAAGCCTTCAGTCAAAATGATGATTGAGTACCACCATGGATTCGCTTCTTTAGTAGATCGCCTAAGCAAGGCAGGGTTCCACGCTACCTACAGCCGACCTTTTGACTACCACAACTCGGTAACCGGGGTTGCTGAAGTCGTAGGCTTTATCAGGGCAGTCAGACGAACGTGAAGAGCATCTCTCAGAAGCGTTTGTCATCAATGAAAATTTCTTGGGGCAGTAAGTTACTTTCGGGCTATAAATTCGAGCTGGTTGCGAGTTTTGTCGGGACGGGCTGGGCGAGTCTTAATGCAACTCGCCTGTATCCCTTTCTACATTAAATTCATGGGTATTGAGGCTTACGGACTGATCGGCTTCTATCTGGTGTTACAGGCCATGCTGCAAGCGTTGGATCTCGGTCTCAGCCCGACGATGAACCGTGAGATGGCCCGGTATTCCGTGCAACCGGCGAAGTCCGACGACGCGCGTGATCTGGTTCGCACGCTTGAAATTGGCTACTGGCTAATCGGATTGCTCATCGGCACAGGAATCGTGGCCGCATCGCCTTGGCTTGCCGTCCATTGGATCGGCGCCAGCGCAATGCCGATCCGAAATGTCATGCAGGCCGTAATGCTCATGGGTATCCTGGCATTTTTTCAGTGGCCGGTCAGTTTCTACCAGGGTGGTTTGATGGGGCTGCGGCAACAAGTATTGTTGAACATGCTCAAGGTGGGTGCCGTAACCCTTTCCTATGGGGGTAGTGTATTGATTCTGTGCCGCGTCTCACCCACCATTCAGGCCTTTCTATTGTGGCAAGTTGGCATTGGCGCACTGCTGGTCACAGCGCTGGCGGTTTGTCTTTGGAGAAGTCTGCCGAAATCCACTCGGGCGGCGCGGTTCAATCTCTCCGTTGCGCGTAGTGTTTGGCATTTCGCTGCCGGCATGACCGGAATCGGCGTCGTCGCCCTGGTTTTGACCCAGACTGACAAACTGCTGGTTAGCAGATTGTTTACTCTAAAGACATTCGGCTATTACGCCCTCGCCTGGTCTGTGGCCAACGGCCCTCTGATCATCTCTGGTTGCGTATTCAGCGTCGCATTTCCCCGCCTCTCGGCCCTGGTGTCAGCGGAAGACATTGATGGGATCAGCCTGTCCTACCATCGGAGCGCGCAACTCATGGCCGTTTTGGTGCTGCCCATAGCGGCGGTTCTCTCAGTGTTCTCATTCGAGACGCTTCGACTCTGGACGGGGAACGGCGAGACAGCAGCGAACTCAGCTCCTGCGCTAAGTGTGCTCCTCGTTGGCTCCGCCATGAACGCTTTGGTATACATACCCTGCATGCTTCAGCTCGCCTTTGGCCGGACCAGATTGCCGTTTTTGGCCGGCGTCATCTCAATTGCAATCCTGGTCCCGCTCATGTTTCCGATGACCAAGCACTTCGGGCTCGTCGGAGCTGCGTCAGTTTGGGCGATACTGAATGTCTTGAACATGCTTATTGCCGTCCCCATTATGCATCGCCGGCTCTTGCCGCGCGAAACTTGGAAATACTTCAGCGACATTGGCCTGCCTCTCTTGGGAAGCATCGTCACCGTAACAATAGGGAGGTTGGTCTTTGTGGTTGCGAAGATCGAGTCACGCCTGGTGACGTTGGCCGTTGTGGCGTGCCTGTGGCTTGTGTGTTCGTTCGTCGCAATCTTGACCGCGCCTCTTATCCGGGGCGGGATCCAACGATACGTTGCTCAGCCCTTGTTTCGCATAAGGCCCCAAAGTCCTTGATCCTTGGCCGGCAATCATGTCATTGTGATGGAGTTAGAGGGAAAATGAAGCTTCTGTTTGTTGCATACTCTGTGCCTTACCCGCCTCTTAGCGGGAACTCGATGATCTTGCTGAACCAGATCCGAGAGTTGGGGATGCGACATACCGTGGACCTGATCTCATTTAAGGGCCAAAAGACTCCTGGAGAGTTCGGCGACCTTTCACGTTGGTGCAATCACATTGAGCTAGTGCAGCGCCCGCCAAAATGGCGCAGGTTGTTGAATGTTCTCACGGCCATTGCCGATCCTGTTCCTCTTCGTGTTTCAGCCTTACGATCAACCGAAATGAAGAGTGCTCTTGATCGCTCTCTCGTCGATGGGGGCTACGATGCCGTGCTGTTTCAGACTTCAATGATGGCCCCGTTCCGGCCTGATTGGTTCAAGGGGCCCACGATCTGGAATCTTGAAGATCCGCTCGCGCTGAAGGAGCAACGGATGCTGCCATTCTGTCCCTGGTATGCCAAGCCCCTATCCTGGGGAAGATCGCCAGAGGAGCGCGATATGAAAGGAACCAAATATCAAGGTTTGACTGCGTCACGTTCGTAAATGAGCAAGATTGCAGTGATTACGGAGGCTTCGTCAAGGACGCCCCGGTGGATTGGGTTCCATCCGGAATCGACACAAGTACTTTCTGCCCCGATAGGAACATTCCGCGCCGCGATGGGATGATTATTATGACGGGGAATATGTTCCATAAGCCGAATGTTGATGCCGTTGAATATTTCTGCAGTAAAGTATTCCCTCTGATTTGCAGGCGAGTGCAGAACGCTACGCTGTGGCTGGTGGGGGACAAGCCGGTGAAGGCGGTTAGGAAATGGGGCAAGAACCCGCAAATCAGAGTCACTGGGTTTGTGCCAGACACTAGCACCTACCTTCGGCAAGCGATGGTCAGCGTCTGCCCTGTACGGCTCCGAATTGGAACGCAGACCAAGATACTCGAGGCGTTAGCTTGCGGCACACCTGTAGTTACATCCTCCGCGGGAAACCATGGGATTGGAGGGGTCTCGGGTGAACACCTCTATATAGCTGACGATCCACTCGAATTCGCGGAAGATGTTATCGCGTTACTGAGCCGCCAGCGATGGGATGAATTTTCCGAAAGTGGGCGCCGTTTTGTGATCGCCAACTTCACGTGGAGAAGAAGCGCAGGCAAGCTGGAGCAAATCCTAGAACGATTGATCGACTCAAGAACGGCGAATTCGGTCTCAGCATGAGAACTGCCTTAGTGACTGGGGTAAACGGACAAGATGGCTCATTCCTCACCGAACTCCTGTTGAACAAAGGCTACCGTGTGGTGGGCACTACGTCCCATCAAAACACCGACCGGCGGCACATGGTTTGCGACCTTGAAAGGATCAAAATCGTTGAGACGTCGCCGGCGGACCATGCATGGATGGAATACATCCTGCGTGAATACAAGCCGACCGAAGTGTACAACCTAGCTGCGAGGGCGTCGAGCAGCCAGCTGTGGTCGGACCCTATCGTCACCGCAGAACAAAACGGGCTCGCCGTCGCGCGCCTACTCGACGCTATTCATAGAGTCGACAACAACGTTCGATTTGTCCAAGCATCGAGTAGCGAGATCTTTGGCAACACAACAGAAGTACCACAGATGGAAGGAACCCCAGTTCATCCCCGCAATCCATACGGGGTTGCCAAAGCCTTCGGCCATTGGATCACCGCTGTATATCGCGAGCAACGAGGGGTATTTGCCTGTTCCTGCATTCTTTACAACCACGAAAGCCCTCGACGACCTGAGGAATTCGTAACGCGCAAGATATCTCGCGGCGTGGCGATGATTAAGCTGGGATTGGCCAATGAACTTCGCCTCGGCGACCTTAACACTAGACGCGACTGGGGTTTCGCCGGCGACTATGTTCGAGCGATGTGGCTCTCGCTGCAGCACTCCGTCCCCGGCGACTACGTTGTGGCGACCGGGGAAACCCATTCGGTACGTGACTTCTGCGAACTAGCCTTCTCTCACGTCGGTCTGAGATATGAGGATTATGTAGGCGAGGATCGCGAAAACTTCCGTTCACCGGAGACCACTTTGCTCGTCGGAGACCCGACAAAGGCGAAGGGCGTCCTGGGGTGGACTCCCACCGTTAACTTTGAGCAACTCGTAACGATGATGGTCGATGCAGATCTGCGGGCGCTTGCGGGCTCGGGCGGTCGTATCATCCACACTGTTTGATATTCTACGGAGTAGAGAATTGACAGAGCTGCGAGGAGATAAGAAATAGAAAATATGAAGACATGGACCAGCTGTCGAGTCTGCGGCGGCCCACTCGACCCTATTCTTTCCCTAGGAGATCAGTACGTCTCCACATTCTTGAAGCCGGAGCAGCCGGACGGACCAAAGGCGCCACTGGAGCTTGTGCTCTGCGAGCAATGCCGGCTACTGCAGTTGCGGCACACCGTCTCAGGCGATGTGATGTATGAGAACTATTGGTATCGCTCAGGAACGAACCAGACGATGAGATCGGCCCTGGCTGACATTTCCGGCGAAGCGGCGAAACTGGTCCACCTCAAGTCGGGAGATTCTGTTCTGGACATCGGCTGCAACGATGGCACACTTTTGGGTTCCTATACCGTTCCAGCGCTCTACAAGATCGGGTTCGACCCGGCCCAAAACCTCGCGGTCATTTCACGAAAGATAGCAGATAAGGTCCTTGTCGGCTTCTTTGACGCGGACCATTTCTTGGCAGACCCTGACCTACGTGAGGCGCGTCCGAAAGTAGTCACCTCGATCGCGATGTTTTACGACTTGGAGGACCCGAACAAATTCGTTTCGGACATTCAACGTATTATGCATCCCGAGGGGCTGTGGATCGTCCAAATGAGCTACCTTCCGCTCATGCTTAAGCAGAACGACTTCGGCAATATCTGCCACGAACACTTGGAGTACTACTCCCTGCAGTCTTTGGAATACTTACTTCACCTCCATGGATTCTCGATTGTGGATGCACAACTGAACGATGTAAACGGCGGGAGTATTCGTGCCCTCATTCGGAATCGCAGCGCGGACTTGAGTACCTTTGGCGACGAAAATTATCGGAAGCAGGCCGGGGATCGTGTATCCAAACTACGCGAAAGTGAAGCGCAACTGGGGCTGGACCGTACGACCCCTTATCGCGAGTTTGCCGAGCGGGTCGAGATAATCAAGAAGCAAGTCTGCGATTTCATCAAAGATCAAGTCGAGCGAAAAAAAAAGGTTTTCGTCTATGGCGCGTCAACCAAGGGCAATACTATGCTCCAATATTTTGGGTTGGACAAGTCGGTGCTCAAGGCAGCAGCCGAGCGTAACCCGGACAAATGGGGCATGGTGACGGTGGGAACCCGTATTCCGATCATTTCCGAAGCAGACGCCCGGGCCGCAAAACCAGATTATTTTCTGGTGTTGCCGTGGCACTTCATCGAAGAATTCAAGACGCGGGAACATGCCTATCTGTCGTCGACAGGGAAGTTCATAGTACCCTTGCCGCAGTTTGCGTTGATCTGATTTCTCGACGGAAATGCGGTAGATGGGTGTTCGCTTGGCTCGCTGTGCTCTCAATCTCCGTGATGCGGGCCCGGAAGACTATACTCGGGATCTAAGGTATATTGACGTTCAATCCCGTGTGAATAAGCCTGCCAAAACTATATTTTGCATTGTGCCGGCAGGACAGCTTTCAGCGTGTTGTATTTTCAATTTGGCGGAGAGTTCATACTGGAGCGCAAAGCTATATGAACACGGCGACATACCAGGCTCGCCCTCTGTCGGAACTCCCCTTCTACTGCGATCCCGTATATCTATTTGTGGCTGCCTGGGCGCTGATGCTGGGCGCGCTGGAGATCCAGGTTTCCGAACTCACGTATCCAGACCGGTCGATGGGCTTCATCTTGTTCTTCATCTCTGTACTGTCGCTATTTGCCGGTGTCGGGGCCGTTCACCTTGCGCATTACGGCCGCAAGGAATCTCCGGTGTCCCTTGCTTACAGAATCGATTCCAAGAGCCTTCGTAAGATCAACTGGTTCATGTTTCTCAGTATCATTCCAATCGTCATTTTCAACTATCTGACCGTGGGCCCACCACCTGTCTCGGGTTTCTTTGGAGTATCGACGGTAGACTATGCTGAATACGGCAGGTTCAAGCAGGTCCTATTCCCGCTGGCGATGGTGCTCTTTGTCAATTCCGCCATGGAAGAGTCCTGGATTCTGCGTTGGTTCTGGCGGAGTGCCGCGTTGGGAACATTGCTTGCGTATGTCGCTAGGGGGCCCATATTGGTTGCGGTCGTACAAGCATTGGTCTTGTATTCTATTCGCACAACCGCCAGCAAGCGCAAGATCTATGCTCGCGCGTGTGTCGCTGTGCTGCTCGCTCTGGTGGCGATGGATGTTGTGGGCGAGAACCGAACGGCTCAAGAGGGATTTTTCGAATTCTTAGAGATTAAACAAGAATTTCACACTTGGCCCGTGGCAATTCTCTGGCCCATCTCGTACATGTCTATCCCAATTTCAAACATGTGCTGGATTGTTAAGGGGGCCCACTTCAACGAGCCCAATATTTCGTTCTTGTATCCTGTTTTGCCTAGTTTTTGGGTACCTGAGAGCCCACATGCCGCAACTCTTTCCGATTCACACCTGATCGATGGCGTCCACACGTACCTGGCGAGCTACTTCCTGGATTTCTCTTGGGCGGGCATTGTGGCCTGTAACTTCTCGATGGGGCTCATTGCGGGCTTCTTGAGGTATCGAGAACGCATAAGCCGGCAGTTTATGATGTCACCGATCGTACTGTCCGCGTTTAGCTTCATCTTCTTCTGGGACTTCTTCGTTTCGTTGCCAACGATCATTGAACTGTGTATTCAAGGGGTGATCCAAAAACGTTGCATCCTGCCAGTGAACGCGCGCGAGGGCATTGAAGTAATAGAACGATGACCCTGCGCCCTGTCTAAGGGTTCTTGCGTGACCGGATACGAAGACTTTGAACTAAATGTGTGAGTGCCATATCGTCATTATCAAAAAGCAAACAAAGACTCATATTTAGAGGAAGACCCTGCACCCAAAGGTGGTTTGCTAGTTGAAGCATCAGGCTCTTTTCGAGCGTGGGTTGCTTGCGGCGCGAAGCCAGGCAACATTTTCGTGATACAAACAAATGCAAAAGAGAAGAGTACCGAGCGGAATCTTATGCCTGAGATGAGCGTAATCGTTCTGAACTGGAACGGGAAACATTTTCTAGAGACGTGTCTTACGGCCTTGCGGCGGCAAACGTTTCGGGACTTTGAGACGATCCTGGTGGACAACGGTTCGACAGACGGTTCGACGGAGTATGTGCGCACACAGTTCCCTGAGGTCCGACTGATCGAACTGGGAGAAAACCGAGGTTTCACCGGCGGAAACATCGCGGGCTGGGAAGCCGTTCGGAAGGGTTCTCCTGAAGGCCTGATTGTTCTGTTGAACAATGACACCGAGGCGCACCCTCAATGGCTTGAAGCTTTTCACAAGGCTAGTCGCGCACATCCACAAGCTGGCACGCTAGCCAGCAAGATGATGATGTTCGGTGACCGAGGCCGAATCGAGAACTGCGGCTTCGCGATGTCGACAATCGGCTTTGCTATCGACCTGGGCCGTGGTGAACTCGACTCCCCCGCTTGGTCAAAGCAGAGACAAGTTTTCGGAGCTTGCGCAGGGGCGGCTGCCTACCGCCGCTCCATGCTCGAGGATGTCAGCTTCCTGGACAATGATTTTTTCATGACCTCCGAAGACGTGGACCTGAGTTTTCGCGCCCAACTCAGGGGATATGAGTGCTGGATGATTCCGGAAGCAATCGTATATCACCATTATCGAGGCGCAATGGCGAAATTTCCGGCGCGCCAAGCGTTTTTTTCGCAGCGAAACAGTGAGTTCGTGTACTTCAAGAACATGCCGACAGCCCTGATGCTGAGTCGGTTGCCCATGCGAATCATCTATGAGCTAGGTGCTACTGCCTACTCGTTCAAGGTTGGTTCTGGGGATGTCTTTCTGAAAGCTAAACTCGACGCCCTGCGCCAACTCCCTGCGGTTTTGCGAAAGCGGAAACAGATTCAACGTAGTAGGATCGTAACCAACCGTCAGTTGCTTTCCCGATTCGAGAAAAACTGGCTCGGCTCGAAATGCAAAAAGATGCTGGCGGCGTTGCGTTTGTCTTTCCAGACTGAGCTGGGCACGGCGCCCTAGCTCCGAGTGAGTTCGCAGTCGCTTTGCTGATCGCACTCCTGAGTCAAAACGAACCCACCAACCTGGCCGTGAGAAAGTGCCTTCAACCGTTCACGCATGACCCCTGCTGGCCTAGCTGCTCTCACTCTGATTCCGCTGACGAGTATAAGGTGAATGAATTTGCACTCTTCATCCCCAGAGAGTTTCCTTGCAAACCAGAAAACGACTGGTATACTGCCGTTTCCCTAGGGGGACACGCAACTTGCTACGACGAACGTATTTACTCGCAGTTATCCCAATTCTAGTCTGCTTGAGCGGATGTGGTACCACCGCTCCTCCGAAGATCGTGACCCAGCCCGTCGCGCAGACAGTTTTGGCCGGCCAGACCGCTACTTTTTCCGTGACAGCACTGGCTTCTGCTTCCCTGAGCTACCAGTGGCAAAGGGGCTCCACTCTTATCCCTGGCGCGACTTCGACCGGCTACACGACTCCTGCGGCTACGATGCAGGACAACGGATCGCAATTTAGCGTTGTTGTCAGCAATTCCGGGGGGAAAGTAACCAGCGAGGCTGCCCTCCTGACCGTGAATGCCGCAACCGATGTGTTGACTTGGCACAACGACATAGCGCGCACAGGCCAGAACCTCACGGAAACCATTTTGACCACCAGCAACGTCAATTCGGTACAGTTTGGAAAGCTGGGTTTCTACCCGTGGATGGCCTCGTCGACGCCCAACCGCTCCATGTCTCGAATGTTGCCAGCTTCGAATAAAGGCACACACAACCTATTAATTGTTGCGACGGAGCACTCCTCGGTCTACGCCTTCGACGCAGATTCCGGATCCGTGATCTGGCAAGGTCTCGCTATTGAAATCCGGCGAAACCCCTCGGACGACCGAAATTGCGTGTTCGTGAGTCCAGAAAAAGGGGTAACCTCCACGCCAGTGATTGACCGCTCTCGCGGTCCAAATGGCGCAGTCTATGTGGTGGCGATGTCGAAGGATGCATCGGGCAACTATTTCCAACGGTTGCACGCGCTCGATCTCGCGCTCGGCACAGAATTGTTCGGAGGACCTGTCGATATTCAGGCGACATATCCGGGGACGACGGCGACAACAGCGATGGTACAAATGTGATCTTCGATCCAGGGCAGTACATGGAACGGCCGCGCTGCTCTTGCTGAATGGCGTCATCTACACAAGCTGGACCTCGCACTGTGACGTTCGGCCTTACACCGGCTGGATCATCGGTTACAGCGCATCCACGCTGGTGCGAGAACGAGCGTGCTGAATCTGACCCCAAACCAACGGAGGCGCCATCTGGATGTCCGGTGCAGGCGCCCGCCGCCGACAGTTCGGGCAACATCTATCTTGCTGAGGCGCAACGGCTTCTTCGACGGGTGGCTGGATGCCAACGGATTTCCCAGTCAATAAGCGACTACGGCAACGCGTTCATGAAGCTCTCAACCTCGGGCAATCAGCTGCAGTCGCCGACTACTTCGAAATGCACGACGCGGTACAACAGAACGCCGCCGACACCGACCTTGGCTCCGGCGGCGTGCTGCTGCTTCCCGATCTCAACGATGGCCCGGGCAACACCGTTCATCTGGCGATTGGTGCGGGCAAAGATAGCAACCTTTTCGTGGTCAACCGCGACTCCATGGGCAGGTATGACCCCGACAATGAACAACGTTTATCAGGAACTCACGGGGGTGTCTGCCGGGGGGAGTTTGGGCGGCGCCCGCTTACTTCAACAATACGGTCTATTACGGGCCGGTGGGGAACCCAATCCGAGGCCTTTGCCATTGCGAACGCCAAGCTGTCAACGACCGCCACAGCCCACACATCTTCACAGGCTTTGGATACCCAGGTCGCAACCCCCAGCATCTCGGCGAATGGCAATGGAAACGGAATTGTGTGGGCAGTCGAAGAGCAGTACTCCTGCCGTATTACACGCCTTTCGATGCCTTGACCCTGAATGAGCTTTACAACAGCAACCAGGCAAGCGGCAGCCGCGATCAGTTCGGCGCAGGTAACAAGTTCATGACACCGACGATCGTGAACGGTAAAGTGTTCGTGGGGACTCCGAATGGCGTGGCCGTCTTCGGTTTGCTGCCGAAAAGTTGATGTGCGCTGCACATCTAGATGAGTCGCCCTCACCTGGCGCAACAGTCGGTCACTGTGCGTGTCGCGCTTGTTGGCAGGACGCTCTACGCCCTCTAGAGATCCTGGTTTCCTGCAATGGATTATCTGCGACGAGTCGCCTGCTCCGACGACGATGTCGGGCTATTGGCAATTTCAGTACCTGTCGCCTTGGAGCATCTCTCCTAGCCAGTGATACTCTCTCCTTTGGCTGCCTGCGCGGTGAACACACAAGGAGTCCCTTAAGTATCCAATGCCACTGATTAGCGTGATCATCCCCAACTGGAATGGAAAGGATTTTCTGGAGGACTGTCTTTGCGCCATGAGGCGACAGACGTTCCGGGATTTCGAGACGATCCTGGTCGACAACGGGTCGACGGACGGTTCGGTCGAATACGTTCGAACGCAGTTTCCGGAAGTGACGCTGCTCGCCTTGCCGGACAACCTTGGTTTCACAGGTGGAAACATTGCAGGATATGCACAAGCCAGCGGCAAACTTCGTCGCACTGCTAAACAATGACACCGAAGCACATCCGAATTGGCTCGAGGAGATACACAGGGCGAGCCAAACGTACCCGGATGCGGGAGCTTTGCTTCGAAGATGATGCTACTTCCACGAACGGAGCCGGGTGGAGAATTGTGGGTTTGACTTGGGCGTCGCGGGGACGACCCTAGATTTGGGAAGGGACGAACCTGACGGGCCGGAATGGAGGCAGCCTCGTAAGGTGTTCGGTGGATGCGGGGGCGCGGTGGCGTATCGGCGCCGGATGCTGGACGACGTCGGTTTTCTGGACCCCGATTTCGTCATGATCTATGAAGATGCGGATTTGAGCTTTCGGGCGCAACTTCGTGGCTACGAGTGTGTTTATGTTCCGGGGGCGATTGTGTATCACCGTTATCGGGTCACGATCGGCAAAGCTCCATCGCCGTCAAGTCTTTTATTCGCAGCGAAATATCGAGTTCGTGTACCTGAAGAACATGCCGCTGGGCCTGATCCTGCGATCGGCACCGCAGCGTTTGCTCTACGAACTTGGGGCAGCCATTTACTTCAGCAAGAAAGGCACGGGCTTCTGCGTTCTTTCGGGCGAAACTCGACGTTTTGAAGCGCTTGCCGTCAATCCTGCGGAAACGGAGGGAGATTCAGAAGAGAAGAACGATAACCAACTCGCAGGTACGGACGATCCTGCGAAAAGGGCTATTTTTCAAAAAGTGGAAGAAGCTTCGCTCGGTCTGGACAATGCCCGCTCAATAGGCGGCCAGGATTCAGCGAACCTGGAAGCTCTGAAGGCGAGGCGATCCAAGTTCATTGTCAGACACATGTACAATGGGCGTATCTCTAACAAGACAGATGGGTTGCGCACGTTTTATGGAATTCCAGGGACTGCAAGCATGCAAATCAGGGTTGAGACCCGAAGCCTGAGTGATGTTGTTGTGATCGTGCCCGAGATCTTTCAGGACGGGCGGGGATTTTTTACCGAGACGTTCCGCGCTGATCAATTCAAGGCCTTAGGATTGCCGACCGAGTTTGTGCAAGACAATCACTCGCGCTCTGCTAAAGGGGTCGTTCGTGGATTGCATTTCCAGTGGGAACCGCCCATGGGCAAATTGATGCGGGTGACGGTTGGATCGGCGTTCCTGGTAGCGGTCGATATTCGAAAAGGTTCTCCGACCCTCGGTCAATGGGTTGGCGTTGAGGCTTCGGCGGAGAATCGGCGTTGCGTGTGGGCGCCGGCCGGATTTGCTCGGGGGTTCTGCGCCCTGTCGGAGGGTACGGAAATTCAGTACAAGTGCACGGGCCTTTACAATAGTCAGGCTGAATCTGCAATCCGCTGGGATGATCCGGCTATTGGGATCAAGTGGCCGGTGACGGATGCCATCGTCTCGGACAAGGATCGCAAGGCCCGTACGCTGGCCGAGTGGCTGGCATCGCCGGAATCGGAGAATTTTCGATATCGCGCGGAACCTGAATTTCAAGTTGCGACTAGGAGTTAATAATGAAATTGCTCGTCGCCGGAGGCGCGGGATACCTGGGATCGGTGCTGATTCCGAGATTGCTTGATCGTGGGTACGACGTGGATGTTGTCGAGTTGTTCTGGTTTGGCAACCACTTGCCGAGTCAGGTTGGGATTCTGAACAAGGACATCTTCCACCTCTCCGTCGAAGATTTGAGACCGTACGACCAGGTGATGTTCCTCTGCTGGTCTCTCGAACGATCCAATGGCGGAATATTCGCCGAGCAAGAATTTTGTCCTCAACGCCGCTGCGCCTGCGTACTTGGGATACATTGCCAAGATTGCCAAAGTGAAAAGGTACATCTACGCATCTTCTTGTTCAGTCTATGGATACACCGAGAACGAACTCTACGATGAGACGCGTCCGGTCGGTTCCAGCTATCCGTATGGAATCTCGAAGCTGCAAGGAGAGCAGGCGGCTCTGCAGCTGACGAATGATGAGTTCTCTGTCATTTGCTTGCGCAAGGGAACGATCTCGGGATACAGCCCTAGGATGCGACTAGACCTGATCGTCAACACGATGTTCAAGACCGCGTTGCGAGACGGCGTCGTGACGGTCAATAACCCGTCCATTTGGCGTCCAATCCTGAGTATTGAAGACGCCGCAACCGCCTACATCAGAGCGGTTGAAGCGAACGCCAAGATCTCAGGGGTATTCAATCTGGCTTCGGGAAATTACACAGTCGGCGAAGTGGCCGATGTGGTGAGAAGCAGGATTGAGGAGCGGATGGACGTTCGCATCAATCTATCCATCAAACACATTCAGGATTTTCGGAACTACAAAGTGAGCATAGACAAAGCAGCTAATGTTCTGAGTTTCCACCCGACGGGCAGCGTACAGTCGATCGTCGATAATTTGATCGAAAATATGAGCAAGTTCCAAGACTGGGATAATCCGCTCTATTCAAACATTCTTACGTTCAAGGACCTGGACGCGAAAGTCGAGGTTCCGTGCCATGGTGTGTGCACAATGAATGTTGCGGTCATCGGCGCGAATGGGCAACTCGGCAGAGACGTCGTAAGTGCATTTGCCGAGAATCAAGACACCGTCGCATCGGTGACGCACGCCGACCTTGAAATCAGCCAACTCGACTCCGTGAGGGCTTGCCTGGAGAAATGCAGCCCGGCAATTGTCGTGAACACTGCGGCGATGCATCATGTAGACAACTGTGAGCGGGAACCTGAGCATGCCTATGCCGTCAACGCGATAGGGGTGCGAAATCTGGCTCTGGTCACCCACGATCTTGGGGCAACCTTGATTCATATCAGCACCGACTATGTGTTCGACGGAAAGAAAAACACGTCCTACGTAGAGGAAGACGCACCACTTCCGCTGAATGTGTACGGGAACTCAAAGCTCGCGGGCGAATACTATGCGCGCACCCTCAATCCGAGACATTTCGTGCTTCGTACCTCCGCCCTCTACGGCAAGCATCCGTGCCGGGCGAAGGGTGGGCGAAACTTTGTCGACTTGATGCTGGAGTTGGCGCGAACCCGGGACCGAGTTCGGGTTGTCAATGACGAATTTGTGAGCCCCACGCCGACGGTTGACTTGGCGCGCCAGATTGTTGGCCTGAGCCGAAGCGACGCGTACGGTCTCTACCATGCAACGTCTGAGAACAGCTGTTCGTGGTACGAGTTTGCCCAGGAAATCTTCTCGTTGGCCGATGTTCGAGTCAAGCTCGAAGCAGCAGAGCCGGGAGAATTTCCTGCCAAGGCTCCACGCCCTCAGTACTCGGTGCTGGAGAATCGTGCGGCTGAAAGGCATCGGCTTGAACTCGTTTGTTTCCTGGAAGGTCGGACTACGGGCGATACCTCATCGAAAGTGCGATCGCCAGTTCCTGCCGCCGTTGGAGTCGGTAGTCCAGTCGTGACGCGAACGAAAGCTGAAGGCTTGGACAAGGTTGTTGTTGCAACAAATTTCGAGAGGATCTGGCGAGGTAGCGCGGTTGACATACCTCGCGATACTCTAGACATGGTGAAAGCATCCGATTCTCGTTCTAACAAAGAACGGAATGCGCGGAATAGTTCGGTGCCTGAAAGCCGTCTACTGTCAGCAGGGTGTCGAGCCATTCGAGGTCATGATCGTCGATTCCGGATCTACCGATGAGACCGTGGAAATCGCAAAGAATTTCCAGGTACGCCTCGAGCGGATTCCTGCAAAGACGTTTCCACCACGCGCGCACGAGAAACTTCGCCGCAGCCTTGCCAAGGAGAGATCCTTATTTTCTTTCGCCGGACGCGATTCCGGCTTCGGATGGTGGCTCGAGCGATGATCGCCAATTTCGATGATCCCAGCGTGGGGGCCGTCTATGGACGTCAGTTGCCGAGGCCGGGCTCGTCGCCCGAACGGGAGGATGCGCTCGACACGTTTACGGCGAACAGAGGATCGTCAAGGATCCGGCGCACCGCAACGGATTGGGTTATCGTTTTTATCATTTCTCCGATGTCAATGCCGCGCATTCGCCGCAGCGTGTGGGAGGCAGTGCGCTTTCCGGAGGACCTGAGAGTCTTCGAAGATCTCGGCATTGCCAAGGGCATTCTCGATCGTGGCTGGAAAATCGTGTATGAACCCGAAACTCCTGTCTTTCACTCTCACAGCCATACGACGGTCGGACTCTTCAAGCGCTACTTTGACATCGGATACACACTGAAGCTCTTGAAAATATGGGACGTTCCAGGAACCAGAAAATCGATGCTCCGAGACGGTTGGAAGCTGGTGAAAAACAAGGTCAGACGCATGCCGGACAAAGGGGCGGGACGGTTGGCGGGAGAAGGCATTCGGCAGGATATCGCAAAGTCCGCCGGGCTCTTTCTGGGACTGAATCAGAGTTACCTGCCCTTAGCAATCAAGCGCCGACTCAGTGGGTTTCGGGTCTTTGAATGAGGCGAGCTAGAATTCTAGTCCTGATTTGCTGGCGCTGATTTGTATGATTCTGAGTCCCGGTCGAACTGAGGTTGGTTGCTTCCAGATGTGCCTGCGGAACGATGATGCGTATCACTCTGAGTTGTCTTACCTCACGAGTGCGTGGTCTCTTATTGACAAGGGGAATCCATGCCATCTACATTGTGTAACGATCAGCCACAGAACTCGCAGAGGCGACGGCAGACTGTTCCGCCACGTCACGCGACTATGGGTGCTGCTTCCCTCCGAGTTTTGTGCGCCAGGACTTCGCTGGTAAGGTCCTTCTTGTGCAGGCAGACGGTTGCGGTAACGGTCGACAGCTGTCGATTCCTGCGAAGAATGGGTCGTCACTGTGCCGAGGTTGTCGCATCCCAGCGGATAACCGGTCGACCGGCTTCGCATCGTCGTCCAAAATAAGTCAAGGAAGCAGGAGTTTCGGGCCCTTCGTCATCTGCTTTAGAGGAAGCTGATTTGCATGATTCGCAGCCGGCTTAGTTATGTCCGCTTCAACCTGAAGATTCTGACGTTGCTGCTGCCTGCCTGTTCCTATTTCATCGCGGTCAAAGTGCGCTTTGGTTTTAATCTCTTCTTCTCGCGGACGCGCACCGGCGGGATTGCCTTCGTACTGGGGCATCGTCTTACTCACCACGATCGTCTGGGCGATCGCAGCCGAAGAGTCGGGGCTTTGGAATGTGGAGCAACTGTACGCGCCGGGCGGGAAAAGCAGGACGACTGCTGGAAGCGCTCGCCTTCACGTACGCGATGGTGATGGCACTCGGGTTCCTGTACCGGCAAGCCAGTTACTCGCGGCTGGTCATCGCTATTAGTGCCGTCGCCCTTTTTGTCCTGGCCACCGCGCGCTCGAATCATCTCCCGGGTCTTGCTGGAACTCCTGCGGAAGAATGGCAGAAACGAAGTCAAGATTCTGATGGTTGGCACAGATCGGTTCGCGCGCCGGGTGGCGACCTCGCTTCTGCACGGAGAAGTCCTGCCCTGCAAAGTGGTGGGTTTCGTGCGTTTGCCCGATCAGGAGATTGCCGTCGAAGGCCCAGTGTACGAAATGGACCAGATTCCGAATTTCTCCAACGGGCACTCGATCAATGACATTGTGATTGCGCTCCCTGCTGCCCGCCTGAGCGACGTTCAAAGAATCTCGCCAGTCTTGGAGAAGTTGTGCGTGCCCACCCGGGTTGTCATCGATCTCGGAGACGGAGTGGGCATTCGTGATCGTCTGATCGACCTTGGCGGGATTCACATGCTGGATCTGCGGCCCACGCTAGCGGAGACCGGCCCTTATCTATTTCAGAAACGCGCCTTCGATCTCGTTCTGTCGCTCGTCATTCTGCTGCTCACTCTGCCGCTTTTCCTCCTGATCGCTGCGCCGTCAAAGCTCTCCAGCCGCGGCCCGGTCTTCTTCAGCCAGGAGCGCGTAGGGCTTAACGGCCGGGTGTTCCGCATGCTGAAGTTTCGCACGATGCGGATGGGAAGCCGGGAAGAAGGGGATACTCGCTGGACCTGCGACAATGATCCACGGCGGACCGCTGTAGGCGTTTTTCTTCGGAAGACGAATCTCGACGAACTCCCCCAATTCCTGAACGTGTTGAAGGGGGATATGAGCATCGTTGGTCCGCGACCAGAACGAGCTTATTTTGTGGAGAGGTTCCTGGAGGAAATCGATCGGTATAACTTCCGCCATACGTTCAAAGTCGGCATCACCGGTTGGGCGCAAGTGAACGGCTGGCGCGGGGACACTTCGATCGCGAAGCGCGTGGAATACGACCTGTACTATCTCCGCAATTGGAGCCTCACCTTCGACCTGCAAATCATCACCATGACCCTGCTCCGCATCTTCAACAGCAAGAATGCATATTGATGTTCAGGGATCTAGCTTGCCGAGAGTTGCGGGTCAGGACAGCGCCGTTCCTACTGGACATTCGATTTATTTGCTCAGAAAGAAGAACTTCCCCTTACTCTGCGGGTTGCAATTAACGTCCGATCTTTGTCTCCCCCGTCGAAGCTCCCAGGAGGCACGATGGTGCGACATCAAGTTGGCTGTCCCGCTTGTTTGGCTTCTCATGTTCTGCAAATCGCAATATTCTTAGCTTCGGTTTCCTTGGTTTCGGCACAGAACAGTCCCATCTTCAATGGGCCTCGAGATTACCCGGTCGGGTCGCTGCCGGAGTCTGTTGTGGTCGCTGACTTCAATGGGGACGGACGGCCCGACATTGCCGTCGCTAACCAATCCTCGAATTATCTTTCTGTCCTCTTGCAAAACAGCGACGCGACTTTCCAGCCCGCTGTCAACTACCCTGTTGGAAATGGACCCGTATCGCTGCAAGCCGGTGACTTTAACAAAGATGGGAAGATGGACCTGGTCGTCTTCAACCAAACCGACAACGCCATCTCGGTCTTGCTCGGCAGTGGTGATGGCACATTCCAAGCTCAAGTTGTGACCGCATTGGCAGGTACCCCCCTGCCGTACATGGTGGCCGGAGATTTCAGTGGCGACGGCAAAACTGACGTGGCCATTGCGGAGCCATTGGCGCAAGTGGGGACCTACGGCGTCGCGATATTACTTGGCAATGGAGACGGAACATTCCAGTCGCCGGTGACCTACGCTGTAAACAGCGCCCCGTACTGTTTGGCCGTCGCCGATCTGAATAATGACGGCAAACTGGACTTGGTCACGGGCGATAGTGGCCTTTCCGTCCTTTTGGGCAAGGGCGACGGAACCTTTCAGACGGCTATCACGAGTGGCAGTTCGCTCGTAATTGTCTCACCGATATTACTGGTCGCGGACTTCAACGGGGATGGCCATCTGGATATAGCGACCGCGACAACCTCTAGCTCCGGCACGAACCTAACCGTATTCGTCGGAGATGGAACCGGAAACTTCCAGGAGAACGTGCTGCCCCAAAATGTACTACCGTTGGCCGCGGGGGATCTAAGTGGTGATGGCGCGCCAGATCTGGTCGTGTCGACCATTGTATTTTCATCGATCGGGGGCAGTGTGCCGATTGAAAATCTCATAAATAATGGCGACGGCACATTCACGGCGGGGCAATCCCTGACTTTGGCGGGCACACCGGAAGCGGTTTTGACCGATTTGAGCGGCGACAAGAATCTCGATCTAGTGGCAGCTTTATCGAGCGTGGTTGGATCCGGTGCTCCACAAACGAACATCGTTTCCGTTGTGCAAGGCAATGGGGACGGCACGTTTCGCCTTCTTCCTTCTTACAGCATAGGGACTGGGGCACTCCTGGGCACTCTGGCGGCCGCGGATTACAACAACGACGGCAAGGCAGACGTAGATGCAGGCGTCCTGGCTCTCGGAGATAACCTTAATTTCACTAACGTGCAACTTGGGTCCCTCCTTAATGACGGCGCAGGGTTCGGACCGTCGACGGTTACACAGGTACAACCAAGCACGGCGAGTTTTGGGTCGGTACAGGTAGCGGCTTATGTCGCCGCAGGGGACTTCAACCACGACGGGAAGATGGACGTTGCCGTTGCAGCCACCGCTTACATCGACACTGGCGTTTCCATTCTATTGGGCAATGGCGACGGAACATTTCATTCCGCGGTGCAGTATGGCGCGGGCATGAGCGGGCCGATTGCATTAGGCGACTTCAATGGCGATGGAAAACTAGACATGGTTGGCGTTAGTCCCAATAACTCCAGTGACGTGTCTTTTCTGCCTGGCATCGGCGATGGGACCTTCGGCCTCGCGGTGAACTCTGCTGCAAACAACTTTATTTACGCCGTGGCGGTCGCCGATTTCAACCATGACAGCAAGCTGGATGTAGCCGCTCTGACGGGCGGAAACTTTGGCGCGCCCTACCAACTCACGATCCTTCTCGGAAATGGCGACGGAACCTTTTCACTCGGCCCAACTACCAGCGTCGGACTGTATCCGACTGCGATCGCGGCTGGCGATTTGAATGGCGATGGCATACCGGATCTGGTGGTGGCAAATTCGGAGTCCTATGACTCCGTCAACCTTGTCTGGGTGCCAGCCTCCGTGGGAGTGCTCCTGGGAAATGGTGACGGGAGCTTTCAGAACCCAATTACGGTCGTCGTTGGAAGTCAGATTTTCACGATGGCGGTCGCCGACTTGAATCTTGACGGCAAAGCGGATGTGGTTCTGAGCAATGGCGGATGGGACGATGTCTCGCTGCTTTTGGGCAATGGCGACGGCACGCTCACAGTTCCCGATCCAGTTCTTCCTTGGCGAATCTTTCGATCACGGCGGCGTGCTTGACGCCCCGGGTGGTTTGGCCGTCGCTGACTTTGACGGAAACGGAGGCCCCGATCTAGCGGTCGCGGGAGCGAACAGCATTTTCCTGCTGCTGAATGTTGGTGGCAACAGCGTACCTTCCGCCATGCTCTCACCGAGCGCATTAGCTTTCGGAAGTGAAACCGTCGGACAAACAAGTTCGGTGCAATCAGCGACTCTGGGCTACATGGCCTCCACGGCCCTGAATAACATCAGCATCACAATCTCCGGAGCCCAGAGTTCCGACTACCAGCAAACGAATACGTGCGGCACGAGCTTGGCTGCGGGCGCACATTGCTCGATCAGCGTGACCTTTTCGCCCCAGGCAACTGGACTGCGCATAGCTGCAATCCAGATTTCGGACAGCGCAGGCAACTCGCCGCAAACCGTCAATCTGACAGGCACAGGAACTGCGGCTCCGAGCATCGGCCTGGGAATACCACAGGGGGGAGCAATTCCGCAACCATTGCGGCGGGCCAAACGGCCAGCTATACACTCTCGATCGGAGGCTCTGGGATGAGCGGCACCGCCACGTTGACTTGTACCGGAGCACCAACGGGGATAACTTGTTCGGTTCCCGCTACGACCACGGTGAGCGGGACCGCGGCATCGAGCGTACAGGTATCGGTGACCACGACTGGGCGCAGTTTGGCTGCAACAAATGCCAATCGTCCGATTACCGGCGCCTCTTGGATCTGGGGGTTGGTTCTCCTTGGTATTGTCCTGCTTCCTGCATCCCGGCGGAAGAGCAATTGGAAGAGCCCATCGCTAGGTGCCATCCTTTTGTCGCTGCTCCTGCTTTCTTCCTGCGGGGGCAGTAATTCGCCATCGAACAACAATTCGAATGGTACGCCGGCAGGAACTTACAGCTTAACGATAACTGCCGATTTGAACTCCGCCACCCAAACTGTGGCGCTCCAGCTAATCGTTCAATAGCGAAGGCGATTACGAGCGCTGATGCAGTTGAGAGAACTGCATGGGCTAATCGGTGCTGTCTCTACCTCCCTGTTCGGACCTGATTATCTGTTTTTCGCCGTGTCGTGCACTTCCTTGCAATTTTTCTTCTTGAGTTTGCGAGAACTCGCAATTCGGGTCGTCCGGTTTAGGGGGTGCCAGGGCAGGGGCTACCACGAGTTGACCTCCGCCACCGCTCTTCCCCTGCTACTGCTCAGAGTGTCGTGACGGCTTGTGCAGCGTGATATCGATTCCAAACATCGGCCCATAAACATTGATGCCATAGTTCGAATACTGGGGGGCGGACAAATTGTTGTTCGAGATGTGCATCCAGTTCAGACCTGCAGAAACAGCATAGCGAGAATTGAAGTTATAACGCGCGCCGCTGCCCAAGTTCATGGTGAAAGTGAAGTTCTGTCCCTGCGCGTAATACACGCCAAGAGGACCTTTCGCGTCAATGAGCCCTAGGCCGGCGCGGAGATCGACGTATGGCACCACCCTCCAGTTACGTTGGACAAAATTCCGTCGAAGGCCCATGTCGTAGGAGAAATATCGGGTCTCAGGGCCTTTTGGAATCGCTGTAAGGGAGCCGCTGAACGTGACATCCCAATTGCCGCGCAGAATCCAGGGGCCTCCTACATCGTCGACCTGCCAGCGGAGAGAGGCGATGATGGGGACCAGTGTGTATCGAAGAGGATAGAGTTCGTACGGATCGCCTTCGAAAACATCAAAAGGAAAAGGGATATTGATCGGAAGCCATCCTACATCCAGAGAGAATTCGAGCTTGTTTCGCTGGTAGATATCCTGGTTGAAGTCGAGCGGTTGGGAGTGGAGTGATCTATCAACCGACGGATGCGTCGTGGGATCTTCGGCGAGCCCCCAGGTGGAGGCTGATTCCTCCGTGCCGAAGGACGAGTTGAGAATGGGGCCGCCGGGCTCATCCCCACCGCAGTTGACCATACCCTGATGGATGAAGGGACGATAGGACGCACTGTCATTGTTACCGGAACCGAAGGTGAGGTCTGGCGGTTCGAAGCCGCACCGCCGGGCGCTTGCCAATGGTGCGAGAATTCCGAGGCTCGCAAAAAGCAGTACCGAAAAAAGGCGTGTGCCGCTCGAGGCTTTCGGTGCAAGCGCCAAGTCGGATTTCCCGTCCGCAAACGGCCTCAAACGCGTCTTCCTCTTTCCGTGATTCAGACCGCATCCACTGTCAGCCCAACGAATTGGCGGGATTTGTCAGGCGGGACGAGTTGCAATCGCCAATACGCCCCCGAGCTCCCCACCCCCAACGGAGCATTACGACACGGGTCGGAATTCAATGTACATGTTCAGAACGACTGCTGCTGTCGTAAAACACGTGAAGTATAGCATCCGGCAAGTCTGTAGCCCTGGCCTGAAAACGGTCCCATGAAGAGTGGAACGCGCGGTCGACGCACTTCGATTGCATTACTGTTGAGTGGTTGCGGCAGAGACCGTGATGTTCACGGTTCCGGCGATTGGAGTGGCGTCGTAATCAGACACCGTCATAGTTTGATTTCCGGGAGTCACCAATGTTAGACCGTCAAACGTGTGGGAGCCTGCATCGGCCGCGGTAAACACGTAGAGAGTTGGAAGGTGAGCGGCCGTGTCGGAGGTCGTGAAGTGTATGGGACCGTCAATAATCGTGTCTCGTGTCCCATTGTATGTTGCGGTGACTGTAGCGGAGAAGGGGACGCCTGCTACCACCGTGGAGGGAGCGCTGATCTCAAGAATAGCGTGGGAGGAGCCGCAACTGAGCGACGCTAGTCCCAACATCGCTACACTCAACGCGCGTCGGGCCCGTACATTCCATAGTTCACGACAGGCAAAGTTTGCTGAAAATGTAAAAGGAAGCGGGGCTGATGAAAGCGTCTGTTTCAGGTTGGCCGGCAGTTGGTTGTCTCCTGGTTACACATTGGGTTTTCCCAGCTAGCTGTGTTTTGCTACATTTTTCAGAGAATGTCAATGGGAGCTAATGTGGGAGCTAATGTCCTGGTCCGTTTTTCGGCTGCTCTCTGCCTGGTGAATTTCGTGGGTGATCCGGTAAAGGCGGTATCGTCAGAGTCTTCCATGCTGCGGAAGTACGCTCACTGTTCGGCCCATGTCGCAAACGATTCAGTAGCCAAGAATCCGAATCGCATCCTCTTGGTCTCACTGGCGTTCCGCACCGTTCCCCGACGATTTCTGCAGTCTCTGAAACTCGCGCATGTGATCTCCGCCGCCTCGGCAGTCTTTCCTTCTTTCCGGTACAAACCAGCCAAACCGAAATGAGCTTGGGCAGCGAGCGGGCTGTCTTTCTCGATGGTCAGCAGACGCGTCCACGCGTTTTCCGCCGTCGATGCGTCGCCTGCGAGGGAAGCCGCCTTGCCTAGCGAATACAGCGTCTCCGGCATCTCCGGTTGCAACTTATCGGATCGCTCTAACTCCAGCAGAGCCTCGTGTGCCTTGCCTTGTTGGAGTAGGGCATCCCCCAGTCGGTATTCCGCCTCCGCATTTCCAGGTTGCCGTTTGACCTCTGCACGAAACTGCTCTTCGGCCTGGGGCCAGCGCGAGCTCATCGCGTATACCTGCCCGAGTTCCAAGTGGAGATTGGGAGTGTCGGGACGCTCCTTCAGCGCTGCCACGTATTCCTTCTCCGCCTCCGCCATTTGCCGCAGCACAAAATAATTCTCGGCCATCGACTGGTGGGCTCGTGCCGAATCCGGATAGACCGCCAGAAGCGTGTCCACCGACTGTTTCGAGAGCAACCCGCTGGCGCGCCCGAGATAGTAGAGCAAGTCCGGATCATTCGGGCGCTTCTGCAAAGCTGCCTGCAGATTCTGGATCGCCTCAGCGAACTGCCCCGTCTCAGCCTGCGCTATCCCGAGCGCGCCCTGTTCGTGAGCACGATCCAGATGTGGAATTGCTTCGGCCGCGTAGCCTTGAGCCAGTAGTGCATACCCCAAGAGCTGATGCGCGGGAAGGAGGTTGGGATCGATCTCGAGGGCATCCTTGAGGGGAGCCAGGGCGGACCCGTAATCTTCTCGTTCCATGAAAGCCTGTCCGAGACTCACAAATCCCCCGGCAAACGCGGGCTCAAGTTTGGTCACGGCGCGATATTCACTGACTGCAAGATCGAAATTCTTTTGCTCCTCGGCGTGGCGGGCCGCATTCCAATGTTCAGTCGCCTCCGGAGAAATCGTCTGCAATGCCAGCCAAAAGGTGAGAACGATTCGAATCATCACCGCATGAATCATGGGCGCTCCGGTTCGCGTATTTCGAGAAATTGATCGGCTTGCACATCATTCAACACCTGGTGTGTGCGGGAAGGCCAAAGCACTTCTACTTTCGCGGTCTTTGCCGTGCCTAGGCCGAAGTGGATACGTTTGTCGTTGGCTGACTCGTAGCTTCCGGCGGTCGTGGCGAAACGGGTTTGTCCATTTACCTGCACGCGCGCGCCCAGGCCGTCACGGTTGCTGCGTGTGCCGCGAAGAGTGATCGTAAGCCAATGGACGCTGCTGCCGCGATTCATAAACACCTGCGGAGGACTCCCTAGAACGGTAGTCACGACATCGATGGAACCATCGTTGTTCAAGTCGCCAAAGGCTGTGCCTCGAGCGGCCACCAGCGCGGATGTTCCCGGATCGGCGGGCTCAAAACGTCCGCCTCGATTTAACGCCAGCAGTGCGGGTTCCAGATAGTGCAGAGAGGGATCAATCTTCTCTACGTTATCCAGTACGTGCCCCTGCGCCACAAACAAATCCTTCTGCCCGTCGTTGTCGAAGTCTTCCAGTCCCACGCCCCATCCGGCCGTTACCCCTGAAAGCATGGTGACGCCAGTTGGCCAGCCCGCGATCACTGAACGACCCGTGACCGTCATTGTGAAAAACGGCATACGTCTGTCGCGGCAGCGTCGTTACAATCACATCGGGAAGGCCGTCATTATCGTAGTCCTGGAATACCACGCCCATGCCCGATAGCGGGCCGCCGTCCACATTCAACGCAGCACCTGATTCCAGACCGACTTCCGTAAATGTGCCATTGCCGTTGTTGTGAAATAGATATTGCTGCATGCCGTCATTCGCAACATAGATATCGGTGAATCCGTCGCCGTCATAATCTGCGAAGGCGACCCCCAAGCCGTGCCCCTTTTTGGCTGCAATTCCCGAACGCTGGGTAACGTCCTCGAAAGTGCCGTCGCCTCGGTTGTGATAAAGGATGTTGGTCGTGCGCGGAAATTCTCCTGGAGGACAATAGGTATGGAAGTTTCCACCACAATCCTTGCTGTGTTGGGTGTCCCATTCCATGTAGCGCGTGACAAATAGATCGAGCTTGCCATCGTTGTCGTAATCAAAAAAACCTGCCGAGACGGACCAGCCTCCTCCGGCGACTCCCGCCTTTGCCGTCACATCCGTGAATGTGCCGTCTCCATTGTTGTGATAAAGAATGTTTTTGCCGTAGCTCGTGACGTACAGGTCAGGAAAGCCATCATTGTCATAGTCGCCGACGGCCACTCCCATGCCGTAGTTGCCGTCGCCGGCATTTGCCAGTCCCGCTTGCTCGGTTACGTCGGTGAAGGTGCCGTCTTTGTTTTGACGGTAAAGGCGATTCCAATAGCGAGGATCATGCCGTTCGAAGTTCTCCGGCGTGGGCATCGGACTGCTGACGTGCCCTCCGTTCACCACGAAAATGTCCAGTAACCCATCGTTGTTGTAGTCGAGGAGCGCAACGCCTCCGGGCATCGTCTCGATGAGATACTTTTGCGGCGTGGGTGAGTTTTGCAAGGTGAAATCGATCCCGCGCGGTGTCTTAACATCAAAGATCGGGGAGCCATTCGGAGCGGTTGCGGCCATGAGCCCAATCGCGCAAACGAACTGTAAGATTCGGTTCAGCATCGCGCAACGCCCTAAATTCGTACTATGCCACAAGCGCCGGTTCGTTTCCGGTCCTCAGAAGAAGAACTTGAGAGCAAATTGAATCAGCCGAGGATTCGTTCCGGGCGCCGTGCTGGTCACAAATCCAAAATTTGCATTATTCGTCGTACAGCATGTGGTGTTCGGCGGAGCAAATTGGGTGCGGTTGAACAAGTTGAAAAACTCTACTCTAGATTCGACCCCCTGCCGGCCGTCCCGCCCAAAAACAATCCGCTTAAATACGGCAAAATCAAAGTTCACTACACCCTCCGACCGCAAGGTTGCGTCGACGCGCGGTTCATTGCCAAACGTGAAGTCGGCGGGTGCGGCAAAGCAAGCGGCATTGAACCATCTGTCGAGACGCGATGGGCTGGCAACCGTAGCTTTGTCGCATCCGGCTACGAGATTCGGTCGCGAGCCAGCTCCAAACAACGTTGCGTCATTGGCTTGTCCATTGCTGAACACTAGGGGAAATCCTCTTTGAAACGTGGTCACACCGTCGATTCCCCACCCGTCAACTACGCTGTTCACAGTGCTGCCAACGTTCGAGAGATACTTCTGGCCTTGGCCGAAGGGCAGATCGAGCACATAGCTGATCACCAATCGCTGGGGCACATCCTGAGATGACAGAGAGCGCTCGTTTCGCAGGTTGTTGTTGTCCTGAAGTGCGCCCACCCCGGTTTCCAGCCAGGACGTGAGGGTATCGGTATTGCTGATCAGTTTTGAATTCGTGTAGGCGACGAGAAGGGAACCGGCGCCCGCAAAACGTCTTTGCGCCGTGACCTGCAAGGAATGATAGGTGCTGGCGAATGAGCCTTGCCCAGCCAGTTCCACGCTGGTGTATTGCGGGTACGGTCGAAGAAGTTGACCAACCGTTGTCGCGGGCGCGCCTAATGCGAGTGCTTCTCCATTCACAAAGAAAGGATTGGGCACCGACTGCAAAAGCGTGACCGCGGTCTTCCCACCCGCAGCAAACTGCGCAGCCGCTTGAGAGAGCAGAGAATCGGAAATCTGATTGGTTTGCTGGGAGTACTGTTCCAGGTGCGTTCCCTTCGATCCCACATACGCGGCGGATAGCAGAAATCCACCCGGAAGTTGGCGCTCGAGGTTCAGATTCCATTGCTGAACGTAGCCTTGGGGATGATGAAAGCGATCTACTTCGGTAATGGACTGCACGACTTGCGTCAGGAATTGCTCGGTGCCGAGGGTTCCCAAACTGCGTCCCGGAGGGGGAGAAATGCCATTGGGGAAGGGAAGAGAAATCGAGTTGTAAGGATGCGTTCCATCGACAGTCCCGGTGTACGTAGTGCCCGGCGCATTAACCATGTCATTGATGGGATTCAGCGCAAAGGAAACGTCGTCGGGAATCCAAAAGATTCCGTAGCCTCCGCGTACAAGAGTCTTCGAGGTCAAGCTGTAGGCAACGCCAATGCGGGGCGCAAAGCCATCTTTTGCAATCGGTAAATTGCTCCGTGTTCCGGCTGGCAAAAGGAACACATCGCCCATCACCGTCGGCGACCCAGCGGGCAAATATTGATTGATATAGCTCGGCGCACCGGGATCGAAATAAGAGAGCCGGTCGAAGCGCTCGGTCCAGGGGCTTTGTAGTTCATATCGGAGGCCCAGGTTCAAGGTCAGGCGCTCGGCCGCGTGCCACGTGTCATTGAAATACAGGGCGCTATAGGTCTGTTTTCCGGCGGTAAACGCAGGCACGACGGCTTGCGCGAAGAAGTGATTTTCGAAGTTGCTGTAGTTGTCGGCATATCCCAGGAGAAAATCAGCGAAGGGGAATCCGCTGAAACAGGGCTGACTGGACGCGCAGAAATCAAATGCGCCGCTGGCCACGTTGGTCTGCGCGTAATTGTCGTAGCCCGCCTCATACTGACCTCCAAAGTGGTAGCGGTGATGGCCGCGCATCAGCGTGACACCGGGAGAGAGGTTATATTGCGTGTCCCGGTCTTGAATGAAGCTTTGCCCCTGCGTGCACATGACGTTGTCCGCAAAATTGGCGACGCATGGCGTAGGCGGCGTCCGCATGATCGAGGGTACTGCGCTGTTGTAGGCTGCCGGCCATCCGATCGACGTCAAATCAAACTCTGCGTTCTTGGGTGAACGATTGTATTTAAAGCGGCTCAGGCTGGCGTTGAAGTCGAAGATCGTGGCGGGGCTGATGTCGTAGTTGTAAGCAGCCACCACTGCGTTCGTCGAATACTTTTCCGAACATCGGTCGGAGCATAGGCCGCTTCCTAGCGGATCGATGGGTAGATCCATCACGCTCCAGTTGCTGAAGCGGACGAACACCCGCTGCCGCAGCGTGATGTCCTGGTCAACGCGCACCACAACCTGGTCCTGATTTCCACCCGTCGGGGTCACCGTATTGAAGTTGTTCACGGTTCCGGATGGAGTCACAATACCCGCGCTGTTGGCTGCCGGCCACAGGTAAAGAAGGGCTTTCGATGTAGGATTGATCCGCCCCGCAGGGACTACGTTTCCAGAGAAAGGGACTGGGGCCGCACCGCTACCAGGACAGGCACCTTGAGCGTTCACTGCACCCGCACAGGAGTCCATAATCGGCGTTGTGATCATCGAGAAGTTTCCTGCGCGCTCTTCGGAGGTCGGAACGGTTGCAGTCCATGGCTCGCCGGTTCGAAGTCGAAAGCCCTCCCAGCTCGCAAACCAGAACGTTCGATTACGCCCGTTGTAACCCGGAAGACGAAGAGGCCCGCCGGCTTCTGCGCCAAACTGGTTCTGCACCCACGGCGGACGCGGTTTACCCGCGGCATTCAAAAAATAATCGTTCGCATTGAAGATGCGGTTGCGCAGGTACTCATAGGCCTCACCGTGAAGGTAATTCGTCCCACCTTTCGTACTGAGGTTGGTGACTCCCCCGGCGAAGCGCCCCCATTCTGCTCCCAGATTGCTGGTCTGCACCTTGAATTCCTGAATCGAGTCCTGCGTGGGGATTAGAACCGGCAGGTTGATATAGCCAATGTTGAGCGGCTGTCCGTCCAGGTATTCTGCGCTCTGGTTCCCGAAGGAACCGCTGACCTGGTAGTTGTTCCACCCGAAAGGATTCACGCCGACCGGGGTGCCCGTGGAGCTGCCTTGCGGGATCACCGACGGGGCCAGAACAATCAAGTTGAAGACGTTGCGTCCGTTTAGAGGAAGTTCGTTGGCTTTTCGTTGTTCGACGACGGTTCCCACGGTAGATGACTCGGTATCCAACGGCGACGATTCTCCCGCGACTGTTACGCTCTCGGACGCCGAGCCCAGCATCATCTCGAAATTTATTTCCACCGCGTCTTGCACGTGGAGCACGACACCGGATTGAATGACGGCTTTGAATCCGAGCTTTTCCACTTCAATTCGATATCGTCCAGGAGGCAAGTTGGAAACGTAATACTCACCCGTTTCATTGGTCAGACCCTCATAGTGGATTCCAGTGCCGGTGTTGATGACCGTAACGGTTGCGTCGGTGATGACGGCCTTTCTGGGATCGGTAATTCTGCCGGTGAGAGATGCGTCGGTCGACTGGCAGCGAAGAGCGGCCGCAGACAGTAGAACGAAAAGAAATGTCCGTAACACTCTGCGCATTCCTAACACTCTGCCTCGGTTTCCCAATCTTGATTAGACGAAAGAAAAGCTAGCACCCGAGAAGCCTGGGGCAAAGAAAATTCAGCCCTGATCGTTCGCCCAAATAGATACGGCGCCGGTTGCAAATCTGTACCAATTTCGCTGAAACATTTTACGGATTCTTCCGGCCGCTTTTTATTCTGGAAAACGGTCAATGGTCTGATGTATGTTCGCGCTGGGTTCTGGATCATCGGCAGACCATGTGGGTTCTGCCCGATTTGTTGGGTGTTCCTTTAAGTTTGCAGCCTTGCCGCTGCAAGTTCGAAAAATGAGCTCTCCTCCGAATGGACGCGCATTAGCATTCCCTGTTATCTGGGGAACCGGGGCTCGTCGGGTTGCGGAACCGCAACCCCTCGAAATTCCTTCGCCGAGCGACGAAGAATTGATGGCTTGGATGCAAGCCAAAGATTCAAAAGGGCTCGACCTGCTCTACACCCGATACTCAAGGTTGGTATTCGGGATCGCACTCCGAATCCTCAGTGATAAAAGCGAAGCGGAGGAAGTCGTCCAAGAGGTCTTCTTTGGCGTCTACCAAAAAGCCCCGCTCTTTGACCCGGCCAAAGGTAGCGCCAAGGGATGGCTCGTTCAAAACGCCTTTAGCCGGGCACGCGATCGAAGGGCATATTTGTTGCGCAGAGGCTTCTACTCTGGTACAGATATTGAGGCTCTGGACGATACATTGCCAGGGAAGAATGACATCGAGCGGGAAGTTGGGCTGAGACTGGATTTCTCCCATCTGCTGTCGGCGTTCGAAGAGCTGACCCAAATGCAACGCAGGACGCTCGAATTGTTTTACTTTCACGGTATGGAATTGAGAGAGATTAGCGAACGGTTGCGGGAGCCGTTCGGTAATGTGCGGCACCACTTCTATCGAGGTCTCGAACGGTTGCGGAAAAGCCCTGCGGTAAAGAGGCTCCGGGAAACACACAATGAATAAGAACGAACGACTGGATGGCCACCAGAAGTTCAAAGAGCTAGCCGCACTGGCGCAACGGGGAGCGCTCAGCGAACACGAGCGGCTGGAACTCAATCGCCATCTGCGAGTCTGTGAATCGTGCCCGCAGGCGCACGCCGAGTACGAACTGATCGGCGCGGAGGGCATGCCTTTCCTTGCCGCAGCCTATGGCTATCGCGATGAAACTCCTGATGAAGTGGACGATTGGGATGATCAGCCGTTGCGCAACAGGCTGCTTGCGCGTATTCGAGACGAGGCCGACGCTTCTGATCAGTTCAACCGCCCGAAGGCTGAAGTTCTCCAGATGGGAGCTCCAGTCATTCACACGAGAGTCGCAGCCCAGTGGACTGCCGTTGCGTTAGCAGCTTGCGTGCTGTTAGCGGTGGGAGCTTACCATTTGGGCGGTCGTGCCCATGTAGTTCAGGACCAGGCTCCGCCAGCGCCGCTGGCTCAGAATTACGATTCGGCTCTCGCAAGAAGGACTGCGGACGACCTGGTTGCGCGGCAGACGGCGCAGATGACGCATCTGCAGTCGCAGGTCTCAGCCGGTCAACTGGAGGTCGCCCGCTTACGCGATGCACTGCATGCTGCGGAAATGCGCTCCGCCGCGCTCTCCGCCGCGAAAGCGGAACGCGAAGATGAGTTCCGCCGTGTGTCCGAGCAACGCGACCAGCTCGCGAGCCAACTCCAGGATGCGGAGCGGAACTATCAACTCGTGCAAGCCGAGTTGACGACTCTGCGCGCCGAACACGATCGTGTCCTGTTGCGCACAACTTCTCTGGAGTCCAGGCTCGACGAGCTTACCGCTTCCAACCGCGAACAGGAACGCAAGCTAAAGGACGATGAGCAATACCTCTCCTCCGACCGCGACATTCGCGAGCTGATGGGTGCACGCAAGCTCTATATCGCCGATGTCTTCGATGTGGACAGCGGCAGTCGCACCCGCAAACCTTTTGGCCGCGTCTTTTATACCCAGAGCAAGTCCCTGATCTTTTACGCTTTTGATCTTGATCACAAGCCGGGAGTAAAGAACGCGAGCGCTTTCCAGGTCTGGGGGCAAAGAGACGCCGAATCAGGCGAGAAGAACCACGCCACGAACCTCGGTATCTTATATATGGATAGCGAATCGAACCGGCGGTGGGTGCTTCGTCTGGATGATCCCAAAGAACTTGCTGAAATTGATGCCGTCTTTGTCACGGTAGAGCCCCACGGCGGCAGCCAGAAGCCGACTGGCAAACCGTTTCTGTATGCACTGCTGCGCCGGGAAGCCAATCATCCCTAGCAAGTTCCGATCCGTACGCTTGCTTTCTGTTTTGTTATTTCGTATCTCCCTCGTCACCTCTCTCACCAAACGAATTTCGCAAATTGGTACAAATCCTTCTCCCGCCGCGTAATTGTCTTTGGGGACACTCAGCAAAACTTGTCGGGGATTCGTGTAGCCGACGAACAATTTTGGGGAGTTGATTCCGTCAGTCCATTCCAACTCGTGGGGGAGACCATGCCGTCTCGTCGCTTCTGTGCAGCGGTACTTTCACTTGGCGTCCTTCTCTTGATGCCGTTCTTGTACGTGCATGCGCAATCCACGTACGGCTCGATCTCTGGTACGGTCACGGACCAGTCGGGTGCCGCGGTGACGGGTGCCGCTGTGAATCTGACTAACGTTGGAACCTCCGAGAAGCGTACGGAGACCAGTGGCGACGATGGCCACTTCACCTTCGTAAATCTGTTCCCGGGCCAATATCGCATCGACATCGAGAAGCAGGGGTTCAAGCATTTCGGCCGCCCCGGCATAGCAGTGCAGGTGCAACAGGATACGCGTATCGACGCGCCTCTCACGGTTGGCCAGGTCACCGAGACGGTCGAAGTAAACGCGGATGTACCCCTACTGCAAACGGAGTCGTCTTCGTTGGGCCAGGTCGTGGAGCAGCGCAAGGCTGACGAACTCCCCTTGAACGGCCGCAATATCTTCAACCTCATCACCGTCTCTCCCGCGGCTGTTGCGCAAGGAGGGTCCGGTGGATCGCCGGTGGGACAAAATCCGTTTAGTTGGGGGAACTATCAGGTTGGAGGTTCGTTCGCGAACCAGGGCGCGCAGTACCTCGATGGCCAGCCGCTGAACATTGGCTACATCAATTTGCCCATCATCATTCCCACTCAGGATTCCGTCGGCGAATTCAAGGTGCAATACAACAACCTGGGTGCCGAGTGGGGCAAGTTCTCCGGTGGCGTAGTCAACCTGAGCACAAAGTCGGGAACGAATGCATGGCACGGGTCGGCCTACGAATATTTCCGCAACAAGGTTCTGAACGCCAACGAATACTTCAACAAGCAAGGCCAGTTGGCGAACGGTCAAAAGAATGAGGCTCCGCCGTGGACGCAGAACCAGTATGGCTTTCAGGTCGGCGGACCGGTAATCAAGAACAAAACCTTCTTTTATGTCAGTTGGGAACAATATCGTCAGCGCACGGGATCTCCGTTTACCACCACCGTTCCACAGCCAGCGATGCTGACCGGAGACTTCGGGTCTCTCTGCACCTTGCCGACGACCCAGGGTGGGGCAGGGGGAACATTCACGGGCGGCTTGTGCAGCGTCGCGTCAGGGCAGCTTTACGACCCCTATAGTGTCAACACAACAACGGGTGCACGCCAGACACCATATCCGAACAACCAGATACCCAGTTCGGAATTCAGCCAAGCCACGACCGTCATGTGGCAGAAGTATTTTCCGTCGCCGAACCTGGCTGGTGACGTAAATAATTACCTGAGCGCGGCGCCCTCCGGCGGCAACACCAACGAATTTGTAGCGCGCGGAGATCAAAACATCGGCAGCAACAGCCGACTGTTTGGCCGATTTGCCTACTTCGGATTAACGGACCTGCCGTCGAACCCACTGGGAACAGGCCTCTGTCTTGATCGTTGCGCAGAAAAGTATCACAGCAAAATACTCGTGATCGGCTACAACACGGCTTTCACGCCAAATACCATCCTTGACGTGAATGTGTCGGGCAGTCGCTTTGTTTACGGGCGGCAACCGCTGCTGTCAGGCTTTGATCTGACGACCTTGGGCTGGCCCGCAACCTACAACTCTCCGCCCAGTACGATGCGAACGCCTCCCACACCGGCGTTTCCGTTCCCTAATGACGTCGGCAAGTCGCAAGGCAACAGCGCCATCGGCGACCACAATACTCAGTACAACGTGACGCCCGCGTTTACCCTGATTCGCGGTAAACACACGATTCAGACTGGCGCTCAGTTTGAATATGGGCTGGATAACTACTTCCAGACCAATATCGCCAGCGGAGCATTCGCCTTCGGAGGAAACTGGACAACCTCGGCAGGAGGCAATGGTCTGGTCACCAATCCTAATTTTGCCTTCGCCGACTTCCTGCTGGGCCTTTCGCAAAACTCCGGCAGCTTCGTCAACCAGACCGAGGGCGTCGCCCAAGTTCCTGCCCAGACCAAGGGCTTGCAGGTCTACCGCGCATTCTATGTGGATGACACTTGGCACGTAACCCCTAAGCTCGCGGTTAACCTGGGCCTCCGCTATGAATTGCAGGGAACCTGGTCTGACGCTTATGGCCGACTGAGCTACTGGGATCCCCTTGCAACCAACGCGACAATCACGGGCTGCAGTGGAGTCGGAAGCAGTTGCCCTGGCGATGCTTTTCTTGTCGGAACCGGCCGCGCCTCAGGCAACAACAACATCCCAATGGATAAGAAGGCATTCTCTCCTCGCGTCGGCGTTGCCTATGGGCTGGATCAGAAGACGGTGATTCGGGGTGGATACGGGATGTTCTACATCCCGAACTACGTCTCATTCGGACTGAACCCCGACAACGACGTCGTGAATCTTGCGAGCACTCCGCTCCACGCTACCAACGATTCGTTCATAACTCCAGCCGCGATGCTGGATGGCGCCGGTTGCTCGTTCAATTTCGCAGGCGCGTCAGTGTTTCCAGTGAGGGGGCCAAACGCTTTCGGTTGTGCGGAGTCGGGTCCTTTCGGAAATGCGGGAATCATCGCTCCCCCGGGGCGTAACTTCACCGGTCTGGCTACTCCCAACATCTCGAGTTTCGTAGCCGCGAACGGCAGCCCCACCTTGGCTCCCTATTTCGGAGTCAGCGGACACAGCGGCCCGAAGTATGGATACGTACAGCAGTGGAATATCGACATCCAGCGCCAATTGCCGGCTGGATTCTTCGCGGATGTGGCGTACGCCGGTTCGCATGGCGTGCATCTGCAACAATACTCGACCAACGTAAACCAACTCTCCGACACCTTGTGGTCGCAGGCGGCTGCGCTCACAACGCAGGTCGCAAACCCGATGGCTGGAACAAATCCCAATCCGTCGCTGAATGGTCCAACGGTTGCTGCAGGACAACTGGAGCGGCCCTACGCGCAATATAACGGTTTGTCGTTGGCTGGCTACGGTTGCTGCGGCAGCAGCTATAACTCTCTGCAGGCGACCGTGACTCGCCGCTTCCAGGGCGGCGGGACGTTACTGGTTGCCTACACCAATGCCAAACTGCTGACCAATACCGACACACTTACCAGTTGGCTCGAAGGGCCCACCGGTGGCGTTGGCGGCGTCCAGGACTGGAACAATCTGGCGGGAGAACGATCTCTCTCCTCGCAAGACGTTTCACAGCGCCTGGTAATCAGCTACGTTCTCGATCTCCCCTTCGGACATGGCAGGAAGTATTTGTCTGGCATGACCGGATTCGCCAACGGCGCGGTTTCCGGGTGGGGCATCGATGGCATCACCACGTTCCAACGCGGCTTCCCCCTGAAACTCACCTATTCTGGGTCGACCCCCCTCGAGGCAGCAAATCTTGGAGTCGCGAATATCCGACCCAATGTCGTTCCGGGCTGCAGCAGAACCGGTCCTCGCAACCTCAACGAATGGTTTAACACCTCGTGCTTCGCCGCCCCTCCGGATTGGGGAGCTGGCACGGAATCGCGAGTTGATCCCGTACTTCGCGGCCCCGGAATCAACAACTGGGATTTCGCTGTTTTCAAAAGAACGAACATCGGCGAAAGAATGGGTATCGAGTTCCGCACGGAGTTCTTCAATCTGTTCAACCATCCGTACTTCTCCATGCCAGCCACTGGCTTTGGAGCCGCAGGATTTGGCGTGATTACTTCAACTGTGCAAGGCGGCGTCGCTTCCCCAGAGCGCCTGGTTCAGTTTGCACTGAAGTTTATCTTCTGAGTTATGCTTCAAAACCGGATTGGGCATTTTGCCCAGTCCGGTTTTTTTGTGCCCGAATGGGATACGTCTGCAGCCTCTCTTGATCTACTCCTCGCAACGCGCTTTCCGGCTGCACTGGAAATGGTGCACCTACCGCCCTGTGACGACGGTCACGCTGCGTCGTGACGAGCGTTGCTGACCAGATTGGGACATCAAGTTCTAATCTGGGAACGAGGTCCACCAGCGTGCCTGCGGTTCAGTACATCTCCAATACCCTCGACGTTCTCACATCGCGCCTGCATGAATCTCACGACGTCTCGGTCTACGAAGCCATCGAGCGTCTGGTGAAGGCTGGAGAGTCGGTCGGAATGGATGTCCCCGCGTTGATTCGGATGCTCGATCGCGGCATTCCATTCGAGGAGGTGCTTGAGTTTGTTGAGTCTCAAATGGAACGTTCGCAGCAAGTGATGGAGTCGGCGGCAAAAAATCAGAGAGCCGCATAGTCGTCTCGTTGTGAGGAGCCATGAATTTCTTGGAATGGTCGAAATCGAATGTTGAATACGGCCGGAGACTCGTCAATTCGGCAATTGAAGGAGCGCACCAGGCGGAACACGAGTTCCTTCGGGAGGAACCGTCGACTCCGCATCGCAGTGAATCAACGCGGCATGCGATGACGCCCGCCTTGATTGGAGCTTATGTGGGTGCCTTGGGTGGCAGTCTCGGAACCCGGCGCCGTTCGCCGTCGAGATCCCTTGCTTATGGCCTGCTTGGCGGAGCAATTGGATTTGGCGCAGGCCTGATCTGGGAGAACCGAGAGTTCGGTGCGAATATCGCTTCCAGCGCCTGGAAAAGAATTAACCAGACTCGCGATGAACACTGGTTCGAGAAGAATCCGATCGACTACGCCTGAGAAGAGGTATTCAAAACTGTACGTTGCAAGACTCGCGCCACGAATTGATTCGAAAGCTCTGGCCCGATTGATCGTCGCTAGAAAATCTGAGTAAGACAGGGTGTGGACCGTGGTAGGTACCTTTTCGCCCTCGACCGTTGCAGACTGGCTGGTTCCCGGCCGAAGTCTATTTCTGGCCCTCCATGTCCTCGGAATTGCCTGCTTTGCCTACATCGTGTCCAGGCGACTGGTCCCGCTCTTCCGAGCACAATCCGATCCCCGTTTTGACCGCCCACTCGTTCGCATCGGACGAGTCCTGAAATTCTGGTTCGGGCAGTGGAAACATCCTCGCTACCGGTTCGCAGGAACTCTCCACATTCTTATCTTCTCTGGGTTCATTCTGCTGGCGGCTCGAGCCTTCACAGTTCTGTTTGTCGGAGTCTCCGAGAACTTCCGGATACCAGGCTTCTCCGGCCCGGCCTACGACCTCATTACGGACTATGCCGCAACCGTTGTCTTCCTCTGCATGGTGGTCGCTGCGACGCGCCGCCTCATCTTCAAGCCAGCGCGCTACGCAGTTCCCGCCAAATACGGGAAAGGCCATACTCCCGATGCAGTTTTCCTTCTGGGACTCATCGCACTCCTGATGGTCGCTGACAGCCTGTTCGCGGCCAGCCGTGCCGCCGGCCATGCACAACAAGGCCAGCCGGCTGAGACTCTGGCTGCATTCTCTCTTCCCTGGGTATTGCAGAGCTGGATCGGATCCATGTCATTGGCCATGCTGTGGGGGCTGAACGTCGGGGCTTACCTGGTCCACGAGATCACCTTCTATTTCTTGCTGTGCTACCGGCCGTTCGGAATCCAGTTCCACGTGGAGACTTCGTTGTTCAGCGTCTACTTCTCCAAGCTGGAGCGGGGAACCATTAAACCCGTGCGATGGGACGTTCCCGACGACCATCTCGATCAGGTCAAATCGTTCGGCGTGAAGACTTTCGAAGACTTCACCTGGAAGCACATGCTCGACTTTTACTCCTGTGCCGACTGCGGACGCTGTGCCGACAACTGTCCATCGAATGCGGTCGGTCGGCCCCTGGCTCCGCGGTTCCTTAGCATTAAGGCACGGGACTACGTATTCCAGCACTATCCGGTCTTCGGCAAGAGCAACAATGGCAAACCGCTGATCGGAAATATTTATTCCGAAGATGAAATCTGGTCCTGCACAACTTGCGGCGCGTGCGAAGAAGAATGCCCACTCCTAGTCGAATACATCGACAAGATTGTCGACCTGCGCCGCGGCATGATCGACGACGGCAACGTGCCTCAGTCGCTGCAGAAACCTCTGAAGGCCCTCGAGAGCCGTGGCAACCCGTACGGAAAGATTGAGAAAAAGCGCGCGGACTGGACAAAGTCGGCAGAGACGCACTGCCCGGTTAAGGTGCTCGACGGCAAAGATGGCGCCGACACGCTGTACTTCGTGGACAGCATCACGTCCTACGACGACCGCATGCAATCCATCGGTCGAGCCACCACGCGGATCCTCAACGACCTTGGGAGCAACTTCGGGATTCTGGGTTCCGCCGAAAAAGACAGCGGACACGAAGTCCGGCGCTTCGGCGAAGAGATGCTCTTCCAGGCCTTGCGCGATCACAACACCGAAGCGATCAAGGCTACAGGCGTGCAGCGAATCGTCACCGCCGACCCGCATGCCTACAACGCTCTCAAACACGACTACAAGGACCTGCCGCCAGTGGAACACATCAGCCAGGTTCTTGCGCGCGAGGCGCGTGCTGGCAACCTCCGCTTCAACGCCGTCGAAACGTGGCTCGAAGATCGAGGCCGTGTGTACACCTATCACGACCCGTGCTATCTGGGACGCCACAACCAGGTCTACGATGACCCGCGCGACGTGCTCGATTCGATCCCCGGATTGAACCGGGTCGAGATGCAGCGCTGCCGCGATCGTTCGTTCTGCTGCGGTGGTGGCGGACTCATGCTCTTCTATGAGCCCAAAGAAGAACAGAGGATGGGCGTGGTCCGCGTGCGCATGGCCGCCGATGCAGGGGCAAACGTGATCGTGACCGCCTGCCCCTTTTGCATGGTGAACATTGAAGACGCAATCAAAGTCGCCGGCATGGAAGGGAAGATGTCGGTCATCGACTTCACCGAACTGGTTGACCAGCACATGGTGCGTGAAGGTCGCAGTGCGTCCACAGAGAAATTAGAAACTGCAACCGTTGGAGGATAAGCATGGAAATCCTGGTGTGTGCGCGAAGGGTGCCCGATACCTCGGAGAATGAAATCGAGCTCAATGCCGCCGGAAACGACGTTGAGCGTGACGAACTGGTGTACTCCGTGAATGAGGCCGACAACTACGCGGTCGAGGAAGCACTACAGATCCGCGACCGCGTAGGCGGCAACGTCACCGTGGTCACGGTCGACACTGAAGACGGCGAAGAAATTCTGCGCCGGGAACTGGCCATGGGCGCAAACCACGCGGCCTTGGTTTCCGACGAGGAATTCGCCGGAACCGACGGCAAGGGCGTCGCAACCATTCTCAGAGCCTTTGTCCAGAAGGGCCATTACGACCTGATCCTGACCGGGGTCCAGGCGGACGACGGCGCCGCGCAAGTCGGTGGGATGCTGGCCGCCATGCTCGACTATCCCTTTGCTTCTCTGGTCAATTCGATCGCGGTGGAAGACAGCAAGCTGAAAGTCAGCCGTGAAATCGAAGGCGGCAACCGCGAGATGAACGAGATCGATCTTCCTTGCGTCCTTTCCATTCAGACCGGGATTAACGAGCCGCGCTATGTCGGAATGCGAGGCATCCGGCAGGTAGCATCGGTGCCCATCCCAACTTCTGCAGCGTCGGACCTTGCCGTCGATCTCAGCGCCGTCGGAGCGGCCGCCGCGAAAGTGAAACGGGTCGACTACTTCGTGCCCGCTGCGGGCAAGGGAGCCGAGATGCTCCACGGCAGCAGGGAAGAGAACGCCGACAGAGTTCTTGAACTAGTCGCAGCGAAGGGAGGACTGAAATAATGCCACGCATTTTTGCTTACATCGTGCATAGGGGCGGGTTGGTGGACGACTCCGCCGCCGAACTAGCCGCCGCCGCCAAAAAGATCGACGCCGCAGCCGTGCCCGTGGCAATCCTCACCGGTTGGGGACAAGAGCTCGATGCCGCGTGCGGTGCGGCGATCTCTTCGTTCGGGGAAGTCTGGAAGGTCGCAAACGAAGCCCTCGCCTATCCGAATGCCGAACTTGTGCGACAGGCATTGGTGCGGGTTCTGCCGCCCGACAGCATCGTGCTCGTCCCGCACGATCACTTTGGGATCGACCTTTCTCCCGGTCTCTCGATCAAACTGAACGCCGCCTTTGCCGCCGACGTCCTGGCGATCGATGGAGTCGAAGGCAACGTGGTCAAACTGGTGCGTCAGGAATTCGGCGGACAAGTCAGCGCTCACGTACGCTGCGACATGTCTACGGGAGCCGTGATCAACATCCGCCCGGGCGCGTTCAAACCAGAGGCTGCTGCCAGCGACTAAGGGGCTGATCGTCGATAAGTCCCCCGAGGCTGGCAATCTCACCGCGCGTCGCCGCTACCTGGAGACGATCGTCGCCGAAGCTGGCGCCGTCGATATCACCAAGCACAGCGTGCTGGTCTCCATCGGTCGCGGCATTCAGGAAAAAGACAACGTTAGCCTCGCCGAGGAGTTGGCAGAGGTACTCGGAGCAGCCGTCAGTTGCTCGCGTCCGGTAGTCGACGCCAAGTGGATGGAGAAATCCCGTCAGGTTGGATCCTCCGGAAAGACCGTGAAGCCCAAGGTCTATCTGGCTTGCGGCATCAGCGGAGCCTTCCAGCATCTGGCCGGCATTAAAGGAAGTCCGTTCCTGATCGCCATCAACAAAAATCCCAAGGCCCCGATCTTTCAAGTGGCCGACGTCGGAATCGTGGACGACCTCCTCGAGTTCCTGCCCCAATTGACCGAAAAAGCCCGTGAACTGCGCGGCGTTGCCGCCAAGTGAGGATCAACCGATGCTTGCACCAAAAACACTGAAACTGAGTCTGAAGTCTCTCAAAGAGTTTGCCAAGAAGCGTCTGCCCGACGAGGTCCTCATCGATCTCGATGAACGCGATGAATGTCCCGTCGACATCGTCCGCGACATGTGCAGCCCCGACAAGCTCGGCATTCAATTGCTGTTCATCCCCGAAGAGTTTGGCGGCATGGGCGGCGGCACCTTCGATGTCTACTGCATCTGCGAAGAGATGGCCCGCATTGATCTGGGGATCGCCACATCGGTTCTGGCCACTTTCCTGGGCAGCGACCCGATCACGGTGGGCGCGACGCCCGAGCAGAAGAAACTCTGGCTGAGCCGCATTGCCGACGAAGGCCTGCTCTTCGCTTACGGTGCTACAGAGCCCGAAGCGGGCAGCGACCTGGGTGCGCTCCGCACCACGGCCGATCGCGTCCTGCAAGACGGCCGCGTCATCGGCTACAAGATCAACGGCAACAAGCAGTGGATCAGCAACGGCGGTATTGCCGGTGCCTACACCGTTTTAGCAAATACACCCAGTGGCCCGAGCTGGTTTGTGGTGGAGAAGGAGGCCAAGGGATTCACCCACGACGAGCCGGAAGACAAGCATGGCATTCGCCTGAGCAACACCGCAGCGCTCGCCTTCAACGATGTCTATGTCGACGCGGACCGCCTCATCGGAGGCGTTGAAGGGCAGGGACTGAATCAGGCGCAAGCCGTCTTCGGCTACACCCGCCTGATGGTCGCAGCCTTCGGTCTTGGTGCCGGATGGGCGGCGCTCGATCGCGCGATTCCATATTCGACCAAGCGCATCCAGGCGGGAGCCCCACTCTCGGAAAAGCAGGGCTATACGCACAAGCTGATCGTGCCTCACGTGGCACGCCTCGAAGCCGCCCGCGCCTACATCGAGCAGACGGCCGAGCGCATCGATGCCGGCGAAGGCAGCCTCAACACCGAAGGTGCGATCGCCAAGTACATGGCGACCGAGGCAGGCAATCAGGCTGCCGATGCCAGTATCCAGGCTCTGGGAGGCTACGGTTACACCCACGAATACCTGGTGGAGAAGATCAGCCGCGACGTTCGCATCACCACGATCTACGAAGGCACTTCGGAAATCATGGAGATGACGATTAGCCGCGATCGTTGGCAATTCCACTTGAAAACACGCGGCCAGCACTATCACGAGAAAGCGCGTGAGTTGGAAGCGCTGCATGCGCGCCATCCGAACGTGGGTGCAGGCATTGCCGCATTGGCCCATCATGCACTCGCAGAAGTCATGGAGAAAGCCCGCATCGCACGTCTCACGCGCTATCAGCACATTCTCTTACGGCTAGGCGAGTGGATCGCGTACGCGGAATGTTCCGGTACTCTGGCGCGTCGCGCAGCCCTTCTCGCAGAGAACAAGTTGCACGAAAAGGCGAACCGCCGGTTTGATGCCGAAGGGCTCGCCGCGATCAGCCGGATCTTCGCCCGCGACGCAGCACTGAAAGTTGCGGAAGAGGGTCTGCGCTGGGTATGCGGAGCGGACGCCATCAGCGACGCCGAAATGTCCGCCTTTGAACTGAGTTTGAATTTGCCCGCCATTCACCGTGCCCAGGCGGGCTTGATTTCTGACATGGATTTTGTAGCCGACGTCCTCTACGCCCGTGCAGCCAAACCTGCACTCGCCGCATAAACATCTCGACGCCTGACTATCGTCCACACGCAGACGGGCCCAGCCCGGTTGCACAGGAGCGTCTACATCATGGAAGACACCGCCTATCGAGCCATTGCGATCGTAGGAGCGGGCGCCGTTCTGCCCGATGCCCCCAACGTCTCAGCCTTCTGGGATAACGTGAAGCAAGGCCGTTACAGCATCACCGAAGTGACCCCCGACCGCTGGGATCCAGCGTTCTATTACGACCCAGACCACGCCGCACCTGACAAGACCTATTCGAAGATTGGCGGCTGGGTGCGCGAGTTCACCTGGGATCCCATGAAGTGGCGTATGCCGATTCCACCGCGCGTCGCCGACGCCATGGATCAGGCGCAAAAGTGGGCTATCGCCGCCACCCGCGAGGCTCTCGAAGACTACGGCTACCCCAAACGCCCACTCAACCCAGACCGCGTTGCTGTCATTCTCGGCAATGCGATGGCCGGCGAGAAACATTATCTTACGGCGTTGCGCGTTTTCTTTCCTGAGTACGCTCACGAACTGGGCGAAATCGCGAGCTTCGCCGCGCTTCCGGAGCCAGTCCGCGCGGGAATCACTCGCGAACTGCATGACCGGATGGCCAAGCATCTGCCGGAAATCACCGAAGACAGCATGCCCGGCGAACTGGCTAACTGCATTGCCGGACGCATTGCCAACATCTACAACTTCCACGGACCTAACTTCGTTTGCGACGCAGCTTGCGCATCCGCGATGGCTGCGATCACGGCAGCTGCTGAAGGGCTGGTCGCCAACGACTTCGACGCCGTCGTCACCGGCGGCATCGACCGCAACATGGGTGCCCAGACCTTCGTGAAGTTCTGCAAGATCGGCGCGCTCTCTGCCACCGGCACTCGTCCGTATGCCGAGGGAGCTGACGGCTTTGTGATGGGCGAAGGCTCTGCGATCTTTGTGATGAAACGCCTGGCCGATGCCGAGCGCGATGGCGACAAAATCTACGCCGTCCTTCGCGGCATCGGCGCGTCGAGCGACGGCCGGGGAAAGGGAATCACCGCACCGAATCCAGTTGGACAAAAGTTCTGTCTCGAGCGTGCGTGGGAAAATGCCGGCCTGTCACCCTCCACGGCGACTCTGATCGAAGGCCATGGCACATCGACCCGCGTGGGCGATGTGGTCGAAGCGCAATGCATGGCCGATCTGCTGAAGAGCCAAGATCTGCCCGTACATTCGGTGGCGCTGGGTTCGGTTAAGTCAAACATCGGCCACCTCAAAGGCGCAGCCGGAGCTGCCGGCCTGCTGAAAACCGCGCTGGCTCTTCGGGATAAAGTGCTGCCTCCCAGCGTGCACTGCGAACATCCCAGTCCTGACATTGATTTCGCTCACTCTCCTCTTTACGTCAATACCGAACTGAAGCCTTGGACCGTTGCCGCCGACATTCCGCGACGCGCCGGAGTCAGCGCCTTCGGTTTCGGCGGGACCAACTTCCACCTCGTGCTTGAAGAGCACATTCCCCACCGGCTGACTGGAAACGGAAAGCGATCGGTCGCCGTCGGCGTCCTTCCACAATCTGCGATGAATGAGGTTGTCATGAATTCGAAACAAGCCCCCACTGCTTCCGCGTCGTCTTCTCCGTCCGCCTGCAAGCCGCCCTTACGTGGCGCTCTTTTGATTGGAGCCGATTCCGAGGCCGCCCTCACCGAACGTCTGCGCAGCATCCTGAACGACGCTCAAGCTGGTCGCGCCCCCGCACCCGTCGCACCCGCCGAAGCTGATCTGCGCGCCCCGCAGCGCCTTGCGATCGACTATGCCGACGCCGCCGACCTGGCAGACAAAGCAGCCAAGGCCCTCAAAGCGCTCGCCACAAATCAGCCCGTCGTATGGAAAGCCCTGCGCGCACAAGGCATCTTCCGCGGGCAAGGTCCAGCACCCAAGGTCGCGTTCCTTTACACGGGACAAGGTTCGCAATACGTGAACATGTTGCGTCCGCTCTATAACGCAGAGCCGATTGTCGCTGAAACGTTTGCCGAAGCGGACCGTGTGATGACCCCGCTACTCGGCAAGCCACTCACCGATTTTGTTTTCGTCGACCAGGACGACCCCGCTGCGGTCGCAAAGGCGGACGACGATCTGCGCCAGACTGCGATCACTCAGCCGGCCGTGCTGGCCATCGATCTCGCACTGACACGCCTGCTGGCCGCCTATGGCATCCAGCCCAACATGACAATGGGACACAGCTTGGGCGAATACGGAGCATTGGTCGCCTCCGGTGCTCTGCCTTTCGAGGATGCGTTGGTAGCCGTCAGCGCGCGCGGTCGAGGCATGACGCGTGTAGCCGTGGCCGACACTGGCAAGATGGCGGCCGTGTTCGCGCCGTTGCAAGAAGTTGAACGAATTCTGAAGACGGTCAACGGCTATGTCGTGATCGCCAATATCAACAGCGAACATCAGGCAGTGATTGGCGGCGCGAGTGAAGCCGTCGCCCAAGCCATGGGAGTTCTGCAAAAGGCTGGCTATGAAGTCTCGGAGTTGCCCGTCAGCCACGCCTTCCATACCTCGATCGTGGCTCCAGCAAGCGAGCCGTTGCGACAGGAACTCGCGCAGCTTCGCATGGAATCTCCTCGCCTGCCGATCGTGGCGAACGTAAATGGCGAATTCTATCCCACCGGTCCCGCAGTCGTGCCCCAGATGTTGGATCTTCTGGCCAGGCAAGTCGCGTCTCCCGTGCAATTCGTCAAAGGCCTGCGCACGCTGTACGCGGCTGGTGCGCGCATCTTCGTTGAAGTTGGTCCCAAGAAAGCATTGCAAGGATTCGCAGAAGATGTGCTCGGTGAGCGTGGGGACGTGATTTCGCTCTTCACCAATCATCCCAAGTTCGGCGATATACCTTCCTTCAACCAAGCGCTGTGCGGCTTGTACGCAGCCGGATTGGGCCGTGGGATCGCCGCCGTCGCGATCGGGAGAGTGACCACGATTCCCGTGCTCACGCCGAAAGAGACGCCGAAGCCAGTCGATGGAGCAGCCGCTCAGTCCACTGAGAAGTTTGCCTTTGGGTGGCGCAGTGCTTCCAGCGCCGCGTTCAAGACTTATTCTTCGGAAAGGGCTTCAGCCCCTGAGGTACCTGGTCCCTCGGCCCAATCAACACAGACACTCGATTCCGATCACTTCGCCGAACTCGGCCATTTCTTCGCCGAAGTTCTCGAACGCGGCTGGGAGATTCATCGAGGCCAAGAGCCAACTCCAAAGCATCATCCAGTTGTCATCACCGGAGCGGCTCTCGGTCTGCCCGGAACCGAACACATTTTCGACTGATGACAATGTTGCCCGCATCCTGCGCGGTGATCAATTCATCGATCTCATCCCCACACGCCTGCGGAAGGCGATGCTCGACAAGCACATCACGCGCCTGGTCAAGAGCGACAACGGCGGCCCGACATTCGAGACCATCAACAATGTGGCCGACGTCATCAAGTTGGCAGGACGCGGCGGCGCGTTCGATCTGGAAAAGGAGTTCGGCATTTCCGCCGATCGCTTGGCCGCTCTTGATCGTGCAACCCAATTGGCCATCGCGGTAGGCGTCGACGCGTTGCGCGATGCCGGCATTCCGCTGGTCATGCGCTACAAGACCACAACCAAAGGCACGCAGTTGCAGGATCGCTGGGTTCTTCCGGAAGCTTTGCGCGACGACACCGGCGTGATCTTTGCCTCGGCATTCCCGGGCTGCGACTCCTTCGCCGATGAAATGTCGCGCTACTTCACGGATCACTCCCGCCGCGAGCAGTTGGGCCTGTCTGGAAGGATCTGCTCGCGCGCGCGCAGAAGTCGAACGGCGATTCCGTTGTCGAACAGGAAATCGAACGCCGCGCCGAGGACTTGCGCGACACCATCGAGAAAGAGCCCTATGTCTTCGATCGCCGCTTCCTGCTCAGGATTCTGTCGATGGGACACTCGCAGTTTGCCGAATTCATTGGCGCTCGCGGTCCCAACACGCAAATTAATTCCGCTTGCGCCAGCACGACGCAAGCCCTCTCCCTGGCGCAGGACTGGATTCACGCCGGTCGCTGCAGTCGCGTGATTGTGATCTCGGCGGACGACGTCACCTCGGATCACTCCATCGAATGGTTTGGCGCCGGATTCCTGGCCAGCGGCGCCGCCGCCACCGACGAGGTTGTGGAAGAAGCTGCCACTCCGTTTGACCGTCGCCGTCACGGCTTGATCGTCGGAATGGGTGCTGCCGGATTCGTCGTCGAAAGCACCGAAGCCGCACGCGACCGCGGGGTTCAGCCAATTTGCGAAGTGTTGAGCACAGTCACCGCCAACAGCGCCTTCCACGGCACTCGCCTTGATGTGCAGCATATCGGCCAAATGATGGAAAACCTTGTATCCCAAGCCGAATCTCACAGCGGCATCTCCCGTCAGCAGATCGCACCCCACACCGTCTTCGTTTCGCACGAGACCTACACTCCCGCCCGCGGTGGCAGTGCCTCCGCCGAGATCCACGCCCTGCGTCATGTGTTCGGCGAAGCCGCCGATCAGATTGTGATTGCCAATACCAAAGGCATGACTGGACACGCAATGGGTACCGGCATTGAGGACGTTGTTGCGGTGAAGGCGCTCGAGACTGGCTTGGTTCCGCCCGTGGCCAACTTCAAAGAGGTTGATCCTGAGTTGGGCACTTTGAACTTATCCAAGGGTGGAGGATACCCCGTGGAATACGCCATTCGCCTGGGCGCCGGATTCGGTTCGCAGATCAGCATGTCTCTCTTGCATTGGACCGCTCCCAAGGATGGCCTGCACCGTCGTCCGAATGATTTGGGATATTCCTATCGCATCGCCGACGAAGCCTGCTGGAAGAACTGGCTCAGCACAATCGCAGGCTATCCCACGGCGGATCTGGAAATCGTACATCGCACGCTGCGCGTACGGGATCAGAAATCTTCCGCACGATTGGCGGAAGCCACGCAGAAACCACAAGAGGTCTCCGGCATCCGCGCCTCCGAAATCGGCTTCGCCTAAAGTTGAAGCGCCACCATTGCCTCAGCCGATCAAGGTGGTCGAAGCGAAACCGGAGCTAAAACTGGAACCGAAGACTCCTTCCCCCGCTCCACCAGCGCCGCCGAAGCCAGAGGTACAAACGGACACGGTCAAGGAACGCGTGCTCGCTCTCGTCGCCGAAAAGACGGGCTATCCGGTCGACATGCTTGATCTGGACCTGGATCTCGAAGCCGACCTCGGTGTCGACACCGTCAAGCAAGCGGAGGTCATGGCTACCATCCGCGAAGCCTATAGCATTCCCCGCGATGACAGCATCAAGCTGCGCGACTTCCCAACGCTGGCTCGTGTCATTCAGTTCGTTCACGATCGGCGACCCGACCTCGTGACGGCGCAACCGGCGCTCACCCAAGTGGCAACGGCGGCGCCAGCCATACCAAAGCAAGCCGAAGTGAAAGCTCCCGAAGTCAACGCGGCCGAGGTCAAGGCGCCGGCGCCAATCCCCGCCAATGCTGGCGACGCCGTAAAGGATCGAATCGTCGCTCTCATGGTCGAAAAGACCGGATACCCGCAAGACATGCTGGACTTGGATCTCGACCTCGAAGCCGACCTCGGTGTAGACACAGTCAAACAGGCGGAAATGTTCGCCGCAATCCGCGAGATCTACAGCATTCCTCGTGACGAGAATCGCAAACTCCGCGATTACCCCACACTTGCACACGTGATTCGATTTGTATACGAGAACCGACCGGACTTATCAGCCTCGGCCGTGTCTGCTCCGCTCTCTCCGACTGCATCGTCGCCCGCGATAAGCGAACCGCCCACGCCTGCTCCGGCACCAATCGCACCAGCCAGTTCCGATGACCCCATCAAGAAAAAGGTCCTGCAAATCGTGGCAGAGAAGACTGGCTATCCCGAAGACATGTTGGACCTGGATCTCGACATGGAAGCCGACCTTGGCGTCGACACCGTCAAGCAGGCAGAAATGTTCGCCGCCGTGCGGGCAGCGTATAACATTCCTCGCGACGAGAATCTCAAGCTCCGTGACTTCCCGACGCTAGCGCACGTCATCAAGTTCGCGCACGATCGCTCGAGGCTGGCCGCTCCGCCAGCATCTGATGTCAAAACATCGCAAACGGACGCGAAGCCGGTGTCGGCAGTTTCCTCTTCACCGCAACCCGTGCGCCCAGTCCTCGCTAGCCTTGACGCTGCGAATCGAGTCCCTCGCCGGGTGCCCGTACCCGTTCTGCGTCCTCCGCTCAATCTTTGCAAAGCAACGGGGGTGAAGTTCGACTCCCACAGCCGCGTCGTAGTCATGCCCGACAAAGCTGGTGTCGCGCAAGCCCTGACGCAGAGACTCCGCATGCTCGGAGTAGAAGTCCTATGCATCGAAGGTGCTCCCGATGCGGAAACTCTGACCAGCCTCCTCAAAACCTGGACCACAGCCGGTCCCATTCAAGGCGTGTTCTGGCTCCCCGCTCTCGATAGCGAGGGAGACCTCCGCAAACTTGATTTCACAGCCTGGCGTGCGGCTCTTGCCGTTCGTCTGAAATCGTTTTACGTCACGATGCGAACGCTGTATGAGAACGTGTCGCACCCCGGCAATTTCCTGGCTTCGGCGACGAGACTCGGTGGACACCACGGATACGACGAGTCAGGAGCATCCTCTCCTCTCGGCGGCGCAGTATCGGGATTCACCAAGGCCTTCAAACGCGAGCGAACAGAGTGCATGGTCAAAGGTGTCGATTTTGAATTGAATCGAACTCCTGCCGAGATCGCAGATCTGCTGCTCGAAGAAACGCTCCGCGATCCAGGTGCGCTCGAAATCGGATACACAGGAGACCAGCGCTGGACCATCGGCCTCGAAGAGCAGCCCGCTGACAACGGCCAACCCGGCATGATCCTCGACCGGAACAGCGTCTTTGTCATCACTGGCGCCGCGGGAAGCATCGTCTCAGCCATCACCGCCGATCTGGCTGCCGCATCGGGCGGTCACTTCTATCTGCTGGATCTCGTCCCCAAACCCGACCCCGACAATCCCGACCTGAGACGCTTCGTCAACGACAAAGAGAATCTCAAACGCGATCTCTTCGCCCGCATCCAGGCCCGCGGAGAGCGAGCCACGCCCGCACTCGTCGAGAAAGAACTTGCCGGACTGGAGCGAGCCCAAGCCGCCCAAACTGCCATCGATGCCGTGCACGCAGCCGGCGGAACGCCCCACTATTTCAGCGTCAATCTCGCGGATGCAGAGGCCGTGGCCAAGGTGATCGACCAGGTCCGCCAGCAGAACGGCCGCATTGACGTGCTCTTACACGCCGCCGGCATCGAGCGAAGCCACGCTTTGCCAGATAAAGACGCGAAGGAGTTCGACCTCGTCTTCGACGTAAAGGCAGACGGATTCTTCAATCTCCTGCACGCTATCGGCGACATGCCTCTCGGCGCGACCGTTGCCTTCAGCTCAATTGCTGGACGCTTCGGCAACGCTGGCCAAACTGACTACAGCTCAGCCAACGATCTGCTCTGCAAGATCACCTCCAACTTCCGCACCACACGTCCCGCAACGCGCGCCATCGCCATCGACTGGACCGCCTGGGCCGGCATCGGCATGGCCACTCGCGGCTCCATCCCCAAAGTGATGGAACTGGCTGGCATTGACATGCTGCCGCCCGAAGCCGGCATTCCTCTCATTCGCCGTGAATTGACCACTGGAGGCACACGTGGCGAAGTCGTAGTTGCACAGCGCCTCGGAGTGATGATGAACGAGTTCGACGCCACCGGAGGCCTCGATCTTGAGGCCTCAGCGGCTGTCAGAAAGACCTCACCGCTGCTCGGACCCGTTAGCGGAAAAATCGTTTCCCTTGGTCTGGCCGAAGGCTATACCGTCGAGACAACTCTCGATCCCCACGAACAACCGTTCCTGCACGACCATCAAATCGACGGAACTCCTGTGCTGCCGGGTGTGATGGGCGTAGAAGCCTTCGCCGAAGCAGCGCTCTCGGTGCTTCCAGGCTGGCATGTAGCATCCCTTGAAGATGTCCGTTTCCTTGCTCCCTTCAAGTTCTATCGCAGCGAAGCGCGCTCGCTCCGGATCGAGGCCAGAATTCATCCGCACGGTGACAAGTTGCTGGCGGATTGTCGCTTGATCGGTCACCGCTCGCTGCCCAACCTCGCCGAGCCTCAACCGACGACCCACTTCACCGCGCGCGTATGGCTCGCGCAACGGTCACCGCAATCGCCCGCTGCACACCCGCTCGGCAAGCCTGAGGGTCATATCATCGACGCCGCCGAGATCTATCCGCTCTACTTCCATGGCCCCGCATATCAGGTGATCGAGAAAGCATGGTGGGATGGCAATCGCGTCATCGGCCTATTTGCGAAGAATCTGCCCGCCAATCACCATCCGTCTGAACTGCCGACGCTCGTGGCGCCGCGCCTGATCGAACTTTGCTTCCAAACTGCCGGATTGTGGGAACTAGGCCTGCAAGGCCGCATGGGCCTGCCGCAGCACGTTCAACAAGTAACTGTGTTCCGTGAGCCCACAGGCGCTGAGGGACGCCTCTACGCCGTGGTCACTCCGCACCCTGCCCAAGACGCCTTCGATGCTGAGGTTCTCGACTCCAAAGGCAATTGCTACCTGCGCCTCGAGGGTTATCAAACGGTCGCACTTCCAAACGCCGTGGATGCGAAACGGCTGAAAGCTCTGCAGGATGTCATGTGCGGTGAGGCCGTGCTTGTGGCGTGAGCTATTCGATCCGATACACGGGCGTTTCCAACGGGGTGCCTATGTCGAATGAATTTCAACGTGTAGCGATTGTGAATCGTGGCGAACCCGCGATGCGTTTCATCCATGCGGCCCGCGAGCTCAGTTCTGAGCAAGGCGTGCCGCTCCGCACCATCGCTTTCTTCACCGATCCTGACCGTCATGCGATGTTCGTTCGTGAAGCCGACGAAGCCGTCTCTCTCGGCGCCGCACAATTCAATGACAATAACGCCCATCGCACCAAGAGCAGTTATCTCGATTACAAACGCATCGCAGAGGCGCTGGCCGTAGCGCGTGCCGATGCTGCCTGGGTCGGATGGGGTTTTGTCGCCGAACATGCCGCTTTCGCCGATCTCTGCCACGAAATGGGAATCGTCTTCATCGGCCCGAGTGGAGACGTTATGCGTCGGCTTGGCGACAAAATCTCTGCCAAGCGTTTGGCCGAACAATCTCAAATTCCAGTCGCCGCATGGAGCGGCGGTCCCGTCGAGACCGTTGCTGATGCTCTCTCCCATGCCGAGCGCATGGGTTTTCCCCTGCTCATCAAAGCTACTGCGGGTGGAGGTGGGCACGGGATTCGCCTGGTCCACGCGTCGAGCCAGCTGCCGCATGCTTTCGAGCGCGCCCGCGCGGAAGCCTGCAGCGCGTTCGGAGACCCAACCGTTTTCCTTGAGAAAGTTGTCGCTGCGTCGCGCCACGTCGAAGTGCAGATTATCGCCGATCAGTTTGGAACCACCTGGGCCCTCGGCGTTCGTGACTGCACAATTCAGCGCCGTCATCAAAAAGTTCTCGAAGAGGCGCCGTCCCCGGCGCTGTCGCCCCAACAAGATCTCGAACTGCGTGCCGCTGCAGTCCGGCTGAGCAAAGCCGCAGGCTACTGTAACGCCGGCACGGTTGAGTTTCTGTACGAACCATGCACCCAGCAATTCTTCTTCATGGAAGTGAATACCCGGCTGCAGGTGGAACATCCCGTCACCGAATGCACCACTGGCATTGACCTGGTGAAACTCCAGATCCATGTCGCGCGCGGAGGACGTCTGGAAGGCGAACCTCCCGGCACAGTCGGGCACGCGGTTGAGGTGCGCCTCAATGCGGAAGATCCAGACAACGCTTTCGCTCCTGCCCCGGGCGTCCTGTCTCGCTTCCGCCTTGTAACCGGTCCCGGCGTGCGAGTCGACACCGGTGTCGGCGAGGGAGACACGATTCTTTCAGAATTCGACTCCATGGTTGCCAAGGTCATTGGTTTCGGCCAAAGCCGCAGGGAAGCGATCTCCCGTCTTCGAAGAGCGTTGAGTGAAAGTGTCGTCGTTGTCAAAGGAGGTGCCAGCAACAAAGCGTTTTTGCTGGACCTATTGGGCCGTCCGGAGGTGCTGGATGGCAGCGTAGACGTTGGTTGGCTCGACCGCACCGCGGCCGAGGACAGATATTTACCCAGAAAGTACGCCGACGTGGCCCTGGTGCAGGCGGCCATCGATGCCTATGAATCTGAGTTGGCTGTAGAGCAGGCGCAATTCTACGCTTCCGCCGCTCGCGGCCGCCCCCAGGTGCGAGGCGAAATCGGACGCGTTTTCGCATTGCACTATCGTGGTTGTCTCTACTCTCTGAAGGTTCAACGCACGGGTCCGGAAGATTACCGCATCGAGGTTGACGGGCTCCGCATCGACGCCAGTATCGACCGCATCGACGAGTTTGAATGCTGGCTGAAGGTTTTTGGACAAAGGTTCCACATCGTTTCCGTCAGCCAGGGCATCAGCTCGCGGATTGAAGTGGACGGCGTCGCGCATCAGGTGGACCGCGACGACGGCGGCATCGTGCACGCTCCTGCCCCGTCCGTAGTGGTTTCCATCGCGGTCAAGATAGGCGATCTCGTTGAAATCGGCGACCCACTCGTCGTGCTCGAAGCTATGAAGATGGAGACGCAAATTGTTGCGCCATTTGCCGGCAAGGTCGAAAAAATCCTGGTAATGCCGAATGTACAGGTCGATTCCGGTGCCCCCCTCCTTCAAATCGAAGCCACCAGCCGGGTTGAGGCAGAGGGGTCGCAGAAACGGGCAACCTTCGGCGAATCACGAGGCAACCCCGATAATCGCGAAGCGGATTGCATCGACACTCTCCGGGAACTTCGCCAGGTCATTCTGGGTTTTGATCTCGATCCAGTTGAGAGTGCCCGCCGCTTCTCCGCATGGACCTGTCCCGCTGACAGCGATGACATCACCCAGCGAGAGGATGAGATTCTCAACATTTTCGTCGACATCTGTTCGCTGTTCCATCGCGAGCCGGAGGTCAACCATCGCGCCTCCGGAGAAGAGCCCAGCGCCGAGTCCTACCTCTTCTCCTATTTGCGGATGGTCGAGACCAACGGAGAAGGGCTTCCACCCGCCTTTGTCGCCGCTCTCCAGAGCGCCTTGGCGCATTACGGTGTGCACGCTCTCGATGGATCTTTGGAGTTGAAAGCGAGCCTGCTCTGGATCTGCAAGTCGCACCAGCGCATGGTGCGCCAGACTGCTTCCATCGTGAATATCCTGGATCGCCGTTTGCATCATGCCAAGGCCCCCGGATCGTCCGCCAGCATCTCCTTTCGAACGCTTTTGGACCGCATGATCGCTATCACCCACGAGCTCTTTCCTGCGGTCAGCGATCTTGCCCGGGAAGTGCGCTACCGTTGCTTTGATCAGCAGTTGTTCGAGCGCGCTCGCGATCAAGTCTACGAAGAAGCGGAAACCCATCTGAACTATCTCGCGGCACACCCAGGCGCCCCCGATCGGCGCACCCGGCTCCATGCCCTGCTGGAGTGTCCGCAGTTACTTGCCGGACTCTTTAGTAGTCACTTTCCGACCGCAGATGCCGCCTTGTGCCAAATCATGCTCGAGGCTCTCACCTGCCGCTATTACCGGATCCGCACACTTCTGAACCTTCGTTCTTCCTCTGTCGACGGACACTGCTACATCGCTGCGGAGTATGACGACCAGGGCAGACGGACTCACGTTCTTGCCATGTACGCCGAATACGCAAGCCTTTCTGCCGCAGCCCAAGCCATGCTTCCCGTCATCGCAGCAATTCCTGTCGATGAAGACCTCGTGATGGATTTCCATGTCTGCCATTCCGCAAAGCTTGGCGATCCGGACGCTACTCAGCATGAAATCCAGTTGATGCTCAACCGCGTGGTTTTTCCGCGTCCCATCCAGCGCATCATGGTCGCTGCCGCTGGCGTCAGCCAGGGTCCACGCGCGAGCGGGATCCAGCACTTTACCTATAAGCCAGGCCTCGAGGGATACGAAGAAGATCCGTTCTATCGCGGATTGCATCCCATGATGGGTCAGCGCTTGCATCTCTGGCGCCTCACCAACTTCAAAATCGAGCGTTTGCCCTCGGTCGAAGACATTTACCTTCTTCACGCCGTTGCCCGCGACAATCCAAAGGATGAGCGGTTATTTGCGGCTGCTGAAGTCCGCGATGTGACGCCCGTTCGCGATGACGCTGGCCGCATCGTGCAGTTGCCACACTTGGAGCGCATGTTCATGGAGGCACTGGCCGCCATTCGCCTGGCTCAGTCGCGACGACTCCCACAGAAGCGTTTGTACTGGAACCGCATCTTTCTCTATGTCTGGCCTCCCCTCCATCTGAAGCCGGACGAACTCCGCGACATTGTTCGCCGCCTCATGCCTGCGACACAGGGACTCGGACTCGAGCAGGTCGTGGTGCGCGCCCGTATTCCCAATCCTTCCACGGGAGAACTCCGCGATCTCGTGGTGCGTATCTCCAGTCCGGTCGGGAGCGGCTTGCTGATTACTTTCCGTCCGGCCGATAAATTGCTCGCCCTCAAGCCTTTGTCGGAATACGACCAGAAAGTCGTGCGGGTGCGCCAGCGCGGGATGGTCTATCCGTACGAGATCATCAAGATGCTCACGCCCGCGCAGGAGGACGCGCGCAGCGAATTTCCGCCCGGTGACTTCATCGAGTACGACCTTGACTCCAACCAGAACTTGATTCCCGTCGATCGTCCCTATGGAAAGAACCGGGCCAACATCATCGTCGGGGTCATCCGCAACTTCACTCGCCGGTATCCCGAAGGCATGGCGCGTGTCCTGCTGTTGGGAGACCCCAGCAAAGACCTCGGCGCCCTGGCTGAAACAGAATGCCGCCTCATCATGGCCGCGCTGGACTTAGCCAAGGAGAAGGGAATTCCCCTGGAGTGGTTTCCCATCTCAGCCGGCGCGAAAATCTCCATGGAGAGTGGCGTCGAAAACATGGACTGGATCGCGCGCGTCCTGCGCCGCCTGGTCGAGTTCACGCAAGCCGGTGGCGAAGTGAACTTGCTCATCAACGGCATCAATGTTGGCGCACAACCTTACTGGAATGCCGAAGCCACCATGCTCATGCATACCCGTGGCATCCTCGTCATGACGCCGAAAGCAGCGATGGTCCTTACCGGCAAGCGTGCCCTGGATTATTCAGGTGGCGTCTCTGCTGAAGACAATCAGGGAATTGGCGGCTACGACCGCATTATGGGAGTCAATGGCCAAGCACAATATTGGGCCCGCGATATTAACGAGGCCTGCCATATTCTGTTCCGCCATTACGACCACACCTACATCCAACCGGGAGAACGCTTCCCCCGGCGCGCTGCAACTACCGATCCGATCGAGCGCGACGTTCAAACCTTCCCGCACAACGAAAATGGAGATCCCGGCTTCGCTAGTGTTGGTGAAATTTTGTCTGACGAGACTAACCCAGGTCGGAAGAAGCCTTTTGATATTCGCAAAGTAATGATGGCGGCGATCGATCAGGACCATCCACCATTGGAGCGCTGGGCTGGCATGCGCGCCGCAGAAACCGCCGTTGTCTGGGACGCTCACCTTGGTGGCTATCCCGTTTGCCTCATCGGCATCGAATCACGCTCCGTGCCTCGCCTCGGCTTTGTCCCAGCGGACGGCCCGGACCAGTGGTCGGCGGGCACCCTCTTCCCTCAGTCGTCCAAGAAAGTCGCTCGCGCGATCAACGCAGCCAGCGCGAATCGACCCGTGGTGGTCTTGGCTAATCTCTCAGGCTTTGATGGTTCGCCGGAATCCATGCGCCGCCTGCAACTCGAGTACGGCGCCGAAATCGGACGAGCCGTCGTCAACTTCAAAGGCCCCATCGTGTTCTGTGTAATCTCGCGCTACCACGGCGGCGCCTATGTCGTTTTCTCGCGCGCTCTGAACGACCAGATCGAAGTTGCCGCCCTGGAGGGAACTTTCGCTTCGGTCATCGGCGGTGCTCCGGCGGCGGCGGTCGTCTTCGCTGGCGAGGTTGAGGCCCGCACTCGCAAGGACGAGCGCATGCAGGCGTTGAATCAGGCAATCCTCCAAGCCGCCGCCGCGGAAAAAGGGCGCCTGCGCAAAGAATGCGACGAACTCTATAATCTCGTCTATTCCGAAAAATTAGGCGAGATTGCCGGCGAATTCGATCGCGTCCACAGCGTCTTCCGAGCACTGAGCGTCGGTGCGCTCGATCATATTATTCCGCCGGCGAGTCTTCGCTCCTATCTGGTCGACGCGGTGGAACGAGGAATTCGGCGCGAAGAGGGCGCTCTACCAGGGCGCCACTTCGACATCGAAGTGGCAGCTTAGTCGATTCCGGCAGAAAACGAACTCCAATGGATCTCTACTGGCTGGAGCAGACCAACGCCGACGTGCCCACCGAAACTCTCTGGCTGAGCTCGGCCGAGGTCGACTGCCTTAGCAGCCTGCGCTTTCCCAAGCGCCGCGCCGACTGGCTCCTGGGACGTTGGACCGCGAAACAAACACTCGCCGCCTGGTTTAACTTGCCAACCGATCTCTCGGCGCTTACAAATCTGGAAGTGCTGGCCGCTTCGTCTGGCGAACCCGAAGTCTTTCTCGATGGCCAGAGGACCCGCGTCGCAATCTCGCTCAGTCATCGCGCCGGCACGGCCTTGTGTGTCTTCGCGCCCTCTGGAAACAAGATCGGTTGTGACCTGGAGATCATCGAGCCACGCATCGATGCCTTCCTCGCCGACTACTTCACAGAATCCGAGCAGAAGTTCATTGCTCGGGCCTCCCCGCAGGAGCGACTCCTTCTCCTCACTCTTTTGTGGAGCGGCAAGGAGAGTGTCCTCAAAGCGCTGCATGTAGGCTTGCGAGCAGATACTAGGTCTGTATCTGTGAGCCTCGGCAATTCGGCGCGGCAAGAGGCTGGAAAATGGTCCAACGCCGCTCACCCACATAAAGTCCGCGATGCAGAGCACTGGTCTCCATTGACTGGTCGTTATTTGGGCGCGGAACTCTTCACCGGTTGGTGGCGCCTTCAGAATAATTTGCTCCGCACTGTCCTCTCCAACGTGCCGCTGGAAATTCCGCTGCCTGCGCCCGTCGCAGCCCTCGTGGGCTAGAACTCTCCATCGGAATCCAAGTTCTGTACTCTCTGCAAGAAAAGGCCGCCGAGCGTGAGCCCGGCGGCCGAGTTGAAGTTACGAGCGCTTACTGCCCTTTGCCTGTCAGCGACAGAGACTGCGGGCTGCCCACGCTATTGTCAAACACCTTGTACGAAGCGTTCTCCGTTCCTACGATGCTGGGATCGAAGCTTACCGTGACCTGGCAAGTTCCTCCCGGCTTCAGCGGATTGGTTGCGGTGTTGTTGCAAGGTGCGCCATCGTTGTAGTTATCGCTGAAATCCGCACTCTGGGTGCCGGAGATCTCAGCGCCGGTGAAGAACACATTGGTGGTTCCGACGTTGGTAATCGTTACCGTCGACGAAACCGTGGTGCCTCGCGTGACCGTTCCGAAGTTGATCGTCGCCGACGAGAACTTGATGCCGGTTCCGTTCCCCTGCAGGGCCACCGATTGAGGACTGGTGACGTCACTGTCGTTCACGCTGAGCGTGCCGGAAGCAAAGCCGACCGCCGTGGGTTTGAAATTCGCGTTGATCACGCAGGTGCCGCTGGCCGCGATGACCAGGCTATTGGTACAGGTTGTCGTGCTCGCGCTCGAGAATGGTCCAGTCACCGTAATGGCCGGATTGCTGAGCGTGATCGATACTCCCGTATTGTTGGTCAGCGTTATCTTCGTGTTGGCGCTGGTCGTGCCGACGGCGGTCACAGGGAACGTAATGGACGTCAGGCTGAGCGACACGTTGCTGGTTCCAGTCCCACTCAGGCCGATCAGTTGCGGCGTAGAGGGATCGCTGTCGTTGATGACCACCGAGCCTCGCTTCGAACCGGTGGATTTCGGCCCGAAGGTCACGCTGATGGTGCAGCTTGCGCCTCCAGCCAATGTCTTCCCCGATGCCGGGCAGGTATTGGTCGAGAGGGTGTAGTCCGTTGTATCCGTCAAGGTGATTGCACCCATGGTGATCGCAGCCGTGCCCGTATTTTTCACGGTTACAGACTTAGCCGCGCTGGTGGTTTTTACCAACTGATTGCCAAAGCTCAACGGCGCGCCGGTCAGCGACATCGAACTGCCCAGTCCGGTCAGGTTGACAGTGTTCACCTGGCTGAAGTAGCCGTTCGAATTCACGGTTACGTTCCCAGCTAGATTTCCCGACGCCGTCGGCACAAAGTACACATACATCACGCAAGTCGTGCCGTTGGCCATGCTCGACGGACAATCATCCGCCTCGCTGAAGTTCGCGCTGGTTGAGATGTTGCTGATGGTTACTGGCCCGTGGGCGCTCAGAATGAGCGTCTCCGGCGAACTGGTGGAGCCCACTGCCGTCAGCCCAAAGGCCAGGTTGCCGGTACTGGTGCCCAGCGCAGCAAATGCCGAGATGCTCCGCACTCGGGAGTTGTAGTAGTCCGATACCAGAACGTTCCCTGACGAATCGAGGGCGACGCCGGTCGGCTCGTACAGCGTAGCCAGGGTGCCCAGTCCGCCATCCCCGCTATAGCCGTTCACGCCTGTGCCCGCGATCGTGGTGATGATCCCGTTCGGACTCACCCAGCGTACGCGTTCGTTGTAGTCGCTGATGAACAGATTGTCGTTGGCGTCGACCGCAATACCTTGCGGGTAGCCAATGCCGTTCGCAATCGCCAGTCCATCTCCAGTGAAGCTGCAGTTGCCGGTGCCGGCAACCGTATTGATGATGCCGGTGGTGGCGTTGATCTCGCGCACCCGGCAATTTCCGGTATCCGCGATGAACACGTTCCCCGCCGGATCCACCGCTAATGCCTGCGGCTGATACAGCAGCGCGTTCGTCGCCGGACCTCCGTCGCCCGAGTACCCGCCGATTCCGCCAATGCCGGCGATCGTGGTGATGGTTCCACTCGTTACTCTGCGAATCACAGCCTCCTGGTAGTCGGCGATGTAAACGCTGTTCTTGCTGTCGACCGCGACCCCATACGGATAGTAGAGTTCCGCGCTTGTGGCGGACCCGCCATCCCCCGTATAGCCGCAACGCGGACTGTTGCTCACCACCAGGCCCGCGAAAGTGCTGATCGTTCCGGCCGTATTGACCTTCCGAACCAGGCAGTTGTTCGTATCAGCAATGTACACGTTCCCCAAACTGTCTTTTGCCACGCCGTAGTCATAGGTTAACTCTGCGCTGGTCGCAGGTCCGCCGTCTCCGAGATAGCCATAGGTCCCGTCTCCAGCAAAGAAATTCACCAATCCAGTCGACTTTACATCTTCGCGGACCATGGAGTTATGGCTGTCGGCGATATAGATGTTCCCCGAGGAGTCGTCAGCGAGGCCGAAGGGAAAGTTCAGTTCCACTCCACTCGCCGCAGCACCGTTGAACAGGGTTTCGATATTGTAGGAGTGGTTCCCGGCGACGCGATTCAGGTTCCCCCCAACCGTGAAACTGTCGACCGCGTAGTTGTAGTTGTCGCCAATGTAGATTGTGCCCGTACTGGTGGTCGCCACTCCGACTGGATCGTAGAGTTCGGCGCTGATGGCCGAGCCGCCTTCCCCGCAAGTGCCGGCGCACGCCGTGCCGTTACCGGCGACGGTATTGATATTTCCACCCACCGTGAATTGCCGGATGCGCTGGTTATAGTAGTCGGCGAACGTCACAGTGGTGCCGTTGACTGTCAATCCAAACACTTGGTTCATCTCTGCGCTGGTGGCCAGGCCGCCATCTCCGGAAAATCCGCAAGTGTGGTTTCCCGCAACCGTGCTGATCTTCCCGTTGGACTTCGTGACCTCCCGGATTACGCAATTACCGCTATCGGCGATGAACAAGTTGCCGCTGCTGTCCGCCGCGACTCCCGACACTACATTGAGCTCGGCGCTCGTGGCTGCTCCGCTATCCCCACTGTACCCGCAGGTATGGTTTCCCGCATACGTCGTAATGATGTTGGTCGACAGAACCAGCTTGCGCACCACGCAGTTGTTTTCGTCGCCGATGTACAGGTTGCCGGAGCTATCTACTCCCACGCCCTGAGGATAATAAAGTTGCGCCGCGGTTCCTTTGCCCCCGTCGCCCGAGTAGGCGCAAGAGTTGGCGATTCCTGCAATCGTCGTGATGGTGTTGGCCGTATCTACTTTGCGGATCACGCAGTTATATTGATCTGCAATGTAGATGTTGTTTGAACTATCGACCGCGACCGCGAACGGACGGTTGAGGCTGGCCAGCGATGCGCCACCGGTCACGCCGTCACCGGTGTAGCCACTAGCTCCACTGCCCGCGACCACGAGGATTGTTCCACTCGTGTTTACTTTGAAAACTCGATTCTGGTTGAAGGCTGCGATGTAATAGTTGCCTGCGCTATCTACGGCTACACCGTAGGGGTTGTAAAGGTTGGCGTCGAGAGCGGGAATATTGTTCGGCCCGCCTCCGATCGCGGTCGTAATAATGTCCTGCGCCGGCGCGGGGAGACTCACCAACAGCGCGGCCAGAAGAAGGAATGCAAATGGTGTGAAGCGACGCATGAATTTTTCTCCTCAAATATTCGTTGTTCGTGGTTGGGCTATGGCCAAGTCAGCTCGCGATCAATCAGCTGCCCGCGAGGGAACCATTGGGCGTTGGCTGAGTTGTGCGCCCTTCTGCCAGCTCTTTCCGTTGCTGTCCTGGAACAGGATGATCAGATTCGGCTGCGCCGGCGGCGCCATCCACTCCCGGAATTCTCGCTTCGTAATCGAAAACTCCTGGCTCATCTCGATGAATTGCTGACTTTTCCACACCTTCACCGGCTGGAAATTCCCGCGTAGAGTCATCGCCGGAGAAGAATCCACGAGCGTCACGATCACACTCTTTGCGTCGGCGTCACTGTGATTGAACAGCTTCAGGTGAAGGGTGACTTGCACCAGGTCGCCCTGCTCTTGTACTCCGCTGACGTCGAAATATCCGGAAAATTCACGTCCGCTGTGTGCCGTGGCGGCAACCGTGACCAGCGTTAATGCTGCGAGCAATAATCCAACTACCAAGCCTCGCGAAAGGCGCAGTGACTGCATAAATTCCTCCTGGGAATCAGTTGGTTCAAGGTTCGTCCCGCGCCAAAAAGCCGCGCACGCGCAGCTCCTCCTCGGCGAGGAACAGTTTTTAAATTGACGTTGCTGGGGCCTAAAAACCTAAGACTTGGAAATCGACAACCGTTGAAAGACTTCTTCTTTTAACTGGACTTCTGCACATCAATATTCGTCGTCTTTGGGGGGCGACGAACTTCTGAGGTATGCCACAAAACACACCTCTCAATGCGGCGCAATTGTCTGCCTATCGCAAGGCCTTGTCAAGATGAAGACTTTTTCACACTGGCGCGGTGATACTATGTCCGCCTATTCACGGGGATACCTTTCGCCAGGAGGTTGTCATGCAGTGGACCCAGATCTACGACCCACTCGGACATTGGTGGCTCTCCACGCTGGTTGCCTTGTTACCCATCATGGTCCTTTTCGGCCTGCTTGCTGGTCTGAAGGTCAAGCCCCACTGGTGCGCCATCGCCGGTGCGTCTACGGCTGTGGCCGTCGCGATCGTTTTCTTCAAAATGCCGCCGGCACTCGCCGCGCTCAGCTTTGGCTATGGCGTTGCGTTCGGCGTATTGAAAATCGCGTGGATCGTTCTGGCCGCCGTCTACCTTTACGACATTTCCGTCGAGACCGGGCAATTCGAAATCATGAAGGAGTCGGTCGCCGGCATCACCGCCGATCGCCGTCTGCAGGTTCTCTTGGTCGCGTTTTGTTTCGGGGCCTTCATTGAGGGAGCGGCGGGCTTCGGAGCTCCGGTCGCCATCGCCGGCGCCTTCATGATCGGCCTCGGCTTCAAGCCCTTTCATGCCGCGGCTTTGAATCTCATCGCCAATACCGCACCCGTCGCCTGGGGGGCCATCGGCACGCCCGTTCACACCCTGGCGGCGGTAACGGCCCTCCCCGAGTCCGATCTCAACGCCATGATCGGCCGCATCCTCCCCTTCACCGCGATCATCGTCCCCTTCTGGCTCGTAAGAACTATGGTCGGTTGGCGAGAAACCTTCGAGGTTTTCCCCGCAATCCTCGTAGTCGGCGGATCCTTTGCTCTCACCCAGTTTCTCTGGTCCAACTATGTCGACGGCAATCTGGTCGACATCATGGGAGGCGTCGTTTCCATTCTTGCCCTCCTGACCTTCCTGCGGCTCTGGAAGCCGAAGAAGATCTGGCGCTTCGATTATGACGATCCCACTCCCATCTTGCCCCCACCGGCCGGGGAGATCACCGACCAGGTGGGAGGCGAGTGGGCTGCAGAGCAGTTCGATGGCTTCGTCAAAGCGCGCACGTACGGCGCGGCACAGGTCTTGAAGGCTTGGATGCCCTTCGCGATCCTCTCCCTCGTCGTGCTTCTTTGGGGATTGCCGAAAATTAAGTTGGCGATGAACCAGGCCACCACGCCGGCGTTTCGCGTCGTGCTTCCCGACGGCAAAGTCCGTCCGGGCCCGCCCGGCTGGGACGTTCCCTACCTCCACAACGCCATCTCTCGCGCCTTGCCCGTGGTCACTAAGCCAACTCCCGAGGCCGCGCGCTACGATTTCAACTGGCTCTCCGCAACCGGGACCGCCTGCTTCCTGGCTGCGCTCGTCTCTGGATTATTGCTTGGCCTGAGTCCCGCGCGTTTGATGCTCATCTTCTGGAGAACGCTGGTCCGTATGCGCCTGGCTATGATCGCCATCTCATTCATGCTGGGGCTGGGATACGTCACTCGTTACTCAGGCCTCGACGCCGTGCTGGGCCTTGCCTTCACGCGTACGGGATGGCTCTACCCCTTTTTCGGAACGTTCCTGGGCTGGTTAGGAGTCGCCCTCACCGGCAGCGATACTTCCGCGAATGCACTCTTTGGCAGTTTGCAAAGAGTCACTTCTCAACAACTCCACATCGATCCCATTCTCATGTGCGCAGCCAACAGCGCCGGAGGAGTGATGGGAAAGATGGTCGATGCCCAGTCGATTACGATCGCCACTTCGGCCACAGAACAAGTGGGTAACGAAGGAATTATCTTCCGTTTCGTGGCCTGGCACTCGGTGGCCCTGTGCTCCATCGTCGGCCTCATCGTGCTGCTCTACGCCTACGTTTTCCAATCCGCCGTACCGCACGGGCTCACGTTCGTGAAATAGAGTAAGCAAACACTTAACCGCGTTTACGATCTTCAGCCGAGTTTGGGGAAAGCTTAGTTAGGATCAGGTGCGTATCAGGCCATCGCTTCAGCATTGCCGTAAGCGAGTTTTGGAAGGGGCGCTTTCACGGACCGCCGAAAAACTCACGATTCGTATCAGGGCATCGCTTCAGAGGTTGCGGAAAAATCCAAAATCGCGCAGCACCGCGTAAGGCATACAAAATCAGCGTGGGCTTCAGCCCCTGTGGCTCTTGTTGCTTGTAAAGTTGATCCCTCTGATCTCGACTCGCTTTTGAAAGGGCGCCCTTTAGCCGCGCCGTAATTCCTCAAAGCTGGCCCTTAAACCTTCGGCGGCCCTATCTCTTCATCCTCCGCCCGATGACTTTCTTCCGACAACTTCCGCAGCGATAACCGCTCCCGATGCGCTAGGGCCAATCCCACGGGAACCACGGCCGCAAACGTCACCAGCCACAGCAGAATCCCGCAACTCGCCGCCATCTCCGGAGGCACATCAAACACGCTCGACAGTGTCGTGATCGTTGCAATCTGGGAACCGCCACCCACCGCCGGGAGTTGCAACATCGATCCCGCCATACTCGCGCCCATCAAAATCAGCAGTTGCGAAACCGGAATCTCCAGAGCGTCCACGCCATACGAGTGCGTAACTTCCTTGTAGGCCAGAGCCGTGATGTACCAGATCACGAGCGACAGCAGCGTCAGAGATATCAACGCAACCGGCCCGTGAATCGTGTTCAGACCCATCCCGAACTCGCGCACCTTCTGCGCCAATCGGTGCCCGAAACCCGACGAAAGGTGCGAGAACCTCTGCTCGATCCATTGCGCGATGGTTTCGCCGCTGCGGCTAATCAATACGGCCGCTGCCGCAGCCACGGTGACTCCGAGCACCAGCACAAATCCAGCGTCGCGAAACTGCCGGTAATATTCCGGATGCGGAATCGACTGCAGTGCGCTCGGCAGGAAAATTGCCAGCGCAATCAGCACCGCGAACGCTCCAACGTCAAAAACCCGCTCGACCGCCCACACCGCAAGTTGGGAAGAGAAGGGCAGACCCGTCTTCCGCGCAACTAAGTATGGTCGAATGAACTCTCCCGCCCTCCCCAATAGAGCCAGCCCCGTAAAGCCAATCATCATCGGTGCAACCAGTTGGATCGCCTTCACGTTTGGCCGCACTGGTTTCAAAAAAAGTTTCCATCGCAACGCGCGCAGCACGTACGCCGCATATACCAGCAGGATTCCGTGCAGCACATGAACTTTTCGTATGCGGTGAATCTGACCCCAGAATGTTGACCAGTCGAAGCTTCGCCAGTGACGGTATTGGAGGTAAATGAGAGCAGCCAGAATGAGGAACACCACAACGCTGGCCAGAATTCGCTTTTTATCCATGAAGGGGGAGAACTCCCGCCGCGGCCCTTACACCGCACAGCGGGAAACGGCACAACCAAAGGTAAATGACCATTCTAAAGGAATCAAACCTCGTGGTTGGCGTATGTGGGGACTGCCGCCTTCGGCGGTCCATCGAGCGCAGCTCCACCGTCCGTTAGAAATGGCAAACGATAAAAAGACGAGCAATTATTCGCTCGCGTGCGCAGCGGTCGCCGATGCCTCTGTCCGGTTGGAATCCTGAGCCTTGCTCGCGCTGCCAGCCGTCTTCACGCTCGCGCGCTTCGCAACGCTAGCCTTCGCCGCAGCTGCGGCGGTCTTCTCCTGCGCTGCTTTCTTCTTATTAAAGTCCCTCACCACCCGCGCCACATAGGCCCGGGTCTCATAATAAGGAGGCACGCCCCCAAACTGCTCCACCCGCTGCGGCCCAGCGTTATATGCAGCCAACGCCTTGACCAAATCGAAGTTGTAGCGTTCCAGCAGTTCCCGCAGATATTTCGTTCCACCCTCCACGTTCGCCTGTGGATCGAACGCATTCGGAACTCCCAGTTGCGATGCCGTCCCCGGCATCAGTTGCATCAATCCCTGCGCCCCTTTCGGCGACACAGCCCGCACATTAAATCCGCTTTCCGCCTTGATCACACTGTTAACCAAATCGGGATCCAGCCGGTATCGACCGCTCGCCGAATTGACCACATCATCCAAATTCAGCAGACCCGTCGCGCCGGGTGCCCCATTTCTCGCGTAGTTTGTGAGAAGAGGGGATCTTGTCTGTGCTCCGGAAGCCGGAAGCCCGGAGCCGGAAATCGCTTCCACCGGCGCCGCCTCAAAATGCTCGATATCTGCCGAAGGCACATCCACGAAGCTCGCTCCATCCGCGCTCAGGTACAACCGCGTGACGTCTCCGACCACCTCATGCCGTTCGTGATGAATGGAAAATCCGTTGCGCAGCACCGCGACCTCGCCACCCCAGCAGGGAAGCGCAGCCAGCGCCAAAATCACAAGCGCACCGACACTTACTCGAATTGAAAGAAACCGTCGCATTTTGCCCAACGACCAACCACTAACGACTGGCCACCAACGGCGCGCTCATTGCCAACTCCACCGCTGCGGCTACCCCGCATGCATCATTGCCAGAGTCACGGTCCAACCGCGCCCTGCGTAACTCCTCGCACGCATTTCCCATGATAACCGGATACCCAGCAAACTCAAGCATTTCGACGTCATTGTGGTTGTCACCGACGGCCATGACCTCCTCGCGGCGATACCCGCGATGCCGCGCCCACCTCTCCAGCGCATGCCCTTTCGAACACCCGGCATTCAACAGGTCAATCATCGACAAATCCCGCTCCGGATACTCCGTCCGCAACACGGTCACCAGTCCGTCCATACCGACTCCGTCCAGAGCCCGCAATGCCTGGTTCATCCGCGCCATCGTCCCGCAAAACATCGCCTGCACTGGATCGCTCACCAGAGCATTCTCGATGGGCACCACAAACTCGATGTACTCCATATTCTTCTCGAGCCATCGCCGGATGCTGGGCCCAAGGTCGTCGAGATGCTCCAGCACAATCGCGCCCTTGGTTTCCTTGTCAAACGTAAGAACGGTATGCCCACGGAATTCTTGCATGGCCCCGCAAAGCCTCCGGCAGGTTTCCGCCGGCATCATGTCGCGATGAAACGTCTCTCCCGCAAGCGACCGCGTCACCGCGCCATTCGAGCTGATCAGCCACAAATCAAACCCAAGCTGCTTTGCGATGGGCAGAGCAAACGAGTGTCTGCGGCCAGTCACGAGCACCACCTCAATTCCTGCCGCATGGGCCCGGCGCAGCGCCATCAGATCGCCATCAGAAACCTGAAATTGTGGATTGAGCAGCGTGCCGTCGATATCGGTCGCCAGCAGCCGAATGGGAGGCCTGGAAGTCTTCACTACCCATAATTTTAACATCCCACGTGGGAGAGTCGCATGTAGGGCAGTCGTTGCGGCCGGCCCGGATGAGCGTACCTCGACCATCAGGCGTTGCGTGTGAGTTAAGAGACTTACGCCGCCGGCAACCGCGCGAGCAGGGAACTGGCCTTGCGGAACCATGGCCGTTCCCGGCGCTGCAGATATCTCGGCATCGTTGGCTTCTTGTCGAGAATCTTCTTCGACCACTCCCGCGCTTCCGCATCCCGCCCCTGCGACTGGAGAAATAGCGCGTAGTGATAATAGGTCTCCGAGATCGTAGAAATTCGTACTGCCTCGCGAAACATCGCGTCGGCTTTCTCTGTTTGTCCGGTCTGCGCGTAGGCCCACGCCAGCAGGCCCTTGGCGCGGTGGAAATCATAATCAGGATCGGAACTGACGGCCCGCTCCAGGTCGGGAACCGCCGCTGAAAAATCTCCCAACTCCATCTCCGCGATGCCACGCCGGTAGAAGGGATCGGCATGGTCCGTTCGCGACGAAATCGCCTTGTCGAAACAGGCGCGCGCCCGCGCGTAGTCTCCGTCGTCGAGATACAGCAGCCCCAGTTCTTCGTAGTTTCCCGCCGACGGATTGTCGAGAATGATGCGCTCCAGTTCGTGAATCCGCCGCCGCCGCGGAAAAACCTGGAAGGAACTTCGCAGCAACCCTGCGTCCGGAATCACTTCCACCACGATATAAACCAGCGCGCCCACCCAGTGAAACAGGATCACCCAGATCCAATAGAAGTCCGGCCGCCGCCGGATGAAGTGCACGAAAGCCACAATCCGCAGCGCGATTGACCACCACGAAAACGCGAAGAAAAGAAACGATCCCATGGGTGAAATCGCACTATAGCATCGCGGCAGGGATCTTTTTCCGGTGACGCCGCAATGACGAAAGTGTAGGAAATAAGCGCACATAAAGTGCCCCACCCTTCTCTCGCGTTTTGTGCGAAATAGGGTGGGATTTCAACCTCACTCGTTAGGGATAATCGGCTTCATGCTCGGATGCGACGGTCAGCTATTTCGCGGCCGCGTGATGGTCATAGCTGATCACGCGCGTGACCTTCCACGCACCGTCCTTGTACTGCCATAAATGCACGAACTGTCCTTCGCCGACCCCCTCCGTATCGTCATGGCCGGGATGGTGAAAGCGGTGAACGCCCATCTCCACAAATCCGTAATTTTTCATGTGGTAAATCTTCAGCGAACCCGGAACGAGTTCACGCGTGACCTTGCCGCAAATGTTCTTCTTAACGCTGTCCGTCAAGGCCGCTCGGCCCAGAGTCACACCGCCCTGATCGTGATAGAACTCGACGTTCTCATCCATGAACGAGGCGAACTTCTCGAGATCACAACGGTTATAGGCATCGAACAGCGCCGCATCGAGCGTGGTGCCCACCCGCTCGAGTTCCTCCTGGTTCTGAATCTTGTCCAGCGACGGCACACTCTGTGCACCGGAGTTGCCGAGAAAAATAAGTGGGAGTGCAAACAACAATAGGATCGGGAACGCCCGCAGTTTCATGGAGATCTCGCTTTCGAGGTGGATGGGTGAGACCAGGAAGGGTACGGAAGCGAACGGTCGAATGTTCCGCACATTCGCGGGTGCCCCACCCTTCTCGCGTCTTTTGTCTTTTGCGAGAGGGTGGGGATGTTGACTGTCCTCGGGCACGTCCATAGCCCTAAAGGCCAAACCGAAGCCTTTCCCGCCAGCAGCCCCATTACGAAAGTAAATTGATCTTCCCGCAGCACCATCCCTACCATCACAAAGATATTGTGTTGCCGGCCTTCCGCGCTCAGTGCGGACAACGCCCCGGCCTGGAGATGGTTTATGCGAGTTGCTCCCCCGAGAGTCTGCGGTCTATTGCTTGTCATCGTCGCCGTTTCTTGCTTCGCACAGGCGCAGCAAAAACCTGGCATCAAAATTGGATTCTCCCTCGAGGCCACCAAGGGCGAGCGCTGGCAGACCGACTTGGACGAATTTCAACTCCGCGCTCAGCAACTTGGAGCGCAAACCCTGACCCGCTCCGCCAATGGAGACGACGAGTTACAGCTCAAGCAAGTGAAAGAGTTGCTGGAATCGGGCATCGATGTTCTCGTGCTCCTGCCTCACGATTTCGAGAAGGCTAGCCGCATCGTCGACGAGGCGCACGCCAAACACGTTCCCGTCATCAGCTATGACCGGCTCATTCACAATCCGAATGTCGATCTGTACATCGGATTCGATCTGTTTTCCGTGGGCGTCCAGCAAGCGCAAAGTCTGGTAGAGCATTCACCCAAGGGGAACTACATTCTTCTCGGGGGCTCGCCGCTCGATCCAAACTCCAAGGTTGTGCGCGCCGGCCAAATGAGCGTCTTGCAGCCATTGATCGATCGCGGCGACATCAAGGTCCTCACCGACATCTGGATTCCCGAGTGGAGCGCTACCCAGGCATACGTCTTGGTTACTAAGGCGCTGCAGGATCTGAAAGTTCCCCTGACGGCAATCGTCGCCTCGAATGACTCGACTGCAGGCGGCGCCATTCAGGCACTGGAAGACAACAATCTGTCGGGAAAGGTTTTGGTGACCGGACAAGACGCCGATCTTGTCGCGATCGCGCGCCTCTACGAAGGTACGCAGCTCATGACTGTGTACAAGCCCATCGTGGGCGAAGCCCGTACGGCCGCCGAAGCCGCTGTCACGCTGGCGCGACACGGGAACGTAGAAAGCAACACGACGGTGCCAAACGGATCACAGACGACAAAGGCGATCTTGCTGACCCCCATTTCCGTCACCCGGCAGAACGCAAAAGAGACGGTCTTAAAAGATGGCTTTCAAAAAATCGAAACCGTGAAGCAAGCCCTCCCAAAAGATAAATGGGCCGAACTCGACCGCTAAATCCAGCACGATAAAACGGCGGTAATAAAGCGGCGGTGATAAAACGGGTGCCCCATCCTTCTTTCGCGTTCGGTGCGAAAGAGGGTGGGGATTTTGATTTTCGATCTACCCGCATTCAACCTCACCATGCCCCGCACTTTGCAATAAAGAGCCCAGCCTCGCAGCCGGGCTCTTCTCTGACTCCTGACGGCTACCTCACGATCCCCCAATTCTCCCGAAACTTCTCAAACTTCGACCTTCCCCTCCGGCTGCCAGGAAACAGACACATCGCTTTGTACTTCCGGAACTCCTGCACCGGAAACAAGTACCACGCATCCATCGGCACCACGTATGCCGCCAGCAAATCAATCTCGCTCGCGTCATACACCCGCGTTGTGTTTCCATACGCATGAAACGAGTACCCGCCGTTCCCTCCGGTCCGATGTGCAGACTTTACTTGTACCCGCAACAGCCTCCTTCCGTTGTCCACAATCAGGTCGTACCGCGAACTCTCTCCCCAGGGCTTCGACACGCGTAACCCGAGACTCGATGCCTTCGCCAGAAATGCCGCCTCCGCCATCTCCCCGCGCTGCTTCCGCGTTAAAGCAACCCATTTCCGCTCGTCTGGGTGCCCCATCCTTCTTTCGCATCCTTTGCGAAAGAGGGCGGGGACTTTGACCTCCCGGACCGGGTGCCCCATTTCTCGCGCGTTCTTTGCGCGAGAAGTGGGGACCTCCCCGACTACCGCCCCATGACTATCCCGAACCAACTCCACTCGCATACATCACCATTTCTCCCCGATTCAAATCACCGAAGATTCCCTTCATAAAGTTTGCTCCGCCATCTTTCAAACAAGCTCCGCCCAGCCCGCCCCTCACCACAAAACGAAGAGCAGGCCTTTTTCCCCGCCAGCCAAGTTGTCAAAGATCTCTTTTCAAATTAAGAATTGTCATTTCGAGCGAAGCGGAATTGCCCGTCATTCGGGCAATTCTGCGAAGTCGAGAAACCTCGTGTCCCGACCGCCGCCCAAAACGAAGCCCCCATCGGACCCTGAGTCCGTGGAGGCTAGCCACACTTTGTGGCGAGTTTAAGCTCTCAGAAAAGATTGGGGAATGCCGTGAGTGTGATCACGGCGCAGCGTGACGGGAAGCACGCGATAGCGTTGTCTGAAGAATAGGGCCGTCTGTGCCGGGTTCGATTCGAACTGTCATTCCGACCGCAGCCGGAGCGCATGCGACGGCGGAGTGGAGGAACCCGCTTTCCCGCGAGCCCCGCCTCATCGTGGAAGAGCGGCCCTTCAGGGCCATTAGTGAGGCAAAATCAATCTCGGCTTTAGCCGCTGCGGGCCGCGGGTGGCCCATTCAAGCCCGATTTTGGCTTGAGTGGGGCAGTTCGACGGCTGGACACAGTCTTCCCGCGGCTCGCTCGCGCTGGCGTGCGGTCCATTCGGACTCGATTTCAACTTGTCCCTCGTCGCCTGTTGCGTGATGGAGAAAGCTGCTCCATGGCCAGTCTTCGGGGCGCTGGCACAATCCTTTCTTCACCGGGTTCCAATGAATGTAGTGCAGTTTCTCCACGAATTGCGGATGATTGCGAACGTTGAAATCGTAGTAGCGCTTTTGCCAGAAATGGTCGGCGTCGCCGATCAAACGCCGTGCCACTCCCTGCTTCAGCGACTTCACAGCGTCCGCTAAATCGGGTGGCCCATTCAAGCCCGGTGTTGGCTTGAGTGGGGCAGTTCGCTCCGGCTCGCTGACGAGAAGGTGGATGTGCTCAGGATCACGACATATCCATAGACGCGGAGGCGGAAGCTGCGGCGCACGCGCTCGAGCGCGCTCTCAAAGACTCGACGGCTCGCGTCGGACGTAAAGAGCAAATGGCGATGATAACAACAGAAGGTTACGAAATGGCTTTGCCCGGTGTGGTGATAACGCGTAAGGCCCCAAGGCATCAACTCAGCGTAAGGCCTCGGAGTTCCCCACTCAAGGCAAAAGAAGCCTTGAGTGGGCCACCCGTTTCAGAATGGGATTGAGCGGACGCTCGAAGCTCCCCACTCTGGCGCCCGCCCACTCAAGCCAAAACCGGGCTTGAATGGGGCAGTTCGACGGCAGGAGAGAGTAAAGCCTTGAGTGGGCCACCCGGCCTTCGGCCCGTTACTTCTTGGGAAAATTCGGGTCGTTCTTGATTTCCCGAATCTGCTGGATGTGCCTCTCCGCATGGGTGGAGATTTCCAGCATCCACTGCCAGCAGTCAATCACTTCGCCATAGTCTCCGAAGCTGTGGGCACGCAAATCGTCGTCGGTAGACTTGATGTATCCGATCATCGTCGCGCGCAGTGCCTGAAATCTACCCAGCGCCTCGCCCATATCTTTGTACGTGTCCACTTTTTCGTGCCCGCCGCCGGTCTTCGTATGCACTACGCGGTCTATGCCGTACCACATGATGTCAGCGTCGGTCGCCTGCGATTTCTTGTCCTTCATATCCGGCGCCGCCTTGACGTCTTTCTGAATCTCGCGCCAATAATCCGGCTCGGCCACCGCCAGGTGAGAGACAACTTCCCGGATGCTCCACCGGTCCGGCGAAGCCTTGTACTCCAGTTGTGCTGGAGACAATCCGCGAACCTGCTCCCCGACCATTTGCGTCGTCATTTCAAAATGCACCAGCAGATGCTCGCGATCGGCGTCGGACATGGGCGGAGCCGCAAACAGCCGAATCGTTATCGTCAAAACAAGCAACGGCAACATTCGCATGGTTTTCATCGATGGTATCCCCTGAACTGCCGCGTTAGACGGATCCACATCAGGAAAGGTGAGCGGCCCTTTCGATGATTCCCAAAATAGGGTTGCCCCATCCTTCCCGCGCTTTTTGCGGGAGGGTGGCCCTCGCGCGGACTAAAATCGGCAATGAATGCACATAAAGCCGGTGCGTTATCAGAATCAAGGCTGCCTTCACTTCATCACGTTCAGCTGCTATCGGCGGATGAAGCTGCTAAATTCCGCCGCGGCCAGAGATACTTTTGAACGTGAACTGGAACGTGTCCGGCGCTGGTATGGCTGCTTCATCACCGGATACGTAGTGATGCCGGAGCACGTGCACCTACTCATCAGCGAACCGGAGCGGCGAAAGCTCTCGCTCGTGATCCAGATGCTGAAGCAACTCACCTCACGAAAACTCAAGCCTGCGGCCAAGCCTCCCGCCAACAACGTGCGAAGAGCCTGTCCTGAGCAAGCGAAGCGCGTCGAAGGAGTGGGGAAGCTGGAACGATTCTGGCAGGTTCGTTATTACGACTTTCCCGTGTGGACCGAAGTGAAGCGGATTGAGAAGTTGCGATACATACATCGCAATCCCGTACGCCGTGGATTGGCCGAGCGTCCCGAGGACTGGAAGTGGAGCAGCTTCGCACACTATGCCACGGGTGCCGAGGGAGTGGTGCAAATTGAATCGCAGTGGACCGCACGGAAGCGGGAACGGCAGGGAGTGGTGTCGAGTTTCCCGAAGGCCCACCCTCCCGCACAAACCGCGGGAAGGGTGGGGCAACCGCAGTGGGGAGATAGCGATAGGATTGGGCCAGTCGGCCCACCCGTCATCCACACCGAAAGGCAAAGAAAAACCCCGCCCAAGCTGAGCTTGGACGGGGCACCCTATGGGTCTAGCTAGAAGCTAAGAGCTAATAGCTAAAAGCTGTTCTTAGTACATGTCGCCCATGCCGCCGCCGCCGTGTCCGCCCGGAGCTGGAGCTTCCTTCTTTTCAGGAATCTCCGCGATCAGGGCTTCGGTGGTCAGCATCAGGCTGGCGATGGAGCCGGCATTCTGCAGGGCGGTGCGCACGACCTTCGTCGGGATCGAGCACGCCGGCCTTGACCAGATCCTCGTACTCGTTGGAGAAGGCGTTGAAGCCGAAGTTGGTCTCCTTCGAGTCGAGCACCTTGCCCAGAACCACTGCGCCTTCTTCGCCGGCGTTCTCGGCGATCATGCGCAGGGGCTCGGTGATGGCGCGCTTCACGATGTTGATACCGATCTGCTCATCGCCTTCGGCCTTCACCTTGTCGAGTGCTGCGGCGCAACGCGCCAGAGCCACTCCGCCGCCGGGGACAATGCCTTCTTCCACGGCCGCGCGCGTCGCATGCATCGCGTCTTCCACACGGGCTTTCTTTTCCTTCATTTCGGTTTCGGTTGCGGCGCCGACTTTGATGACGGCTACGCCACCGACCAGCTTCGCCAACCGCTCCTGCAACTTCTCGCGGTCGTAGTCGCTGGTGGTCTTGTCGATCTGGCTGCGAATTTCTTTCACGCGGCCTTCGATCTCAGCGTGCTTGCCCTTGCCTTCGACCACCGTGGTGTTGTCCTTGTCGATGGTGATCTTCTTGGCCTGGCCGAGGTCGCGAGATCTGCACGTTCTCGAGCTTAATGCCGAGATCTTCCGTGATGGCCTTGCCGCCGGTCAGGATCGCGATATCCTGCAGCATCGCCTTGCGGCGATCGCCGAAGCCAGGAGCCTTGACGGCCGCGACTTGCAGCGTGCCACGCAGCTTGTTGACGACGAGGGTAGCGAGCGCTTCGCCTTCCACGTCTTCTGCGATGATCAGCAGCGGCTTGCCGCTCTTCGCGATCTGCTCGAGCAGCGGGAGCAGGTCCTTCATCGAGCTGATCTTCTTTTCGTTGATCAGGATGTAGGCGTTCTCGAGTGCAACTTCCATGCGCTCGGGATCGGTCACGAAGTAAGGAGAGAGATATCCGCGATCGAACTGCATGCCTTCGACGACTTCCAGCTGGGTCTCGAGCGTCTTCGACTCTTCAACCGTGATGACGCCGTCCTTGCCGACCTTCTTCATGGCCTCGGCAATGATCTTGCCGATGGTCTCGTCATTGTTGGCCGAGATGGTGCCGACCTGGGCGATCATGGATCGCTGTTGACGGGCTTCGACAGCTTGTCGAGTTCGCCGTTGATGCGGTTGCCTTCTTTGTCGAGCTTGCCGGAGATGATGGTGACGGCCTTCTCGATGCCGCGCTTCAGGGCCATCGGATTGGCGCCGGCGGCGACGGTCTTGACGCCTTCGCGGAAGATGGCCTGGGCGAGAACGGTGGCGGTGGTGGTGCCGTCGCCGGCGACGTCGGAGGTCTTGGAGGCGACTTCACGAACCATCTGGGCGCCCATGTTCTCGAGGCCGTCCTTCAGTTCGATTTCTTTGGCGACGGTGACGCCGTCTTTGGTGATGGTCGGCGAACCGAATTTCTTTTCGATGACTACGTTGCGGCCCTTGGGGCCGAGGGTGACCTTCACGGCATCGGCCAGAAGGTTGACGCCGCGGAGGATCGCCTGACGGGATTCTTCTCCGTGAACAATGTGTTTTGCCATTGCTGTTATCTCCTTCGATAATTTCTTTGCAGGACTGGCCTGCTTGAGTTCTGAGCTATGAGCTGCGAGCTATCAGCAAAAAGCTTCTAGCTGCTAGCTACTAGCGAAAACCAGTTGCATAGATCCTTCGCGCGCAGAAACCGCGCGCTCAGGATGACATGCTTCGTTACTTCCTGCTTCCGGCGAGTTCCTTCTTGGCCGGGGTGGCGGCGCCGGTGAGGATGCCGAGGACTTCTTCTTCTTTCATGATGATGAAGTCTTCGCCATCAATCTTGATCTCGGTGCCGGAGTACTTGCCGAACAGGATGCGGTCGCCCTCTTTCACTGCGAGCGGGAAGGTCTTGCCTTCGTCGTTGGTGCGGCCTTTGCCGGTGGAGATGACTTCGCCCTCCTGCGGCTTGTCTTTGGCCGAGTCGGGGATGATGATGCCGCCACGAGTGGTGGAAGCCTCTTCCACGCGACGGACCAGAATGCGGTCATGGAGTGGTGAAAATTTCGCCATGGTTTGCTACTCCTTTCAAGTAGTTAGAAGGTTGAGGTGCTTCGATTGAATCTTGTAACCCTATGATTTGGATGGGTTAGGCGCTGCTGTTAGCAGTTACGCCTATCGAGTGCTAATTGTAGGATGTGAGCGGGGAATTGTCAAGCGGTGCTCCAAAGAGCAGCGGGAGCGGCCCGGGCGGAAACTGGGAAGCGTCTAGTCTTCCTCCCGGATCTTCTTTCGAAAATCGCAAAAGGTAAGGAAGCTTTTTTCATAGTAGATGGCCAAGAAACCTAAACCACAAGGACACTAAGTATCACGAAGGCTTTGGAATATGATTTTCGGCCATGGCGACTCTGGATTCGGCAACGGAATGGCGGCGGTTGTCGGAACTTTATTTGCGGATGGCGGAGGGGGAACTGCTCGCGCTTGCGCGGAAACAATCCGAATTAACGGATGTCGCGCAAGATGCTCTGGCCAATGAGATGAGGTTCCGCAAGCTGAAGCTGGAGGCTGAGGCGCCAGTAGAACCTCCGAAGCCAGTGGGGGAACTCGATCCTGCTTACGACGAAGAACGAAAACCGGTCCTGATCCGAACAGTTTGGAGTCTGGCGGATGCGCTCCAGATTCAGCAGTTGTTGGATCGGGCGGGGATTCCGTTTTTCATGGGATCCGAAATGGCGACGGGAGTCGATACTGTCACTTCCAACTTCGCTGCAGGCGCGGATGTAAAGATCATGAGCATTGGCGTGCCCTGGGCATGGCAGGCGCTGCTGGATTACGAGCCGATGAACGAACCGGCAGCGGAGCAGCAACCAGAGCCTGCCGAGCTTCCAGTAAAGTGCCCCCGATGCCATTCGACGGAAGTTGTCTTTGAGAATTTGATTGGAGAGGAGCCCAAGACCGAGAAAGATTCGCCACAACAGTTCCAATGGGCTTGTGATTCGTGCGGGCATCGGTGGACGGATGATGGGATTGCGCGAGAAAAAGCTTAAGCACGAAGGGCGCGGGTGCTTCGCAACCTGGCATGAAAGACGGCTCGTTCCCGACAGGATTGATCGTGGACGCGAGCCAGTCGCCGAATACGGTATGACGACACAGTTCGCGCTTTCAGAGCCACGTTGCGCGTCTGGTTCATCGTGACGATCACTTTTTTGTGTTGGACGGGATGCTCGTCATCTGGCACTCTTCCGTCGCGGGTTCCATGAGGCACCTGATAGGGAACGCGAACCAGGCGGTTCAAATCCAACCTTAGCTTGGACAGGGGTTCTACGCCAGAACCCCATCATCATCACCAACATCACTATCAGGAGAACAAAATGGAACTGCGAAAGTCGTTAGGGAAGATTCTGTGCGTCCTGCTTCTGTGCATGGCAGGGCGCGTATCTGCACAAACCTTCACAGTATTGACGAGCCTGAGCGAAGTCGCGCCGCCGGGCGGCGGCGGAAACCTCGTCTGGTCTCTGGTTCAGGGCTTCGACGGTAACTTCTACGGAACGACCCAGGGCGGTGGCGGAACATGCGCCAACAATCCCTTCGCCACCTGCGGCACGGTTTTCAAAGTAACTCCCACCGGCACGCTGAGCATCGTTCATGAATTCTGCCAGAATGCATGCACCGACGGCGGCGCGCCCTTCTCGGGGCTGATCCTGAGTCCGAGTGGAAATTTTTATGGGACCACCACCCAGGACCTGGTCAACCATGGAGGTACGCTCTACGAGATGACTCCGACGGGCACGGTGACTACGCTTCACAGTTTTACAGGTGGGAACGGTGAAGGGACCCCGTACGGACCGGTCGTCCAAGCCTCCGGCGCTTTTTATGGAATCACCGCGCTTGGGGGTTCCTCTGGAGATGGCACGGTCTATGAGATTACGTCGAGCGGCGTGCTGACGACTTTGCATACCTTCAGCGGCGCCGACGGTGAGGAGGTCGGCCTCGTCCCGGTAGGATTGGTAGAAGCCCCAAACGGAAGCTTCTACGGAGTCGCGGCGTACGGGTCGCAGAGTTCCAACACCTGCGGCACCGTCTTTAAGGTGACGCCCAAGGGAACGTTCGCGACGGTGTACGGCTTCGATAACACCGGCACGAAAGGCTGCGGAGCCTACGACGGCCTGGCACTGGCTGCGAACGGAAACCTTTATGGGACTACCGCAAGCGGAGGAACCGCAAACGACGGCAGTATTTTCGAAGTTACTCCGAATGGCAAGCAGATAACGCTCTACAGCTTTTGTAGCCAGTCGTTTTGCGGCGATGGCAGTATCCCAAATGCCGGGTTGATTCTGGGTACGGACGGGAATTTCTACGGAACCACCGTATACGGCGGGGCGAACAATCAAGGGACGATCTTCCAAATCACCCCTAGCGGCGCTTACAAGGTGCTATACAGTTTTTGCAGCCAGACGGGGTGCGCCGACGGGTCAAATTCTTATAGCCAGTTGATGCAGGGCACGGACGGGAATTTTTACGGGGCTACGTCGGCAGGAGGCGGAGGAAGCAACGGCGGCACCGCCTTCAAATTGTCGATGGGGCTGGCGCCATTCGTGGAGACGATCCCCGCTTCCGGGAAAGTGGGCACGAAGATCGAAATCGTGGGAACCAACATGACGGGAGCCACCAGCGTAACCTTTCACGGGACTGCAGCAGCGTTCAAGGTGGAGGCGCCTGGACATATCGTGGCCACGGTACCGGCGGGCGCGACTCCAGGCAAAGTTCAGGTGAACACTCCGGGGGGCGCGCTTGTGAGTAATATCGTTTTCCGCGTGATGCCTTAGTCGCGTGTCTTGGCGGTGGGGACCGGCCCACCGCCTTTTTTGCGGCCTCGCTTTCAAAATCGCAGAAGCGTTAACCACAGAGGGCACAGAGGAACACGGAGGAATCTATGACTCGCCTTTCGATTGCGCTCAGGGCATTCTCTTTCGGCAACGAATGAAACATCTCGAGCGGTACATCTCGACAAATTCGGTCGACCGTCCGACTCTTAGAACTGAGAACTGCGCACATAAGCGCCACTCGGGCAGGAATCTCTCTTCGCACTTGCGGTTCAACCGGACAGTAGCTGAAAGTAAACCGACGTTGCAGCAAACTCTGGTCGGCGAGGAAGGATAGTCGTGCAATCCATTTCTTGTTTACGCTGCAGGCGCGAGATTGAAGCAGGAGAAAAGTCAGTGGCGGTATACATGTTTGCGCAAACGGTGGGCGTCAGGCCGCGGCAGAAGTCGGGGGCGCAGCGGATTTGCTTTTGTCCGCAGTGTGCCGTGTCGCTGGCGATGGGAATGCCGCCGGAGGGCGCGCTGAACTTAGCCGCTTGGGACATGATCCGCGATCTGGTGAGTGCGGAGCCTTCGCTGAATCAGGCCGCGTGGGAAAGCTTGCGCGGCGTGGCGCTACTTGGGCCCGGTGAGGAGCCTGCCTCAGGTACGCCGGGCCGGTTCCGGAGGGCGGGGTAAACTGGGGTATGCCTCCGACGTTTGGCAACGGCAAGGTCTGCTACATCCAGATTCCCGCGACGAACCTTGCGCGCTCGGCTGACTTCTACAAATCAGTCTTTGGATGGAACATCCGGCAACGTGGGGATGGTCACGTCGCGTTTGATGACGGCGTGGGAGAGGTCAGCGGCGAGTGGGTAATTGGGCGCCCGCCTGCTTTGGAGCCAGGGCTTCTCATCTACATCATGGTCGACAACGTCGCTGCGACGGTGGAGTTGGTGCTCGCGAACGGTGGCGAGATCGTCCAACCCATCGGAGCGGATGCTCCGGAAATTACGGCGAGATTCCGTGATCCGGGCGGGAACGTGCTTGGAATTTATCAGGAGCAGGGACGAGCCTGATGCCGAGACGAACCTCGGTCTAGAAGTTAGAGGTCAAGAGCCTGAAGTCTCAATCCTCAATCCTGTTTCGCACAGAACGCGAAAGTAGGGCGGCCAACCTCGGCCGCTAAGCTCGCTACTGCTGCTTCGCGTCGGCGTCTTTCTTCTTTGCCAGCGCGCGGACGTAGTTCACCAAATCCCAATTTTCTTCCACTTTGACGCGAGGACCTTCGGCCGGCATGTCGTTGTGTCCGTTCTTGACGATGTAGAAGATTTCGCCGTCGGTCCGGTCCTTCAGCGTGTCAGGATTGGTGAAGTCCGCGATCTTGAGCTTCATGTCCTGTGCGGTCTCGCCTTTGCCTGTTCCGTCATTCCCGTGGCACATGGCGCAATCGAGGGTCCACCATTTCTTGGCGCGGGTCAGGGATTCGGGAGTGGACTTCACCGGGTTAGGCTGCTTCACGGCTTCAACCGGGATAGACGCGTACGTTGGACCGTTCTGCTGGGTTGGGGTGGAGGACTGTTGCGCGGGCATTGCGGCCGCGAAGAGAAAAAGTGCGGGGAGAACCAGCGTGAATCTGTTCACAGGAACCTCCTCTTAAGATTCAAGAGTGGCCGACGTAAAAAGTGTAGCAATGCCGGCAGGATGGCTCTGTGATTGAAATCACATGTCTTTTCGGCGTGCTACGGTCGCCTATTACTCTTCGTGATCGAGGGGCTTGCCGTCCGGGCCTACCTGGATTTCCTTCTTTTTGCCGCCGGCCTGAACCACAGCTTCGTAGGCCACCAGTTTGTCACGCTTCGTGAGCGATTCGACTTTGATGATCTTGCCGGATCCAGCTTTGGCTTGGAGACCGTTTTTTACGTTCGGCGGCAACGAGTCCAGCGCCACCTGTTCTTCAACCTCGACAATTCCGCCGTTCGCGTCGATGAGAACGTCTTTGCTGTGACCGCCAACCATCATTTCCGCTTCGTAGTAGGTCTGCCCCTTTTCCTTCTCCTGGGAGAAGCCCTTGATGCTGGCGCCTTCACTCTGGGCAGCGACGGTCTTTTCGACGGCGGGAGGCAGATCCGCGCGTTGAATTTTCTTTTCCTGGGCAAACGCGACGGTACTGAGGGCTAGGGCTGTCAGGACAACGAGTTTTGCGATACGCATGGAACCTCCACGAAAGGGGCGGCAAATAAAGCGGGGCTGCCGCCCCTTACTTCGTTCAACCGCAAATCGATTACACGTCGAGAGCCTGAAGATTAGATGAAGGGAACGTTGCGGGGTCGGTGCGGATAAGGATTTACATCGCGTATGATGTTCCGATGGTCTGCGCTGTGGGGCGCGGACTGGTGGTGCCACACTGCAATTGTCTTTGAATGCTCTAGAAAGATTTCCGCAAAGAAACCATGGATAAGAAATTTCGCGTGTTTGCCACTTGTGACATTGGAGAAGCGATCGATGTGCTGCGCAAGCGCGGATATGAGGTGGAAGTCTATCCGCAGCCGGAGGCGCCGCCGAAGAGTTTGATTCTCGACAAGGTGAAGACGGGCATGGACGGGCTGATCACGACGCTGCGCGATGCGATTGATGCCGAGGTGTTTGAGGCGGGCAAGGGCACGCTGAAAGTGGTAGCGCAGATCGCGGTCGGGTTCGACAACATCAACCGCGCGGACGCCAACCGCTACAAGATTCCGTTTACTCATACCGCCGATGTGCTGACGGAGGCGACCGCGGAGTTTGCATTTTTCATGATGGGCAGCGCTGGCGCGGAAAATGTGGACGGCGGAGCATCTGACGCGCGACAACCAGTGGGGATACTGGCATCCGTATCTGCCGTTTCTTGGGGGATGAAGTTACCGGGAAGACTGTGGCCGTGATCGGGACGGGGCGGATCGGGCTGGCATTCATCAAGAAGTGTGTCGGATTCGATATGAATGTTCTGTGCTATGACCCGGCGTATGAGAACCAGGCGTTCGTGAAAACGATTCAGGAGATTCACGACCTTCGACATGCTCGGGGTCTGGTGAAGGAAAAGGCATGGATCAAGTATGTGCCGTTTGAAGAGGCGCTGCGCGGGGCCGATTTTGTGAGCGTGCATGTGCCGCTGCTGCGAGCGGGGGAGAGTGCCACGCCGACCTATCATCTGTTCAACGAGACGACGCTGCGTCAGATGAAGCCGACTGCGTACCTGGTAAACACATCCCGCGGGCCTGTGGTGGACGAGACGGCGACTGGCGCACGCGCTGCGGGAAAACTGGATCGCCGGGGCGGCGCTGGATGTTTACGAGAAGGAACCGCTGCCGGCGGATTCTCCGCTACGGGATCCGGCGATTGCCGACCGGTGCCGCCTGATGCCGCACTTTGCCAGCGCTGCCCGTATCACCCGGCTGTCGACCGATCCTGCCAAGGGGATGGCGGGGAGATGCGTGCAAGGCCTGATCGACGTGCTGGAGGGAAACTACGGCGGCGACGTGTCGAAAATGCCGTATGTGGTTAACAAAGAAGGGTTTGCGAAATAATTGCTGCTCCAAGAGGAATCCTTTCTTCCATGGGGTTATCTAAAGGGTATCGAAACGTTTCATGGGAATGTTCGACTCGGTTGCGCGTACAATGTGGACTTGAGCGGTCGAGTCCAAGGATTGAAATGAATAAGAGACATTTGTGGATCGTTTCCTGTGCGCTTCTATGCGCTTCCGCGTTGGCGCTGGATTCCAGCAGCCAACCGTCGTTGAAGCTGGTACCTGCCCCGAAAGAAGTGCAACTGCGCGATGGCGGGTTTCAGGTCGGGCCGCGGACGAAGATTTTTGTGCAACTCGGACATCAGTCTGAGGATCGCATCGCCGCCGAAACACTGGCGGAAGAGGTGGCAGACCAATCCGGGTTAAAGCTCGACATCCTCGGGATGAAGGCCGCCGGCAAGGCCGAAGGTGGCGCGATCGTTCTGGCCCGTCTGCAGGACTCACGCGTGCGGCACTTTCTGGCGCGAAATGGACTGAAGGCCGACGATCTCGTGGGCGAGGATGGGTATCTGCTCTTTTCCGATAAAGACGCATTTGATCGTCGCCGCCAACACGGGCCAGGGATTGTTCTATGGCGTGCAGACGTTGCGGCAGTTGCTGCGGCCGGCGGGCAAGAGGTCTAATCTGCCCGGCGGTTGGGATTCGAGACTGGCCAAATCTGGAGAAGCCGGGCGCGCACGAGGATGTGAGCCGCAGCCAAGTTCCGGCCATTATGAATTTCAAGGGCGCCTGGGCGCGTAACGTTGGGCTTTGAACAATGTGTTGTGGGATGCTATGGCGTCCCCCTGGGACGCCGATTCCATTTATGCCCGACTTTTCGCGGTTCGGAAAAGCGCGGCGACACGTTGAAGTGGCTCTGAGCGCGCCACGCGGCTTTCGCTCCTATCGCATAGAATCCATCCATGTTTTCTGAATCGCACGAACTGGACGCTGGCGCAGAACCGGTTTACGCAGGCGCTCGAGGAGGTGTTTGCCAGCGGAGTACGAGTGCTGGATCTGTCGATTTCGAATCCTACGCGTGCCGGTTTGCACTACGACGAGATGGCGATTCTGGGCGCTCTTGCGTCGCCGCGGGCACTGGACTACGATCCGCAATCGAAGGGACTTCGCGAGGCGCGAGAGGCAGTGGCGGCCTATTATCGATGACGAACATGCGGTTCGGGACCTGGATCCCGGAGCAGATCGTTCTTACGACCAGCACGAGCGAGGGGTATTCGTTCGTCTTCCGGTTGCTATGCAACGCTGGGGATGAGTTGCTGGTGCCGAAGCCGAGTTATCCGCTGTTTGAATTTCTGGCGGACTTGCAGGACGTGAGGTTGGTGCCGTATCCGCTGATCTACGATCACGGCTGGCAGATGGATTTTCCGTCGCTGGAGAAGGCGGTGACGGCGCGGACGCGCGGTGTGGTTGTCGTGCATCCGAATAATCCGACAGGATCGTATGTACAACCCGACGAAGTGCAGATGCTGAACTCGTTCTGCCGGGAGCACGGGCTGGCGGTGATTGCGGACGAGGTGTTTCTCGACTACCGGCTGGAGCAGAAGGAGCATGCGTCATTTGCCGCGAATCAAGAGGTGCTGACATTCACCCTGAGCGGGCTTTCGAAGATCGCAGCGTTACCGCAAATGAAGGTAGCGTGGGTGGTGACGAGCGGTCCGGAAGAGGAAAGGTGCGAGGCAATGGGGCGGCTTGAGGTGATTGCCGATACCTATCTGTCGATGAATGCGCCGATCCAATGGGCCATGCCGAAGTTGCTGGCACAGCGGGAGGATATTCAGCGGCAACTGCTGGAGCGGGTGCGCAACAATCTAGCCGAGTTGGACGCGCAATTAGCGAAGCAGAAGGCTTGCCAGCGGCTCTCAGTGGAAGGCGGATGGTATGCCGTCTTGCGAGTTCCGGTGACTCGGTCGGATGAGGAGTTGGCCATCGAGCTAGTGCGCGAGAAGTCGGTCATCGTACATCCCGGACACTTTTACGATTTTCCCAGCGATGGATACCTTGTGCTGAGCCTGATTACGCCGCCTGCGCAATTTGCTGAGGGAATCATTGCGGTACTGGACAAACTTCAGTCATAGATCCGGCGCAAACCTAAGCTACCCCGTGGCAACTACTTGAAACTGTTCCCGATTTGCACTCCAACCTGACCGACCCAGCCCGCATCCTAATGGACCGCTACTGGAGGAAACATGAATCGTGGAAACAAGTTGTTGGCTTCACTGTTTGTGTCCGCTGCATTAATGGCTCCATTGGGTGCGTTTGCGATGCCCGCGCCGCAAGACGATCACGAACGGCACGAGGAGCAGGAACGCGAACGACGAGTATACGATCCCTATCACAAGGACTATCACAACTGGGACCAACGGGAAAACGATGCGTACCGGCGCTGGTTAGACGAGCGGCACGAGGCGTACGTGGACTACGAACACTTGAAGCACAAACAGCAGGAGGCTTACTGGAACTGGCGGCACAACCATGAAGAGCATGAGGAACACGAGCACATGGATCACCAGTAAGTGAGCGAAGCCGGCGATTGAATCTTTGGTGGCGGAGGACTTGTCCTCCGCCATTCGCTTTGTGGTCGTCCGTCTAGCGTTTTACGAGAAACGGGTTCGTCTCGCGTTCTTCGCCAATGGTGGTGAGCGACCCATGGCCAGGCACAACGACCGTCTCGTCGGGCAGAGCGAGAACGGTATCGTGCAGGGAGCGGAGGATCTTTTGCATGGAGCCGCCTGGCAAGTCGGTGCGGCCAATCGAGCCGGCGAAGAGAGTGTCGCCGGCGATCAGTTTCTGTTCGGCAGGGAAGTAGAGGCAGATGCTGCCTTCGGTGTGTCCGGGAGTGTGCAGGATGTCGGCGGTAAGTGATCCGGCAGTCACGGTTTCTCCGGTGGAGACGCTGCGGTCGATTTCCACTTCTCCCGGGGAGCGCATCCCGAGCCACGCGGCTTGCACGTCGAGCATCTTCAGCAGAGCATAGTCATTCTGGTTCAGCAGGATGGGAGCACCTGTGGCGGCGCGCAGTTTCATCGCTCCGCCCACGTGATCGATGTGCGCGTGGGTGATGACGATTTGTTTGACTTTCAGGTTGTGCTTGCGGATTAACGCGAGAACATCCTCAATGTCATCCCCTGGGTCGATGACCATGGCTTCGTGGGTGGCCTCGTCGCCGATCACCGAACAATTGCATTGCAGCGGGCCGACGGGCAGAACTTCGTGGATCATGGGAGTATTGTAGCGAGTGCTCGTTGGTCCGCGCGCGGTTTGAAGGTCAGGAAAGTCCCCGCGTCTCGCAAAAAGCGCGAGACATGGGGCACCCGGCACTCGGAATCAGGGAAGTCAAAATCCCCACCCTCTCGCAAAGAGCGCGAGAAGGGTGGGGCACCCGGCTTGAGCTGGCCGGCACTTGCCGCGCAGGCCAGCTTGGGGAGACAATACGCGCGGGCTTGGGGAGGTTTTGTGGCAGCAAAATATCGTCAACATGGATATCAGGACCGTGACCGCGAGGAATCGCGCAAGGGATCGGGAGAAAAGTCTGGTCCAGCGCCTCCAAAGCGGGACAACACGTTTGGGCCCCGGCCGGTCAATCTGCCGGGTACGCGTGCGGTTTCACGATGCACGCAGTGCGGCACGGTGCTGCAGGGAATGCCGTCCACTGGACAGTGTCCGAAATGTGGCTTTGAGCTTCATTCCTGCAAGCAGTGTACGTACTTCGATCCGGGGAGCCGGTTCGAGTGTATGCAACCGGTGAAGGAGCGGATCGCGAAGAAAGATGCGCGGAATGACTGCCTGCTGTATGAGATTCGCGTGACACGGGAGAAGGAGACTTCGACCCCGGCAAGCTTGCGTCCCAATGACGCGCGCGCGGCCTTCGAGAATCTGTTCAAGAAGTAAATCTGAGCAGAGGCTGGCGGACCTCTGCTCCGCGGACAGCCGATGAGCTGTTTCCGCCCCTCCTGTCAGAACTCCCAGTTACGGCTTCTGCGTCGGTCTGAGTAAGATTTCACTGATGAACGATTGCGGCGCCTGTGTCACTAGCATGGCTACTGCGTGGGCGACGTCATCGGGTTGGAGCATTTTCTTGGGATCCTTGCCGGCATGAGGGCCCAGTTCCGTCTCGGTCGAGCCGGGGCAGATGACAGACGCCCGAATATTGTGCGGCCTCAGTTCTTCGGCGACGGAATACGTCAGGCCGTTGAGACCCCATTTCGACGCGGCGTAGGCGGTGCCGTTGGGAAGAGCGTTCTTTCCGGCCAGGGACGAAATGTTGATGATGTGTCCGGAACGGCCGCGAATCATTAGCGGGGCGAAGGCGCGGATCGCGAAATACACGCCGCGCAGATTGGTATTGAGAATTCTGTCCCATTCCTCCGGCGGAAGATTGTGGAGGGGTTGATTGAAACTTCCAACGCCGGCGTTGTTGACCAGGATGTCGAGTCGGCCAAAGGTGCTGTCGACGCGAGCAGCGGCGTATTCCAATTGATGCAAAACGGTAACGTCGCAGGGTATGACTTCGGTTTTGCCTCCGGCATCAAGGATTGCCTTCGCGGTAGCGTCGAGCGTGGTTTGGGTGCGTCCGCAGAGGACGGCCGTCGCGCCGAGTTTGGCGAGTTTGCGGGCAATGGCAGCGCCGATTCCGCGACCTGCTCCGGTGACGACCGCGACTTGCCCGGTTAGAGGTTGCCCGGTGTCCATAGTGAAAGGGTCTCCTGCGAGCCGTTTTAGATGCGGAGAGAAGACAGGAACATCCGCCGCATCCGCTATCCGCATCTTAGCAATAAAGTGGAGGATGATTGGAAGTCCTTGCCTTCGGCAGAAGAGGTACTTATAATCCGGCCAACCGGAAAAATGGGTCAGGGCGCCTTTGTGCTCAAATGGATCCCATTTCCGGGGCCCTGCCAGGAAGTCCGGCATTCCAGAGCAGGATCGGGATTGCGAAGCGGTCCAGACGGAATGCAGTTGCTGCTAAGTTTTAAAAGA
>CAWBHM010000021.1:0-25415 GCA_963788555.1 uncultured Acidobacteriaceae bacterium | reverse complement strand
TCCCGAAATCTTACCTTGCACAGAGTAACCCAATTAGCGAGAGCCTCGGCTTCAGCCACAGTCGTCATTGCGTCCACCACCGCCTATCCGCTCCAAGCACTAACCGTACTTGAGAGATCGTGCTTTGTCCGACCTCGATGATGTAACCGTCAGGATCGCGGATGTAGCAGCGAATCTCGCCGTACTTGGGAATCGGCGGCGTGAGGAACTCGGCTCCCCGGCTTTTCCACAATTCGTAGCACGCTTGAATATCCGCAACGCGGAAATTCATAAAGCTGTTGATGTGATTCGGGTCGGGCACGCTGAGCGTTACCGTCGGCTTGTCCGGGGTCGGCCCGCCCCCGACATTCAGAATCATCCAGATATTCGCAAGCTGAAGGTAGGGAGGCGCGTTGCCGTCACCCATGGTCAGAATGCGAGCGCCGAAGACCTTTTCGTAGTAGCGAGCCGATCGCTCGACATCGGCGACGGTGAGAAAATGCGCGACGCTGATCCCTTCGCGCGGGGGCATCTCATAGCTCTTCTGTTCGACTTGTACGGCGCTCATTGATGGCTCCTTTCGATATGGTGCGCAGAACATTTTAGACGTCACTACGGACATGCGAAACGTGACCGCCAAGCTTGGCTTCGGACGCGTCCCATCCTGAACTTGCTGGAGTTGAGAATCGCGTCGGGCGCCAGCTTAGCGCGCGATTTGGCCCAAGTAGTATCCGAGCCGATTTTCGACATCGCCCGGCTTGTGGAAGCCGCGCGCCATCAGCGCTTTGATCCCGTCCTGGGCGGCAGGCCGTCCGAGCGAAGCGATGCACGCATCCCACCCGGCGCCGAGCTCAACGTCCGGCGGCAGGCTGGTGTTGACGAGGCGCTTGGTCTGGGCGATCGCCCATTTGTCGAACTTGGCGATTCGCGTCGCGAGCGCGTCTACGAACGCATCTAGATCGGCGTCAGGCAGTGCGCGATTAATGTAGCCGTAGGCCTCGGCCTGTTCACCCCTGATGTCTTCCGAGCTCAAGAGCACTTCGAGTGCGCGGTTTCGGCCGATGAGATGCGGAAGCCGAGCCATGGGGCCGCCGCCGGCGACCATTCCTACGCCAACTTCCCATTGCGAGATGATGGCCTTTTCGCGGCTGGCAAAGCTCATGTCGCAGGCCAGCGTGATCTCGCTGCCGTTGCCCGTCGCCCGGCCACGGATGAGGGCGATGGATGCGACCGGTAAGCGGGTCAGACGCGCAAGAAAGTCCGGCCAAGGCGGCAAGCCTGTGGGACCCGGCGGCATTGAGGTCAGGTCCTCAAGCTTGGCCGTGAAATCGGAGTGATTCAGAAAGTAATCGTCGACCGCGCTGTCGAACACCACGACCCTGACCTGCTCGTCGGCCTCGAGAGCTCTGATAACTTCCTGGAACTCGCGGACCATTTCTGGGCCCATCACGTTGATCGGCGGATTGTCGATCGTGACGCGCCAATAGGCGGGCGACTTTCTGGTCACGCGGATCTGTGCGGGTTTTGTGGCTGCACTTGCACTTGTCATGGGATTCTCCTTTGTACTTGTCGTCTCAGAAATTGATTGATTGCCCTCAATGCCTTCTCGAGATCAGATCATTTGTTACTTGCTGGGAGTTCGTTAATTACTGCCGCGCCTGCCTTGCTGACGATCTCGTCCTGGGAATCCGCGCCTCCTGAAACACCGACTGCGCCAATGATCGAGCCTTTCTCGATCAGCGGAATGCCGCCGCGAGAGGCAATAACTCCATCGAAGGCGAGCAGATAGTTGAGATGCATAAGGTTGATGCCGTCCTCGAAGACCTTGGTTGGACGCCGGAAGGTCGCGGCTGCTCGTGCCTTGTGCTCGGCAATCGGAATGGAGGCAAGCATCGCGCCGTCCATCCGCTGGAAGGCCACAAGATTGCCGCCCGAATCTGCCACCGCTACGTTCATCTTCCAATCCCGTTTCTTCGCTTCTGCCACTGCCGCCTGAATAACCGCCTGGGCTCGGTCTAGTGATATCGGTGGGCCGTACGGAGTGTCGAAAGGAATTTTGTCGGGCACAAAATCGAGAGGATTTGTATCTGTCGGCTGCAGCGCTCGACCCACACTGGCGGCACTTCCTGTTTTCTCGTTGGACATGCATCCTCCTTCAACGGCGACCGCTTGGTTTGCCTTCATTTAGATAACCAGGGAAATTAAAAGATGTATTTTTTTTCGTGACCGCAAGCGGCGCACAACAGATCGTTTGATCGACAACGGACCGCGACTCACTACGGCTGCCCAGTTCAACGCCGCGCTGGACCTTTGCGGCCAGGGCGGCGAAATCGCCTTGGCCACCGTCATCGATAACAACGACGAACCGATGTGATCGTCAACTCAAGCGGAAGCGTGAGCGGCTCTCTCTCCAAGGAGCTTCATAAGCGCTTGAGCCGCGGATGTCGATGACGAGGGATTCTGTCCTGCAACGAGACGGCCATCAACGGTGGAGAAGGGCTCCCAGTTCGCCTTCTTCTCGAATATAGCGCCGAGCCGCAGCAGTTCATCTTCGACCAGGAAGCGCACAACTTTCGAGAGCTGCATCGCACCTTCCTCGCCGTTCGTGAAACCGGTGAGGTGTTTTCCTTTCACTAACGGAGCGCCCTGGTAGGTAACGTGGCGCAACGTCCCGGGCGAATTGCACACCAGTGCGATTGGCTTGCCGGAATTGTAAAAGGCCTCCAGTAGAGCGATCGACGTGGGGCTCTCGGCGAGATCCCACATCAGGCCGTGCCCACCGGGATAGGATACAAATCCCTAATCGGATTTGTACTTAACAATAAGCCCCCCTCGTCCGGCCTTTTCTTGTAAATGCGGATTCTAAAGGGCTTTAAGTGGCTCTGTTGACATCCTCGGAGACGAAGGCGATGCCTCAAGCGGTAGAGGTTGTAGGTGAGCCCTAGGAGCAGGGCCTGACGGATTTGCACGGGCAAGCTGCGTCCGGGTGCGCGAGAAGAAAGTTTTCGTTTGATCACCGAGAAGATGGTTTCGATCTTGGCTCGTTGTCCGTACTCTTTTTGCGGAAAAGCCCGGTACATCTGATAACGAATTCCCCCTCGCGGGATGCCGCGGCGCGGTTTGGCGGGAATGATGCTACGGGCTCTCCAGCGCTGCCGGATATATTCATGATTCGCTTCGGAATCGAACTCGGCATCGGCCAGCACCTCGCGCACAGGCACCCGTTGCCTGGCGGCGTCGAGCAAAGCAGGCAGTGCTCGCGTATCGCACCACGGTCCTTGCCGCGCGCGCTGCGCCAGCAAAATCTGTTGCTTTACATCCGCCACCACCAGCCACTTTAGATAGTGCCGGTAGCGCAGCTTTCCGCCATTGTGCTGCTCGATGCGGCGAAGGAAGTACGTGCTGACGGCCTGTGGGGATAACCCCGTGCCGTCGATGGCCGCGGAAACGCGCACATGCGTTCTGCCACGGCGCAGGCGGCGCACCGTTTCCCCCAGTCCGCGGTCGATCAAGTCATCGTCCAGCCGCTTCAGAAAACGATACAGAGTGGTGTAGTCCGGCACGGTCTGCAACTGCAAAACTTCTCGCAAGTCGCGATGCTCGCCAAGACGCACCTCGGTTTCGCGAAAGGTCCAGTCTTCGTAACGCATCAGGCAGAGAATAGCCAGCAACTGCGGCTGGGTGAATTGGTGTTTGCTGAAACGGCTGCGGTACGGCGGCAAGACCCGCTCGGCCACTTGCAGGGCCACCCGGGCAAAAGGCAGAAGTCCGACTTCGGCCATCGTCCCTCCTGCTTCCTCAGAGAACACTCTCTGCCCCCTTGCGTCGAGAACTCAAATCGCGAACTGTGACGAGGATGTCAACAGAGCCGCTTTAAGTCCTGCGTTTTGAAACTGCACATTCTAAAAGGGTTACGGGGGCATTTTTCGTAACTGCGGATTCTATGGGAGTTAGCAGTCGCGGAATGGAGAAAGGCATTGGCGGATCTGGCTGGGAGACAGTGGCCCCACCCCTCCCTCTGTTTTTGTAAGAATATGATTCGATGGTGGTTAGGTGATGAGGGTCTGCAAAAGATGTGATTTTAAAGGGGATAGTGGCCTTTCGGCTCCCCTTCGGGAGAACAAGGAGCGATTGCTGCGCGCGCAGAAAAGAGAGACGGGAGCAAGGGGAGGGAGAGGAGGCCCTCGCGTTTGCAGGGAGACTGGCGAGGCAGAGCGTTTGCGGAGGCAAGGCATGCATCCTTTCTCCTCCGCCGCTAAAAACAAAGCAAGTATAGCAGATTCGTACTGATTGTCAAGTGTTAATTAGTAAGTTATTTTTTTAGCGTGGGTTAGCGGGGTTTTCGAATCGGACGGGCGAGAGCAGGGACTGGAAAGAGTTGTGAGGATTGAGATGGTTTTGTGGGACTCAGGGAATATGCGGAAGAGTCAAAACCGGAATAAAACAGAGCAGTGACTCACGTTGCAAAAAAACAAGATCGCAAACCGCAGGCCACCCCAGAGTTAAGACCCTGCCACCCACACCCCGCGAGGCAGAATTCTCTCGGAACTGTGCAAAAGAGGACAGTCCAGTATCTGAGAGACGTCGATACTGTTCCGAAATAGTACAGACGCCAAAATCAGGAACGGGTATCTCTGGGCCACTTATAGATTGGAGTTTTCTTAAACAGTAAGTGAAACATGGAGTTTCCTATAACGCTTGGCCGCTGCCAGCAGTCTTGAACGTTTTGTAACTGGGTGAAGAGGAGAAACTAATGCGCATATTGCATGTGGGCAAAATTTGGATTCCGGCCTTGCTGTTGGCCTTCGCAATAGCCGGGTGCGGTCGAGAACAAACAGTATCTGTCATCCCCACCGTGGTTTCCACAAATCCCGCGAATCTCGCCACGGGCGTGCCGGTCACCCAGATAGTCACCGCTAACTTCAGCATCGCGATGAATCCCACGACGATCAATTCGATGACCTTTACTCTGGCAGGACCTGGCGGGGTTGCAATCATGGGCACGGTCACCTACGCCGGCACAACTGCAACGTTTATTCCTGCAGCCAATCTGCTCCCCAGCACCGCGTATACCGGCACCATTACAACCGGCGCGACAGATGTAACGGGCGGTTCACTGGCAGCGAATGTCGTTTGGACGTTTACCACCGGCACCATACCGCGAGTGACCTCTACGATCCCGGCGAACGGCGCGACCGGGGTACCGCTAAACCAGAAGATTTCCGCCACTTTCAGCGAGTCCATGAATTCGGCAACTATCACAATGGCAACGTTTACCGTAACCGGGCCCGGCGCGGCGGCTGTAGCGGGCGTGGTCACGTATGTCGCAGCCAGCAACACCGCCATCTTCACGCCAACAGCCAATCTTACCGCCAGCACAGTCTACACAGCCACGATCACCACTGTAGCCAAGAGTGCGCTAGGAAGCCCACTGGCGGCGAACTATGTGTGGAATTTTACGACGGGCACAACGACGCAAGGGAGCCTCCCAACGATCATTCTTACAAACCCGGTGAATGGCGCGACGGCGGTGCCCATCAACCAAAAAGTGTCAGCGATATTCAGTACGGCAATGAATGCTGCAACGATTAACGGCAGTACCTTTACTTTAACCGGGCCCGGCATGGCGGCCGTAGCGGGCTCGGTCACCTACGCTGCGGGAAGCAACACCGCAGTATTCATGCCGACGGCGAATCTCGCACCCAGCACCACATATACCGCCACCGTCACGACCGGGGCGCAAGACTTGGCAGGCAATGCCCTGGGAGCTGGGGCCGTCCCCAATCCCTGGACCTTTACGACTGGGACGGCGGCCAGCACGACAGCGCCGACGATCACTCTCACCAATCCGGCGAATGTTGCTACGAACGTCCAACTCAACACGACCGTCAATGCCACATTTAGCGAGGCGATGGATCCAACAACACTCACCACGGCGACCTTTACTCTTACAGCGCCGCCCGGCGCGACTCTCGTCACTGGAACGGTTAGCTACGCTCCGGCGACCGACATCGCGACGTTTACGCCTACCAGCCAACTGGCGCCCAACACCGAATACACAGCCACTGTCACCACCGGCGCAAAAGACACGTTTGGCAATGCGCTGGCGGCTGGCCCCGTTCCGAATCCGTGGACTTTTACAACTGGCACCGCAGCGGGACTTCAGCCAATCAACCTCGGATCGCTCTCTACCTTCGGGGCGTTTGGGGGGACCGCTGGGATGACCAATCAGGGCATCAATACTGAAATTAATAACGGAAACATAGCCACGACGGCGGTTTCCACCGCGGTGACCGGTTTCCACGATACGACCTTGCCAGGGAGTCCGCCTCCTTGTAGCTATACCGAAACTCCGCTGAACATCGGTGTAGTTAGTGGAGAGATATACACCGCAGCCCCGCCTCCCACTGTCATGTGTCCGAATGAAGGAACGGCTGCCACCTTCGCGATCGCGATGCAGGCTGCGGCTGACGCGCTTTCTGCCTATAACGCCATGGTCGCGTTACCGCCGGGGGCGAATCCAGGCGCCAACCTCGGGGGGCTAACTCTCGCTCCAGGTGTCTACACAGCTCCGGGCGGTTCCTTCTTGTTGACGGGAAGTGATCTCACGCTAGACGCCCAAGGCAACGCGAACGCCGTCTGGGTCTTCCAGATGGCTACATCCCTCACAGTTGGTGCGGCGGGAGCCCCTCGCAGCGTAACCCTCATCAACGGCGCTCAGGCCCAAAACGTCTTCTGGCAGGTTGGCAGCGCCGCCACGATTAACGGGGCAGGCGGCGGCACCATGGTGGGAACTATCATCGCCATGTCAGGAATTACGTTCTCAACTGCCGGCAACAATGCGCCGCCGTTCACTGTGCTGAATGGAAGAGCGGCGGTGCTGGTCGGACCCGTGACCATGGTGAACACCGTCATCAACGTGCCATGAGGCAGCAGGTTATTCGAGACGGACACAGTGAAGTTGACAGATCTATGCCGGGATTGAGGCAGGCGCATCACGAAGCAAAAGTCAGGAGCCGACGATGAAATTTGTAGCGCGGATGTTTGCCACCCTTGCGGTTGCATCTCTGCTGGTGTTTCCAATCCGGGCAGACGATACACCAAAGCCAGGAACCACAACGAAGCCGGCATCCACAACGGATAAGGATGGGACTGCCAAATCCAGCGTGGCACCCGGCGCCGCAGGCGAAGCCATACCGGATGCTCCCGCGCCAAAACCCGTGCCGCCATCAGGGGGAGTGGGCAGCGATACACCCAAGTTTGAACTCTTCCTGGGTTATTCGAATCTGTTGGCCACGCCGATGAGCTTGTCAAACCGAATCGTTGATCTTCAGGGCGGCGACGCGAATCTGGCTCTCAACTTCACTCCCCACGTGGGGCTTGTTGGCGACTTTGCTGGCTACCACGCCAACACACTCACGTTTTATCAAGTGGGAGGCCCATCTCGCGACGTTGGCGCTGACGGAAGGGCCTTCACATACATGGGAGGTCCGCGTTTTTCCTATAGGCGGCCCCGCTTCACTCTCTTTGGTCAAATCCTGCTCGGAGTCGCGGACGCCCGTCAAGTGAGGATCAATAATTGTACTGGTTCTCCCGCTTGCGTCCCCCTCGCTTCCGCGAGTTCCTTTGCTTCTGCCTTTGGAGGCGGTTTAGATCTCAACCTAACCCGCCATTTCGCCTTCCGCATCATCCAAGCCGAATACTTTATCACCCGCTTTGTGGATCCAACTTCTGCCACGGGAAGCACTGGTATTCGCAATAACGTGCGCCTTTCCTCGGGAATCGTCTACCGTCCCGCCGGAAATCCTCCCGTGCCGCCAACCGCCGCATGCTCGCTACAGCCGGCCGAAGTCTTCGAAGGCGAATCTGTGACCGCGACGGCTACTGGCTCTAATTTCGATCCCAAGCGTACCGTCGCTTACAGTTGGAATGGCACCGGGGTAAAGGTTACTTCGAGCGACGCTTCCGCGCAGATTGACACGACCGGCTTGCAGCCCGGCGACTATGTAGTCACAGCCAACTTGAATGAGGGTGAAAAGCACCGTTCTGCGTCCTGCAGCGCCAGGTTGACCGTCAAAGTTCCACATCCACCGGTAATTTCATGTTCGGCAGATCCCTCGAGCGTATCCATGGGCGGCACCTCAACCATCACATCCTCAGCCAGCAGCCCGGATGGCCGCAGGCTAATTTACAGCTACTCCGCAAGCTCCGGTAGCATCGCCGGTACTGGCCCCGCCGCCACCCTGAATACACAAGGCGCTCAACCAGGACGCATCACCGTCACCTGCAACGTCAATGATGACCGCAATCCGGCGCTCACAGCTTCGTCCACCACAATCGTGGAAGTGCAAGCTCCACCGCCGCCTCCTCCTCCAGCGCCCGAGATCAAGCAGCTGGAGACCAGACTCGCACTTCATAGCATCTATTTCCAGACTGCTCGTCCCACTGCGGAGCATCCCGAAGGCGGCCTGCTCGATAGTCAGGCGGAAATCTTGACGGCTCTCGCTGCCGACTTCGCTAACTATCTGAAGTACATGCCGGACGCCCACTTGATCCTCAGCGGCCATGCCGACCCGCGAGGCACACCCGAATACAATAAGAAACTCACCGAACGGCGTGTGGAACGCGCCAGGAGTTTCCTGGTAGAACACGGCGTCCCCGCTGATCACTTTGAGTTGAAAGCATTTGGCGAAGAGAACCAACTCACCGCCGACCAGATCAAGGAACAGCTGGCGGAGAATCCAGACCTGAGTGCCGAAGAACGTCAAAAAATGATGCGCAATCTCCAGGTGCTAGTTCTGGCCAACAATCGCCGCGTAGACATCACCTTGAGCACCACCGGACAACAGTCCGTTCGCCGGTACCCGTTCAATGCCAAAGATTTCTTGGCGCTCATTAGCGTTAAGGGCGTAGAGAAAAAGCCACCACAAAAGAAAAATCCCTGAAGGCAGCGACGGAACACGGACTTCACTCATTAGCGTATTCGGACGGCAATCAGCCTTGATCCCGTGTACGGCTTGAGTTGCGTTCATAGGAACCACCGTGATCGCGCAATCGCTCCTGACGCCTCTAGCGATCGAAGCATTTAGGAGTCAGGTGCAGCTCTCGGGAATCGGGCCCTTCTTGTTCCCAAGCGACAAATCCGTCCGGTCACCTGAGAATCTCAAGACTGCATGGCGCAAGATATTGAAACGCGCAGGAGCTCGCCGGTTCGGGATCTATGATCCGTGCTCAGCCTATGGGACGAGACTCAGCACAGCCGGCGTCGCCGACGAACAGGTCACACAACTCCTCCGTAAGGGTACGCAAAGGTCTTCAAGAAGTCGTCGCAGATGAAATTCCAGATGAAGCGCGAGGCTTAGAAAAAGATGTGTCGGGGAACGAAGTAATGGAGCGGCCTATCGGAATCGAACCGACACCTGAACCTTGGCAAATCTGCAGAGGACGGATTTTCAAGGACTTACGAGACATCCTCGGTAGCCTTAAGTAGCGGTTGGAGCAGTCAGAAACACTTAATGTTCCTTTAGTTGTTCCCACGCGGGAAGCGGGTTGGCACCCTTACATCAAAACCGCGAACGGGTTTAGGATAGTTGACAATAAACTAGAAGGTTTACCACGTAAACGGTCACTTCTAATCCCAACTCAGAATGAGTGCTTCGTCCACCAGTTCAGTGCGGAACGACACTTCCCGCCTCGGCGCTCTATGATTAAGGCAGCCTTTCTTCCGCGCGAAGAAGTACGCGAAGTCGAATGAGCCTGCCCATGTAATGGCAAGATACTGTGTGGGAGGCCTTATGAAAAAAAATCACAAAACATCGTAAGCAGGACTGCGGCACCAAGCAAACGCACGAAACACTAAACACGTCAGCAAGAGAATCGCTTGCCCAGCTTCTCGATAAGTATCTGCAACATCTGGCTGTGAAGGGCTTCAGTGAAAGCACGCTGAGAGTACGTCGCGTTCACATGGAGATGTTTCTGAAGTGGTGTAGAAAAAGTCGAATAATTTTGCCCTCCAAAGTCACACGGCCAAGTCTCGAGAGTTATCAGCGATATTTGTTTCAGTATCGGAAAAAAGACCGCCAACCTCTCGCAGTTGCTAGCCAGCACTCCCGGCTGGCGCCTCTCAAGGTCTGGTTCAGGTGGTTGACGCAGCGAAAGTATATTCCGCGGGACCCGGCTGCCGAGTTGGAGTTACCTCGCGTGGGTTACAAATTACCGAACGTGATGAACAAAGACGAAGCTGAACGCGTTCTGAGTCAGCCCAAAATAGAAGTGCCTCTGGGCATCCGGGACCGTGCAATGCTCGAAATTCTTTACTCCAGCGGATTGCGCCGCATGGAGCTTCTACGATTGAAACTGTACGACGTGGATCAAAAACACGGCCTGATGACTGTACGAGAAGGAAAAGGCAAGAGGGACCGCGTGGTTCCGATCGGTGAACGTGCTTTGGCCTGGCTGGACATGTACCTCAATACCCTTAGGCCTGAAATCGTGAGGCAGCCAGACAACGGGGTCGTATTTCTCACTTCAAATGGCGCGCCATTTACACCGAACCACCTAAGCTGGCTTGCCCGGCAATACGTGAAATCTGCGGGGATTGGCAAGGCTGGCGCATGTCACATCTTCCGCCATACCATGGCGACGCTGATGCTCGAAGGAGGCGCGGACATTCGCTACATCCAAGCTATGCTCGGTCATGTCAGGCTCGACACCACGCAAATTTATACGCATGTTTCAATCCGCACGCTGAAACAGGTCCATACAAATACTCACCCGGCGGCGCGATTAGTCACAGAAAGCGACCAGACTAGAGGCATTCAGAGCAACGCCTCAGAACCCGTCGAAACCGACACATTGCAAAATCCGTAGTCAGCCTTAAATGGAATGGCCTGACTAGGCACATTACGCCCGAGACTACTACACGAGTTGGTCATCCAAAATGTAAAATTCAAGTGATGAGTTCAGCTGGCCAGCAAGCAACGCGGGAGGAGGCCTTTCTAGCCTGGCGGGCACCCAGCTTGTCGGAGGAAGCGGTGCCAGAATATCCACAGGCATCGTACTACCGCGCCAGATACTACGACTCAATGGCGGGTAGGTTCCTCTCGGAGGACCCGACCGAGTTCGACGGAGGAACCAATTTTTATGCGTACGTTCAGAATGGTCCAGTCGATTCGATTGATCCGACTGGCCTCAAGGCGTCCAAGTGCGACGAGCATCCTTGCGATGAGAAGTATCCACTGAACAAAACGTACCTAGATTTCATTCGAGCGCACCTTGCCGAAGCAGCTGCAATGGCGGCCCAGCTAAATGTTCCTGTCGAAAACATCTTGGGGCTTTCTGGCTTGGAGTCACAATTCGGTGACTCGAGGATTGCACGCGAGGACAATGATTTTTTCGGATTGCACACATTCCCTCCATCCTCGGGCAAGCAACTCCCCGGACAGATCGGAGTTGATACAGCACACGGTACGGTCAATGACAAGAACCCTGTCTACTTGCCGATTTTTGCCGACCCTGGATTTGCAAATTCTGGCGCGGCTTTTGCTCAAACGAAGGGAGGCCTAGTTCAAGGCATGGCTGATCCCGTAAAGTTCCTTACGATTCTTCATAACAAGGGCGGGTATGGCGTTGGCCGATCTGGATATGTAGGAGACGTGAACAGCGTGATAGCCCGCTTTCGCAATAGGTTGAAATGCTTGAGCAAATAGAAATCCAGGTGACCACGTGAAAATGAAGGTGATGCTACTTTTTTTTCCTCTCTTTGCTGCTATGGTTTCAGTCAATGCGGATGAGGGACTGAAGCAGCTGAGTATGGCTCAGGCAAGATCGCTTGCTCGCGTGGCAGCAGAGTCTTCCGGTTTTTCGGCACGAAGTGGATTTTCGTTAGAAGACGCAGAACTAAAACAATATCCAGATTTTTACTTTTTCTCGTTATTGTTGCCGGGTCAAGGAGCGGAAGGTTCCTCTGCAAACTTTGCCGTAAACAAATATACCGGCGAAGTCTGGAAACCCTTTGGATGTCATCGTGTTGCAAGCAGTCGCTTATCGAAACTTCGACAGAAACTGATAATGCAATTAGGGCTCGTACTACCGCGCCAGATACTACGATCCATCAGTCGGCAGATTCTGGTCAGAAGACCCCTTGCGCTTCTTTTCTGGAGATGCCAATTTTTACGCCTATGTGGAACAAAACCCGATCAATCTCCTTGATCCGCGCGGCCTCACTTGCTATTGCACGTATTCTCAGGCTACCGGCCATCTCAAGTGCGTCGATGCCGAGACCGGAGACGTGGTTGCTGACACAATCGGTTATGCGGGCAACGGGCTCGGCAAGAATAATCCACTCATGAACGGTGCTGACAATGTGGGGCCCTTGCCAAGAGGTAATTACATGATGGGCGCAGCCGGCAAAAGTAAAAATACCGGTCCCATAACAATTCCCTTATTTTACATAGGTGGCGATGAGCCTTTCCCATCGGACCGTAGCCCTAATCTAATGCGGATTCATGGCGACGCAATAGGGAAACCGCAAGGAAACGCATCCAAGGGTTGCATTGTTACGCAGACCGCGGATCCCAGAAAGAAAATCGCAGCTGGGTGCGGACCAGGGAGTCTTTTGACGGTTACTCCCTAGTTCGAGGAGGCTCTGATGACAGCCCTAAATCGTACTCTTTTCGTTTTTCTATTGTTTCAGTTGTCTCAGCCTTGGTCGGAGAAACCGAATCCGCCTAGTGACTCACACTTTTCAATCCTAGATGTCACGATCGGAAAAACGAACTTTCAAGCCATACAGGACAAATTGGGACCGGCGAAGAAGTGCCACTCAAAACGGCACGACGGCGTTGAATTCATAGGTTACGCCAATGCCAACGAAGAACTAGTCTTCGAGTTCGGGGAAATCGGTGGCGGAGATGTCACGGGATTTTCCGTTAGTTCGCCCGGTCGGACGACCGGATGTCCGCTCTCCCCGCTCCCTCCGCGAGTTTCGCCTCTGGCCACTAAAGGGGGGGTGCGGCTCGGTCTGGCGCAACAAGAGTTCGTCGGTATCTTTGGTTCTCCCGCATCCAAAACTCCATCTTGGACGTACGACTGGACGATAGAGCCAAAATATACGGAACAAGAAAAAAAAGACGCGGCCTCTGCTGGACACCCCGTGCCAGCAGATACCTATATCGTCGGGATCACTATTGAAGCCGAGTTCAAGAACGGCAAGTTATCCTATTTTTATATTTGTAGACTTGAGAGCACGTAACGAACCGAGGCGCACACGGGATGCCTGCCGATACTGGCCTGTACTACTACCGCGCCAGATACTACGATCCATCTGCAGGCAGGTTTCTCAGCGAAGACCCGATCGGCCTTCCAGGCGGGGACCTCAATTTTTACCGGTATGTTTGGGGGCGCCCGCTGGGCTTTAGAGACTCTCTGGGTTGGTGGGGAATCGGCGGAATTGCAGGTGGTAGCGTTGGCTTAGGTGCTGGTAACTTCATTGCTGGTTCGGCCTCTGGCCAGTTCGGTTATTTCAGGGACAAGAACGGTCAGAGCAGCGCGGGATGGGCCGGTTCGTATGGAGGCGGTGCCGGCTGCCCTTGCGAGAATAGTCCATCGTTAGTTCCTAACAACGGATCCACACCAACTGCACTGGGCGCCTGGGCAGGAGTGGGAGTAGGAGCCTTTTTCACGAACGCAGACAATGTGTTTGACTTGGAAGGTCCCTTCGACAACGTTGAATTAAACACTCCAGGGATCTCAATCCAATATCAATGGGGCAAAAACGAAGAGGGCAGACCCATCCGACAGCTATCGTTTACCTTGGGTCCGACGGCTGGACTAGGAATCGCGAAATACAAAACGAATACATGCCCGAACTACACGTTCAGCGGCAAGCCTGATCCTGAACCGAATTGGAAGGTAAAAATCGAACCGCTTCCTTATTGACGGTGCGCGCCAGCGAAAGACGGAGGTAGTCAGCGTGAGGGCAAGTGGAAGCCGACTCATAAGTATCGGGCGTCCTCTACTCGTTTGGACAGTACTACTTCTCTCTGTTTTCATGCTGAGTTTTAATTCGAACATTAGCGGGGCCCTGCGTATTAGTCGTCGCCGCGCCGAGACCTTGGGGACTGTCTTCGCTCTAGAAACCGAGCGGCATCGCACGGTCGTTGTAACTTATGAAGTTAATGGAAAAACGTACAAGACCAGCACGAGCCTGCCCGAATCAATTGGCCTCCCGTCATTTGAGAATCTGAGGATAGGCGACCGTGTCAGAGTGGAATACGATGCGGATTGTCCGGCTCTTGGGGTTCCAGGAAGCGCTGAGAGAATCCTTCAGACTAACCTGGGAGATCTTGCCGCCCTAGGGCTCTTTCTTGGAATTCCAACCGCCATCGTCGAATTCAGAATCCGACGCTATCTGAAAAATCGTGATGCTCAACCAAAGAACCCATGAAGCTGTGAAGAAACCCCGTGAATTTCAGCCTTGCAAAATAAAAACTCTGCCGTAAGCTCGCGGCATGAGCCAAGAAAATACAACCAGCAAGCAGCCTTTGATTCGCTACGCGAACCGTCAACAGATGAGCTGGCGCGCAGTGGATGTCGAGCAGTTAATCAGCGAGGACCATCCCGCACGCGCTATCTGGACGTTGGTCGGACGCTTGGACTTGCGCCGGTTCTACGAAAATATCGAGAGCAGCGCGGAGGAAGGCGGCCGGCCGGCGATTGATCCGCAACTGTTAATCAGCCTGTGGGTGTACGCCTACAGCCGTGGAATCGGATCGGCCCGAGAGATCGAGCGGCGGTGTGAATACGATCCAGCATTTCAATGGTTGACGGGGATCGAAGCGGTGAACTATCACACGTTGGCGGATTTCCGGGTGGAGCAAGGGAAGGAGTTGCATCAGTTGTTCAGCGATTTGCTGGGGGTGTTGAGTGCGGAAGGCCTGATCACTCTGGAAGAAGTGATGCAAGACGGGACGAAGATTCAAGCTCAGGCGAGCGGTAAGACGTTTCGTCGCGAGAAGACTCTGCGGGAACATGTGGAGCGAGCGCGACTGCAGGTGGAGGCGTTGCGAGACCCGCTGGCGGAGCCGGCGGTGAATCGGCGCCAGCAAGCGGCGCGGGAGCGAGCGTCACGAGAAAAGCGAGAACGGTTGGAACAGGCTTTGGTGGAACTGGAAAAGTTGCGCGAGACGAAGAAGACGGCGGAAGAAAAACGCGAGACACGCACGAGCACCAGTGATCCCGAGGCGCGTGTGATGAAACAGGCCGGCGGCGGTTTTGCGCCGAGTTACAACGCGCAGATATCGACGGATGGAAAACACGGATTGATCGTAGCCGTGGATGTCACGCAGGCTGGGAACGACTGCCATCAACTGGCGCCGGCGGCAGAGCAAATCGAACAGCGGTGCGGGCGAAAACCGCTACGGATGGTGGCGGACGCAGGTTACACCAGCCGGGAAAACATCCAGGAGCTGGCCGAGAAGAATATTGATTTCGTGGGGAGCCTGGCGGACAACGCCGCCAAAGCCAGAATTAACCAACAGCGGTTTGCGGCGACGCAATTTGTGTATGAGGCTGAACAGGACCGCTACATCTGTCCTGCGGGCAAGCCGTTGCTCTACGAAGGCCGTGACGAGCGCGGCGGCATCAGCTATCTCAAATATAAAGCGGCCGCGGAGGACTGTAAAAACTGCTCATTGCGAGCGGCCTGCTGTGGCGGCAATCAAAAGCACAGCCGATCGATTGTGCGCAGCAGGGAGAGTCCGGTGATGAACGCGTTTCGGGAGAAGATGGCCACCGAGCAAGCTCGGGCTGTCTACCGCCGCCGCGGACCCATCGCCGAGTTCGTGCATGCTTGGATTAAAAGCAAGCTGGGGCTGCGGCAGTTCCATGTACGGGGCCTTAAGAAGGTGCAGATGGAAATGCTATGGGCTTGCCTAACCTACAACCTGCAGTTTTGGATCCGCCTAAGCAAGCTACGCACAACACCAGCCGTTAGCTGAGAGAGTAAGAGAACATCGAAGAGGATCGAGACACTCGCCGAGTAGCAACTCACGCAATCGCAATAAACTCATGCTCAACCCTCAGCCCATTATTAATTGAGGTTTCTTCACAGCTTCCATGCTTTAGCGGTGTGTAAGCCGTATCTCCTTTGGCAGAGAGCCCAACAGTTTTGTCGGTCAGGTTGGCAGAAGCCTTATCTTGATAGCACCCTGAATTGCACGTGTCATCTCGACAGCTGATTAGCGATGGAGATCAACTCAACTGGTGCGCACGGCATGACGTTTTAAACCGTAGGTTAAATGCTTGATCCACTCTAGGAACCGGTACTGCGCGTATTCAATGACTCGTTTCATATGGATGGGTCTTCTTGGGCTTTGCATCTTGCTTTCAGCTTGCGGCTGGAACAAGAACGTCGACCTTGCAATGGAAGGCGTAGAGCGATTCCATTTGCAATTTAACGCCGGGCAGTACGACCGACTTTACTTCGCGGCTGACGAGAAGCTTCGTGCCACCACTAGTGAATCCGACTTCACGAAGCTCGCGCAAGAGGTTCATCAAAAGCTTGGAGCCGTCCAACGGTCCGACCGGCGCAACACAAGCGTGGCCGGATCCGGGGATGAAATTAGGGTCACCCTTGTGTATTACACGAGTTTTGATGGTGGAGCTGGCGTGGAGCAATTCACTTGGCGCATAAGCGGCAACCAAGCGCTGCTCTACCATTACCGGATCAACGCGAACGGCCTAATCGCAGACGCGCAGTGATCGGAGTAGAGCAAATCGCCTATCGAGCTGCATAGTGAGTCACCCTTGCGCGCGAGGCGGATGGCGAACTGGGGGCGAATAGGAATTGGGGTGCCGGAGCTTTTGGCTTCCAAGGGTCCAGGTTCAGAGTCGATTCAATGACAAACCTCGCCTGGTCAGGCCGCTGCCAAAAGTCTCTCAATGCTCAAAACGACTCAGAGTTTGATTCTGGCGCGGTAGTACGTTATCTGCCCTCTTCCAGCGCGATGCGTTAACCACGAGCCACCCGACGCTCACTCTGTTTCGACGTGTCGATTGTTTTGATCGTGCTGTTAGCAGCCAAGGTTTGCCAGATTCGGTCTCGCAGTTCCGCCAACGCCCGGCCATCGGGTTTGTGAAAAAAGCGCTTGACTGGGTTCAAACCGGGGTCATAGTTGACCGAGACGACCCACTGGGCGGGAGGCTCTTGCGGCCCGTCGCCAACGTAGGAAATCGCAACCCAAAAGCGATCCTTTCCATGCGAAACCCAGAAACCCCAGCCGTAGTCCTCCTGGATAGGTTCAGAGAAGATAAAACCAAATTCCGTGAGCAGCGACAGCTTGTGCTTTAACCAAGCTGCAAAGTCCTCACCAAAGCAACAAGGATTTATGAAGTGCAACTTCACTTCTTTGTGCTCGAACATGTCAGTTTCAACTGTAATCGAGTTGTCCATGTCCCCTCTTCGCGATCAGTTGCAATCACAGCGCTTGGTCGCCAGTGCAGAAGCACCTCCGACTGCCGCACCCGCAGCAGCGCCGTCATAAACATAAGGAACCCTAAGTAGTTGTTGTAGCGCGGGATTCAACTTCGGCCCCCAAGCTGGCCAACCCGAGGGATACCTGAATGGATCAGTCAAATAGTGCATTTCGGAGGAAACGTTATTACCGTTAAAAATTGATCTTGGTCCACCCATCCTGTCTGGTATCCAGTGCGAAAACTCGAACCCCTTCTTCCCGGCATTCGCCTCTGCCGCTTCGGCCCCTGCAGCACCGCCAATCGCCGTGGTTAAGGCGATTCCCGTCACCGTGCCCAACTTGTGCCAGCCGCTGCAGTTGTTTACAAAGCTGCTCGCGCCTGTGGCATCGTTGACGAGATCGGTCAGGCCAAAACTCAGAACAGAACCGGCACCGGACGAAAAATCCGAGAGATTCTTGACCCAGTCAAGCCCTAGCGGATCAAACCTGTTAATAGGATTGTTCCCCACGTAAAGATAAAAATTTGGACCCGCACCAAACTGAATCGGATCTTCACTCAGGAATCGTCCCGATGAAGGATCGTAGTATCTGGCGCGGTAGTATAATGCGCCAGGGCAACCCACTGCCCGGCCTGGTTGCACATCATGGCAGGCCTCACTGAGTTCATTCCTCCTACCGCCCGGCTCAGTTCTCTTCTATGTTCTGTAATGTTTTGTAGCAGATCCTCTTCCATTCTGCATCCTTCATCGTCGAGACCCGCGCACTTAGCGTCGTCATCACCAGTTGATCCGACTTAACATTGTAGGCTTTCAGGTAGGCCATCATATGGAAGATTCCGAGTATATCCCTGACCGTCGTATCGTCAGCCTTTGGGTCGAGTTTTGCCAACAGAAAGGGCGCTACCGCTGCGCCTTTCTCTGCAATTGGCTCTGCCAGGTCCATCAACGGGGGTTCGACGCAGTCATTGCCGTAACGATATATCTTGTATTGGTCCTCCAACGAATACTGGCGAAGGCGGTCGACCCTCTCTCTCGCCGGTACGCTAGAAATGAAATGCTTTTCGAATTTGTGGTCCGTGCACGCCATGGTAGACACACAGGCGAACAGTAGCGCGAAAGAGGCTGTCATTCGCTTGACGAATTGCATCCACATTTTATGTCCCACCATTCTTTCGTGATGGCCGGAAGGAGAACGTTTTGCTCGAAATCGTATGCCGGCTTCTCAAACTTATTCTTGGGACCACCACCATGGTGGAGCATTTCCCTAATATAAGATTTCTCCGTCATCTCCCCGCGTCTATATTGTCCGACATGAAATAGTTCATGACCGAGTGCGGCGATCCCGCCAGGCCTATCGGGATAATATTGCCCCTGACGAAAATAAATGTTGTTGTGGAGAGTCACGGCCTCGCTGCTCTTCGGTAGCCACCAGGGAACGTGGTCTTCGTGAAGGTCAGCATTGTCAAGATCCTCCTTCGGAATGTACTTAGACAACCTCTTTTTCTCACAGTCCGTGAGTGGCCGAAACCCAAAGGGGTCGCTGAGATTAATCGGGTCGTTTTCAACGTAGGCGTAGAAATCGATACCGCCGAAGAACTCAAGTGGGTCTTCGCCGATAAACCTTCCCGCAGCTGGATCGTAGTATCTGGCGCGGTAGTAATACAGGCCTGTTTCCGGGTCCGACTCACGGCCCGTGTAGCGGAAGGAGTTCACAAGCGTGCCTGTCGACGCGGTCAAATCGCCGTATGAATCATACGTGTAGGTGTTTGCTATCGTTCCCGCAGAGTTGCTTAACGACGTGATTGAGCCGAGACCATCCGCATGGAAGTAACTCGTTGCGGAGGTGCGCAGCATGGCCAGCGGTTCGTCGATGTTCTGGGTCTGCTCGTAACGGGCAACGACACCGCCGGTCGCGTTTGTCTCTTCGATGAGATTGTCTCCGTCATAGGCGTAGACACTTGTGCCGCTGGTCGAAGACTTGTAGATTCGTCTCCCAAAGGGATCGTATTTGAAGGTGACTCCTGACCCTACCGCAGTTTTTTCGCTACACTCCTCGCATCCCCAACGCAGTTCTATCTTTAGCGGCGACGTTGCACTAAAACAGTGCAGGTTTTCTGGCTCTGAGCCCCAGACGCGAGTTTTCGGATACACCCCAGAGGCAGCTAAAGGAAGAACACACTCATTCGTCCACACCATCGGTGCGGAGAACGTTTCCTCTTTAGCTGCTGTCAGCATTACTCCGATTTTACGTGTTGAGGGATGAGCCTGCGTAGCAGTTTTGAGGAGCGATGTGCTTGCCCTGAAGCACTAGCGATAGATTTCCTTGCGATGTCCGACGCGGAGGACCAGCACGACCAGGCGGTCGTCTTCGATCTTGCAGATAAGCCGGTAATCACCCACGCGGTATTTCCAGAACTCCCCAAGTCGTGAGCCGTGCAGCGCCTCTCCGATGCTGCGAGGATCGTCCAACTTGGCGACTCGCTCATGAAGGAACTTCAGGATGCGCTTGGCCTGCTGCGCGTCGAGCTTGCCGAGTTCCCGGTCCGCTGACTCTGACAGCTCAACGTTGTGAGCCATGCCGCTTCATGACTTCCTTCAAGGGGATAGTTTGCTCTTCACCGCTGCGGACCCGTTCCAGCGCGCCTTCGGCCAGATACAGGTCCTCGATATCCTCCAGGTGTTCGAGGATGGCTTCACGGACGTAGTAGGTCTTGGTACGCCCGGTGCGCCGGGCGAGCTTCTCCAGGCGTTTTTCGATGGACTGCGGAAGTCGAATGGCCAGCATCACTACCTCGCTATACAAGTATAGCACATTCGTGCTCCGTGAGGCACGAAGGACGCTGCGCACGGCGCATCCGATAACGAGCTCGTTATCCGACGCGGCCTCGAACTTCACGAGCCTTCCCGCACTCCACTCGACAGAAGCTGCCTTCTGTCGCCTGCGTGCCCCACGTTCGATCTGTTTGGATTTGGTGCGAAAAGGTGGTTTTCTAAAACCCTGTCAAGGCCGTTGTTAGGGTTTCTCTCAGTTTTTCTTCCAGGCTAAAAATACAGCATCTTACGTTATTCGTCCGTCCGGCTCTTCACCGTCTTCTTCGGCTTCCACATCGAGAACAGCGAGAAGATTGGCCTTGCGCGTTTCTTCCTCGCGCACTGCGTCCTGCGCAACGATGCTGGTGCTCGCGGGCTTTTTCTTTTCCAGCGAGGCGCCCGGATGCGTGGCCTCGTGGATGCGCTTCAGTCTCCCGATGGACACCTGCGTGTATATCTGCGTGCTCTGCAAGTCGCTGTGCCCCAGCATCTCCTGGATGTAGCGGATGTCCGCGCCGTTTTCCAGCATGAGCGTCGCCATCGTGTGGCGGAACATGTGGCACGCCCCGCACTTCCCGAGATTCGCCTGCTCCACATACCCGCGCACCAACATGCTCATGCGGTCCAGATGAAACGGCCCGCCTTCGATGCTCAGAAAAAGCGTTCCGTCGTCCGGCTCCATGACCAACTGCGGCCGCACTTCGCGCAGATATTTATCCACCCACGCCACCGCCCGCTCGCCGATGGGAACGACACGGTCCTTCTTCCCCTTGCCCAGCCAGATCGATAGCGTCCCGCGCAGACGGTCCAGGTTGTAGAGTTTCAGATTCACCAGCTCCATGCGGCGGATTCCCGTCGAGTAAAACGTTTCGAGGATCGCTCGGTCGCGCACTCCCAGCGCATCGCGAAGGTCCGGCTGCATCATCACGCGCTCGGTTTCTTCTTCGTTCAGCACCGCACGCGGCAACCGCTTCTCGAGCTTCGGCATGTCCAGATCGGACGCCGGATTGTGCAGGACGTGGTTGTTCTTCACCATCCATCGGAACCACGCCCGCACCGGCACGAGGCGAGCGTATTGCGTGCGGAAGGTCAGCGGCTGCCCGTTCTTCTGCCGGTAGTAGTAGAGATACCGCTGATAGCTCTCCAGCACCGGGCGCGTTACTTCCATGGGGTCTTCGATCCCGCGCTCGTTGGCCCAGCGCACGAACTGCGCCAGGCACGCGCGGCGGTTGTGCTGCGTGTACTCCGCTGTGTTGCGCACGCGCATCCATGCGATGAACTCGTCGATCAGACTGCCCATGCGATTCCGCGGCACCGGCTGCGGCTTGACGGTCTTGTTCCGCATCACCGGCTCCCTGCGGTTGCATGTACGACACGATTTTCTCTAGCTGCCCTGGTAGTGATTTTTTCGGGATTCGCCCCAAAATCGCCATTCCGCCGCGCCAGTGCTCGCGATTCTTCACCCGCACCACCCCCGGACACCCCCCGAACTTGGGGCAGACGTTGACCCGGACTTCCCCCCTTCGAGGCCAGACTTCTTTGCGTCGTAGCCGTAGCCCGTGAGCTTTTCGATCTCGATCAAGCCGGGCAGCATCGGCTTCCCGCTGTCACCCTGGCCCTCGAACACCAGCTCGTAAACGAGACTCTGGCCGCGCCCGCCGTGATGCACCAGGAGATATTCGAGTTCTTCCAGGCGACGCAGATGTACTCTTTAGCTGCGTGTCGCTCCACTTCGTGAACGCCCGCACAGCCTTGCGGCTAAAACGAAAGTCCGTGCGTTCGATCTTCTGCCGCTCGCACTCGGCGCTCACCATTTCGTCGACGAACAACAAGAGCCTGCGCGTTTGCGGCGGAAGTTCGTCGAGCGAGCGGCCCAGCACTTCATGCGCGAGCCGGTTGGCTGTCGCGATATCGTCGAGCGTGACTTCGATGTACTCGAGCGCCTTGCCGTTGTGCGTGACGGTTTTTCGTGACCGCTGGTGTTGGTGCAGCAGCGCGATCGCGCGGATGAGCGTCAGGTACTTCATGTGATCGCGCCGCGTGCGCGTGCGGCTGTCCAGGAACGTCAGCTCGCGTGCGTAGGGGTTGACCACCAGCATCGGCTTTAAGAGCCGCTGCGCGTTGCGATGGACGCGCAAGACTTCTTCGCGCTCTGCCGGGCCAGCAGGCCTTCAATGGTCTGCGCCTCGCGTTGCTTCCGGTGGATCGCCTGCGTCTGTGCGCGCTCCTCGTCCACGGTCAACACCAAGCAGCGATTCAGAAGCTCTTCGTCCAGGTCTATCGCCGTCGTCGTGAGGAAGAGCATCACCGGACCTTCCACGCGATATTGGTGCGTGATGAGTCTGCCGGTGGTCGCGTCTTTGCCCGTGCTGGCGATGGTCAGCACGCCTTCGCTCTGCAAGAGTTTCAGCGCGTAGGCCGCGCGCAACGCGCCTTCCTCTTCCACGATGGCCAGCACTTTGTTTTTAAGGTCGGTCTCGCCCATGTAGAAGAGCGATTGCCCGGTCATCGCCGAGTACTGCACCTGTTGCTCTTCGGGCAGAAGCGCCAGCACCGCTTCCATGAGCGCTGATTTGCCTGCGGCGGAACTCGATTGCACCAGGATGGCCAGCGGCGATTCGAGCAGCCGCGAAGTCACGGCCAGATAGCTCACCAGTTTGTTGGTCTCTTCGCCCACCATCCCGCACCGCTCGAAGTCATCGAGGATGCGGCCAAGTAAATTCGGGTCGCGCAGCAACTTCATCGCTGCCGCTCGTTCGCCCTCACTGAGTTGGACTTCTTCCTTCCTCGGTTCGAGCGCTTTTTGGATGCGCTGGCGTTGCAGTTCTTCAAGCTTCCACAGCACCCGGCCCAGGTCGCGCGACACCACCTCTTCCTTGACGCCCAGCTCCTCGCCCGCCTGCTTGCTGTACATCACCCGATGCCGCGATGAGTACAGATCGAAGGTGTCCACATGCAAGCTCTCGCCCCGCGTCACCAGCACGTTCAACCGCAAGATTCCCAAGCTCGTGTTTTTCTCCAGGCCCAGCACGCGATAGCGGCGGTCTCCCTGCGTGATCGTCACCTCGTCGCCGTTGATCTCGACGGGCACGTCCAGAGGAGATGGCAACATCGCGGGCATCGCGGCAACCGGGGCGGACTCTGGCGTCTGTTCCGATTCAGCGGCTAAAGGAAGAACGTTCTCTTCTTCCACTGTGGCCTCGATGGTCTCGGAGATTTTTTCTTTAGCGGCTGGTTTGATTTTTTCCTCGATGGCAGATTGCGTCTCGATCCCTGGCTCGCTCACCGCCACTGTGGGCGGTTTGCCTTTGCCGAGCCAGCGCGGCTTGGCCGAGCAACATCTCCAGACTCTTCGCCGCTGGCGTCACCTTGAGCGCGTACTCGTTCGCGTCCATGCCCTTCGGGAACTGCACCCGGAAGCACTCGATCCCCATCGCCATGAGTTCTTCGGCAAGCGACTCCGCCGCTCGCTCGCCGGCGTCGTCGCGGTCGTACGCGATGTAGATTCTCTTCGTGCCGTGCTTCTTGAACGCCGCGCGATGATCGTCGGTGAAGCCGTTCACGCCGTAGCTCGCCGTCACATGCCGGAACCCCGCGCACCAGAACGTCAGCGCATCGATCAGCGCTTCGCAGAGGATGATTTCCTTCGACGCCACCAGCGCTTCTTCGTTCCACACGCCGCGAAGTGGTCCCGGAAGATACGAGTGCACGGCGTGTCTTCCCGCAACGCTCGCGTGATCTTTCGCCCGTACATCTCCACCACTTCGCCTTCGAGATTAAAAACCGGGATCACCACCGAGCCGTTGAAGTGCTCGTGCCCGCTCTCCTGGCGCAGGATGCCGACCTTTTCGAGCGTCCGCGCTGTTCGGCGCCGGCGACACGGTTTTTCTCCGGCAGACGGTAGCCCAGCGTGCGGTTCGCGAAGCCCATCCGGAACTGCTCGACCATCTCCGAGGATTGCAGCCCGCGCGATTCCAGATACTGCTGCGCCTCCGGCGTCTCTTTCAGCGTCTCGTGATAGTAGCTCACCACCTGCAACAAGAGCGCTCGGTCGTCGGCATCGCGGCTCACCGGCGCGGGCAGCTTCGGCACCGAGGAACTTTTCACCGGACGGGGAGACGTAGCTAAAGGAAAATGATCTTCTCGCAGCAGCTCGACCGCGTGACGGAAGCTCACGCCTTCCGCTCGCATCACCCACTCGATCACGTCTCCACCGCGGCGGCACGCTCCCAGACAGTTCCACAGATTTTTCTTCGGGCTGATCACCAGACTCGGCGAGTGGTCTTCGTGGAAGGGACACAGACCGATGAGGTCGGCGCCGTGGTGCTTCAGCTTGACCCCCCGCGCTTCGGCCAGACGTTCGAGAGAGACCTCTCGCTTGAGCCGCTCGATCTCTTCCTCCGCGATCCGCGCCATCGATTCCTCCTTTCCTGCTGTTTCCGACCTTTTCGAAAAACCTGTCAAGAACTTTCTGAGTTTCCCCGGGTTTTTCTGGGCGTTCGCGAATATAAACCATTTTGGTATATACTGTCAAAGAGTTCTCCATGAGCCTCCAGGTGCCGCTTAAAATCGACGCTGCGATGCCAGCGAAAACGACTCCAAAGACATCCTTTGGTCAGCGCCTGTTTGCGTTGAGAACCGCGCGCGGCTATACCCAGGTGAGCTTGGCGAAAGCCCTGGGAACCACCCAGCGGGTCATTTCCTATTACGAGACGAAAGGGGAGTTGCCCACTCCGGATTTCCTCGTTGCTCTGGTCCGCACACTCGGAGTCACCGCCGATGAACTGCTCGGCCTGAAGCCCTCGAAGATCGAGCACAGGAAGGAAGACCCGAAGCGGCGGCGACTGTGGAAGAGATTTCAGCGCATGGCTTCTCTGCCGGAACGCGATCAACGCGCCGTCATCCGCCTGATTACTTCGCTGGTGACCTCGAAGGGACCGCGCGCCGCTGCCTGAACTTCGGGGATTGCGTGGGGAGTCGTTCCTGAGGAGAGTTTTTTTCTTTAGCTGCTGCCGTTTGTTTTCAACAAGTTCCCGTATAGGAACCGCGCGGCGCTCTACAGCGCCGGAGATTTCCTAAGTCGCTGATTTTTTGGTGGTTCCTATACAGCAACCAAAGTTGCTGTGCAGCACCCTTCTAGGGGTGACGTGTC
>CAWBHM010000020.1:0-117018 GCA_963788555.1 uncultured Acidobacteriaceae bacterium | reverse complement strand
CGCAATGCGCTTGTAGCTCCCGCGAGCGCATCAGGGTGTATCGCAGCAACGCGGTTGAGCGGGTCGTTCTCGTTGCAACTGCTAAGACCGACAACAGTGAAGTTCAAATGTGAAAAGTCAAAGAAGTCGAATTGGTGGCCGGGTTCTAAAGAAAATGTCCGTTTTTCCCAGGTAAAACTCGCTGTACGCCATTGCGAAGGCACCTAGCCGTTCAGCGTATCGCACCTCGTCGGTAATCCGGTAGAAACAAAGTTTAGGCCACGACCAGCGTAGTTTTGTTCGATGTTGGAACAGCTCGGCAACGAGCGCTGCCCTTTCAGCGTCCGTCGTTCAATGGGTATCTGAACCGCCGCCTGAAGAACATGGTTGTACGAAACGTCGTGGTTTCCTGGAATGATAATGATTCGCTGGCGGTCACCTTCGAAAAGCTTGTCGGCTATTCCCGCTAGTAGCTCCGTTGCTTGGTTGTATTGGCGTATGAGTTCGTCCGCGAAGGTGGGAGAGTCAGGTTTCGCGCCATAGACCAAGTTCGCCCGCTTACGATGCAAAGTGCGGGCTTCGGGATCGGAGGGTCGTTCGTCGCGTAGCGCTGCTCAACATCTCGGACAACGGATTCCAGCAGCGGCGCGTTACCCGGCTCCATTGGTAAGATCGCGGTGCAAATCCGAGATGTGCAGGATGGAAAACTTCATGTGGCACGTTTATCACAGTAACCGGACCGGTACAATTCTCACTCCGTAGCGCCAGCCTGCATGGAGTAGCTAGTTGTGGGTGTGAGCCTCGTAGCAATGCATTATAGGGTGTGTTACGGTGAGCACCTACAAATGAACGGTGAGAGCCCATGTGGATTCGACAGCTCGACATCGAGAATTTCAGAGGAATAAAGAACGCGCAAGTTAATTTCGGCGAGCGCAGGAACAAGTGCTCGTCGGGCCTAACGGCGCTGGCAAGAGCACGGTCCTGGAAGCTTTCGCACTGTTGTTTGGAAGAGACCGACTTGTTCGAACACTAACCGAACATGACTTCTTTGGGAGTAACCCGGCGGCTGCAGATCGCGTCAGGCTTACCGCGACCATAACCGGATTCGGTTCCAACACGGCTCCAGATCGCCGCCAATGGTTCTCGGAACGCCGTGGAGTTCCCAAATGGCTGAATGCATCGTCTTGCAAACTTTTGCCGGAACCGGAATCCCCAAACGACGCTCTATGTGTTCAGCTTGGCTTTTGCGCGCGGTTTGATCGGAGCGAGCTATGTGTCGAGACCGTACGGTATTTCCATGATGATGACGCTGTTTCCGATCCCTTCGATGAAGAGGTAGTCCAAACCGTCCCCGCAAGACTGCTTCCCGAACTTGGCTTTTTCCTGGTTCCGGCCCATCGAACATGGGACCGCTTGGTATCTTTCAACTCAGAACTATTTCGAAGGATTCTTGAAAGCAGCGGTTCGCTCGAAGACTGAGGAAGTGCTTGCCGAACGGGATCGGCTGCGGCAGGATGCGCATCGCGTGGACCTCCGGGGCGTTCTTAAAGAGCTTCGCGAAGGAATCGATGCACAATTAAAACAATTGGTGCCGGGAAGTCCAGGACTGGAGCTTAGGCTCACCGCTACGGATACGGAATCGTTACTGCAAGCCCTCGTTCCGCACTATCGCTATGGCAATTCTGTCTCTCTGCCGGCTGGTCGTCACGGGTCGGGATTACTGTCCCTGCAGACCGCACTTCTGGTTCTTCAAATTGCCGAGCGCCGCCGCAAAGCAAATCAGAATGTCATCATCGCGGTGGAAGAACCTGAACTGCACATGCCTCCGGGTGTACAGGCTCAGGTTCTGCATCGCCTTCGAAATTGTTCGAGCCAGTTGGTGTGTACAACACATTCCCCCCGCGTCGCCGCGGTGTGTACCGCAACCGACATCCGCATAGTAAATCCGGCTGGGACGGATTCGACGACCGTTGTGCCGATGCTGAAAGCCGCCTTGCCCTCTTCTGCCAAGAACGGGGTTCGCAAGCTGTTCCAGGAGAATCGACAGTCTTTTATTGAAGCGCTTATGCATCGGTTTGTTGTGGTGCCTGAGGGCCGTACCGATGTCGAGTGGCTTCGACTGTTCTGTGTGTGTGCCGCGAGCGAATATCTCGGTGACTCTGCAGATTCACTCCCGTTTGGCACGGTATTTGGGATCGCGCCGACTCACGACGGATGCGTGCTGGATACTGTTGAAAAAATTAAGGACATACGGTCTGGCACCGTCGCGCTGGTTGATGGTGATACTGCTGGCGACGATTACGTAAGAATTCTGCTGAAAGCACCAAATCCCCCGGAGTTCATAATGCAGTGGCCCAAGGGACTTGAAATCGAAGACGTGGTTGGATGGATATTGGGAGATGAGAAGGGACTGGTGCAAGCCATTCAGGCAGAAATGCCGGGAGCACCCGCGAGCGTGCCCGAAATAGTTGCGTGGCTCAAGAAAAAGACGAATGAAAAAGGGGCGAAAACCGACCTGCTCGCATACGAAGCGGTCGCCGCCGGTATAACGATGTCAGGAAACGCGAGGGCCAGAGCGCGAAGTCTGTTGAGCGCATTCGTCGATATGACGGACGAAAAACCTTCATCAAAGGTCTTGCGTGCGGATACGACGCGGAGCACTGCAACAACATCGGTCTGGAGAATCGCGCTTGAGCCTTGAGTATTTCGAAGGACCGGCGGGTTGCGGCAAAACCTACCAGCTGACCAAGACGCTGGAGACATTCCTGGAGGGCCATCCTCTTCAGGAGGGTGAGGCCGTACTTGGACTGACCTACATGCACGGGTCACGGCGAAGAATGCAAAACCAGCTCGGGAAAATGCCGTGCCTGAGGGGTCGGTTTCTGGCGTGCACCGTGGACAGCCTGGCGAGGCGTTTAATCTGCCGCTGGCGGACTCTGGCAAAGGACCTCGAACCGAAACTGAACCTGATGTCTTCGGCGGACTTTACGATTATCTGCCGCGCTGCTGCGCTTGCGATAGCCAAAGAGAGCGTCTCCAGTTGGCTCAAACTTCGTTATCCCGTTGTGGTGGTGGACGAACTTCAGGATTGCAAGGGAGACCAGCTGTATCTTATCCAGGCGATGGAGGCATGCTGCCATGTCATCGCCGCGGCTGATGAATTCCAGGATCTCCAGCAAACAGGGCCTAGTGCCGCAGTCGAGTGGTTGCATGCGGGCGCTGGCAAGAAAAACATCCTCTCGGGAAATCAAAGAACGAATGTGACAAGCCTGCTCCAGGCTGCCAACCGGCTCAGAGCATCGCAAGACTGCGGCGACATCCTGCAGAATGCGCTGATGTCCGCGCTCAACGCGAATGCTGCTGCAGGGCACATCGCACGCACGATCTGCTGGAAGAAACCAAAGGACGCGGTGATTCTCACTCCGACTGGCCAGGACAAAAGCCAGTTTGTCCGGGACGTGGTGACGCGCCTTACCTCAAAACCAATCAAGCCCAAGGGGATAAGCAAGGATGTGGGTCCCTTCCGCGTCATTTGGGAATCGAACGTCGAGGAGGACAAAGCAGCTCTCTTGAAGCAAATTGGATGTTCCGGGCAAGGCATCGGTCTTGCGGAGTTACGGCAGCTTTGCGTGAATGACAGGGGGGCACTGGGAGACGTTTTTCAATGGGCCGAAAAGAAGTGGCGTATCAAGGGACAAGCCCACTTTCAGGAGGAAGAACTGAAGACCATAGTCGAGCGGGTTCTCCAATCACGGCGCGCATTCCTGCCAACTACGTGTCTGGGTAGTATGCGGGCTATGACAATCAACCAGGCTAAGAACCGCGAATTCGAGGGAGTAATAGTGCTTTGGCCATTCGCAGTCGGAGGAGATCTGGATTCGCAGAGGCGTCGTCTCTACAACGCTCTGACTCGCGCCAAGAAATGGGCAGTGGTAATTATGCAGGATGCCCCGAAGAAAGCATCCCGCCTATCTTTGCCTCCATTTTCAAAGCCCTTCAAATCTTCATCCTGACTCCCAAAGGTATGACTGGGCGGGGGAACGAAATACTGCCGTCGCCACTAAATCACGCTTGAAAGGCAAACTGCTTGTCGGTCTCGCTGTGGTTATCGTCGAGAGAGTGGTGGACGACGGCTTCAAGCATTACTGTGCCTTTCCTTTTGCGCAGTAATAAGTTGAGCCTCTAGGCATGAGGTCTTGCACTGATACAGGCAGGGGATACCCGACCATTTGGTAGGAACCTGGATTGCGCGGTTGCCTTCTAGCGTCTGAATTGCCCATACCTTAGGATGTAGGCTCCGGCGCTTTTAGGAATTCGTCGAGCAAACTTTCAAACAAGGGAGCCTTTAAATGAAAATGGCGCGCGTGATTCTGTTTACTGGCCGGATCGATGTGATGAGCACGTTCTACGGCGAAGTCCTCGGCCTGAAACAGGTCACGAACGAAAAGGGATGGAAGGAGTTTGCGGCAGGCGGCGCAAGGATCGCGCTGCATTCCGGCCCATCATCGCCAGGCCGGAAGGGTCCGAAGATTGTCTTCTACGCCAAGGATGTCGCAGCGCTGCGAGAAACGCTGGTGTCACGGGGCGCGAGTTTCGGCAAGGTACGGGAAGGGGAGTTTTGCCTTTGCGACGGCAAGGACCCGGACGGCAATCCCATCCAGTTATCCAACCGCTGATGCTCAGCTAAAACATTAGGAGTGGTCGTATGAATAAATTTGAATGCGTGGTTCCGATTCTGAATGTTAAGAATTTTTCCGCCTCGATGGACTACTACGTCGGCAAGCTGGGTTTTGCGAAGAAATGGGACTGGGGCACTCCGCCGACATTCGGTTGCGTCACGCGGGGCAGCGTCGATATTTTTTTATGTGAAAGAGGGCAGGGACAGGCGGGTATGTGGATGTCCGTTTTCATGGATGACGTGGACGCACTTCATGAGGAGTACACCAAGAGCGGCGCAATCATTCGTCTCCCGCCCACGAATATGCCCTGGGGCACCAGAGAAATGAACGTGGAAGATCCGGACGGTCATCGACTGCGGATGGGCAGTGATGCCACCGGTCCGGCAGACGCCGAAGGGTTGAAGCGCTTCTCGCAGATGGAGCAACTCAGGAAGTGAGATTTGCCGCAAGGGCAGGGGCCTCATGGCCGAAATTCCCGACCCACAACCCAACCCACACTTCCTGTAGTCTTGTATGTCTTACGGGTATTTTGGCAGTCCCCGCGTGTTTGTATGTTGTTGTAAAACCAAGTCACGCTACGCTGTCACGGCAGCGTTCTTGGCCGACAGACTCACTTGACCGACCGGCTGACTGTCGGTGAGTCGTGAGAGCCACTGCTGCTGGATTACGAATTCCCGTGTGTGCCTGCTGTGTGCTGACTTCCAATCCTAACAAGAACCCGTTGTTTTCAAGCGGAAGGCTGCGCCGTCTTTTTCCCACTGCGCCCTCCTCCGGGTGGACGCCGCTTGGCCGCGGCTCGGACGGGCGTTTCGGACTGCGCCGGTTTCGCGCCAAACCATAAAACAAAAGCGGTTTGTCACTCACCGCGCTTTCACTCACGCCCTGCCACCCTCCCCCGGCCTCCGTTCTGCCCTTTGCCCCGTTCCGCCTTGTTTTTTCCCGCTGCCGCTCAAGTGAAGAAAAAAACAAGCCGGAGACGGCGCGAAAGGGAAAAACAATGAAATTAGAGGAAATCAAGAACAGAACCAAAGACGCTGTGGATTATCTCGTGCAGGCGCTGGAATCCGGGCGCAGCGAAGTGCTCACCCAATACCTCGGCACCATGGCCCGATTCCATACCTACAGTTTCGGCAACGTCATGCTGATTGCCAGACAGAAACCGGACGCCAGCAATGTTGCCGGGATTCGCACTTGGAATTCGCTTGGCCGCTTCGTCAAACGTGGCGAAAAAGGCATTCTCATTCTGGCTCCGATGGTCGGCAACCGCAGGCTGCGGCAGGAAGAAACCGCAGCCGATATCGCTACCGATGCGAAGGAAGAACGCAAGCAGCAACTCGTTGGCTTTCGCGCCGTGTACGTGTTCGATGTCACCCAGACCGAAGGCAAAGAGCTACCGACGCTGACCGAAATCCAAGGCGACGTGAGCGGCTACCGCGAACGGCTGTTCAGTTTGTCGAGGCGCAAGGCATCGAGCTGTCTTTTTCCGACCGGATTGCACCCGCCAAGGGCCTGTCGCACGGCGGAAAGATCACCCTGCTTTTCGGTATGCAGCCCGCCGAGGAATTTTCCACGCTCGTTCATGAGATCGGCCACGAGATGCTGCATCGAGGCGAGCGCCGCACGCTGACCACCAAGCAAGTCCGCGAAACCGAAGCCGAAGCCGTGGCCTTTGTGGTTTGTCAGGCAGTCGGCCTCCAGACCGGAACCGCATCCGCCGACTACATCCAGCTTTGGCACGGAGACGCCGACCTGCTGCGCGAGAGTCTGGAAGCCGTTCAGCACACCGCTGCCGTGATCCTCGGGGGCATTGCCCCCGAGCCCGCGGCGGCGACCGTAGCCGCGTAACCCGAAAAACCAACCGGACCTTTGGCGTTCACGCCCGACGTGCGCCCATGTCCCCCAACGACAAGAAAACGATAAGGAGAAAAGACGATGCACAGTACGCAAAATGCAGTGACCAACCACGAATATCGCAGCGTTCCCATCACCGCGCTGGCGGAGTCCGCCACCAATCCCCGCAAGCGCTTTGACGCCAAGAGCCTTGAAGAACCTGCCGCCTCCTTCAAGACGCAAGGCATTCTGGCCCTCTTCTGGTACGCGAACTGGAGGAGAGCAAGTACGAAGTTGTCGCCGGAGCACGTCGTCTGAGAGCAGCGAAACTGGCGGACCTCGAAAAGCTTCCGGTCCGCGTGGTCAAGCTGACCGATGCCGAGGCCATCGAGGCGCAGTGCGTCGAGTTATCTGTAGTTGGCAAGATTTCTCTTTGTTGATACGCAGCGCCGCGTTCCTAGTCTGCCTCAGCGTCGGAGCACAGGTGGAATCTCAACCTCTGTGTAGCCGACTAACCGGAATCGATCCGCTGCGAGTATAGGTTTAAAGTGCATTCCGACGAAGTTCGTAGTGCGGATCACGCGATAATCGTTTTCTTATTGCGAATGAGCCGGCGCCATACGAACCACGCACAAAGGGCTAGAGCCGCACTGATGAAATACAGAATGTGCGCACTCGTCCAGAGAACGGTGCGGAGAATCAGACCGAGAAGCTCGGCTCTTCTAACAGATTCCGCCGGAATGACCACGGATTTGCTCCAATCTATACTTTTTAAGGGAGGCAAAAAACCTTGGCGCACACAGCCTTCAAGGTCATAGACACCGAGTTGCCGAGAGTAGTGACTTGCTACGATCAAGTCGCGAGAGAATTCATTCCAGTCAAGCGGTCCCGAGCCAACTCCCGGGAGTGTTTCGCCGTCGGTACTGCCCACCGAGATGCTTTGTGCTCCACGACCTAATGACCAGATCATCGCCGCCCCTATCGGGCGCGCAACATTCGTATAGAGCATCAGATATTCTTGGTTTCCGCGGACATCTACGGTGCCGAAAAGCCGATCCAAAAGCGTGGAGTGGACACTGCGTTCTGCGGGGAGATATGGCATTTGGTAGGTCTGGACCGCATATCCTTGCGACTGAAGCTCTGTGATTAGTCGCGAGTATTCCGTGCGTGCGCGTTCAATTCGCTTGCCATCCAGGCTCCGTCGAATCAACGTGATGATCAGATGCCATCGATGGGTCTTGAGAGCCGCGAGTTCAGCAAAGTTTGGTTCGATGTCCAACCCGACCGCAGCCCATTTCAGACCATTTTCGGCAGTCCACTTTTCGAAGGCAGCTATGCGAGCCATAGCCGCTGGTGAATTATCCGCATTGAGGTAATATCCCTCCTCTTTCGACAGCATTATCCATGCTGTGACACGAATCCCGGCTTGATTCAAGCGACGTACTACGGCGGTTCGTTCTGGTGCGAAGTCGAGAATAGCAACGGCGACTTCTGCGTGCAGCTCCTTCAGCGAAGCGATTACGTTCCGATCAGCAAACAGCGACTGCATCTCCCCGACATCTTTGTCGCAGCAGGCAAAGCCAATTTCAGGAGAAGATCCAGGACCCTGGACACGAATTCCAGTAGGAGCTTGCGCGGCAACTGCCGTGAGCACGGCAGAGTGGCAAATAAATGAGAAAAGCAAAGTACGGGCTGGGCCGAAGATGTTCGGGCGTATCGCGCGGGCTCGCTTCACAGAACATTAATGCTACTGGAATTCCGACCCAGCTGGCGAGTGACGGGCAACGGGAAGTTGGCAACTCTTTGCACTCTTCCGGACTCCTCAACCAACGAGATTGTCGGGAAGCAACTATCTTGAACGATTTCCGTAATCCCAGTTCCACGATGCCCTCCACTGGAAGATTCTCCCACCAAGTTATCGCTCAAAATGGTCAACGCGAAACCCGCCGTATTTGGCCTGACCTCCAGTGAGACTTGAAACAGCAAAAAAGGTGCCCAACTCAGTCAAGGCCAGCCCATACCAACGCTCCAGCTTCAGGCTCAAGTGTGATTGCCAAACGAGCTCCCAACTGCGAGAAAAGAATCGCGCCCAGTGCGACCAGCACGGCAGCGAGTCAGGAAATGTGACCGAGTCGAGTCTGGCCTTTCACACGTTCAACACTGGAATCGACACCGCGCAGATGATTGCGTAGCCGTGGGTCCGCAGGTTTTCGCCGTAAGGGTAGCATCCGGTCACCAGCAAATCTGCTTTCGTCTGCTTCGCCGCTTGGCCCAGCACCTTCGGAACATCACCAACGCCGATTAGGACGTCCACTTTGGTGCCTACGTCTTGCTGCAGCTTTGCGAGATGCTGCGAAGCGTCGTTGAACATCGCTTCCTTCCACTCTGGATTAATGTAGCTGCCGCCAGGTCCCCAAATCTCCACGCTGGCATTGACGTGTGCGAGCGTAAGGTGGGCACCAAATTCGGCAGCGATCCCAGCGGCCCACGACAGAGTTTTGTGACTACGGGCCCCAAAATCAACCGCGCACAAGATGTTGCGGATCGCAAACTCGTGCGCGGTCGACTCCTGCACGTGGGCGCCGGTCCAAACCGGGCACTCGGTCCGGCTCAGTACTCGCGCCGTCACTGAGCCCAGCAGAAACTGATCGAACGTGTAGCCATGAGATGGCATCATGATCAGGTCGGCTTCTTCCTCCTGGGCCGTCTTTACAATGGCGTGGGCTGGGTCGCCTTTGACCAATACGGGTCGAATGGCAAGGCCTTCCACCTCCGGCCCGAGCGACTGGCCAAGATTCTTCTCGACCGTTCTCGCGATTTCAGCGCGCATGTCCCAACCAGCGAGTTCAGGACCGCCAGCCGGCAAGCCGGCAGCATGCCTCTCCGGTGTTTCGACGTGCAGCATCACAATCTCGGAACGGTAACGGCGGGCCAGTGTCGCAGCCTGGTGAATCACACCCAGCGAGGGGTTCGGGAAATCAACTGGCAAAAGAATCTTTTTAATGTTCAGCATCTCGTGCCCCCGTAGGGCCAAAATCCTTTTGTCCGCCCTGCACCTCAAAATGTGTCTTTTCGTGGACCACAATCAAATCAGGGGGCAGCTTAGTATCGGGCTCGGACGACAAACTCGCCGCGCGAAAATAACGGCCAAGAACAGTCATTCTGCGCTTCACTAGATCGGTGTCTTCGGTGCCCGGGTACGTCGACACGTAGCTGATGTCAGATTCTTTTGCCGTACCGATAAATCTTCTCAGGTCCCTGACTTGGCGTTCAGTCAGTCGAATTGAATTAGGCTTGTACTTCGCCTCGTAGCTGGGATCGACAAGCATAACGTCGGCACGAATTTGCAGTGGTACACCGAGATCGCGCGAAAGAGATTCCGCTGCGACTTGCCAGGAACCCTGTGAGAAGGGCCGCTTTTGCTGAGCACTGACTTCGATCTGCAGTTCTCCATCGGTCTGCAAACCTACCGAATGCACAGCTAGAAGACTAACTCCGACAGGAGAAAGCAAGGACGTCAACGAACCCTGGGTTGTCTCCTGAGCCTTAGCTATGGTGGCAGCAGTAGACTGCGCTGTCCCCTTGGATTCGGTTTGCACAACACCACCGCCCAAGTAATCTTTCCCTTCGACTGGGCCTGCACTTTCCTTTCTGGCCAATTGCAATTGCTGAAGTTCAAGTCGAACCGGACGTCCGATCAGACTGGTAAGTTCGCTTTGGAGTGCCTGCACTTCCTTCGGTTCTATGAATCGTGACGTTTGCACGATGGCGGCAACCGCGACATGATCGTTGGCAACCTGCAGTTTCACGCTGTCCAACTGGCGTTCCTCGGACTTTCGGAGTCGGCGTCTTAGCAAATTGGAGACTTCGCTTCGTAGTTGTACTTGTTGCGCTGCGCTCCTTAGGGTCCTCATTAAAGGAACCGAGAGCGCAAGAACCACCAGAACGGCGATCGCAATTCGATGGCGGGCAATGAAATGCTGCTGCTCGGGAGCGGCGCCTCGGGGCCGAACTCCGATGAGGAGAAAAATCAGTCCAGCACTCAAGACGATCGCGGCAAAGTTGGTAACGAAAAGCATCAGAGCGCCGCTCGCGATGGACCACTGTGCGGTACCGACGCCGTAGCCAGCCGTGGCCAAAGGAGGGATGACAGCAGTGGCGATCGCCACGCCCGGCAAAATAGTCATTGCTGTCTTGCGTGATGAGAGCGCGAGCGTGCCCGCGATGCCCGAAAAAAAGGCGATGAGCAGATCCATCAAGTTGGGATTGGTGCGTGCGAGGATTTCTGGCGTAGCTTCCCGGAGCGGCGAGAGCCGGGTGGCTAGGACTGCGATGAGAATTGCCTCGGCGACGCTCAGCCCCACATTCCGCGCCGCCTTCTTGCCCACATTCCAATCGGCCGCTGTAAGCGCTAGTCCGCAGGCCAGAATCGGCCCCATGAGCGGCGAGATCAGCATCGCTCCGATGATAACCGCCGGGCTGTTCTGAAGCAGGCCGAGGAGGGCGATGAGGCAGGCCAGGACCAACATTGCGAAATATACAGCGTCGAACTGTCTGCCCTCGTCAGCGCCTTTGTAGATCTCCGTGGCCGGTCGAAACAATGCACGTAAGCGAGATGGGCGCCAGATCATACGCGGTTCAGATCTACTTGATTTTAGTTTGCAATCTTAGCTAACTATATGATATTATTAACGTTAGTGAGCGATCGTTCCAAATTCGTGATGGTTATCCTGCTGCTCTTGAGCGTGATAATTATCTTCATCTCGCCTGCTGTAGACCTTCAGCCGACCGCTTTGAGGTCTGTGCAGTTGGCGAATATGCTGTTCGCAGTACTGGCGCTGGCCGGGACGGCACTAGCCGCCTGTCTTAGCGGCCCCACTCTGCCAGTCGCAGAAGCCTTGGAACATGCTTCCGCCTTGGTTCCTGCCGAAGACCTCGTCGATCTGAATTGTACCCGTCTTTGCTAGTCAGTCTCCTTCCTGTTCTTTCTTCGCTCAGTTGAGGCTGGGAGCATTTGCCCCACCCGCTGACTCCCCACCGGCTCGGTCATAGCCCTTTTACTGGATGGAGGACTCATGCTGCACCTTGAAACACAAGACATTTCCCAAGAGACGCAAAGAAAGCTCTCGGACTTTTTTGCGCACGCCTCGCGCACTCATTCCCACGCTCTCCTGCTAGATTACGATGGCACTCTCGCCCCGTTCTCCGCAGATCGCCACCAAGCTATCCCCTATCCTGGAGTTCCGGCTTTACTCGACTGGATCCGGAGCGTTACCAACACTCGACTCGTCGTAGTGACAGGGCGTCGTGCTCCTGAGGTCGCCAATCTCCTTGGGCTGAAAAAAATTGAGGTTTGGGGCTGTCACGGCCTGTCGCGACTTTACGCCGATGGCAGGTATGAAGTGCCAGTTTTGGATGAGAAAGCCGTCGCCCAGATTTCAGACGCGAACGAACTACTTCGCCGAGAAGGACTATTCGATCTACTGGAATTCAAGCCAGCAGCCACCGCCATCCACTGGCGGGGTAGGGAGGAAGCCGCGACGCAGGTGGCTCGCAAGGTGGAGAAGGTATGGTCCTCTCTGCAAGGCCGAGAGGGTCTGGAACTGTTGAAGTTCGACGGCGGCATAGAAATCCGTGTGGCCGGAAGAAACAAGGGAAATGCAGTTCGATCCCTACTTGCCGAAATAGGTGGCCATCCGGCTGTAGCCTACCTGGGAGACGATCAAACCGACGAAGATGCCTTCGCAGCACTGCAAGGGTATGGACTAGGCGTGCTGGTCAGGCACGCCTATCATACGACCGTCGCAGACGTCTGGATTCGTCCTCCGGAGGGACTCACGGCATTCCTTGCAGACTGGGCTATCGCCTGTGGAGGTGCTTCATGACAACTCCTGAGCACCGAATGGTCGTCGTTTCCAACCGGCTGCCGGTCACGATTGAGCAGACCACCGATGGATTTCGGGTGGAACCAAGCTCCGGCGGTTTGGTTACGGCGCTTCGCCCCTTACTCAACGATTCTGCGGGCATTTGGATTGGTTGGACGGGTACGGAAGCGTCGCCAGACATTGAACGCGTTCTGGAAGAACATTCTCGACAGAGTAATTTCGCCCTCAAGCCGATCTTCATGACCCCTGAGGAACGGTCTCGCTTTTACTGTGGCTTTTCCAATGAAGTCCTGTGGCCTTTGTTTCACGACTTGCAATCACGATGCAATTTCGATCCTACGTATTGGGACACTTATCTCACGGTGAACCGTCGATTTGCGGAGAGAGCCGCCAAGGAATCGCAGCCAGGAGACTTGATCTGGGTGCACGACTACCATTTGATGTCTGTTGCCGCTGGCCTTCGGCAGCTGGGAGTCAACGAACGGCTGGCATATTTCCACCATATCCCTTTCCCAAGTCCTGATATCTTCGAGAAACTGCCTTGGCGCGAGGAGATCTTGACGACACTCCTGGATTTTGATGTGCTTGGCTTCCAAACCCTCCGCGACCGACGAAATTTTGTCGCTTGCCTTCGTCAGTTCGTCGAAGCAGCAGAGATCAAGAACCAGGGTGATCATCTGGTCGTGGAAGAACCAGGCCGCAACACTTTTGTCGGGACCTTCCCAATCAGTATTGACTTCGAAGAGTTTGCGCGAGGCGCCGCCAGCGCCGATGTTACAACACGAGCTGCCGAAATTACCCTCGGCCTTGGCGGTTGCCGGATCGTCCTGGGTGTCGATCGGCTCGACTACACGAAGGGTATTCCGGAGCGGCTTGCGGCATTTCGTCATCTACTCGAAGGTCATCCCGAACTGCATCGGAAAATCGCGCTCATTCAGGTGGTGGTGCCGAGCCGCGAAGACATTCCCAAGTATGGTGAGTTGAAGGCGCAGATTCAGCGCTCGGTGAGCGAAATCAATGGGCACTACGGGGAGCCCGGATGGGTGCCCGTCCACTACATTCATCGTGTGCTAGATCGAGCGGAACTGCTGGCCTACTACTGTGCGGCCGACATTGCACTGATCACTCCGTTAAAGGACGGGATGAACCTGGTCTCCAAAGAGTACTGCGCAGCCCGAGTCAATAACAATGGAGTGCTCATCCTGAGCGAGTTTGCTGGAGCAGCCTTCCAACTTCATCAGGGTGCTTTGCTGGTGAATCCTTATCACACTCGCGCGGTAGCGGATGCGATCCGCTGTGCTTGTGAACTGTCCCAGCCTGAACAGCGAAAAAGGATGCGTAAATTGAGAACCCGCATCCGCCGCGACAACATCTATCGCTGGCGCGACTCATTCTGTCGCCTAGGTGAGTCTGTGGACCGGCGGTTCTCCGCCGGAGCCTTGCAATCTGTGAAACACGATCTCCATATTCAGGGAGCAAGCATGTATTGAGGCCTTTCGAATCGCCAGGAAGAAAGTTGATTCCACGTTGGTCCTAGTCGGCAATGTTGCCACCGACGATCCCGATTGGGGATACGATCTTTGAATTCCTTTTTGCAGAGAAGAACGCATTGTGATTCTGAGTTGCCAGGATGCGGTGCTTGTCAACGCTTCCCGGCGCCGGGCGTCCGTGATGCTGCAGAAATCGCTGCAAGAAGGCTTTGGACTCACGATGGTGGAACCGGCGTCAACATCGCTGGCGTGTTGTTGCTCCATCTGTTAGGACCGAGAGTCCGAGCTGCATTTTCGAGCAGAACAGATTGAATCTATGACAAGGGGCTGGGAGAACTTCTCACGCGACGTTTGAGGGAAAACCGGGATAACGAAGTCTCTCGCTGACAAGTCGCATGCGATTGAGGCGATTTTCCTTCTCATCGAGCAGACGAATGATATTGCGTTTGATTTCGACAAACTTGTCGAGGTCTTTTTCTATCTCTGCCAAAGCACAAAACTGCTCAAATTCATTGCGAGTCGCTTGGTTCATCGTGGACTCCCGCCCCAATCGGAATCGTTTCGGTGCCGGATATTTTGCAAGGCGCTGCGAGGATTGTCAACCGCGACTCTTTCGACAACGCCAGCGACCGAGGGCTTGATAGGATTCCCGCCTTAGGTTCGTTACTAGGACCAGCCGGATCCGATAAGGCTGTAAAGCAGCACTAATAACACGATTGACGCGACGACGACATACCTCCGGTCTCTCTCCTCTGCGAAGCCAAAGATCGAGAAGGCGACACGGGCGACCGGAGTGGCGATGAGGAACAGCAGTCCGAGTTGGATAATGCCCCTACCTCTTAGCGCTAGCGCATCGCGAAGGATGCCCCTGACGTTGCGAAGGTCTGTAGGCTCGCCACGGAACACCCGGTACTCAGCGAGGGAGTGCCCATGCCGCACCAGATAAATGATGGCACCAATCAGCACAATGAGCGCAGAGAGCACCACCCCGGAGCGGAGGAGGTTTCCAATCACTACGTCCATCCGTCGATCAGTCCAACTTCGGTGGCTGGCCATATCAAATCCGTCCCGAGAGACCTTTGTAGAGCATCTCGATTCCCAGAACCACGATCACGATGCTGAACACCCGCCGCAACCACTTCGTTTCCGCTTTGACGAGAACCCGCGTGCCCAGCAATGATCCGGCAAGAACACCCAGCACCACGGGCATGGAGAGACCGGGATCGATATATCCGCGAGCCAGATAAATCCCCGCGCTGGCCGCAGCGGTGACGCCAATCATGAAGTTGCTGGTCGTTGTCGATACTTTGAAGGGGATCTTCATCGCCTGGTCCATAGCGAGAACCTTCATTGCCCCCGAACCGATACCGAGCAACCCGGACAAAGTTCCAGCGCCAAACATCAGACCCCATCCCAACGGCACACGCTGGACGTTGTAACTTCGAATGCCGTCCACATCTGGAAAGCTCCCATTCAACTGCAGTCTAGTAGCCAGAGGGTCAGGCGGAGCCGCGCGTTCACTTTTCGAACGCGGTCTCCTGGACAGGTATGCGGAGCCGATCAGCACCAGTCCAAACACATCGGCGATCGCACTGGTAGAGACGCGTGTCGCCAAGGTTGCGCCCAGGAGCGCACCCAGAGTCGTGGCGATCTCCAGAAACATTCCAATCCTGATATTAGAAAAACCCTCCTTCACATAGGCCGCGGCCGCTCCCGAGGACGTGGCGATGACCGACACCAACGAAGCCCCAATTGCGTACCGGATATCCACTCCAAGGAGCAAACTGAGCATGGGGACAAGCACAACTCCACCACCTAACCCGGTCAGGGCACCCAGGAAACCGGCGATGAGCGAACCGGCCCAAACGAGCAAGCTGAATTCCAAGATTGTCATGAATTTCCATCACTCTTAAGCACAAGAGATCCCATCTCACCGCCCGCAGATAGTCCGAGTCTCCGCTGCAAGGCCGAAACAGCGCCACGATTATCGCACCAATGGATTGGGACGATTCCCGGAAACACCTTCTGTCATGAATCCTGTCCTGCCAAGGAGACCGGTTCTGGATACTCATTCCGACGAAGATACGGGAATGGATTGCGCGCGACCGGCCCGGGTCGCGACCTCCGAGACACGTCGATGATCTCTGTGACTTGGAAGACAACACCGGCCCAATCTCTCCCGATTTCCATCAGAAGAGTCTTGCACGATCCGAGCAGGTCTTTCCCGCTGACCACCTTATGCGCTTCTGATTATCGTGCCGGGGCGGTACTCATTCTCTCGAGAAATAGAAGCAACCCGCGGCTCCCGACGTGCAACTAAATAATTAGTTGCCGATGCGATGAGCTGCCGATTATGTGTCTTGTGCGTGGAAAAGTTCGGCGGAAACGTCAGCTGCAGAGGGTAAAGTGATGGCTAACGGTGTAGTCAAGACGCTGGGCAAGGCTAAAGCCAAACCCACCTCGGTCGAACATGTTTCGCAGGCGTTCGGGAATCAAGAAAAAAGGTACCAAGGCCACTGCGAACACTAGGAAGAAGATCGCCTGGCACCCGTTCAATGAATCTGAGCAGCAACTGCTGGCCGAAGCGGCAGTGGACATTTCTGAAATCCTGCTCGGCGACGGAATCCACAAGATCAATTCCATAAACGATCGCCTGAGGCTGGCGATCAGGAGAGCCGAGGCCATTCAGGAAGTTGTGGCCCACGGCGACTATGACGGCCTCTTACCGGATTCGCCTGCAAACAAGCTGCCCAAAATTACGCCGAGAGCCTTTCTGAGGTGGCTGGACGATGAATTCAAGGATGTGGTCGATGCCGTCTTCTTCGTAGACTCCGAAGAAGAATTTGCAAATATCCTTCGGACATTTGCACAGGAAATTGCCGGCGCCTTCTTCGGGGATAAGGTGAAGGTCGCTGTGGAGGTGGAGAGCACTTCTCGCGAGAGGACGCAGCCCGCGATGTCAGACGAGGCTGCGAAGGTAGCACCTGTCGAGCACCACGCAATCTGACGCGGATTCGTGGCCCCACCCAGTTTGGTTTGCTCGTGGAGGCGTTCTGTAAAGGTGGAGCAGGTTACAAAGCGTTAGCCTCTTTTCGTCACTATTCCCCGCGAATGGTTGCTCATCCGACTCGCAAGACATCTCCCAAGATGGCCGCCTCGCCAAGTCGCTTCCTGAACGGGTCATTCCGGGACGGACTTCGATTTCTTCTTAGCGCCATCAACGATATCCTCCAGAATGCCCAACCGAAACGCGGGGGCAGAATAGCCTTTTGGTAGGTAGTCATCCGGTATCGCAATCTGGTTTCCATCCCGAACGGAGGAAAAGTGTGGAGACATGATTTCCACGCCGGCACTATTGAACTTGTCCTGAATATTCGCATGGAGGTCCGAGTAAATCTTGGCCATTCTGCTCGGTTGATCGGTGTAGGCATTCAACTCGTAGTGAACATAAAAATCGTCGAGCGCAGTCTGGAAAATAAACGGCTCTGGCTTTTTCAGGATGCCTTCGGTCGAGAGCGCGGCATCGATTAAGAGTTGGTGTACGGTTCTCCAGGGCGCATCGTAACCAATCGTGACGGTGGTGTGGAGAATCAGTCCTTCCCCCTGTCCGCTGGAACTGTAGTTGATGATGTGGGTCCCCAAGACCATGGCGTTGGCGATCGTGATGTCGACATTCTTGATGGTACGGACGCGCGTGACCAAGAGCGTCTTTTCCATGACATCTCCTATCGTGTCGGCAATCTTGACTCGGTCCCCGATTTTGAATGCGCGCATATACGTGAGGATGACTCCAGCCACAATGTTTGCAACTGCGGATGTGGAGCCCAACGAAAATAACACTCCCAGAAAAATCGATATCCCCTGAAATGCGGGAGATTTCGCCCCCGGCAGGTAGGGGAAAACGATAATCAAGGTGAGCGCGATCACCAGAAACCGAACGATCTTGTACGTCGGTTCCGCCCATTCCGGGTAAAACGTCGGGAGCCCTATGGTTCCGCGTTCAATTTCAGTAAAGATCAGCCTGATGAATTTGATCAGATACAACGCGACCACGATGATCACGACGATAAAGAATAGGTTCGGTAGATAAGCAACTACGGCGGCCCCAACGAAGCGCAGCGGAGATAAGATGTAGCTGACTAGAACCTGGGCGTAGCCGCGAGTCCAGGGGAAAAAGCCGAGCACCAGCGACGCGTAAAAATAGAGGACTATAAGGATGAGAGCAAATCGAACCAGTTTTCCGATCCCAATCGCGAAATCAGTAATCCTCTCTGCTGGTAGGAGCTCGAAGTTTTGGATTCGCAACGATCGAATGCGGGTACCGCGCCATCCCTCCAGCGTTTTGTACAGCCTGCGGAATACCTTCGTGAGAATCCGAAAAATTAAAAGCAAAACCACCGTGGCGATGACTGCGTAAAGGGCACCGAGGAGAAGACTCTTCACGCTGTATTCCTTACGTAGAGCAATCAAAGCGGTGCGAATGCGTTGGGCATAATCGTTGGCGAGGTCCTGGCGTGTTTGTTTAGCGACTTTGGCATCCTGATCCGTGACGCTCATCACGATCAGGTCGCCCGCCATGATGTCGGTGGTATTTCCCGAGTCTGCAACCGACATTGATTCCGGCTTGAACAGGACATCTTTCGAAAGTTCATTGATCCGCCTGCTTATTGCGGCAGCGCGGGCCTCGGCGGGAAATGAGAGAACTCCTTGCACTGTAAACAGAGGATTTCCGTTTACGGTCACCGGGGACTGCGCGATGACCTTGGGTTCGTCTGCTTGTGGTGCAAGTTGACCAGAGAGCTGCGGGCATATCGTCAGCAGACAAAGCAGATAAACGGCTGCGTTGATCGTTACTCTACGTTCGAAGCGCATGGAACACCTCCAAACTTCGCATGCCCGAGTGCCTGATTCCGCAAAACGCCTGGAAGAAATTAGGAAGGATGATAATATCAGTCAACAAACTGAAGACAGTACTACGTAGCGGCTGATTCAAGCCTGCTCCGCAGGATTAGACCGATCTATTAAGGAGTGCTTGGATGTTCCCGGCACAAAAGAAATTCAAATGCAATCTCTGCTGCAGGACCTTCAAGAACGCCGCTGGACTTCGGATCCATCGATCGAGAGCCCACCCTCCGCCCGTTGGCAAAAGGAAGTCGCAACGAGGAGGGAGCGCCACGCGCTAATGCGCGGGATTGGGGATCTCACAGGGGACGATACTGCGATCAAAAGGAAGGTGAGTGCGCGATGAAGAAAGTCCTGATTTTGTTGTTGCTTGTTGGGTTGTCCACGATGGCCTTGGCTGCCGACGAGGATCAAAGCAAGGCTCAGGATCGCATCCAAGCAGCAGGTACAGTTTTGGAGGAGATCCAATCCGCTCCCGATCAAGGCATCCCCGAGGAGCTTTTGGAGTCTGCGGATTGCGTGGCGGTCGTGCCATCAATGATCAAGGGTGGATTCATCTTCGGCGGTCGCTACGGGCGCGGTGTGGCTAGTTGCCGGACGCCGAAGGGTTGGAGCGCGCCGGCGTTCTTCCTAGTGACGGGTGGCAGTTTCGGTCTCCAGATCGGCGGCCAGGCCGTCGATGTGGTCATGCTCATCATGAATGACAACGGCATGAATCACCTTCTTTCCAGCAAGTTCAAGCTGGGAGCAGATGCAAGCGTTGCCGCAGGGCCGGTGGGCCGCCACGCGTCGGCGGACACGGACTGGAAGATGCGCGCCCAAGTGCTGACCTACTCCCGTGCTCGCGGATTATTTGCCGGCCTCGAACTGAGCGGGGCTGTGATCAAGCAGGACAAGGACAGCACGCGGGAATTCTACGGGCACATGGTGTCGTTCAAGAAAGCGTTGAAGGGTGTGGTTCCGGCGCCAGAGCAAGCGGATCCGTTTCTGAAGGTCCTGGCCAAGTGGTCTAAGTCGGCCGACGCTAAATGACGACCTGTTGAGCGGTGCGCCGCTGTCATTGGAAGCCCGGCCACGCCAACTGGTAACCGCTATGAATGTTGCAACCGATAAGGCAAACGCCACGGCATCGTCCCAGGCGGCAATGTAACCTTCAACTCACATCACGGGGTTATCGTCGCGATGACTCGCTCGTATCGCGATAATGGCGGATTGCCTTTGTCGGTAACCCTGAGAATGAAGTGGACGGTTTCGGTTTTGTCGACTTTGGGGGCGACCAAATCGATGTGAGTCATATTTTCTGCGCCGTTGATAGGAGCCGCTCCTCTGTAAGACCCCGCCTCCGCGTATTGAAACCAGAAGAAGCTCAGGCTGTCGCCATCAGGGTCCGTTGCGCGAGCATCGAGACCAAAGTGCTCTCCGCTTCGCACCGTAAGCGCCTCGGGATGAGTCAGAACAACAACCGGAGGGTGGTTGGCTTTCTGGTAGGACTCTGTCGTCCACTCCATGCGTGCCGCGAAATCGTTTTGGAAGTCGTCTCTCCACCGCCAGAGCGTCGCTTTGAAGTCTTTGAAGCCAGCCTTCCCTTTTGCCTATGTTTCGCCAGAACTTTGGGGCGATAGTGCTTGACTTCGCTCCATCCAGTTGGCATACTTAAAGTATAGAAAACAAACAACATAGTCCTTAACCTCGGCGTCGAGCTCCTGCCTTCGCCGTACTAGAAGTGTCGTCAAAAAGACCTTCCTTTCGTCAGGGAGATTCGGAAAAATAAATGAAAATCACTCGCAATGTGCATATCCAACTGAAGGATGGGAAACAGACCGAATTCATCCAGTTGTTCGAGTCGCAGGTTCTGCCGGTTCTTCGGCAGCAGAAGGGCTTCCAGGATGAGATCACCCTCATGGAGGGCAACCGAGTGCTCGCGATCAGCTTCTACGAGGTTGCCACGACGACCTTGGCTGTGGCGGCGTAGCTCCCTCCTTCCGATTGCAGCTGCATTGAAAGAGGCCCCGCCGGGGCCCCTTTCCTCGCCGACAATGCGCGAGTCCGTTCGGTTTGTCGACTATCTCCGGACTGGTTCATTCGCGTCAAAGTAGACCGGTATCCCTTGCCCTGTGACCGAGTGGCATGTTTGCTGTAGCGACCGAGAGACCTAACCGCTGGGCACTGTCGGTAAGGATCGCTACGGGCCGTGATCGGCGAATTCTCGGGTCGCGTCAGGCATACCACTTGTTGAGGAACCCGAGATGGGTGTGGACGGGAAACGACTCCTTTGTGAGAGACTCTTCTGAAACTGGGAACAAACCGAGAGGGTCAGCACGGGCTCGGTGTTCAGGAGGGATCTCTTACCGTGAAGCTATCTCGTGCGCGCCTGATCGCTTTACTCACAATGTCGCTGTTGGTGCTGGTCGCCATTGTCGTATTTGGCAGCTGGTATGCACCGGCTTTTGGGGAAGCTGGCGTGCGTTTGCAGCACTATCTCCTCCAGCCTCTGTTCAGCCTGGGAGGGCTCCCAATCACGTTTTTCTTTCTTGTCAAAGGCGCGATGTTCGTCGTGGCTCTAGTCCTCGTGTCCCATTTCACGATGCTCTTGCTACAGAAGAGAGTGCTCACCCACTTGCCTCTTGCGATTGGGGAGCAATATGCAATCGCGAGAGTGATCTCGTACTTGGTATTTGTTCTCGGCCTTGTTGTCGGATTGCAATCGCTGGGGCTGAATCTAAGCAGTCTCGTTGTGGTGGGCGGCGCGCTGGGCATCGGGGTCGGATTGGGTCTACAGGCGATCGTGAGCAATTTTGTCGCCGGACTAATCCTGTTGCTCGAACAGCCCATCAAACTGGGAGACCGCATCGAGGTCGGCAATACTTACGGAGACGTGGTTCGGCTACGGGGGCGTAGCACCTGGATACGAACGAATGACAATGTGGTGATTATCGTTCCCAACTCCGAGTTCATCAATCAGCGCGTCACAAATTGGACTGCTAATGATCGGCAGGTACGGATCTCGCTTCCCGCTGGTGTTTCGTACAACAGCGATCCGAAAGTTGTTCGAGAAGTTCTTCTCGCGGTCGCCAAGAGCCATCCCGATGTTCTTGCCGATCCCAGTCCCGAAGTGATCTTTGTCGGGCTGGGAGACAGTTCGCTCAACTTGGAACTCCGAGTCTGGACCATTCAGCAGGTGCAGACCCCCGCCCGGTTGCAGAGCGATCTGTACTTCGCTATTTTTGAAGCATTTCGAAAAGAACATATCGAGATGCCGTTCCCGCAGCGAGATCTGCACATTCGATCGATTCCCGACTCGTTGGCGGCGGCTGTGAATCTCCGCGGAGGAACGCCACCCTCCGAATAACCTTGGTCAGAAGTCCCGGTTTCGTTGACAGTCGTCGGTCTGCAAGATCGAGACCTTGAGCGAATTTGAACCCTCTCTCGGGAGAAACGAGCCGTATCCTTAATTATGGGGCCCATAAACAGCGTGCATCTCGCGGTCAGCACTTTGATGGTTCTGCTGCTGATTGCCTCGGCTGTCGCTATGGCAACAAAATGGGTGCGAGTGCCTTATACCCTGGCACTCGTCATCGTTGGGCTACTCATCAGCCCACTGCACTTTTTACCGGATATCCACATTTCCCCGGAATTGATCTTGCTCATCTTCCTGCCGGCCTTGCTGTTTGAAGCGGCCTTGAATCTTCGGCTCGACCAACTCCGCATCAACGCTATACCCATCCTAACGCTCGCAGTGTTTGGCGTCTGTGTCTCCACAGCTGTAGTTGGTCTCATCGTGCATGCAATTGTTGGCGTACCGTGGCCGTCGGCGTTCCTCTTTGGGGCAATGATTTCAGCAACGGACCCCGTATCGGTGCTTGCTCTGTTCAAGAGTTACGGCTTACCGAAACAGCTGGCTAGTCTTATCGAAAGCGAGAGTCTTTTTAACGATGGTACTGCGGTGGTTGTTTTTCACATCGTCTTGGGTTTCGTCGTCGGAACCGCCACTCCCTCGACCGGAAGGCTGGTCTGGAGTTCTCTTCAGGAATTCGCCTTGGTCGTTCTCGGTGGCGCGGCAGTCGGGGCGGCAGTCGGAGTCGTGGGATCCACGCTGACTTCGTACTTCGATGATCATCTTCTGGAAATCACGTTGACTACGATTGCGGCTTATGGTTCTTACCTGACTGCCGAGTGGTTCAAGGTTTCACCTGTAATCGCGGTGCTCGTTGCTGGCCTCGTCATTGGAAACTATGGGCGCAAGAAAGGAATGTCCGCCACAACACAGATTGCGGTCGATTCCTTCTGGGAGTATGCCGCCTTTGTGGTCAATTCACTGGTCTTTCTGCTGATCGGCCTCGAGATACGGTTGCCGCAGCTCGCCACGGCTCCTTGGGCAGTGGCTTGGGGCATCCTAGCGATGCTGATTGGTCGTATTGTCGCAGTCTATGGACTACTGCCTCTGACCAAGCCACTCGGTTCACCTGTTCCGCTTCGCTGGCAGCATCTCTTATTCTGGGGCGGGCTCCGGGGCTCGCTTTCGATCGCGCTGGCCCTGAGTCTTCCAGCCAGCGTACCTGGCCGCTCGAATTTCATATTTATGATTTTCGGAGTGGTCCTCTTCAGCCTTCTGGCACAAGGCTTGACAGTCGGACCCCTTCTCAAGTGGCTGAGATTCTCGGGAGACGAAGCAGGGCGCTCATAATTTCAATTTATCTCTCGTGTGGCAAGGGCGGAGGATGCACGTTCGGAAAGGTACAAGACGATGATGATCGAAGCAGTGGCAGCGGGCGATTCACGGGCAACAGCTAGAGCCAACATAGGGTCTAATTCAGAGTTTGACCTGGCATATCTAGCCATGAATGGCCTCGCAACCGTGGTCGCATGCTATGGATTATTCGAAAATAGCCCGGCCGTTGTCATCGGAGCGATGATCATCGCCATGCTGCTTGGGCCTATTTCCGGTGTCGCTCTTGGTCTAGTAGATAAAAACAACAATTTGCTGCGGAAAGCATTCTGGACATTAGCAGGGGGCATCGCGGTGGTCTACGCTGTTGCTTTCACACTCGGGGCCATTCATCACGAGTTCCCGTTAACCGACGAAATCTATTCTCGAACCGCGCCCAATCTCATGGATTTGATGATTGCTTTGGGCGGTGGTGCAGCCGGAGCTTACGCGATGATCACGCCGCGCCTGAGCGTAGCGTTCGTTGGCGTGGCGATTGCTACGGCTTTGGTTCCTCCCCTGGCTTCGAGCGCGATCTGCCTGGCCCGAGGAGATTACCGCTTGGCATTTGGGGCGTTGCTTTTGGCGTTCACCAACATCGTCGCCATTCAAGTGGCATGCTCTCTCGTTATGTGGCTTGGCGGCTACCGTGGGACCTCCGGAAATCCTCGGGGCAGCGAACTGAAGAGAAATCTGGTCAGTGTTGCCCTATTGCTCATTCTCGCGCTCGTTCTCGGGATAGAGCTTCGAGAGGTGATTGCCAAAGAGGTCTACGAGGCTTCGGTGCGCCGCGTCCTGGCGATAGCATCCACTACTCACAAAGGTGCCTATCTAGCGGATGTCCGGTTCCGACAGGCCATGGGGACGACTGTTGTCATCGCAGTATATCGAACGCCCTCGCCTTTCACTCCGGAAGAAGTTGGAATTATGGAACCCAGGCTGCCGACGCCTGATGGAAAGACCAAGGTACAGCTGAGGATTCGTTCGATACCCGTCACCGTCGCGTCCAAACAGGGATATCTGGAATCGCCCGAAGACCTAACCGACCAGCGACGGAGTCAGGAGTGAACAGCGCCGATGGTTTGCAGAAGAATGACCTAAACTCGCCAGTTTCTCTTCGGTCAACGTAGGTCCGGTTCACGACTTAGTGTCTGACTTCTGTAGGGGAGGTCCGCCTCGTATGACCAACACAGGGCAGCGTGCATGGGAAACCACATCGTAAGCTGTCGGGCCAGGAAGATGAGCAGCCACTCGCGGATAGCGAGCCCCGCGCACACCCAGCACGATCAGCTCGGCCTGTAGGCTCCCGGCAGTCTCCAGAATGCATTCGGCAGCCACGGGATTGAACTCAACGTGGTACTCAGGAGTGATCCCTTCGTCCAATGCCCAGTGTTTCTCAAGGAAGCGCAGGCAGAAGAAGTCGCCAGGCTTCATCCGGGTGGAGATTGGTTCTTGATACACATCCTGCGTAACGTGCAAGAAGAGAAGCGTGGCGCTGTACTCTTTCGCGAGAGAACACGCGTAATGCATCGCAGGCTCGGACTCCGGAGAAAAATCCGTCGCGTAAAGAATGCGCCTAGGCTTCGCCTCTGCTTCCGGGGCAAGCGAACTCTCTGGCCCAACCATTAGTATCGGATGTTGGGCACAGCGCAGAATCTCCTCAGCGGTCGACCCCAGGAGCAGCTTTTCTACGCCTCGTCGGCCGTGCGTACCGATCACAACCAAATTGATTTCGTGCTTTTCCGCCATTCGCGTGAGCATTGGCCAAACAGCCCCGTGATCGATGAGCACCTCGTGTGGGAGTCCTTTGAGAAGCGACGTACCTCGCAATCCGGCCATCTGTTCCTCAACATGGCGCCGCATGTTTTCCAGGGCAGGGTCTCTCTCGGCTGCTGGAATTAAGTCATATGCGTCTGTGGGAATCACGTACGCCAGATAGAGTGTCGCGCCAAAGTGGCGAGCGATGGCTACAGCGTAGGGCAGAGCAGCAGTAGAGGCCGAGGAAAAGTCGGTCGCGAAAAGGATACGGTTCAGGAGGATTCGAGTCACAGGTGTGCCGCCATGCTTATGTTACACTCCGGCGAAATACCAGAGGGCAACGATGTTCCATCCGCCCAGCCTTTACTCGGCGAGGTCATTTTGACCACCGACCGCGCAGCGCCGCCGACGCGAACGGTCGGGCCGGCCATCTTGTGGGCTCTGTCGCTGCTGGTGGGGATTGTCGCAGGTCTAGGAGCCGTGGTATTCCGAGCTCTTATCGGGATCTTTCACAATCTCTTCTTTCTTGGCAAGCTCTCCTCAGCGTACGACGCGAACGCGCATACTCCAGATGGCCCCTGGGGGCCATTTGTGATTCTTGTCCCAGTCGTCGGGGCCTTTGCTGTGGTTTTTCTGGTGAAGAACTTCGCGCCAGAGGTGAAAGGTCACGGGGTACCGGAAGTTATCGACGCGGTTTTCTACCACAAAGGAGTGATTCGTCCGGTTGTGTCGGTTGTCAAAGCACTAGCCTCCGCGTTGTCGATCGGAAGCGGGGGATCCGTTGGCCGTGAGGGGCCCATCATTCAGATTGGTTCTTCTTTTGGTTCCACCATGGGACAGCTCTTGCGTCTGCCTACCTGGCAGATTGTCACGCTCATCGCGGCTGGCGCGGGCGGGGGAATCGCGGCTACGTTCAACACTCCCGTTGGCGGCGTGCTCTTCGCGATAGAAATCATCATGCACGAAGTCAGCGCACGGACGTTGGTGCCAGTCGTCACGGCTACGGCGACGGCCACCTACGTCGGCCAGTACTTTTTTGGCCCCCATCCATCCTTCTCCATCCCTGCCCTCGAAACGACATACTTTCAATTGACTGATCCGAAGGTGCTCGTCGCCTATGCCATTCTTGGTCTGATCTCTGGCCTTGTTTCTGCGCTGTTCATTTACTCCATCTACGGATTTGAACGCTTCTTCGAGAATCGTGTCAAAGGTGGATACTACGTGCAGCACGCGGCTGGAATGCTGACGGTCGGGCTGATGCTGTATCTCTTTATGCGCTTCTCTGGCCACTACTATGTGGAAGGCGTCGGATATGCCACGATTCAGGACGTGCTCGCCGGCGTGCAGTTCCCAATATACTTTCTCGTTCTCCTGTTTGTAGCCAAGCTGGTTGCCACCTCTCTGACGCTCGGATCGGGGGCATCGGGCGGCGTATTCTCCCCGGCGCTGTTTCTGGGCGCGACAGGAGGAGGCGCGTACGGTGTAGTGCTTCACGGGCTATTCCCGGTTCTTCACGTCAGCGCACCAGCGTTTGCCGTTGCGGGAATGGCTGGAGTAGTAGGTGGGGCGACAGGAGCAGCCATGGCTGCGATCGTAATGATTTTCGAAATGACGCGAGACTACACGGTGATCATTCCAATGACTTTGACAGTTGCGATCAGTTATGGCGTACGCAGAAGCGTGATCAAAGACAGCATCTACACACGCAAGCTGGTTCTGCGGGGGGACCCGGTACCCGAGTCTCTTCGAGCAGATCTTCAATTCACGCGACGGGCTGCGAGCATCATGAATTCGAAGCTGGAGATCATTCCAGCAGCGACACGTCTACAAGATCTCTCATCCAACAGGAATGACGCTTTCGTTGTTATAGACGGGGCTGGCGCAGTGGAGGGAGTGGTCCCCGGAGAAAATCTAGCCGCCCTCGGCCACGCCAGTCCAACCGCAGTGATCGGGGATGTCGTGCAGAGCAATTATGTAGTTGTGACGCCGGACAATTCCGTGTGGGATGTTGTTGCAGCGATGCGCTCCACCGACTCAGCCATCGCGCTGGTCGCTGCGCACAAGACGGATTTGTCAGCCGGTAGTGTGCAAGGAATCATAACCCGCAAGGACATCATGGACGCCCTCGCTGGCGATATGGAAGTGTTCGGCGTCTAAGATTGTTCACTGAATGTGGTTACTCCTCTGGATGAAGTGGTCGCGGACTCCAACGGATTACTTTATGGAAACCGAAGTCTCATTCCGGCCAGGAGGCAACGACAATGCTCGTGACCATCGAGGAGAACCGGCGAAACCGCAATCAGGCCTTCGGCCTTGCCGGTGCCGCGGCGGTAACGTCTGTGGCTGCGGGCTGGTTTCTCCATCCTGTTCTTCTCTCGTTGGGTCTGTCTCCGTTTATTTATTGGTTGGTTCGTCGGCGATGCCTACGCCGGTTGAGGATCATGGATCAACCGTTCCCAGTTTCGTGGGAACAGGTGCTTGAATCTCACGTTGCCTTTTTTCGAGCGTTGCCGGCCCATGAGAAAGAACGCTTTCGACAGCTTGTCAACGTTTTCCTGGCCGAAGTCCGGATCACTGGCATCCAAACCGAGGTCGATGACACAGTTCGGGTTTTGGTTGCTGCCAGTGCGGTGATCCCTATCTTCGGATTTCACGATTGGGAATACCATCGTCTGGGCGAGGTGCTCGTCTACCCGGACTCGTTCGGAGAGAAATATCAAACAACTGGGGATGCCGACGCGAACATTCTAGGCATGGTCGGCCTAAGGCAAATACGTGGTGTGATGATCCTGTCCAAACCATCTCTCCTCGCGGGATTTGACACTCCGTCCGCCAGGGACAACGTAGGTATCCACGAGTTCGCGCATCTGGTGGAGTTGGAAGAGGCCGAAAACGGACTCCCACCCGAGGTTCCTTGGCAAGCGGTTAAGCAGTGGGTGGAATACGTTGCACGGGAACTCTCTCATCCTTCTACGAATCGGTCCTACATCCGCAGTTACGCATACACGAACGAACATGAATTCTTTGCGGTGCTGGCGGAGTATTTCTTCAAGTCCCCGGAGTTGCTCGAAGAAAAGGATCCGGAGTTGTATGGAATGCTCCAGGAGATGTTTCATCAGGACACGGCATCGCTGATGGGCCTGACGTTCTCGCACCGCCCGAGATACGGTCGAAATGCCTCGTGCCCATGCGGGAGCGGGAAGAAGTACAAGCATTGCTGCCTGTTGAAGGCGGTTGAGAAGAAAACGGCAAATGCGATTGACAGAGAGTCCTCGACCTTGCCCAATGGATGTGAGAAGTAAACTGAACGAACCGAAGGTCAACATGCCCATTCAATTCAACGAGGAAAATGGCGGCAAAGTGCTCGTCCTACACATCGGTGGAAAGTTGGTAAAGACGGATTACGAGCAGTTCGTGCCGGAGTTCGAGCGACTCCTCAGGCAACACGGAAGATTGCGCGTGCTATTCGACATGAGCGATTTCCACGGCTGGGAAGGCAGCGCCGTGTGGGAGGACATCAAGTTTGACATAAAGCACTTCGCCGACATCGAGCGGCTCGCCATGGTCGGAAATAAGAAATGGCAGCATGGTATGGCGACGTTCTTCATGCCGTTCACGAAAGCGACGACTAGATACTTCGATCGCGCCGACATCTCTGAGGCGAGGAAGTGGCTCGACGAAGACACCGCGAGGACGCCGGTGACCGGCGACAACCGCCGATGAAATCAAATGCTGATCAGCCCAAGGCTTCCGAGTCAAATCCAGGGTCGAAGGCGGATGCGAAAGGCGATCTGAAATCCTTGCCCCTGCTGGAACTAGAGGAGAAGTTAGAGTCGTCCCCGAACGGCCTTACTGAAGCCGAGGCACAGAAACGGCTGACACAATATGGGCCTAACGAGCTTGAAGAAAAAGAGACCAATGCGTTCCTGAAATTCCTCACCTATTTTTGGGGACCCATCCCGTGGATGATCGAAGGGGCGGTGATACTGTCGGGCGTGGTCCGGCACTGGCCGGACTTTTTCATCATCCTTCTTTTGCTTATTTCTAACGCTGTAGTCGGATTCTGGGAAGAACACCAGGCGGGCAACGCCATCGCTGCCTTGAAGGCCAAACTGGCCATCACCGCGAGGGTGAAGCGTGATGGGAAGTGGATCACGCCGCCGGTACGTGAGGTGGTTCCTGGCGACGTGATTCGCCTGTGTTTGGGCGACATCGTCCCAGCCGATGCGCGCCTGTTGGCAGGCGACCCGGTGGAGGTTGATCAGTCCGCATTGACAGGGGAATCTCTGCCCGTGACCTGCGATCCTGGCAAAGCGGTATTTTCAGGGTCGATTATCCGCCAGGGAGAAATCGATGCGATGGTCTACGCCACCGGTGGGAATACGTACTTTGGCAAGACCGCGCAACTCGTGCAAGAGGCTCATACCGTCAGCCATTTCCAACGTGCCGTTTTGAAAATCGGCGATTATCTGATCCTGCTCGCGGTGACCCTGGTAGTGGTAATTATTTTTGTCGCGCTCTTCCGAGGCGACCCGATCTTAAGCACACTGGAATTTGCTTTGGTGCTTCTTGTGGCTGCGATCCCCGTGGCGATGCCGACGGTGCTGTCAGTGACCATGGCAGTCGGCGCACGTCTTCTGGCGAAAAAAGAAGCGATCGTGACCCGGCTGTCGGCGATCGAGGAACTAGCAGGCGTGGATGTACTGTGCTCTGACAAGACTGGGACCCTTACCCAGAACAAGTTGACTCTCGGAAATCCATTTAGTGTGGACGGTATCACTTCAGAGCAAGTCATCCTAGACGCGGCACTAGCTTCACGTGCGGAAGACAACGACACCATCGACGTTGCCGTGATCAGTGGCCTGAAGAACGATCAAGCTTTGGAGCGCTACCAGGTGGTCCATTTTCAACCATTCGACCCGGTCCACAAACGCACCGAAGCTACTGTCAAAACTGCGGATGGAAAACAGTTCTATGTGTCCAAGGGGGCACCGCAGGTCATTCTGGAGATGTCGATCAACGTCGGGGACGTGAAGCCAGCAGTCGAGAAAGCCGTCAACGAATTTGCGGCACGAGGATTCCGTTCCTTGGGCGTTGCCCGCGCAGGTCAGGAAGGCAAGTGGCAGTTTGTTGGTGTTTTGCCGTTGTTTGATCCGCCGCGCGAGCAAGCCAAAGCAACCATCGCCAGCGCCCGGCAGATGGGCGTGAGCGTCAAAATGGTTACCGGCGACCAAATTGCCATTGCCCGAGAAATGGCTCGACAACTTGGGCTCGGCACCAACATTCTAGATGCCAGCGGATTGGGCGACACGAAGCATCGCGAGACCGAGCAGACCGCCGACTCTATCGAAAAAGCGGATGGCTTCGCACAAGTGTTCCCCGAACATAAATTCCACATCGTGGATGTGCTCCAACGGCGCGCTCACATCGTCGGTATGACGGGCGACGGCGTGAACGACGCTCCTGCACTGAAGAAAGCAGATTGTGGCATTGCGGTTTCGGGCGCGACGGACGCGGCTCGCGCGGCTGCGTCCATCGTGCTGCTGGCACCAGGCCTGTCGGTGATCATCGACGCGATCAGGGAAAGCCGCCGCATCTTCCAGAGGATGAACAGCTACGCAATCTATCGCATTGCCGAGACGCTGCGCGTGCTGTTTTTTATGACACTGGCGATCCTGGTGTTTAACTTCTATCCAGTGACCGCAGTGATGATCGTCATGCTGGCCTTGTTGAACGACGGGGCTATCCTGTCCATCGCCTATGACAACGTTCATTACAAAGATAAGCCCGAGGCTTGGAACATGCGTCTTGTGCTGGGGATTTCCACGGTATTGGGCATCATCGGCGTAGTGGCCGCTTTCGGCCTGTTCTATCTAGGCGAGCGCGTATTTCACCTCGACCGCTCGCACATCCAGACTCTGATGTATCTGAAGCTCTCCGTAGCTGGACATCTGACGATTTTCCTGACGCGCACGCGCGGGCCGTTCTGGTCGATTCGACCCGCGCGGATTTTGCTGATGGCGGTATTCGGCACGCAAACCGTGGCCACGCTGATTGCTGTCTATGGCGTGTTTATGACGCCCCTCGGCTGGCGCTGGGCAGGGTTCGTGTGGGGCTACGCGCTGGCTTGGGCTCTGGTGAATGACCGCGTGAAACTGCTAGCCTATCGGATCGTCGATTCTGACTAACTCGGATGGTAAAAAGGCGATGAGTATGTCAAAAGATTGTGATTCACACTCGGTGGTGCCGGCCCCGGCCCATCCCCATAAACGACGGGAACCTTTGCCATGGCAAACGCCCAAATCGACGGAGGACGACCCGCAGGCATTGGCGCGGGTGAAGGCCATCATGGCCAGTCCGGGCTATTGTCAGGCAGATCGGGATGTGGCGTTTCTGACTCAGGATGCGACGCGCGGTGTGCGACTCCAGATCGACTACCTTAAACCGGAATTGCTATTGGAGCAGCATGGCGTGGAACATACCATCGTGGTGTTCGGCAGCACTCGCCTTCATGAACCGGAGGCTGCACGACGTAAGGTGGATGCCTCGCAGCAGGCGCTGTTCGCGGACCCTAAGAATGCGGGGCTTCAACAGCGCTTGAGTGTGGCGCGATCCATTCTGGAGAAGAGCCGTTATTACGAAGAAGCGCGGGCATTCGGTCGGCTCGTGGCTGCATCAGGCAAAGGACCAGGTGATTGCCGGGTGACTTTGGTCACGGGCGGCGGCCCAGGCATCATGGAGGCCGCCAACCGAGGCGCCTTTGATGTGGGCGCCAAATCGATCGGCCTTAACATTACGCTGCCCCATGAACAGTATCCAAATCCCTACATCACCCCTGACCTTTGTTTCAGCTTTCACTACTTCGCCATGCGCAAGCTCCACTTTCTCAAGCGGGCCAAGGCGCTGGTGGCCTTCCCCGGCGGCTACGGCACCTTTGACGAGTTGTTCGAGACACTTACCCTGATCCAGACGCGCAGCATAGCGCCACTGCCAGTAGTACTTGTGGGGGAGTCCTTTTGGCGCCAGGCAGTGAACGTGGATTTTATGGTCGCCGAGGGCGTGATCGACGCCGAAGACCGCGATCTGTTCTGGTACGCCGAGACGGCAGAGGATGTTTGGCAGGGGATTCAGCGGTGGTACCAGGCCAGCGGCGAACCGTTAGTGAACAGCAATAAATAGGAGTAGGACATGGAAATTGCCTTTCACGGTGCAGATCGGGGCGTCACCGGCTCCTGCCATCTAGTGAACTGCGCGGGCAAGCAGATATTGATTGACTGCGGGCTACACCAGGGCGGGAAAGAGCCGGATCAAGAAAACCGGGATCCTTTTGGCTTCGATCCAAGACAGATTAGTTTCGTACTCCTCACCCATGCGCACCTGGATCACTGTGGCCGTCTGCCCTTGTTGGCCAAGAGGGGGTTTCGCGGCGAGATTATTACCACGGCAGCTACGCGCGAACTGGCTCGCCTTGTGATGTTAGATGCAGCTCATCTGCAAGTGGAAGAGGTGCAACATCGTGGGCACCACTTTGCACATCACAGCAAACAACAGCATACGCCCGCTCCGCTTTACTCCATTCTAGATGCATTTTCCACGCTGGATTTTTTTGGGCGTACCGCCGCTTATGGGCGGCCTATACAGATCGCCCCGGGCATAAGGGCGACCTTTCTGGATGCCGGCCATATCCTTGGATCAGCCAGCATTCTTCTGGAACTGGAAGAAGATGGCCGACAGCGTAGCGTGCTGTTTTCGGGCGATCTCGGCAATAGCGGCCGCCCCCTGTTGCGCAGCCCCGTGACACCGCTGAAGGCTGATATTGTCGTCATGGAAACCACTTACGGCGACCGTTTGCACAAGCCCTTCCACCTATCAGTGGAAGAGCTCTACGAAACGATTACCGATGCCTTCAAACGAGGTGGCAACGTTGTCATCCCGACCTTTGCCTTGGAACGGGCGCAGGAACTACTGTTCTTTCTTCATGAAGGTATCGAGAAAAACCGGCTGCCACGCTCGGTCCAGGTGTTTCTGGACTCCCCCATGGCGATATCGGCTACTGAGATATTCGAACACCACCCGGAGTGCTATGCCCCGGAAACCGCCCAACTGTTTCGCGAAGGGCGAGACCCTTTTCATCTGCCGGGACTTCACTTTACTCGCGAAAGGGCCGAATCCGTCGCTATCGACCATATGACAGGTGGCGCCGTTATCATGGCTGGATCCGGCATGTGTACGGGCGGAAGGATTCAGCACCATTTGCAGCAAAATATTGCTCGCGAGGAATGCAGCATATTATTTGTCGGTTACGCGGCCAAAGGCACTCTTGCCAGACAGGTCATTGATGGTGCGAAACAAGTCAGAATCTACGGAGAAGAGATACCCGTATGTGCCAAAATCCATACCATCAACGGCTTTTCGGCGCATGCCGATCAGGCTGAGCTGCTCGCCTGGCACAAGCAGATCGGCAATCCAGAGAGTACTTTTCTCGTTCATGGCGACGAAGAAGTCATGCGACAGTTTGCAAACCTCCTGACCGGAACGAAAGTGGTCATCCCGGCCTTGCACGAAATTTTCAAGATTTGAGGTGTTGAGAATTGACCTCAGCATCGGCACAGCGCAATGCCTTTGCCTTGTTTGGAATTCCATTCAAACACCCTGTAGATGTAGGAGATTTGACCCAGGTGACCTGCAGCGATTGCCACAATGGAGGGGTAGGGCCGTAGACTTGGAACGTAGCCCAGTATCAGCAGGGCAAGAGGAGGAACAACAATGCGTTTACTCGGTATCTGTCTTGTGTTAGTCAGCCAGTTGACGCTCCCGGCCGTCAGCCAACAGGCGCCCTCGACCCGTCAACCTGCCGAACTCTTCTGCACGTTTGACGATGGGAAAAAAATGAGAGTCCAGTACAACAATTCACCTGGGAAACACGAAGAGGACTTTCACGAGAAGAAACTTTGGGAGCCGGGTGGTTCGCCAGTCTTTCTTTTCACACAGACTGCTCTTACCCTTGGCAACTCCGTTATTCCCGAAGGAGCGTATCGTCTCTACGTTATTCCGGAAAAGCAAAGCTGGACTCTGGTGGTGAACAAGAACGTTAACGCCGGCAGTAAGTACGACGAGACGCAAGATCTGGTGCGCGCACCCATGCAAATTGGGGAGGCCGAGGGCGTTTTCAAACAGCCAGACCTCGCGTTTGCACATGTCGGGCCGAAGCAGTGCAACATGCGGTTGTATTACGAGAAAGCTGGCGGGTGGGCGGAATTCCACGAGAAATGAAGCTAAGCCTTGGGATTTTGCGCGAGAGGGACCACCTGGTTGGAACCAAGAGTGCGATCATGGAGTCGCCAAACGCTGTGCGATAAATCAGGCACAGCAGCTCAGGAAAGTTAGACATACGGGAGCGACCGCCATGCCGACCCCACAGCATTCGACATTTCAGTCTGTCGTTTTTGCAACCGATTTCTCCGTTTTTTCCCAGAACGCCGGTTTGTACGCTTCTTTGCTGGCACGGCAGTTTGGCGTGTCCCTTTTGGTCTCGCACGCCTTTTATCTCTCCCAGGCAGCATTGGAAGTGGAAGCCATGTTCGAAGTGAGAAGCATGCAGCGGCAGGACCTTGAGGCATATCTTGCAAGGAGGGTGGAGCGGCTGGGTGGGGGGAACTTTCAATCCAAGGCTGTTCTTGTGGAAGGTGACCCGCGTGAAGAAATCCCCCGAATCGCAGAGAAAAATCCTGCTCCCGTCATCGTTATGGGAACCCACGGCGGGACTCTAATGGGAAGAGGTCTTCTTGGGTCCACTGCGGAATCGATCCTGCGAACCACGCGTTATCCCTGCTTGACTGTAGGTCCGCGCGTTCCGGCTCTGGTTTCCAAATCGGTACCGTTTCAGCGCATTCTTTATGCAACGGAACTGCATCCCGCAGTCGCCCATGCCGCCCTCATATCCGTTGCCCTGGCAGAAGAATTCCATAGCAAGATCGACGTCCTGCACGTCGTCGGAGCAGAGAAGATCCAGCATCCTGGATGTTTTGACAAAATCGAGGAGGAGTTCTATTCGGCTCTCGACCAACTCGTTCCTATGCAAGCCAAGGAGTTTTGCACTCCGAGAAGCTTCGTCGAAGTTGGCAACGCGCACATTCAGATTCTCCGGCATATTGAGGAGTACAGCGTCGGTCTGCTGGTGCTCGGCATTCGCAAGAGTGCGCACTTTTGGACCGGATCCAGTGTGTCCGGAGCGTTTCATATCGTCGCCCACGCCCGATGCCCGGTAATGACCGTTGCAGACTAGAGGAGTACAATTCGCGACGTTCTAGCTTCCCTGAGTTTCCACATGCTGGCTATTTCTATTTCGCTGGCAAGACATCCGACAGCTCTCTCGTATCTGTAAGAGGCGTATTTCCTGAGGGCAGCCCATTCTGTTGCAGCAGATAGGCCAGGACATCAAGTGACTGCTTAGTAGTGAAGGCCGTACCCGCGTCCTGTGCCATCGGGCCTTTGATTTCTCCCCACACCGTCAACAGTTTTGCTCCGCCGTACATCTGATGCCAGGACGTGCCATTTAGCGCAGGTCCAGCGCCGCCCTGCAATTTCGCACCATGGCAGTTTGCGCACTGTGCCTGATAAAGTTTGCCACCCGCCTCAGCCTGTTCGGTCGTGTACCAGCCGCCGACTCTTGTCGCCGGCTGCTCATAGACGTGTCCCACATTGCTGTGACACTGAAGGCAACTGACATCATTCGTTTTGATGACATCCTTGTGAATTAGCACTCTCATCTGACTGCGCGGTCCACCAAACGCATCGAGCACGTGGCAACCGCGGCAGGTAATGTAATTGTGCGCCTGCATGTAGCGCTCGAACTCTGTTTGCAATTGCGGCCGTCGCTTTTCCCATGCTTCCTTCGTTGCAATGGTCTTGTGAGTCTCATTCCAGAAATCTTTTGCTCCACGGTTCCCCTTAAAGAGGAGCATCTTCACATACTCTGTCGCAGTCGCGTGGCCGGAGTCGTAGGGGATATGACATTGTCCGCAGCTTGCGCGCACACCGGACGCATTGATGTAGTGAGGGCCTTGATGGTAGGCCGCTGAAGCCCACGTCATCGAATGGCAAAACGTCCCGCAAAATGCATCCGAACTTGACCAAATCACCGCCTTGTTGGTCACGGCGACCAGTGCCACTCCACTGAGTCCAAAAACAGTGCCCCATAGCAAGATCCACTGGATAATGCCCCAGAATCCGCGTTTGGGTCGATTTTGTGTCGCTTTACCTGATTGCAATTCCACGGCAGTCGCTCCTTCAGTTTCTCCAACTAACCCCATTCGTGAATCTGTGGTCGTCAGTCTACGCCTGCGCGAAAACATTCAGAAGGGGGCGTGGTGACAGGACAGACAGAGGGAAGTGGTGTTTTTGTATTTCGGCAGGATGAGGTTGGCAACCGTGGAGTGGTGGGGTTCGTGGCAGGTGAGACACGTAATGACAGGAGCGTCGTTGCCGAGAGCGAGGTTGGGGCCAGACACCGGATGTCCTTCGACCGGGTGATTGAGCCTGTAAGTTTTGTCCAGGCCGAGGTAGAACCAGGAATCCATTTCCTTGAACGGAATTATTGTGCCCCAAGGAAGGATGAGGGTGTTGGCCTTGCGATTCACCTTCATGAGACCGCGGACGTGGCAAGCCGTGCAAACATCTTGGGGAGGCGCGTACAAATGGGCGGGGAAATTACTGGCGTGCGGAGAATGGCAGAAGACGCAGTTGCCCTCCTTATAAGGAGAATGCTGCACAGGGTCAGTCGACAGCGTATGGCAAGTCAGGCAGAGTTGATTGGGAGGAGACGAGAGAACGACATACGTCGCGCCCTGGACATTGGCAACCGTATGGCAGGCGGTGCAACCCATGGAGATAGCGGTGTGGACATACTTTCCTGTGGCCTTGTCGTTATGGCAGTCGAGACATTTGGAGGGATCGACGTTGGCGGGGAGAAAGACGGGATGCTTCCGAATGTCGGCACGAGACTCAGAGGGGAGAAGCAGCACGAACAGAGCAACCAAGATCCGGGGGAGAAGAACGAAAACGCGACGCGCGACGATCGGAACCATGGGTTACCACTCCCTGAATTTGGGTACTCCGGTAAGAGCTCTAAGATGAAAGCATAGTAACTCAGCAGGCGGAAGGTAGACACTCCCCAGCATGAACACCGTTCAGCGGCATCTTCGCAATCCGTTCTCCCGCTACTTGCGAATTGCGAACAGAATAATTATAAAAATATGAGCCATCGCTATTCCGGAGCTTCGAATATGCCATCGCCGCGCAGGCTGCCAACGCGAAAAAGCCTTGTCCAGGGAACCAAGGCTTTTGACCCGGAAGACTTTCTGGCGGCTGTTGGTGTTGGGAAGACTACTCGTCGCTACCGGCCGAAACAAGCCATCTTTTCGCAAGGAAACCGTGCCGACGCGGTGTTCTACATCCAGGAGGGGAAGGTGAAGCTCACCGTGATCTCCAGACAGGGCAAGGAAGCAACGCTCGCGTTGCTCGGGCGCGGCGATTTCCTGGGGGAGGGGTGCCTGGCCTCAGATCAGCCCCTCCGCATGGCAAGCGCTATAGCAATTACGGACTGCTCCGTCGCGAAGATCGAACGGAAGCGTATGCTGCGCACGCTCCACGACGAACACAAGTTCTCCGACCTGTTTGTCGCTTATGTGGTCGGACGTTACAACCAGACTCAGGCGGACTTGGTGGATCAACTGTTCAATTCGAGCGAAAAGCGACTCGCGAGGGCACTTTTTATTCTGTCACGCTTCGGCAAGGATGGCAGTTCTGAGAAAGTGAGTCCGGACGTAAGTCAGGAGACATTGGCGGAGATGATTGGTACCACCCGCCCACGAGTGAATTTCTTCATGAACAAGTTCAGAAAACTTGGTTTCATTGAGTACAACGGCGGATTGAAGGTGCACAGTTCGCTTCTCAGCGTTGTTCTCCACGATTAGCTCCAAAGCCGTCCCACTCCATCATTGTTCTTTCATCCCGAGGCAGGCACGCCCCGATGAAACATTGGGGGGGTGTCTAATTTTGAACAGACAGGGATTCTTTAGCTGCTTAAATTTGGGAAACGCCGAAGTGTAATCAGCTCGCACAAGTCATCTGGGTTTTGTTAATCGTTCGCATCTTTCTCCCGCTTGGGGCAGCGGCAAGCTAGATTTAGATGTAACTATCGAGATGAGGCGTAGCCATGGACTCCCCCATTGTCCTGTGTGTTGACGACCATCCGCAAGCGTTGGAGCTTCGCAAGGCGACTCTGGAATCCCATGGTTACTGCGTCCAGACCGCGTCGAGCGGTTATGCTGCGCTAAGGATTTTAGAGGGGTTATCCGTTTCCGCGGTTCTACTTGAGTACAAACAGGAAGGCATGGACGCGGAAGCCATAGCCTGTCACATCAAGCAACGGTTTCCGAACATGCCAATCGTACTCGTTTCAGCGTTCTCCGAGACGCCGCAGCGGGTTCTGTGGCTGGTCGACGAATACGTGATGAAGAGCGAACCGCCAGAAGGCTTGGTGCTCGTCATCGAACGAGCGATGCACTCGTACGGGGTCACAGGGCGTTCTAACGAGCATTGCCAGCGTAGCGGTACAGCAGCCTAAAGGGTCCTATTCGTCGCGATCGAAGTGGTGTGACCGTACTTGGAAATATCTGTTTGCGAAGGGAGCGAATACCATGACCGCTGAACTGGCGTCACAATCTGAAAGCCCAAAACACCCGAAAGTCCTCAAATTGAGGGACGCTTCGCCATTTTCTCAACTCGTCCATCAGGTTTATAAGGGCGTCGCCCGCCGCGCTTTTGAATTGTATGAGAGCCGCGGGCGCCAGGATGGGCACGATCTGGAAGATTGGTGCCGCGCGGAGGCTGAACTGTTGCACTCACTGCCGGTAGAAATCAGTGAAACGAACGATCAGGTAATTGTCCATGCCAAAGTGCCGGGTCTCAGCGGCGAGGACATTGAAGTGCGAATTGCGCCTCATCGTCTCGTCATCACCGGAAACTGGAGAGCGGTTCGTGATGGGAGGAACACTCAGGTTGAAAAGAGCTCCGAGGGAGCCCTCCACGAGGTTGACCTCTCGGAGACGATCGACCCAGGTGAAGTAACAGCCACGGTGCGAGACGGGAAACTTGAAATCCAGATGAAGAAGACGCGCGCCAGCAAGAGGACTACTAACGCAGTCAAAGCCGCGTAGGCCGCAACGTAGAAAAGGGCATTGCTGTAGCTCTCCCAAGATTTGAAAACTTAAATCTTAAGACTAGGAGCTTGCACAACATGAAGATGATGGGAAGGGCGGTACTTGTACTTTTGCTTGTTTCGGTTGCATACGCTGCCGAAGATGTCGTCAGTGCGGTCCACGGTGCAGTCAAGAAGATCGATACGGGCGCCAAAATTGTCGTGGTGAAGACTGCCGATGGAACGGAACACACAATCCACTTTCTCGACAAAACCACAGTTCATGGCGTGGATACTTCAGCGGCGGCCGCGAAAGATTCTTGGCACGGCTTGAAAGAGGGAACGGAAGTGGTCGCCCACTACACCACGAAAGGGACCGAAGACACGGCTGTGGAGATCGACAAAGTAGGGAAGGACGGTCTGAAGACGACCGACGGCGCGATCAAAGACATTGATCGAGATGGGAAGAAACTTATCGTCAAGTCCGGCGATGGTGTCGAGTCAACCTTCTCGCTGACGGACCACGCTGCCAAAGACGGTGGAAAAGATATCGCAAAGGGGATGGAGAAGGGCACTAAGGTGACCGTCTACTATACGGAGGATGCAGGCAAGAAAATCGCTCACTTTTTCGAGAAGTAAGAATGGACGCTATCTCGATGAGGCAAATTGATCTCTCATGCTGTCGATCGAATTTGCCGCCAGGTTTCTGACAAGCTAGTGGCGGGGGGTCACGAAGATTTGGTTGATTCGACAAAACACAAGGTCGTCTTCCGTCTATTCTTAGTCCAACTAGGAGGCGTTCGTGGGACATCTTTTTGCAGCATCCGATCTTCGAAATATTGCAACCGCCCGATGGTTGTTCTTGGCCGTCGTGTTTATGATTGCTTTCCCACTGCTTGGGTCAGGTCAGACCTTCAACGTCCCCGATGATGTAGCTCTTCGTATTCGCCTAGATGACACGCTGACCAGCGTCGACTCCGAAGTCGGAGACCCCTTCAGCGCCACCGTCGTCGACCGAGGTGACTACGAACGCGCCCGTGTCTACGGTCACATCGCCAACATTGACATGTCTGGCCGAGTTGACGGCCACACCAGTATGGTCTTGCAGTTCGACCGCTTGGTCATGCCCGACGGGCGCCGCGCGCGGATTCATGCCGAAATCATCGAGCTGTATCATGCACCGTCCGGCGAGAAGGTAGACGTCGAAGGCGCCATCGAATCGACTGGGCGAGGCAGAAAGAGCGCCGAGCACACCATTCTTGGCGCGGGCGCTGGTGCGCTGCTTGGCGGCATTTTCGGAGGCGGCAAAGGTGCGGGCATAGGTTCCATCGTTGGAGGTGCAGGTGGCCTGGGCACCACGGCCTTCTATGGGCGTCAAAAGATTACGCTGAACAGTGGCCTTGAGATGTTGATTCGCATCACGGGACGCTGATTCACTGATTCTGCCCGCTCCACTCGGTCGCAACGGAGCGGTAGCAAAGGCGGCGACAAATCATGAAATCGCAGATCAAGCTGGGCACGGTATTCGGAGTCGAGCTGGGACTGCACTATAGCTGGCTGGTAATAGCGCTGCTGATCACTTTTTCGCTGGTCGCGCAATTTCACGCGCGTGAACCACGATTGGAGTGACGCAGCTCGTGTGGAGCACAGCCATCATCACGGGCGTGCTTTTCTTTGCCTGCTTGTTCGCGCACGAGTTGTCTCACGCGGTCGTTGCCAAAGCCCGCGGAATTCCGGTTCACAAGATCACGCTCTTCTTGCTTGGGGGCGTTGCCCAAATCGAGAAGGAAGCATCGGACGCCGAAAACGGAATTTTGGATGGCGATTGTCGGCCCCATCACGAGCGGGGTCCTTGGTCTGGTCCTGCTCGGTTTAGCCAGGCTTTCCGGCTGGATTCCGTGGACTTCGGCAACAACACCTGGGACCGCGCTCCTGGTATGGCTGGGCTACATCAATCTTGCCCTGGGTGCATTCAACATGATTCCGGGCTTTCCGCTCGATGGTGGGCGCGTCCTGCGCGCGATTCTGTGGTGGGCGATGGGTGATGCCGAACGCGCAACGCGGGCCGCGGCAATCGTCGGGCAGGTCATCGCCGTTTTCTTTATTGGCTTTGGCATTCTCCGGTTCTTTCAGGGGGCAGGCCTGGGAGGACTCTGGATTGCCTTTATCGGTTGGTTCCTTTTACAAGCGGCTGGTGCCACGCTACATGCAGGTACAGATCGGAACACTTCTCCGCGGCGTGCGCGTGAAAGATGTGATGTCGACAGACAGTTATACGGTAGATCCCGAACTCTCATTGCAGGACTTCGTTAACGAGCACTTGCTGAAAACCGGTCGGCGCTGCTTCCTGGTGATCCAGGACGGGCACCTGCTCGGCCTCATCACGCCCAACGAAGTGCGCACCGTCGAACCACGAGCATGGCCGTTCACTGCTGTGCGTAGCGTTATGCGTTCAGCGGATAAGGTCCATGTTGTTTCTCGTGATATGCCGGCGATGGAAGCCCTAGAGACCATGGGGCGCGAAGACGTCAATCAATTACCGGTCATGTCGGACGGACGCATTGAGGGCATCGTGTCCCGTGCTCACGTGCTGCAGGTACTGCGATCACGCGCGGAACTAAAGTTGCCCCCAAGCTTACCGCGGGCCGCATGAGAATCGGGCCTGATGAAGCGATTGCATCGACTGAGTGCCAACGAGTAAGCTGTTCAGCAGATTTGGGCGCCCGAATGATGGATCGCTATGATGCCCTCAGTCACGCAAGAGTCCAGCGAACCTCCAACCAACTTTTGAGAACAATTCGGTCGGAGGTGCAACTCTAGTGGAGCTCTATGAGCGTCTGCCGCCCGAAGCCGTGAAGATTGTTCTGGTCTTGTTCTTATCTTTCTTGATAGGACTGGAGCGCGAAGAACACAAGGCATCGGGAGACTCGTACTCCTTTGGCGGCGTGCGTACCTTCCCGCTCATCGGCCTGATCGGTTATTCAATTGCGCTGATATCGGGGTCACAACTACTGCCACTGACCGTCGGCTTTCTGGTAGTCGCCGGATTTTTGCTTTTGTCCTACTGGCACAAGCTCTCCTCTGCTGAATCCGCCGGTGTCACGTCAGAGATGTCTGGTCTTGCGACATTCCTGGTCGGTGCCCTTGTCTGTTACGGACATTTCTGGATCGCCACCACACTGAGCGTCGCCAGCCTGCTCTTACTGGATCTCAAATCAGCGCTTGAGAAGCTTGCTGTTCGCATCGCTCCGCAAGAGATTCTTACGTTTGCCAAGTTCTTGTTTCTGACCGGGGTAATCCTGCCGGTACTTCCGAACCAGGAATTTAGCCGATTTCACATCAACCCTTTCAAGACTTGGCTCGTTGTGGTTGCGGTTAGCACGATCTCGTACGGCAGTTACGTTTTACAGAAATTAACTAAAGAACGGGGCGGAGTGGTGCTGGCAGCGCTGCTAGGTGGGGCCTATTCATCGACAGTCACCACGGTCGTAATCGCACGGCGAGCCGCTCGTGAACAGCATCCCCACCTCTTCGCCGGAGGCATCTTGATTGCCTCTGGAGTGATGTATTTGCGCTTGGTTGCTCTTTTGGCCCTTTTCAACCGACACCTGATGTCTTTGCTGGCGCTGCCATTTCTCGTACTGGCAGCTCTGGCGGTCGGCATCGGTTGGCTCTGGTCTCGCCGGACGGATGCAAATGCTCAGGCTGTGCAGCGCGAGTTTGAACCCAAGAATCCGCTTGAACTACTCGCGGCGTTTCTCTTCGCTGCACTCTTTCTGGCGATGCTGGTAGCTACCCAATTGGCTGTCACTTATCTGGGAAAAGCCGGAGTGAACACGCTGGCTGCCATCATGGGGGTCACCGACGTAGATCCATTCATCATGGGGATGACCCAGGCAGCGGGTCCACTCACGCCTTTGAAGGTAGCGGCGGCGGCAGTTTTAATCGCGGCCGCCAGCAACAATCTCGTGAAAGGAATTTACGCCTACAGCCTTGCCGACCGAAAGACCGGCCTACAGAGCCTCGCGCTCTTGGCCGTTCTCGCCACGCTGGGTCTTGTGCCTTTGTTTTGGCTAGGATCATGAATGTCATGAGGATACTCTTGCATCCGACCACAAGGCGCAAAGCCGACGCAGAGAGGCGCACCCGATTTCTCATCGGCGATGTTCAAGAGCGACTGCCATGAAACGATCCGGCAATAGCGCCTATGCGAACCGTTCCCGAAACAAGCCTGTCTCGTTACGTACTTTAGCGGTGGATGTTGGAGGTACGGGAATCAAGGCGATTATCCTCGGCGCAAACGGCAAGCCTTTAACCGAACGTGCCCGAGTTCCTACACCATCTCACGCCACGCCGAAGAAAGTGCTTGCCACTATCGAACAACTGGCAAAGTCGCTCGGTGCCTTTGATCGCGTTTCCGTAGGATTTCCGGGAGTGGTGCGGGACGGCAAATTGCTGACAGCGCCCAACCTTGGGCCGGGATGGGCTGGTTACGGTCTGGCGACCGAATTGAAGCGCCGTCTGCGTCGCCCGGTGCGCGTGGCCAACGATGCCGACGTGCAGGGTATGGGCTGCGTTAGCGGCCACGGCGTGGAGCTGGTGATCACCGTGGGCACGGGCTTCGGATCATCTCTGTTCGTGGACGGCTATAATGCGCACCTGGAACTGGCGCATCACCCTTTTCGCAAAGGCCACACCTACGAGGATGAGCTCAGCCATGCCACTCTCAAACGCAAGGGCGTCGCGAAGTGGAATCGCCATCTGGTCGAAGCGGTGAAATTGTTGCAAGTCACCTTCAACTGCGATCGCCTCTTCATAGGCGGGGGAAACACCAAGTTCATCAAAGCGAAGCTACCAGTGAATGTCAAGATTGTGAGCAATCTCGATGGCCTTCTCGGAGGCATCAAACTGTGGGAAGGCAAGGCTGGGAGGCTTCATCAAGTTGCCTGATTCCACTGGAACACTGGAGAACATTCGCATGATCGCGCGAGTCACTTCCTAAGGAGGAAAAACCGATGCAACTCGGAATGATAGGTCTAGGACGAATGGGTTCCTACATGGTGCAACGACTTTTGAAGGCTGGACATGAGTGTGTGGTGAATGACACTCACCCGGAGGCTATGCAGGATCTGGTGGGGAAAGGCGCCAAATCGTCCGCCAGTCTGGCAGATTTCGCCAAGAAGCTCAGCAAGCCGCGTGCTGTGTGGATGATGGTTCCGGCGGCGGCTGTCGATGCAGTATTGACTTCGCTCATACCATTGCTCGAACCGGGCGACATCGTGGTTGACGGCGGCAACTCCTACTATCACGACGATATCCGCCGCGCTAGCGAATTGAAGAGCAAGGCAATTCACTATGTCGATTGCGGAACCAGCGGTGGCGTATGGGGATTCGAACGCGGATACTGCCTGATGATCGGCGGAGAGGAAGCGATCGTGACTCATCTCGATCCAATCTTCAAGTCTCTGGCGCCGGGCGTCGCCTCAGCGGCGCGGACGCCGGGGCGAACCGGCGAACCTTCCACATCGGAAAACGGCTACCTGCGTTGCGGCCCCAATGGTGCGGGACACTTCGTCAAAATGGTCCACAACGGCATCGAGTACGGCATTATGGCTGCCTTTGCCGAGGGATTGAACATCATCAAGAACGCCAACGTCGGAAAGGTGAAACGAGAAGTAGACGCAGAGACCACGCCGCTGCGCCATCCCGAACACTATCAATATGATATGGACCTGACCGAGGTGGCCGAGGTCTGGCGGCGCGGCAGTGTAATCGGTTCGTGGCTCCTCGACCTGACTGCTGCTGCTTTGCGGGACAATCCCGACCTCTCGAATTTCGCTGGCCGTGTATCGGATTCCGGGGAAGGACGCTGGACGGTGCAGGCGGCGGTGGACGAGGGCATTCCGGCGCCGGTGATCAGCGCAGCCCTCTCCACTCGCTTTGCTTCACGCGGCAATGAAGAGTACGCCGCCAAACTTCTTTCGGCGATGCGCTACGAATTCGGCGGTCACAAGGAGAAAGCCGCCGAAAAGCCGGAGGCAGCCTGATGGCCGATTTCCAGTCTGACGCCTTTGTATTTTTCGGCGCCACCGGCGACCTCGCTCACAAGCAGATCTTCCCGTCGCTGCAGGGATTAATTCGCGATGAAGGTCTCAATCTGCCCATCATCGGCGTGGCCAAGGCGGGCTGGAATCTCGATCAGCTCAAAGCGCGCGCTAAGGACAGCCTGGAGAAACACGGCGGTCTCGATCAGAATGCGTTCCGCAAACTGACGAGTCTTTTGCGCTACGTGGACGGCGACTACAACGATCCCGGCACGTTTGCCCAGCTTCGCAAAGAGTTGGGACCGGCGAAGCAGCCGCTGCATTACCTGGCGATCCCGCCTAGCTTGTTCGGAACCGTTGCCGAGGGACTGGCCACATCGGTGTGCGCTGAGAATGCCCGAGTCGTGGTGGAGAAGCCCTTTGGGCGTGACCTGGCCTCGGCACAAAGCCTTAACCAGATTCTGCGCCAGTTTTTCCCTGAGGAACGAATCTTTCGCATCGATCATTTTCTGGGCAAGGAGCCGGTGCAGAACATTCTCTACACCCGCTTCGCTAATCCAATGTTTGAGCCGATCTGGAATCGCAACTATGTGCGCAGCATCCAGATCACCATGGCGGAGAAGTTTGGAGTCGAGGATCGCGGAAAGTTCTACGACGAAGCCGGCACGGTGCGGGACGTGGTTCAAAATCACCTGCTGCAAGTCTTGGCCATCCTCGCCATGGATCCGCCGACTGGGGAGGCTCACGACGCGTGGCGCGACCAGAAGGCCGCCTTGCTCAAAGCGGTTCGGCCGCTTGCTGCCGGTGACGTGGTGCGTGGCCAGTACAGCGGTTATCGTTCGGTGCCGGGCGTTGCCGCCGGTTCGACGGTCGAGACCTACGTTGCCCTGAGGCTGTTCATTGAAACGTGGCGATGGTCTGGCGTGCCGATCTATATCCGCGCTGGAAAAATGCTGCCGGTAACCGCAACGGAGGTGTTCGTTGAATTCAAGCGTCCGCCAATGGAAACCTTCGGCGAAATCGTCCCCGGCTCGTCCGCGCACCTGCGCATGCGCATCAGTCCCGACATCGCGATCGGAATGGGTGTGCGGGTCAAGATACCGGGAGAGCCGATGACGGGGACTGATGTCGAACTCACCCTCACGGAACAGGCCGCCGACGATACTCCTCCCTATGAACGGCTGCTGGGCGACGCCATGCGCGGTCAGTGTGAACTCTTTGCACGCCAGGATTTGGTGGAGGCGCAGTGGCGTGCGGTCGAACCTATCCTGGGGAACGTTACGCCCTTGTATCACTATGAGCCAGGGACGTGGGGACCCGACGAGGCACACCAGCTCATTGCCAATGACGGACCGTGGATCAATCCGAAAGCTCAAGAAGAGAAATGAAAAGCCAAAGTGCGGATCCTGGTTTTTCTCCTCGCCGGTGAAAAATACGCACGCCTTATTCTAAGGGCGGGAATATATTCCCCAGAGATCCCTCCGCCCAAGTCAGCACTGGTTTGGTGCCCGAAAAGATTAACGTGAGCGCGGTAAAACGACCTGCAACGTTCCGCTCTGCAGAGTGGCTTTGGCCAATACCGGATCGATATCAAAAGGAAGCTCGACAATTCGCATAACCTTTTTGTCCTTACGATGAGTTTCTGCCGGCAGATTCGCGTCTGAGTGGACACCACAAATAACGGCTCGTCGATGTCCAATCGCGACTTCCAAATCCTTTGCATCGAAGCCAGGCAATTGCGCTGTCAATCGCAGCGCGCTGTCGGTCACATCACGTTCGACAGCAAGCGGATGCAGAATCTCTTGTTCAGCCCTAAACCAATCATCCTGGTCAGATCCGTGCTCGCCGCCGCGGGATTGATAGATTTCGTAGGCGCGCTCAGCGATCAACCCGTCGGTTTCGTTCATTCTGTCGAAGACGTCCGCTTCGACGACTGATACGGATTGTGCTTTTCCAAGGTGCAATTTGTCTGCCATATGTTTCTCCTTGACTCACTTGCGACAAACGTTTGCCCCACAAGTCTGCGACCGCAGAGCAGGGCAAGGCCATCGAGACAGCCTTGCCCGGACTAATCGCGAAAACGCTTGTTATGCTGCCACTGCTTCTGCAGCATGCACCGTACTCTGGGCAGGATTCGTGGTATCGATGATCTCCTTCGCTCTTGCCACTTCCGCAGCTGTTCCATGGGCGATCAGCAAGAACTGATCCGTTTTGAGCGCCGTCTCGTATTTCACAATGCTGTCTTTCGGAATACCTATGCTGTAGAGACCTGCTCCCAGTGCGCCCATCCCCCCTACTACCACCGCACTCTCCAACGCCGCCACGATCCACCCAACGATCGGCCCAGCCACTAAAATTGGGCCGAGACCCGGGATCATGAAAAGAGCAGATCCGAACAAAAGCCCCCAGAAGCCTCCCCAAAACGCACCGACTTTACCCCAATACTTCATGCGATCGCCGGTATTGTAGTACCCCACCACCTGCTCATCTGTGTGGTAGCCCCTGCCAACGATCGACAGCTTATGCATGTCAACTCCGCCGCGCTGCAGCTCTTTCACCGCTCGATCGGCATCCATATGAGTGTGATACACCGCGACAACCGAATTTTCTGCAGACATTTTCTCGTCTCCTCTGCGAATAGGCATCATCTTGAGACCTTCGATCTAAAGGCACAAATATGCAGTATGACAGGGTGCTCCCAAGGAAACTGTTCAATACGAGACAGTACGAAAAAAATGCGCCATCCGCTTATCGCCTAAGCGTCAACAAATTCGACGTGGATAAACGCCCCGCGAAAGCAAAATCCGAGGTGTTCACTATTGAACAACTGCAGTCCTTTCGTAGTATCTAGCATGTCTGGAGCCGCAGCTGTCATCGGAACCAGTAGAAGAGGAGGCGACGAAATCCGAGGAGTTTGCACAGTGCGGTTTGTGTGTGATCGGTAAGCTGCTAACTACTGCGCTTGACGCCCGCAGTCTTTTGAACGCGCATCACCAATTTGGTCCAGCCAACTTTGACCTAGCCTGGCTGGCGCCCTGAGCCGAGGAGGCAGAATGACTACATCAGACGGTGCAAATGTCGCCTTTGGACACCCAGGAATCGAACCTCGATGGACTCATGGAGACAAAGACGGAGTGGGAACCGCTTACGCAGCCTCCAGCCAGATCTGGTTTACGCTTTGGAACGGCATCGTCACTGAAGTCTACTATCCAACCGTGGATCGTCCGCAACTCCGGGACCTTCAATACTTGATTACAGATGGCAAGAGTTTCTTCCACGATGAGAAGCGCCATCTCGAAACCAAGGTCGAACGACTATCCGATCACTCTCTTGGATACCGCTGCACGAACTCCGATCCCGCCGGCCGCTATGCCATCGTTAAAGAAATTGTCACGGATCCTCACCTTGCCTGCGTCCTTCAGCGCACAGCGTTGACGGGAGACGAATCGTTCATTTCGAAGCTGCGACTGTACGCGCTATGCGCTCCTCACCTGGAAGTCGGAGGGTGGGGGAACAACGGGTATGTTGCCGAGGTGAGTGGCCGCAAGATTCTTATGGCGCAGAAAGAAAACACATGGCTGGCACTGGCCGCTACAGTGCCCTTTTCTCGTACCTCGTGCGGCTATGTCGGCCGCAGCGACGGCTGGACTGATTTAGCTGATAACTTTCAAATGAACTGGGAGTTCGATCAGGCTACTGACGGCAACATCGCGCTCACTGGAGAACTAGACCTGAATGGCTGCCACGAGTTTACTCTCGGGCTCGCTTTTGGGGACACCGAGCATCAAGCGATTACAACCCTTTTTCAAGCGCTCGGCACACCCTTCCAAGAGCATCACAAACGATACACGGAGCAATGGGACCGTGCCTCCGCGCACATGCATCCGCTGGCAAAGGTTTCCGCTGACAAGGGAAATCTGTACCACAGCAGCTACAGTTTGCTTCTCGCTCACGAAGGCAAGTCCTATCCTGGCGCCTTGATTGCCTCTCTCTCGATCCCGTGGGGAGAAGCAAGAGGAGACAAAGACCAAGGCGGATATCACTTGGTTTGGACCCGAGATATGGTTAACAGCGCCTCCGCGCTGCTCGCCTGCGGCGAAAATGCTACACCGCTGCGGGCGCTCATTTACTTAGCGGCTTCTCAGCAAGAGGATGGTGGTTTTCCGCAGAATTTCTGGGTGAATGGGAATCCCTACTGGCGGGGAATTCAATTGGATGAAGTCGCCTTTCCAATACTGCTGGCCTTGCGGCTCTGCCAGCAGAACGCGCTGCGGGATTTCGATCCGTATCCAATGGTCTTGAAGGCCGCAAGTTATTTGCTTCGCCATGGCCCGGTGACCCAACAGGAACGCTGGGAGGAAGCCAGCGGTTATTCCCCATCCACTTTAGCCTCTAATATTGCAGCCCTGATTGGGGCGGCATATTTCTGCCGGCAGAGAGCGGATGAAACCGCTGCGGAGTTTGTTGAGCAATACAGCGACTTTTTGGAATCGCATGTCGATGCCTGGACGGTCACAACGCAAGGGACTTTGGTCCCAGGCATTCCACGCCACTACATACGAATTTTGCCGGACGACGTGGACAACCCTGACCCTGCGGAAGACCCAAACTCGGGCATCCTAAGAATCGCAAACCTTGCACCCGGAACCCGAAATTCATTTCCGGCAAAAGATGTCGTCGATGCTGGCTTTCTTGAGCTGGTTCGTTACGGAATAAGAAAACCGGATGATCCGGTGATTGTTGATTCATTGAAGGTGGTCGATGCCGTACTGAAGGCGGATACTCCAGAAGGGCCTGTTTGGCATCGCTACAATCATGACGGTTATGGCCAGCGCGAGGATGGGGGGCCTTACTCCGGGTGGGGCAAGGGCCGTGCGTGGCCACTTCTCGCAGGAGAGCGGGCGCACTTTGAACTCTCGGCCGGACGAGATGTAAAGCTGTTCATACGAGCAATCGAACGCTTTGCCTCGGCCACGGGTCTATTGCCCGAGCAAGTATGGGACGAGCAGGACCGGCCGGACTCTTATATGTTCCTCGGTCGACCTACGGGCTCGGCCATGCCACTCATGTGGGCTCATGCGGAGTACATCAAACTGCTGAGGTCCGTGTCCGATGGCCGAGTTTTTGATCTAATTCCCGAAGTTGCAAAGCGCTACCTCGGAGATCGGAACGTCTGTCAGTCGTTCGAGATCTGGAAGCCAAATCGTCGGGTCCGCATCGTGAAAAAAGGCTATACGCTACGTGTCCAGGTTCCAGCTCCCTTTCGTCTTCATTGGACGCGTAACGAGTGGCATGCGGTCAATGACACTCCCTCCTCAGTGACCACTTTCGGAATTGAGTTTGTTGATGTTCCGATCACTGCAGAACAGCAGGAACCGATTCGATTCACGTTCTTCTGGCCAGAGACTAATTCCTGGGAAGGCCGCGACTATGTGGTTGAGGTTGAACGATAAAGAATAATTTGCAACTGAGGTGCAAGATAAAGATAAGCCACTGCGCCTGCGTCTGGCTGCCTTCCATCGGTCGCTTCGGTGTCGGGAGTGGTCTTCATTGCTATGACGCAAGCGGATGTCCCGACCAGACTTGATCCTCGATCTTCGTGACAGCAAGAGGCGCGCGCGCAGTCGCTCCGGCCTTGCTGTATGGGTATGGGAAGGTAACCCTTTAACTGCTGTCTGGACAACGTTGCGATGGGTCTGAGTCTCGTATCGTTGGACAGCGAGTGCTTAGCCAGCAGATCCAGCTTCGACACCACCGCATTCCTTGGAGACGCTCCGATTGGCAACGGTGGAAAATAAGTATTCCATCCTCACCGGCAAACCGCGCTCTCTGACATTGCTCACCTTGTACTCGCGCGAGTATCAAGAATTCCACAAATCAAACGCGTGTTTCATTTTCACTTCTTGGCGGGTCTGCGACTCCTTCCGGCGGTAAGACATCCGGCAAGTCAAGACGTGCGACACCAATCCGGCTGTCGGCCATGCCGTAATACACGTCGAAGCGATTGGGTAATCCGAGATCGTCGCGACGATCGATGCCAGTTGGGAATACAACGTGGGCGACGGTACCGTGGCATTCCTGCGGTAGCGTTGGCGTCAACACCGGCTCTACCGAACGATAGCGGATCACTTGCGGATGCTCTTTCGAGAGGACCATCAGGCCTGCCGAATAACGCAGTTGGTGTTCGTCGTCGCGGGGCTTTTCCATTTCGCTGACGCCGTGGTAAACGATCAGCCAGCCGTGCCGAGTCAGGATTGGCGGAGTGCCACCGCCGATCTTGAGGCGCTCCCAGGGTGACACTGGAGTCGCCAGCCGATGATGAGACATGAACCGACCGAGGCGATTCGATTCGCGGGACTCCAAGGACATTACGCAGTACGAAATCCAGATGCTTTCCCGATCGAGATCAACCTTACGAGCCGCGGGATGGCGAACCGTTTCCTCGGGGCGAGTGCCAGGAAAAAGTGGCCGGTGCAGGATAGCCAGCTCCGGGTGCCCGGACGGATTAGGGATCGCAACTGGAAAGAGACTGGCGTCCTTGTCATCCACGTCGCCGCACTCGACGCCATGGTAAGGACCAAAGGTCGCGAGTCCGAGACGTTTCCAGTGGAGCAGGTCCTTCGATAAGGCTAGGGCGATTCGCGGGCCTTCAGGCGAAAAAGCCGTGTAAGTCATCATGTAGCTCTGTAGCGGTTCCACGAAGGTGATGCGAGGATCTTCGCAACCACCAGCGCCATCTGGTCGGCGCTCATACTCGGCTTCGGGTTCCAGCGCGATGCCGAGCCGCTCGACACCTGCCGGATCTCCGGCTTTATTGAACCGTACTCGCGCAATGCCAATGCGCGAGTAATTCCCCCGCGCAACCAGCCGCGGGAACAGATAAAGCTGACCGTCCGGGCCACGCGCGGCAGCCGGATTCAGAACCCCTTCGACCTCCTGCGCGCTCCCCGGCTCCGGCTCCATCAACATTCCCAGCCGTTGCAACTTAAGTCCGCTCATCAAACCCTTTTCGGCGATTGCCATAACTTTACGCCGCCTTAATACCGCCTGTTAAACAGGCGACGATGGTTTGGATAACCCGCTTGGTCTCGTTGGGATCCTTCACCGGAATGCAATCCACTCCCGCTGTTTCAGCGGGGTAGTCATTGCCGCCCATGTACAAGGCGTCGCCGACATAGATCATCTCTTTTATCGAAATACCGAGCAGGTCTCGCAGTTTTCTGATGCCGTAGGCCTTGTCAATGCCAGGCTTGGTAATGTCAACAGATGTCGAGCCCCCGATTCGGACAGAAAACTCGGGAATGAAAGTGTCAAGAATCGCTTTTATCTTTTTTCGCTTGGCGAAATCGGGGTCCCATTTTTCTTTTTCTTCCAAGGGAGCTTGCTGACCTAAGGCAGAAAATGTTATTTGGCTTCCCCGGTCCTCAATTTGCTCGCCCCAGAGCTTTTCGATTTTGAAGTCTGCAACTCCAATCGCCTTCTTGAGGGAATCGAGGATCTTTTCCCTTTGATCTGTAGTGAAATCTTCCGAATAGATCTTTTTCCAATCCGCTGACTCATATCGGTAAAACTTTGTGCCGCACGTAGGGAGGAGAGATAGATTCGCCAGGAGTTTGTCGTGGGGCAAATTCGAAACGAGTTGCTTTTCAAACTGCGGCCAACCGCCACCGGAAATCACCGCCACTTTCACAATGCCGAGAAGGTCATGCAGCAGTCCCGACATTTCGGGATCAACGGCCGATTTACTGTCGGCAAGTGTGCCGTCGAGATCAAACACAATCAGCTTTTTCACTATGCCTCCACCTTCAACATTCTCGCGATCTCAATCCGGAATTGCGATTTCCAACACGTTCACTGCACCGCGCGGCCGAAAAACACAACTACCGATCGCCGCAGGTAAGAGGAATACGTCGCCTTTTCCGACGGCGTAAGCGGCGGTGCCGTGCTCCACCAGCCCCCCGCCCTCAATGCACACCAGGACGCGCGGCAAGTCCACCGCGCCGACGGTAAATGGCGAGTGTCCCCGCACGCGCCACAACCAGAAATGTTCACAATGAAATAAGCTCTCGCGTTGCACCGGGGTCGTTGTCTCCACCACGGGCGCGACCAGACTGACCGGACCTTCAACAAAATCAATGCAGGCCATAGCCTTATCGACTTGAAGTGCTCGTGGCTTTCCAGTCTTCGGATCAATATGGTCCCAGTCATACAGGCGAAATGTAACGTCGCTATTCTGCTGAATCTCGAACACCACCAGGTCGCCGCCTAAAGAATGAACCGTGCCAGCGCGCAGGAAAGCGGCGTCGCCGGGCTTCGGAGTTAAACATGCGAGGTGTTCCGCCACGGAGCCGTTTGTGAGCGCACGCCGCAGATCGGCTTCGGCAGTGTCCGGCTTCAGGCCCGCGTAGATGCGGCTTTGCGTCCCGGCTTCCAGCACAACCCAAGCTTCAGTCTTCGGGGTCTGGCCCGCTGGCAATAGGTCCGTGTTTGCTTTGGTGGGATGCACCTGGACCGAGAGCATTTCGTGAACATCGAGGAACTTCAGCAACAACGGGAATCGATGGAAGCGCCCGGCCAGCTTTCCCATGATTTGCTTCGGGAACTTCTCTAGCAATTGAGCGATGGTCCGTCCCTTGAGCGATCCATCGGCAACGCGGCTCTGATGGTCGTCGCGATCGCTAAGTAGCCACGCTTCTCCAACCGGGCCGCTAGGCAAGGGTGCGGTGAGCAAGCTGGCCAAATGCCGGCCACCCCACAGCCGATACTGATAGATCGGTTCGAATCGAAGAGGATACAGAAGCGCTTGATCTGATGTTCGTTCTCGGTCGTCGACAGCCAGGCTTACCGTGGTGTCGATCATGACTGATCTGACAGTATCGGCTCTGGAGGAGACGGATCAGTCCGGTGAGCCCTTTGATCGTGTAATTTGCCGAGAGTATGTTGGATCAATCTGGCTAACTTATCTGCGGCACCGCTGACGGCCAGGTCCACGGTCGCCGCTTCGTCGGTGACCGCGATGGGCTGGCGGCCTTCGAGGCGGGCCTCTATCATGCAACGTTTATCATTCTTGCCGCTCTTAGGGCCGCGTTCGTCGGTCAGGTGGACCTCCACCCGCGTGATGTGATCGCTCATTTGGCTCAGAGCATTCTCCACTACACCCCTGATCTGTGCAGCCAGCACCTCGTGACCTTCGATTGTATGGTCCGTATTGACTTGGATTTGCATGTTGACCTCCTGCCTCATTGTTTGATCAAAGATCTTTCTTACTTTCATACATTGCCGCCCCGAAGTTCATGGAACCCGGCTACCGGCCGGCATTTGCTTCTGGCGGCCGGAAGGTACGATCGACAAGTCGTTGGTTCCGACGTAAATACCGATAGCAACGAGCATGGCGACTAGACCGAACCAGAATCGCAAATCGTGATGCGCGCGCCGCCAGTAAGGGATTTTGCCGTGATGGCTTTGGTAGCCCTCGCCGTTCGGACGCAAATGTTCGGTGGTGTGCATGGTTATGCTCGTCTCCAAATCAAATCGAGGAAGTAGGGTGGTGTGCCATCAGTGCAGGCGAAAATCAAAAGCCGCCCTTTTGGCTGAGGCGACCGATCCGACCTAGACGCCGCTCAAAGAAAGGGCGGCCTTATGTTCCGCGTCCTGCAGCCAATAGGGCGGTCGGCCGTAATGCGTGTAGAGGCGGTCTTCGTACTCACGAGTGATCGGCGCAGACTCTGCGAACTCCGGCGCGCTTTTGATAGCATCCCGCCAGAGACCGACGTACAGTTTGGATTCTGTCCAACTCACCTTCTGAATCCAACTGGGAGAAACCAGTACTTTCTTGCCCGGCCACCAATTTTTCGTTCGCACCTCAATGTAGCGGATGGCCCAGGTTTCGTCGTCTACCACGAAGCCTGCCACATGGCCGATCTCGCCATCCTCAGCCTCAATGTGATAGCCCGTGACAGCTCCAGTGCAGCGAAGATGCGAATCCATCGACTCTCTACGGATCTTTTCCGCCAGCGCATCTTTGGGGGTTGATATTCGCTTCGACAAGCTCGACGGATAGGCCCCTGGGCCCCATAGAAAGGGTCCGCCCCAGTAATTCGGATAACTGTAATAACCAAGATATTCGGTCTCGTACTGCCTGGAAACGGGCCGCTGCGTGTCTCTGTTAGGGCTATTCTCCACTTGCTTTTTCGTCAGGGCCACATCCAATCGCTTGCCTTGCCAGTCCACGTTCGTCACAGAGAATGGTGAGATCAAAACTTCCCGGTCGCTGAGCCAGCCTCCGGTTGCCGCCGTGAGGTAGCGAATCGCCCATGTCTCGTCGTCGAAATATAACTGATCTACAGTTCCAATCTCGCCGTTCGTGGCCCGGATCGCAAGGCCTTTCAAGTGATTCACGTTCGTCAACATCGCTAGTCCTCCCAGCCGTCACTTGTCATCAGCCATTCGACCTTAGGTCATGTGCCGCTTTGTTCTGAGCAAAATCACCTACCAGCCTAGACGAACTCACTCAATTCCCGGCCAAGTGGAAGCCGACACGATGTAGTTGCTAGTCGCTAGTTCGTTTGGCAGCCGAGGAAAATAGGTATTCCATCCTTACCCGCATGCCACGCTCCCTCACATTGCCCGCATCGTCGCCTCGCTGCGCGTATTGGGCGAATTCCGCGGTTGTGGTTATACCTTTATCTTTCAGTAGTTGAATGATGCCGCCAATCTGAGAGTCAAGTGTTTCGAGATAGGGCAGCATCTCCTCAAACACTTGTTCGGCAGGGAGCATCTTCTCGAACACGGCAGGGTCCACTTTCATATCACTCTCCTAGATAGCTGATGCCAACCAGCAGAAGATTTCTGTTAACAATCGACAATGTTGCCCCCAAGTCTCTCCATGCAAATGCACTACGAATCCGATTCGATGATTCATCCGTGGTACCTGCTAGGGTAAAACTCAAGCTCTCAGCTTTCTGTTCAAAATTGAACACTCCAATGGGTGATTGTTCCGCGTTAGATAAAGGTAATGATCCGTTAGATCCGCATCCAGATTGTTTTGCAAATGGGCAGGAGTAAATCGGACAGAATGGATAAAGAGCACCACCGTAAGGAGAAGTTACAGTATATGCCCCGAGAACAGCGGAGAGAAAACTGAGGCGCGAGCGGATGCCCGCGCCTCAAACCGGACGTCTGCCTAGCCTTGCGTAGGATGCAAGACGCGGAAAGTGCTTCCGGCGTTGGACCAGACCAGCACCAGGGCATCGCTGTCCTTAGGAACGCTGGAGAGTGCCTTCTGCACATCGGCAGCGGAATGCACGGGTTGGCGGTTAACTTCCGTGATCACCTCACCCTGCTGCAGACCGGCGTTATCGGCCGGGCTGCCGGGCAGTGACTTGTTCGAATCACGGCACCGTGCACGTCATCGCCGGCTTGCAGTTGCTGCCGGACGTCAGGCGTCAGATCGCCCAGGCCGAGGCCCCAGCGCGGCTTACCATGGCTGGCATCGGCGCTTTCGTTGTCGTGTCGCTTTTTCCCATCGCCTCCAGCGTGACCGGCACGTCGACGGACTTGCCATCGCGCAGCGCTTTGAGGTGGAGAGTGGTTCCGGGCTGCTTTTCTCCGACTTCGACTTGCAGTTCACCGGCGTCGCTCACGGCTTTTCCGTTGAGTTCGGTGATGACGTCGCCGACCTTCAGTCCTGCTTTCGCGCCCGGAGAGTTGGGCTCGACCTGAGTGACGACGGCTCCCGAAGCGTTGTTCACATGGAAGAACTTGGCTTCGTCGGGAGTCACGTCGCTGATGCCGATGCCGATATAGCCGTGGCTCACCTTTCCGTACTTAATGAGACTGTCGACCGTCGGCTTTACGATCTGCGAGGGAATGGCAAATCCCATGCCGGAAAAACCTCCGGTCTCGGAGACCAGGAAGGTGTTGATGCCGACGACTTCGCCATGGGCATTGACCAGCGGCCCGCCGGAGTTGCCGGGGTTGATGGCCGCGTCCGTCTGGATGAATTGGCCAGGTGAACGACGGTCAGCGGCAAATGGGATTGGGACGGTTCAACGCGCTGACGATGCCGCGCGTCACGGTGAAGCGAAATCCCAGCGGATTGCCGAATGCGAGTACGGTTTGGCCGGGATGCAGTTGCGTGGAATCTCCCAACGGCACGCTGGGCAGGTTGGTTCCGTCGATCTTGATGACGGCAAGATCGGTGAGAGGATCGGCACCGATCAGCTTCGCCGGGAGGATTCGGCGATCGGTCATGGTAACGCGAATGTCCACCGCACCGTCGATGACGTGGTTGTTGGTCACGATGTAGCCATCGGGCGAAATAATGACACCGCTGCCCAGACCGTGCTCAATGTTGGATTGCGGTCCCATGTGTTGGCCAAAGCCGTGGGCCAGAACTGAACTGTTGGCCGAACTGTGGACCAAATTGTTGAAGAACTGCTGCAGCCCGTTGGAGTCGTTGTCGCTGTTGTTGTCTCCACCGTCGGCTGGGCTGCTTGGCGACCCGACCGTTTGGACGTGACGGTTACGTTGACGATGGCCGGAGTGACGCGTGCGGCCAGTGCCTCCATGGCGTGATCGAGCGAAAGCAATGCGCTGACGCTGTTATCGTCGAGCGGCGCCGCGGCCGCAGTGGGTGCCGCTGCTGCTCTCACGGGGTTGTAAATTCATAGGCCGCAAGCGACAAAACCATCGCAACTGCGGCCAACCCGAACAAGGAAGCGCCGGTTGAGCGCTGCCTGGCAATTCTTAATCCAGTTTTTCATGTTGCTCATTCTCCTTTGCAATAACTAATTGTTTAGTTGATGAGAGCAAAAAAATTTGCTCTCAGATTGAATTTAGAACGATGGCCGATTCCAACTGTCTCTCAGCCGAGCTTCCGTCCTCCTACTCTCCAAATGCACAGAGTCCAAACCCCAGCACCGGAAGCGTCATACTGCGTGGTTTGCAGAATGACGAATGTCTCCTGCAGAGGCGCTCTCTCGCTTCGCTGTTGCGCGCATTACCACAGGCTTGCGTGGCGCAACGTTGCTTTTAACTGCAACGGTGCCGCTGCTGTGCGCGGGTTGAACGCCGCCGGAATCGCTCTGGGTTGCGGCGCAGGATTTGACCGTTGCGGATCAAGCGCCGCCTTTGTGCGACTCATGGCAGCGTCTGCGACCTCCGGCTGCAATTCGACGTCTGTCGCTTGCTGCGTCGATTGAATGCGCTGTATTTGCCCTTGCTTCGGCTGAGTCTGGAACGCCACCAAGCTGCGGCGCGTAAGGGGCCGCGCCCAAGACCAGCGCAAGCATGCCGGCGCTCAGTCCCAGAACCGGCTTCCAAAGCCCGGTGCGGCTCGGCCGTCTTGCATCCAGAATTTGCGCTACGCGCAGCGACATATGGCGCATCCGGCTCACCAGAGCTTGCGCCAGCGCCAGGCCTCGGGCGTTCTGCAATTTTTCGGCAAACGAGATCAGAGACGATGCGTAAGCTCTGGGGCTCGCGGTCTGCGCCAAAACCATGTCGTCGCAGGCCATCTCACGCTCGAGCGTCAGGCGGTTTTCAATCCACCAGACGGCGGGGTGAAAGAAGAACACAGCCTTCGCGATCTTCTGGGCGAGATTGGTCCAATCATCCCAGCGCCGAAGATGCGCGAGCTCATGGAGCAGAATTACCTTGATCTCCTCGGGCGAGAGCTGTGGCAAAAGCCATGCCGGGAAAACAATGGCAGGCCGAAAGAAGCCGATTGCTGCCGGAACGGTTACATCGCTGGAGACGCACAGCTTCACTCTGGCGACGGGATGCGAAGTCTCGAAAAATCCCGCCAATCGCGGGATCGAGACTCAGCGAGGTCCACTTCGGAGCACTTCTTGCGAATTTGACGTACCCGCCAGAGCCCGACGCTCAGCCTGAGAAGCAACAGGCCGGCGCCGACGCCCCAGGCTGCAAACAGATAAGAAGCCCAGGAGCTTGACGAGGATGATTTCGCGGTGCAGGTTCGCAGGACCAAGAGATCGGCGAATGTGAAGCACCGAAGCCTGACCCGGCAAGAAATGGAAGCGCGACAATCGCCAGCAGGCGCCGAAAACCAAATGGCAAAACGGGTTCCGGAGTTCTGCCGGCCGATGAGGCGAAGCAACACCCATACCAGGCCCGCGAGAACAATGCCCTCAGCCGCAGTATTCAGCAGCCGTCCGGTGAAGACTTGTGCCAGGGATTGCAGGTCCGGAGCGGTCATTTCGCGTCGCTCCGTTCCAGCATCTCGCGCAAGCGTTTGAGCTCTGTCGGCGTCGATCGCTTCGTCTTGCAGAATGTTCAGTACCAATGCTTCGTGGGAGTTGCGGAAGAAGCGGCCGACTAGATGCCGAATCTCGGAGCGGGTAGCCTCCTCGCGTCCGATGATCGGCTCATAAACGTGCGCACGGCCATCCTTTACGTGCTTCACGTGGCCCTTTCTTCTCCAAGATCCGGATCGTCGTGAGAACCGAGTTGTACGCCAAAGTGGAGGGAAGCCAATCCAGCACCTGCTGGACCGTGCCGGAGCCCTTACGCCAGAGCACATCCATGATGCGAAGCTCGGCTTCTGTCAAGGTTGCGGACTGCTTTGGCGGCACGCTAGCTCTCCTTATGCAGCTTTAGACGCGCGAAACTGCGAAAAGTAACTAATTATTTAGTTGCCGAATAAAGCTGTGGGGATGCCTGATGACAAATTCGATGGAACAAGTGAGCGAGAGAAAAACTGCCTTCGGCTCAGCCCAACTCCTCAGAGCAGAAGAGCCGATCTTTGCCACAAGAGTCCCACTCGCCTTAGTGTGCGTGTAAAGACTGGAGAGGCTTCTCCCGTACTCGTCATGTGGTTCTTCGCCTCTGCTTTTGTCTGCCGTGCCCTCAGCCGTACCTTGCGGTGACGCCAATGAGCAGCTTGGGCAGTTAGAGATTCACTGAACCTTGTCGCTGTGAGAAGGCATGTCAGTGATTGCACGCCGGCGCCGCTCCTTCACTGCCTTCTCTGCCACCAGCCTAGGCACGTCGCCCTCCTCCTGAAGTTCGGAAACATCTGGGTCGTCGGAGATTTTGGGTTTCTTGGAATCCCATTTCCGCATACGTTCGGTGACGAGAGCTTCGTTCAACGCCTTCAGTGCAGCGTCGCGCTTCTCCGTGGGCATTTCACCCGTGGTGGGCAAGTCGTCAACCACCCTCCCTGACACCTTGCTGTAAACGGGGTACACGCGGTCGCAGAGCATCTCGTAGGTGCCTTCTCCGAAACCTTCGAGTTCGACGGGCACTGGTTCTTCCATGTTGTCGGCTTCTGATTTCAGTTGAAAATGCACCATGAAGTTTTTCACCGTGAACAGGTCGGCAACATCGGCATTGCCGACTTCATCGAGAAGCTCCATAGCTTCGTCTCGTGAAGCTGCGCTCACAGCGGAAAAATCTCCATCCTGCCAACGACAGATGAACAAAGGCATAGACCACTCCCGCTGGAATTATAGGGCCGTTGAATCTTGATCCATTCATGATCCACGAAACGTTTCTATGCCTTACTGAAACTGCTTTCGGAAGCCATCCGTGTCGCGTAGTTTCAGTAACTTACCGTAAACTGCGGCCCTTTCACGGCGGTAACACGGGTTCAAATCCCGTCGGGGACGCCAACCTTATCAACCACTTGCAAATCCCCTCCAGAATTTTGTAGGTCCGTTACGGTCCGATAAGCCTCGGTGCTTGGTTTTTCTTCGTTTTTGTCGAGCAGCAAACTCACAACTCGGCTCTGCGCGTCTCGCTTGGTTTGCGTGATTGCTTGCGCGTAAACGTTCAGAGTGACCGAGATGTTTGCGTGCCGCATTAGCTCTTGCACAACCTTCACGTCCTCGCCGTTCCCCTTGAGGAGCGTCGCGTACGTATGCCGGAACGTGTGCCAACCGAAATGACCCACGATTCCGATTTCCTTGGCCGCTGGTTCCAAGTGCGCCTTGTAAAGCGAACCCGGCCAGTACGGCAGTTTCCCTCCGCTGTGCGGACTGGCGAATACCCAGTCCTCATCGGTTGGGTATGGACTATGCAGCCGCCAGTTCCACAAAACCTTAGACAGTCGCAAATCGAGCGGAACCGGCTTGCGAGAGGCTTCGGTCTTGCAGTCCCCGACGTGTTGCATCACGATCGAGCGGATGACATGGACTTCCATCTTCTGAAAATCGATGTCCTTCCACTTGAGGCCTAACAACTCCCCAACCCGAAGGCCCGTGAACACGGCGAGGAATACCATCGTGCGCGTGGGCTCCTTCAGGATGCGAAGCAGTGCCGCAATCTGCTCGATGGAAAGCACAATGGGCATCCTGGTCCGCTTGGCGCTTTGACGCACCATGCGTATGGGATTCACACCGAGCCATTCCCACCTGACAGCGTGATTGAACACCGCACTCATGATGTTTCGAGCTTTGGCTTTGCTTCCGTTCGCATACTTGAGCGAACGAAGCCACTGCTCCACCGCGACTGCCTTGACCTCGGTGACGTGATAGCTTCCCCAACGAGGCAAAATCCACTTGTTGAAATAGCCCTCGTAGGTGACCTGCGTCTTCCGCGTTTTGCTGCAATTCGCGCCTCAGTTCCTTTTCCCGGTAGTGTTCGATAAGCGTTTGAACACTGATCGGGGTCAAGCTAGTGCGCGGACTCTCAGCGTTGATGTCTGCCCGAAGTGCGGCGACGGCCTTCTGCGCCGACGTCTCGTTCGGGTATTGTTCGACCGAACCAACCATTAGATAGCGTCGCGTGCGACTGCCATCTGCCTGGAGTTCGTACCATCGATACTCCCATGCGTTCCGGCCACCGGCACGCTTCACGATCTGAAGGCTGCCTTGCTGAAATCTCGTCCGTCTCATCACGATCCTCCGTGGTTAGGGACGGTACGGATAGCTGGCTAACTTTAACCTCAAATGCACCCACGCGTCGAGATCGGATGTGCGAAAGCGCCACAATTTTCCGATCCGCATGGCGCGTATCTCGCCCTTGCGGGCGAGTCGTTGAAGTGTTTTCGGGTGGATCTGCAGCAAGGCTGCCGCCTCGCGCGAATCGACTAACCTCTCGAAATGAGGGAACGGCTGGCTGACTGGCGTTACTTCGTGCATCTCGCTCATAAAATCTCCTGCAGCGAGAGTCGAGACCGGGCTGAAATCACCGCGTCGTCTGAAGGTCGGCTTTGGCGTCCGACTTCGTTCGACAGATTTCGAGCCCATTCACTACTCGGCTGGCGTTAGTCTTCGCGTCATGGGCGGACGAGAACATTATTCGTATAGAAACCGTACAAGACGCATTTGTTGCTTCCCTTCATAGAATCTTTTTTCTTTTTGACTTCGAAAGAACTTCTCAACAACTGCTTAAAGTGCCTAAAGCGCCTAGAAGTGCTTTTAGGTACGTTTAGGGAATCCACGGGAACAGAGCAATGGCGGCACTCAACCGCCCGACTCTTTGGCGAGGTGGTTCCATCGATCCGCCGCGAGATTTTCCCCTCTGTCTATATAAGGAACATGCGCAGGGAAAAGGTATCGAAAATATTTCGAACGGATCGAACGAAGCCGCGAAATCTGAGTTGCGCTGCGCTGCTGGGAGGCTCATACCCGGCCCCGGATGTTCTTAAACGGGGAACGAGCCGTTACATCAGACGGCTTAGTCGTATAAACGAAATTACCGCAGGATCCTCCATATTTCTATCCCGCGGCCGTCGTCTCGGGTATATAGGAGCCAAACCCACCCGCACTACTACGTCGCAGGCCAAGTTGAGCCAGCGCGCGGTACCAAGTGGCTTTGTATTTCGAGGGACGTTTAACAGTGATTTCGGATGGCGGCAAATTATCATCCAGTTTCTTTGACTGCACTTTGATTCCTCCCTCTTGCCAACGGAGCAAAGAGTGCGCGAGGTCATCCTGCGGCTCGGCTCGATCTTTCTGCACAAGGAGCGCATGCCGGATTCCTTGCCCTACCAGGAAACTTGCGGAAGGAAAGTCCTGCGGGAAGACCATCCAGCGGTTATCGAACGTGCCCTTATCAGCGGGTCGAGTTCCTGAGAGGCGGGCGGAATCAAGCAGGAATGCTGGTGCGGCGTTCTGAGAAAACTCCAGACGCTGCAGTGACGCTGTCACACGGGAGATTGCATCCACAATCGGGCCCATATCGATCACTGCGTTCCAAACGCCTGGAGAGCCTGCTCCAAGCCCTACGATTTCTTCAGGCCCTGGCGACGCGTTGTAGAGTGGGATTGGGCGAAAGCCAACTGCAGCGAGCGCGAAACCCACTTCGACAGAGTCCGCTCCTGGAAGATCGACAACCAAGGCGGTATCGCTCATCTGTTTCTGAAGCCATGGCAAATGCTGCGGCGTAACCGGTTCAGACTTTATCCGAGTGTCCCAATAAGTCTGTGCAAAGAGCACGGGCGCCACCCACCGGGACCAGATGGAACCCTGCGGGGCCCAGACAGAAAAAACTTCCTCCTGGTTCATGCATTTCCTCCGTCTCCCACAATGAGCACAGCAATGTCTTGCGCTTCGTCGTCGATCAGCGGCTTATGTCCAATTCGGGCATACGCGCCCGCAACGGTTCCATCAACGGTAAAGACGCCAATGCTGGGATAATAGCTCCCGTTCCCGTCGGGCAGCGGAATAGCCGCAAATCGCCTCTGCGCCACCCAATGCCAGGGGCGACGTTGCGCCGCTTTGTGTATGAGTTGCAATTTGGGCTCCGAGGTCACACCCGAGATCGCAATGTCCTCGCCAACTCTCCCAAGGGCCGGTTTCACGACCCAATCTCTTAGATCCTTCTCGACAATTGACGGGCAGACCGTCTCAGGTAAAAGCACTCTCCAGGTTCGGAGATCGGTCGATAGACTATCCCACACCAGGGGAAACCGCTTCGACTGCACCAACACAGCGCTTGCGGGATTACTTACTGGAGTGCGACTGCCTGCAAAAAACGGAGTCCATTGAGACCTCGCCCGCAGCGTCGGCAACCACTCCGCAGGGAAGAATCGCACGATCGCATCCAGACGACTCTTGGCGAACGACGACGAGACGCTTGCTCTACCTTCGTCCCAGCGGATGTGATCGGGACTGGAGAGGATCGTGCGCAGACCATGCTCAAGCATTTGTTTCCCCAGGAATTGCATAACCTGACGGTCGTCGCTGTAGGCCGTTGCATGAACCAAGCCGACCACGGCATCCGGCCCAAGCCCCGCGACGAGCGTCCGAGCGTATATTCCGGCTGGATCTGGAGGTGTGGTTGTGCCAGGGTAGTGAGCAGCCATCAGCTGCGTGAATCCGGAGGCTTCAATGAATCCTCCCGGAACATCTGCGTTGACTTCCGAGATGCGCCACCCCTCATCAGTGAAGTGGAAGTCGAACCGCATCACTCTCGCAATACCCGGAGTCGGCTCACGCAGCCGTCCAAATTCCTCTCGCAACGCTTCTGGAAGGCCCAGCTTAGCTTGGAGATCTCTGCGCTGCAACAATTCGCGTTCTGCATCCGCGAGTTCGCGACTTAGGTCTTCCGCGAGCGTACCCAATTCCTGCCATCTGCTCCCCGCAATCAGAAGTGGGAACTCAGCCAAAACACAATGGTCCTCTGATTGTATGTCCCACTTGCAGCACTCAAAGACCGTTCGAAACTTAACCGTCTGCCAAGTTGCGTCGGACAGTGGTTTTCCCAGTTGATAAGGGACGTTCATGCACTGATACCCCGGTGCAATACCCACACGACGGCGACGAGCAAGTAACCCGACAGAGTCAAAACTGACCGGATGATCGAGGAACGCGGCTGCGATAGTCTTTCGACCAGAACGGCCACGGCGGTGAGCGCCACCGCTGGCCATGCTGAAACCGCAAAGTCGTGGAGAAACCTGTCTGGTATCCAGTCCCCGGCGACCGCAGCGCCGAGGATTACACCGTTCCCAGCCAATAGGCCGGCGAGTCTCACTCCGCCGCCTGTGTCGCGATCGACGGTAATCCGCTCTGAGACAACCCTGCCGCTGAAAGCCTCCGCGAGGTACCACAGAACAAACCATGCGCACAGCGCTGTGCCAGCAGAGATCATCACCACTTCAACCCCGGGCCCCTCTCCGATGTTGCCGCCCGCAAAGCAAAAGGTGGCTCCCGCGAATGCACCAACGACGGCGATCAGTGCCGCACTATTGCGCCGCTCCAGCACGTCATCACGAGCACTCACTCCAAGGAAGGAAAGTAGTCGACCGCAAATTCCGAGCGCCGCCGCGCCCAGAGCCATGTAGATGAGGATGTAAAGGCCACTTTCCCGAACTGCCTTAGCAGCCGATCTCTCAAGACACAACAAAAGGAATAGTAAGCAAGCAATCGGCGCTAGACCTAGAACCAGGCGGTAACTTCGTGGGGCAGCGAGGCGATTCACGCGAAGGATGTCGCTGTACCAAGGAGCCCAAGTAATCAGGGCTACGACAGAGGACACTAACCCTGCGAAAGGCTCCCAATCGGCCACTTCAGGCATTCCCTCCAGCTAAAATTAAAGTGTGATTCTTGCGCGGATTATAGCAGTGATTTTCCGAATCACTGAACCAGTTCCCCACAGCAGGGCAGCATAGCCGGGGTGCGGCTCGCGTCAAGGCTCACGACCGCTTCGCGGCGCACAGAGCGCGGCCTTGACACAAGCCTTACCCCCGGCCCATTTCTCCGCCATGTGGGGAATGTGCAGGTGTGGCTCTCCGCGAGACCTCAAAGCCCGAGACCAAGACTGGGGCCACCGAGGTCATGTTCCACGCCGACACGGGGAGTCTTTTCCGGTTCCGGTGTGTGAGTTGGAACGGAAGAATGCTGCTCTCCGATCTGCTGGCCAGCTTGCCGGTTCACCCCAGTCATCAGGTCAACACGGTGGCCCTTTTCCGGATCGTGTGCGGATAGCTGTTTTCGAGCCAGTTCAATCGCAGACTGCCGCATCGTGGATACGCCGACGGATTCACGAAGTTGCTCGCGGTCGCTGGTGACAACAGCGATCTCGCTCCGGCCGCGGCTCGCCGCAACATAGAACAGTTCCTTTTTCATGGCGTCTGCCGAGATGATCACGGTATCTACGGTTTTGCCCTGGCTTCGATGGGCGGTGACCGCATATCCGTGGGTGAATTCGTGATAGTTCGCAGGGAGCGTTCTTCCGTCTTCGAGGCGAATGGCACCACCATCTAGGGAACTCACTTTGACCAGCTCTCCGTTGGTCGCCCGGAGTTCCGGCCCTCGACGGTTTGCTGTGAGCATGAGGCTGTCGCCAGGGGCAACCTCAATGGGCTGACGCTCATAAACGGAAAATGCCCGCGTTTGTTTCGGCGAGATATTCACCTCTTCGCCGGTTTCTTTTCGCGCAACCAGAGATTCAGGCCCAACACGCACGACTTCCAGAGACTCATGGCGTTTTGCTAGTTTTGTGTCTCTGTGGAATTGCAGAACCTGCCCCTCTTGGTAGTTGGACAGTTCTTGTTTCTGGGCTGTCGTCCACTGGAGCGAGACGTACCGATCAAAAGAATGGCCGACTCCCAATTCGCCGTGTTCTTTCCGATCTTGGCGAATCGCGTCGGTGAGTTGGGAAATCTCAGCATGAGTGCCGGCAACTACAAGCGTATCGCGCCCTTCGGCTCGGAACTCGCGATGCAACTCCGCCACTATCTGGCCTCGGTCGAAGATGGGTACTTCGCGAATGGCACCGAGCTTTTCCAGTTGTGCGAACCCTTCCTCCGGTGAATGCCTCATGGTCTTTACGGCCTCGCGATAGACAGAGTTCGTCTGCCGCTGTACTTCAGTAAGGGAAACACTCTTCAGGCCAGACTCCCGTTCCAAGATACGCAAAGCATCCGAGGCCTCGACGCTGGGAATTTGTCGCGTGTCACCGGAAAAGACGATTCTGGCTCCCTGATCCTCGGCGAGGTGCAGCAAGCTTTGCATTTGCCGGCCCGAAACCATGCCTGCTTCATCAACAATCAAGACCCTCCCGCGCAGCGCGCCCTGTGGTTCCTGAGCCTCCAGAAGTCGGGAGACAGTCATCGCATCACGGAAGCCAACTTTTTCCAGTTCGTCCACCGCACTTCGGGTGGGAGCCACCGCAAGAACTTCGTGTCCGGCCTCTCTGAGGCCACGGTCAATTTCACGCAGTGTCGCCGTCTTGCCAGTACCGGCAGCGCCTCGAACATTGATCGCCAGATCGCGAGAGTCGAGTACAGCTTCGACGGCGCGCTTCTGTTCGGGACGGAGGTGGCCCGAAAGCTCAAAGTCACGCCCCTTGCCGAGGTGGTCGTAGCGATCCACTCCGCGGTTAACGACCGCGATCATGTCACGCTCACGTTGGAGGCTCGCGTGTGTCGCAATTTCATCCCCAGAGGAGATGAGAGCCCCTTTCGCACGTTCAAGGGAGAGAGAGCCCTGAAGGTCGCTGAGTTCGACGTTGCCGCGCCCGTGACGAAGAGCCTCGGTTAGAACCTCATGTTCCCTGGCGACTGAGAGACGCTCGAAAATGTGCTCCTGAGAGTATGCAAGCGAAGCCTCATGCACACCGCGATTGATTTGAGGCGAATGGGATTTTGTCTGAGCCTCGTTCAAGCCATCCCGAAGCGCTTGCCTCTCATCCGGGGTCATTCGTTCTTGCTGAAGGTTACGGACTCGCTCGGTCGATATTTCCTGAAGCTTGTCAGCCCGCGTTTCCCGGACGAGTACCGCAACCTCGTTGTCTGTTGGCGCACGACCACGTGAATTGGTGAATTCCTGAATGGCCGCATCCCGCTGGGCACTGCGTTGGCTGTACTTGTCGAGGAGGTCCTGCGAGAATCCTGCGATCTCGAATCCCTTGTCACGACCACGAACATCGTGACGGTTTTCAACCTCGTAACCAAGGGCGCGTACTTCGCGAGCCAGGGCATTGCGATAGACCTCGGTCAGGTAGCTGCGACGCTCGTACAGACCGGAAGCCTGTAGCGCCTTCCAACGTCCTTCAGTCCCATCGTAAGTGAGATTGGCAGCGACGGCATGAGTGTGGAGCTGAGGATCTAGCTGACGACTCGTGTCGTGAGTGTAGGAAGCTACGATCCAGTTTCCGGTGGCTCGATTTTCGTTCAGGCCGGCGAGGCGAACCCTAGTGGCCGAGTATTTCTCTGCTTCTTCCAATGCCTCGCGCACGGCGGTTCCGTGCGCGGCGACCAGTCTCTCATCACCGCCAACAATGGCCATGACAGAGACGGACTTCGGCGCCGAAAATGTCATGTCATAGAGAGAACGGGCCTTACTTTGCTCCTCACCATTGCTGGCAATGCGATCTGCCCCGTGACGTTGCCGGAGGAATTCTCCCGTTTGTGGGTCGAGACCCTGACGCACTGCCTCGAAATCCTCGGAGGTAACCTCTCCTTTGAGACCCAAGCAGTTCAGCGCCGCGTCCGTGCCACTGGCCTTCGACGGTCCGATTCTGGTCGTAGTAGTCGCTCTGTTGGAGATGGCGCTGAGCGTAGCCCTCACCGCCGGTCATGGCACGAATCGTCAGCACACGCCGACGCTAGCGCTGTTCGAAATTCGGGATCAAGCGAGTTTGCTGCTTTATGCGGTCGGGCAGGGAGTTCAGTTGCGTCCGGAGGCAACGGGACACGGACGAACTACACCACGGGTTTTCCCTCAAGCAAAGCTGTGAGCCGACCCTTCACGTTCTTGTCCGGTTCACGTTCATGTGCCTCCAACACCAGTGACGTGGCTTCGGAAGGCCATGATTCGCGAGGCCATGCAGCTAGCGCGTGAATCGCTTCGTGAGCGTAGGTGGTGAAGTCCAGTCACAGATACAAGAGAACGGAGAAGAGCGAGCTTGACTTGAGTGCCTTCCACGTCCAAACAGCTGCCACTTCGTGACGAGGGTGCTAAGTCAGTGACAGATAAAGGTGCGGAGGACAGCCAGTAACTTGAGTGACAGAACAGCTTGTTAGTGCTGGATTCCCGCCAAAAGCAATGCTATACTCGATTTCGAAAATGACGATAAAGACCAAATCCATTATGAGACGGCGCGTCAATCGCGCTCGGCCCTCGGGATTGGTCTGATTATTCGTTAGATTTCTAAGTTCAGATTCGATTTCCGAGGCTCCGACAAAAGTCGGGGCCTTTTGCTTTTTACGGATGTGTTTTTGGCCGGTAGCCAAGCTGGAAAGGCACGTGACTGTTACTCACGCCATGCGCAGGTTCGAATCCTGCCCGGCCAGCCAGATTCCGAGGGTAGAAACGGCTCGCTAGTTCAGTAGGAAGAACGCGGCTCTCATAAAGCCGTCGTGGATGGTTCGAATCCATCGCGAGCCACCAGTGGAGGGGCCTCCGGCGAGGGGCAGTGGCTTATACCCACTTCGGCGCCAGATTAGCGCGGCCAGACAGGTTCGACACCTGTACCCTCTACCAATTTGTTCGCGCCGGTAGTTCAACGGACCAGAATAGTTGGCCTACACCCAACAGATGCGGGTTCAACTCCCGAACGGCGCACCATGCAGGATTAGCTCGAAGGTCGAGCCCGCGGTCGATAACCGCGAGGCGTTGGTTCGATTCCAACATCCTGCACCACTTTGTTGTTGAACATGGGTGACTGGCAGAGATGGCTGATGCACTCGCCTCTTAAGCGAGACCAGGCTGGTTCGATTCCAGCGTCACCCACCAGATTTGCGGGATTGGCAGATATGGATATGCACTCGCCTTTTAAGCGAGACGAAGTGGGTTCGATTCCCACATCCCGCACCAGAGTCAGTAACAAAGAGGCGGCATAGCATAACGGATCAATGCTCCGAGCTTCTACCTCGGACGATGAGAGTTCAAATCTCTCTGCCGCTTCCAATGTGGGGATGTGGTCCAACGGATGAGGGCGCAAGGCTACGAACCTTGAGATCAGAGTTCAATTCTCTGCATCCCCTCCACATTAAGTAGGCTCGCGTGGTCTAAGGCATGATGACGCTTCGGTCCTAACGAAGAGATCCGGGTTGGATTCCCGGCGCGAGTTCCAGATGGGTGGGTAGTGTAACCGAACAACACGGCAGCGTCCGAAGCTGCAAATCCGGGTTTGACTCCCGGCCCGCCCACCAAGTTGGCAGAATACGGACATGACCTGTAGGCGATTTGATTGTTACTATTGAACATTGAACCTTACCGGCAAGACTGCTGCATTAGCCTCCGGATTACTACTTCGTAGCCGTCAACGCCAGTCTGTTTGGCTTCTTCCAGCGATTCGCGATCGACTTCCACGCCCGGCGGCAATCCGATTTCCGCTATCATCATGCCGTAGCCAGCGAAGCCGATCTCAGTGCTTCGCCAACTCTTGCCGCGACAAAATCCACTTTCAGTTTCAGCGCTCTCGTGTCCCCTGACTTGAAGTTCTCCGTCTGAGTTGCTTCCGCTTGCGGCCAGGGTATGTAATAACTCGTAATCACGTTCGTCTGCATGGCACTGTTGTCGCCCGCTCGCTGGATAGCAACTCTGTTGCTGCCCGCCTTCAACTCCTTGCCGAAATCAATCACTCTCGGGCCTACAACCTCGGTCGCCTTAGGCAGTTTGATGTCCGCCAGTTTCGTGCCATTCACTAGGACAGATGCGGTCTCGTCGCCAGTCCCGTTTTTCCCAACAGGCATGGCGGCAATCATGGCCTCGATAACATTCTGGGTAGCTTGCGTGGAATACCAGCAAGCGTAGCGGTCCTTGTGCGTCAGCAGATATTGAAGACCGCGGTTTACCTGTTCTGCGAGTGCCGCATCAGATGCGAGCGGTTCCAGTTTGGCGAGCGCTTCAACAGCAAGAGCCGTGGTCTCCATTCGCCCGGCAGTACCCCATCCGTAGAAAGGTGTGGTGTTGGCTTCCAGGTTCCAGTATGTCGTAGATCCTTCACTGTGGGCCAGCCGAGCCAGCAATTCACGAGCATTCGCAATGTGTTCTTGCCGCTTCGCGCCAATCGCAGCCATAGCGTAGTTTCCAACCAGATACGGATCTTGCCATTCGCTGATCCGATCATCGAGATAAGAAAGGGCCCTTGCGACTGATGTATCGACCGTATCTCGTTCTTTTGCATCGGGCGATTTACTGGAAGTCGCCAAGGCACGTGTCACATACGCCGTCTTCATTGGATCGTCTATCTGGCCTTTTGTGGACCAGTCATATCGAGTCCAGGCTCCTGACGGCGCTTGCTGCGAGACCAGGTAAGATCGCGCTTTCGACATGATTTGAGGATCGACTTCAACGAATTCGCGCGTTCCATCCAGGAATCTCAGCACATATGCGGTCAACGCCACGTCTTGTGAAGTGTTGCCCCAGTAGGAAAAGCCGCCGTTGGCTTGCTGCAAGGAAGGCAACAACGCGTAGGCGTCCTGCACGGACTTGAGGGCTCCCGCATACACTTGGGCGCGAGAATCTTTGGCGGCAGCATCGACACCTGCCTTCTTCAGCAACTGCAAAGCCTGGAGACTCACATACCCGATGGATGTGATCTGCTCAGCGCAGCCCGCAGGCCGTTTGGCTATGCCATTCATGGCATCGAGGACGTGCGCAATGAGATTCGGATAAATACGAAGTTCCGCATCAATAGAACCAGGAATCGCCGTGGGCGGAACTTGAATCTCAAGGGTTTGATTTTCGCCGGCGAGGAGTCGGCCCGTAGTGAACGAGATTTCCTGGCCGTCAGGATGGACCTGAACTTCTCGTTCCACCGCATCTCCAGTTTCGTTGTTACGCGCGGTGACGCGTTGTTTTCCAGGATTCGCTCGTGCTATCGCCTTGAATGTGAATACTCCATTTGCATCGCCTCCAGCCGCGACGGTGACGGTCTGCTGCGGTGGAGAAAGCATGGAAAACCACTCCTCTGATTTGAGTTCCGTCAGTAGCGTCTGCTGTTTGTCGGAGTAGTTACGCAAGACCACCGGGAGGCTGATTTGATCACCTTCGGTAAGTACTTTGGGTGGATCGTGCTCGATGAAGAAAGGCTGGAAGGTCCGCAATTCCTTTTCTGCCACTCCGACCTGTCCAGCTTCGGTCGAAGCGACAACCGACATGGACCATGCCGTGATGTTGTCCGCCATCGGAAAGTCCAGGTGCGCCCGTCCGTGGTCGTCGGTGATAACCTCTGGTTTCCAGACTAGCGTCTCAGGGAAATACTTCCGGAGACGTGGCGTGAACAGCAGTTTTTCGGCAGATGCAGTTCCCTGTATGGTCTTAGCGACGGTACTGGCTACTTCTGCGGACTCCGTATTCAAGGTGACCGCTTGGGCGCTCACCTCAACAGCTTCGGATACGGTGCCGATGTGTAAGGTGGCATCCAGATTCGCCGTTGAGCCCGGTTGTATCGGCACGCGGGTCACTGTAGTTTGCTGGAAACCGGGGGCATCGAACTCGACCTGGTACGTTCCGGCAGAAAGGCTGGAGATCAAATAGCGTCCATTGCTATCTGTGGTTGTGGTTTCGCTCTGTCCATTCTGGAAAAGTACTGTCACTGTGGCATTCGCAACCACGGCACCGCTCTGATCTGTGACCACCCCGGTGATTGCCCCCGAACCTGACGGAAGCGGTCCCTGTGTTGTGGAGGCTGGCTTCTTATTCAGGTCTTTGCTGGACTGTTCGGCTAGGACGCGGCTGAACTCGGCAACATTGAAAGCCTGTTCCGCCTGGTTCTCGGGGCCGTAGCTGGAAATCGCTAGGAAAGCCATTTCCTGGGTCACTGGCGTCACCTCAGTGACACGCTTTTCTTTGGCGGCGGTGTAATCGTAGTACGTGGAGACGTTGACGCGATCCCAGTAGCGGCTCCGTTTTGAGAATGTGAAATGGTATGGCCTCCCCCAGGGATCGAGTAAACGATCGCCCGAAATGTGTGCAATTGCGAGAATCGGTTTGAGTTCGTCTTCTGTCTGCGGGAACTGTTTGGTCGCGGCAAAGTGTTCTGCTAACGCTCGCTCAATGTCCTCGGTCTCCCTGACGAAATAATGAACAGAGGATGTCCACTCCTGTACGTCGTCCCAAGACGGCTTCTGCTGAGAATCGAACACGCCGTCGGGTCCAGCACTGGTTACGAATACCTTGAAGTATGGTCCAACTGTTTCGAAGGAAAACCGGTAGTGATGCCCCCACGGATCAAGCATCGCATCCGGATCAAGGTCCTTCGTTTTCATCACCTGACGTAGAGTCGGATAATCGCGAATGTAGTTGCCCGTCTTGTACGGATATTCTCGCGCCATCTGGTCGATACTTTGGCCCGTCTTCCGGAAATACTGCCATTGCATGGAAGTTGCGTCGGCATCGTCGGCAGTTCCGGCCTTCTTGTCCGGTCCATTGCTCTTGAACGTCAGCACGTCGAAAGCGCCGCTCACAGAGTATTCGGGTTGGTACGTAAGACCCCACGGGTCGGTTATTTTTGCTAAGTCAATGCTCTTGGCTGCCAAGATGGCATTTAACTCAGCATCATTCTTCGGGTATCGGGCTTCCTTGTCATCGGTCGCCTGTAGAGCTTCGCGTACCGGCTTCAGGGAATTTGTCATGAGTTCAGCGAAGACACTCCCGGCGCCTCGAGAGTAGTTCTCGCCGCCCGTTAACCTCACATTCCCGTACCACCAGTTGTATTGCGCCGAAGACATCAACGCTTCAGCAAGCAGTTGCAGATCTGCACTGAATGGCTCATTGGGATTGAGGCCCAATAAATCGCGATACCCAATGCCTGCTATCTTTCCGATATAGTTTTCATCGAGATAATCGTAAATAGAGAACCCGGAAGGTCGGCCAAACTCTTCGTCGCTACGCACGCGCTCAGCGACTGCACGATCGAAAACCAAGAGTCCCAAGTCGCCTTCGACGGGTTTTCCTTCGGGCGATCTGACGCTAAATTCTGCAGAAGCGGTTTCACCCGGACGATACGTGGTATGTGCCATTTTCACGCCGACTCTCAAATCCTGCAGCGCTGGATAAATGACATGGGTGGTCCCGCTGAGTGCGTAGTCATCTTGTTGTGGAGACTCCGTGAGCGCGAAGGCGGTAATTTCAACCTCTCCACTCAGCCGCGAATCGTACTCAACGCTCAGTTCCGCTTGTCCGTTTACCGGACGCACAACTCGTGAGGTGATCAGTCCGGCTGGCGTTGAGACATCGACAATCACATCGCGGACAGGACTGTTGGACTCAATTGTGATCGGCAGTGCGTCTCCTGGTCGGTACAGCACCTGTGTTGTGTTGACCCGTAAGTACGGGCGCTCGGGAGCTATCGTCCATTCTTCGGAACTCCGCCCTTGTCGACCTTTTTTATCCCTTCCCTCAAGCAACAGTAGTGCGTTTCGATAATGGTCGTTCTCGCGCGAATTGCTGTAGTAGTACCGATAAGTGTTTCGGGGAGTCACAAGAAACCGATCTCGGATGCGAGGCAGCGTGATCTTGCCAACCCCGAATCGGTTTGTGTGGAACGTGAGGACTTTGGATCGGCCACTCTGCCAGGGAGCCTTTTCAAATTCGCCCGTGTTGTTCGGTTCGGCAAAATACAGAGTTCCGCTCACCGAAGCGGGAGTTCCGTCGGCGTAGGAAGATGTCACATACAGACTGGGGTGTTTGTCGGGAGCGGACCAGGAATCGCCGCTTGTAACATAGAGTTGAATCGGCCTTTCAGTGAGGCGAATTCGAAAACGGCGTTGCTCGGTCCGTTTGGTCGAGAGATCCGTGACGTAAGCTGCAAATGTTAAGTCTTCATAGTGGGAATAGTCTTCCGGATTGAAATCCTTGAAGTCATCCTGCAGGTCGACCTTCGCTTCGAACCTGCCCTCTTTGTCAAATGTACCTTCGATCGGATTGAATTCTTCCGTCACCCACTTCTGCTCTTTGAAGTCCCAATGGCGATTCTGCTGACTCACCAATCGGACGTTTGCGTTCCGAACCGGCTTCCCGAAGAGATAATCTGCGCTGATCGTAATCGTCGCGTCTTCGCCAGGTAGATAGTACTTGCGGTCCGGATCAGCCTTCACGGTAAAGGTCGGCAATTCGTAGCGGCTGACACGTACAGTGGCCCGCGCCTGTGGAGCGTCATAGTCGTCTTCTGAGCCCTTTAATTTTGCATGAACTTGGTAGTCCCCCAAACGCAGCTTCTGTGGAATGTCCCAATCCGCGCTCGCCACCCCAAAGCGCGAAGTCTTGACTGTCTCGTGAAACTGCTCGTTTCCATCTTCATCTTCGATCGTGACCACCAAGTCCTTACCTGCAAACGCCCGCTTGTCTGGCCCGAACGCGAGAACCCGCAGATGAGCCTGCTGTCCTGGTTGATACAGAGGCTTATCTGTCGTCAGCGTTAGCTTGCCCTTAGAACGCAGGTCGAAAGTGAGTTCAACGTCCTCACTATAGGGACCTCGTTTTGCCTCCGCCTTTACAGTCCCCTCGTCGGCCTGGATCTCTTTCGGGAGATCGAAGCTATAGACTGCGTATCCCGAATAGTCCGTGGTTACCGTGTGCTTTATTGCGTTGTCGTCATCGTCTCCCAACTCCAGCGTGAGGTCTACAGCAGTTCCATGTAGGGGCTTTCCATTGCTTGGATCATCAACACGAATGCGCACTGGGAACTTGTTTCCTGGCTTGGCCTTCGACGCTGCGGTCATGCGGACTTCGAAGACGCCAACCAGCACTCGGCTCAGTTGAACAAATCCTTCCACTGGCGCCACTCCGACTTCCGGTCGTTGGACAAACGAGTAGTGCAGCCGTCGCCAACCGAGACTCGAAGGAGAAATGTTTGCCAGGTAATCCAAAGCCCATTCGACCTTCTCAACCGTGGTGCCCGGCTTCTCCTGAAACTTGCCCGTTACGAAAGACTCCACTTTGTTCTTTGAGTCCAGCAACTCGAGCCTGAAATCTCCGACGAGCGTTTTATCCGATGCATTGACAATTGGCAGTTCCACGACCGGGTGGGAGTTGAGTCGAAACTTGATTTGCTGCTCATCGACACGAAGTGAAGGGGGCGTTTGTCCGAAGGAGTGTGAAGCCAGAAGAAAGGAAAGTATCAGGACGCACACCGCGTACGAAGCGCGCAAACAGGCCATGTGGTTCTCCGAATGGCCGCATGGTAGCAGAATTAGCGATGGGATTTAGTGATTTCACACATCGGTGGTAACTTGTACAAGTCAGACTGGATCGTTTCACAGCATTAGGCCGGGCGCCTGAGGACGCGACCGTTGTGGTCGAACTGGATTAAGGATGGTTGGCGACTCGGAAGTAAGCCCACCACTTTTGGGTATTGACGAATTCGTAGAATGATGCCAGAGTGATAACTGAGTTACAAGCAATGATGCGCAAACCCCATACCGATTGCTTCCCGACACCGGCCACGTTTACGTGGCAAGGAGCGGGGGAAGGTACGTTCATGTAACGGGGGCGATCCATAGCGCGTAGTTTTTCTGAGCCTCCGATACAAATCGGGGGCTTTTGCTTTTTATGGCGCATTTCGCCAATGCGCAGAGAGGAGGCAGCGTCGTCTAACGGCCAGGATGCGGCCCTTTCAAGGCTGAGATGGGAGTTCGATTCTCCTCGCTGCTACCAAGTTATGAGTACACAAACGATTGAACTCGAAGGCTTTGAAATCGAGCTTGCATCGGAACTCTACTGCGATCGCGGCGGAGATCATCGCGAATTGGTGGATCGTGCGCGTACGGATCGCAGGAGACTTGGCCACAACGTCGATGAGTCGGCGGTGTTGTGTGTGCGGTGCATGAAAGCAATCTCGCTGAAAGCGTGATGCCGGGTCGTCTAGTGGCAGGACCCTGGACTTTGAATCCGGGTACGGGCGTTCGAATCGCTCCCCGGCAGCCAGTTTCTTTGACAATTTGAAATTCCCTCTTCGTCCAATGGCAGGACGCCTGGCCGATAACCGGCTCTGACCCGGTTCATGCACGTTCGAATCGTGCCCTCGCAGCCAAGTTTAGAAAGCGGTCGCAGGGTCTATCGGCAGGATGGCTGACTGTCTATCAGCAGGGACGGGTTCAATTCCCGTTAGCGCCGCCATAGCGGGTGATGACCCGACGGGAAGGACGCTCGTCTCCAAATCGAGTTCAAGGGTTCGAATCCTGTCACCCCTGCCAAAGAGCGAGCATGGTATAGCGGCTGGTGCCTCGGGCTTCCAACCCGATGACGCGAGTTCAACTCTCGCTGCTCGCTCCATGATTTTGAGGGCGGAAGTCGTCTAGTGGCCAAGACGCGACGTTGCCAACGTCGAGAGCGCGGGTTCGAGTCCCGCCTTCCGCTCCAGATTTGTAAGTGAGTTTGAGGCGGTGTAGCCAAGACAGCAAGGCGTCTCCCTGCAAAGGAGATCATCGGGAGTGCAATTCTCCCCACCGCCTCCAGAGTTTGTGCTGGTGTAGCTCAGTGGGAAGAGCACGGGCCTCGTAAGTCCGTGATCGGCGTTCGAATCGCCGCGCCAGCTCCGCTGGTATAGCTCAACGGGAAGAGCAGGCGCACGGTAAGCGCCCGACCGCAGTTCGAGGCTGCGTGCCAGCTCCAAAGGTTTGCTGGTCTAGCACAGTGGGAGTGCAGAGAGCTTGTACCTCTCCGACGAGTGTTCGATTCACTCGACCAGCTCCAGATTTCGATGGCGGGATTGGCCGAATGGCTTAGGCGCTGGATTGTGGCTCCAGTCACGAGAGTTCGATTCTCTCATCTCGCCCCAAATGGGCGGTTCGTATAAGGGGATTACCCACGGCCTGCAACCGTGAAATGCGAGTTCGAGTCTCGCACCGTCCACCAAGTTTGGCTCGGGAACTCGACGGCAGAGTGCTGGTCTGAAAAGCCAGTGGATACGGTTCAATTCCGTGCCGAGCCACCAGATCGGGGAGTGGCCTAGCTGGTTCAAGGCGCGTGCCTTGGGAGCACGAGATCGGGAGTTCGAATCTCTCCTCCCCGACCAAAGCAATTTACAAGGAGATGATCGTGACGAACGAACTGATCTCGATGGACTTCGTTGAGAACCGACTCACAGCGGAAGATGATCCGGGAGCGTGGAGAGAGTTCCTCGCCATAATTGGCGAAGAGTTCGTAGAGCGATACCGTGCCCACGGAGGCAAGAAATCTTGGTTTCTGCGAATTGGGCCTTGCTCGCATTGGTGGCGGTCGCACCAGGCTCGATGGACAGCAGCCGGCGGATTCACATGGCCAGTTGGGTACTCCGCGAACGGTTGGCCTGGACTGCCCGCGTTGGATTGGTCAGTAATTCTCTCTTTCGATGGTGAGCATTGGAAGCGAGTTGAGAAGTTCTCCGGAAATAGACAAGTTGTGCTCCGCGTCGCAGTTCCGGCGCGTACTGCGCGACACAAACAAGCGGCAGTTCACACGATGTGGTCGACTTCTCAAAAGCCGACATTTTACGGTTTCCGGAATGTCGGAGATCGATGGCTGTGTGTCGCGGTCATCTGACGAGCGCGAGCAGGGACGAATTATTAACGCAAAGTTGAGAACCGAACAGAGCAGGAAAAGACGATGACAGACAAACACTTACAACGTAATGAAGCCCGACAACGGCGTGCCCATCAAGGCCTGGACCAAGGGCGTCCCGCTGGAGGACGCGCGCACGCCAGCAGCTCTTGAACGTCGCGCAGTTGCCGTTCATCTACAAGTGGGTGGCGGCCATGCCGGACGTGCATTGGGGCATCGGTGCGACCGTGGGCAGCGTGATTCCGACGCGCGGCGCGATCATTCCGGCGGCGGTCGGCGTGGACATTGGCTGCGGCATGATGGCCGTGCAGACTTCTCTGCACGCCAACCATCTGCCGGACAATCTGCACGGCATCCGCACGGCGATTGAGAAGGCGGTGCCGCACGGGCGTACCGACAACGGACGGCGCGAACGACCGCGGTGCGTGGTCGGATGCCCCGTCGCATCACGCGGAGGTGTGGGCGAAGATGGAGCCGGCGTACAAGGCGATCGTCGAGAAGTATCCCAAGCTGAATCACGAGCAGCGCGTGAATCACCTGGGGACGCTCGGCACCGGGAACCATTTCATCGAGGTCTGCCTCGATGAAAACGAGAACGTCTGGTTCCTGCTGCACTCGGGATCGCGTGGCGTGGGCAATCGCTTCGGCACGTTTTTCATCGAGCTGGCGAAGAACGACATGCGCCAGTGGATGATCAACCTGCCGGATCAAGGACCTCGCGTACCTGCCGCAGGGCACGGAGCACTTCGAGGACTACGTCCGCGCGGTGCACTGGGCGCAGGACTACGCGCTGGCCAACCGCGAGCTGATGATGCAGCAACATGATCGCGGCGGTGCAGGCGCTCGGGAGAAGTCCCGGCGTTCGAAGCCAATGTGGAAGTCGTGAGCTGCCATCACAACTACGTGACCTGGGAGCACCACTACGGCGAGAACGTGCTCATCACGCGTAAGGGTGCAGTGCGTGCGCGTGAAGGCGACATGGGAATTATTCCCGGCAGCATGGGAGCGCGTTCGTACATCGTGCGCGGCAAGGGCAATCCGGAGAGCTTCATGAGCTGTAGTCATGGAGCCGGACGCGCCATGTCGCGTACGGAAGCGAAGCGCCGCTTCACCTTGGACGACCATGCCAAGGCGACTGCCGGCGTCGAGTGCCGTAAGGACGCGGACGTCATCGACGAAACGCCGATGGCGTACAAGTCCATCGACGCCGTGATGGAAGCGCAGCGCGATCTGGTGGACGTGGTACACACGTTGCGCCAGGTGGTCTGCGTGAAGGGCTAAACAGGAGAGGGCTGCAAGGCCCTCTCTTCAGATCCGGGTGTAGGGTAGCGGCCACCCACATGTCTTGGGCACATGTCCACGCAGGTTCAACTCCTGCCACCCGGACCATTTTTTGTGCTTTCGAGGCGAGACATGCGCGCCAAAGCTAGAGATTACGGACTCGTATAATTCGACCATGCTGCTGACGCTCACAACTACGCATAACCCGGCAACGGACTTGGGCTATCTGCTTCACAAGAACCCGGCAAAGTTGCATTCGTTCGAGCTGTCGTTTGGGAAAGCACATGTTTTCTACCCGGAAGCGACCGCGGAAAGGTGCACGGCTGCCTTGCTGCTCGATGTCGATCCGATTGGACTGGTTCGCGGCAAGCGGGGTCAGCATGAGGGCGGAACTCTTGATCAGTATGTGAACGACCGGCCCTACGTTCTCTCTTCTTTTCTTAGCGTCGCCATGGGCCGAGCTTTCGGGACAGCCATGTCTGGCCGCAGCAAGGGGAGGCAAGAACTGGCGGACCAAGCGATGCCGTTGACGGCAACCCTGACGGTCGTGGCTTGCCGCGCCGGTGAGGGGCTGATCCGCGAGCTATTCGAGCCTCTGGGGTACAGCGTGACTACCGAGCATCATCCGCTTGACGAGAAATTTCCAGAGTGGGGTGAGGGACCGTACTACTCAGTGACCTTGGCGGGGACTTTCCGCCTGCAGGATCTGCTCAATCATCTCTACGTGCTTGTGCCGGTGCTGGATGCTGAGAAGCACTACTGGATTGGCAAGGACGAGGTTGAGAAACTCTTGCGCAAAGGGGAAGGCTGGCTGGCGTCGCATCCACACAAAGAGGCGATCGTAAAGCGGTACCTTCCGCGCCAGAGGCAATTGGCAAGAGAAGCACTCGCCAGACTAGCGGAGGAAGACAACCCCGATCCTGACGCAACAGAGGAAGCTCACTCTGAAGAAGAAACGAAAATGGAGGAGCCGATTCGGCTCTGGCAGCAGCGCATGGGAGCAGTGGTTGCTGTGCTTCGATCCGTCGAGGCGAAGCGCGTCCTAGACCTAGGCTGCGGAGAAGGGAAACTCCTGCGAGCCCTGTTGGATGAGAAGTCACTGACAGAGATCGTGGGTATGGATGTTTCGTACCGGAGTCTTGAGATTGCGAGCCAACGTCTGCGACTCGACCGGATGCCCACGAAACAGAAGGAGCGGCTGAAATTGATGCATGGTTCGCTGATGTATCGCGACAAGCGCCTGGCCGGGTACGACGCGGCCACGGTGGTTGAAGTCATCGAGCATCTGGATGCACCCCGGCTGGCGGCATTCGAGCGTGTTCTTTTCGAAGCGGCACGTCCGAAAACGATCATCGTGACCACGCCCAACTGCGAGTACAACGTGAAGTTTGAAACCCTGCCAGCGGGAAAGTTTCGTCATAAAGATCACCGCTTCGAATGGACTCGGGAACAATTCCAGCAGTGGTCACGCCAAATTTCTGAACGGTTTGGGTACGCAGTAAGGTTTCTGCCCGTAGGAGAAGAAGATCCCCAAGTCGGTGCGCCCACGCAAATGGGGGTCTTCAGCTCGTGACTATAACGATTCCTGAACTTTCCCTGGTCGTTCTCATTGGTCCTTCCGGCTGCGGCAAGTCGAGTTTCGCTCGGGAGCACTTCAAATCTACAGAGGTTCTCTCTTCAGACTTCTGTCGCGGCCTTGTGTCAGACGACGAGAATTCCCAAGAGGCGACGAATGATGCATTCGATGTCTTGCACTACGTCGCTCGCAAGAGGCTTGCTGCTGGCCGCCTGACCGTAGTTGACGCGACAAACGTCCAGCCCGAAGCGCGCAAGCCGCTAGTGGCGCTCGCTCGCGAGTTTCATGTTTTGCCGGTGGCGATCGTTCTGAACTTGCCAGAGAAGGTCTGCCACGAACGTAATCAGAGTCGGCCCGACCGTCAGTTCGGCCCTCACGTCATCAGAAACCAGTCCCAGCAACTGCGGCGTTCGCTTCGGGGGCTTGAACGCGAAGGCTTCCGTCATGTCTTCGTGCTGTCGAGTCCAGAGGAGGTCTCCTCGGTCACGATCGTGCGACAGCCGCTTTGGAATAACCTGAAACACGAGCATGGGCCGTTCGACATCATCGGGGACGTACACGGTTGCTACGAAGAGTTGACCGCTTTGCTCGTTCAGCTCGGTTACAAGATCAACGAAGGACCGACAGCACCAAGTGTGACTCCGCCAGATGGTCGCAGAGCGATTTTCGTTGGTGATTTGGTTGACCGCGGACCCAAGATTCCAGAAGTACTGCGCCTGGTCATGAAAATGGTTGAAGACGGCACGGCGTTCTGCGTTCCTGGAAATCATGACATGAAGCTGATGCGGAAACTGAAGGGACGCGATGTGCAGTTGACGCACGGATTGGCCGACTCCGTTGAACAGCTCGATAAGGAGACTCCTGAATTCAAGCAGACGGTCATCAAGTTTCTCGACGATCTGGTCAGCCACTATGTGTTCGACGAAGGGAAGCTCGTCGTGGCACACGCCGGCATGAGAGAGGAGATGCAGGGACGCGGCTCTGGCAAAGTGCGCGATTTTGCGCTCTATGGAGAGACCACCGGGGAGACGGACGAATACGGACTCCCAGTGCGTTACAACTGGGCGGCTGAGTATCGTGGCAAGGCGATGGTGGTTTATGGGCATACGCCGGTTGCCGAGCCGGAATGGCTGAACCGCACGATCAACATAGATACCGGGTGCGTGTTCGGCGGAAAATTGACTGCCCTTCGTTATCCCGAACGTGAATTGATGTCGGTTTCTGCTCTGCGAACCTATTACGAGTCGGCCAAGCCGTTCTTGTCCCAGGAGGAAATGGCACCAGCGCTGACTGCACAACAGCAACTGGATGACCTGCTCGACATCGAGGATGTCATCGGCAAGCGGATCATTAACACGCGGTTGCACCGCAACATCACGATTCGAGAAGAGAATGCGATCACAGCCCTGGAGGTGATGAGCCGATTTGCAGTAAATCCAAAGTGGCTCATCTATCTGCCGCCCACGATGTCCCCATGTGAGACCAGTAAACGTGACGGACTGCTCGAACATCCTGAAGAAGCCTTTGCCTACTACCTGCACGAGGGCGTGCACAAGGTGGTCTGCCAACAGAAACACATGGGATCGCGAGCGGTAGTCGTTGTCTGTCGTGACGCCGATGCTGCGCGCAAACGGTTTGGAATTATGGAAGGAGAGGCCGGAGTCTGCTACACGCGGACAGGACGGCGGTTCTTCAATGACGCGCCTCTGGAGTTGGAGTTTCTGGAAAAAGTCCGCAAGGCTGTAGAAGTGGCAGGCATTTGGGAAGAGCTGAAAACTGACTGGGTCTGCCTGGACTGCGAATTGATGCCGTGGTCAGCCAAGGCACAAGAGTTGTTGCGCCAGCAATATGCTCCAACCGGGGCGGCGGCCCGAGCGGCCTTGCCGGTGGCGATTGCAGCGTTGAGAGCGGCCGCGGAGAATCCGGAGATTGCGGCGCTGGCGGAACAACACCAGCAGCGCAAGGAAGCCGCCGATCTCTATGTCGAGGCATACCGACGATACTGCTGGACGGTGCATTCTCTCGCCGACCTGAAACTGGCGCCCTTCCACCTGCTTGCCAGCGAGGGTGCCGTTCACACCGCGAAAGACCACCTGTGGCACATGGAAACGCTTGCTCGAATCTGTCAGGCCGATACTGGTCTACTACTCGCAACACCATTTCAAGTTGTGGACCTTACCGACAGGGCCGACCAGGATAAAGGAATCAAATGGTGGGAGGAGCTGACGGCAAGTGGCGGCGAAGGCATGGTTGTAAAGCCGTTGGAGTTTGTGGCTAAGGGTCGGAAGGGATTGGTACAACCCGCCGTGAAAGTCCGTGGACGAGAATACCTGCGGATCATCTATGGCCCGGAATACACGCTTCCCGAGAACTTGCTGCGGCTAAAGAGCAGAGGTCTGGGCGCAAAGCGGTCGCTCGCGCTTCGGGAGTTTGCTTTGGGATTGGAGGCGCTGGAGCGGTTCGTTCACCAAGAACCACTCCGCCGAGTTCACGAGTGTGTATTCGGAGTGCTTGCGCTGGAGAGCGAACCAGTAGATCCGAGACTGTAGTTCTACGCGGCAATGGCTAGCGGCCATCCACATGTCTTGGGCACATGTCCACGCAGGTTCAACTCCTGCCAGCTGGTCAATTGTTCTCAGCGTCAGAAAAATCATGGCGCGGTCAGTAGCCTGGGACAATACTAGAGGTTCATATGAGATTCTGCTGCCCCAAGTGCGGTCGAGATGAAGAGATTCTTGCAGACCGAAACCCGCGTTGTCGCTTCTGTCACATCGAGATGATTGCCGCGTCCGATTATTCGGAATTGTGGATGAGCCCGTATATTGCGATCAGGCGTATGGCAACGATTAGCGAAACTTTCGGCATTGAACGGGCGCGCACGGACGGCCAATTCAAGAAGGAACGTGAAGCATGGACAACCGGCGTCTTCGCCCTGGCCTTGTCAAAGTTGAATGGCGAACCCTGGTGGATCGAAATCGAAACTAAAGACAACACTCCCGATACAAAACTGCGCCAGCTTGATCAAAGCTCCGGAAACAATGTCATCCAGACGCGCAATATCGAGGTGGTCGACTGGCAAGAAAATGTTGACGACATCATGGAAGTGATCCGGAAGAAGTGCAAGCGCGCCTATCCTGACCATTATCTTCTGTTAGTAAATGCCCGAAACAGCGGGAAGGTGCTCGATTTCGATCAGGTGATTCAAGAAATGAAAAGGACAGATTCACCCTTCCTTGAGGTCTGGGTAGTCGCATTTGTCGGGCCAGATGATATGAAAGTCGTTCGGGTGGCACCGGGTACTCTTTCTGTTGATCTGAAGATCCGAGCAGAGCTGGAGAAGGCGAAGAAGCAAACCCCATTCATAAAGCGAGGGATTCGGGGTACGGGCACAGAACTACGGGACCTTGGGCCGGCCTTTTTGCCAATTCCCAAAGGAGACTAGCGGGCAGCGTAAGACAATAAGAGAGCCCTACAACCCAAGTGCAAAACCTGCCCCGCGCAACCATAACTTTGTCCCTTTGGGTCCGCGTCATCTCCCTTCAGGCCCTCATTGAATACGGAGGCACGACAAGCCTACGTGCTTCTCAGATCAATTCTTCGACCTGGCCTCAGAAACTCTTGGACGGCGGACTCCATCACTTCATCCTTGTACCACGCGAACTTGAGCGTTATCGCAACGTCAACTGACTTGGCACTGCCCACCTGCCACCCTAGCCCAAACCATTCGTTGAATTTTTCGGCATATTTTTTTAGGGCTGCGAAACCAAATGCAGCTTGGAATGTCGCCTCTGCCGACCTAGCCTCGGAGAGGCTGACGAATGAAAATCCTCTTGAATGTTCTGGGGCACCCGTCGAGATCGAGTGCTGCTCGCCGTCGGCGCGAGTCGCTGATTTTGCCGCATCGATTACTTCCAGTATTTTGGAGCGTGCTTTTCCATTCATGTCGAGCAGTGCTATCGCACAGTCAGTCCGATACTTGACTGCAGAGACTCGATATCCCTGATCAGGTCCGAAAAGCCGGGCGGCATGGGTGCTTGAGGGCGTATCACGTGTTCATGTTCGTCGTACTTACGATGCACATATTCATCAATTTCTTCTGAAAATCCGCTCAGCCCCACGGTGGTCATGCCTTGAAATTCTTCCGAATCGAAGTACATGCCTTGCGCGAGGTAGAAACCGAGCAAATCCAACTCATCCGCTTTGAGATCGAAAGCGGTCTTTTCGATGGTCAGCCTACGATTCAAGTAGTGAAGGAACGTCGCAGGTGAATCGAGCAATTCAGTGACGATGTCTAGGTTGCCCAAGGACATCGAGAGCGGATACTCCCTCTCTGGAAACAGGCCGAGTGCGTCCTCGATGTTCTCAAAGCGGGTCGCCAGGGCATGAAATGGCATCAGCGTCACGTTTATGAGATAGATGTCCGTGATCTGCTTTGTATCGATATGCAGTTCGCTACCTTCTGTTCTGATGACAGCTGTCTCTGTACCGCGAATGTAGTTCCTAGCCCGCACCGCTTGGTCGAACGCCGCTCTGATTCCCGCCTGCATATCGGCTCGTAGCCGAGCGAAGTCCTCTCCTATACGCGCGCTTCGAGCGAACCCTTTTGCTTTGCACTGGAAGATGAGAACTTTACCGTCGTATAGAACGGCAACGTCCGAAAATTCATCACCGTTCGGGTAGGTGGGGTTCAGTAGGACGGCTTCCCTTGAAAAGACCCGGCCTGCATAATCCTTCACCTTCGATTCCACGAAGGCGCCCCTACTCGCTTCGAAAATCGAACGGTACGGGCCGTCAGCCATCAGGTCGAAGAAGAACGTGTAATAGAGGACTGACGGAAGCATTGAATTAGTAAAGAGCCAATACGTAGTCGCATGTTCGAGAAACGGTCTCTCATCGACGCAGTTGTAGTCCCAAGCGGCCTCCGTTGCGTCCGCAAACGTGTTTGGAAAAAGTGGGTTGCGATAGCCGAATGGTTGGCTCATCCGCTTGAGGAAAGCCTTACACACATTTATCTCCACTCTGGAGACTTCGGCCAGTTCTTCAACAGTAAAGCTCAAGAGTTGTCTGGCGGATCCGAAATGTAGGTAGCATGCGACCCTGGTCTCCAGTTCCTGTCGACTCAGGCCTGCTGCTTCGGGCGCCCGCGAGAATTCCTCGGCGCGTTGCGGCGCATCGGTCCGCGCCTTTTTCAATGACAGGTTCACTCGCCTTGAAAGCTCGACCGGAACTGCTCTGGCGATCCGAATCGCTTCACCTATGGTGAATCCAAGATTCGACTTGAACCACGGATCATGCTGACCGTAGAGCTCGGCACCGTATTCCAGAAACTGATGGGGATAGGCATCACCGCGAACGTATAAGGATTCAATCTTGGCGGACATCAGCAATTTGTCCGCAGGAGTTCGTTCGCTTGAGGCTGGCCGGTTTGTCAACAAATCAATGGATAGAGAATCAAAATACTGCCTGATCAGCGTCTCGAAGCGCTCGATAGAAGTGCCTTCGAAGAGAACGTGCGGTTCGTCACCAATCGGACACGTGGCCAGATAGCCTGCAGTAAATTCGATCCATCTCGCCCAGTGCCGCACGGGGCTGGCCTCGCCAATGAACTCGGTCTCCGGCGCAAAGAGAAACGTCAGTGTCAACTGACTGAGAAGGTCAATCGGGTCAAACTTAGCCACAAAATCCTTAAAGGCTTGAAAGGCGGATTGAGGGTCCGTCGTTACTCTAGCTGAAGTATGATTCGGCATTTAGGTCATCATGCTCATAAACTGTTTGGCCGTCGCAAAACACGCTGCCGGGACCGCAGACCCTCCATGTTAATTCTGGCGGCCCCCTGTATGGCTTAAAATCTGGTGCCAGCGGAGAGATTCGAACTCTCAAACACCTGTTTCTAAGACAGGCTGCTATTCCAATTCGCACACGCTGGCACTCTGGTGCACAGGGGAGGATTTGAACCTCCGCGTCCCACTCGGGGAGACCGGGTTACAGCCGGTCCGTTTCGGCCGGGCTCACGCACCTGTGCAAACTTGGCGGAAGGTAGACGAATCGAACGCCCATCGCTCATCACGATGCCCTGGTTTTCAGGACCAGTTGCCGGCCATTCAGCAGTACCTTCCGCATGGCGGAGAGTACGGGAGTTGAACCCGTTAGCCTCTTGCGAGAGCCCTTGTTTAGCAGACAAGTGCCTTACCGTCCGGCCCACTCTCCGTTGAATTGTCAAAGAACAACAGGAATTCTGGTAGGCCCGGTGGGAGTTGAACCCACAAAAGGCTGCTCTTGAGGCAGCTGCGTATGCCAGTTCCGCCACGGGCCTGAAGCTATAAATTGTGCAGGAGTTAATAACTCAGTCGGGATGGACTGAGTCGTAATGACGATCGAAATTGAAGCAGGCGCTTCACAAAGTCAATTTAGCATGAAACCGTTGGTAGTGCACGCGTTTTTCGGCGGCCAGCCTTGGAACGGCAGGCTATCCACGACCGATGCAGATTTGGCGCAGCAGGGGCCGTTCGAGAGAAACCACTTCGTTTTCCAAAGAGACACCATCCCTAAGCCTTCGGCTTAGGTCGGTGCAGGCCGTCCTGGGACCAGCGAACGCTGCTCGCACGAAGTCGAACAGCATTCGAGTCCGTTCGAATTGTGTCCGATTCCGATTCGAACGGATATGAGTAATCTGAACCGCCACTTTATATTACTCAACGCCCGCCGCAACCCAAGGGGGAAGAGCTAATGTTGGACTATAGGCCGTCGATCACTCGACTGATGGAACGAACGACAAACTGTGCTTCGCGGTCCCGATCATCCCCAGTGATATTCATGTGATCAAGGACCATGTCAACCCACTTGGAATCCTGATGCGTAAACATTCGCTTGAGTGCTTCTACAGTTCGGGCGACCGCGGGTTCGTGTATTGAACTTGCTAGCATTTGTTGTATGACAGCAGAATCCTCTGAATAACGGCAGTAGTAGTAGATGTCGTATGCATCCTTGGGTTTCTCTCGATACCTACAGACTGTTGTCTTTAGGATGAGGAAACCCGCGGCATTGGGAATTGCGATTTCAAAGGTTTCCACTAGCTCGCCTTCACGGCAGTTAATTTGGATTGTCTCGACGTGCTCGTTGAGGTCCGTCTGCACCGTCAATCAGGCACAGGTCGAGACTTGTTTTCGCACCGTGGACCTTGATGATGGATTCGCCTTCTCTAGTGCGAGGCAGGTCCGCCAGCAGGTCGAGTTGCACAACGTTGCCATCGATGTTCTTTTCATAGCGAAAAGAGTCTGTATCGCTTCGTTCATAGTCGAGGGGAGCAGCTAGCAGATCCTTGATCCGGTCAATCGTCTCGCGCTCGCGCGCTCTAGCGCGTAGGAGGAGATCGATATCCAAGCTCATGCTGTGGTCCGTCTGGCAGTGGCGCGCAAGCTCTTTTAAGAACGGTACCCAGCCTCCGCAGATAAGAGCGTCTATTTGCGCCTGCTTCAGCGTTTTCATGACGTTCAGGAGCTCAAGAAGAACAGTTCTTTCGCGCGATGCAGGAAAGTCTTTTGTGACCTCGATTGCGTTTGCCATTTATTCTCGGAAGCCTAATGCATGCTCGATCAGAAACTCTGCTTGCTCTTCGCCTCTACTACTGTGCAAGGTGAAGTCCACGTACAGTTGGACTGGATTTACGCTCGTGAGTCCATTAGTAAGCTTTCGCGGACGGTAGAAGACGCCACCGGCATCCGTATTGTCGGATTCAGGGGGCATCATCAATATTACATTTGCCCCTTTTCCAACTGCCTCTAGTTGAAGGTCGTATCTCAAGCTCTCTGGCGACACATTGATGTACGCTGCGGTAATCTCCTCTCTCACATTCCGCTCGTTAGGCTCTAATCCGCTCGCAAGCGTGAAAGCACACTGGACACCCTTACGTTCGCAAGTTTCTCGAAGAAACTGAGCGAACTGCATTTGGGGCGTTTCGGAGAATGCGTTGAATACGGTCCGGTTGTGGGCATAATCGCTCTTGAGTTCTTGCGCGAAAAGCCTGAGCAGCTTCCTGGGTTTCGTGAGTACGCGTCCTTCGTGAGTTCGATCCAGAAGCCCATCTTCCTGGAGTCGCCTCATCACTTGAAAGACTTGACCTGTGCTTAATTGAGCTTCAGAGGCGAGTTCTTCGAGTCTATATGGTCTGTGAGGATTTGCTAGCAGTACTCGTATGATCCGACGCGATCGGCCGGAAAAGATGTTCTTGACACCTTGGGGATTTTTGAACAGGGTTGCAGGACGGACTACATCAACGTAAACGTCGTCGTGGATCAATGCGAATGTTCCATTCAAGTCGATGTAGCCGACTCGCAACTCTTTGCATCGTCGTTGTACTGAATCAGAAATGTATGGAGCAGCCACCATCGGATACAAGTCCTTGAAATCGCCCGATCTCTGAAGTTCGTTCCGGTATCCCAATACCTCGTGAATGGCGCCTTCAAGAACCATCGGGGTCAGGCGGGATTTCATCTCGATGACGGCTCTAATAGGTTTGTTGGGTCGATCCTTTAAAGTGAACTCGACTATGGCGTCAACTTGGGTCTGCGTGTGTGTGCCTTTGAAGAGAGGCTGCATCTCAACAATTCTCGCTTGAACTCCCGGAGGGGCAAGGGTGCCGGACTCTAAGCCTTCGCGAAGATATTTAATAAAATTATGTTCTCTCATATAAAAACCTGTTAATAGTGAAAATCCTGAAGACCTTATTCCCCCCAGATTGTCCGGATATAAATTAATCCGTATTGTTGTAATGCCAGCATCCCTTGGGTTATTGTTTCAGTGCTTATATTACACCATATATTTGCATAATGAACAAGAGCGAGGCCCAGTACTTACGCTTCAATCCACATTGGCCTGCGGGACCGACAGAGAGGGTCTTGACAGAAGGACTAACAAGGAGTAATAAGGACAAATACACGTCCTTTTTGCGAGCGAAGAAGCCGATCAAAGCGCGGTCTGCCACAGCACGTTTCAGTAGAGCAGTCCTTGCCGTAGGAGAGAAAAGTGGAAACCAACATCGAGCAGTGCCCGTTGTGCGGTACTGAACTTTCGAAAATCAAGTTTCGCGAGATTCAGTCAAAGCTCCGGGAGGAAGACCAACGGAAGGCCACTGAGATTGCTCAAGTCGAAGCGGTCACCCGGCAGCGCCTAGAACAACAATTCAAACTCGACCTCGACAAACAACTGCAAGCGACGGCCAAGAAAGCAAAAGAGGAAGCCGAACAGCAGGTGAAGAAGGTTGCCGCCGAACGCGATCAAGCCAACAAGAAGCTTAAAGATGCCCAAGACCGCGAGGCTGAAATTCGTAAGCAGTCACAGCGAGAACTGGAGAAGGCAAAACTCGCAGCGGAGAAAAAAGCGAACGAGGAGGCGGAGGCCAAAATCAAGAAAGTGGCCACTGAACGTGATCAAATCGCAAAGAAGCTGAAGGATTCGCAGGAGCGTGAAGCGGAAAACCTGAAGCAGGCGCAATATGAGGCTGAGAAGCAACGTCAGAAGGAACTCGCTGACCAGCGCCAGGTTCTCGAAAAGGATAAGACACTGGCGCTTCTGAAACAACAGTCGGCGTCGGCCCGTGATCGTGAAGCCCTCATCAAGAAAATGCAGCTCTTAGAGAACCAGCTTAAAAAGAAAACCCCAAACGAATTAGGTGACGGGGCGGAGATCGATCTATTCGAGGCTCTACGTGAATCTTTTTCCGGTGACAAAATTACCCGAATTCCAAAAGGTCAGATAGGGGCCGACATCGTCCATGAGGTGCTTTACAAGGGCGAAACCTGCGGTCGCATCATTGTCGACTCCAAGAACCGCCAATCTTGGCAGAACGTTTTCGTAACGAAGCTTCGCCAAGACCAGGTAGATGCCGGGGCTGAGCACGCCATATTGGCGACGACGGTTTTTCCAGCCGGCAGAAAGGAAATGTGCATCGAATCGGGTGTTATTGTTATGGCCCCTGCGCGTGTCGTTTACATTGTGCAGCTTCTCCGCCAAGCAATGGTCACGATGCACGTAAAGGGTCTCAGTATTAAAGAACGCACTACTAAGATGAGCAGACTGTATAAGCTCATCACATCCGAGTCATACTCCGGGAAGTTCAGTGAGGCAAATAAGCTCACCCAAGACATCCTCGATCTCGAAGTGCAAGAGAAAACATCGCACGACAACGTCTGGAAAAAGCGTGGATCACTCGTTAAGCGGATTCATAATGTCTTGAGGGAAGCAGAGACCGAAGTAGCTGCCATAATCGAGGGTAGTGACGATGGCGAAGCCCCACCAGCCTTCCGTGCGAAGAGCACCGGTGGCGATGGCGCCGGGTCGAAGGAGACGGTTGCATGGACCAAACACTGACCCTTCACTGGCAGGAGCGACGACTTGGGCGGACGCTCCTGCGCACCTACCGAGACACTGTCGATCTTTACGATGTTTTCCCGAACGAAAAGCAGCCTCGCATGGGCCCAAAAGAGGACCCTGAGCTGCAGAGACAGATTGAGGCAAATGAGGGCATATTCGAGCCGTTGCTATTGGAGCCCCACCCAGAGGACCGGAATAAATTTCGCATAATCGACGGGGATCGCCGCTGGACGAATTCGAAGATCTTAGTGGAGGTCCAGAAGAAAGATCAATACAAGCACCTACCAGCGGAAATCACCGACCGGACCCTGACAGATGAGGAGCGGCTGCGCGTTTGGATCTACATCCACCGCCAGAGACGCGAATGGGACACCAAAGAAAAAGAGATGGTGGCTTACAGCCTTGTCAACATGGTTGGTCGCGCCAGTGCCGCGAACATCCTAGGCATCACAGTTCGAGAATTGGACAAGTTGGTCGATATTTATGACCTGTCGGAGAAGTTGACAAATCTAGCTGAACCAGGCGCGTCGATCACGTGGGCGCGAGAGATCAAGAACCTGAACAGAAAGATCCTCACTCCCACAGTCCTGGACACAATCATCAGAAAAATCAACGAGCAGGAGATCACGAATTCCAAGGACATCCGAAAGCTCCGGCAGATATTGAAAGACCCCGTCGGCAAGGAGAGCTTCCTGTCCGCCGAAGGCGGCATCGAAAAGGCCCTAAAGACCTTGGCTCCGGCACCATCGAAGAAGGCTCACGGTCTGTTGGGCGACATAGAGCAACTTTCGGAATCTTTGCAACGCTACCCGTGGACGACGCTAGCCGCAATGAAGGGAGACCAGCAGGTGATTCGGAAATTGGAGGAAACAGAAAGATTAATAAAAGAGCTCAAGAAAGCCCTTTCGAGATAGCCCGGTCTCGCAAAACGTGATTGACCGTCCGTCTGGCAAAAGGTCCTTCGATTCCCCTTGCGATGACCTCCTGTCAATGGTGCTTTGCACGCCCCTGCGGAACCACCTGGCGTGGTGCATCTGGAGCCGTGAGCTCCTGTTGTGACTGAACCGTTCCAGGTTTATCTGATGCCGCTTGCCGTTCGTTTGCGAACCACGCGCCCAACGCGAAGCCAATCGCCAGAGCAGCACTGGCAACGACAGGCAGCCAAATCGCCCAGACCTGCTTTTCCAGCCTGACAAGGAAGTCGTCCATCTGTTGCCTTATTCGACGAACTCGCAGGCTTGGTGCCAGCAGAGAGACGGGCTGAGCATGACCCAGTCATCGCACACACGCGTACGCTGAGCCCAGACGATGAAATGCTTCGGATACTAGAAGCAATGGGCATCCTCGCGCTTCTCACGCGAGAAATGCCCGCAGAGATTGCTGCAGAACGCGTTTCTCTGAAGGCAAGCGCTGCCTGATCTGTGTTCATGGCAGAAACATCTCCTTTGCTCGGTCGAATTCGGAGAAGAGCCGCCGTCGATAGCTTTCGGCGCGCATCACGATCGAAGCACGCTTCAGTTCGTTGATTGCATTCTGCCTTGTGGCAACCTGGCCAAGACGGACACCATGTTGCCGTGCTGGGTTCTCCAGTTCTGCCAAGCGAAAATCCATCCGAATCACGATCGGCGACAGCGCTTCGCGGAAACGGATTGCCTGCTCAGCCGAGTCCCAGTAGCTGAAGTCCGCCTGTGGACTTGTCGCGTTCTGGACAACCAGTACTGAGCCCGTTCCTGCAGTCGATTAGCCCATGCAAGGACACTCTCGACGCTCGCCGGGTCTGGCGTGACGATGCCGACGGCAGTGAAACGCGCGCCAGTAGCCGAGACATCCTCGTACATCGCGTCGAACCAGTCATTCGCCACCTGCCCCGACCCCGCTCCCATGTCAGCGAGGATGATCGAAGCGCCGAATTCGAGATGATCTACGAACGCATCAAGACCCGCGGGAGTATGATGTTCACTTTGGCCACCGACTCGTTGAAGAAGTGCTTGAAGACCCGCGAGCTTTGTTCTCGGTATCTAGGTCGAGCAATGTGAACGGGATCTCGTGCGCTTCAAACCATTCGCCAGAGCGACCATCAACCTGTCTTGCCCACACCACCCTTGCCACCCATGGTGAAGACAACCCGCTTTGTTCTTTGGTCGGCGTTCGTCGCGATCCTCCTTGATTGATGAGCTTCAATGGTTCGCTCTCCTCGAAGTGAAAGTGCTTCGGTTTTGCTTTCTGCCCGACTGGTCTTGCTTTGAGTGCCGCGATTCGAGAGGCAACGTCGTCGGAAATCATACGCGTGTTCACGGACGATTCCGGTTCGAGTGGTGGCAGCTCGTACTGCACCTGCTTTCGGTGCTTGGCGCGAACCTTGACGAAGGAGTGAATCGTGCTGACTGCCACGTCGAGGCCGACACGCTCGTGAAGAATGCGAACGATGTCGCGGTACGTGCAACCTTTCCGCCGCAACTGGCGAATCAGCTCGCGGTGAGTTTCGAGTTTGGAGCGAGGTGATTTCTGCGGGATCGAATCCAGCAGGGAAAGAAGTGTCGGGTCCATGATTTTCAGGCTCCATAAGCACCTGGCCATCACAGTCCGTTAACAGTCCGATAACCCGTCTCCACAGTCCGATAAGTGCCCTAGAGGGCTATCCGTACCGTTTAATTTCAATCGGTTACGAACTCTAGGACGACTTTCACGGCGGTAACACGGGTTCAAATCCCGTCGGGGACGCCAACAAAATCAAACACTTACAAAATCGGCATCGTCCGCGCGGATAACCTCGACCGAACAGTTGGCATATAGCGCAACTGATTCGGACACGCTTCCTAAAACCAGCCGGTCAAATCCGTGCCTACCGTGCGATCCAAGAACAACTAAATCCGCGCCCCAGGCTCGGGCCTCATCCAGCAGGATCGCACGTGCGTCCCCTACCGGTGTGCCCGGACCATCGCACACTTTTAGTCCTTTTGAGGTCAAAACGTGTCGCGCATGGGCGATGGCTTTGTCGGCAGCGCTTGCGAGCGTCCTCCAGGATCTCATTGAGAAGGCTTTCAGGATAAATCGGGCAAGGTGAAGACACGGTGGTAGCGTTCTCTAGAGTCAGAAGTTCACGCACAGAAATAATTTTAATCTCGCTCCCCGCTGGCCAAGGGCGATTGGCGACGGAGCGTACGGCGATTTCGGAACACTCAGACCCATCGGTGGCGAGCAGGATCTTCATGGCGTGAGATGAAGCCGGCGAATCTGCAGATGCGGATCGCACGATTTCTACCGAGCAGGGCGCAGAGCGGAGCACGGCCTGTGCGACGCTGCCGAGGAAAAATCGGGATACCGCCCCTAGTCCGCGCGAACCGACCATCACCAAGTCGGCTTTCCATTCCCGGGCAAAATCCGGAATCGCCTTCTTGGGATAACCCGACTGAATGTCCGACAAAACTTCGAGCCCAGGACGGCTCAAGTTTTTCAGCAGCCGTTTCCACCAGAACTCGAGCGGCGCGTTTCGCATCCTCAATGAGCGTCGGCAGTCCCTCCCAGCGTCCCATGTCTACAATACTAAGGACGCAGATCGCCGTGCCGGTTGGCCAGGGCGGGCCGCCGCCTCGTTCACCACGTGCTGCGAACCACTCGAAGGGTCAATTGCTAATAGGACTCTCATGTCGTTCTCTGCTTTCCTTGCTGTTCTTGATTTGCCATTTTCAGAATTCCTGCCATTGCCGAAAACTGACCAATTGCATGCCTGATTCGGAGAGCATCTTGTTGTCGTTTTCCGGAGCAAATCCCAGGAGCAGACCTTCCGGCGAGGTCCAGATCGACAAACGGGGCGTGAAGGGGTACTTTGAGTTCAAACTTATCGGCTCGCCATTTACGACTCCGCCAGCAACAGTTCCTCCTGACCGATGTACTTGCATGTCCCCGGCCAAGATCGTCGCCAAAACCGGATCGCTCTGCTCGCCTCCTCAACCCGCACCAGTTCGACCGGAGTTAGCTTCTTGGGATCATGAATCGCCGAGCGAGTCACAGAACTTAACGAAAATGCGGAAATCGGCCAAATGAAGCCGAAAGGCTCCTTCATGGGCAAATCCAGGCTTACGTTTTGTGCTGCATCCTTCGCGATCGACGTACACGTGATCTTGCCGGGCAGAAAGTCGCAAATGATCGGGCCCGAATCGTGTCTCCACCTTAGCTCGACGGTACGCCGTTCAACTGCACCACCCGAAAATCGGACGAAAGGTGGGCGACAAAGTGAACGCTATGAGATTCGTATGAGGGGAACGGTAACTTCTGGTTCCGTTGACTTCAAGGGTTGCGTCGGCGAGCCGCCACAGAGTCCAGGACTCACTGAAACCATAGACGGCGGGAAGAAAGGGCCCAATTCCCTCTTCAGTGAGTACCTTGTATTCGCCTTCAGCTAATCGGACACGATTGGCCGTGGTCTCGGGACTATTGGGGACGGCAACCGCTTGGGCCGCCAACATATCGTCCAGGGATCCGCCTGTGCTCGATAAGTGGCAAACCGAGAGAAGGTAGAACGTGAAGAGTAGGACATTCCAGGCGATTCGCAAACGCGATAGGTTTGTCACCGTTCGGATTTGCGCTACAAATTTCATAGTTGTCTGGTTCTCGAGCGGAAGCCTTCATCGAACTCCTCTATAGTGCCACCAGGTCCGTGGTACCGACGTGAGGAGAATCATGGGTGTTTGTGATGGGGATCACTGCGGCTGAAGCCCCGCTGGTTCATTGTGAGAATCGAGAGGTGCGTTATGGGGAGCGTCGAGACCGTCAACGAAATCAAATTGAGCAATCTTCTTTACTTGACGGATTTCTCGGAGGCTGCGGAAGCTGCTCTGCCGTTTGCAATGGCGATTGCCCGCGAGTACGGCTCCAAGATCTACGCTTGCCACATCCTGCTTCCCGACCCCTACGTCTGCATGGCGCCTGAATTTATTGATGTAGTTTCTTCCGGCTTACAGAAAGAAGCACAAGCAAAAATGCGCAACATCGAGTCACGGTTAAGCGATCTACCGCACCAGATCCAGATTGAGCGGGGGTCGGAAATTCGGGGAACTCTCCAAAGGATGGTGGAGGAAGACAATATCGACTTAGTGGTATTGGGCACACACGGCCGCAATGGTGTTGAAAAGTTGCTTCTGGGGTCGGTTGCCGAAGAGATCTGCAGATGCGCGAGCGTGCCCGTACTCATGGTTGGTCCGGGAGTGAGCCGCTCTCACAGCGACAGAAAATTCCATTGCGTGCTTTTCGCCACGGATTTTACCGCGGAATCATTGGCGGGACTGCCGTATGCCGTTTCGATGGCGCGAGAGTATCAGGCGCACCTTGTCCTCTTGCACGTCATCCGACAATTCAAGAAGGAAGAAATCCTGGGAGAGCTATCCGCGTCAGATGCGATCTACCACCTGGGGCAACTGGTACCGACGGACGCGGGGCTCTGTCATCGTCCGGAGCTGGAAGTGAAATATGGCGCACCTGCGCAAAACATCATTGATACGGCCAACCGATGCAGTGCTGATTTAATTGTGCTTGGGGTTCGCAAAGGAGACGTTTTCGGCGTCGCGACCCATGTTGGGCGGACGATAGCTCACGAGATTGTGGTGAGCGTCCCCTGCCCAGTTTTGACAGTTCCAGATTAAAGTCCCGCCTCTGAAATCTCGATACTGAGTGCCCATCTGGATAAGTCATCCCAGGCGCAGTATGCGCTTGCCCAACTCGACCAGCGCGAGGTAGGTCACGGTTGAGATGGCTAGAAACACAAAGAACGGGGCCGGCAGCGGAACGAATCCAAAAAGCCTGGTAAAAGGAGTATAGGGAAGGGCAATGCCGGTGGCTACGATCATGATAGTCGTGATTGCCAAGGGTAGGCTGGGTCGGCTCTTCATTGGATTTCCCGCCGTGCGGATGACAAAAATCACAAGCGTCTGCGTCGCCAGGGACTCGACAAACCAGCCGGTGTGAAATTCTGGCTGGCTGGCGTGAAAAAAGTGCAAGAGCACGTAAAAAGTCAGAAAGTCGTAAATCGAGCTGATTGGGCCAATGGTGAGCATAAAGTTACGGACCATCTTCATGTCCCAGGGCCGCGAACGGCGCATGTAGTCCTCGTCAACATTGTCGGAAGGAATTGTTAGCTGCGAAGCATCGTAGAGAAAATTATTCAGAAGGATTTGTGTAGGAAGCATGGGGAGAAACGGCAGGAAGACTGACGCCGCGGCCATGCTGAACATGTTCCCAAAATTAGAACTGGTACCCATCAACAGATACTTGAGCACATTAGCCGAGGCCCGGCGGCCTTCCATAATTCCGCTGTGGAGAACTGCCAGACCCGGCTTTAGCAGAATGATGTCCGCCGCGTCTCGAGCGACGTCTACCGCTGAGGCTACAGAAATACCAACATCGGCGGCATGCAAGGAGGGGGCATCATTGATCCCATCTCCCATATAGCCGACGACGTGGCCGCGGCGTTTGAGGGCATGAATGATGCGGTGCTTCTGCATTGGAGAGACGCGCGCGAATATCGTCGTCTCTTCCGCTCGGTGCTCGAGTGCGGTATCGCTGGTCGATTCGAGTTCCTCACCCAGCATGACCCCAGGATCATGGATGCCGACCTGTTCGCAAACGTGACGTGCCACGAGTTCGTTGTCGCCGGTCAGGATTTTGACGTCGACACCGTCGCGTTTCATGGCCACGACTGAGGTCGCTGCATCCGGACTCGGCGGGTCTGCAAAGGCGAGGTAACCAGCCAATACCAGAGAATGTTCATCCGCGGCTGAAAATCTGCCACGCGGATCCACTTCGCGATAGGCGACAGCAAGGAGCCGGAATCCCTTGCTGCTGAGGTCATCAAATGTCTGGCGGCACCGACTTTTCAAATTTGTGTCGAGGAGAAGGGTCTGCCCGGCGCTCTCGTACGCGGTGGAGAGTTCGAGGATTCCTTCCGGTGCTCCCTTCACGATCAACAATCCCGCACTGTCGTTATCGTGTTCTTCCTTAACGACGATCGAGAGGCGCCGCCGTTCGAAATCGAAAGGAACTTCATCACACTTTAAATAATCATTCGCGTCCGGCCGTTCGGTTTTCAAAATAGCCAGCTCAGTGGGCTGCGAATGCCAGTCTCGAACTTGCTGTTGATATGGGCCAGCGCCAGAGGACGATCGGAAGGGGTGGCCCAGGTAATCGACGGAGGAATCGAGGATCATTTCTCCGGTCGTCAGAGTGCCGGTCTTGTCACTGCAGAACACATCGATGGTCCCAAAATTCTGAATAGCCGGGAGATGCTTTACGATGACATGGTTCCGCGCCATCCGGATGGCGCCGCGGCCCAGGGTTACGGAAGTGATCATGGGAAGGAATTCCGGCGTGAGACCCACCGCCAGCGCAACGGCAAAAACGAAGGACTCGAATGCGTCCTTATGCATGGCAATGCGCACCACAAGAATGAAGAGCACGAGGAAAAAGACGGTTCGTGTGATGAGTAAACCAAAGCGTCGCAGGCCGCGCTGGACTTCAGTTTCCTCCGGTCGGTCGGCCAGTCGCGCCGCAATGGCTCCGAATGCCGTGTGAGGGCCGGTTGCGACGATACGAACGACGCCAGTTCCGCTGACCACCGAAGTGCCCAAAAAAACGAGATCGCGTGCTAGCGGCGACTTCTCTTCTACTTGCAATTGCCCGTCCACTCGCACTTCTTTTTCCGCCGGCATGGATTCGCCGGTAAGGGCAGCCTGCTGCACATAAAGATCTCGTGCTTCGAAAAGTTGGCCATCAGCCGGGCGCGGGCGGCTACGGCCTCGTCGCCGATCTGACCGGCCAGGTCCCGCTCACGAAGGGTCGCAACGCCGTCGCGGCGGCGGCGAGCCCCGCCGTCGACGCCGCGCTCGATGACGGCCTTCGAGCGCTTCGTCCTCGAGGACGCGCTCCACGATCGCGAGCTCGTCCGCGGCGTCGATCACCGCCTCGGCGCCGTCATCGATCGCCTCGTCGACGCCGCGATCGCCGGCGAGTCGACCGCGCCGGCGCCGAGCGTCGGAGCGGTCGAACGCCCTCAACGCGTCGGGCGAGGCGGCCGGGCCGGCCAACGCCCGCGAGCCGCGCCGACGCCGGGCCGACGGTCGCCGCGCCCGAGAGCGTCGTCAGCTTCGCCGTCCGCGCTCCTCGACGCGCCGCTCTTCTCGACGCGCGCCTCGGCCCGGGCGGATCCGAAGTCGCCTCGCTTTGCAGCCTGCGCAGCGTCCTCGCGAGCCACCGCGCCGGCTTGCTCCGGCTCCGGTGGCGGCGACGACGGCGTGATGCGGCCCGGCGTGACCTACCTCTCCGCCGCCGATCCGCTCGGCGAGAGCCTGTGGCGGCGCCTCGTCACGGCGAACGCCGCGCCTCGCACCAAGACCATCCCGCCTCGCCCGGTCGCGATGGAGCGGATGAGCAGCGCGCGCCTCGCGGCCGACGCCGTGGGCCTGCCGGGCGTCGACGCGCTCATCGCCGCGATCGCGCTCCTCGAGCGGATCGACGCCGCGATCGCGCAGGCGGCCGGCCTCGCGCCGTCGCCGGTCTCGGTGCACCAGGACCTCTACGGCCCGGACGAGATGGCGCACACCGACGGCACCGGCATCAGCGTCAACGTCGGCTCGACGCGCGTCCGGGCCCTGCTCTCGGCGGCGCTCGGCGGCGACGCCTGCGCGTTCGGCGCGCTCGTCGACCTGCTCCTTCACGAGGAAGCGCACGTCGCGCTGGCCAGCAACGTGCCGCGCGCCACCGCCGAGCACGGCGCGACGTTCTATCGGCAGAAGGACACCCTCCGCCGCCTGCTCCTCGAGGCGATCGCCAGCGGTCGCGTCCTCGACCCGTCGGCGTGGCTGCCGAGCCTCCGCCGGAAGCTCGCGTCGCTCGAGTTGCCCGCGCCGCAGGCCCTCGCCGAAGATTCGCCACCCGCCGCGCCGCGTGATCCTCAAGCCCGCGCCCCGAGGTCCGTACTCCCCAGCGAGAGAGGGACGGACCGCCAGGGACGCGGCGCGGCGATCGAGAAGGAGGTGAGAGCCTCGTCGACGCCTCGCCCTGGCGGCTTCGGTCTCGGTCGGCTTGAAATCGAGGGGCGCGTGACCTGGGCCCGCCAGCGCCCCGGCGTGCTAAGAACCGGTTCCCATGACCGTCCTCGAGGTCGGCGACCTCGGTTTCGGCTACGGGGCGAACAAGCTCTTCGAGGGGATCACCTTCTCTCTCGAGCTCGGCGAGCGCGCGGCCCTCGTCGCGCCCGAACGGCGCCGGCAAGTCGACGCTGCTCCGCCTCGTCGCGCAAGGAGCTCGCGCCCGATCGCGGATCCGTCGTCGTCCGCCGCGACGCGCGCGTCGCCTACGACCGCCAGTCGCACGAGCTCCCGCGCGACGGGCACCGTGCTCGAGGCGTTCCTCTCCGGCGTTCGCCGAGATCATGCGCCTCCGTCACGCGCTCAGCGACGCGCAGCACGCGGCCGCGAGCGGCAGCGACGCGGAGCTCGCGACGCTCGCCCGCGTCGGCGATCGACGCTACCACCTCGCCGGCGGCGACGAGCTCGAGCGCCGGTCGAGATGATCGCCGCAGCACCTCGGCTTCGGCGACGCGCGACATGGAGCGCCCGCTCGCGAGCCTGTCCGGCGGCGAGCGCGGGCGCCTTCACCTCGGCCTCGTCCTCGCGCAGGATCCGGATCTGCTCCTCCTCGACGAGCCGACGAATCACCTCGATCTCGACACCATCGGCTGGCTCGAGAAGCACCTCGCCGCGATGCGCGCGCGCGGTCGTCTGCGTCTCGCACGATCGCGCCTTCCTCGACGCCGTCTGCCCGATCACGATGGAGCTCGGTCGCCGCAGCTTCCGCGCTTACCCGCTCAAGTACAGCGACTACGCGGTCGCGCGCGAAGAGGACCTCGCCCGCGAGCGCGAGCTCGCCGAGCGCGCAGGAGGCCTTCGTCGCCAAGACCGAAGACTTCATCCGCAAGAACATCGCCGGCCAGAAGACGAAGCAGGCGCAGAGCCGGCGCAAGATGCTCGAGAAGCTCGAGACGGTCGATCGCCCCGAGGACATCTGGGCGGTCGCCGAGAAGGTCGCCTTCCGCTTCGCGCCCGCGCCGCGCACCGGCGACATCGTGCTCGACGCGAAGGGCCTCGGCGCGTCGCGCGGCGGGCGCGTGCTCTTCGAGGGCGTCGATCTCTTGATGCGCCGCGGCGATCGCATCGGCATCGTCGGCCCGAACGGCTCGGGCAAGACGACGCTGCTCAAGCTTGCTCGCCGGCCAGGGCGCGCCCGACGACCAAGGCGACGTGAGGCGCGGGACGAACCTCGCGACCGGGCTACTTCGACCAGCACCTCGGCTCGCTCGACCCGTCGAAGACCGCGGTCGAAGAGATCCGCAGCGTGCGCGGCGATCTCAACGTCGACGGCGCGCGCCAATACCTCGCGCGCTTCCGCTTCTACGGCGACGATTCGCTCCGCCGCGTCTCGGGCTTCTCGGGCGGCGAGCGCAGCCGTCTCGCGCTCGCCAAGCTCTTGCTCGAGCCGCGCAACCTGCTCTTCCTCGACGAGCCGACGAACCACCTCGACATCCCCGCCGAGCGAGATCCTCGAAGAGGCGCTGGCCGGCTTCGAGGGCACGGTGCTCCTCGTCTCGCACGACCGGCGCTTCCTCGAAGGCGTCACCACGCGTACCCTCGCCGTGAAGGAGAACGGCGTGGACGTCTACCCCGGCGGCTTCGCGGACTACGCGACGTCACCGCGCGATCCGCGACGCTCGCCGCAAGAGCGAGCAGTCGCGGAGGCCGAGCGCCGAGCGCGACGAAGCGGCGCGCAGCGCGGTCCGCGCAAGGCGCGCGCCGTCAAGACGAAGCGGCTCGACGAGGCCTCCGGAGCGCATGCCGACGCGTCGCCGGCGCGACGCAGCGCGCCTTCGAAACGGACGAGCCGCCGCGCGCGCGCCTTCGAGCGCAAGAAGAAGCGCGTGAAGGAGCTCGAGGTCGAGATCGCCAAGGGCGAGGCCGAGCTCGCGCGATGCGCGAAGAGCTGAAGAAGGATCCCGGTCGGCGACTGGGCGAAGCTCGCCAAGCTCGCCAAGCGAAGAGCAGGCGCTCGCCAAGCGCGTCGACGCCGCGATGACCGAGTGGATGGCGCTCTCCGAAGAGCTCGCGCGCCGCGCCGAGCGACAGCGAGCAGGAGGCGTCGTGACGCGCAGCGCGCGCCGTCGCCTTCGCGCTCGTCGCCTGCCTCGCGCTCGGCCGTCGGCTCGGCGTGCTCCGCTGCACCAAGAGACGACGGCACCGCGCCGGCCTGAGCGAGGCCCTGCCCGCGCTCGTCATCCGCGACGACACGCCGAACCTCCTGCTCACCTGGATCGACGCAAGGGCGACGCCCACGTCGAGATCCACGCCAGGACGTCCCGCCGCGACGGCGCGGCGATCGTGCGCGTCGTCGTGTCCGACCGCGAAGACGGCACGCACGATCGCTTCTACGTCGTCGACCTCGGCAAGAAGCGCGACGACGGCGGCTACGCCGCGAGGACGATGCCCGCCGCGACTGGGAGGACGAGATCGAGCAGCGCCGCGACGCCTACCTCGCCGAAGGTGCGCCGCCGAACCGCTCGAGCGCGCCGACGGCTCGGGGAGCGCCGGTCACGCCGCCGCCCGAGGCGCCGAACGGCGCGGCCAAGGTGATGGTCATCATCTACGGCGCGTCGTGGTGCGAGCCCTGCCACCAGGCCGCCAACTAGCTCAAAGCGCGCGGCGTCCCCTACGTGCTGAAGGACATCGAGGACGACCGCCGCGCCGCCGAAGAGATGCGCGACGAAGCTCGAAGTCGGCGGCCGCCGCGGCGGCAGCATCCCGGTCATCGACGTGCAGGGGCAGATCCTGATCGGCTTCAGCGAGGGCGCCCTCGCGAGCGCGCTGAAGAAGGCCGGCCAGGGCACCGTCCTCTAGTCCGATGCGCGTCGAGCGATCTGCGCCGCGTTCGCGGGCGCCTCGCTCGCATCCTGCGGATCGCCGCAGCCCGCGCCGCCGACGCGACCCGCCGTCGCGGTCGCTGCGACGGCAGCCCGCCGCCGGTCGGCGCGGTTCGCCCGCCCGGTCGGCGCGAACCCGCGTCCGGCCGCGGGCTACACCGGCTCCGCGCGCGTGCGCGCCGTGCCACCGCGACATCTACGACCGCTGGCGAAAGACGCCGATGGCGAACGTCGTCCGCGATCCGAAGGTCGATCCCGACGCGATCCTGCCCGGACCTCCGCACCAACACCATCAGCCCGTTTCGCGATCGACGACGTCGCGTTCGTCTACGGCAGCCTCTGGAAGCAGCGCTACTTCACGAAGCGCGGCGACGACTACTTTCCCGAGCCGGCGCAGTGGGACGTGACGCACAAGGTCTGGCGACGGTACTTCGTCGAGACCGGCACCGACTGGTGGGTGCCCGTTCTACCCGCCCGACAACTGCAAGCGGCCGACCGGCGCCGCTCTGCGACGGCTGTCACTCGGTCGGCTACGACGTCGAAGACCAAGCACGTCGCCGAGTGGAACGTCGGCTGCGAGCGCTGCCACGGCCCCGGCGCCGAGCACGTCGCGCAGCCCGACGCGCGCGAACATCGTCGAACCCGGCGCGCATCGACGACGGCGCACGCCAACGACGTCTGCATCCAGTGCCACTCGCAGGGTCGGCCGCTGACGAACCCGATCGAGCGGCCGCACTACGACTGGCCGGTCGGCTTCCGCGTCGGGCTCGACCTCCGCGACGTTCTGGCGGCTCGAGGATCACAAGCTCGGCGAGACGACGTTCACGCACTTCGCCGACGGCACCGCGCACAAGAACCGGATGCAGGGCAACGACTTCGTGCAGAGCGTGATGTACCGCCACGGCGTCACCTGCTTCGAGCTGCCACGACGTCCACGGCACCGCGAACCCCGCCGATCTCCGCGTCCCGGCGCACCGAGATGTGCTCGACGTGCCACGGCCCGGCGGCGCCCAACGGCCCGCGCGCCAGACGCTCGAGGCGCACACGCACCACGGGCGACCAGCACCGGGAGCGCCTGCGTCGCCTGTCACATGCCGAAGATCGCGACGACCATCGCCGACGTGAAGGTGCGCGCCACACCTTCTCGTTCATCACGCCCGCCGAGACCGAGCGAGAACGGGACGCCGAACCCGTGCACCCTCTGCCACGCCGACAAGACGACGGCCTGGGCGACCTCCGTCCTCCGCCGCGCGCCCGGCGTTCTCCGCCCTGGCGGATGGAGTGACCGTTCCCGAGGGACCTTTCCCAACAGAGGGTCGCGTTGCCGCCCTACCTCGCACGGCGTATACGCCGCCCGATGATCGACGTCGTGATGCCCCAGCTCGGCGAGAGCGTCGCCGAAGGGACCGTGACGAAGTGGCTCGTGCGCGAGGGCGACGTACGTCACGCGCGAGCAGCCGCTCCTCGAGGTCGCGACCGACAAGGCCGACACCGAGATCCCCGCGCCGGCCGCGGGTCGCGTCGCGAGCATCGCCGTCGCCGGCCGGCACCGTCGTCGCGAAGCAGGGCCTGCTCTGCCGGATCGACGAGACCGCGCACGGCGCGCGCGCCGCGCACCGCGAGCGCCTCGCGCGCCGGCGCGCGCACAAGCGGCGCCGGCGCGCGCGCCGCAGAACGGCGACGGCGCGCGCGGTCGCGCCGCTCACCTCGCCGTCGACGCGCAAGCTCGCGCTCGAGATGGGCGTCGATCTGAACGCAGCGTCCAGGCCGACCGGCGAGCACGGGCGCGTCACCCGCGACGACGTGCTGCGCGCCGCCGACGCCGGCTACGGCATGTCGCCGACCCAGGGCCCGCCGCCGCCGAGCGCCGCTTCCGCGCGCCCGTCGCGCCGGCTCCCGCGGCCCGCCGCGCCGCCGGCTCCGCCGCAGCGCCCGCGGCGACCGAGCTCTCGCAGATGATCCAGGCGGGCGGCGGCTTCGTCCCGCCGATCCCGGGCGTCGGCTACGGCGCCTACAAGGTGCCGCCGTACGTCGCAGAAGCCCGGCGACGAGATCGTCCCGTTCATCGCGGCGCCGGCGCATCACCGCCGACCACATGGTCTATTCGAAGATCGACGTCGCCCCACGTCGTCACGGTGGCCGAGGTCGATCTCCACGCGACCGCGCAAGCTCCGCGAGGAGCACAAGGACGCGTTCAAGAAGGACGGCGTCGCCGCTCACGTTCCTCGCGTTCATCTGCGCGCCGCCGTCGTCAAGGCGCTCGCGCGAGCACCCGCAGGTCAACGCGCGCGTGCTCGAGCAACGCGTACGTCGCTCCTCCACGACATCAACCTCGGCGTCGCCGTCGACACGCCCGGCGGCCTCATCGTGCCCGAGCATCAAGCACGCCGATCAGCTCTCGCTCCGCGGCATCGCCGCCGAGCATCGACGAGCTCGCCGGCGCGCGCGCGCGCCGGCAAGATCACCGCCGACGACCTCTCCGGCACGACGTTCACGCGTCTCGAACCCCGGCCTCAAGGGCAACCTCTTCGGCGCCGCGATCATCTCGCAGCCGAACGTCGGCATCCTGCGCATGGGCGAGATCAAGAAGCGCGTCGTCGTCGTCACGCAAGACGGCGAGGACTCGATCGCCATCCACCCGGTGATGTTCATGGCGCTCTCCTACGATCACCGCATCATCGACGGCGTCCTCGCGAACTCCTTCCTCTGGCGCGTCGCCGACATCCTCACCCGCGGGGAGTTCGAGCTATGAGCGATCACCCCGGAAACCACCCGCTCTGCGACGTCGACCCCGAGACCTGGAACCTTCGACGACCTCGTAGGTTTCCAACTCCGGCTCCGGGAAGCGGTAGCGACCATGAAGAAAGTCAGCGAGGGCAGCGGCAAACTCGGTCATCGACGCAAATCGGTCGGCTGGCTTCTTGGCCAATGCTCCTGCAGCAGATGACGTCCAGAGCCGGCGGAGTAGCGGCCCGGGCGTCACGGGGTGCAACTGGACTAACGACGCCGGCGGCTCCGTCATGATCCGCGTCATCAATTCGCCGAGCGGCCCCTGGAACGGCGGCTTGCCGGACAGCAACTCGTAGAGGATCACGCCGAGGCGTAGATGTCGGTGGCCGGGCCCATCGCCTTGGTGTCGCTGTTGAGCTGCTCCGGCGGCATGTAGGCCGGGGTGCCCATGAGCATGCCGCTCTGGGTCAGTGCAGGTCCTCGACGTCGGTCCGCCGGGCCAGGCCGAAATCCATGATCACCGGCTGCTTCGCCGGCGTCATCATGATGTTGGCCGGCTTCAGGTCGCGGTGGATGACGCCCTTGGCGTGGGCCTCGGCCATCGCCAGGGCCAGTTGGCGGACGACCGCGACGACGGCCCGCGCCGGCAACGGCTGGCCGGGCCGAATGAACTTGCCGAGCGGCCGGCCCTCCAAATAGGCCATCGACAGGTAGAGCACGCCGTCGATCTCGCCGCAGTCGTAGACCGGGCAGAGGTTGGGATGCGACAGCGTGGCCGCGACCCGGGCCTCGCGGAGGAACCGATCGCGGAGATTCGACTGATCGGGGCCGCCGAAATGAGGGATCTTGACCGCGACGAGCCGGTGGAGCTCGATCGTCGTGGGCGAGGTAGACGGCCCCCATGCCGCCCTTGCCGAGCAGCTTGAGCAGCTCGTACCGGCCGAGCCGGGCGGGTAAGTCGGTCGGCAGGCCGGTGGTCCACGACGGCGGCGGATGGCCTCGTTCGGTCGGCGGGGCGAAGACGGTCGGAGCGTCGTCGTCCGTCGGGTCAATCGGCGGGAGTGGGTCGTCGGCCATGGTGCGGCAGCCTCGCGCGAGCCGGCAACCGGTGGATGAGCCCGATTATGGACATGACGATAGCGATTCGGCGCAACGGAGCTGTTGCTAAGCAAAACGCCATCTGCCAATTGCCAATCGCCCCGCCGCCGGGCACAATCACGGCCATGACCGAGCGCGAGTTCGCCACCGACGTCGTCCGCCGGCTCCGGGCCGCCGGGCACACCAGGCCCTCTGGGCCGGCGGCTGCGTCCGCGACATGCTCCTCGGCCGGGAACCCGCACGATTATCGACGTCGCCACCGACGCCACGCCGGAGCAGGTCCAGAAGCTGTTCGACGAACGGTCGCCGTCGGCGCCAGCTTCGGCGTCGTCGAGGTGCTCGGGCCCCAGCCGCTCAAGGTCCAGGTCGCCACGTTCCGCTCCGACGTCTCCTACTCCGACGGCCGGCATCCGGACGCGGTCGTCTTCTCGTCGCCGGAGGAGGACGCCCGCCGGCGGGACTTCACCGATCAACGGCATGTTCTTCGACCCGCTCGAAGACAAGGTCATCGACTACGTCGGCGGCCAGGAGGATTTGCAAGCCGGCATCCTGCGGGCGATCGGCGATCCGGCCCAGCGGTTCGCCGAGGACAAGCTGCGGCTGCTGCGGGCGGTGCGGTTCGCGACGCGGTTTCAATCTCAACTCGACCCGGCGACGGCCGACGCCATCCGGGCGATGGCCGGCGAGATCACGGTCGTCAGCGCCGAGCGGATCGCCGACGAATTGCGGAAACTGCTGACCGACCCGCGGCGGGCCGACGGTATCCGGCTGCTGGCGGAGGTCAACCTGCTCGCCGCGATCCTGCCGGAAGTGACCGCCGACACGTCGGCCGCACCGCTGCGAGTGCTGGAGGCGCTGCCGGCCGACGTCGTCGTTTCCCGCTGGCTTTGGCGGCGCTGCTGCAAGACGCCGATCGGCCGAAGACGGCGGGCCGCGTTTGTCAGCGGCTGAAACTGTCGAACGCCGAGCGGGACCGGATCGAATGGCTGGTCGGCATGCACGATTACTCTAGCCGACGCCCCGCGATTGCGGCCAAGCGTGCTCAAGCCGGTGCTGGCCCATCCCGGCATCCGCGAGTTGCTCGCTCTGCATCGGGCGACGCCGACGCTTGGGCCGGCAGTCGCTCGAGCACGTCGAATTCTGCGAGCAGAAGCTGCGCGAATGGCCGCCGGAGGTCCTCAACCCGCCGCCGCTGATCACGGGCGACGATTTGCTGGCGTGGGCCTTAAGCAGGGGCCGATCTTCAAGCGGCTGCTCGATCGCGGTGCGGGCGGCGCAACTCGACGGGAGTAACGATCAAGGCGCAACGAAGGAAGGCAGCGCGATCGAAATACGGTGCGAAACAATGACTGCAGAATAACGCTTCCGAACTCCGGATTCTCACACCGTCAGCAGCACCCCGCCCCAGGTCATGCCGCCGCCGAAGGCCAGCAGCAGCACCGTGTCGCCCGGCTTGGCCCGGCCGGTCCGGACGGCGTCGTCCAGCGCGATCGGCACCGACGCGGCCGACGTGTTGCCGTACCGCTCCAGGTTCACCATGATCCGCTCCGGCGGGATGCCGAGGCCGTCGAACGCCGTGTCGAGGATCCGCTGGTTCACCTGGTGCGGGATCACCAGGTCGATGTCGGCCGGCTGTCAGTTCGCAAGCTCCGCAGCACCTCCTCGAACCAGTTGGCGGACGCGGGTGACGGCGAACTTGAACACCTCGCGGCCGTTGAGGCCGATGTAATCGACCGGCATGGTCCGCGGCGGCGGCGTGACCACGGCCGGCGCCGGCCGGGCGCCGATGCCGTGCAGCAGGATCATGTCGCTGCCGTCGGAATAGCAGGCGGGTGAACCGGACGCCGCGGTTGCCGCCGGCGTCGGCCGACAGGACCACGGCCCCGGCCCCGTCGCCGAACAGGATGCAGCTACTCCGTTCGGAGAAATCGACGGCCCGGGTCAGCGTGTCAGAGCCGAGCACCAAGGCGTGCTTGACCGCCCCGCCGCGGAGGAACTGGTCGGCGACCGTGACGGCGTAGACGAACCCGGTGCAGGCGGCGTTCAGGTCGAACGCCGGGATCGGCCGGCAGCCGAGGCCCTTGCTGGATGCGGCAGGCGACCGGCGGCACCAGCACGTCCGGCGTGACCGTGGCGCAGATAATCAGGTCGATGTCGGTCGGCCGTGACGCTTGGCGGCTTCGAGGGCCCGCTGGGCGGCCGTCAGCCCGAGCGACGCTGGTGGTTTCGTCATCGCCGGCGATCCGCCGTTCGCGGATGCCGGTGCGGGTGCTGATCCACTCGTCGGAGGTTTGCAGGCTGGCCGGGAATTCGTCGTTGCGAAACGTCCGCCGCGGCAGGCAGCTGCCGGTACCGGCCAGAACGGCACGAAGCGCGGTGCGCGACACGGAAGCGGTTCTCGCGGACGTCCGTGCGACGCTATGCCGTCATAGTAAACGCCGATCGCCGCCGCCGAATCAAGGATTCTGATGGAAAAAATGTGACGCCCCGGTTCGCGACGCTTCGCAGAAACGTTACGAGATTTCCACGCTTCTCCGAAGCGTGCGCGAACCCGAACTGTCACTGCCGCGGCACCGGCAACCCGCTCGCGGCGGCGTGTTCCAGCAGAATCCGCCGGACTTCCCGCACCGCCAGCGGGTGCTGGTGGACGTGGAAATGGTCGGCCGGCACGACCAGTTCCGAATCGGCCCCGTCGAAGTGGGCGCTCGTGGCCGGCACCACGCCGTCGCCGGGTTCGTCGCTGTCGCCGGCCAGCCAGCGCTCGACCAGCGCGCTGCACTTCGGGGCCATCGCCGATGACCGAATGATAATGCACCCCCGGCGGCCGCGGCCGTTCGGCCAGGACTTCCAAAGCCGGCGCGTCCGGGGCCAGCAGGTCGACGCTGTTCGGCAACTGCCGATATTTCAGCGTCGGGTTCAGGGCCGTCAGGTCGTTCGCCTCGACCATCAGGTCCTTCGGCGCCCGGATGAACCGCTGGGCCAGCCGGGCCGGGAACGACGGGCTCAGCCGCGACCCGCGGTGCGGCGTGCCCAGGAACACCACCCGCTTCACGTCCATCCGCGGCTGGAAGTAGAACGTCTCCTGCAACTCTTCCTTCACCGTCTCCTCGGCCTTCACCTGCTGGATCGGCTCGTCGCTGACCAGCTTCCAGAAATCGTCGCCGCCGGCGACCGTCTGCAAGTGCGAGATCAGCCCGCCCATGCTGTGCCCGACCAGCACCAACTGATCCAGGGCCGGGTCCTGTGCCGTTCGGATCGAGATCCGTCCGGATCGCGTCGAGATTGCTGCCGCAGATCGGCGGCCGTGGCCAGGTACGGGTCGCCGGTCGGATAGAAGTAGACCCAGAACTGGAACCGCTCGCGCAGGACCGGGTCGGCCTGCAGATCGTTGAACATCGGCGCCCAGGTGACCGGCGACGACAAGCAGGCCGTGGACCAGCAGCACCGGAATCTTGCCCGGCTGGTACGGCTCCAGGAACTTGACCCCGGCCTGACCGCGGACCTTGTCGGCCCGGAAGAAGCCGGTCAGGGCCAATCGTCTCGGCCGGGTATTGGTCGAGGAACTTGGCCAGCGGCGTCGTCAGGTCGGCTTCGAGCGGCACCGTGTGCCGGCCGAGCTGAGCGGCCTGGATCGTCCGCGGGTTGTACAGTTCCAGCCGGGCCGCGTTGGGCCGGTCGAGGTCGGCCAGCCCGCCCTCGAACCGGATCAGGGCCGTCACCGGGAACCGCAGCTTGCTGGCGTAGTATCCCTTGATCGACGCCGGCGTCCGGGGCGAGCGAGCCGATCAGCGGCACGCCGAGGCCGTAATCGCGATAGAGGTTGGCGAGGCCGACGACCTCGTAATCCTCGCAGAACGCCAGCGGCCCGAACTCGGCCGACTTCCAGGCGAAGCCGTTGTGGACGACCGGAACGATGTCATCGCCGCCGTTGCCGGCCGGCAGGCTGAGGGCACAGCGCGGATCGAGCCGGCCGACCTTCTGGGCGGTGCGGAGGCACTGGGCCAGCCCGGCGTTGTAGAGGTTGCACGCCAGCCGGAACCGCGGATCGAACGCATCCCGCGGCGTCAGCGGCGTATCGGTAGCCGGGAGGGCGACACTCGCCCCGAGCCGCAAGCGTCCCGGCTCGCCGGAGCCTCGCCTCCGGCTACCTCCACGCTCGACGCCAGCAAGTAATGTTGCGCATACGCACAACAGCGGACGTAATGCCGCACCGCGTCGTCGGGATGTTTCTTGCCGACGGCCTGGCCGCGGAGGTAGCTCAACTCGGCGAGCGCGAACAGGGTATCCGGCTGCGGATCGGCGACGGCGGTGGCGTGCAGCTTGCGGATCGCGTCGTCGGGATCGCGGTCGTAGACGTGGTCGAGGTCGTAGATGCGGAGCGTCTGCACGGTCCGCGGCGACGGCTTGATCGGCGACGAGAGCGCTGGCCCGCCAATCGGCGAAGATGGTCGGCCGTTTGACGTCGCGGACGCCGATGCCCGCCGCACGCCGGTACGGAGAGCGACGATGAGGGCGACGACCAGCCGGCGGGACATGACGCACGATCTCCGGACGGTCCCTCCACGGGGCCGGCGAGGATAGCGAGCGAGGCGGGGGTGTCAAGGGCAGCAAATCGGCGAGGACGATAGATTGCTTCCGCATTCTTAATCGTCCCAGCTGATCTCGAAAATAGCCGCTGAGATTGCAATAACAATCCGCATCGAATCCCATCGTAAAGGGGGATTTCCGCGTTCATTCGGTTGCGCATATCAAGTCTTTGTCGCCGGTTACGTACCTTTTCAAAAAATCGCCGCCGCTTGTCGATTTCGCCGCGGTTGGTTCGACGTGATGGTGAACCGAAAAGGAGACCCGCAATGTCTGCCGGTATTCAAACCGTTCCTGGGGCTGGGACCACGCCCGGCTCGACCAAAATGATGTGGACCGGGCGAGTGATCAGCACGCTCCTGACGCTGATGCTTCTCCTCGACGGCGTGATGAAGCTCATCAAACCGCCGCAGGTGCTCGAAGCGTGCGCCGACCTGGGACTTCCCGAATCCACAATCGCCGGAATCGGCATCGCTTTGCTGGCGAGCGTCGTGTTGTATGCGATTCCCGCGACCGCAGCGCTCGGCGCGATCCTGCTGACCGGCTATCTCGGCGGGGCCGTCATGGCGCATGTCCGGGTCGAAGATCCGCCATGGAAGATCGCTATGCCGATAATTTTCGGCGGCCTGGTCTGGCTCGGGTTGTTCCTGCGTAACCAGCGATTGCGGGCACTCGTGCCTATCCAGCGTTCGCGAGCGTAATCTGCCGTCGCATCAGAGAGTTGAGAAAGTCCTTATCACCGACCCTAACGAGAGAGGTAACCATGCAAGTGCAACCGTATCTATCCTTCGAAGGCCGCTGCGAGGAAGCGATCGAGTTTTATCGCAAGAAACTCGGGGCCGAGGTCGTCATGCTGATGCGCTTCAAGGACATGCCGGTTCAAGAAGGTTGCCCGCCCGCTACGACGCCGGGGACAGAAAACAAAGTCATGCACGCGGAGCTCCGGATCGGTCAGTCGACGGTATTCGTGTCGGACGGCCGATGCCAGGGACCGGCGAAGTTTCACGGCATTTCGCTATCCCTTGCCGTGGACGACGTGTCCGCGGCCGAGGCGCTTCTTCGCCGCTTTGTCCGAAGGCGGGCAGGTGCACATGCCGTTGGGTAAGACGTTCTTCGCGCAGGCCTTCGGCATGGTGGCGGACCCGTTCGGCGTGACATGGATGGTCATCAAGGGGGCGTAAACTCGGCCTGAGCGCCATCGGCCGGATTCGCGGAAACCCGGTCGATGGCACTCACGTCTTATTCCGCCGACGAGTCGAACTCTAACAGCCTCTGCGCCAACCGCGGCCCCTTGGCCTCATCCTCGTGTTTGAAATACACGAATGCATCCCGCCAGCGTGATTCGCGTATGCGCTTCAGCCACTTCGTCATTGCCGCGACGTTGTAGGTATTTCGTCGCAAACGTAGATAGCCCCAATCCGCCGTCGCCACGAACGGAATATCGAGGTCGCCTTCCGCATCGGCGATGCACAGCGCCACTCGATATTTCCGCAACAGTCCAAAGATTTCATCGTCGAACCAGGATTGATGGCGGAACTCGAAGGCCACTCGGCGACGTGATGGCAACAGGTCGAGAAACGCGGCCAGCCGGGGCACATCCTTCTTGAAATTCGGCGGCAACTGGAAGAGCACCGGCCCAAAGCGTTTCTTGAGGACCGCGGCGACTTCGAACAGTTGCGCCGCCAAATCGGTCACATCCCTGAGCCGTCGGAAGTGCGTGATCCGCTGCGGCGCCTTGATTGCGAATTTGAAACCCGCCGTTACATCTTGGGCACGTTCCTGCAAGACCGACGGTGCGGGCAGTTTGCGGAATGTGTCGTTCAGTTCGACGGTGCGAAAGTGCTCGCCGTAATAGCAGAGCATCTGCTTTTGCGGCAGATTTCTCGGATAGAACCGGCCTTTCCATTTCGGATACGAGTAACCGCTAGTGCCGACATAGAGATTCATATCTGGCTCACGTCCGGCGAGCGGGGGACGAAAGTCCCCCGAGTCTTTGACAAAAGTTCCCCGAGTCCTTGACGACAGTCTCCCGAGCCTATTCCTGCGGCTTCCCGATCGCGACAACTTCGCACTTCGCCAGGCAATGATCCTGATTATCGACGTATCGCACACCCGACGCCACCGCCGAGTCCCCCGGCAACTTCCGTTTCGACCCCGATTCCGTCCACCAGGTTCCACCGGCCGGGTGGCCATATGCTCGATTCAAGGCACGTGACGCATAGCTCTTGAAGATCTGCAACAGCTTTTCCGGCGGCGGATCGCCGGGGACGCCGACGACGAGATGGACGTGATTGGCCATCACCGCGCCGGCCAGCAATCCCCATCCGCGATACTTCGCGGTCGCGCTGAAGTCGTGGGCTGCAAGCGTCGCCTGGTCGAGCCGCAGACGTATGGGGTCTCCTTTCATCGCGGCCCGGCTGGCGCGAAGGAGTCCGGGAATGGCGTTCACGTAAGGTGTCCCGGGTATGTCGTGCTCGATGCGCGCACCGTCCGGAGCAGCGCCGTCGCGGACTCGGGTCACGCAGCCGCGCAGGTCGCCGGGGAGCCAAGTGCCGTAGGTGGTCCAGGTGAGGAGCCAGCAGCGGTGCATGGGGGATCCCTCTTTGGAAAGTGCTCGGGGAGCTGTCGTCAAAGACTCGGGGGACTGTCGTCCCCCGCTCGCCGGTTTTCAATTCAGGTCTACGACGCTTCTCATCGGTTTCACATGATTTACGGATTGTCCAGAGATCAGTGCCGCGCAAGTCGGGCAATTCGCATCATTCATCAATCAGAGCCAAGCAACCATCCGCCCGCCGAACCGCGGCACCGAGGAGTTCGCACCCATGACACGTCTCATTTCACCGACTGTCTTGACCGGATTCTTGATCCTGAACGCCGCGCCCGCGATGGCAGAGCCGGCCCAAACCGCTGTTACCTTTGCGGGCAACGACGCATTTCAGCGCGGCTGGAAGTTGGACCAGGGTATCGGCACGCCGATCAACATGCCCGAAGCCATTCGTGCTTACAACGCCGCCGCCGCCGCGGGCAACCCACTGGCCAAGGCCCGTCTGGCGCGAATCTATTTCGGCGGCAACGGCGTCGTGGCCGATCGGGCGGCTGCCGAGCGGTGGAGCAAGGGCATATTCCCCGATCTCTTGAAAGCGGCCGAGCAGAACGATCCGATCGCGCAGATGGCCGTCGGCACGATGTACATCGATGGTCTCGGCGTGGCCCGAGACAGCGCGGAGGGCGTGAAGTGGGTCGGCAAGGCAGCCGCACAAAAGCTGCCGCTGGCTCAGGCGAACCTCGGCGTCATGTACGAGCACGGCGAGGGCGTGCCGACGGACATCACCCTGGCCGCGGCCTGGTTCAACGCGGCCGCCCAGCAGAACAGCGCCATGGGCCAGACTTACCTCGCGGACTTGTACCACGAGGGCCGCGGCCTACCGCGAAATGATTATGAAGCGGCACGGTTATATGGCTTGGCCGCCGCGCAAAACTTCGCCGCGGCTGAAACCAACCTCGGCTACTTCTACGAGCATGGGTGCATCGTCGGCATCAACGTCTACGAGGCCGTGCGGCTCTATCGCGCGGCGGCGGATCAGAACTTCGCCGTCGCCCAGGCCAACCTCGGCACCATGTATGAAAAGGGTTGCGGCGTGCCGCAGGATTTGAACGCGGCCGTGTATTGGTATCGCCGCGCCGCGGCTCAGGGCGACGCCGACACAATCGAGGCCCTGCGGTGCCTGGGTTATGCGGCGTAATGCGAAGGCCGGAAAAATTGAAGGCGCCGCGCCGAGGGTAACCTCGGCGTCCGGCTTTATGGCGAAGGCGCGCCCGACAGGGGACGCGTCCCCGCCAGGACAGACTCGCACTCGAGTCGAAAGGCCTTAAGCTCCTCGGTCCATTCAGGATGGTCCGGATGATTGGGGTGCTCCTGGGTCCATTGCACGGCCCGGTTGTAAGAATCCTTGGCCTTGTCGGCGGCGCCGAGCCGGGTGTGGCTCATCGCCAGGAAGAAGAGATCGTACGCGGCCGCCTCGCCCTTGCTTTCATCGAGACTGCGCGTCAACCATTCGATCGCCTGCGGGTATTGGCCCAGCCGATAACAAACCACTCCCTGGGTGTTCATCAGGCTCCAATCTTGGGGACTGAACTTCAAAGCCTTGCGAATGAGAATGCCGGCCTTGTCGAGGTCGCGCTGTTTCTCGGCGCCGGTGGCATAATGCCAGGCCAGGCCGTTGCATTCTTCTGCACAGTATCTCTTGAGGTTTCCCGAAAGGCTCAGGTCTAGCTGCGCGATCTCCAACAGGTCGGCCGACGCTCGGAGCTTGTCTTTGAAGACGTGCGCGTAGAGATCGCTTCGCCGAAACAGCGCTTCGCCGCGGCTCTTGTGGTTGGCCGGCATGAGAGCGATCGCGAGAGTCAAATCGGCTTCGGCTTCCTTGAAGTCGCCCTTGCGGGCATAGGCCTTGGCCCGATTCAAGTATGCCGTGGGATTGAACGGATTCAGGGCGAGGATCCAGCTGTTCAAGCCGATGTCCCGGACCGGTACCTTTGGATCGAGAGGCCC
>CAWBHM010000019.1:0-43526 GCA_963788555.1 uncultured Acidobacteriaceae bacterium | reverse complement strand
TGTTCTCCACGACTAGGCTGGTTAGCATCGCGGTCCTCTCTTTCCGGTCAAGAGGATGCGACCGATACCGACCTACCCTCTTCTCCACGGAGTGGGACTTGCCCACCTGCATCACTGTGTGATCGCGGGCACTCCCGATTCGAGTCCCGGCCCTTCTATTGGTGCTCGGCATGTTCTCGCTTGCGGGATTGCGCCACCCCTAAGTTTTTCGTGTCCGAGCACCAAGTGAGCACACCCCCCCGCCAGCAGAACCCACGCCGACAGCGGCAGGGTAAGTTTTTCGTAACTCTCGGTTTGAATGCCGATCTTGACATCTCCGATCTTCACACCGCGATCTTCGCCGTGGGGAATCGGTGACGCCACCAAGGCCAACACTCCAAGCACAAGCAACCGACACCCACAAGCGAGGTTCCTCATATCGCGTATCTCCGATCGTGGCTTTCACGGTCTCAATGCGGGTCTGTGCGTCAGTGTCGGACGATCGACGTTTGACCATCACGACCGCGTCTCTCCAACTCTACCCAATCACATCCTTCAAGCCGGACTTACCCCGATGTTCGGCTTTCTTGTGTTTTCGAGCATTGCGCGCGATGTTCTAGTCACCGCGAGGACGGCAGCCGACTTGTACTATCAGTGGAACAAGCCAAGAATTAGGCTATGAGGAGAATCAAAGTATTGTCCCCAGCCCTATGCCGGCCCCACCCCCGGACCCCATCCCTGGGAATGCCCGTAGTACCCTCCACCGAGGTCGAAAACCAAATGAAGATCGATGAGCCAAGATCAACATTGTCGTCTTCCTTTCTCCTGGAACTTACTCCGAGGCCAGCCCGGTGAGATACTGCCGCCAAGAGTTACCTAATTGAAGAGAACGACTTCCGGGGACGGAACTGATCGCTCCGAACGCAGGCGATTTCAGCATAATCCGGTACGTTTCGGATTCTGAGTGTCTCGTAGAGTCTGCGCAGGACCGAGTCCTGCGCCATCTATCCCACGTCGACATATGCATCCACTTCTCGCAGTAGGAGTCTACGTGGACTATCCGGCTTTCAAACTCTCCAACTGTCCTTTCAACTTTGCGACGGTCTTCTTTAGTGTGGCCTATCTGCTGTGTTGAGCCTTGCCCACTCCTTCTTTTCACTTTTCCCTTCGGCTTCCCAACTACGGCTCATGTCGTAGCCTTTGTCGACCTCCCCCTTGATTATTCCCTTCACTTCGTGGAAGCTGCCCTTGATCATGTCTTCTCGTGCTGGTGTTCATATATTTTCTCCTTGGCCCTGTAAAATGCGGGTTGCCTGGCTTTCTGAGCCTCTTCAGGGCTGCTGTCACTTTGTCGGAATCGTCAGCTTCCATGACACTGGGCTTCGCATCACCCAGCATTCCCTTTCGAGCATCCATCGCCTAGTTCTTGTCTTTCTCTTTGGCTTCAGCTTTCTCTTCGGCTACCGCTTGAGCTTTTGCTCCGCGAATTTCCGCAAGGAACGGCTTGGCTACGGATGGACCCGGCCATTTTGCCCAACAGCAATGCCCGAGTTGTGACCTTGGCTCCGTAGATCGCCTTCCTGGAATCGTTGTCTTGGCGGATCGATGCACCTTCCAACGTGAGCCCAGCGAACGCACCTTTGGCACGGGAGTAGGTCAGGATCTCTGTATCCAACTTCCAATCCGTACCGGCCGAGGCATGCCGTCCCACTGGACCCGCTGCTGCGGAAGCATCCGCTCCAAGTTGGAAATTACTCGAGAGCAGCTTTTGCATCCCCTTTTCATTCTGGATGATCATTACCAGGTCCACTGCTTCTACACCGATCGGCAGTCCCCAGTTTCCGCCCGAAATCGTGATGAACGCAGGCGCACTCCAGCCATTCGCTGTGCGGCAGGTGGCTACGCCTTTGCCTCCTTTGCCTCCGAAGACAAATCCGCCTTTGACCATGTGCGGCACAACGGCTATGCACTTTGCGTGCTCCAACACTTCTTCCGGGATTCCGCTGTCGGGCGCACCCATAATTGCGTGTACCACGTTGGTCGCGTTGTCCAGCCGGTTAGTGGCATCTTCCCGCGCCGATCCCGCCCAAGACAGCGTGCCGACACTTAACATCGCCAGTAAGAACATTATTTGTTTCATGAGACGCTCTCCTTCGCCTTTACTCCGGGCTAATGCTACGCCTGCGTCAAATCAGGAGGCGGTGACCCCGAGCACACAACCATGTGACTTCCGACACAGGTCGAAGCATCGCGTTACAATGTCGGCGATGGCGCAAATGGATACGCAAAGACAATTCCCAGCGCTATGAATGGATAGCTTTACTGCCCCGCCGATGGTGGCGAGAAACAAGGAGGGGTCGAACTCGCGTTTCGTCCTGCTGTTCCTTAGTTCTGGCTAATGCCAATGCGTTCGGCGAAATCCTCCTGCGTGATATCAAAGCCGCGTATCTCCCGGGTGCGGCGACTCTCCGCATCGCTGGTTCGTTGCGGGCTGACCGGACGCTGGGTCTGACTAGTTCTTCTCTCCTCGCAATATCCTTTAGCTGAGCAACGAGGTCTCGCTACTGCTCCATTTCGCTTTTGCGTCCAGAAAGAAGGCGCTGAAAGTACTTGACGCCTTCCTTTTGGTACGCCGATACCCCACCTCTTAGTAGTACTTCGCAAACCTGCGAGTGCTCCGTTCCTCTCGTTTCGCAATTTGTTCGAGCTGTTTTTTTAGCTCTGAATTGATCCGGCGTTCGTTACGGCGCGGATCTCGATCTGCTCGCGACCGCGGATATGGCGGAATCGGTCCAAGATTGGGAATCTACCTAAGCGCGCAATTGGAGACTCCTTGCGACCGACGATGTTTTTGTTTCCGAGGGCAGGAAAATGCAAGGCGTCAGACTGCCAGACGCGGTTCAGCGCAAGATCTTTCGTGAAGACGCCCGGCACCGTATTCCGAGGGCGTAAGGCTGGTGGCTAAACCGAAAGCGTCCCACACGCCGCGGCATAGCCGCGCAACACGGCGCGAACGTGATGTTCGATCATGGCTTTCGGATCTGCTGACAACTTGCCCGCCCGGATCGCCTCATACTCCGACGGCAGGTATTGGCTGACCACAGTTGGAGGCAGAGGGAAGCCAGAAAGGTTCCCGTACAGCCGGCCAAGCTCTTCCTGAACCACAGGATCAGTCCAGTAATAGCGGCAGCGGTCGCTGTAGCTGAAGGCGCGCGCAACCTGTTGTTCCTCCTCACTTCCGTGATAATACGAGCCCCAGAAAGATGGGTTGCGCAGCATGGCTGCCTCCAACGCCTCCCATACCCGAGAGAGCCGAAATCCCCGCTTGCCGGCGAACCACTCACGCTCGATCGCGCTCAAAGCGAAAATCGCCTCCCGGAAACCAAAGGTCAGTGCTGGACCAACTTTCAGGATTCCGAAATGGTCCTCCACCATGCGCCCCAGAGCGGTTGGCGACTGGTAGTCCGTCGAGTGAGCCTCGTATACCAGGCAAGGACGCTCGGGAAGCGCAGCGGAGAGGGCCTGCACCTTGCTGCGGTCATAATCAAAAATAACGTTTTCGCCAAACTCCACGCCCGGCTGCACAACGATACCGATCACCCGCTCCCATGCCTGCTTGACTCCGTTCCGTTCGAAAGCAGTGCGGAAGACTTCCAGCGTGCGATGGAGTTGCTCCACCGTGGTTACCTCAGGAGCCTCTCCCGCGTGCGTCTCCCCACCGGGCGTCGGAACTTCGGTACCGATGACATAGAGCAGCGAGGGTGATCCTGGCGGCAGCTCCTCGTAGGCGCTCTCAGCAGCGCGGCACAGTACTGCGGCTCGCTGGGCGATCACGTGATCGCTGAGGCCGCTACCGCTATCGTCGGCGCACGCCATGCTGGCGTCGAGGTGGATTTTTCCGTATCCCGCGAGGACGCAAGCGCGAACCAGATCGCGCGCATTCATGAGAGCCACCTCAGATGGCCGGTCTCGCCAGGGATAGGGTCCCAGATGGTCGCCGCCCAACATGAGCATTCCCTTGCGCAGCCCGTGGCGCTGGGCAGCCGAGCGAACCACAGCGGCAAACTGATCGGGAGTCTGGCCGGTGTAACCGCCGAACTGGTTGACCTGGCTCGAGGTGGACTCGATCAGGAGGAACGAGCCATCAGCGAGGGCTTGCCGCAAGCCCGCATCAATCACACGCGGATGGGCAGAGCAAATGGAATATACACCAAGCCTCTCGGCCCGGCGGTTGCGTCGAATCACATTCTGCAGCCGGAGGCTGGCGGGGTCGTGCTTTGCTTCCACAGTTGTCATCGCTTGGGCCGGGCTTCCACTAGCAATTGCGTGTCGAATTCTGCAGACATGGCTTTAGTTCTGGCTGATGCCAATGCGTTCGGCGAACTCCTCCTGCGTCATATCACAACGGTGCATCTCCCGGATGCGGTGACCTACCGTCGCATCACCTTCGGTTCCTGAAATGCCGTTACGATGTTCAAGTGGCTGAGTCTGCCCTTCTTGTCCCTCTCTGGTTCACGGCGCTTAGAAAGTTCCTATCCAAGGTTTGCTGGATTTTTGCCTACCCGTCTCTTTGGCTCAACGTGTGTCTTTCCCGTCAGCAGCCAATCTACAGACTTGCCAAACTCCCGGCTGATCGCCAATAGCACGCGTAATCGAAGGCATGATCCCGACCCCATTTACCCAGAGGCGTGGCTGGTATCTTTTCGCTCACACTTGTGTCCATAAAATTGCTGTTGGAGGCTAGCCTCGGCATCCTTGACGCTCACCAATGCGCCCAGGGGAGCCTCGAATGTCTTGCCGCAAACCGTGCAGACAGCGACCGCGGGAGTGCGCCCAAGATGTTTCACTAGCCGAAGAGCACGTTTTGCCATGCGCAAAGTTTCCCACAAACAACAAAGGCCGTCCATCGATCGAGCAATTGCTGCTTGCGTGCACCCTACCATCGTCTAGGCGATCACTGGAGGCAGCGTATTCTTCCAGTCATCCCTGGTGCTGAATGTGCGCTAGCTCCATCCTAACCTCCCATCGGCCGGGGACCGGAGAACCCGAGGGCCTAACACCAAACGGTGGATGAACCCCCGCACCGCGAAGCACCACTGTTCAGCTGGTGTGCATCCGGGTCAATAAATCTCGACTTTGCCGGAGTAGTTCCCGCCCAAGTACGTCTTCAAGGTCCTCGTATCACTGCCTTAGCTTTGTGTAGTCTTTCCTCCCCCCGCGATGTGTGCAAACAGCGTGTCGAGTTGCAGGAGCCCGCTCGATCCGGTGCGCTGAAGGTTACATCGGTTATGGGGTTGTCGTGATAGCATCGTCCCGTTTTCTCTGCGGAGGTGCGTGTGTTCCAGCAAGGACGATCGTCAATGCTGCTGCTTGGGCGTTTTCTCTTACCGGCTGTTCTCTTGTGCGCAACACCGAGGCAGGGTCAAACAACCTCACCGATGCGCAACCCGCTCGAGGGTGCAGAGATCTTTCGACACTATTGCGCCTCTTGTCATGGAGTTGACGGACGAGGTCATGGACCAGCCTCAGTTGCGCTGAAGCATGGGGCTCCGGATTTGACGCGAATTTCGCATAGGAATGGCGGGACGTTCCCTTTCCGGCGGGTAAAGGACATCATTGAGGGAAAGGAGTCTGGACCGCTGGGGCACGGCAATCGAGAGATGCCAGTTTGGGGACCAATCTTCCATGAAGTTGAATCAGATATGGACTTTGGTGAGGCAAGGTTGGACGCCGTCACCAAAACCGTAGAGGCAATGCAGCAAAAATAGGCGGCGTGTGATGATCGCACGGGCCAGTGACGACGGCCATGGCACGCCAAAGCGCTATGCAAGGCAGACCGACGCTGCACTCGGGAGCTCGTCCGTTACGCGACTTCCATCAAAACAGGCTCAAACCGCCGCTGTCGAAGAAACGGCGCGCCCATCCGCAGGTTGTCACGGCGGCGTTCTCACTCAGTCCCAGAATCACTAATTCCGTTTGGGGATCGTTTGCGTACGCCGCCGCTTTCGCCTCGTCCATGTTCTGAGCAGTGATGAGCTTGCGAGGCGGCTTCGTGCCTGTATCTGCCATCGGCCGAAAATATCGTCGGCACTGCCGGCGGGTAAGATCACCGAAGTGAGGGGGACGGTGGGACAATGGGCCCGGTTGCACGTGGAGATCGGGCCGTGAAACGTGAATTCCGGCTTGCAGATCACAACCGTCCTTCGGCGACGACCGCCCGGTGGACCAACCAGGACGAATGGTTTGCCCTCGGACCCTTTGCTTCATTCTTCCTTGCTCGTTTGCTTAGCTCTGACTTTGTCCCAGCTTGTCCAATGCGACAGCGTTAGGATTCTTCGGCTCTGGACGTAAACGCCTGATCACCCCAGCCACCTCTTAGCACCGTGAAGCCAAGGGTTCAGCTGGCTTGCATCTGCTTCGATTGGTCCCGACTGTGGCAGCAGATCGCGCACCAACCTGGTTGCTGGAAAAGCCAGAGTTTATCTCCGGATCATTGCGGCCGCTTCGGCAGCGGATTGTCGTAAAGGTAAACCGGTCCAAGCGACAGATAGTGGGCGGCGCGCCAATAGGCACCAGTTTGGTCGAGCAGTTCCGGGGACAGCGTTCTCGGTCGTCACGGTTTAATTCTACTGCTTTTTGGCCAAGGCCGAGGACTGTCTGTCACTCGCATTTGCCGTTCTCATTTCAACCGCCTTCAACAAACAGCAATGCCTGTACTTCTTTCCGCTCCCGCATGGGCAAGGGGCATTCCGATTGTATCTCGGGCGGCGCGAGAACGGCTTCATCAGTGATGCTGTGTCCTGCTGGAACATCTCCTGCAGCATTCCATACAATTGCGGATCTTTTTTTTCGAGCAAACCGGGCGACTTGAAGAAATACTCGGCCAGCACCGCAAAGAATTCATGATCGTTCGTGTAAGCGTAATCGCGGATGTAGGAACGATTCTTGGAAGGATGAGAAAGTTCCCGTGCGACGTATTGCACCCAGCACCTAACCGCTTGCCGGGGGACCTCGGTGGGGAGGCCGTTTTCGGCCGCTTCTAGCTCCACTAGATGTGCGAACTCATGGATACCCACATTGTTCCCGGCGGCCGGAGTATCGAACCCCGCGAGGAGGGACGGCTTGGACAGAATCATCACGCCCCGCAGTTGCCTGAGTCCCACCATGCCAAGAGTATTCTCGTCCGGACTCCCGGTCGTTTCATATTCCTCTCCGAACGAATCGGGGTAGACGAGCACTTCGCCCAGGCGATGGTATTCCCAATCGTTGAATCCGAAGATCGGGATCGTCGCACTGGCGGCAACCAAAACCCGAATGGCGTCGTCGACCTCGGTCTGGACACCCGTGATGCGGACCTCATCCAGAAAAACTTTGACAAGCTGTCGAAATCGTTCTTTCTCACGGGCCGGCAATGCTCGGAAAAAGGCGACGCGAGACTGAAGCACCTGTTCCCACGCTGCGGGGAACGGTTGTTTCATAATCCGCAACCGCCGGACGCATCGCCGTCGAAGCAACCAATAGATGAACGGAGAGAGACCCAGAGAGAGAAAAACGGGATGGCAAAACCAGCCCGCCACTACGGACGCCGCCGCTGCCGCGCCAGTCAGGGCAAGAGCATAACTGCGGTTTTGCCGGTTCCTCTCGGGGGTCACCAGCATGATCGTCTGCTCCTGGCAAGAATAGTTGCTTCGCCGGTTGTGAATTGATTCGCCATGTTAGTGGAAAGACTTTTCCGGTTAGCAGGTTTCGAGAGCGCCGGGTTCGACCGTTGTGTCATCTCATAGTTCGCCAGCAGACCTGGCAGAAATCATCAACTCCGTAGTAGCCGCTGGTCTCTAGATGTGGGAATCGCGAATGCGATGTCCAAGCCTGGCCTCAGCCAGGCGTCATCTGCAGGCCAGTCATGCGGTATGCAAGTCATCTTGCGTTGGGTAGCAGGCCTTTTTCAACGAGGACAGGTGGACGGCGGTGCCGGGTGACCTGCTCATACGCATAGGCCCAGCCGAGCAAGTCCCCGTCTTTCCACGGCCGTGCTGACAGCTCTAAACCGAACGGCAGACCATCGGGGTAGAACCCGCCTGGAACTACTACCGCAGGAACACCGATCATGTTGACCCATCCCGTGTTGCTGTGTGGACCTTCACTTATCTTCCCGTCCTGCGGCATGGTCTCATCGGGCGGAGGCATCTGTATCGCCGGGTAGACGAACCCGTCAAGGTGCAGTCGGTCCAGTACTTCGTTGTAGGCCTCGAGCGCCCTTTGCCGGGGACCAAGGACGTTGGCTTCGGCTTGGGGATCGTTCTCGAATACGGCTTGGATCAATGGCGGCCGGTCTTTCCGGGTGGTCTCATCCACGCCTCCGATGATCGTGGCCGGCAAAGGGGACCCAACCACCTTCTGGTACTCATCGGCCGAGTGGTATAGCGTCGGACCATACTTGGCGAGAAATTTTTCTGTTCCTTCGCGGACGTAAGCAAAGGTGCTGACGCGAGCTACGGTCACCGCGAAGCTGTCGTTGAGGATGGAATCGTCGAAGATGACCGTTGCACCAGCGGCGCGCAGACCTTCCAGCGCCTTCATAAAAACCTCGCGCGTCTCCAACCGCAGCGGGAGCCGAGCAGCGGCCGTGTCTTCTGCGACCTCAGTCGCCGACTCGGACGCAGGAATGCCCTGAAACGGAATGCCTGCTCCTCCAAGGATGAAGGCAGGAACGCCGAAGCGTTTTCCCTGGAGCGCGTTCGGTTTCAGGTACTGCACATAGGGGCCGGGCTGGGCCTTTGCAGCAGAACCGATCGTGCGGGGATCCAAGGGATCTTCTCCGGCCATGACATCCAGCGCGATGGCTGCATCGGTCACGTCCCGGGCGATTGGACCGGTGTTGTCGAGCAGCCAGGCGAGCGGCGCGATGCCAGCAATGCTCACCAGGCCGCGCGTTGGGAAGACACCGACGACGGAGCTTGTGGCAGCCGGCATCCGGATCGAGTTGCCCGTATCGGTTCCATTGCCGAGCAATGCAAAATTTGGGGTGACTGCGGTGACGGTGCCTCCTGACGAACCACCGGGGCTAAAACGCACGTCATAGGCATTTCCGGTGCGTCCGTACGCAGTACTGCGATTGGTATCACTTGCTGCAAAATCCGGCATGTTCGTCTGCCCAAGGATGACGACTCCTGCCGCGCGCAACTTTGCGATGATCGTTGCATCCTTTGGCGCGACCAATTCATGGCGGGGGATGGTGTAGCCTTTCCATCCATCCGTGGTGATCAGGCCTTTGATGCTGGTGTTTGCCTTCACAACAATCGGAATGCCCCACATGGGACCGCGCACATAACTACTGCCACCCGCTTTTGCTTCCGCGTCCTCGTGAGCAGCGGTGGCGAGAGCTCCGGGCACGTCCAGATTCTGCACCGCACGATAGATGCCATTGTATTTCTCAATGCGCGCTATGTACCAGCGTACGACTTCTGTAACGGTATATTTATGGCTGCGGTACAACTGTTCCAACTTGGGGATGGTGACCTCAAGCAGGTCGTGATCCATCGCCTCTTGTGCAACGTTCTTCTTGGAGGGAGCTCCTCTCTGCGCGTATAAGCAGCCAGTTGTGAGGACGGTAAGCACGACGAGGAGATGGCCAAAAGCTGGCTCGTATCTTCATGAGATCCTCTGAGCGGAATGAGATCCTCTATAAGAACAAATGGCAGCTCACGGTGCCTGCTTGGCCCGATTCCGGGACGTTTGTCGCCAAACCTTACCTTACCGGAACGAAGCAGGGCTTCGCCGCCTAGCGGCGGGCCTCTCAAGTAGGGATCCATGTGAATCACGCAACAGTAACCACAACTTTCCCTACCTGCACGTTCGACTCGAGATATCTGTAGGCATCCACCGGGTCCTCCGCTGCAGCGCAAGCGCGTACACCAAGAACATTGCGTATAGAACTCTCATAATTCTCTCCGTCGAGAACATGTCGCTGTTCTGAAGCCGTTGACAATGGTTGCGAATCGGCAACTGCAGGGTGACTGCGGAGATTTCGAAGGAAGGATTGAGCAGACCGTCGGGACGAAATACAGGTTGAGAGTCGGGAAAACTTGAATGCACTTACAACGGCTTCTTCGCACCGGCCACTTTGCAACGCTACTTAGCGCTGCGGGAAGGAACTGATGAGAGCCTCTCAGAATCAGGTCAAAATCCGTTCCGATTCAACTGACCAGGGAACAATCCGTCGCGCCGTCCTTCTTTCTTGCCGTCACTGTCCTTCCCCCAAGTCCAGTACATGCCCACGTAAGCGTAGTTCTCCGTCTGTCCGGCGACGGAGTGACCGTAGCAGAACAGGAACTGCTCGCCGGGATGGTGCTTGAAGTGGTAATAGCCGCCCACGTCGACCATGGTCGAGGCCTCGGTTTGCGCCGCTGCGCTCCCCTCGCGACCATGAGCGAAGACCTCCGCACCCAACTCGAGCCGCTCACTGAGTTCTTTCTTCACCAGCCAACCCGTGTATGGAAAGTTGCCGAACCCGTCTTGCGGCACCACCTGATAGCCCACGCCGCCGTCAAACGTCCACTTGCCCACGTTCTTTTGTAGCCAGATTGGTAGCTTGTACCAGACCTTGCCCACGCCGAGTCCTTTGTCCGCGTTGCCAGTGGGGATTTCGAACATCGTGAACGTGCCGATCTGTGGGACGTGTTTACCCTCTTTGATAAAGGCGATCTTCGCGCCCAACTCCATGTCTGTCACTCCGAACTCAGTCCGCCCAATCCCGCTGGGCGCATACACCGGATTATTAAGCGGCGCTGCCACCCCAGACGGAAGTATCGCGTGGAGCTGCACGCGAGGCAATGCGCCCCAGTTAAACTCGAAGGCCGGCCCGACAGAGTCCATTTCTACCGGTGTTCCGTCCGCGGCGCCAAATACGTAGAACTCATAGTGATGCAGGTCGACTGGTACAGGATCGTCGGTCTGATATGGCGGCCCCTGCGCCCACGCCTTAGGTCCACTCAGAATCACGATGACAAGAAGGGCTGTGACCGTAACCACACAAGAAGAGCGAGTCTTCATCAGGGAATCCTTTTCTCTTTCTTCAAACAGCTCACCGAACAACTCACGAACCTTCTGTCTAGCTGCCCGCAGCGCCTTCCGTCCACTCGGCGTGGCCGAACAAAACCGCCGAATCTTTCCACTAACCTCCTTCTGCTCTAAACGAAGCAAGCCTCTTTGTTCCAAACCATGCATGATCGGATAGCCTCATCGGCTGCTCAAGCCGATCAGTGGTGTAGTCGGTCTGCTTATGGTACTTACTGTCGCGGTAGGGACGATCATCACTGATCGCCCCCCGCACAGATCCGTACGAGCGCGTCTACGCATACGGCTCTTACGAAGGATGAGTGGCGTAGAAGCGTGCATCGGGATAGGGGTGCAGAACGCGGGGTGGAGGAATCCACCGGTTCAAGACTGGGGTAAAACGTTCCCACCGCATCTGTGCGCGCTGACTCCGGCGGACGAGAACACTCTGCCAGAGCCTGCACACGCGAAGTTTGAAGATGCGCAACTGGGTCGTGTTCCCGGGAACAGCGTGGTATTGGTAATAACCCAGCACGACCTTCCGGAGCCACGCACCGACTTCGGCCATGCGATCGTGCATCCGGCGTTGAAGCTCAACCTTGATAGCTTTGAGTTTCGCAACCATTCGCTTCTTCGCAGTGATCCGCCATACGGTGAAGGTTCCGCTCTTGTGGCGTTGCCCACAGTAGTGGGTAAAGCCCAGGAAGGTGAAGGTCTCTGGTTTTCCCTCTCCCCGCTGCTTCCGGTCGCGAGCGGCGAACCGCCCGAACTCGATCAGTCGAGTCTTGGCCGGATTTAATTCCAAGCCGAACTTCGCCAGTCGTTCCCCGAACTCTTTCAGGAAACGCTCAGCTTCCGTTCGGTGCTGAAAACCGACCACAAGATCGTCAGCATAGCGGACGACAACCACATCGCCCTTTGCAACTTTCTTGCGCCAGACATCAGCCCAGAGATCGAAGAGGTAATGAAGGTACACGTTGGCCAGCAGCGGTGATGCCACTGCTCCCTGCGGCGTACCCAGTTTCGTCTCCGACCATTGGCCGTCTTCCGATACTCCCGCCTTCAGCCATTTCCGAATCAGGCGAAGTATCCTCCGATCGGCCACCCGGTGCTCGATGAACTTCATCGTCCATTCGTGGCTCAGGTTATCGAAAAAGCCACGAATGTCGGCATCCAGCACCCAGTTCACCCGCTTCCGTTGGATGCCCACCGTCAGCGCATCAAGCGCCTGATGCGGGCTGCGACCGGGACGGAACCCGTAAGAGAAGCCTTTGAAGGCGACCTCGTATATCTGGTTGAGGATCGTCACCACGGCCTGCTGAATGATTTTGTCCTCCAGCGCCGCGATGCCCAACGGACGTTGCCGCCCGTCGGCCTTCGGAATAAAGACTCGTCTTGAAGGTTTTGCCCGGTACGCTCCACGGTGCACCCGGCTGTGCAGATCGACGAGTCGATCCTCCAGTCCGGTTTCATACTCGGCCCACGTCACGCCGTCGATACCCGGCGAAGCCTTACGCTGAAGCGCGAAGAAGCTGTCGCGGAGTAGCTCGACGCTCAGATGGTGGAGCAAAGCGCTGAACCGTTCCTGCTTTCTTTCCTTTGCTGCCTTCCGCACACCGTCCAACCCCTGGGACATGCGCTTCCCGCTCTGTGTCGGGTGCATGTGCGATTGAGCGATGTTCTCCCTCGTCTGTGCCCTTCCCTCCCCAGCCTCCGCAAAAGGTTGCCCTCCCTTGTTCGGCTGGTTCACAGGTAGTACGACACAGTCCGACTTCTCCGGCACGTACATGTCCGCCGTGCGGCTGGTGGCCTTCGCGGACCGGCCTTGATCGTCAGACCAAGGCGTGCTGGAGATCTCCCGGTTCTCGTGCATGTTGTTTCTCAGCGTGCGCGGGTTCTTAGACTACGCAGGACCGACAGTCCACTCGCGATTAGCGCGGCTGCCGTGTTGCCTTCCTCCTACTCGGAATGAAGTCGGCATCCTGATCTACGGGCTTTTCGCAGCTCAATAGCCCCGCCCACCGATGCCTCTGTCTCCGCTTCAAGAGACACCTCGCGATGTCCCCTGCAAGACTCGAGGCCAGGATGGATTCGCTACTTCCTTTCCTGTAGGGCTCTTGCATCCCCTACAACATGCCGGTTTAGCCCGGCGCACTCCGGTTTGCCCGTCAGATCGGCATAGGGGCGGCGGTCGCCCGCCGACCCCTGCCACACCACCGTGCGTACGGGTCCGTACACGGCGGTTCGAGTCGGTTACGCTAACATTCGTCGATCAACGTCGGCAGTCCGAGCGATGTGAAGTAGGCATTGGAGAGCCCCACCGAGAGGGCTTTGGCCCGGGCAAGATACCAAGGGCCGAGACCACTGCCAGCCGTGTTGTTGGCCAGTCGCGGGCGAACCCCCAGTTCTAACAGAGCCGCTCGGCGACGGCGTGGTGTTTTCCATTGTCGCCACAGAGCTGCTCGTAGTCGAAGCCGGACCCAGCGGTTCAGCTGGATCAGCACATAGGGCGTTTCGCAGAAGCCGAAATAGCTGCGCCAACCCCGCAGATAAGGAGCTAGCTCGGCGATCGTCGTCTCCATGCTGACGCCTTTTGCCCGAAGTGTAACTTCCCGGATTCGGTGCTTAAACCGTTCCAGAGCTTTCGGCGCTATCATGCGCTTGATCTCTGGGCCAGCACTAAAGCTAAACCCGAGAAGCTTCCGGTCCTGCGGTCGCGCCACCGCGCTTTTCGCCTCATTCACCTTGAGTTTGAGCTTTTGCGTGATGAATCGCGTGATGCTTTCCATCACCCGTTGACCCGCACGCTCGCTGCGAACGTAGATGTTGCTGTCGTCCGCATAGCGAACATAGCGATGTCCCCGGCGCTCCAACTCACGGTCGAGTTCGTCGAGCACGAGGTTGGACAGCAGTGGAGAAAGTGGACCTCCTTGCGGAGTGCCTTCCACACTTGGGCTGACCAGTCCATTCTCCATCACCCCGGCGTTCAAGAATGCCCGGATGAGTTTCAACAGCCGCTTGTCTTCGACTCGTTTGGCGATCTGACCCATCAGTTTGTCGTGATTGACTCGGTCGAAAAACTTTTCGAGGTCGAGATCAATCACCCAGCCGTAGCCTGCGGCAATGTACTGTTGCGCCTGAGCTACCGCTTGATGTGCTGATCGTCCCGGTCGAAAACCATAGCTGTGCTCGGAGAACGTCGAGTCCCACTGCTGCTGCAGCACCTGCATCACCGCTTGCTGGATGAATCGATCCAGCACCGTCGGGATGCCAAGCTTTCGCACCCCTCCGTCCGGCTTGGGGATTTCCACCCGCCTTACCGGCTTCGGCTCGTAGGCTCCGTTCAGCAGTTGTTCTCGGATCATTGGCCAGCGCTGTTTCAGGTAGTCGGTGATTCCGCCGACCGTCATCCCATCGACGCCCGCACTACCTTTATTAGCCTTTACCTGCTGCAAAGCTTGCTTCAGGTTTTCTCGCTCACATATTTCCTCCATCAATCGATTCGTGCTGGCTGGGCTTTCGGGCTCATGCACCGCCGAGAGCGATTCGGTCTCTTCCCTTCCCACTTCGCGGGCTTCACCCGCTGGCCAGGACGAGAAGTCCAGTTCTCCCTGGACGTTATGCCACTGGTCGCTCCTGAGATTCATGTCCTACTTGCCTCTCCTTCTCGTTCCGGCCTTCGGCCGCCGTTCCCGGCTCAGCCTATCTGTTTCTCCACCTTTCGGATCGGAGTGCCTCACTAGCTTCGCCGACGTCACGACCTACTATGCCTTATGCTGACTTCTGCCCTGCGGTCAGGCAGCCTTGCGACCACCTCAGTCGCCACGGCGACGCCGGGCAGATCTCCTGGGGTAAGCTCAGTCACTTTCTGTGCACAGTCGCCGAATCTACGCTTCGCGCCCTTGATGGATATGGACTTCGCGGTAAGTTGCCCGATCGTCCGGCGCTGGCGCCTTGTATCCGGTTTTTGTCCATCGACTCGCACGTTTGTTCCATGCTTCCTTCAGACCCCGCCTCGCGGCAGTAGCCCTTGCATCATCACTAGCCCTTTCCTCCATCAGGACGGGCAGAGGACTTTCACCTCCAAGTTACTGAGCATGCCCAGCACACAACGATGCCGCTGGCGCGGCGGACGCTACCGCGTGCCCGATGCAGGCGGCATCGGAGATCCGCGGGTAGCTACCTTGAACAATGATCGGTCTCGGGTTACGATGAGGCGAATCGTGGACTGGGGTGTCATGGATAGATCGATGATCATCAATAACTACCCTTTTGCCGAATTCCGCTTCTGGCAAGGCCTTCCGGGCGAAAATCGATTGAAATTCCATAGATAACCCCGCGTCCGCCGCAAACGCCAGCGGCTTCCTTCTGAGGGAGCCACCCGAGATTCGAGACGGATTCCAGCCGAACAGGGCTGCAAATGGTCGCGGCCCGGTCCCTTGAATGGACCGAAATCGCCACTAGGCGTCCGGTATCGCGGGGCAGCCTGGAAATTCGTTCAGGTAGGTGTTGCCGATGTAGCCGAGGTATTTTATTCCGATTTCGCTGGTGAAGAATCCGTCAGCAGTGTACTTGCGCAGCGTCGAGAAGAACTCCATACCAGGGCTCAGCCTGGGATCTTTGTCTGCGTTCTTGCGGAACGCGATGAGATCCAGCATTTCTGTACGCTGCCCGGGAGCACATTGCAGGTAGCTCTGCCCATAACGCTCCAAGCAGGTCGCGTCAAGCCACATGATCCCGCCCCCGAGTTGAAGTTGGAGATCCTTGTTCTCGCTGCTGAGCAAATCAAGGAATTCGGGCGCGCCCGCTTCGACCGCACCGCCGCTTTCCTGGTCGGGGGGAATAATCGCATGGCACAAAGCTCGCAGTGTTTTGTACTGATGCTCGGGGAAAAATTTGGGAGTGTATTCTCCAGAGGATGATGCCGCCTTATGCGCGCTGACCAGGCGGTGCGCCGTTTCTGCGGCTGCGAGCGGGACCACCCGCAGCATGGATCCGGCCGCGGCAGTAAGGCTGAGCGATTTGATAAGGTCACGGCGCGAAATGGACATGAGCGGTGCTCCTCGGGTTCCCCGTCAAGTTCCGGCTACTACAGACTGCCTCGGTTCGCTTGCTCCAGAAGATTTTCCGACGCCCTCCAGGATAGCGCCAGGATGGAAAGCGTCGGGTTCTTGTCAGGGCTGGTTACAAATGCGCCCGCATCGGTGACGAATAGATTTTTCACGTCATGGGCCTGGCAATACTTGTTCAGGACCGAGTTCTTGGGATTGTCGCCCATGCGCACCGTGCCTGATTCATGGATCGCCGTGCCACCGTCATAGAGGCCGTAAGGGGCTGGGCCGTCGGCAGTGACGTCGGTCGAGTAGGTGCCGCCCGCGGCTTCGACAATGGCACGAAAAGTCTGCTGCATATCTTTCGCCATTTTCACTTCGTTCTCTCCCGCACGCCAATGAAAACGCAGTACCGGAATGCCCCACTCATCCACAACACTCGGATCGATTTCGCAGTAGGTGTTTTCGTTGGGAATCATCTCTCCTAGTGCTTCCATGCCGATCGTAGCTCCATAAGAGCGGCGGCAGCTTTGCTTCAGCGAAGCGCCATAGCCTTCGACACGGTCACACACCTCGTCGAATTGTTGCACGACTGGCATGAAGCGGCCTCCGCCGGGTTCAATGTGATAGCCGCGCAGGAATTCGTTCTTGCGGTCGAATTTCCACCAAGGCATGTACACATGAGGCAGATAATTTCCGCCACTGCCGTCGTGGTTGTGTGGCGGCATTTTCTCCAACTGGGGAAAATAACCCGAACCCCAACTCCCTACGCTATCCATCAGGTTTCTCCCTACCACTCCCGATGAGTTGGCCAATCCCTGGGGGAACAGCGTGGAGCGCGAATTCAGCAGCAGACGCGCCGATTCGCATGTGCTGGCCGCGACTACGAAACTGCGAGCACGTACCTGCTTTTCCTCTTTCGTGCTCCGGTCGATGTAGGAAACCGCTGCGGCCTTGCCGTCCTTACCCACGACGATTTCCCGCGCCATGGCGTTGGTGATCACAGTCAGACGGCCCGTGGCTAGCGCCGGCGGAATCAATACTTGACTGGAGCTGAAGTTCGATGCCGACTTACATCCACGGCTGCATTGACCACAGTAATGGCAGGACGGGCGTCCGTTCAGGGGCTGGGTGATGATAGCCATGCGCGCGGGCACACAAAGAACGTTCACCTTGTCGCAGGCTTTCTTGAGGATCGTTTCTGTACAGCGGGGCTTGGGCGGCGGCTGGAAAATACCGTCCGGAGAACTCGGAATGTTTTCCTTGGTCCCGAAAACCCCGATGTAGGACTCGACCTTGTCGTAGAAAGGAGCAAGTTCTTCATACGTAATCGGCCAGTCGTCGCCCATGCCGTCTCTGGAACGGGGTTTGAAATCCGTCGGAGAGAATCGCAACGCCACTCTGCCCCAGTGATTCGTGCGCCCGCCGACGATCCGCGAACGGAACCATCGAAACGTGGATCCGGGAGCCATTACATAGGGTTCGCCGTCAATTTCCCAGGCACCGTTTGGCGCCATGAACTCGTCGGCCTCCTCGCCCCGCAGCTTCCCGCCCACGCCGCCACCGCGATGGGGAAGCTCGTAAGGCCAAAGATGCTCCTTGAAGTCCTTCGCCGGGTCGAGCGGCGGGCCAGCTTCCAGCATCACGACGCTGACACCGCCCTCCGTAAGCACCTTGGCTGCGGCACCGCCGGCAGCTCCTGACCCGATGATGCAGACGTCATAGATCTTCGGCGAGCGAATCACTTGCAGCATCGATGATCCCCTTGGCGACAGCTTGGAGATTATATCCAGTGTTGCTGCCGCAGTTCCAGGAATGCGACTGAAAGCTGATTATGTCGGATGCGACAGACGAGATTCTCGGCGGATTGTCGGCAACTCTTCCCAAATCGGTAATGTAAGGTTTGCCCGTCAACCAATCAGAGCTTCTTTGGCAGCACCGAACTATGCCTCTTGAAGCGGTTTTCCGCGAGTTGGTGGACCAACGCAGAGAACCACAATTAAGGCAGTGATGAGAACCGGGTCAATGATCAAAAACAACAGCGATTTGCCGTGGATCGCGAATAAATGTCCAAAAACTAAAAGCATTGTCACGGCACCTACTCGTCCCCAAGCAGACGCGATACCCATCGCAGTTGCTCTAATCTCGGTAGGATAAACTTCGGGGGTGTACGTGTAGATAGCAGTGGATCCAATGGAGAGAAAGAACACCGTCAGTCCACAGGATGCCATTATCCCGCCGGGTGATCGGGAGTATCCGAACAGTGTCCCAAACACGGCAACTGAGGCAAACGAGAGAACGATCGCGTATTTGCGGTCGAGCCATTCCACTACGTACCCTCCAAGTATATAACCCGGAATTACCGCGGAATAAATAACGACGGAGTAGCGGAAAGAGTTCACAATGGAGTGCCCTTCCGCAGACAGTATTGTTGGGAGAAAAATCTGATATGTGTAGAGTACTCCGAATTCCGCGAACCAAGCGACCCAGAGCATGAGTGTAAGACTCCAGTAGGCTCCGCCAAACAGTTCCCTTGTGTCCACCCGCCTTAGGCAGACTTGCGATCCGTTCTGGCTTGGAATGACTGGTGGCAGCACTCGACCGCTGGACTTCGCGACCTCATCCTCAACTCGCCTGAGGACGGCTTCTGAGTCGGCAATGCGACCGACTCGAATCAGCCACCTGGGCGATTCGGGCAGCACCGATCGCATGACGCCTCCGATAAGCGCAAACGGAGCGGTCAGAAACAGCGCCCAGCGCCAGCCCAGGGTCGGAATGATCAGGAATGCCCAGACTGACGATAGTGCAATTCCGGCCCCGAAGAAAGCCATCATCCAGCCAACTAATTTTCCTCGTATTCGTGAGGGCCACAATTCCGCCAAGTATGTGGGAACAGTCGAACTCTCAGCTCCGACGAAGAACCATGTGAAAAAATTCAAGAAGGCAAATACGCTGACCGTGTTAGATAACCCCCGGCACGCAGAGAAGACGGAGTAGAAAATCAGAGTGAACAGGATCGTCTTCTTTCGACCGACACGATCGGCAATAAAGCCACAAATGGCGGAGCCCACGAGATAACCGGACAGCCCGATGGCCGAGACGACGCCAATCGGATCGTCGCAGTCGAAATGTCACTGCTGTGCGACAGTGATGCGAGAACGAAGCCGTCACTGGTTTTGTATCGCATCGTTCGCACCGTGTGGCATGGCGAGCGAACGATCAGGATCTTCGCGTGGAACCGTGACGCGGGGAGACGATCAAGGCGATCAGAAACTTCTCCAAGCGTCAATTGTTCTGTCTGTCCCTGCATGAGTTAAGGTGGCTTTCAGCTCGATTGCGATGCGAGAACTGTGTAGCAAGTGCGAGAAGAGAAATAGTGCCCCCGAGCTGCGCGTGCCCTAAGGTCGGTGAGGAACGCGTCAGCGTCGGCTTTCGAGAATGCTCCTATTCCTTTGAAGTGCTCAAGTGACGGCTCCACAAACCATGTATAAAACGCGTCAAGATCCTGCGCGACCTCAACTTCGGGCGCGATGAGAATGTGATTAAATCCAAGCTCGCGAAGTTGGCCTGGAAGCTCTCGTATGATGAGGCCATTTCGCAACTCCCTGCAGGCGAGGTCGCTGAATCGGCGTCCCAGTTCGTTGCCCGACGATTGCACGACCAGCGTTCCCCAGTCGATTTCTGTGATGGAGATTACCCCTGATGGAGCGAGGACTCGTTTTATCTCCACCAAGGCTTTCAGGGGATCGGGAACATGCAGGAGTAATTGCGTTGCCAGGACACGATCAAAGCTCGCAGCCGGGAACGGAAGTTCCAGGACGCTCCCCACCCGAAACGAAAGGTTGTCAACGTTCTCAGCAGAACGTTGGCGTGCCTCGGCAATCATGGTCTCACTGAGATCCACGCCAACAGCTGTTCCCGGAGAAACAATCGGAGCCAGGAGGCGAATAAAGTCCCCCGTACCGCAGCCAACGTCAAGTACGTTGAGTCCGTGGCGGAGAGCCAGCGGCGCAAAGAATTCTCTGGGCGACGTACGAGCACGTTCAAGAAGACGAGCGCGGGTAGCATCAAGAAGGTTCACAAAAAAGCGTGGATTGTCGGTTCGATCGACCTGAATCCATGCGTCTGCGAACGCAGTCGAGGGCACCAAAGGTTGAGCCAAAGCATCCTCCCGGATACGAGATAGATAGGCGATTATCTGGCAGTATAGCTAGTCAAGGCAACCGATTCGTTGCAGCACGGATGCGCTGCGGGTGGATTGTCGGCTACTCTTCCATAAGCCAACTATTTCGGCAGAGGGAAACCCTTCATGCAGACCACCGTTCGGTCTGCTTCCTCGGGTTTCGCGTGGGTGAAGCCAAGGTTGGCTGTACAAAGAACGTCTCGCTTCAAGACCAGGCTCGTGTTGTTGTCCAGCGGCGCGTTCTGCTTGGTGGCTATCAGGATGCGCTGCGAACCGTCGGGCGAAAGGACCCAGATCTGGTTGAGCAAAATCTCGGACACGTAGATGTTGCCTTTGTCGTCCAACTCGATCCCATCGAATGCTGAGAATCCGTAAGGCAACGGCACAGGTTCACCGGCTGTTCCATCAGCCTTAATCGGGATCCTGAGTACCAGGGGATCGCCATCGGTAACGGCATAGATGTTCTTCTCTTGCTTATCGAGCACGAGATCATTTACGCCTAGAGGGAATCCCGAATAGGGTTTGGGAGACCAATTGAGCAGAGGATGGGCCGACCAGAGGTCCACCTTCTTACCATCTGGAGAGATTTTCCAAATTCCGGAGTAAGTGAGGTCCGTCATGTACACGTTGCCGCTTGAGTCGATCGCAACATCGTCGGGATAGCAAAATGGCCAACCCTCCGCTTTTGTCGCGAGGGACGTTACCTTTCGGGTTTTAGCGTCGATCTTATAGACGCCAGATTGGGTCACCGTCGCGTCCCGGCAAGCGGGGTGGAACGGATTTGCCAGGTCCTTCCTAAAGTCGTGTTTCGAGTGGCCCGTGTATGCGACGTAAATGTTGCCAAACTGGTCAAGATCGAGTCCGATCAGATCTCCGTTTCCGCTTTCTTCCTTCGACGGCACCCACGCGATGTGATCGTAGCTGCCGTCATCCTTGAGCATGACGACTTCGCCAATATGCATTAGGGTCGCGTAGAGGTTGCCACGCGAATCGACTCCAAGACCCTCAGGCGTGTCGGGGAGTTTGGCCATGACCCAGGCCTTGAACTGTGCCGCCGCAGGCGAAGGAGCGGCGGTGAATAACAAGGCGCAGGGGATTAGCCAGAACAGAATCCTCAGGCATTCTCTCTTGCGCGCACCCGATTGGACCATTGTTTGTGCCTCCTATTTAATTGTCCCCGATTTCGGCTTTGACTTCCCGGGCCTATCGACTGTATCGACTGTACAGCAAGCTAGAAGTGGCCACATCCAGCATCTCAAGTTAAGCCACCGCGCGGTAATTCCTGGATCGTCGGCCAACCTGCCACAACCGCCCCCAACTCAAGGATTAGGCTCGATGCCAATGCGATCATTAACGGCTGATCGAATCCGCTGCTTGCAGCCAAGGAAACGTTCGGTCGTCTGCACCGAAACATGCCCCAGGAGAAATTGGATCTGCTCCAACTCGCCTCCCGAAGCATGGCAGAGCCGAGCACAGGTCCGCCGCAGATCGTGCGGCGCCAACTTCGCCAATCCGATGCTTCTGGCGGATTCCTTCACGATGTGCCAAACCGCCTTTACCGTCATCCCGTCTCCCCATGTCCTTCCCACTTTGTTGACCCGGCGGAACAGCCTTCCTCGATCAATGGCGGCTGCAGCGAGCCAATCGTCGAGTTCGGCTCTTACCCAGTCGGGAACCGGAACCGTTCGAATGTGACCTCCCTTTCCAACCAGATCCACAATGGCCCAATGCTCTTCGCGCTGCTGGAGATGATCCAAGGTCAAAGCCACGGCTTCATGCCGCCTCAACCCACACGTGAGTAGCAATGCGAGTAAGGCCCGGTCACGTTTTCCTTTCAGTCGCTGGCGATCAGGCGCTTGCCAAAGTGCATTGCCTTGCTCTGCCGTTAGCCAGTTCCCGAGCCGAATGCCCAGCTTCTTCACACCTTTTACTCGACGAATACCGGCCGCCAAGTCGGCGCTGAGAAGACCGCAATCGGCGGCTTCGTAGGCGAGTCGGCGTACAGCCCCAAGACGCAGATTGATGGTTCCGGAAGCGAGTTGACGGGATTCAAGATGAGAGCGATAGCGCAAGACCACGATCCTGTTGAAGGCCAAGCGCGGTTCTGAACAATACCAGTCAACGAACTCATCGATGGCGTGACGATAACCCCGCTTTGCGTCCATTGAGTTGAGGTTGTTCAACACCGCGGCCTTGGCGTGTTCAAGGTCGGGCAACCGAAGAACAGACTTGGCGCTACTGCGTTTTCTTCTGGAACTGGGCTTCTGCTTCATGACCGGTGGCCTCCCTGCCACCGACCAATGATCAGAGCAGTACCGCGACTGTAAGGTGAGAGTTGCCCGTGATCCGCCCAGAACGCAGCCTGACCACGCAGCTAGACTATCGTCTGCTAACAACAAGTGACTTCTTACGAGTGGGCGGGGCAGAGATGGACTGGGGATTTGGCTATAGCAAACGACAGTACTCTGCCTTAGCTTGCTTCAGAATGGGTATGTCGGCGTCCGCGTTTTTCCAGAGCGCAAGCAGGTCCTGACACGCTGCCTTGGCTTTTGTAGTGTCGTTCTCGAGCGCATAAGCGTTGGCGAGGCTGAGATGAGCGAGGGCCCCCACGTAATTCAATACAAGTGTGCGATGATCGATGATCTTCTGAAACTCGGCTACGGCCTTGCTGCCATCACGCGCGGAAAGATACGCTTCGCCGCGCAAGTAGATCGCTTGCATACCATTTCCCAATTCATAGGGGGCTGCGGATTGAAGCTCCTCGATGGCTCTGGCAGAGTCGTTACGGTTTAGGGCAAGTTGCGCGCGCAGAGTTGGCAGATCCATGAACTGAACAATCGTGTCGTCCGGATAGCGCTGCTTCAGTTCATTGGCCAACGTCTGCGCCCGCGTCGAGTCCCCACTCAGCGCCAGCGCCAGCGCCGCTGGGTATTGCACATCGCGGCCGCTGGAGAGTGCGAGCGCCGCAGTGGCCCGCTGGCGGGCCTCGGCGATATTACCAAGGAAAGCCTCCCGGAGAGCTGCAGCGGCTTCGTGATTCGCTGCCGTTTCTTTCTGCTTTGCATGTAGGGCCGAGGCCACTGCTGCGCGAGATAGCTCGCGGGACTTCGTGAGCTGACCGGAATAGGTGGACGTATCGGCTTCCACATCGAGGAACACATCTTCGATTCCCGGACTGCCGCGAGACCACGCGATCTCTTGTGCCGAGCCGGCCGTGTCGTTCTCCACAAAGGCCAGCAGATACACCAGGAGGTGAAGATTTGGGGTGTCGAGCTTCTTCGCGTGCGCCTCTGCAATCGTGGCTTGGGCTTCCTCGAGCCGCCCGAGAAAAAAATACGAGAAAGCCAGGTTTTCATAATTGTTGCCGCTCGCAGGTTCCAGGCGGAGGGCCTCGCGGGCTTTCGGCAAAGCTTTTTCGAATTGCCCGAGAATCGTGTAAATCTGGCACAAATTCGTCGGCGGGATGAAATCCTGCGGATAAGTCTGTGCCCAGACTTCGTAGGACTGGCGCGCCTTTTCGAGGTCGCCGGTGGCAATCTGGTCGTAGTAGGCCTCGATCTCCAGCCGCTCGCGTTCGGAGACTCGTTCGCGTAACTCGTAAGCCCTCCGGATATTGTCCGTGGCCAAAGTCATTTCCCCGAGATTGCGATAAACAATCGCAAGCAGGCCATAGGCCGTGGCAAAACTCGGATCCAGGCGGACTGCGCGCTGCGCCTGGAGTTGGGCGCCGGGATTGTCGTCTTTCACGACGATGTCTTTGTAGGCAAGGCTGAAGGCCTGCAACGCATCAAGGGAAGAGGTAGTCGCTTCCACTGGCGTAGCGTATTTCTGCACGGAACTGAGTGACTCCCCCAGTTTGCCACGCATGCGGACCGCCCCGCTGTCGAGCGCCTTGAGCACCTGTTCTTTGTTCGCCGCCTCCTGTTGCTCCTGCGCCAGCACCTCTCCCGAGCCGCAACTGATTGCCCTCAAGCCAACGATGTACTGACTGCCCAACCCCGCTATAGAGCCCGTGATAGTCACCTTGCCGCCCGTACGCTCGCAGATCTCGCGCGCGATCTCCGGGGTCAAGCGCCCTCCGGATCTACGGCCCATCAGCTTCAGAGTTTCGTCGACTTTGGATTCGGAAAGGATATTGAAGAAGGGGGATTGCCCAAGCTGCAGGGATAGTCCTTGTTTCAGCGTGCCGTCGAACACGGAGTCGCCAGTCTTATTCTCGAAATCGGCGAGGACAACACTATCTTTATCGGTCAGGGGAGCGCTTTGATGCGAACGATAGTAGACTCCGCCGGCGACGAGTAAGGCTACGGCGGCGACTGAAATTGCAATCGTCCGCAGTGTCCAACGCTGCGGCGCTTGCGCCCCAAGCCGGGCGGATCTTGCCGCAGAAAGGCGGTCGACCTCCGAATCTCGCTTCAAACGCCGCAAGTCGGCACCCATTTCAGCGGCGTTCTGGTAGCGCAAGTCGCGGTCCTTCTCGAGAGCCTTACTGAGAATGTGATGTAGCTCAAGCGGAACATCTGGATTTAACTGAGTCGGAGGTTTGGGCTCGCGGTTCAGAATCGCGTCCGCTAGCATTCCCGACGTCTTTCCCTGAAATGGCAGCGCTCCCGTGACTATTTCGTAGAGCAGCACCCCGAAAGAGAAGATGTCCGTGCGCGAATCCAGTTCCTCACCCCGCACCTGCTCCGGAGACATATACGCGGCGGTGCCCATCGCACTCCCAGGGATTGTCAGTAATTCTGCCGCTGCGACTGTTGCTGCATTGGAACCTGTTTCAGTCTGCTCCAATTTCGCCAGTCCGAAGTCAAGGACTTTGCACTCGCCGTGCTGAGTAGCGAAAATGTTGCTGGGTTTCAAGTCGCGATGGACTATGCCCCGCCGATGCGCGGCATCCAAGGCGTCCGCAATTTCATTCGCATACCGCAGCGCCACTTCGAGCGGTAGTCGCCCGCGCAGCAGGCGTGAGGAGAGCGTTTCCCCTTCCATGTACTCCATCACCAGGTAGTTATGTCCGTCTTGCTCCCCCACATCGTAGAGGTGGCAAATGTAAGGATGGTTCAGCGCCGAGATGGCGCGCGCCTCACGTTCGAACCGCTCTCGCGCTTCCGCGTTCTGGGCCAAGTGCGAAGGCAGAACTTTTACCGCGACCGTCCGATCCAGGCGGGTATCGCGGGCACGATACACCTCACCCATGCCACCCGCACCAAGCGGCGACTGGATTTCATAGGGCCCGAGCTTTGTCCCGTGAGTAAGAGCCATCGTGCGCGCAATTATAGACTTTGCAGGTCGTTGCAGGCGGATGCGACTATTCTGGATGTGTTGTCGGCAAACCGGAATGTACCGGAGCTAGTCCTAGTTTTCCGGGATCTCCGCTCCAATCTCCACCTTTCCTCGTTCCATTATCAAAAACTCTTGAGTTCTTTCTCCCCGACAACACCGAAATCGAGCAGGGAGTGCTTCTTTGGCACAAATGAGATTGGTATGGCGGGAAATCAATCCGCTGAAGACTTGGTGATGAGTCGAGCGAGTGCTCGCTTTGCGAATTCGCGCAACGCTATGGCCCTCGCTTTTCACTATTTCTCGGACGTTTTTCCTCAGCTCAGACCGGAGATCGAAAAGGTACGGACTGCACTAAGAACTTACGTCGACGTCCCTCTTTCAGATTTGCTTTGAATGGCCCGAAGCAAGTCCCGGCCCATCCAACGTGGAGATTGTTGATGTGGTCGCGTCACGGCAAGGATAGGCAGTCGACGAAAGTAGGTCCGCAAACGCACGCGGCACAAACAAGCTAAGCGAATTCCCAGCGCCGCGCCACCCTGCGGGCGATGGCGAAGAACACGACGGCGATCCCCACAAGCACCAGTACCTGCGGCCAGAGGTGAGAGACAGGCTCGTCTCGCCAGAAGGCTTTGGTGAATCCGTCGATCGCCCAGGCGTTAATCGTCAACAAGCCTGCTTTCTGCATCGCGTCCGGCATGAGGAAACGCGGGAACATGCTGCCGCCAATGGAGGACATGATCAGAATGATGAGCGTGGAGAGCGCACCCAATTGAGCGCGCGTGCGGCAGATGCTGGCGAGCAAGATGCCGAACGCCGCCACCGCCGCAGCGGTGCAAATTCCCATCACGATAAATCCGGGGATGTGAGTCCAGAAGTCAAGCTTGAAAACGGCCCAGCCCCACAGGAACATCAGTATCAGTTGCGCGAACGCAAGCAGAGAATTGAAAGTGAGTTTGCCCAGCAACAACGAAGTCATCGTGACATGTGAACTGAGCACCCGGTCGAGCGTGCCGCTCTCGGCTTCGTCGAGCAAGGCCCCCGCCGCTCCGCTGGCTGTGAACGGCAGGAACATCACTCCAATGGCAGTGGCGTAGAACCAGATCATGGAATTGTTCTTGTTTTCACCGACGACCGCGCGGGCTGTGACGGCGATGATTCCCTGGTTGCCGGAGCCAGACGCGACTGGGCCGCTCTCTTCCCGCTGGCGTAGGTTGCCGAGGTTCTGGTTGAGTCGATCGCGCTGCTGGCGCGTGAGGCCGCCAACGAATTCATCAAAGTATCTTGACCCCTGCTCGGCCATCACATTGGGCATAGCGGTTATGGCAACCTTCTGGAGCAGACCCGCCACCATCTGCGGGGCGACGATATCGCTGCCGTCTTCGAGGAGCTGGATGGTGGGGCGATTGGCGTCAGAGGGGCCAAACGCAATTGGGTTCTCGCCGAACCCGTGAGGAATGATCATGGCGACCGGCGCGGATCCATTTTTGACTGCGGCCTCCGCAGTCGAGGCGGTGTATTCGGGCTGCTCGGTCCCTTTTACCGGCTCAGGTCGAGTCTTTACCACCAGCGAACCCTCTTGCTCCAGACCTTGAAAGAGCCGCTGTGAGGCACGGCTGTGATCTTCATCCACGACGAGCACTGTGACTCTCGGCGTGGTGTCGCGGCGTCCGCCGAAAATCAAGGCGAAAATGCTGAAGAAAACCACTGGCAGAATGAAACTCAAGGCGAGTGCGCCACGGTCGCGACGCAGAGAAACCAGGGCGGTTCGGACGATGGCGGAGATCAATCTCGCAACTCCCTTCCCGTCAAATGCAGGAAGACGGATTCCAGATTCGGACGGCGGAGCGAAACATCAACAAGTTCCAATCCGGCCTTTGCGGAGGCTTCGAGGAGCCCGGCAATCTCGGTGGGGTGCTCCACCGTGAATTCTGCCCCGCCTTCCACCGGGTGCCCGCCGTGCTCGGCGACCCAGGCAGCGGTGCGTTCGTCGGCGCCCGCAAAACGCGCCCGCACCTGGCTGCGCGAGCCGAACGCATTTTGCACAAGTTCGGCGTTGGTGCCTTGCGTGATGACCTTGCCGTGATCGATGATCGCGACGTGGTCGCACAAGCGCTCGGCTTCTTCCATATAATGCGTGGTGTAGATGATCGACATGCCTTCGTCCCGCAGTCTTTCAATCATTTCGAAAATGTGATTACGCGACTGTGGATCGACGCCAGCGGTGGGCTCATCCATCAAAACCAGCTTCGGCTGGTGAATGAGGCCGGCAGCCATGTTAAGGCGGCGCTTCATGCCTCCGGAGAGATTTTTGACCAACTCAGTGGAGCGATCCGTGAGAGTGGCCCAGCCGAGGCATCGCTCTACGGCCTGCGCCAGCGGCGCACTGCTGAGGCCGTAATAGCGGCCGAACGATTGTAGGTTTTCGCGGCAAGTGAGTCTAGCAGCCCGTGGCAGAACTGCTGATATTTCGCGAGCGGTGACGAGGCATGCGGCAACGGAAAGATGATACGAGGGACTGACCAACAGCGGCAGTAAGTCGCCGGGCAGGAGAAACGCTCGTCATCAGGCACAGCAGAAAGCGCAAGTGTCGCCAAAACACCTTCCCAGCGCGATTGTTAAGCTCCCGCGGCGTGCCCGCTCCCAGCAGCTTTCGCAGAATCAGACTCAGGTTGAACGCTCCCACGTGGATCAACTGCCGTTTCAGAATGTTCTGCCGCCCCCGCAGATGGCAGCGTCGCATACCGCCCGTCTCGTAGCAGTGCGCGAAGCTGCGTTCGATCAGCTCTCCCCGTCGCCGGAGTAGACTCTTGCCGTACGCGCCCCGCACCCGTTGCCGATTCTCGTAGACCGCCTGCTGCTCGACGCGCTTGCCTTGCCAGTGGCGCCGTCCCTTCTGCTTCTTCTCCGGAATATAGCTGCGCACCTCATAACTCTTCACCCGCTGGACCACCGCTCCGCTGTGGTAGCCCTTGTCCGTCACCAGCTCTTCGATCCCGTTGAGGTTGATCTTCGGCGCATGCTTCGGCCGCAACTCGGTCTCCCGTCCAATCTGTTCCGCCACCTGCTCACCGGCCTGGCATAAGGTTTCATCCAGCGTCGTTGTATCTCCCTGGTCGGCCGCCTGCAGCGTCACGGCCACGATAGCGCCCGTGTCCATATCCACGGCGTGCTCGGCCTTGTGGGCCAGATGGGTGCGCCCGTCTTTCATCTTCGCGATCCGCGCGTCCTCGTCCGCCGGACTCTTCCACTCTTTGTTGGACGTCCGCTTCTTGCGCTTCCGATCCAGCCGCGCCAGATCCTCCCGCGTCGGCGTCTCGATCCCAGACGCCTTGGCCAATCCCCGCAAGAACTCTTCATACGTCTCGCCGGTGTCGCGTCGCACGATCGACCGCATCGCCGCGTTCGCCTCCAAGGTCGTCGCGTCGATGCCCATCCGCTGCCCCTTCAGCAGTCCGCGTTCTGCCAGCAGCCCTAGCACCCACGAGAACACCTCACGATGCGTGTCGATATCGATCAATCGCCGGGTTCGCGATATCGTCGAGTGGTCCGGCGTCCGTTCGTCCAACCCGATCCGCAGAAACCGCCGCAGCGCTAGCGAATCCGCCACCCGCCATGCGATCCCACGTTCGCTATCGATCCCCTCGAAATACCCCACCAGCAGCGCTCGAAAGTAAACCCCAGGCCGCAGCGATGGCCGCCCTAGTCGCGCGTGATAGAAGCGTGCACATAATCCTTCCACAAACTCGTCGAACCCGGCACCCTCCACTAACTCGTTCAACCGCTTATAGAAAGGATGCCCCGGCGCTACCGCCAACTCCGTGTGCGCGATCCAGATGTCTTCTTGCTTCTCCCCGCCACTCCGCTTGCTCATCGCCATGCGCGCATTCTACGAACGATCCCTGTGGATCACACCATCTTTATTGTTTCAGGTAGCCAGACTTGCACCACAGGCTGCTAGGATAGAGTGCCAACTCCTGCGGAATCCACCCGAGGGTGTTGCGTGCCGCCATGGAATCGGGGGGCGCCCCGAAAACAGAGATCGTGCCAGCATCAGCCCTCACACGACCGACGATGCTGCGAATCAGCGTGCTCTTGCCCGCGCCGTTGGGGCCGAGGAGGCCCAGACATTCTCCGCTGGGCAGTTCCAATGTGATGCCGTCAACGGCAGTTACCTGGCCGAAACGCTTAACCAGCACGTCAATGCGCAACGGCAGAGATGAATTGTGGGTCGCACTGCTTGGGAACGACAACGGGCGATCTCCTCGAGGCCCTACACCACACGATCTTCAACATACGAACGAATACGCGAAAGAGCCTGCAGTAGTCTCGCAGAAAGGCAATATCTGCCAGTCGGTCGCAGCGCACTGCTTCATAACCATGAGCTACCGCGAACCTTCCAGCCTTCATTGGTCCACTCCACGGGCGTTCATTGACTTGCCTACACTTTCCGCCGTAGCGTTGCCGCGTATAGTCGGACAAACCATCGAGAAATTTGACGGTGGCGCATGGGCATTCGCACGCCAACCTCATGCCCGCTCGATTAGCGCACTTGCAAGCTCTCGCCATTCCTGCAAAGGAATCGAGTTGGGATTTGCTGTGAGTGCCTGAATGCAAACGTGATCGGCCCCCGCCGATTGATGAGCACGAATTCGGTTGCGAATCGTGTCCAGATCGCCCCAAGCCACGATTGCATCAACCAGACGGTCGCTGCCACCATTCTTGCAATCATCGCTTGAAAAGCCTAAACGGAGAAAATTGTTCGTATAGTTGGGTAGTGTGAGATAAAACTCAAGAAAAGTCCTTGCGATTTCCCGAGCTTTCGCAGGATTGGTTTCTAAGACAACAGCTTGCTCGGGACATAATAAGGGACGCGTTCCAAGCAACTGTCGCGCCGTGGCTGTGTGTTCGGGAGGGACGTTATACGGATGAGCGCCATCGGCGCGTTTGGCTGCCAGTTGCAACATATTGGGACCAAGGGCCGCTAGCACTCTGGTGGTTGATGCAGGGGTGACGCTCGCATAAGGAGCATCGTCCATGGCGTCGAGGTAGGCGCTCATCTTTGCGACTGGTTTCTCGTAGCTGTGACCTCGCAATTTCTCGACTAGCGGAATGTGACTGACTCCGAGACCAAGAAGAAAGCGGTTCGGGTAAGCCTCACTCAATGTTTTCTGTCCAGCCGCCATTGTGAAAGGGTCGCGTCCATAGATATTCGCAATTCCAGTGGCCACAAGGATTCGCGACGTTCCCGCAAGCAGCAAGGCGGACTGTGTGAACGCTTCCCGACCCAATCCTTCGCTAAACCAGATTGCGCCGTAGCCCAATTTCTCCAATTCGGCTCCTGCCTCCTGTACTTTGCTCGCGGGCTGCCGCTCGAACGCGCCCGTCCAGATTCCGATTTGCTTCAGGGACACAGCAGAGGGTTTCACTTTAGTTGGCCTCCTGATCCGGTCAATTCTACGTCACAACAGTAAAACGAGTCAGACACGAAGGCCTGTCGAAGCTCGATAGGTCCTTCTCGGAACCGGACGGAATTGCCACCTGACTCAGAGAAAAAGCGAAGTTGTGCGGTGTATTCGGCCTGCGTTAGCCACGCTTCATGAAGAAGCGAACAGCCAAGATCACGATGATCACTATCACCATAAACTCAACAACCGTTGTCAGCGTCATCGAAGTTATCCCCCGGCAATGTTACCAATTAAGGTGGTGTGCTGCGATCAATCGTCGATCACGGTGCGGGTTTGTCCGGGGTAGGGCGGTACTGAGTGCGCCAGCGTGCTGAGCCCGCAGTTCCAGAACAGGGTCTGTTCCCCTTCGACACTTGGTTCCCTTTTGCGGAAAGCGGGACCCTTGGTCACTTCTGAATCTCTTGTTCCTGCCCGCTTCCTGACTAAGATCAGAACAGTTCAAATGAGGTTGCTCTTATGCGAATTTTAGTGGGGGTAGATGATTCTCTGCTGGCACGTTTGTTAAAAGAGTGGCTGGAGTCCGAACATTGGACTGTGGACGTTTCGACCGATGACGAACAGGCGCGTGCCATGGCGGGTGAGCAGAACTTTGACCTAGTAGTGCTTGATCTGCCGCCGCTGGACTGGGTGGCGATTTTGCGCTTTTTGCGCACACGGAAACCAAGTATGCCGATCCTGGTGCTGACCGTACACAATCGCGTGGAAGACCGGGTGCAGGGGCTAGACTTGGGCGCCGATGACTGCATGGCGAAACCCATTTTCTTCGCCGAACTGTCGGCACGCATCCGAGCCTTAATGCGGCGCAGTCAGTTGCCCGTGCAATCAGTGCTGGCGGTGGACACCTTAAAACTGGATCGGGTGGAGCGGCGAGTAGAGCGAGCCGGACGGCGGATTGAGCTGACGTCGAAAGAGTTCTCCCTGCTGGAATATTTCATGCGCAATGCCGGGCGACGTGTTAGCCGAACCATGATCATCGAGCACGTATGGAACCTTTCTTTCCTAAGCAGCACAAACGTGGTGGATGTATACGTCAATTACCTGCGCCGAAAAATTGACGATGGCAACGGACAGAAACTGATTCACACCATCCGAGGAATCGGTTACGAACTAAGTGCCGCCTCCGGTTCCTTGCCCTCACAGCCTGATTCCTGTTGGACTGACTGTGCGACGCCGTTAGCGTAGCATCGCCATTACGCTCATCCTATGAGAGAGGATGTCAAGAAAAAACACTTCTCCACTCCTCTCCGTGAGGGCTCGATCGGTGCTTGCATCCAGGCCCCTTCTTCTTCGTGGAGAGGATTTTGGTTTTAACGCCTGGAGCGTCACAGAGTACAACAGGGATACGGAGCCCAGTTGCTGGTCTTCCTTGAGTGGTTTCATGCAGCGGTTCCGACGCCATTCGTTGCGAAGCTGTGCAAGCCAACCGTTGGCTTAAGTGCCAACCATCATCCTATGTGAGGCTCGAGGCCTATGGCTTTTTTGGGTTATCCGAGGGGGCATAGGATTGACCCGGAGACTGGGTGCTGATGGCAGCACCCGGAACGCCTAATGAGCGCATCGATACTCTCCCTCGAACCCGAGCATCGCCAGAACCGATGGGTCACCACCGAGGCGTGAAACCTGGGAGACCACCTGAGTTCTGTGCAACGCTCAAGCGGCTTGCGGCTTCAGTTGTTCCGCGTCGAAACGTTCCTCCTTCTTCCAGAGTGTCAAAGCAATGGCCGCGATCTTTCGGGCTAAGGTCAGACGCGCCATCTCGGGCTTCATTCCCTTGGCCAGCAAAGTTACATAGAAGTCGCGCAACGGACCCACCCCACAGCTGGCTCGGGTCGCGGCTCCCTTGAAGATCTCTTTCATTTCGTGGTTGTGATTCTGATTGAGACCGCGAATCTGTTGCGGTTTTTTCGCACGTTGCAGTTGTCCGCCCACGTAGCGATATTGCGCACTGTCGCGGGTCTCGATGCCCAGCCCACTATAGGTCCAGAGTTGCCGTTTGCTACGGAAGCGATGCGGCGTTTGCATCAGTGCGATTAAGCGGGCGGCTCGAATCGGACCGATGCAGGGTATCTGACGTAGTAGTTTCGCAGCTTTGTGTTTCCGGCTCTCTGCCAACAGCTCCGGGCGCAGGGTTCGTCGCAACTCCTGCAGTCCATCCAACTGCTGATAGAGCAACTCGGCTCGCCGGCGCACGCCCGCATGCTCGATCTTGTGTAACCACTCCTCGCGATAACGCGGGGCATAGACCTGAGTACCCGCACAGGGAATGCTCCAGCCGCGATACAGAGCTTTGATCCGGTTCATCACCCGGTTCAGGTCTTGGCTGAGGGTCTGATAACTGCGCCCCAACTCGCGCAGCGTCCGCAGTCCATGTTCTCCGTGGTAGACCGGGCGCAGCATTCCCGTGCGCAACAGGTCGGCCAGTTTGCGCGCATCCACCTTGTCGCTCTTGTTGCCTTCCTTTAATAAGGCATTGCGCCGCGGATCGCAGACCAGCACTTGCGCCACCTGGGGTTGCAGCAGATCGTAGAGCCAAGCCGCCCAGGTCCCTTCTTCCCAGGTCACAGGCAACTCGCCCCGCAGACCGTGGATAAACTGCAGAATGCTGCTGGCTTTCGTTTCGACAATCGACTCCATTACCAGTTTGCCACTGCTATTGAGAACAGCGATCACCCCCGCTTCCTTGTGCACGTCCATGCCGATATACTTGATGTCGCGACTCATGCAGTTGCCTCCTTGAGGGAAAGTTCATTCGCGCTCAACGGAGCTCTTTCCCTCAAGGTAAAGTGTCATTCTTCAGCCGATTTGCCTATCTTCTCCTCTGATTCTTGCCCTACATCCCGCTTTACGCCACTCAACAGGGCCGCTCTCTCATAATGCATTGGCCTGGGTTGCGAGTGTAATCGCCTTCCATGAGAAGGCCGGTCGGACTCGAGTGGGTTCTTTTGTCATTTCGTTGGACAAGGTTTTTCTCCGGCGTTATCCCATGATCAGACCAGGCTGGACCGGCCCGGTTGCAGTTCTGAATCGGGAGAGATTCCTGATTCGGGCTACTGCAATGTGTCACCTTTTGTGACACGAATTCGTCATGCGCGCGCAGCGGCAAAGACCGCGCACACTCACACTCTTCTCGATGTTTCACACTTGCAGTACAAGCAATCAGGGTTAGCTCCCGCGCGTTTCGCATCTCGCGAACGCGATCGCGATGGCATGCCACCTGCCCTTACTAACTGCAGAGAAATTAAGAATTCGCTAAGAATTCGAAACGGAGATTACACGAAAACATCATGCGTAAACAAAAAGGTTTTTCCCTGATTGAATTGCTGATCGTGGTGGCGATTATTCTGATCATCGCTGCGATTGCAATTCCTAACTTACTGCGCGCCCGGATCGCGGCCAACGAGGCTTCCTCCGTCGCATCCATCCGGACCATCAACACGGCGGAAGTGACCTACCTGACCGCGTATCCGACCGTCGGCTACTCAATCACGCTAGCGGCCCTGGGTCCGGCGGCGGCTGGCACCTGCGCCACCCCTGTCCAAGCCAACGCTTGTCTGTTGGACTTCACCCTGGCGTCGGCTACGAGCACGGCGTTGGCCAAGAGCGGCTACTACTTCGGAGTGGCCAACTCGACCACTGCCACCACGCCGGTTTCCGGCTATACCATCGGCGCCGCGCCATCGGCCTACAACAGCACCGGCGTCCGCCTCTTCTGTTCGATCGAAGACGGCGTTGTCCGCTCTAAACCTGGCGCTTCCGGGGTGGGTCCGGTCGCCACCACCGCAGGCTGCGTTGCATACACCACCCTCTAAGAGTGGGAACGCTTAGGGGAAGTTCGAAATCCAGGGAGCATCGGAGCTATCCGATGATCCTTGCTGTCGGACCGGCCATTTAGGTGCGGTTTTGGTTACTCATCACAGTCTAAAGCTGATCAGGTTTTAAAGTCCCCAAAGGCCGACACGTTTTCCCCTAGCCAACCGCCGTTCATCTAAGGAGAGAAATCACATGCCAGCCACAAATCATCGAGACGAACACGGAATTGCTCTGTTTGTGGCGATCCTCGCTCTGCTGCTGCGGACCGCAGTGGCCGCCGGCATGATGGCTTTCGCTGGTTGATGGCGAAGGGAGTGTCATGCAACGTGAAGGAGGCTTTATCGCGACGGGGCTTCGACATGGGAGGTAGGCCACGAGATTCTACCTTAGACCTGGGGACGGACTGGTGGGTGCGGGCCAAGCCGACCTATCCCCTCAACTCACGCTCTCAAGTCGTTTGCCGGATTTCCAGAGTAGCCCATTCGAGCCATATACGTATCATCACACTACCGTTAGGCTAATTGTGAGCAGACTTCGGGGGAGGGCTGTTCAACGAACGCCCCAGGGACTCAACTGAGTCTGGGGCGTTTTCGTTTGTGGGCTGCCGCGCCGCTCCATTCAACTTCCTGCGACCGAGACATTCTGTCAACTGCTGAGAAAACGAGCACCCGACAATCATGCCCTCGACGAGCTAGGGCTCCCTACACCGAAGCCATCGCAAGAATCGAAGGCAGTCTGTGGAATCACATTGATCCGTGACCTGAGTCACAGCACTGGATGGCAGATCTCTGATATTCAAGCGGAAATAATTGGCACCGGGGAAGACTTCTAGGTTCGTTTTCCGGTAATCGCCTCGGTTGGCTCCCCGGGCAAGGCGCGAAAAAGAGGTGAGCCCATGTTCCCATCGAATCAGTCCTTCTCCCGGGCACTGCAACAGAAGGGTATCAACCGCCGCCGCTTTATCAAATTCTGCACCGCGATGACTGCCACTCTGGCGCTTCCTCCGCGATATGTAGCGCAGGTGGCAGCTGCGCTGGAAAAGGCGCGAAAGCCCGTGCTGGTGTGGCTAGAGTTTCAGGATTGCGCGGGAAACTCCGAATCCATCCTGCGCTCCAGCCATCCTTCGGTGCTGGACGTCGTGCTGGATCTCTTTTCCTGGGAATATCACGAACTCATCATGGCAGGCGCCGGGCACCAGGCCGAGGCTGCACTAGAGCGGGTGGTACGGGAGGAAAAGGGCAAATTCCTTGCCGTAGTGGAAGGTGCAGTTCCTCTGGCTGATGACGGCGTGTACTGCACGATAGGTGGTCGAACTGCACTCGACATCGCTCGACACGTTTGCCCCAATGCCGCCGCTACCATTGCGGCGGGAGCCTGCGCCTGGGATGGCGGGCTGGTTCGGGCCCATCCCAATCCCACCGGTGCGGTAGGGATCTCGGAAGCTGTGCCTGAGGCCAACGTGATCAACCTGGGCGGTTGTCCGCAGAATCCGGCTAACACCGCGGCCGTGCTGGTGCATTACCTTACTTTCGGCGAGTTACCTGCCGTGGATCAATACAACCGGCCCTTGTTTGCTTATGGACGGATCATCCACGACCAGTGCGAACGTCGCGCCCATTACGATGCCGGCCGGTACGTGCAGGAATGGGGTGACGAAGGCCATCGCAAGGGCTGGTGCCTGTACAAGATGGGATGTAAAGGACCCGAGGCCACTTTTAACTGCCCCTCAGTGCGGTGGAACGACGGCACAAGCTGGCCGGTCAAAGCCGGGCACGGCTGCCTGGCTTGCGCCTCTCACCGTTTCTGGGACGTTCGCTCTCCCTTCTATGAGCGGCTGCCGCAGGTTCCTGGTTTCGGGGCAGACGTGACTGCAGGCCAGATCGGAATGGGTGTCACCGCGGCCGTGGCCGGCGCCACAATTGTGCACGGAATCGCCAGCGCCATTCGTGACCGCATGAGAACCGTGCCTGATGCAGTTCCACCAAAGGCGAGCAACCAGCCGCCAAGAGCATAGGAGGATCGTATGGCACGCATCGTGGTTGATCCGGTGACCCGCATTGAGGGCCACCTGCGCATCGAGGCTGAGCTCAACGCAGGCGCGGTATCGGACGCGTGGAGCTCAGGGACCATGTTTCGTGGGATTGAACTGATCCTGCGCGGCCGCGATCCTCGCGAAGCCTGGATCTGGGCACAACGGATCTGCGGGGTGTGCACGACCGTTCACGCCCTGACGTCGGTGCGCGCCGTCGAAGACGCGCTCGGCATTGAGGTTCCAGGGAATGCCAACTTGATCCGGAACATCATCGGCGCCAGCCAGTATGTGCAGGACCATGTGATCCATTTTTATCACCTGCACGCGCTCGACTGGGTTGATGTGACGCTGGCGCTGAAAGCCGATCCTGCCAAGACAGAGCAGCTGGCTGAGTCCATCTCACCCTGGCCGAAGTCCAGCCGGACTTACTTCAAGGGCATCCAGGACCGGGTAAAAGCGCTGGTCGAGAGCAAGCAGCTGAGCCTGTTCAGCAGCGGATATTGGGGCCATCCTGCATATCATCTGCCGCCCGAGGCGAATCTGCTGGCCGTTGCCCACTACATCGAGGCCCTGGAATTTCAGAGGGACTACATCCGTATCCACGCGGTGCTGGGCGGGAAGAACCCGCACCTGCAGACCTACCTGGTTGGCGGAATGTCCACCGTCATGGATCCAAACGAGCCGCAGGCCACGATCAATCCCGAGAGAATTACGTTCCTGGCGGAGCTGGCGAGTAAAGCGCAGACCTTCGTTGACCAAGTCTATATTCCGGATGTGCTGGCCGTCGCCAGCTTTTATCGCGACTGGTTCGGACGTGGCGAGGGACTGGGGAATTTCCTCTCGTATGGCGACTTTCCTCAGGGCAGCGTCAAGGATTCCGCCCGCTTCTACCTGCCCCGTGGCACCATCTTCAACCGTGATCTTTCCAAGGTGTATCCGGTCGATCCAGCCATGGTGGCGGAATACGTGACTCATTCCTGGTATCAGTATTCCGACGGAGATCAGAACCCGAAGCATCCCTACAAAGGCGAAACCAACCCCAAGTACACCGGACCAAAACCACCGTTTGAGCATTTGCAGACCGACCAGAAGTACTCCTGGCTTAAGGCACCGCGCTACCAGGACCAAGCGATGGAAGTCGGACCTCTGTCCCGCATGCTGGTGGCCTATGCCTCCGGACATCAGGAGGTCAAAGACTTAGTAAATGGCGCCTTAGGCAAGCTGAATGCGCAGCCTAGCGCCCTGTTTTCAACTCTGGGACGCATCGCTGCTCGCGCTATCGAAGCCCAACTCATGGCGCGCCAGGTCAGCAAGTGGGTCGCGGAACTCGGCGACAAGCTCGGGCACGGAGACTTGCGCGTGCACAACGGAGAGAAATGGGATCCCGACTCATGGCCAAAGGAAGCGCAGGGCTTCGGCTTCCACGAGGCGCCTCGTGGCTCGCTCGCCCATTGGGTTCAGATCGAGGACAAGAAGATCAAAAACTACCAGGCGGTCGTACCCACAACCTGGAACGCGGGACCACGTGACGCCAAAGGCCAGCGAGGCGCGTACGAGGCCTCGCTGCTGAAGACCCCGATCGCTGATCCGGAGCGCCCGGTGGAGATCCTGCGTACGGTTCACTCGTTCGACCCTTGCCTCGCTTGCGCTGTACACGTCGTCGATGTCCAGGGGCGACGCTATTCCATACTCATGGCGAGTTGAGAGGAGGCCGACAATGACTGAGTTAACGAAGCATGGGTGGGGTGAGGCCCATCGGCCGGAACCCGCATTTCCTCCCGTGCGGGTTTATGTGTGGGAACAGCCGGTGCGGGTCTCACACTGGCTCATATTTCTGTCTGTGGTCGTGCTCTCCTTCACCGGATACTACATTTACAATCCATTTATTGTCGCCAAGAGCAGCACCTCGTTCCTGATGGCGACGATACGCTTTATTCACGTGGTCACAGGCTTTGTATTCATCAGTGCGTTTCTGCTGCGGATCTATTGGTTCTTCAAGGGGAACGAGTGGTCGAACTGGCGGGCATTTCTACCCATCCACCGCCGCCAGTGGCGGGGCATGGGAAGGATGGTGGCCTATTACAGCTTCCTGCGAAAAGACTTGGTGCATCAGGTCGGACACAATGCCTTGGCCGCCGTGACCTACCTGGTAATGTTCACCCTGATGTTCATCGAGATCATCACCGGACTGACCCTGTATACCCAGGTGCGCGGAGGGTGGCTGCTAGCTCCCCTGTTCAGTTGGCTGCCTCGGGTTATCGACATCCAGCACATCCGCCTGACCCATTTCTGCATCATGTTCGCCTTCTTCGCATTTGTGATTCACCATGTTTACAGCGCGGTCCTGGTGTCCTGGGAAGAGCGGAATGGACTGATCGAGAGCATCTTCACAGGATACAAGTTTGTTCCCAGGGATGAGCTGGCAGAGGATCCAGCGCGGCGCGAGGCGGACTGAATGCCCCTCCCCCCGAAATACGTTGTGCTCGGCTTGGGCAACATCCTGCACTCGGACGACGGTGCCGGCCCGCAGGCCATAGAGAGAATGAGAAGCGATGCCAGAGTGCCTGAGGATGTCGCGTTGATTGAGGGCGGTACGCTGGGTCTGGAATTGCTTCCCTACATCTGGGACTGTTCCTACCTGCTCGTGCTGGATGCAGTAGACATCGGGCAGGCACCAGGGACGCTAGTTCGCATGTCGAGCCAGGAGTTGCAAACCTTGCCAGGCAAGGGAAGCGTGCACCAACTCGGTGTTGCGGATTTGCTAGTGGCGCTGCGAGTGCTCGCGCGGCGGCCGCCCACAGTCGTACTGCTGGGCGTGCAACCGGCCACAACCGAGTGGGGAACGGAGTTGTCCCCTGCGGTTGGAGCCGTAATGGGATCCTTGATTGAAGCAGCGGTCGCTGAGTTGATAAGAGTTGAAGCCATCACGTCTGTGTAAGGCTCACGGCGAAGGAGAGCGCAGTATGTGTCTGGCCATCCCCGGGAAAATCGTCGCGGAAGAGCTACGCAACGGCTTGCGAGTTGGCCGGGTGCAGTTCGGCCGCATGGTGCGGGAGGCCAGTCTGGATTATGTCCCGGAGGCAGGGGTTGACGACTACGTGATGGTGCACGTTGGTTTTGCCATCAGCAAGGTGGACGCAGAAGAGGCCGAACGGACCTACGAACTGCTGGAGGAGATGGGCGCCTTGGAGGGCGAACTGCCTTTCGCGTGACACTCAACAAGACAGGTGATCAGTTGCCGCGCATCTGCCGAGGAACTCTATGCACGAGATGGGTATCGCAAATTCGGTCCTGGCGGCTGTTCGGGGGGAAGCGGCGCGCCATCCGGGATCTTACCCGTGCAGAGTTGGAGTGCGTATCGGCGAGCTAGCTGCCGTGGATCCCTCGGCGCTGGAATTTTGCTTCGATGCACTGACCCGCGAAACCGATCTCGAGTCACTGCAGTTGGAAATCGAGATTTGCCCGCGTCGGCATCGCTGTCTGGATTGCGGCACCGAATTCCGCGTCAAAGACTTCGACTTCGAATGCCCCCGCTGCCGCAGTTTACGCAGCGCGTGCCTTGGCGGCGATGAATTGGAACTGGCCTATTTGGAGGTGGAGGAAAATGGAACGGGTATCGCTGGAAAAGAAAGTCCTGAGCGAGAATGAACGCATTGCGGCTGGCCTGCGTGCCCGGTTCCGCGAGCATGGAATCCTCTGCTTCAACCTGATCAGCTCTCCTGGCTCTGGTAAGACGAGCCTGCTGGAAAAGACCCTGGAGAGTCTCCCGCAGAATGAGCACATGGCTATTCTCGCCGGCGACATTCAAACCGACAACGACGCCCGGCGCCTGGCCCGCTTCGGCCTTCCGGTGAAACAGATCACAACAGGCGGCACTTGTCATCTGGACGCGCGAATGATCGAGCGTGGTCTTGAAGGCTGGCGTTTGGAAGACATTGATCTTCTGCTGATTGAAAATGTGGGAAATCTGGTCTGTCCGGCCAGCTACGATCTGGGAGAAGCTGCGAAGATCGTCGTACTCAGCGTCACCGAAGGCGAGGACAAGCCACTCAAGTATCCCTCCATCTTTTTCAAGTCCGAGTTGCTGGTGCTGAATAAGGTTGACCTCTTACCCTATGTTCCTTTCGACATCGTCGCCGCGGAAGAAAATGCCCGCCGTATTCATCCCGGAATGGATATCGTGAGAGTCTCCTGCACATCCGGTGATGGCATACAGCAGTGGCTTGCATGGTTGGAGCGCAGACAGCCACAGCTGGCTGCAAGGGTCGAATCTGTGGTGTAGTGCCAGTGCGTGCGCGGGCCGCCCTACGCTGATTTGCCGACCACGGTAGCTGGATCGGTCATCTCGGCTAGAGCCAACACCTCGTAAGTTGCGAAGTTGTATACAGGCGACATGGCCAGCAGCCGATCTAGTTCTTCATTGGAACCCACCTTATAGATCCAAGCACCGCCGTGCTTTCCGATCAAATGGTACCGGCATTCTAGTTTGCCGTCAGCCTCGAGTTTCTCGGCGTACTTCGGCTGCCTCAGCACAGCTCGTACCACGTCTGGAGTCAGCCGCGCGGGCTCCAGGTGCCACAGCACTAGAAATTTCATAGAAACCCCCTTGCGCTGGAACGAGATTATCGTGATTGGCGGAAACAAGAAAGGGGGACCGATTGAAGCCCTCGGCGTTGTTCCGGGTCTTCGCCACGCGCCTCCATCCCCGCTTGCGCACCTGAGCCCTATTCGTTGCTCTTACTGCGTCTCACAACAGTAATCAGCCCCTAAAATCACCCTGTGCCGGCCCCTACTAAATCTGGTAATCGGGGTTTTCGCGCAATCCAAAATGACCTAACAGCTGATTTTGTACCGCATTTTCGGGGGCATAGCTGTGCAAGGGGCACCGGTCCGGCAAATCTGTTGCAAATCGATGCCCATCGCCGAAAAGCCGCTAGGGTCAAGGATTTCGGAGGATACGGGGAGTGCCGGCTTGAGGCGAACCACAACGGTGAAAGCATTTGCGTCAAAAGACGCAAAACACTCACTCTGCCGCAGGCACGATGTCCGGCCCGGTGGGCCGAACAGGTACGAGGCATGCCGTTCGACCCGGTTTTCCAGGCAGATTATCAACGGATGCCGAAAGGGCCCATCATGAGCCCACGGATGCTCGAGCCTGGAGCCCCTTGCTTGGTGCTTGTAAGCGGCAGCGGCAGATGATATTTACGATCCAGGGCCCGTTCGCCATCAAGGGGGGAACTTATGAAACTCCTGCTGGCTGTAGCACTTCTTGCCGTTGCTCTCCCTTCCGCCGGCCAACAGAATTTGGATGCACCCACGGGATTCGATAACAAGAGTAATGGCCTGGTAGACGACATGACCCATCAGGCCGATCAAGACAAATTCGATGAAACTGAGGGTGTGAGCGATGGCCTTGGGCCCCTCTACAACGCGCAATCCTGCCGAGAATGTCACCAGAACCCAACATCGGGTGGAACGAGCCAGATGACGGAGTTGCGCGTCGGCCATCAGGGACCGGACCACCATTTTCACAATCCGGATATCTCGATCGCGCATGGAACAGAAATCGTCTCCGGCCGCACCCTGGTGAATGATCGCGCCATTTGCCCGAACGCCGCGTTGGCTACCACTGAAATTCAGGAGCATGTGCCCGAGACCGAGACCATTCGCGCGACACGGGTAGCATTAGGTCTTCTAGGTGACGGTTTTGTAGAAGCCGTCGCCGATCAGACTTTCATTGAACTGGCGCGTAAGCAGTGCAAGGACACGCACCGCAAGATCTGCGGACAGGTGCTGTACGTTCCTATCGTCGAAGCTCCGAGAGAAACCGGCGTTGGAAGATTCGGCTGGAAGGATCAGCATGCAAGCCTGATATCGTTCTCCGGAGATGCTTACCTGAATGAAATGGGAATCACAACCCGCCTGTTCCCCGACGAGGTAACGAAGCTGTGCAACACTGCTCCTGAACCCAACGACCCGCCCGGCCCCGACGGGCTGGACGATATTGATCACTTTGCCCGCTTCATCCGGGCCTCGAAGGCGCCCGCCCGCGACTGGCAACTGGCGCAAACTTCAAGAGCTGAGAAGGGGTCCGAGTTGTTTAAGAAGATTGGTTGTGCCACCTGTCATGTGAGCACATTGACCACTGCGCCCGTAGGCACGAGGGTCAATGGAGGCACCTTTACAATTCCCGAAGGACTCGGCGGAAAAACCTTTTACCCATACTCGGATTTTCTCTTGCACGATGTAGGGACGGGTGACGGGATCGCTGCGCCTATGGTGGAGCATTACGGGCAGAAGATGTATCAGATCGCGTGGAAGAATTTCTCACCGGACGCTTTCCAAGCGGCCCAAAACAAAATACGCACGGCACCCTTGTGGGGCGTCCGTTTCCGTAATCGGTTGATGCATGACGGAATATCGTCCACGCTTCGAGATGCGATACTGCGACATGGCGGAGAAGCCGGCGATGTGAATCACCGCTTTCAGCGACTGTCTCAGAGCGATCAAGAGGCCATCCTCGAATTCCTGAGTTCTCTATGAAGTGTGTCGCTCCTCTGGAAGCGGAACTGAGCCTTTCAGGCATCCGCGGTTCTAGGAAATGTGACCGGGACGTCCCGCTCAAGCTTCTGCTCGGCTGGCACCTCTCCATCAAGAGGTCGGATTAG
>CAWBHM010000018.1:0-208705 GCA_963788555.1 uncultured Acidobacteriaceae bacterium | reverse complement strand
TCACGCGATGGAGGAAGCCTCGGGGTTGTGGCTTCGGCTGCGTGTCGGGCGGGGCAAACTGAACTACCGTGTCGAGGTGGACCTGGCGGGCGGAGGAATCATTCACCGGCAAGTTTTTGGTTGCTTCGACCGACGGCGGTGGTAATGCTGCAACCGCCGCACGGTTCTTGGGAGTAAAAACCAACGGAGCATCGACCTGTACGTGAACGTCGTTGGGCTGCGAAGGGGGCAGGGGTGCAGTCTCGGGACCATTGGAGAGTCTTGTCTCCGAAGGAACTGGTGGCGAGGAATTCGCAGCGGCTGGCGTACTTTCGGCAAGGCGGACTTTGTCCGGCAATTCGGAGGCCGGGACATTTGGCGCAAAAGGAGCCTCGGCTCGCATGAGCGGCGACGGGGGAGGACATCCACATTCGAGAGGAACTTCGGTGTCCACTTTGTCGATCTGTCCGGAATGAAAGACAGCTTGCTCGGCGGGCTTGACCTGGTAGATGCGGTCTCCCATCAACTCAGAAACGATCGCCGACGAGGTGTTGCCTTTCAGGGCGCGCACGCATGTATTCCCGTGGGCGTCGGCGCTGATGGCGTAGTGGAATTCTCCGGGCCCTGCAAAAAGGATGCGGAAGTCTGGCGTGAGAACCGTGTCGGCGGAGGCGCGGAGGGAGTAGTGGGCCTCGATCGCTCCGGTGCTCAGGCCGAGCATGAGATCGCGCTTGGTTTGCGAAGGCGTGACCGAAATCGTGGTCCCAGGACACACGCGCACTTCTCCGCCGCCGGATACTCGCAGAATAGCAGTGTCGGAACCAGCAGTGATTGATGATCCCGACCCGATACGGCTGCCTGCAGGCACAACTGCGCCTGCGCCACCAGTGACCGGCACGACGGACGGACTGGGTTGGAGAGACAGGCGCGGCTCCATCGGTGTTTGAAGCGGCGACGACTTTTTGCTCGCGACCGCGTTGGTGTCTCCGGCAGGCTTGAGATGCACCATCAAACGGTGGCCCGAGCCGTCCCACGTATAACCGTACGGCGCCTGCAAGTCGAGAACAATGCGCGTTACCGGGGGATTCCGTTGATATTGGTCGACGCGGATGGCAAGGATGTTTTCTTTTTGAATCGATATGCGCTTCTGCGTCAGTCCCAAACGAGAGTTGGGAAGATCAATGACGAGGCGCGGTGGTAAATCGACTAACTGAATCTGAGGAATGACCGGGCCACCTTTGGAGAGAATTTCAACGGCCGGCACACCCCGCTCATGAACGATGCTGACACTGGTAATGACGGGCGGCGGCCCGAAGGTCTGAGCCACAACTACTGCGGCGAATAGTGATGCCCCGATCATCAGGCACACAGATTGGAATGCAAGTCGTGGCAAAGGATCCCTCATTGGAGGCTTGAGGGAAACATATCAGGCGGAAGGGGTCAGGGGAAAGTTTCAAGTTTCAAGTTTCAAGTTTCAGGTTTCGAGTTTCAGGTTTCGAGTTTCGAAGTGAATCAAGTACTGCGTGAACCCACGAAACCTTGAAACTTGAAACTTTGAAACCTGTTCTCAAGCTTCCGGCAGGAATTCGTATTCTTCGATGACTGCGGCGACGGCGAGTTTGCCGTCGGCTCTTCCGTTCTCGACGCGCACAACGCGGCCTTTGCACTGTACCCGGATGCTTTCGGTGAGGGTGATCTCGGGAGGCAGGGTGAGTGTGAAACCGATGGGCGATCCCTTGGCCACGGCCGAATCCAGATAAAAACAGATACCGCGAGCGCTCACGTCGCGGAGCAGGGCGGGATGAACCGCATTGTCGTGATCGACGCTGACCGGTACACGAAGGGGGAAGCGACGGGCGCCGCGCTTCTCCTGCTGGGGCTCAGCCATGCATCCTCCAAGTGGCGACGAAGTAACGTTTGAACTGATACGTGGAGGATGCTCCGCGCAAGCCCGAAGGTCAATACCACAATTGGGTCAGCGGGTGGCTCTTTCAGGCGGGGAGCGTGATTTCAGGTTGTAGATTGTAGAGTTCTGAGTGCCGATCCGTCGGGGTGAATCGGGCGTCTGAGATCTGCGATCGGAAATCGCATGTCCGGTGTAAGCTGATATCAGGAGTGTTGACGCTTGATTTTCGTACTCGACAATTACGATTCGTTTACCTACAACCTGGTGCAGTACATAGGCGAGTTGGGCGCCAAAGTCGAAGTTCGCCGCAATGATCAAGTGTCGGTGAGCGAGGTTGAAGATCTGCAGCCGGAGCGAATCGTGGTCTCACCGGGACCGTGCACGCCGTACGAGGCCGGGATCAGCATCGAGTTGATCCGCCACTTCGCGGGGAAAGTTCCCGTGCTCGGCGTCTGTCTGGGACACCAGGCAATCGGCGAGGCCTTCGGCGGGCGTGTGGTTCGCGCCGCCCATCTCATGCACGGCAAGACCAGCGCTGTGATGCATGACAACCGAACCGTCTTTCAGGGGCTTCCGATGCCGATGACTGCGACGCGCTACCACTCGCTCATCGTCGAGGAAAATCATCTGCCTGCCGAGTTGGAAGTGAGCGCGTGGACCACAGAGAAGGACGGCACTCGTACCATCATGGGGCTGCGTCATCGACGGCATGCGGTCGAGGGCGTGCAGTTCCATCCCGAAAGCGTGCTGACCGACGCGGGGAAGAAACTTGTGGCAAACTTTCTCGCGCTGTAGGTTCCGCGGTTCGGTTTCGTGGTTCCTCATCTATACTTCTCCAGCCTGCATTCGGAACCTCATCTGGCGATAGGAACCTCTTCTATGCTTCATGTCCGCGAGTTTCATTTCTGCCGCAATCCGCATTTCACGCGATGGCTGACCTCGGCTCTCCTTTTCCTGGCGGTTGTTTTCCCGGCAGTCGTTCTCGACGGGTCCAGCGTGGGGCAGGCGATTCCCGCTCCAAGTGCGGACAAGACGGCTGTTAACAATTCAGTTCCCTTGCCCGCTGGACCGTGGCGCTTCATCGTCTCTGGCGACTCGCGCAATTGTGGAGATGTCGTGATGCCAACCATCGCGGCGCACAGTGCCCAGTTCACCCCGAGTTTCTACTGGCACCTGGGGGACCTGCGCGCCATCTACAAGATTGATGAGGACATGGCGTTCGAGGCCACGAGCCGCGGCCAGACTCTTGCTTGCGAGGATTATGAGAGGCGTGTGTGGAATGACTTCGTCGAGGATCAGATTGCTCCGTTTGGCAGTCTTCCCTTCTATGTGGGGATCGGCAACCACGAGGTGATCCCGCCGAAGACGGAGGACGCATTTAAGCGTCAATTTTCAGATTGGCTTGATCAGCCTGCGTTACACAACCAGCGCTTGCTGGACAAAGAACCGGCGCAGCCTGAGGCCTACTACCATTGGATTCAGGGTGGTGTGGATTTCATCTATCTCGACAATGCCGCGAATTCTTTTTCCGACGAACAACTGGCGTGGCTGGGGCGGCGACTGGAGAGCGCGAAGAACAATCCCGCAGTGAGGAGCGTTGTGGTTGGCATGCACGAGTCCCTGCCCGACAGCATCGCGAATTTTCACAGTATGGGCGACAACGCGGCGGCACGACCGAGCGGGGAAAAGGCCTACAAGGCTCTCATCAATTTTCGGGATGTAAGTCGCAAGCCGGTTTATCTGCTCGCGACACACTCGCATTTCTACATGGAAAACATTTTCGATACGGCCACGCTGAAGGAGAATGGCGTCAAGCCTCTGCCGGGCTGGATCGTAGGAACAGCGGGCGCGGTGCGGTATCCGCTGCCAGCGGGCGCTCCGCCGACAGCGAAAACGGATGTTTATGGCTATCTGCTGGCCACGGTTTCAGCGGAGGGGAAAATCGAGTTTTCGTTTGAAGAGGTGCGGGAGGGCGACGTTCCGCAGTATGTGCGGCAGCGCTACCCGGCGACGCTGGTGCCATGGTGCTTCGCGCATAACTCGATGAACAAGGAACCGAATGCAGCGGACATTTCGCCGCGGTGCGCGATGCCGAACGCGAGCGGATCGCACTAGCGTGCGGAAGGCGAGGGCGAAGACATACCCTCTCCGTGCGCTACTGCCGTTCGCGCGCTTGCTCGACGGCACGGAGTACGGCCTGCGCCTTGTTCATCGACTCCTGAAACTCGCTGGCGGGATCGGAGTCGGCAACAATTCCAGCTCCCGCTTGCAGATATGCCTTCTTACCCTGCATGAGCAGTGTGCGAATGCCGATGCAGGAGTCGAGATTTCCGGCGAAGTCCGCGTACAGGACCGATCCACCGTAAATGCCACGACGTGTCGGTTCCAGTTCTTCGATGATCTGCATAGCACGTACTTTCGGAGCACCGCTGAGCGTGCCTGCGGGGAAGCATGCAGCGAAAGCGTCGAGCGCGTCGAGATCCTTTCGCAGCGTGCCTTCCAGAGCCGACACCAGATGCATGACGTGCGAGTAACGCTCCACGTACATCAGATCTTTTACTTTGACCGAACCGTAGTCACTGACGCGGCCCAGGTCGTTGCGGCCGAGGTCGACCAGCATGACGTGTTCGGCGCGCTCTTTTTCGTCGGTGCGCATCTTCTGTTCCAGGCGGATATCTTCAGCTTCATCGCGGCCGCGGGGGTGCGTGCCGGCGATTGGGCGGTATTCGAGCTTGCGCCCCGTCACCCGCACCAGCATCTCCGGAGACGAACCGAGAATGTGGGTGTCGCCGGAGCGCAAGAAATAGAGATACGGAGACGGATTCACCTGCCGCAGCGAACGATACAAATCAAACGGTGCGACCTCGGGAGTGAAGTCGACGCGCTGCGAGAGCACAACCTGAAAAATGTCGCCCGCGGCAATATAGTCTTTGCAACGTTCTACGCCGCGCATATAACCTTCGCGCCGGGTCCCGGCATGAACCTTCATCTTTCCCGGGGTGGTCTTGACGGATTTGCGCCACAGAGCCGGGCTCAGTCCTGCGGCGAGTTTTCGCTCCAATGCGTCAATGTCGCGCAGTGCGCGATCGTAGGCGCGGCGGGGATCTTCGCGCACTACGTCGGCGGCAGCGACGATGTGAATCTGGTGGCGCAGGTGATCGAACGCCAGCAGGCGATCGAAGAACATGAGTTCAGCGTCGGGCAATCCCAGGTCATCTTTGGCGTGGTCGCCAATTTTTTCCAGCTGGCGGACCACGTCGTAGGCAAAATATCCGACTGCGCCGGCGGTGAATGGAGGTAGTCCGGGAACACTGGCGGGGCGATGTTCGCGCAGCAATCGCTTCACCACCTGGAAAATGTTGTCGGTGAGAACTTCGCGTTTGCGCCCGCGCTCAATCTCGACGGTTCCCTCCCGTGCCTTTACCCGCATGTAAGGTTGCGCGCCGAGGAAGGTGTAGCGCCCGATCTGCTCGCCACGTTCCACTGACTCGAGCAGAAATGCGTGGGGTTCCTTGTCGGCGATCGCGAGGAAGGCAGATACCGGCGTGAGCAGGTCTGCGCTGACCGATTTTACGACCGGGATGAGGGTCGACTGTCGGGCGAGCCGGGAAAATTGTTTGAAGTCCGGTTGCAGCATTTGTCGTCGAAACCCGACGGCTCAATCAGATCGTCCATCACGCCCGAACCGCGGGTTTTTCATTATAGGCGACAGGCGAGACCGGATAGAACGTCGTGGGCCACAAAGACCCCCAACCACGAAGGACACTAAGGATCACGAAGGAAGAACCTGCAGGCGGATCCTTCGTGATCTTTAGTGTCCTGCTTGGTTGAGGTTTGGTCTCCCACGTTGCAAGCAACCTTGACGTGTGATGCAATCACTGCAATGAATCGCAGGGATTTTATTCGCCTCTCTTCTGCAGCGTCTGCGGCCTCTTTGTGCCTTCCATTGAGCTTTGCCGAAGGGAACCAGAGTCCTTCGATTCGACTGACACTTCGCCCAGACCGCCTGGGCAACAAGATCGGGGAAGACTTCACCGGCCTGAGTTACGAATCGGCACAACTCGGAAATCCACATTTTTTCTCTGGTGAAAACACAGAACTGGCTGGCTTCATAAAGCGGCTCGGCTCTTCAGGCGTGTTAAGGATCGGAGGCAATACCAGCGAGTATTGTTACTGGACACCGGACCCCGCAAAAGCTCCCAACCGGCAAAGCCCGGAAAGCATGCGCACCGGCGACAAAGCCAATCCCGCTGCTTTTGGCATGGCGGTTGGTCCCGACACCGGCAAAAAAGCGCCTGCGCCCGTGAACATCACACCTCAGGCGATCCGCAACCTGCGAGAATTTCTGGACGCGTGCGGATGGAAGCTGATCTACGGTCTCAACATGGGCACAGGCACTGCGGAAGACGCAGCGGATGAGGCTGCCAGCGTGATGGACGCGGCTGGCTCGAAGCTGATCGCGTTCCAGCTCTGCAACGAGCCCGATCTCTTCTTTCGCAATGGAATTCGCAAGTCGGATTACGACTTCAAGCAATTTGCGGTGGAGTGGCAGCATTTTTACGAGACGATCCGCGCGCGGGTGCCGAACGCGCCCTTCGCGGGACCGGATACGGCCTACAACAACGAGTGGCTTGTCCCGTTCGCTAAACAATTCAAGCGCGAGGCGGCGTTTCTTTCGCAGCATTACTACGCTGAAGGTCCACCGACTGATCCGACGATGACGATCGAGCGCCTGCTTCGGCCCAATCCCAAACTTGAGGACGAGTTCGCGGGAATGAAGACGACGATGCAGGAATCAGGACTGCCCTTCCGGCTGGCGGAAACGAACTCCTGTTACCAGGGCGGCAAGCAGGGGGTGAGCGACACATTCGCGTCGGCGCTGTGGAGTGCAGACCTTATGTATCAGCTCGCATCGGGGGGCGGAACGGGCATCAACTTTCACGGGGGCGGTTACGGCTGGTACACGCCGATTGCGGGAACGCCCGAGGACGGATTCCTGGCGCGGCCGATCTATTACGGTATGTTGCTGTTCGCGCAAGCGGGCGCGGGGCAACTGGTGGAAAGTACACTTGATCAACCGGAACAGGCGCCGCTGCTGACGGCCTATGGCGTCCTCGGCCAGAGCGGTGGGATGAAGGTTGCGGTGTTCAATAAGAACCTCGACCGCGGAGTTCGCCTCACGATCGATCTCGGACAGAGATCTCAGCGGGTCAGTACGCTTCGTCTCCATGCGCCGCGAGTGGACGACACGACCGACACGACCTTCGGTGGATCGCCCGTTGGCGCAGGCGGTGCGTGGTCCCCCGCACGGATACAGACACTCTCTGCCTCTACCGAGAACGGCGCCCCGGTCATCGAGCTTCCAGCCGCAACCGGGGCTTTGATCGCCTTCGAACGTGACTAACCAAATGCGACTGCTCAGCGGAAGGGCCTGTCAGACTGCGGCTCGGTACTCCCCGAGGCCCGTTTCGACCGGATTCCTCCAAACTTTGGTCACTTGTTGGGTCACCGACAATGGCTAAAATCGAGAATATCCCAAGTAATATGAACATCTTGGGCTTTCCCGTGAGCCCGAGTTGCTGGATCCCTCTGGGAGCATCGAAGGGAACAGCGCTCAGTGTTGACGGGATGAACCTTGTAGTCGAAGATTGCGAATAAAGCAGCAACAGAATTTATGCGAGTAAAGTTTTGGGGCGTGCGCGGCTCCACGCCCACTCCACAGGTCGAGAACCTGCGCTATGGAGGCAACACCTCCTGTGTCGAGGTGCGCCTTGGAGACGAGATTTATATTTTCGACTGCGGCACCGGATTCCGCGTACTGGGGCGCGAACTTGAACGCGAGTTTGGAGACCGTCCGTTTGCCGCGCATGTTTTCGTTTCGCATTTTCACTGGGACCACATCCAGGGCATGCCTTTCTTCCGCCCGCTCTACGATAGCCCTGCCAGTCAATTCATCTTTCATTCGTCGAGTCGCATCCGCAGCCTTGAGCAGGTCATGGTCGAGCAGATGGCTTCCCCTTATTTCCCGGTCAACCTGGATCAGATGAAGGCGAAGCTCGATTTCTACAACATCGAAAATGGATGTCTGCCAATGAAAGATGGCACGCGAGTCAAAACGGCGTGGCTAAACCATCCGCAGGGGTGCATGGGGTTCCGGCTGGAGACCAAAGAAGGTGTGATCGTTTATGCCACCGACAATGAGCCGGGCGATCCCAACTTCGATAAAGCGGTACGCAAGCTGGCGGAAGGCGCCGACATTCTGATTTATGACGCGCAGTATCTTCCCGAAGAATACGAAGCGCGGCGTCGCGGCTGGGGACACAGCCACTGGCGCGAAGCCGTGAACATCGTCATGGAAAGCGGCGCCAAGGAACTGATCCTGTACCATCACGACCCGGATCATACCGACGCCATCGTCGACAAGGTCGTGCAGGACGCGCGGAATTACTATCCCAAGGTGCGCGGCGCTGCCGAGGGGATGGAGATCGTGCTGTAGACCCTCGGCGAAAACAGCTCCTGAACCAAAACAGTCAACACTCCGCATTCAACAATCCACAATTCCTGCTCCGTGTCACTCAGCCCTCGTGGTGAAATGAAATCCCATGGCAAAGCGCGTGAGTGTCGACCGCTGGCTGTTTACGGTAACCATGCTCCTGGTGTTTGTAGGACTGGTGATGGTGTTTTCGGCGTCGGCGGTCATGGCCCGGGAGCGCTTCGGATCGCCGTATGCCTTCCTGTCGAAGCAGTTGATTTGGGCCGTGGCGGGATTGGTCGCCATGGTCGTCACCATGCGCGTCGACTACCGGCGGTACAAGCATCCAGCGCTGGTGTTCTCGCTGATGGGATTCACGACGCTGTTGCTGATCTCGGTGTTCTTTCTCGACCGCTCGCATAACACGCACCGCTGGATTCATGCCGGAGGATTTTCGTTCCAGCCGTCGGAATTGGCCAAGCCGGTGCTGATTCTGTTTCTCGCGTATTTCCTGGAGAGCCGTGCCAAGAGCATCGACGACGTACGCAACACTCTGCTGCCAGCAGCTACTCCCGTGTTGGTCTGTTTAGGATTGATTGTTCTACAGCCGGATCTGGGTACGGCGATTGCGTGCGCAGGCATTGCAGCGTGCATTCTGTATGTCGCCGGCATGCAGATACGTTATTTCGCGTACGCCTTTGGAGCGGCTCTGCTGCCGCTGTACTTCCTTATTTTCCACGTCGCCTGGCGGCGCGACCGCATCCTGGCGTTTCTCAATCCCTATGCGGATCGCCAGGGTAGCGGCTTCCACATTATTCAGTCGCTGATCGCGGTGGGCACAGGCGGAGTCACCGGGACTGGACTGATGGAAGGCAAGCAGAAGCTCTTCTACTTGCCCGAGCCGCACACCGACTTCATTTTCGCGGTGACCGCCGAGGAACTGGGTTTGGTCGGCGCGCTGTTTGTGGTCGCTTTGTTCGCCATCTTTCTATGGCGCGGGATGCGGGCTTCCTGGCGCACCGAAGACCTTTTTGGCCGTTACCTGGCAGTGGGCTTCACCAGCATGGTGGTGCTGCAGGCGTTCATCAACATCAGCGTAGTGCTCGGCATGATGCCGACCAAGGGAATTCCGCTACCGCTCGTCTCGTACGGAGGATCGTCGCTATTCGTCACCTTGGCGTGCGTTGGCGTGCTGCTGAATATCACGAAGCAGGCAGAGTAAATCCATTGTTGATTGATGATTTTTGATTGTTGATTGAAAAGCCCGAGGAGTCAGCAGCCACGCTCTGTGACTAACGGCAGCTTAATCAACAATCAGCAATTCCTTTATAGTCACTCCATGCGGGCAATTTTGGCGGGCGGCGGGACCGGCGGACACGTGATCCCGGCGCTGGCTATTGCCAATCAACTCAAGAAAAGTTATGACGCCGAGGTGCTGTTCATTGGGACGGCGCGCGGCATCGAGAACCGGCTGGTTCCGGCGGCGGGATTTCCCTTACAACTGGTGCGGGTAGGCGCGCTGAAAAACGTCAGCCTGATGACTCGGCTGAAGACGGCGTTCGACCTGCCGCGCGCCGTTTGGGACGCGGGCCGCATGCTCAGCGAATTCGCGCCTGACGTGGTGATTGGCGTGGGCGGATACGCCTCGGGTCCGGCGATGTTGGCAGCGGTGGTCAAGCACATTCCAACGCTGGCGTTCGAACCGAACGTAGTGCCGGGATTTGCTAACCGGATGGTGGCGCGATTTGTTTCGGGTGCGGCGGTGCATTTCGAAGAGACAGCAAAATATTTTCGCCACGGTGAGGTTACGGGCGTCCCGGTAAGGCAGGCGTTCTTCGAGATTGCGCCCAAGCGCGGAGGCGCGCCGACTCTGCTGGTGTTCGGCGGAAGCCAGGGCGCGCACGCGATCAATGACGCGATGATTCGTTGCTTGCCGGTGTTGCAGCGCGAGGCTCCGGGCATTCACATCATTCACCAGACCGGGGAGCGTGACTATAATGACGCGCTGGCGGCGTACCGTGGTCTGGGCGAGTCCGCAGAGGTGTCTAAGTTCATCGAGGACATGCCGGCAGCGTTCGCGCGCGCGGATTTGGTCGTATGCCGATCGGGCGCGAGCACGGTCGCCGAAATTGCGGCTGCGGGAAAGCCAGCAGTCTTCGTTCCCTTCCCGCGCGCGGCCGACGATCATCAGCGCATCAATGCCGAAGCTTTGGCGCGCCACGGGGCCGCTGTCGTGGTGGAAGAGTCGAAGCTGGAAGGTGTGTGGCTGGCCGAAACTATCGCGGCGCTGCTGCAGGATTCCCATCGGCTGCAGCAGATGAGCCATGCGGCTCGGGAGTTGGCACATCCGAATGCCGCGCATGACATTGCGGCGATGGCCGCGCGAGTGGCAGGAATTGAGGGCGTGCCAGCATGATTCGGAGGGCACTTCTAGCCATCCTGGGAATAGCGCTGTCTATTGCCGGCTCGGGGTGTTTCAGTTATCCCTTCACCGCCGAGCCGAGCTTTTGGGGGCCACCGTCTACCGATAAGGCAGTGGCCTACATAGTATTGGGAATTGCTTTGGGTGCCGTGGGAATGTGGCTAATACGGCTCTCGCTGAAGCGCGGAGAGCCGCATTAATCCGCGAGAATCCGTGGCCCGGAAGTTGATCTTATGTTCGCGAAAATCCAGCGCATACATTTCGTAGGCATCGGCGGCATCGGCATGAGCGGCATTGCCGAGGTGCTGCTGAATCTCGGCTACAAGGTTTCCGGCTCGGACTTGAAGAGTTCCTCCGTCACCCAGCGGTTGTCGAGCCTCGGCGCGACGACCTTTGAAGGGCATCGGGCGGAAAACATCGCCGGAGCCGAAGTTGTCGTCACCAGTTCCGCCATCTCCGCCGAGAATCCGGAAGTCACCGAAGCGCACAAGCTGCACATTCCCGTCATTCAACGGGCGGAGATGCTGGCGGAGTTGATGCGTCTGAAATACGGGATCGCGATCGCGGGCATGCACGGCAAGACGACCACAACCTCGATGGTGGCGGCGGTTCTGGCTGGCGGTGGACTCGATCCGACCGTGGTGGTCGGCGGCCGCGTTGATGCCATGGGTTCCAACGCCCGTCTGGGAAAATCGCAGTACCTGGTGGCCGAGGCCGATGAGAGTGACCGGTCGTTCCTGAAACTCTCGCCGATCTTGTCGGTGGTGACCAACATCGACCGCGAGCACATGGATTGCTACCGCAACATGCGCGACGTGAAGAAGACGTTTCTCGACTTCATGGACCGGGTGCCCTTCTATGGAATGATCGTGGCCTGCAATGACGATCCGCTGTTGCGGCGCCTGTTGCCTGAAGTCCAGAGGAGGACTGTTACATACGGAACCAAGCGCGGATCGGACTTTTTGATCAAGTTAGTGGAGACGGTGGCTGAGAAAGATCAAAACCCCCACCCTGTCCCGCCAAAGAACGGCGGGACAAGGGTGGGGCACCCCCTGAATCGGTTTCGCGTCAGCTATCGCAAGCAAGATTTGGGCGAGTTCACGCTGCACGTACCGGGCGTGCATAACGTTTTAAACGCGACGGCGGCGATCGCGGTGGGAGTCGGGCTCGATGTTAGCCCTGATGCGATCCGCGTGGCGCTCGACCAGTTCCGTGGCGTCGACCGCCGCTTCCAGTTGCGCGGACGGGCAGCGGGCGTGAGTGTCATCGACGATTACGGCCACCATCCGACGGAGATCAAGGCCACGCTCGCGGCGGCCCGGCAGTGCGGGTTTGGAAAGGTTCACGTCATCTTCCAGCCTCATCGCTATACCCGCACCCGCGACCTGATTGAGGAGTTCACCACCGCCTTCGACGATGCCGATTCGCTGTTCGTTCTCGACATTTACGCGGCGAGTGAGAAGCCGATCGAAGGCATCACCGGCGAAATCCTGGCGCAGCGCATTCGGGAGAAAAACGTGAAGAACGGACGGTACGTGAGTTCTCCCGCCGAAGCCGTGGACGCCGCGGCAGCCGTCGCGCAAGACGGCGACATGATTCTGACTCTAGGCGCGGGTAGCGTCTCGCAGTTTGGGCCGATGATTCTGGAGAAGCTGAAAGAACGGGGAACTTAGCTTACGCCTACGACTCCGACCGGAGCGATCGCCTGAGTGTCAACGCCGAGTTCGTTGGGATTCTTGAAATACGAGAGCGGCCATCCAGTCCCAGTACACCCCTTTTCGGTCGCAGCAGCAAACTTGATCGATCACGCAATCCCGTTCAGGTACGTCAGTAACTTTCATGCCCCGATTCGGTCCGGTAGCCTAGGCGCGAGCAGTGCTTGGGGAGGGCTCGATTATGGGTAACCGTCGTGGGCTTTGGATCGGCGCGACTGTGCTGGTCGCGGGCGTAATCTTTTGGGCAGTGGGGCAGGCCGTGAATCCGAGTGGCGGGGACACGGAGTTTAAGAACGCCATGGAGGCGATGAAGCAGATCAAAAGCTTTCGCGGCGCGTATATCGAGAGCGCGTCGAGCGCCCAGCACGCGACACGGCTATGGGAGGTGGATTGCAAGCGGGTCATCGTCCACCAGCATTCGCAAGATCTGCAGAGCCAGACGGATTCTCCATACCAGATGAGGCAAGATGAGTTGCTGGTGGGAGACCAAAGGTACATCCGTGACAACAACGGATCCTGGGAGAATGAGGGCTACGCAGGCGACCGCTATTCCGCCAAGTGGTATTGCGACAACATGGCGCGGGCCACCGTTCAGGATCTGCTGCCGGATATCCGCACCATGGTCAGCCACGCCATGACGGAGAAGGGCGACAAGAAGACGGTCAACGGCGTTCGCTGCCGGGAATGGAAGTTCGCCATAAGGTCGGCACTCAATGTCCAGAACGGCTCGGTGTGCATCGGTTTGGACGACCATCTGCCGTACGAGTTGACCACGGAAAACGGCGGCCACTATTCCTACTCCGATTACAACCGCCCGATCCAATTCGAGGCGCCCGAAGGCGTCCTGCAACAGGCCAGTTCGGCGGGCGGATCGAACTGAGTTGGCCCGAGAGGCCGACGCCGCCGGTACCTTCGACCGCAGTGTTGTGAAACAAGGCCTATCGCGGTCAGTTAGCCCCCACATTGGGCTTCCCGCAGCCTGAGGAACTTTCCGCCCCCTTGTCTCGTATCTTCCCTTGCTAACCGATTCAGAGGCCCTTCGTCTATTTAGCCATAAGGGGTTACGGCGATGAAAATGACACAGGCATGGGGATGGCTGGCAGCGGGGGTACTGGCAGCCGGGCTCAACGCAAGCTATCACGATGGCGGCTTACAAAGGATCCACGAGGTCGCTGACCGCGCCGAGCACAACTCCGCTGCGGTTCTGGCCCTAGCCTCTGGACACGTCGACCAGTTCCTGGCGGAGGCGCGTTTCCTGGCAGCACGAAACGAAACAGCATCCTGCCGTTTCGCCACCGCGATAGCGCGGGTACAGGCCAAGTTGGCACAATCCGAAGGCAGATTTGAGCGTCTTGACGTGATGTCTGCTCGGGATGTTATGTCTGCACGCGAAGAGGCCCAGGTAGCCAGGCTGGACGCGAATCGGAGCCGAATCGAAGCCAGGATCGAACGCCAGATGGCCCACCTACGCATTCCGGCCACGGCTTTTGCACCCGTGGCGCTCAAGGCCATTCCGGCGCCTCAGATTTGTCCCCGGATTCGCGTGAATATTCCGCGGATGCCGATGATGAAGATGCCAGTGGCTCCGGTGCTGGTTCACATCGATATGGCCTCGTCTGGCCCGGTCTAACGGGCACGATCAATCTCTCACTGGGACTTTGCCTCCTCGGCAAAGATGGGCGCGGAATACAAGCCGCGCCCTTTTTTTGCCTCCGCGTCTCGTCAAGTCTTTCTGCGTCACCCTCCGCCTCGCAGCGCTTCAGCCGTCGGAATGACAAATCTTGGGGCGAGCGCAGGGAATTCTTCTGGACGCTCCGCGCTCGTGCCGAATCCGGTTCCCGCCTGTGCAAATCCTTTAACTTTTTGTCTATCTCAATTCGAGAAATGAAGCTATATTGAAAAAGCTCAGCGATTCCTTGGCGACAACTGACCTGAACTGATGGCGCGGAAGCCTAGTGGCACCATCTTGCAGGAGGAGTTGTATCCACCTACCAGCGCGGGGCATTCTCATGCAGAAGCCACGCGCGCGGAGCTCGATGACGCGCGTCTGGTAGACCTGGATGTAGACGAGGAATCCCCTTTCCTGCGCGGGCAAAAGCGTGTCTCCGCCCGCCGCAGTTCGCTCCCGAAGAAAACTGCCAATCGCCTGTTGTGGGCTTGCGTCGCCGTGGCAATCCTGGGCGTCGTTGCGATCGCCGCAGCCGCTTTGTACGAGTATGGCGAGCGCTCCTGGCGCTTCCGCGTGGAGTCCAGCGACAACATCGAAGTCACCGGAACGCAGAACGTGACCAAGGCGCAGATTATGGAAGTGATGGGCGCCGACATCGGCCGCAACATCTTCTTCATTCCGCTGGCCCAGCAGAAGGCGCAACTCGAACAGATCCCGTGGGTCGAGTCGGCAAGTGTGATGCGCTTCGTTCCGAATCGCCTGCAGGTCGAAATTCAGGAGCGCACGCCCGTGGCTTTCGCGCGGGTGGGGCCGCGAATTTCTTTGATCGATGCCGGTGGCACTTTGATGGAGTTGCCGCAGAAACATAAATATTCCTTCCCCGTGATTCTTGGGATGAATCCCGGAGAGCCGCTTTCCACGCGGGCTCCGCGGATGAAGGCCTACAACGAACTGGTGCAGGATCTCGATTCCGGAGGCGCTCGCTACTCACAGGATCTGAGCGAGGTGGATCTCTCGGACCTGGAAAACCTGAAGGTTCGGGTGAACGATCCGGCAGGCGACGTACTGGTTGAGCTTGGCTCGTCGGATTATCTGAAGCGCTACAAGACTTACGTGAGCCACGTGCAGGAGTGGCGGCAGCAGTTCCAGAAGCTGGAATCGGTGAATCTGCGTTACGACAATCAGGTAATCGTGAATCCCGACATGGAGGGCAGGCCGAAGCAGCCCGCACTAGCAGCCTCGGCAGCGAAGGCTGCGGCAGCGGCCGGTGTGAAGCCAGCGGCGCTGATTACGCGGATGAATCCACACGACCACACACTTCCCAAACCCGCGTTTGAGTTGACGGAGAAGAAATTGGATCCGAAGTCAGCGGCAGCGAAGAAACCTGTCGCGCGACCAAACGTTAAGAAGGCTTCGGCAAAGGCCAAGACGCCAGCTGCGAAAAAAGCGGCGGCTAAACCGTCGGCAGCGGGATCGAAGTCTGGAACCGCGAAGGCTCCGGTGGCAGGACAGAAGACGGACGCGAAGAAGCACAACAAGCTGGCGCTGCCCGCTTCGAGTGTCACGGGAGCGAAACCGAGTCCGGCGATTGCGAAACAGCAGGCGAGCACGAGTTCAGATTAATTGATGTCGAGGACTTCATAAGGCATGGGGAACCAGCAGGGTAGTTTTCTTACGGCGATCGATGTGGGCAGCGCGAAGACGTGCGCGCTGATCGCGGAAGTGACCGACGTCGGCTTGCGCTATCGCGGGCACGGCGAGGCGGAATCGCGCGGCTCGCGCAAAGGCGTCATCGTCGAACTCGATAAGGCCGTGGCCGCAATTCAAAAAGCCGTGGAAGCCGCGGAAGACATCGCTGGCGCGGCGGTCGAGCATGCCATCGTGGGTATCGGCGGAGCGCACGTGCGTGGCATCAACAGTCACGGCGGCATCAGCCTGGGCACGCGTCCGCGGGAGATTGGACGCGATGAGATCAAACAGGCCGTGGACCGTGCCCGTGCCATCCCCCTGCCGACCGATCGTGAGATTCTGCACCTGCTCCCGCAGGAATTCATTCTCGACGATCAAGCCGGAGTGCACGATCCGCTGGGCATGATGGCGGCGCGCCTGGAAGTTCGCGTCCACATGGTGACCGCCGCGACCAGTGCGACGCAGAACGTGATTACGGCTGTAAACAAAGCTGGAGTGCATGTAGACGACACCGTGTTTGAGCCGCTCGCCGCGGCGGATTCGGTTCTGCGCAACGACGAGCGCGAGCTCGGAGTCTGTCTTGCTGATATCGGCGCCGGCTCGACGGAATTGATCGTTTTCCTGCAGGGCGCCGTCGCCTATACGGGAGTGATTCCGGTGGGCGGAGACCATTTCACCAGCGATCTGTCAGTGGGCCTCTGCACGCCGCTCGCAGAGGCGGAAAAGATCAAGAAGATCTATGGCAATGCGATCGTCACGCTGATTCCCGAAGGCAATGAAGTTGAAGTGCCATCCGTTGGAGATCGTCCGTCGCGACTCATGCCGCAACGTTTGGTTGCGGAGATTCTCGAGCCCAGGGCGCGCGAACTGTTCGAAATGATGCGCGACGGCCTGCGCCAGAGCGGCATGTTCGACATGTGCATCGCCGGCATTGTGCTCACTGGAGGCGCATCTCGCCTGCCCGGAATCTTCGATGTGGCGGAGTCGGTGCTGCGCCGCTCGGTGCGCCTCTCATGGCCCTCGCCATTGGCTAAGATGCCGTCGACCTTATCCGAGCCAGAGTTCGCGACCGTGCTCGGCATGGTGAACTATGGCCAGCGCGCCCGCATCGCGCGCGGCCTGCAGGAAGATCGCTGGGGAACGCGATTGAAAGCGCTGCTGGTCGGCAAGGGAGCATAAAAGCTTGAACCACGAAGGACACGAAGGTCCACGAAGGAAACTCTGTTTGCCTTCCTTGGTGAACCTTCGTGCCCTTCGTGGTTGATGATTTTTGCATTTCAAATCAGGTGAACAAATTATGACAAACGATTCACGCATTCGCATTAGCTTCAACGAAGAGGCCCGCAACGACGCTAAGATCAAGGTCATTGGAGTCGGCGGCGGTGGTGGCAACGCAGTCAATCGCATGATCGATGCCGGGGTGGAGGGCATTGAATTCATCGTCGCCAACACCGACCTGCAGGCGTTGCGCATGTCGCACGCGCCCGTCAAACTGCAACTTGGCGTGAAGCTGACGAATGGCCTGGGGGCGGGCGCGAATCCTGAGGTCGGCCGCAAGGCGGCCCTGGAAGATTCCGACAAGATCATTGAAGCCCTCGAAGGCGCTGACATGGTGTTCGTCACCACTGGGCTTGGCGGTGGCACGGGTACAGGCGCGGCGCCGATCATCGCGTCACTGGCGTGCGAAATGGGTGCGCTCACTGTGGCAGTCGTCACGAAGCCATTCTCATTCGAAGGCAAACGCCGCATGCAGCAGGCCGAGCGCGGCATTTCGGAGCTGATGGAATCGGTCGACACCACCATCGTGATTCCGAACGAAAAGCTGCTTGCAGTCGCGGAGGATGCCGGCTTCTTCGAATCCTTCCGCATCGCCGACGACATTCTGCGCCAGGGCGTGCAAGGGATCTCCGACATCATCACGATCCCCGGCATCATCAACCGCGACTTCGCGGACGTGAAGACGATCATGGCGCGCATGGGATACGCCGTCATGGGCACGGCCTCGGCGAGCGGCGCGACGCGCACCATCGAAGCCGCGCAAAAGGCCATTGCTTCCCCGCTGCTGGAAGCCGGGGCCATCGACGGCGCCCGCGGCATTCTCATCAACATCACGGGTTCGACGTCGCTCAAGCTGGCGGAAGTGCAGCAGGCCTGCTCGATCATTCAAAGCGCCGCGCACGAAGATGCCAACATCATTTTCGGCGCCGTGATGGACGAGAAGATGAAGGACTCGGTCAAGATCACCGTAATCGCGACCGGATTCCGTGAGGCTCCAACCTCCCGGCCCCGGCCGATCGAGACGCGTACGTCTTTTGCGTCCGCGCATGAGGATGCGATGGAGTTCCCGGAAGAGCGGCGATCGCACGATTTTATTCCTGATCCGCCAAAGCACATCATGGAGTCATCCGTTGCAGAAGACACCACGTCAGATGATCGCTCCTATGTGGACGACACGGCTTCCACTCCAGTCTCGTCCGCTTCTGACCATCTTGCGGGAGACGTCATTTCTCTGGACGCAATGCGAGACAATTTGCGCAGCGCCGTCGTGACAAATTTCCAGCAGGATGATCTGGATGTCCCCGCATTCCTGCGCAAGCGCAATGAAGTGATGTAGTGTCGAAAAATCTTGCGGCCGGGTCCGCAGGCGGACCGCAGAGCCTTCTGGATAGGAAAAGGCTTGCACATGGGAAGTACCTTTCCAGTAATCAAGTAACGCGTTACTGAAGGGGTCTGACCTGAGGTAATCCCAGTCTATGTTCTTGTTCCATAACGGTTTAAATCGAAATTAATGTTTCAAGGGATCTAAACTTTTTCGTTGCCAGAGCGAGCTAACTCCCGTACTATCAGCGCAGCTACTCGACCGTAACGGGTTACCGCCCGCTGGCACCGTGCGTGCATCGTATTAATCATCAACGTCCGGGGAGTGGAATCGACCAGATGTCAAAAGCAAGGCTACTTCGTCTATTCGTCGCGTTTCTCACGTGCCTGCCTCTAGCCGCATCGAGTTGGGCCGCCCACATCAGCACCAGCACGCACACTCAGGCCAAGTCGAAATCGCCCAAGATTAGTGAGAGCCAGCGCACCCGCCGCCGCATTCATCACCTGGCGCGCAGCCGCGGCGCCACTCTGACGCATGCTTCAGTCGGCACGCGGCGTCACCACTATTACGAGCGCTTCAGCATGAGTTCGTTCGCCGAAGATATCACCGCCGGTGACGTCACGATCGGTGAAGATCCGATTGTTCGTCAGGCCGCGATTGATGCACTCGGCAACATGAATGGCACGGTGGTCGCGATCGAGCCGACCAGCGGGCGCGTGCTGGCCATGGTCAATCAGAAACTGGCTCTGTCGAGCGGCGCGCAGCCCTGCTCCACGATTAAACTCTCCGTCGCCCTCGCAGCACTCAGTGAAGGCCTGATCTCCAAGGAAACGCAAGTTGCCCTCGGTGGCCGCAGCCGGATGAACCTGACCACGGCGCTGGCCCACTCCAACAACGCCTATTTTGAAGCGTTGGGACGCAAGCTGGGTTTTGAGAAGGTCGCTTATTACGCGCACGAATATGGACTCGGCGAACTCGCGGGATATGACATTCCGGGCGAACAGCTGGGGAGCTATCCTGATGAGGTGATTCCCGAAAAGCTGGGCGGAGTTGGCAAGATGTGCTCGTTCGGCGAGGGCGTCTCCATGACCCCGCTGCAACTGGGCGCAATGGTCTCAGCCATCGCCAATGGCGGAACTCTCTATTATCTGCAGCATCCTACGACTCCGGACGAAGTAGCCGGATTTCAGCCACGCGTGAAGCGCCAGCTCGATATCGCCCCGGTGATTCCCGAACTCTCTGATGGCATGGCGGGAGCGGTTCAGTACGGCACAGCGCGCAGCCTGCGCTTGAACTTCAACGAAGAAGAAATTCTGGGCAAAACGGGAACCTGTTCGCACGCCGGCACCCGCTTCGGTTGGTTCGCCTCCTACGCCAACACCAGCGTGGGCCGCGTCGTGGTGGTGGTATTCCTGGAGGGCGGACGCCCCACTTTCGGTCCCAAAGCGGCGGAGATTACCGGACGCATCTATCGCAACATGTACGACCACAATTTCTTCGTTGCTCGTCCGGGCCTGCCATCTGACACCGCCGCGGTGAAGACGGTCAGCACCAACCCGTAGGCATTCACCACCTTCTCAAGAGAGACGTAGCTTAGCTGCGTCTCTTTTTATTTTGCTCGGAATCGAGTCCTCCGCACGTCTGCTTACGGCAAGATCCTTATCCCCTTCTAATACGAAAAACTCTCGTGCTGCCGATATTGATCTCAGGAGTTCGGACAGGTGGGATCTGCCCGGGCTCACTGATCACCAGCTTGGCGGAGGGTCCTACGCCGGACGGAACGTTGTTTCACCGAATCTACGACTACGGGCTGCCAGCGATCTCGATCGTGCTTGCCTTGGTCGTTGCCTACGCCGCCATTGCCCGTGCGCGTAGGGTCTCTGCCGCGAGCGACGGGGAGGCCCGGTTTCGAATCCTGGCGGAGGCGATCCCGCAGATCGTCTGGACCGCAATTCCCGGCGGAGGCCTGGATTACTGCAACCAGCGACTCTACGATCTGACCGGACTGAACAAAGAAGACGCCTTGGGATCGGGCTGGCAAAAGTTGCTGCATCCCGATGATTTGCCCTTGGCCCTTGAAAATTGGGAAAATTCCCGCCGAACCGGCACCTCATACGATGTTGAATATCGCCTCAAAACTGCAGCGGGAGGTTATCGGTGGCATCTGGTGCGCGCAACTCCGATGCTGGATCCCACAGGGACCATCGTGAAGTGGTTCGGAGCGTGCACCGACATCGATGACCAGATGCGGAACCAGCAGGTACTGGAAGAACAAGTCAAGCAGCATACGACCGCGCTGATGGAAGCGAACACCCGGCTGCAGTCGGAAATGCGGGAGCGTGCCCTGGCCCAGCAGGAGTTGAACCAGCAGACCGAGCGCATGATGCGGGAGCTGACGAAACGCTCGAACCGAGCCACGAATCTCGCCAAGATGGCCGAACTGCTGCAGAGTTGTTCGGATGCGAAAGATGCTTTCTCGGTGGTGGCCGGGATGGCTCCCAAGGTTTTCACCGAGCTGCGCGGAGCTGTTCTGTTGTTTGATTCTTCGCACCAAAAGCTCGAGGTCGCGGCTGCCTGGTCGAATTGCGATCTACCGGCCGGCGGATTCGGACCACAAGACTGTTGGGCTCTCCGAACCGGACACATGCACATCGTCGTGGCCGGGGACCATACGGCCGAGTGCGGGCATGCCACCTCCGGCCAATATTCTTACATCTGCCTCCCGCTCCTTGCGCACGGCGAGGCTACCGGAGTTCTATTTTTCCAGATGATCGCGGAGGGCGAACTGCAACAACCTGTGTTGGCGCTGGCGAATATGTTTGCTGAGCAGGTGAGCTTGTCGCTGGCGAACATCCGGTTGCGGGAAGCTCTGCGCAGCCAGTCGATCCGAGATCCGTTAACCAGCCTTTATAACCGCCGCTATCTGGAAGAGATGATGGACCGTGAAACCCGGCGGGCGATCCGGGCCGACTCGGGATTGGGCGTGCTGATGCTGGATCTGGACCACTTCAAGGGGTTTAACGATACCTATGGCCATGATGCGGGAGATGCCGTGCTACGCGAGACGGCTTCGTTCTTGTCAAAAAGCGTTCGTGCCGAGGACATCGTGTGCCGCTTCGGGGGTGAGGAGTTCATGATTCTGCTTCCCGGAGCGGACCTGGCAGCAACCGAGGCTCGCGCCGAGCGGATCCGTTCCCGATTGCGCGATCTGACGGTCGTGCACGAGGGACAGTCACTGGGGACCATCACCGCATCGATTGGCGTGGCAGAAGTTCCTCAGCACGGCACTTCCCCACAAGCGTTGATTGCGGCTGCCGATGCCGCGCTTTATCGCGCGAAGAAAGAAGGCAGAGACCGGGTGGTGACTGCCGGTTCCGCGGCCGAGACCGAACTAGACCTGAACGCGGCTGGGAAGCGAAAATCTTAATCCACTCCCCTGTTAGGGCGACGTTTTCTTATTTGCGCGGAAATCCTTTTTCCGACCTCGCGCGTCTTACGGCACATTGGGCTGAGACTATTCGCCACAAGTTCTCAGCAGGAGCGTGCCATGACTGCTGCATCTCCCGGTCCGGATCCGAATATTTTCTCGATCTTCTCGTCGGAAAGTGTTTCCCTGTACCGCGCCCGGAAAGAGACGTTTGTGTTCTCGTTGCTGGGGCAGGCTGTGGTCTTGGGTCTGCTCATTTATTTCACGAGTTGTATCATCCGGAATCCTCCCATTGCCCGGGAACTTCCGAAACTCAGCGATCTTCCGTTGGTCTTCTCCGGGCTCAACGGTGGAGGGGGTGGGAATCATGACCCATTGCCGGCATCGCACGGCAATATCCCGAAGGCCTCCCTCGATCCTCAACTGACGCCTCCGACTGTGATTCTTCCGAAGGAACCGCCGAAACTTGCGATGCCGGAAACCGTGATGGTGGCGCCCGATGTGAAATTGCCGCAGGGCGGACAGATTGGCGATCCTGCGTCGAAGTTTTCTTTTCTATCCAACGGACCTGGCGGCCCCGGGGGGATTGGGGACGGATGTTGCGACGGCATAGGACCATCGGCCGGACCTCACGTAGGCTCCGGGCCACCGGGAATTTTTCCGGCTGGCAGGTTGGGAGTGACCACGCCGCAGGTTATTTTCAATCCTGAGCCGAGCTTCTCGGACGAAGCTCGAAAAGCGAAGGCGCAGGGCATCGTGCTCTTGCTCCTCGTGGTTGGCAAAGATGGTCACCCCTACAACATTCGTGTAGGCCAGAGTCTGGGCATGGGGCTGGACGAGAAGGCGGTCGAGGCCGTGAACCGCTGGCGCTTCCGGCCAGCCACGTTGAACGGCCAGCCGGTGGCAACGGAGATTGCGGTCCAGGTGGACTTTCACTTGTACTGACGAAAAATGACGTCAGACGTCGGACCTCAGCCGGACCCAACCGAAGCGAGGTCCGAAATCTGAGGTCTGATGGCCGACGTCACTCTCCAAGCTCAATTCAGCCGCGATTAATCGCGCGACGGAGGGGCTCTACTTTTTCGCGCAGATCATCGGCTAAGTCCGCACCCTTGGCGGCGACGTCGCGGACGCGCTCGCTCACATCGCGTACGCGGTCCTTGGCATCATCGGCCCAATCCCCGAGAGTATCCTTGGCATCCTCGTAGCCACGTTGCAGGTCGCGGCGCATCTGCTTGCCGGTTTTAGGAGCAAGTAAGAGTCCGGCCAACGCCCCGGCTCCCAGTCCAATCAAGAGGAAGGTAATTGCCGTGCCAACGTTACTGCTTTCTGAAGACTCATAACGTCCGATTCGCATGATGAAAGCCTCATTGTTTTCCGCCCGGCAAATGTCCGGGCTTATTTTCGAAAGCTATGCCGAGATTCAGCCTGAACCAATCATAGTCCTAACTTCGGGGACCGGCGAAACCGATCAGGATGGGCGCATCTCGCTGGACTTCGATGAGTTCGGATGGGGGAAGGTTTCTTTTCGGGCGCAGCTCAGTGTAAAATAATGCTTTAGCCTTCTTCGCATAGTAGGCTGGCGGCGGAACTTGTGGCCTGCCCGTCTTCCGCCGGCTTCGCAAACCGCAATCGTTATAAGGAGAGTTTCTTACCGATGTCGATCCCTGCCACCCAGCTTCGTCCCGGCATGATCATTAAGCACAACAATGATCTGCACTCCGTTTTCAGCGTGGAGCACCGCACCCCTGGCAACCTGCGGGCCTTCATTCAAGCCAAGCTGCGCAACCTGCGCACCGGCGCCATGTTCGAGCACCGCTTCCGCTCGCCCGACCCGATCGAGAAGATCAACGTGGACGAAGTCGAGATGCAATTCCTCTACGCCGACGGCGACAGCTATTACTTCATGGACACGGCGAACTACGAGCAGACCCACTTGAGCAAAGAAATCCTGGGCGATGCAGTCGACTATCTGATTCCCAACCTCGAAATCAAAGTGGAGTTTTTCGATGGCAAGGCGGTTGGCATTGAGCTGCCCCAAACCGTGATCCTGACCGTGATAGAGACCGAGCCCGGGCTGAAGAGCGCCACCGCTTCCAGCGTGACTAAAGCCGCAAAGACGGAAACCGGACTGGTCGTGCAGGTGCCGCCTTTCATCAACGAAGGCGAGAAGATCAAAGTGGATACGTCGGAAGGCGCGTACCTGTCGAGAGCGTAAATTCTGTTTGTCATCCTGAGCGTAGCGGAAACATCGCGCAGCGAGGTTTTCGCGGAGTCGAAGGATCCCTGTAATCTCCAACTTCAGCGCGAGCGTTTCGAGGAATTTCAGTCGAATGCTTACAAAGAATACCTTGCCGCGCTGAAATCGTAGATAGGGTAGGGATCCTTCGACTGGCGAATCAGCCCCGCGAATGCGAGGCTGATTCTTCGCTCAGGATGACTACTGGTTAGAGATGCCTACTGAAAAGCCCATCGAAGCCCGGCGCTTTGTGGTCCGCGGACGCGTCCAGGGCGTTGGCTTCCGCTGGTTTGTCGAGCGGGAGGCGCACATGCTGGGCATTGCCGGCTGGGTGCGCAACAATCACGATGGCGGCGTGGAAGTTCTTGCCCAGGGAACTCGGGATCAGCTTTCAGGATTACACGGCCGCCTGCGCGAAGGGCCGCGTGCAGCTCGTGTGGACGCGGTGGAAGTGTCCGAGGCCAGTCCGGTCACCGGAATGAGTTCATTTCGCATTGAAGGAGCGTGGTAGATGCAGGCTGCCCCGGCTATGAATGCCGATCAACTGAAACACCTGATTCGTGAAATTCCCGACTTTCCCAAGAAGGGGATCCTTTTCTACGACATCACCACGCTTCTGAAGGACAAGGCAGGGTTCGCCACGCTGATCGATAAGTTGGCGGAACACTACCTCGCGCAGGATGTCGATCTCGTCCTTGGCATGGAGGCGCGCGGCTTCATCTTCGCCCCGGCGCTGGCATATCGCCTGAACGCTGGGTTTGTTCCCGTTCGCAAACCGGGCAAACTTCCAGCTGAAACCGTGAAGTACGACTATGCCCTCGAATATGGCACCAACTCGCTGGAGATTCACAAGGACGCGATCCAAGAGGGACAGCGCGTTCTCATCGTGGATGATCTGCTTGCCACTGGGGGTACGGCCGAAGCTACGGCCAAGCTCGCGGAGTCGCTGGGAGCGAAGATCGCAGGGCTGGGATTCGTGGTGGAACTCGAATTTCTGAAGGGCCGTGACAAACTGAAAGGCTACGACGTCATGTCACTGTTGCGCTACGACAAGTAGAACTGCGACGGTAAACGTCGAATCGGGGCTGGCGCTGGTTGGCGCTGGGCCCCGATTCCTTTGAACTGAGAAATCCTGACTACCTCCAGAAGCGCGCCACCATCCACGCAACTCCTGCCCAGAAACTGGCGCTCACGCCAAATGCGAGACCTAAACCTGCGATCGCACCCCAGTTGATGTAACTGCGCGGTTTTTCGTTCTCGGAATCGGATTCCTCTTCGAACCAAGAGTGCAGGAAGCCCATGTCGAGAGGCCCGGAAGCGGCGCTCAGGGAATTCCGCCTGGCAACCCGACTCCAAACAAAGCCGGTGCTCGCATGGGGGGAAAGTTGAATCACGTAGTAGCTCACGAAGCACCTCCTCCTCGGCAGTTGCAAATCATTCGCCATTTCCACACCGCGCCAAGCCGCTGAAAATAGGAAGCTGATTCTGGCAAGCGGGTTGTCATCTTTCGACGGTGCGTCAAAAATCCCAATTGGCTGCGAGTTTTGAAACGTTTGCTTGTCTGTAGGTAAGTCTTCTTTCTTACAGGAAAGACCTGACTGCGAGGTAGTGTGGTCCGATCTCTATCGCTCCGCTAGTGACAAATGCGAGTCCTTGGGCAGGTAGCTCTTGCGCCGAAACCAGCCCTCCATCGCGTCCTTGAGTTGATCGAGAGGTACGGTGGATCCGATCTCGATCTCGCCGTCTGCCACGGGAAGAGTGTCATCGAAGACGCTGGCGTTGGTGAAGCTGCGCATGGAGAAACTGTCGAGCCACTTCAGCGGACACGGAAGTTTGTGGCCATCAGCGTCGTACTCCACGCGAATCTTGCGGGCGAACATAGTTCTGATTTAATCACGTTTTGCTGGATCCACGTTCGCTTGACCCACCGGAACACTCGCTTGACAGACGTGCCCGCCCGACATAGGCTCCTCCCAATCCGCAGAGGAGGTTCGAAAATGATCGGAAATCTGATTTGGTGGATCGTCGTCGGACTGATCGCAGGTTGGGCGGCCGGCAAGATCATGAAAGGCGGCGGTTACGGCGCGGCGATGGACATCGTTCTCGGGATTGTGGGCGCAGTGATCGGCGGCTGGCTGATGGGTATGCTGGGCATTTACGCCGGAGGCTTTATCGGCACCATTGTGGTCGCGATTATTGGAGCCGTAGTTCTGATCTGGCTCTCGCGCATGCTGAAGAGGGCGTAGAGTCCGATTCAGCAGGCGCGCTTCGCGACATATGTTCGTGTGGGGACGGCCGCCTCGGCCGTCCAGCCTGGGCGAAGCCCGGCGGTCCACGCGATGAACCTAGCGTTTATTGCTTTCGGGGTCCCGCCGCCTTGACTTCGGGCGGAGCATCGAAGTTCTCGAAGTTTTTCGCGAAGCGGTTGCGCAGGTCTTCGGCGGCTTTGTCGTAGGCAGCTTTATCAGGCCACGCGTTCCGCGGATTGAGAATCTGCGGAGGAACTCCCTGACACCTTTTGGGAATCGAGAACCCAAAGGTCGGCTCGATTTCAAACTCTTCCCTGATCAATTCGCCTTCCACAGCGGCGTCCACCATGGCGCGCGTGTGAGGAATGCCCATGCGCTTTCCGACGCCATAGGGACCACCCTGCCATCCTGTATTCACCAACCAGCATTGCGCGTTGTGTTCACGCAAACGGCGACCCAGCATTTCCGCATATGTCTTCGGAGCTAACGGAAGAAAGGGCGATCCGAAGCACGTCGAAAATGTCGCCGAAGGTTCTTTCACGCCGGCCTCGGTTCCCGCAACTTTCGCCGTGTAGCCTGACAGGAAGTGATACATCGCCTGTTCCGGGGTCAACTTTGAAATCGGAGGCAGGACGCCGAACGCATCCGCGGTGAGAAACACAACGTTCTTGGGATGCCCGCCAATTCCCGGAATCAACGCATTCTCCATGAAATCCACTGGATAAGCCGCGCGGGTATTCTCGGTCTTGCTGTCGTCGTTGTAGTCGGGAATGCGCGTATGGGGATCGAGGGTGACGTTCTCAAGCACGCAACCGAAGCGCAGCGCGTTCCAGATCTGCGGTTCATTCTTTTTCGACAGCTTGATGCACTTGGCATAGCATCCGCCTTCGAAATTGAAGACGCCGTCGGCGCTCCATCCATGCTCGTCGTCGCCAATCAGATCACGCGACGGATCGGCCGAAAGCGTAGTCTTCCCCGTTCCCGAAAGCCCAAAGAACAGCGCGCTGACGCCATTATGCCCGACGTTGGCCGAACAGTGCATGGGGAACACGTTGCGTGGCGGCAGGAGGTAATTCATGACGCTGAAGATCGACTTCTTCATTTCGCCGGCGTACGAAGTTCCCCCAATCAGCACCGTGCGGCGCGTGAAGTTCAACAGAATGAAAACTTCGGAGGCAACGCCGTCCCGCGCGGGATCGCCTTTAAACTCGGGGGCGGAGATGACCGTGAATTCCGGCTGATGGGTCTTGAGTTCCTGCTCGGTGGGACGCAAGAACAACTGCCGCACAAAGAGATTGTGCCAGGCATATTCGTTCACGACGCGAACCGGCAAGCGGTATGCGGGATCGGCGCCGCAGAAAAGATCCTGCACGTAGAGTTCCCGCCCCCGCAGGTGTTCCATCACGCGCGCGTACAGGGCATCAAATTTCTCTGGCTCGAACGGAGTGTTGACTCCTCCCCAGGCGACCGTATGAGCGGTGGTTTCGTCTTTGACGATGAACTTATCTTTGGGAGAACGGCCCGTACGGTTGGTGTACCCGACAATGGCACCGTTGGCCGCCAACTTTGCTTCGTTGCGCCGGATGGAGTGCTCCACCAGCACCGCCGGAGAGAGATTGAAATGGGTCCTGCCATCGCTCAGCAACTCGGCGACGTCGCTGACGTGCATCGTGGTGGCCATGGGGTCTCCTCAAACCTGGGCAGAAACCAGTCGCAACAGGTCAAACATATTATTGTCCCTCAAACGCCCCCGGCCTGCCAACTTTTGTGGAGTTCAGTCGTAGGAAAATCCGCCGGAAACGTTTCCACTCTCGGGAAAGCGAGTGTTTGGTGACTCGAAGCCAGAAATGATCAGACCGAGACGAAGCCCAACCCAGTCGCGCTCTATTCGAGCAGGAGAATATTCCTCTAATTCGCGGGTTTGTAATCGCAGGCGGTGCGGCAAGGTTCGCAGTAGAAGAGGCCATCCGTGCACAGGCAAACATCGATGACGGACTGGCACAGGCAGCAGTACTTCTCGCACTGGCAGTTTTCTTCCGGCTGTTCACATTGAGCGCATTTGCATTTAGAGGAACTGGTTCCAGTACTCATGGAGATAATGTATCGTGCCATCCGGGAGCTCGAAACATGACCTTGGTAATCGGGATTGCCGCGCAGAAGCACATTTCACAGGGCTTCCTGCAGTGCAAACATTTCTGCGTGGCCTATAATTCCTAGCAATGACGTTCCAACATTTGCTGGACGGCGCGGAGATTCTCGCCCAAAATGGGGACCCCAGTGTCAGTGGTGTGGAATACGACTCGCGTCGGGTCAAGCCCGGAAGCGTGTTTGTGGCCATGCACGGCGAGGCGTCGGACGGCAACCGGTTCATCGACCAGGCAATTCAGGCCGGCGCGGTCGCAGTCGTTACCGATTCGCCGAACGAAAAGCCAAGGGAAGGAGTAGCCTGGGCGGTCGTTCCGAATGGGCGTCGAGCTCTGGCGCGTCTGAGTGCGAATTTCTATAAACGTCCTGCAGAGCGAATTGCAGTTACGGGAATCACCGGAACAAACGGAAAAAGTACGACTGCGTTTTTGATCGAATCGATTCTCACCGCAGCGGGACGCAAGAGCGCTCTGATCGGAACAATTGAGTATCACGTTGTCGGCAAAGTTTATCCCGCTCCGCATACCACCCCGGAGGCGCTCGAACTGGCTCGACTTTTCAACGAGGCTCTTGGGCTGGGCGCCACCGATGCGGTGATGGAAGTTTCTTCGCACGCTCTTGCCCAGGAGCGCGTGTTCGGCGTGCCGTTTGATGTTGCCGTATTCACCAACCTGACACGGGATCACCTGGACTATCACAAGACGATGGACGAATACTTTGCCGCCAAGCGCATCCTCTTCGAAGGCTGCGGAACCGATGCGCCCCGAGCGGTTGTAACCAACCTGGACGACGAGTATGGCGCCAAGCTCGCCCAATTCAGCCGCAAGCGCAGCGCCGTGGTTCTGTCCTATGGCTGGGAGCGTGGTGATTTCCACGCGGAAAATGTAGACATCAACCCGCGTGGCACACGCTTTGACATGGCCACTCCGCAGGACAAGATTCCCATCTTCTCTCCGTTGATCGGACGAGTGAATGTGTACAACATTCTGGCTGCGGCGGCTGCCTGTTACGCGCGCGGCGGCGGAGAGCCGGCGATTGCGCGGGGCGTCGAGTCGCTGACTCATGTGCCGGGGAGATTCGAGCGGGTGGACTGCGGGCAACCGTTCACGGTGGTCGTCGATTACGCGCACACCGACGATGCCTTGCGTAATCTCACAGCGCTGGCTCGCGAATTCGTGTCGCGCGGCGGCGGGTCGGCGCGAGTCTTGACTGTGTTCGGTTGCGGTGGTGATCGCGATCGGGCGAAGCGTCCGCTGATGGGCGAGGCCGCCGGGCGCGGCAGCGATTTCGTCGTACTCACCTCCGATAATCCGCGCAGTGAGGATCCGCGTGCCATCATCAACGATGCGTTAGTCGGCCTGCAAAAGACTGGTGTGAAATACAGCGTCGAGGTGGACCGCCGCAAAGCGATTGCGCTGGCAATCGGAGAAGCGCGTCCGGGAGACATTGTGCTGCTTGCCGGAAAAGGCCACGAGAAGGTACAAGTCACGCGCGAAGGATCGCACCCTTTCGACGATGTCGCAGTGGCGCGCGAGGCGTTAAAGGCTGCTGGATTCGAATGCGAAAAGGCAGTCGGCGGTAATCACGCATGAAGCTGACGCTCTCGAAGATCGCGGCGTTTGTTTCCGCCACTGGAGACTTTCCCCACGAAGAAGTTGCACAAGGCTATTCCATCGACTCCCGGACAATTCGGCCAGGAGAGCTCTTCTTCGCGGTAAAAGGCGAGCGTCTGGACGGCCACGACTATGTCACCGGCGCTTTAGGCAAAGGAGCGGCCGCTGCAGTTGTCCAGAAAAACGATCTGCATCGCTATTCTGATACGACCCGGCTGCTGGTCGTTGACGACACTCTGCTGGCATTGCAATCGTTGGCCACGGCGGTGCGCAAACTGTGGGCTAAACCCCTGGTGGGCATCACCGGCTCCGCGGGCAAGACGACGACGAAGGAAGCCATCGCCCACGTTCTCGGCGCTCACTTCCGCGTGCTCAAGTCCGAAGGGAACTTCAATAATCATTTCGGCCTGCCACTCATGCTTTTGAAGCTCGAGCCCGAACACGATGTCGCGGTCATCGAGATGGGCATGTCACACGCCGGAGAGATTCGCGCTCTGGCAAAAATCGCGCAGCCTGAGATCGGCGTAGTGACGAATGTCGCGCCGGTGCATCTGGAATTTTTCGATTCGATCAAGGGAATCGCGCGGGCGAAGTATGAATTGATCGAATCCCTGCCTCCGAATGGGACTGCGATCCTCAATGCCGACGACGAATATGTTTCGCTGTTCGGACGCGACTTCAAGGGCAAAGTGATCACCTACGGAACGCGCGCCACAGCCGATGTGCGGGCCGAAAACGCGCACACCCGAGGCACCGAAGGCTCCGAGTTCGACGTCGTCATGGCGGTTGGGCGCGAGCATGCGCGTCTGCCCTTGGTCGGAGACCACAATATTCTGAACGCGCTTGCCGCGGTAGCCGTGGGGGTCGCGCGCGGGCTCAAGCCCTGGGAGGCGGTCGCCGCCCTCGCCACACTGGCGCCGCCAGACAAACGCGGGCAGGTTCTTCAACTGGGTAACATCACAATCATCAACGATTGCTACAATTCCAATCCGAAGGCGCTGCACGCCATGGTCGATGCGCTGGCCGCTATGAAGGCCGGGCGTCGGATTGTGGTCGCGGGAGAAATGCTCGAACTCGGTCCGGCGGGAGAAGAACTGCATCGCATTGCAGGTCAGCATATCGCTGGGAAGAAGATCGACGTTCTGGTCGGCGTGCGGGGTCTGGCGCAGGCGATGGTTGATGAAGCGAGGCAGGCCGGAGCGCGGGCGGAATTTGTGGCGACGCCCGAGGAAGCCGGCGAGTGGCTGGCTCGCGAAGCGCGAGACGGAGACGTGGTGCTGCTGAAAGCATCGCGCGGCGTAAAACTCGAAAAGGCGCTGGAGAAGTGGAAGGCGATGCGCGACTCGAGCCGTTGAGAACTTAGGGAACGAATCCTCACCACAGAGGCACAGAGACACGGACAAGATCAGAAATCGTTTCCTTGCTTTCCTCCGTGACTCCGTGCGTCCGTGGTGAAAATTAGTTGAGATTGCTGGACATCCTGCGAAGGACGGAGGCTGATTGCTCTACTGGCTGTTGTTCGTCAAGCTGCAACATTACGTTGCGCCATTCCGTATCTTTCGCTATGTCACTTTCCGCACGGCATTCGCCAGCCTGACTGCCCTGTTCACGGCGCTGATCGTGGGTCCTCTCGTTATCGGCCGACTGCGCGACTTCCAGATCGGGCAATATATCCGCGAAGAAGGTCCGAAGGCTCATCAGAAAAAAGCAGGGACGCCCACCATGGGCGGCCTCCTGATCGTGATCGCAATCGTCGTTCCTACCCTGTTGTGGGCGGACCTGAGCAACCGCTTCGTATGGATTGCCGTCTTTTCGACCTGTGCCTATGCGGCGATCGGGTTCGCCGACGACTACAGCAAGGTGGCCCATCGGAGGAACCTTGGGCTGACCGCGCGTGCGAAGTTCGCCCTGCAACTTGCCGTCGGCGTTGTGATCGCGTCCATGCTGATCGCCATGCAGGCCTATGGGATGTACTCCACCAGGCTGATCGTGCCGTTCTTCAAGCAACTCCATCCCGATCTGGTGGTGCAGAGCTGGGAGCATTTTCAACATTTCTGGCCGCTAGCCTTCCTTCCCTTTATCGCGTTCGTGGCTCTGGTGATTGTGTTCTCGAGCAACGCGGTAAATCTTACGGATGGGTTGGACGGCCTTGCGATCGGCTGCACGGTGATTTCAGCGGGCGGCTTGACGGTGCTGACTTACGTCAGCGGTCACGCAACCTTTTCGAATTATCTGGAACTGCAGCGCATGCCCCAGGTGGCTGAATTAACCATCTTCTGCGGAGCCATGGTCGGATCATCGATCGGATTCCTTTGGTACAACGCGCATCCCGCGGAAGTTTTCATGGGTGACGTGGGATCGCTGGCCCTGGGCGGCGCAATCGGCACGATCGCCGTCATCATCAAGCAGGAATTGCTGCTGCCGTTCATCGGTGGCGTGTTCGTGATCGAAGCAGTCTCAGTGATTCTCCAGGTCGGCTCCTACAAGCTGCGTAAGAAGCGCATCTTCAAAATGGCGCCGCTGCATCATCATTTCGAGTTGCTGGGTTGGTCAGAGTCGAAGATTATTGTGCGCTTTTGGATCGCCTCGCTCGTCTTCGCTCTGTTCGCGCTGACAACCTTGAAACTGAGGTAGGAGCCCAGGATCATGAACCACGAAGGACACGAAGGTTCACAAAGGAATTCGTTGGGAACGTGTTCCCTTAGTGTAACTTCGTGTCCTTTGTGGTAGAAGATTTTTCTCGATGGAACTGAGCGGAAAACGCGTGCTGGTGGTGGGCCTCGGCAAATCGGGAGTCGCCTCGGCGCTGTTTATGAAGGCGCGAGGGGCGAAGGTCACCGTCTCCGACACCAAGAGCGGCGACGAATTGCGCAACGAAATTCCTGTACTGCTCGACCACGGCATCACGGTCGAAACCGGAGGCCATGGCGACCGGACCTTTCGCGGACAAGACCTGATCGTGGTTAGCCCGGGCGTCCCCGTGGACGCTCCGCCCCTGGTCCAGGCGCGTGCGCTCGGCGAGGCCGTCATTGGCGAAATTGAACTCGCGGCCCAATACCTTCCGGGGCCGATCGTCGCCATTACCGGCTCGAACGGCAAGACCACAACCACGACCCTGGTCGGCGAAATCATGACGGCTGCTGGCTTCCCTGCCCTGGTGGGCGGTAACATCGGTACGCCAGCGATTTCGCTCGCCGAACGAGCCAAGCCGGAAACCGTTATCGTTCTTGAGATCTCGAGCTTTCAGCTGGAAACAATTCAAACCTTCCGCCCAAAAGTCGCGGTCGTCCTCAATGTCACGCCCGACCATCTGGACCGCCACCGCACGTTCGAGGTTTATGTCGACGCCAAAGCGCGCATCTTCGAGAATCAGCAGCCTAGCGATTTCGCCGTGCTCAATGCCGATGACATCACATGTGTAGCAATGGGCGCACGAACGCGGGCACAGGTGTTCTGGTTCAGCCGGCAGAAAGAAGTGCAGCACGGGGCGTGTGTACGCGACGGCAACATTGTTTTCCGCGACAATGCGGGACAGCGCGAAATCCTTCAGGTTTCCGAAATTCCCCTGAAGGGCGCGCACAACCTGGAGAACGTGCTGGCGGCAGTGTGTGCGGGTGCGCTGATGGGATGTGCCCCCGAGAAAATTCGCCAGGCCGTGTGCAACTTCAAAGCGGTCGAGCACCGGCTCGAATTCGTCAGCACGATTCGCGGCGTCGACTATTACAACGACTCCAAGGCCACCAACGTAGACGCGACCATCAAAGCGCTGGAGTCGTTTCCCGCGAACATCCACCTGATTCTCGGCGGCAAAGATAAAGGCAGCGACTATACCATTCTCAACGACCTTCTGCGCCAGCGCGTGAAGCGGGTTTACACGATCGGCGCGGCGGCTGCGAAGATCGAATCTCAAATCGTTTCTTCGAAAAGCGGGGGCCCCGAGGTCGTACACGCCGACACTTTAGAGAACGCCCTCCGCAAGGCGAACGCCGTGGCGCAGCCTGGCGACGTGGTCCTTCTCGCTCCCGCTTGTGCCAGCTTCGATCAGTTCAAGAGCTATGAGCATCGTGGCCGGATCTTCAAAGAGGTAGTCCGGTCCCTCAGCTAGCGAGCCATTCTCCAACCGGCAGACGGCTCAAAATCACGCCAAAGTTCAACGACCTCGGCGTTTCCAACTTGGTCCCCTCAGCTTGCTTCCCTGCCATCCGCCCTCATATACTCGGAACGTTTGCCCGCTCCGACCGGGAAAGCTCCCGTCGACGGCCAACATTTATCTGTAAATTCCGACCCGCTTTCATTCCGGAGACCACTTCTATGACGACGATCGCGACGCCCCCGCACGTGGACAAAGAGAGCAATCCATGGGAGTCCCAGCGAGCCCGCTTCGACCTGGCTGCCCAAAAGCTCAACCTTGACGAGGGCCTGTGGCGCGTTCTTCGTTATCCCAACCGCGAACTCACGGTCTACATCCCGGTGCAGATGGATGACGGCCATCTCGAAGTCTTTACCGGATTCCGCGTGCAGCATTCCATCGCGCGCGGTCCGGCCAAGGGTGGCATCCGCTATGCGCCCGACGTCACTTTGGATGAAGTCCGCGCCCTCGCCAGCTGGATGACCTGGAAGTGCGCCGTGGTGAACATTCCCTTCGGCGGCGCCAAGGGTGGCGTGATCTGCGATCCGCACAAGATGTCCATGGGCGAGGTCGAACGCATGACCCGCCGCTACACCTCGGAACTCATCGAATTTATCGGCCCCGAAAAAGATGTTCCCGCTCCTGACGTCAACACCAACGAGCAAATCATGGCGTGGATGATGGATACCTACTCCATGCACATGCGCCAGACGGTGACGGCGGTCGTGACCGGAAAGCCCATCAACATCGGCGGATCCCGTGGACGCCGCGAAGCGACCGGCCGTGGCGTGATGATCGTCTGCGATGAGGCATGCCAGAAGCTGGGTCTGAATCGCGAAACCACGCGCGTCATTGTCCAAGGCTTCGGCAACGTGGGCTCCAATGCCGCTCTGCTGATGCATCAGGCCGGCTACAAGGTCATCGGTATCGCCGAAGTTGGCGGCGGACTGCACAACAAAAACGGCATCGACCTGAAGGCGCTGGTGGATTTCCGCCAGAAGAACGGAACCATTCACGGATTCCCCGGCGCAGAAAAGGCAGAGACTGCCGATCTGCTCGTCGCGGACTGCGAGATTCTCATTCCGGCGGCCACCGAGAACGTCATCACGAGCCGCAACGCCGACCGAGTTAAATGCCGCATTTTGGCGGAAGGCGCAAATGGACCCACGACCTCCGCTGCCGACGATATCCTCACCGACAAAGGCGTCTTCGTGATTCCCGATATTCTTGCCAACGCTGGCGGCGTCACCACTTCGTATTTTGAATGGGTGCAAGACCGCCAGGGCTACTTCTGGAAAGAGTCGGTCGTCAACGAGCAACTGGACGCCATCATGCGGTCGTCATTCGAAGATGTGGTCCGCTACGCCGAGACTCACCACGTCAACAACCGCATCGCTGCCTACATGTTGGCGATTGACCGTGTGGCGTACACGATCCGCCAGCGCGGCATCTACGCTTAGAAATCTGCCCAAGGAGGATCGATGAAACTCGTGGAAAGAAAGTTGATGGCACAAATCGCAGTCTTGGTGTTCGCGCTCTCGCTCGTGAGTGGCTTTGCAGCGGGGCAGGGGGCCGAAGCGGGCTCCAAACCCGAGGCCATGGCGAGCGGCCAAATGGACAAGCCCGCGACAGCCGACAAGCTCGACCTGAATACTGCGACGAAAGATCAGCTCAAGGCTCTACCTGGAATCGGTGATGCTTATTCCCAAAAAATCATCGACGGCCGGCCCTACCGCGCCAAGAACGAATTGGTGCAAAAGAAGATCATCCCGCAGGCCACCTACGACAAGATCAAAGATGTGATCATCGCCAAGCAGCCCAAAACGACCGCCATGGCGCCTACTCCAAAATAGACCCATCACCACAGAGGACACTGGGGAACACAGAGGCAAACCCTGCGTCCACGGCGCCCTCTTTGATGAATTCCGGCGATTTGCTGGAATTAAGCAAACCCCGTGACGTGCATTGCGTTCCCTCTCCCTGTGGAGCATAATCATGTTGGATTCCGACTGGCCCCCGGAGCCACCCCGGTAGTGTGAACCTGCCCAACTCCATCACGCTGATTCGTATCTTCAGCATTCCTCTGCTGATGTGGATCCTCTCCAGTGGCCGTTTCAACAGTGCGACTGGCGAGAAGGAATTGCTCGCATCGTTGGTGTTTATCGCCGCCTCCATGACCGACGGAATTGATGGCTATCTTGCCCGCAAACGCGGGCAGGTCACCACCATGGGGATTCTGCTCGATCCGCTCGCCGATAAACTGCTCATCGCGGCCGCATTCGTGACGCTCGTGCAGTTGAACCCCAGCCTGGTCCCAGCGTGGGTCGCCGTGATCGTGATTGGACGCGAGTTCCTTGTGAGTGGCCTGCGTTCGATTGCTGCGTCCGAGGGCTTCACCATTGAAGCCAGCGACCTCGGCAAGTTCAAAATGGTGGTACAGATCGTTTCGGTGGTGGCGGTTATTCTCGACCACCGCTGGAAGGAACTAACGGTGTACGGACACTTCGTCTTCCCGATTCACTGGGTTGCGCTGGCAGCGATCTGGTTTATGGTGTGTGTCTCTCTGGTGTCGGCGATCGACTACTTTGTCGCCTTCTGGTCGAAAATTGACCGTCGCGTGGTCAAGCGCCGTCGCCGCGCCTTCATTCTCAGCCGGCGCAGAAAGCCTGTGCCGCCGCCAGGGGCGGACCGCGATGTCGCTGCCTCGACCTAGTTCCTTCGCTGTGGAGTCTGGCGAATCCTCCAACGGGGATTTCCCACAGGGAGAATTCTCAAAAGATGAGCGCGCCTTGCTGCTGCGCCTCGCCCACGAGTCCATTCTTTCGGCGCTGGAAGGACGTGAGATTCCACTCGATCCGCCGACGGCGCATCTTGCCGAGCCGCGTGGCGCGTTTACGTCACTCTACTTGCGCGGCGAGTTGCGGGGTTGCGTCGGCTACGTCCTGCCCGTAAGCCCGGTCTATCGGGCTGTCGTGGACACGGCGCGGGCTGCCGCTTTTGAAGACACCCGCTTCCGTCCAATGACTCTGCCGGAAGCGCCTGCTCTGGAGATCGAACTCAGCATCCTGTCGCCGCCGAAACCGATATCTGCCGACGAGGTAGAAATCGGCCGCCACGGTCTGCTGATCAGCATGGCCGGACGCCGCGGTCTGCTGCTGCCCCAAGTGCCAACCGAGCATCGCTGGGACTGCACCACCTTCCTCGAACAAACCTGCCGCAAAGCCGGCCTCCCACTGGACGCGTGGAAAAACGGCGCAACCATCGAGGCCTTCACCGCAGAGATCTTTGGAGAAAAGTAAGCCGACAAGGAATCTGACCTGCCCTATCCAGCGGACAGCAATTGGATGGGAAGTACTGCCGCGTAATGCGAAAAATCGCGATCGGTGCTGAATATCTGCCAGCCATGATGAAGACCGACGGCGCAAATGAGCATGTCATCCGGCGTGGTGGCAATGCCAGCTTTGCGACACTCATTACTCGCGCGCGCCGCTTCTTCGTAGTCGTCGGTAGCCAAGACAGTATCAGGAAAATCCCTGAGATAGTCGCGCAGGCGGCGGAATTGGCTATCCTCGCGGAGGCCAGACAGCAATTCCTGACGGACCGAACCGAGTAGTTGCGCCCTTCCTTCATTGACGATCTCGTGCAGTAGTTGCATCACCCGGCGTTCGCTGGAAGCCAGATCCGCCGTCTTTCGCCGCAAAGCCAACGACCAGACCGGGGTATCGATCAGAATCCTCATACTCGCTTGCGGCGTCGTTCCGCTTTGTAGTCGTATGTCGGATCGAAATCAAAAGTCCCGAACGCCGCCAGAATTCTTTGCTGTTTGTGGCGTTGGATATATTCCTGCAGCGCCGTCGTTACTGCCTCCTTTTTCGTTTTGTGCCCGCCAGATTTTCGCGCTTCCTCGATCAGTTTGTCATCGATTGCGAGATTCGTAGCCATGTGTAGATTCTTACACATTTCATGTGTGAGGCAATCCTAAACAAAACCGGGGACGGTTTCCCGTCCCCGGCTTCAGTACTGAGCGGAGCTTGCGAAAAAGAAAGCTACTGCACCTGATCCAGTTCCACGTCGTCGCCCGAGTGGACGTCTTCCATTGCGAAGACGATCATGCCGGTCGCTGTGGTATTGGTTACGCTGATGATCACGATCTCGCCGACGGCCCGCCGCGGTAAATCACGTACGTGAATCACCGGACCGTTGCCCTTAGTAAACATCGCGGGATCGACTGAAGGAGTCTTTTTCTGCGTGTCTTCGGCGATCGCGGCTTTGAACGAAAGCGTATCCACAGGATCCTTCAAGTCTGCTTCATACGAGCGCACTGCACGGAAGAAGTCGCCGATCTTCACGCCCTGGTTTGCGCCGAGGTTCAGATAGACCTTCTGCCCCGTGCCGAGCTGGGAATCGAAATCTTTCCCCATGACGATTCGGCCGGAAAGTTTATTGCTAGGCGGCAGGAAGCGATCGAAGCGGACCGGAGTGTGGAAGGTCACGGCCTGCTTCTCCGCAAATGGAATCGCGGTATCCCCGGGATTGACACCGTCACAGGCATATTCGATCTGCGCGATCGCGGTTTTGCTGCGGGTGTCGATCACCTTTATCCGACCAACTTCCTCGTAGGGCTGGCCCGTTTCCTTTAACAGCTTTTTCTCGCCGGGATACATCTCGTATTCGTTGACGTCCCGGAGCGCACGTACGATCTCGTACTCCGCACCTGCACTGTATCCGGTTCCCTGGAGATAAATGATGTCGCCCCGGGTAAACTTGGTCGTTGAGGGCGTCTGCAATCCACCCGCAACATAATTAGCGTCCGGCAGGATCTGTTTGCTGATGAATCCAGCGCAATACAAATCGGCGTAGGTTGGCGTCTGAACCCGCTCGGTAGGAAAGCTGGCCGTCGTCGGCGAAGTTCCCTGCGGGGCCTCGAGGGTTCCCTCGGTACCGGTTTGCGCCCAAGCCGCCGTTGCGAGCAACAACACAAACAATCCTGTTTTCTTCATGTTACCTCCGGGGATGGACCATGCGGGTCCTCGCCCTAGTTAAATGCCAGAAAAGAAAGGCTTCAGCCGGAAGGTAACAAGCGGGTAAGGGTGGGTCAAGGTTACGAGGGTGTTGGGCACCCTGGGGTGAAGTTTTTCGTGAGTTCCATTAATCCGTTGTTGCATAAGTAATTAAGCCCCTGTAATAATTCGCCGTCATTCAGTACGCGCCCCTGACCGGGCCGCTGCACTCGCAACGATGAATTCTGCTCCCCCTTACGCGCCCCGTCTTCTGCCCCTGCGATTGCCACGAGTCTGTGTGGCGGTCATCGGCTCCGATCCCAACGAGATGGCCGAAAAAGCCGAACTCTTGGTTCGGGATAACCCCTTTCTTGAGTTCAGGTTGGACTACCTCTCCAAGCCGGGACTCGGCGCTTCCGAGAATCAAGCGTTTCCTCGACTCCCACCCCGGTACGATGGTCATCGCGACCTGCCGCCGCGTCGCCAGCGGAGGCAAATTCCGCGGCTCGATCGCCTCGCAGCTAGACATTTTGGGCAAGGCCGCCGCCGCCGGCTGCCAACTCGTTGACGTCGAACTCCAGACCGCTAGCAAGTGCAAGCCCGAACAACTCCAGAAACTTCGCACCCGAGCGGCTCTGATCCTTTCGTTTCACGACTTCCGGGCCACCAAGAAGCTCGACGAGACGCTGGAAAAAATGGTCGCCTACCCGGCTGACTTCTACAAGGTCGTCAGCACGGCCACTACCCTCGCCGACAACGTCACCATGATCAAGTTTCTGGCGAAGGAAGGTGACCGGCACTCCCTGGTTGGCATGTGCATGGGCGAACAGGGAATCATCAGCCGCGTTCTGGGTGTGCGCGCCGGCAGCGTGTTCACCTTCGCCTCCGCCACGGCCGGCGAAGAGACTGCCCCGGGCCAGATCACCGCCCAGGAACTGCGCAATGTCTATCGCATCGAGCGAGTGGACGTGGCGACGCGCGTCTACGGCGTGGCAGGCGATCCGATCGCGCACTCGCTTTCCCCAGCCATCATGAATGCTGCGTTCCGGCGCGAGAACGTGAACGCCGTCTATCTGGCACTCCATGCCAAGACTCTGAAGGATCTGCTGACTTGTGTGCGGCGAAATCCCCATCCACGGCATCAGCGTGACCATGCCGTACAAGGAAGCGATCCTGCCGCATCTCGACAACACCGACTCGCACACGACGAAGATCGGAGCCTGCAACACCGTCGTTCGCGCCCAGGATGGCAAGCTCTACGGCTTCAATACCGACGCTTCCGGCATCGTCCGCCCGCTGGAACGCCGTTTGAACACCCTGGAAGGTGCCCGCATTCTGGTGATCGGAGCTGGCGGAGCAGCCCGCGCCGCGGTTTTCGGACTCAAGGAACGAGGATCGGAAGTTTACATTCTGAATCGCACCGCCGCGCCTGCGAAGAAGCTGGCCCATCAAGCCCGCGCCCGCCTCATCAAGCGTGCTGATCTGAAAAAACTGGCCTTCGACGTGATTATCAATGCCACCCCGGTGGGGATGGGAAATAGCCGCGAAACTCCGCTGCAGGAGACAGAGATCAATGCTCGCTATGTCTTTGATATGGTTTACGATCCGTCTGAAACGCGCTTTCTGAAGCTGGCTAAGGAGCGCGGCGCGCAGATCATTCCGGGAATCGAGATGTTTGCCCATCAGGCGGCCCGGCAATTCGAAATCTGGACCGGTAAACCCGCACCCTGGGACGAGATGTTGCGGGTGGTTCTTCTGGCATTGCAAGAACGCACGAACCGCGCCTCAGCCGCCAAATAAGCGCCATTCGATGCCTCTCAACAAGATTTAGTTGCTTTTTTGTAGATGCCCAAAGTAATATGCAAATAGGAGATGCGACAGCAATCATCTCCGGTTTGTTTGACCCTGTACCGCCCGTTACTTCCACTCGCAGTACAAGCTTTGGCGAAAAACTCGACGTGAGAGACGGCCCGGTCCGCCTCCATCCCGGTTCGGAGAGTTCAACATGGCGTGGTACGCGTACTGTCTTACCGAGCACCAAACCCTCCCAAATGGAACCCGCACTCGCCGCCCTTTTCTGTTAGAGGGCGTTCAAGGAGTGAACGGCGCTGCGGTCCTCAGCTATCCCAGTGGCGAATTCGCGGTCATCGTCAGCGAATACGACCAAGCAGCAGGTGAACTCGACCAGAAATCAGCGATTGAGCACGCTCGCGTGGTCAGCAACTGCTTTCGTAACTCTACCGTCCTACCCTTCAAATTCGGCACCATCTTCGACAGCGATGACGCACTTCGCCAGGCCGTCCGGGTCAACCGGCGGGCGTTTGGGGTAAGTGTCGCCAAGCTGCGGGGAAAGTCCGAAATGCACATCAAGCTGGTCGTTCGCGATGGCTCCCTGCGCGAAGCCATGATCGACATCGAACTGCCCGACACCGTTGGCGGAGACTACCTGTCGAAGCTGAAGGTGAAGGCATCTCGCGAGCGCGAGCGCCAGACCAAGGCACGTGCCCTGTCGGTCCAGGTCCACAAACTGTTCAACCCGCTCGAGGAAGAAGTCAGCTGCAAAAAGGTCGCGCCCGAGGGCATGTTGATCGACATCGCCCACCTGATCGACTCCAAGAGCGTGGAAAAGTACCAGAACCGCTACACCACCGCCGCCAAGCAGTTGAAGAACTGCGAAGTCGCGATCAGCGGTCCATGGCCACCGTATCACTTTCTGCCGGGCAAGCTGCGTACCGTCGCCGGCAACAGCTAGAGACCGGCAACAGATCAAATGTGTGAGGAGCGCCGCGACCAACCGTCCCGGCGCTCTTTTTTCTTTCTATGCTGGGGATCAGACGAAAGTCGCTGCCATTTCTTTGCGTGATGGCGTTGTGGCCGTTGGCGGTGTTCCTGGGAATTGTTCTTGGGCGCGCAGCCATGCCTTGGCTCTTCGGAGGCGCGGCGCTCTGCATGTGCGTCTACATGGCTTGGTGTATCCGCGCAGCAAGAAGGCGAGATTCGCTGCCTCCCGATCCGGCTCTTGGCCGGGGGCCTGACCCTTTTCTCTCGGGCAAAAGCACTCACCGAAAGTTCACTTTTCATACGAGAAGAAAATCAGATCGACCCCGAGGAGACTCGAGATCCGCTTGATGAATCGGTAAGAGTCAAGAATTTTCCTTTCACCCGAGCCCATGACTGGCCAGAACCCGCCATGGGCTTGTTGTTTGGCCTCGCGGGTAGCGGAGTGCATTGAATATGCATTGTTCTGCACTTCCCTTTTTGCGCTGATTTCCCTGCGAACCCAATGTCTCCGCGATCGCATCGGTCTAAGTCATTCGTTCGCTTGTAGTTATCGTGCTACGTGAGGGAGATCACACGCCTCTCCAGATTTGGCGCGGCAAATGCATCCGTACTGGGCACCAAGAGGCCGCATACTCTAGCAACATGACCTTCACTCTCTTCGATTCTCCGCGTCACTACCCGAACCGTTTCGCCTGGCGGAACGGAGTTTTGCATCGCCTTTCCTGACATTGCCCACCAAAATCGTAGCCTCTGAAATCTGGCCCCAGTGATGGGGCCATTTTTTTGTCCTGCCGAGGGCATTTTTGCTCTTATTCCAATGCTCGCAGTATGTTCTCCGTTGTGGTCGTCTCCCCCATCCGGGGAAAGATCTTCTCGACGCAAAGCCGGTGTGCTTCGGCGTCCCGATCCGTCATGGCGTCCGTAACCAACACCACGTTGTAGCCGAGATCGAAAGCGCTACGTGCCGTTGATTCAACCCCAGCACTCGTCGAGATCCCAGCTACGAAGATCTGGGTCACACCGCGCTGGCGCAGATAACCATCCAGATCGGTTCCGATGAAAGCGCCCCATCGTTGTTTGGTGACGACATGGTCTTCAGGCGTGTGCTCCAGTTCAGGGACGAACTCCGCCCAGTCGGCAGGACGGGCAACGTTGGGAATCCCGGCGTCTGTGCGGCCGGGAGCCGCAGCCGTGACATGGACGAGGACAACGGGCAGACCTCGCTTGCGAAATGCACTTGCCAGTTTGGCCGCACGGCCAATGATCTCGCCGGCGGGATGTACAGTCGGCAATCCAACAATACCTTTTTGCAAGTCAATCACGACCAAGGCGGCTATGGGATCGAGCTTTGTGAGGGGCACTTTTTTCCTTTCAGTCGAGAGTTATCGCGTACCGTTCCAGATTTGGATCACCTCGCCAGCGTTTTCGTTGCAGATCGGAGGGTCAATGTTGCGCCGACTGCCAGGCAGCTATCAGCATTTACTTCTCTCAACAAAATGTTTCCCGCAAGAGCCTAGCCTTCATGGATCTGCTTTTCCAATCCTCCCTGCTAACCATCGCCGTTGTCGCCAGTCGAATTGCGTAGCGGGGTAGCGGTTGACGGTTGCGCTTTGAGTTCTCCGTTTTCCCTGGATCGAACCGAGGTGGCAGATGCATGCACTCCTGGACATCTTCGGCCAGACCTTGCGCACCCTATGGGCGCACAAGCTGCGTTCCTTCCTCACGATGTTTGGCATTGCCTGGGGCGTGGGCTCGCTCTTGCTCCTCGCCGGTGTGGGCGAGGGCTTCCGCAACGGCAACCGCCGCCAGCTCGAAACATTTGGGAAGAACATCATCTTCCTTTTCGGTGGACGGGCGCCCGCCGTCGAGGGCAGCTTCAACTCCATGAAGTGGTTCAACCTTACCTATGACGACTACCGCGACATCGTGAACGAATCGCAGTACGCCGTGCATATCGCCCCAGTCATCGCGCGGGACGACATCCGGGCTGTCAGCGATTACACCAGCACCAACGGCCAGGTTTCCGGTGTTCCTCCAGTCTTCAGCCAAGTGCGGACCATCCCCTTGCAGGTGGGACGTTGGCTCAATGACGACGACAACGAGCAGCGCCGCCGCGTGTGCATTCTCGGCCGTGAAATGACCCGCAACCTGTTTCCCGGACGTCCCGCTGTCGGTAACTCGATCCTGCTGAACGGGGTTCGGTTCCAAGTGATCGGCATGCTTAGCATGATTGGCAACGAAGAACAGAACTCCACCAACATTCGCATCTTCATTCCCCTCGACACCATGCGCGAGCTCTTTCCCCTGAAAGGCGACAACTCGAAAGAAGGCAGCGCGATTTCATTCCTCAATTATCAGCCCCGCACCTTCGATGAAAATGAAAATGCCAAGGAAGAACTTCACCGCATCGTCGCTCGCAACCACGGCGGCTTCGATCCCACTGCAAAAGACATCTGGGAAGAGTGGGACACGGTGAAGAACCAGAAAACGATGGGAAAGATTTTCTCCGCGATGGATTGGTTTCTCGGCGGCGTGGGCCTGGTAACTCTGGCCTTAGGAGCGATCGGGATCATCAACATCATGCTGGTAGCCGTCACCGAGCGCACCCGCGAGATTGGCCTGCGCAAAGCGCTCGGCGCGACGAACCGAAACATCCTGTTCCAATTTTTTCTCGAGGGCGCATGCCTTACGATGCTGAGCGGAGCGCTGGGAGTAGCCGGCGCGATGCTCGTCATTCACTTGCTTTCGGGTGTGAATCTCCCCCAGGGTTTCGATACTCCTCGTATCGTTCCGCTGTCCGCGGTTGGCGCTGTGCTCTCTTTGGCGCTGGCTGGGATCACCGCTGGCCTTTACCCAGCCCGCAAGGCTGCCATGCTCGAACCCGTCGAGGCTTTGCGCCAGGAGTAACTTATGACTCAAGATCTGTTGAAGGAAGCATTCGGCGCGATGAGGTATAACCGCCGCCGCACCGCTTTGACCATGCTCGGCATGGCTTGGGGGATTGCCACCGTCGTGATCCTGCTCGCCTTCGGATCGGGCTTCGAGCGGGCCATTGGCATCATCTTCAGTTCCTGGGGCACGGACGTGATCGGAGCCTTCCCCGGACGCACTTCACTCCAGGCAGGAGGCGCCAAGGCTGGGAGCGAAGTCCGCCTCCAGATCGCCGACGTCGATTACATCCGCAACGAAGTCCCCATGGTGAAAGGCGTCACTCCCATCTTCGACAGATTCAATGGCGTGACCATTCAGCATGACACTCGTACCTTCACCAACCTTTTCCTCACCGGCGTGTATCCAGTCTACGAGCGCATTCGTGGTTTCTCGGTTGGTACAGGACGAGGTTTAAGCGAAGAGGACCAGATGCAGCGTGCCCGCGTGGCCGTCATTGGCGACGAAGCCAGACGCAGGCTCTTCTCCGGCCAGGCCCCGTTAGGCCAATCCATTCGCATCAACGGAGTCAGCTTCCAGGTGGTCGGTGTCTACCAACGCAAAGTTCAGGATGGCGACAATAATGACAACACCATCATCGTGATCCCCTACAGCACGATGGGCGATCTTTACGACACGAAATACATCTCCGGAATCTTCATGGACTACGAGGGCGAAAACCACCAGCAACTGGCTCGCGTCGTCCGTTCCGTTCTTGCCGGGCATCACAACTTCCGCTCCGACGATCGCCGCGCCGTCTTCATCGCCGACTTTAAGCAGGACTTCGACGAGTTCAACGTCGTCACCACCGCGCTCAAGATTCTGCTCGCCTTCATCGGAGCGCTAACCCTTGGCATCGGCGGCATCGGCCTCATGAACATCATGCTGGTCTCAGTGCAGCAGCGCACCCGCGAGATCGGCGTCGAGAAGGCCCTGGGCGCGCACAAAGGCCACATCCTCTTCCAGTTCCTGGCTGAAGCTCTTGCCATTACTTTTGCCGGAGGCTTGGGCGGCATCGCGATTGCTTACCTCATTTCATGGACCGTCGGAGCCCTGCCCTTGATGAGCGCCTTCGGCGACAACCTCCAGGCGGGAGACATCCACCTCCACATCAACGTGAGCAGTCTCGTCCTGGCAACCATCATTCTGTGTCTGGTCGGCATCATCAGCGGCATGGTCCCCGCCATCCATGCAGCGCGTTTGGATCCGATCGAGAGCCTGCGCTACGAATAAGGCCGGACTGAAAAGAAATGCTGCTCTGAATTCGCGAATTACGAGGCAGTATCCCTCGAACGCTCTCGTCAGATAAACTGACGAGCGACATGCCTATCGTCCTCTCGCGCCTCTGCCTTGTCTCCACAGCAGTCTTTTCTCTGGTCCTCCTAGCATCTGCCCAGACTCAGAAACCGCAGCCGAAGAATGCTCCTGTCTCTTTCATGGCGCCACAGCAGCCATCTCAGGCGCAACAGGACAACTTCCCTCCCCAGTTGCTCGAAGAGCTTTCCGCAATCAAGACCGCCGCCCTGTCCGATGACTACGCGTACCGCGAGGTCGCCCATTTAACTGAGAACATCGGCCCGCGTGCTACAGGATCGCTCCAAGCCAAGGCAGCGGTGGACTATGTTGCCAACGAATTGCGCCAACTAGGACTGGACGTCCACCTGGAAGAAGTGAAAGTGCCGCACTGGGTCCGTGGCGCCGAAACCGCAGAGCTCACCGAATATTCCGGCCAGGCCGCGGGCACCACGCAGAAGATCGTTCTCACGGCACTCGGTGGAAGCACATCAACTCCCGCCGAAGGCATCACCACCGACGTGGTGGTCGTCAACAACTTCGACGAACTCAAAGCGCTCGGGCACGACAAGGTTGCCGGCAAAATTGTCCTCTTCAACGAGCTCTTCGACAAACAGAAAGCCGCTGCCGGTATGGCATTCATCTCCTACGGTGAGGCCGTGCGCTATCGTGGAGCTGGTCCCAAAGCCGCCGCCGATCTTGGAGCAGTAGCCGCGCTCGTTCGCTCGGTCGGCAGCGCTGACTTTCGCCTGCCGCATACAGGCTTCAGCTTCCCTGCCGGAATTCCAGCCGGCGCCGTCACCGCCGAAGATGCCGACCTGATCGCCCACCTTTCCGCGCAGGGAGCAGTCCGCATGCATCTCACCTTGACGCCGCAAAAACTACCGGACGGGACCAGCTACAACGTCATTGCCGACTTGAAAGGCAGCGAACATCCCGAGCAGATCGTCGTCGTCTCCGGACATCTGGACTCCTGGGACCTGGGTACAGGCGCGATCGACGACGGCGCCGGAGTAGTCGTCGCTATGGAAGCCGCCGAAATCCTGCAGAAACTCCACCTCCACCCCAGGCGCACCCTTCGTGTGATTGCGTGGATGGACGAAGAGACTGGCGGCTCGGGCAGTCAGGCCTACACCAAAGACCATTCCGCCGAATTCCTGAACCACGTCGCCGCGATTGAGAGTGATTCCGGCGCAGCCCATCCGCTCGGCTTCGACGTGAAGATGACCCCTCGCGCGGCGGAACTCCTTCGCCCCGTCCTCGCGATCCTGCAAAGCTTCGGAGCCTCTGCCATGCAGCCCACCAGCTATCCACCCGGTGCCGACATCTCCACCATGTCGGAAGCCGGCGTGCCCGCGCTCGGCATTCTGCAGGATGGCCGCACTTACTTCAACTACCACCACACCGCGGCGGATACGCTGGACAAGATTGTTCCCGCCGAGTTACGCGAGAACGCCGCCGCCATGGCCGTCATGGGATACGCCCTCGCGAATATAAAAGACCCTCTTCCGCGGTAGACGTTCTGGGTCCTCGTAGTCGTGATCTGTGCGGCTGGTCGGCGGGAGATTCTTGCCTAACGGCCATAAGACGTAAACATTCCCTTCAGCCCCCGCATCCAAGATCCGCTACATAGGAGACAGAAATGACATTCCTTCGCGCCGCCTTATTCCCGTTGCTCCTTTTGCTCGCCACCGTATCCTATGGCCAACAGGATCAGCAAAGCCCGCCCCCACTCGGCGATCAGAGTAGCTATCCTTCAGAAACTCACAAAATGACGCCAGCCGAGAAGCGTGACACTGCGTCGGGCCACGGACAACCTGTGGACCTGAACACCGCTACCAAGAAAGATCTGGCAGCTCTGCCAGGTGTGGGCCCCGATCGTGCGCAAACCATCATTGATGGCCGCCCCTTCGGTTCCAAAGAAGACTTGCTAAGGAAGAAAGTGATCCCCCAGGCGACCTACGACAAGATCAAAGACAGCGTCACGGCCAATGGTCCGAAGAAACAGTCGCTGCCCGACAAGTCCCCGCAGTAGGCCCGCTTTGTTCCCTGGCGATTCAATCTCCACCTTTCGCGACAGCGACAGGTGGAGACTATTTACTCGGCGCTCAAACCGAAGCGGATTCCCTTCTCGATTGACTGCCCGGCCTTCGAAAAGGTTGGTTGGCAGATCTTGCAAATCGTTTTGCAGCCCCCACCCCTGTTGACGCATCTTAATTTGCGCGCTTATCATCTTCGTTTGGCCTCATGACCAGGGACGCCCCCAGGAAGGGCGTCCTCCGAGTTTGATGAGCCGATTTTTTGACAGTGATCCGAGTTGAAGAGACCCTATGGATAAGAAGAAGCTGGAAGCATTTAAGAAACGTCTGGAAACGCGGCAGCAGGAGTTGCGCCGCACCGTGAACCGTACGCAGGCCGACGGCCGCTCCGCCGACGAAGACACTGCCCAGGACATCGCCGACCGCGCCGCGAGTTCCTATACAAAGGAATTCTTGTTCAGCCAGAGCAACAATGAACGTCAGCTCTTGCAAATGGTCGATAAAGCGCTGGCCCGCATCCGCGAAGGCAGCTTCGGCGAATGCATTCACTGCGGGAAAGAAATCAACGCCAAGCGCCTCGAGGCCGTTCCCTGGACGCGCCATTGCATCGAATGCCAGGAAAAGATGGAGCAGGGATTACTGGAGGAAGCTCCGCGCTGACGCAAATCGAAGTTCGCAGTGAGAGACGCCGCCGAGACATCGGCGGCGTTTTTCGTTTCATGCGGGGACAACCGCCAAGCCTGCCCTGAGTGCAGTCGAAGGGGCCGTCCGGCAAGGCGCAACCCGGCCAACGCGAAAAGGGATGTTTGGTCAGGTGGCACCCTTAAGGCCGGGAATGGATCACGCTGCAACTGTAGAATCTCCTCGTAAGCAGGCCGCTACTACGGCATGGACTACCACGACGCCCAGATCGCAGCCATTTACGAATTGGCGAACCCCTTGGCGCAGGATGCCGACTTCTATCTCTCTCTCGCCGGACAGCAGTCATGTAGTGTCCTCGATTTGGGTTGCGGGACCGGCACACTCTGTTGTGCTCTCGCCGAACGTGGTCACCGCGTGACGGGTGTTGATCCAGCTGCGGCGATGCTCGCAGTGGCGAGAAGCAAACCGTACGCAGAACGGGTCGAATGGGTCGAGTCCTCCGCACAGACATACCGGTCGCAACAGAGGTTCGACCTGATCGTCATGACCGGACAATGCGTTCCAGGTCCTTCTCACTGATACCGATGCCACGGCCGCATTGCAGACGATGCATCTCCATCTCAAGCAGAGGGGCAGGGCCGCGTTTGAGACTCGCAACCCCTGCATGGATTGGGTCGGCGAGTGGAGGGCGAAGTCTCGGATGCTGTCCGGTGGAGAGATCACCGAGACCTTAAATATCACTAGCGTGGACGGTGAGTTCATCTCGTTCCGGACTTCGTATCGGCTTTCGGACGGGACTGTGACCACGAACAGCACTCTACGGTTTCCATCACGCGAACATGTGGAGGCCCTGATCACTCGTTCGGGACTGCGGGTCCGTGACGTTTTCGGAGACTGGAACGCTGGCCCGTTCGAGGGCGGACGCTCACGCGAGATGATCTTTATCACGGAGATTGCCCGTAACTTAAGTTGGGATCCGGCGGGGTTTTGAGCGTAATAACGATTTTGCGTCAACTGAGATCATGGCAGGACCTGCGGATTGTTCAGCCAAAGTCAGTCGAACTTGCTCTTATCTGGGTTGTAGAGGAAGTGCAATCGCAGCGCGAGATATGGGCCAGTGTACTGGCTAGGTAGAGGAGGAAACGGGCTTGACTTGGTTAGCCCCCCCAATGCGGCGCGGTCCAATACTCGATCGCCTGTATCAGCTACCAAACGCATGTTTGTTATCTTCCCATCGGTAGCAACGGCGCACTCAATTGTGACCTCGCCTCTCTTCGTCTCTGCCGATAGGGGAATCTGGCGGTACCAGTTCGCCTCAACCTTTTTCGTGATGAGTCGAACGTATGGTCCAAAATCTACTTCCCGCATGTCGCTGAGAATTTCGACCGTGCGCGAAGCCCCACCAACACCAGTCACCGGGTAACAATCGGCTACTTTCAGGATCGCAAAACCCTGCTTGGTGCGAATGACATCAGAAACATCGCCGACCTTCATAGCGAAGACCTTATCTTCTATGCTCTTTGCAAGCTGGCCGCGCTTGAACAATCCGAGTGCACCGCCAAGAGCAGCAGAGGGGCCATCAGAGTACTTCTTGGCGATGTCCTCGAACTTTGCACCTTGCCGGATAGCTTCACGAGCATTATCGGCCTTACGTTGTGCTGCGGCAATCTGTGCCGGGTCGTAGGGGTGAGTCGTGTTTACCAGGATTTCGCTTAGACAGATTGAATCGACCGTTGGTGCAGGAGACTCGCCTGCGACCTGTGCTTGTGAAGGATAAGAAAAGAAAATCAGCAAAGACACAAACCATTTCGAGGTGCTCATCATGTGCCTCTTTTGCAAGGGGCATTCTACCTTGATTGGCGAAACCAGGCCATGCACGCAGAACCGGACTGACCGGCTTTGGATTCTGGAGGGCAGCGGGCAACACGGAAAGAATTCTTTGGTTAACGCTTATGGGGCGTCACGCCCGCGCACCCGCACAAGATTGCCCCTTCCCTATGTCTACCCCGCCTTCGAGCCCGCCGAGACGGCGGCGCTACTCTTCCGCGCCTAGTTCCCCGGCTTCTTCATCTCCTCCGCTGCTGCCTCCACTCCCGGCATCACGTTCTTCAATGGAGCCTTTCGCTGCTCCTCCAACTCGGGATGCGGCAACGGCTTCCGCGGCAGCATCAGATCCCGCATCGCCGTGTTATAGACGAAGATCGCCTCTACCACCGCCGCCTGCGCCAGATCGTCCGGTTGCAAGCGCTCGTACGTATCCATGTTGGAATGGTGCGTACGCGACCCGTAGTCGAGTTGATCCTGAATAAATTGGAAGCCCGGCACTCCAACGGAATCGAACGCTTCATGATCGGTGCCGCCCGTATTCCGCATGGTGAGAGTGCTTACGCCGAGGTCCTGCAGCGGAGCAATCCATTGCTGGAAGATGGGACCAATCGCGGCATTCTCCTGCAAATAGACGCCGCGAATCTTTCCCGAGCCGTTATCCACGTTGAAATATCCGGAGATCTTCTGCTGGTCCGGTTTCAACTGCACGGGTCCGGCAGGCTTCCGCAGAAAATCCGGCAGTTTCACCTGGTCGGGGGCTGTCGACAGTGGGACAAATCCGAAGTGCTGCTTCACGTACCCGTAGGAACCGAACTCTCCCTGCTCTTCCCCAGTCCATAGTCCGACGCGGATGGTTCGCCGCGGCTGCACATGCAGCGCATTCAGGATGCGCATCACTTCCATCGCGACGACGGTTCCTGCGCCGTTGTCCGTCGCGCCCGTCGCCGACGCCCATGAATCCAGATGTCCGCCCACCATCACCACTTCATCCTTCAACTTCGGATCGGTGCCCGGAATTTCTGCAATCGTGTCGAAGCCGTGCTCGTGGTCCCCAGTGAACTCCGTTTCCACATCCATCTCGATGCTGACCGGAACATTCGCTTTGAGCAGCCGGTAGACGCGGCCGTAGTTCTCAATCGCCATTACCACGATCGGAAGCGGCTCGGCGTGCTCGCGTTGATACGTGAACCAGCCCATCCCGCCACCACCGTCGTCAAAAATCGTTCCGCCAGATCCGCCGTTGTTTCGTCCATCGCGGCTCGGAACCACGATTCCAGCCGCGTGCTCTGCCGCAAAGAACTGTCCAGCCTTCTCGCGGAACTCCAGCCGCTTGATGAAGGTCGCGAAAAAATCTTCCTGCGGTCCAACATGCACGGGATATTCTGCGAGGGTCTTGAGAGTCGGCGTCGTCCCTGCGCTCAAACAGTGCCTTGTCGACCGGCTTCACCTCGCGCATTTCGCCGAAGAAAATGATCTTGCCCGCCAGCTTGCCTTTGTACTTCTCCAGATCCTTTTCATCTTTCGCATCAACCCAGACCGCGCGCCCATTGATGGGACCACGGCTCGATGCCGACCACGGCAGCGCCTGTGCAATGAGAACCGCAGTGTCAGGGGCCGACATTCGCACCCAGGTATTCAGCTGTCGCCAGCCCATACCAAACTCGCCCCAATCCTCCAGGTGAGCATTGCTGCATCCCATGGCCGTGAGTTGGTCGCGCGTCCACTCATTGGCGCGCTTCAGGTTCGGAGATCCCGTCAGCCGCGGACCAATGCCATCCATCAGGCCAGACGCAAACTCCATCACGTGCGAGTGCCCGAGCCCCTCATCACGGATGCGCTGGTACATGGTGTAATCCAGGCTCTCGGTTGCGGGCTGAGCCATGTCGTACGAGGGCTTGCTCGCCTCGTCCGGCTTCGCGTCTTTGGACTTCTTGTCCGCCGCCGAAACGGAGAAGCTGAGGCACAACACGACAGCAAACGACGACAGCAGCAACTTGTGGGATTGCATTTTTTCCTGATTCCTCCCCAGAACGGAAACCGCAGAGTAGCAGATACCCCCGCAAAAGCGAAAGGCGAGGGTCGATACAACCTACGTTAGACGATCCATCGCCGCACGCGTCATCCGCGCCGAAGCCACTTTCCACTGCTGCCGAACAGAGTACGCTATCGTACATTATTCCGCCGTCGGCGAAGTTGCGTTCGATCGCGCCAGCCGAATCTCAACTCACTTCGCCGTTCACCTGCGAACGCGATCCTGCTATCATTATTTCCCTGGCCCTGCGTTCTTTGTTCCCGACCTGCCCCTTCGCCATCTTGCCCTGCGGGGCTCCGGGCCTAAGGATGTGATCATGGGGAACTCGTTTGGACGACTCTTACGATTGACCGCGCCGCGATACGCCCTGGCGATCGGCGGAATTCTCGCTGCGATTCTGCTGACGAACGCGCTCCATCGTTTCGTGGGTGTAGAGCTGGCCTACGTCCTGATGCTTCCCGCGGTCGCCTTCTCAGCGTGGTATTGCGGTATCGGTCCGTCGGTCGCCGCCATCGCCTTGGCCATGCTCGCCTCCGCGTATGGATTCACCCCATCGATTCACGCATTCCGCCTGCTGACGGCCGCCGAGTTCGTACGAGCCATCGCCTTCCTCTTCTCTTCCGTTGCCGTGGTGGTCATGGGAGAAGCGCGCCGCCGCCACAATGAAGTACTCAGGACGCAGCAGTGGGAACTCGAAGGCCGCGTTCAGGAGCGTACAGCCGACCTCGACGTAGCCAATCAGAATCTTCGTGAACTCTCTGCCCGTCTGATGCAGTTGCAAGATGACGAACGCCGCCGCATCGCCCGCGAGTTACATGACAGTGTCGGACAGATGCTGGCCGCCCTCACCATGAACCTCTCCGCTGCGCGAACGGACGTTGAGCGCTTGGCCAAGACTGCCCTTGCCCTCGCCGACAGCGAAAACCTGGTACAGGAAATGAGTTCTGAAGTCCGCACCATCTCTCACCTGCTTCATCCTCCGTTGCTGGATGAAGCCGGACTCTTGTCCGCCCTTCGTTGGTATGTCGAAGGATTTGCCGCGCGCAGCAAAATCAACGTCGATCTCGATCTTCCTGACCACTTCGGACGGCTGCCTCGTGAGTCCGAGACGGCGATCTTTCGTGTCGTCCAGGAATGCCTCACCAACATTCACCGGCATTCCGAGAGTCCGGTCGCCCGGATTCGCCTTCGCCAGCACGATCATCATGTCTTCGTTGAGGTCGCCGACAAGGGCAGAGGTATTCCACCGGAAAAGCGAGAGCAAATGGATTCTACCGGCACGCCCGGAGTTGGAATCCGGGGAATGCGCGAACGGCTTAGACAACTTGGCGGGACTCTGGAAATCAACTCCGGAGGCGCGGGCACAGTCGTCATCGTACGGCTGCCAATCGACTCCGACTCCAAGACGAATTCCCTGGTGGCCTCTTCGCCCGCCGCCGCCTAGTTCGACCCTCGACACTCATTGGCCCGTCCCCGTGAGTGTCGCTGTCTGCGGGCTCCCGCCGGCCAAGTCAGTAATCGACACCAGTGCGGACCGCGTGCCCGTTAACGTCGGCTTGAAAGTAACGGTGATTGAGCAACTCGCGCCCGCACTCAGCCTGCTGCCACAGGTATTGGTCTGGCTGTAGTCTGCTCGACTTACTCCCGTGATGGATACACTCCGAATCGCAAATGGAACGGTAGCTTTGTTTGTGAGAGTAATCGACTGCGGCGAACTCGATGTCCCGACTGAAACAGTCCCAAAGTTCAGACTCGTTGGTGACAGCGAGAAGTACGTGCCCACTCCGGTGAGAGACACGACTTGCGGACTGGTCGTCGCATTGTCGGTCACGGTGACGTTGCCGATACGCGTATTGATGCCAGTTGGATTGAAGGTCACAGTGATCGAGCAGTTCGATCCGGCCGCCACCGTCGATCCGCAAGTATTGACTTGAGAGTAGTCGCCGCTACTGGTGATGCTCGTGATGTTCAGCGCTCCGTTGCCAATATTGCTGAGTGTCACAAACTGGGAAGCTCCAGTCGCCCCGATCACCTGCGTACCAAAATTCAGGCTGCTGCTAGAAAGAACCACCTGCGGGCCGGACCCAACGCCAACACCGCTCATCGTCACCGACTGAGGGCTATCGGCCGCGTCATCGGTAGCGGAGACAGCGCCCGTTTCAGTTCCAACGATGGTCGGAGTGAAGGTGACGCTGATGGTGCAGGTACCGCTCGGCGTTAACTGTCCGCACGTGCTGGTCTCGGCGAAATCCGCGCTGTTCGTTCCCGTGATACCAACGCCGCTCACATTCAGGTTCTCGTTGCCGGTATTGGTGAGGGTCACGGTCAACGGAGCACTCGTTGTGCCGTCGGTCTGATTCCCGAAACTGAGGCTCGCGGGCGCCAACCCCGCATTCGGACTGGGAGAGAACTTGCTCACGAGCGCATCGTTGAGTCCCGCGTTAGCCGGCTGGAACGCTCCGGCGATGATGGGAAAGTTGGTCGAGTTCGTGTACCCGGTCACATAGACATTCGGTGGCGACTGGTTATCGACCACGAGCATGCGCGTGGCGCCGCCATACTCTGCTCCCGAACCGCCCAGGTACGAGGAGTACAGAAGCGTCGAGCCCGTGGGATCCAATTCCGAGACGAAGGCATCGAAGTTGCCGCCCGCAACCGTCTGGAACGCTCCGGGCGTAACCGGAAAGTTCGTGGACTGCGTGTTGCCCTTGACCCAGATGTTGCCGCTGCTGTCGAGCGCGATGCTGATCGCACCATCATCATTGCTGCCGCCAAGATAGGTTGAGAAGACCAGTGCTGTACCGGTGGGATTCAGCTTCGTCACGAATGCGTCGTGGCCCTTCGCGGAACTCTTCAACACTGTCTGGTACGCGCCTGGAGTCGTCGGAAAATTGGACTCCGCCGTCAGTCCAGTCACGTAGGCGCTTCGCGAACTATCGACCGCAATACTCGTCGTGCAGGTTTCGCACGGAGTCGTGTTTACGGTGCTTCCCCCGATGTAGGTCGAATAAACCAACGCCGAGCCCGAGGTATTCAACTCCGTGACAAAGCCCGCTTCGTTCGCTCCGATGGTGGATAGAAATGCTCCCGGCGTCGTTGGAAAGTTGGTGGAATGCGTGTATCCGGTGACGTAGGCGTTGTTGGAAGCATCCAGCGCGATCCCATATCCTTCGTCGGCGGCACCACCTCCCAAATAGGTGGAATAGACCAGCGCCGTTCCGGTGGGATTCAACTCGCTCACAATCACGTCGGCAGCCTTGGAGCAGGTACACGTCTTCTGGTACGCACCGGAGGTCGTAGGAAAGTTTGTGGATTGGGAATAGCCGACGATATAAGCGTCGCCCGAAGCATCGAGGACGATGCCGTTGCCTTGATCAATGCCACTGCCGCCCAGATAGGTGGAGTACACCAGGGCACTGCCGCTCGCGTCCAACTCGGCCACGAAGGCATCGCCAGCGGCGCAGTTGTTGCCACCACAACTGGTCTGGAATGCGCCCACCGTCGTGGGAAAGTCCGCGGAATACGTTTGGCCGACGATATATGCATCGCCCACTGCGTCGAGGACGATTCCGTTCGCCTGGTCGTTACTCGATCCGCCAAGATACGTCGAATAAACGAGAGAGGTACCGGTGGGATCGAGCTTGGTGATGAATGCGTCGACGGTAATTCCACTGCAACCTCCGCCACAGGAGGTCTGCAAGCTGCCGCTCGTGGTCGGGAAGGCGGCGGAGTTGGTGTAGCCGGTCACATAGATGCTGCCCGAGCTGTCGACGGCGATGCTGGTTCCGTAGTCGTTGCTGCTGCCACCGAGGTACGTCGAATAGCTGAGCGTCGGATCGATGACCAGAGCCTTGCTGTGGTCGTAGGGGCCGAGCTGAAAGCGGACGCGGTTTTGCGAATCGAGGACATAGTTCGCCGCGATCAGGCGCTTGCCCTTTCCCGCTGACTCCTCTTGGTAGGCGACCGGCTTGCGAAAGCGAAGGTCGTCCGTGCCCCTTCCCACTTGAAGAACCAAGTCCCCGGTGCGCTTGTCGATATGCACGCCGCGAGTTCCGCTGAAGCATAGCTCAATCGCGTCAGTGCTGGCGCCCGCTGCGACGACGAAGTCATACTCCAACCGGCCCTGATTGCCGTAATAAACCAGGTCGACACCATCGAAGACATCCCGGTATTGCACCTTCGCGAAAGTTGGGATATTCGTGTTCCACCGTTTCAGGTCCCTGCCGCGGAAGTAGTTCGTCTTACCCGGAAGCTCCTCCACGCCGCTGATCACGGATTGAGGGCGCGCACCCACCAACTGCATGCGCAATGCGGAGTCTGTCATCCCGTCGTTCTGTGCATGGGAAGCGTCCGGGGACCGCGGCGCCTTCCGCCCAACGAAAGAAAGAGTAGCACCCTCGTCCGTCAGAAAGAGCGTGTATCCAGCGCCCCGCGAAAGGAATCTTACGCGCGGATCACTCTGTCCACGATTCGGCTCGAAGCTCAAAGGCAAATGACCGGAGTCGCCGATTGCGGCTTGAGTCTGGGCGCCGACCGGTGATACCTCGACTCGAGAAAGCATTCCCGCGCTGTAGCTGTTCGGTGGAATTGGTCTTCCTGGCGCGAACAGGACCGCAACTGCCAAGAGACAAAGGGCACACGCAGGCTTCACGATGAGGTCTCCTCCGCACAAAAGAGTTTCCTTCGGGGCCCGGGTAATAGAGGGGGGAGCGAGTTGTGCCGGAGCATACTCCTCCCCGCCGACCCCGTCAAAACAAATCTCCAACAAATCTCCAACCTAGTAAGGGAGCGGTTGCCCAATCCTAACGCCGTCCATTTTGGGACGTTAGGATTGGGACTTTGACTCTCGTCCCCTTTCTTTCGCTGAAATCGTGCTCACCTTTATGCGGGAACAGGGGACCGCCCGCGGGGGACTATCCGGGGTCAACGAGTGAGATGGTGATTTATCGTCAGTCATGGCTCATCGGATGTACGATTCACTCACGCGAAATAGATTGATCGTCTATTCGCGATGACGCAACGGAACTGGGCTCAAGTATGCGTGGAAACAATTCGTCAAGCGGCTGTCCTTCACGATGGGTGGAGAGGCACGTATGACAAACTTCAGCAGCATTTCTAACAGAGAACCGTACTTTGATTCCCGTTCAACGTGGCTTGTGGTGTGCGCCACGATCGCATTGTCATACCTCGTCCCATCTCTGGTAGGGCTGCTGGCTTCGAATCCCCAGACAGTGTGGCCGCTTTGGCCAGGTTGCGCGATTTTGGTAACGGGATTGTTGTTGGTCCGCGTCAACCTCTGGCTAGTGGTCATCCCCGCATCCTTTCTTGGGTTTGCGGTTGCCGACCTGCAGGCAGGCGTGCCGTTGAGTTCGATTGTCCGGTTCATTCCGGGCAATACCGTTGAAGTGCTGATTTCGGCAATCGGTCTTCGATATTGCTTCAACGGTGTGCCCAAGCTCAACAGCGTGAAAGCCTTGGCCCAGTATTCGTTCTTTGCCATCGTGCTTGCGCCATTCGCAGGAGCATTTCTAAGCGCGCATGGCGTCGCCCGCGACTATTGGACGGGCTGGAAGATTGTCGTTTTGTCCGAGGTTCTTGCCTTCGTCACGGTGACTCCGGCCCTGTTGAGTTGGGTAGTCGAAGGGCGGGTATTGATGCGAAGATCGCGCGCCCATCAACTCGAAGGACTGATGCTCATCGCGGGACTGTTTCTTGTCAGCTACATCGTGTTTACGGTCCCTGAGGACAGCAGATCGCCGACATTGTTCTATGCGCTGGTACCGTTCCTGCTCTGGTCCGCATTGCGATTCGGATGGTTAGGAATCAGCACTTCGCTGATTGCCGTGACCTCTTTATCCATTTGGGGCGCAGTCCATGGCCGAGGTCCGTTTTCCGCTATGGTACCCCTCACCAACCCCCTACCCCTGCAGACGTTCCTGGTTTTCGCTTCGATCCCCTTCTTGGTTCTGGCAGCCCTCGCCGAGGAGCACGAACAATCTGCGCAGGTAGTCCGTGAGAGCGAAGAGCGCTTCCGACTGGTTGCCAACACGGCCCCGGTAATGATCTGGATGGCTGGAACTGACAAACTCTGTACCTACTTCAACAAGACGTGGCTGGACTTTACCGGACGGTCCATTGATGCCGAGCGTGGAAACGGATGGACAGAAGGGGTGCACGCCGACGATTTGCGAAAATGCATGGATACGTACACGCGGGGGTTTGATCGTCATGAGGAGTTCAGAATGGAATATCGGCTCCGCCGTCACGACGGAGAATATCGATGGCTTTTGGACATTGGGGTGCCTAGGTTCAATTCGGATCACTCGTTCTCCGGTTACATAGGGAGTTGTATCGATGTCACCGAAAGCAAACAGGCAGAACAGGCGCTTAGAGGCATGAGCCTGAAGCTGATCGAAGCGCACGAGCAGGAACGTACCCGGATTGGGAGAGACTTGCATGACGACATCGTCCAACGACTTGTGCTTCTGTCGATAGAACTCGAAGGAGTCCAACAAGATGTCCCTGATTCGGTCGTTGAACTTGGCAGGCGCATAGGCGATCTACGAAATCAAACTACGCAAATCACGGACGATATCCAAACGATGTCACATGAATTGCACTCCTCGAAACTAGAATATCTGGGCATTGTTGGAGCGATGAAAAACTTCTGCGGCGAGTTGGGTAAGCGCCAGAGATTGGAAATTGATTTCCAGAGCCATGATCTACCTTCTCGTTTGCCAAACGAAACCTCTCTTGCTCTGTTCCGGGTTCTACAAGAGGCCTTGCGCAACGCTACAAAGCATAGTGGGGTGAAGAGCTTCGAAGTAAGACTATGGGGGAGCGCGGGAGAGATTCATCTCGCGGTCAGCGACCTCGGTGCAGGTTTTAACGCGGAAGCCGCAATGAAGGGCACTGGGCTTGGCCTCACCAGCATGCGAGAGCGGCTAAGGTTAGTGGGAGGAGAGCTCTCAATCAATTCGCAGCCGGAGCGCGGCACGACGATCCACGCTCGCGTTCCTATCGTTTCAAGCAGTTCTTCCGCGCGGGCGGCAGGGTAGGAATAGCGGCATCGCCGCCAATTTCACCCAGGACTCCCGCCCTTTCACCGGGAATAAACGGCTGAATGCTCCGCGCAGATTCGTTGGAAGACGTGGCGCTCCATCCCGTCCTGAACGCTACCCAGAGAATAACCGCAGAGGATATCCACGTCGTATGTCTTGGCTACCTGTTTTCGGCAGATAACCCCTGGGACACCCCTGTCATTTTTTATAGTCGTATCGCCTCCCGGTGCGGTTTCTATGGTGCATAGAGATAGAAAAAGAACGAGCCGTAGGGTACTATCATTTTACTGTTGTCAAAGGCAGTCCCCCACCTACCATCGAAAGCCGGAGGGCCATTGACCGAACGGAGGCCTTTTTGGGAAGGATTCGCGTTCTCCTGGCAGACGATTACCAGCCCTGGCGTCGTTGTGTGTCGTCGCTGTTTGTGAGGCATCCCGAGTGGCAGATTGTCGCAGAGGTCTCCGATGGTCTGGAGGCCGTTCAAAAGGCCACGGAATTGGAGCCTGACCTGGTGCTGTTGGACCTGCATCTACCAAAGCTCAACGGAATCGAAGCGGCGAATCGCATACACAGGAATAGTCCCCACACGAAGATACTGTTCATGACCGCATATCGTGATTCCGATGCAGTGGACGCCGTTCTGCGCAATGTAGCCGAGGGTTATATCTTGAAATGGGAGATTACAAGAGACCTTGCGCCTGCGGTTGAAGCTGTTCTGGGTGGAGGAAAATTCGTCAGCGAACACATTACTGATCTCTCAGCCTAGAGCGGAGCGACTTCTCGCTCTCTGTTCTGGACCTACTGGTACGGGTGTCAAACTTGCCCTCAAAGCCTTTTGATGCGACGGAGTCAGCGAGGTGATCCGCAGGTCAGCGTCAGAACTACCCAGCTGTGAGGCCCGGAAGGGGGCAGTCAAGGTTGAACCGGTTCGGCCGACCATCCTTTTGACGCCCTGTTTTGCCCCTGTTAAACTGTTTGTTTGTCACGCTAATCCACCAGCCCACCGTCATAGCCAGAAGGGAAGTCCGTGCGCGCAGAAACCCGCCATCAACTGAAACAGGATGCATTCAGCCGTGTCACCATCGATGCAGCCGGAAAAACGGCCGACTGGACGGTCGAACATCGATCGACGCTGATCATCTCAGTCATCGCACTCGCCATTGTTGTCGCCGCCGTGATTGGCGGATGGTATTACCTGAACGGGCAGGATGAAAAGGCCAGCCTTGATCTGTCGCAGGCGGTCCGCACCATGGACACGCAGTTGCGTCCCGCGGGAACGCCTGAGCAGCCTGACTTCCCTACTTTCACTTCGGCAAAAGACCGCGCGCAGGCCGCACACAAGCAATTCCAGGCGATCGTCGACAAGTATCCCCACACACGCACGGCAGACATGGCTCATTATTTTCTGGGAGTCACGGCCGCCACACTGGGTGACAATGCCGCCGCCGAACGCCACTTCAAAGAGGTCGTTTCGACCGGCAATCGCGACGTTGCAGCCGTAGCTAAAATGGCGCTGGCCTCGATCTATGCGCAGACCAACCGCACAAAAGATGCGATTGCACTTTACCAGGAATTGATCAACAAGCCGACGGCCTCCGTCAGCAAAGTCACAGCGCAATTGCAACTCGCCGAGCTCTACCAGAACTCCAACCAGCCGCTCGACGCCAAGCGACTCTACGAGCAGATCAAGAAGGAAAATCCCGGCGTCGAAGCTGGACAGCTGGCCACTCAAAAGCTGACAGAGCTGAAGTAGCTGCTGGCTAATCACTCTGCTGCCAATTGGTTGTTACCTTCGTAAGGCTTCGGCCTTCGTTTTGCCGTGAGTCCTGGTTCTCACTCTAGGAAAATTGAGAAGAGTGCACTCTTCGTGTGTAGGGTGAGGCCTAACTATGTCCAGCCGGAACCGGCGTCCGTTACTCGCAATCGTTCTTCTGACTTCGCTTCTAACTTCGCTCGCACTCTCGGCTTGGCTCAGGACAATGGCTCGTCGCAGAGTCTGGCGGACGTGGCGCGCAAGCTGCGCAAGGACAACACGAATGAGGTCCGCATGACCGACGCGGACACGAAGAAGCTGTTTGAGTCCGTCGACCGGATCTTTGCCTTCGCTGCCGAAGACAGCGGAATGCCCAAGCACACCCCCGTGAAGCGCAGGCTGGTGAGCAAAGCCGATGTGGAGAACTACGCCCGGGGCGCGCTGGCCAAGGAAGAATACACGCAACGCTTCGCCCAGGAAGAACTCAGCATGAAGAAGCTCGGCTTCCTGCCCCGCGATTTCAATCTGAAGGAATTTCTGGTCAAGTCCACGGGCCAGGGTATTGCTGCTTATTATGACGACGAAACCAAGATGATCTCGATGCTGAACTGGGTTCCGCCCGACCGGCAGGAACCGATCTTGGCCCACGAACTCACGCATGCACTGCAAGACCAGAACTACGATTTGGGCAAGTGGATGAAAGCGGGGCTGAAGCAGTCAGGGAACGCCGCCAAATCCAACGAGACCGGGAATGACGACAGCGCGACCGCGCGCAAGGCCGTGGTCGAAGGGCAGGCGATGGTGGTTTACGTCGATTACATTCTTGCGCCCATGGGCCGCAACCTGATTGACACGCCGGACCTTATTTATTCCATGGAAGAGCCCGCAGTGAAGGCGGTGGCCGACTCGCAGATGCTGCATGATGCGCCCATGATTCTGCGGGAGTCAGGGACGTTTGCGTATCAGGGAGGGCTGATCTTCGAAGGGGAACTGCTGCACAAAGGCGGAAAGAACATGGCGTTTGCGGGAGCATTCGCGCGGCCTCCACGAAACTCGCATGAAGTGTTAGAGCCGGAGGCGTACATCAATCGCGAGAAGCTGCCGGCGACGGGCGTGCCCGATCTGAAGCAGATCCTGGGCGAGCAGTACGAGGTGTATGACTCGGGTGGCATTGGACAACTCGACATCCGCGCCTACCTGAAGCAGTACGGCGAACGGAAGAACGCGGACGATGTTTCGGCCGCGTGGCAAGGCGGCGCTTACGTGACTTACCACCGCAGGAACAAAGACAAGGTGGCGAACGACGCATCGGCCACGACGGCTGATCTGGCCCTGCTGTATGTATCGCGATGGAAGACTCCGCAGGCTGCGGAGCGGTTCGCGCGCTTTTATACCAGTGCGGTGGCATTGCGTTATCAGACCGCAACTGCCCAGGCGCTGCCCGCGTGCAGCGGGAGCAACTGTCCGGTGTCGGCCGCGCAGATCGCGACCGAAGAAGGTCCTGTGGTGGTGCAGCAGTGGGCCGACAACAGTGTGATTGTGTCCGAGAGCTTCGACACAACGACCGCGGCTAAAGTTCATGCGGCCGTGCGCGACGGGGCCGCGAATGTACACGCAGAAATCTTTCCCCAAGATGAGATCGGAATACGGCTCTACGAAATACCTGCATTCCAGAGATTCGCTGATCAGATCGGCATCGAGATCGCTCGCGAACTGGCGTCGAGGCCCAGTCACTAACGGTTCGAAGCCTTGAGTCTGGCCCGCGGTCACGCTCGTGATTCCGATCGTTAATCGGGCGCGCCATTTCCCTTTTCCTTCAGGTTGAGTACCATGTTGTGCAGTTTCCAAACTTCACAACTGGATACCCATGGCCGATATCACACTCCGCGTCAACGGCAGTGAAAAGAAAGTCAGCGTCTCCCCGGAAACCCCTCTACTCTGGGTTCTCCGCGACACCCTCGAACTCACCGGAACAAAATTTGGATGCGGCGCTGGATTGTGCGGCGCCTGCACGGTTCACGTCGACGGCAACCCGATCCGCTCGTGCTCGACTCCGGTCTCGCAAGTCGCGGGTAAGAGCGTGACTACGATTGAAGGCCTTGGAGCCAACGGGCTGCACGTGCTGCAGCAGGCGTGGATCGCGGAAGAAGTTCCGCAATGCGGCTACTGCCAGACAGGACAGATCATGTCGGCGGCAGCGTTGCTGGCGAAGACGCCGAATCCGACCGACGAGCAGATCACGCAGGCGATGAACGGCAACCTGTGCCGCTGCGGAACTTATGAGCGCATTCGCAAAGCGATCCACCGCGCCGCCGGGAACGGAGGCGCGCGATGAGCCCACTTTCCCGCCGCGAATTCGTGGCCGCCGGAGTCGCTGCCGGGGCCGGCCTGGTGATCGGCTTCTACCTGCCGCACGGAAGTTCGTCGGACGAGAAGAAAGCGTTCTCGCCGAACGCGTATCTGCGCATCACGCCCGACAACAAAGTCACCATCGTGGTCGCGCGCTCGGAGATGGGACAGGGCGTCCGCACCGCGCTGCCGATGATTCTTGCCGAGGAACTTGAGGCGGACTGGAAGCAGATCGAAATCGAGCAGGCAGGCGCGAGCACTCTGTTCGGCGATCAGACCACGGGAGGAAGCGCCAGCATCCGCACGACGTGGGATCCGATGCGGAAGGCTGGAGCTTCCGCGCGCGAGATGCTGATTTCGGCAGCGGCGCTGACGTGGGGTGTTCCGCGCTCGACCTGCGCGGCGGAGAATAGCCATGTCAAGCATGCGGCAACGAACCGAGTTTTGAGTTACGGCGAACTCGTCGAGCAAGGCTGCGACGCTGCCGATTCCCACCGATGTGACGCTCAAGCAGAGCAAGGACTACAAGATCGTCGGGCAGCGACTGGCGCGCGTCGACTCGCCTGCAAAGGTGAAGGGTGAAGCGGTGTTCGGGATTGATTTCCGTTTGCCCGAGATGAAGTTTGCGGTGCTGTCGCGGTGTCCAACGATCGGCGGGAAGGTGACGGCCTTCGACGACAAAGAGTCGAAGAAGATCTCGGGCGTCAGTTACGTCGGCAAGATCGGCGATTCGGCGGTCGCAGTGGTCGCCGACAGCGTATGGGGAGCGATGGAAGGCCGCCGCGTGCTGAATGTTACGTGGGACGATGGGCCTAACAAAGACCTGAACACTGCGGCCGTCATGGCATCGCTGAAGCAGGGAGCGACGAAGAAGCCGGCGAATTTGTTCACCGCCGGAGACGCGGCGAAGGCTTCAGGACGCCACATGTCTGCTGAATACGAGTTGCCGTTCATGGCGCACGCGCCAATGGAGCCGGGCAACTGCACGGCGCACTTTCAAGGTGCGAAGTGCGAACTGTGGGCTCCAACCCAGGTTCCGCAGGATTGCCGCGACTCGGTGGCAACTGCGATCGCACTTGATCCCGATCAGGTGAAGGTGAACGTCACGTTAATGGGCGGGGGATTTGGACGGCGCCTGGAACACGACTATGCCGTCGAAGCTGCGCTGGTGTCGAAGGCGATCAATGCACCGGTGAAGGTGGTCTGGACGCGCGAGGATGACATGCGATTTTCGACATATCGTCCCGCGAGTTTGCACCAGCTCAGCGCGACGATGGATGGATCGGGATTTCCTGTCGGGTTGACGCATCGCATTATTGCTCCCTCGATCAGCGGGCAGAAGGGACAGCCGGTTCCGAATGGAGTGGATCCTGATCTGCCGGATGAAGCCGGTCCAGTGTATGGGCTGCCGAATTATTCGATCGATTACGTACTGACAGAAACGCCGGTTCCACTGGGCTGGATGCGATCGGTGTACGCGCTGCAGGCGGCGTTTGCGCTCGAGAGTTTTATTGACGAGCTCGCCGTCGCAGCGGGCAAGGATCCTGTGCAGTTCAGGCTGCATTTGCTGGAGAAGGATCAGGATCTGCAATACTTCACGACCACGTGGAAGACGGCCCGCATGCGCGGCGTGCTACAGTTGGCGGCGGACAAAGCGGGATGGGGCAAGCCTGTTCCCGCTGGCCGTTATCGCGGAGTGGCCTGCTTCGGGTGCTTCGCCTCGTACATGGCCGAGGTGGTTGAGATCAGCATGGAAAACAATCAGCCGCGGGTGCATCGCGTGGTTGCGGCGGTCGACTGCGGACAGGTCGTCAATCCCAGCATTCTGGAACAGCAGATTCAGGGCGGGATCGTCTACGGACTGGGCAATGCCCTGCGCGCGAAGATCACGATTGAGAAAGGCCGCGTTGTGCAGGGGAACTTCGACGATTACGAGCCACTGCGCATGGAGGAAACGCCGGCGGTTGAGGTCTATGCGGTTCCGAGCGCGGAAGTGCCGACGGGAATTGGCGAGCCGTCGGTGCCCCCGATCGCTCCGGCGGTGTGCAACGCGATTTATGCGGCAACCAAGAAACGGATTCGTGCGTTGCCGATTCTCAACTAGCTTACCGACTGCCGGGCTACGCCCGGCGGACATCCGAGGGCGGCTGTCCCCACATTTTTTGGAGAACGTTGACGCCGCAGGAGGCGTGCCGATGACGCGGTGGTTTTTTCGAGTTTTCTTCGTACTCGTCTTCTTTACTTTTACTTCCGCGTTGAACGCTCAATTGTCGTCTTCTTCGGTTCCCGCGGCGCGCCTGGCGCACATTCGGCACGGGGTCAATCTGAGTGAGTGGTTTGCGCAGGTCTACGATCCCAAGGGATATGCGAAAGAGCATTTTCTGACATGGACCACGGCATCAGATATTGCGCTGATCAAGTCTGCCGGCGTTCGATCACGTGCGGCTGAGCGTGAATCCGCAGCCGATGATGGACGCGATGAGGCATCAAGACGGCGGCGCGGAATATTTCGGCTACCTCGATGCTGCGGTCAAAATGATTCTGGATGCGGGTCTCGCGGTGCAAATCGACATGCATCCCGACTCCGACTTCAAGACACGGCTGGCAAAAGAAGATGACTTCGTGCAGCGCTTCGCGGATTTCTGGAGCACCGTGGCGCAGCACTACGCTTCGTGGGATGCGGACCGCGTGTTCTTCGAAATTCTGAATGAACCGGAGATGCGCGATGCTTACCGGTGGTATGGCGTAGAAGCGAAGCTGGCAGCGGCGATCCGGCGTGGAGCGCCCGCGAATACGATGATCGCGACAGGCGCGAATTGGGACAACGATGACGACCTATTGTTTCTGGAACCACTGCCTGATCCGAACGTGATTTATGTATTTCATTTCTACGAGCCGCACATCTTCACTCATCAGGGCGCAACGTGGGGAGCGTATTACTGGCACTGGCTCAAGGGACTGCGTTATCCGTCGTCGGCGGAGAATGCGGCGCAAGTTGCGAGGCTCGTCCCCGAGCCGCGCGATCGCATGCAGCTGATCCGCTACGGAGCAGATCACTGGGACGCATCGCACATTGAAGCGGAAATCAATCAGGCGGCAGAGTGGGGCAAGCAACACAATGTACCGCTGATCTGCAATGAATTTGGGGTGTTTCGTTACTATGCCGATCCGCAGGATCGCGCCGCCTGGATCAAAGACGTGCGCACGTCACTCGAGCGCCACAATATCGGATGGACGATGTGGGATTACTCCGGCAGCTTCGGCATGGTCACGAACCGGGAGACGAAAGCCAAGCTGGATGAAGTTACCGTGCAAGCGTTGGGCTTGAAAATGCCAGCGGGGCAATGAATTGTGGTCATTGTGAGGCGGCTTTGAACAGTTTCGCAAGATTGTCCATGTCAGCAGCGCTAGCGTCTCCGACCACGAAATAGCGGAGGCCACCCTGACTCCAAGTTTCCATGCTGAACGGTTGTTTCTTGGGCGAAGAGGAACTCTCGCCTACATTCGGCAGCGAGCGGTCCTGAAACACGAATACGGAAATATGATGTTTGCGGGCATCGTAGATGAGGTGCGCGCCTGGCGCTTGCTCAACATAGGTGATGCGGCCGCCCAGCAGAGAAAAATCGGTGTTCTGAAGCTCCGGTAAGTTGAAGGCGAACGGGATCTTGCCCTGAAACCAGGGCTTCACGGTGTGCCGATCGGTGGAAATGACGTCCACCGGTGAGGCGCTCGCCAGCGTCGCTACATGCAGGTCTGTAATCTCGCTGAAGACTTGATCCCGGACAGATCGGTTTTCTAGATACGCTGAAGTCAAGGCGCCGACGACGAGGACGACGGCTGCCGCCACCACTGACATCCACCCGATACGCAGGCGGCCTGACCGTTTGGGTAGAAGATTCTGGTGGATTCGTTTGCGGAACTCAGGAGTCGGAGTGAAGCGTTGCCCAGCCGACTGAATCGCGCGCTTGGTTTGGACGCGCGTAAGAGCGTCGCCCGCACAAGAGGGGCAGTTGCGCACATGGGCATAGAATGCGCGCATCTCGCTTTCGGGAAGCTCCCCGTCGAGATAGGTATCGAGTTTTTCTTTCCAGCCCTCACAAACCATGATCGGTCCCTTTTGTAACTGGTGCTGCTTTCTTTTGCTGCAAAGGCGGACCCAGTCGATTCCGCAAGGCTCGTCTGGCGCGCGATAAGCGCGACATCACCGTTCCGATGGGAACGGATAGCGTTTCGGCAATTTCCTGATACGACATTTCCTCAACCTCGCACAAAAGAAGAACCTCACGGAAGTGCACCGGCAGTTCATCGATCGCAGTCTGCAGTTGTTCGCGGGCGGATCGTGCGAACAGAAGCGTCTCTGGCGTATCGCGCTCCACCGCAGAGTGCGGTTCCACGTCCTCGTCGGGATCGAGCGGTACCGTTGAAGTCAGTTTTAGCCCCGTGCGAGAGGTCAGGAAGGTGTTGCGCAAGATGCGATAAATCCACGCGCGAAAATTCGTCCCTAATTGAAAAGAAGAGAATCCTTTCAACGCCTTCGCGTAAGTCTCCTGGACCAGATCTTCGGCTTCCTCGCGATTCTGAGTGAGCCAGTGAGCGAAGTTGTACAACTGATCGAAGAGCGGCATAGCCAGCGCTTCGAACGAGTCGAGTTGGCGGTTCGCTCCTGACAAGTCCACATAGTAAAACATCGGAATCTTGAATTTATTCCCTTCCAAGCAATGATTTACTAGAAGCCCGGGCCAGCTGGCGACGATTCGGGAGAAAGGAATAAAGAGTTCACACGTTCGTTATCCATCTCGAATGTCGTTGTGGTGGGGTGAGTGATGGTCAATCCTTTCGATCTGAAGGCCGCGTTCTCGGCGAAACATGCGCAACATGTGGTGTTGATTCACTTTCCAATCGCATTGTTGATTGCGGGTGTGGCCTTTGACCTGCTCGGGCAGTGGACGAAGCGACGCGCATTGGCGATAGCGGCGTACTACAACCTGTTCGCGGGAGCGATCTCAACTCTGCCGGTTCTTGTTACCGGGCTGCTGGCGTGGCAATTCCAACTGGAAGGGCAAAAACTAAAGGGAATTCTGTTGCTGCACCTCGTTCTCGCTACTCTCTCAACCGTGGTGATATGGCTGGTGTGGTGGGTGCACTTCCGCGCGCGAAGACGCACAGTCTACCTGCCGAGCTATCGCCTGGCGCTCGAATTGATAGCCGCCGGCCTGATAGCTTTGACGGCGCACTTAGGCGGTTTTTTGAGCGGTGTAAATGGACCTGGCTAGCCGCAGCCATGTAACGATCAATCTCGCAGCACACGGGCGGGATCGGTTCGCGTAGCGCGCCAGGCGGGCAGAAGACAAGCCGTGACTGAGGTGAGCGTCATCACGGCCACGGCCGCCGCGAATGCCAGCGGATCATTCGGACTGACATTGTAGAGAAGCTTTCCGAATAATCGCGTCAGCACAAGTCCCGCAGTCGCACCGCAAAGGACGCCGATTGCGGTTAATCGCAAGCCGCGCGAAATGACCCGGCGAAACAGATCGGCTGCCCCGGCGCCAAGAGCCATGCGCAAGCCCAGCTCGCGGTTCGCTTGGGCTACGGCATAAGACATCACGCCGTACAGGCCGACGGCAGCCAGAAGAAGCGCCAATCCTCCTAAGATCGAAACCAGGGTTACAGCCACAAGTTGCGGCGAGGTCGAGCGATTGACTTGTTCCTGAAGTGTAATCACCTCGTAAAGGGCGAGGTCCCGGTCCAGTGCGTGCACTTCGCGGATCAGGGCGGCCGAAGTGCTCTGCAGAGGCTGGGAGGAACGGATATACAAGACAGGTCCGCGTACGAAATCCTGCAGAAGCGGCACATAGAAAAATGGCTTTGGGACTCTCGCGCATGCTCTCGTACTTGGAGTCTGCCGCGACACCGATGACTCGCACCCAGCGGCCCTTCACTTGAAGGCGTCGATCGATGGGATTCTGACCGTGCCAGTATCGTGCCGCCATGGTCTGATTCACGATGGCGACCAAGGCTGCGTTTTCATCATCGGCACGCGTGAATTCGCGACCGGAGAGCAGAGGTATACCCAAGGTGGCAAAGTAGTCAGGACTGACCTGGTTGTAGTCGACCGTCGGTTGCTCTTCCAGGGGAGGTTGGTAGCCGTCGACCGCAATCGGCGTGGAAGAGTAGGTTCCATAGCCTAGTGGAGTGACGCGGGCGAAGGCGGCGGACTCGACGCCAGGGAGCCCCCTAAGGCGAGTTATCAGCTCCTCCTGAAAGGTCTTGGCGTGCGGTACGTCGTATCCCGCTGAGACCAACGAGACCCCGGTCTGCACAACATTTGTTGTAGAAAAGCCAGGGTTCGCGGTTCGAATCTTTTGCAGGCTTTGCAGCAAGCAGTGCTGCGCCGACCAGCAAAATAAAGCTCAGGCAAACCTGGAAAGCGACGAGGCTCGAACGTACCCATGCTCTTCCCCCGCCCCCGACCACACCGGAGGATTCCATTTTCAGAGCGCCAGCCAGGTTGATGTCGCGCGTTTGGAACGCCGGAACCAGACCGACAATCAGCGTGGCGATCAAACAAATGCCGACGTTCAGAGACATCACACGCCAGTCGATTTCTCCCGGCAGGTACATCGCGACTCCAGAGCGCGAGGGGAGGAGCAGCACGAGCGCGTGCCGACACCAGTACGCTACGAGGAGTCCGCCAGCGGCCCCCAGCGTCGAGAGGATCAGGCCTTCGGTGAGAAGTTGTTTCAACAAACGGACGCGGCTGGCCCCGATGGCGAGTCGAACCGTCATCTCGCGGCGACGGGCAAAGGACCGGACTAGCAGCAGGTTGCCCACATTCGCGCAGGCGATAAGAAGAACGAACGCGCCCACCGCAAGCATGATCTCGAGTGTGGGAAGCAGAGTGCCGGCGTTGTTGAAAGGAGTTTGCCACAATGGCCACAGCTTGATGCCGCGCCCGCGGTTCGTGGCTGAGTAGTTGTTTTCCAAGCGGGTTGCGATTGCCGAGATTTCTTCCTGGACTTGGGTGCGAGTGACCCCCGGCTTGATTCGTACGTAGGCTTCAATCCAGCGCGCACCGCGGTCCTCGAGTTTATATCCGCCGCTTTCGAAGGTTTCCTCCATGGACGCCGGAACCCAGAACTGCATCGCCCAGCCTACGAAAGTTCCGTAAAACCCCTCCGGCGCGACACCGATGATTGTGTGGGGAAGGTTATTGAGCCGCTGGGTCTTGCCGACGATTTGGGGATCGCTTTTGAAGCGGCTCCGCCAAAGCTGATAGCTGATTACCACGACGGGGTGAGCGTTGCTTCCTACGTCTTCGCCGGGGACGAAGCCGCGACCAAGGACGGGATGAACGCCGATCGCGTCGAAATAATTTGCCGAGACGATGCTGCCGGTCGTGACTTCGGCGTGGTCTCCGATATTCAGCGTACTGCCGGTAATCTTGCTCACGAAGAATTCATCACAAAGGGTGCAGCTTCTCTGCAAATCTAGGAAGTCCGGCCACGAAATTCCCGTCGCACCGGTCTCGCCACGCGCCGTTCCGCCTATGGCGAGCAACCGCTCCTGGTGGGTTACTGCGGGATACGGACGGAATAAGATCCCTTCGATCCAACTAAACACGGCAGCATTGGCGCCGATTCCCAGAGTCAGACACAGAATTGCCAGAATCGAAAAGCCCGGGCTGCGGAACAGTTGGCGAAACCCGTATTGCAAATCCTGAACCAGGTCTTCCACGAAGTTACCGCCGCGGGCGTCCCGGCACTGTTGCTCGATCTGCGTCATCCCGCCCATGGTGCGCAGGGCCGAGTAGCGCGCGTCTTCAGGCGACATGCCTGCTGCAAGGTTCTCGTTGATTTGTTGCTCGAGGTGGTCGCGAAGCTCATCGTTGAGCTCCTGATCCACTTCCTTGCGGCGGAAGAGCGAGCGCAAACGCAGCGGAAGGGTATAAAACCATTGCTCGAACGTCATCTCAAGCCTCCTTGAGCTTGACTATTCCGGAGATGGCAGCGGAGAGACGGTTCCAGTCGGCCGATTCCTTTTCGAGTTGCTTCCGCCCCAGCCGAGTCAAAGAATAAAATTTGGCCCGACGATTGTTCCCACTCGGCTTCCATTGAGCGGTAATCCAACCGCGATGTTCCAGCTTGTGCAGAGCCGGGTAAAGGGAGCCATCGCTGACCCCTAGTACATCGCTGGACATTTGTTTCAGACGCTGACTCACGGCCCAGCCATTGAGCGGCTCCAACGCCAGTATTTTCAGGATCAGCATGTCCAGAGTCCCCTGAACCAGGTCCGAAGGCTTGCTCACGCGCTCTCCTCTCGGTTACCGAGTTAGACTAACCCGACCGATTCCGGTTAGCAAGGCGCGTTGAGAAATCCGGGGACTCGGGGATGGTCGAACGTCGGACATCATTAACGTGTCGTCATTGAGCCGGCTGGACGCGTGGAAGCACAACTCTTGCCTGGCAGCCCTTTTGGTCCGCGCGGTTCAGGAGTTGAATGGAGCCTCCGTGAGCTTCAGCGATCTGCCGCGACAGTACCAGGCCGATTCCGCTGCCTGACGGCTTGGTCGTGTAGAAGGGGACGAACACGTTGGCGGGATTGCCCAGACCGGGGCCGTTGTCTTCGATGGTAAGAATCAGATCTTTGTCGGACAGCTCCCACCGTACCACGACCTCGGGATTCCGTGTCTGTGAAGCGTTGCTGGAAGGGACGGGGTGCGGTTCGCACGCGGCCTCAACCGCGTTTCTCATCAGATTGATCAGCATTTGCTCGAGTTGATCGGGATCGACCATGAGCTCAGCCGGCGGACTGGGAAGCACCTGCACGGGCAAGCTGGCCTCAAGGGCAGCGACCCGCTGAACAATTGGGGAAAGCTGCGTCATGCGCAGGATGGGTGGCGGCATCTGGGCGAGTTGGCGGTAGGCTTGCAGGAAACGATTGAGGGAATGGGCCCGGGATTCGATGATCGAGAGCCCTCGTTCGAAGTCCTCGCGTTGATCAGATTCGAGCGCACCATTTGAAATCTGTGCCCGCAGCGTGCCGGCAATCGATTTGATCGGGGTGAGGGAGTTGTTGAGTTCGTGTCCCAGCACGCGAATCAGACGTTGCCAGGCGCCCCGTTCTTCCTGGCGAAGAGCACGAGCTCACATCCGACAAGACGATAAGAGTATGCGGCACACCCTTTTCGCGAAACGAACTTCGCCGCACCAACCAGCGTGCGTTCGGGCCCTGGAACGGAAGCGGGACCACGGTCTCGCTTTCGGCCTTCATGCAGGCGGCCAGCCCGATCTCTTCTGCGGTGCGGCCGAGAAGTCTGACGGACGGCTGCTGCAGCAGGCGTTCTCCGGCGGAATTCACCAGGCGCAGAATTTGGTCGGGATCAAACGTGAACAACGGGACTTCGATCTCTTCGACCACGCGGCGCAACAGAGCAGTGGCTTCAATGGCTCGAATCCGCTGGTCCGCGAGCAGATCGGCCAAAGCATTCACTTCGATGGAAAGTTCGCCGAGGGCATCATCGGTGGCGGCTCCCCGCGCCCGGAATGAGTAGTCTTCTTCGCGTAAGGCGGCGATCACGTTCGCGAGAGTCTGCAGGGGACGCGTGGCTTGTTCCTGGAGGGCCATCGCCAGGAGCCACCACACGAACAATGAGGCGAACATCAGGGCCAGCTTTGACTCCAGCGTCCAAGGCTGCAGCCAGATGAAAATACCGCTGACCAGCAGACCGGGAATGGCCACCAGGAACGCGTACAGGTTGACGCGTCGTTCATATAAGAGCCGAACCCGTTTTCGTGGAGGCTTGCGCACGCCGGGATTGTAGCTCCCTTGCGGGCTAGAGCCCATATTTCTCCATGCGGCGGTAGAGCGCGCCGCGGCTGAGGCCAAGGGTCTCGGCAGCGTGGCTCACATTGCCCTGGGAACGCTGCAACGCCTTGCGGATGAGAATGGCTTCCACCGATTCAAGGCTGAGATCCTCGAGATTCTGGCTTTGCGGGCGCAGCATGTCCAAACCCAGGTCTGCCCGCTGAATCTCGTTGCCGCGGCACATGAGGACTGCCCGCTCGAGAGTGTGCTCCAGTTCCCGTACGTTGCCGGGCCAGGAGTATTGCATGAGCAGTTGCAGAGCGGAGGCTTCGAAGCCCTGGATCGGACGCCGGTAGCGCGATGCATAACGGGTCAGAAAGTGTACGGCGAGAGCGGGAATGTCTTCCCGGCGCTCGCGCAAAGCCGGCACGTGAATCTCAACCGTATTCAACCGGAACAGCAAATCCTCGCGAAACTGGCCGGACGTGCAGGCAGCCCGGAGATCAGTGTTTGTGGCAGAGATGACGCGCACGTCCACGCGCACGGCGCGGGACGAGCCCACGCGCTCGATCTCGCCAGACTCCAGCACGCGCAGCAGCTTCGCCTGCTGGCGAAGGGGAACGTTTCCGATTTCGTCAAGAAAGATCGTGCCTCCATCGGCCAGCTCAAAGCGTCCGATGCGGTCAGAGCGGGCATCGGTGAAAGCACCTTTCACGTGTCCAAAGAGCTCACTTTCAAAAAGCCCTTCGGGGACGGCACCGGTATTTACGGAAACCATGAGACGTGGAGAACGGTGAGAAACGGCGTGCAAGGTTCGCGCCACAACCTCCTTACCGGTGCCGTGCTCGCCGGTGATCAGGACATTCGCATCGGAAGGTCCGACCCGGGTGATGGCATCGAGGACCGGCTGCATGAGTGGAGCTGTGGCGATGAACTCGGGACGTCCCTCGGCCTGCAGCAGGCGATTCTGGGCGGCAAGCCGTTCAGCGCGTTGCAGAGCCCGGCGAAGCTCAACCTGCGCTCGCAGGATGGTGATCAGTCGTTCGTTCTCCCATGGCTTCTGAATGAAATCCCGCGCGCCGCGGCGCATGGCCTCGACCGCCAGTTCAATGTTGGCCCAGGCCGTCATGACGATCACGGGAGTTGTATTGTCGAGAGCAACAATCTCAGAAAGAAGGTCGAGCCCCTCCTGGCCGGACGTGGTGTCCCGGGTGTAGTTCAAGTCGATGAGCAGGGCATCGTAGGAACCTGTGGCCAAGGCTTCGCGAACCACTGCTGGGGATCGCGCGGTTTCGACGTCGTAGCCCTGCGGACGCAGGAGTAGTTCGAGAGCCTCGAGGACATGCTGCTGGTCATCGGCTGCCAAAATGCGCGGCCGATCGTTCCTGCCCTTCACCGGTGTCACGGCGGAGAGCTCGTTGGGTTTGGCGGAAGTCTGCATGGCCAGTTATGGACTCGCGGTGCTGATGGTATCACCGACCGTGCCGGTCACCGCGTTCTGAAGCTGAATACCATTATGTTCCAAAGTCGCGCCGGTTGCCCGATCGAGTTCAACTTTTGCTTTTTCAAAGACGGTCATCGCCGTTACGAGATCGAGTTCCGCCAGTGACGAGATCGCGCTGAGCGGAGAGAGTTTGATAGCTCGATCCCGCGCCGAGGTCTTGCTCTTTCTTGGTGATGTCGAACGTACGCTGGGCGACGTCGCGTGCTTTACGGGCGGCCTGAACTCGGGCGCCGGTCTGCTCGACGGCATACTGCGCATTTCGGACTTCGATGCGGACTTGCTTCTTCAGTTGTTCCATGCGCAGTTCGGCCTGCCGATATTCGAGCTCGGATCGGTACTGATCGGCCTTTGCCACGCGATTCCGAAGCGGAATATTCAAATTCAAGCCTACATAGTAATCAGGGTTGGTGTTGTTGAAGGCGTTTCGCAGTGCTCCAGCGAAGTCGCCCGGGACGTTTACGATACAGTCCTGGCTGCAGATGGGATTCAGCGGGCCCGCCAGGCCCGCGCCGGAATAGAAACCGACCAAAGACAGAGACGGCAGCAAGGCATTGCGCGCTGCGCGACGGCTGATCTGACGATTGATAAGGTCGACGTCGGATTCCGCCAGCTCCGGCCGTCCATGCAGCGCCGCAGAAGTCAGATCCTGGATCGACTGGCTGGCCTGAGCTTGTATCGCCTCCGTTCGGTCAGTCGGAATCACCGGCATGGCTTCAAGGATCGGATCGTCCAGACTCTTCGTGATGGCATTCTTCATGAGAGTCTCCTGGAGTTGGAGACTGGTGCGGGCCACCGTCAATTCCTGGTCACGCTTGGAAAGCTCCGCCTCGGCACGCAGGACATCCATCTCTGGAATGCTTTCCAGTTGCAACTGCTTCCGGGCATTGTCGAGAGTTTGCTGGGCGAAGGCCGAAGATTGTTCGTTCACCTGCGTCTGTTGGTAAGCGCTTACCAGATCCCAGTACATATTCTCGATCTGGGTGACTGTGGCGATTACCTGGTCCTTGAAAGCAATGTCTGAGATCTTCTTGTTGTTTCTGGCGATTCGCAAGTAGCGCAGGTTGGGGCCGAAACCAAATCCCGCGAGCAGTTCCTGCTGAATCGTGAAGCGAAAGGTGGAAGTCAAGGTTTGGAGACAAGGTGAAAAACGGGCTGTTGGTGGTCTGGCGCGCGTTGTTGAACGAGAAATTGATGCTGGTTCCGGTGGCAAAGGCCTGAGAGTAATTCACGTTGAATTGCCCCGTGTTCAGTTGCAGAGAGGGGACACCGTAGATCGCCTGGTTGGCGACCGGCGAGGTCTGATGCTCGTCGCCACCACTCGCGCTGATCAACGGATCGTAGGAAGACACCGCGGTTCCGGTGCCTAGTGTCGATTGAACCAGTCCGGACGCGCCCGCGCCGGCTCCACCGGCGCCGCTCGTCGTGCCGCCGGCTCCGGCGCCCGGAGCACCTGCACCAAAACCTCCAACGCCTCCGCCGGGAGTTCCCTGCACTACGCCTGTGTTCACGCCACGAAACGATCCGCCCGCTTCTGTGCGTAAGATGTCCGTATTCGCAATCGGAAGATTGTAGCGGGCGATCGCCAGGTCGAGATTGTTTTCGAGCGCGAGAGCAATGGCATCTTTCAGGGAAAGGTAGAGCTTGCCGTCCCGGACGAGACGATCGAGCCGCGGTGAGTTGGCCAGCACCGCCTGAGGAACATAATCCGGCGAATAAGCGTTGAGCGGGTTGTGTGACTTCGGCATTTCAAAGCGAACTGGAAGGCTGGTCTGCTGGGCTGTGGCCTGAGTAGCGGGCTGCGGCGGCGTGGTGGTTGCTGCGGTACTTGCAGTCTGCGCCAGCAGCGTCGGCGCCAACATCGTGTACAGACAAAGGATGGCAATTCCCCGTTGCAAGAAGGTGGTCCCCGGAACATTCACGATGCGCTAACCTCCGCTGGCTGAGCGAGAGATGGGTTAGCTGTATCTCCTACGAGCCACCCGTCCCGCAGTTGAATGGTTCGACTTCCGTACGCCGCATTCGCCTCCGAGTGCGTGACCTGCACGATCGTGGTTCCCTGCTCATTCAGGCCGCGGAAGAGTTCCATGATTTCCTTAGCCTGACCGGAGTGCAGGTTGCCAGTCGGCTCATCAGCCAGCAGGAGTGGAGGTTTGTGAATCACGGCGCGAGCAATTCCCACGAGTTGTTGCTGCCCGCCGGACAGCTGGCTGGGATAGAGATCTTTCTTGGCCACAATCTGGAAGCGATCGAGAGTGTCGGCCACCAGGCTCTGCCGCTGATTCCGCGGAATGTCTTTATAGGAGAGCGGCAGATCGATGTTTTCCTGTACAGTGAGGTCGTCGAGCAGGTGATAGCTCTGGAAGACCATCCCGACATTCTTCTTGGCGAGTTCGGCTCGCTGCTTACGTTTCAGATCGTGAACCGCTTGTTCGCGAAACCAGTACTCGCCTTCCCATTGGTCATCGAGAAGAGCAAGCACGTTGAGGAGCGATGACTTCCCTGCTCCAGAAGGTCCCATGACGGTGATGAACTCGCCTTCACGAATGTCGAGGTTCACGCGACGGAGTACCCAGGTTCGTCCAGCGCCGGTCTTGTAGCTGCGATCGATATTTTTCAGTTGGATCATTTCCCTCTCGTTTCATGGATCTGGATTTCTATTCGTACCTCAGCGCGACGACGGGATCAGTCTTGGCAGCCCGCCTCGCGGGTAGCAGCGCGGACGCGAGCGCGACTGCTGCTACCACCAGCGTCACAATCACGAGCGTCAAAGGATCGCTGCTCGAAATGCCGAACAATTGGCTGCGGGCAGCGTGAGTGAGCAACAGCGAAGCCGGAAGAGCCACTGCAATGCTGATTCCAGCGAGCCATAACACTTCGACCAGCACCATGCGCATCACGGAACTGCGGCCCGCGCCGAGAGCGATTCGAATGCCAATCTCGCGAGTCCTTTGAGCTGTCGAATAGGCCAGCACACCGTAGAGACCAACCGCGGCCATGAGCACGGCGAGAGCGCCGAAGGCGGACGCCAAAATCGCGATTACCCGCTCAGCCGTCAGAATGTCGTCAACCTGTTCCTCCATGGTTCGGAAAGTATCGAGAACGAGCTTGGAGTCAAGGTTTTGCATCGCGCTCCGGATCGTCGCTTCCGCGCTTTCCGGCGACTGCCAGGTGCGAATGTAAAAAGTCATGGCGTCTGGATTCGACTGTTGAAGAAACGGGGTAAACGTGGTGCGCGTGATCGCCTGGCGAACTCCCGTATGCTTTGCGTCTTTCACGACGCCCACAATCTCCGTGTCAGGTTTTACATCTCCCCCACCCTTGCAGTAATAATGGCCGAGGGCCAACTGCGGTTCTCCGAAATAGTGGCGAGCAAAGCTCTCGTTCACTACGGCGACTTTGTGGGCGGTATCCCGATCCTGGTCCGTGAATTCGCGACCAGCGATCAAGGGCATTCCCATCGTCGAGAAGTAGCCCGGACTGACGGCGGGCGATTCCACGTTCATATCCTCGTTCTCTTTTGCGGTATAGCCGGCCAGCGTGATGTTGTTCGATGTATTGTTGTCCGCCAGTTCGCGATCGGTCGTGCCGGCGACGGATCGCACTCCGGGCAGTGCCGCCAAGGTTTGCAGCACTCGGGTGTGCAGATCGCGCGTCTGATCGGGTTGATATCCCGCGAGTGTCGCCCGAATACCGAACGTCACCAGATGATCGGTCTGAAAACCGACATTCAACGATTTGAGATTGCGCAGTGTGCGCACGAACAGTCCGGCGCCGACCAGCACAAGAATGCTCAACCCGATCTGGACCGCGACCGAAATCCGCCGAAAACGCAGCGGGCCGCCGCCGGCTGTCATCGCCTGCTGCTTCAGAGCAGGAGCCAGATTCGGCCGCCAGAACTGGGCTGCGGGAGCGAGACTGAAAATCAGACTCACGAGCAGGGCGAGAGAAAAATTGAAAAGCAATATCCGCAGATCCGGATGCGAGGAAAATGGTAGATCTCCGGCGGTGCGGCTCCAGATCATGTTGATCAGCCACGCCGAAATGCGGGGAGCTATCGCGATTCCGAGCGTGCCACCCGCCAGGCCCAGCAACAGGCCTTCGACCAGCAACTGCTGCACCACGCGAACGCGCTTTGCCCCTAAAGCGTAGCGGACAGACATTTCGCGGATACGCCCCGCCGCGCGAACCAGCAGGAGGCTGCCCACGTTGGCGCAAGCCATCAGTGCCACGAGCCCGACCATGGCCATGATGATGAGCAGCGGTTCCTGCACGTCACGACGCAGAGGAGAGAATCCCTTGGCTCCATCGCGAACGAACAGGTGCGACTTGGTCAGAAAACTTTCCTTGAAGTGCTCTGAGCTGTGTCCCCGCTGTTTCAGTTCTTCGGCACGAATGGAGTACCAAACCGGATTGATTCCGGCTTCGGCCTGCTCACGCGTGAGTCCGGGCTTAAGCTTTCCAACGATAGCGAGCCAGCGGGATTTGCGATCGAGAAGATCGGTGATGCCCGGCCGTATCTCCGCTTTCATCGTCATGGGCACAAACAGATCGGGAGTGTCGCCCATAACGACGCTGTGAAAGCCGGGCGGAGCGACTCCGAGGACGGTAAAAGGATGGCCGTTGATCAGGATGCTCTGGTTCAGGACCCCTGGGTCCGAGCCAAAGCGGCGCTGCCAGTAGCTGAAGCTCAATACCGCAACGGGATTTGCATCCGGCACCACGTCATCGGAAGCAACCAACAAACGACCCAACGCTGGTTGCACACCCAGCATATCGAAGTAGTTTCCCGAGACCAGTTCGGCGTCGACCAGTTCGGGCTGGTTATGCCACTGGACTCCCGCCTGTACCTTGTCGGTGGCGATCAAGCCGCTGAAAACGGAATTTTGGTCGCGAAGATCGCGATACATGGGATAGGAGAAAGAAAAGTTCTCATCCGTACGAGAACTGGTGTGGCCGTTGAAACTGCCGAAGGATTGCAGAATCACGAGGCGATCGGCATCCTTCACCGGGAGAGTCCGCAGCAGAGCCTGATCGAGCAGGCTGAAGATGGCCGTGTTGGCGCCGATGCCGAGCGCGAGTGTGATGATTGCGACCGCGGCAAACCCCGGCGCTTTCGCCAACTGCCGCAGCGCATAACGCAAATCTTGGGTGAATCCTGTCATCATCGGTCTCAATCTCCTACTCGTAACGCAACGCCACCATGGGATCGACCTTCGCCGCCTTGCTCGCCGGCATGTAGCACGCGAGGAGGGCAGCGATGAACAACGTGACCGCGACCGCACTGAACGCTGCGATATCAATCGTCCCCACCCCATATAACAGTCCGCGCATGGCACGACCGACAAAACACGCTCCCACGAGGCCCAGGCCAAGACCGATCGCCGCGAGGAGAATGCCCTCTTTGAGAATCAAACCGAGGACGTGATCCTGACTCGCGCCCAGCGCCATTCGCAATCCGATTTCGTGCGTGCGCTGCGCAACTGCGAAGGCCATGACGCCATAAATGCCGATCGCGGCCAGCACCAGCGCCACGGTTGCGAAGCTGATGTAGAGCGCGGTCGTGAACCGATCTCCCACCAAAGACTCGCTGACAATCTGGTCCATCGTCTTGACGCCTGCCAGGGCCAGATCGGGATCGACGGAGTGCACGGCGGCGGCAATGCTCTTGGTCATCTGGGCTGGGTCGCCTGTAGTTCGCACCGCCATGGAAGCTTGCGGCCACGGGCTTTGCGCGAAGGGAACATCGATCTCCGGGAAACCAGTGCTGCGAATACCGCCGTTATGCGTATTGCGATATACCCCGACGATCTGCCACTCGAGCGGTGGCCCGAGTTTGGTCACGCCCGGAATCAGTTGCTCGACGAGGATGCGTTGCGTCAGCGGATCCACTCCGGAAAGATAGCGGTTGACGAACGTCTCATTCACGATCGCGACTCGCACGCTGCTGGCAGTGTCCTGATCGGTGAATGCCCGGCCCTTTGCCATCTGGATCGCAAAGGTCTGAAAGAATCCGGGAGTGACCATCTGAAACCCGGCACCGGGGCGGGCAGAAGGATCGGCGACCGGTTTGCCTGCGATGGTGAATGGCATTCCGAAGTTCGTGCCTTGCAGCGGCATGCCTGTCCCGGCTTCCGCGCGGATCACGCCCGGCAGCGACTCGATCCTCTCCACAAGTTCTTTGTAATAGGCAACCATCTGTTCAGGTTGAGTCAGGCGCTTCTCTGGCACCGGAAGATTGAAAGTGAGAATGTGATCGGTGCGGAAGCCGGGATCGACACGAGCCAGGTTCCAGAAGCTGTGAATCGCAAGACCCGCACCGGCCAGCAGAGTCAGTGCCAGCGCAAACTCACCGACCACCAGAGACCTGCGGAGCCGATGCCTTCCAGCGCTGGTGCCCGAACGTCCGCCCTCTTTCAGCGTCTCATTCGGATCGACGCGCGAGGCTTGCCACGCGGGCGCGCAACCAAACAACACGCCTGCGATCGTTGTCGCCAACAGGGTGAACAACAGAACCGGGATATTCAGGGTCACATCGGCTTCGGAAGGAAGCATGAACGGAGGCATCTTCGCCAGCATGATCCGGATGATCGCCGCGCCTAACCCAATTCCGAGCGCGCCGCCGAGTACCGCCAAGACCAGGCTCTCCGTCAGGAATTGGCTGAACACATGCCATCGGGTGGCACCCAACGAAGTGCGCACCGCGACTTCTTTCAGGCGCGTCGTTCCCCTGGCAAGCACAAGATTGGCAACATTCCCACATGCGATCAGCAGGATGAAACCAACTCCGCCCATGAGTAGCCAGAGGGTTTGCTTCGCTTCCTTCGGGAAAAAGTCGTTGTGGAGTTCTTCCACGCTGGCGCTCCAGCCCTTGTTGCTTTGCGAATGATCTTGCGCGATCCGGTTGGTGACCACTTGCATGTCGGCCTGTGCCTGGGACAACGACACTCCCGGTTTCATGCGGGCCATGACCAGCAGCCAATGGAAGTCGTGGTTGATTTGCTCTGGCTTGAAAGCCAGGGGGACAATCAATTGCGTCTGGAGACGATCCGGTGCTCCAGGCGCCATGACACCAACCACCGTATAGGGCTCACTGTTCATGCGGACTTGTTGCCCAATGATCTCGCGATTGCCGCCCAGTCTTTTCCACAAGCGATAAGTAAAAATGACGACATGGTCTTTGCCAGGCTCGCCTTCCGCTGGAAGAAAATCACGTCCCAGGAGGAAAGGCACTCCCATCATTTTGTAAAAGCCGGGAGTTGTCCTCTGGCCGTTCACCTGTTCCGGTTCCGCGGCCGTGGCGAGGTTGAAGTTGGCGCCGCTCCAGGCATTGATGTCCTGGAAAGCTTTGTTCTGGCTCTTCCAATCCAGATAATCGCCAGCCGAAACCACGTTGTTGCCACCCTGAACCTTCGACCAGACCATCACCAGTTGGTCGGGATTGGGATACGGCATGGGAGCCAGCAGCACGGCGTAAATCACGCTGAAGATCGCAGTGTTCGCGCCGATGCCGAGCGCCAGCGTGATGGCGGCGATCAGGGTGAAGCCGGGATTTTTCCGCAGCAATCGAATACTGTAGCGAGCGTTCTGCCGGAGTGTTTTCATCGGTCTCCTACTCGTATCTCAATGCCACCATTGGATCGACTGAGGCTGCGCGCCAAGCAGGACCAATGCAAGCGGCCACCGAAACGATGGTCAGAATGAGGGCTGCGCCCAACAACGTTAGTGGGTCGCGTGGAGTGCCGCCCGCCCACGACCCGACCACGCCACCCAGGGCGACGCTCAGTGCGAGACCAGCCACGACTCCAGCCGCCAACATCAGCGCCGTGGAACTGATCACTAACCGCAAAATGTTGGCGCGTGGCGCGCCCAACGCCATACGGATGCCAACTTCCTGCGTACGCTGCGTCACGGCAAACGACACGACGCTATAGAGCCCGGTCGCTGACAGTGCAAGTGCGAGCACGGCGAAAAGCGTGAACAGAGTCGCGATGAAGCGTCCTTGACCCCATCCTTCGGTTTCCAGCGCCCAGAGCAAACTGCGAGCATTACTAACCACCATATCCGGGTTGAACTCGCGCAATCGCCGTTTCACCGACTCGATTGCTACCTCGGGGTCGCCTGCGGAACGCACCAGCAGGAACTCGTCGGGCGTTAACAAAAAGCTATAGGGAAGGAAAACTGCCGGCTTCGTGGGATGGTCCAAACCATCGTTGCGCACGTCGCCGACGACTCCGATGATCTCCAGCCAATCGTCAGGTGCCTGCGTAAGTAACAGGTCGGGACGCTCGACTTTGAGCATCGAACTGCGCACTGCCTGACCGATGGGATCGCTTCCGGCCAGAAACTGCTTCACGAAAGATTGATTCACCACTGCCAGGTGAGCAGCGCGGCTGACTTCCGCATCATTGAAGAACCGGCCGCTCATGAGTGGAACGCGAAAGGTCGAAAACGTTTGCGGACTCACCAGCCCTAGCATCGCCTCCGCGCCCTCCAGCGATGGCCGGCTGCGAATTTCGATCTTCGCCTGAAATCCTCCAAAAGGCGGGAACCACGTGGTGGATACTCCGGCACTCTCCACGCCCGGAATCTCACCAATCGCCTGCCGAACGGCCTCGTTCGCGTTTAAACGCGCCTGCCACGTCGGGTACGCTCCCTTGGGCATGGAAACATCCATGCTAAAGACGTGCTCGGGATTGAAACCTAACGGAGTGTGCGACAGGGCCAGAAACGCCTTCGTAGCGGCCCCGGCGCCGGCCATGAGCAACAGAGTGAGAGCCACCTGTCCGGCAATGAGAATCCGATGGGTATTGCGGCTGCGCGTGCTGCCGGCAAGCTTTGTACTGTTCGCCTGGATCAATTCGCTGATGTGTGGACGAGAGAGCTGCAAGGCAGGAGAAACACCAAACAGTACCCCGGTAATCACGGCGATGGCAGCGCTGAACACCAGCACAGGACCGTTGACGTGGATTGCCGCCTCATGGGGAAACGAATACAACGGCAGCATGGCAGAAAGTTTACCGACCCAACTGTAGGCCGCCAGCACGCCAAGGGCTGCACCCGCGAGCGAGAGCAAGACAGCCTCTGTAAGTAGTTGACGAACCAGCCGACCCCGGCTGGCGCCGATCGAGGCGCGAACCGCCAACTCATGCTGCCGCCCGGTTCCACGCGCAAGGAGCAGGATGGAAACGTTCGCGCATCCAATCACCAACAATGCAACCACCGCCACGAACAAAAGGACCAGCGTGCCTGAAAAGCGGCCGAGCACTTCCTCGTTGAGTGTAACGATAGCCGCTTTCCGATCGCGTCGAAAATCTCGCGGATCGTCTCGCACAAAGCGGTCGAGCAAAACTTGAAATTCCGCTGCTGCAGCAGGATATTTCACGCCCGGCTTCAGCTTGATAAATGCGTTCCAGTAATCGTGCGGATCAGAGTTCGGGATTGCCGGCACATACACATCTGAGTCGCCCCATGTGAATCTGGGCGCAGCCACGCCGATGATCGTGTAAAGCGTGTGATCCAGTTCGATCGTCTGGCCGACGGCATTGCGATTTCCCGCAAACTGACGCTGCCAGAACAAGTAACTCAACACCGCAACCGGTAAGGCCTTGCCTTGCGGAGCATCGTCCGGCGTGAATTGCCTGCCGAATGCCGGCGCCACGCCCATGTAGGTAAAGAGATTTGGAGAGTATTGGCCAACGCTGACGGAAATCGGAAACTGGCCACCCGTGAGAGTTTCTTGCCGATCACTTTGCAAGAACATGTCGTCGATCGAGGATGCCTGGCGGAGTTGTAGCGCTTCCGGACCGCTCACGAAGAACAGTGGGCCTCGACCGCTCTTGTCGCGTAATTCAACGTGCACCATGCGGTCCGCATCTCGATAGGGATAGGGGTTGAGCAATACTCCGTACACCACGCTGAAGATTGCAGTCGTGGCTCCAATTCCCAGAGTCAGAGAGAGCAACGTAGTAAACGCAAATCCCGGCGATTTCCGAATTTGCCGGATCGCGTAGCGCAGATCCTGCAGGACACTGTTCATATGCATTCCCCTACTCGTACCTCAGAGCTACCATGGGATCGACTTTCGCCGCACGGAATGCCGGAATGTAGGCTGCGGCCATTCCGACGAGTGCGATGGCCACGCAAACCAGCGTCAATACCGCCGGATTGCGCGCGCCGGTGCCATACAACATATCCTGCAAGACCGACGCAGATGCTAAGGATGCCGCAATGCCAATCACAATGCCTGTCCCTAGCATGATGGCGGCATCGCGCAACACCATGGTGAGGACCGCGCTGCGTTGGGCGCCTAGAGCCATGCGCACACCGATCTCGCGCGTGCGCCGAGAAACTGAATATGTCATCACGCCGTAAAGACCGACAATCGTCAGAACCAGGGCAAGCCCAGCAAATGTACTCAGCAGAACAGTTGCGAATCGGGGCTGTGCAAGCTCGCTGAACATTAATTCATTCATGGTGCGAACCTGAGTGACCGGGATGTCCTTGTCCATCGCGGAGACGATCCGCTGGACACTCGCCTGCAGGCTGATAGGATCGAGCGACGTGCGCACTACTGAGTAGAGACAGCACCAGGTATTCAATTGGTCGGCAGGCAGATAGATCGCGGGACGCATTTCGCGCTGCGTCGCCCCGAGTCTAATGTCGCCGACAACGCCCACGATTTCCCGCCATGGCGGCCCCTCCGGCGCGCCATTGCCGGCACCTGGCTTGAGTTTCTTGCCCAAGACGTGCTCGCCGGGGAAGAATTTCTGCGCAAACGCTTGATTCACAATCATCACTTGCAGAGACTTCGCGCCATCCCGCTCGGAGAAGTCGCGCCCTTCGAGCAGAGGAATCTGCATCGTGTGAAAATACTGCGGTGAGACTGGGGTGATGTCCGCGCTTTGACGCTGCCCTTCCGGCGTGGGATGCTCAGGATCTTCGAAAGTGATGACGGCCCCGTCGTTGGTCATGGGCAGAATCATGACGCCTCCGGCCGCCTGCACTCCGGGCAGGGCGCGGAGTTTGTCGAAGTAATCGCGGTAGAAGTGCACACGGGTTTCTTTGTAGCGCACATCCGGCGTTTCAAAGAAGAGCGTCGTGAGATGGTCCGGATTGAATCCTTGGTTAGCATGAACCAGGTGCTGAAAACTGGTGATGAGCAAGCCGGCCCCGGCGGTGAGCACTAGACCCAAAGCCACCTGGCCGACAATCAACGACGCGCGCACCCAATCCCGGCCAACGATTTCGCTTCTTCCACCCTCTTTCAAAGTAGAGATGAGATTGGTTCTTGAAGCGGCGATCGCGGGGATGATCCCGAAGATCAATCCGGCGGCGAAGGACACGAACACGGCGAAGGAAAGCACGCGCGGGTCGACACCGGCATCCGCCGCACGCGGCACGCTATCACCAATCAGCGAGAGGACTACCGGCGTACAAACCAGGGCCAGTCCGCAACCAGCGAGTCCGCCAATGGCACTCAGAACAAGGCTTTCCGCCAGCAGTTGGCGGACGATCCGGTTCCGGCCCGCACCCAGGGCAGACCGTAGCGCGATCTCGCGCTGGCGTTCGCGCATGCGCGCCAGCAGCAGGTTTGCGATGTTGCCACACGCGATCAGCAGTACCAGAGCGACGGCACCCAGCACCACCAGAAGCGCGGTTCGCGTGTCGCCGATCAAGGCTGCGACTTCAGTCAGTACACGTGCCGAATTATGGCGCGTGTTGGTGTCTGGATACTGTTTCGCCAGATTCGTCGCAATCGTCCGCAAGTCCTGATCCGCCTGGCTGACGGTGACGCCCGTCTTCAGCCGCCCGAAGACGCTCAGAAAGTGAGAGCCACGCTCAGCGGTGTTCGGCTTGGGATCAGAGGGATCATCGTCCACCGCGAGCGTAGTCCAGATACTGTTCCGAGGTTTATCCACCGGGAAGCGGAAGGCTGGCGGCATAACGCCGATCACCGTGTAGAGGTCCCCACTCAAGCGAACGCCGCGGCCGATGATCGCCGGATCCGCACCGAATTGCGACGACCACAGCGGGTGGCTGATCAACACTACACGGGTGCCCGCCTTCTCCTCATCTTGGGAGAAACCACGTCCTAGCTCCGGACGGACACCCAGCGCGGGCAGCAGATCCCAAGAGACAATCTCGGCATCCACCTGGACGGGCCGTTCCAGTCCGGTCAGGGTGAACAAGTTGTCGTGATACGAAACAAGATGTTCGAGAGTCCGATTCTGGGAGCGCCAATCAAAGAAATCCGGATAGCTGATTGCGCTGGGCTGCGGATCGTGCGTGTTTACTGATTGTGCTTCAATCAGCCGCTCCGGTTGAGCGTAAGGCAGCGGACGCAGCATCACGGCATCGACCACGCTGAACACAGCGGTGTTCGCTCCGATTCCAAGCGCCAAGGTAATCACGGCAACGATGGCAAAACCGGGACTCTTGCGGAGTTGGCGCAGAGCGTAGCGAAGGTCTTGTACAAGCCCAGTCATCATTCGTCTCCTTACTCGTAACGCAGCGCCTCCATGGGATCGACGCGCGCTGCCCTTCGTGCGGGGATATAGCTGGCAAGCATTGCGGACGTCGCCAGCACCGTAGAAACCGCAGCAAGCGTTGCCGCGTCCCACGAGCGCACGCCAAAGAGCAGTCCGCGAATCAGGGTTGCCGCGGCGACCGAACAGACAAGGCCAGCGCCAATTCCGGCTGCCACCAGCCAACCCGCCTCTTTCAAAATGAGCTGGTACACCGAACTGCGTTGCGCGCCGAGAGCCATGCGAACTCCGATCTCGCGCGTCCTCTGGGTCACCGAGTAGGCGATCACGCCGTAGAGACCGACCACGCCCAGTAGCAGCGCTAATGTGGCGAAGCCGCCGACAAGCCACGCCGAGGAACGGTGAAGATAAGCGGTGGGTGAATCGTTGATTCTGGCAACCATGGTCGTCTCATTCATCGTGCCGATACCGGGATCGATCTCACGGATGGCGCCGACCAACGCTGGCAGCACAGTTTGTTCGGCCTGTGACGTACGGACAACGACGGAAAAATCGGAATCCGGATCCTGATTCAGCGGGTAATAGACCGCCGGCCAGATCTCGGAATCCAGCGAGCCATCCTTGACGTCTTCGACCACCCCCACAATTTCCACGATCGACTTCGGCGTCAGTTCGGTGTCGCCCATTCTCTTGCCGACTGGATCTTCTCCAGGAAAGTACTTCTTGGCCAGGGTCTGATTGATGATGACCACCCCAGGCTTCGACGCATCATCCGCATCGGTGAAATAGCGGCCGCGCAAGAGCTTTGCCCGAATCGTGGGGAAAAATTCGGAACTCACATCCCGCTGGTTTACTTCATTGTGTTCTCCGTTGTAGGGACGCCCTACCAGCCGGATCCAGGTGGTATTGCCATTGAAACTCACCGGCAAAACGTTGGAGATTCCCGCGGATGTAACACCCGGCAGGCTGGAGACGCGGCTGATGATCTGCTTTTGAACTGCAGCGACTTGCTCATCCTTCGGGTAGCTGACGTCCGATAACGCAACTTGCACCGTGGCTAGATGATCAGCCTGGAATCCGATCTCGACATGGAGCAAGCGATAAAAGCTCTTACCCAGAAGGCCGGCGCTCACCAGAAGAACAACAGCAATCGCGAGTTCGACGACGACCAAGTTCATGCCGAAACGGCGCCACAACGTTCCGGCGTATCCGCGGCCGCCTTCGGTCAGTCCCTCTCGCATTTTGTTGAGCGGCAAGCGAACGATAGGCGGCAAGGACAGGAGAGCTGCTGCCAAAAAGAAGATGGCACAAGCAAATACCAGCACATGGGAGTTTAGGCCCAGCCCACTCAGATACGGCATGCTCGTCATCATGTCTTTGGAGATGAGCCTCGTAAGGATCTGCATCGCGCCATCCGCCGCGGCTAAACCCAGCAAGCTGCCTACCGCCATCAGCACCAGTCCCTCAGTAATGAACTGGCGGATCAATCTTCCTCGCGAGGCACCGAGCGCGCCCCGAACCGCGATCTCGCGCCGTCGGCTCTCGGAGCGAACCAGCAGCAAGCTCGACACATTCACGCACGCGATGACCAGCAGCAGCCCTGCCCCGCCCAACAACACGAGCAAAATCGGGCGGATATCTTTGACAATGACCTCAGCGAGCGGCAGCACAGTTGCCCCCTGGCCACGATTGTCCTTGGGATACTGCAACTCCAGTTGACCCGCGATCGCTTTCACGTTAGCGAGGGCCATCTCGACGGACACTCCATCCTTGAGCCGCCCGATCCCCGTCAGGCCGTGGCAGCTTCGCCGGATGGAGCACGAGTCGTCAGCGTGGAGCGTCGTCCAGAATTCATCTTTCCCGCCCAGCGCAAATTGGAAGCTCTGCGGCAACACTCCGACGATGGCGTAAGGTGTGCCGCTGAGGGAGACGACTTCTCCGACTACATCTTTCCGTCCACCAAATCGCTTCTGCCAGGTGGCATAACTCAGAATCACAGTTTTCGGCGCAGAGGGGAGATCCTCGCTGGCATAAAAATCGCGCCCCAGCATGGGAGAAACGCCCAATGTGCGAAACAATCCGTCACTCACTCGAATTCCCCGCACAGGCTCGGTACCGGCGGGCGTACGAAGCAGATACCCAGTCCCGTTGTACACATCCATCGAACTGAAGACCTGGTTGAGCCTTTTCCAGTCCAGGTAGTCCGGGTAGGAAAGGTTCGCGAGCGGAAGCATCGGAACACTTTCCGTCACGAAGACCAGGCGGTCGGGGTCTGGGTAAGGCAACGGCTTAATCAGAGCTGCGTCCACAAAAGCAAAAATGGACACACTGGCGCACATTCCCAGAGTCAGCACCAGGACTGCCGTGGCGGCGAATCCGGGACCCTTGCGGAGCTGGCGCAGTGCATAGCGAAAATCCTGCAGAAAGCCGTTCATCAGTTCCCTCTCCTCACTCGTATCTCAAGGCCGCGATCGGATCGATTTTGGTCGCGCGTCGCGCTGGCACGTAACACGCTGTGAGTGCAACAAGCGTGAGCAACAAAGCAACTCCCACAAAGGTGAACGGATCCGTCGCACCGACTCCGTAGAGCAGACTAGTCATGAGCCGGGTAAGGCCGAGCGCGGCGGCCAATCCAACAGCAACGCCGAATGCGGCAAGCTTGCCTCCACGGCCCAGAATCAAACGCAAAATGTCCAGCGGCTGCGCGCCCAAGGCGATGCGGATGCCGATCTCGCGTCCGCGCTGGCCCACGACATAGGAAATGACGCCGTAGATTCCCACGGCGGCGAGGCAAAGGGCCAGCGCCGCAAAGACCACGAGCAAGATCATGGAGAATCGCTGCGAGGCCACTGACTCGGAGACCAGAGAGTCCATCGTTTGTGCGCCGAAGATGACTTGCTGGTTGCTCATCTGCGCACTGATGTGACGAATGGAATCGGGGAGCCCTGCAATGTTCCCCGCTCGCACTACCACAGCCGAGCCAGACGGAGTCAGAGCGACAAAGTCGTTGGGCATCTGCATGCAAGGGATATACAGATCAGACCGCAGGGACTGCTGATCGTCCGTGGCCAACCCCCACTGATTAACGTGACCGACCACGCCGACGATCTCCGCCAGTTGGGGAAAGCGATTGATGTTGATGCGCTTGCCGAGGGGATCCTGATTAGGAAAATATTTCTGAGCAAAGACATCGTCGATGACGACCACGAGTGGCGCGTGCTCGTTGTCTTGAGCGGTGAAGAACCTGCCGCGCAGCAGCGGAATACCCATCGCCTTCAGGTAGTTCGGTTCGACGATGTAGTCGATGGCCCAGTTCATGTCGTTCTCGTTTGTCGGTTTTGACTGGCCCTCGAGCCAGAAGAGTTGTTCGTCGTCGCTGCTCAGCGGAATCGCTCCCCACGTCTGCGAGACCGCCTGAACACCGGGAGCGCCCGAGAGCTTGTCGTCAAACTCACGAAACGCTCCGCGGATTGCATCCGGGGAGGCGCCCATCCTCGATGGCGGCAGCGATATCCCAAACGTGAGTACATTGCGGGGATTGAACCCGGGATCCACACTCCATAGCTTGGTCAGACTACGAATGGTCAACCCTGCGCCGATCAGTAGCACCAACGCGAGCGCGATCTCCACAACCACGAATATGCCTTGCGTAATGTGACGGGCCCCGCTTGCTCCCCGGCCTCCTTGCTTTAGCGTTTCCTGCAAATCCGGTTGGGACGTTCGTAGCGCCGGTGTCAGACCGAAAAGGACTCCGGCGAGTACGGAGATGCCAAGGGTAAACAACAGCACATGGGGATCAAGTCCCACTTGTTCGGCGCGGGGCAGCGCCGTCGGCAAGACTCCCAGAGCCGCACGCGTTCCCCATCCAGCCAGGAGCAAACCGAGTCCTCCGCCGACCAGAGCGAGCAACACGCTCTCGGTAAGCAACTGGCGAACGACGCGGCCCTGGCTGGCTCCGAGTGCCGCACGGACGGCGAACTCTCGCGTGCGGCTGGTTGCGCGTGCCAGCAGCAGATTGGCGACATTCACGCACGCAATCAGAAGGACGAAGCCAACCGCCGCCAGAAGCACCAACAACAGAGGCCGGACGTGTCCAACGATCCGCTCTTTGAGCGGAGTGACCATGGCGCTGATACCCTTGTCGGAATCCGGAAAGGCATTCGCCAGATTGTGTGTGACTGCTTCCATGTCGGCACGCGCTTGCTGAATCGTCACACCAGGCTTAAGCCGCGCGATGCCATGCATTCCCAGACCGGCGCCGCGCTGAAGGAGGAGTGGATTGCTCCATTGCCCGATCGGTACATATGCGTCGGTGTCGCGGAAGCCCGGAATCTGCAGGTGAAAATTCGATGGAATGACTCCCACGATCGTGTAGTCTTTCGCGTCGAGAGTGATGCTTTTCCCCAAAATGTCGGTTTCAGAACTGAACTTGCGCTGCCATAACCCTGCACTGATCAGTGCAACCGGCCCCGCACCAACCTGATCCTCATCACCGGCAAAGGTGCGGCCGATCACCGGCTTGACGCCCAACAACGGGAAGAAATCCGAGGAGATAAACTCACCACCAACCTGTTCCGCATCGCCGATTCCGGTCAAGCTGAAGGCGTATCTGCGACCTACCGCCACTGCCGAGAACGTGTGGTTGTCCTTCTGCCAGTCGCGGAAGTTGGGATAGGAGACCGACCCGCCCTCAAAGTTAGGCTTGTTCTCGTGCAGCGTCACGAGTTGCTCAGGTTCAGGAAACGGCAGTGGGCTCAACAACACCCCATTGATCACGGAAAACAGTGCGGTATTCGCTCCAATGCCCAAGGCCAGCGTCACGATTGTTACCGCCGTAAAGCTGGGGCTCTTCACCAGCATGCGGAATCCATAGCGCAGATCCTGAAGCAGAGTTTCCATGTCCGTCCTCGAGATTCATTCGTAGCGCAATGCCACCATGGGATCGACCTTGGTTGCCCGGTAGGCTGGAATGATGCTTGCCAACAAGGCGATCGCCGCCAGCAATGCGGTCACCGCAACAAACGTAACGGGATCGGTGGGCCTCACCTCAAAGATGAGACTCGACAAAACACGTCCCAGTAACAGCGCGCCAACCGCGCCGATTGCGACTCCCAGTAAAGTTGGCTTCATGCCTTCGAAGACGACTCCGCGCAGCACATCTCCAAGCCGCGCCCCCAGAGCTAATCGGATACCGATCTCTCGCACGCTCCGCTTTACGCTGTAGGACAGCACGCTGTAAATGCCCACGGCTGCCAGCAACAGGGCTAGCCCGGCGAATGCGCCCAGCAGGAGCATGTTGAAGCGTTGCTGAGAGAGCGAGTTCGCGACCAGATCGTCCATCGTAAGAATGTCGCGCAAAGGCATTTCCGGATCGACGTCGTGCACAGCATTCACGACAGGTGAAACCATGCCTGCAGAACCGGAGGCTGAACGTACGACTAGCGTCATCGGGAAAGAATTCCATCCGCCATTCGACGAGGGGGAAATCTGGTCGAGCGGAAAATAGAGAGCTGCGTTTGGACTGGCCTGATCCAGGCTGTCAAGTTTCACATCGCCAACAATTCCAACTACTTCGCGAACCACACCTGGAAAGAAAGTCAATGTGAGGCGCTTGCCTAGAGGATCTTCGCCGGGCCAGAACTGCCGGGCCATGGAGTCGCTGATCAGTATGGCGTTTGGCCTGCCTGCGCTGTCCGTGTCGTTAATGTCACGTCCTCGCAAGATTGGGACATGCAGCGCACTCATGTAGCCCGGGCTGATGAGACGAACATCGACCTCCGGTTGTTCAGACATTGGAAGCACGGGACGGCCTTCGATCGCGATGGGTTGATGGGAACCTCCGTTGTCCAGGGGAATGTCATCAATCACGCCCGCAGAGTCAACCCCGGGTAGGGTTCGTACTCTCTGCAGCACTCGCTCGAAAAAATTGATTTGCTGAAGCGCTGAGGAGAACTTTGCCCGCGACACCATTGCGTTCATGGTCAGAACATTGCGCGCGTCAAAACCGGGATTCACCCCTTGCAGCTTTTGAAAGCTGCGGATCATCAGCCCCGCGCCGACTAACAGCATGAGAGAAAGGGCAACCTCCGACACAACCAGAATGCTGCGGGTGCGATGTCCGCCGGAGTCCGCATCAGTTCTACCCAGTCCTTGTTTGAGGACCTGGCTTACGTTGCCTCGCGCCAGTCGCACAGCCGGCAACACGCCCGCAACCATACCGCTGAGTACAGAAATAACCGCTGTGAAGACCAGGACCTGCGAATCCAGCGTGATCTCGGTGGAGGTTGGCAATTTATCCGCGAGAAAAGCCACAATCAGGCGGATGCCGAAATGAGCACAGGAGAGGCCGAGTGCTCCGCCCGCCAACGCGAGAAGCACCGTCTCGGTGAGTAGTTGCCGCAAGACTCGAGGCCAGCTCGCGCCTAAGGCCGTGCGAATCGCGATTTCCTTTTGACGGCTGAAAGTTTTTGCGAGCGCCAGATTGGCTACGTTCACACATGCAATTAGAAGAACAAACGCAACCGCTCCGAGTAGCACGAGCAGAGGAGCGCGAACGTCGCGCACTATATCGTCGTGCAACGGCAGGACTGTGGCGCCCCATCCCTTGTCATCATCGGGATACAGTTGCTGCAAGCGGTGCGAGATCGTGTTCATCTCTGCCTGCGCCTGCGGTAACTCAACTCCGGGCTTCAGGCGGGCGACGACCATATAGTGATGCTCACCGCGCACCGCGCGTTCCTTGTCGGTCCAGGCCATCGGTGTCCACATCTGGGCAAAGTCAGGGAACCGGAAGCTTGGCGGCATGACCCCGGCCACGAGGTAAGCTTCTCCATCCAGATTGATGTTGTGGCCTACGATGTCAGGATTCGATCCGAAATGTTCCTGCCACATGCGGTGGCTGAGAACTACTACGTGTGAATGTCCAACTTGATCTTCGTCGGGAGAAAACACTCGACCGAGCATGGGTGGAACACCCAGGGTTGAGAAGAAACCCGAAGATACCGCGCTGGCGGCCACCTGTTCGGGCTTGTCGCCACCCGTCATCGTGAAGCCGTGGCCCGCCATGATCGCCATGCTGTCGAATACGTGGTTCTGGTTTTCCCAGTCTCTATAATTCGCCGCCGACACTGCGAACAACGTCATGCCGGGAAAACTCTTCGGGGGCGGAACATGCCAGATTCGGACGAGGCGACCGGGATCCTTGAACGCGAGCGGCCGCAGTAGAACTCCGTTGACCACGCTGAATATGGACGTGTTCGCGCCGATCCCCAGGGCCAGAGTGATGACCGCGACCGCCGTGTACCCGGGGCTCTTGCGAAGCTGGCGCAACGCATAACGGACGTCCTGAGAAAGCCAAGTCATCATGACCTCCTACTCATATCTCAGCGCCACCATGGGATCGATCCTGGCGGCGCGCCACGCCGGAACGCCACACGCGATCATGGATACGGCGGCAAGCAACCCGATCACGCCGAGATAGGTGAGGGGATCGAGACGCGAGACGTCGAACAGCAGTGTGGAGAGAACCTGACTCGCCGCCGCGCCACCAAGCAGTCCCAGCGCGATCCCGATTCCGGTGAGAGCCATCCCCTGTCGAATGACCAGCGCCAGGATGGCACCGCGTGATGCGCCCAGAGCCGACCGCACGCCGATCTCACGGGTTCGCTCTGTGACGCCGCCAGACAGCACGCCATAAATGCCCGTCGCGGCCAATATCAATGACACGAACCCGAAGGCCTCAAACAAAATCAAGACGAATCTTCGCTCAGCTGCCGAGGTCGCGATGAGGCTATCCATGGTCGCAACGCGGACAATCGGCTGATCTTTGTCGACTGACCAGATCGCATTTTTGAGTGAGGGAGTAAGCGCAGTCACATCACCACGCGCGCGAACTAGCAGAGACAGCGTTCCATCTGCCCAGTGCCACTGAGTGGTAGTGGCATAGACCGCGTCGGAGTCACTCATAGCGAGCGACATCTGCTTGACATTGCCAACCACGCCCACGATGGTGAAGAGCGTTGCACTGGATCCGCCCCCTACCTGAACACGCTTTCCAATCGGATCCTCATCGGGAAACCTGCGCTTTGCCAGGGACTCGCTGATCAGGATCACCCGGGGAGTGTCCTCCGTGTCTTGAGGGCCGAGGAGTCGGCCGCGACGCAAGGGGATGCCAAGCGTTTCGAGATAACCCGGCGTCACGGCGTAACGGAAGACCGGATAACCTCGCTCGGGATCGTCGTTCTCGAAGTGCGCTCCATACACATCCGAGTCTCCGCTCAACGGCAACTGGCTCGTGAAGGCGGCCGAGGTGACTCCGGGGACTGCGCGCACCGCGTCGAGGGCTTGTGAAAAAAATTGGTGACAGACGCGATCATCGTCATAACGGCGGCCATATGTCTGCACCTGCATGGTAAGCAACTGAGAGCCGCTAAAACCCGGAGGCACCGCCAGCAGGCGCTGCAAACTGTGCAGCAACAATCCCGCGCTCACCAGAAGTACCAGCGAGAACGCGACCTCCGCGATGGCGAACGTGCGGCGAGTCCATTGATGAGTTCCGGAGGTGCGCTGGGAACTCTCCTGCACTCCCATGTGCAAGTCGCGGCCTGAGGCGTGCCGTGCCGGAATCAGGCCAACGATCAGGCCGATGAGCGCTGTGATGCCGAGTGCGAAGCCAAATGCGGTGCCGTCAAGGCGGATGGCGTCCACCCGCGGCAGATCGGGCGGACTGAGCATCAGCAGAGCGCGTACACCCACCTGCGCCACCACCAGTCCACAGGCGCCGCCCAGCAGGGCCAGCAGAAGACTCTCGGTAAGCAATTGCCGAATCAGACGCGATCGTCCAGCGCCCAGTGCAACACGCATGGAGAATTCACTGCGGCGTTGCGCACTCCGAGCCAGTAGGAGATTGGCTACATTCACGCAGGCAATCAGAAGCACCAGAATCATGGCACCGAAAACCGCGAGCAATGCCGGCTTTACGCCACGCGTGACCTCGTCCTGCAGCGCATCCACGATGAGCCCGTGGCTTAACGACACCCAACGTGGCCGGGGAAATTCTGGTACGGGCGTGTGCGCAATCCCCTCGAGATCACCGCGCGCTTGGTCGATGCTGACGCCGGGCCGAAATCGCCCGACCATCCTCAAGTGATGACCCCATTCTCTCGATTGGGTTGAAGCAACATTCCCGGTGTCGTACTGCAACGGTGACCAGACCTCGGCGGATGGAGCCAGAACGTTATCAAACCCACGCGGCATGACACCGATGACGACATAACTCTCGCCGTCGAGTCTGAGCGGTTGCCCGAGGACGCTGCTATCGCCGCCAAGGCGGCGACGCCACATTTCGTTGCTGACGATTACGACTTTTGGACCATGCGGCACATCGTCAGACGCCTGGAAATCGTGCCCTAGAACCGGGGAAATGCCGAGCGCACGGAAATAGGCGGCGCTCACGTGCTGGCCATCAAGGCGTTCTGGCTGACCTGCACCGGTCAAGGTGGGCTGCCACGGCTTCATCACGGCAAGCGCATCGAACGATCGACTACGGTCGGACACCTCGCGATAGGTATGAAACGCTTGGGGAATGCGTGAGCCGTCTTCGCCGGCATACCAGATCATCATGATCCGGTTGGCATTCGGATAGGGCAGCGGCTCAAACAGGATGGGGTTAATCGTGCTGAAGATGGCCGTCGTGCCGCCAATGCCGAGGGCCAATATGAGGACAGCGGTGCAAGCGAAACCAGGGCTTTTGCGTAGCTGGCGCACCGCATAGCGAACATCTTGAAGTAGGCCAGTCATCGCAGTCTCCCTTACTCGTAGCGCAACGCCACCATGGGATCGATCTTGGTCGCTCGACGCGTTGGAATATAGGTAGCCACGCACGCCACGGTGGCCAGCAAAAGTGAAACGCCCACGTAGGTAAATGGGTCGCTGGGCGTAATGCCGACGAGGAAATCGCTGACGAGGCGTCCCGCGGCGAGCGCGGTGAGCAAGCCGAGAGTCAGGCCCGACGCGACAAGCACTGCGCCCCGGCGTCCGATCATCCCGAGAATGTCGCGACGCTGCGCACCCAGAGCGATGCGAAGACCGATCTCCTGAGTGCGTTGGCTCACGGCGTAGGACATCACTCCGTACACACCAACGACGGCGAGAATCAGCCCCAGCAATCCCAACACGGCGGCGAGGCTCGCTCCGACTTCGAAGAACAACAAGCCATTTCCTCCGTGAAGGGCTTCCGTCATCGTGCGCACGCCGTAGACGGGAATCGCCGGCGCCAGCGACTGTGCGATTGCTCTTACTTCGACGACGATGTCCTGCGCGCTTCGCTCCGAGCGTATCTGCAACGTCTCTGTCGATGCATAACTCTGCGCAACCGGCCGGTAGAAGATCGGCTCGAAGGCCCCATAAAGCTGGTTCATTCGGCTGTTCTGCACGACTCCCACGATCATCGCGGGATGCTTCGGATCCGATGTCACGCGTAAAAGACTTTCCCAGGGGATCCTGGCCGGGCCAATAACGTTCGGCCATGGCCTGATTGATCACAGCAACGTGAGGCGCGTTTTCGTTGTCTGAGTCGGTGAAATCACGACCGCGTTTCAGCGCGATGTGCATAGTGCTGAAGTAGTCGGAAGACACAGCATCGTCTTCGGCGTGAGGTGCTTCCTGGTTTGCAGAGTTCGCGTATCCGGGAATCACCAAGTCGCTGCCCTGGACGGAGTCGCTGAGTGGAATCACGGAGGCAAGACTGGCAGACTGAACTCCGGGCAAAGCGCGCGTACGGTCCAGCATCGCTCGATAAAACGTCCGGCCCTGTGGTTCCGTATAGCCGATCTCGTTCGGGTCGAGCGTCAGATTGAGGACATGCTGGGGCGAGAACCCCAAGTCACTGCTTTGAACGCCGCGAAGACTGCGTACAAACAGTCCAGCAACAATCAGCAACGTCAGCGACCCACTAACTTGGACGGCAACCAGAATGTCGCGCAAACGCTGGCGTCCACCGGTCGAACTGCGCCCGCCTTCGTGCAGCATCTCTCGCAAGTTGCCGTGCCAGACACGGGCCGCAGGCACGACAACCACGAACGCAGCAGTTGCCGCCGCGACTGCGAAGGCATACGCGAAAACGTGCCAGTTAAACTCGAAGTCAAAGACGATCGGCAACTCACTCTGCAGAGAGCACAGAGCTCGAGCACACGTGCTCCGCCCAACCCGAGCACACTCCCACACCACAGCTGAGAGCTGCCACAACCAGACTCTCGGTGAACAGTTGGCGAACTAGCCGACCACTTCCGGCGCCTAGCGCAGCGCGCACCGCCATCTCGCGCTGCCGAATGCCGCCCGCACCAGAAAGAGGTTCGCGACGTTTACGCAGGCCAGAGCCAGCACCAGGACAGCAAGAGTCAGGAACAAAGCCGCCAGCTTGGGAAAGGGATTCGTTGACCCGCTCATGATTCCTGGCGGTCGCAACGGAGTGGCGCCCAGCGCGCCAATTCCACGATCTCTGGGATATTGCTTTCAGCAGACGCTGTCCCACGACCGCGAGCTCGGACTCGACTTCGTTTGCGATTCGCGCCGGGCTTCACTCGCGCCAGAGCGAGCATGCTGCGAGTGGTAGGATTCGCGAAGGAAGTCACCAGTGACTCCCCTCTCAATCAGGAACATGCTCATCGGAAGATAAGCCTGGACCTCGAGAATTGGAGTTGGGCCCAAGAAAGCCTTTCGGCGCGACTCCGATGACGGTGACGGGATGACCGTTAATCGAAACTGCTTTTCCGACAATCGCGGGGTCACCGGCAAAGCGAGTCTGCCAATAGCTGTAACTCAGAACGACTTCAGGGTCCGCGCCTGCGGCCTTCCCCTCTGTCTTCAAAATGAATCGACCCGCGGCCGGCGCAATGCCGAGCAGCGAGAAGAAGTCGCCGCCCACATATGCTGTCTGAACCGGTTTGGTTGTACCGTCTGCGGTCAATCCACTCTGCGAGTTTTGCTGGCCCGCGAGACCGCCAAAAATGAATGGCGTCATTCCAGAAAAAATATCCGTGGTTTGCTTCTGAATTTCGGCAAACTCCGGATAAGAGAACTGAATTTCTGCATTCGCTCCGGGCCGGGTGAACGCCAGAAAATGCATCTGCTGCGGATCCTTGATGGGCAGCGAGCGCAGGACCAGCCAATCCACCATGCTGAAGATGGCAGTATTGGCCCCGATACCAAGCCCAAGGGTAAGCACAACGACCGAGAAGAACCCAGGGCTCTTGCGCAATTGGCGTAGCGCATACCGAATATCCTGGGTCAGGCCTCTCATGCGTGCGCATCCGCCATCAGTTTCTGCAGCTCTTCTTCTGCGACTACTTTGCCATCGAAAAGATGTACTTCGCGTTGGGCGTGCTTGGCGAAGCGCGGATCGTGCGTCACCATGCAGATGGTCGCGCCTTCGCGGTGCAGGTTCTGCAACAACTCCATCACCGCTTCGCCGTTGCGCGAGTCAAGATTTCCGGTAGGTTCATCTGCCAGAAGGATGGAGGGTTTGCCTCCAAGCGCTCGCGCCACGGCGACACGCTGCTGCTGACCACCGGAGAGCTGGGAGGGATAGTGGCGAACGCGGTGCGCCATACCTACGCGCTCCAGCGCTTCCATGACACGAGCCTTCCGGTCAGCGGCCGGCATGCGCTGGCGGTAAGTGAGCGGAAGCTCGACGTTCTCATATACCGTGAGATCGCCGATCAAGTTGAAGCTCTGGAAAATGAAGCCGATCTCCTGGTTGCGGATGCGGGATCGCTCGGCGAAATCGAGGTTCTCGACCGTCTTGCCGTTCAGGGAGTAGCGCCCCTGCGTCGGCGTATCGAGCAACCCGATGATGGAGAGTAACGTGGACTTGCCACAACCTGATGGTCCCGACATGGCCACGTACTCCCCTTTGGCAATGGAAAGGTGCACACCCGAAAGAGCGTGAGTTTCAATTTCGTCGGTGTAGAAAACTTTTGTGAGCTCCTGAATCTGGATCAACGGTTGGCCCGCTTCAGTCATGAGTTCTGCCTCGATGTTTGAGATTTCGTCGTTTTAGTCTTGCAACCTATTCCAGGCGGATGCGATCTGTTTTATCCCAACGGGACATGTCGGAGAGAATCACGGTGTCCCCTTCGTGAAGACCTTCGAAAACCTGGATTGAGTTCACAGATTCGCGTCCAACCTTCACGGGCACACGCGTTGCTTCCTTGCCGTCTGCGTCCAGCTTGAACAAACTGATGGTGCTATTTTCCTGTCCGAATGCCGGGCGCCCCACATAAAGGATGTTGTCGAGTCGTTCCAGGTCGATGGTCCCGTCCACGCTCAAGTCCGGGCGCGCCCCCTTGGGAAGTTCGCCCGTTAGTTTGACGTCTACAGTCACGGTTCCGTTTTGTACCGCCGGGTCGACTCGCATGACCGTTCCACTGATGATTCCGTTGTGGGTATCGACGGCGGCCGGTTCGCCAAATTGAACATCTCTTGCCTGCGTCTCAGCAATCTTCAATGCCGCCATCAAGTGATTCGGCTGCACCACTTTGGCGAGCATCACGCCGGGCATGACGTGCTGCCCGACCTGCAAAGGCAAATCCACCAGCACACCGTCGATACCCGCACGCACTTTCAACGCGTCGAGCTGCTTCTGCTTCAGCTCGGCCAGTGTCCGCGCTTCGTCGACCTTGGCTTGTTCCTGGGCCAGTTGGGTATCGATGGCTTTCTTGTTGATCACCAACCTCTGCTCTTCAATATCGTTCCGGGTCGTGAGTTCATCGGCTTTCCCCTTGGACGATTTGTAGGCAAGACCTGAGATCACGCCCAAGTCATAAAGGGCCTTGTCGGTGTCGGCCTGCCGTTTTGCCTGACTGTAGTCCGCGTTTACGGTTGCGGCGCCCGCCCGCTGGGTCATGAGATCGCTGTCGAGTTTCACCCGCAGGCTCTGGTATTCGGCTTCGGCGGCTTTCAATTGAAGTTGTGCGTCCACAGCTGCCTGTTCGGCTTGGGGATTGCTCATTTCCAGGAGAACGGCGTCCGCTTTCACTTGTGAACCCGGCAACATGCGAATGCGCACAACGGTGGCTTCCGTCTCGGCAGGGATTTGTCGAACTGCTTCCTGGGTTGGGACCAACGATCCTGGTCCTCGCACTTGCCGCAGCATCGACCCATGTTTCACCGTGTCGGTCCACACGGTGCCTCGCTCGACTGATGGTGCAGCCGGCTTCAGTCGCGAGACGCCGACCGTCAAGGCAGCGATAGCGACGACTCCGATCGCTGCGAATACAATCTGGCGGCGGAGCTTTTGACGCCGGAACTCTGGGCGGGCGATGTCCATCGTACCTGACTGTCGCAACTCGCCCGCCACCCTTGAGACGGGCTAAGTGACTGAAGAATAGTGAGATACCATTTGGGGAAAGTTGATCAGACTGCGATAGGTGTCCATTGCCGGATCGGCCTGTTCACGAACGGACAGTACAGTACACAGTGTTGGGGTGTTTGTGATCCTGTGGAGCGCGAGGCGGCGTGTGCAAGGCACTGCATTTAGAATAGTTAAAGAGCGTTTTCCCGAGCCAGCTCGGCTTCGGAGCAAATATAACTATGATTGGATTTTCGACGCGGCTATCTTTTGCGTTTCGCTGTTTTTTCTCGCTGCTGTTTCAGGGAGAGGTGCCGCAGGACATACTGCAGACCTTGGGAGAGGCTAAGGTGGAGCGCGCTCCCGTTGTCACAGCAGTCAAGGCGAACTCTGCGACACCCAAGCCTATGGGCGACAAGCCGAGCCCGGAATCGCTCGACCGGGCGGTGCAGATGCTGGCTTTGCTGCAGCGTGATGGCCGCCTTGTGGATTTTCTGGAGGAAGATGTTTCTTCCTACCCTGACGGACAACTCGGGGCTGCCGTACGTAGCATCCACACTTCCTGCCGCCAGGTTCTGGAGCGCTATATCAAACTCGAGCCAGTCCTCTCTTCCGAGGAAGACCAGCCCGTCACCGTGCCGGTGGGTTTCGATCCAGCAGCGATCAAACTGGTCGGCAATGTAAGCGGCGAACCACCCATTCGTGGATTGTTGCGCCATCGCGGCTGGCGCGTCACGGAAGTGACCCTGCCGTCACTGCCGCAGGGTTCCGGCAAAGCGATTGTGGCCCCGGCAGAGGTCGAGGTCCCCTAGCAAAACTGCACCGCTGCGCACACCGAAGCAATTTTCACTTGGCACAATGCTGGCTCAGGAGATTTAGTTGGACTCAAAATTCATTGTTGGCATCGACCTAGGCACCACCAATTCCGCGCTGGCATACTGTGAAGGCGCCGCCTCCTCGGAAAAAGCGCCCATCGAAATCGGCACCATTCCTCAGGTCGTCAATCCCAATGAAATAGCCGACCGGACATTGCTCCCATCTTTTCTCTACATTCCGGGTGAGTTGGATTTTCCAAAGGGGAGCCTGCGTTTGCCTTGGGACGAGGAACCGAAGTTCGTGATTGGAGAGTTGGCGCGCAAGCGCGGGGCGGAAAGTCCGGGAAGGCTGATCGCATCCGCCAAGTCGTGGCTCTCGTATGCGGCCGCAAACCGCGAGGCACCGATTCTGCCCTGGCAGGCTCCTGATGAGGTCAGCAAACTTTCTCCGGTGGAAGTTTCTTCGCACTATCTGCAGTATCTCCGCACAGTATGGGACGTGCATCATGCCAACGAAAAAGGTCAAGCCTTAGCCGAACAAGACGTTTTGCTCACCGTGCCTGCGTCGTTTGACGAGGAAGCGCGAGAACTAACCCGGCGTGCGGCTGAGCAGGCAGGCCTGCAGCGCGTGACGCTCCTCGAGGAACCGCAGGCCGCATTCTACGCATGGCTCGAGAGCCAGGGGGATGGGTGGCGGAAGCGCATCAAGATTGGGGACTTGGTTCTGGTTTGCGACGTCGGCGGGGGAACCACGGACTTCAGCCTGATCGCGGTTTCGGAAGAAAATGGAGACTTGGCGCTGAAGCGCGTCGCAGTCGGCGACCACATCCTGCTGGGCGGCGACAACATGGATCTCGCTCTCGCCCGATTACTGCAACAGAAGCTGGAAGCGGAAGGCCATCGCATCGACACCTATCAGTTGCAGGGTCTGTGGTACCAGTGCCGCTCTGCGAAAGAGTACTTATTCGAACATCCCAAGAGCCAAAAGCAGGATGTCACCTTGTTGGGCAAAGGACGCAAGTTGGTTGGAGGCACGATCAAGACGGAGCTGTTGCGCGAAGATCTGAACCGCGTCCTGGTCGAAGGATTCTTCCCGAAGGTGGGAAGTGATCAAATGCCGGCCGGGCAGCGGCGGATCGGATTTCAGGAATTGGGTTTGCCCTATGCTGCCGACGCAGCGGTAACGAAGCACCTGGCGCGCTTTCTGTCCCGCCAGGTGCAAAACAGTCCGGAAGCGGCCAACATTCGGCGGGGGAAAAACGGTTTGGCGTGCCCGACGCATGTTCTCTTCAATGGCGGCGTCATGAAGGCGGACGTGCTGCGCAAGCGGCTGGTAGAAGTGCTCAATAGCTGGCTGACCGCAGAGGGATTTGAAGCGCTTGGTCCAGCCAATGTTTTGGAAGCGCCTGACCTCGAGCACTCCGTGGCGCGAGGGGCGGCCTATTACGGAAGGGCCCGACGCGGGCAAGGAGTACGCATCCGAAGTGGCTCCTCGCGCACCTACTACGTCGGAATCGAAAGCGCGATGCCAGCCGTCCCAGGAATGGAAGCCCCGCTGAAGGCGCTGTGCGTGGTGCCCTTTGGGATGGAGGAAGGCACCGAGGCGGTGGTGCCCGGCCGGGAGTTCGGATTAGTCCTCGGAGAGCCCGCAGAGTTCCGCTTCCTGAGTTCCACGATTCGAAAGCAGGACCATGTGGGCGATCTTCTGGAGAACTGGGGCAGTGAGATCGAAGAACTCAGCCCGCTTGAAGTGACGCTCACGCTCGAGGGCAGACAAGGAACTGTATTGCCTGTGCGACTGGAGTCGCGCGTGACGGAAATCGGTACTCTAGAACTCTGGTGTGCCTCGCGGGACGGTGCCAACCGCTGGAAGCTCGAGCTGAACATCCGCGAGAAGAGCGCCGAATGACGAATCGGCGGCAATCTGTTGCGAGACCGTGATGGAAGGCCCTTCCCGCTACTTGATTGGCATCGACCTGGGCACCACGAATTCCGCTGTGGCTTTCGTGGACACCTTGGAAAGCGCGAACGAAGCCGGTTCGTCAGGAATAAGAGTCTTTGACGTCGCGCAACTCACCGGCCCGGGCGAAGTGCGCGCTGTGCCACTCTTGCCCTCCTTTCTCTATTTCCCAACCGAAGACGAAGTCTCATCGGGTGCTGTGAGCCTGCCGTGGGAAGAACATCCATCTTCCATCGTCGGCACGATGGCTCGCGACCAAGGTGCGCTGTTGCCAGGGCGGCAGGTGTCTTCGGCGAAGTCATGGCTGTGCCAGAGTGGCATCGATCGAACGGCCAACATTTTGCCGCGCGAGGCGGAGCCGCCCGAGCCGATGGTGTCTCCCGTCGAAGCCTCTGCCCGTTACCTCAAGCATCTACGGAACGCTTGGAACCACGCGATGACGGCCGGCGCAGCCACCGATCCGCAACAGCTCTTCGAGAACCAGGAAATCGTACTCACCGTGCCGGCTTCTTTCGACGAGGAAGCTCGAGAGCTGACGGTGGAAGCGGCGCGAGAGGCAGGACTCCTACGCCTGACTCTGCTGGAAGAGCCGTTGGCTGCCTTCTACGCGTGGGTGGCGGAGCATCAGAATGTTCTGGGAGAGCACCTGCGAGACGGCGAACTCGTGCTGATCTGCGACATCGGAGGCGGCACGTCGGACTTCAGCCTCGTACGGGCCCACGTCGAGGGTGGAAACGTCGAATTTGAACGCACCGCCATCGGCGAGCACCTCCTGCTCGGAGGGGAGAATCTCGACCTCGCGCTGGCACGCCGTGTTGAACACAAGCTCACCACGAAACTCAGTCTGCGTCAGCGTCATGCATTGCGAATCATGTGTTCAGCCGCCAAAGAGCGCTTGCTGAGCGAGGAACATCTCGATCGCGTTGCAATCAACATTCTGGGTGGCGGACGATCGGTTGTGGGCCAAATGGTAAGCAGCGAATTGCATCGTGACGAAGTGGTCGAGTTGATCACCGGCGGCTTCCTACCAATGACCACCGCTGACGAGATGCCTCAGCGCACCCGCGCCGCTGGCCTTCGCGAAATCGGACTGCCGTACGCTACGGATCCTACCATCACGAAACATCTTGCGGCGTTCCTCAAGCAATCTGCAATGGCGATGGGTGCCGGAGAAAATTCCCGGTCCCACATTGATGATCGCCAGCAGATGGCAAGGCCTGATGCGGTTCTCTTTAACGGAGGCTTTTGCATCCCCGCAATCGCTCGCGAGCGGATCACCGAGGCCATTGCCAGTTGGTTTGGTGGCGGGGCGTGGCGCCCGAGGATTCTCAGCAACGAAGTCATGAGTACTGCCGTCGCAATGGGCGCTGCTTATTACGGGCGCGTGAGGCGGGGAACCGGATTGCGCGTCAAGGCCGGCAGCGCACGGACCTACTACATCGGAATGCGTTCGGAACATGGCGTCAAGGCGGTCTGCATACTGCCTTCGGGCACGAACGAAGGCACGAACTTGCCGCTGTTGGATCGTGAATTCTCGGTGCTGACCAATCGTCCGGTATCGTTCCATCTGTATAGTTCGACCATTCGTCAAGACGGGCACGGCGAAATCGCAGACTTGGACGCCGAGGAGGTCCATCGTCACGCGCCTTTGGTCACGTTGCTGCGCTATGGGAAGAAGCTCCAGCAGATGGAACTGGCGGTACGGTTGTCCGTGACCTTTACCGAGGTGGGAACGCTCGAACTTTGGTGCGAGTCGGTAAGCTCACCGCACCGATGGCGGTTGCAGTTCGAATTGAGACGCGAGGCAGGAGAAACGGATCAGAGCGGGGTAGCATCGCCAGCACCGATTGCGAATCGACGTGACTCCTCGAGTATTTCGGAGCAGGCCCAGGAATCTGCGGTCCAGCTGATTCAGCGTGCCTTCACTAGATCCAAAGGGGACGACGGCGTTCCATTGGATCCTGCTTCACTGGTGGGCGAGTTGGAGTCAGTTACGGGGCTGAAAAGAGAATCGTGGCCCGTCGCGACGGTGCGGACCTTCTGCGACGTACTTCTGCAGGTCGCCGACGGGCGAAAGCGGAGTCCGCGACACGAGGTTCGTTGGCTAAACCTTTTTGGCTATTGCCTGCGGCCGGGTTTTGGAGATCCGCAGGACAGCGTTCGAATGATCCAGGCGCGTCGGATTTATCAAGGAGGATTGGCGTTTCCGCGAGAGCTTCAGTCGCAGGTCGATTGGCTGGTGCTGTGGCGAAGGATAGCAGGCGGCCTTAGCTCTGCTCATCAGCAGGAGATCCGAAACTACCTTGGAGACCTCGGTATTGGCCGTAAGAAGGCTGGCACGCGTCTGAATTCGCAGTTGGAGCATGATGGTTGGCGGCTGCTCGCCAGCCTTGAGCATCTGGCGGGCGCGACACGCGCGTCTCTGGGAAGCGAGCTACTTCGCAAGCTCAAGAAAGAGCCCACGGACAGCGGCTGGTTATGGTCGCTGGGCAGGTTCGGGGCGCGCATCCCACTCTACGGGTCGCTGAGTTGCCTGATCCCAGCGGAGACCGTGACCGACTGGATCACCGCACTTCTGGAGTTGCGTGAGCTAACTCATGAGACGGCGTCGGCGGTGGTGCAGATGGGCAGACGGCTCGATCATCGCACGCGCGACATCAGCCAGGACGTGGTGCGATCCGCCATTGCGAGACTGACGTCTGCCGGAGTTGCAGACGATATCTTCTTGCGTCCACTGCACGAATATATTGCGCCGGTCCGTACCGATTTGGTGCGCACTTTCGGGGAGCCGCTGCCGAAAGGTCTGGAACTGGAGAGCACCGCGAATTGTCTGTCGTCGGTTACCGGCTTGACCTCGTAGCCGCTGATTCGATTCCTTCGCAAGCCGGCACGGAGTCCTCCGGAAACACAGAAACGGGCCAGCGGCCTCGCTAGTCAGCTTATTAAAGGAAGAGGAATCTACCGGTTCGGAAAGAACCTCTCACTTTCTATTCTTTATCCAGATATTCCTCAGGAACATCATCCTCCGGTACCTCATGAGTGTGAACTTCCCTCTCATCAGCGTCTCCGGCCTCTTCCACGCCCGCCACAGCGTCCGCTTCAAATGCGTTTCCCTCCTCGAGCAACTCGTCGACACTCTCCGAATCCGCGCCTTGGACGTTGGATAATCCCTGCAGATCTCCTGATTGGCCAGCCCGCGCTCCGGATTCCTCCGGCGAGAATGCCACCGTATCCACACTCCGACGTTTCGTCCGAACTTGTTTCTTGGGGGCGGGCGCTGTCTTCACGCCGAGTGTGTTCTTCTTGTCGACGGACTTCGCTTTCACCGTCGCCTTTTTCTTAGCGGCTTTCTTCGCCAACTTGTTCTTGGGAGTTTTTCTCTTCTTAGCCAGTTTCTTCTTAGCCGTCGTCTTCTTCGGCGTCATCTTGTTGCCGGCAGTTCCCTTCGACTTCGCCAGCTTCTTCTTGGTCTTCTTTTTAGCAGCCATAGGCGCAGTCTACCACCGGCACATGGTCGCCACGAAACCGAGTTGGCTGGTTGGCGAAGAGACCCGCGGAGGATTACCTGGCTGCTCCGGAGGTCTCACAAGCCGCCAAGTGTCCCCGAAGTGAAGGCAGTAGACGTCCCTTGGTCCGCACATTTGAGGGTTCCGGTGGCAAATTCGCTCGTAACGTCGACGGTCTTTTTCGGCGGTGACGCGGACACACGAGCTGACTGGGTAGCCGGGATCTAGCGGAAATACTTAGCCGGACGCGCTAGTCTCCTATTTTCAAGGGATTAGAAAAATATGGCGGAGAGAGTGGGATTCTCTAACTGCCATTTTCAGCAAGTGCCGGTGAATCCTACACTTCCGCGATAATACCCTTTGTTTTAGCACGTTACAAGCAGATTCAATCTCAGGCTGGAGTTTCTATAGTTTCTCTTATTCGCTGCATTTCCGCGTAAAACGGTATCACTGGTATCAGTCCACCCCTTCAATTGCGCTTGAACACCAACCGATCCGCGCTTGATAAGTTGAAATGCGTGAGCATCCGAGCGGAGATCTTCCTCTAGGCCGACTTCTGCGTACTAATCCGAACGTTTTAAGCTGTTCGTCGCTTCGTTTCAACGAGCGTGGTTGAGCAGGTTGGACCGTCTCCTCGCTACCCTCCGATGACTTCCAGAAGTTCACGCTGCCCTGGCGAATGGAGAAGGCCTATCCCATACTCGAGGACACTGCATGGGATTGACCTGCCAATAACGTCGGCATACGATTCGAGCCATGGAAGGTAGCTTGGCGCGGGTACCCAGCCTGACTCTTTCGCACTATCGAATGCTGGAGCAGATCGGTGCCGGCGGAATGGGCATCGTGTATCGCGCCCACGACGAGCGGCTAGACCGCGACGTTGCCGTCAAAGTTCTGCCTTCAGGCGTCCTCGGAAACGATGCAAGTCGCAAACGTTTCCGAAAAGAAGCGATCGCACTTGCCAAATTGAACCATCCCAACATCGCAACAGTTTATGAGTTTAACACTCAGGATGGCGTGGATTTCATCGCAATGGAACTTGTGCGCGGCACTACGCTCGACCGGGGGGCTGATCTAAATAGGGACCTGCTGATGATTGCCGAACAGATTGCGCTGGCCATTCAGGAAGCACACGATCAAGGCATCGTCCACGGCGACTTGAAGCCCGGAAACATCATGCTAACCACGAGGCATCAGGTTAAGGTCCTCGACTTTGGACTAGCTAGGCCGTTTAGGCTAAGCGGCACAGCGACAACTGAAAGCCTGGCAGAAAATCGCGGCGCGGCGGGAACCCTCGCTTACATGGCACCCGAAGTCCTAAGAGGGATGCCACCCGATAATCGCAGTGACATTTGGTCATTAGGAGTTTTACTTTACGAAATATGTACCTCTGGACTACCGTTCAGAGGCAAGACAACATTCGAACTCAGTTCCGCGATCCTCAGAGAGGCTCCGGCATGGATTCCTGAGACAGTGCCAGAGGGGTTCAGGGCCTTGCTTCTGCGCTGCCTTGAAAAGGATCCCTTGTGCCGCTACCAGAATGCTCGTGAAATCGTTCAAGCGCTTGCGTCGATAAATCAACGAGTGTCAGTTCATGGTCGCGGCGATGATGGAAAGAAAAGGAGAATCGCAATCGCCGGCCTTGCCTTATCTGCCCTCTGCACTGTTGCATTCATTGGCGCGATTCCTTCAGCCCGCCAACGGCTAGGAGGCTGGCTCTTTGCTACGGCTGCTATACATGACGAAAAACAGCTAGCTGTGCTACGGCTGTCGGCATCGGAGGATGACGATAAGGAGATTGCCGCCTTTGGCAATGGCCTGACCGAAACGCTGGCTGCCCGGCTCATTCAACTTGGCGGCAATCACCACCTTCAAGTAGTCCCCGCGAGTGAAGTGCGGGCGAAGGGGGTCACTACACTCCGAGAGGCCCAGCAGGAATTTGGAGTCAATCTCGGTTTGGAGCTGACCCTGCGCCGTTCGGGCGAGGTGGTTCGCGTTAACTATAGCCTTGTGGATGCTCAGACACATCGACAATTAGGCGGTGACACGATCACCGCACCAGCATCCGATGCATTCGCGATTGAAGACCAAGTGGCAGACAGCGTAGTGAAATCGCTAAAGATAGACCTGCAGCCTCAGGAACAAGTATCGCTAACGGCTCACGGAACCACTGAGCCCGGTGCCTACGATTATTACCTGCAAGGCAGAGGATATCTACAGGAGTTTCAACGGCGGGAAAATGTGGAGAGCGCCATCACTCTGTTTAGTCATGCCCTTGAGAAGGATCCGCACTTCTCTCTCGCTTTTGCGGGGCTTGGAGAGGCCTACTGGAGACGATTTGAATCGGAAAAACAGAACCAGTGGGCAAAGCAAGCCCAAGAGGCTTGCGAAAAAGCGGCATCGCTGAATACAGATCAAGCAGAGAGTCACGCCTGTCTAGGTCTAGTTTTCAACGGAACCGGCAAATACCAGGATGCGGTCAAGGAGTATGAAAGAGTTCTTCAATTGGAGCCGACCAACGACGATGCGATTCGCGGGTTGGCCTCGAGTTATGCCAATCTCGGTCGGCTCGACGAAGCGGAAAAGGCCTACCAATCTGCGATAGAAGCTCGTCCACATTACTGGAGGAACTACAATTCGTTGGGTGCGCTGTTTCTCAGCAATGGGCGCTATTCCGATGCCGTAAAGATGTTTTCGCGTGTCATCGATTTGGCACCAGATAGTTTTCGGGGATACAGCAATCTAGGGGGCGCGTACGTCCTTCTTGGACAATACACGGACGCGATCGTGGCGCTCAACCGATCAGTTGCAATTCGTCCGACGGTCGACGCACTCTCCAACCTAGCAACAGCCTACTTTCATCAGCGCCGGTTCGATGATGCCGCAAATACGTATGCAGAGGCGGCAAAGCTGAATCCCCGAGACTACGTAGTATGGGGAAACTTGGCGGATGCATACCATTACTCCGGAAAAAAACAAGCGGAGTCGGCCGCTGCATATCGAGAGGCGATTTCTCTGGCCAAGTTGAAATTGGAGGTTAATCCTCGCGATGCTTCCGTTTTGGGAGACATTGCTAGCTATGAGTCTATGTTAGGCAATCGTGCGGACGCGATGACGTACCTCTCTAGAGCGTTTCAACTGGAACAGAGAGATGATCCTGAACTACTTTTCAACGGGGCTTTGGTACATAACCAATTTGGCGACAAAGCTGCAGCCCTTCATTTGTTGGCGAAGGCGCTAGATGCCGGTTATTCACCGGACACAGTGGCAGATGCGCCGGCTTTGTATAATCTTCATTCGGACCCTGCCTTTCAGCAACTATTGCAGCGAAAAAGTGCTAAGTAACGTGACTTCATGGAGGAGGTTCTTAACGTGACTAAGAAATTTGAGGTTTGCGGCGATGTGGACCGTTTGAAACCTGGAGAGTCTTTCGAGTGGGTAAACTCGGGGGACGAGGACTGCACGGTTTTGAATTGTGATCCACCGTTAGAGAAGTCCCAATACTCAGTGAAGAAACATAATCATACGCCCGCTAAGGTTCAAGATCACGCGGTGGTGGGCAATTATGATTACGACTGCGAATGCGACGGCAAGAAGGGGCAACCGAAGATCATTATTGGGACAGATTGAAAGCCAAAACGGCGATGTTTCTCCCCGAGAATCACGACGGTTGGAGGAGTTTCAATCAGACGCAACTAACGGAGACGTCTTACAAAGATTATGAAGTCGCGTGCGCAAATAGGTACTGATTGATCCCAATAAACGTGCTTGTCACGTTGCTCCCGGGTCATCGGCGGCTCCAAAACTGGATAAACAGGTTTCGCCCCCGGCGTCGTTCAGCTATATCCCCTTGGCCACCCCGCCATGATGGGAACACGTGCCACGACGGCTCGTGCTGAAGCTGTAGGTACCGTCTCGGCATTGTGCGGTAGCATCCTTGGGTGGCGCTGAGCAATTCTCAGGACGCGGAACCGTCTGCCCTTTGCTATTTACATAAGTCCTGTTGTCCGTGCATTTGGTCTTCGCCCCGCCGTTGTGCGGTGTGCCTGATTTGTGCCGCAGATGATCCGGAACTAGGTGCCGGCGTGGGAGCTTGGGTTAGGAGTTGCTGCGAAAGCAAGAAAGATAATGACAGTACGCCAATCAGTTTTCGCGAGTGCATGATACATCGTTCCATTTCGCGCTTCAGCAACTCTATTTTCCTACTCCGGTCAGCGAGATCTTTTGTCCTGTCCCCTCGATCGTGAGCATGCCGGTTCTTGTTCCGCTCGCCGTCGGTTTGAAGATCACTGAAACGGCGCAGGCCACCCCGGCGTCAATGGTGTGTCCGCAATCGGTCGTATCGGTGAAATCGGTTGAGCTCCCTTGAATTTTTATGCCTGAGATCGTCAGTGCCGTTGGAGTGTCGTTGGTAATGACGACGCTTGCGGGCAGGCTCTCTGTATCCACTGGCTGGACCGCGAACGACATAAGCGAACGAGACAAGTGCACTTTAAGGGCAGGCTCTGTGGGCGGAGAAACATGCCACCAAGTCGCGGCGCTAGTTGGTGCGAGCGAATTGCTCCAATGGGACGGTACGCCGGAGTTGTCTAGCGCGGAGGGCAAGACGCCAAGTGATTCGTTAAGAGCGGTGGTGGGTAAAGGGTTTCTCCGGGGCAACTCCGTACGAGTTGAAACCGCAGACCCGACGACTCCAGCGTCAGCTTTCTCAGCGCGAATTGCAGCTTGAGCTGCAGCGACTTCTTCATTGGCTCGTCCGACCGGAGGCATGAGAGGAATCCCAGCACCGGGTTTCTCCGCATGAACTATGACCGGGGGGACCGCCGTCGCGATCTTGTATTGGTCCGCTTGCTTATCTCTAGCGGGGTCGCCCAACTCTGGCTCTACGCGTACCTTTGCGACGATTGTGCCTGTGTTCCTGTCCGGCTTTGGGAAGTGGATGTCGAAGACCTTTGTCCGCTCCAAGACTTGATCGCTGGGCCCAAGGATTTCGACTTGGGCTTTGAGTTTGCGGTCTTGCGCAGGAATCACGGTGGAGGGGATATGAATAACGGTTGGCCTTGCGCTGTCCAAATCCACACAGGCAGCACGTTCGTGAATTACCACGTTGCCCGAGGAATCCTGGTAGTCACCAGTCACGCTGCGTACGGGCGTCCCGTCTCCCTTAGTAAGGTGAATCACCAACCCCACGGGTATTGCGACATTTCGACAGGAAAGGGCAAGCGTCAGATCGCCTGTACCTTCTCCCTTGTTCTCCACGCCCCTGCTTTCTCTGAGAAATGCAACGGCTGGAGGAACTCCGCCTGGCGATGTCTCTGGATTCGTCCACAGCCGGTTGTACTCAGAAAGAGCCTCCGCATAGGCGCGCTCCGTCCTCTGATCGCGGGTTTCCCATCGAGGATGGTCAGATAAGAAGAACGTCCCGACCTTCGATCGCTCGGAGGTGTTCATTCGCAGCAGGTGGTGCATTGCAAATGTGTTATCTGGGTGATAGCCCGCGTGCGCCATTAGCAACATGCCTTGAATGTCAGCGTCATGCTCCAAGTCACGGCTTAGCTTCTTCTCTGCAAGATTCCCCTCAATCCGCACAGCTAATGCTGTCCAGCCAGCATTCTTGTCACCCAAGCGGGCACGCATCTGCCAGTATCGCACCTGCTCCTCGACATACTGGTGGAACAAGTATTTCCTGATAGCGTGCCTCCGAGCGACGTGAGCTATTTCGTGCGCTAGTACTGCGGCCCACAATCCTCGATCGGTGCCGATCAGACGAGATAAACCCGTATAAGCTTCGACCTCTCCATCCGGCAGGGAGCCCGCATTAATCGCTGGAATGTCGTAGAGCTTGAAGGTCCACGTATAAGGAACGGGGAAACCGGAAATCATCTCGGTTTTCACTAGGCTTTCGAAGACGTCTGCGCCAACACGACCAGCAACATCGTCCAATACTTCTTTCTGCGCGCCAAGTTGCTCTCTCTGCTTTGCGGCAAGCTGAACATCAACGTCGAAAGTCGCGGGCAGATCAACGGTTTCGGCGAGCTTCGGGGCTTTCTTCCCGCCAAACGCGGGATTGGTGGCCGTCAGCAAGACCAAAATGAAGAAAAGATCTGCGGCGCGGAAGCGAATACTCCCTCCAGCAACACAAGAATCAAGGTATTTGGCCCGTAACGCCCGCGAGGGTTGGACTGGCGGCTATGGCGCAGACTAGCGAACCTTGAGCTGTGTCACCGCTATCTGAAGTGCCCCTGCCGCCAGCGGATCAACTTTATGGCAGCGCTCGCCGGGTGAGAAATGGCCTGAAAGTGACCTATCCGGCACGCGGGTGCCATTTTGGGTGATCCGCTCCGCATTCCCCGATCATCATGACCGGTGACCCTGACACTGCAACCGGAAAGGCATAGACTTTGAGCTGTACCAAGGCCGTTTCGGAGATGCGAAAGGAATGAACGAGTACACTTTGTACTGGAAAGTCGCCCCTGCTACAGATGCAGAATACGCGCTCACAGTTGTTCCTTTCAATGTTGTGCTGCGCGGAAACACAATGGCGCTCACAACTCGTGCTGATCAGGCTGACGAGAAGAGGGTTCGAGAACGGGCCGACCGAGTCGCGCACAGCCTAGCCAAGAGCCTCTCTTACGAAAATGGTGACCAGCATGAGATTGTATACACGGGCGATCTCGTTGTAACCGCGAACGGACAACGCCACCTGTCTGCCATCGCCGGGATTATCAATGTAAAACCAGTGCTGTCTTTGACCATATAGAGGTTGAGGTTCGCGACGCGGCGGGTAACGTCATCGACAGTTCAGCACTCCAACGTGAACGAGAGCAACGAGCTGCACAACAGCGCGTCACCAATCTCACAGTGCGGGCAGCTATTGACGCGAACCTGCGAGACTTGCTCGACCACTGGTCCCGATACGCGGCCGATCCCGATGGACGCCTACATCCTCTCTACGATGTCCTTCAGGTTGTGGAGCGTTTGAACGGAGGGCGCAAGGAAGCGGCGGCGGCCCTGAACATGACGAAGTCTGAACTCGACGATCTCGGGCGTATTAGCAACGACCCAACAGTCCTGAACGGTCGCCATCCGGGCAAGTCGCCATCACCGCACCGAATAGCGACCGAGGGCGAAGTCAATACCTGTGAGCGAGTAGCGCGAGCCGTCATCGCGAACTACGCCGCGACAGTCCCCATCTAGCAGCATCCCGAATGGGAGGGCCAGAGAATCTGTACAAAACTGAGATGAGCAGCAGGCGGATGCCTTCGAGGTTCTTTACAATGGGTTGGGATCACCCAATCGATCCCACGCAATGACTTGGCCAAACAAAGTCTTCCTCGAATCAACCGCACTTTTTCGACTCGGGCCTGAACTTGAGAATGTAGAGTTTGCGCGGTTACTTCAACTTCGCGACCACCTTCAGTTCGAACTGAGTGTGGCGGAGGTAAGCTGGCGCGAATACCTGAGGCGACGGGAAAAAGAGGTTCGCGATTGCGTGGCCAAGATTCGGCAATGCAAAGCGGACCTGGCCAAACACGATCAGGCAACCAATGAACTCGAACAGGCCGAGCAGAAGGCTTTGGCCTATTTTCGAAGCGTCCGAGAGTATTTTTCGACGAAAGCTCAAAAGCTCGGAATTGTGATATTGCCGATGGCCCCGGTTGACCCGCGCCTGCTATTTGAAATGTCTCTGGCTAATGATCCGCCGTTCGAGGATTCGCAATCCGACTCCGGGGAGAAAACGAAGGAGAAGGGTTTTCGTGACGCTCTTATCATGTTCACCCTACTCGCGGATATTGAGGATCGACCGCAGGACAATGCGCTAATCATCACGGGTGACAAGCGATTGACCGACGGCTTTCAGTCTCAAGCTTCAAAATATCGAACAAAGCTTGATGTCGTGCCGACTTTGCAGGAGGCGACTTCGCATATCGACGCGAGGATAGACAAATGGTACCGGGAGCAACTTCGGGCGGAAGCAGCCAAGGCAAAAGATATGCTTCTGCGCTACCGCACGCAGATTTCCGAGAGCCTTCAACAAGTCAGGGAGTTAACCGAAAATGATCTTGGGCAGGGACCTCTCTCGGCTCTGTTGGGAGGTAACACAGAACGCCTTAATATTGACGAACTTCGCTCCCTTACGTTTAATGACGTGGAATCTGCGCTGTGGAAAGACGCTGACAAGGATGAATCGCGAATACTTTTCAGAGTTCGATGTCTTGCCAACGTGATCGCAACACCGCAGTCGTCATTCCTATCTTGGGAACCGACAAAATTCGCGGTAGGGGGTGGAAAACAATCAGGCATCCGGGCATCGGTATTCGATTCCACCCCGGCGGTGCAGAAGGAAGTTCCTGTCAGTCTGTATGGCGAGGCCCGATTGAAAAGGGCGGGGGGAGATTGGGAGTTGGTGAGTCTTAAGGTTGACAGGTCCCTTCCCGAAGAAGAATGGAAAGAGCTTCAGAGGCGCACAATACAGTTGACGTAGTCCAATGCCAATATCGGAAGATGCCCCGGAAGCAGAAAATCAATCTCGAACAAGTAATGGCATCCCTCAATACTGTCTGCCCGAAGTGCGGATACGCGATTCCGCCAGATAGAATCCGCCGCATCAATTTTGACCAACTCGAATGCCCTGAATGCGGCCAGAGATTCGCCCCTCGCCCGGTGTGATTCTATTCCGGCACCGGCGCTGCGCAAACGGCACCAATGCGCGAGCAGTTCAACCAATGTGCCAGAGACGTGCGGCTGGCGTGGGGATAACATTCACTCGCCCCAGGGGTTCGAACACTTCCCCCCTAGGGGACGATTCAAACGAGATAATTATCGCAAGCGACGCATAGAAACGCGTTCAAGATGTAGGAGCATGAAATGCGCAAGGGGCTAGTAGCTACTCTGGCGATGTTCTGCACTATAGTCGTCCCGGCATTCAGTGAGCACAAACCCAAGATTCAGCAGTGGCCGGTGAACCGGGGCACAATCAATGTTGTGCTGGCTAACGATCAGGGCATCGTCGCCCTGACCGATAGTATGTTGACCCAAATGTTGCACGGCCCAAATGGGGTCGTCACTGGCAAACAGCTCGATACGCCCGGCCAAAAACTCTTTCAGGTTGATGATCGGACGGTATGTGCATTCGCAGGCTTCGCATCGGCCGGTACGTCACCTGTGCCGGACTTTCTCAATAGCGTTTCCTCGATCATGGGACGGTATAAAGACAGGCTGAGAACGATAGGTCCGCTCTCTCTTGCGGACAAGTTTACCCTGCTCGAAGTCGTGTTTTCATACTATCTAGCCGGGATTGCAAACATTCGTGCTGAGAGTCAGACGAACGACTACGAGTTCCAACTGTTGCTCGCAGGCTACGATTCTGACGGAACGCCTCAAATTGGAAGGTTGGTCTTGGGTATAGTCGTCGAGCAGGGGCGCACCGGGCCGATGTTTGAAACCGTTACCAGGCAACGCAATCTCTTTCAAGTCGGACACCGTCAGATGATTTGCATCAATGGTATCGATGACGTAGCGGCAGAAACTCTCGGCAGTGCGAGGACCTGGAACCCTGATCCAGAGGTCGCGGGTTGCGAACAAAGTACTACAGATACAAAACTCTCCGTGGACCAGATGAAGACTCTTGCCGTCTCTCTCAAACAGCGTACTGCGGACCGCCACAGGGAGGTTGGTGGACCCAATCAGATCGCGGTTCTTACAAACGGTCGCGTGCAAGGCGCTATCGATCAGCCTGCCTTCCCAGCGATAACACTCTCCGGGTTCAAGTTCGACATTATGACAATGTTCACGGCGGATAACAGCGATAATCCGGGTGAACCCAAGGCTTATGGCGTCGTTTCGGACACCTTTACTTTGTACTTCGCCAATCGGTTTATTCACGTTCGACAAGAGCTTGACGAAGCTTACTACGGCAGCAACCTCTTCAAGAATTGCATCCTAATTTACCGTGGCGGCAGAACGCAGCTTGAGAAATCCAACCAAGTGATCGATTCTGATTTGGAGATTGAAAAAGGGGTTTCCCCAAAATCTCCAGAGGTCAAGCAACTACTGCGCGATTTCAACTGGCGTACTGTGAAGTATGACGTTGCAATGGCCCGACGATGGTGACGTGGCGGGTTCCACTCGTCACGGTCCCGGCTTACTTCACCTTCGCCCACCTTGCTCTCTGCGCCGCCGCAATCCGCTTCCTGCCCGCCGCTGAGATCGTTCGCTTCGGCTTGGCTGTCCTCGTCTTCGCCCATCGCGCCTTCTGCGCCAGGCTGATCCTGCGCCGACCGGCTGCGGACATCGTGCGTGACGCGCCGTTCGAGCTGCTGCCCAGCGCCGCGAGTGCCTGCGTCTATCCGCTGGAGCTGCTTCTGTGCGTGCTCACGTTCCTTCTTCAACTGCTGGACTACTGCTGACATGTTTTTCATTGGGCCCCCGGCGGATGATAGCAGGGACGGTGTGTGACCCGGCAGCCATGAATCCGGCTCTGGGTGCGGGTTGCGCGAGGTCTACCGTAGCCACGCCAGCAGTCTCGGCTTTGCGTATCTCACATACTCAAAACCAAACACAGCCGCACACAATCCTTCCGCTGCCTGTTGCGAAGTAATCTTGTCACCGCCAGTTCCCGAATGAACAATGGTGTTCCTGAGTTTTCGAAGCCTATTCAGCGATCCTCTAATCTCCGCCGGTAGCTTCGGTAGCCCAGCCTGTCCACATACCAACGGGAGGACGATATTGATAGCGTTCCCATAGGTTAGTCCGTCGCCCATGAAGCCCTTGACGTTCTCGACTGAAGCGTGCCGTTCCAGTAGTTCGCGAATAAGCGGCATTAGGCAGATCTCCACTGCTGACTGTGCTGGAACGATTACGCGGTCATAGTGTCCGTCTATGAACGCCTCGAATGCGCTCACAACATACGGCCAGCTATCCCCTTCCTCATGGTGGACCCAGACCACCCAAATAGACACAGGGCAGACTGTGCCAACCGTGCCGTCACCATCCGTCATAGCTCGCCCAAGAAGATTTAGGACATTCCCGACAATCCGACGGCGCGGGACATTACCGTGCAACTCGATTGGGAACACAGCTCCGCCGGTGCCTCCTTGTGGCGTGTAACCGACTTGCAGGACCGTTGCATCCGCAGGGATGCCAACTTCCGCCAGGTTGATCTCATGGTATCTGTCCGCTTTAATGTCGCGCATGAAGCTCGTTTGCATCGCGCCCAAGCCGACAAGGCACATGGGAATGGGGGGGTGGCAGACTGCTCGCCCGAGAACCACGCTCCACAAGTCTGCCTGCGCCTGACACTCCCTGCATTTGACGTAGCCATTTTCGAAGTACGCGGAAGCCGCTTCCCAAATTGGCGGAAAGACATAGTGACACTGGGGGCAACTGCCCGCATGTGTGGGTGGAAAACCGTGGTCATTCGCCCCTGTAGCCGTCGTCTCCATGATCCTTCCCACCTGCTCGTCTTAGTCTCTTCCGCACACGCTGTCCACCTTCCTCATTATCAGCTCGGCCCACTGGACTGACGCCGCGATCAGCTTGTCCGTTCTCGGGCTTCCCTCCGGCCCGCCGAACAGATCATCGGCGGTACGCATGTGCAGCGATTGCCAGGATCGCCGCCATGATCCCGATCACGCGCTTGCGGCCTTCGTCCATGCGGGACAGGTTACCATCTTCGCCTTGTATTCGCCAGCGTGATATCATAAACAATGCGTGCCTACAAATTTCTCGATGCACACTTTGGTCTCAAGAGCATATACGAGCGCCGCTTAAAACAATCCCGTATTCACGAGCTTAACGACCCGTTCGAGCTGACACCCTTCGATCTCACGGATCCCGTCATTCGACAATCATTCCTGCAGACGCGAGACGATATCGGTGCGGACAGGGGCGTGTTGTGTCTTAGTGCCGCCTGGTGTGATCCGGTTATCTGGGCGCATTACAGCGATAAGCATAGAGGGCTTTGCCTCGGCTTCGAGATTCCTGAGATGCAGGGAAACACAGAAGCAGATGAGAGTCATCACGTCGCTTACGTCGCAGACCCTCTGCCGTTTCCTGAACACTTCGAGGAACTTCCCGATCCCGAGCGATTTGCGATTGTCCAGCAGGTGCTATTCACGAAGTACAAACACTGGGCGTATGAACAGGAGATACGAGTTTGGGCTCCATTGCAGAACGAAGAGGGTGGCCTTCACTACTTGGAGTTCGACGAGAAGCTAAAACTAGTAGAGGTCGTCATCGGAGCGAAATCGACCGTCACTGTAGATGCGATCAAGCGAGCCTTAGGAGAACTGGCCGGGCAGGTTAAGATCAGCAGAGCGCGAGCAGCTCACAATAAATTCCAGATGGCCGAAGCCTGACGAGCGTGCGCCCTAACGATTCGAACAGGTCCAGTACAAGTCGCCGCTATTAGAGTATTGGTGATCTTATGGCAGATTCGCGGCATGAAGAACGCTACATCGCGTTGCCCCTAGGTGCGCATCGTAGATGACCGCCCACTGCTCTCGGAGGTTACGAAATCTGTCATTCGGTCACGCAAAGGAGGCACACGGCCGGCACATCATGGACGGCCGAGATCGCTACGACCCGACGCTTCCGTCTGACCGACAGTCAGCCGGCTCTTCACCCCTTCGCTAGGGTGTCGACCGCTCGCCATCTTCCAAAGTATTTCTTGTCGGCCAAGCAATTCACCCGCGATGAACCTAGACAAGATGGAGACTTTCCTCCAGCCGATGGGCCTCTGCGATGCCCATGCGAACCAGGGTGCCTAACAAGCTGTCGATATCTTTCCTGAGCGGTTGGTCCGACGCGAACGGTTTCGGACCGAAAGCAAGAATCGCCTCCATCAATGAACAGAGCCGGCGCCCGATGCCGTGATCGATCCAGAACTCCTTGTTGTCCGGATGACTGGCCAGCCATCCCTTGCCCGCCGCGACGATCACTGGCAGATGAGCGGGCGCGGCGCCACTTCAAGAAGGTTGAGCAGGGCGATAACCGCGAGCAAGAACTGGGCGCTTTCCGCTACTTCCTTCAACAGGGGAAGAAACGGGTCCAGATGATCGATGCCCTTCGGTTTCAGATAGCACTTTGGCGGCTGGAAGCTCCAGTATTCGTTAAACAGGACCACCGCCATTGCCGGCCCGAAGTGATACTCGGTCGACGTTGACCGCTCGCGAACGTGGCGCTCCCAAGCCCTCGTGGTCATGATCCTCTTGAACAGAGCGGTTCGTACCTGCACGGCCTGAGCGTCCTGCAAAGTGAAGTTGTTGAAATAGACGCCGTCCACCTCTGGCAGGAACGCGCTCGTAACATCAAAGAAGGCTCTGTCTGGCAGGCCAGCAATCGGTGCGAGCGCGACTTCTTCAACTTGGGACGATGTCAGACCGGGTAGACAATAAGCCAAGAGTTTGAAAAAGGCACTGTTCCATTCTGTCGGACCGCGGTCAGTATCCTCATCCTCCCCCAGTTCTGAACCATTCGCGACGAAGGTCCATCCGCCATACGCCTTTACGATGTCGCGCAGCCATGGCCGCTTCGCGACATCAAAGAGGCTCGCCGCGCCTCCCAGCCATAATGCCGCACCCTGATGATCAGCGCGTACACCCGGTTCAGGTGGTTGCTCAGCGGGCACCTTTTTCCGCGTGCCCGGCACCCGTATGAAACGGTGCCGAGGACGGGCGGGACTCGGTGGAAATTGCTGCCATTCGGGCTCTACCTCCTTACCCGTCAACCACCCCAGTTCCGCATCGATGGCATCTTTCACCTTTTGCCTGGAAAGCTCAACACGCGCGTCGTATTCGGCCTCCGGCTTCCGCCAGTCGCGGTGCAGCATTTCGCGTGCGGCGAATGCGCAGCGCAGCACCGAGCGCGGCAGACGTTCATCGATCTGAGCGAGCAATCCGGCGGCTACCGTGAAACCGTGAGAGGCGGCCGGGTTGTCATTACCGGCGCTTTCGAGGAGCGTGCGGATATCCTCCAGAGCAAAGCGATTCTTCAACAACAGCACCATTCCGGCAAAAGCGATCGCTATGGGATTGAATTGCAAGCCGGCCCGCACTCTGTGAACGGAGTCATTCGGGCCTTTCAGGGCGCGCACAAACGTCTCTCGAATCCAATCTTCGTGCTTGGCGATGAGTTCAGCACCGCCGTCGCGGGCGGCAATCATGGCGGCGGTGACCAGGGTCTCGTTGCGCATCGAGCGCTGGTGGTCGCGCTCTTCGTAATCGTCGCCTGTGTCGCCCTTGTTAACGGTGGCGGGTTGTTTTCGAGCCCACTCAATTGCCGCACCTGCGAACGCCGCTGACGATCGCTCCCGGTTGTTCAATGCGATCCTGATGCCTGCCTCCATGACATTGTCGGCTTGGCGCTCGCGCGCCGCCTCCTGCAGGGGCTGAAGGTGCCGGCTTTCCGTCTCGGGAGGAACGTATTCGCAAGCTTCCGTCGCGCCGTCCTGAGTTTGTACGATTCCCGTGCGCCAGTTCTTCGGATCGATGAGGTTGAGGGCGTGAACCGCCATGAACTCGGGGTCTCCCAGGTCTGATTGGTCCTTGGGCGGGCCGAGCCGCGCGGCCGCGCGGCGCAGAAGCTCAGCCAGTTCATCGCGATCTTCGACGGATTCGCCCACCGCATAAAGCCCGAGAAGTTGGTCCAGCATCCAGCGTCGGGAGAGGCGCGCTTTCAGGCTCGCGAGACTGGCAGCACCAACAGGCTCCTTTTGCAGCGCCTTAAGTCCAAGAAGGTCTGGAATCTCGACTCCGTCGTTAACCGTTCTGTGCCGATCAAGACAAAGAAGCTCAGGACTTGCGAGAAACGGTATGGCTGCACCGCGCGATTTCGGCCAATGGGACAGCAGCAAATCGACCGCGACCAACAGGTATGCTGCCGGCGGATTCCCCGTGCCGATAACGTCCGCGAGCACCTTCTCGACGGGCTCTCCGGCTTCAATGCGGCGATGACCCCAGGCTTCGAGGGCCATGAGCGCGCAGGCCGCGATAGTCGGTCCCGATCCCACATCCCTCGACCAATTGTAGGATTCGACCCAAGGAAAGATTCTTTCGCTGCCGACGAGAGAAGGAATGGTTATTGCGTTCGCGCCGAAGTCCTGGCCTCCGGTTTGAAACGAAATTGCGTGATCGATGAGTTGCCGTATAACCTTCACGCCGTGCTCCGGAGCGTGAATAAGTAGCTCCAGGAACGGGCCCTGCGACGGCGAAGCGGGAATGAAATCTCCATCGTGATATCCGAAAGCCTGACGGAAGGGGCTGCTCGGGCTCTCATCTTCGTCCTCATCCTCATCTTTCGGAATAAGGAGGTCGCTTGTGATCTCCGCCAGTTCTTTCGGCGCTGCCTGCGCAAGAGTGCCGCGAAACTTCAGGATTCCGCGCAGCGCGTGCTCGCCGAGCTCACGTGTTCTCAACGATTGCAAATATTCCTGGGCGAGTTGCGGTGCGCGATTGCAGAATGAGAGAAAGCCTGTCCTGAGATCGCCCGCCAACGCGCCGATTTGGTCACCTGTCAGTTTGCCGTTGAAGGGCCTTCGTTGGTCACGAACGCTCAAAACTTCGATCTCCATGAGCCACCGATAAAGCCACGGCACTAATAGCGGCGTGAGTGGATCTTGACCGAGCATCCCCATGGACCAGGCGTTATAGAGATCCACTACATCGGGAATCGCCGCCGCAGGCAAAGAATCTCCGAGAGCGAGGAGCCAGATAATGAGTCGTCTCCAGGACGGTCCGCTGGGAACGTTAAGGTTTGCCGGAATCAATTTGGGATCAAACCCGAGCGCCGAAAACCACTTCGCGCCGGTATCGGCGTCAACTGCCATAACCAGCCGAATGAGTTCCCGAAGACCCTCCGCGCCGTTATCGAGCAGGTATCCCGAAGCCCGGGTCAGTAGCTCCTGGCCGATTTCAGAACGGACCAGTGCCAGCAGCGCTGACCGTCGCCAAGAACCGTGATTTCCTTCTTTACTCAGAACATCGATCAAAGATTTCCAGCGCGTGCTGTCTGCCGCGTGCTCGATCGTCATCCGCGCCGCGAGTTCCGTTCCCCTCGCCAGAGCCGCGGGTGCCGGCCGATCGAGGGGAAGCTTTTCGATAATCGCAGGATTAGCGATGAGGAGATTGGCGATTGCCCACTCCCGCAGGACATCGTGGTGGAACGTCACGTGATCATTTCCGAGATCGCGCAAGGTCTGGCTAGCCACGAGTGCGTCGACTGCCAGCGTCGGAAGGCCGCTGACATCAAGCGGGCCCGCGCTGGTGAAGCGCTTGCTCCGCGAGCGTCCTGAGAACTCGCGCGCGATCGCGATGGTTCTCGTCTTTCTTTCCATCCGCAGTTTCCCACCATTGTTCAGCCATCTCAGCTTCAGTGCGAACGACCGGAGCGTCCGAAGGAAGACTCGCGAGACGGGAAAGGCGGAAGAGGTTGCGGGCAACCTGACGGGCAGGATGGTTATCGGCCAATAGCGCCCTCAATTGCGGAGCGGCCTGCCGCAGTTCTTCGGTTTCAGCGTCCGAAAGTTCGTCGATGACGACAGGTTTGGCCCGCCCCAGTTGACCAATCACTTCCGCGGTCAACCAGCTTGGTTCCCCGACGCCGAAATCACGGCGGGCTGTCGCGATGACCGACATGCCGGGGATTTTGGCCGCCTCTCGGAGAAGGTCGATCGCAGTCAGGCGCTCTTCGTCATCAAAAAAATCCAAGTTGTCCAGGAACAACACGCCGCCGCCGTCAGCGGCGAGATCTGAAAGAAGATCGCGAGCCGTGCCATCGAAGCCAAGCACACCTCTCATCGCGAGCCAGCCTCTCGGGACCGTGCGGCCTGGGCTCAGGACAATGACCTGCGACTCGCCGGAGAATTGCTCGGCGATGTGTTTCAGGACTCCTGATTTTCCGACGCCGGCATCGCCACGAATTTCCACATATCGCGCCGAGTCGAGGGCCTCCCGGACCGATCCGACCCGCTCATACCGCGTCAGCATCGCCCCACTCACGTGGTCACCGATGTCGGCAACGGCATTCCGCGACGCTTCAGCGAGGGCCATGCGCGCGGAGAAAGTGTGCCGGTCCCCGGCCAGACGAAAATTCTTTTGCTGAAGATCTGCGATCACGCCATCGCGCGTGCGGTCGCCGCCGGCTGCGGCGATTTTTATGACAAGTTCTGTCAGGACTGTCCAGAGTTCGTCTGCGCGCGACGCTTCGTCAGGATGAAGTGCGCGAACAGCACGCTCTTTCGCCAGTTCCTCCGAGCTCGACCCCGTCGCCGTGAAATCGAAAACAAGAATCTGAAGTCGGCGCAGCATGCGCCAAACGGACTCGTCATCGTGCGCCGCCCCCTCTTCACGAAGGTGCGATCTGAAAGTGTTCACAAACGTACGCATAGCGTCATTGGCCGAGCCGGGGCGATTAAGCCGGCTCATGAAGGTCGTGGCGTCACCCAACTCTCGCGCCCACGTCAGGACATCCTGATAAGCCCCGTCAATTTTGTGCGATGTTTTGGAAATCGCGACCGCCAGTTCATAGCGACCTGTCAGAAACTCCGGTTTGCGCGATGCCTGCACGATCTGGCCGACGACGGAACGGAAGATCGGGTCGCCTGGCGCGAAACGGATGCCTTTCTTGACCTGGATCTCAAGGACGGCGGGCTTTCCCCGCGCATCATGCGCATGGACAATGACATCATCCAGCGGGTGACCTTCGGACGCCCTTTGAAATTCGACGCGATCGATAATCGTTCCCGGCAGCCCGCGTGGTTCTGCGCGCACGAGCAGAGACAGCAGGAAGAAAGCACCGACCTGGCCCTCAAAGAGGCTTCCTGCCGGTCCGCTTGCTGCCGGACTCGTCCCCTCGGTCACGGTCTCTCCTCCGACTCTTTGAGCCACAGCGAAAGCTGTCCAGGATGTCCTGGCCATTCGCGCCCTCGTCGTACGAAACCTGCCCCCGACAATGTCTTCATCATGTGTTCATCGTCCGTCGTCGCAAAGAGAGCGCCGGGCATGGCTTTGGCCAACGCGCCGAGAACTTTGTGAGAAAGCCCTCGGCGGCGGTGCTGCGGAGCGATCGCTACGTAGCCAAGCTCAGGAGTTTCCTTCGGAAAACTAAGCCCACTTCTGTGGGCAATGTCGGCTGCGCGATCAGGCCGATCGCGCTTGATCGATCCCAACACCGACAATCACACCACCCTTGCGCGCGACGGCTAGCGTCCTAGCGTTCTGCAGCTTTTCCAGACTTATCGCCACCGCCCCGCCGTCCCTGACAATTTCGACGCAAGAAGCGAGCTCTGTGTCCGAAACATCGCCGGGCGCACGCGCGGCTAACGCTATACTCCGGCGGCGTTTTCCTTGCCGCTGATTCGGTCGGCTTGGAATTCATTGATGTTGTAGCAACCTGTCGGTGATCCGAAAACCTGCGGCGATAACAGGACCATTTTTTCATATTCGCCACCGGTGGGGTGAACGATACGGTGGGCGGCTTAGGGTTGGACCCAAGAAGGCACACCTTTCGCACACGACCCAACTGGAAACACTTGGAAATGCCAGTTAGCGAGCTAGACCTTCGACTATTGGAACAGTCGGAATTCTGGCCGCTGGCCGATGCCTCCAAAACCGCGAAACATCTCCGTCGGCCCCGCTGACTTCCTGCGCTGGAACCCGATCTATGAAGCTGAAACCAAGGTGGGTTTCCCTCGCGCCGACAGGCAGATCTCTCGAATCTGCTCACTCGTGAGAGTCTTCTCGGACAGGAGTCGCTTGGCCAGCGCTTCCACCTCTGGCCAGAATCGGGCACCAGGTTTTTCGGCGCGTAGCTGCAGCAAGTGAAAATACGGCTTAAGATCTTCTCCATCCGACGATACGACCCAAAACCTCGACTGATTGCTCTCGGTCGCTGCGTCCACTACAACACGCTATTCCCGCTAATTACGGTTATCGCGATTCTTTTCAGCGAACTAAGCTCTCCCCTGCCTTTAGTGTGAGACCTCGCGGGGGCCGAGCAGACAAATCCCTGGAAGAGCGATCGGACGTATGTGCTTCGCCTTCAACGAGGTAAACCCACGAAGCAGTAAATGAGAAGCAAACATTGAATTTGCCGTCTCCAAGCGCGGCATTTGGTAAATGCAATTAAGTCGAATTCTGGCAGTGAAATGAGTCTTCGCTTGCCTAAGTGCATGCGCAAAGTGTCGCCCAGCGGGGCTTTGAAGCGGGAGACTTGGCCCGGAAGGCGCCCGGGCGGCGATATCACCTCATAGTTTTATGGGTAATTTGCATGTTAACCAAGCAGTTATCAAGCGACGAGCATGTTTAATAAGTTATATAAGTGGACTTAACTGCTGTGTTTTCAATAGATAAGCCCTTTATTACGTATATATGAGGGGCAAATGTCGTGCCGAAGCCGGAAGGCGACGGCAAATTCAATCGGCCAACTGCCCATTTTTGTGGAGGCTATTTTGAAATACGTACCGGTAACACACACGATCGACAATCCGACAGATGAACAGCTCTTTGAGCGCGAGAATTGGGCTGACCACCCGGCAATTCTGCGCTGCCCTATGTGCGGCCTCGAATTTTCGCACGTTCAAGCCGTTTATACGCTCTTGGGCGAGGATGAGTCTGAGGGGCTTTATCGCGGCTCATACCTTGTAGCGCGGGAGACACCTTATCGCCGGGATGCTCTAGCGGTTCGTGTGAATGGTGAGTCTTGCGGTCATCGTTGGGACGTTGTGTTCCAGCAGCACAAGGGGCAGACGTTCATCCGCATTGACATACTGAAACCCGACGTATCCTGCACCGATGTCAAGGAACGGACCTACTAGTGATCACAATTGCCGAATTGAAACAGCAGAAGCGGTGGACGTTGTGGCGCTTGCAGCCCGATGAGAATGACCCGCAACGAATGACCAAGGTTCCCTATCAGCCGAATGGGTACAAAGCGGACATCACTAACCCTGCGCAAGTGCACACCTATGCTGAGCTGGAGCCACTCGCGGCTCAGTGGTCCGGCATTGGCTTAGCCCTTGGTGAATTTGACGGTGTCTCCGTGTGGGGCGTGGACTTCGATAAATGCTGTGATGCCGTGTCCGGCAAGTTCTCCCCGGAGTCCCGGCAGGTTGTCATTGACCTGGACACCTACGGAGAATACAGCCCGAGCGGTACCGGCTGCCACGTGCTAGGCATTGGCAAGCTGCCCATTGAGCCAGGCAACAAACGCTCTGTTCTTATCCGGCCATATCCGGGGTGCAAGCAAATTGAGATCAAAGGCCTCGGGTTTTACTTCACATTCACAGGGCGGCATTTGTCCAAGACACCCGCACAATTGGAAGAGCGGCAAGACCAAATTATGGCGCTCTACAACCGCGTGCAGAGAATTCCCAAGCCAAAGAAGGATGGCGTGGCGGGGCTGTGTGTGACGATGCCGGTGGACTCTGAGGAAAAATTCAAGGCGCTCATCGAAGGGGAGACAAAGCATTACAACGGGGACCACAGTGCGGCAGACTTCGCCCTCTGCATCTTCCTGGCACAGAAGCACGGCTGCAATGCATTCAAGGTTGACACCGAGTTCCGCAAGTCCGGCTTGTATCGGGACAAATGGGAACGTGACGACTACCGTGAAACGACGATCACCAAGGCGATACTCGCTGTGATGAAAGATACGCCCGTGCTGCTTGATGCGGATGATACGGAGACGATGGAAGATGACGGCGAGACAGAGTTCCTGATCGAAAACGCGGACTGTAACCCCAATCAGGACGGTTGGTTTCCGATTGGCGAGGTCTCGCTAATTGGCGCTGCGTCCGGGGTGGGCAAGACATCGTGGGCAATGCCCCTCTTCGAGAGAGTTCGGAAAGCCGAGGAAGTATGGGGGCACAAAGTTCTCAAGGCTCGCGATTACCGGGTGCTACTCCACGACCGATCCAAGAAAGGAATGCGCCGGACGACACGGTCCATGCACATGAGTCCCGAGGCAATGGAGCGTGTGATCCGCCTGACTCCCGAACAGCAAAAGAGACAGCCCGCCGAGATAATGCAGGCGGTCATTGAGGCCACACCGGGCGTTGAGGTTTGGTTCATCGAAGGCTTGGATATGTGGATACCCGACATGAACAAGATGGAGAAAGTGGCGCCGGTCATTGACAGCCTGCAACGCATTGCCACGCGGTACAACGTGGCGATTGTTGCCACAGTTGGAGCGCCCAAGCAAAAAGGTAAGGACCGTTACTTTGGCCGGGATGCACTCTTTGGCAGTTCGGCCCTAGCTCGCAAGGTGGAGACGGTGGTCCTCATGGGCCTCCACGATGAGGAAGACCCCAACAGCGTGCGCCGGTGCTGGATACTGCCCCGCGCTGGGCGCGCCGAGCGCATGTACTTCACGTGGGGGGACGACGGGCAGTTAGTGCAGACCGGAGAGCCGGAAGCCAAGGAAAAGGAGGACAACAGCGCCAACGCGCGCATTACCGCGGCCGTCCACGCGACCTTTGCTCCCGGACAACCGATTGTGTGGCTGCCCTCGATTTGCCCTGAAGCTAGTTTCTACCGTTGGAAAAAATGGGCGATTGGCAGACGCATAGTCATTCAGAGTGAGGGCAAGATATACGTTTCCCCGTCAGGTATCAAACTCGCCGCTGCTTGATCGTGATAGTCCGATCACAATCAAAACGTATCCGAATTATGCGCCTGTAAGCCTATGAAACCACAAGGAGATAATACAAAACCTAGATCAATTTATATGATGGTGGTAGCTCTCTCACTCTCAAGCACTCACGCAAGCGTGGAACTCTTTTCCTGTCAAGCGGTGTGGCAAAACAGACACACTAAGTCCTTTACTGCCGCAAAAGTTCTGAACTCGAGAAATTCTTGTTTGTGTAAAGTTTTGATACTACGCGCCTGGTGGGGCATGTCTCGGCAACATTGACCATACCCCCGGGTAACTGGCGGAGGAAGATTGAAACAGGCCGGGCTTCAGATCAGCGAAGCCCAGTCTATGTGGTGACAAAGCAAGAGGGGCCATCGCAACGGGCGACCCGGCCAGGCAACTGGCTACAGAGAAACGTGCGACGTGTCCAACCCGGGCACTGAGGCGCTGCCAGAAGCGGTGTTCCTCCGGGAATTCATCCCGGAGTTTATCCATGTCCGAGGTCCAATCTTTACCCGATCGCATCGAGCGTATCGGTCACGCTCTCAGAGCCGCTGAACTTGCCGAACTGTTAGCGGTGTCGCGCATCACTGTGTTCAAGCAGGCGAAGGCGGGTCGCATCCCTTGTTTCAGGATCGGCACGTGCGTCAGATTTGATCCGCGGGCCATCGCGAACTGGCTGAGGGGGATGTAGGACTCAGGGCTGTGTCGCATCGGAAACTTCTCACCTCACTTTGAATACTCATCTCGCAGGCGGACCTGCCGGTCAGTCATGGGGACTTCACGTCCCGCCATGAAGAAGTGCTTCACATTGGTTTTCGCGTACAGAGGAATCGCCGTTCGCAACCACGACGTTGGCAGTTTTGCCGACATGGAGAGCGCCGAGTTAGTCGGCGACGCGCCCCAGATTTTTGGCGGCGTTGATGGATCGCCCTATCCTATCCAGTCTGACCTCAATAATTTTCGGCAGATACAGTGTTCCGCGCAGGCTTAATCTGAGCTCTACTCGGATATGTCGTGGAATCAATTAACAACTCATTGAAGAAATAGCCGGCCTCGGTTTCATTCTGGCTCTACCCTCCAATAAGACTCAACTCCGGACCGTATCGCGGTATCGCCGAGATACCTCTTCTAGGAATCCTTCATCGACTGGCCTTTCCGCCTTTGGAACATTTAGGCGCGTGCCGATGCGATCGGCAATGGTCTGAGCCGACTGCAGCCTCTGTAGATTGGGGATGTCGAGGCGGCGGGCTAGGAACGCTTCGATCAGCTGAAATTCCTGCGCCGTGAGTGCTGTGACTGGCTGATTCACGGCGGGCACGTAGGCTGACTTCTCCTGGCTGTACCAATAAGAAACACTCTGCTCTTCGACTTCGTGTACAACCACAGTTCCGGCCACCATATCACCGAGCCGTCGGTTTCTCTTGTCGATCGCGGAGGAGATGCACCCCACGGCGTAGAGTCCGAGCGAGTCAATCGCGCGCATGATGTTGCGAGCAATTCCTTCGAACGTCGTGATCGGACGCCCACTGGCGCTGATCACACGAATCTTGGCCTGCCGTTTACCCGGAGTTTGCCCGTTCCATAGAATCTCGAATGCAGCGAAGTATCCCCAGTAAAGACAGAAAAGCAGGAACCCCGCTATGGCGGTCACCCAATTCTTGGCGCCGACCCAGGTGCGGCTAAGATCGGGAAGCGTCAACATCACGATGACGGCGACGATCAGGGCGACGATCACCTGAATTAAAGTATCGATGCAGAGGGCCAACCCCCGGCTGCCGACTCCAGCCAGGGGAAATTCCAGGGCAATCTGTTCCGGCGTTTCAATGGTAAGCTTTTCCGTCGGGTCCAAAGATGATCTCCGTATCCTGGCTAAAAAAGCGGCAAGCCAACTGGGAAAAGCTAGAGTCTCTGTTAGCTCTGGTGAAAAAGCAAGGGCTTCATGCGCTCAACCGCACCGAACTGCGGGAACTGGGCCTGCTTTACCGCCAGGCGGCGACCGACCTCTCGGCGGTGCGGGGAGATACTCGCAGCGTGCAGCAGGCGCGCTATCTGAATCAACTGCTGGGACGTGCGCACAACGCCATCTACTCCGGCCAGCAGAAGTCGGTCGCGGGAATATGGAAGTTTTTCACTCTCGAATATCCCGGAATCTTCCGGCGATTTCTGCCTTACACTGCCATCGCGACGGCGATCTTCTTATTGGGCGCGATTGCCGGGGCATTCTTTACACTTTCCGATCCCGATTACATGCGGGAGTTCCTTCCCGCCAATTTAGTCCAGAGCATCGAACGCCATGAGATGTGGACGCATTCCATTGTTTCGATCAAGCCGCAGGCCTCAAGCGCGATTATGACCAATAATCTTTCGGTGTCGTTCATGACCTTCGCCGCCGGTATTACAGCGGGTCTGGGTACACTGTATCTGCTTTTCTTCAATGGAATGATGCTGGGGGTGATTGGTGTCGCCTGCGGTAACTACCAGATGAGCGTGCCTTTGTGGAGTTTCGTGATCCCTCACGGCGTCCTGGAGCTTCCCGCCATCTTCATCGCCGGCGGCGCCGGGCTTAGGCTGGCGCAAGCGCTGATGTTTCCAGGGATGTTGTCGCGACGAGATTCCCTGGCTTCTGGAGGCGCCGACGCCGTGCGTCTGCTGGTCGGAGTGATTCCGATGCTAATTGTCGCGGGCTCGATCGAAGGCTTCTTCTCGCCATCAAGTACGCCTGCCTACTTGAAATTCATGGCGGGAGCGGCTCTGTTCACTCTGCTGATCGCATATCTGTGCGGTGGGGCGCGATCCGGTCCGGGGTCGCGACAGGCTATTTCCTAGATCAGATTGCGCTCTTTTACCGAAAGATACTGATTGAGAATTGCGGCAGAGATGCGCGATGGCTCCACTTCCATGCAGAGAGCGCCGCGCTCGCGCAAACGTCCCAGCAACAATTCGCGACGATAAACCATCTCCTGCGCGGCCACCACCTGGTACATGTCCTGGGAGGATGCAGGGCTGTGACGCGACTGTTGCTTGAGCTCCGGCTGCGCAATGACGGTGAACAGCAGCAGATGGCGCGAGAGCATCAGTCCGGCCGCTTCAATCACCTCCGGAGTCATTGCGCTTTCGGCTAGGTCCGAGATCCAGATAATCAGTCCGCGCTGCTTTTGTAGAGTCAGCAGGCTGGCAGCTGCCCGGATGTGGTCGGCTTCTGGAACCTCCTCAGTGACCAGGGCGAGTTGCTCCACGATGTGACGCATCTGCGCGGCTCCGCGTCCCGGCACGACACGCTGATTGACGGCCCGCCCGTAAGCTAGCAGGCCGACGCGGTCTCCCGAATAAAGAGCAAGTTGTGTCAGACACAGTGCAGCATCGACGGCGCGGTCGAGTTTGCTGAAGCCGTGGGTACGGGCGCGCATCAGGCGGCCGCAGTCGAGCACGATCCACACGGCCTGGCTGCGCTCCACGCGAAAGGTTTTTGAGACCAGCTTGCCGCGCCGCGCGGCCGCGGTCCAGCACACATTGCGCAGCTCATCTCCATCGCGATATTCGCGAAGGCTGTCAAAATCGGATCCCATGCCGCGCAATCGCATCATTCTCACCTGCAATTCAATCTGGCGACTGCGCGCGAGATACACGGAACTTTTGCGGGCGTGCTCGAAATTGGGATATACCCGCACAGTTTGCTCAAGATCGGCAACCGCCCATCGTTCCGCCATCTGGAAGGGAGACTGATAGCGCAGAAAGACCCGGCCAGTTTTTCTATCTCCGCGTGTGCCCGGCGTGTAATGCAGCGTTACTTTTTTCGTGGCTCCGGGCGGGATCGACAGTGAAGCAATCTTGATTTCGTGCAACGCGGATGGAGGCAACTCGTCCAAGACTTTGATTTGCAGGGGAACGCCAGACTGATTGTTGACGGAAATGCTCAATGGCGAGGAGACACCGATGGATAGAGCCCTATTCCACTCGCGCCGGACCGTTAACTGCCGGGGGTGTGGCAGTCGAAGCCAATCGGCCACAAAGGCAACGAGTAAAAGGGCATCCCACACCAGCATTGCGTAGAGAAAGGTCCGGTTCCAGAGTGCGGGAATGCTCCACGCCAGTCCGGCACCCGTAAGCAGAAAGAAGCGAGGGCCCGCCCCGCCACCGAATCGACCACGCGGACTCCGGCCGCCTCGGTTGGCGGCGGCTCCAATGGACGGGGAATGCTCACTTCGGTACCTCAATCGACGACAAAACATCGGACAACACACGGTCGGTATCAAGGCCTTCCAACTCCGCTTCCGGACGCAAGACGATGCGATGCCGCATAGCGGGGAGCACGGCCGCCTTCACATCATCGGGAATCACGTAGTCGCGACCGTCCAGCGCGGCCAGCGCTTTGGAGGTCAGCATCAAGCTGATGGCGGCTCGCGGACTCGCTCCGAGCGATACGGAAGGCCAACTGCGGGTTTTGCGCGCGATCTCCGAAATGTAGCCGAGCAGGGATTGTTCGAGTTTCAGTTCGCGCAACTCGCGCTGCGCCTGCTGCAGCGTCTCCGGATCGATGCGGGCAATGTCTTTCCGGTCGGCCAAGGCCGGCGGCGCATTGTGTTTCTCCAGGATTTCTAACTCTTCCTTGGCCGAGGGATAGCCAATTTTGATCTTCAAAAGAAAGCGATCCAGTTGTGCTTCCGGAAGCGGGTATGTGCCCTCGAACTCCACGGGATTCTGAGTGGCGAGTACGGTGAAAAGCGAAGAAAGCGAATGACGTGTGCCGTCGATCGTGACCTGGCGTTCCTCCATTGACTCAAGGAGGGAGGCCTGAGTTCGGGGTGGCATGCGGTTCACCTCGTCCACCAGTAAGAGGTCGGTGAACATAGGACCACGGTGCAGCGAAAAAGTTCCGCTCTGCAGATTCAGGATGTTGGTGCCGAGCAGGTCGGCGGGCATCAGGTCTGAGGTACATTGCACACGCTGAAAGGTTACGTTCAGTGCCTGGGCCAGAACCTTCACGCTGAGTGTTTTTCCGAGGCCGGGTACGCCTTCTATGAGGGCATGTCCACCGCAGAGGAGCGCTACTAATGTGCCGTTGATCAAGGCGCTTTGGCCTACGATCACTTTCGCCAATTCCGTGCGCCCGTGGGATACCAGTTTCGTAATAGCTTCCATCTGGCTATAAGTTCCTTTCTCTTTTTCCCGACCGCATATCCAGTAGCTGCATGGCTTCGACCAGAGCCCGAACGTGCTCAAGTGCTCGTTTTTCCGATAACTGAGGATCGGTTGCTGCATCGCTACTTGCGCTTGCGCGCGCCGCAATTTCTGGGGGGAGTTTCAACCCGTGTTGGGTCATTGCGAGGATGATCTCGCTGGAACTGGAAGCACCGCGAATCCCGAGACCCTTCGCCGCCAGTTGCTGAAATCTGTTCAAAGCAATCTCGACCGCGACCTGCGTGCCGCGCGCGCGCTGGAACACATTGCCCAAAGTCTCCACAAATTCCAGCGGCGACAGGCGCAACTCGTGAACCATCGGGATGGTCGGTCCACTGCGCCGTGAAAACGTCAGGACCAGGAGAATACCGAAGAAAGCAGCCTGTGCCAGAGCCCACATCTGCGCCGGATTATCGTGGTGCATCACTTCCAAGGAATGTTGCTGATGATAATACTCATCCCAGAGAATAAGTTTGCTGTCGGCCACTGAGTTCAACAGCAAGTTCAGATTGCCGCGATCGCGAATGCTGGCGTTGGTGAGAGGCAACGGGCTTGCCCACCAGATCACCCGCCCTTGGCCGAGCGGGTAAGAAACCACCACAGGTCTGTCGTCGTTATCTTTGAAGTGCACGACCGCAGCAAAACTCGTCGGACTCCAGGACAGGTCTCCATCCTGGGAAATCGGTCCTCCCCGGGTGAGATGAGTCAGAGCGACTGGGGTGCACTCAGAATTTCCTATGCGCGCGTCGCCGAACTCCGCCGCCGATTGCGGAAGAAAACGGTCAGGATTGGTTCCGGCGATCAGGATCTGGCCACCATGCTGCAGGAAACGGACCAATGCGCTGTACTCTTGTGTCTGCGGACGCGATTCCGGGCCCGCAATCACCAGTGTCACGCCCGAGGCCTCGTTGGGAAGTTCGATCGGAGACTTCTCCCATCGCTCCACTGGGTAACCGCTCTGCTGCAAAAGAAGGAACGCCGCCTTGCCTCCCCGCCGCAGCACGGAATAGCTGGAGGGGTAACCCTCTCCTTGGTCCCGATCGTCGGAATTCAGCCACGCCACCAGCGTCATCAAGAGCAGCATCCCGATGCCGAGAGCGAGAAAGCCACGCTTTTCGGGAGTGGTTACCGGCATCCAAGTCTCTCCAGATTGGCGGCGAACTGAGCGAAGTCAAGTTCCGTGGTCGGTCGCGCACCGTACCAACTGGCTTCGAACTTACGCGTGAGCGCAGAGAATGGCTCTCTCGACATGCTCGACGTTGGGATCGCAGTGAGATATTCCCTCGGAGTGCGGGCTTTGTCTGGTGGCCAGACTCCTTCTGACTCAAGACGCGAGACTGCGGCCCAGAATCCGAGATGGATGGCGTCTCTCCAATTTCCTTGCGCCGCCTGCTCCCGTGCCTGGGCCAACCATTCGTGCCAGCCGCGAGAGGACGGAAGGAAAGGAAGGATCTCGCGGTTGCCACCGGCAACGCTGTCGCGAGAGATCCTGTATAACCACACTCCGGCGACCGCGGCCGCCAGCCCGATCGTAATCCATACGAAGATCTGCCCGGCATCCTGTAGGTCCGGAACTTTCGGACTAATCTTTCGGAGTTGCTTCAAGATCCAGGCACCGACTCGCTGTTTCCACAACTCCAGAGCCGACGGCCCACTAACGCGGCTGAACTCACGGCTCGCCAGGATTTCGTCGAGACGTTTTCGAGTTGCGTCGTCAGCGCGATTAGGCTGCTCGTAAAAACTGGATTCCGCTCGCATGCCTGTGAGACGCTCGCGGAGATTCGAGAGGATCCCGGGCTTTGCCTTCGGTTCAGCTGTCAGGAAATGGTCCAAGCCATTGTGCAGGAACTGCGCGTCGATCACGACATCGCCGTGCGATGTGTGAACCGTCATCGCAGTCGGGATGGAGTCGCGCAGTGCGGACCCCTTTTGCGGCGCTGAACTCAGTTCGCCAACCTGATCTTCGTAACGTTGTAATTGATCTGCATATTGTTGCGGGGTCAAGGCAGGCTGGTCTGACGCACACGCCAGAGCCTTGAGCAGAAGCAGTGCACCGATCCCTCGAAACCGAAACAAGGTCATGCCTGAATGGGCACAGCCACGGGCTGGGCAGGAGCATCGAGGGTTGCCATCATGAGCTGCAAATCGAAGGCTTCTTTGCGCACTCGTTCGTCGTAGTAAAGAAGGGAGATGCCAATGGTCGCGAGGGGACCGGTTAAAGATCCAGCCACAAAACTCGCGAGGTAGATGACAATCAGCGCGAAGATGCGGTTATAGAGTAAGGCGCCGATAGCGCCCATCGCTCCGCCCAAAGCAATGCTAACAATCATGGACAGCAATCCGAAGACGAAGTAGACCGTGAGCACCCGGCTGCGGGCTCCCTTCGAGAGCACGGCGCTGCGCTTCAGTGAAGCGAGAGGGCGGAGGTCTTCGACCACACAAGCTTGGATGGCGAGAGAATAGCGAACATAGACGGTGATTGCGAGCACGACGCCGGCCACCACTGCGACCAGTCCAACTAAGCCTCCAGCAATGGCTCCTGCCGTTCCGGCCCGGGCTCCGCCAACCACGGCCAGGCTCGCGATCACACTCGCTACGATGATGATCACTCCTGCACCCATGATGATCAGGAGCATGACCAGGCCAAAAACGCCCAGCACACGGAAGATTCGTCCCTGTAAAGCCCTGTAGGCGGCGCCTACCGTGATTGTCCTTCCCAAATGCACCGCCGCTACTGCTTTCACCGTGGCGGCGTGCGAGATCGCCATTCCGGCCAGCATGACAACGAGTCCTGCAAATATACCGATTCCCATGGATGCGAATGCCGCTGTACCGCCTGCTCGGCTCGACCTGGGAAGAACCGCCGAGCCGATTGTAATTAACTGGAAAACAAGGTAGGCCGCCGGTCCGACCGTAGCAATCCCCACAAATAAGAGGAAGTTCTTGCGGTAGAGCATGAACGTACGATCCAGCAGTTCGCCTGTGGACATGGGCCGCAGGGACTCAGTCATAAAGGCCTCCTGGGGGAATCGCCGACACTATAGCACGATTCGGAAAGGTCACCTACTTCGAGCTGCGCGACTACAGGCTGGGGCGCGGCGTCGATGCTGGCCATCATGAGATGCAGATCGAAAGCCTCTTTGCGTACGCGCTCGTCATAGTAAAGAAGGGAAATGCCAATCGTCGCGAGCGGCGCAGTCAGCGAACCAGCGACAAAGCCAGCCACCTGAATGATTGCGATCGAAGCGATTCGGCTGTGCCATGGAGTCGCTGCCAGTCGAGCAATCCATGCGAAAGACACGGATGCAATCCATGACAGAATCAGGAAGGGCACGTAAACGGCTGCAATCCGCGAGCGGCCGCCCTTGGATAACGAAATGCTGCGTTTCATGGACGCCCATGAGCCCAGATTCTCGACCACGCATGCCTGGATCGCGAGAGCGTAGCGCACGTAAAGGGCGAAAAAACTAGCCAGCACACCCAGGATGATCCCAAAACCCAGGATCAGGTTTGCGGCTCCGTTCTTCGGGAGAACGTTATTTCCTCCGACAGCGCTGGCCATGGCAACGACCGCAGTCAAGAGTACCGCGAGAACGCCTTCAACTACTGCTGCAGCCAAGAAGACGAGAAGCAAGATCCCGAAAACGCTGAAGATCCTTCGACGCAGACTTCCGTATGCGGCCCAAATCGACGTTTTCTGATCGAGATGAACGGCGGCGACCGCTTTCACCGTTGCGGCCTGCGAAATCGTCGTCACGATGGTCAGGAAAGCCAAGGCCAGGACGATGCTGAGGTAGTACGACGCGCCAAATCTCGGCCCGCGAATGACCGCCGCCGGCTTGATGGAGAGCAACTCGTATCCGAGGTAGACGGCATGGGTGACCATGGCGATGCCCACGAACAAAACGAAGTTTTTGCGGTAGAGCGCAAACGTGCGGTCCAGCAACTCCCCGGTCGACATAGGGTGTAACGGTTCCATCTTCAGCGTCCCGAATGGGACGGCCACTATACCACGATGGAGCGGTCCCTGAATGACCGGAGGAGATTGATCACCTCACGAAGGTAGAGAAATCGACAGCACTAAGCGCAAGGCCATCCTTGAGAACATTCGCGTGCATTTCGAGTCACGCTAACGACATCGATGTCATAGGCTAACCGCCCCATTAGATCCAAACTCGCTAGGGTCGAATTGCAGGCGACCTTTGTCCCGGGCGATACAGGCGCACCATGCTGGGCTCATCACATTTCCCGCATGCGATAACTTCGACTTCCCGGGCCGCACAGACAAAAGATCGCCCCACCTTCAGAACGTCCTCGAGCTGCCAGCAGCGCACATCCATCTGGCTGTAGGCGAGAAACTTCCGAACGTGTCCAACCCCGGCACTGAGGCACCGGCAAGCACCGGCGTCATCGGGGCCCAGCGCTCTGCTCAGCTTGCAGTCTGTCTGACTCTTCGCGGTGATTCGAGCGTCTTCCGGTGGCGTCCAGAGTTTGCGCAAGTGTGGGCCAGTGCGCTGAAAGTGACGATAGTAGCGACGCTTCTGGGCTGCCGCCGAGCTCAGTACTAACATGCCAGGCAATTCGTAAGGAAGGGTACGAGTTCGAAGACGGTTCATAGGGCAAGGACTCAATCAGGCGCAAGCTGTCCGAAGAAGAGGCATGGAGATTATCGAGTACTTGAAGACGCTTTAACGACCCGTGAACAGTTCTTTTCGAGACACCGCGCGTTTTCATTACTTCGGTAGGGTAGGCTGGCAGGATGTCGTCGTTCCGCATCGGAACGTTTGCGCGGTTCGACCCCAGGGACGGTCGCACCATGGCTGCGAAAGACCTAAGGCGACATGTGTGAAGCTCGATGGGTTAATCGCTGTTCCGCTCGAGGAGATGATCTACGAGCCCGACGCCAACAATCACGTACCTAACTTAACCACACGCTCGCGTATGCGCCGTTACGAAAAACGGAATGACAGGCTTCCTGCGCGACATTAGACTCAGCATCGGAGCCGATTGTTCGTCACGCCATGAACGTGTGTTTCGCTCAATAAAGACGGGCTGGTCGCACTCCTCGACGATCTTGGATCCGGCCTCCCCGTGTTCGGTTTCCGTAACAGAATAAGAGCTTTAAAGATTCCTGAGAAATGTTTCTGTATCGTCCGCGCCATCATCATCAATGAGATTGATCGCCAAATGATGATGTGGTTGTTGAAATTAGCAACCGCTCATCGTGATGTGCGCGAAACTCAGCGACTAGGATTCGCCAAGGGGGCGACGGATTCTCAGTTCCGTCTGTGATCCTGCTCGCTGCTTCTCCAAGCCGTTTTAGTAAATGGCGTCGGTAAGAATCTTGGCGCTGCGACTTAGTGCGAACACGAAACCGTGTTAGGCGGATCATTTCGTCTGGGAGGAACTGGCATGTCCCGTTTGATGCTTTGGTTGCTCTGTACAGCTCCTGTTTCTCTTTCCGACCTCGTCCTAGCTCAAATGCAATCCACCAGCAATACACAAGCCGCGCAGTTTGCAGTTCAATCGATCACTGCGCTTACTGGAGGGAATTCCATCAGTGGACGTAACCCTGAGGGGCAGCGTCACTTGGACGGCGGGATCAGACAATCAGACTGGCACGGCCACTCTCTTGGCATCCGGCACCGGAGAAAGCCGAATGGACCTGGTTCTGTCCGGTGGCCGCCTACGGAGATTCGAGACGCCTCAAATGGGGTAAGTCGGGGAAAATGGGTTGCACCGAGCGGTACCTCGGGCAAAGATCTCCTCGCACAATTGCCAAACCGATGCCGTGTGGTTTTTCCCGGCCCTGAGTTCGCTGGCGCTTAAACCAAACGTGGTGCTTTCCTACGTCGGCCGGGAAACTCGTAAGGGCGTGACCGTTCAACATATTCGGTCTACGTGCAACAACCCGGTCGGGCCGATCCCACCCAGCAACGGCTGAGCAAAACGGACTTTTACCTCGATGCAACAACTCTACTGCCCTCAGCGATAAGGTTTAACGCCCACGCCGACAATAATCTCCTGGTCAATATTCCAGTCGAGCTTGATTTCTCAAACTACCACATGGTCAGCGGCGTCGCCGTGCCGATGCGAATTCAGAAATACATACAAGGGACTCTGACAATTGACCTGACTGTTACCAGTGCCGTTTTCAACACTGGAATAGACCCTTCGACTCTCACGATTGACTGAACTGCCGGGAGACGAACGATGAAAACTCTTCTAGTGCGTAGCGTCCTACTTTTTGCGCTTCTAATATCGGCAGAGGCTATCGGGCAAACCGCCCTAGGCACTCCTCCCTTTGGCAGCTTTGGCGGCGGGCCGTTCGATGTGGTCAACCTTGGCAACCTCAACGTGCATTTCACGATTCCCATTCGGCACAAGGCGGGACGCGGAATGCCGTTCGCTTACGACTTATCTTACGACAGTTCCATCTGGTCACCGGTCAGTTCAAGCGGAAGCCACGTCTGGACGCCCCTGACTACTTCGACAGGCACAACTGGTACGTATTGGGGTTGGCAGGGTCTGTCAAACTCCGGGACTTCGTATCTAAGCTATTCGGAAACCTATTCCTCGGGATCGTGTGGGCTGCAAAATGACAAGACCTATTACGAATACCAGTTCAGTGAACGGTCTACCATGATCAAGCAGGCGCCCACCAAACTGGCAACGGTGGTTTGTACTACGATTCTTCACTTTGTAACGGAATTGGACCGCCAAACGGCTTCCAGCCACCACTTCCGGAGCCTCCTATCGCGGCTACCGACGGTTCCGGTAAGACTTTGTACTGGACCCCGAGCTTCACAGGATCATCAGTCATTATCTCCGCATACATAACGACCAAGAGCGGCACCACGATTAACCCGCCGGTCGTGAGCAATCCGCCGGCTCAGCAAGGTTGGTACAGCGCAACGGATACAAATGGCAATCAAATAACTTCCGCGAATGGTGTCTACACGGATACGCTTGGCCAGACCGCGCTGACAGTGCTCGGTACCGAACCTAGCAACACTACGCTCAGCTACGCCCCGCCTGCGGGCGGGACCGTCAGCTATACGGTGAGTTACAAAGCATATACCGTCAGGACGAATTTCGGGCTGCAGCGGCGTCACTGAATACAACCAACCCAACACCTACCTCGTGGACAAGATTACCCTCCCGGATACCACTCACTACCAATTCTCCTACGAAGCGACCGCGGGCTTTTCGGGAGACGTGACAGGACGGTTGGCATCGGTTACGTTCCCCACCGGAGGGAGTATCACCTACACCTATCCGACCACCAACAGCGGCGCCCACAATGGCATTAACTGCAGCGATGGCAGCGCTCCGGCTGTCAGCGGGGTGGCGAGTCTGACTCGCGCGGTCAGTCCTGGTGGATCATGGAAATACACGAGGACTCAAGTATCTGGAAGTCACTGGCAGACGAAAGTAACGACCCCGCCAGACCCTCAAAACAGCGGGTCGACAAGTGACGATACCGTCATCGATTTCCAACAATATCTCCTCAATTCTTACGAGACCCAGAGGCAGGTCTACCAAGGGTCGCAAACTAGCGGAGCCCTGCTATTAACGACCCTTACTTGCTACAACGGAAACACATCCAATTGCACGACAACAGCGATATCCGCCCCCATTTCCCAGACGGATGTCACTATGCAGTATCCCAGCGGCGGTCAGCAAACATTGACTGAGACGAAGTACAACAGTACTTATGCTCTGCCCACGGACATTTATCAGTACGCCTACGGCTCGGGAGCCCATGGCAGTCTCCTTAGGCATACCGCAATCACTTATGCCAGCCTTGGGAGCGTCATCGTAGATCATCCGGCGAGCGTCATCGTTGATGATGGTACCAATACGCTCTCGAAAACCACCTATGCTTACGACGAAGCTGCTTATCCGGTGCAAACCTCGCCAAGCACTCCTCAACATCAATCTGTCAGCGGCTCCCGCGGAAATGTGACGACGATTACCAGTTACAGCTCTGCTTCTGCCAGCCTGTCGACGCACTTCCAATATTATGACACCGGGATGTTCTATAAAACGTGGGATGTCAATGGATCGACAACGAGCTACACCTACGGCACTACAGTGCAGGGCAATTCCACAATATCTTGTGGAAACAGTTTCCCGACCTCGGTCACGCCACCGATCACAGGGCTGTCCACTTCCGCCACTTGGAATTGTACGGGCGGGGTCGCACTGACGACAACAGATCCAAACGGCAAGGTCACAACCGCGACCTACACCGACCCATACTATTGGCGGCCTGCTTCGTCGCAAGACCCGCTTTTGAGCACTACGACCTTTACGTATACGGCGGCAGCGTCAGGCAACCCGGCGACAGTCGAAAAACTCCCATGTTGTTCAACAGTAGCCACTCCGTTTCTGACCATGTTTCTAGTCTCGATGCACTTGGCCGCGTTTACCTGTCGCAGACGGAAGAAGGGCATCTAGTCAACAGCTATGATACGACCGAGATCAACTATGACACTTTTGGTCGCCCGTACCAGGTTACTATGCCATACGTTGGAACAAAGAGCCAAACGAGTGGCAGCGCAGCCGTGACAACCACCGCATATGATGCTCTGAGTCGCGTTCTCCAGACTAAAGACGGGGGCACGGGTTACGTGAACTATACCTATAGCCAGAATGACGTACTCCAAGCTACCGGTCCGGCGCCGTCCGGAGAGAACGCTGAAAGCCAGAAACAACTGGAATATGATGCATTAGGCAGGCTGATATCGGTTTGCGAAGTGACGGCTGGAACAAGTTCATTTCCTGGCGGTGCGTGTGGCCAGAAGACGACTCTCCCCGCACCCGGAACCGCGTATTTGACGACGTACAAATACGATTTCTCCGGGGGCAACAACCGTGTAACTGTTACGCAAAACGCGCAGGGCTCGGCCACGCAGACCAGAACATATCTCTACGACCTGCTCGGCAGGCTGGTGTCGGAGACCAATCCCGAGTCGCAGACCACGACCTACATCTACGATACAGTCGGTCAGAAGTCGCACGCCAGCGGGGGGGCGAAATTCATATGGCGACTTGCTCCGAAAGACAACCGCCGACACCAACTACAATTGCTACCAGTACGACGGGCTGCATCGAGTCGCCGCCGTCAGCAATAATCTTGGAGGCGCGACGAACCCATGTCAGCGCTTCCTCTACGACAATACCTCGGGCGTACTTGGTTCAAAGCCGAGCGGTGTTTCGATCAGTAACCCCTTAGGGCGTTTGGCGGAAGCAGAGACCGATACTTGCGCGTGGCCGATCACTCAGGCTTCAATCGTGACCGATGAATGGTTTAGCTATGATGCAGATGGCAGGATCACGGATGTGTACGAAAACACTATCCACTCCGACTCCACCACCTACTACCATGTGACTGCCGGGTTCTTTGCCAATGGAGCTCTGAATACCCCCTGAGCAGCAATATCAGCGGCATACCGACCCAGACGTTCGGTGTCGACGGCGAAGGTCGCCCGCAAACTGTGAGCGCAACCTCTCGTCAGAACCCTGTGACGAACACGGTTTACAGCCTTTCTTCGTACACCACGACCGTCACATTCGGTTCCTCCGATTCCGATATCTTCTCGATCGACACCGCGACGGGACGTCTGAAACAGTATCAATTCAAGGTCGGAAGCAACTCTGATACGGGCACGACCAGTTGGAACCCGAACGGCACCTTGCAGCATCTCGCGATAACGGATACGGTGCCGGGAACAAGTGACACGCAAGCCTAGCACCTACGCGCACGATGACCTTGTTCGCATTGCAAGCGTCAATTGCGGTGGTGAAACAACCCTCCTGAATGCGGGATTTGAAGGGGGGAATGTTGACTGGACTCTCGGGGCGGGATTCACGATTGTGAACAACTCATCCAACGCTCAGGCAGGTAGCTGGTATCCTCCGGCTCAACGACCTCCGTCGACGACGAGACGTCCGCGGCGGATGGCACCGGCAATGTATGGTCGGCGGTAACAGCAGGAGCGCTGCTTCAATATGGCGGATGGATCAATCGAGTTGCGGGGACTGGTAACGCTTGGTGGGGCTGCGAGATTGCAGATAGTGGTAAGAACCACCTGGCATGGTGTCCGATTAATTCGGGAATCTTTGATGGCCCGGGACCAACGGGATGGAACTTCTATGAAAACTCTATGACCGTTCCGGCGAATGGAGCCTATGTTCGGTTCTATGCCGAAATCCACGGGGGAAACGATGCGGACACGTCTCTAACGACTGCATATTTTGATACGGCAGTGTTAAGCACATCCGCGTCCTTATGGAGCCAGGCATTCACCTACGATTCTTTCGGCAATATCACGAAGAATGCCACCGTGGGCATCAGCTTCACGCCGGGCTATTCGACCGCGAAAAACCAGTTCACGAGTTTGTCGGGCGTCACGCCTACCTACGACGGCAGGGGAGATCTCACCTACGATGGAACCCACAATTACGGGTGGAATCTCCATGGCAAAATGATCAGCATCGACAGCACCACCGTCACCTATGACGCATTCGGGCGCATGGTGGAGAAAAACGTTGGCGGAGCATACACTCAAATCGTGTATGGTCCATTGGGCACAAAGTTTGCGGTGATGAGTGGCCAGACCTTGGTGCAGGGATTCATTCCTTTACCGACAGGGGCGAAGGCGGTCTACACCCCTTCGGGGCTGGCGTATTATCGTCATCACGACCACTTGGGAAGCTCGCGGCTGGCGACCACACCGAGCCGGACGATGTATTCCTCCACAGCGTATGCCCCGTTTGGGGAGCCGTATAGTAAGGCGGGCACGACGGACCTGTCCTTCACGGGCCAGGATCAGGATACGGTTTCAGGAATTCATGACTTCCTGGATCGCAACTACATTCCAGTGCAGGGGCGCTGGTTCGCCCCCGATCCGGCTGGTCTTGCGGCGGTGGATCTGACCAGTTCGCAGACGTGGAACCGGTATGCGTACGTTAGCAACAACCCGCTGGCAATGATTGACCCGTTTGGGGACGATGGGTGCTATGACATGGGCGGAAACGTTATTTCTTGCCCCCAAGGCGTAGCTCCGGGCACAATAATAGACCCGTCAGGTACGACAATAACGGTCACTGCAACGCCTGACCCGACCCCAACGTGCCCGCCTGGGGGATGTGCTGACCAGCCGTCCCAGGGTACCGACCCCGGATCTTTCACGCCGGGTACGGGCCCCGGGAACACGGGGGGCGGTGCCGCAAACAACGGGAACGTGTCGTGCAACTCGACTACAGGGATTTGTGTTCCTTCGACGATGATGAAGCCACGCCCAGCGGGTTGCGGCGCAGCTATCGCGCAGGGTGCAATCTCCCTTGGGCTTGACGTTGTTGGGGCTATTCCAGCGTTTGGAAACGTGGTTTCGGCGACTGCCGCTGGTGCTAGGGCAGTTAACGGCATCGTGGCATATGGCGGTGCTGCCTATGGGATAGCAACGGGACTTCCCGATGAATCTCCCGTCGGAGCAGCTGGCGCAGGTGCAGGTTTGGGCCTTACGCTTGCAGATACGGCCCTAGAAGGCGGCAAGGTGATACCTGTTCTCGGCAATTTTCTCTCGGCGGGCATAGGACTATACGACGGCTACCAGTTGGCCAAGACGGTTGCGAGATGCTGGTGAGCAGTTGAGGAGACCAGTGGTTCGCCCATGGTGAATACAGATGTTTGATTACGAATCGCCCAAGGAGAAAGAACCTGTCGACTACACAGGCCTAAAACTTGCGGCTTTGGTGGCGCCGGTATTCGTTCTCGTCACTTTCTTGTATAACGCCGATGCAGGTCTGGCCGCCTACATTGTGGTAGGTGTGATGGTCTTCGCCATCAAACTCCGCTGGTACCTAAGGAAACACATCTGGTTCTGGGCGATCATTGCTGTTATCTTTGCGCTCCACGTCCCGTTAGTTTTCATGGTTCAATGGCCCAAGAATGCTCCGACGATTTTTTACGCGATGCCGATTGGAATCGCGGACTTCCTGATCATCTCGGGGGCTTTGAAGTTTGCAGAAAATCTTATGTCGAACGGTTCTCCTTCCAACGATGAGAATGAGTGATTGGACTGCCGAGCAGGACGCGTCCCGCTGGCGTCTCTCGGCTGCTGGGAACTGCGATCCGCGAGCGGGTGAGGTTAGGGGTGGGAGTTTTTTCCTTTAGCCGCCGATCCGCCGTTTGCCTGGTTCCCGATCCGCCGCAGTCCGGGGTGACGTGGTGGTGGTCCCGGAGCGCGGTTGAAGGGTTGAGAGTTTTTAGCCGTGCTGCGCACGGGGTGGAGGGGTGACACGTCACCCCCAAATGGGTGCTGCGCGGTAACCTGCGGTTACCGTGCGTGAACCTGTTGAAACGAGAGCAGCTAAGAGAAAAATCCCGCCGCGAGGTTGCTGGAGAGCGCTGCCAGGTTAACGCAGGTGAACTTGTTGATTCCTTTGGTCTGATAGCTCACCATAGAAGAACTGTGAAGTTCCTCCCCTTGTCGGTCGTTTCCTGCTTTGGCGGTGTCACGTGGTGAAGCCGCCGTTCCGAACCAAAACTCTAGGCACGAAGGTGAGCGAGGAGGAGTTCGCGCAACTGGAGGCAGCGGCCGTCGAGCGCGGGCTGACTGTGATCTATCAAGACGTTGTTCCCACCGGAGCAGCGCGGCTGATGGGGGAGCGTAACCGAGGCTACCATGCGGCCGGTGGAAGTTGTAGTGCTCGAGCCAAGGCGAGAGCTGCTGGTCGCGTTCCTGCGAGTTGAGGTAGTGGCGAACGTAGGCCCACTCGCGCAGGGCAGTTTGGATGAAGCGTTCTGCCTTACCGTTGGTGCGCGGGGTGTAGGGACGAGTGAAGCGGTGCTGGATGCCGAGTTCGAGGCAAGCAGCGCGGAAGTGGCGGGAACGATAGCAGGATCCGTTGTCGGTGAGTAGGCGACGGACCGAGATGCCGTGCTGGGCGTAGAAAGCGATGGCGGCGTGCAGGAAGGCGATGGCGGTTTCACTTTGCTGGTTGGGCAGCATGCGGGAGAAGGCGAGGCGGGAGTGATCGTCGATGGCGACGTGCAGCGCCTGCCAGCCGGCGAACTGCGGGCGGCCGCGACGACGGCCATCGCCCCGAATGACGACCTGCTGATAGCGGGTCATGCCCTTGATGTCGAGATGGAGCAGATCGCCGGGAGCGGGATGCTCGTAGCGTACCACCGGCGGTGCGGGATGCAGATGACGCCAGCGGTTGAGATGGGCGCGCCGGAGGATGCGGCTGACCGTGGCGGGGCTGAGCTGGGTGGCTTGAGCGATCTGATAAGCGGGGTGTAACTGGCGGCGCAGGGCGACGACCTGAGCGATGAGCGCCGACGAGGTTCGACGCGGGCTATGGAGTGGTCGCGAAGAACGATCTCGCAAGCCGGGCAAGCCCAGGGAGCGGTAGCGGTTCCACCACTTGGCGGCGGTTTTTCGGCTGACGTTGAACGCGGCTGCAGCCGCGTTCAATGTCAGCCTCTCGATCATGATTTTCTTGGCAAAGCCTCTCGACTACGAAAGGTAAGTCGGGCATTCTGGTGAAGGTCCATTCCATCTACTCCTCAGAAGCGGATTGGTCAGCACCATCAGCTTCTCCGGGTTTGGAGCGAATGGACTATTCACTTCCTGGGAACAACGTGTTGAAAGATCACAGCTGACCCTGAGCGAATGTGCCGGAAAGTTCTGCTGGCGAACGTGAACGGCGTCAGATCCCGTTGATGCCGCAAACAACGGGAGTGGCGGCTGCGTGAATGTCAACGGGAACGATGTCTGCCGGCGTACTGAGACTTCGGGGGTGTAGCATCCGGTCGAGTGCGTTGCTACCCGAGTAGATGCCGACTAAGAGCCTCTCAGTGTCCTCGTGGCGAGCCTTGGGTGTGGAGTTTTTCCTTTAGCCGCAAGCTGGGGGCACAGCAGGACCCAGAAGGGTGTTGAAGCCGTCGTATGCTTTGGGGCAAGTATTTGCGAAATCCATGCCGCGCTGGGCCGCTTCTGGCTAAAGGCGCAGAAGAAATCAGAACCCTTGTCTCCAATTCCCATTAGAGCTTATGCTTCATCGGCATGGTTGAGTTCTTTGAATTCCTGTTAGTCGTTCTCGCAGTTGCCCTCTCCCCCCTCGGCGTCCGGATCGGCGAACGTTCCCATCTCTTAGTCTGGATCGGAAGAATTGCGGCAAGGCGACGGCTTGCTATAGCTGCAATCGGCTGCATTACTTTCCTGGGCTGCATCGCCGTCGCCCGCGCTCTCCACGAACCTGTCCCTCGCATTCACGACGAGTTCAGCTATGTGCTGATGTCCGATACTCTGTCTTCAGAACACCTATCCAATCTCTCTCCGCCCTTGTCCGAATTCTTTGACACTTTTCATGTCCTCATTCAGCCCGTCTATGCTTCGAAGTATTTCCCTGCACAAGGGTTTTTCCTTGCCATCGGACAGAAACTAACAGGCCATCCTGCTGTAGGCATCTGGCTGAGTTCGGCCTTGGCCTGCACGGCGACTTGCTGGATGTTGCAGGCTTGGATTGGCCCGGTCTGGGGACTGCTCGGTGGCTTATTGATGATGGTCCAGTTCGGCGTATACAGCTATTGGAGCCAATCGTATTGGGGTGGAATGGTGGCGGCACTGGGCGGAGCATTGTTCTTTGGTGCGGTCCGTCGATTGTGGGACCGGCTTTCATGGGGAAAGGCACTCTTGATGGCAACCGGCCTGGTGATCTTGGCCAACAGCCGTCCGCTTGAGGGCGTGCTCGCTGCTGTGCCCGTCTGTTGCCTTCTATTGCGGAGAATGTGGCAGAACCTTGAATGGAGAGAAGCCACGTTCTGGCGAAACTTGGTCCTTCCAGTCGGAATCGTTCTGCTTCTTGGCGCTGCTGCCACCGCGACGTACAACCGGTCAATTACAGGCTCAGCATGGAAGCCTCCTTACCTGCTCCACGAGCAGCAGTATCAGGAGAGTCCCCAGTTTACTTTCCTGCCTCTGCGTCCGAAGATTACCTACAGCAGCTACTGGCTGCGTTACTACTACGAAGTGCGCGAGATGCAGCTCTACATATCGCAACGTACGCCGGAAAACAGGTTGATCATGGCCGCGCGCAAGCTCATGAGCTGGTGGGCTTTCTATTGCGGCATATTATTGAGCGCGCCCCTGGTCTTGGCCGGGTGGTTGAAGGGGGGATGGATTCGGTATGCGCAAATCATTCTGCTCGCGGCATTCCTCATCGTCGCAGCGACTTATACCCCACGGGCGATCGCCCCACGAATTGCAGTTGACCTTCTTGCTCTTGCCCAGATCGTAGTGTTTTGGCGGGTGTTCGACGGATTCTGGGAAAGGGTGGCGATCGCTACCAGTGTGCTCATAATCTTCGTATCGTTCTTCGTCAAATACGCATTTCCACACTATTTCGCTCCAGCGGCCTGCTTGGTGCTGTTCCTCCAAGTAGTGGCCTTGCAACGCCTGTGGCAGTGGCAGCCGAAGGAGGCGCCCGAGTCGGGACTCACGCGGAGTGATCGCCGCAGGGCGGCGCGCACTGCCCTTAAAAGCTCTCGCCCGTTGGCTTCGCCCTGGCGAGGAATGGCAGTGATGCTACCACTGGCTTGTGTCATTTCCTTGGGGTTGCGCGTCGAAGCGCGAATCAATGGCTGGAGCGAAGATCCTCATGGTCCGGACCGTGGCGCCTTGCCGATGCAGGATTGGAGTCTCCAACGCGCCGACATGGAACATTGGCTCGAACAGCAGTCGAGCCCACAGCTAGTGTTTGTGCGGTACGCTCCGAACCATTCTGTGACTTTTGAGTGGGTCTACAACAAAGCGGATTTGGTGCATGCACACGTGATCTGGGCGCGGGACCTAGGCACGGAACACGACCGTCTCCTTCTGGGCCGTTTCCCAGAACGAACGGCTTGGGTTATCGACGCTGACCTCAAAGACCCGAAGTTGGTTCCCTACGCAGACGCAGGGATTAGCGATGGCTTCAGCCCGGCAGCACCGCGCGGAGCACCTGAGGACGACCGTACAGATCAGTGACTCGGCGAAATATCGTGATTACCAGTCCTTATACTTGGTGCCATCCAGACCAGTTCCCTCCGCCTTCGTGAAGACATCAAATACATTCTGCCCACCCCATGAGTCGGAATCAGGGTCGTCCTGCATCGATCGCATCCCCCACTCTTTGCTGTTCGTCATCGGGTCAATGGGAATAGAGCGCAGGAACCGCATTTTCTTGCCACCTTGCGCTTCGACCCCCTTCACGAGGGTCTCCAGATCCGGCGGATAGCCACCGCTGTCGGCCTTAATCTGAAACGCTCCGCGCTCGCCCGCCTGTTCGTACTTGTCGATTGCATCGCGCATCTCCCACAGTGCGTGCCGCAGTTCCTTTTCCTTTTCACGCTTGATGGTAAGACGTGCCAGCGGCAATGCCATCATCGTGAGGATCGACAGAATCGTAGCGGCGACGATCAACTCCATGAGCGTAAAGCCCCGCTCAGAGCTAGCGTTCCGACCGCGATCAACTAGGCACACCTTCATGATTTTCGTCGCTGTCATTTTATCGTGAAAGGCACTCTACGCCCGTGGGCGGTAACAATCCGTCTTGCGATTGGACCACGGCAACTGAAATCTGGTGAAGGAACGGCGCTCCTGCGCCAAATGCGGCTAAGCAAAAATCTCGTTCACCTTCTCGCGCACCTGCTGACTGCGTGACGGCTTCAAATACCGCATCGTCGATTCCATGTCCGAGTGACCAAGCCATTGCTGCACCGTCCGCAGATCAACTCCGGCCCACAAGCACCGTGTCGCAAACGTTGCACGGAACTTGTGCAGCCAAAAGTTGTCTTCGTCGAGCTTCGCACGCTCTGCCACGGATTTCAGACAGTCGAGGAAGTCCAGTTTCGGATTGCATCCCGCAGTCGGGAACACAAGGCTGCAAGTCCTCTCCGCCTTCGCCTTCCACGCCTTGAGACTCTTTACGAGCTTCGCAGGAATCGGGATTTCTCGTTCCTTGTATGCCTTCGGAGTCCATCCACGATCGGTCTTGTGGCTGACCCGAACCGTTGCAGCGGCGAAGTTCACATCTGACCAATAGGTGTACATGACTTCCTGCTCCCGCAACCCGGTCATCAAGAAGAACTCGTACCAGAGTCGCTCTTCGGCGTCGCAAGCCTTGAAAAGCTTATTCAGTTCTTCCTGCTCGTACATCTCTGGTTCTTCTTCCGTGTAGCGCGGCCAGTCGTTCTTCTTTACAAGGCCACGAATGTCATTCGCCTTCAGGAAAGACATCACGTTGGCAAACTTGTTCCAGCAGCTGCGCGGTGCCTGGCTCTTCTTGTCACGCAGGAAGGCGCAAAACTTGAGCAGGTCGGCGCGCTCGATGTCTTGCAGGTAAAGCTTGGGGCAGGACTCGGTGAAATAGTTCAGAGCCGTCGTGTACGCGGCCAAGGTTTTAGGCTTTTTCGTGAGTTCGGTTTCCTCCAGGAACTGGGCGACAGCGGTTGCGACCGACCGATGCGCGCTGTCACCGTTCTCAGGCACGACTGTGACACCCTGGTTGAGAGCACGGAGTTCGGCTTCCTTGCGCAGGCGGCGTGCTGCGGCGTCCTGGGGGTCTTTTCCCACGGATAGGCGCACCCTCCTGCCCTTTTCACGCCACTCCAGGTAGTAAGCGCCGTCGGAATGGCGCTCGGGACGACCGTTTACTAGGACCAGATCGGGCTTAACGCGGCCATTAGGAGACAGAACGACTGGGCAATAGCGCAGGCCCTTGCTGGTCTGGACGCGTTTGGTGAGGTTGACTTCGCGGGATTGGGTGTTGGGCACCGGTGCCACCTCCGATTCAACTCGGAATCACGTGAGGTATCACCAGCATATAACTTGCTGAAAACAAAAGCAATGGCGGAGAGAGTGGGATTCGAACCCAGCGCCGCCTAACAAAATAAACAAATTAGGAGGCGCGAATGGCACATCAAACCTCCGCAATTCAACGAAAACAAGCAACTCCACTTTCTATTGGACGCTTAATGGACGTTGATTTCCTCGGGGGTCATTTTCATTCCTCAGTTGCACGAGTCGATCATCGTAAAAAGTTGCTCGTCGCAAACCGACCCCAGGACCAGTGATTAAGAGTCACGTAAGGCTCATCCATCCAGACGGTGGCAACTCACAATAGACCAGTAACTTACACAAGTCTTGCGCGCACAGAGAATTCGTTCCAAGTGCTTGGAAAGGTCGCCATATTTGGCAACGTACAGCCACATTTACAGCCACACCTCCGGCAACCGATTCTGATTGCCGCACAGAGCTCGCAACCGGAATATCGTAATTTTCCAGAGAAGATCACAACAATGTTGTAGCCGGAAGAATGGAAAACAAAAGCTGCTGTCGAAGCATGCTTTTGGGGCCGGAACCTTCGAGTCCAAGACGTGAGCAGATCCCTCAATAAGTTCCATGTCTCGATCGCACGGCGGGAACGCTACTTGTTCTCCAAAAAGTCTAATAAAATTGTTGGTGGTTTCATCGTGTTCGACGGACTCGATAGCTGGGTGAAACAGGTCGTCGTGGCGGTACAATCCGTTCTCGTTAGGTGTGCTGTGCTCCGTCATCAAAGCTCGTCCAAAGAACCACCACAGATCGAGGGCCAGGCTCGATACGGTGCACTCCGGAACAGTAGGTGCTTCTTGCCACGCCACTATGTCTTCGGGCACCTCTCGAAAAGTGTCGCGCTCGAAGCATAAAAAGATAAAGAAAGCCGGCAATGAAGGAGGTTACTCTTCATTGCCGACAAGTCGCGGCTGAGTTGCTTTACTGATTCGAGTCAACATCTTCCGACTACCTGCGCCCTACTGTTGCACCGTGGCAGTCACTCCCGAACTCCACTGGCTGAATCCGGGTGAGGTCAATTGCAGTAGCGTTTGACCCACGCCAATCGGTTCGAACGACGTGATCTGGTAATTGGGGTTGTCGGCCCCGTTGAACACGACCGGGTTGAGCGTGATCGAGCCGACCTTGCTCGATCCGCCGCCTTGACTGGGCTGATCGGTCAGCGTGACCGTGACCTGCGTATTGGTCGTTCCCGGACGAAGCTGCTGTACTGCGACTTGCGAAAGATAGACCGGATCGAGAGCGGCGGGTTGTATGTAGATCGTAGTGGCCGCGGCGCCCAGGGTGGTGGTGAAGTTTTGATTGATGAAGGTGAATCCCGAAGGGTCAATGGTGACGGTGCCGGACCCGCTAACATTATCCGGCGCGGTGAGGTTCAGAGTCGCGGTCCCAGGAGTTCCGAGGGCATAAACATAGAACTGCGGAGTCGTCGTCTGGCCCTGGCTGAAGGTGAAGGTAAGGCTCGATTGTCCCGAGTCCTGCCCGGTGTAAGAAAGCAAAAGCTGGCTGGAGTCGGCCACGCTGATCGTGACCACCGAGTTGTCGGTCGTGACTCCTGTCGCTAGCTGACCGTATGTGGTAGTCATCAGGTTCTGTCCGATCGTGACCGGCTGCACCGTACCCGATGCCGCCGTAACCACGAACTGCGTCGTCGTTCCGGTGAAGGGCTTGGTATAACCCGGCGGAGTGCTGGATATGCTGATGTTGGAAGTGCCCACAGCCAGCGGAGTGTAGGTGGTAGCGGCCGAACCGTTCCCGGCAGTGATAATCACCGAGTTGGCGCCCAAAGTTCCCGCTGCGGTGTTGTCATTCTTCAGGTTCACCGTTACCGATGGCGCGCCCGGACGCAGCGGCGGATAATTCGTTGCGTTCAGCGATGTCGGATCGAGTGCAACAAACTCCACGGTCACTGGCGTAGAAGTGGAGAGGTTCGTGGTCGTGGTTCCTCCGGTGACAATGAAGCCACTCGGTGTCAAGCTCACGCTGAAGCTTGCTGAGGTGTAACCCGGAGCTGTGGCGGTGATCGTTGGGGTTCCCGTGGATTTGAACGCCGCGAGATACAAAACGTTGTTGGGCGTCGTGTTGCCCGCAGAATAGTTAAGGGTGACGCTCTGCGTCCCCGTGGTCGTGGGATTCAGCGTCAGAGTCGCAAGCGTGGGATCGCTGCTGGTCACCGTTACGCTAACCCCTCCAGCCGGCGCCGGCGCCCCCAGCACGGGATAGCAGTACGCATTATAGGGATAGTAGTTGCTGCTGGCGTTCTTCCCCATCGTCGTCGGACAGATGTAGAAACTGATCGGCGGCGTGGTCACCACAAACTGTGTCGTCGTGCCTGAGAAAGGTTTCGTGTAGCCGGGCGGCGTGCTGGATATGCTGATGTTCGAAGTCCCGGCCGCCAGCGGAGTGTAGGTGGTTGAGTTGGATTCATTCCCTGTCGTAATGACCAGCGAATTCGCTCCCAGAGCTCCCGCGACGGTGTTGTCGTTCGATAGGTTTACCGTGACCGGCGCAGCCCCAGGACGCAGCGGCGGATAGTTGGTCGCCGTCAGTGATGTCGGATCAAGAGCAGCAAAATCTACGGAGACTGCCGAGGGTGCAGATCCCACCGTGGTGTTGGTTCCACCCGAGATGACGAATCCGCTGGGCGTAAGACTCAGGCTATAGCTTGCTGACGTGTATCCCGGAGCCGTCGCCGTGATGGTGGGGCTACCGCTGGAGTTGAGAGCCGCGATATATACGACGTTGCTGGGTGTGGTGCTGCCCGCTGCATAGTTAAGCGTAACGCTCTGGGAACCAGTTGTCGCAGGATTCAGAGTGAGTGTCGCGAGCGCGGGATCGCTGCTGGTGACGGTAACGTTGAGACCACCGGCCGGAGCCGGAGCCCCCAGGACGGGGTAGCAGTAGGAGTTATAAGGGTAGTAGTTGCTGCTGGCGTTCTTTCCCATCGTCGTCGGACAGATGTAGAAACTGATCGGCGGCGTGCTCACTACGAACTGCGTCGTCGTGCCCGAGGACGGCGTCGTATAGCCCGTCGGAGTCGTGATACTGACGTTCGATGTCCCCGGTGCCAGGGGCGTGTAAGTGGTGGAGTTGTATTCGTTCCCGCTGCTGATGGTTAACGAACTGGCTCCCAAAGTCCCGGCCGCGGTGTTGTCGTTCTTCATGGTCACCGTTACCGAGGCTGCTCCCGGACGCAGTGGCGGATAATTCGTGGCACTCAACGAAGATGGATCGAGACCAGCAAAATTTACCGAGACGGTTGAGGGTGCGGATCCTACCGTGGTCGTGGTTCCACCCGAAACCGTGAAGCCGCTGGGCGTTAGGCTTACGGTCTGCACCGCCGAGGTGTAGCCTTTGGCGGTCGCCGTGATGTTCGCTGAGCCCGTACCTGCCAGTGCGGCCAGGTATAGGACTGCGCTCGGAGTCGTGCTTCCACCGGCGTAATTCAGAGTGACGCTCTTGGTGCCAGTTGTGGCGGGATTCAGAGTGAGGGTTAGGTTACTGGAGCTGCTGGTGACGGTAACGTTGAGACCACCGGCCGGAGCTGGAGCCCCCAGGACGGGGTAGCAGTAGGAGTTATAAGGGTAGTAGTTGCTGCTGGCGTTCTTTCCCATCGCCGTCGGACAGATGTAGAAACTGATCGGCGGCGTGCTTACTACGAACTGCGTCGTCGTGCCCGAGGACGGTGTCGTATAGCCCGTCGGGGTAGTAACACTAATGTTCGATGTCCCCGGCGCCAGGGGCGTGTAAGTGGTGGAGTTGTATTCGTTCCCGCTGCTAATCACTACCGAACTGGCTCCCAAAGTCCCGACCGCGGTGTTGTTGTTCTTCAGGGTCACCGTCACCGAGGCTGCTCCCGGGCGCAGCGGCGGATAGTTAGTGGCACTCAACGAAGAGGGATCGAGACCAGCAAAATTTACGGAGACGGTCGAGGGTGCGGATCCTACCGTGGTCGTGGTTCCACCCGAAACCGTGAAGCCGCTGGGCGTTAGACTTACGGTCTGCACCGCCGAGGTGTAGCCTTTGGCGGTCGCCGTGATGTTCGCTGAGCCCGTACCTGCCAGTGCGGCCAGGTATAGGACTGCGCTCGGAGTCGTGCTTCCACCGGCGTAACTCAGAGTGACGCTCTTGGTGCCAGTTGTGGCGGGATTCAGAGTGAGGGTTAGGTTGCTGGAGCTGCTGGTCACGGTGACGTTGAGACCACCGGCCGGAGCTGGAGCCCCCAGGACGGGGTAGCAGTAGGAGTTATAAGGGTAGTAGTTGCTGCTGGTGTTCTTTCCCATCGTCGTCGGACAGATGTAGAAACTGATCGGCGGCGTGCTCACTACGAACTGCGTCGTCGTGCCCGAGGACGGCGTCGTATAGCCCGTCGGAGTCGTGATACTGATGTTCGATGTCCCCGGTGCCAGGGGCGTGTAAGTGGTGGAGTTGTATTCGTTCCCGCTGCTGATGGTTAACGAACTGGCTCCCAAAGTCCCGACCACGGTGTTGTCGTTCTTCATGGTCACCGTTACCGAGGCTGCTCCCGGACGCAGTGGCGGATAATTCGTGGCACTCAACGAAGATGGATCGAGACCAGAAAAATTTACCGAGACGGTTGAGGGTGCGGATCCTACCGTGGTCGTGGTTCCACCCGAAACCGTGAAGCCGCTGGGCGTTAGGCTTACGGTCTGCACCGCCGAGGTGTAGCCTTTGGCGGTCGCCGTGATGTTCGCTGAGCCCGTACCTGCCAGTGCGGCCAGGTATAGGACTGCGCTCGGAGTCGTGCTTCCACCGGCGTAACTCAGAGTGACGCTCTTGGTGCCAGTTGTGGCGGGATTCAGAGTGAGGGTTAGGTTGCTGGAGCTGCTGGTCACGGTGACGTTGAGACCACCGGCCGGAGCTGGAGCCCCCAGGACGGGGTAGCAGTAGGAGTTATAAGGGTAGTAGTTGCTGCTGGCATTCTTTCCCATCGCCGTCGGACAGATGTAGAAACTGATCAGGGGCGCCTGGTTCACCGTCACCGACGCCGTCGCGTTGACGAAGCCGGTTCCTCCGGCCGTCAACGTGGTTGCTCCGCCTGCAACACCTGTCACCGTCACCTGCGTCTTACTCGATCCAGACGGAATGGTTACGCTGGCGGGCACGGACGCAATTCCCGTCGGATTGGTAGAGAGTGGAACTACCAGGCCGCCGCTCCCAGCGGTTTCCGAGGCGGTCAACGTTAGTGTAGCGGTGGCTGAGGTAAGGACCGTGACGCTGGTCGGATTGAGAGTCAGTGTGATCGAAACCGTCACCGGCTCCACGTCAGAGGCGTAGCTCGGTGCGCTGGCCGTGACCGTGACCGAACCAATCGCCCCTCCGGTGATCGTGGGCTGCGTTGGCGGAGTGGTAGCTCCGGTCGGGATGGTCACCGACGACGGAGAGAACGTGACCGTCCCCGGCCCGCCGCTCGACGTGAGCGTGATCGTAACTGGCGAAGTTGCAGCGGCGCCGATGCTGACGGGGAACGATAGTGTCTGCCCCGGGCCAACTACGAAGCCGCGCGGAATGGAGATGGTCTGGCCCGACGAGAATACGGTGATGACCGTCGCTGGAGTGGTATAGCCTGCGACCTCCGCAGTCGCGGTAATCGTCGACGTTCCCGCGGTGAGAGCGTTCACCTGGAAAGTGGCTGTAGTGGCTCCGGCGGCAATTGTTACAGATGCTGTACTCACGCTGGCCACAAGCGGCGAACTACTGCTCAGGTCGATCGTCACCCCGCCGGTGGGAGCGGGATCGCTGAGCGTGATGGTACCGTTGGCAACTCGGCCCTGACCGACGTTCACGTTGTCAAAACTCATGTTGATTTGACGGAGATTCACCGACACCGATGTGGTTCCGGTCTGGAAGTCATCCTGAAATCCCGAGAGTGTCGTGCTGCCGGTGTTGCCGTTGGTCGTCAGCGTGAAGGGTGCGTCTTGCAGTCCGACTGGAATGCAGACGTTCGTGGAGGGGTTCGACGTCGGCGTCGACAGCGTTCCGAGATTTCCCTGATCCAGCGAGATGTTGATCACCTGCCCGTTACATCCTGTGCCGCCGGTGTTGGTCGCGGGATTACTGATGTGTACGTCGCCCGTGCTGCTGGAGTAGGTAATCAAGTTGCTGTTGGTCAGCGAAACCGTCACCGCTGCCGGAAATAGTCCGTCAATCACCACGGTCACCGGCAGGCTGCTCTGGACACCGTCGTTGACAATGAGTTGAACGACGTACAAACCCGACAGGTCGGCGGTGAAGTTTGGAGTTACGCTGGTCGGGTTATTCAACACGGCTGCGCTTCCCGACGGAATGGAGGTAAACGTCCACGAATAAGTAAGCGGCAGGCCCTGTGGATCGGACGAATTTCCTCCATTGAGCGTTACCACTGTGCCAGGGCTGGTCGAGACCGAGGAACCCGCGTTCGCAATGGGTGGAAGGTCACCGGTGCTGACGAGCACGGTAGCCGGAGCACTGCTGTAGTCGGAATCGCTCACGATAAGCTGCGCCACGTAATTGCCAGCAAGATCCGCCGTAAAGCTGGGCGTGGCAGTGTTCGCATTTTGTAGCGATGCCTGGCTACCCTGCGGCACCGCGATCAGACTCCAGGCATAGGAAAGCGGTAGACCATTGGGATCGGTGGACCCCGATCCGTTCAGCGATACCAGAGTTCCCGTGCTGATCGATTGCGCCGGTCCCGCAGTGGCCACCGGAGGAATCGCCGTCGTACTAACGATCACTTGTGCCGGCGCGCTGGCGAGATTGCTATCGCTCACGATCAACTGCGCGATGTAAGTTCCCGGCAGATCCACGGTAAATACTGGACGGATCGCGGTTGCGCTGCTCAGGGTTGCAGCGCTGCCTGTGGGGATGCTGGTTAGCGTCCATTGGAAGCTCAACATTAAGCCGTTCAGGTCCGTGGATCCGGAACCATCAAGTTGCGCGATCGTTCCCGCGGTGACCAGCTGATTTGGACCAGGATTTGCCGTGGGCGCAACTATGCCGGTGTCGATCAACACTGTGCTCGGCTCGCTGCTCCGCGAACCGTTATGAACCGTAAGCTGCGCTACATAGACACCTTCCACATCCGCGACAACGGTCGGCCTGATGGAACTCGGATGCAACAACACTGCAGCGCTCCCGTCCGGACGAGTTAGCAGAGCCCACTGATAGCTCAACCGGTGACCTTGGGGATCGGTTGAGCGGCTTCCGTCCAGATGTACCGTGGCGCCGACTGGAACCTTCTGTGCAGAACCGGCCTTCGCCGTTGGCCGTGAAAACGGCCGCTCCACGTTCAGAGTTGCGGGTGCACTCTTTTGCGATCCGTTATCAACCACCAGTTGTACGCTGTATCCACCCTTCCCATCATGCGGCAGGCTTGCCAGAGGCAAGTTCGCCCCCGCCAGTAACGACGGAGTGCTGGAAGGGTCCGATAGCAACGTCCATTCATAGCTCAGCGCGAGACCACCGGGATCGCTGCTGCCCACTCCCGAGAACAAGAGTGGCGAATGTTTTCCAGCTTGTTCTATTGCGGAAGCACTCGCGTTCGGAGCGGGAGGCACCGAAACTCCAATAGTGACGGAGGCCATCTGGCTCGCGCCCGTCGAATCATGAACCACCAACTGAGCTACGTACAGGCCGGCGACATCGGGCGTAAAGCTCACATTCACGCCAGACGGAGTTTCAAGGCTTGCGGAACTGCCCTCCGGTTTAGTTTGCAGGTTCCAGAGATAGGTCAAAGGCTGGCCCGAAGGGTTGGTGCTTTCCGCTCCGGTCAGCCTGACGACTTCTCCAATCTTCACATACTGATTGCGACCCGCCTGCGCGCGAGGAGTCGAACTGAACGATGAGCCGAACACTACCTGCAACATCGACGGATCAAACTTGCTTCCCGCCGCCTGCCGAAACACAATCGCATTGTCGCTGGTGACACTGGTTCCGGCCGCGATGTGTCCGAAATTCGCCTGTCCTGCCAACACCTCAACCGCGCCGTTGCGACTAGTAATCAGGACGCCAACGTTATCCGCGTCCTGGCCCTGGTTGGTGACTTTCAGGAGCGCAACTTCGTCCACATAGCCCGCTACCGTGTTCTGGGTGTAAAGAAGATCGACGCCTGCGACGAAAAGGCCGCCTCCCGAACTCACAGAATTCGAAGCATCTTGCGCGTGAATCAATGCAGACAAGGCCAAAACCATGCACAAAACGGCGAAAACCCGAGTTTGCAGACGAATAGCGCAGGGATTCATAACCTGTTTCCTTTTGAGAACTTCGTTTAATTGTTAAGTCTTGCGTACTTGAGGAACTTGATTCTCAGTCGTTCAGTCGTGCCCCAAATCAACTAAACGAGAAGGCTGCGCATAATCCTTTTGCCAGGTCGACTCTCACCGGCCATCTCTCAGGATCCCCCAAGGAAGTACCCACGAGGCACGGAAGCGGGATTTACCAACCACCTTAATGCTTCCTGCATTTCCCTCGTCGCTGCCGAGTATAGGACCACTTCCCTGGGCGTCAATAGCCCATCTGGGTAGCTTTTTCCCTCTGAATAAGAGATGGGATTAGTCCCTGCTGTTCAGGTTTACGAGTTTTACCATGCGTGGTGGAAGCATAAAGTCAGAAACTTATTAGGAAGGAAAAAACAAAAGCCCAATCGCCGGGTTCCGGTAACTGCGTCAATGGCCTGGCGAGGTTCTTGATGTAGAGGGAACGAGAGGTCGACAAACAGGTGACAGCACCGGCTGAAACGAGAACACCCAACTGGCACCGAGCGAACAAAACTCGCTCAACACAGAGTGCGGATGGAAGTGTGGCGACAGCACGGGAGAGATTCACCTCACCGTCAGTGACCTCGGTGCAGGTTTTGATCCAGAAACCGCACTGAAGAGTAGTGGGCTTGGACTCACGAGCATGCAGGTGCGCCTGCGGTTAGTCGGTGAGGAGCTATCAATCAATTCGCAATCGAAGGGTGGTACTACGATCCAGGCTCGCGTTCCTTCGATTCAAGCACAGATTCCGCACGGGCGGCCGGTTAGGAACTAGCGCGTTGGGCACCAACTTCGCCAAGGGCTTTTACCGGGAATAAAGGTTGAATGCTCTGCACGGATTTCTTTCGAAGACGCGGCTGTCCATCTCGCCCTGAACTCTACTCAGAGAATATCCGTGAAACGTTCGACAAAGGCTATCGACTTTCAGATGCAAACTGGTGCTAGCTCCTGACTGCCACCTTCTACAACACGTGGCACCACAGAAACGAGATTCGCTCTGAGACTTAAACTGCTGAACGGAAACCTTTCAATCGAATCGCAACGCAAGAGTTGAACCACGATCCACGCTCGTGTGCCTGTCAGTTGGGGAAGCGACTCCATGCGTGCCGGGTGAGAGTCCACGCCCGGCTCTCAGTGTCCGTTGCAAATCTTCTGGAAAACTTCCATATCTTCCTCACGGTAAAAGGTGCTCAATGAAAACCCGCAAAGAATATCCATTCCGTTTCGGTTAGCTAATTCGTTACAAAGTTGCTCCACCTGCATAGCCGCGTCCGCCTTGCCCTCTGCCCACAAGATTGAAGCGCATTCCCCGCAAATCGCAACCCGTGATTGTTCCCCCGCTGTCGCCTGTGCTACTGCGATCAGATCACCCGCGACTTTAAAAAATCGCCCCGAGTCGGGCAGATCATTCACCATGAAGCTCGAAAGGGTCTCGGCAACATCCAACGGGAGGTAACGACCCCGTTCGATGGCGGCAGCAGGATCGCCGCCATGCTCCTGTAATCGTTGTAGAAGACCCTTCTGACGTGACTCGGTTGTGACCGCGATAACCGCATCCCCGGCTTTTAGAGCAGCTTCGATGAAACCAGTAAACCCAAGTACAAAGGCATCATCATCAGGATAGAAGCGAACCTCGTGGCTGCGGTTGATCCCCGTCTTTTTCGGAACGAACGTGGGGACAACTTCCTCATGGCAGAAGTCGGCAGCTTGCGTGTCCAATCCAGCACTCACAAACCGTCTGCCTTGACGAACGGCTCCCACTGCGGCTAACAGTTCGCTTTCAGCATGTGGCTTGTGAACGTAGCCCAGTGCCCCCAAGCTGAGAGCTTCTTGCACCACATCGGCCGAGAATTCTTGGCTTAAGAATAGTATTTTGGACTTGGGGGAGACCTTTCGGATTCGGCGAGCCGCTTCAATTCCATTCAGCGTTGGCAGCCCGACATCCAACAGAATCAAATCCGGTTGCAGTTCGTCGGCTTTGTGAACCGCTTCTAACCCGTCCGACGCCTGGCAGACGATCTGCAACTCCGGTGTTTTCCGCAATGTCGAACAGACAAATCGGCGAAACGGTTCGTAATCTTCCACTACCAGAACCCGAAATGGTGACGTATCCAAGCGTCCCCTCCACCGAACAAAAATCTCAAACCCGACCGGGCGAATTTAGAATCCCACACTACGCTGATGGAGATCGTTGCGCACGCGCACGGTTCAATCAGCATACAGGCAGAACCGCAACCAGAACAGAGGGTTATTGTCCCTGTAACGGAAGGAATCGCAAATCCAGTGAGAACTGTAGCCGCCACCGTCAAAACCGACCCGGAGTCAGTGAGGAAGAGCTACGCGGCTTCAGTCAGGACAAGCTGAAGACGATCCGTGCTGGTCGCCGGAGGCGCCGTGCTTGCGACCTGGTTGTCCGGCGCGAACAGGTATTCTTTGACAACGTCGACAACTTAGTTCCAACTCATTCGTTCAATGCGCTTGCAAGCGCTACGCTACCGAAAGGTACGCTGACTGTTCTCCCGCCTCATCAGAAGTTCCTCCCCAGAGTCGCCTTCAGCTTTGGAGAAGCCTTTCACACGAACGATCCCCGCATTGGCACGCCTGGCCAATCTATCGCTGCACTACCAACCGTAATCATCCCTTCGCACGGGTTGCAGTTGGTGATAAGCAAAGAAATCGCCGACACTGACTTCTCCGCCACATTGGCCCGAGTCAGCAACGCCATGGAATTGGCGAAAATTGATCCGGATACCGGCCTCCAAGAGAGTATTGGCCCATCGCTCACCCGTTCTGTAACGCTCGCGGCGAGGCGCCGTTTCACGTTTGCGTCGCTTCAAGGGTCCTGGGCGCGAGCGACTGCGATTGATCGCCTGAGTGATCAGGATGTTCCGGAAGCGCCCCGCCTTATTTGGGATGTGGAAGGTACGCTAAACCGACTGCCATTCGGGCTCATCGCCCGAGGCGAGTATGAGGTGGTCGGACGAAAACCATTAGGAGAGGGTTTTACGGCAATGCCCGTCCGAGAGTTCCGCCTGGCACTTCTGCATTCCTTCCGCGACGGTCAAATGGACTTGGGACTGAACTCGCTGATAGCACGCGGCTACACGGGCCAAACAGTTGAATTTGTCCAAGCTCCCGGCCAGAGCGGCCCGGTCGAGAAAATTGTCGGAGTTCCGCTGAAACCCTCGATCAGCATGTCTTGGTCCTATAACTTCCACAGCACACAGAGCCCCCTGAAATAATCGGCCAAGTCCCCTCCGCAACAGTTGTAATCCACTACTTTTACTTTCGATTTCCGTTTCGAAGAAGTGGCGGGAGCGACGGGATGCGAACCTGCGCATAGCGTAAGCAGCAGTCACGCCGCTTTCCAGCTTACCTACCGGCCAAAAAGTCGAATCTGAACTCGGAAAGCTAACGAATGGTCAGACCAATCCCGGGGCCCTAGCACGATTGACGCGCCGTCTCATCATGGATTTGGTTTGTACCGTCATTTTGGACACCGAGTATAGTGCTGCTATCGGACCGCCTCAAAATCCTCGGCAGCAACCTCCCCTTTAAGTCCAGCAGTTCAGCATCGCGACCAACTAATACTGAATCACTGACTCGAACAGAGTCCCAGCCCCCGCAATAAAATCTTCAACAATCGAGGCATCACCAGATCTCAGAGCTTCTCTTCTGGACCAGAGCACAGCCGCACTTCAGCCACAACTCTCTGGAGACGATGTGTCCTACTGATTCGTCTGATGAACTGGCCGGCGCATCGTTCGAACAACTCATTGTGGGTCAGTTGTCCAACACTTCTTCCAAATCTATGAAAACAAAATGTTCGGTATCAAACGCCGGCACGAGAGGAGAACTCGCATGAGAAATAACCTCTACTGCAGATGATTGATTTTAAAGAGTGGTAAGCGCGGAAGGAATCGAACCTTCAACCTACTGATTAAGAGTTATGGTTCTCGATTCGGCTGCAGCGTTACCAACTGCAGTCGCCACAATAACTTAACGATCAAAAGACCCGCATGGACGGCTTTCGAAAACGTTGATGAAGTTGGTGAAATCGAACGGTGTCTAATTGCGAAGGACACAAAAAGGACACAGGACATTTAGCCCACAGTCCGATTCTCAACTGATCCTTATTTGTTCTGCGGTGCCGTGGAGATGAGGGCAGGAATCAACGCTGGCGATCCTCACAGGTTCCGCCAGTTTTTCAGAGTCTTGGAATGCGATCGAGGAAACCTGCAGCCTCTGCCGTGACAGTGACCATTTCACTCGTAACTAACAGAAAACACGCGGCACGGATGGCGCTTTGGAAACGTTTTAGTAAGATTCGGAAACAATTCGTGGACTGTTAATGGACCATAATTTTGGGTGACATATACGTTTCGCAACAGACCAATCGAGGACCATCACACTGGAGATGCTACTGAGGTGACTGACCGCTCGTTGCCCGAAGATTCGAAGACTCAAGAGGATTGTTTTAATAAATTCCTTAACTCCTGGGCAGCCGGGCGCGTCGCTTTGTGCTAGCGGACTCAAGGCTCTACCCGATTGATCATAAAGCTCGACATTCCGTCGAGGAATTTCCGAAGGACTTGCTCGGCCTCTGCCGGCAGCGCAGCTTCCCCAAAAGCACAATTCATCAAGCGCATCCATCGGTCGCGGGCAGCCTGATTTATATGGAATGCAGAATGCCGCGCCCGCAGGCGAGGATGGCCTCTTTGTTCGATATAAGTCTGCGGCCCTCCGAACCGGCCGATTAGGAAATCTCGGAGGCGCTGCTCGGCACCTGGAAGATCCGTCGCCGGGTACATCGGCCCCAAAAGGTCATCTTGCGGAACTTGTCGATAAAAGGCGGCGACCAAGCGTGTGAAACCCTCGGCGCCAATCATGGAATAAACTTCGCGTTCCTCCATTTTCTTTGCTCTCCCGATCGAACTGTTCCGCTATCAATTCTTGACGAAGTGCCAAGCATCGGTTCCCTTACCTCCGTTACTCCATCGGCGCTGGCTGTGGCAAAGGACACAAAAAACACACAGCGCACCGGAACCAGTCTGTGGCATCGCCGTGAACGGGCGCTGATCTGTTGTATCACGTTGTAATTACAAGGCACCGGTCGCACCGTAATGCTATGTAAATAGCAGTAGGGAGTACGAAGGAACCGACAGACTGTGTATCGTCTGTGTATTGCGAGTTCTGAAGCAAGACTTTGGGAAAAGGTGATCCGGCGGTCTTGGGAACGAGGCGCGCCCCATGGTCAAAACGGCCGTTCATTGCATCAGGTCGACGCGCCATATCTCAGGGCTGGTCGCGAACGGCTGTATCATCCAGGTAGCGTGCAACGGCAATCTCCAGATTGAAATGCATTCCTTCACGTCCCAGCAACTGCCCCAGAGGTGATCGTTGTACGATGGCCAAAACTCTGGGAGTCATGCCGATCAGCCACAGTTGAACGCCATGCTGGCTTTGCCTCTTCGCGAGTTGTGCGAACATTTTTACCGCGGTGTACTCCATGTCGAGGACTCCGCTAGCGTCGACGGCGACGACCTTCGGTTGGGCCTCCCTGACCAGCGGCTCAATCTTGTGTGCGATCTGTGCCGCATTCGCAAAGAAAATTGGACCTTCCGGCCGGAGCAGTAAGAGACCAGGAAAACTCTCGTCGTCGGGATGTTCCGGCGATTGTGGCCGGAACACGTTGGTTCCTGGCTTGCGGCGCAGGACGTAGACTGGAGGGTCGGCTACCTGGTATGCCAGTGTGACCAGGGAGACGATTATCGCGACGATGATTCCCTTTAACGTGCCGACGACCACGACGCCTGCGAAAGCCACGATCGCCCAGGAAAATTCGGTCCTGCGAATACGAAGAATGTGATGAAACTCGATCGGCTTGATAAGTCCGAAGGAATAGACAATCACCAGCGCCGCCAATGCGGACTGCGGCAACATCGAGACGAGTGGAGCGAGAAAGAATATCGTCACTAGCGTCATCGCCGCAGTTACCATCTCCGCTAATTGCGTGCGAGCTCCCGCGCTGAAGTTGACTGCCGTTTGCGTGGTACCGCCGCCACCCGGCATCGCACCGAGAAGTGCGCCTCCGATATTGCCGATTCCCGTGGCAAGCAACTCTGTGTTCGCTCGCGGCGGGGGCTCGTCCTTTCGCGCGAAGGCTCGGCCGGCCGCAACCGTCTCCGTGAAACTCATCAAAGCAATCCCGAGTGCTCCTGGCCACAGTGCGCTTATCAACGAAAGGTCTGGCCTCATCAGCGAAGGGAGTCCTTGCGGTATGTGACCCACCAGTTCGACACCCCGATGCTGCAAGTTCAACAGGTACACGCCCGCGATCGCAGCAGCTACAGCCAGCGGCGGCGCTGGGACCTTCGGCAGGAACCGTTCCATGCCCAGAAGAAACACGATTATCGCGAGCCCGACGGCCAGCGTTGCTAACGACGTTTTCGGAAGATGGTGAACGATTGAGAGGACGTTCTGAACGAATGTCCCTCTTGGGAAGTGGATGCCAACGATTTTCGGGACCTGGTCGACCACAATGACCAGCCCGATGCCGGCTTTGAAACCAACGAGTACGGGCTCGGAGATAAAGTTCGCCACGATTCCCAGACGAAGCAGGGACGCCAGCAAAAGCGCGGCTCCCACCAGCAGCGTCAACGTCGCTGAGGCTCTCAGCAGGGCTGCGGGGTTGCCGTTGGGCACGAGCCTGCCCTAACTGAGCGGCGGTCAGGATCGCCAACGTTGTGGTCGTGCTGACGCTGAGCACGCGCGAGGTCCCGAGCACCGCGTATATCACCATGGGCACCAGGGCGGTATAGAGGCCTACCTGGACCGGCAGCCCGGCCATCATGGCATACGCCATCGCCTTGGGAATGATCACTGCGCCGGTGGTCAGCCCCGCGACGATGTCGGGCCGCAGCCAATCCGCACGGCATGAGACCAGCCACTCTGGTAAGAGACGGAACCACCGATGATTCGACATGCTGCCGGCCTACCAGAGCTGCGGGACGGTTCGATGCTTCTGCTTCGGCTCTACGTACCCTTTCGGTTTTTGCCTTGGCGGAAGCTTGGGAGGCGTATAAGGAATCTCCTCGTACGGGATGCTGCTGAGTATGTGCGCCATGCAGTTCAGGCGGGCACGCTTTTTGTCGTCTGACGGAACGATGTACCAGGGCGACGCTGCTGTATCCGTGGCTGCGAGCATGGCATCCCGGGCGCGTGAGTAGTCGTACCAACGGCGGTGCGATTCCAAGTCCATCGGACTAAGCTTCCAGCGCTTGGAAGGATCTTCAATTCGCGCGAGGAAGCGCTTGTGCTGTTCCTTTTCCGATACTTCGAGCCAGTACTTCAGAAGGATGATGCCCTGGCTGACCAGAAAGCCCTCGAAGATGGGACAGTCCCTGAGAAATTCCCTGTGCTCTTCCTCGGTACAAAAGCCCATCACGTACTCAACACCGGCGCGGTTATACCAGCTCCGGTCGAAGATGACGACTTCACCTCCGGCGGGCAGTTGTTCAATGTAGCGCTGGGCAGGGAGCTGCGTCTTCTGCCTCTCGGTTGGCGAGGGGAGGGCTACCACGCCGAAAGATGCGCGGGCTGACACGCTCCATAATGCGCTTGATCATCCCGCCTTTGCCGGCAGCGTCTCGTCCTTCGAAAATGATCACAATGCGGGCGTTGGTCGCCTTGACCCAGTCCTGGAGCTTGACCAGCTCAACTTGTAGCTTGAAAATCTCGGCCTCGTACTCATTTTTGCCGATCTTCGGTTGGCCGTTGACGCCGGAGTGTTTAGTGTCGCTGTCCAGCGTTGATTTTGATTTCTTGTCGTTCTTGGATTTTTTGCTCATCGTTCTTTCTGGTTTCCTCGGTATCGGGCGCCTGTTTAGAGGCCGGCATTCGTGCGGGCTGAAGTACGACGTCACCAGCGTTTGCTGATCCTGCGTCTTCAGGAGGCAATATGTGGGCCACTCTGCACGCCTTCGAGCACAACAACTTAGACGGAACGACGCTGATTCCCGCGCCCAAATACGGGCACACACTGCTTCGATCATGGGCGCGATCGCGCGTTATCTGCGTCACTGATGACGTTTCACCGACCATGTCTGCACCAAATGTGCCAATTTCAAACTACGGCGCCGGCCTTGCCGAGAGAGTCACCACGGTATAGTGCTCGATCCGGCTCAGAGTGAACTCGCAGACGTTCCCGTGCAGAGAGAGGTCAGCGAACTGAGGCTGGGCCGCGTCCGGCGAAAGGACTTTCACTTCCCAGCCGCTCAGGTCCTTGGTCTCTCGCAGATCGACCAGCCCGCTCAGCTCGAGCCGGACTTTCACGTTCTCTGCCGGGGCCAGATGATCGTAGTTGAGCAAGTGAAGAATAAAAGTTCGACCGTCGGGTTTCCGAGTCAACTGGCCCAGCACGTAGCCGCGCGGCTCCAGGCTGAGGCGAGGCCCTTCGGCCGCGGCTTCGGCGCGTGCCACGATTCCCGACTCTAGACTTTCCGGCGCTGATGATGACGCCCCCGCCGGCGGTGAACGCATGCAACCGGGCCTTTTGCTCGGCGCTGAGCTTGGGCAGGTCAGCGGGCATCACCAGCACCTTGAACCGGTCCAGGGGGACTCCCTTGTCCAGGTGGGCGAGCACTTTGGTCTCGAAGAAGACACTCTGCTTGAGGAATTCGTCGGCCAGCGAGTTGTGCGGCTCCGCGGAGATCAAGGCGATCCGCGCCGCCGGCTCCGCCTGGTGATACAGCTCTCGATGCTCGACCATGAAATGGTTGTATTGAGCGATGGCCGTCCAGGCCTCCTGAGCCTCCGGCTCGCCGTTGATCAGCGCTGAGAGGAATCGGCCCTCAATGTTGCGCGAGGTGGCCGCGCCAAAAGCATAGGCCTCGGCGATGGAGAGCTTCTGCTCGGCCGGGCTGGGGATGCAGCGTTCGCGCGGGCCGCAGTGGTAAAGGTCGTTCTCATACATCAGGGGCTGCCAAAGCTGCTTCTCTCCGCTCAGGAATTTGATATTGCGCGCGTTGTCGACCTGCCAATGACCGTCCCACACACCTGGAGTGTCCTTGCCATCCTCCTCCCAGATCACCTCGTTGATGTCATTCATCGCAAACCGGTCCGGCGAAATGTGGACATTCGCATAAACCATGGCCTTGGGCCGGCCGGTCTCCCGCGCCTTCCGCTCCGCCATCCGCTGGGTGTCGTCAAGCAACTGGGCCAGGCCTTCGTCGTAACCGATCATGTTGTCCCAGACGATCGCGTCCACTCCCGCATCCACCGCCAACTCCGCCTTCTTCAAGAGATAGGCCCGCCAGCCGGGCTTGCGCGCATCGGCCAGACGGCGGTCCCAGGAAATCTGCAGATCGGTTTTGGTCGGGCCGGCATAGAACATAGGGATGCGATGCATCCACAGGCCGTATTTCTTCGTCTCCGGGTCATCGCGGTAGGCGCTCGTGCGGAACATGTTGGAAGCTGACAGGTAAGCCGAGACGTGGATGCCGTTCTCATGGCAGCGCGCGATGACCTTTTTCAGATTCTCCCGGTTCTCGTTCTCGTCCTTAAGCGACCAGCCGCTGCTCCACGTGACCCAGATCCAGTTGAAATCCGCCTGCTTGAGCAACCCGAGCATTTGCTCGAAATCGCGGTCATAGATGTGGGTCAGTACGTCCTTCTCTTCGGCGCTGAACTTGCTACCCCACCAGGTCCGCTCGGCCTTCCAGCTCTCGATTTGTCCGCCGTCGAGCCGGATGAAACGAAAATTCCCCTGCTCCGCCCACGGCGGCACGTCCTCCGGCTTGGCGCGATAGAGTGTCGTTGCCGGCTGAAAATGGGCAGAGCAAAGCAGAAGAGACGCGGCTACGAGACCAATCAGTGCAATGCTCTTCCCTGTTCGGCCACGCTGCATGATCCTCTTCCTAGGAAACGACCAATATCCCACTGTGAGCGGGGAGCAAACACGGGCACCTCTCGATTCAGAGGGACACGCGTTCGAACCTGACCGCGAGACTAACTTCTGAGCCAGAGCGATCAGGCTGCGTGTTTCGGAATTGTCACGTTCTGTTGCAGAGTGAAATCCAGTAGAGTCTCGCTCGGGATCTTCACCTGGTCACCCTTCGTGATAATTTCCGAGGCGGCTCCCACGCCCGCACCCGTTCCTGCCCCGATGGCCGCTCCCTTCCCTCCGCCTGCGAGCGCACCAATGAGGGTACCGATGGCGGCTCCCCCAACAGTTCTTTTTGCGGTGCTCTCTCCCTTGGACTTACCGGAGACTTCGTATTCGCCGGTGACCAACGGCACAGTTTGGCCATTGACGACGATTCCCGTCAACTGGAGTCTAAGTTGCGACCTGCCAGCGAAAGTTCCGGTCTCTTTGGACTCATCCAGCCGGCCATAAACATCTGCGCCCTTCGGAACCACCAGATTGCCGTCTAGCCACAAAGGTTCTTCGAGCGAAGCCTGAAAGCGAAATCCCACGCGATTCCGCGTCGAGTCTATGGAATCGATGGTGCGAACCGAAATTCGCGTACCGGCTGGAATGGTGACCGACGATTTCGCGACTTCGCTTTCGTTTTCTATGGACGAAGGAACACTCGGCTGCTTCGAGGGGATGGAGGGCGAGGCGCCCTGCGCTTCGGAATCGAATCGGAGCGAACGGACATCGGCGACATCATAGCTTTGCACCGACGATCCCACCTGAAAGGTGATGCTCGTCTGCATTCCACCCATGAACTTACCCTTGATCAGACTTCCATTCTTCAATTCCAAAGAATCGGCCCGGGCAGCGACCGCGGCCACACACAGAGCGACAATCGCTCCGCAAATCTGCTTGCTGTTCATCACAAAGTCTCCTACAAGTTCGTTTGTGTTGCCTGCTGAGTAACTCCCGGCCCTCGGGCGGACGTTAGAGCATTTATTTACGGTGTTCCGGAGGGAAATCCTTCAGCAGCTTCTGCGCTCCCTTGTTGAGCCGTTCCTGGTTTTTCTCTGGTTTCTTGCTGGGTTCAATTGCATGTTGAGCCCCACCGATCCAAACGAGTTTCTTCACAGCAGGGTCGTACATCCCAATGACGAAGGTGCCAATGTAATTGCTGGAAGTACTCGCCGAAAATGAATCGAGGCCGCCCCCCCACGGGCCCCAGCCGCCCATGCCGCCCATGCCGGAGGCGAAGCCGTTTATCTGCTTCTCCTGATCGATCGCGAGCTGATAACCAAGGAGTAAATCGGGTTTACTGCCTCTCCACCTTGGTGAAACCCTTGGCTGCCATTTGTGAATCGATCGCCTGCTTGACCTGGGCGTCCAGGATCTGATCGGGGTGGCCACCAACAGAGGGTATGCCTTGTACCTCATCAACCCATGTATAGGTGTGGTATCTCGAAAAGTCAGTTCCAGGCATATAGTTCGTTCTCACGTCCTGGGCGAACGTCATGGAGCACGCGACGCACGCCAGAACCAGTGCAGGGCCAAACTTTGACATCGCGAAAGAAATAATTGGCGTTGTGAATTTCACTTCTGTCTCCTTAGCCTTGTGTTCTGTGCCGCATCCGTTCTTACGCTTTCTCTGGGATTGGACACGGCTTTACATTCCAAATTTCGGTTGCGTATTCAGCAATCGTGCGGTCGCTGGAGAACTTCCCCGAGCCGGCCACATTCAAGATGGCTTTGCGTGCCCACTCGTCGGAATCGGCGTATAGCGCGCTCATTTGCGCGTCTGATGTGAGGTATGAGTTCAGGTCCGCCAAGTGCATGTAGTGGTCGCCATGCGTCAGCAACATGTCGCGCAACGGCTCGAACACACCCGGCTCCTCGCAGCTGAAATGATCCGAGAAAATCAGGTCCAGGGCTTGGCGGGTCTCCGCATCGTGTTGGTAATGCCACTGAGGGTTGTACCATTCGCGACTGCCCATCACCTGCTCAGCCGTCAAACCGAAGAGGAAGAAGTTTTCCTCGCCCGCCTCTGCCGCCATCTCAATCGTCGCGCCGTCGCGTGTGCCGATCGTCAATGCGCCATTCATCATGAACTTCATGTTGCTGGTGCCGCTGGCCTCATACCCTGCCGTCGAGATCTGGTTGGAGACGTCACTGGCGGGGATGAGGTGCTCCGCAAGCGAGACGCAGTAGTCGGGCAGGAATACCACCTTCAGCCGCCCGCGCACGGCGGGGTCGCCATCGATGGTCGCGGCCAGATTGTTGATGAACTTGATGATCAGCTTGGCGAGCCGGTAGGCAGGCGCGGCCTTGCCGGCGAAAAAGAACGTACGCGGGTACAGGTCGAGCCCCGGGCCCTGGCGCAGGCGGTTGTAGAGCACAACGATCCGCAGTGCATTGAGAAACTGGCGTTTGTACTCGTGGATGCGTTTGACCTGGCAATCGAAGATCGACTCCGGATCAACGCTCTGCCCAGTCGACCAGCGGAGCCAATCACAGAACTGTAGCTTGGCATTCTGTTTGGCTTTGCGGAAGTCGGCACGGAAGGCTTTGTCCCCGGTGAATGCTTTGAGATTGGCTAATTCGATTAAATCGCGGATCCAGGCATCACCGATGGCGTCGGTGATGAGTCCGGAGAGTCCGGGATTGCATAATTGCAGCCAGCGCCGGGGTGTGACTCCATTCGTTTTGTTGTTGAAACGTTCGGGAAAGATTTCTGCCAGGTCTTTGAGCGTGGTCTCACGCAACAGCTTGGAGTGAATCTCCGCCACCCCGTTGGTGCTGTGTGAACCTACGACCGCCAGATTGGCCATGCGAAGCTTCCTGGCTCCGCCATCACCCTCTTCAATCAGGCTGACGCGCTGAATCCGTTCCTGGTCGCCCGGGTAACGTCCGCGAACGTTGCTAAGAAAACGGCGGTTGATTTCATAGATGATCTCGAGTTGCCGGGGCAGCATGTCTTCAAGCCAAGACACCGACCACTTTTCCAGCGCTTCGGGCAAGAGAGTGTGATTCGTGTACGCCAACGTTTTCTGCGTGATCTGCCAGGCTTCATCCCATCCCAGATGCACTTGGTCAAGCAGAATGCGCATCAGTTCGGGCACGGCCAGAGAAGGATGCGTATCGTTCATCTGAATTGCAACTTTGTCTGGAAACGAACTCCAATCCGAATTGCTGCGTTGAAAACGACGCACCGTATCTGCGAGCGAGCAGGCAACCAGGAAGTACTCCTGCATCAGGCGCAGCGCTTGTCCCATGACTCTTGAATCGTCTGGGTACAGGACGCGGGTCAGCGTTTCGGCCGAGAGTGTCTGAGTGAACGCTTCTACGAAATCGCCTTGAGAGAACTCTTCAAAGTTGAAGTACTCGGGTGCAGCCGCCGCCCAGAGACGCAGGGTGTTGACGGTCGAACCACCGTAGCCGATCACAGGGCGGTCGTATGGAATGCCAATCAAGGTTGATGGACGGCCAGGCACGGGTCGCAGGCTGCCACCGCTCAGCTCGAATGAGCAGCCAAGGTTGACTTCCACCTTCTCGTTTGGACGGGCGATCTCCCACGGATCAGGAGAACGGAGCCAATTGTCCGGCATTTCCTGTTGCCATCCATTCTGAATGCTTTGTTTGAAGATGCCGTATTCATAGCGCAGGCCGTATCCCATCGCTGGCAGCTGCAAGGTCGCGGCGGATTCGATGAAGCATGCGGCCAGACGTCCAAGCCCGCCGTTTCCCAGACCTGCGTCGGGCTCCTGCTCCAACATCTCGATCAGATTCAGTTTCTTGTCGCGGAGAAACTCGTCGGTCAGCGGAGAGAGCAGAAGATTCGTTACGTTGTTTGCCAGCGAGCGGCCGATGAGAAATTCCATCGAGAGGTAGTAAAGCCGCTTCGGGTTCTTCTCCTGGTACGTCTTCTCGGTTAAAAGCCAGCGCTGGGAGAGGACATCGCGCACGGACCGCGCAAGCGCCTCAAACCGGTCGCGGGCTGATGCAGTTGCCACCTCGACGCCACTGTCGAAGAGAAGGTGCCGTTCATACAGTGCTTCGTCCCTTCCAGAAAAGTGAACGGGACCACATCCGTACTTGGCGCTCAGTTTGTCAGTATCCTGCACTGCTTGCCGCTTTGCGGCGGCTTTAGTATTCATGATTCACTTATCTCCATCTGCTTACTTGTGCCGGCTCAACCTACATCCAACCGGGACGATTGATGTGATTCGAAGGTCGTGATCGCACGCACTGCTGTCCCAGGGATAACCGTCGCGGCCATTCCCTTACTTCAGCTCGCAAGGCCACTTCCAACCACTGATCTCAGCACTGTCGATCCCGCACTCGTAAGCGTGACGCCGGCATGCAATTTGACGATCGCGGAACTCTTCTTTGGCGTGCGCACCGATGCGCTGCAGTTTCGGGATGCGGTCAATCGCGTCGATCGCAAGACTGAACCGGTCTGTCTGGTTGTTGATCGCCAGCTCCATCGGCGTGTTGATGTTGCCTTTCTCCTTGTAGCCGCGCACATGCAGGTTCGGGTGGTTTGTGCGGCGGTAGGCGAGACGGTGAATTAGCCAGGGATAACCATGGAAGTTAAAGATGATCGGCTTGTCGGTGGTAAACAGAGAATCGAAGTCCGCATCCGTCAAGCCATGTGGATGTTCGCTGCTGGGGTTGCAGCTTGAACAGATCAACCACGTTAATGAAGCGGATTTTCAAGTCAGGGAATCGTTCCCGAAGCAGTGCCGTCGCGGCCAGAGCTTCCTGGGTGGGGATATCGCCCGCGGCAGCAAAAACAACATCGGGTTCCTGGCCTTCATCATTACTGGCCCAATTCCAGATACCGATACCTTTTGTGCAGTGGGTAACGGCAGCATCAATATCCAGGTACTGCAGATGGCGCTGTTTGTCCGAGACAATGACGTTGATGTAGTTTTCCGACCGCAGACAATGATCGGCTACGGACAGCAGACAGTTGGCATCCGGCGGAAGATAGATGCGCGTAACGGCGGCACTCTTGTTGAGTACTACATCCAGGAAGCCAGGATCCTGGTGCGTGAAGCCGTTGTGATCCTGACGCCACACGGTTGAGGTAATGAGAAGGTTCAACGACGCGATCTTGCGGCGCCAGGATAATTGGTTGCAGATGGACAACCACTTGGCGTGCTGATTGAACATCGAGTCGATCACGTGCACAAAAGCTTCATAAGACGATAGAAAGCCGTTGCGACCGGTAAGCAGGTAGCCCTCGAGCATGCCTTCCATCGTGTGCTCGCTCAACATTTCGACAACGCGTCCGTCCGAAGACAGCTCTGTTCCATCACGGTCCTCGGGGAAACTTTCAGCGATCCAGAATTTCTTCGAAACTTCATAAATCGCGTCAAGCTTGTTGGACGTGTTCTCGTCTGGCGCGAACACTCGAAAGCTGTCCATATTCCACTTCATGACATCGCGCAGAAAACGTCCCATAGGCGGAACGTTCTCTACTTCGGTGTTTCCCGGACGGTCGACCTTGACGGCAAAATCGCGGAACTCGGGCAACCGCAGTTTTTTCCTGAGCTCGGCATTCGCGTGCGGACTCGCGCTCATGCGACGCTGCCCTTTCGGCGCAAATGCGGCAATCTCCGGCCGCACCCTCCCGCGTTCATCGAAGAACTCTTCCGGCTTGAACGATCGCAGCCAGGTCTCAAGTAGGCGCAGGTGTTCCGGATTGGTCTTCACGTCGGCCAGAGGAACTTGATGCGAGCGCCAGAAGGCTTCAATGTGATGCCCATCTACCAGGGTCGGCGCGCTCCATCCCTTTGGCGAGCGTAATACCACCATCGGCCATCGCGGCCGCGTGGCAAGGCCGCTCTTCCGGCACTCCTGCTGATGGCCTTTAATCTCCGCCATGCACTGCTCAAGCGTCGCGGCCATTGCCTGATGCATGCTGTCGGGATCGGATCCCTCCACGAAGTAGGGATTCCAGCCGTACCCGCGTAACAAGTCTTCCAGTTCTTCGTGAGTGATCCGTGCCAGCAAAGTCGGATTGTTGATCTTGTATCCGTTGAGGTGAAGTATGGGTAACACAGCCCCATCGCGGATTGGATTCAGAAACTTGCTGATGTGCCATGAGGTGGCCAGCGGGCCGGTCTCGGCTTCGCCGTCACCCACGACCGCCGCCACGATCAGCTCGGGATTGTCAAACGCGGCTCCGCAAGCGTGCGAGAGCACATATCCCAGTTCACCTCCTTCATGAATCGAACCCGGCGTTTCTGGAGTACAGTGGCTGCCAATACCGCCGGGGAATGAAAACTGCTTGAAGAACTCTCGCAGGCCTCTCTCATCCTGGCTTTTCTCCGGATAGATTTCACTGTACGTGCCTTCCAGATACATAGGCGCTAAAACTCCCGGCGCCCCATGTCCGGGGCCAGCGAGAAAAATCATCTCGAGGTCGTCTCTCTTTATGAGACGACTCAAATGGGTGTACATGAAGGCGAGCCCGGGACTTGAGCCCCAATGGCCGAGCAGTCGGCTCTTGATATGTTCTGGTTTTAGGGGCTCCCTTAAGAGAGGATTCGTCTGAAGGTAGATCATTCCAAGAGCAAGGTATTTGCACGCGCGCCAATAAGCATCGATCCTGCTCAGTTCATCTGGGCTGAGCGGTGCACCCGCAACGGTTGATCGTGCAATCCCTTCGGCGCTCAGTGGTCTGGCTAGTTCTTCAGTTTCTGTTAACGGGGTCATTTTCCCTTCCTTACTCGTCTTCGTGCTCTTCTGCCACTTTGGGGCCCAGCAAGTGTCCGCCTTCGTCTGCGTCAACACTCATCCCACAAACTGATTGCAGGCGTCTCTCAATTGACAGTTTGAAGGCTCCAGCATTGCTCGTCGCCTCTACGTTGCAACTCGCGCTGAATCTGTTCGATTTCCCTCGCATCGCTGGGACTGATAGCGACTTCTCCGGCGACGATGATGTACAGCATGTCAATGAGCGTGTCAGTCGGGATGTTCATCAGTTCTCCGAGCATGGCCTATTCCCCTGGGAGCGATTTGCCGTCGCACTTCGTATTCGCAATCCGGCTGCCAGAGGCGGCCAGCTGCAAGTGGATGAAATGACTGTCTACCGATTGCTCCGACACGGATATCGAATGACCTGCCAAGGGCACTGACCGAGTTTGGGCAGCAAGGCGAAGGTAGGAGTGGCCATAAATCAATCTTCGATAGCTTTATTATGGCTTTTCGGCAGGCGTTTGCTGAATCTGCACGGTGGGAATCCGATCCGCCTTCGTCGTATCAACTGAGACGATTCCGAAATGCCCGTTTGAGTCGCGCGCTTCGATGATTACCGTGGACTGTTCACCCGAAGGTTCGGGAACGAGCTTGCCGTCGACCAATACGGACACCCGAAGACCCGACGCGGGGTCGCCTGGATTGATCTGTTCGACTTTTTGTTCGGTTGCTCGCTCGCCAGTGGAACTCGAACTCTCGGTACTGGTTTTGCGCTCAACGAGGTGCAGGCTACTGTCCCGCGTGGTACCTGGGACATCGATGGAATAGGTTTCCACGACGCTGCGCTTTTCTCCGGAAGTGCTCTCGGTCTCCTGGCTCACCACACGAGAGATTTGACCTAGCTTACCCTCCGCATCGGGCCGGGATACTCTCTCCTCGATGCTGCGGTCTTTGGCTCCTTGCGTCGCAATATTGTGCCGTATCTCGCTCAGTTGCCACTTTCCGTTAACGTCCGGAAGCCATGTGGTTTTTTCAGTTTCCACGGTATCGTTTGCGGCTCGCTTGCGGAGCTCGTGCGTCTTGAAAGCTGGAGCCAAACCGCCGTTGATGCTTGCGAGCATCACCGTCGTGTTTGCTTCTTCCAGATCCTTCCCGATCTTTTTCGTCTCCACGATTTCGCGTTGTACTGCTTGAAGCCGTCCATTGACGTCGGGGTTGTAGGTCACCCGCACCATATTCGAGTCATCGCCGGGCAGGATGTGTTTCTCCTCTTCCGTGACCTGCACGAGGGATCTCTTTCCATTTACATCGCGCGCGAACGTGCGCATCGTGGTTCTCACGGTGGAAGCATCGACGGTCAGGGTTTCCTTTTCGATCTCCTGATAAGGTTCGAAATGTCCATCGGTCCCGCGGATCTCGACCGATCGCTTGTCCAGCGTCCGGTTGCCATTCTGGCTATGGCTTTCGATGATGCGCACGGGAATACGCTCGGGAAGAGATCGTCGCTCTTCAGGTCTGTCGTGGACTGCCACTGCTTGGGCAGTTCCTGGGCTGTTGGGGAACCAGATGTCTGTGCAGAGAGGCTCAGACCAAGACAACAAAATGTGCCGATTGTCAGGAGTAGGACGTACCCTAAATGAAGAGCAACATCCGCAGGAGGCACCGAGGCAGTCGTGGTGGACATGCTTCTCAGTTGGCCTGCCATCGCATTTGAGGCCGTCTGTTTCCGTTCGTATCGGTGACTACCACCCAGTGCATGAACACGCGATGTAATTCAGGCTTCTCGTGAGTCAACGGATTTAACGTTGCAGAGCGCATGGTCTTTTCCTTTCGTCCCTCCCATCCTCTTTCCTACTTCAATGCCTGCGGTGTTGTCGGCAGAGATGCTTCCAGTGGCGACGTTCCTTCCAACAGTTCTGAGTCGATCAGGGACGAAATCTGCTCCCACACGCGCGGGTCATTCTCGATCTCGTGATGTCCCCTGTTCAGGTGGCGCGCAAGCCAGGGGTAGTTGTCGCAATTGATTTGACGATCCTGATATGCCATCTGAAAGTTGCCGACGATATTTGTGCGTTTCGGATCAGACGCGCGAATGCGCGACCGACCATGGATGACACCTCTTGTCTGGTAGAAGTTGATGGCATTCCGAACGTTCGGCGGAATTACCGCATCCTCGTGACCTGGTTTATGGACGCTGTCCACTTGGATCGTGAGGGACACTGGAATGCCCAGCCGGCCCAGGTCCCGGGCGAAGGTGACTACCTGCGATGCACCCCAACTGTGGCCATAGATAATGATGCTTGGCTCTTTTCTTTTCATGAGAAGTGACCGGTCCGTCTCCATCCTTGCTCAATATTTCGAGGACTCGGCGCAGAGCGCGCTTCCCATCGTGGTTTGCGAACACTTCGGCGTGCACTTCCGACGGATAGGCTTCCCGTAGGTGGGCAGCGAACTGTACCTCGGGATGGTTCATGTCATCGGATCGAACGAATCCACCGACAAAGCCAACAATGATCGCGTTCTCAACAGCCATGTTCGGAATCCCCAAGGTGTCTCTAAGGCAGACCAGGCGGAGAGCCGCTTTAACGCCATTCTCGGGCATGGACTGACCGCAGATCGCAGGCTCAGTCACAGAACGACGACGGATCTTGGCCTCTTCACTAGCGCTAGACGACTGCCCAAAACATGGGGAAATCACGCATGTTGCCGCCACGACCATCCACAACGCTCGAAGATTCCAGAGTCCACGCATAAAACTTGCTCTCCCTATGGTTTCTTGCACTGTGAGAGTGCCCCTTTAGGTGGCCTCTCCATGACAGCAATCGCACTCTGGTTTCCAAACCCGCGTTGTTGCAAGGCGCTTCTTAGCAATGACCTATACGCGAGCCTGTCTTCTGGAGGCTGCCCGCATTGAGGCATTGACCGCAGCCGGGCACGCGGCGTGGCACGCAAAATTGGTCACGTCATCACAGCTTCAGTCACTTAGGCAGGATGCAGATTGGCGAGCAAGCTGCACTCCCTATGGCGCGCATGAGGATGGCGCCGATATGTTCAAGATCACGCAAAACACGGTTCATCGATTCTCACTCGGAGAAATCCTACTCATGGCGGCTATGAACGAAATAGAAGCCCAGCGAAAAGCTTCAGCAGCGACGAGCAGTCCCGAACGGACCAGCTAGGAGTTGGCGATGATCGTCTGGCGAACAACAAAAGAATAGTTCGCAGGGTATGTCTCTGCAGATCGTGTGGCGCAATCCACGCACTCACGTCAGGGCATCCCTAAGAGCGAGACAGGCAAGCGATCTTTACTGCCGGTGGGCAGAACAAGCCAGCAAGATTCTCGCTCGGCGGTCCAATTGGGACACCAACAACCATTGGGTTGAATGAGTGTCGAAGAACCGATCGGCCCGCTAATCAACGTCCAGGAGCAGCGTGCTCGAGGTTCCCCATTAGCACACCCCACTACATAAGTGCTTCCCGACCATGTCACCGTAAATCGATACGTCTTCCCGGCTGAGCCGCCGTAAGACTCAAGTGTTTCCTGTGTAACCGTGGTCTGCAGGTGACGTGAATCGATGACGTCGTTGGGAACAGATTTTGATTCCACACGATCTGGGATTGCGCACGAGGGCGCTCCATTCAACACTCAGCACGAATGAAACGGTATCAGCAAAAATCGGGTTAGGCGAGAGTGCGCCAGTCTGTGGATACGGGACTGCGTACAAAAACGACCAGCAAAGCGATTCCCAGGACAGCGGCCAGGTAATGTAGTGTTCGCCGTACTCGCATGCGGTTCACAGGTGCTTTCCTTCAAGAAACTTATTTCAAGAAATCGACCTCGAACTTGCCGCCAATCGAAGCGCCCATGCGAGGGCTCGAAGTCAGTGCTTACCTCTGCTTGTGAATTTGCCCAAGATGAACTCCTGGGCCAGACTGCCGACGACATGCAGACCCAGATCTATCCCAAAAGTCTGGAATACATGCCCGGCAGTACGATCTGAACTAGGGTAGTAGGCGGTAGAAATGGAATATGCAATTAAACTGCCGCCCAACTGAGAATAATTCGGCTGCCATGCCCCGTTATCTCCCTTGCAGACAAATGGAGCCCACATGGCATGAAGAGCCCGAGACTTCTTCGTGCCGCTTCCCTGGTAGAAATAGCGAGGATCCTGATGCAAAAGCGATGGCAGAATAGCGTTGCTGATCAAGCCTCCGGTAACTCCGTCGGCGAAGCCAGCTCCTAACCGCTTGCTATATCCTTTCGCACCTTGCTGCCATTCACTGGGATTGTCACGAGCCTGTTGGACGCCAGCCCACGCGACCGTGCGTCCAAAGAAAAATGGATTGGTGATGCTTTTGTATGCCAGATGGAACTTCATCCTCGTAGTGAGGGGCTCGGGGTGAGGTTCGTACACCACAAATATATTCGGAATGAAGCTTAGGACGCGCTGCTGTTCTTCAGCTTTGAGCTGTTGGGCAGCAACTTCCTTCGAGGAGTAACTTACGGTGACTGCCCGCTGCACAGCCAGGATGCGAAGTTTGATCTCGGGTAGCGTCTTGTTCTCACCCGCTTCAACCGTAATGGACGAATTCGACTCTGCAAATCCTTCGGCGGTGACGGTGATCTGATAGGCGACTCCGGCCGGGGCCTGGTCGAATGCAAAGCCTCCGTCGTCTTTTGTGATAGCCGTGAGACGGTCGCCAGCCGGCCCTTGGAGAATCACGTTGGCGGCGGGAATCGGATCGTCAGTGGTATCGACGACCGTGCCAAGGATGGTTCCTGTTTTCGTGCCCGCCGCCGTGAAAGATTGCGCCGACATCGGCACCGCAACGGCCACTGCACCGATGACGATCAAGAGCAACAGATGGGCTCGCTTCAAGAGCGATGCCAAAGGTCGGCCAGGCAATCTGAGTGTATTTTGCTGCATTGTGGATACTCCTAAGCTCCCGAGAGTGTGAAATTAATTGTGATCCGGGAATCAACTTCAACCGGTTCTCCGTCGATCAGGTATGGCTTGTAACGCCACTGCTTCACCGCATCAATTGCCGCTTGCGCGAGGATTGGTAAACCGCTCTCGACTCGCACATCCTTCACGCTGCCATCCTGGCCGATCACGGCCATCAGCACGACCGGGCCCTCAAGACGTGCCCGGCCCGCCTCCGGCGGATACTGCGGCGGAACGTCGTGGATCAGGTTGGCCTCGACAACCCGGGAGGCGACACGGATTCTCTTCACCGGCGTCGGCACAGGCGACTTCGCTAGAACTGGCACGCTTGGCGCGCTATTCAGCATTGCGCTAAACGTTCCGCCGCCAAGTCCTCCAGCCACTCCACCGGGAACACCTCCGACCACTCCGCCCGTCGTACCCACTGGCGCTACGGGCGCTTCTTGGGTCGTTTGCACTGGCGCGGAAATCGTCTTGCTTGTAGGCACATATGTGGACACCGACATGGGCGCTCGAAGCTTGGTGGACGTTGGAACCCGCGGCCGCCGCCGGCTGCAGGTATAACATCGTCACCCTTTCTCTCTTAGGCAGTGGAATCGTGCGATACAGCGGAGCTGCAACTAGGGTCACGAGGACAACCGCCTGGAAGGCCACGGCTCCAATTGCGGCCCACCGACTTCGGGGTCGTAAATTCCCCGATGCGATGAGACTGTGAAATACTTCACCGGCTTCGATCCCTTGCAGGCTCGAAGATGCGGCAGGTAGCGCCTTATCTTCCGCCTGCGATACTGGAACGGACATGCCCTTTCGCGACCCAGGCCGCTGAAGGCTCGGGTATGCAATCCCATAAACCAATTCCGAAGGATGGTCACACGTTGCCATTTACATTGATTCCTTTCCAGGCAGCATCGCTCTCCCCTGTCGTGAATTGCCACGCGGATCAGGTCAGAACGTCTAGTACCCGGTCTTGCCTCACGCATCTATAAGGGCATTTTGTGGGCCAAGTGGAAGTCGTTCTAGGGAAGGGACATGGACCATCGAAATCGCATTCCGGTGTGCCCAGATGAGGGCAGCTGCCTGCAAAAGGTCATCACCAGATGCAGGGTTTGGGCACAGACTGTTACGCAAATTCGTTATGTCATGTCGAAGTCGAAACAGCAAAGGTCGACATCTGTGGACCAGATCCCTTGCACCCTCGAATCGGTGCGCCAATTCTGCTTTGATTACGGTGCTCTCAGCTGTGTTCAGGAACGAGAAATGGAGGATAGTCGGCGCATTCTTTGCGGGTTCTGTTCCCCGGGATCGCGGAAGGATCGACCATCTGCGGGTCCAGCGTGAGGTTGCGAGAACGCCCGGCGGGGTACTTTACGCTTAGGTGTGATAGCCAAGACTTGACCTTGCAGGCCATCCTGTCGAATGGGGTCGCTACTGTCAGGCGGACCCTGTTACGAAGAGTTGACCAGCATCCGCCTGCAACGGATGCCTTCACTCCAAGGTCAGGATACGGCTGGAGCCGAGCAAAACATGGAAACCAGGCTGGCTGAGACGACAAACAAGTTCTTCGGTCAGTCCTATGGCTGGCCGTTGGCCCCTTTGGGAACGTGCGAGGTGATCCGCTTCAGAACGAATTCTCCGATCAGATTCCTGACCGCGCCCTCGCCAATGCCTGCCAAACCATTGAAAACGACTAGCGAAGCTCCGCGATCGGAAGAGGGATAGTAAAGATTCGAAATGGCTGCCGCGGAGAATTTACCGAGCACGCTCGAGTAATTTGGCTTCCACCGCCCATCATCGCCTCTTGCGATCACGGCCGCAGATATCGCGTACAGCGCGCGCGACCGGATACTGCCCTTCCCCTTGTAGAAGTAACGCGGGTCTTGATGAAAGATCGAAGGGTAAACAGCTCTGCCCAGCAGGGTGCCTGAGACGTTATTCGCCAACGCAGCGCCGTATCGCTTTCCATATCCTTCTATTCCGCCACCATACTCCGGGAAGGCGTTTTTATATTGCTGCACACCTGCGATTCCCGCCAGGGTCAAGAACGAAACCGGATCGATGAGTGAACGAACGCTTAATTGAAATTTCTGTTTCGCTTGCATTGGCGGCGCATTCCAGTCGTACGTGCTGTAAAAATTGGGGATGACGCCACCGATGCGCTGCTGCACCGCGATCTGCACCTGCTCCTCAGCCAGTTCCTCCTTGCTTCCTGCAGTCACGGTCAGACTGGTGGTCCCACCGGCAACCGAGAGAGTTACCGCTGGCACAATACGGGCCTCGCCGGCATGCAAGGGAATCTGGGTCGAGGTGAAAGTGTTCATCCCCTCCGCCGTCACTGTGAGCTTGTAAAGTTCCGGCGGGAGGCCCGTGAACGCGAACTGCCCGTTGCTGCCAGACTCCACGGTCTGTATGGCAGCACCCGCTCGGCCCGCCAGTGTCACGCGCGCACCTTGCAGGACGTCCCGATTCGTATCGAGCACCGTCCCGGATAGACTCCCGGTGCCAGTCAGGCGCGAGTCATTTGCTCCAGATTGAGTGGTATCCTGTGCCGGTTGGGGTGCATCCGAGAGAGCGCCGTCCTGAGTGGTCGAGCTGAAACCCTCTTGCGCGAGCGCGGTCGAGCGCGTCAAGCTGGAAAAGATCAATAAGATGGAACTAGCGACCAGGAACGGCTTCGACCATCGCGCAGCACGAAACAATCTAAAACTCCTCGGCTACTGTAGCTGCTAGTGCTTCGCTGTGGGGCGAGGCTGCGGTTGCGCCTCCAGCCTGTGTGATCTGGTAATCGCGATATTCAATGCTTAGAACCGCCGTGCCGAAGACACGAACCTTGGTTTCGCTCTCGTTGGATTCCGGCAACCAGAAGTCACCGATTTTCTGGTAGCGACGTTTGAAGTCAGTTTTGACCGTCCACCAGGAGGGGTTGACGGCCGGCTCACCCTCGACTCGAGTTATCGCGAAGTCCTTTGCATTTACCCAAATGTGCCCCCGAAACAGAAACTTGTTCTTGCTTCGCGGCTGTGCATCGAGCACGTAGAATTCGTCCGCGGGGCCCTTCTCGTACTCAGTCAGTTGAAATGTATAGTTCTCGGGCGTTATGGCCGAACGCTGCTGATTCTCATCCCGCATCGACTCCTGTTCCGCCTCCAGGAGTTTCTTGAACACACGGTCCCGCACCGTGCCAGAGCCGCCCTCTGACACGATCGTGAATTCTTTCTTGTCCGGGGCCTGGTAGTCAGTCCGTACGACCATGTCGGCCTGCTTATGTGACAGGCAGTGGCACTCCAGGTGATAGCTGCGAACACTGGAATACCTTTCGAGTCCTTTGGCACGCACCTCGTTCATCTCCACTACACGTCCCATCACTTCATCGGCGGTCAGAGGTGCAGATACATTTACCTGCTGTGCAACTGCCGGGACCCCGATAAGCAACAAGGCGAATGCGCGCACAAACCAGCGCCCATCAGATTTCCTCGCGTGGTAAAGCGGTGTCATTGTGTAAGTCTCCTGGTGAGATCTGAGAATCCAAACCTGCTCGTGTTTGTCGATGCGGCTTCTTGAGCATCGTTGTCGAACCGAGCTGGTGCGCCCCGCAACTGGGTTAGCGTGAACTCTTCCTTCCCGTTCTTTGGTCTGTGCACGGACGGGTCGAAAAGATAGATGGTGCTCGCGAAAACCGGTCCGACGCGGATTTCACTATGGGGCATCTTAGAGTTTCCCAAAGCATCGAAAAATCTCTGCGTCTCAAAGAAACGGCGCGAAGGCTCAAGCACGATCAGATCTCCTTCTCGCGGTGCATAATGCGTGTCGTAAAGCGGCACAATCTGAAGGTCCGCGCGCCCGCAGGCCTGCAGGTAATAGGCCATGCTCATCGGTCTTGCGGTTGCTATCGTCGCCGCCGCAGGCGCGAACGGACACACCTTTTGCGCGACCTCGCGCGTGTCAAACTCAGACACCTCATCCATTGCAAAGTAGCGTGTGATGTTCTGTTTCGCTCCGCCGATTGAGTTGAGGTAGAACGAATAGTAGGGCGCCCAAGACTGCAGTTCGAGGAGTGGCCATCCAAGCAAAATGACGACAGCAGGACCCACCAGGGCCTGGAATAGGACTTTTCCTTTCGCTGCCTTCAGGGTTTGTTGTACCGCATATCCGCCTGCCAGGAAGAAGAAGGGCAGGAGCGGAAGTGAATATCGGATCCACTTAGCTCCACTGACAGATAGCCCCATCAATTGAACCATCCCGAACGATAGAAAAAAGCACGACGCGAGTGTCCGGCGATCTCGCAAAAGCAGTGCGGAGCCACCAATGACCGCCATGAGGATCGGAATCGGTGTCTTTACCAGCAGCAGCCAGAGATAGTAGAACCACGGCACTCCAGCAAACAGACGCGCAGGGAAATTCATATACAGCGTGCCATCGAAATCGTAGCCACTGTGCTTGACTCCGTCATGGTGGAGCCAATGCAAGATGCCGTTGAAATTGGCCGGAGAGAGAATGACCGGGTTCACCACAACAAAGGTAAGAAACATCACGAGGAAAAAACGTTTGTAGCTGAATTGAGACGGCTTGCGACTCAGCCCATTTTTTCCGGCAAGAAACCAAGCCATCGCATTCAAACCAAGGAGGTGAAGAATGTACTGCGAGGCCAAAGCCAGACCAAAACCGATGGCACTCAGGTCGTACCATCGCCGCGCACTATTGTCCTGATCTGCCGGTTGGGCGGCGCGACAGTAGAAGTAACAGGCCAGCAACGTGAAGAACGTGAGCGGCGTTTCCTCCTTCGTGAGTCGATTCAGCGCGACTGGCAGGGGCGCAACCGCCCAGAAGAAACTTGCCGCAAAAGATCCCGGCAACACCCATCATTCGGCGGCACAAAAGAAAAAGAATTGCCGTGCGGCCGCAGCCCCGAACAGCACGTTGGGCAGACGAAGCCAGCCTTCAGGACTTAGCGAAGACCAGCCATGCGCGGCGGCTACCCGGCCCCATCGTTCTCCCACCGTCAGGCTTGCCCAAGCAAGCACCTTTGGCAACATCGGATGCTCGCTATTAACCCCGACAAAGTGTCCATGTCGATACTCTTGAATGGCGGCCCATTTCGCAGACTCGTCCTCCGACAGGCTGTTGAAGTCGACCCGGTAGACGCGAACTGAGAATGCCAGAACCGTCAGCAGGAGCACGATGCCGACCTCCCAGTAGTGTCCAAGGCGACGATCTGGAATCTCACTCAACACGCGTGCTCCCGCTTATGGCGCGAACGCGCAGCTCGTTTCGTGTTCGCCGCACCTCGTCGAGTGCTCACGAATTCACCTCCGATGTGTCATTCCGATTGGAGTGCTGATCGAGCACCGCAGCGACAGCGTAGGGCCTACGCTCAGAGCGATTGAAGTACTGCCAAACCTGCAACTCACCCAAAAGTCCGAGCGCTATCAGCTGGAGCCCGACCAATATCAGGACGGCCGCAAACACCAGCAATAACCCGTGTTGCTGCAGAACGATCGATTCCCGTAACGACTTTCCAGATCAGGAGCCAGAGTGCGTGGCCGAGCCCAAACCCATGTTGATCGCGCCCAACCGGCCAAAAAAGTGGAGCGGGCGCGACATGTAGCGCATGAGAAATCGGATCGTCATGAGATCGAAAAATACCCGGAATGTACGAGAAATGTTGTAGTGTGATTCCCCGTGTTTCCGATGGTTGTTTTGAATCGGTATTTCACAGATCGAGGCTCCGTAGAATGAAGCCATTGCCGGGATGAACCGGTGCATTTCGCCATAAAGAGGCAATTGCGTAGCAGGTCGCCCCGATACGCCTTGAACGTGGTCCCAAAGTCGTGAATGTTGACGCCGCTGAGCTTGGCCATCAGCCAATTGGCGCAGCGGGAAGGAATCTTTCGCAGCAGCAAATTGTCGATGCGGTGACTGCGCCACCCGCTCACGATGTCATAGCCCTCTTCAATTTTTTCGAGGAACCCAGGAATCTCCGCGGGATCATGCTGAAGGTCGCCATCCATGGCGATTACGTAGTCGCCGGTGCTATGCGCAAATCCAGCCGCCAGCGCTCCGGTTTGACCGAAGTTTCGGCGCAACCGAACGACTGTCACGCGAGGATCGATCACCGCAAGTTCCTTTAGCAGCTTGTACGTGAGATCGGTGCTTCCATCGTCGACAAAAACGAACTGATGATTGCGGCGTAGCGCCTCCATAACGGCGTGCAGTCGCCAGTACATCTCGATGACGTTGGGTTCTTCGTTGTGAAACGGCACGACAATGGAAACGCTAGCTGCAGTGTTGAGATCAGGCATGGTGCACCTTCCTGAAAGCTCGATCCATGGCCTTCAGCCATTTCCGATCATGTTCAGTTAGAAAGATGTGTGGATCGTCGTCCAGGGAATTGAGTAAATCGCGGATTTCATTCGCAAAGTCCCAGTTCTGATCCAACACGCCCAGGATGTTGCGTCCGCCTCGCTGGATTGTAGGAACGCCATTCAGAGATGTTGTTGAGTACATCTCGACTCCTTCGTCGCTCTCATGCTTCAGCACGGCAGCGGCTCGCGTAACAGTTCGTACAGCCGGCCATGTCATCGCACTTATCTCGCCAAATGCACAACGCGGCAAATCACTGAATTGAAGGAGCATGGCCGAGCATCGGGCCCGAGATTCGGTGCCCACATTGCGGCAGTGCCCTTGAACGGTCAGGACAGCTGGACGGGCGGAAAAGACGGATTGCTCCAAGTACCAACGACTTAGGACGATGCCCGAAATGGTTGGTGGCCTGCACTATCACGGTTGAATTCAGTTCCGTATCAGGGGAGTCGAACTTGTCCGTTAAGGTCACCCATCTACCGAGAGCCAGCCATTCAACCCTCCCACAGGACAACCGTAGGGAGATACGTGCCCACTCGCACGGAACGAAGTTTATGGAGATCCTCCTGGTTGTGGTTGATTTCCTCTTTGGGTGTCACCACGTTCACCTCAGCCGTGTATTCACGCTGAAAGGCGAGACATATAAGGTGTGCTGTGACTGCGGCGCGAAATTTGCATATTCAATGGAAACCATGTCGATTGAGCACCGGCTGCCACTCACTCCTGTCTTGACCCGGTTTCGAATTGCCTGAGATGGAAAAAGAAGATGAGCACACACGGCAAATGAGAATGAGACGTCAAATCGACACCGCAATTTCGTTTAGGTCCCAGATTCAGAGCTGCTGGTGAAATGCCAAAACGAACGTACACAGCTTGGTAGAGGCATTCGAGGGCGACGAGTAATGGATTCCAACGCAAATTCGAGAGCAGTTCGAGTTCACGGAGAGGTACTCGTTCTTCACTGTTGGGCCTGCGGAACTGCCCACTGCGTGAACAAAGAGCTATGCGTTCCTGGGGAGCTAGTCCATATGGTGTGCAGCAACAGCAATTGCAGGATGAGCATGTTCCTCGTGAACGAGCTGGTACTCGACGATAAGACCAGAAAACAACTGGCGAAAAGCCAGATAAATGCGCGCGTTGCCTATTCGAGGTTCTGGGAATGAAGAAAAGGAAACACTCCCATCTAGTTGAGTCCATTTGAAAGCGTTATAGAAAGAGGAGAATTATGTCCTGGTTTCACTCGAGTACAGCCCCAGTCGATGCCCGCAATCATGCATCGCCAGCCGAAGTCGTTGCCTGCTTTCAGGAGCAAGGAAATGTCTTGAGTCAGCTTGCGTTTTTGATCACGGGCGACCCAGCAACGGCGGACCAGACGGTTGTCGAGGCTTGTGAGATCACGCTTCAAGGCAACAGTCCTTTCCGCGATTGGCTTTTCGAGTGGGCCAAGGCTGCAACCATTGCCAGTGCGATATCACACGGGACGGAGGCGATTCGCGTCCGCGAAGCCGCGTACAAGGATCAACGATGCCAGCATGTCGAGCACTTATCGCAGGGCGATGCTGAAGAACGCGCGGCTAGCCTCGACCTCATTCTTGGAACCGACGCCCAAACACTGATCGCGGAATTGGATCCACTGTGCCGGGCAGTCCTGGTACTCAGACTTGCAATCCGATCGTCGATTCAAGATTGCGCTTTACGCCTGAACGTGTCCCGCGCAGCAGTGCTCGCGGCCAATTGTCATGCTATGACATGGCTTCACGACAGCCACGCGAGGCCAGTGGAGGAGACTCACGACGCTTCGCGCACTGTGTAGAAACGCGGGCACTGGAGTGAAAATAGAAGCTCTTGGGGGCGACTCAAATGTCGGCGAGGATCTCATGATTATCGAACTTAACGACACGACACTCGATTGCTGCATACGGTCCTTCTCGAACAAGCGCAGGAACACTTGAGCGATGCGGATACCTCCGAGGTAGCCGAGAGATTATGTAGACTGGCCACAGATTCGAGCGCCCGCAGTCATGGGCGGAGTGAACACGAAGACACACTACAGCGCGACATTGTCGACTGATCGCACCTGTCGAGGCCGAGACACGAATCCTTTGTGTCCTCCTGGCCTGAAGGGATGCTGGAACAAGCTACCTGCGATGAACTCCTCGGCCGCCTGCATCATGTGCTTCCACAGCTCGAACGCTCGTCCCTTGTGATTGAGAAATGCGAGAGCCTGTTCTCGGCTCACAGGACAGCCTTGTTCGTTCCCGAGGCGCATAAGATGCGAAAGTGTGATTTCAGCGATCACGCGTTCTCTGTCTTTCTTGTCGGTCATTGCCTTGCTCCCCACTGCCTTATGCTCTTCAGAGCATCCCTGAAGCCACCCTCGGAACCCAGTTCCCACTGGTTGCCCGAGGTGAGTGCACTCCGGACAACATGGAATGCACCTATTGGCAATAGCTCGCCTTCGAAATCCCCAAGCGGCGAATCTTGTTTTGCAAGGTCGTGCGCTTCAGCCCAAGACGCTCGGCGGCTCCCCCCTTGCCTGCGATCCGTCCCGATGCGGCTCTCAACGCGTCGATGATTACAGAAGACTCAGCTTGTCGAAACGTAGAGCGCGATCCCATCCCAACAGTGATCTCGGATGACATGGGCAGCTCGGAAACCGGTACGTCCAGCTCATGACCACGTGAGAGAATGACAGCGCGTTCGATGAAGTTCGCCAATTCCCGGATGTTTCCCTTCCACGGACAATTTGTCAGCATCTCCATGGCCCGTTTGGAAATGGACTTTATCTGTCTCCCCATGCGACCGGATACCTTAGATACGAAGTAATTCACGAGCAGAGGGATGTCTTCGCGCCGTTCCCGCAGGGGAGGAATCTCAATGGGGAAGACATTAAAACGGTAGAAGAGATCCTCACGGAACTGCTCCTCTTGAATCATGGCTCGCAAATCGCGATGAGTAGCGGCGATGAGCCGCACGTTGACCTGCATCGTCCTTGAGCTTCCGAGTCGCTCGAACTCCTGCTCCTGGATTGCACGCAACAGTTTCGGCTGGAGCTCCAGGCTGATGTCGCCGATCTCATCCAGAAACAGCGAGCCTCCATCGGCCAACTCGAATCTGCCCTTTCTCTGCAATAGCGCTCCCGTGAAGGCTCCCTTTTCGTGCCCGAATAATTCGCTTTCCAGCAGTCCCGAAGGAATCGCGGCGCAGTTCATGCGCACATAGGGGCGTTCGCGCCGAGAGCTGAGGTTGTGAATCGCGCGCGCAATCAATTCCTTTCCTGTTCCTGTCTCTCCGTGAAGCAGGACGGTGGAATCGGTTGGTGCAACGATCATCACTTGGTTCAGCACTTGCTGCAGGGCCGGGCTTCTGCCGACGATATGTTCGAAGCAGGATTCAGAGCTGATTTGCGTCTCGAGATTCGTCTCATCGCCTTCGAATTCGCTCATGTTGGCGAAACCTGTTCCTTGTCGGTTTTCGAGGTCGCTGAAAGCAAGCGTTGCGTGTGCCATGATCTCCTCCGTCCACCGCTTACAATTGCGGCACTTTGGGAACGTCTGTGCGAACAACGTGGCGAGCATATTTGGTCTGCGCTGCCGCACCGTTAGCGCCGACGCGGCCTTCAGAATTCAAGCGAACGCTTTCGACGTTCATGGCCGCCAGAATTAGAACTTCGGCGAGTGTGAAAGCATGGCAGGTTTCGGAAGTGATGCGAAACATGGCTAGTTGCTCCGATCTGTGCTAGCACGGTCAGCCGGTTCAAGACATGGGCCGGGATGGCACGGTTCCAGGCTGGGATAGTTTGGGAAGATCGCCCGCAGGAGTTCTTTGGAGTCTTCCAGACGCATAAACCCGCTTTGTGTAGGGATGAATGTCATACCCAGTGCTCCTTGTTCAACCATGCTGGCTTGAACTCGGGAGCCATTCTGACAGCAGTTTTTTTTGCGGGCGACCCCAGATCGGGACAAAACGCAGACTCTTGGGGTGACGAGTGTCACCCTCTTCTGAGGCAAGAAATTTGGTAATTGGGGGATCTCTTAACGAGCGTTAGAGTTCGTCTTGCGCGGTGGAGTTTCGATGCGCTTCCATCCAAAAAGACGAGCGTCGATGGACCATAAACCCGGGCCTAACATTGCGAGTGTGGCGCCAGCGGTCCCTAACAAAAGCCAGACCCATTTGTCGCCCGGGAGCATAATCATCTTCCAGACTTCAATCAGTGCTACGAAGATTCCCACCACGGGTGTCCATAAGCCTGCAATGAGGAGGATTCCTGCTACGAGTGAGAGAACGGCGACAATCGTGACGTTCAAGGGAGGATCAATCCACAGCCTGGAAGCCGCCCGCACAACCAGTGCGGAGCCAATCACCAAGCGCATGAAAAGCAAACCTATGCCAGGCCAACCGCCAGCGAATGTGGAATATAGACGTCGCACCGTATACACACCAATCTTCTGACATTGCGAGGGCCGGTCGAAACCCCCAAAAGGGCAGGAATTGTCACTCTTTAGGTTCCACGGGACTTGGGGCGAGAGCGGTCTGCGGATACGAAATTACAGCTCGATAATCCCTCTCTTCAACCCGATCATCGCGGCGTGCGTTCGATCATTGGCGCCCAATTTAGAAAGAATGCATTTGACCCGGCTTTTGACGGTTTCCTCCGTGATCGAAAGCTGATCTGCAATCTGCTTGTTGGCGTTCCCGGCTGCAATCAGTCGCAGCACCAGGATTTCTGCCGGGGTCAGGGCGTCATCGGTTGCATGTTCGGCAATTTCGTATGAGGCCTCTGGCGATAGGCTCTTCTTCCCAGCATGGACCGCACGGATCGCGTCCAGCAATTCCTTATGCAACGTATTCTTGAGCAGATAGGCATGGGCACCGGCTTTGAGCGCACGCAGGATTTGCACGTCGCCTACATAGGTCGTCAACACAATAACCTTCGCATCCGGAAACTCACCGCGAATCGCAATGAGGGCGTCAATGCCGTTCATTTCCGGCATTTGCAAATCCATCAGCGTGACATCGGGACGGTGCGCCCGGAACTGCTGAATGGCTTCGCGACCGTTGGATGCTTCAGCCTACCAAAACCATATCTGGCTGAACTCCAAGCAGACCGGCGATGCCTTGGCGCACGACTGGGTGATCATCGACGGCGAGAATCCGAATTTGAGAGATCGCGCTACTCATGATCGTTCCCAGATTCATGCCCTCCCGGCAAGCTTTTGTGACAGCCAGGAGCGTTCCGTAGCTGTGGCATAGGCGGTACTGGCGGGTATGCAGAGATCCACTTCAGTGCCCGCGCCAACTTCGCTCCACACCGTCAACTTAGCCCCGATAATTGTCGCGCGTTCTCGCATACCAGACAAACCGAAGTGCCCCTCAGTTCCCTGGGCAGATAGAATCACGGGATCCATGCCTTTGCCGTCGTCCCTCACACGCAATCGGAACTGCTCAGTGTCATAGCGGATTTCAACCTCAACCCGTCCTGCCTGGGCATGCCGAAAAGCATTCCGCAGTGCCTCGGCAGAAATCTTGTAGACCTCATCCCGAAGGATGGGATGGAGATCTCGTGACTTGCCCTCGAGGGCCACGTGAAATGCAGGTCGAGGGTTGTTTGAGTGCGTGGCCAGTTCTTCTCCAAGGACGCTTATGGCCGGGGCGAGATCGTTGCCTTCGATTACAGAGTCGCGCAATCCTTGCACCGCATCCCGGCTTTCCGTAATCGCCCTGGCGGCGCGTTCAATCGCGCTTCCCAGCTTCTCTTTTGCGTCCGCCGGGCGCTCTGGTAGCAACTGGAAAACAGTTTGGAACCCCAGTAGCAAGCCATGGAAGCTTTGCAGCAGTGTGTCGTGAATCTCACGCGCAATTCTTGTCCGCTCACCGACGCGGGCCTCCAGGGTCATCTCGAACTGATGATCCAGTTGTCGCGCCGCGTGGTTGAATGCCTTCCCAAGGACGGCCAATTCGTCATTTCCACCGATATTGACTTCGTGCCGAAAATCGCCGCGCGCCAGCGCCTCTGCGCCGATGGTGAGTTCGGAGAGCGGGACAGTAATAGTTCTGGTGATGTACCAGCCCAATGCGGCGGCCACGAGCAAAGTCAGCAGCCAGGCGGCTGGGACTACGATGAACAGACGATGTCGCACTTGCTCGGTCTCTTTGTCCACTCTCGCCCGTTGTTGAAACACTCGTTCCTCCACCCCTTCCACCAGCGACGAACTGAGATCGATCAGATCCTGGATTTGTCCCGTCAAGCGGAGCTGAATGGCAGGCCAATCGCCCGCGTTTGCCAATTCGATCTCACTGTCAATTTGAGAGGGCAAAGTCGCCTTGAGGGTTTTCAGGGTGCCTGAGGTGAAGGCATCCTGCGCTATCTCTGGCGAAGAGTTGAGTATTTGTTCTGCGTCTCGGAGATGCCCCAGAAAAGCCTCCCGCAGCAAAGCCGCTTCGTTTGCGAACTGACGAGCGTCGTGTCCCCGCGTGAGTACGGCCACCCTACCGCTGAAGCTATTCACATCCAGGTGCAAACGCACGATGGCTGAGGATGCCTGATCAGCTGTTTTCAGCATTTTCGTGTGAGCTTCGAGCTGGCGGAGCTGCCAGATAGATACGGCATCTCCAGCGATCATCAACACGAAAATTGTCAAAAAACACGCGGTCAGACGTAGGCCTATCTTCAGATCGCTCCTACAAAACAGGTTCGCGAAAGTGTAGCGCGCGTCTCTCACAGTTCGAACCAATGCGCCAAGCTGAGGGATGAGACTCGCCTAAACATTTATCCTCGGATTTCACTAACGTCTGGCAACAGTACGCTCCTGAAGCACATTTGCTTTCGTCGAAACCGCTTTTTGTTCGAGTATCTGTACTAATTCCTGTTGCAAATCAGCTGCGGCCTGTGGCGCGAGCTTTTTATGGCTGAGCACGGAATGAACTGCTTCAAAGTAGGCGCGCGACACGTCCGGATACTTCTTCCCGGCCACGGTAGACGGCCGCACCGCTGCACCTTGGCGATAAGCCACCAATATCGTAGAGAAGTAGGGGTTTCGCGCCAGAATCTCGGGATCCTTGTATAGCTCAGGCATGATCGGCGGATTAGAGGACTTGCGCGATCTCCTGGCTTGCTCATTGCGACTCGTCAAAAAACGAACCAACGTCGCGGCCTCGCGCGGATGCAAAGAATAGCGCGAAACACCATAGCCTTGTCCTCCCAAAGTTGAGGCCGAACCCGCCCTCCCCGCCGGCAGAGGCGCGATATCGAACTGATCTCTGGTGGGCGAGTTTTCATCCCGGGCGGCCACGTAAGCGTTCGGCCAGTTCCGCATGAAGGCTGCCTTTCCTGTTTGCCAAATGTTGAAGGCATCCCACTCCTTGTATGCGGTTACTCCTGGCGGCGAAATTGACCCCACCCACCGCGCAGCCCTCTCCCAGGCACCAATGGCCTGCGGATTGTTTACCGTAATCCTTCCGTTCTCATCGAGAATAGTCCCACCACCCTCCGAGACCTGCCATTCCAGAGCATTGCAGGTGAGAGCCTCAGAAGGTGCCCCTTGCCAGACATAGCCCCAAAAATCTTTATTCCCTCTAGCGCGCTCACCAGCCTGAATCCGCTTCGCCATTTTCTCAAGCTCGTCCCAGGTCTTCGGCGGCGCAGCGTAGCCGTACTTGTGCAACAGATCGACCCGATAAAAAAGCAGTCCTTCGCCGAGGTTGTAAGGCAAAGCCACAAGCCTGCCGTTGACGGTATTGTTCCTGATGAGTTCCGGAAAGTACGGTGCGATTTCCTTGTCGGCCAGGTAGGCTTTGAGATCGACGAGATTGTCTCCCAGAATCCCCGGCCAGATGACGTCGATGCCATAAACGTCCGGGACCTTGCTTCCGCTTTCCAGCAGGTTGCGCCATGTTTCCAGTTGCTCTACTGCCACCTCTGGTGCGGGCAGGACCTGAACCCGAATGCCAGTCTCTTTGGTGAACTGCTTGAGTTCTTCGCCGAGAAGCGCTTGAGATGGTTTGTCGAGCCAGGACTGGTCGATGATTGTGAGCACCACTTCCGGAGCAGCCTGGTTTGGCTTCTTGCAACCTTGAGCTGCCAAAAGGACGAGGAGACAAATTGCGCACAGAATGACGCAGCCAGCCCACTGTAAGCGAAGCTGCAATGACCTGATCAGATATGCCCGCCCCGCCGCAACTGTTCTGCGACGCCGGTCAAATTCAACCCGAAGCTCTGTGTGAGAAGCTAGTATTCCCATGTCCCCGCCGAGCAGCAGACAGTATGGCCCCACTCAAAATGCTGTTAAGCCTTCGCCGCAAATTTTCGTACCAGCCAGGAACGTTTGCGATCTGTCGTGTAGGCGGCGCTGGCGGGAACGCGCAGTTCCACTTCCGTTCCCTCATCGACTTCGCTCCAGACCGCCAGCTTCCCTTGGATGAGTGTGGCTCGTTCTCTCATCCCGCGCAAGCCATAGTGTCCTTCACGACCCTGGCTGGAGAGAACCGCCGCATCAATGCCCTTTCCGTCGTCACGCACGCGCAGTCGGAATTCATCGTCGTAGCGGATTTCAACTTCTACCTGCTTCGCTTGGGCGTGATGGAAGGCGTTGCGCAGCGCTTCGGCAGCGATTTTGTAGATCTCGTCACGGAGGATGGGATGGAGGTCTCTCGCCTGGCCCTCAACCGATACGCGGAAAGTTGCAGGCCGATGATTGCTTGAGTCGTTTTCGAATTCCTCTCCGAGGGTGCTTATAGCGAGCGCAAGATCATTGCGTTCGACTGTGGAAGCGCGCAGTCCTTGCACCGCATCCCGCCCTTCCGTGATCGCGCCCGCAGCCTGCTCGATCGCACTGTCCAGTTTCTCCTTTGCCTCAATCGGGCGCTCTGGTAGCAGTACAGAAACCGTTTGGAACCGGAGCAGCAATCCATGAAAGCTCTGCAGCAGCGTGTCATGCAGATCCCGGGCGATTCGTGTCCTCTCGCCGACCCGCGCCTCCAGCGTCATGGCAAAGTCGTGATGCATTTGCCGCACTCGCCATTGGTAAGCGGCCCAGAGTAGCCCCGCGAACGCAATTACACACAGCGTGCGGAACCAAATGGTTTGGTAGTAGGCCGGGGCAATCGAGAACTCCAGTGCATCTCCCTGCTCGTTCCACACGCCGCTGTTGTTAGCGGCGACCACACGAAACCGGTAGGGCCTAGGGCGCAGGTTCGAGTACTGCACTTCGCGGTCGTTGACCACCTCTCTCCAGTCGCTGTCCTGCCCCTCGAGCTTGTACTTGAAGTGAACCTTCTCGGGCGCTGCGAGGCTCAGCGCCGTATAGTCGATCGTGAGATCACGCACCCGTGGCGGCAGGCGCAAGTGGGACGCAGCCTGGCCGGGCAAGTTTTGCCAATACGACTTGTGGTCCGCGACGATCTGCTCGATGTGAACGGGGGGTGGGATTTTGTTGAAGGCAAGATGATGGGGATCGACGACTGAGGCACCCTCTCCCCCCAAGAACCACAATTTGCCGTTGGTTGACTTTGCGACGGGAGGATTGAAGTAAGCAGGCGAAGCGGAGGCGAGCCCAACTCCGTCAGCAGCATCCCACAGTGTCGTTTCAACCCTATGCTTTGGGTCGGCGATCCACGCATCCAGTTCAGTCCGCGCGATGCGTACCAGACCGCAGGCCGTGTTTAACCAGAGGGAATGATCGTCGTCTTCAATGGACCAATGGATCGTGTCACACGGCAAACCATTGTTCGTTGTGAGGGTGGCGACGCGGCCATCTTTGATGCGGCTGAGCCCGCCCTCCTGTGTTGCCGCCCACAGAGCGCCATTCTGATCGAGTCGGATACCCGCCACATGCCCCTTTCCCAGCCCATTGGCGGTTGTGAACGAGGCGCGGACCACCCCATCCTTGAAATACAACACCCCCCCTTCGGACCAGAATGCGAGCCATACTCCGCCTTGATTTGGGGCTAAAATTTTAGCTTGTTGGGAACGCCCCATGGCTGACCAGGGAAAACTTTCGACTAAATGCCCATCTCGCATATGCGAGAGGCCTTTGTTCCCAGAGAGCCATAGATTGTCTTTGTCGTCTCCCGCAATGCAATACACTTCTTCGCTGGGCACGCCAGCTACGCTGACAAAGCTGCCGTTCTCGAAATATGTGAGTCTGTGCCGTGAGAAAGAAGCCCAGACGCGTCCGCGGTTGTCCACGAAGAGAGAATTGACAAAATCGTCCGGCAGCCCGTTCGGCTTGCGGAAAATCGTGCTATGTCCGTTCTTCCACCTGGTCAAACCATCGTGCGTCCCTACCCAAACGCTTCCATCTGCACCTGCGACCAATGAAGAAAGATAGCTGCTGGACAAGCCCTGCTTCGTAGAAATCGTCGCAACCGGGAGCTCTCGAAACCGGTCCAGTCCCCGCGAGCTGGCAAACCAGACATTGCCTTCACGATCCTCAAAGAGACTGCAGCTGATATCGCCCGAAAGTCCGTCGGATTTGCTAAATACGTCTGTCCTGCCGTTATGTATATGGATAAGCCCCCGTTGGTGAGTTCCGATCCAGAGACCCCCATCGCGGTCCCGCAACAGCTTGTTCGAATCGACCTCGCGGTCTGGAAGCAACGCATTCCGGTTCATCCCCCTGTAAATAGGATACGCTTCGAGCTTGTCCGCAATCACTCGCTTGAGTCCTGCACCGCTGATTCCAATCAAAAGTCGGCCGTCTTCGGACTTTAGAAGGTCGCCAACTCGCAGTCCCGGCGTTGGGTAACGTTGCGCAGCCCCCGGGTTCAATCGCCAAATTCCGGTGTCGGCGCCAGCCCAGACAGTGCCCGAGCTGTCCTCACCCAAACTCCAAACAAATGAGCCGAAGGCGCCATCCTCTCCCTTGCACTGTACGCTGCCGGTTCGCATCGCGCACACCCGGGCTGGTAGATCTCTACTGCCGTACGTGCCCACCCACACCGCTCCCGCGTGGTCTTCGAGTAGAGATGTCACAAACGCTTTGCCAATTTCCGGGTAATAAGTCAGCTTTCCGCCGTCCCAGCTCACCAGCCCTTCAAAGGTGCCAATCCACAGAGTGCCGTCGCGCGTCACTAGCAGAGCGTATGGCTTATTGGGGAGTTGCTGACCTGCGGGTGGTTGCCAGAGAACAGGCTGAACCCCATCGAAGCGATACAAGCCGAATTCGCTGCCGAGCCATAGATATCCGTCGGGAGTTTGGGCCATCGCAAAGATCGCGCCCACGGAAAACCCATCCCGGGCAGTCCATGATTTGTGCCCGTACTGGCTGATGTCCAGCGATGGGTCCAGCGCCAGAGCGGGATCAGGCACCAGCAGGAAGCTGAGTATGGCAATCGTGATGAGCGCCCGCGCAGCTCTCATTTGCGACCTCGTATGACGTGACAGCAAAAGCAGCGAACGGAAAAAGGGGGACCGCAGAGGAGTATGCCGTCCCTCAGGCAGCTAATGTACCACTCTCAATGGCGCGCTGGTCAGTGATTCTCGCCGCCGCAAAACATGGGATCACCCACGACTACGGCCGCGTCAGGAAGATGGGCAGACCGAGTTTGTGGTCGTACCTGGGTCGGTAGCGCTCCGTGTTGTACATCGATGCGATATCCACTTTGCGCGGGCCTAACTTCGGATCAGGAAGTGGCACCATGGCATAACGCCCTTCATTGATCGCCGCCATCAGTCCGGATTTGCCTTCTTCGAGGGCATCCATGGCCATACCTGCGAAGGTGAATCCAACCATGCGGTCGACGAAGTCGGGGCTGCCCGATCGCAGATCATACGTCAGGTCGCTGACCACTGTCTCTTCACCGCCGACGCGCTTGATCTCGTCGCTCAAGTCTTCGGCGACGCTCATCTTCTTCCTATGCCCGAACGCGTCAGCCTCCCCGTACTCTTTTACAGTGTAGCCTTGCCACTCTGCACCTTCCGAAAGGATGACGAGCGAATAATTGCTCGGGTTGTTCCGCTTGTCCTCGATCAGCAACTCGATCAGGTGCTTGAGATCGACTTTGTATTCCGGAATGCAGCAGCGCACAGCGGTGACATAGGCCGTATACAGCGCGGTGTAGCCCGCATCGCGTCCAAACACGCGAAAAATGCCAATCCGCTCGTGCGAGCCGACCGTGGTCCGTTGGCGATCGATGGCGTCCATGGCACGAGTGATCGCCGTCGAGAATCCGATGCAATACTCTGTGTTCCGGACATCGTTGTCCATTGTCTTCGGCACGGCGAGCACCTTCATGCCTTTGCGATCCAGTTCCGCGGCGTAACTGAGAGTATCGTCACCACCGATGGCGATCAGGTAATCGAGACCCAATGTCTCGATATTCCTCAACACCGCCGGCGTCACATCGAATACAGTGCTGGTCACGCCCTTCTTGGTCGACTCTTTGGCTTCGAATTTCTGCCCTTCGAGAACGGGAGGCAGCTTTTTCATTTTGGCGGGATTGGTGCGCGAGCTGTGCAGGAAAGTTCCGCCGGTGCGGTCGATAGTGCGTGTGTTCTCGCGGTTGAGCGGGAGAATGTATCGCGCCTTGCTCGCCGCATCGTTGAGATTCACGTGTGTGAGCCCTTCCCATCCCCTCCGGATACCGACGACTTCGCAACCGATCTCCGACCCGCGATAGACGACCGACTTGATGACGGAGTTTAGTCCGGGGACGTCGCCGCCTCCAGTGAGTATGCCTATACGCTTCTTGGCCATGTATGACTCCTTATAGGTAAGAATTGGCAGTATCAGCACCCATCTCAGTGATCCTGTCACTGAGTCTCAGGGAAGTTCTCACCGAACCAAGACAACAATCGATCGTGGAGCTACTTGATACATCGACTGCTGCAGGGGCAAGCCGGTTTCGAGAAATCCGCGCGGACTCTGCAGGTCGGTGTCCACAACTCTTACCCAATCTTGAGCCGCACCTTCCTGGATTTGGAATTGGAGCTCTCTCCAATAGGCGTTGATCATTACGTAGATGTCATCATCGCCCTGGGAAGCGCCGTGCAAGACAAAATGCCAGACTGCGCGAATCTGGCGAGAGATCGACCGTCGGGCCGACACCGTACCAGGAAACATCTTCGCGCCAGAACCGGCTGCGGCACAGAGAAGGATGCGACTTCCGGAAAGCAATCATGCTCTTGAAGAACCGGAATACATCCTGATTCGCCTTGAGCTGACTCCAATCCAGCCAACTGGTTTCGTTGTCCTGGTTATACGGGTTGTTGTTTCCGAGCTGTGTATTCAGGAACTCGTCACCGGCTCGGAACATCGGGATGCCGTTCGAGAGCATGAGGAGGCAGAAGAAGTTCTTAGCTCTGTTTCCGGCGAAGTGCCAGAACCTCCGCTGGCGCGCTCTCGTCTCCTTCGTGTCCGCAGTTCCAACTGTAATTCGCGTCCATGCCGTCTTGATTGTCATGACCGTTTTTCCAGTTGTGTTTGTGGTTATAAGAAACGAGATCGTACAGAGTGAAGCCATCGTGGCAATCGATGTAGTTCACGGTCTGGAAGGCATGATAGGCATGCTCGCGGCTGTCCGGAAACAAGTCATCGCTGCCGTAGATACGACGCATAAGATCCGGGACCATCCCTGCGTCGCCCCTCACAAAACGACGGATATCGTCGCGATAACGCGCGTTCCATTGCAGCCAGGTCGTGCCCGGAAATCCATGTCCCAGCTGGTAACAACCCACGTCCCAAGGTTCTGCGATCAAAGCCAATCGACCCAACTCCGGATCGGCGGCGATTTCGCTGAATATGGGAGCATCTCCCCAATTCAGTGATCCATCGGCATTGCGGCTAAACACCGATGCCAGATCGAAGCGGAAACCATCGATGTGCATCTCGTTCTTCCAGTACCGCAGGCTGTCCATAACCATTTTGCGCACGTGAGGCTGGCTGAAATTCAACGTATTGCCGGTGCCGGAGTGATTGGCATACGGGTTCGTCGGGTCGGAAGACAGCATGTAATAACCGGCGGCATCGAAACCCTTGAGGCTATAGATCGGACCGAGGTGATCTCCTTCACACGTATGGTTGTACACAACGTCGAGCACTACGGCGATTCTGGCTTTGTGAAAAGCCTTGACCATATTCTTGAATTCGAGATGTTGCTCATCATCGCCATGGGCGCCATACTCCGCGTGAGGTGCGAAGAAGTTCAAAGGCATGTAGCCCCAATAGTCTTTTTCGTGAGGGTCGCGCTGAAAGACCGGCATCAGTTCGACAACGGTGATCCCAAGGTCCTTCAGATATGGGATCTTTTCGATCAAGCCGGTGTAGGTTCCGGCTCGGGATCGATGCACGCCGGAATTGGGATGGCGCGTAAATCCCTTGACGTGAAGTTCGTAAATGATCGCGTCCGATTCGGGCCGAGGTGAAACATCTCCTGCCCAGTCAAATGCATTATGCTGTTCAGGCAACACCCCGAGCGGTGCGCTGTGCGGCATTGGGGCCAGACCCCATCGCGCGCTTGCGATCAAACCCCGGCGGGAAGAAAACTCGTTTCGCATACGGATCGAGAAGAACCTTTTCGTGATCGAAGCCGCGGAGACCAGCGACGGCCTGGCCCTGAAACCGAGTAACCGTAATAGCGGGCATCGCACATATTGATCGAGCGGGATCCGGCAGTGCCAGATCCGCCCCGACTTATTGCGGATAGGATCGAACTGAAATGTCAAAACTGGCTTTGCCAAATCGGTAGGGGAATAGAGAAACAGTTTCACACTCTCGGCATGTTCAGCACACACCGCAAAATTGAAGGCCTGGTCTTCCTCAATCCAGGTAACCCCCAGCGGCAATGGAAGCCCCTCAGTGTGTGCCCACGTGCGACGTTTTTGCGGTGACGCTGCTGAGACGGACGCTGCGTCAGATACGAAGTCGCTGACCGCAATGGATTGGGGAAGTGTGTTTTTCACGTGTTAAGAAGCTAATGACACGCCGCATCATCCTGGAAAGTACCGCCGGCGAACATCTGCGCCAGAAATTGACCGCAACGGATGATCTTCTGGGCGTCCTGATCATCCTTGAGCGGGTTTTCCGATGTCGACAGGTCGGCCGCGCTCAACGAATTCCGAGCGTCAACAAAGCTCTCAGCCCAGGCCTGCACATTGTTGAACTCATTCCTCAGCAACTCGAGCCCGCGGTGGTCATCATCCGTCGATGCAGCGGCTGAGGCTAATGCGACGCTGTCGGCGGCTCGACCCTGGTACGCGCGAATCGTGTTTCCTGCCATAGCCTTCCCCACGGGATATCCGTTTTGAACGATCACCTGCAGCATCCCGCCCCATTCTCGTATCGAGGCCATCGCCTCGATCGCGGCCCTCATGAACGCGGGTGAAAATCCCGACTTCGTGGCGGTGTCGCGGGCCGGCTCCGAAGCGTCGCTCGGAGCGAGTGTCAGAATGATTCGGTCCTCCTCAAACCTCAGAGAGCCTTTTGTGATTCGCGCCAGGTCCTGCACGTCCACGAACACACGCCCATGGTTTCGAATGACCGTCGCCTGCCCTTCGTAGCCTTGCACCGAGAACGTTTCTCTCTGGACCTGCGTTTGCGCCAGTGCCATGACGGCCGACATTAGCATTGCCCCGACTATCACCGGCCGCTTCAGAATATTGAACATCGAGTGCTCCCTGGATATGAATCGCGATCGAAGAGCAGCGTGCCTCATTGCTGAGGCGCTTCTGCCACGCTACCTCCCGGCACAGTGTATTGTGCCTGGGTTAGCGGAGGAAGGGAGGATTCGACTTGCATGTCCATCATCAAATCCACACGGTGCTCCAATTGAAAGAACTTCGTCACGGTGAGAGCCGGAAGCACTCTGTTGAACTTCTTGTAGTACTTCTTCTTCAACTCAGCCAGACGAGCTTCGCAGTCCAACATTTGGTCTGCCATCGCTTTGGCCTCGGCGTCGGTCAGCTTGGGGTACTTCTGGGTGTACTGTTTTATGACGGCAGCGCGACGATCATCCAGCATGGATCGTTCGTGGTCGTATTGCTGATAGATCGGCCAGAACGCCGCGCCATCTTTGTCGCTGAAATTCATTCCTGTTGTGATGAGGGCAGTCCTGTCTGCCTGCATATTGGCCCTCACTACTGCGATGGTGGAGTCGATCGTGGGCTCCTGATCTTGAGCACGGCCGAGAGGGCAAAATGCGAGCATCGCGAACGTAACCATGAGTAATGCACAATTCTTAATCATTGACTGAACTCCTAGGCCGCTTGCTTTGTGTCATTCGCGGGCGCCGCGGCGCAGTGCGCTCGAGACATTTTTGTGAACGGCTCCTCGAAAGGACCGGAAGCAGTTGCACGCAGATGATGTAGGCACGCCACTTGCCGAACTCATCTCAGAATCAATTCATTTCTTATGTTGTGGTTCTGCAATAGACTTGGTATCCGAAGACAATACTGTGCCCAGTAACGGGCGCGCGGACCTCATCTGGTCACACCTGGGTCGATTCGAAAATCGTTTGTTCCCCTGCATACGAGTATTTGCGGATCCCTATTCGCTGTGGGAGGGCTCTACTGCCGGATCTAGATTCGCCGCTATTGTCCTCGGCGCCTCGGCCTTCTTCATAACGATCATGCACATGGCTCCAACCCCTGCCCAGAAGACAGTGCGCGCACGTCGGCACAATGCCAGTGTCAATCCAGCAGTGCCGGTCACGCCGAAGATCTTCGCAATCAGCATATTTCCGCCTTCATAGGTCCCGATGTTGCCCGGGTTGAGTGCGCCTACAAGGTTGATCACCTTGGTCAGCGCTTCCACGATGAAAGCACCGCTCATGGCGACTTTTGCTCCCATGAATCGCAGAATGATGTAGACCTCCAGGATTGCCAGCATGTGCCATAGGAGATTGAAGATCAATGTTGCCCAGAAGGCGGCTGGCGCTTCATCACGGAAGCTCAGGAGGTTTTCTTCCGCCGAGTCAATGATTGGCTGTTTGCCGCTGACCCACGTGTGAAGCCGAGGCAATCGGCCAATCGCCCGGGTGGCACGGCCCAGCAACTGCCAACGGTTTCTAACAGAAACCACTGCCAGGATCACCGCTGATATAAGCACAGTAACGAGCAGCACTGCATAGACTCGCCACGCGGCAGAAAGCGGAGCCAGTAGCAGGGTTGCTGAGAGTCCTGAAACGGTGATGAGCACGGCGGTGAAGATATGCAGAGCTCCGTCAATCGCACCCGCCGATAGTGCATTCGGTAGGGGCACTGCGCGTCCCAACAGCGATATGCGCGTCCCTTCGCCAACCACCTTTCCGGCGACACCAAATTGTCCGATCCCGTCCGATATCAATTGCGCGACGAAGCTACGGAACCAGGAAAGGCCGCTGATATCGCAGGTAAACGCCTGTCTCCAGGCGCATGTCTTGGCCAGTTGTGAGAGCCCTCCCAAAAGGATAACGAGAGCGAATCCCCAGCCGACGGCCTGCAGTTGTTTCCAAACGGCCTCCGGGCCGCTTCGAAAGACCAAGTAGCCGAGTAGACCAAAGCCCAGGAGAGCTGCGAAAAATCGGAGAGAGCCCTGAATGAGAGACCTGTGGTCTGGGCGCGGTACCGCCCTTTCGCGCCTGCTTGAAGATACTTCTCCATCTCCTGGCCTTCTTCGGTTTGTGCGTCTGCTGGATCCCCATCAGCGCACATTCAATAACTGAGTTACCTGCTCCCACGTCGCTCTCCCCATTTTCCAGTCGATTTACATACCTCGACATTGAGGAACAGCACATGGACTGCCAATCGGATCCCTGCTTAAACCCTTAGTCTTGATTGTGTTCGAGGAGTGAACCTGAATTCGGCGTGCCTTGTGCAGGGCAGTGCCTCAATGTGGGCAGCGAGGGGACGCATCACGCGCGCACTGACTCTCCGATATCGTCATCCCGATTGGGAGATCGTGAGTTCCCTGAAAGAATCCTCAGAGCTAACCAGATCTGTCTTCCTCCGCCGTATCGTGGCGCGACTAGGCGACCACGGCAGAACAACGGCAAAGCTTCCAACATTCTCCCGCAATGGCCCATTCTTCCGCTGCCCGAATTACGAAGACCCTCGCGCGGGAATCAGGACTCGATATATCTCGGTCAAGCAAAGACTCCTTATTATTCTGGTTTAGGTCCACTGTGACACCGAGAAATTCCAGCCCTTCGCAGGTGGCTGCGCGCACTTCGGGGGAGTTCTCACCTACTCCAGCCGTGAATACCAGAACATCCAGACCTTCCAAAACAGCCGCCATTCCTCCAACGGCGGCTCGCAAACGATGAACATAAAGATCGAAAGCCAACTTCGCCTTTTCATGTCCTCGGTGCATTCCAACCAGAATGTCGCGCATATCGCCTGTCAGGCCAGAAATACCGAGCAGACCCGATTTCTTGTTCAACATGTCGTCGATCTGATCGGCATCCAGCCCATACTGTCTCATGAGGAAGATCAAGATTCCCGGGTCAACCGAACCAGAGCGCGTGCCCATCATGAGTCCGTCCAACGGTGTGAATCCCATCGTGGTATCCACGCTGCGGCCGCCTCTAATGCCTGTGACTGAACAACCATTCCCGAGATGACAGCTTACAATTTTGAGTGACTTCAGATCTTTTCGAATCAGCTGAGCGGTTCGGGTCGCACAGTACTGATGATTGATTCCGTGGAAGCCATATCTGCGAATTCCATGTTCGAACCACTCATAGGGACCCGGGTAAGTCTGCGAAACTACCGGCATGTGACGATGAAAGCCGGTGTCGAAAACGGCGAACTGCGGCACGTCTCCCAGTAGGTCTGCGACAACATTGATACCTTCGAGTTCCGATTGAATATGCAGCGGAGCAAAGTGTGAGAGACCGCCGATAGCTGCGTGGACCTCGTTACTGATCCGAACGGGATGGTGGAAGTGGGGACCACCGTGGACCACGCGGTGACCCACGGCGTTGATCTCAGCCGCGGAAGCAATGCTGCGCGTTTCACCGCTCCATAGCGTGGCCAGCAGATCTTTCAGCACCAGCTCAGACGACAGACTCTTTAGCTTTTCCTTCTTGGCTATTCCTTTCGAGTTCCTGACTGTAATCGCTGCCGCATCGCCACTCCACTCGATGCGGCCCTCCCACAGCGGCAAAGGGGGGCTTTCGGGAAGAGCGTCGCCAATTTCGTACAGGCATGCCTTCTCGCTGCTCGAACCAGAGTTGAGAACTAGGATCTTCATCTGTCGATGGACGTGCGTCCGGAACTAGCAGTGCAGATGGCTTGCCAATCGTGCCCCTCCTTAACCCGTCATTTCACATAGCTCCCAAGCACCTGATCTGAGGCTGGCATGCCCTGCCTCGGGCAGTGCCTCAATCTGGGCACAGTTTCGAACGACAACGATTGCAGACACTTTGGCGCTACAGGACATACGGTCAATCTCGATTGGCACGTTGCATGCACACTGCAGATAGTTAATGTGCGCACGCAAGCCGTCGGTGAAGCAGAGGTGCGCGGCACTTGA
>CAWBHM010000017.1:0-147735 GCA_963788555.1 uncultured Acidobacteriaceae bacterium | reverse complement strand
GCGCCGCCGAGAGCTGCGGTTCGACACACCTCGATCGCGGTCATGACGCGCCGTCGAGCGGGCGATAGCGACGCAGCATGCTGCTGACGATAGGCTTCACCGTAGCGGCGGAGATGTCCGCCACTTCCAGTTCCGGGCGATCCAAGGGGCCCGGCGGTTAGCGGTGTTGCTGCGGAGTAGGCTGGACCTCCATCGAAACAGGACGAGGCAGCAAATCCAGTGGGCTCGCTGTTGAGCACACTTTGCTGGTCGCGATGTGCAGATATTTTGCGGTTGTCTCCAGGCTGCGATGGCCGAGCAAGAGTTGAATCTGGCGAATGTCGGTGCCCGATTCAAGCAAGTGACATGCAAAGGCATGCCGCATGGAATGCGGTGTGATCGGTTTAGGAATTTCGGAAATGCGGCGGGCTTTCCGGCACATCTGCGCAACCGAAGTCGTGGTTATGTGCTGGTCCGGCGTGCCACCCGGAAAGAGCCAGTGCCCAGGCCTTTCGATTCGCCACCAGGCTCGCAGGATCTCTAACAGTTTCGGTGAGAGCATTACGTAACGATCTTTCAGTCCTTTGCCTTGCTCGACACGCAAGACCATGCGCTGGCTGTCGATCGCCGGGAGTGTGAGAGCAACGGCTTCGGAGATGCGCAAGCCGGCGGCGTAGCAGGTGGTTAAGACGGCGCGGTGCTTCCTCATTGCAACACAGTCAAGAAATCGAACGACTTCCTCTGGGCTGAGGATGATGGGCAGTTTTTTAGGCACCTTGGGAGCCGGGATCATGTCGGCCATACACCGTTCTTTTTGAGGGTCACCCGATAGAGGAAGCGAAGCGCGGAGGTGGCAACGCTGATCGAAACTACCCCCAGCTTCTTTTCGTTGGTCAGGTAGATCTGATAGGCACGAATCTGTTCCGGACCCAACAACTCTGGTGACTTGTTGAAGTAGCGGGCAAATCCCGACACTTCTCGGGTGTAGGAGGCTTGTGTTACAAGCGAAAAGTTCCGGACCTGCATGTCCTCGATAAACCGTTGTCGAAGCGACGTCATGGAAAGCTCCTTCGCAAGATGGAATGTGCTGCAGTGAGCAGCCGCTCCATGCTTTAGCAAAGAAAACTTCCGTAGGGAGATACATTCAACTGGAACAGCGACGAGTATGACCGGATAAGCCGACACAACTACAGCGCCACCACTACCGCGCTAGCGGTTTAGTGCAAACGGCTCTATCGAACGCGCTCAGAGCGCCTGGCCCAACTTTGCACTTTTGTGAAAACGCGCATCCGATAGAGCACTAACGTTTCTGGGGAGTTTGCATGATTGCTGGTGGGAAGCGCGTTTGTGTAGACTGATCTGTCCTTCTACCGTTTTCTCACGATTGGCAAAAGTTCCATTCGGCAAGAGCCTAGGCTGGTTGCTGCAAGGCTCTTGCGGGAACACTGGCTAGCAACGGGCCTAAGCCTTCTGCGGCGGTCGGGTGGGTGAAAATTGCGTCGCGCAGTACGGTGTAAGACAGGCCGCCCAGCATCGCCGTCTGAACCGCTGCCATCATCTCGCTCGCTTCCATGCCGAACACAGTGAATCCCAATATGCGGTCGCTTTGGACGTCGATAAGCATTTTGACGAAGCCGCGGGTTTCGCCTATAGCGACGGCTCGGAGCACTGCGGCCATCGGTATTTTCGCCAAGCGATAGGCGATGCCGCGTTTCTTAGCTTCCGATTCGCTCAAACCGACTCGCGCAAGCTCAGGGTCCGTGAACATGCAGAACGGTACGAGCCTATCGCGCGTGGTGCGGCTACCGCCGTTCAAGTTGTCTCGGACCACGCGGAAATCATCGAACGCGACGTGAGTGAACTGAGGGCTGCCCGCGCAATCTCCCATCGCCCACACCCCCGGCGCGGTGGTTTCCAATCGCTCGTTGACTTTGATGTAGCCACGCGAGTCCAGTTCGATTCCGGCCGTTTCAAGCCCGATCCCGTGCGTGTTCGGAGTCCGTCCAACCGCGACCAGCAAGTCGCTAGCTTCTATCGTCTGTTCTCCACTGTCAGTTTCGGCGTGGACCTGTACGCTTTGACCTGAGAGTCCCTCGACCTTTCGCACTTGTGTCCCGAGCAATACTTCGATCCCCTCGCTCGTGAAATTTTCATGAATCGCTTGCGAGACGTCGGGATCTTCCGCCGTTGCGACTTGCGAGCCACGCTCGATGATAGTCACCCGAGTGCCGAACCGACGGAGGGCCTGGGCGAGTTCAAGGCCCACGTACCCGCCGCCCAGCACGATCACGTGCGCCGGCAGACGTTGAAGATCGAGTGCTTCGATGTGAGTCATCGGTTTTGCATCCGCGAGGCCGGGAATGTCCGGCATCATCGCGCGCGATCCCAGGTCCAGAAACAGTCGATCACCGGTGACCGTCCGACGACCTCCGTCGTTTAGGTGCACTTCCACAGCCTTAGGAGCGATAAAGTGGGCCTCGCCGCAGATCAATTCGGCTCCGGTCGCTTTGAAGCGATCGAGATGAAACTGAACTTCGCTCTCGACCATCTTGCGCTTGCGGTTGAAAACCCCTTTCATGTCCGTTGATACTGGACCCGTTTGGATGCCGTACTCGACACCGTGCCGCGCAAACCAATTCGCCTTTGCGCTGCGGATCACGTTCTTGCTGGGCAAGCACGCAATGTTAGGGCACGATCCGCCAATGTATTTCCGTTCCACAACAGCCGTGCGGTGACCAGCTTGGGCCAAGTTCCATGTCAGGTGCTTGCCCGCCTCGCCACTGCCGATAACAAGGATCTCGTAATGCTCTATCTCAGACATTATTATTCGTCTCCGAAGACGGGCAAGACTGGCGTCTCGCCTCTGGCGCCAATACCGTGACTGGTGAGAACAACATACATGATCAATGAGGGCCGCAAGGTTTTTTTAAGACTCATGCAACGTAGCTGAGACACGCGTCCACACGCCTTCCAATAGCGCAGGCACCCACTTTTCGGCGGGACAGCGGCTCCAACTCTGACTGAGGAAGACGAGGTCACGATTCGCTGCGCCTTTGCTCGCGCTTCCCAGCTCAAGGATGAAGAGTGAGCCTCTTCTAAAGGGACAACCGCTGACCTCGCCGGAGGTTTTCGCCTGGCGTACAACGTTGGTTGGCGCAATGAGGCATTCGTCCACGGCAGCATCCGTCGTTATTGAAGATCGAAGCGCTGGGTCGGCAGCAAGTTGCCGCATTTTATGCAGGCCATCAACAATGAGCTGCCGAGCTGTAATCAGCGCGTTAACGCCAGTCAGATCGCCATTCACCATGGAAGCAAGAAGCGTTTTGGCCCGTTCCAGCCTGCCGCTGATGCGCCACCCCAGCATTTTCAGCACATTGGAAGAGCTTGCAGCCTCAAGCACCATACGGGCCGCTGCCAAACTCTCCTCAGTAGCCGTGAACGTTTCCACGAACAATCTTCCTATGCTCTGCTGCACAAGCAGACCGAGCTTATCCTCAGTTCCGATCCCTCTGACCCATTCGGCTAGGGGCTCCAATTCAGCGGGTCCGTGTTTCACCTCGTCGGCCTTGACGTTTAGTCTCGACCACAGTTCTTCTTGCGCGGCGGCTCGGCTGGGGTTGGTGCGCGGCAGAATAATTGAGAATAATCTGCCGTTGAGCGAGAAAATACGGAGGATTTTCCGGAGAAGCTGCACGTTGCGAACAGGACCACGTCCTATGAAGTCCCGGTCGAACCTTGAATCGTTTGAAATTGTCCGGATCTCTGCCGGATCCGTGACGACGACAATGTCAGTGATACCGGGAAAATACGTGCGTTTCATGCTGTGATCACTCATCCTTATGCGCCGAGATCATTTCAAAACCCGCTTGCTGTGTATCGCTTTTGTGATTTATTTCCTTTAACATTTTCGTTCTCTCCTTTAAGCGCTCGCCGTAGCGGCAGCATTTGTGTTCGAGGCGTGGCGCTCAATGCTCTTGGCGAAGAGAGGCGTCTCCTGCCGGTTATGCGCCTCTGAAACGGGCCTGCGGGCGTACTGAAAGGCTTCCCGTGGAATGCCCTGTTTGGCCAGAGAGTCCAGAAGCTCCGGCGTGAAAGAGCTGTGCACTTCATTGGTAAACTCGCAGGTATTGCCATCGATTTTCTTCACGCTCAAGTCCCAAATCACGCCTACTTTTACCCTGCCGGTTGGCGCAAAGACGTCTGAGTTTGAAACGAGCCGCAAGTGATGTGGTTCGGCAATCTCCTCAACGTAATGCTGCACCATTGGACTTCCGCCGAGGACTTCGACGTTGATGGACATTCGCCGGCCGTCCGGCGACGTGGTTGCTCCGGCAGAAACGTGAGCCGGGGAGCAGGATTGGTATTCCGATTCCGACAGGCCAAAGCACCAAGTGGGAATATCCACGTCTTCAATGGGAGCGTGAATCGTCGCTGAAAAACTGGACTTCACTAGTGTGTTGTCTTCCATTTTCGCCTCTTCATGAAGTCCTATTCACTCTGTCGTCGCGCGTGCAGGCCCTCCGGCTGCCCGGACGGCACCTCCGCGTATGCACCCACGGATTCCCTTGTGCCAAAGCGAAATGACCGACAGAAGATCGAATTAAATGCTGAGATCCTTGAGGGCCATCTTGGCTGCATGAAATCCACACATTCCATGAACGCCGCCACCTGGGGGCGTTGATGCTCCGCAAAGATAGAGTCCCGAACGTGAGGTGCGATACAACGACCGTGTAGGACGAAACAGTAGCTGGCGGACGTTCATTGCTCCCCCCAAGATATCGCCGCCGACTAGATTGGAATTCCAACTCTCCAGATCTTTGGGTGTAGAGACGGAACGGGACAGAATGCAATCGCGGAATTCGGGAGCGAAGCGTACGATTTGGCGCTCAATGGATTCGGTGTAGTCTTCGGTGCTGCCGTTAGGAACATGACAGTAGGCCCACGCGGTATGTCGACCAGAGGAAGCTCGACTGGAGTCGAAGAGCGATGGCTGGCCGAGCAGAACGAACGGTTTGTTGGGTGAAAGGGTCCTTTCAGCCTGAGCAATCTCTTCGAGAGAGCCTCCGATGTGTACGGTGGCGGTCCGCAGACATTCGCGAGCGGTCCACGGAATCGCTGCATTCAGCGCGTAGTCAATCTTGAAAGCACCGGGTCCATACCGAAATCGCTCCAGTTGCTTTCGATAATCAGTAGATAGATGGGAACCAGCGATGCGAAGGAGTTGGCGCGGGGTGATGTCTGCGAGGACGAGGTCGGACAAAGGTAGTTCGGTTACTTCACGATCGGTTTCAACTCGGCCTCCGAGATCCTCTAAATGTCGGACCAGGGCATCCGTGAGAGACTGCGCACCGCCACGCAGGATCGGCCAACCTCTCGTGTGTCCAGCGGCTATCATCGTCAAGCCAACAGCAGCTGAAGCGGTAGTTTCTAACGGGAGCATGGAATGGGTTGAGACGCCAGCAAAGAGGGATCGAGCCCGTTCTCCAGCAAAATGGGAACGAGCCAACGACAGCGCCGGCAACAGGGCGGATAGGCCAAAACGCGCTAGCACGAACGGACTTCTGGGGATATGTAGGATGGGGCCGAGAATTTCTTCGACCAAAGCAGCGAAGTTAGAAACTACGGGTTCTATCAGTGATCGGTATGCTTTGCGGTCACATGCATCCAGTTGGTCGATTGTTTCTTCAATCGAGTGTTCAAGCACGACCGCGGTCCCGTCGTCCAACGGGTGAGCGAATGCCGCGTGCGGTTGAATCCAAGGAATGGTGAAGGGAAGAGAACCATAGAAAGGGCTTGCAGCGCCCAGGGGGTATGTCGAAGAGCCCAGGTCGTGAAGAAAACCAGGCTGTGTGATCTCAGCGGTTGAACAGCCACCACCAATCTGCCCGTTACGTTCTAGTACGTACGGTCGTCCTTACGCCCGATGCTGCAAGGACAATTGCGGCTGAGAGTCCGTTCGGTCCTGAGCCGATTATTGTTGCCGTAGACATACTCCCCGCTTTCTATAATCCAACCGAAAACCGAGTGCAGATTGGAGGTGCCTGATCGTGCCTCGCTGTGAAGTGCTGGATTGGGTCATCATCTTCTTCTCTTCAGAGTTTAATTTCGGGGTATGTGCTGCGGGTGCTCCTCACCTCCGTGGGCCAGAGCCGCGACGGCGGCCAGCGAAATGCAAACGAAAAAAACCAGCAAACGTGCTTTCATGGTGTTTCTTCTTTCTAGTGGTGGTGTGTTTCCCACAGGATTCTGGGGCGGTTCCCCGCCCTTCAGAAATGCGCTGGATCCGCCTCACTCTTCGGGTCCCACCCCTTCATTTCATTGAGTTCCTCGGGCGTGATCTGAGGCAAGTGCCGGATGAACAAAACCAGGCGCCAGGTTTGCGGGACAGTGTGCGTTCCGTGGAAGGCTGGCATGCCGCTCAAACGAACTCCATTTTCAATTGTGTAGTAGAGCTCACCATCGCTCTTGTTCTGCGTCCCGGCTGCGCGCAAGTCGGGCGGTTTCGGATAGAGGCCCTTGCCGAATACCGTCTGGCCCCCTCCGTCATCCGAATGGCACGCGGCGCAATGAAAGGAGAAATGCTCCATGCCTCCCCGAATGTTCTCCGTTGAAGGCACGATGGGATTGCGAAGTTGGCGATACGCGGATGGCACGGCCAATTTGCGTGCCGTTGTGGCCGCGAACTCCTCAATCGCTGATGGTGTCGCAAGTGCGCTGAAGCCTCGTCGCACGAGAATCAGCCCGTATCCCGCGGCTGCAACCGCAAGAGCAAACAGAATCAGCGAAACTGCTTTCCAGGGTTTCATGTCTACCTCTCCTGTCCCGTGGCATCGTCGTCCGCCCGCCCGAACGAAGGGAGGTACCGGCCGAAGTTCAATTCGAAGTCGCTCGGAACGCCGTAACCGATATTACGGATCTTGGCACGGCGCGCCTGTGCACCGGGCAAGGCCAGCAGTGGGAAGAACAAGTCGTTGCTCGACTGAAGCTCGGCAGCTGTCGGCGTCCCGAACCGATTGATCTGGGCCTTCGCCGCGGCCAGCGTTTCACGGTCGAACGAGGCCAGACGCCGGACGAGCGTATCGACAAACGAGTCGAGGTCGTCATCGTCCAGCGTGCGGTTCACCCAGCCATAGCGCTCGGCGATATCAGCATCGAAATCGTCGCCGCTGAGCACGATCTCAAGTGCCCGCGAGCGGCCGACCAAGCGCGGGAGCCATTCCAGCGCTCCGCCGCCCGGGACCAGTCCGACGCCGACCTCGGGGTTGCCGAACAGGGCGCTTTGCCGGCTGGCGAAGCGCATGTCGCAGGCCAGCACGAACTCGTTACCGATGCCGCGCGTGCGGCCGCGAATCTTGGCGATGCTCACGACTGGCGTGGACGAGAGGCGCAGCACAAAGTCGCGCCAAAGGCCCAGCACCTCTGGCCGTTCAGCTGCCTTGGCTACGTCGAGATGGGCGATGAAAAAATCGGGATTCGCCGACTGGAACACTACGACCTTCACGGACGGGTCCGCCTCGAGGTCGGTCATTAGCGCTCCCAATTCGACGATCGTTGTGGGAACAAACATGTTGATCGGCGGGTTGCTGAAGGTGATCGTCCACCGGCCCGGATGGGTGCGGTCGATGTTGAACTGCGAATCTGCCTGCTCGCTGCCTCGCTGTGTAGCGCTGGATTGGGTCATCATCTTCTCCTCTCTTGTGAAGAACCCTACCGCAGCGATCTGAAGCCCGCGCGAACCTCTTCTGAAAAGAGCTTCGGCTGTTCCCAGGCCGCAAAGTGCCCGCCCTTGGGGAGCTTGTTGTAATGGATGAGTTTGGGATACGCCCGCTCCGCCCAGCTCCGTGGAGCAGGATAGAGTTCGTCAGGAAAGACGCTCACGGCGGTCGGGACAACGACGCCTTTGACGCCGAAGAACGAATAACCCTTGTTCTCCCAATAGAGACGAGCCCCGGAAAGCGCCGTATTCGTCAACCAGGTGAGCGTGATGTTGTCGAGGACGTCGTCTCGTGTGAGGCCTTCGCTGCCTCCGGCAAAGACACGTGCGATCATCTCGTAGCTGCGCGCGTCGTGATCGAGGAAATAGGCCGCCAGGCCGACGGGTGAATCCGCGATTCCGTACAGCGTCTGCGGTCGCAACCCCATCTGGAAGCCGTAGGCGATTCCCTTTTGCATAGACGAAGCTCAGCCGCTCGTAAGCGAGCTTCTCGTCGGCGGAGAGATTCGCCGGCGCCGGCGCGCCGGAAAAGGCCAGCTTGTCGATGTCGAGTGGAATCACGTTAGCCATGTTGGTGTGAATGCCCAGCAACTCCGGTGGCGCCTGCACGCCCATCAGCTCGGTGATGACTGCACCCCAATCGCCGCCCTGCGCCACGAATTTCGTGTAGCCGAGGCGCTTCATCAGCACGGTCCAGGCACGTGCGATGTGGGCGGGGTCCCACCCGGTCGTGGTCGGCTTGCCGGAAAAACCGTAGCCGGGCATCGACGGAATCACGACATCGAACGCGTCGGATGCATTTCCGCCGTGTGCGGTGGGATTGGTCAGCGGATCGATGATCTTCAACTGTTCGGTGATCGAGCCGGGCCATCCGTGCGTAACGATCAGCGGCAACGCATTTTCGTGTTTCGAACGGACGTGAATGAAATGAATGTCCAGTCCATCGATCTCGGTGATGAACTGCGGCAGGGCGTTCAGTTTTGCCTCGATCTTGCGCCAGTCGTACTCTGTCGCCCAATAACGCGCCAGCGCCTGAATCGTCGCGAGCTGTACGCCTTGCGTTGCATCTGTAACCGTTTCTCGTTCAGGCCACTTTGTCGCGTTGATGCGCCTGCGCAATTCGGTGAGTTCCGCTTCCGGAACATTCACATGAAACGGACGAATTGCAGTCTGTCAGCTGCTCGCTGCGTCGTTGTGTAGCACTGGTTTGGGTCATGGTGTCCTCCCTTGGAACAGTTTTGGAGTCTTCCGTCTATGACCTGGGGATTATTATTTTAGCGTCGTCTCGAAGGACGAGCTCCGTCGGTGAGTGGCGAAGAGCCTACCACAAAATAATCGTCCTGAGCATTAAGTCCCGGTAAGTCGGCTAGTGTAGAGCTATCCAGGATGCTGGATTCGGTTCGGTGTATTCAGACTCTCCTCGCTGTCCCGAAGTCCGGTTCGAGGACATTGCCACTGAGCTCCCCGAACGCCGTATCTGGACCCCGAGCGAGGTGTTGACAGTTCCTAGATTACTTCCGCATTGCCGACCATCTATCCAGAAGCAAAAAGCAGTAGGAACACTCAGCGAGCGCGCAAAGGTACCTCCCCCTAACCGTCCATATGTTTGTTTTGGTTAGGGCAGGGTGAAGGCTACGAGCGCATCACCTAGTGCTTCTTCTGTGATCTTGGGATGACCGCCAGCGGCGATCACTACATATTGGTTGCCGTTTGCACTGAGGCGGTAAGTCATTGGGGTGGCATGTCCGCTATCTGGAAGCTGCGTCTTCCATAATTCCTTTCCTGTCTCAACATCAAAGGCGCGCATGAAGGGATCGAACGTGCCCGCGATGAATACCAGTCCTCCCGCGGTGACAATCGGGCCACCTAGGTTTATTGATCCCGGAGGGACCGTTGGTTGCTTACCGCCAAAGTCCTGCATTGAACCGAGCGGAACTTGCCACCGAATCTTGCCTTCGGTCATGTCCACCGCAGTGAGCAGTCCCCAAGGTGGCGCGGTACACGGCAAGTCCGACGGTGACTGGAGGAATCGGCGGAACAACCCATAAGGGGCTCCGACCTGCGGGGCATAATCGCCATCCTCGGTGCGGATATCGTCCTTCCAAAAATCAGCTCGGGGATGAGCTTGATTTTGGCGATCAAGTTGTTCGTGCCCACGACCAGAAAGCTGTGCCGTGGATCAAAGGCATAGCCGCTCCAAGTCATGCCGCCCAGATTTCCAGGCGCGGCGAGCGTGCCATGAAGGCTCGGCGGCGTAAAAATACCCTCGTTGCGAAGCTCCGCGAATCCAGTTCCGGCAGGTCTCGCGATCCTGCGCGCGTCGGGCCCCACGCGTCCTCGACCGAGATTTTCTGCCGAGTGAGTGGTGGCGGAGCTGTTGGGAACGGCTGCGTAGGAGATGCAAGTTCGCCAGGCACGTCGCTCTGCGGAACCTGGCGCTCCTCCACCGGAAACACCGGCTTACCCGTATCGCGATTCAGCACGAAGAGAAGCCCAGTTTTGCTGCCCTGTATTACGACTGGAACGTCGTCTCGGTTGCGTCGCAAGATTGTGAGTAACGGTGGTGAAGCTGTGTCGTAATCCCAGAGATCGTGATGTACGAGTTGAAATCCCCAGGCAATTTCGCCTGTCTTTGCATGCAGCGCCACAACCGAATTAGCCCATTTGTTGTCACCGGGCCGCAGTCCACCGTAGTAGTCAGGGCTGGCGCTGCCGGTTGGAACGAAGACGAGGTCGCGCTCCGAATCCGCCGATATGATCGACCAAGCATTGCCGGCTCCTGAGCGCCATTCCGGATTCTTGCCCTTGCCCGTGGTCTCGGTTGCGGCGCTGGGAATCGGGTCCCAAGTCCAACGCAACGCACCGGTGCGGACATCAAAGGCGCGCACTACCCCGGCCGGCATAGTGACGCGCTGATTGTCGTCAATCGCTGATCCCACGACGACAAGATCGTCGATCACCGTGGGAGGTGAAGTCATGTGATACCAGCCAGCGCGATATCCTGGCACATCTCGTAGACTTACCTGGCCGTAGTCGCCGAAGTCCAAACATGGTTTGCCCGTAATCGCATCAAGCGAAACTAGCCGAGCGTCCTGCGTAGCCTCGTAAATGCGGCGGTGGCAGGGCTGGCCTGATGATTGAACTGGATCGAGCCAGGTGGCGACACCACGATTCACGAGTCCGTCGCCATAATCAAGCGTTAGATCGATCTTGGGATCGTAGGCCCACCGCTGTTTTCCTGTTTCTGGGTCGAGTGCGATCACCCGATTGAAAGGCGTAGTGAAATAAAGTGTCCCGTCGACGAGAATAGGTGTCGTTTCGAATCCGCTTCGCCTCCTGTCGCGGCTACCGTCCGAAACATCCCCTGTATGAAATATCCACGCGACCTTCAGTGTTGACACATTCTCACGGTTGATCTGAGAGAGTGGCGAGTATCGCATTCCACCCGGATCGTTTCCGTAATTCGGCCATTCGGTATCGGCGGACGCTTGGCCGCGTGCGGTCGCGCTCCCAAATGCCACGCAACCAATGACTAGCAGTCGGAACACGCTCCGCGAGTATCTGGCTTTGCCCATTGGCACATATGTTCAATGAATTTTTATCCGAAAGCAACTCGAGTGGGACGCTGCCGCCGAACGATTCTTACCGAAATGTAGCGTCGGCAGATGCTGCAATCCGCAGCGTCAACCTTGCGATATTGTTTACGAGTGACGAGCTAGCCGGATGTTATTGCGGGCAAGAAGTCCGGTTCAGGGAAGTGACGTCTCGCAGAAGGTCGATTGCTTCTCATCTCCGCGAACGCCGTTTCAAGCCCTCAACTTGCAGTTGCCCGCTAACCCGCCGTAAGACAGTTCGGGTTTCTTTAACGATAAACTCCCATGACACTCGGGTCTGGCTCGCGACGAAGACGTCAATGGGTATCGTCAGGCAGTCTTGCGATGAGCAACAAACTCATCAATAGCTACCAGCACTACACCGGGTGCCGGCACGAAAGTAGGCGGCGCGGTTGCAGTCAACCCGATCGCCTCTGTAGCGCGTAGCACAACTTCCGGTTCAAAGATCCAGCGCTTATCAGTTACCTTTTGCAGACGCCCTGCCTTGTATGCAAAAGCAGCAGTTTCTGTAGCATTCGTGCTAAACGAAATAGTGCTGTTTCCCTGAACGTCCACCTTCGCGCTTGTCCCAACATTCACATAGTTTCCAATACTGCCAGAGACATCAACTGAGAAGGTTTTCTGGTCTGCTCGACTCATGCGAATCGTCCTGGAGTATGCGTACTCATACACGATATGCAGGTCGACTTCCGTCACGTACGCGTCGGGAATCGCGGCGGGTACGGTTAGCTTCTGCAGCACAGCATCCAGTTTAGAGGGATCAACGGCCTGGAACGTCACGTTCGAAAAAGCAAATGTAAGCTCATTCCCCCCAGCAAAAGACAGATCTATCTTGGGTATGCTCGAGATTCCGAGGACCGCTAGAGCTGACTTTAGGAAATCAGCAGCCGCTTCGAATTTCTTGCCACTCGTGCACTTGCCTTCAATGTCGGCCAAGAGGCCACTGCTCATTTTTAGCTGATTGACCTCCGTCATGTAGTCCGCCAGCGGTCCCCGACGCTTAAGTGAAGGCTTGACATAGTTATAGAGTTCAGGGGCATTAGCCCCGTACGTGGTAGAAAAACAGGTTGGTACCCGTAGTGATTCAACAATTTTACAAGTTGGTCTGCCATAAAACCTCCTCATACTTATACGAATTTGGACATCACATCTCCGTAATACATATAGGAAAGATAGGTAGGCGAGTATTTCCCGAACTGCTGGCGGATCTTCTGCAATGCCTCCGCAACAGTGAGGTTGCCCAAGACGTAGCCCACGAAGGTCGTACTAACTACCGCCGCATGTCTGTCGTATACCGCCCAAAGAGGAGCGATGAATCCCGCGAACTGCCGATCAATGAGTGCCTACGCCCAGCCACTGATCAACCCGAGCCCCGCACCCGCCACGCCCACACGACAGGCATTTGATCGACGCGTATAAGGCGGGCATTCCGGGCAACGGCAAGCCCTTTCCGGATGGCGCCAAGATGGTGAAGGTCCATTGGAACGGGAAGGTAAATGAGCATGTACCCGGCGCACCAACGCTGCCAGACACCCAGCATGACGTTGATTTAATGCTGAAAGACAGCAAGAGATTTGCGGACAGCGGGGGGTGGGGTTACGGCGCGTTCGAGTATGACCCAACGTCCAATGTTTTCCGGGCCGCCGACTTGAAAGACAAGCCACCGCAGGGGAACGACGCCAAGTGCGGGTTCGCATGCCATACCATCGTGAAGACAAAAGATTACGTTTTCACGGATTACGGACGCAGGTGATGCGGTCCAAACAGACCGTTGTTCTACGCCAGAGACTCCCCAGTTATTGAGCTCCCGTGGACTCCAAGAGGGTCGTACGTCGCCTGTCTCCGAGAAGAGTGCCGGCTCCTGGTATGTTTGCGGACTAGGTCAGGGGAGGAGCACGGTAACCGCGTGAGGGTATCTAGGACCGGGCGCGTTTGCTACGGGCCATCTAGACCGTCTCGCGCTCTGGCTCGGATAGGCGTTCAGGATATTTCAGACTATTCAACTCAGCCACCACATCGCCGTACGTTCCGTCCTGATTAGTTATCGCGTGAAGGACATCATCGACAATATTCGTGCCGAAGAGATGCACACCCGCTACACGTTCTGATTCGGATCATTCGATGCAGACGCTACCTTAGAGGTGTTGCGCCGCGAAGGAAGCCACTCTATTCGTCGGCCGCATCGAAAATGGCGGCCGTTTCAATTTGACATGATGCGCTTAGCTAGACGAATGACTAGCTGCAATCGGATGCACCGGCCGCCAATTTGATAAGCTTTTAGAAGACGGGTGATTCAATACTACGGGCATTTGAGGGACGGATTACTGCGAATGAAGCGAAGCTCGGAACTCGTTCTGTGTGCACTGCTGTCGTGCCTCTGCGGTTGCAGAGAAGAAGGACCGGTGAAGGTCAACCGGGCGGACGCGATTTATTATGGCGGGCCGATCCTGACGATGAATCCCGATCAACCTCGCGCCGAAGCAGTTGCTCTGAAGGACGGAAAGATTCAAGCCGTTGGCAAGCTAGCGGATATCGAACAGCAGCACAAGTGGCGTAAAACCGAGATGGTCGACCTCAGCGGCCATACGCTCATTCCGGGCTTTTTTGATGCGCACAGTCACCTGGCACAGGTGGGATTGCAGGCTATTTCCGCCAATCTTCTGCCACCTCCGGATGGTCCGGTACGATCAATCGCGCAACTGCAGCACGTCTTGCGGGACTATCTGGCGAACTCACCTTATCCCAAGAAATTCGGTGTTTTGATCGGTTTCGATTACGACGATTCGCAACTCGCGGAAAATCGTTCTCCCACACGCGAAGATCTGGACGCCGTTTCGACGGACTTACCGGTCGTCGTGATCCACCAGTCCGGCCACCTCGGCGTTTACAACAGCAAGGCCTTGGCGAATGCAGGAATCACTGGAGATACGATCAACCCTGAAGGCGGAGTCATTCAGCGCGAAGTCGATGGCAAGACTCCGAACGGAGTGCTTGAAGAAAACGCGCACATTGAAGTGTTGAGGAAGACGCTTCCTAAATTTACGCCGGACGAGGCCATCGAACTGATCCAGGCAGCGCAGGAAGTCTATATTGCGAACGGGTTCACCACGGCTGAGGAAGGTCGCGCCGATCCAACAACACTCGCGACGCTCGTTGCGGCATCCCAGGAGAGAAAACTAAGAATCGATGTCGTGGCATACCCGGACCTGGTGATGAACGAGAACAATCCCGCGTTGAACGGGCCGATGATGTCGCACACGTATACGAATCATTTCCGCCTGGGAGGTGTGAAATTATCATTTGACGGATCTCCACAAGGGAAAACGGCATGGTTCACGAAGCCGTACTTTGTCGAACCGAAGGGACAACGAGAAGACTATCGCGGATACCCGATTTTCGCGAAAGATGAGGAAGCACTCAGTCTGGTAATCCGAGCTTACCGGCAAGACTGGCAGGTGCTGGTGCATGCAAACGGGGATGCGGCCATCGATCAGTTGATCCGCGTGGTCAAGGCAGCCGAAGCCGCCGTGCCAGGCTACGACCGAAGAACCGTGCTGATTCACGGTCAATATATGAGGGCCGACCAGGTAAAAGAGATCAAGGAGCTAGGGATCTTCCCGGCCCTTTATCCGATGCACACGTTTTATTGGGGCGATTGGCATAGACAGTCGGTGGCAGGCCCGGAACGGGCGGAAAACGTTTCGCCAACGGGATGGATGCTCAGGAATAATATGAAATTCAGCATCCACTCGGATGCGCCCGTAACCTTTCCGAATTCCTTGATGGTCCTAAGCACAGCGGTGAATCGAACGACGCGAACAGGCTATGTGCTAGGGCCACAGCATAGGCTCGATCCAATGATCGCTTTAGAGGCGATGACGATTTGGCCTGCATTTCAGCATTTTGAGGAAAGCTCGAAAGGCTCGATTGAAGTGGGCAAAACTGCGGATCTGGTAATCCTTTCGGATAATCCTCTCGGGGTGCAGCGGCAGAAACTCGCGGAGATTAAAGTTGTGGAAACCATCAAGGGCGGCAAATCGCTCTACAAGCGTTCGCAGCAGTAGAGACGCGGATCAAGACTCCTTCAACCATTCACGATCCAGGGCGGCACTCCGGCTGTCGCAATCTTCCAGGTAGCCTTACTCTTCTCGGAAGTCGGTCCATATCTTCGTCCGGACAAAAAAAAACGGGCGAGCCGGCTGTTCGCTCGGCCCGCCCGATCAGACTAGAGGCTAGTCACGTTCGCTGCTTGCAGACCCTTGGGGCCCTTGGTGACCTCGAACTCAACCGCTTGACCTTCGTTGAGCGACTTGTATCCATCCGACATGATTGCCGAGAAATGGACGAAGACGTCTTCGCCGGTCTGGCGTTGAATGAAGCCAAAACCCTTGCTAGCATTGAACCACTTTACTGTTCCTTGTTCTTTCACTTGTGTTTCCTATTCTTTTACAAAAAAGCTATTTGGTGCGTCCCGACTGCCTCCAGCCGTAAACTAAAAAAGCCGCAGGTTTTACCCCGCAGCCCCTTAAAGTCGAATCTAAAGGTGTTACAAGAGCAACAAACGCAGCTACATAGTAGCACGTTTCTACCCCTGGGCCAGAACTATCTTTTTGGCCCCTCCGCGAGCTTATGAAGCAACGGGAGAGAGGTACGCAGCGACAGCGCCACGCGGACGTGCGACTTTCCGCAACTCATTGTGACGAATGTCACGAAAAAGTTGAGCGAACAATGCTACAGTTGTTTGTGATTATGAGCAAACCTTCAATCTTTGAACGTGACAAGACTTTCTCTTCACCTGTGAACTGGGGCGTAACCGCGGTCATGGTTGCGCTGCATATTCTGGCAATTGCCTCGGTATTTTTCTTTACCTGGAAGGCACTTTTATTGGCAATTTTCATGTGGTGGGTGGCCGGCAGCTTGGGCATTGGTATGGGCTATCACCGCTTGCTGACGCATCGCGGTTACAAGACTCCGAAGTGGATGGAATATTTTCTGGCGACGTGCGGCACCATGGCCATCGAGGGTGGCCCGATTTCCTGGGTCGCAACGCATCGCATTCATCATCAGAATACGGATAAGGAAGGCGATCCCCATTCGCCACGCGACGGGGGAATTTGGGCGCATATCGGCTGGATCATTACTGGCCGCGCGATGCATCGAGACCGCAGCGAATTGCTTCCCTACGTTCCCGATCTGCGCAAGGACAAATATTATTTCTGGTTGAGCAAATATCATTGGGTACCTTCCGTAGTTGTCGCCGTGATCTTCTATTTCATCGGAGGATGGCCGTTTGTGTTCTGGGGCGTTTTCCTGCGGACCGTCTTCAGTATGCATGCCACATGGCTCGTGAATTCCGCGACACACATGTGGGGTTCCCAGCGCTTTGAGACCGGTGACACATCGACGAACAGCTTCTGGGTTGCGTTCCTGACGTTCGGTGAGGGTTGGCACAACAATCATCACTATGCACCGCAATCAGCCCGCCACGGGGTGAAATGGTATGAGATGGATATGAACTGGTATGGCATTTGGACCATGTCCCTGGTTGGACTGGCATGGGACATCAAACGCCTGAAATTTGCCGAAGAAGATCTAGTGATTGCTGAACCCAGTACGGCTGAAAACTAATCGATCGCTGGCTGGCCCAAGCCTGGAAGCCGCTTAAGGTTGCATTGCCCCGCGTAGAAGGATCGCCTCTGTTCATAGAGAGATCGTTGCTGTATATTTCCCGACACTGGTTTTGGGTGCGGTTGGGGATGGTCGGGGAATCCTGTGGAGGATCCCTTGGGAAAAGCGCGAATCCTTTTGGCCGACGATCACACGCTCGTCGCAGAAGCGTTAAAAAAACTGTTAGAACCAGAGTTTGACGTGGTGGCAGCTGTGGAGAACGGGCAAGAACTCTTACGGGCAGCCACGGAACTGAAACCGGATCTCGCCTTAGTCGACCTCAATATGCCGCTGCTGAATGGTCTCGATGCGGGAGCCCAACTCAAGGAAAGACTTCCTTCGATCAAAATCATTGTTCTCACGATGACCGAAGACGCTGATGTAGCCGAGGAGGCCATGAATAAGTGGGCTTCCGGATACTTGCTGAAGAAATCTGCAGGTTCGGAATTACTGAAAGCGGTTAGAGAAGTTCTGAACGGCCAAATCTACGTCACGCCTGCGGTGAAACTCGAACACGTCGAATGCGTGCTGGCAGGTGAAACGAAGTCGGAAGGCGGTAAGGGGCTGACCCCACGCCAGAAAGAGGTCCTGCAACTCTTGGCGGATGGTCACACGATGAAGGAGGCTGCAGCGATATTGCACGTCGCAACGCGAACGGTCGCCTTTCACAAATACCGCATCATGGAAGAGTTCAAACTGGAGAATAATTCGGAATTGTTGCGCTTCGCAATCAAACAGAAATTAGTGACCTGAGTGGCCCCGGTTCACGGGCCGATTGAAGATCATACCCAATACGGCCGGTCCCGGGATAGTCCGTTTCCTTGGCATCGATGAATTTTTGTAAGGCAGACGACGTACTACTTCGTTAATGTCTGCTGCATCGGCTTATCGCGCCAGAATTCCTGGCCGTGTTCGGGCAAGGTGTAGATCGGATCATAATATTCATACCGACGGGAAAGCGCTTCCGGATCATCAGCTTCAATACCCGTGCGGTAATTCTTCGTCCAGTAGGAAATGCCCAGCTGGCGATCGTACTCCTTCACCTGATGAACCCAGCGCTTACCGACAAACGGCACATCGCAAACCATCCGAGGCGTGGCAAAACCGGGGAGGTACCCCATGATATCGTGCTGAAGCTGCTGCACTTCATGAATCGCCAAACGCCAGTGCTCGGCGTTTGGAATCATGTCGCACTGATAGAAGTAATACGGCATGATTTTGCCGTGATCGAGCAGCATGAAGCACAAGTCCAGAATTTCTTTGGGTGAAGAATTAACACCGCGTAGCAGTACCCCCTGATTTCGCACATCGCGGTAGCCCATATCGAGCAGAGCCTGGACAGCTTTGCGAACCAGCGGCGTGACCTGCCGGGCGTTGTTCACGTGCGTGTGAACGGCGATGTCGACTCCGCGCTCGCGTGACTTTTTGGCCAGGCGCTCAAGCCCAGCGAGGACTTCCGGTTGCAGGAAATGTTGAGGGATCGCGATGAGCCCTTTGGTTGCGAGACGAATGTCCTTGATATTTGGAATATCCATCAATTGCGAAACGAACGATTCCAGTGAGGCGATTGGCGTGTTGGCGATGTCTCCGCCGCTAACCACAACATCTCTGACGGAAGGTGTCACGCGAAGGTAATCGAGCATCTGCTCGTAACGGTCCCTTTGCGGAACCTGAAATTTTAGCTTCACCACTTGCGGCACGTCGTTGCCGACAAGGTCCATGCGGGTGCAATGCCCGCAATACTGTGGACAAGTCGAAAGCAGTTCAGCCAGGACCTTTGTGGGATAACGATGGGTCAAACCTTCGACGGCCCACATATCCGCTTCATGGAGTGAGTCGCGGCTGGCCTTGGGATGGCTCGGCCATTCCGGGTGACGATCCTCAAAAGCAGGAAGCATATAGCGGCGGACAGGATCGTTCCACAGATCCTTGTCGTCCATGGTATTTAGCATGTGTGGCGGAATAAGAATGGACATCGTGGCGCGCTCTTTGATGTCGCGCTCGACGCTAGCCATCAGCGAGTCGGGAATCAAGTCACCGAAAACTCCCTTCAATTCCTTGAGGTTTTTGACTGTGTGGCGGCGCTGCCACAGCGCAGTCTCCCATTCTTCTTGACTGACGTCTTTGTAACCGGGAAAGCGGCGCCAGTCGGGCTCAATAAACTCGCGTTTCAGCGGGTATGTGAACGGCTGCTCGCCGGTGTGGACTTTTCCAGCCGGCTTCCAGGTCGGGCGTGCGGCCTTGGTTTCAGGCGCAATGATTTTGGTATTACTCATAGATTCTATCCAGATCAGGGGAACTTAGTGTACGCCGGAGTGTGTACAACTAAGGATAGCGTAGAGCCGTAGTTTGCGCCACCCCCAGAAAACGTCCCAAGAAACTTCGAAGAAAGTTGCAACCGGGTTCTCGGAACAGATCGTCAGGAGCGCGGAACTAGGACAACGCCAGATCCGCGGCAGCTACCACCCGATTGCGACCTTCCCTTTTGGCCTGGAACATTCGATCGTCGGCAAGCGCGAATAACTGGGCGGCATCTTCCCCGTCGAGCGGATAGCTTGCCACTCCTGCACTGATGCTCACCCGCGTTTTTTCACCTCCTGAACCGACAGCGATTGGAGTGCGAGCGACGAGATTCCGCAGAGATTCAATTCTTTGCCGCGCGGAGTGAATGTCGGTTTCCGGCAGGATCACCACGAATTCTTCGCCTCCGTACCGGCCGGCAGTGTCACTTTGACGGAATGAGTCGCGCAGAATTGCGCCGATCGTACGCAAAACCGTATCGCCCGCTGCGTGCCCATGCGTGTCGTTCAATGATTTGAAGCGGTCCACATCGATGACCGCGATTGTCAACTGCTTCTGATAGCGTCGCGCACGACTGAATTCGATCGCCAACCGATCGTCGACGTATCCGCGGTTGAACAACCCTGTCAGCGGATCACTCGTTGCCAATTGAAGCAGTCGCTGGCTGCGCGAAACAAGCGCGAGGCTCAGCGCGGATGCCGTCAACATCATAATCAGCCGCGAGATTTGAGCAGACCAACCAAATACGCCATACGTATAGGGTGCATAAACGGCGCTGTTCAAATCCCAATGCGTGGCGGCAATGTAGACAATTGCAAAGTATTGCGCAAACGCCAGCAATCCTGTTGTGATGCAGATCCGCTTGTCATAGCGCAGGCTGCTACTGCCGATCGCCAGAAAGTACCCTTCAAACACGACTTTGCTGTTCACGGCCGTGTGCGGCTGGTCCAAAAACAGAAATAACGCCAACCCGCTGCTGACCAGAGTGACATCGAAACTGCTACTGACAAATCTCAGCCACGAAGAGTTATAGCCTCGCGCAATCAGCACGTAAACGGTCGCAGAGAGAACAAATGTCCCGGCGGAAAGGCTCAAGCCGACAAGACTTTCCTTGGGATCGATCTGCTTCCAAAAAAAGATCGAGTCAATCACCGGAATCAGGAGCAATAAGGTGGCCAGCGACAAGCGAACCTTTGCGACTAAAAATTCGCCGGCCATGCCTGCCTCCGCAAGAACCGGGTCGGGACTTGACCACAGCGATGCCAAGAAATGTTTGATCTTTGAGTTCATTTAGTGGGTGACCTGTCAATGACCGTTCGCCGACGCGGCCTGGCGCCTGATTTAAGCGTCGACGGACGTTCAGGCTTCGCGAAGGTAGAAGCCAGAATAAGGGGCGAAGTCGGGCTTGGTAATAAAAATTCCGTTCGACTGTTCCAGGAGGCTATCTGTCAATTGGTATAGGCCTCTTGGGGTTCGAAGCTCTCTTTGCGAGCAGATCAATGTAACCGCTTATATATCAATCATCAAAGAAGGGGCCGTCAACCCGTCCCAAAAAAGGACTTGCAATTGTTATAGTGTTGTAGTTATCTAAAACACCTGTTGCGAGCTATGCAGTCTTGACGAAGGAGAACTCCATGCGAATGACCCTACGAATGCTCCTGATGTGTATGCTGGTTCCGGTCGCTTCTGCCAAGGCCCAGGACAATCCGTTTAGCACCTATAACAGGACAGTCTACGCCGGCGTGAAGTCGATTCTGTTGCGCACTGCCGAAAAAATGCCAGAAGAGAACTACAGCTTCAAACCCACTCCGGACGTTCGCAGTTTTGGCCAGATCATCGGCCATGTGGCGGACGCGCAGTACCTGTTTTGCTCCGTCGAACTCGGCGAAGCAACTCCTGCATTGAATATTGAAAAAACCAAGACATCGAAAGCCGATTTGATTGCGGCACTAAATGGCGCATTTGCCTACTGCGACAGGGCTTACAACGGTTTGTCCGATTCCTCAGCCGCGCAAATGGTGAAGCTGTTCGGCGGAGACACACCAAAACTGGGCGTACTGACGGTAAACAATATGCACTCCATCGAGCACTACGGAAACCTGGTCACCTACTTACGGCTAAAGCAAATCGTCCCGCCGACAAGTGAGCCGGGTTTCATGCCAGGTTCGAAAAAATAGCGCGGTCGGCTATTTACTCGAGCAACGTTATTCGGGAGAAATGATGGAACTGGAGTTCAACAACAGTCAGCCGATTTACAGACAGATTCGCGATCGAGTTGTCGTGATGATCCTCGACGGCGTAATCAAGGAGGGGGATCCACTTCCTTCCGTGCGCACGGTCGCATCCGAATATCGTGTGAATCCGCTGACGGTTTTAAAGGCCTACCAACAGCTTGTCGATGAACAGTTAATCGAGAGCAAGCGAGGTCGCGGCATGTTCATCAACGATGGCGCGCGCGCTCTTCTGCTCCAGGACGAACGACAGAAATTTCTCGTGGAGGAATGGCCTCGAGTCGCCGCCATGATTCACCGGCTTGGGCTCACTCCGGAAGAACTGCTCGAACGAGTAGCAGATCCGGCTCCTTCCAAAGAGTCACCGAATCTGCCAAATACACAGGAGAAACCGAAGCCATGATACTGATCGAAGCACAGGGACTCCGGAAGACGTACGGTAAAACCGTCGCGCTGGACGGCGTAAATTTGCGGGTCGAAGAGGGCCGGATACTCGGCCTGATTGGACCCAATGGGGCGGGAAAGAGCACGGCGCTCAATGCGATACTCGGACTCACACAATACGAAGGTGAATTGAAAGTCCTCGGACGCGATCCCTGGACTGAGCGGGACCACTTGATGAGTGATGTGAGTTTCATTGCTGACGTCGCCGTGATGCCACGGTGGATCAGGGTTTCGCAAGCGCTCGATTACGTCGCCGGTGTGCACTCCCGCTTCGACCGGTCGAAAGCAGAGGCTTTTCTCGCGAAAACTTCAATCAAGCGCCAAAGCAAGGTGCGGGAATTATCGAAGGGGATGGTCACGCAGTTTCACCTGGCGCTCGTCATGGCGATCGACGCCAGATTGCTGGTGCTGGATGAGCCGACGCTTGGGCTCGACATTTTGTATCGCAAACAGTTTTACGATTCCCTGCTTAACGATTATTTTGATCGCAGTCGGACCATTATCGTCACCACGCATCAGGTCGAGGAAGTCCAGCACGTACTCACTGATTTAATGTTCATCAACAGTGGGCGGATCGTACTCGATTGCAGCATGGATCTGTTTCAATCGCGTTATCTGGAGGTTACGGTAAATCCCGATCAGGTGACTGCGGCGCGTGCGCTCAAGCCGTTTCACGAGCGTCAGTTTCTCGGCAGAAGTACTCTGCTGTTTGACCAGGCTGATCGCGAGCAACTGGTCGCGCTCGGCGAAGTGCGCACGCCTGATATCGCAGACGTCTTTGTCGCCGTGATGGGCAGCTCCACCCGCAATCAAGCGGGTGAGCCACAAGGAGCGGTCCGATGAGTACCCAATCGAATGCCGTAGACAGTCGGCCTCTTGAATCTCCCGGTGCAGCCATTCCTGTGGTTCCGAGAGAGACAAGACCGTTCTACTGGTCGGTGCGCCGCGAACTTTGGGAAAACCGGTCCATCTACATTGCGCCAATGGCCGCCGCAGCGGTCGGGATGGCTGCATTCTTAATCAATCTGTTCTACCTTCCACACAATATGCAAAGGACGGCCGCACTAGACCCGTCTCATCAATCCGCCATGCTTGCGCAACCATTTGCGCACGTGACTATGCTCGTCATGTTGACTGCGCTTCTGGTCGGTTTCTTTTACTCACTCGATGCCCTGCACGGGGAGCGCCGCGATCGCAGCATCCTGTTCTGGAAATCGTTGCCGGTTTCTGACCGCACCACCGTGCTTTCCAAGCTGGTGATTCCGCTTGTTGTCCTTCCGCTTGCAGTTTTTGTCCTCGCCGTTGTCTCTCAGATTGCTATATTGCTGATCAGCCTCTTGGCTCTCTCGATCACCGGTAGCGGCGCCGCAACGATGTGGACCCGGATTCCCATCGTCGGAATGGAACTGGTGGTGCTCTACGGGTTGATTGTGATGGCGCTCTGGTATGCGCCCATTTACGCTTGGTTCCTGCTGGTCTCCGGCTGGGCTCGCCGTGCTGTATTCCTCTGGGCCGTAATGCCTTGGATTGCAATAACTGCCTTTGAATTCGTCGCGTTTCGCACAACTTTTTTCGGACGGCTGCTGAAAGATCGTCTGTTCGGATTTGCCGCGACGGCTTTCAATTTGCAACTGTCCAATGGTGAAACAATTGACCCGCATCTGATTCCCCTTTCGCAACTCACTCCAGCAGGATTTCTAGCGAGTCCGAGTCTATGGTTCGGACTAATGTTCGCCGCTGTGTGTGTCGCCACCGCGATCCGCCTGCGGCGTTTCCGCGACCCCATCTAACTCCCACACCCGGTTTGATCAGCCCTAGGAGCAGGCCGAAAGACAGGCTGCATCGTCGAGTCTGTGCCGTTAAGCCAGGATCGCGGGTTTCCTTATTTGATTGGCATCGTGGGCGGCGTATTGGCCGAGATTGTCGTTCCTCGCCAGCTCGTTGTGCACGGCGACGCCGCACCTCGCGATCTGCGGGGTGGGGCATCTCGTAAACCGGTTCGCTCTTTTTCCTTCTTCCTGATCACAAACCTTGCATTTTCCCGTACTTGGCTACGGGAATCGCGGACGTGGGTTGTGCCTGTGGCTCCTTGAGAGAGGCGTTAACGCGAACAACGATCGAAGGAGCCGGCGAGAGAAGCGGAGAATCCCCGCGAATCTCCAAGACACGCTTAGTGCGTCATCCCAATTCTGCGCAATAGATCCTGGAATCGAGGCTCCGTTCGTAGCGGATCGAATCCCGGCCGTAACAACACGCCCGGGTTGAATCTCTCCTCATATGCTTTTTCCAGCCATGTCATGGCCTGATCCGTATTCCCGAGGGAAGCGTAGATAATGGAGATTTCCGTACCGTGGGAAAACCCGGGGCTCGACCTTTTCTTCAAGTCGTTCAACAGCTTCAGGGCTTCACCCTTGTTCCCGGCTGCGGCGTTCACGCGCGCGAGGTTTGCGACGCAGGTTGGGCTGCCGTTTGAAAGCTCAACGGCCTTTCGCAACTCCACGATCGCCTCAGAATATAAGTGCTTTTGGATGTATGCCTGGCCGAGGTGATTGTGCGCAAGTGCAAAATTGGGATCCATCTCAAGTGTCTTACGGCTCTGATCGATGGACTCGTCGTACTTCCGCGCCAGCAAAAGTACTTCGGCAAGATCAGCGTTGATGACCAGCGAAAGCGGGTCAAGACTTACCGCTTTTTTCATTTCCACAACCGCATCCTCATATCGGCCCAGCAGACATAAATGCCAGGCAAACCAATGGTGAGCCGTGGCGTAACTCGGATTTAGTTCAATGGCGCGACGGAATTCTTTCCCTCCAGCTTCAAAGTCCCAATCGAAACCGTCCAGCACAAACGCCAGCGAGTTATGCGCTTCTCCGAGCGTGTCATCCATTTCGATAGCTTTCCTGGCTGCGGCTTTTGCCTTCGGGAGTGCTTCTCTGGCTGTCATCACAGCGTACTGCCAGTCTCCCAACAAGGCATACGTATCGGCCAACCCTGAATAAGCTTGCGGGTAATTTGGGTCTTCATCGATGGCCTGGTTGAAGTACGCCAGCGCGACTTTAAGACTTTCTGCCGTTCTCTTGTTCCAGAAGAACCGTCCTTTCAAATACGATTCGTAGGCCCCCGGGTCGACCGTCCTCGTGTTTTTCAGCTCGGCCTGCTCTTGCGGGTTCAGTTTGATCTGGATTTGGTCGGCAATGGCTCTGGCGACTTGGCTTTGCAACGCCAAGGTATCCCGTAAATCGCCTTCATAGCTCTGCGACCACAAATGCTTATCCGTTGCTCCATCAATTAATTGGGCGGTGATGCGAACTCGGTCACCCGAACGCAGAACTGTACCCTCCACGATCGCGTCAACATTTAATTCATGGGCGATTTCCGGAAGCGGTTTCCGGGCGTGTTTATACGTCATTGCGGAAGTGCGTGAGATCACCCGCAAAGCCCCGATTTGACCAAGATCAGAGATCAACTCGTCTGTCATTCCATCGGCAAAATAATCCTGAGACGCGTCGTTAGAAAGACTTTCAAGTGGAAGTACCGCTAGAGAATGAATGCGCCTGGACTGTTGCAGCTTCCGCTGAAAGATTTTCCATGCGGCAACCGTAGCTGTGACGATCAGCAGGGCGACGAGGAGTCCCTTCCAGGAAATAAACGGTCGTGAACGCTTTTGCGGTTCGAACGTCCGGCTGGGTTTTAGAGTGTCTGATTGAGGCGGATCCGGGTACGACCGATCCGTAGGAGGCGGGTCGGGGGCCTCGGTGGGTCGATCGGCCTGCACTTCGGCCAGAAACCGGTAGCCTCGGCGAGCAACTGTTTCTACGAAACGAGGACTTTCCGCAGAATCTCCCAATGCTTCTCGGATTTTATTGATGGCTTTATTGAGCCCGTGGTCGAAATCGACGAACGTGTTTGCGGGCCAGAGCTTCTTCTGGATTTCTTCGCGGCTGACGACTTGGCCTTGCTGTTCGAGCAGCAGCAACAGAACCTCGAAAGGCTGCGCCTGGAGACGGACTTTCAGTCCCTGCTTCCGCAGTTCGCTATTGCGAAGATCCAGCTCGAACACACCAAATCGGAGCCGACCGGAGCGGTGGTGGTCGTTCTGCATAAGCCAGCTCACCTCAATCGAGATGGAGTGTACCACTGGCTCCCCCCGCAGGAACAAGGCTCGAGGAGATTTCACATTAAGTTTCCTGTTTAGTGGGACTTATCAGGGGACCCTCTTTCCAGAGCTAAGGAACAATAGGTCCATTGCTCGGATTCTGAAGATCCGCCAAGGTAGGCCCCGGACCCGAACATAGCGGTCAAAAACGACAACCGGACCAACCGAAGGAGCAAACATCGATGTTCGAACAGAAAAAAGACGAGCTGTGGATCGATCACAACCAGGATGGCATCGACCGACGGGGCTTTCTGAAGTGTATGGCTTGGGCAGGAACGGGGGTGCTCTGCAGCGTACAGGGCGGCGTCCTGCAATCCTACAGCCTCAGCACGTTCTCAGATTTGAAAGGCGTCGCCCAGGCAGAACTAAACTTCGTCCAGTTGAGCGACAGTCACATGGGATTTAATAAGACTGCAAATCCCGATGTCCTTGCGACGTTGAGGGCTGCTGTGGACAAGATCAACCGACTCCCGGTTGTGCCCGAGTTCATGTTGCACACGGGCGATATCAGTCACTTATCCAAGCCCGAAGAATTCGACACCGTCGACCAGGTTTTAAGAGGCGCGAAACCGAAGGATGTTTTCTTCGTGCCAGGCGAGCACGACGTGCTGAACGATGATGGCAAGCAATACCTCGACCGTTACGGAAAGGGGACCAAAGGAGCCGGTTGGTACAGTTTCGACAAGCAAGGAGTCCACTTCATCGGGCTGGTCAACGTTTTGAACTTAAAAGCCGGCGGGCTTGGCACGCTTGGTCCGGAACAACTCGACTGGCTGAAATCGGATGTCCAGCATCTGAAGCACAGCACACCCATCGTTGTGTTTGCGCACATTCCGTTGTGGTCCGTTTACCCGGAATGGGGCTGGGGAACCGAAGACAGCGCAGAAGCTCTCGCGCTACTAAAAAAGTTTGGCTCTGTAACAGTGCTGAACGGGCATATCCATCAGACCATGCAAAAGGTCGAGGGCAACATAACGTTTCACACGGCCGCCTCAACCGCCTTCCCCCAACCGCAGCCCGGTAAGGCCAGTTCACCTGGTCCTATGACGGTTCCGGCCGAGCAATTACGCAGCCTGCTGGGACTTACAAGCGTAAAGTACGTTCGCGGTCCGCACGCGCTGGCGATTGTCGATTCATCGCTCGAATGAGTTTCACGCAGACAAGATTCACAAACCCTTTCGGAAATCAAAATCAAATTAGGGAGGAGCAATAAAATGAGAAGAAGTGTATCCACTGCAATTCTGATCGCAGTATGCACAATGATCGTCCCCGGGTTACTGCCAAGGGAGGCAAACTCAGTGGCTCGCGCAGAACAAAAAACGTCGACACTGGAAGTAAAGATCGACAACTTCAGTTTCGGACCCGCGGACATTACCGTACCCGTCGGAACGACGATCACCTGGACGAATCGCGACGATATTCCACACACCGTCGTAAGCACTGAAAAAGTATTCAAATCGAAAGTGCTAGACACCGACGAGAAGTTTTCTTTCACCTTCACGCAGGCCGGCACCTATCCTTATTTTTGCTCGATTCACCCGAAGATGACCGGCAGAATCGTCGTCGAGTAGGCATGCCATGAATGTAAATCCTTTCGACATCCGAACGGCACTCCTCGCCAGACACGCTCAGCATGTGGTATTCATTCATTTCCCGATTGCGCTATTTATCTCCTCCGTCGGGTTCGACTTTCTTGCGCAATGGAAGAAAAGCCAGCCGCTTGCTGAAGCAACGTACCTCAACCTGCTGCTGGCTGCACTTACTACGATCCCCACGATTGTGACGGGACTAGCCGCGTGGCAGTGGGCTCTTGAGGGGCAAACGCTCAAGGGAATTCTCCTCATGCATCTGGCTCTCGGTTGCTTGTCCACCGCGCTGATCTGGTTTGTATGTTTTGTTCATTGGCGTGGACGGCGCCGCCCGGATCAACCACTTCCCGCCTATCGTCTGACGATCGAAGCCCTTGCCGTTGTACTGATTGGATTGACGGCTCATCTTGGCGGCTTTCTAAGCGGGGTGAACGGCCCCGCCTAAACGGCTCCTCGATCCGGGCGCATTTTACTTGACAGTTATACTTGCCAGTTTACCTTCCTTTCTGTATACTGAACCCACCATGGCACGACGATCATTCGATCTCGCGGTCATTGACTTTGCACAATCCCTCGGACTGCTGGTTCGTCGCGTGCGCGCTGCTGCCGCTCCTCATGAACTCTCTCTGACCGAGGCCGCGATCATGGCGCGCCTGGCGAAGGGCGGACCGGTCACGATCGCCGAGCTAGCCCGCGCGGAAAGCATGAAACCGCAATCGATGGGCACAACAATTGGGGGACTTGAAGAAGCGGGGTTGATCGAGCGAAAACCGCATCCAACCGACGGCCGCCAAATGAACATTGTATTAACCGCCAAAGGTGAGGCCGTGCGCAACAGTTTCCGGGATGCCAAGCGAAACTGGCTGGCACATGCAATCTCTCTACTTGACGAAGAGGAAAAGGAAACACTTTTCGAGGCCGGTGCGATCATCAGACGTCTGGCTGAACGGTGAAGCAGGAGAAGCTAGCCGAAGGAATGACGCAAGAAAAGCCAAGCGAAGCTTGTGAGCAAGTCCACAATAAATTCGAGGACAGAGGACAGTTCCCTTCCGGGCGGTCCCCTGTCGCACGCCTGGCGGGCGCTGCGTCATCGTAACTTTCAGCTCTTCTTCTCCGGGCAGAGTATTTCGCTGATTGGCACGTGGATGACCCGTCTCGCAACAAGCTGGCTTGTCTACCGCATGACGCATTCGGCGCTACTTCTGGGAATCGTCGGTTTCGCAGGGCAATTTGTTGCATTCCTGATCGGTCCGTTGGCCGGCGTCTGGGTTGAGCGCCTGAATCGCCGGAAATTGCTCGTATGGACTCAATTCGCCGGATCGATCCAATCACTGGCTCTTGCCGCACTGACGCTCGCACACAAGATCAATCTTTGGGAGATCATCGCACTTACCGCGATGCAGGGACTGATTAACGCGTTCGATATGCCCGCAAGGCAGTCGTTTCTCGTGCAGATGGTCGAAGACCGCGAAGACCTGAGCAATGCCATCGCGATCAATTCTTCGATGGCAAATGGAGCACGACTGATCGGGCCGGCCTTTGCCGGATTTCTGATTGGATTTGTCGGCGAGGGTTGGTGCTTCCTGATTGATGGGATCAGCTATTTCCCTGTCATTGCATCGTTGCTGATGATGCGCATCAAGCCATCCAGCCTGCGGCGTCACACGACCAGCATGCTCGAACAGATTCTCGAAGGATGGGATTACGTTCGGACATTTCGGCCGATTCGCACCATTCTGCTGCTATTTGCACTTGTTACCTTGATGGGCTGGCCATACTCCGTGTTACTTCCGGTTTTCGCAGGACAAGTCTTGCACGGTGGCGCGACAACGCTGGGTTGGCTGTCGGGAGCCGCTGGAGTCGGAGCACTGATCTCGGCCATTTCTCTTGCCCTCCGCAAATCAATCCTGGGGCTAACCCGCATGTTGCAAGTCGCTTCATTAACCTAGGTGTTGCACTGGTTCTCTTCGGACTGTCGCATGTGCTGTGGTTGTCGCTGGTGTTGATGGTGTTTGTCGGCTTCGGATTGATTCAGAATGCCTCTGTCAGCAACACCATTATCCAGTCACTGGTACCTGAAGACAAACGAGCCCGGGTGATGAGCTATTACACGATGGCGTTTTTTGGCGCGGCACCGTTCGGCAGCTTGCTAGCTGGCTCGCTCGCTCATCACATCGGAGCGCCGCACACCGTCATGCTGACGGGAGCGTTCTGCATCGTGGGTTCGATCTGGTTCACACTGGAACTGCCGAAAGTAAGGAAAGTCATGCGACCGGTCTATCAACAGATGGGGATTCTCCCGCTAAGAGGGACAGAACTTGTTCCCGATGTGCGGGAGACAGTTCAATAATCTTCCTGGATTGCGACTGAAAGGAACCGATGCCACTGACAAAAGTGGAGTCCAATGCCGCACTGATAGTGATTGATCTGCAAAAAGGAATTGCAAGGATCCCTACAGCGCATCCGATTCAAGGGATCATCGCCCGCGCTGCACAACTGGCGAGGGCGTTCCGCGAGCGCAAGCTGCCTGTAGTACTCGTCAACGTGGCGGGACGTGCGCCCGGACGGACCGACACAACCACGCCCAAGGATTCACTTCCGGCCGACTCGGCTGAGCTTGTGCCGGAGTTAGCTCCAGAGCCCCGCGACTATCTGTTGACCAAGCAAAGACTGGGTGCGTTTATCGGAACGGGACTCGATCGATATTTACGTGAACACGCAGTAACTCAGATCTTTCTGGCGGGTGTCAGTACGAGCGTCGGAGTGGAATCGACCGCGCGCAGCGCCTACGATCATGGATATCACGTCGTGCTGGTTATCGACGCGATTACCGATCGCGATGCCGAAGCGCATCTACATGCAGTCGAGAAAATCTTTCCTCGCATTGGAGAAACGACTACGACTGACGCTGTGCTGAAGATGCTCTCGTCAGCAAGCTGCGTCCCTTCCGGAATCGTGCGGCAGTAACTGCCCCAAAGCGGGCGCAACGCGCGAACGAGTGATTTGTTTTCTCCCGCCGGCTACTCGACAAACAATCGGATCCGGGTCAGGAATTTGCAGGATAGACGATTGGGAACCGACAGCTCCTCAGTTGGCCGGGCGAGCAAGACGAAACTTGATGCGGAGCTTGGATTCTTCGGTCAGGCTCTTCACGGCCTTTTGAGTTTCGTGGACCATAAGAGAACAGCCGACACTGAGGCCAACGACAGCGGAAGCTCCAGTTACAATGGCGAGTACAGCGCAGACAGCAAAGCCTGTGCGGAAGCCATAGTAGGCGGCTGTGGAACCTGCGATAGAAACCAGCGCCGAAGCGGCGAAAAGGCCCAGTGCGGCGTAGAAGAGCCTGAGTGCTTTGATGAGCATCTGCGCGCGAACTTCAAGAACGGAAAGCTGCCCCGACCACCCGAAAAACTCATCGGAACCGGGAGCGTAGGAGGCGACATCTTCCGCGACGATGCGAGTACGGTCCACGACGCGGGCGAGACGGTTGCTGGTGCCCAGTGCCAAGACCGACGAGGCGTTGGTCAGAATTGCGGGAGCGACAATGGCAGTGAGAACAGCGAACGGATTGTTGGCGACGCCTTGGTATTGCAGCAGCACGGTGCGGGAATCCTCCGGTAGGTGGAAGTCTACTCCCTGTCGACGCCCTGTTGCGACAGTAATTGACGGAGGCGGAACGTCCGCTAGAACAGACGCCGAAGTCCGCTGAGGGAGAATTGCTTAAGGATTGTGGAGATTTTGCCACTGAAATTGTGAGAGAATTCGCGCAGCGGTCCGAGAACTTCGCTGATCTCGAATTTGGAAGTCCGCCCGAATGTCTGCCTAGTATTTTAACTTTGCGAAGATAAGCGGAGCCGTCATACTCCGAAGACTCACTTTATCGAAAATGAAACGAAAAAGCTCATCCCTGAGGTTCTGCCTGTCCTTCCTGATGCTTTGGGTCTTGGGGCCGGGGCTTCTGCGTGGCGAGGATATCAACAAGATTCAACCGACCGGCTACGTCATGGACCTCGCCGGAGTGATCAAACCCGATACGAAAGCCCAGCTCGAAGCGATGTGCCTCGAACTACAGCAGAAGACCGGATCGCAAATCGCGATTGTTACGGTGAAGTCGCTCGATGGAAATGTCGCGGCACAATATGCAAATGACCTCTTCAAACATCTGGGAGTAGGTGCCAAGAAGCAAGACGACGGAGTGCTCCTCCTGGTGGCACCGAACGACCGTAAATATTGGATCGAAGTAGGCTACGGACTGGAGCCAGTCATTAATGATGCGCGCGCAGGAGATGCGGGACGACTCCTCCCGCCCTATTTTCGCGCGGGAGACTACAGTGGCGGGATTAGTGCAGCGGCCTGGCAACTTGCGAAATATATAGCGGATTCTAAGGGCGTGACGCTGACCGGCCAACCGCAGATACGGCAGGTGCGGCAGCAGGATACGGGCGGCGGCAATTTGTGGATATGGCTCGTTCTGGCGGTGATTCTATTCATAATCCTGGCAAGCCGGGGAGGCTCGGGTTCAGGTCGCGGCGGCGGGAGCGGCTGGTGGGTTGGTCCGGTGATAGGCTCGACCATGGGTCGAGGAGGTTGGGGCGGATCGAGCGGCGGCTTTCGTGGCGGAGGCGGCTGGGGTGGCGGAGGTGGAGGTGGGGTGGCTTCGGCGGTTTTGGCGGTGGCGGAAGCGGTGGAGGCGGAGCCGGTGGAAGTTGGTAGTGTTTACGCGGATGACGATGCAAAATTTCTTTCGAATGCAGGTGCGGCAATGGACGGAAAACTGAGCGAGTTGGTGAGCAGGCTGAAGGAAGCGGCAGGACACAATCTGGAGTCAGTGATTCTCTACGGGTCAGCAGCCCGGGGAGATTTCCAGCCCGGGAGTTCCGACCTGAACGTGCTTTCGACGCTCGTTTCGATCGACATGACCGAACTGCACCGGCTGGCACCGGTGGTAGCGTGGTGGACACGGGAGATGAAGGAGCCTGCGCCTCTATTTTTCCTAACGGAAGAGCTGGCACGATCAACCGACGTATATGCGATTGAAAGTCTGGATATCAAGAGAGCGCACAAGGTTCTGTTCGGAAAGGATGTGGTGGCGGAACTTGAAATTCCGATGAATCTGCACCGTGTTGAGGTCGAACGGAACATGCGCGATCTGTTGCTGAAGTTGCGGCAGCACGTTCTGCACGCCGGGTTGAATGAAATGGAATTGACCGCAGTGATGAAAAAAACGATCTCAGGCGCCAAAACGTTGTTACGTCACACCTTACTGACATTCGGGGAAGAACCGTCGCTAGAAGCAAAGGACATTTTCGCACGAGTCGAAACACTCACCGGTGCCAGTGCGAAGGCCTTCAGTGAAGTGTATGATTTCCGGACCACGGGTGAATGGACCAAAGACTCCTCCCATGCATACGACGCCTATCTGCATGCGCTGGAAAGAGTCGTTGTGGCACTGGACAGTAAAGTACCAAAGAAACAATGGCAGCGAGTTCGGTGATTTTCAGACAAGCATGAGATTTGTGAACGTTAAATCCTCGAGGTGTCTATGAAAGCGGGACTGGTTATTCTAGTTTTGTTGGTTGTTTTGGCGTTAATTTTCGGCAGTATGTATGTCGGCCGTCGGAATCAGATGGCGATCAAGCGCGAAGCTGTGAATGCGGCCTGGGCGCAAGTGGACGTGGTGCTCCAACGACGGTCGGACCTGATCCCGAACTTGGTTGAGACTGTAAAGGGGTACGCGACCCAGGAACAGAAGGTATTTGGAGATATCGCCGCGGCCCGCGCGGCATTGGGCGGGGCACGGACTCCAGCCGAAAAGATTTCGGCGAACGGCGCGCTGGATTCTGCATTGAGCCGTCTCCTGGTGGTGGTCGAAAATTATCCGCAATTGAAGTCGAACGAGAACTTCCAGCGATTGCAGGACGAATTAGCTGGAACGGAAAACAGGATTGCCGTCGAACGCCGGCGGTACAACGAGACGGTACAGGATTACAACACGTACATTTCGTTGTTCCCGAATAGCCTGGTGGCCAGCATCGGTGGCTTTGTACGGAACGATGCGTATTTCAAGACGGATGAAGGGGCCCGCAATGCGCCAAAAGTGAATTTTAACTTCGACAAGCCTGCAACAACGCCGGCACCGGTGCCTGCACCGGCGAATCCGTAATCCCGGCGTGGAACCGGAGTCGAATTGAGGGGCCCGCGGACATGTGCCGCGGGCCCTTTTTTGTCTGTCGAAATTGCAGAACAGAGCAGACGGATTTCACGAGCGAAGGAATTCGGCCAGTAACATGTGGAAGTGGTGGACGCCGTTTTCCCGTTTTACGGAGTAGCGCCCGCGTTCATAGAGTGCTGAGTTCAGGCCGCGCTGCACCGCTTCGCAGATGTGCATGTCTTCGCGTTGAACGATTTCACTGAAGTTGATAGCTTTGAGGGCGCGCTCTTTTGTTTGGGCCGATTGTGCATCGTGAAAATACCATTCGAAGATCGTGAGGGTCCTGTCGTGAGAAATCGGCACGATCAGATTCGTTTGTATATTGTCTGGATAAAAATTTAGCATGAGGTTCGGGAATATCCAGAAATAGAGTGCTTCCTTTAGGCCACTCCCAGGAGAATAGACACGATCAGCATTGTCACCGGGACGAACTTCTCTTACCGGTCCAAGTTGTTGCGAATGATAGCGATACGTTTCGATACGGTACCGCGGGTAATCGATTTCTTTCATCAGACCGGGATGAACGACCGGAATGTGGTAACCCTCTAGATAGTTGTCGACATAAACCTTCCAATTACAATTGACAAGATACTCACGACGTTCGCTCAGGCTGAGGTTGTCAAACGTAAATTCTCTGGCTTGTTCGGGAATGTCGCCGAGATAACTGGCAAGCGACGGGGCGGCGGAATGGAAATTGACAAAAATAAACTGCTGCCAGGTTTCGACGCGAAGCGGCACCATGCCGAACTCGGAGCGGTCAAAGAATTCGACCCCGTCGATTTCCGGAGTGCCAATCAGCCGGCCATCAAGCGTGTAGGTCCAACCGTGGTAGGCGCATTGCAGGACGTGCTTGCAGCCGGAACCTTCCGCGATGGGCCCGGCCCGATGACGGCATACATTGCTGAAGGCATGCAGTTTTCCCGATTTGTCTCGGGTGATCACGACGGGCTCACCCGCCACCTGGGTCGTGAAAAAGGTCTCGGGATCGGCGATCGTACGTTTTGTGCCGTCAACCTGCCCACAAGGCTGGTCAATGGTGCCAACAAGTTGCCAGGTGTGACGAAAAATTTTTTCGGTTTCGTGCGCCAGCATCGCAGGGTCAGTGTAGAAACGGGAAGCAAGCGTTAGAGCAGACTCCACCTGGGGATTGATGTTGAGGTGGGGAGGTGGGGGAGTGGCAGTCATGGGATGAAAATAGCAGGTTGCCGATTGAAGTTCAAAGCTGGAAGGGTCCTCCGAGTTCGCTCGGAGCTGAACGACCCGAGATTCCTGTTAACAATCCGCTGGGCCTAGAACTTGCGGGTTTCCTGGCGAGACCAGCGCTCTACGACGATTTTGGACTCGGTATAAAACTCGACGGCGTCTTTGCCCTGGGCATGAACGATGCCGAAGAAGCTTTCTTTCCAACCGTTGAACGGGAAATACGCCATGGGCGCGGCGACGCCGATGTTGATGCCGATGTTACCCGCAGGCGCTTCATAGCGGAATTTGCGGGCAGCGCTGCCGCTTGTGGTGAATAGAGACGCCTGGTTGCCATAGGGACTCTTGCGAATAAAATCGATGGCTTCGTCAATGGAGTTTGCGTGAATCAGGCTGAGGACCGGGCCGAAAATCTCGGTATTGGCAAGGGAACTCGAAGCGGGCACACCATCGAGAATCGTGGGCTTCAGAAAATTGCCATTTTCGTAACTGCCGATTTTCGGGTTGCGGCCGTCGACGATTGCTTTTGCCCCATCCGAAACGCCCGTGGCAATCAGTGACTCGATACGGGCCTTGCTTTCCTTCGTAATGACCGGTCCCATCTGAATGCCGGTATCCAAGCCGTAACCGACTTTAAGCGAGGACGCCGCTTCGGCGATGGCGTCGCGAAATGTTTTTTGCGCATCGCCGATGGTGACAGCCACGGAGACGGCCAGGCATCGCTGGCCCGCGCAACCGAAAGCGGAGTCACTGATAATCTGCTTGGCCAGGTCCATGTCCGCGTCGGGAAGAACGATGACATGATTTTTTGCGCCACCCTGGCATTGCATGCGCTTCCCGCTGGCTGCCGCACGCTGATAAACATGTCTGGCAACAGGCGTTGAACCCACGAAACTGACCGCACGGATTGCCGGATGATCACAAAGCGCATCCACTACTTCCCTGCCGCCGTTTACAAGATTGACGACCCCTTTGGGCAATCCGGTCTTCTCGATGAGTTCCATCGCGCGACGCATGGTAAGCGGAACGCGCTCGCTGGGCTTCATCACCAGTGTGTTGCCGCAAGCGATGGCGTAGGGCAAAAACCAGAACGGAATCATGGCCGGAAAGTTGAACGGGGTGATGGCAGCAACGACGCCAAGCGGCTGACGAATCAGGGTCTCGTCTACACCTGGAGTCACGTCCTCAAGGTTGTAGCCCTGCATCATGAGCGGGATGCCGCAGGCGACTTCCACGTTTTCGATGCCCCGTCGGATTTCGGCTTTGGCTTCGCCAAAAGTCTTGCCATTTTCGAGAGTGATGATTTTGGCGAGTTCGTCGATGTGTTCGTCCAGAAGATATTTGAGTCTGAACAGGTACTGGATTCGTTCGCCTGGAGGAGTGCGACGCCACGCGGGAAACGCATCGGCAGCGGCCTGGACAGCGCCATCGACGTCGGATTTTGTTGAGATCGGAGTCCGGGCGACCGTCTCATTGGTGGCAGGATTGGTGACATCGAAGAAGGTCGTCGTCGAAGATTTGCGCCAGGCTCCGTCGACGTAGTTGAGGACATCGATGGCGGCGGCCGTTGAGGTACTGCTCATGAAATTCTCCGTGCCTGAGGGAAAAATCCGACAGGGCTTGCGATTTGAACGATAGCGGTCCTGAGGACCAGACAGGTGGATAGTTTACCAAATATCAGCAAGGTTGCGGGGTGAGTCAATGGCAAGACACATATCATAGAAAACCTGGTGATCATTTCCGTTCGACGCTTTGAATCATCGAAAAAGGAGGATCCGCAGAAGTAGCCGAGATATTCTTGGTTCTACGTGATGGCAGCGAGGGCTTCGTAGGCGGCTCCGATCAACGGGGCCGATTCGTTCAGAACAACGGAAACGGGCACGTTGGCCAGAACTTCGGTGAAATGCCATTTGTCCTTAAACGCGTTAAAGAAGGTGCCGTCGGTAATCTTGGGGAGAATTTTGACGGCGATACCACCAGCCACGTAGACGCCGCCCAGCGCTAACACTTTGAGCGCCAGGTTGCCTGCCTCGGCGCCATAAACCGAGCACCAGAGATCGAGAGCCTCGACACAGACCGGGCAGGATTTGTGCAAACCGTTGTTGGTAATAAACGGGGCGGGGTCGGCGTCAGGATCTTCAAAAACAGGGTGAGTTGTAGTGGGTGATAGGAATTCATGAAGGGTACGAAAGCCGCGTCCGGACAGGATCAGCTCCCAACTGACCTGGGGGGAACGATGACTCATGAAGCGAAGCAACTCGATTTGCTGTGCAGTGTGCGGAGCGAAATCAGAGTGGCCGCCTTCGGAAGGAACGACGTGGTAGCGATGACCATCCCAGAACAAAATGGATTCACCGAGTCCCGTGCCTGCGGCGAGAAGAGCGCGCGTGCCGCCAAGCACAGGCTGTCCCTCATTGAGTACGCAGAACTCTTCAGGACGAAGGTGGCTGAGGCTGTGACCGGTAGCGCCGAGGTCGTTCATCAAGATGATGGGTCTTACATTCAGATTGTCAGAGAGTGTATCGGCGTCAATCACCCAGGGGAGGTTTGTCGCATGAATGCGGTTATTGATGACCGGGCCAGCGACACCGAAGCCCGCAGCCAGAATCTTTTCGTTTCCGACGTGCGGAACAGCCTGACGAGCGAATTCCTTCACGATCAGTTCAAATTTGGAAAAGTCTTTGCTGGCAAAGCGCTGGCGAAAGACAACTTCCAGCTTGCCATCATTCTCTGAGAAGAGAGCCAGGTTGCACTTGGTACCACCGACATCGCCAGCGAGAATCACACAGCCTCCCTCAGAAAGGTTAGCATTAAACCGATTTAAGGGTTATACCACTGTCTGCCGTCGCGTTCGAGTAGCTGGTCAGATTCTTTCGGTCCCCAACTGCCGGAAGAGTAAATGGGAAGAGTTGCGGTCTTGGCTGCCGTCCAAACATCGAGAATGGGGTCGACGAGCGCCCAAGCAGCTTCCACGCTGTCGCCACGGTCGAACAGAGTGGCGTCACCGCGCAGGCAGTCATTCAGAAGCGTGGCATACGCGCTCCGCGAACCATTGCCAAAACCCTTCAAGTAGTTGAAATCCATCGTGACATTACCGATGTTCATTTCCGTCCCGGGCCTCTTCGCGCCGAAAGAAATGGAAATCCCTTCTTCGGGCTGGATGTTCAGAATCAGGCGATTGGCCGCGACGTGCTCGCGAAAAACGATATGGGGCGCACACTTGAACTGGATCATGATTTCAGTACTGCGCTTGGCGAGCCGTTTTCCCGTGCGGAGATAGAACGGAACGCCTGCCCAACGCCAATTGTCAATCAGAAGGCGGGCGGAAACGAAGGTTTCGGTTCGAGAATTTGGATCTACGTTCGCTTCCTGACGGTACCCGGGCAACGCCTTGTCGCCCAGTTTTCCGGGGCCATATTGCCCGCGTACCACCGATTGCGCCACCATTTCGAGGTTAAACGGGCGTATCGATTGCAAAACCTTCAGCTTTTCATTTCGTACGGCAGTTGCATCAAAAGAAGCCGGCGGCTCAACAGCGACAAGAGAGGTAAGCTGCAAAACATGGCTCTGAATCATGTCGCGAAGTGCACCCGCCGTCTCATAGAAACCGCCACGGCGTTCGACCCCCAGAGTTTCAGAGGCAGTGATCTGGACGTGATCGATATAATTGCGATTCCATAGCGGCTCGAAAATGCCGTTGCTGAAACGGAGAACCAGAAGATTCTGAACCGTATCTTTGCCAAGATAATGATCGATCCGGTAGACCTGCTTTTCATCAAAGACGTTCAGGACGATCTGATTAAGTTCTTTGGCCGATCCGAGATCGCGGCCAAAGGGTTTTTCGATGATGATACGAACCCAGGAGTTCGCATCTGACGGCCGCGATAGACCGGCACGACCGAGTTGTTCGACGATATGGGGATAAACTTCGGGAGGGGTAGAGAGGTAGAAGAGCCGATTGCCCCCAAGTTTTTTGTCGGCTTCCAGAGTCTGCAAGAATTTGCCTAATTCGGCATACGAGTTTTGATCTGCATAATCACCGTGCGAGTAATAAAGATTCGAGGCAAAGGCATCCCACTTCGCAGGATCGATTGGCCCCACCTCAGAAATGGTCTTGGCTGCTTCACCCGCCATGGAGCGGAAGGAATCGTTGGTCATCGGAGTGCGCGCAAAACCAACGATTGCGTATCGCTCGCCGAGGGCATTGTGCTGAACGAGGTCGTACATGGCAGGTAGAACCTTGCGTTTCGCAAGATCTCCGGAGGCACCGAAAAGAACAACAGTGCAGGGATCGGCGACACCGCCGTACATTGAGTTGGAGCGAATTTCGTCAGACATCACGCGCCTCCGAATATCGAAGAATGTCAAAAAGACCGATTAAAACTATACCGCAATCCCCAAAGATTGAAGTTCTGCTACCAGCTTGACTGCCCCCTGATGATGAATGACATGCATACCGAGACGACGCGGGTTTTCAAGGTTGATAGACCGATCGTCAATGAACACGCAGCATTCGGGCGGGCGCTGGGTCACGGAGAGAGCAATACGATAAATGGCTTCGTCGGGTTTGCGGGCATAGACATAACAAGAACTGAAGAACACCTTAAATTCCTTGCGAAGATTAAACGCTTCAATGCGGTATTGGTTCAGTTCAAGCGGTTCATTGTTGATGGCGGCCATGAAGTATTTGCCGGTGCCGGCAAGCTTGGTCAAAACGGCGCGCGTTTCGGGGTATTCGCGGGACTGCGCGAACATGAAAGCCGTGAACTCCTCGCGCGTAAAAAGACGTGGCTTATAGAAAAGCGTGCGATCCAGATATTGATCGAGAGTAATTTGCCCGGTGTCAAAAGCTGGAAAGGACAGATCGTGGCGATCCTGGAGCTCGTCCCAATCCAGATCGAACGCTTCAGCCGCCTGGCGGCGGGCTTCGCGATCCCACCCGTTGCTGAGAATGACGCCGCCGATGTCCCAGAACAGAGTGGTGATCTCGGTCAAGAAAGGCCTCCCGTTGGCCATTGAGAGATATCAGATGTACAGCCGATACAAAAGGATAAAAATCAATCATGACCGCCCGAGAGACAGTGAATGCGAATACAAGGGGCCTGGGGGGAACGCGCAGCCCGACCCCATCGCAGATCGGTTTTCCAGGATGCCTTGCAAGGAAAGATTACGTAGCGGAGAATGGGGTCTCGACCTCCAGGAGGAATTGATGGTAAACGATAACTGTGGACCGACGCCACCAGCGCCGAGCGAGCCAGTCAAGCCGGGGACCCGGATGGTACAGTGCGTAAAGATCGGCAAGGAGTTGCCCGGACTGGACCGGGTGCCTTGGAAGGGTGAATTGGGACAGCGGGTGTATGACAACGTCTCGAAGGAAGCGTGGAAGCTCTGGGTGGAATATTCGAAGATGGTAATGAATGAATACCGGCTGAATCCACTGGACCCGAATTCGCAGAAAATTATGGGCGAGCAGATGGAACAGTTTTTCTTTGGAGAAGGCGCAAAACTGCCCGAAGGGTACGTTGCCCCAAAGGCCAAAGGGTAGGAAGCGGGATTCAGAAGGTCATTGCATTCCACTAAAATGCGCCGGTGACCGGATGTTCTACAGGCAACCTCGGAACAAGTGAAAAGTGAAGTTCGGCGTGCGCGGCGCGTATGGCTGCTTCTACTTCGGCTGGATTTGATCCACTCGCAAAAATAAAGCCCAGATAGCTTGAGCCCTCGGGCCAGGCGACGATGTAGTCATGCAGACGGGCCGTGATCTCGATTCCACGGATGAGTGGAATCCCCCGGGCCGCTTCAAGACCGTCAAGCTTTTCATAGGTCCCGCTTCGCGGAACCGGAATCATCATGACCCCGGAGGCATCGAGTTCGCGGGGAGCGTCGGTGCCAGGCATGCGAAGCGAATGGCGGAGAAGTAATTCTTCGAAGCCGAATGCGGGATGTTCTCCTGATGGCTGGAAGCGAAGTGCCTGGGCACACAAACCGCCGATTGGCCGCGGAGCGATCTCGATTGTCCAGATGCCAGTGTCGTTGATACGAAATTCGCCGTGCACGGGCCCGTCTGTAAGCCCTAGCGCCGCGGTGGCGTTTTTAAAACTCGATTCAACGGATCGCTGCAGATCCAGCGGTAAACGCGACGGCGTGATGTAGATGGATTCCTCAAAAAAAGGACCTTCCAGCGGGTCGGGCTTATCGAAAATGGCCAGAACTCGCAGTTCGCCTTCCGTGATTAATCCCTCTGTCGCTACTTCTCTCCCGGGCAGATAATCCTCCACCAAAATCTGGTCGAGAAGGGGGTCGCGGGTGGCGCGGATTTCCGGCGAATCGAGGAGATGCTTCAATCGCGCTGCGGCACTGAAAAATTCTTCCCGATTGTCAGCGCGTGCGACGCCCTGGCTGGCAGAAAGCGAAAGCGGCTTCAGAACACAAGGATAGGAGATACCGAGCAACGACGGATCTGTGAGCGGGTGGATCGGGACGGCACGAAATTGAGGAAAGGGGAGCCCAGCGTCCCGAAAGACTTCGCGCATACGTAGCTTGTTGCGGCAGGCATTGACGCTAAGGGGCTGATGAAAAGGGATGGCCAATCGACGAGCAACGTAGGCAGCGATAGGGGTGGCGCGGTCTCCCAGCGCGAGCACTCCATCCACTTCAAGGCCGCGCTGGGCGTAAATGACGGAGGAAGCGGCGGCTTCAGGGCGTTCAAACTGTACGGGGATGGCGCGATCCTGCCATGGATCCTGGAGTCGATGGCAACGATCGGTGACAAAAACGAGTTCCACACCAAGTCTTTGGGCAACGGAGTCGAAGGCTCGGGTCTGATAGCCGAGTTTGGAAGCGAAGAGTAGAACGTGTTTCTTGGTAACCGGCATAGCGAATCCTCTTGGAATTCTATCAGCTCAGGGCGAGGGCCGGTTTGCGAGCTATAGAAAAGACTCAGCTTTGCCGACAGCGTTCCTCGCTATTGCGATGGGGGCCAACTGGTCCCCGGTCGGTTCTGCTCAACAATACCAAGGTTCATTGAGATAAGGGACTGCCAGAGACGGACTTGGGGGCGGAATCGGCAGTTCAGGAAGCGCTCGTCCGGCGGCGCAATATGTGGCGCACCAGATTAGGTCAAACGTCTCAGAGCGAGATCGCTTTGACTTTTCACTCGTCGCGACGATGTCCTGGAGTTTGGTAGACAATTGATCCAAAGCGGGGTTTGGATTGTGCCAGGGATAGACGAGGGCTGAAGGATCGAACGGGCCGACGATCTGCTGAACCTCAGGGAGTTCGAGGATGCGGGAAGCCGGAGGAATGAGGAGACGAATCGTAAGTTGAATCGGCGCGACCGATTCTACAAGCTCGAGGCGCTGGATTTGCGTGAGAAGGTCGAGGTAATTATCAAACGTGGTCCACGGGGTGAAAGGAACAAAAGTGGGCTGCAGGACAAGGTCGGCTTTGCTGAACAGTTCGACGAGCAGGAAGAAGTCAGCCCGGGTGTGGCCTTTTTCGAGTCGGCCGAGTATTTGGTCGTCGAGTGATTCGACCGCAGTGACGACGAAAAGGCAACCCGTCTGTTTGAGAGTTGAAAGCAGCTTGGCGTTTTGCAACAGATGTTCGACTTTTATGGTGACGTCATAGGTGAGTGCGGGAAATTCCCGGTGCAAAGCCTCGATGAGCGGAATGGCGTGGCCGATTCCGTTAAAAAAATCTGGATCGCCGAAGGTAATATGTTGGGCGCCGGCTGAAACCTGCTGCCGGATATCAGCAAGCACCACTTCGCGGTCGACAATGCGGAAAACGCCGTTGTAGACAGGTACAATCGGGCAGTGACGGCAGAGGTGTTTGCAGCCACGGCTGGCTTCGGTATAGCCGACCGTGCGGTGCTGGCCTGTAGGAAGAATCAGATGCGCATAGGAGCGCAGCGAAGGCAGGCCTGAGCGGTCGGGAATCTCGAATTTTTGTCGGGCGAGCGAAATCGCGGAATGAATCGGATGAATCTGTGGATGGTCGGAGAGACCATCCAGTCGGTCAACCAGCTCGATCAGCGGTTGCTCAAATTCTCCTCCGAATAAACTCGTGACCCCTGCAGCGTGAAAGCTCTCTGCGGCCAGTGGAGCATAAAGTCCGTACGCACAAAAGTGAGCTTGGGGATGGAGACGCCGCAGCAGCGGTACGAATTCGAGTGCGAGACGTGCCGCTGTGTGCATGGGGACATAAAAAGCGACCACCTGCGCGCAGCGAATGGCTGGTTCATAGAGTGTCTCGCGTGAAAGATCAAGGCAGGTAACCTCGTGGCCGCGCTTTCGAAGCCACGCTGCAGGGGAAGCAAGGCCAAACGGTTGGCGGCCCAATTCGTAGGTCGAAATCAAAACGACTTTCACGGATCCATTATAGCGGTCCCGACGCCGCTCGTGAATTTCGGTTATTATATTGGTTCGAGCTGTCGTGAAAGGACCAAGAGAATGCCAATCTCCGCGGCAAATTCATTCGCAACCAGAGATAAATTAAACGTCGGGGCGCAGGTGTTTGAAATCCAGCGCCTGGAGAAATTGGAAAAGCAGGGAGTGGGTACCATCGAGAAACTTCCCTTTTCCTTGCGAATATTGCTTGAAAATTTGCTGCGTTTCGAAGACGGCCGATTCGTGCGTCCCGACGACATCAAGGCGCTCGCCAAATGGAAGCCCAACGAACCGCAACGTGAGATCGCGTTCATGCCTGCACGAGTGCTCTTGCAGGATTTCACGGGCGTACCGGCGGTCGTTGATCTCGCAACGATGCGCGAAGCAGTCCAGAACATGGGCGGAAATCCGAAGCGCATCAATCCGCTTTTTGAGGCGGAATTGGTGATCGACCATTCGGTGCAAGTGGATAACTTTGGAAATGCCGGGGCATTTGGATTGAACGCGGAGTTGGAATTTCAGCGTAACTCGGAAAGATACGCATTTTTGCGATGGGGACAAACCGCGTTCCGTAACTTCAAAGTGGTGCCCCCCGACACTGGAATCTGCCACCAGGTCAACATTGAATATCTGGCGCGTGTCGTTTGTTCAATGCCAAACGGCAGCCGACTCGAAGCCTATCCGGATTCACTGGTGGGCACCGACTCGCATACAACGATGGTGAACTCGCTCGGTGTTTTTGGCTGGGGAGTTGGCGGAATTGAAGCAGAAGCTGCAATGCTGGGTCAACCGCTGTCGATGCTGGTTCCGGAAGTTGTCGGCTTCAAGATCAATGGACGGTTGAAAGAAGGAACGACGGCAACGGATTTGGTTCTGACCGTTACAGAAATCCTACGCAAGAAAGGAGTCGTTGGAAAATTCGTTGAGTTTTATGGTTCGGGACTGTCGAGCTTGAGCGTGCCTGACCGCGCCACAATCGCCAACATGGCACCGGAATACGGTGCGACAATGGGGTTCTTTCCGGTGGATGAGGAGACGCTGGCTTATCTTCGATTCACGGCGCGATCTCACGAACACGTTGCATTGGTAGAGGCGTATTGCAAGGAACAGATGTTGTTCCGTACGGATCAGACACCCGAACCGGCATTCAGCGAACGAGTAGAGCTCGACTTGGGTACCGTTGAGCCGACTCTGGCAGGACCAAAGCGGCCACAGGATCGCGTGACACTGAAAAACGCAAAGAGCTCATTCACAAAGGTGCTCGAAGGCATCGCCGGAAAACAGGTGCCTGTGAAAAATAATGGGGATGCATTTGAGCTGTCGAGCGGCGCGATCGTGATTGCTGCGATTACGAGTTGCACGAATACGTCGAACCCATCGTTGATGCTTGGCGCCGGGCTGCTGGCCAAAAAGGCCGTCGAGCGCGGACTGCAGGTAAAGCCGTGGGTCAAGACCAGCCTCGCACCGGGATCGAAAGTGGTGACCGATTATCTCCATCGAGCGGGACTTGATACCTATCTCGATCAACTGAGATTTAATCTGGTCGGTTACGGGTGCACCACTTGCATCGGGAATAGCGGGCCTCTCTCTGACGCAATCGGCACGGCGATCAAGGAAAACAATATGGTTGCCGTGGCGGTCTTAAGTGGCAATCGCAACTTTGAGGGACGTGTGCATCCGCTGGTCAGGGCAAATTACCTGGCTTCGCCGCCGCTGGTGGTCGCTTATGCGCTCGCGGGGCGCATGGATCTGGACCTGACAACCGAGCCCTTGGGCATGGACAAGAGCGGCAAGGCGGTTTATCTGAAGGATATTTGGCCAACGCCACAGGAAGTGGAATCGACCGTGCGTGCTGCCGTAACTTCGGAGCAGTACCGTAAGGTGTACAGCGAGGTATTCGAGGGTGATGCCCACTGGAAATCGATGCCCGTTCCCGCGGGCGATCTCTACAAGTGGGATCCGGATTCGACGTACATCAAAATGCCGCCGTATTTTGAAAATATGCCAAAGACGCCCGCGCCGCTGTCCGATATTCACGGTGCAAGGACGCTCGCAATTCTCGGTGATAGCGTAACCACCGATCATATTTCCCCGGCTGGCTCGATTGCAGCGGATTCTCCTGCAGGAAAATATTTGATCGCACATGGTGTAAAGCCGCACGACTTCAACTCCTACGGGGCTCGCCGTGGAAATCACGAGGTCATGATGCGCGGAACGTTCGCGAACATTCGTTTGCGCAATCAGTTGGCGCCCGGAACAGAGGGAAGTTGGACATTGCACTTCCCCGCCGGCGAAAAGATGTTCATCTACGATGCCGCGGTTAAATATCGGGAAGAAGGTATTCCGCTCCTGGTGCTGGCAGGAAAAGAATATGGATCCGGCTCATCGCGCGACTGGGCCGCGAAAGGCACACGGCTACTGGGTGTTCGCGCGGTCATCGCGGAGAGTTACGAGCGAATTCATCGGAGCAACCTCGTTGGAATGGGCGTACTTCCGCTGGAATTCAAGCCGGGGGAGAACCGCGAGACGCTCGGGCTCTCGGGGCAAGAGGTTTTTGACATTGAAGGCGTCGCCAGCCTGGCCCCGAAAAAGGTGGTCCAGGTGCATGCGAAAGCGCCAAATGGCAACAGTACGAATTTCACGGCGATCGTGCGCATCGACACGCCGGAAGAAGTTCTGTATTACCAGCACGGAGGCATTTTGCAGTACGTGATGCGGCAGATGCTCGAACAATGAAAAGATACAATTGAAAATACCAGAGCCCCGGGGGCAGGATTGACCGGGGTTCTATAGTTTTGGCGAGATGAGGGGCTTGGATGAAACGAGCAAAAAGTGTATGGCTGGCCAGCTGCACGGCGCTGCTGAGCATAGGCGCCCCCGGCGCCTGTTACGGACAGGATGCAACGGGCCCTCAGAAGAAGCCTGCAGAACGGGGAGCGGTCAAAATTCCCATCGAGCAATTCACTCTAAAAAACGGGTTACGCGTGGTATTGAGCGAAGATCACTCTGCGCCGACGTACTCGATTTGCGTGACCTATGACGTTGGCTCGCGCGACGAATTACCTGGACATACCGGGTTCGCCCACCTTTTTGAACACATGATGTTTCAGGGTTCAGAAAACGTGGGTAAAGGCGAGCACTTCATTCTGATTGAAAATAACGGCGGCGGGATGAATGGAACGACCAACCAGGACCGGACCAATTATTTTGAGACCTTGCCAGCCAATCAACTTGCCCTTGGGCTATTCCTTGAAGCGGACCGCATGAAATCGCTCGCCGTAACGCAGGCGAACCTCGATAACCAGCGGAATGCAGTTCAGGAAGAACGCCGCTTGCGCGTAGATAATCAGCCGTATGGAAAGACGTCTGAAGCGATTTCGGACACGGTATATGACAATTTTGGGTACAAGCACTCAACCATTGGATCGATGGCGGATTTGAATGCGGCATCGCTCGACGAGCTCAAGGATTTTTTCAGGATCTACTATGCCCCGAATAACGCGGTTCTGGCGTTGGTTGGCGATTTCAAGAAGGATCAGGCGCTGGCACAAATCAAAAAGTACTTTGAGGGCATTCCGCCCCAACCCGCTCCGAAGCGGCCGAATATGAACGAACCTCTGCAAACAGCGGAGCGACAAAAGGTCATTGAGGACGGATTCGCCCAAGTGCCGCGACTGGACATTGTTTATAAGATTCCGGCTTACAACGATCCGGACTATATGCCCCTGAATGTCTTGATGGGCATTCTGGGTTCGGGCCAGTCTTCGCGTCTGTACCAGGAGTTGGTGAAAGAGAAACAATTGGCAGCGAATGTGTTTGCCAACGCCGGCGCAAGAAGAGCAACGGGATTGGCTAGCGTGATTGCATTGGTGCGGCCGGGTGTAAAGATGGAAGACGCCGAAAAAGCGATTTTCGCTGAAATCGATAAGGTGCAGACGGAACCCGTCGCCGATTGGGAACTCGAAAAGGTTCGCTTGAAGTACCGGCACGATCATTCAGCGCAGCTGTCGAGTACCCTGTCGCGGGCCGTGCAGTTGGCCTATTACACGGTAGCGTGGAACGACCCCGAAGTAATCAATACGGAAGAGACTCGACTGGATGCAGTGACCAAAGACGACTTGTTGCGTGTGGCGAAGAAGTATCTGATCCCTTCGAATCGCAGCGTCATTACGACACTTCCCAAACCAAAGACTGCCGCTGGCGCAACAGGGGGGAATTAGACGATGGAGAGAACGACACGAATGGCATCCCCGTTTACCGGGAGCCTCTTTGCTCGAATTCCTGGCGCAATGATTTTGATAGCAAGTCTTTGGTCCACCCCCCTGCTGGCACAGGCACCTGGCGATTCCAAGGCCATTTCACCGAGCAAGGTGGAAAGAAAGAACCTTGCTCCGGTGTCAAAGGACATTTTGCGGGTGAAGCTGCCGAAGCCAGTGGAAGCAACACTCGGGAATGGAATGACGGTGATGATCCTCGAGGACCATCGATTCCCGATCGTAACGGTGGACTTCACAATCGATGGCGCAGGAGCTCTCTGGGAACCGTCCAGTGAACACGGGTTGGCCGGCGTGACAGCGCAAATGCTGCGCGAAGGAACGGCTACAAGGACGAGCAAGCAGATCAATGAGGATATCGATCGGCTTGGCGCTTCTTTCTTTTCGAGCGCGCCGTTCGGAGATGACTCGGCGAGCGTCGGTGCATCCGGCCTATCCGACAACTTCGATATCTGGTTCCCCCTCGCTGTGGACCTGATGCTGAATGCGAATTTTCCGGACAGTGAACTGGCGAAACTAAAGCAGCGGCTGAAGGTGCAACTGATCCAGCAGAGACAGCAGCCAAGCTTTTTGGCGACCGAGCGATTCGACGAGGCCGTGTACGGGAATCATCCGGCAGCGACGGTTGCAGGAACGCCAGAATCGATCGACGCGCTGACTTCGCAGAAGCTGGCACAATGGCACAAGGAACGATACGCACCACAGAATACACTTTTGGGCATTACGGGAGATGTCGACGCGAAGGCCACAATTGCGAGATTGAATGACTGGCTCGCGAAGTGGCCGAAAACCGAATTCAAACCGCAGAGAATTCCGGCGACAAGCGAAGTGAAGACGCCCCACGTGTACATCGTAGACCGGCCGGGCTCAGTTCAAACTACGTTGGCCATGGGCAATATTGCGATCGACCGGACCAGCCCGGATTATCCGGCAATGGTCGTAATGGACCAGATCCTCGGTGCGGGCGCTGCCGCCCGATTATTTCTGAATCTGCGGGAAGCGAAGGGCTATACCTATGGCGTGTACAGCACATTTACGGCCGTAAAATACGCCGGACCCTTCCGGGCTGGCGGAGATTTGCGCACGGAAGTAACGGAAGGTGCGATGACCGAGTTCTGGATCGAGTTCAATCGCATGCGCGATGAAAGAGTACCGGCGGCGGAACTGGATGATGCGCGGCGAAGTGTGGTGGCGAGTTTTGCGTTGTCGCTTGAACATCCCGACCAACTTCTGAATTTTGCGGAAGAGCAAAAGATCTATAACCTACCAGCGGATTATTGGGACAACTATCCGGCTCAGATCTCGGCAATCACTGCAGAGGATGTACAGCGGGTTTCGCGTAAATATATTGATCCGGCGACAATGCAGGTCGTGGGAGTGGGCGATGCCCAAAAAATTGCTCCGGTGCTCCAGAAGTATGGACCTTTGAGCGTATTTGATACCCAGGGAAAACCGGAAGAAATGAAGCCAACCGGGAAATGAGAAAAAGCAATACCAAGTAAGATTTCAGGGACGGGCGGGAGTTCTCCAACGGAAGAACAGGATCACTCCCACAATCAAGGATAGAATGCTGACAACCTGGGCGTTCGACATGCCGAGGATCCAGGCAGGATTGATGCGAATGATCTCGACCAGGAAGCGCGCGACTCCTGTCAGGATGAGGTACAGCGCAAAAATTTCACCGTTCGTTTTCTGACCCGTTGTAACCTTCGAACCAAGTTTCCACAAAACGATCCCCAGAATGCACCAAATGAAAAATTCGTAGAGCGGTGCCGGATGGACACGCTCGATCGTCGGAACGATTCCATTCGGAAAACTCATGCCCCAGGGAAGCGACGTGGGCTTTCCGTAATCGCCGTCGCCAGAAAGCAGGCAGCCGATGCGGCCGATGGCGTAACCAAAGCAGGCCGCAGGTGAACAAGCATCAAGAAATTCGCGTATAGGCAATTTCTCCTTGCGGCCCAAGACGACCATGGTGCCGAATCCGCCTAAAAACCCGCCAAACCAGGCAAAGCCATAGCGGGTAAAAATGAGCCCGATGGGATCGGCGAAAAATTCACTGGGAGACTCCAGCAGATGATAAAGTTTGGCGCCTGCAATACCAGCGAGCCCGGCGGCGGTGATCATGGTAAAGGCGTCCGCCTTGAAACCGCGCCGGTCAAAATCAGACTGCAAAATGTACGCAGCAGTAATCAAGGCCAGAGCGACCATCAGTCCGAATGTGGGGATAAGGAGTGGTCCTAGGTGCAGATAAGGGATCATTTATCGGTCGTTGAAAAATCTCCTTCAAAAGTATACATGAACGGCGAAATTGCCGAAGTTCAGGAAATTGCGCCGGGCCAACGATGCAGGATAACTCCTAACAATAACCAGACGGCAAGGGCAATCCATTCAGCGCCAGAGAAATGACCTGGGATTGCTGGAATGACTTTCATCGCTATAAACGCGAGAGAAACGAGCATGCCAAAAACTCCGAAAATGCGAAGACGCGCCGATTCTTCTACCAGCAAGAAAGACAGACAGGCGGCGAACCATCCGAAGGAGCATGCGAGCGAGCCAACTTCGGTAATCGAGACAAGGATGACATCGCCCAGGAGCAAACCGATCAGAGTTGCGATACTGACTCCGAGGATCGCGACAGTCGGAGTAAGATATTGTCTGTGAACGGTGGCGAACGAAGGATGAAGCGTACCGCGTCGGCCAAAGGCGAACAAGAGACGAGTGGAGGCAACAAAGTTTCCGTTAAAGACCTGGAACAGCGCAACCAGTGAAACGGCGAAGATGAGACGCACAAGCCAGGCCGAGTGAGTGGCGTGTTCAAATGCAATGGCAGTCGCGAATCTGTGGCCCAGCAAGCCTTGCCACGGCGCGATGTAGGAGACGGCAGCGACTGCGCACACGTAGAAACCCGCCCCAACCAGCAAAGCCATGGCAATGGCTTTGAAAAAGTCTTTTGGTGGAAAATCCGGATTTGCTTCTTCCGCAGCCTTGGGGATCGATTCGAACCCAGTGACGAAATACGGGACAATCTGCATGGTCAGGAGGATGGACGCGAGCGGAGCATGACTGAAGAGTGGTCGGAGATGAGTGGATGATCCGGTGCCGAGACTCGTGAGCAATAGAGCCAGAAATACGAGAAGAACCGCCGAAGTGGCCCAACTCTGAAACGTAGCGCTCGCCCGAATGCCACGGTAGTTCAAATAACCGAGAAGAACAGTAAGTACAATTCCGAGCAGAAGGCGCGGGAGGAAAACCGGTTGTCCGGCGACATGATAGAGTTCGACGGTATCTAATTGCGGGAAAATGTAGGCAGCGAGTTTCCCGACCGCTACTGCTTCCCAGGGACAAACAATCAGGTACGCCAGGAGCATGATCCAGCCGGTGATGTAGCTGATGAACGGCGGGAAGACTTCGGCCGTATAAGCGGCTTCCCCGGAAGCGTCCGGAAGGCGACGGACCCATTGGCCGTAGATGTAGCCAACAGGAAGCAAGAGAATGCCGCCAATGGCGAAGCCAAGCATCGCACCCAGCGGGCCTCCACGACCAAGCCAGTCGTCCATCAGAACGACCCATCCGGTACCGATCATGGTTCCAAAACCAAGCGCGAAGTAGTTGGCGAACGAGAGCTTGCGGGCGAGTCTAGTCATTTATCAACGGCCGGACAGAGCGGTGGGGCGAATCAGAGTGGGACATGGAGCAGTATGCTAGGAGCCGCGCGAACGGCTGTCAATGAAATAGAAGCCTCGCCAATTCGGAAAGAATTTAGTCTACGTTAAACTGGTTGCGCTTCTTGTAGGCCATCCACGTGATGCCGACACAAAAGAGCATAGGGGGGACAACCAGGACCACAATCCCGCTCTTGAGGGCATGAATCATGCGGGAACCAGATCCGGCAGCCTGTGTATAGCAAAGTGCACAATTCTGCGCGTAGACGAGGCCGGGAGCCAGAAGCGATGCCACTAATGCGATCGACTTGCTCAATGGTCTATTTTGCATGCCTCCCCCTCCGTCGAAAGAGACTACTGCGCCGGCGGCCTCATGTACAAGAGCCGGATAGCGTCGGTCCAGAACATGTTCATCATGAGGAGAACGAAGATTGTGACGGGAATCAGGCTGAGAAAAAGGCCACGTCGCTCCTGGCTCAGATGCATAAAATACATTAAGCCCAGGCTGGCACTGCACAGCGCGAGGAATAACAGCATGACCACAAGTGATGGAGTGGAGAAGTTTCGGAAAGAAAGAAATACTTCCACGAGAAAAATGCCCAGAAGAACAAAATAGACAGGCAAGTATTTACGAATGACATTCCCGGAAACATCGGCTGTGCTCATCGATTTCTCTCCTGTTCAGTTTAGTGAGCGATATTCGTGAGGTACACCAGCGGCACAACGAACATCCATACAAGATCAACAAAGTGCCAGTACAGTCCGGTGGTTTCCACGTGGCCGGGCGTAATCCTGCCTCGGGAATACAGGGAGCCCACGGCAATGATCCCAATGACTCCGCTCACGACGTGAAGCAGGTGAAGGCCAGTAATCGCGAAAAATGTCTGGCCAAAGGTGCCAGAACTGATCGTGATCCCGCGGCCAAAGAGTTGATACCACTCCCGAATGTGCAGTGCGGCGAAGACAATACCGAGAAACGCGGTGGAGTAGAGGAAACGCATGGCTTTCGGTTTGTCTCCGGATTTGGAAGCGTCAACTGCGCCCAGCATGGTAAGACTGCTGGTGATCAGCACGAAAGTCATCAGGATGACGTTGATGACACTGGCCGACTCAAAGGGGCGAACCCAATTGGGCGTGGCTACCCGAAGATAGCCATAGGCAAACAGCAGCGCACCGAATGTAACTGCGTCTGAAATAATGAACAACCACATGGTAAATTTGCGCGAAGGAATTGCGTAAGGCGATTCTTCGAGCAGGGGTCCATGCCCTTGGACTGCGACTTGCGATTCGCTCACAGGTTTTCTCCCTAAGTTCGACTACAACTTCATCAGGCAAAGCACGAACAAATAGACCCAGAGAACGCCCAGGAAATGCCAATAAATCGCGGTGTTGTCAAACAAGCTTCGGCGAAACGTGCCATGGCTGGCGAGGACTCGGCCGGTCAAATACGTAAGTACGGCAATACCCGCCAACAAGTGCAACACGTGCATGAAGGTCAGAACGTAGAAAAAAGAACTGTTTGGATTGGTTGCGAGGTACAGTCCCTGTGCGCGAAGCTGACGCCACGCCGAGAACTGGCCAATACAAAAGGAAATACCGAGAACCAGGGTAAACAGCAGCCACCCGGTGCCTTTGCGGCTCTTCTCGGCATCGATCACCCGCCCGCCTGACAAGTAGCGTCGAGAAATCTCAATTGTGCCGCTGCTGAAAAGCAGCAAAAGCGTATTAAAGTAAAGAACCGACGGTAGTGCGATATGGCCCCAGTCCGAAGTACCTTCACGCACAAACAGCGCACTAGTAAAGGCCGCGAAGGACATGGTGATCGTAAACAGGCCGAGCCAGATGCCGCTGCGCGAGGCACGATCGGAACTGAGTCCCGTAACCGCGACTGCATTCGGATTCACTGCCGATGCTGAGGACATAATTACTCCATTCCCTTTTGGCGACTTGTGGCACGGGCGAACTGGCTCAAGTCATCCCATCATCCGTCACTCAATCCCCGCTGATGATTGATTGTTCCGGCGAATCTTGCATGACGAAATCGCCCTTCGTTCCCTTCACCCCATACTGGTAAGGATCGTGGTAAACAATCGGATGTTTGCCGCCGAAATTGTTCCACGGTGGAGGGGACGGCATGGACCACTCGAGAGTGGTACCATCCCACGGATTATCCGGGGCGGGAGTGCCTTTGAAGCGGCTATAGATCAAGTTGAACAAGAAGATGAACTGCGCCGCACCGGTAATCAGAGCGGCGGTGGTGACGAACTTGTGTAACCACATCACGTCCGGGGTCATGAAATCGTCGACGAAAGAGGAATATCGACGAACGTTTCCGATCAGGCCGAGATAGTGGAACGGCATGAAGATGCAATAGGCGCCGATAAACGTAATCAGGAAATGCAGCTTTCCCCAAACTGTCGTTCATCATGCGGCCGCTCATCTTCGGGAACCAGAAGTACGTTCCTGCAAACACCCCGAACAAGGCTGCAACACCCATAACCAAGTGGAAATGGCCGACAACGAAGTATGTGCCGTGCAGGTAGATGTCGATTGAAGGTTGAGCAAGGAAAAAGCCGCTGACACCGCCGCTGACAAACATGGAGATAAATCCCAGGGAGAAAAGCGACGCGGAGGTAATCTGGATGTTGGCGCCGTACAAGCTGCCCAACCAGATCAGCGTCATCACCGTCGCTGGAATTGTAATCGTAAGAGTGGGGAACGAGAACGCCAGCGAAGACATGGGATTCATGCCACTGACAAACATGTGGTGTCCCCAGACCATATAACTGAGGAATCCGATGGACATCATCGAATAGATGACCACTTTGGCGCTAAGCAAGGGTTTGCGCATGCTGTTGATCAGGATGTGCGAGACGATGCCCATCGCGGGAAGAATGGCAATGTAAACTTCGGGATGACCAAAAAACCAGAACAGATGCTGCCAGAGCAGCGGCGAACCACCGGAGTGCTTCTGCAGTTGATCGCTTATGACCAGACCTGAAGGAATGAAAAAGCTCGTGCCAGCGTGCCGGTCAAGAACCAAGAGAATGCAAGCGGGCAACAAGACCGCGAATGCGAGCAAAGAGATACAGGAGGTGATGAACCAGGCCCAAGTCGAGATCGGCATGCGCATCAAGGTCATGCCTTTGGCACGAAGATCAAGCGTGGTCGCGATAAAATTCAGCGCACCAAGGAGCGAAGCGATGCAGAAGATCGCAATCGACAATCCCCACAAACTTTCGCCAAACTGCATTCCAGGACCTGCATCCTTCCCAACTGCGCTCAGGGGTGCGTATGAAGTCCACCCGGCGATCGGGGGGCCATCGGGAATGACAAACGCCGTTATTAATACCACGAAGGCGAGGAGGGTGGTCCAGAAAGACATCATGTTGAATCGCGGAAAGGCCATGTCTTCGGCACCGATCTGGATCGGCAAGAAGTAATTGCCGAAAGCGGCGAATGGCGCGTTGGTCAGCACAAAGAAAACCATCAGCGTGCCGTGCATCGTTAACAGCGAGAGATAGTACTCCGGAGTCATGACGCCACCCGGCGCGCCAACTTTCGATAGCAGCTCCAGGCCGGGAATTTTGGAATTGGGCCAGACGAGGTGAATACGCATTAACCAAGAAAGACCCATCCCGATAAACACAGCGACAAGCGCCAGGGCATAATACTGTTTGCCAATTACCTTGTGATCCAAACTGAAGACATGCTTTCGGATAAACCCTTCCGGTGGCGCATGTACATGAGCCTGATTGGCTGTAGTCTCCTGCATCCAAACACCTCGCGATTGAAAACTAAAATTCACCCTGCAAATGCATCTAAAGTTATCCTGAAAAGACTATTGTGCCGCTTCCTGGGCCTTGATCCACTTGTCGTAATCTTCAGGCGACATGACACTCAGGTAGGCCTTCATGTTGTAATGCCCCAGACCGCAGAGCTGGGTGCAAACAATTTCGTATTTGCCGACCTTTGTGGCTGTGAAATGGACGGATAGATCGAGGCCAGGGACGAAATCCTGCTGGATGCGTAGCTCGCGGACATAGAAGGAATGCCCAACATCCTTCGCGTGCATCAGAAGTTGAATTTCACGGTTGGCTGGAATCACGAGCTCGCCGGACACCACGTCATCACGGGCTTCCACCTCGTTGGCCGGATCGAGACCGAAGTAATTCTGGTTGCCTTCGTCAATTTTGTCAGGATGAAGGGATCCGAATTTGCCGTCCGCACCCGGATAGCGGAAATAGAAAGCGAACTGGCCTGCTTGCGCCTGAATCTGCAGGGCGTCAGCCTTGGGTGGCGTGAAGTAGACCGTGCCCCACGCTTTTTGACCCATGACCCCTAACGCGAGAATTTCTGTACCGACGAGAACGACGGCGGCGACCACCATCACTTTGGCACCACCGGGGAACGATCTCAGCGGACTTCCGATTTTGCGGTTGGTGAAGGACCAGATAAAGAAGGCGAGGACCAACTGAGCACCGATAAAGGAGAGCCCTGCCTCCCACATGGTGTCGTGCAATTGGTCATCAATTAAATGACCATGGGTAGAAATGTCTTCTGGCATCGCATACTTGTTGACGATGATCGGATATGCCGAAACCAGTGCGATAATGACTAATACAACAGCAAAAATCTTGCCCATTGCTCCTCGCCTCCGCCCAAGTACGTGGACGATTCACAAACCGACATTTTGGACTCGTTAGACTATGGGTGCCGAAGAAAAAGCCAAGCCCTAATCAATAGGGCTTGGCTTTGAATACGAACGTAATGGTCTTCGTTTCCGATCCCGAGACAGTGACTTCCTGCGTCTGCTCACCGTAGGATTCCTGCCAGGCACTAATCGTGTACTTGCCTGGAGGGAGATTCGACAGCGTGAATGCGCCGGATTCGTCGGAAACGGAGTAATGGGAATTCTTGAGCACCGCGAAGTTGCCATGCATCCAGGGATGAATGTTGCACTTCACCGGGATGAATTCGGCCTTGTCATACTTTTCCGTGATCGGAGGAGAGCCTGGTGGTTGAGACTTGTTCCACTCGCGGTTTAGCTTCGGAATCGGATGAATGTTGTGCGAGGTTTGATCTTCATTGGAGATCTTGATCTCCTGGTTGACCTGGAAAGCGAGTGTGTGGGGAATATACCGGCAACCTTTTTGATTGAACACAGCGGCCGAAGAAGGAGCGGCATCGTCGGGCGCTCCAGCCGAAATATAAACAACTACGTCGGCCAAGGTATTCCCCGGACCGGTTTCGACAGTCTGCGCCAGCGGAGGTGTGGTGTACATTTTCGCGCACGACGGCTCTTTGGACATGTCAATCGGCTTCATCTTTGCCGGTGTCCCTTCGTAGGTGACCTTTCCGGAAATGGTGCCACCGCTCGGCCCTGGCCCCGCGACAGCGAGGGCTGAGGTGGCGAGCACGGCCATTCCCGTCAGCACTACATGCTTGATCGTCATTCTTGTCTTCCTCCTGAACTCCTAAAGCAAACTGTTAACGTCTAACTCTTACGGTTTAATACCGGAACCGGTGTAGGTGTTTTCCACTTTCTTTGCATCCACAATCGCCGCACCTTCTTTTGTACCCTTCCCACATTGTGAGTTCGGGACTCTTGTTATTGACCTGCAAGGTACGGAGATAATGAACCAGATCCCAAGCTTCTTCCGGTTTGATCACGTCGGCGAAAGAAGGCATGGGAGTGCCATCCACACCGGTCATGAAAATCCGATAGAGATCCTGGTTCGTACTGCCACACTTGGAGCGATTGGAAGAGGTGAAGTTGTAGGGACGTATTGGCTGATCATTGCTATCGGTCAAGGTAGAAGCCGAAGGACCATCACCGCGGCCTTCCTGTCCATGGCACTTCCAGCATTCCAATTTCTGAAAAAGTTCCTGGCCGTGCTGGATGCTGGCAACGGTGAGCGCCGGTTCGGCCGGAATCGGAATTGGAGTACCAGGCTTTTCTGTTTTCCAGCGAGGTGAAAAGGTCTTGATAAACGCGACCAGATCAGCTCGCTGCTGCACCGTGAGGGTCTTCCAGCTCGGCATGTTAGTGAAGTTGAATCCGCGATACAAGGAATTGTAGAGGTCGTCGTCGACCGGAAGTGTTCCCGTGGGGGTTGATCGGCATTTAAACGTCCCCTGTACGAAATTACGTGGCTGCGGGGTCACATACGGCGCGTTTTCTCCGTTGCCATCACCCCGGGCGCCGTGGCAGCCCCAGCAGTAACGGTAGTAGAGTTGCGCACCTTGTGCGGAATGTCCCGTAGCGTTTCCGATGTGTGATTCCATTTCCTGGGCGGAAGCAAACGAAGGCAGTGTGAGCGCGGCGACGAGCAACAGATAGAGTTTTTTGTTCATTAGGCTCTTCATGATCGTCTCCTTAGAATGCAAAGTCGAACCCGAACATCAGGCTGCTGCTCGTGAGGTTGATAGGCAATCCGGCTTCAGGTGACAGAAGAACATTCTTCTGCCAAACGATGGAGTACTCGTTGTGGAAGGCAAAGCCTGCTCTGCTGCTGATAAACGGGTAGTACCGGAAACCAAACGTAAGCGCGTCAACGTTGCCGGTATTGCCTGGATTCGTAGAAAACGCCTGTTGGGACATGCGGACAAGTTCATACCGATTGATGAAGATCATCTGCGGGTTGAAATTGTAATGCGTTTCGAAAAGAGCGCCATTCCAGGATGGCGCTTGTGCACCGCCAGGCAAAGGCTGATTCGCAGGAGTGTTTGTGCCGAGGTAAGCACTGTCGTGACCATAGAAATACATCGTGGTCACGTCCAGCTTTTTGACATACCACATGCCAATGAGACCGACGCGGTAGTAGGGTTGATTGCCAATGCCCGTGCCCGGGATCCCCGCCGGGATCCCCGCGCTCGTCACCGTGTAGCGAGGATAAGTAGACGCCTGTCCCAGATAGGCAAAGGCGCCAACACGCTGTAAGCCCAGGTTCCCGATCTCAAACGCGCGACTCCCGGCGAAGTAGGCTTCATATGCATGGCCTGCGGGATTGCCGGCTCCATTGATGAAATCGGGATTGCCGTCCGTTCCACTCAGCAAAGAAGCGGAAAGCCGGGTACGGTCATCTTTTGAATGTCCCATCCATTCGACGCCAATCTGGTTATCACCGATCCCAAATACGTAAGCGCTCTCCGGGGTACCTGGAGAGACCATGGGCTGGAAGTGGTAGTTCTGATAGTAACCGCCATTGCTGGAGAGTGTGAGAATCCGCTTCTCAGAGAGGAGGTTGTCGAGCTCAAACTTACCTACCTTCACGTTGAACCAACTTGAACCGAACAAATTGCTAAAACGGAGGTTCACAGATTCAAAGTGGAAAGACCCGGTCTCATCGGCGGACGGGACAAGCAGAAAGCTGTAATTTTTCGCCAAAGTTCCTGCCGTCAGCAGATCCATGCCGGTGTAGTCGAAACCATTGGTTTTGACGCTCGCCAATGTTGATCCTGTGCTGGTGCCATCGACCGTCTGGTTGTTAGCGGTTTCAAGATGCCAGTTCGGAGTGATGCGAAGAGAAATAGGCCAATACGCAGCTTGCTGGAATATGGGGGCATCGCGATCGTTCCCCATTTGGTAGCCGTTGTCCTTAAAAGCCTGTCCGAAGGGACTCAGCTTGGGCCACGCTTCATGGCAAGAGGAGCATGGCATCCCGTATTTTCTTGCGAAAGCAGGGATCGCTGAAGCCGGACGGCAATCAATCAGGATAATCGCTAAGAGAAGCAATGCATAGCAAGCGAAGGCGGCCAGATTGGCCATCTTTGCCGTTATTCCCACGGAACCCCACTTCAATCTCATACTGCCTCCTCTGATCGTCGAGCGAAACGAGCAATCGAGCAGCCCAAATTGACTTCTTACGGCCAATTAAGTTTTAAGTAGGGAATCTGATTTGGACACAATAATACAGCCAGGCTCAAACAAGCCGATCAGAGCGCGGTATGCAGTTAATGTGCTCAACTATCTCCACCGAAACCAGCCTTCCTCTCTCCGTCACGAGTTAAGAGGGCAGAATTTCGATTCCCTGAACCGAGGGGCATGCTACTCCCTCCCTTTCTTAGAATGCAAGAGATTTCTTGCATGTATCGAGAAAAGTGCTGAAAGGTGACCGGGCGGCTCGAAGCGGTCCTCCGGACTCTTACGATCACTCATTTGACAGAGAGCAGAGTTCGCGTTAACACGGTAGTGTCAGCGGAGAAGAAACGTTCACACGAATGAGACACACGTCTAGTTTTATTGCAAAAGTTGCCCTTCTTCTGGTGGCTTCGGCAGTTCTCAGCGAACCAGGGCTCTCGAAAGATCCGGTGACGAGTGCTGGGATGGTACGCGAGTTTTCCTCTTCTCCTGAACTCGTTCGAAGGGCGGTGCAAGGCGTTCTCCATGACCAAATCATCCATGGAACGCTGATTTACGATAAACAGCCCACTCTCGATGGTGCCGAGGTTGTCAGCTCGACTCCTTTGTTCGAGCCTTGGCAGGGACCCGGTGACGTGTATTACAAAATCCGCAAACAAGCAGTCGCGCCGAGACACTTCGTGGAAAGTGCGGATATGGGCACGATTGCTGTCCGCTACGTGGTCACTGCTGGGAACGGCGAGAGAACACGAGTGCGAATTGACGCTGTTTACGTGGAATCATCGCATCATGCGATTCATGTTTCCGATGGAAACGTTGAAAAAATGGAGATGAAAGAGATTAAGGATCGAATCGACGAAGCCGAAGCGGCCGCCGTCGAGGCAGAGGAATCTGCGCGAAGAAAAAACAGCGCGGAAATTGTCCATCAGACCTATGTTCGGCAACGCGAAGACGAGACCACTCGACTGAACTCCGCAGAAACTTCGGAAAAACAGCTGAAGGAACAGGTGGAAACGGTGCGGCATGAAATCGAACGAAGGGTGAAACAGCCGGGAGCAGATATAAAGGCGGCCCCTTTCCAATCGGCTGCTACGTTGAAAACCGTGCCCGGTGGCGCCGAGATACTGATCCTGATCATTACACCACACTGGTTCGGAGTGGAAACCCCGCAGGGCCAACGCGGATGGATCCCGGTCGAGAAACTCGAGCAATTGCCGTGAATATCCTCCGCAGCAACAATCTAGCGACCTGGGTTCTGCTGTTACTCTTGTCGGCAACTTGCCCATTGGGCGTGCCACAAGAAGCAAATTCATACGGTCGAAGCTTCTTCAAATCCGAAGCGGACGTGCGACAAGCGCTGAACGATCTGCAGGTTTCGGCCGGAGAAAAACTGCCGATCCTGGACGGGTTTGTGGAGGAAACAGCGAAAAGTCTAGATCGGTACGAGCGGGGATTTTGCAAGTTCTCCGTAGAGGTTGTGCCAGGAGCGAATCAGACGACAGTCGTCATGCTAAAAGCAAAAATTACCGCCTGGTATGCGGACCGCGACGTCGCGAAATCTGGATATGAAGTCCTGCCATCGAACGGCAGGCTCGAACTGGATTTTCTGGACCGATTGGAAGAAAAGCTCACCGGGAAATCTGCAAGCTCAATCGCGAACAAGCGCGCGAATACCATGACGCCGAAGCCCAAACTCGATTTATCGGGCTCCGGAATTTCAAACGCCACCGCGACACGCAGTTCTTCGCCACCGACAGATGAAGTCGCGGAAATTCGGGCGGAACGACTTGCACGTGAAAAACGGGTTCAGCAACTGACCGCGCAATTGCAAAATTTGCAGGACATCCGGAAAAACCAGGCGAACCCTCAAAATCTGCTGATTATCCAGAAATCGCCGACTCCAATCTATGCAAAAGGCAATAGCGACGCCAAAGTGTTGTTTCAGGCCTCACAGAACGACGAATTCGAATTTCTCGACGGGGACAGCGAGTGGGTTCATATCGCGATTTCCGGAGATTCGCGCGGATACGTACAGCGAAATGCCGTGGAATTGTCGGATTTCCTAGTCGGGAAACTGCAATCGGGTCCGGCCTCCGATCCGATAGAAAAATTCACAGCGTTTCGGATCGAACGCGAAGAGATCGGAATATTTCCGGGAAGCTGGCCTGGCTTGGTCGGAAAGAACGTAAAAATATACACGGTGCTGCCGCTCGCCACAAATTCGAAGGACGCAGGCCCGGCAGCGCGTATGAATTATGCCTATTTGCTTTTTCAGCGCGGCGCAAAAGAAGCCTCGAATGCGACACCCATTCCGCAAGGAGTCGTCGTTATCTACGACTCGGCAGACGGGGGAATCATAGGCGCGACGCTACCTGAGATTGAAAAAGTTGCGACCAAGGGAATCACGCGCGACGCATTCTGGGCCGAGAGTTACCTGGATCCTGAGGATGCCTTTCGGCCGGTGGGAAAATAACTGAACACTGCTTGGAAATTGTTGTAAATTCCCATTGAAGAACAACTCTTCGACTAAACCAACCAAACACGCCGGGAAGAGGCACGGACTCATGAAGGAATTAAACGCGGCAATCGTGGGACTTGGATTCGTTGGGCGAGCTCATCTGGATGCGCTGCGCCGTCTGGGAACTCCTGTTCGGGGAATACTCGGAAGCGCAGCAGAACGCACAAAGGAAGCGGCGGCTTTCTTGGGATTGCCCCGCGCTTATGCGTCGCTCGATGAACTGGCCAGCGATGCATCCGTGCAGGTCGTGCATTTGTGCACACCAAACTATCTGCACTTTCAGGAAGCTAGCCAACTGCTCCGGGCCGGAAAGCATGTGCTGTGCGAGAAACCACTCACGCTCGATTCTCGCGAATCGGCGGCGCTGGTCTCTTTGACGAAGGAAGTGAATCTGGTTGGAGGGGTGGCCTACAATCTGCGCTATTACCCGCTCTGCCAGGAAGCGCGGGTACTCATCAAGCGTGGCATGATCGGGCAAGTGCGCCTTGTTCACGGGAGTTTTTTGCAGGATTGGTTGTTATATCCGACCGATTGGAACTGGCGCCTGGAATCGAAACTTGGCGGAGAGTTACGGGCAGTTTCCGATATTGGTACACATTGGCTGGACTTGATGACGTGGATCACAGGGAGTCCGGTATCGAGCTTGTGCGCCGACCTGGCGACGATGATGCCATCGCGACTGCGGCCGAAAGGACGGGTCGAAAGTTTCCAGAAGGCGGAAAGCGCGGATGCCGAGGAAGTGCTGATCTCGACGGATGACTACGCCTCTGTGCTGCTGCATTTTCAGAACGAAGCGCGGGGCGTGATGACTGTTTCGCAGATCAGCGCAGGGCGAAAAGCACGTCTTTGGTTTGAAATCGACGGCAGTGAAGCATCGCTGGCATTCGATTCGGAAAATCCCAATACACTCTGGATTGGTCGGCGGGATCGAGCGAGCGAAGTTCTGCCCAAAGATCCCGCGCTTCTCTCACCGGTAGCGCGCGGATATGCAGTGTATCCTGGAGGACATGCTGAGGGATACCCGGATACCTTCGTGCAACTGTTCAAAGACTTTTATGCTTACATCGCAGCCGGAGATTTCCGCGCACCGCGAAACTTTCCGACATTTGAAACGGGCCACCAGGAACTGATTCTGTGCGAAGCGATCGCCGAAAGCGCGCAAAAGAAAAACTGGGTACATTTGGGCGAATAAGCCTATAAATTAAACAATTGAGCGGGTAGACTCGCGGCTCACGAGCTCTGCCGCGATCTTGCGCCGCACGACCGGTATGTCTTTCTTCAGATCGACCGCTTTGATTGCCTCGAGCACGATGCCGGCGCTCATGGCGCCCATTGCCTCCATCGGCTGACGGATCGTCGTAAGGGATGGGATTGAGATTCCTGCCTGGGCAACATCGTCGAAACCGATGACAGAACAATCCTCTGGTACACGAATTCCCTTTTTCTTCAGGGCTCGCAACGCGCCGAGCGCTGTCACATCATCGTAAGCCAGGAGAGCGGAGAATGGTGTGCGACGCCGAAGAAGTTCAGTCGTAAGTTGCACACCCGCTTCAAAGCTGGAATTCGGGTCGAGCGATTCAGGCAGTTCTGCGATCTTTCTTGAATCAAGCGTCAGATCGACGGATTGTGCAAAATTGCGAATTCCCTTCCATCGTTGACCGCTGCTGCTGAGGGCCTTCGGTCCACGCAGAAATGCAATATCGCGATGTCCGAGCCGGTACAGGTGCTCAAGCGCCAAAGCCGAGCCTCCTTCGTTATCAACGGAAACGGTGCTGGCCAGGTCGAAATCGACTTCGCGGCCGGCAACGACGGTGGGCACCTGGCGCTCGGTCAAATCCGCGAGTAACTTGATATCCGTGACAAGCCAATTGGCAATGATAATCAACGCTTCCACACGGCGGTCGAGGAGCATTTCGAGGTAACGCTCGAAACGGTGCGGCTCATTGTGTGCGTCGGCCAGCAACGACAGGTAGTTCGCCTGATAGAGTGTATTTTCAAGGCCACGCAGAATCGGCGTGCAAAACGGGTCGGTGATATCGAACACCATAACACCGACAATATTGGATCGCTGGCTTCGAAGCGAACGTGCGAGCGGATTTGGACGATACCCCAGACGCTTGGCCGCTGTTTCAATCCGAGTTTTCGTCTCACTCGGGATATAGCGAGAGAGCGGCGCACTGTTGAGTACGATGGAAACTGTGGACGCAGAATAGCCACTCTCACTGGCGACATCGCGAATTGTCACTACTCCGGTTTTCGCCAAGAATCACTCCTCACTTTGGCGATGTATATTCATAGCGCAGGTTGTCTGGCAACCGGTCCGAACGGGTACGCGTGTTGTATTCCAGCTCGTACTTCAGGTGATCGTCATCGAGTGGATAAGTTTTGCCATCGGGGTACGGATAGGAGATGTCGGTGTGGCGGGGCAAAGGTTCCACGGTAAATGCGTTGGCCGCGTAGAAATCCAAGTCCTTCTCGAAACCGTCGGCGTAAAAGAAGTAATCGCGAACCCAACCGGCTGGTAATTTCGGAAGCCCTGCGGGATCGAAATCGAGTTTCAGTCCCTCTCCAGAACTAAAGACCACAAACTTGTCGTCGGAATGAGTCACCAAGGATTTAACGTCACCGTATCTCGTGTAGTTTCCCGAGGCATGTGCGTACGGCCCCGTGGGGCTGCGTTCTGTATAGGAATAAATTGTGTCGCTTGCGGGTTCCAGACGCAGTTCCTTTGGAAACCCGACAAACCCGAGCGATGCATTTACAATTGGCAGTTCATTCACCTGAATATTGGGTTGGTGTGGGGTTTGATCGATTCGAATCGCGTCCCAGTAAATCTTTAGATTGTTGACAATCCGGATGCGGCGCGTGCCGGTTGGAATTTTTCCTGTCAGATCGGCAACCATGGTGCGAGCGAGGCCTGCGGGGAAACCCATGTCATCAACGACCTTGATCCACTGTCCCTCGGCATCTTGCACCTCGACATATGGCGCAATGACCTTAATTCCCGCTTGATCTGCAGCGTACATGGACGTTGCAGTGAAATAATCCGTATAGCCGTCGAGCAGAAGTCGGAGGGGTTGACTGGAATCCCAGTTCCCCAGGTCAAGTTCAACCCAATGCAATTTCGCGAAGCCGGTAAACGGGAGACTGTCGAAATTCTCCACGTATCTACGATCCTTTTTCGCAAGTAATGGCAGAACGTCCCGACCTTGATCGTCGATGGCACTTACCGGGACACGGGCCCGCTGCGTGGCAATTACCCGGAACTCGGGGAACGGCGGAGTACTCACGAACCGCTCGTTGGCATTGACTTCAATATCAGCCGGATGATCGATCGCCAGCAATTTCACCTTGTCGAGATAAACCGTTTCTTCCATCGGCTCCATGAAGCGGAAGCTCAGAAGACCATTCTTTGGCTGTACGCTTCTTGCAGGGACCTTCAGATACTCGTCAGGATCGGGAACATCCCGTTCTCCCGGTGCAACCCAATGTCCGACCACTCCAGGGCCGATCATGTCAGCAATGAATTCGTATGTATGCCCGTTCCATGAGAAAAGCACCGGGCAGGAACTGCCGCGACGGTCAAGTTCTTCGATTGCCTGTGTTTTGCGGACAGCTAGTTCGATTTCATCTTGCGGCACACCGGTCGGCCATAATAATCGCAGAGCATCGACAGTTTTTTCCGATCCCAAGCCAGCGATCATCGGCATCGCGTTTTGACTCAAGTAGCCCGATGCGCCAGAGACTTCCCACTTCTGATAGAGCGATCCCGCATAGAGTTCAACCTTTGTGCCAATCGCGCTCTTGTTATCGTTCAGGGGCCGGAATTGCATTTGCACCCAGTTGTTTTGGTTTGCGCCGACGTTACCCAGCAGGACGGCAGGTCCGTCTGCTTGCGATATGATCAGGTCCGGATTGCCTTTCCCTTGTAAATCCGCAACAGCAACGGCCCGGGGCTCGCTGAGCTTTACGCCATCCAGTTGCGACTTCTTGGAAACGTCGGCCCAGCCGGCGTCACCGAGATTTCTGAGCAGCCGAACCTCTCCGCCTTTGGCCGATTCACCCACCGCGACCAGGTCGAGCCAACCGTCGTTGTCAAAATCAATCCAGGTCAGGCCCCACCCTTGCTTCCAGCCGAGATCGGGCAGGCCCACCCGTTCCAGTTTTTTCCCGACTACGTTACGCCACAAGGTGATTCCCGGCGCCCCCGCATGCGTAAATGCAATGTCCATGAATCCGTCTTTATCAAAATCAAAGACCGTGACACCGACGGCGGGAGGAAGTTTTTCTTTCGCAAAATCGATTCCCGGAAGTGTTGAGAATCTTCCCTCGCGTGGATTCAGATAGATCGCAGCACCATTGGCGCCGCCGGGAATGACGAAGTCGATTGCCCGATCATTGTTAAAATCTGTCACCGCGATGCCAGCTCCTGTTGCATTCACTCCCAATCCCGTCAGCTCTGAAACGTCAGTGAACGTCGAATTTCCATTGTTGCGCCACAACTTATTGGTACGTTTCTCAGTGGCCGTGCTTGCCATTACCGTGAGATACAAATCGAGATCACCGTCATGATCATAGTCAACAAAGGTCGCAGCAACACAACCCTTCTCCGCGGCAAGACCAACCCTTGCCGTTACATCCGAAAATTTTCCGTCACCGTCGTTGTGAAATAGAAGAACGCGATCCGTTTTGCAAATCGCAAGATCGGTCTTGCCGTCGTTGTCGAAATCCCCTGCAGAACACCCGAACCCACTGCCAACTGACGCGAGGCCTGCCTTTTCCGTCCTGTCTTCAAATTTTCCATCGCCGAGATTGTGCAGCAGGTGACTGTTTCCGCTATCTGCAGCGACCAGAAACAGATCGGGCTTGCCGTCACCATCGTAATCAAAGAAACATGCGCCCCGACTGCCGCCAAATGCAGTTTGCCCTGACGGAAACGATACGTGACTCACCAGCGAATCTTGCACGTAGTGCACAGGAATTTCAGCGGGAGCGTTGGTGTCGGCGCCGTGAACAAATTCCGCGAGCGAATATTTCCCCTGATCACCATACCCAGCGCCAAATGGAGAGCCAAGATGGTCGGCAGTAATTTTCTGAAAGCGCTTCATGCTGTCGCGCGCTGCCTCGGCGTCACCTTTGCGCTGATAGGCGCGAGCCAGACCGAACTGTGCCGAGGCGTGTTGCGGCGCGAGCGCGAGCGCTTTCTGGAACGCTGCAATGGCTTCGTCATATTTCTGCAGTTGCGAGCTAAGGAATCCGATGAAGTAGTAAGCATCGGGCTCATCAGGAACAATCTGGGTGACATGGTGGAACGCCGCGATGCCGCCTTCCGGATCGCTCAAATCCTTGCAAGCAAGGCCCAGGTTGTACCATGCATAGGGATCATTCGGCAGCTTTGAAGCCGCCTCCTGAAGTGCCGCGCGGCCTGCTTCGAGCTTTTGTTGGCCTAGGAGAGAAATTCCAAGATTCAGTCGCGCTTCGGCAAAGTTCGGATCGGCGACCAGTGCCCGCTCAAAATATTTTTGTGCGTCAGCGGGCTTCTGCTGGTTCATATATGCTACGCCCAGGGTATTTTCGCGTAACGCTTCGGCGGAGTATTTGGCAGCAGAGGGCAGAGCTTCGGCTACGATGGCAGTCAACAGTCCGCAAGTTGTGATCACGACCGCTAGCCGGCAAACCACAATTTGAACACGCCGTACATTACGCAAACTGATTTCCATGGAAGGAAAATTCTTTCTGGACGCGAGCGAACAGCAACCGAATCACTGAAGGGCTGCCTTGGTATTGTCTTGGCTCCCTATCCTATCGTCAACCGTTTTTATAGAAGCTTCTTGGAACATGCGAGGATTGCATTGACGTCAGATTTGCATCCCTTTACTTTCATGAAGGCCGGTAATGACAAATATTCTTTATTTCACGATTGCCGAAACGATTGAAAAATTCCGCACGAAAGAACTCTCTCCGGTCGAGGTAATTAATGCGTATTGCGCGCGTGCCCATGAATTGCAGCCATCTTTGAATGCATTTGTTCACCTTGATTGCGAATCAGCGCTGGCCCGGGCGCGGAAGGCCGAAACCAGTATCGTTCGCGGCGATCGGTTATCGCGCTTAGAGGGCATACCGTTAACTGTTAAATCGTCCATCGATGTAGCCGGATGGCCTTGCCCTGCGGGTTCCTTGCTCCGCGAAAACTACGTCCCGAGCAAGAACGCGGTCCTTGTCACGCGATTGGAAAATTCCGGGGAATCCTCCTCGGTAACACCAACACTCCCGAATATTTGATGGCGTATGAAACCAATAATCGCTTGAGTGGCAAAACGGCGAATCCCTGGAATCTCGCTTATTCTGCCGGAGGCTCCAGTGGCGGCGAAGCAGCGGCGATTGCCAGCGGCTGTTCGATGGGAGGAGTCGGAAGCGACGGCGGCGGATCGGTGCGGGTGCCAGCCCACTTTTCAGGAATCTGCGGGTTGAAACCGACCCCCGGACGCATCCCTTCCACGGGGCATTTTCCTCCGCCCGGAGGTGCGTTCTCATGGATTGGAGTTGTCGGGCCGATGGCCCGCAGCGTAGCCGATCTGCAGGTCCTGTTTGAAACGATGGCAGGGCCTGATGACGGAGACCCGCTTTCCGTGCCCGTTCCGCTGAGCATTTCGAGCGGGAAGGAACTGAAAGGGATGCGCATTGGGATCTTGCAGAGCCCGGCGCTCGGCTCGGCAACCCCTGAAACACAAGACCTCCTGAATCGTGCAGGCAAGCTGCTTGCTGCTCGTGGATGTCAGGTAGAGCCGATTCGTCTCGAGAATCTCGACACTGCACTCCGTCTGTGGTGGTTCTTCTGGCGGGTCATCGCAATTGAAATTCAGAAAAGCACAACGTCTCAGAAGGAATTGCTGAGCCCCATGCTTGAGGAATTTCTGGAGATCACGGCAGCCGAACCTCCAATTACGCTTGAATCGTTTATGAGCGCGTGCGTTGATCGAGACGCCGTGCGAAGCGATATTCTCAGGCAGATGCGCGATGTTCCCATTTTGCTGTCACCCGTTTCTTCGGCAGCGGCCTTCCGGCACGGGGCCGGAAACTATCGCTCGCGCGATCCGCACAACTATCGCGACACCATGCGGTATTGCCAGTGGCTGAACCTGACGGGACTACCGGGCTTGACGATTCCCATGGGCCAGTCACCCGAAAAACTGCCGATCAGCGTCCAATTGATCGGTCGCCCGTTTGAAGAAGAGCAACTCTTTAAGGTCGGTCAAGTACTCGAAAGTGAACGCGGAGTTTTTCCATTCCCGCCGATCTAGATCGTCTGCAACACCCAGCGACTCAATGGGGATCCTGTTTCAGTTCGGGATTGGGCACCTGCATTTCTTGCAAATCTTCCCGGTCCTTGCTCAATTTTTGATCGAGCAATTTCTTGCTCAACGCAAATTCTGCATTGGCTTCGTCTTTTCGCCCCATTCTTTGCAGGACTTGGGCGCGTACAACGTGTACCTTTTCGCTGTTGGGCGAATATTTTAACGCTTCATCGAGTGCAGTCAACGCCTCGGGATAATTTCTCTGCTCGCTATAAATTTTCCCCAATCCGAACCACGCGCCTGGACGACGAGGATCGAGCCTTAGCGCCTCTTTAAAGGCTTTTTCAGAATCTGCGGGCCGCGCCATAAGCGAATACACTACTCCCAGCTGGTAATAGTCGTCAGCCAGATCTGGATCAATGGCGATGTCTTTCCAGAACTCCGCTTCGCTTTTTTCGTAGTCACCAACCCCCAGATACGCGAAGCCCAAATTAAAGTGAAGAAAAGGCATGGAGGGGTCCGTGGCTTCCACGCTTTTCAGTTCTTCTAACGCGGCGTCGTGTTCGTGGTGTTGCAGATGGGCTTTTGCCAAAATTAATTGAAATTCCGGCGTATGACCTCCCACTCGGACCATCTGGTTCATTGCTTTCTCATCGGTCTGCTTGTTGCCGGATTTGTCCGCGGCCATGTCCAGAGCGTACAGATACATCACGTCGTTCGACATGCGTTCCCATAATGGTTCCAACGTTTCTACCGCGGCGGCATAATCTTCAGTGAAAATCTGGCAGAGGCCTAGCAGATATCGCGCCTGATGAGAGCCGGGTTCATCGCGCAGGACGCTTTGAAGAACGGGCACGGCGTCACGGTAATTCGCGGTTCGGAAGTCGACCAGGCCGATGTTCAAGCGAATTCCAGGAACCTTCGGCGATAGCGATTCTGCTTTCTTCAGATTGCTCAGCGCGTGGTCCCAGTTCTTGCGGCGCATCTCGATCACGCCGAGGTTTGCGTACGCTGGGCCGGCCTTCGGGTCGAGCACCAGCACCCTGCGAAACGCTTTCTCCGCTTCCTCAAGGTCGCCACGCTGCAAAGCCTGTTGCCCGGCACGAAAAGAATCTTCCGGGCCAGCGGTGGCCGGGTTCTGCGGGAGTTGCAGCGCCTGCAGCCAGCCGGGACGAGGCAAATCGGCCCCCGTCGTCGCGAGGCCCTCCGAGGGAAGAAGCAAACTGAGAACCAGGAACAAATGGGTTCGTTTTCTCATCTGCAAGACCACACCAGGATACCCTGTTCCATAGGATAGCAGGCCTCCTGTGTGACACTTCTACTTCAAATCCGAGGTCTTTCGTTCCCTGGAGGGAATTCCGATAGACACTGAACCGGACTTTACTCTTGACACCCGTCGATTATTTCGCTATTAATCCGATTTAATAGGTGGTTTCAGAAGTTTCAACGATCCGTCGAGGACCGGGGAATTGTTCGCGAGTGGCTAGACTCTGACGGCGTATCGACTTGCCGTCCGCTCACACCACAGGTTTCCCACAAGAAAAGTTTGCACGGATTCTGAATTTTATGGAGGTTCACCGTGAAGGGCTATTCCATTCCTTCCTGTCAGGCATTCGGCGCCCGTCTGCTCGTTCTGCTCGGAGCGCTTGCGATTCTAATTCTGATGCCGCAACTGATTTGTGCGCAGGACAACGCATTGATCAGTGGTTCGGTCCACGACAAGAGCGGCGCAGCGGTGGCAGAAGCACAGGTCGTCGTGACGAATTCCGGCGGCAATCTGACGCGAACGACCGAGACGAACGGCGAGGGAAACTACGTTGTTTCTGCTCTGCCATCTGGAACGTATAACGTGACCGTATCTGCGAAGGGATTTGAAAAATTCTCTGCGGAAAAGGTGGTGCTCGAGGTCGCGCAGAAAAAGCGCATTGACATAGAACTGACCGTCGGTTTAGTCACGGAGGAAGTTACGGTGACGGGCGAGAACGTCGCTCAACTCGATACGCAATCGTCAGAAATCAGCGGCACGATTACCGGCAAACAGCTCAACAAACTCGTGCTGAATGGCCGAAACTTCACACAGCTGGTCAACACCGTTCCCGGGGTCGTGGACCAGACCGGAGCGGATGAGGGCAACGTAGGCGTCGCCGGATCTATTGCCTATAGCGTCAACGGTGGGCGGACTGAATATAACAACTGGGAAATCGACGGCGGCGACAACATGGACAATGGTTCCAACGCAACGCTCAACGTCTACCCGAATCTGGAAGCCATTGCCGAATTTAAAGTTCTCACTTCAAGCTATGGTGCGCAGTACGGCAAGAGCGGTTCTGGAACGATCGAAGTAGAAACGAAGTCCGGTACGAACACCTTCCATGGAAGCCTGTTCTACTACGGACGTAACGAGGACTTTAACGCCAATTCATGGGAGAACAACGGACTTGGCGTTGCCCGACCGGCTTACAAGAAGCACGACTACGGATACACAATCGGCGGACCAGTTTTTATCCCAGGTCACTACAACACGAGCAAGACCAAGACATTCTTTTTCTGGTCGCAAGAGTGGCGTCACAATACGGTGCCGGGATCCACGATCAGCCAGGCAGTTCCCTCCGCGGCAGAACGGACTGGAAATTTTAACGACGTGTGCTTCGGTTCTGGGAATTTCTACCAGACCAACCCTCTCGATGGGAACGGAAACTCTCTCCTGCCCGCGGGAGCACAGTTTGCGCCAGACTGCCCCGCAGCCAGTCTCGGTCCATCCTACACTGCGCCGAATGGGACGGTGATTCAAAGTTACGTTCCTTACGCAGGAAATCAGTTGACGGGCCCGTACTACGGTTCTTCCACTGCCGCGGCACTCAATTCGCTGATACCCGCAGCCAATAACTTCGGCGGTGTGGTCGGCAGCTACACCGGGGGACCGAATGCTGGAGCGAACATTCCTGCTTACGTTTCAAACCCCAGCTACCCGACAACTTGGCGCGAGGAGCTGATTCGCGTTGACCAGAACCTGACCGAAAATGAGCGGCTGACATTCCGCTACATTCATGATTCCTGGAATACGGTTGTCCAAGGTCCTGAATGGGGCGTTTATGGAAACAGTTTCGACAACACCAACACAAACTTTTCCGGACCGACGACGAGCTTTGTTGCCCGCCTCACTTCCAACATATCTCCCACGTTGCTGAACGAATTTGTCGCCAGCTACACGTCGGATCACATTTTCCTGCAGAATGCGAGCAATGTTGGTCTTCCTTCAGGTGGAATCAACCTTACGCCGTTCTTCGACAATAACTTCGCCGGGAAAATTCCGGCTTTCTCGGTTGGTAACACGCAAGGCAGCGCATATGGTGGAGGATTCTCGGTCGATACGGGCTACTTCCCCTGGAAGAACGCGAATCCGACCTATACCTATCGAGACATCATGACCAAGATTCACGGGCAGCATACGTTCTTCTTCGGCGGATACCTGGTCTTCGCGCAGAAGAATCAGTCCTCAACCTCTGATCCGCAGGGTCAACTATCCTTTGCGACCAATGCCACAAACTCGAGCGGAAATCCTTATGCGGATTTGTTGCTCGGCCAGGTCGGCGGCTATGCCCAGACCTCGCAACAGGTGTACTTTTACGATCGCTACAAGATTTTCGAACCGTTCGTTCAGGACGATTGGCGCGTAACCAAGAAGCTGACTCTTAACCTCGGCTTGCGGTGGAGTTTCTTCGGCCGGTATCAAGAAAAGTTCGCGAACGAATACAACTTCTCGCCAAACATCTACAATCCCGGCGTCGCAATGCAGTACTACCCATTCAATGACCCGGATAATTCACAACTATTAATTTCCGGCAGCGGGAATCCCTTTAACGGATTCCAACGTTGCGGATACGGCTCACCGACACCGATCGCGCCAGGGATTGCCGCCGCTACGACCGGCTGTATGAACAACAAGCTCGTGAATCCCGGCCCCAGAATCGGATTCGCTTATGATCCGTTCGGCGACGGGAAATGGGCAATTCGTGGCGGTTATGGAATCTTCTTTGAACACATGAACGGAAACGAAGCAAATGCCGAATCTCTGCAAGGCAATCCATCACCGTTAATTTCAAACGCCGGAATCAGCAACATCAATGGGTATGAAAACGTTGGTGTGGCAGTCCAGTCATCGGCGGTCAGCCCGCTTGGGGCAACGTCCATTCCATCCCAGGCACAATGGCCGTATATGCAGCAGTGGAATTTGGGCGTGCAGCACGAATTTGCAGCTCATATCGTCGCGTCGATTGCCTACGTTGGGAGCAAGGGGACGCACCTTGCAAGACAATTCGACCTAAACCAGCTCACACCGGTACCGGCGAACCAGAATCCTTACCTGGCAACGAAGGCCCCGATCGCTGCAGCCGATTGCAATACCGATCCGACTGCCGGGCCCGTTGTCTTCACCTTTGACCCCAATGGGTTGCCAACCGGGGGAGCCCTTCCAAACGGGGCACCGCTGACCCAGCAGGCAGCGACCAATCTCTTTATCGCCTGCGGCAACGCCACAGCGGGATACTACCGCCCCTACCAGGGGTACGGCTCGATTACCCGAATCGAAAACTCTGCCAGTTCAAACTACAATTCGTTGCAATTGACAGCGCGCCGCAGCTTCGGTGATATCACGTTCACCGCCGGCTACACGTGGAGCCACTCAATTGACGATTCCTCGGATCGTTACGATTCATTGTTCGTCAATTCACAGAATCCAGATCAGGCTCGCGCCAGTTCGAACTTCGACGTGCGTCAGGCTCTGACTCTAAGCTATGTCTGGGACATTCCGATCTTCAGGGGCGGAAGTGGATGGAAGCACACGCTTCTTGGCGGATGGCAATTCTCCGGAACTACCATTGCGAGCACAGGCGTACCGTTTACGGTAACAAACGGTACGACGTTCGCGGACAATTCCGGGGTCGCAAACGGAGTAGGTATCGCTTCGTTCCCAGACACGGTCGGGAATCCGAATGTTGTGCCTTCTTCCGTGCAGGCGGCATTTGCTGCCCAGGGCACGTTTGGAAAGCTCCTCTACAATCCCCTCGCCTATACCTTGCCAGTTGGCTTGACTTTCGGCGATGGCGCGCGTAATACATTGCGCCTTCCGGGCCGATTCAATTCAAACCTCGGCTTGTTCAAGACGTTTCCGTTCAAGGAACGCTATGCATTTGAGTTCCGCTTGGAGAGTTTCAACACCTTTAACCACACTCAGCTTGACGCCTTCAGCGGCAGCGTTTCCTCTGGTGGAGCGGGCTTGAGCACGGCAATGACCTGCAATCCGGCAGCAACCGCGGATCCCACTTGCGGTGGCTTCCTTGTTCTGAACGGCGCGCATGATCCCCGCATTTTGCAGTTGGGCTTGCGCTTCCAGTTCTGATTTTTCTCCGCCCAGGCGCATGATCGGGCCCCGCTTCACGGCGGGGCCTTTTCTTTTCGAGAAATATACCTGCCGCGTAAAGATTCGTGAATTATCCGTGCATTCGTTCGCGCATCGGATGTACAATTCGCCCATGAACCGACGAACATTTATTGAAACATCCGTTGCCACGGCGATTGCGACTTCTCTGCCCGCAAATATTTTTGCTGCTTCGCCTCATAAAATCGATAAGGTCGGCGTCCAGCTATACACCGTACGCGACGCCATGAAAGCTGACCTGCCCGGAACACTGGCCAAAGTTGCTGCGATCGGTTACAAGGAAATGGAATTCGCTGGGTATTTCGGGAAGTCACCAAAGGAAATTCGCACCTTGCTCGATAGCGATGGACTCACTTCCCCTTCGAGCCACGTGCCTTATGACGTTGTGGAAGGCCATTGGCCTGAAGCGCTCGAATCAGCGCACGTGATCGGACAGTCGTTCATCGTGTGTCCGTGGATCGACGAAAAGATTCGTCAGACTCCGGACGGCTGGAAGAAAGTGGTGGATCAATTCAACAAGGCTGGTGAGGCCAGCAAAAAAGCGGGCATTCAATTTGCCTACCACAATCACTACTGGGAATTTGAGCCAGACAAGGCTCTCGGCGGAAAATTTGCTTACGATTACCTCCTGCAGAATACCGATCCTGCAAATGTGAAGATGGAGCTGGATTTGTGCTGGATCAGCGTCGCCGGGCAGGATCCGGTCGCTTATTTCGAAAAATATCCGGGGCGGTTTCCGTTGGTGCACGTCAAGGATATGAAGGTGCTGCCGAAGGTGAAGCCGGATCAACTCGCTTCGCTCAAAATGGACGAAGTGGAAAAAAGCATGACCTCGGTGGGTGACGGGATTATTGATTGGAAACGGATATTCGCTCACGGGGAACAAGGCGGAATTCAGCACTACTTTGTCGAGAACGATGTGCAGAAAGATCCTTTTGCCAACCTGGGCGCCAGTTACGCCTATCTTTCAAAGCTGACCTTCTAGCTCGTGCCGAGTTTTGGACGATGTAAACCCGCGGCTTCGGCGGTCACATCCGTGTATTTCAGTCCGGAACCCGTATTGAAAAGGACAACGCGATCCTGCGGCTTCAGAAATCCGGTTGCCAATAAATGGTCGTATGCCGCTGTCGCGGCTGCGCCTTCGGGAGACAGAAAAATCCCTTCGTGTCTGGCCCAATCCTGCAGCGAAGCAAGGATCACTTCATCGCTAAACGCGAGTGCGGCACCGCCCGACTCTTTGAGAATCTCCAACATGATGTAATCGCCATAGGGTTTCGGAACGCGCAATCCTGATGCAAACGTCGCTGCGTCCGCCCACATCTTGCTGACCGTTCCTCCTTCTTTAAACGCCCGCTCCATCGGAGCGCAGCCTGACGACTGCACCGCAATCATCTTGGGCCTTTTCCCCGGTTTCACCCATCCTAGCTCCTCGAGTTCTGCAAACGCCTTCCACATCCCAATTAGGCCTACGCCGCCACCGGTAGGGTAAAAGACCGCGTCGGGATACTCCCATCCGAGTTGTTCCACAAGTTCGTAACCCATCGTCTTCTTGCCTTCGACCCGGAATGGCTCCTTCAGTGTGGAAATGTCGAACCAACCCTCCTTTTCCTTCCGTTCGGCGACCATGCGGCCACAATCTGAGATGAGACCATCGACCAGCGTGACGTTCGCACCATACAGTTCAGCTTCTACGTAGTTTGCAAACGGCACGTCTTTCGGCATGAAGATATTTGCTTCGATTCCTGCCGCTGCTGCGTACGCCGCAAGAGCCCCCGCGGCATTGCCGGCGGAGGGCACTGCCAGTTTGCGAAGTCCGTAGTGTTTCGCCATCGTCACGGCCAGCGCGAGCCCCCGTGCCTTGAAACTGCCGGTCGGGTTCGCACCCTCTTCTTTCAGGAGGGCATTCTGGTAGCGCTTGCTTCGGATAACCGGGGTCCACCCCTCGCCGAGAGTGACCGGCGTCACTTCTGGCAAGACACTTCGGTAACGCCACATACCTGCCCAGCTGTTTGATGTGGCATCACGTGAAATTTGTTCGCGGTTTGCCACTCCCCGTAGCTTGCTCAGGTCGTAGCGAACATAAAAGGCACCGGCGCACTCGGGACAAACGGTCTGCGGCGAGTCAGGAGATGCGTTTTGATGGCATCGTGAACATTCAAGATGGCTGATTTTCGGCATAAACCAGAAGATAACAGCGCGCGGAACGAGCGGCAAGTTTACTTGGCAACGAGTCCTGTTCATGGCTCAGTTCGCAAGTTATGATGTGGCAGTTGCCTTTTCACGAAATTCAGGGACGGATACTTGCCGCAACGTTCTTCGAGATTTTTTACCATTCTTTTGTCGTTGGGCGTGTTTCTTTTTGCGATGGGATGCCTGTGGACTGCCCTTTCTCCCGGACAATCCTTCAGCATCGGGCTTCGATGGCTGGCACTCGCGGTCCTTGCTTTCGCGGGACTTCGCAACAGCTCGCTGACGCTCTGGATCTTCCTTGCGATGTTGGTAGGCCTGGAAATTGGCCTGGACAGCCCCGGAATTGCCGCTCACCTTCGTGTCCTCAGCGATATTTTCCTGCGGTTAATTAAGGTCATTGTCGCGCCACTGATTTTGGGAACCTTGATTACCGGAATCGCCGGGCACGGAGACCTGCGAAAGCTGGGCCGCATCGGCGTGAAGAGTCTTGTCTATTTCGAAGTGGTCACAACGATCGCGTTGTTCATCGGCGTCGGGGCGATCAACCTGAGCAAAGCGGGTGTAGGTCTGGTGCTTCCGGCGGCTGCCGTGGAAGCCGCTCCCCAAGCCGCTGCGGCGTCTCTGAGGTGGGAAGATTTCGTCCTGCATATTTTCCCGGAAAATATCGTGCAGTCGCTTGCGGAGAACCAGATTCTGCAAGTTGCGGTCTTTGCAGTGCTGTTCGCCATCGCTTTGACGCAAGTACCCGAAAAAACGCGTGAACCGATCCTTGGTTTTGCCGAGGCGCTGACCCAGACGATGTTTCGGCTGACCAACATCGTCATGTACTTCGCTCCGATTGGCGTCGGGGCGGCGATGGCGTTCACCGTCGGGCATCTCGGCATTGACGCGCTGTTGCCGCTCGGCAAATTAGTCCTCACGGCTTACGCGGCATTTTTCGCATTATTATTGCTTGTTTTCCTGCCGATTATTTATTTCGCGCGGTTGCCACTTCGTCGTTTTCTACAATCCATCGCCGAGCCTGCCACAATCGCGTTCGCCACCAGTGCTTCCGGTGCCGCGCTACCCACCGCGATGGAAAACATGGAAGCCTTTGGAGTGCCGCGTCGAATTGTCGGTTTTGTGATTCCCGCCGGCTACAGCTTCAATATGGATGGTGGAACGGTGTATCTGGCGGTCGCCTCCGTGTTTGTGGCCCAGGCAGCCGGCATACACCTGGCCTGGTCCGCGCAACTGTTGATGATTTTCACCTTAATGCTGACCAGTAAGGGAATTGCAGGAGTACCCCGCGCAACGCTGGTTATCTTGCTGGCAACGGCGGCGTCTTTGCATCTTCCCACCGAGCCCATCTTCATTATTATGGGCGTCGACGCGATCATCGACATGGCCCGGACGGCTGTGAATGTGATTGGTAATTGTCTGGCCAGCGCCGTCATTGCCAGGTGGGAAGGCGAACTACCGGATCGCCTAGCTGACGAACAACTGTCGTGCTGACCTTGCACCGTAAGCCGCAATTTCCGTTAGGAAGCCAAATTGTCCTGAGTCCGGTACACGATAGCGGATAGATGGCGGCCCGCGATCTGGGTATAGTTTCTGGATGGCGCATAAGAATCAGGAATTTGGACCGGCCCTCGAAGTTGCAATTCAGTCTGCGTTTGACCATCTCAACCATCTGTCACAATCCGCAGTCACTGCGACGAAAGACGTCCGCGGGTTGCGGCGGCAGCTTGAAAAACCGCTCAGAGATGAGCCACTCCCCGCTGAGCAGGTGATCCGGGAACTAGCGAGGGACGTGGACGGTGGCTTGGTCGGTTCCTCCGGAGGTCGATTTTTCGCATGGGTCATTGGCGGCTCAGTTCCCGCAGCCTTGGCAGCGGATTGGCTTACGTCGGTCTGGGACCAGAACGCCGCGATGTTTGCGTGCTCGCCCGCGGCTGCGGTCGCGGAGGAGGTTGCGGGCGAGTGGCTAAAGGAACTGCTCGGGATCCCGCAAACAGCCGGCTTTGCACTGGTCACCGGGTGCCAGATGGCGCACGTGACCTGCCTTGCTGCAGCGCGGCACGCACTACTGGCGAGGCGAGGCTGGGACGTAGAAAAACAGGGACTGTATGGTGCAACCCCCATCCGGATACTAAGCAGCCGGATGTGGCACGGCACCTTTCAGCGCGCGATTCGCTTGCTCGGCCTCGGAGAATCGACCGTGGTTCTCTTGCCATCGGACGAACAGGATCGTTTGTCGGCGCCAGCGCTTCATGGAGAACTGGCAAAAAATCCCGACGCGCCAACCATTGTCCTGTTGCAGGCCGGCGACATTAATATCGGAGCGTTCGATTCGTTTGAGTCGCTGATACCAATCGCCAAGCAGTTTGGTGCCTGGGTGCACATCGACGGAGCATTTGGCCTCTGGGCAGCGGCGAGCAAACGACATAGCCATCTGCTCCAAGGAGCTTCAGAGGCGGATTCATGGGCCACGGACGGTCACAAGTGGCTTAACGTTCCGTACGATTCCGGCTACGCTTTCGTCGCCGACAGCGAGTCTCATCGAGCGAGTATGACTCACCGAGCCGCTTATATTTATCACGAGGCGGAAGCGCGCGACCAAATTGACTGGAATCCGGAGTGGTCTCGCCGTGCGCGGGGATTTGCAACCTACGCCGCAGTTCGTCAATTAGGGCGCCAGGGGGTTGCTGAAATTGTCGATGGATGCTGCCGGCACGCAAAATCGCTGGCCACGAGGATTGGCGCTCTCCCCGGGGCACAACTATTGTGGACACCGGTGATCAATCAGGGGCTGGTGCGATTTCTTGAGCCCGGCACCGGCGCCGGCGCGGCCGATCATGACAAACGGACAGAACGGGTTGTTGCGTCAGTGCTTGAGGGTGGAGAAGCTTTCTTCGGCTGTACCACGTGGCGCGGTATGCGAGCGATGCGAATCAGCGTATGTGGTTGGCAGACCAACGAAAAGGATGTCGAACGCGCGGTTGGCGCAGTGGAAAAAGCGTTACACCGGTTGGACCAGGCTTAGGTCGCTGCGGAAAGGCGGGCAACCGGGAAAATCCGCGAGCGCTGTGTTGCCGATGTATTCGAGGTCGGCAATTCCAATCTTGCTGGTGTAAAAACCATCGCAGGTCATGTAGCGAAGCCGCGTGAAGAATGTGACGCCGGGCTGCAATATGGGGTCCGCCTTGGCATTCTTGCTGTATGCGATCAGGTCCAAAACTTCCTTTTTCTGCGCCGGAGTACTTTCGAGAAATGTCGAGAGATACCTGTCCGCACAGAAACTGTCCAGCCACATCAATCCGCCGCCAAAGACTAACTGATACTCTTCGTTCTCGCTGGTCAGAAGATCAATAAATTCAGGCGCCCCGCCCTCTACGGCTCCTCCCGTTTTTTCATCTTTGGGAATAATCGTGTCGCACAGAATGATCAGCGTATCGTATTGATGGGCTGTAAAGAACTTTGGTGCATACTTCCCTGTTGTGCTGGCCGCCTTTTCCTGATGGACGATCTGGTGCGCCATTTCGAGCGGCTTCTGCAGGAATCATGTGCAGCACCGAACCGCCGGCGGCCCCAACCGTCAAATTCCGCAGCAGGTCTCGTCTGGAAATTCCTTGCATCAATCGCTCCTCATCGTTCCGTTACTCCAGATCAGATACTCCCGTTTCTGGCCTGCTCCAGCAGATAGTCCGACGCCCGCCAGGACAGTGCCATGATCGTCAGCGTCGGATTCTTATCGGGATTCGTGACCAGCGGAGCTCCATCTGTTACAAACAGGTTCTTCACGTCGTGGGCCTGACAATATCCATTTAAAGCGGATGCCTTCGGATCGGCTCCCATACGTACGGTACCCACTTCGTGGATAATCTTTCCGCCTTCTTCAATACCAAACGCGTTCGGTCCATCGATCGGCGTTTTGGTGCGATATTCGCCGCCCATTGCTTCGATGATGGACTTGAACGTTTCCTGCATGTCCTTGGCTTGGCGTAGCTCGTAGTCTGTCCACTTGAAGTGAAATTTCAAAACCGGAATACCGAATTTGTCGACAACCGTCGGATCGATTTCACAGTAGGTATCCGGGTTCGGAACCATTTCCCCTCGGCCGGCAAATCCGATTCCCGTTCCGTAGCGCTTCCGGCAGGTACGTTTCAGATCGATTCCGTAACCTTCAAACTCATCACAGACATCGTCAAACATGCCGACGCCCGGCATGTCGCGGCCACCTCCGATTTCGATATGATATCCACGCGGAAAATCGTTCTTACGATCGTATTTCCACCACGGGATGTACATGTGCATTCCGCCTGTCCCGTCGTGGTTGTGGGGAGGCATCTGTTCCATCTGTGGCACATACCCCCATCCACTGCTACCCACCGAATCCATCAGGTAACGGCCGACCGAGCCAGACGAATTCGCAAGACCATCAGGGAACAATTTGGATTTGGAATTGAGCAACAGTCTTGCCGATTCGCAGGCACTTGCCGCCACAACGACTGCCCTGGCCAAGACGCGTTGCTCGGATTTCGTCGTTTTGTCGATATAGGAAACGCCCGTCGCTTTCCCGTCCGGTCCGACCAGAATTTCACGGGCCATGGCACCGGTAATCAATGTCAAATTGCCTGTCCGAATCGCCGGTGGCAGCAGCACCTGACTGGAGCTGAAATTCGAAGCCGTAATACATCCTCGACCGCATTGGCCGCAATAGTGACAGGGCGCGCGCCCGTTCAGAGGCTTGGTGAGAACCGCCAGCCTTGAGGGAATGCAGGTAATGGCCAGCTTGTCGCATGCCTTCTTGATCAGAACTTCGCTACAGCGCGGTTTAGGAGGCGGCAGAAACACGCCATCTGGGGCGCTCGGAATATTCTCCTTCGTACCGAAAACTCCGATATAGCCTTCAACCTTATCGTAATAGGGGGCCAGATCATCGTAGGTAATCGGCCAGTCGTCTCCGACGCCGTCGCGTGTCTTCGATTTGAAATCGATGGGAGCAAACCGCAGGGCGATACGCCCCCAATGATTTGTCCGTCCACCGACGATTCGCGATCGAAACCACTGGAAATTGGAGCCGGGCGCAGAAACATAGGGTTCGCCGTCAATCTGCCATGCGCCATTTGGAGCAAGAAATTCCCCGAAATCCTTCGAAGCCAGGCCGCCAACTCCCGCGCCGCGATGCGGCAATTCGTAAGGCCACATGAGCATCTTGAAATCCTTGTCGGGATACAGCTGGGGGCCTGCCTCGAGCATGGCTACGCTCAGTCCCCCTTCCGTCAATATCTTCGCAGCCATGCCACCGCCTGCGCCGGAGCCAATCACACAAACATCGAATTTTTTTGGAGAACGCTGTACTTGAGTCATGATCCTCCGCTACAACTCGTTCTTCTTCATTTGAGAAACAGCGTAATCGCATGCCCGCGCGGTAATCGCCATATAGGTAAGCGAAGGATTCACACAAGACGACGAAGCCATACACGCACCATCGGTCACAAACAGATTTTTCACGTCGTGCGCCTGATTGTAGGCATTCAAAACAGAGGTCTTCGGATCACGGCCCATTCGAGCCGTTCCGAGCTCGTGGATCGACAATCCAGGCGGAGTCATTTCCGATGAAACCGTGATATTTTTTGCCCCGGCAGCCGCCAACATCTCTGCGGCCTGGGTTGCTATGTCGCGAGACATAGCTCTTTCGTTTTCGCCCCATTCACAATGAATGGTAAGCGTTGGAATGCCCCATGCATCAAGCTTCCCCTTGTTGATTTCGACGTAATTCTCGTGATTCGGCAAACACTCTCCGAATCCTCCCAGATCCATGGTCCAAACGCCCGGCTCACGAATCGTTCTTTTGAATTCCGCCCCCAATCCCGGCATCGTGAGGGCGCGAGTCCAATCTTTCCGGTCCCCGCCGCCCTGAAATCCGTAGCCACGCAGAAAATCCTTCTGTTTTGTGTTGATATTTCGGAAGCGTGGAACATAAATGCCATTCGGTCGGTTGCCGAACGACTGCTTGTCTTCATGACCGGGCATGATGCCGTCGGCTCCGGCACCCATGTGATGGTCCATCAGGTTGTGGCCGAGCTCACCGCTGCTGTTGGCCAAACCGTTCGGGAATTCAGGAGAAGTTGAATTCAGAAGAATCCGCGTAGATTCTAGCGTTGATGCACACAAGAACACGATCTTCCCCTGAAACTCTCGCGACTGCTTGGTCTGCGCATCGATAATGCGAACACCGGAAACGCGACGTGTCGCAGGATCAAAGGCCAGGCTATGCACAACGCTGTAGGGCCGAATCGTAAGACGGCCTGTTTTTTGGGCAGCGGGCAGTGTGGAATTCAAGCTGCTGAAATAGGATTCTGTGATGCAACCACGGTGACAGATCCCGCAGTAATGACAAGGCGCCCGGCCTTTATGTGGCCGTGTCAGAACAGCGGCGCGGCCAATGGTCATCATGCGATCGCCGTAATGTTTCGCCAGCGCCCCGCGAAAGTCCTGCTCGACGCAAGTCATTTCCATCGGCGGCAGAAATTTGCCGTCCGGCAGTTGCGGCAGCCCCTCGACTTGCCCGCTGATACCCGCGAACTCTTCCACATAGTCATACCAGGGAGAAATATCCCGATACCGGATGGGCCAGTCCACCCCAATCCCTTCGCGAGCATTCGCTTCGAAATCCAGATCGCTCCAGCGATAGCTTTGGCGACCCCAGGTGATGGACTTTCCCCCAACCTGACGTCCGCGAATCCAGGAAAATGGTTTTCCGGGATCAGTGGAATAGGGGTTCTCGAGGTCACTTACAAAAAATTGGTGGGAGAATTCATCGCATGCGTAGTCGCATTGACGCTGAATGAATTGCGTGCGCTGCCTCTGCGCGCGATCGTCCCAATCCCTGAATTTCAATTCCCACACCGGAACATGTTCGACGTAATCGCGTTCGGGGACAATACTCCTTCCGGCTTCAAGTACCAGAACACTCAGACCCTTTTCGGTCAATTCTTTGGCTGCCCATCCACCGGTAATTCCCGAACCAACGATAAGCGCGTCGTAGGTAGTTGATGCCATCCTGAACCCTCAGGCCTTCTTTTCTTCGAGAACGGGAACACAACCGTGTTGCGCGCCCGGGATAATTTCCAGCTTTAGCTCCTTTGTAAAACCGATTTCGGAGGTGTAATACCCGTGTATGGTGATCGTCTTGAACACGCGAAAAAATTCGCCTTGAAGCTGGCGGTCATACGGATCAGCCGCCTCCGGGCCCGCCACGCGAGGATCGTGCGCCCAGTCAATGGCATCGTCCATGGCTTGCAACAGGGCCAGCTGTTGCTGAGGGGCCGCCTCGACGAACATTCTGCCAAACAATATTTCGCTCTGGGTATCGACGCCTGCGAGGCCCGCCAGAAACTTCTGGCGCTCCTCAGGCGTTGCCCAATCCGTCAGAATCACGTCGATAAATTCGTTTACGCGAGCGGCCTTTGCACCCGGAGTGCCGGTCGCCGGAATAATCACCTCGGTCATCGCGACCACGGTATCGTTCTGATGAGCGTTCAGCGAACGTAGGGAGTAATTACCGGTCGGCTGTCGCTGCTGCAGTATTGCGAATAACTGTGGCGGGATGACCGGAACAATTGCAGAGCCGGATAGCAACCTGAGAAGTTCACGCCGATGCATGCGTTTCCTTCAGAATCTTTTCTTGTCCGGCCAACGCTCGTCCTTCGTCACCACACTTTGTCGCGAATTCCCGGGCCGTGCGAAGTGAACTCACGATATCTCCGGTAGGGAGGAATTCCATGGCCACGTATTTGGAATAACGCAATTGGCCCAGTTTCCGGAAGATACCGGCATAATTAATCTCGCCTGTTCCGGGCTCATGCCTACCCGGTACGTCAGCAATGTGGACCAAGCCGACCTGATCTATGTTTTTCTCCAGCTTCGAGATCAGATTGCCCTCTGAAATCTGCTCATGAAAAAAGTCATAGAGAAATTTCACTTTAGGGTTTCCCACGTGGCGGATCACTTCAAATCCTTCCGCGACGGAAGTCAGGAAGTAATTGTGATTTTCTTCAGGGTCAATGTTCTCGAGAAGCAATTCGATGTTTTTCGGGGCGACAATGTCCGCGGCGCGCTTCAGTCCTTCGACACAACTGAGGTGCATTTGTTCGTGACTCATTCCCGGGACCTTGTCGCCCGTCAGCAAGATCAGCCGCGAACACTCGAGTTCGGCGAGGACCGGTAACTGGGCGCGTATTTCCGCAAGGAAGGCGTCGCGTTTCGAAGGATCACAGAGGCTCGCGTTGATGCCGCTGCATGCATCTACCACCAGACCCAGTGAGCGAAAGCGGGCTCGGGCGTGCGCAAACTCCTCCTTGGACCAGTGCTCGTACTCTTCGACAAGCTCCACGGCGGAATATCCGGCTTCCGCCACTTTGCCGATGCGCACATCAAAGGGCAGTTTCGGATCGATGGTCCACAGCATCACGGAAAATGGAAATGGACCTGCGGCTGGAGTCAGACTTTTTTCACCTCCACTGGCAAATGCGGTCTGTTTGAGGCCGCTCACACCGAGTGCGGCCGTCGCACAGGCCCCCATAAAGCGCCGACGATCCATCTATCCTCCCAAGATTTCCGCGCGAACGTTCTTCAGCACATATGCTGCGCGTTCGACGCCTACTTCTCCCGTCAAAATTGGATCTTCGTTTTCGATGCTGAGGATCCCGTCATAATTGACATCCATATAGGCCTGAATGATCGCCTTCCATGTGGATGCACCGTGGCCATAACCCACGGCCCGGAAAGCATCCGAAGCCATCGGCAAATCGCTGGCCTCAAATACAAAATTCAATACGCCGTACTTGGCCACGTTCTCCGGATACAGAACGGTGTCCTTCATGTGTGCGTGGTAGATGGCTCCTTGTTTGCCGAGGAAATGGATGACTTCCACCGGATCACAGCCCTGCCAGAACAGATGGCTGAGATCGCAGTTCGCGCCAATCTCTTCGCCAACTGCCTCGCGTAACTTCAACAGCGTCCGCGGATTATAAACGACAAAGTTTGGATGCATCTCAAAAGCCAAGCGATGTATGCCGTGCTCCCGCGCGTATTTTGCAGCTTCCCGCCAGTATGGAATCACCTTTTCCTTCCACTGCCATTGCAGCATTTCGTTGTATTCGGGCGGCCAGCGGTAAGTAATCCAGTTTGGCTGAGTGTCCGTGGGGGAGCCGCCCGGGCATCCCGCAAACCCGACGATCACTTTCACGTCGATCATTTGCGCGAGACGAACCGTCTTTTTAAACGTTTCCTGGTCTGTCGCGGCGTGCTTCGCATCGGGGTGTAATGGATTACCATGACAGCTTAGGGTGGCCACCTGAATCCCGCGGTCCGTGAATTTTTTCTTCCAGGCTTTTGCTTTAGCGGGATCTGCGAGCAGTTCGTCGATCGGACAATGCGGGTTGCCCGGATAGCCGCCGGTGCCGATCTCAATTGCTTCTAGTCCGAGCGCATTGACCTTGTCGATCATCTGCTCGAGTGAGAGCTTTTCATAGACGGGATCGAACACACCGATGGGAATTTTTTTCTTCGTGGCGCCAGAAGCCTGCGTATCGTTGAAAAACCTTGCGGACTCTGCTGACCTCGATATGCCGGAGATCGGAACTGCAGGCACAGCCGCGGCCAAGAGACCTGCGCTTCCGGCCGCCAAAAACCCTCTACGATCAAGTTGATTGAGTCTTGTACCCGAATTAGAAGCATCTTTACCCATCAAACCCTCCACAGGGGGAACGTCAAGAACAAAATAAGACCGGGTGCATTATACGCCCAAGGCACAGGAAAAAACCAAAGCTGTGGGGGTAATTATTTTGCAGGCCGCAGGCTCTCGATGGGCGGAATGGAGGCAACGATAGTAAATGCACGCGCCGGGAGGGCCTTTTTGTTCACAAGCGCGTCCACGAGCATTTCGATGGCCTGCCCGGTGTTGGGAGGAGTAAAGATCGTGGCAGTGAGCAATCCACTGCGTACCCAGGATTGGCCCGTCTTCGGCACTCCGTCGCAACCCAGGAACGGAATTCTCATCCAGCGTTCGCGATCGAGTTCGTTTGAAATTTCCTGAAATGCTTTGCGCGCTCCGATTGCCATCGCATCGTTTTGTGCCAGAACCAGATCAATGGGAGCCTTCTGCGAGGTCATCAATTTCAACCAGGAACTCACTAGACGCCGCGCGCTTTCTTCGGTCCATTGACCTTTTAGAGATGTAATGTGAATGTTGTGCGGTTTGGTTTCCTGAAGCCCTCTTTCACGTTCCTGAGCCACGATGTTCTGGGACGGCCCTTCGATGTAAAGAATGCTGCCACCGCCGGGAAGCAGCGCACCACATTGCTTTCCGGCTATTTTCCCCACCTCCACCTGGTCCGAGCTGACCCCGAAAATCGGGACTCGACTATTCTGCCGAAATTCCGCGATGTAAGCGGCGTCCCGGTTGAGCACGGCCCAACCGATGCCTGCCCGAATTGCGGTTTGAGCGATTTGGGGAAAAGCCGTCCTGCCTACCGGTTCAAAGACGATGGCATTCGGGCGATCCGGCTCATCGACCTGAATCGCTCTGAGGAGCTGGGTGCTTTGGGTGATGGCATCGTTATTGGCATAGAGAATCTGGACGTCGACACCTAACTTGCCGGCCGTCTCGGTAGCGGAATTCGCCTGTTCAAGCTGATAATCATTCTCATTGGTCATCAGCGAAACGAGAAATTTAAGCTTGTTCATTCCCCACCGGAAATACCCGCACTCGAATTGAAGTTACACCCCTGCCCTGCAAAAAAATAGTGGTTCAGTCAGATGGTTTCAAACGGCAGGATGACATACAGCCGGAGCAGTTTATTTCGATTTTCCGGCCCGCAAAGCTTCGAGCGGAGGAACAGAGGAGGCAGCAGTCAATGCGCGTTCGGGAAGCGATTTTCCCTTTTGCAGAGCCTCGACGATCATTTCGATCGCCTGGCCGGTATTGGGCGGAATAAATATCGTTGCGGTCAAGAGTCCGCTGCGCACCCAAGCCTGACCCGTTTTTGGCAGTCCATCGCAGCCCAAGTAAGGAATCGTGAGCCATCTCTCGCGCTCAATCTCCGTGGGCAAATCCTGAAACGCCTTGCGGGCTCCGATCGCCATAGAATCGTCCTGCGCCGCTACTAGATCAATCGAGGCCTTGTGCGATGTGGTCAATTTCAGCCAGGAACGCACCGCACGCTGCGCGCTCTCCTCGGTCCACTGCCCTTTCAGAATCGTCATGTGGATATTTGCGGGTTTCGACTCCTGTATTCCAAGTGTGCGATCTTTTGCCGCGGAATTTTCTGACGGACCCTGAATGTAAAGGATTGTTCCGCCTGTTGGCAGGAGGGCAGCGCATTGCCGGCCTTGAATTCGCCCGATCTCCACGTGATCGGAACTCACGCCAAAAATCGGAGCCTTCGAAGCCTGTCTGAGCTCGGCAATATAGCTCGCTTCACGGTTGAGTACACCCCAGCCAATTCCGGCACTCGCGGCAGCGCGTGCGACCTGAGGTAGAGCCGTTCCTCCCACCGGTTCAAACACGATGGCATCAGGCCGGTCTGCTTCTGCCGCCTGAATCGCTTTCAAGATTTGGGTACTCTGATTGATGGCATCGTTGTCGGCATACAAAATCTGGACATCAACGCCAAATTTTCGCGCCGCTTGCTCTGCCGAAATTGCCTGCTCAGCCTGGTAATCGTTATCGTTGGTCGTTAGCGAAACTAGAATTTTCAACTTTGGCATTTTTTCCCCGAGAATTTGCCCCTGATGTAAACATACACCTACACCCGAAAAAGCGAACAAAATCGTCCGTGGAAGTTGCTGTGATGGCACGGGGCATGGCATGTTAATTGTGCAAAAAATAACGGCGCAAGGCGACACTCTGACGCTTAAAGCGCAAAGCCCTTCAAATCTAGAGCCTGAGTCTAGCAACCCACCGGAAGAATAAGGTTGGGCGAAATCCCACACTTCCACTATAAGCGCAACTTTGGTTGCTTATAAGCCATTGTTCTGCAAGGGGTTAGTACTGCAGGTTCTACGCCGCACTGGTAAGCGGTGTGCTCCAACTAACTCTGGAGGCATCGTCTGTGCAGCCACTGGCTGAAGCCCCTCACTCAATCCCCGGGACGCCCAGAGAGTCCTCGCCATACCCGCAACCGGATATCAGCCACTTGAAACAGAGCCACGGGAAACGGGTCGCTTCAACAGGGTCCTCCGAGCTCGCCTCGGCCGCAAGAGGGGTCTCATGGATTGGATAGCCAACTATCGCCGGAAAATTGTTCCGCCTGAGGAAGCGGTGCACTGTATCCAGTCTGATATGCGAGTCTATATCCATCCCGGTTGCGCCGAACCCGAAGCGCTGGTCGAAGCCCTGATGGCCCGTGCACCGTTTGTGAAGAACGTGGAAATCGTCCACTTGCTTACGGTGGGCCGGGCGGACTATATCGCCCCACAAATGGAAGGACACTTCCGCCATAACGCCATGTTTATCGGTGGAAACGTCAGACAGGCCATCAACGAAGGGCGCGCCGATTACACACCCGTTTTTCTCAGCCAGGTCGAAGATCTGTTTGAATCGGGGCAAATGCCAATCGATGTGGCACTCATCCAGGTTTCACCGCCCGACGCACATGGCTTCTGCAGCTTCGGCGTCGGCGTGGATGCGACGATGGGCGCGGCGCGCTACGCAAAATTTGTGCTCGCGCAGGTCAATGACCAGATGCCTCGTACATTTGGCGACAGCTTCATCCATGTAAGCGATCTCGACGCTGTGGTCGAAGTATCTCGCCCATTGTGCGAACTGAAGCGGGCGGTGATCACTGACATTCACCATGCCATCGGAAGAAATGTCGCCAGCCTGGTTGAAGAAGGCGCCACCCTGCAACTTGGGATTGGTGCCATTCCTGACGCGGTATTGCTGGAGCTGGCCGGTCACAGAAATCTCGGCGTTCACACGGAGATGCTCAGCGATTGCGCCGTCCCGCTGATTGAGTCAGGCGTGATTAATGGCAGCATGAAGACTATCCACCGGGGAAAGATCATCCTGGGTTTTGTTTTAGGGAGCAAGAAGCTTTTTGATTTCGTGAACAACAATCCGATGTTCGAGTTTCATCCCAGTCGCTACACCAACGATCCATACGTTATTTCAACGAACCACAAAATGGTCGCTGTCAATTCTGCGTTGCAGGTCGATATCACCGGGCAGGTCTGCGCAGACTCCATCGGCACATATTTCTACAGCGGAATCGGTGGGCAGGTAGATTTCATTCGTGGCGCTTCTCGTTGCAAAGGCGGAAAGCCAATTATCGCAATGCCAGCAACGGCAAAGAACGGAGAGCTTTCGCGGATCGTTCCGATGCTAGACCCGGGCGCCGGCGTCGTCACTTCCCGCGGATCGGTCCATTACGTCGTCACTGAATTCGGCGTCGCCTATCTGCACGGCCGGACGATCCGCCAACGGGCAGAAGCATTGATCGCCATCGCTCACCCGAAATTCCGAGAAGAACTGTACGCGTATTGTGAGAAGACCCGCTGGCTTCAGCGGCCTGCTCTTCAGGAGAGTTAGCCATGGCTACATCACCGCGAGGTAAAGTGACCATCGACACACTGGAATGTAAAGGATGCGGTCTTTGCGTGGATGCGTGTCCCCCGAAGTGTCTCTTGCTCCTGCCCGAACTGAACGAGTACGGCGTGCATCCTGCGCATTACTCCGGTGAACATTGCACAGCTTGCGGTATCTGCTTCTACGCGTGTCCGGAACCGGGCGCAATCACGGTCTATCGCCTGATCGTTCCGAAAACACCGAGTTTCTCAGCGGAGGCCTCGCATGCGACATCTATGTAAAGGAAATGTTGCAGTCATTAAGGGAGCGATGCTCGCTGGCTGCCGCTCCTACTATGGCTATCCCATTACTCCCGCAAGCGAAATCGCAGAGGCGGCTGCGGAGTATTTTCCACAAGTAGGCGGCACGTTTTTACAGGCCGAAAGCGAAGTCGCGGCGATCAACATGGTCTACGGCGCTGCGTCTGCCGGCAAACGAGTGATGACTGCCTCCTCCGGCCCCGGGCTCAGCCTAATGCAGGAAGGCATGTCCTATCTTGCGGGTGCCGAGCTTCCGTGCGTCGTCGTGGATGTCGTTCGTGGTGGACCGGGGTTGGGCAACATCGCCCCGGAACAGAGCGATTACTTCGCTGTAGTGAAAGGTGGCGGACACGGAAATTACCGCAACATCGTCCTCGCTCCGGCTTCCGTCCAGGAAATGTCCGATCTGACCATGCTGGCGTTCGAACTCGCGGACCGCTACCGCAATCCCGCGGTCGTGCTGACGGATGGCTACATCGGACAGATGATGGAGCCGCTCGAACTCAAGCGAAATGAAGTCGAAGTTACGGAGAAGCCCTGGGCTGTCTGCGGTACGCCCGAAACCAGGAAGAATCTCATCTCTTCGATCTATCTCGAACCCGACCAACTGGAAGCTCATATTCAGAAACTTGAAAATAAATACAAGAAAGCGGCAGAAACCGAAGCGCGTTACGAACTCTATTGCGCCGACGACCCGGAAGTGCTTCTGGTGGGCTACGGCATTACATCCCGGGTTCTGCGTTCAGTCGTGGATATGGCCAGGAAAGAAGGCCTGCGCGCCGGCCTGTTCCGGCCGATAAGTCTCTGGCCGTTCCCCGCTGAGGCGTTGCGGCATGCTGCACGTCGTGCGCAGATGGTGCTCGTTGTCGAGATGAGCACGGGCCAAATGGTCGAAGATGTGCGCCTAACTCTTGACGGCCGCGTCGATGTCGAATTCTTTGGCCGCTTCGGCGGAAACGTGCCGATGGCAAGTGAAGTATGCCAACAACTGTATGAGCGGATGGGAATGACCGCTGATTGGGGCGTTTAATCATTTTGGCTCGACCAAGAATCATCGCGACTGTGAATCGAAATTGATAGAGGTGGCCTCATGGACGAATATCAAGTAATCGAATCGAAGTCACCCGTGTTTTACGATACGTACGACCGCAAGTCTGAACTGCAGCATCAGACGCACTACTGTCCCGGCTGCGGGCACGGCGTGGTGCACAAGCTGATTGCCGAGGCGATTAGCGACCTCGGATGCCAGGACCGCACGATCTTTGTCAGTCCTGTAGGCTGCTCGGTATTTGCGTATTACTACTTCGATTTAGGCAACGTTCAGGCCGCCCATGGACGCACCCCCGCCGTAGCTACAGCCGTGAAACGTTCCAACCCGGACAGTATGGTGATCGGCTATCAAGGCGACGGCGATCTCGCCGCGATTGGAACTGCCGAAATCATTCACGCGGCAAACCGCGGAGAGAAAATCACAATTTTCTTCCTGAACAATGCAATTTATGGAATGACGGGAGGCCAGATGGCCCCCACCACCCTTGTTGGTCAATTCAGTTCCACGTCACCTTGGGGTCGACGCCCTTTCAATGAAGGCTATCCGCTGCATATGGCAGAACTGCTTTCGACGCTCGAAGCGCCCGTTTACATCGAGAGAGTCGCTCTGACTGATAACAAGAATCTGATGAAGGTCCGGAAAGCCGTTCGTAAAGCGCTGCAACTGCAGCATGAGGGCGCTGGTTTCACGTTCGTGGAAATCTTATCCCCCTGCCCCACGATCTGGAAGATGACGCCGCAGGATTCGCGAAAATGGATGGAAGAAAAAATGCTTCCGGTCTTCCCTCTTGGGGTTTTTCGAGACCGTAAAGCCGAGTCTTTGGAAAATACCGTGCCACAGAAAACCGTAACAAGTCTTCTCGGGTTAGAAAATCCCGTCGAAGAAATTCTAAGCACAGACGTCAAAAAGGAATCGCACTCTGATCTCGCCCTGAAAATCGCCGGATTTGGCGGCCAGGGCGTTCTCCTGCTCGGCCAGATCATCGCCGAAATGGGTATGCGCGAGGGGCGCGAGGTCAGTTGGCTGCCCTCCTACGGTCCTGAGATGCGTAGCGGCAGCGCTCATTGCCATGTCTGCCTGTCGAATGAGCGCGTCGGCTCGCCGCTCGTTGATCATCCGGACGTCCTTATCGCGATGAACGAGCTTTCGCTTCACAAATTCGTCGGTCAAGTCTCTAGCCATGCCACGATCCTGTATAACGGCACCAAGCTGCCGGAGAACTTCCCGTCGCAGCATGCTCCAATTTTTTGCATTCCGGCGTCAGAAATTGCCGATTCTCTCGGTACCACCAAAGTCACCAACATGATCATGCTCGGGGCTTTACTGGAATTGACGCACGCCTTGACCAAAGAGTGTGCTATTGCCGTTTTGAAAGCAAAAATTCATAACCCCAAACTTCTCGATCTCGACTATAAGGCGATTGATGCAGGGATGGAGTCTCTCCGTGAACAACTGGCTTCCCATCTACCGGAAATCAACCACCAGGTCGAACTCCTCCATACGCACTAGCGGGGAGACGAGAAGAACCGAAAAAGGTAATCTGACACTCGGGTCTTTGGCGGGAGTGGGCAACCTCGGTCTCTGTCTATCCCGAGATGGAAAGCGGCCCGATCGTTGCAATTTGTCTTCTTTACCTTTGCCTTTCCATCAACTCTTTCGAAAGAACAAAGAAATCTTGGAGTCAGGTTATTCTGGCGACCAGTGGCGGGCGTTTTTATCTGCTGGGTCCCTACTTGAAGATCCGTATGGTCTTGATCCGATTTAGATCACATTATACAGGTTGTGGTACTTCGGAGAGGCAGGATGAAGGGCTGGGACCTGTCTCTCCGATGAATTTCCTACCCTTCGAAAATAAGCAATAAACGAGCAAATTATTCACCTCTGGTAAAAGCAACCGCAGAAACTTTACGATGAACTCTCGCCGGGGCTGCCTCTTGTGAGGTTTGATGCGAGATTCCTTCTGCGTTCTCGAGAGAAGTCAGATGGCTGTGGCTAGGGTTTGAGCCTATCGCACGCTCTGTTTTATGTCGTGTCATCTGCCGCTTCTCCAGTTACGAGAAAAGACCGGTCGTGTGGACCGACTGAGCGCTTTCGTTACTTTGTACGTATAAACAGAGGCACGAAAATTTCCATGACGTCAGCGTGAAAACATGCGAGGCTACGCGACGCGGAATCGTTTATATAGACTGATACGGTGTGGCGTCAGGTCTGTAATTTCTCTATAAATCTTGGATGGTTTGCTTGGATAATCTCAGGTACGGTTCACAATAATGGTTTGCAAAGCAATTGCTGTCAAACAGCGAGGTCCTGAGATGAAGAAATTAGGTTACAGTTTTGTCTGTTTACTGCTTCTCGCAATCTTTTATCAGGCGATATGGTCGCAGCAGCCCCCGGCGGAAAGCCCTCCGGCAAACGTTACCGGCAAGTGGATCCTCTACTGCAAAGACCCCAATGGGAGTACATCGTCGAAGTATCTTGATCTCGAGCAGGAAGGTACCAACATTAAAGGCCACTTCAAGGGCCCGAACCAATCCGGCGGAGTTGAAGGCACGATCAACGAGCAACATCTCGTTGTGCGTACCAAGACGCGAGACGTGCTTGTCTTTCGAGGAAGAGTTGATGGGCCAAGGGTCAACGGTGTTGTGCAGGGCAGTACATTTAACGGTACATTTCACGATCGCGGCGGGACAGGGTCGTTTGAAGGCCAGCGCTCGCAATGAGCTTCAATTGTCTGACGTCGAGCCGTCTGCCACTGCATACCTGCGCTCGCAGAAGCATGTTGGCCAAGCTCGTGCGCGCGGCTGCCTCCGCGACTGTTTGCACGCCCGCACTAACTGCGCTCGCCGAGTCGTTTGGCGGCCCGAATCAGCGGAGCGGCGGCATGATGCAGTACACCGAGCCGTTCCAGCGACAGTACCGGGTGCCCTCCATGTCGATTGCGCTCTCAAAGGACGGACGTTTCGTCTATGACCATGCAGGCGGCATGGCTGATCGTCAGCACATGACGCAAGCGCAGGAGACCAGCCTGTTTCGCATCGCCGACCTCTCAAAGGTGATTACTTCGGTCACGATATTTTCGCTGATCGAAGCTGGCAACATGAATCTTACGGATCGCGTCTTCGGCTCTGCGGGAATACTCAGCACAAAGTATGGCAAACCTCCCTACAAACCGTACGTCACGGACATTACCGTAGATCACCTTCTTACCCACACTGCCGGTGGATGGGCAGCTGACGACAACGACCCCATGTTCCATAACAACGGCTGGGACCAGTCAAAGCTGATCTCCTCGACAATCGACAATGTGGCACTGACAAGTCAGCCTGGAACCCAGTGGGCGTACTCGAACTTCGGATACTGCGTGCTCGGAAGGGTCATCGAACAAGTGACCGGCCAAACATACGGGACTTACGTTCAAGGGAATATTCTCGCTCGCTGCGGAATCACCACTATGCAGATCGCTGCCAACAGTGAGAGGCAGCGCGCTCCGGACGAAGTCCTCTACATCGGTCAATACTCGGAAGATCCTTACAGGATCAACGTCAGCCGTATGGATTCAAGTGGCGGATGGATCGGTTCCCCGACCCAACTTGTGCAGTTCCTCGATCATGTGGCCGGAGCACCCGGTATTCCTGCACTTCTTAAACCGGAAACAATCCGCGCAATGACCACTCCGGCACCCGCCTATCCGCCGGGCGATGCCCGCTACGCCCGTGGGTGGATGGTCGCTGATAATGGTGCCGGCAGTTGGTGGCACAGCGGCAGTCTGCCAGGCTCAACGGCCCTCATGATCCGTAACTCGGACGGATCGTGCTCTGCAGCGGTTTGCAACACGCGATCGGAGCCTCACCAGGAGATGGACTCTGCCATGTACAGGATGCTGCGGAACATGGAACTCCAACGTAACCTCTGAATCTCACAGCGGTCCCAGCCACATTCGCCAAAAAGGCTCCGCCATTCCAGCGGCCTGATCGACGGGACTCGAGGATCAGCACGCTCGTCGATTTCCTCGGAGCCGCTCATCTCAATCAACGGTCCCGAGGAATGCTCGACAAGGCGCCCAGCACCGTTCGACAGAATGTGGTGTGCGCGGGCCGCTCGATGTCAGCGGCGCGCAACACGCTACACGGATCTGGTTCAGACGTCTAGAAATGGATTTTAGCTTGTTTGTATTCCAGACTGCGACCGACCGTACTCAAGGGGAAAACGCATTTTATTTTGCTGCGGGCCATCTCTGGTCGATTCTTCGCATCAACTCTATGGCCAAATCGATGCTATCCCGGAATGCCGATTCACGGGCCGGAGACGGTTTGCCTTCCAGAGCGCTCAATTTCCTGCACGCAAATATAGCCGAAATCACGCCAAGAGTCCTCTTGCGGCCTTCATCCATAGTTTGAGTTTTTCAGAGGATGGAATTACGGGAAGGCTAGCGTACACGGTTCGTCTGTGAACCGCAATTAGCGGTGAATTGCCAACATCGCATGAGTTGTCTTGCTGGCGACTTCCCCCGAGATTAGCGAGCGTGTGCTAGCAACAGGTTCGGAATCGCCGACAAATCCGTCGCCTCCGTCATCTTCTCAGCCCTTCGCGAATTTTAGGGGCCAATGATTCGAGGGGAGGAATTGAGAACGAAGTGGTCAAGAAATGCTCACGCGGTTGGTTTCCCTCCTGAATTGCTTTTGCGAGAATCTCCATCGCTTGCCCCGCTAACGGCGGAATGTGAATTGTCGCAGCGAGCTTCTTTTCGCGTACCCAAGTTTGCCCGGTCCCCGGCTGACCATCACACCCGGTGTATGGCAAGCTGAGCCATCTTGAGCGTTCCGCTTCGTTAGTGATCTCCTGAAACGCTTTGCGAGCGCCAATGGCCATCGAATCATCCTGCGCGCCGATGAGCCTAATTGACGCGCTTTGCGAAGTAGCCAGTTTTAGCCACGAGCGTACCGACCGTCCGGCACTTTCCTCTGTCCACTCTGCCTTCAGCATCGCCAATTGAATGTTCGGTGGCTTCGTCTCGAGCATCCCCAACTCACGCTCCCTTGCGGCGGAACTCTGCGCGGGTCCTTTGATGTAGAGAACAGAACCGCCCCCGGGCAGCAACGCTGCGAATTGCCTTCCTTGAATGCGTCCGATCTCGAAGTGATCAGAACTAACAGCAAAGACGGGTACGTTTGCCGTACGGCGGAGGTCCGACAAGTATTCCGGTCTTTTGTTCAGGACAGCCCATCCAATTCCAGCAGCGCTGGCAGCACGGGCCACCTGAGGCATGGACGTGCTCCCAACGGGTTCCACCACAATCGCATCAGGTCGAGACTCAACCCGGCTTTGGATTGCCTTTAGAAGTTGGGTTCCCTGCGTCACAGCGTCGTTATCGGCGAAGACGATTTCCGCGTCGACCCCTAATTTGCGCGCGGCATATTCTGCGGATTGAGCCTGTGCCATCTGGAAATCGTTTTCGCGAGTATGGAGGGATACCAGAAATCGGAGTTTTTTTGTCATTGTGCGCGTTCTACCCTGACCACCTGACCACGAGAGGGAGTGCACTCCTTCTGCCATAGAAGCACGACTCTTGAGTTCCGTTCAAGGAATTGCTGATTCCATTTTTCCGATACAGCAAGAGGTATTGAAAGCAACCTGCCCGGCACTACGAATCGGGAGTTGACCAATAGACTAATTGGGATGATGAAGCTCACAGATAAAATAGCGGCTAATCTCAATCGCTTCTCGGTTTGACACTGTCGCGAATTAGTCCGGCCGCAAAGGGGCACGCTCGTATCAGTACGGCTCTTCGGGTATGAAAACACCCGAGTGAGACTCCTCAAAGACAAGCTGTAGACCTGCCCTAAAAGCCAATTGCTCCAAATTGCAGCGCAGGTGGCGGGCTAACAGCTCGTCACCTCCAGGGATTTGGGTTGATGAGCAGGTTCGGCAGATAAAAAAACCCCCTCCCCGGTTATTTATTGCATTTAAAGATTCAGAACGTGGGAGTACGGGCAGGTATGTGAGATCGATATCTACTGATAACCGCGGCATATCGCGGACGAACAGATTTATGGCAGTCCCGCCTTTGAGCGCGAAGCAATCCTCCTCAGCGATGAACGGCAGGATTTTGATGAGCAGTTCCACCTGCTTGCGATACGCCTCACGAAACGCCAAGGAGATCCTCCGGCACCGTGATTTGATAGGCCGAATTCAGCTTACCGCCCTTGACCAGCATCCGCTTTCCCGCAATGTCTATATCCTCCTTCTTTATGCGTTTCATCCATGCATGTTGATAGCGGTCGGCAAAAAACAGGAACAGCCGCTTCACCTTGACGCTTCGGCAGGCAGAAAGCAGGATTTGCAGGCGTTGCGGGCTTAGATTAGACAGTCCCTCCATTAGCTTGTCGACCTGATGAAAGCTCTCCCGCTCCGGTAGTTCGTCAAGAAGTTCGAGTGTCGCGCGCTCAGGAAAAGAAACGGTTAAGGGCCAATTCCATTGGCCCCATGGCTGAACTATAAATGGACCCCGTCGTGAATCGGCATTTGCCCCCTGTTTGGCTTTTGGAGTGGAAGCGAGGTCTTTGATGACAGGGCGGATATCCTCGGTACCGAAGAGCTTTTTGCTATTGTGATAGCGAAAGTGCACGCCTATGCGCAGTTTGCTCACCCAAGGCGGGGGTGGCGCGGGCCCGTAGAGGTGCACTTCCGTGTTTCTTTGTACCAGATAATGTCCGTACCCTTGCAGTTCAAGTGCGGTTCGGCCCCCAATCGTCAAAGATTGATCGAGCAGTGTTTGCAGCGAGATGACCACTTGCTGCCAGCCGAGGGAGCCCCTCGGTTTCAAGGCATGCCTGTAAATCCTTTAGGGCCACCGCCACATCCCTGCGCACAAGTTGATCCTTCTGTGTCAAGTCAATATAGCGACGAGCGGCGCTCGCAAAGGCGAAGAATGCCTGCGCAGGATACTTCCGCTTCCTTTCCGAAAGCCCAATCTCGAAATCAATTAGAAGCTCTAGAACCTCCGAAGCGAGACGATCCCTTACAGAATCGTCCATGTGACGCTTCTTGGATCGCTGGCGATCTGCAAATAGGTCGGACATTTTCCCCGGCGATTCTAACATCACAGATTCCTCTGGCGGAATCGCTCCCGGGCAAGATCACGCTGACCCCGTATTATGCGTATTACGGGTCCGTCGTGTTCGCCATCTCGCCGCTTTGCTGGTCGAATCGACGCGATTCGATTAGCCCCAGCTGCAAATCAACAATATGCCGAGAGGCCTCAAGTCTTGCGTCATTTAATGAAATCGATGTTGGAAACTTTTGTTCGCAAGTCCGACAAGCTTCGCAAAGCGAAACCAACCGTGAACGCCGTGACTCATATGAGTGTCCGGACAAGTCCGGCCAGTATCCATGTAGACGGTTACGCCGTTTTCCCAGGCACTAAGCCAAATCAGGAACTCAAATCTGCGGCCCTGACGGCTCGCCGGCCACCGAAGGCATGAATGGTGCGAGTACCAGCGACTGGTTCACCACCATGCAGAACTCCCTTGCGAACGAAATATTCTTCACCGGCTTTAACAGGGATGCGCTTTCCTTCAATAATAAGGTTGTAGCAGCCCTGGACGACTAGCATGTACTCGTCGTACTCATGGACATGCGGCATGGACACCGCAGTTTCTCGACAGGTCCAAAACGCCATCTGACTTCCGTCCGCTCCGTCGAAAACGTAACCTTCGACTCCCGGCGTCGCCTGACTGCTCGTCGCAATTTTGTTTTCCGGGCGCTTCATGAAATCTGGGAAATCGTCCATTTGTTGCTTCCTCGGTGCAGCGTAAGTTGAGTTGTTTTCACCCTGACGTGTGTTGTAAGCCCCGTCTGTAACTCGACACAGTATATCTCAGGCAGACATTGGGAGAAGCACCCGTCCGGACCGAGACCCACTTGGACAGTTTCCGCGTTAGAACGATTATCAGGCATGTGAATTAGTCATCATGAAAAAGACAATCCACTGGAGGGCGGTCGCTGCCTCAGTGAGTTCAGCTACAATACGCAATATGACACGCCTTCTCCTTGCCATCTGCGTCTTCATCTCCATCTCCATCTTTGACTCGGGTCTGAATCAGACCCAACTAGCCACGGAGTCGCCGTTTTCTCTAACACTCAGCGCATTGATCCGCAGCGTGGAGGCAGGTCAGCAAATCGAACTTAAGATTGTAATGAAGAATCTCACCAATCATAACTTGGAATATCAATATGACATCCGAAACTACCAGGACCGCTCAAATAACTATGACGTGTGGGATGCCAGCGGCAAGAAGGTTGAGCCCATTAAGAAGAAGTACCCACAAATTGGAGACACTTTTGAGCCGGTTCCACCCCATATCGTGAAGCCGGGCGAAACAGAAACGTCTGGCATTACAATAACCGTTCTGTACGACATGACCCAGCCGGGCACCTACACCATTCAAGCATCCCGCAAGATTTCCGGCGAGGCGAAAGACGGCGTCGTCTACTCCAACAAAATAACCGTAAGCGTGGCTAGACCATTGGTGCCACCGCCTGCGCCTTAGCAAAGGTGAAGATACTTGAGTCCGTCAGCTCCCGATTTGTCGGCATCGTTATTCGGGACTTAGCTTTCGGAAAGTCAGTCAGTGGTTTCTAGTATTTGGTGGCTTCTGCGCGAAATATCCCGCTCGCGCCTGTACCTTTATCTTCTCTTTATTCACAATCACCTTCAGTGGATGGTATTTGCCATCAGGCTTCTGATTCCCAGGCGAAAATTCCAGCAGGTACATGTACTCTGGCGGCTCCGTCAAACTTCTAAATCCTCCCTCAAGATCGTTGCTGTTATGAAAAAAGCTTCCTCCGGTCCCGTTCGCAAGTTCTGCCATGATATTCTCGTTCAAACTCATGGCGGTCCGTTGATATTGCGAATGTTGTCCCGTTACTAGATCGAGGGCGGATGAACCTCCCCTCTGACTGGCATCCATTTCCGAAGTGTATAAACCGCGTGCATCCAGCGCGCTGACGATTACATCTGATCGGGCCGCTAGTTCAAAAATCTCCGACTTGGCGGCCATCGCTTGCGACGAATAGGTCGGAAATCCGGACGACACGAGAAACAACGTTCGCTGCCCAGGTAGAGTTCCCAATATTTGGACCAGCTTCTTCATCCCAGCGAGTGTTACTTGAACATCTGCGTCACCCACTGCAAGTGTCTGTGCGGCTGTCGATCTCACTACCGCTTCGAGCAAGCTGGGCGTGGCGCCGACCAGATTTGCGCAGGTAACGTAATCCGCCATTGCGAGTTCAAGAGCTTGCTGGTTGGCTTTGTTCTCGATCAAATCAGCTTGGTAGTAGTCGATGTTTGGGCATGAGTGGTCGTCGTGCCGATATAGTGTCTGCACTCTCAGCTTCTTCACTGCTTCAAGTAGTTTCGCTCGATCTTTCGTCAAACCGCTGTTCGCCCCCGAGAAAGACATCACCGCAGCCAAATCGGTATCGGTGAGCGACTCGTTTAGAATTTTAGTTGCTGCACTCTGGACTCGTGGTAGATCAGTAACGTCGATATGCATGTCATCGAACAAATAAACTATGAAACGTTCCGGGCTTCTTGGTAGGGGATTTACGATATTGGGAGTAATTAGGGTTGCATTGTTGAATTCTGCGCCGCTCCTTGTTTTTGTACGATGCTCGACGGAAAAACCAGTAATGACTTGAGGTTTACCTTTAACTAGGACCTGGAAATCTTCTTTCTTTAAATCGCCTACCGCACGGCCCTTGGAGTCCCTTACCACGACTGGCACCAGCACGGAGTTGACATTCACTGTGATTTTGCCTGTTCCCTCAGGAGGAGGTGCCGTCTGGCCTGGGAATGCGGCAGCTGTCAACGCACACCCATAAACTGCTGTACAGAGCAAGAAAGGCGAGACGGGCGCCGAGGAAATGGTGAGAATCATCAATAGCAGTGAGTCGCAAGTCTTCATCAAGTGCAATCATCAACCTGTGTCTCTTTGACATCCATGAGGAGGAGAAAGGGTACATGGAAAATCTAATTACGACCTGGATCTTTGACAGATTATAAAGCTAGTGCCCGACAAGCCGTGCCGGACAATTGCATTTTTCGAACCTGAACTTCGTGATTCGGTGAGTGAGTTTATCACGGGATTTCGCAAGTGCCTGTGTAGTTCCGATTACCGGCAACTTGGATACGGACTGAAAACTTCGATGAGGCCCGCAGCTTTAGCCTGGAGGTTCGATGCCGAGTCGATCGTTCACGGCATGCCGTAATCTTTGCTTGCAGCCCAGGTATTTTTCGGTCGTCTGCACGGATACATGACCGAGCAGAAACTGAATTTGTTCAAGCTCGCCTCCCGAATCGTGACAGAACCGCGCACACGACCTTCTGAGATCGTGCGGCGCAAGCTTTGAAACTCCCAGCCTCTCCGCGTATTCCTTTACCACGTACCAGACCACCTTTTCAGTAATCTTCGTTCCCCAAACGACACCACTTCGACAGACGCATCTAAAGATCCTACCGTGCGCGATCTCAGCCTCGCTCAGCACGTCAAGACACTCAAGCGTTCCTGGAGCGTTGCCGAAACACCTTACCCGAAATCTGTGTTTCGTCTGCCAACGATTCTCAGCCAGGAAGAAGTCACACAACTCATCGAGGCAGCCTGGACTCCTTACCATCGCACTCTGTTGATGACGCTCTATGCCACTGGAGTACGACGCAATGAGTTGACACACCTGAAAGTCAGCGACATCGATAGCCAACGCATGGTCATTCGTATCGAGGGCGGCAAGGGTCGCAAAGATCGCGATGTCATGCTCAGTCCAAGGCTTCTCGAAGAGCTTCGTGTCCATTGGCGTCGCCTGCAGCGAAAACCGAGTTCCTGGTTATTTCCAGGTAATCGCGATCACCGCGGCGATCAGCCGATCGATACGAAAACGCTTTGGAATGCGTGTAAGCAAGCCGCCGAGCGCGCCGGGATCAAGAAACACGTTCATCCACATACGCTGCGGCACAGTTTCGCTACACATCTCCTGGAAGCTGGCGCGGATCTACGAACGATCCAGATCTTGTTAGGCCATCGCGATCTGGAAGAAACCACCATCTACTTGCACCTTTCCGAACGTCACCTGAACGCGACGGCAAGTCCTCTGGATTCGCTGCAGCTCAGGTCACCGCTGGGAAGATAGATGAGCCGGCCACCTCTCGAGGTGGCCGATCTGGTTCGCGCTGCGGGAAATTCCTTCATCGAACGAAGCCGTAAGTGGATCAGCTGGAAACATGTCAAAGTGCTTCTGGCCATCGCGCGGTGTCGCACCGCCGCACTCGGTGGTCATCTCGATGAATGCACCCGCTGTGGACATCGCGCCATCTCCTACAACTCATGCAGAAATCGGCATTGCCCGAAATGTCAGGCAGGAGCTCGCGAACGCTGGTTGGAAAAGCGCCGCCGGGAGCTCCTCCCGACGCCCTACGTCCATGTGGTCTTTACGCTTCCTCGTCCCTTGGCTCCGTTGGCCTTGCAGAACAAGAAGCTCATCTACGATCTCCTGTTTCGTACCAGTGCGGAAACACTTCTGCAAGTGGCGCGTGATCCAAAGCATCTCGGTGCCGAAATCGGTTTCTTCAGCGTACTCCATACCTGGAGTCAAAAACTCGAACTTCACCCGCATGTTCATTGTGTCGTTCCGGCCGGTGGACTATCGCCCGATCACACGCGCTGGATGAAGCCACACTATGATTTCTTTCTTCCCGTCAGAGTGCTTAGTCGCGTCTTTCGCGGCAAGTTCTGCGCAGCGCTCAAGCGTGCCTTTCATGACGGCAGGCTCAACTTTCACGGAGACCTTCAGAGCCTCGCTCAGCCTGAAACTTTTGCTGCATGGATGAGATCGCTGTTCCGAAAGGACTGGGTCGTCTATGCAAAACCTCCGTTTGGAGGCCCTGAGTATGTGTTGCGCTATCTCGGTCGCTACACGCATCGCGTAGCGATCTCCAACCATCGTCTGGTTTCTTTCGCGGACGGTAAGGTCACTTTTCGCTGGCGTGACTCCGCTCACCACAACGAGCAGAAACTGCTGACTCTGGCGCTCGACGAGTTCTTGCGCCGCTTCCTGTTGCATCTGCTCCCGCAAGGTTTCGTGCGCATCCGCAACTTCGGTTTCCTGGCCAACCGCAGACGTGCCACTACTTTGCCACTTTGCTTACAGCTGCTCGATTTCGCACCAGATACCACTCCAGCGATCTCTCGCGATGGTCTCAGCGATCTCTGGACTTGCCCCAAGTGTGCCGGCCCGATGGTGGTGATTGAAAGACTCACCGCAGCTGAGATTCAACTCCGTTCCCCACCTCCTCAGGATGCCGTTGCCGCATGAGATCAACTTCTCCATCACGAAACTTCCGCATGTTTCACGACACTCCGTATTGCTGTGTCTTCTTTCATTACAAATGTCTTCTACCCGCCTCAGGACAGCATCTCTGCTTGGACATTTACCGATTATTTCTCTCTCCCCGGTGGTTGCTGAACTCAGTCGGTGGTCTTCAGGGTGCGGCCACACCTACTCTTCCCTCAATTGAATTTGCATAGCACCCGCGTCCGCCGCAAAGCGAGCGGCTTCCTTCATGTCCCTGTGTCGAAAGCGCCCAATCCTACCGTGCTCGTGTCGGCGCCTTGCTAACTCGCGCTTCCGATACAGCACTAAGACACATCGGGACTTTGGACTGATGTAGTGCTCAGTTCCTCGCGATATAGCCTGCCTCCACCAAATCCAGCCTCATTTTCAGCGGGTCCGTTCCAACTATTACGCCTGAGTTTGTGAAGTGGAGAATCCGATCAACGGCGGAGTCATATCGCGGCCACTCTGGCCTACCCTCACCGTTGGGATCGCTTGTCTTTCCAAACTGCGTCCAATACCCACTCGCGACAGCAGCACTCACTTCGTCCGTTGGAGTAACCTTCTCACCTACCATGGTCCCAGGAACATTTAGCGTGAATGGAATCTCGAAACCATGTAGGGTTCCCATCAATTTTCCACGCTGCGATTCGCTCACATAGGCGAACCGATAAAGCCAAACCGGATTCCCTACTCGCACCATCTCGTTCGCGAAGTGCCGCACTGGTTCCACCATCATGCGGTCAGCGAAGACTTGCTGCTTCAGTTCCTCGAGCGTTTGGTCGCCTCTTGGGTCATAGAGCTTACGCGCCTCCGCTGCCTTGGCACCAAAACTGGCAAACAACTCTTCTTTATTGCTGGCCGCGCCGAGGCCGAGGTCGCGGTCATTTGCGCCAATCATCGTCGGGACTGGGGCCATGTGTCCCTCAGCCAGAGCCAGCTCGGGACGTTCCGTCAGAAATTTTCCGTCCAGAATCGACATCGCCATACCTTCAGGGGTAGTGCCTGCGGCAAGCGCGGTCAACGTCTGCTGGGCGCTGACTCCTTCCAGAAGTTTGTCCACGGGCAAAGCACGCAATTGTTCGAGTGCTGTGGCACCATCACCTGTCACGCCCACAGAACGCGCCCAATCCACTGCCATTTTTTCTGCGACCACAAGGTCCGCTGTGGGGATTTCTTTGGCACGTGCTCCAGGTGTTCCAGGAGATTGAAGAATCGCTCCCTGGTACAATCCGCGCGACATCGGTGATTCTAAATGAGACATCACGGAACCGCCGCCAGCCGACTCTCCAAAGATTGTCACCTGCTTTGGATTCCCACCAAACGCTGCAATATTCCGGTGTACCCACCTAAGTGCTGCGAGCTGGTCCATGTAACCGTAGTTTCCGCGCACGTCAGTTGGTGCCTCAGCGGCCAATGCCGGGTGAGCAAAGAAGCCAAGTCGACCCATGCGATAGTTCATGCTAACAACGACGACGCCTTCCGCCGCCAACGCGTCGCCTGGATACATAGCAGTGTTGCCGTGAACCATAGCTCCGCCGTAGATCCAAACCATCACTGGCAGCAGCCCAGAAGCTGCCGCAGGTCTCCAGACATTGAGCGTCAAACAGTCTTCCGACTTGGGCAAATCGTCTGTCTGCATACAAGCAGGACCGAACTGGCTCGCATCATGTACCCCGGCCCACGCAATTGCAGGCTGGGGAACACGCCAGCGCAGCTTCCCAACTGGCGGGGCCGCGTAGGGAATCCCCTTCCAGCTTATGACCCCACTCTTCGCGACGCCTCGCATGGCTCCGGATTCTGTGTTCACCACAGCCAAATCCGGTCCTTGTCCGTGCGACGTCGCAAGCAACAAGAACACCAAGGAAACTGAACACATGAGGTTGAGTCGGCCTCGATTCATTTCTTCCTCCAGAGCGAACGCTGCGGCAGAAACACAATTCTGAGCAGAGAGCCAAGGCATGATGGGCGGGATTAGCAGTTGCGTATCTTAACCTGAGGGAAGAAATTCACAAAATGAAAGATCGGCAAGGTCCCGATTAACGGGGCGAAACCGGCAACTTGAAGTAGTAACCCAGAACGTTTTCGTCACGTTAGCGAGGGATTCTTCTTTGAGGGATTCCAACAGTTTCTTGGCTATAGGTAAGAGTAGGAGAGAAATCTCGCTGCACCCCTGACCGAAGCCCTTAGAGGATGACTCGTGATCGAGCATCCCCGTCTCTTCGCCAAAAGGATTTTGTGCGCTCATATGAGCACGACGCTACAGGTGTACACACATGCGAGTGAGACTGCTCAGAGACAAGCGGTAGACCTGCTCGAAAGTCAATTGTTCCCAAATGTTCCCAAATCGCATGTGAATGAAGAAATCCCGGGAAGGCTAATCCAATGATAGGAATAGATTTGGAATGGCGCGCCCGGGGCGATTCGAACGCCCGACCTCTTGCTTCGGAGGCAAGCGCTCTATCCAGCTGAGCTACGGGCGCGCAGTGGGTCAACTGAGCTTGCGACACTATTATTTTAGCGTTTCCCGGGTCGCTACGCCACTCTTTCCACGTAAGGTAAACAAGCGAAACCAGGCCGAGGTTTGTCACGACGAACCTGTTATCCTTTTGACCGGTTTCGAATATCCCTGGCTAGTTTCTCGATCTCTTCCGTTTTCTTGAGCATAGTCAGAGACAGCACCTTGCTTGAATCCGTTTTATCGACCTCCGCTTTCAACTCTGAAGCCAGTTGATACAACTTCTCCACCTTTTTCTTAATGTCCTTTTCGTTTTCTTCAAGCATCCTCTGTGCCGGCGATGACATATTCGGGTTGTCCGGTGGAGCGGCATCGCCTGGCGTAGTTTTGTCCTGTGGCGGACGAAGGCTCGGTCCTGATTGTGGCGCCTGAGTGGCTTCTACGCCCGGCAGCCAGACACTTACGATCGACCCGGCCGTCGCCAGTTTTGCTAGAAAACCTCTCCGTGTATCCATCTGGCCTCCTGCCTGATACATCACAGCCGACACCTGCATCCACTCCCCACCGATGCTATACTCAGCCTCCGGCGATGAACATGTCCAATTTTCTGACAAATTTCCCTTCATTCACCATGGCGAACCTGTTCCATCTCTCGATTATTTTCCTGGTTGCCCTCTTTCTCAACCGTCTTTTGCGGGTGGTGACCAGAATTATCGTCAAGCCAGCGACTACCCAAACGCGCGCGGCACAAGCTCGCGAACAGCAAACCCGCACCCTTTCCGGTGTGGTTTTTAGCGCGGGAAGCAAGATCGTCTGGGGCGTTGCACTTCTTACTGCTGCACAGGAGTTTGGCATCAATGTTACTCCGGTTGCAGCGCTGGCTGGACTGGCCAGCTTGGCAGTCGGCTTCGGTGCTCAGAATCTCGTCCGGGACATCATCACCGGCTTCTACATCATTCTGGAGGACCAATATGTGGTTGGCGACATGATCCAGGTGGGAGACACCATCGGACGCGTCGATCATCTGACTCTTCGTCGCACAGTAGTTCGCGATACACGCGGCGCACTTGTCACGCTTTCAAATGGAGATATTCGGACAGTTGCCAACCTCAGTCGCGATTGGTCACAAGCCTTTGTCGATGTCAGCATTTCTCCGCTGGTTCCTCAGGAGAAGGCTTTGCAGGTTCTGGAATCGGCCGCCAACACAATGCGAAATGACCCTTCTTGGTCGCAAGCACTTGTGGACGGCCCGCGCATTCTTGGGCTGCAAACTTACGATCAGCACTCGTCTACTGTTCGCATTCAAGTGCGCACTGCACCTTCTCGGCAGGACGATGTCGCTCGAGAATTGCGTCGCCGCATCCAACTCGAATTTCAGAGGCAGAACATTCCACTGTCTTCAGTTCAGCGTTTGGAACTAATCAACTCTGCATCGCCGGAAATGGTTTCACCTGTTCCTACCGCTTCAGAGTAAGGAGATTCAGTCATGTCACAGGTAAACTACGACGAAGTAAACCTAATGCTCCGTCTGTATGAATTGCGCCGCGAACCCCGACTGCGCGAGGCCCGCGCATGGTTTGTCGAAAACTTTCATGCAGCGAGCCCTGAAGAGATGATGCAGAAATATCCGCAGGGTAGCCAAGAAAACACGTACATTCGGATGGTGATCAGCTATTGGGATATGGTGGCCAGCATCGTCAACCGCAATTTGATCAACGACGAGCTCTTTTTCGAAAGCAACGGAGAGATCTGGGTGGTTTGGGACCGCATGCGCTCTGTCGTGCCCACATGGCGTGCGGTGTTCAAGAACCCGCATCTTTTCTCGGGGATCGAGGATACGTGCAAACGCCTGGAGGCCTGGCGCGAAAAACGGGCCCCGGGTTCGAGTTCTGCGATGCGGGCGATGATGGAGCGGCAGGAAAAGTAGGCAGCGGGGTTATTTAGCGGACTTCGGGCTCGCAGGTGAAGATTCCATGTGCTCGCTAGACTCCCTTGCTAGCGCAACCGGTCATCGTATGCAACCTATGCGTCGCGGTAGCTCATTTTTCGAACGGCATGGATATTCCGGCCGGAAAAGCGCAGGGCACTTCTGCTTCATCTCTGGTTCCGTACCGAAGGACTAGAGGATACCAGCAAGAAAATCGATGAACTGGGGGAGCAACTCAACTTGCTCTTGCGACAAATCCTCGTTTGATTCCCAGCTCGTTTCATTGATCATATCTCCGATAATACATCTACAGCTGTAAACAAAACCTGTTGAGCGCTGAACTTTCCTATAGACTACTTTCAGTCCATCGGGCAAAACCGTCACCCATTGCGTTTCCGTCTTCCCTATGGCTCTTGTTGCAGATCCGAAATCGCTGTTTCCCATGTTCTCCCCTCGGGACTCGATCCATTCTACGGAGAACCAAATTCTAATCACAATGACTATTTCGGGTGAATACATGCCACCAAAGGATCAAAGCGGTCATTGAGTTTGGACGGGACGGCAAGTTGACTGATTTCGTCCAACCCGCTAAGGTTCGGCCAATCTCGGAGTCTTGCCGTCCCACGTATGGATGGACGGAGCAGATCGAAATCGGGTTTCAGTGAAACGGAGTTGCTTCGATGGGAAAGATTGCTACGCAAAAATTCATGCCTATGGTTGCACTCCTCAGTCTGCTGTCTCTCACTCTTCCGTGCATATTGAACGCTCAGAGCACGCGCACCGTGACCGTAACCGGAGGCGACGCACATCCGGATTTTGAAAAACAGGTGCTTGCGGGGCTCAAACTGAGGATCGCCAATACGAATCGGTTCAGGGTCGGCAGGGCCGACGAGTCACAACTGGAGCTTAATCTGGTCTGCCTTGATCCCACTGAATTGACGAAAAGCGATGCGGGAGTCTGTTCCCTGACTATTTTCTATTGGCCGCCGGAATTTCCTGGCCTTAGCTCTATCTTGAGGCGAACAATATTAATCAATGGAAGCGACCCGTCCTATATCGCCGAACAATTCTTTCAACACCTGGTCGAAGCTTCGAGCGACAAAGAACTGGCAACGCAACTTTCCGCTATCAAGAAAGCCGCCAGAGAACAACAATAATTGCAACAACAATGAGTGACGACACTCCGGTCAAAGTCGGTTCCTATTCCGCGTTCTTGCATCTTTTTATGCGATTCTGAAACAGTGATCCGTACTCATGATTGCTGGCGATCACAACACTGCCGGAAGGCCCACAGGGACGGCAAAGGAGGCCTGGGGCTGGCGATAATTTAGCCCCAAATGAGTCAAACCCTTCTAACAAGAGAAAAACGTTCAAACGGCGTGACCAGAAGAGAGGATCGCAGTACGAAGGCAGTACGAAGGCGTAGTTGACGAACCGAAGCCGCGGCGTTACTCTCCGGTCATAAATGCCGAAGTTCCGCGATTGACCTTGTTGGCTCGTACTCTCATGTTCGACAGGCTGAGAGATGTACGATACACGAGCGTTCCGATTTGGAGGCCATGGCGGAGGTTCTAACGCCGGCAAAATCGCAGGGTGGTTACGTCCAAGGACACTGAGTACCGATACTACTGACATAGAGCCATGCCCAATGTCCTCATCCGAACGCAGCGTGGGCATATGCCCTGCTACTTGGCCGCTCCTCCTAACCTCGAACCGGTGCCCGGCGTCGTTGTCCTGCACGACGTGGGTGGCATGAGTCAGGATCACCGCAATCAGGCAGACTGGCTTGCTGAGTCAGGTTTTCTGACATTGGCCGTAGACCTTTACTATCTTGGAGGACTGCTTCGATGTATCCGTTCTGTTATTCGTGATCTCACGGCTCGTTCTGGACCTACCTATCAAGATGTAGAAGCGTGCCGAAGTTGGCTCACCGTTCAACCTGGTTGCACCGGTAAGGTTGGGGTCATCGGTTTTTGCATGGGGGGTGGATTTGCCTTGCTGCTGGTTTCTGGTCATGGATTTTCGGCCGCCAGCATCAACTACGGCGGCAAACTTCCCCCTGATGTGGACGATTTCCTCAAGACCGCCTGCCCGATCGTCGGGAGCTATGGAGCAAAAAGCCACTGGGAGAAGGGGGTCGCTCTAAGGCTCGAGCAGGCGCTTCAACGTGCCCTCGTGGCCCACGATGTGAAGGAATATCCCGACGCCGGGCACTCGTTCATGAACAACAAGGAACAGTTCTGGTTCAAGATGCTGCGTTTTACCGGTATCGGTTACAACGACGCTGCGGCCTCGGATGCTCGGCGACGCATTTCAACTTTTTTCCACACCCATCTCGGTCGCTAGTGCGACAAAGCAACCGGGAGACTGACGCTACGACCCCGAAGTGTACCGATTTGTATGGCAGCCGTTTGAAACTGCGCACTGCTAAGACAGGCGCTGATGTTTCCATCACTCCGCTTACTGCAGTCGCGGACATCCTCCAAAAGGTAGTCAATAAGAACCCGGACCATTTTTTTGTCAGGGACTTCCAGAGTACCTTCGGCAGTATCTGTTTGACGCAAGCGCCTTGCCGAAGTATTCGAGGATGCAGGAATTAAGAACGGACACAGCCATAGATTCCGCCATACGTTCGCTGTGGCGCATCTGGGCGCTGGAGTGAGGCTCGAAAACGTATCGACACTGCTAGGGCATGCGGGTATCAAGATCACGCAAAAGCATTATTCACCGGGGGTGAAATCACGACAGGAAGCGTTGCATAGTTCGCTGGAGCGTTCGTGGGGGCTGATCCGTAATTCCTGTCGTACAAAAACCGTCCAAACTACTAATCCATTCTAGAAACGCTCACCTGCTTGTCTATTTAATGGAGGCGCGGGTGGGATCGAACCGTGCGTGGGTATTGAGAACACGAAAGTCATTCATTTTACGTAACGCCAAAAGCGCCAAAAACGCTTAAATTGCGGAGGTGGGGTACACGGCGGGTACTTGGGGCGAGCGACACCTGCGGCGCGTGATAGAGCTTTGGAACCGAAAAAGTTGGGAATTACAGACCCCCACTAAGTTAGAAGGTAGAGACCTCATTTCTGGATACAAGAGGGTTGCCGCACTGCTACCTAGACGGTTCACTTTTCTTGGGCTGCGTTGAAGCATAGAAGGCGGATAAGTCCGGTCAACGAGATGAGGGGTTTTATACAGAGGGAAAAATTCGGCACTCCCTGCTCCCAAGCTATAAGGTAGCTTTCTTTTGAAGTTGAATATCGATGCTCTTGGTGGGCCCACTTGGGCAATCGAGGCGATTAAACATGAGGAGTGTGCTAGTCGGGCAGGCCTGCACGCTTCTCCAGATCCTTGTAGCGCGGATCGGAGCGCAGGAAGTCGTAGCAGCGAAGAATCCTCATGATGGAGATCTCTTCCGAACGGACAGCGAAGGCCTTTTCCAGCCATTGAAAGGTCTGTTCCTTGTCGCCGAGATATCCGTATTCTTCTGCGATCTTTCCCGGATCCAAATAGGACTTCGCGGACCTTTGCTTGAGTAGCTCGATCCCGTGGCTCACCGCGGCTTTATATCCCGACTGCTTGTATACACTCGCGATTGCTTCGGCCTGAGCTATGTCGGCAGAGTCGCTATTTAACTGAGCCAGCTTTTTCCATTCCTCCAGCCAGAGGTCATACTTGCCCTGGAATCGATATAGCGTACCCAGATCGCCATGCGTAGCCGGAAAATTCGGATCCATCTCGATGGTCTTTTTGTATTGTTCCAGGGCCTGATCATCCATCCGCGCGTTCATGAGCCCCTGTCCCAAGTTATCGTTGAATTTAATATTCAGCGGCTCGAGTTCCACAGCACGCTTAAGATGCGTTAGGCCCTCCTGCTCGCGGCCGATCCAGGTAGACTGCAGGCCATACCAATGATGGGCATTGGCAAAGTTAGGATCGAGCTCGATGGCTCTCAGAAATTCCTTCTGCGAGTCGGCCCACTCCCACGCGAGGAAATGGGCCTGTCCAAGAGCCGCATGTGCAGCAGGTAAGGTGTTGTCGAGTTCCAAGGCCTTGCGGGCTGCAGCTTTTGCTTGCGGAATGCTCTCGCTGCTCGGGACGGGGACGTAGTCACCCACTACACCCCAATAGTCGGCAAGGCCGACATAAGCGTCTGCGTAGTTGGGGTCTTTGGCAATGGCCTGCGTGAAGTAGTCCTTCGACTTTGCGAGAGCTTCGGGCGTGCGCTTCTGCCAGAAATATCGCCCCTTCAGGTAGAGCTGATAGGCTTCGTCGTCGGAAGTGCCGCCTTTTGTGACTTTGGCTTTCTGCTCGCCAGTCAAGTGCTCTCGCAGCCGCGCAGAAATCTCTGCGGCAATCTCGCGTTGTACCGAGAGCACGTCAGAAACTTTGCGATTGTACTGTTCGCTCCAGAGATTGCGGTTCGTTCGAGCGTCCGTAAGTTCGGCGCTGACCAGCAGGGTGTCGCCCTGCTGCGTAACTCTGCCCGTGACCACCGCATCGACCTTTAATTCCGCCGCCGTCTTCTGCGGGTCCAGTTCCTGCGATTTATAGCGGAAAACGGCGCTGCGCGAACGCACCGCTAAGTTCGGAAGTTGCGAAAGACTGCTAATCAGGCTCTCTGTCAGCCCTTCGCTCAAGTACACGGTGTTTGGATCATTGGTGACGTTTGCGAACGGCAACACCGCCAACGAATCAATTTGCGCCCCAGAATGTGACCCGAACCAGCGATACCCAAGCAATCCAAGTACGACGACGACCAAAAGCGCCGTGGCGGCCGTGGCGATTAGTTTTTTCTTGTGGCGCGCCGCAAGCCCCACAACAATCTGTGAATCGGAAGCGCCCGTGATCCCGGACCCCGATGGAGAGGCATGGACAATAGGCCTTGCAGCGGGAGTGCTGGAGTCACTCTGCGACAAGTCGGGCGCCACGCCGGACCGACTGGTATCCGTGTCGCGCTTCAAGCGCTGCAAGTCCGCACGCATGTCAGCGGCATGTTGGTAGCGCAGATTGCGATCCTTCTCCAAGCTTTTGATGATGACGTCGTCCAGCTTCGCGGGCAAATCTGGATTAATCCGCAGCGCGGGCGTCGGCGTCCCGTCCAAGATCGCTTTGAAAATGACTCCAGAACTTTCTCCTCGAAATGGCAGTGCGCCCGTCGCCATTTCATATAGAACTACACCAAAGGAGAACAGATCAGTGCGCGCGTCCAACTCCTTGGCCCGCACCTGTTCCGGCGACATGTACGCGACCGTGCCTAACGTGGAACCCGGGCTGGTCAGATGGCCCCCCGTCAGACCCTCGGTCACCTCGGCCGCGACGGGGATCGTTGCGGTTCGGCGATCACCCGTGTACGTGAGCTTCGCCAAACCGAAATCCAGAATCTTGGCACGGCCGCGTTTGGTCACAAAAATATTGGCCGGCTTGATGTCGCGATGGATGATGCCCTCGGCGTGGGCCGCATCCAGGGCGTCGGCAATCTCAATCGCCAACGTCAGCAGGATTTCCGTATCGATGGGCTTTCCATCGATACGGTGCTTCAACGTCATACCATCCAGAAACTCCATGGCAATGAACGCCTGGCCGTCCTGCTCGCCAATGTCGTAAATCGTGCAAATACTGGGATGATTCAGCGCGGAGGCCGCTTGTGCCTCGCGCTCGAAGCGCGCCAGCGCCTGCTCGTCGCGTGCGACCTCCTGCGGCAGAAATTTCAGCGCCACAAAGCGTCGGAGGCGCGTGTCTTCCGCCTTATACACCACTCCCATGCCGCCCCCGCCGAGCTTTTCGACGATGCGGTAGTGCGATATGGTTCGTCCGATGAGCGAGGCAGGATCGGGCATTGGCCGCTTATCTTAGAATTGAACGCAACGCCGCGTCAACAAAGCAGAGCACAATGCAGAGCAAAGCCGTGCGTTGTAGCGTGCACCTATCGGTTGCGTGACCTGAGCCCTAGGAAATACATAGTCCTTGCTCTTGAAGAATCGCATCCCAATACTTGGAAATCGGACTTTTTGAAAAGATACGAACGCCGCAAGGAGCTTGTTCAACTGAATGAAGGCGCTCAAAAAAGCGTATTCCTGAAACGGATCCCTATTGAGGGTGCGTGTAATAAACTGCCCAGTAAATTGAGATCAATCTTCCCCGAAATAGAACATCTGCCTTCGCCTTTCAATCAGTTCATGTGCATCGTCGCAAGCCTTTTTCCCCTGCTCACAGACGATTCGGAGATAATTTCCTTCCTGGTTTTGAGCCGTAGCCCTTCGTTCGGCTTCCGTTTCGCTCAGTTGTAGTGCAACAAGGCCACCCATCAGTAACCCAACCAATCCGATTGTGGACCAGAAAACTTCTGCTCTTCCTTTCTTCCCATATTTCTTCTGCACATAATGGTATTCAGCTAGGTTTGACTGGCCATTGGAACGTCGTCGCACTCGGAGATAGGGCACTGGGAACCCAATTTCGGGGAGTATCGCTTCTGATTGCTCACCTACCAGTAGTACTTACTGTTGTTATGGAGAGCAACTGAAACGATCTTAAGCGGATATTTTGGAGGCGCGGGTGGGAATCGAACCCACGCATAAAGGTTTTGCAGACCTCTCCCTTACCACTTGGGTACCGCGCCTCAGTCCTACAAGTATAGCTAAAATCTGACGACCATGTCAGTCAGACGAGGCTGTCTATTTCGTTACTGTAATGCCGAACGATACGTTTCTCTTCCGCCCATGACGGTCAATAAGACCTTTGTCTTCAAAATCCGTTCGGGGTCACCAGTCAAAATGTCTTCCGACAGCACCACAAAATCCGCCAATTTTCCGACGCTGAGTGTACCCTTTTCCTCCTCATCGAAACTCGCATATGCGCTGTCCCTGGTGAAATGCCGCAGCGCGGCGTCGACTGAAATTCGGTTCTCGGGATACCAGCCTCCTTTCGGGCTGCCCTCCGGCGTCATCCGGGTTGCCGCGCAATAAATTCCCTTCAGCTCTTCCATTGAGAATACCGGATGATCGCTGCCGAACGCCTGTACGGCGCCAGCATCATCAAACAATTTAAATGCATTCGCGCGGGACGCCCTGGCCGGACCCAGCAACACCGCGTAGTTATTGAGCGTCGTTGCATCTGGGTTCGCAAAGAGCGCCTGTGTGGAAGCGATTACTCCCAGCTTCTTGAATCGAGGATAGTCCGCAATCAAGGGGACTTCGATGTGCTCAACACGATGACGGCGCCCAGCTGTGCCATTTGTCTTGGCAGCATTTTCATACGCGTCCAGTGCCATATGGATGGCCTTATCTCCGATCGCGTGCAGCATCACCTGCATCCCCTCGCGATCGTAAAGAGCCACGGCACTATTTAGCTCTTCTTGTGTCCAGAAGGCGATTCCGTTCTTTCCATTTGTAAAAGGTTCAAACATCACGGCAGTGGCCGCGTCAACGGTTCCATCGACCAGGCCCTTTGCGCTCCCGAATTTTATCAAAGGCCCTCGATACGTTTCCCGTAGCCTTCTGAATTCCTTCAACTGCTCCGGAGTCGCATGTTTTTCGAGCGGAACAGAAATATAAAGGCGTACCTTCAGCTGACCTTCCGCCAACTCTCGTTCGACGGCATACATTTCTTCGGGTCCGAGGCCGGCCGAAACCTCTTGTACCGATGTAACTCCGTACGACGCGGCACGGCTCATCAACCTCTTCAAGTCCTGATAGCGCTGTTCGGGAGTGTCTGGAGGAATTTTGCTCGAGACGAGTTCTACCGCTCCCTCCTTAACTTCCCCGGTGGGCTCGCCGCCTGTTTCATGTTCGATTCGGCCGTCGGGGGGATCTTTCGTTTCACGAGTGATTCCGGCAATCTCAAGCGCCTTGCTGTTCGCGAGCGCCATGTGCCCGTCCCGTTCCCAGAGGATCACCGGGCGATCGGACACAATCGCGTCCAAGTACTTCTTATCCGGGACCTGACCGGGGAAAACGTCGTATCCCCAACCACGACCTGTAAGCCATGGCTGCTGTGGATGATCTTTCGCAACGGCCGCGAGCTTCTTTTGCAATTCAAGGATGGAAGCGACACCATCGAGTTCGACGTCATTCAAAGAAGCAAAATGCCAATGTGCGTCGTTAAATCCTGGGACGACCAGGTTTCCCCTGAGATCAATGATCGCGCTACCCGGCTCGCCAAGTGCGCGCATCTCCTCGTTTGTTCCAACTCCGACGATTCGTTCGCCGCTGGTGGCAAAGGCCTGGGCGATAGGCTTCGCTTCTTCTGCCGTCCAAATCTTGCCATTTACATAAATGTGGTCAACCGTCGCCTTCGACTGAGCGTGGACGCTTCCGCTGAAATAGAGCAAGACTCCGATCAACGGAATACTTATAAGTTTGTGCATCGCTGTTTTTGTTATTTCTTTTTCTTAGCAGGTTCTTCAATCTGCGCTTCACGCAGGAATCGAGCCGACTCTTCTGGCGGAGTCGGATTGATATAAAAACCGGTACCCCATTCGAATCCCGCCACTTTCGTCAGCTTCGGAATGATTTCAATGTGCCAGTGATAATGATCGTTGATTTCTTCACCGATCGGCGAAGTGTGAATCATAAAGTTGTATGCGGGACGGTCCAGCACCGCCTCCAGTCGCATCAAGGTATCTTTCAGCATGTGTGCAAGGCTCGCGTACATCGTGCTCTGGTTGTTCTCATAAGCTGAACCGTGGATTTTAGGCAATAGCCACATTTCAAATGGGAACCGGGGCGCGTACGGGGCTAACGTAATGAAATGATCGTTTTCGCCAATAACCCGTTCGCCCGTATCGCGCTCTTGCCGGATGATGTCGCAAAGGATGCAGCGTTCTTTTTCATCGTAATAATGCCAGCAGTTGTCCACTTCTTCCCGCACGCGCCGCGGTACGATGGGCAGCGCAATTAACTGCGAGTGCGGGTGCTCGATGGAAGCCCCAGCCGCCTCGCCATGGTTTTTAAAGATCAATATGTAGCGGAATCGCTTGTCGTTCTTTAGATCCAGCATTCGGTCGCGATACGCCCACAACACATCTTCGACGGCCTTTTGCGGCAACTGCGCCAAAGTCGTCTGGTGTTGCGGCGTCTCAATAATGACCTCGTGTGCGCCGATACCGTTCATCTTGTCGAAAAGTCCTTCACCTTCGCGGTCGAGCTCTCCTTCAATACCCAATGCAGGAAACCGGTTCGGAACCACACGGATGTTCCAACCTGAGGTATTTGCCCCACCGCCGTTGCGTCCGTAGGTCAGAATTTCGGGTGGCGTCTTGGATTCGTTCCCTGGACAAAACGGGCAGTTCACTGGTGGCCCCGGAAAGACACTCTCGCGCAGAAAATCCATCGGGCGTTTTCCACGCTCGGTCGAGATGATTACCCATCTCCCTGTTATTGGATCTTTCCGTAACTCCGGCAAGTGGCCCTCCATCCAGTTGCCCGCCCATATTCACAGCGAGCAGATACTGCAAACTCCGTATTGTACATCGACTGGGGTAAACGGGAAGTGCGCTGGGTCAATTACCTTCGGGATACCGCCCTTGAAATGGAAAGTGCGGGCAGCCCGACCACGGGGGTTTACCTTAGCACGGATGAGGGGAAACGTACGGACGACGGGATGTGCTTGCGATCAATGAGGGAGCAGTCATCAAAACAAAGAACGCGGCCTGCCCAATCGGGTGGCCGCGTTCTCGAACAGGTTGCCGAAGTCTACAGGGATTTCTCCACTTCAGCGATGCTTTCTTCCATGATACGAATCGCACAATCGGCCTGCTCCTGATCGATGATCAGGGGCGGCGACATGCGGATGGAATTTTCTCCCGAACCCAGTGTCAACAAGCCCTTGTGGAAGGCATTATTGACAACCTTGTCGCGAAGGTCTGGTCCCTTCTCCTTGGTGTGTTGATCGCGAACGTATTCCGAACCGATCATAAGTCCCTTGCCGCGCACATCGCCAACAATCTTGAAGCGCTTTGGCCAGTCAGAAATCCTGCTGAAAATGTAGTTGCCCATCTTTTCAGCATTAGCCATCAATCCGCCTTCGACAAGATCCAGCGTCGCCAAAGCTGCGGCAACACAAACGGGATTACCCCCGTAGGTCGTACCGTGGGAACCGACCTTCCAATTCATTACTTCATCCTTCGCAATAAACGCGCTGATCGGCATCCCACTGGCAATTCCTTTCGCGGTCAAGACGATGTCCGGAGTAATTCCAGCGTGGTCGTAGGCCCAGATTTTTCCCGTGCGACCCATGCCTGCCTGCACTTCATCCAGAATCAGCATGATTCCATACTTGTTGCAGATCCTCTGCAGTTCCTGGAGGAAGAACAGCGGGGCGGGAATAAATCCGCCTTCACCCTGAATCGGCTCAACGATGATCGCGGCGACTTCTTCCGGCGCAAACAGACGCTTGAAGATCTGCTGCTCAAGCAACTCGATGACTTCGACGCCGCAGGTTTCGTTTGTGTGGCCAAGGGCACAGCGATATGCGTACGGGTAAGGAATATGCTCGATGCCTCCAAGCAGCGTACCAAAACCCTTGCGCTGTGTATTCTTCGATGCGGTCAGCGAGAGGGAACCGAAGGTGCGGCCGTGAAAGCAACCATAGAACGCGACAATCTTGTCGCGCTTGGTGTGGTAACGCGCCAATTTCATCGCACCTTCAACAGCTTCTGTGCCAGAGTTGCCAAAAAACACTTTCCAGTTGTGTGTTTTTGGCATCGTGGCCACCAGCCGCTCCGCCAGCATCGGCATGTGGTAATGGTAGAAATCGGTGCCCGCAATGTGGATCATCTGCTCGGCTTGCCTTTGTATCGCTTCGACAACCCTTGGATGACAGTGGCCTGTGGAGCAGACCGCGATACCTGCGGCGAAGTCCAGGAATTGATTGCCATCGGGATCTTCGACGATGGCACCATACGCATGATCAGCCACGAGCGGATAGTCGCGGGTCAGTGAGGGCGACATATATTTCTTGTCATAGGCAATGACTTGCGCGCCTTTGGGTCCTGGCAGGGTTGTCTTGATGTCTGGCAATTTCGCTTTGCTGGTGCTTGGTTTCGTTTCCGTAGCAGTGGTCATGATTCCTCCAAGAATCTTTGCATGAGGGTTGATGTGCGAGAGGGTAAGACAAGCAGACAGGCACAATTTTTGGAATTGTGCGGTCCGTGCGATGCGGACTTAATCTACGCTATAGAGGCACGGTCGGAGGTTTGCCGGTCGGAATTTCCGGGGGACGCGAGGACCCACTGCTTGGCGGCCGCGTTTCAGGTATTGAGTCATCTGCGTTTCCAGCGAACGTTCCCGTCTTTCGTATCTTCAACGATTATACCACGTTCTGACAGCACTTTACGAAGGCGATCAGACTCGGCAAAGTCACGACGCTGCCGGGCAGATTGCCGCTCGGCAACCAGTTTTTCGATCTCGCTATCGCTCGGAGAGTCGTCATCGGCCTGATAGCCCAGGCTTTTGAGCTTCTCCGCGTCGTTGTCTTCCAGAATCGCGAAGATCTGGTCGAAGTTGGTGAGGAATTCCTCGGCTGGCGCGACATCGATTTGCTGGAATTCACCCTTGTCCATCGCAATATTCGCTTCGCGCACAAAATCGTACATAGCTGCCAGTGCTTGCGCGGTGTTCAGATCGTCCGACAGTCCACCATCAAAATCGCCGACGGCCAGCGCGATGCGGTCCATCATCTCCGATTGATTGCCAGTGGGGAATTTCTCGTTCTTCAGGCGGGCAGCAAAATTGCGCAATCGTTCCACCGAGGCGGTGGCCTGTTGCAATCCGTCGAACGTAAAATTCAATTGACGCCGGTACGGAACACTGCACAAAGCAAAGCGTAACGCCGACGGCTTGTAGCCTTTTGCAAACAGATCGCGCAGTGTGAAGAAATTGCCGAGCGATTTGGACATCTTCTCGCCTTCGACAAGCAGGTGTTCAGCATGCATCCAGTAGCGGACAAATTCCTTTCCGGTGGCGGCTTCGCTCTGGGCGATTTCGTTTTCGTGATGCGGAAATGACAAGTCGATGCCGCCGGTATGGATGTCCAGCGTTTCACCAAGAAATTTCATGGCCATCGCGGAACATTCGATGTGCCAGCCAGGGCGACCCGGGCCGATAGGCGCTTCCCAGAAGTGCTCGCCAGGCTTCGGCGCTTTCCATAGAGCAAAGTCACGGGCACTCTCTTTTTCGTAACGGTCGTTGTCGATGCGCGCGTTGACCTGCATGCCGCTCAAATCGATCTTCGAAAGTTTTCCATAATCTTTGAATTTTGCAATCCTGTAGTAAATCGAGCCTTCACTTTCGTAAGTGTAGGTATTTTTCTGAAGGCGCTGAATGAGCGAGACCATCTCGTCGATGTTGTCGGTAGCGCGAATCCAATGCTCCGGGGCTTCGACGCTGAGGGTGCGGCAATCCGCGAAGAAAGCCTGAATGTACTTTTCGGTGTAATCGCGGATGCTGACTCCGGCCGCTGCAGCGTTGGCAATGATGCGGTCGTCCACGTCAGTCAAGTTCATAACGTGGTTCATTTTGAAGCCTCTCAGCTTCAGGAAGCGGCGCAGAACGTCCTGGAAAACGAAAGTACGGAAATTACCGATGTGCGCGAAATCGTAGACCGTCGGGCCGCAGGTATACATCTTCACTTCACCTGGTTTTTGCGGAATAAAAACTTCCACCTTCCCAGACATGGTGTTGTGGACGCGGATCTCGTGCATAAGTCGTCGGCTAGGCCTTTCCAAGGTGACGCAAACAAACGATTGTAGCCGAGGCCTCGCAAAAGCCGCAATGTGATGAAGACTACTTTCTTGAGCTGTCCGCTGTTCGTTTATTCAGTCGTGGGGGCTTCCGGTGATTCGGACTTCTCCGTGTTCACTCTGACGGCTTCCACCGTTAAACCCTTGTTTGCGTCGAAACGTTGCTTGCGGTCCAAACCCTTGACGAATTCTCTGGCTGCCTTGGCGATCGCGCCGGCAATACTGGATGCATCAACTTTTACGGTTGTGCCTTCGGAACCCTTGCTGCGGTCTTCGTAACGGACTTTCACACTGTAGGTATTCATCTTTCCTCCTCTTCCATATTAGAGGAGTGCTTTTGGACTTGCCATCAGGTTTCGAAAGATATCCACAAGGCGGCTCGTGGATCGATGAAACGTTCCATCCTCGGGATTCCACTTGGGTTTTGCCCGGTTCCTCTTTACCATCTCCCCATGCAGAAATACCCCCCTGGGCCGGAACAGGGCTTTTTCGATGGAATTCGCAGCCCGATGCGCCGAGATCCGCTGACCTTCATGACGCGGGTGGCACGGGAATATGGGGAGATTGTCTGCTTGCGCTTCTTTCATATCCGCACTTTTCTGATCACCAACCCAGATCACATTGAAGACGTGCTGGTCACGAGCGCAAAAAAATTTATCAAGGGGCGCGTGCTCCGCGCGAATCGACACATTTTTGGCGACGGATTGCTGACCAGCGAAGGCGATTTCTGGTTGCGACAAAGGCGAATGATGCAACCCGCCTTCCACCGCGCACGGATTGCGAATTACGCTTCCACGATGACAGACTGTGCGGTACGGACGATGGAACCTTGGAAGAACGGCATGGTTATGGACTTGCATGACTCGATGATGCATCTGACATTGCAGGTCGTCGGAAAAACACTATTTGGAGCAGATGTTGAACGCGATGCACCGCAAGTCGGCGAAACTCTTCAGGTGCTGCTGGAATTTACTTCGGACTTCCGGCGCATGGTCATAACGCCGAAGTGGCTGCCAACTCGATTGAATCGTGAAGCGAACCGTGCGGTCCGCCAATTGACCCGTATCATCGACCGGATCATTCAGCAAAGGCGGGAATCAAAAGAAGATACAGGGGATCTGCTCTCCATGCTTTTACACGCACAGGATGAAGATGGGTCGCGGATGACGACGCAACAACTTCGCGACGAAGCGCTGACCCTGTTTCTGGCCGGGCATGAAACCACGGCGAGTACGCTTTCGTGGACGTGGTGGTTGCTGGCGCAGAATAAACAAGTCGAAGAGAAATTCCACGCTGAATTGGACCGCGTTCTGGCCGGCCGCATTCCGACGCTAGACGACCTTCCGAAACTCACCTACACAAGCTGCATCGTCTCCGAATCAATGAGAATGTATCCGCCGGCGTGGGCGATCCCGCGACTCGCGATCGAAGATCATGAGATTGGTGGTTATCCCGTACCGAAAGGGACGGGTATCGCAGCGGTTCCATGGGTAGTCCATCGAGATTCGCGTTGGTACGAAAATCCCGAACAGTTTCTTCCGGAACGCTGGGAGAGCGGCAATCTGTTGAAAAAGAATCCACGGTTCGCCTATTTCCCATTCAGCTACGGACCGCGCCAGTGTATCGGGAATCTGTTTGCCTTGATGGAAGCGAATCTGGTGTTAGCTTCAATTGCACAACGATTTCGGTTTCGACTGATTCCTGGGCATACTGTAAAGCCGCTTGCGTCCATTACCCTTCGACCCAGAAATGGGCTCCAGGTCGCGGTAGAGACCCGCCGCGCTTCCTAACCAAGTGCAGTCCAGACTCATCGAACGGCGCGAAACGTCAAAGGAGCTTTTCGTGTGGATTCAGCCTGCCATATTCGCTGGTGTAGAAAAGCGGAATGTCCGCGTATTTGTTCCTGTCCAGGTAATACACTTCACACGTGTCGAATGGCTTTGAGTAGATATGGATGCTTACGGCGCGCTCATTAAATTCCGGGAGATTCATGACTTCGTGAACTGGCTCCATGGGATTTACGAAGGTTGGGTGTGATCCATCCAGTTCGTAAATATCGGTGGGTGTTATCTTGCAGTCTCCGGTAGCGGGATCGCGCTGTTCCACTTTGTAGTTGCGAATATGCAGGCGTCCAATCGGGGCGGACATCCAGCAATTCTGATCGCGATGATTGTGAATACGGCTGTTCTGGCCCACTTCCCAACAAAGAGTCATGCACTCAAAAAGGTCATTCCGGAAGATCAGATTGCGGGTGTAATTCCCTTTTGAGAAATAAATGTATTTGTCCAAGCTGGCGGCCCGCACTGGGTGCTGGATGACGTAGTCCTGGACAGTCTTTAGCCTAAAGTCTTGCTCGTCAATGGCGGTCAATCCCCTGACCCACTCGGTGATGTCAATCGGTGCAACAGCCATTTTTTGAGACATCACAAGACTCCTGCCCAAGTCAGCGCAAGGGACTCCGGTAAGGATCAAACAATCCGGGGCAGCCGTGAAGAGTATAGCGCGGCTTCCAGGAACTCAAGGGTCGCGTTTCATTGCGTCGGACTTTGACGCCCGTGTCTCAAATTCCGGCATACCAGGCATAGCCCGCTTCCGGAGAAGCCGAGCCGAGGCCTTTGCCGAAACCTTTCAGACTGTCGGCGACGGTCAGCCGGGTAATGAATTTCACGCTCTTGTAACCGAGTTGACGGGGCAGCCGCAAGCGAAGGGGACCTCCGTTGGCAACAGGGAGTAAGTCGCCATTCATCCCGTATGCGAGAAACGTCTGCGGATGCAGGGCATCGGCCATGTCGATACTCTCCCACCAGTCGGGCTCGATCGAATAATAAACAATGTATTTCGCGTGCGGTTGGGCCCCTACGAGTTCCAGAATATGAGAAAGAGGAACACCAGTCCATTCGGCGATATATGACCAGCCCTCTTCACATGCCAGTTGTGTGATCTGGTTTCGGGATGGATAACTCTTCAGTTGGTCGAGCGAAAACGTAGTGGGTCGTTCGACCAGTCCATCGACAGAAAGCCGCCAGCCCGTAAAGCCTCCGCTTTCCAATCGCTTGAATTCCTCACTCGGAGGAGCGATTTCATTGGCAAAAGGTCGTTTGGATATCTGGCTCCGAGAAAATTCACGGGCCAGGGAGTGTCGGGTCAGCAGGCGCTGCGAAGCATAGGTCAGCGTCTCACCCAAGCCAAAAATTCCTTCATGATCAGGTGGAACCAACCCGTATTTTTCGGCAAGGTGCGCGGCCACACCTATTCCTAATCCGCCTGCGGTAGCGGCGATTCCAGTAAAGATCAGTTTACGCCGTGAGAAATCGCTCATGTTTGTTCCTTATCTTTGTCGACCCGGCCCGTGATCATCGCTCGCATGCGATTCCTGAAGCCGGCAAGAAATACCATCACCACGTGGACCAGCAGGAAGAGCAAGAGAAAAATTGAAAGGAAGAAATGAATCGTGCGCGCTGTTTGCTGGCCGCCTAATAAGGTCACGGTCGCCGGAATCGCTGAAACAAACGCCGGAGACATGGCCAGGCCTGTCCATATAACCAGAGGAAATAAAACGAAGATCACAAAAAGATAGCTCAGTCGCTGAAGAACATTGTACGACCATGCTTCCGCCGGGCTTGGCCGCTTGAAACGCAGATGGTCAACGATGTTTTCAGCGAACAGGTGCCAGGAAAGATCTCTTTTGCTCGGCAGGAGGTCCTTCCGCAGATGCCCTGTCACCAAGAGAGAAATTGTGTAAAGTAAACCCGTGAATGCGAGAATCCATGCGGCCTCGAAATGCAGGGCTCGGCTCCAGCCATTCTGATCGGGCAAAACATAACCGTAACCGGTTGGCAGGTGGGCACGCGAGGCAGGGATCGGCAGTTTGAACAGCGGAACGGTCAAATCGTTGCCAGATTCGCCCCAATAGAAGCGCGGGTGAGAGACTACGACTTCAAATCCGCTGACCACTAAAGCAATGAAGCAGAGCGCAGTAATCCAGTGAGTGAGCCTGACAAGAGCGGAGTGCCTCACGGAGCTGGCGTTGCCGACGCAGTTGAAATCGAAGTGGGAAGATAAGTGGAATCGCTCACCCGGGGATGGTATCACGCGTCCTGAAAATTGTGCACTCAACTCCCAATCAGTGCCAGGAAATCTGATGATCAGATTTCCTGGCACTTTTGCCCAATGATTACGCCGAAGGGTCGGTCAGGATCTGCGCAAGCGCACGCATACGCGCCGCATCCGCCGGAGTTTTCGCTGAGGCTGCACTTTTGTCCACGGAAGGCGCCATTTTCTTCAACTTCGAAACCTTACGCTTGTTCATGTGCGAGGTCTCAGCGTTTTGAATGGCCTTCTCGCAGTTCTGTGATTTGTTTTGCCGGTAAAGCCTGGGATCGCGACAACTGATCCACGTAGGCCTTCGCCACAATCAGCGTGGAAGGCCACGCTATTTTCTGCTGGTTCTGAACGTTCAGGTAAGGCACCTTGACCGTCTTCGCCGCATCGATTTCATTTTGTGTTAGGAGTTTCGTCGGAGTGAGTTCAAAAATATCCAATCCGCGCGCAATTTCCGAGCCAAAAATCAAGCCGTTATACCAATACGCTGACCATTCGCCACCGAGCACCAGCATGTTCGGATCGATCGGGCCGCGGTCAAAGTAGGCAATCTCGAACGGATGCGCTGCGTCCGTGAAATCCATGACGGAGATGCCTCCCTGATACCAGGCCTGCACTTCGATATCGCGACCGGGAACCGGAACGAGCGAGCCGTTGTGCGCCACACAGTTTTCCGTATCCCCCTGAGCGGCAGGAAGCTTGTAGTAGCTGGCCATGCTGAGTTTGTCGTCCTTCAGGTTGAAAATCGCATCCGCGCCCCATTTGTTGGGATCGTTCGGCCGGCAACGCGCGCCGAGACCACCTCCCCACTCGTCGGTATACACAACTTTCGTTCCGTCATTCGAGAACGAAGCCGAGTGCCAGTACGAGTAGTTCGGGTCGTTCACCGCATCCACACGCTTCGGATGAACGGGATCCTTGATGTCGAGGAGAATTCCGTTGCCGGAGCATGCGCCAGCCGCCAACCCGATCGCCGAGTACACCGTGATATCGTGGCACTGGTCCGTGTCCTGTGGCTTCTCTTCGCCTTTGCCGTGACTCCCGCCGTTGCTGAGACCGTTCATAGCGCCCGTTCGCGAATCCATAAAGACGCGTGGACTCGAAACCACTTTCGCATCTTGCGGTGCTGTCACGGGCACTTTGATCACATCGATGCGAAACAGAGCGGTATTGGGATCCTTGTCTGGTTTCTCACCCGAGCAGCCAGCGAGTTCGTCCGCTTGGCGCACAAACGAGGTCCCGGAAACATAAATGTAGACATTGTCCTTATCGCTCGGATCCTCGACAAGAGTGTGGGTATGCGAGCCACGGCAACTCTGTACAGCCGCGACCTGTTTCGGATTCTTGATGTCGGAAATGTCGAAGATGCGCACGCCGCGGAATCGATCTTTCTGCGCGACAGGCAAGCGACGTTCTTTTTCATGCCCCGGCGCAGGAGGAGGTTCCGGCGGGAACCCCTGAACGCCGCAATCCAGGCGTCCATTTGGCATTTCAACGGACATGAAGAGCAGGTTCTTATACACCGATACGTCTCCCTGCCCACCCGGGCAAACGAGCGAAGTCACGAGCGTGGAGTGTGCGGGGTTCGAAATGTCATAGATGTCTACACCATAAAAATTCCCCTGAAACAGATGATTTCCCTGGAAGGCAAGATCGGAATTCGCAAAGGCGAGCTGGGCAATCACCATCTGTAGCGGCTTTGGCATCTTCGAAGGGTCGCCAATCCCCAGTTGGCCAATCGTTTTTTTCACCTTGGGATCGTCAGGATCGGAGACACCGAGCTGAAAGGCGTCAGGCTTTTTGAGCAGAGCCACATGTTTCATACCCATCGACGTTTCACCAGCGTCATACAATCCCGGTGCCAGCTTGTAGCGTGGATCGTTCACATCGGAGCCGGTCATTCCCGGCGGCAGGGGCGGAGCGGGCTTTGGCGCAAATGGATTTTCTTCCGCTGCCGGCTTCTCCGGTGTCTTCTCGGGCACCTGTGCAGAAGGCGGAGTCGGAGGTGCCTGCGCATGAATCCGGTTTGCGCCGGAACTCAAGACAATCCCAGCCAACACGACGCGAAATGCAACATTGAGCGATGAGTTCATTCATTCTCCCCTAGTTTTTTTAGCATAGTTTGCATGATTTTAATTTCGGAGCGTTGCGTGTTGTCCGCATCGTTTGCGAAATCGAAGATTTCGGCATCTTGCCCTGCGCCCGCCGTATTGAACAAGTCTTGCACCATGATCAATGCCCCGTTGTGATGCTGTATCATTCCCGTCAAAAACAAGCGATCAAACTGCGGGCCTCTGGCCTTGTCCAGTGCGTCCATCTGCTTGGGGGTTAGCATGCCGGGCATCAAAGCCATGGGCTTGCCGTTCATATCCATATCGGGCATGCCAGGCATTGCCATCGAAACCGATTCCCCGCGAGCCGCAAGCCAACGTTTCATGAACCTGATTTCATCCTGCTGAGAGCTGCTGATTCGCGCGCCTAAGGCCTGCAGATCTTTCGTGTCGGTGTGCGAAGCGATCAACGCCGTCATTTCCACAGCTTGGGAATGATGCATGATCATTCCCTGCATGAACTCCACGTCCGCCTCTGATTTGGGTGGCAGAGTACCCTTAGTCGACGGCGGCAGAGTTTTGCTAGGCTTGCCCGGCTCTCCGGGTTGCACGATGACCGGTGCGGAAGAATCGCCTTGCTGCGCGCAAACAGCCGGAGAAAAAGAAAACAGGGCGCCGCTCGTGATAAACAGGAGGTCGCACAGCACCGTACATCGGGTTGCTGAGAGAAAGTGGTGCTTGCGGCAGGAAGACCTTCGTTCGCACTCCGCTGCAGAGCTAAACAGTTGAACAGCTCGTAATTTGTGCATCAGATTCAGTAAAGCAGTTTATACCACGTTGGATGGATCAGATTCTTCTTTTTTGTACGGACTCAAATTTATGGGTGCGAAGAAGTTTGTTTTGCCAGCTCTGCCTGCAGCGCGGAAATTTGCGCATCCGTAACCGGCCCTCGGGCTTGCCACAAGACGTGGCCGCTCGGATTGGTAAGGACGATATACGCGTCATCAGCGTCCGAATAATTCACGAGGTTCTTCCACTTGTCATCGTTATTTTCAATCAGTACATAATGAGACTGCTCTTCTACGGGGACCTGCTTGCGCATGCTGTGAAGGATCATTTTAATCGTAAAGGACGGAGCGCCCGTGAGATCCGCGACCTGATAATAAAAGACATGAGGGCTCTTCAGGTACAGCGGCGACAGTCTCTTGTTCCATTCCTCTACCTGGTCATTGCTCTTGCGGGAAAAACCAATGACGAACAGCAAAGGCCGGCCGCTTGCTTCATGCGGAAAACTCACGATCGTGCCATCGAGAGTGGGCGCCTGCGTTGTCGGGATTTGTTGAGCGAGAGAAGCACAACAGAGAAACGCTGCGAACAATGAGCTAAACAACGACTGCCCAAGAAACCTGTTCTTACGATACCGGGAATGCCACATGCTCAAAACCCTCTTGAACGGTAATAGCGTGTTTGAATGGCCCGGTCAACTGCGGATCGACAACGATGGCCAAACAGTGAACGAGTTGAAAAGATCTGGTGTTCCAGAGACGAAGGTTGAACCGGGGCAGTACACTCTCGAGAGCCAGCACTTCTTGAACTTGCGAGCGCAACTGCGTGACCCCGCCTTTCCGGGAGCGATTGGCATCTGACAACCATGGGTGAACCGAAAGTTATGACTGCTGGACCAGTGCAGCCCGCGCCGGAAGCTGCGCCAGGAACAACCAGCAAACGATTATTACCGTGGCTGGTGGCTGTGGCATTTTTCATGGAATCGCTCGATACCACCATCCTCAATACGGCCGTTCCGACGATTGCGGCAGCGTTAAACGTCGCGCCACTGAGTATGAAGTCGGTACTCGCGAGCTACACCCTGAGCCTGGCAGTGTTCATTCCGATCAGCGGTTGGATGGCGGATCGCTTCGGCACGCGGCGTGTTTTCGCGAGCGCGATTGGAATCTTCACCCTGGGATCGTTCTTGTGCGGAATATCGAGCAACATCCACGTGCTTGTCGCATGCCGGATCTTGCAAGGGGGCGGCGGCGCGATGATGGTGCCCGTCGGCAGGCTGACGATCGTGCGTACGTTTGCAAAAAGCGAATTAATCCGTGCCATGAGTTTTGTCGCGATTCCAGGATTGATCGGACCCATGTTGGGACCGATCGCCGGTGGGTTGATTGTCGGATATCTCCACTGGCGGGTCATTTTCTTCGTCAACATCCCCATTGGCCTGCTCGGCCTGGTGATGGTTTTCATACATCTTCCGGATTACCGGGAAGAAACTACGAATCCACTTGACGTGATCGGATTGATCTTGTTCGGGTCTGGCGTGGCCCTGCTGTCCTATGTACTGGAAGTTTTTGGCGAGCACACCTTGAGCGCGCGGGAGATATCGAGTTTACTGGTCATTTCTCTCGGGCTCCTGGCGGCTTATGGGCTTCACGCCACAAGATCGGTGCATCCCCTGTTGAGGATGGTTTTATTCCGAATTCGTACGTTCCGGGCATCGGTAGTGGGAAGCTTCGTCACACGTCTTGGAATCGGTGGAATCCCGTTTCTGTTCCCTTTGTTGTATCAGGTGGGTATGGGTCTCACCCCGATTGAATCCGGATTGTTGATGATGCCCCAGGCCATAGCTGCGATGAGCCTTAAACTCACGATGCCCAGGATTCTGAAGAGCTTTGGTTATCGCGCGGTATTGATTTCGAATACCATCATTATCGGCGTGATGATTCTCTTGTTTTCAACGATTGGAGTAGGAACCGCCATCTGGCGGATCGTGCTTCAGTTGTTGGGCTACGGATTTTTCACTTCGCTGCAATACACCAGCATGAACACTCTGGTTTTTGCCGACGTCAGCGAAGAGGATTCGAGCAGCGCCAGCACGATCGCCAGCACGATGCAACAAATGTCCGTCAGTTTTGGCGTTGCGACAGCTTCGCTGGTCACTGCCGTGTTTATCCCGGATCGATTCAAGACCAATCCATCGGAAATTATTCATGGAATCCATCACGCATTTTATGTACTGGGTATCATGACCATTCTTTCGACGAGCGTATTCCTCGGATTAAAAAGGACAGATGGCGACTCCGTCAGTCAGCAGAAGATGGTCCATCCCGGATGATCCGTCCGTTTCGGCGACCGTCCCCTGCACATCACCTTCAACCAGTCCAAGATTATTTTGAGTCCGCATCAGGCGAAACGCAGACTCCTATTTTTGACAACAAGAGCTGATGATAGAGTTCCATAGATGAATCTCTTTGGGGGGATTCGGAATGATCACGAAAGTTTTGACGATTGCCGGCGGATTGGCCCTACTCTCTGGTGCGACTTTATGTCAGGGAAATGCCGATAACACGAAGAAAGCACTGACTCCCGAAGCGTTTTTGGAATTGCGCAGTTTGCAGGACCCTCAATTTTCGCCTGACGGATCCCGTGTGGCCTTCGTCGTAAACGAACCGCGAACGGAGGAAAAGCGTACCCGTCATATCTGGATCTACGAAAAAGAGAAGAACGCTTCGCGGCAACTGACGTATTCCGGCAAATCAGAAACTTCGCCTCGTTGGTCTCCTGACGGAAAGCAAATCGTATTTCTATCCAATCGGGATGGCGAGGAACAGCAGATTTACCTCCTGCGGATGCAAGGCGGAGAAGCGGTTCAGTTAACAAACGGCAAGGCCAGCGTCAGCGAAGTGGCCTGGTCACCGGACGGGAAGTCGATTGGCTTTCTTGCACCTGACCCCAAGACCGAACTCGAAGAAAAGAAGATCAAAGAGAAAGACGACGCGCATGTCCTCGATCGCGAAGACAAGCAAGCGCGATTGCGCGTGATTGATTTGGCGACGAAAAAGGAACGCGTACTCACGGAGTCAACCTGGCGCGTGGAAGATTTAGCATGGATGCCCGACGGGCAATCGATTGTCGTTCAGGCAACAAACCATCCGTTCTCTGATCGCTTCACGGACCGGCTGTATTCCGTCAGCATACAAGACGGAAAAATAAGAGAAATGCTGGCGACGACCGGCCCATTTGCAAATTTGCGAATATCGCCGGATGGCAAGTTTGTCGCAATCATCGGCAGCCGGGAGGATGGGCCGCAGCCGAGCGACTTGTTGATCTTGCCGGTAGGACTTGGAGTCGCAAAAAATCTGACCGGCGCAAGTCTCGATCGCGAAGTAAACCACTTTCAATGGGCGAAAGACGGCTCCATCGTTGCGGTGTATGCCGAGGGGTTCAAGAGTAAGTTCACGACCTACCTCGGCGAGGGTGAGCGGAAGGCTTTGCCCGATCCACCGGTCAACCCCGGAGCCTTTTCTTTATCGGTCACGGGCGAGATCGCGTTTGTCGGGGAGACAACGACATCCATGCAGGAATTGTGGCTGGTCGACGCAAATGGCAAGACGGAACAGGTGAGTCATGTGAATGACGGATTCAGGCAATACGCCATTGTTCCGCAGGACTATTACCGATATAAGTCCTTTGATGGCCTGGAAATTGAAGCAGCGCTTTTGAAGCCCGCGAACTTTGACCGGAAAGCGAGCTATCCCACGATCGTGCTGATTCATGGCGGTCCGACTGGAAATTGGGAAGACAACATCGACGCCTGGGGGCAATTGCTCGTCGAACGAGGATATTTGGTGATGTACCCAAATATCCGCGGATCCGTAGGTTACGGACAAGCATTTGTGGTGATGAATCGGGGCGACTGGGGCGGCGGAGATTTTAAAGATGTGATGGCTGGAGTCGAGGACCTGATCGTGAAGGGGATGGCCGATCCGGAGCGTCTCGGAATTGGAGGTTGGTCCTACGGTGGGTACATGGCGGAATGGGCGGTGACGCAGACCCAGCGATTCAAGGCTGCCGTTTCCGGAGCAGGGATGGCTAATTTGATTTCGGAATTTGGAACCGAAGCCGGTCCCGCGTATGACGAATGGTTTTGGGGCGTGCCGTATGAAAAGCCAGAGGGATTTCTAAACTCCTCCCCGTTTCTGTATGTGCGGAACGCAAAAACGCCGACACTGATCCTGCAAGGCGAAGACGATACGGTCGATCCCGAAGGACAAAGCCAGGAGTTATACCGCGGGTTGAAGCGCTACGGGGTAGAGAGCGAACTGGTGCTCTATCCGCGGGAGCCACACGGCTTTCAGGAAGCCAAGCATCGCGTCGATGTGCAAAAACGAGTCGTGGCGTGGTTCGACGGCCACTTAGGAAAGCAAGGAACGGACGCAAACAAAGACGAAAAACTGCAACATTGACCGCGAGCCCGAAGAATGGAACTACAGCTTATGCATAGAATGTGGTGAAGGGCATGGGAGAAAAACAGTTAAACGCCGTGTACTCTTCGGCTGCGATGAAGCGGCGGTATGAGGTTTGGTTTTTGCGATGCGGTCTCGCGAACGGAGGCGGCGCTTGGTGGTTTCGCTATCTGATTTCGAATTTGGGGAGCAAAAGCAATGATGAGGCTGTTTCCGCCCGGCCCGCGCAGGTTTGGGCAACGTGGTTCCCCCGAGAGGGTGCGCCGCAAAGCTTCATTCAAGGATTTCCGAGCGAACAGTTATCGTTGAGCCGACGAAAGGCTCTTCCCTTCTATTGTCAAATCGCGGAAAACGGCATCGAAGAAGGCCGGTGTTGGGGAGATTTGCGGGTTGATGGGCATAGAGTTTCCTGGAACTTGCGGTTCGAGTCGGATTTTGGATCTGTGCTGAGTAACAAAGGGTGGATCGGATTTTCGAAATCGCCTCATTCCGATGCGGTTTTCAGCGGAGAAATAAACTTCGATGGCAATGCAGTGCAAGGCGATTCCATGGGCTTTGGCGTCCAGGGGCATAACTGCGGCTATCGGCATCGGACTTTCTGGCGGTGGGCGCACGCGTTTTTCCCCAACGCCTTCGGTACGGCAACCACACTCGAAGCTCTGGTTTATGACCTGCCCTTCGGAATGACCTTTCGAAAAGTAGTTCTCTGGCACGATGGTCACGCAATAATCCTGCGGGAGATCAACGAGCAAAGCATTATGAATGAGGCTGATCGATTGAAATGGATCTTCAGCGGCACAACACCCGATGGACTTCATGTGGACGCGTGCATAGAAGGAAAGACCCCAGGGATTCATCGATTGCCCTACGCGAAGACAGACAGGAGTGGAACGTTTCCGGTCGCGAATGCAAGTTTGGCGAGAGCAAGGCTCAACATCGTATCGAAAGGCAACATCCAGACGCTAAAAACAGAAGAAGGAGCAGTTCTCGAGATGGGAGGAATCTGCAATGGCTGAGCCAGGTTCCAGATGGGATGCCAGCCTCTACGATGAAAAGCACTCCTTCGTTTATCGAATGGCCGAGGAACTCATTGAATTGCTCGACCCGCAACCGGGCGAGGAGATTCTGGACATCGGTTGTGGTACCGGGCATCTCACGGCAAAGATTGCCGCACTAGGGGCAACGGTCATTGGAGTTGACCACTCTCCGGAAATGATTCAGCAAGCCAGGGAGGCACATCCCCAGATACGCTTCGAGATCGCTGACGCTGCAGCCATCCCACTCGAGAAGCCTTTTAATGCGGTCTTTTCCAATGCCACACTTCACTGGATTAAAGAACCGGAACGTGTAATCAGCGAAATCGTTCGCTTGCTGAAACCGGAAGGCAGGTTCGTCGCAGAATTTGGCGGCGAGGGAAATGTTGCAAAGCTCGTTGCTGCCGCAAAACGCGCTTGGCTCCGCTTGAAGCTGCCTCAGCCGATGCCAAACCCCTGGTATTTCCCAAGTCTGCCCGAATACGCGGGAAGACTTGAAAATCACGGATTGACTGTGACATATGCAATTTTGTTTGACCGCCCGACGCCCCTGGAAGAAGGCGAGCAAGGCCTCGATAACTGGCTACGGATGTTCGGCGGCGAGGTATTCGGCAGCCTTTCCGAAGGCGATCGGAATCGTTTTATTGAGCACACGATCGCCGAAGCAAGATCCGAACTCTTTAACGGCAAGCAATGGGTGACTGACTACCGACGGTTGAGACTGGTCGCGAGAATGGCACCGGGGTCCGAACAGAGCCACCCGAATCGACAAAATGGATAGGTTGTGGCCAGTGAAACAAGGCCACAATAGATAGGGTAGGGCTTTACAGGCCACCCATCACATGTTAGTCTTTTTTCCCGTACCGCCATCTTAGCGCCAGGCGGCTGGGCTCTGACTGAGAACCTGCCAAACGTATGTGCTTTCTGCCTGTTACGGGCAGAATCGTCGCGTGGATCAACCTCCCTACGAGGAAAGAGTCGTCGTCTCTCTTCGCGCGCAAAAACCCAGGCCTTGTTGGTATTGAATTCTGCGGCTACCCCCGTGGTAGGCCGCCGCGAAGTGGAAGTTAACGACAAAAGGGGACACCTTGCTTAAGCTGCGCAAAGTTGAAATCGTTGGTTTTAAATCCTTTTGTGAACGTACCGTGGTGACATTCAGCGGCAATGGCACGACTTGCATTGTTGGTCCGAACGGTTGCGGTAAATCGAACGTTGTGGACGCGATTAGCTGGGTACTCGGCGAGCAGAGCCACAAGTCTCTCCGCGCGGAACGAATGTCTGACTGCATCTTCAACGGAACAACCAAACGACCCCCCATGGGTCTGGCCGAAGTTACCATCACCATGGAAGATCCCGAACTTGCTGAAGCGGCAAGGTTTGTGTTGGAAACTGCAGCCGAGCCAGGGGCAACGTCCGAGGCAACGGCCGAAAACGGGGACATTATTCTGGATTTGCCGGCTGAGGACACTGCGGAAGGTCGATCGGATCCCGAGACCGACGACCAGGAATCGGCCAAAATGGACGAGGACCCCCAGACGATTGCGGAAACCGGACTCAAGGGGAAGAGGAAGAAAAAAGCAGAAAGAACTCCCTCGGTGCCTAATCCGGGTGAGGTTGTCGTTAGCCGGCGCCTGTATCGCAGCGGCCAGAGTGAATATTTGATAAACGGCCGTCTTGGCCGTCTGCGCGATATCCAGGAAATGTTCATGGGCGTGGGCTTGGGTCCGGATTCCTACGCAATTATCGAACAAGGACGCATCGGGCAGATTCTTGCTACAAAACCCATGGAGCGCCGGGCGATCATTGAAGAAGCGGCCGGTGTGACCAAATTCAAAACGAAAAAGCGCTTGAGTGAAGCCAAGCTGGAATCGTCAAAGCTGAACTTGGCTCGAGTCAACGATATTGTGGTGGAAGTCGAGAAGCAGCTTGGCTCGCTCAAGCGGCAGGCCGCAAAGGCTCGTCGCTATTCAGAAATCCGGGACCAGATGCGGGGAATCGTGCGCCAGATGCTGGCGGGCAAAGCGCGCGAACTTGATAGCGAAGCGGAACGGCTCGGCACAAGGTTGGCCGAACTCATAGCGGCGGAAGCCCAACACGCGCATGCGATTCACGAACAAGAAGCGGAACAGGACCGTTTGACACAGCGGATTTACTCTCTCGATGGCGAGCTGCGCCAGAACCAGAACGTGCTAAATCACACCGCGCTCGAAGTGGACCGCAGCGAGAACCGAATCGCCTTCAATCAGACGCGCAGTGCGGAACTGACGGGACGTAACGAGCAGATCGTTGCAGAACGCGCTGCAGTTTCCGCCCAGGCAACCGAGTGGGAATCTCGAAATCTGGCTCAGCAACAAGCCGTGCAGTCAGTGCGCACGGAATCGGTCGCCTTGCATGCTCAGGTAGAGGAACTGACCACGCGCGCCACTACCCGTGCCTCGCAGATTAGTGAATCTGAAATGCGCATGGAGAGTTTACGCCACGCTGCGACAGAGGCGAGCGAGAGCCTGCTGCAGCTTCACGGCGAACACAAACAGGCCGAGGAAGCATTGATTCATCAGGGCGACGCACTGCACCGCAATGAAGCGCGCGAATCGGCTTTGCTGGAATCTTCAATCCGTGTACGAGATGACGCGGAACGCGCCGCGCAAGAATGGCAAAACTCGATCAATCAACTGGGTGGTTTGCAACAACAAGCGGTCGAATTACATAAACTCATCGCCGGACTTCGTGAGAAACGCGAAGAAACCGGTCGCCGAGCGGACTCCCTGCGCGACTCCCTGGCGAGCGTTCGCGCTCGCCATTCCACTTTGACGCAAATTCTGAACGACCACTCCTATACCGGCGAATCGGTGCAAAAGCTGTTCGCCGCCAACGAGCGGAATGGCGGGCAGAATTTCCGTGCCGTTGGAGTCCTGGCGGATTACGCCGAAGTGCAGGAGCAGCACGAAGCGGCGTTTGAGCAATACATGCGCGACGAGCTCGAATATGTTGTCGTTGAGACCTATGACCACGCTCGCGCCGGCGTTTCCATGCTACGCAACGAAGTCGGCGGTCGAGCGACGTTTTTTGTCGATTCTCTTCGCAATCTGCGGCTGGAGGAATATGAACCGATCGTGCATTTTCGATCGGAAGACGGGGTCATTTCGCGGCTTGATAAGTTGGTGGAATTCCGCGATCCCCTTGGGCCCGCGGCCAAGCAATTTTTGCCGCGGCTGCGTTCCGGCTATCTGACCGAGAACGCGACGACCGCGGAAAAGCTGGCTCGCGAGTATCCGCAGTATGCTTTCGTTACGCCGGAAGGTACCTGTTACCAGGGACGAATGGTGACCGGCGGCAAGCCGGATGATGCGGGTCCGCTTGGTATGAAACGGGAATTACGGGCCATGGACGCGGAACTGATGCAACTGGAAAGCAATTCGGCCGCGATGCAATCGGAATTGGAAGCTGTACTTCTGGACCTGCGCACCAACGAACAGTCGCAAGAACAGTTAACGCAGCAGCAGCGAGAGGCGGAGCGGACATTGTTCGCTGCGAAACACCGCCACGAGCAGATGCAGAGCGAACTTGCAAGATTGGGACTTGAACTTACTGTTTGCCAGAGCGAACTAGCCCGCGTTCGGAAGGAAATCGATGCGGTGCAGCGACGCGCGACCCGGGCAAAGATGCAGCATGAGACGGCGGCAACAAGCCGGGCCCAAGCCGAAGCCGAGAGTGGCCGACTCGCGGAAGAAGTCACGCAATTGAGAAATGCGATACAAGCTGAGCAGGAGCAGCTGAGCACGGCGAAATCTGAGCTGGCGGCAATGAACGAGCGCCTGGCATCCGCTGAAGCCATCGCCAAGCGACTCGGAGAGGAAAGGCAGGATCTGGAGCGCCGCGAAGCTGCCCTGGTTCAGCAGGAGGTTTCAATCAGCGAGGAAACCGTCGCGATGGCCAAGCAAACCGAGGAGTTGACGCAACAACTCACCGTTTTGCGATCCGAAAAAGCTCGCCTCGAGAGAAACCAGATTCAACTTGAGACGGAGTGGGATGGCGCTCGAACCCGAGTGGCCCAGGTGGAAGATCACTTGCGAATGGCGCGCCAGACTCTTCAGGAAATGCGCGAAGAGCGCGGGCACTTTGAAGTGGACAAGGCGCGAAACGACTCTGATCGCCAGCACCTTCGAGAGACTTGCCTTGCAGAGGTAAATGCTCAGCCGGAAGATCTGATCGCTTCAGAGACTGCGTTCATGTCCGGCGAGGAGCTTGCAACCGCGGAAGCCAGCTATCAGGAAATGAAGCAACGCATCGAAAACATGGGCGCTGTGAACATGATGGCGCTCGAAGAGTTCAACGAGTGTGAGCAACGGTTCACGTTTCTCACCCGCGAACGCGATGACTTGCTGCAATCCATCACCGATACGCAACAGGCCATTAAAGAACTCGACCTCATCACCAAAGATCGTTTCGAGCAGGCTTTCATTGCCATCAACAGTAACTTTACTGCCGCCTTTCAGACTATCTTTGGCGGAGGCACAGCGGAGATGCGCCTGACCGAGGCGGACAGTTCCGGTGACGCCGGAATCGACATCGTGGCATCACCCCCGGGCAAACGTCTGCAAAACGTCCTGCTGCTCTCTGGTGGGGAGAAAGCAATGACCGCGCTGGCCTTATTGATTGCTATCTTTAAATATCAGCCCAGCCCTTTCTGTATTCTCGACGAAGTCGATGCCCCCCTGGATGAGGCCAACGTCGGGCGGTTCACGCGCTTGATCAGTGATATGAGCGCACAAACGCAATTCATTGTCGTTACCCACAACCGCAAGACCATGGAGACCGGAAGCGTGCTCTACGGCGTAACGATGCAAGAGCCTGGCGTTTCTAAACTTGTCAGCGTGCGTTGGGAAGGCGACGAAGCACCTTCGCAAAAGCGCAAAGCCGCTACTGCGGCTTGATCGTCCTGCAGCGCAAGATGGCTTCAGGGAAAACGACTGCGACCAGCAGTGCTTATGGTCGACGGTCATATCGAAAAGTGATCCATAACATTGACTTCGCCGTCCGCTGAGTTAGAATGACCGTCGCTTCGTCAGGGGATTGGTTCAGTGGCCGCAAGTCCAGCAACAAAAACAATTCGGGAAACAAATTTCGCTGGAATTTCGCCTGTCGCACGTGGGAAGGTCCGCGACATCTACGATTTGCACGATCGCTTGCTGATTGTTGCCACGGATCGACTGTCTGCCTTCGACGTGGTCATGCCAACTCCAATTCCTGACAAGGGCCGCGTCCTTACCCAACTCTCCCTGTTCTGGTTCGATTTGTTGCACGACGTGGTACCGAATCATATTCTCAGTTCGACGGACTTCCCTGCCCCCTTCAATCAATTCGTGGACGATCTGGCGGGGCGTTCGATGGTTGTCCGTAAGACCAGACCGCTTCCCATTGAATGCGTAGCGCGGGGATATTTGTCCGGCTCTGGCTGGAAAGAATATCGCTCGACCGGGAAGATTTGCGGTATCGGTCTTCCGTCGGGATTGCAAGAGTCCGACAGACTGCCGGAAGTCATCTTCACGCCCGCAATCAAGGCCACATCCGGACATGACGAAAATATTTCTTTCGCACAGGCCGCAGAAATGCTGGGCAAACCGTTAGCCGAGAAGGTTCGCAATGTTACGCTTGAAATTTACCGCAGAGCGGCAACCTACGCAGAGAAGCACGATATCCTCCTGGCGGACACGAAATTCGAATTTGGCATGTTGAACGACGAACTGATCTGGATTGATGAAGCGCTGACGCCCGACTCTTCGCGCTTCTGGTCGGCCATCGAGTATAAACCGGGTGGCGCCCAGCGTTCTTTCGACAAACAGTTTGTGCGTGACTACCTCGAACGTATCCAGTGGCCAAAAACGCCACCTGGGCCTGTTCTGCCCCCGGAAGTGGTCGCGGCAACACGTGCCAAATACAGGGAAGCGTATCGGATCCTGGTCGGGCACGAATTGGATTAGCATGCCGGCCCCATCAAAATACAAAAACCCAATGGTCGGGAGAGTGAAGTCGTGAGAGATCAACTCGAAGGGCTCGTCGTTCAGATGGTAGAGCGCGGCATACTGTTTGACGAAGCGGTCGGTGAATTCGAGAAGCGATTCATCAAGCGCGTGCTCGAACGCACTGAAGGCAACCAGTCGCGCGCAGCGGTTGTGCTGGGAATTCACCGCAATACTCTCAGCCGCAAGATCAGCGAGTACAAGCTCGATCATCGCCGCGGAAAATCCCGCTAGGCGAGACTCCAGTCTGGAGCGGTGATCCCAGTTCTAAAGCAAAAAGCCCCGAAATCTCTCTCGGGGCCTTTGCCTGTGTTCCAATTTTCGAAGAAAACTAGGACGGCTTCTTTGCCGCTGGCTTCTTTGCCGCTGGCTTCTTGTTATCCTTCGGCAGATCCTCTTCATTGACCTTGGCTTTGTCCCAATGCAACATAAAAGCGGGATCTGGATCGTAGGAAACGAGCGTCCCCGTAAAACGCACTGGGTTGCCCTTCTCAAGCTTCGCAGCATCTGGCTGACCAACAACCTTTACATCCATATTTGGAGTGGTCGCAGCGTCAAATTCCGCGTCGCTGGTAACAAATGCGGTCTTCAACTGGGTTGAATCCGTTCCCGCCGTAACTTCAATGATTTTCCCGGGAACATCCGGGAATTCCAGTCCACAGGAAGCGGTCCAGGTCAACTTCGCCTTGTCACCACCTCCCTTGAGATCAGTGACAACGGAAGCGATGGTCATGTCTTTCTGCGCAGCCGTAAGTTCGGTGCTGCTGTAAAGTTTGTACGTCGCGGGACGCTCAGTCGAAGTGGACGCGAGCTGCAGCAATTCGTTCAGCTCGGCATCAGTCACAGCATCGCACACCGTGCCACCCTGATACGCCACCAGCAGCTTACGCAGATACGTCTTCACCTGTGTAGATTGCTGAGCATTGGCACTCTTGGAACTGGCGGCGCGCGCAAAATACCACAAGGCATCCAGCTGCTGGGGTGGGTTAATCGCCATGTAGGCTTTGCCGAGATTGTAATTGGAGATCAAATCGTCGGGCGCCGTCTGCAAGATCGTTTTGTAAGATTCGATGGCTCCGGGATAATCCTTGGCGACCATGGCCGCATTGGCGGCAGTCCCGTTAAACATGGTGATCGATTCTTTCTTCTGTTGGTCAAATTTGGCCTGGTCCATGCCCTCAGGCTTTTGCAACGCATCCACGGCCTTCACACCGGCGAGCGCCGCAGCGCGAGCCGCGGTAGCAGTCGCGGCGTCAGGATTTGGCGTGTTGTTATAAGCGTAGGCCCGAACAGAGTAGGCTTGATACCGTTCGGCCGGGCTCGCCTTGTCGCCCAGAGCAATCAACTTGTCGCAGTACTCGATTGTTTTGGGGAAGTTCTTTGCGTTGCCGTAATTGCTGAAATAAAGAGTGTAGATGTAATTCAGCAGCGCTGAATTTGGATACTTGGACACGAAGTCATCGAGCAACTTGAGTTGGGCGGCAGGATTCTTTTCCGCAGCCGCAGCTTGGTATGCGTTGTACTCCGCCATCGTGTACTTTTGGCCGGCGGCGGCGCCAGCGTCCTGCCCTCGAACTGCCACAACCGATATACAAAAGAGGCTCAGCAACGCAATGATAGCCGTGCGCGCCACTCGACGTGTAACGTTCATTCCCTTTTCTCCTCGCTGCAACAACATGATTAGGATAATTAACCCGCCTGAGTTGGAACTCTCACGGATTCCCTGGCCCGACCCGACTCTAGCAAATAGAGCTACCGGAAACCTTGAAATTATAGGTGCAGCGCATGCCGATTCGCAAGCCGATACCTGCTGTACGTAGTTCACTTTATGATCACGCCGAAATAATCGTAGTGGCATCACCTCGTATCGACCGCACAGCTTCTCCATGGTTGGCGAAAACTTAGGAGTATGATGAGTGTCGCACAAAAAACGTGGCTTGCGCGAGGCGTAAAAATGATGACTGATATAAATCAAATCAATACTCCTTCGAACGGAAGGCCACTGGCCGGAAGGACAGCTCTGATTACCGGCAGTTCCCGAGGCATCGGCAAAGCGATTGCTGAAAAACTCGCTTCTCTGGGTGCCGCCGTAGGATTGTGCGGCCGCCGCGAACTTCAATTGCAATCAACGGCCAATAAACTGCGCGAAGGCGGAGCCCGGGTATTCGCTCAAGTGGCCGATGTCAGCAGCGACAGAGACGTTCTTGCACTCGTTGAACGGACCGAGTCCGATTTGGGGCCTATCGATATCCTAGTCAACAACGCGGGAATCGGAATGTTCGGTGCCGTACACGAGAAATCAGAGGCAGATTGGGACCTGGTCATGAACACAAACCTCAGAAGCGTCTTTCTGGTTTCAAAGCAGGTCGCGCTACGCATGATTCCCCGGAAGTTCGGGGACATTATCAACATCAGCTCTCTCGCCGGTAAAAACGCATTCGCCGGCGGTGGGCTGTACTGCGCATCGAAGTGGGGATTACTTGGCCTGACCGGGTGCATGGCAGAAGATCTGCGCGTACACGGAATTCGCGTGAGCGCCGTTTGTCCCGGCAGCGTGGCAACGGAATTTTCGGGCCGAGGTCCGAAGGACCCCACGAAAGTCCTGACGGCAAACGATGTCGCGCACGCCGTCGCGATGATTGCCCTGCAGGGACCACAAAGCTTTATTAGCGAAGTTCATCTGCGCCCCGTCGCGAAGCCCTAGAGCTCGCCGGTCGCCCAGGGCCATATCCCGCCTCTTGACAATAGTTGTTATAACAACTATCGTGAGAGACATGAAATCTTCCGCTAAACAGCCTTGTGGGGAAGCACCTAACCAGGATCGGCTCTTTGTCGCGATCCTGAAATCCGCCGATTCCCTTTCCCAGGAAGCCGAGCAACTCATCAAATCGCACAACTTAACGATGGCTCAATATAACGTATTGCGAATTCTGCGCGGCGCAGAGCCGGTCGGCATGTTGTGCCGTGGCATCAGCGAACGGATGATTTCGCGCGATCCGGACATGACCCGCTTGCTTGACCGCATGGAAAAGCGCGGACTGATCACGCGCGAGAGGCAGAAAGACGACCGCCGCATCATTATGACTCGAATTACGGCGGACGGCCTGGCGTTTCTGAAAAAACTGGACCAGCCGGTAAGGGACCTTCATAAACGCCAATTTGCCCACATGAAATCCGCCCGAATGAAGGCACTGGCAGAGTTACTCGAGGAAGTTGTAAATCGCGAACCTTGTACGTAGGGCCCAGCATCCAATACTCACCTGATGCGATTGAATTTGAAGATGTCAAATCTCAAGCGGAGGTAGAAATGAAATTGAACAAATGGATAGCAACACTCGGGTGCGCTGCGGTCCTGACGGGTCCCGCGGCAGCAGGCACCACCACATGGCAGATTGATCCCAAACACTCTGACGCACAGTTCGCGGTCACGCATTTGATGATCTCGACGGTTCGCGGAGAGTTTCACAGTATCAACGGGACAGTCGTCCTCGACGACAAGAATATTGCCAACTCGAGCGTGAATGTCACCATCGATGCGACGACGGTTGACACCCGTGAACCGGCTCGCGACAGCGACTTGAAGAGCCCGAACTTTTTTGACGTAACGAAGTACCCCACGTTCACCTTTAAATCGACAAAAGTTGAACAAGTTTCGCCCGGCAAGCTGAAAGTTACCGGCGATTTGACGATGCATGGCGTCACCAAGTCTGTCGTGCTTGATGTCGAAGGACCAAAGGCGCCGGTGAAAGACCCCTGGGGACTGACGCGCTCGGCGGTCAGCGCCACCACAAAAATTAACCGGAAAGACTTTGGATTGAACTGGAGCAAGACGATGGACAACGGCGGCGCGATCGTGGGCGACGACGTCAACATCACGCTCGATGTCGAGATGGTCCAGCCTCCGGCCGCGAAGTAGTCCTACGATGCAGCTCGCGGTAAGGCTGCCCACGTGCGCTGCCTTGCCGCAAGTCTAAAGACAGAGGAGCGTTGTCGTGTTCAAGCCTGCAAATACGGAATATCCCGTTCATTCACTGGTGGCAAATCGCTGGAGTCCCCGCGCATTTTCGGACAAAGCGGTGCCGGAAGAAATTCTTCGAAGCTTGTTTGAAGCTGCCCGATGGGCGCCCTCGAGCAGTAATGAGCAGCCATGGGCGTTTATCGTCGCGACAAAAAATGACCCGGGAACCTTCCAAAAGGCCTTGAGCGTATTGGTGGATGTCAATCAGTCCTGGGCCAAGCATGCCCCTGTGATTGTGATCGCGGTCTCTCAAATGGAATTCGCCCGCAGCGGGCGACCGAATCGAAATGCGTTTTATGACACTGGCGCGGCGGTCGCACATCTGACAAGCGAAGCAACCGCTCGGGAGCTCTTCGTTCATCAAATGGCGGGTTTTGATCCGCAAAAGGCCATCGAACTATTTCACATCCCGAAGGGCTGGGAACCCATCGCCACATTTGTGATCGGGTACCCGGGCGATCCGAAGGATCTTCCGGAATCGCTACGCGAACGTGAACTGGCTCCCCGCAGCCGGAAGCCGATCAAGGAATTCGTGATGTCCGGCGAATGGGGTAAACCAGCAGAATTTCTATCGAAGTAACGTTCGGCTTCTCGGAAGGTACGCGTTTATGCACGGCATGTTGGAATTTATTCTGCGCCACGGTTACCTGGTCCTTCTGGCTTGGGTTTTCGCCGAGCAAGCCGGCATGCCAATCCCTTCGATTCCCTTGCTCCTGGCAGCGGGTGCGTTGGCAGGAGCCGGCAAACTGAATTTTGCGGTTGCGCTATTGGCTTGCTTGCTGGCGGCAATCACGGCAGACACCATCTGGTACCAGCTCGGACGCACAAAAGGGATCAAGGTCCTCCAACTGCTTTGCAAGATTTCACTCGAGCCGGACTCGTGCGTTCGACGCACGGAAGGCCTCTTTGAGAAACAAGGCGCCCGTTCTCTCCTCTTTGCCAAATTCCTGCCAGGGCTCAACACGGTTGCCACACCGCTTGCCGGAATCTTTCACATGCGGTTGCGACGATTCTTGCTTTTCGACGCTCTAGGCTCGCTCCTCTGGGCCGGTTCATTTCTTGGGGTTGGCTATCTGTTCAGCAACCAGATCGAGAAGCTTGCGCAGCAGGCGGAAACTCTGGGACGCGGACTGTTTGTCATTCTCTTCGCCGCGTTGATCGGCTACATAGCGTATAAATTCCTGGCTCGGCAGAAATTCCTGCGTGATCTTCGCGTTGCACGTATCAGCGTCGAGGATTTGAAGAAAAAGATTGATGATGGAGAGGAACTCACCATCTTCGACCTGCGTCATTCTCTGGATTTTGAAGCCGATCCCGAAACGATTCCAGGCGCATTCCGTATCGATTCAAGCGAATTGCAGGAAAAAGGGGAAAGCCTGCCCCACGATCGCGAAGTAATTCTCTACTGTACTTGACCAAATGAAGCCACCAGCGCCCGTGTGGCGTTGCTCCTTCGCAAGAAAGGCATCAAGCATATCCGGCCGCTCGAGGGTGGGCTCGAGGCATGGCGGGAACGAGGTTATCCCCTGACCTTCAATTCAAAAACAGGTCCAGCGTAATTTTTTAAAAGTTCAAAAGGAGAGAACAATGAGCGTGAAAGTACAGGTGATCTTTTACAGTATGTACGGCCACATCTACAAAATGGCCGAGGCAATTACCGCGGGCGCCAAGCAGTTCCCCGGGGCGGAGGTGTCGCTTTATCAAGTGGCCGAGCACCTACCCGACAACATTTTGGAACAGTACGGGGCCAAAGCCACAAAGGCTTCATTTGCAAAAATTCCTGTCGCAAAGGTCGAACAGCTTCCCGAGGCAGATGCCATCATTTTCGGCACACCGACTCGATTTGGAAATATGGCCGGTCAGATGCGCAATTTCCTGGATCAAACTGGCCAGTTGTGGGCAAAGGGCGCGTTGATCGGAAAGGTCGGAAGCGTATTTGCTTCAACGGCGTCTCAACACGGTGGCCAAGAAACAACCATCACGAGTTTTCACACGACTCTGCTGCATCACGGAATGGTGATTGTCGGCGTACCGTACAGTCAAAAGGGGCTCACGAATATGGACGCCATTCATGGTGGAACACCTTACGGCGCCACCACGATTGCAGGCGGCGACGGTTCGCGCCAGCCGAGCGAGGTTGAACTGGAGATAGCGCGCTATCAAGGCAAGCACGTCGCCGAAATCGCCGCCAAGATCGCTCGCAGATAATCGGAGGGCGCGGCAGTATCGCGCCATTCTGGCTGTTTCCTGTGGTTTCGACTGAAGTGAACGAGGAACGCCCTTCTGCCAATCGAGAGACAAGCAAACTACATGCGCGGCAAGACGATACCGGTCTGCGCCTGGTACTTGCCCTTCTTATCCTTGTAGCTGATCTCACATTGCTCATCGCTCTCGAAGAATAAAACCTGGCAGAGACCTTCATTCGCGTAAATCTTCGCGGGCAGCGGGGTCGTGTTGCTGATCTCCAGCGTCACGAATCCTTCCCATTCGGGCTCAAACGGCGTGACGTTCACGATGATGCCGCATCGAGCGTAGGTGGACTTCCCCAAGCAGATCGTCAGCACGTTTCTCGGAATCCGGAAATATTCGATGGACCGGGCCAAGGCGAACGAATTCGGAGGAATGAGACAAACATCGCCTTTGTAGGAAACCAGCGACCTCGCATCAAAATGCTTCGGGTCGACAATCGTGGAGTTGACATTTGTGAAGATCTGAAACTCGTCGGCGACCCGAATATCGTAGCCATAGGATGAGACACCGTAGCTAATGACGCCTTCCCGAACTTGTCGATCAGTGAATGGCTCGATCATCTTGTTTTCTAGCGCCATTCGGCGAATCCAATGGTCTGGCTTGACGGACATCCAATTCCTCCCGAAGCGAAATAAAACGATGTATAGTCTTAAAGGCTAAGAGTTTAGTAGAGGGGGAACGTCTTGACAACCGCGGCCTCTCCCTCTAGCATCGGGCCACGTAATTTTCGGAGGACGGCGTGATCAAGCTGGACATCGTAAACGCAGTCGTAGCGAAAACGAACATCAGCAGGACGAAAGCGGAACAGGCCGTCGAAACGGTCTTCGAATCGCTCAAGAGCGCGATGGGACGCGGCCAGCGCATCGAGCTGCGCAAGTTTGGAGTCTTCAGTGTGAAGCCGCGCAAGACCGGCATCGGACGCAATCCGCGCACCGGCGAGGAAGTCAGTATTCCTCCTGGCAAAGCGGTGCGCTTTAAACCCGGGAAAGAATTACAAGGACTGGAAGACACCCCGGCAGCCGCGCAACCAGCACCCGAAATTAAGTAGAATTTTGTGACCAACCCGGAAACAGAACAGCAAGTTCCCGCATATCTGGACCCGAACCCTTGGCGGGACTTTCCGAGGAGCAGTGCGTACTACGAGGCGGTGCGATTGCGGCCGAGCGCGCGCTCATTCGTGCTCGCTATCGGGCTGTTCGTTCTGACGTTGGTCACTTCGCTGCTTGCCGGCACTCACTTTGCTACCGCGTACGCGCACAATCAGGCGGCTTCTTTTGACGCGTTGTTGCAAACGTTTCAACTGCTCTATCGCAATCCCGCCATCCTCTTGACCGGACTGCCATTTGCACTGACGCTGCTGACGATTCTGCTGGTTCACGAACTGGGCCACTATTACGCGTGTCAGTATCACCATATCCATGCGAGTTTCGAAGCCGAGCGCGATGGCCCGGTCCAGGACCGCCGCGAACTTGATCTTCTCGTTGCACCGGACGCACGGGTTGGGGGTCCGGCTGGCCGCGTACTCGGCTACGAAGTCCCGGACGACGTCGGCGTGGAACCGTTCGGCCATGTCCCAGACGTAGAACGGGATGCCGATCACGTCGGCGGCGCGGCGGGCGTCCCGCGCGTCCTCCAGCGTGCAGCAGCCCGCGCCCCGGTCCGGTAGGAGCTGGGGTTGGCGGACAGCGCGAGATGAACGGCCGTCACGTCGTGGCCCGCGTCCACCGCCCGCGCGGCGGCCGTCGCCGAATCAACGCCGCCGGACAAGGCGGCGAGCACCCGTAGAGAAGTCATCGCCTATCGAGCCTATGCGTCCGCGGGAGTCCTGCGGTCAGCGGGCGG
>CAWBHM010000016.1:0-1033464 GCA_963788555.1 uncultured Acidobacteriaceae bacterium | reverse complement strand
CATATAACTGACAGCATTGGAGTTGCGCGGAATCGCCGAAATGTCGGCAGCGTCGGCAGGGCCCGTCCGGAGCTGTGGATTTCCCGTTTTGGGAATTTCAAAAGGGCAAAGTCCTTCAACACAGAGGACACAGAGGACACGGAGGAACCTGGGGAAGAGCACCGTGACGAGCTTGCGCTTGAACTCGAAGCGTCATCCCGAAGCCCCGCGTTTTCACTAGCGGGGCGAGGGATCTCGCGTGCATCTTCACCGCAAGGCGCCGAACGCTGTACGCAAGATCCCTCCCTCCGCCTGAAGAACGGCTCCGTTCGGGATGACGCCTCGCAGTAGGTTCTTGCAGAGGTGCACTCCTTTCCATCGCGGCAACTCCTACAAATGCCACCTCGACTCCAACGGAGTCCCCTACCGTCCCAACTAAATCGACTTCTTCGCCGCGGGAGCCTGTCCTGAGCGAAGTCGAAGGATGATTCCCACCGACACCTGGTACATCCTGCCCATCAAAGCCACCAACCACCAGCCCGACATTCTTCTAACCCCGCACAGCAAGAACGCCAAGTACGAGAAGTACAAAGAAGCCTGGCACCTCCTGAAGCGCTAGCGGACAAATCCATGTGGACAAGATTCATGTGAAAAAGATCCATGTGGGAATAGCCGCTGTCGGTCGAGCGAAGGTCGACACGCCCCTGGACAAGCGTGAAGGAGCAGGCGGTGGGCCGGGCACCGATGCGGTGCTTCAAGGTCATGCCATCGAGAAACTCCATGGCGATGAAGGCCTTACCGTCCTGGTCACCGATGTCGTAGATGGTGCAGATGTTGGGATGATTCAGGGCGGAAGCAGACTGGGCTTCGCGTTGAAAGCGTGCCAGAGCCTGCGCGTCCCGCGCAACATCTTCTGGGAGAAATTTCAGCGCGACGAAGCGGTGCAGGCGAGTGTCTTCTGCTTTGTAAACGACTCCCATGCCACCACCGCCGAGCTTGTCGACGATGCGGTAGTGAGAGATAGTTTGGCCAATCATGAGGTCGCGGTCATGGTAGGCGGGATGCGGGGGCAAGTCGAGAGGCTTTGAAGTCTCGGGGCGGCGGCGCGGTTCAAAATCCCCGCTCTTGCCGCAAGAGATTCGGAAAGAATGGGCAGCCCGCGTTGCGTGAGAACTTAGAAATATCCTCAGAGTCAAAATCCCCACCCTCTCGCAAAAAGCGCGAGAAGGGTGGGGCACCCGAGTTTATATAATTGGCCGACAGCGGAGTTTGTGAGGAGGGTGCGTGGGAGCATGGGGCACGGGAAGTTTCGAGAATGATGACGCGGCGGATTGGGTCGCGGGTCTGAAAACAATTGCGCCTGAGGAACTGACGAAGATCCTCGCGCGGGCGGCGGACGATCCCAACTATCTGGAAGGGCCGGCGGCCAGCGTTACGGTTGCGGCAGCAGAAGTCGTCGCGGCACTGAATGGTTCTGCGGCTGAGGGAGCGCCAGCGGCCATTGGCGAGTGGACGAAAATACATCCGCAGGCTTTCACGCCCGAGCTTAAGGCCGTGGCCATTCGAGCCATGGACCGGGTGCGGAGAGAGTCGGAGTTGAAAGATCTGTGGATGGAGGCGGATGGGTTGAACGAGTGGATTGCGGCGCTGCGGGATCTGCAGGCGAGGCTGGCGTGAGTTCGACGCAGCGGCGGAAGAGACACGGGCACAAGCATGTTCTTCCGATTTGGAAGGATTCAAGAAACGCGGCTCTCGAAGGAACATCGACCACACGGGCTGAAGCCCACACCGACTTGAGACGCCTTACGCGGCGCTCGAAGGGCCGCTCTTCCACGGGGACGTAAACAGCTGGGTTAGAATCCCGACCGCTAAAAGTCATAGTCCCCACCCTTGCCGCAAAGGACGCGGCAAGAATGTGGCACCCGCTCTAGCTGTTCATTTCCGCCTACTTCATTCTCTCTACTTATTTGCTAGCAGGCCGAAGACACCGACTCCATTTGTGGTGCCGACGTAGACTTTGCCATTGGCGATCATGGGGGTGATGTATTTGTTGCCCGCCCCGAATTGGTCGCGTCCGTTGGCGGCCTGGTTGGTGTTGTAGATCTCGACCAGGGTCTTGGCGTTGTAGGCATGCAGAACGGCGGGATTGGTATTTTCGCTCGCCCAGAGAATGGCGTTTTGTCCGGCATTGGCGGAGATGCTGGGTGTAGCTCCAGGGTATGCGAATGAGGTCGTGGTTTTCGCCACCGCGCTGGTACTGAGTTTTGCATTGTTGAACTGGAACTTCAGGATCGGTGAGTTTTTGGGGCCGTAATAGATGCTGTTGTTAAAGGCTGCAGGCATCGACCAGACTCCACTGGGAAGGACGCCGACGAGTTCCTGGTAGAGGTTGTTGCTTTTCGTATTGAACTTCCCCATGTTCGTGCGGTCGACGACGTAGAGATTGCTATCCTTGCCGGCGCCGACGGCGAGTTGCCAGACTTTGCCGGTCGAGTCCTTCTCGCTGACCAAAACGGTTCCACCGGAGCCGAGGTCGATGTCAAAGCCGTTTTCGGTTGACTCGTTATCCATCTCGAAGTAGTCCGCGACGGCGAGTCCGCCCTTAGTGGTGAGGTGGAGGAAGGCATTGCCGTAGTCGCCGCTGGCGGGGAAGCCCGAGGAATTCAGGGTGGTGTCGAAGACTCCATTGGCATCGAGCAGGAAGATGTTGCCGCTGCTATCGGCGGCCATGCCGGCACCGGAGCCCCAGATCGCGCCTTCGTTGCCGTTGGGAGTGACGTTGAGGACCGTGGTCTGCGCCAGCGTGGTCGCGTTGTAGCCCATGATCCATCCAGTGTAGGGACGGAAATCGCAGTGTGAGGCCCAAGCGAGGTAGACGGTGCTGCCAATCATCAGCAATCCGGCGCGCTCTTTATATTGAGCGGGATCGAAGATCACAAAGCCGCCGGAACTGTTGTCGCCGGTGCCGGGATACTGAGCCGCAATGTCGACCGGTCCGTTATGGAGTTCGGTGCCATTCGTGGCGTCGAGGGCGTGAAGCCGCTGGTGATAGTTGCCCGAGCCATCTTTCGACATGGCCACGACGTAGATGACAGGATTTCCGGTCTTGGGCCGTGAGATAACGGGAGTGGAAGTAATTCCGATTTCGGGCGTCAACCTGAGAACAGCTGCGCTTGTCGGATGTGGTTTCCCCGGACTTGAGAGTGGTGACTTGCCAGAGGTTCGTGCCGGTGTCGGCGTCGTAGGCATAGACGGTAGCCGTGCTCGGTGGCCACGATCAGAAGATTATGAGTGACACCGGAGATGGATACGGAGGACACGTAGAGCGGTTCGGCGTCGACCAGGCCGTCGGCGGCGACGGTAAACAATTTGCCGAACGTGGTGGAGTTCACGTTGGAGAGAGTGAGGGTGGTTTCCTTGTTGTCGAAACCATTGCGGGAGTTGTTGTTGTGGTAGGTGAGGACGTCCTGCGATACGGCCGGAAGAGCGACGAAGAGGGTGGTGAACAGAAGCGTGGGCAAAGCGCGGGAATAGCGAACGTGGGGCTGGCGGTACGGCATGGTACAAGGCCTCCTAAGGCGGGTCAGGGGTTGACCGCAGTGGATACAGAGTACCGTGGAAAGAGCGAAAATGGGATGGGTCTTTCTTCTTCCTTTCACGGGCGCGGGCCGGGTTACAGATGACAGATTTTGGCAAGTTGCTGATCGGGCTAGGGTTAGTGCTGGTGGTCGCGGGACTCGTGGTCGGATTGCTGGGACGGGCGAACCTGCCTTTGGGACGATTGCCGGGAGATATTGTCTATCGGGGAAAGAACACGACATTCTATTTTCCGCTGGCGACGTCGGTGCTGGTGAGTGTGGTGTTGTCGATTGTGTTGTATGTGGTGGGGCGGTGGAGGAGATAGGTGGGGGAAAAACCCTTCCACCACGAAGGACACTTAAGGATCACGATTTGAAGAGCTTCGGGTCATCCGCCACCAGCATTTGACTTCGCCGTGAACAGCCGTTAGATTTCTTGGCCACGGTTGTTTCTGATCTTTGTAATATCGTTCGGAACGCGCGTCTTTGCCGCTCGGTGAAGACAGGGAAGCGGGTGAGAATCCCGCGCTGCCGCGCAACTGTAAGCGAGGAAATTGCTTTCGGCCACTGGGAGAATCCCGGGAAGGCCGAGGGCGGAACTGGATGGAGTCGTCATCCTTACTCGCAAAGCCAGGAGACCGGCGTGATCCGTTTACTTCAACCTCTTTCGCGTGCAAAGGAGGAAGGTTATGCGCGTACGGGCTGGCGTCTTTCTTTTGGTTTCTCTGTGTTTCTCTGGCTGCTGCCGCGGCCGATCTCAAAGTAAAAGTGGTGGATCCGCAATCTGCCGTGGTGGCTGGAGCGCAGGTGTCTGTTGGTTGGCACCGGCGATGGCAGAGTTCTGGGGACGCAGATTACCTCGGCGGAAGGTACTTGCGATCTTTCAGACGCCAGGGCGCGGGAGCCTATCAGATTCAGGTGTTGGCGCCGGGCTTTGCGGCGGAGACGGTCGAAGTCTCGTCGCAGACGGAAATCACCGTGAGTCTGCAGCTGGCAACTGCTTCGGAAACCGTGGTCGTTAGCGGGATGCGCACTCCCGTGCCGGCCGAAGCGGCGGGAGCGGACGTGGACTCTCTGAGCGCCGCGCAGCTGACGACGATCCAGCCGATCGCGGCGAGCGATGCCATTCGTTTTCTTCCGGGCGCGGTCGTCAACAATGCGGGGCAGCGCGGAGGGCTGACGTCGCTGTTCGTGCGCGGCGGAGAGTCGCGCTACAACAAAGTGATTGTGGATGGAGTCACCATCAACGAGCCGGGCGGAACGTTCGACTTCGGCACGCTGCGTCTGGATCAGGCCGACCGCATGGAGTTTGTGCGCGGGCGCACAGAGCACGCTGTATGGATCGGACGCGATGACCAGCGTGGTGCAGGTCTGGACGCGCGCGGGGAGCACGCGGGTTCCGGAATTATCGTTTGGCGCGGATGGCGGAAATTTCGGCACTGCGCGAGGCTATGCGGCGCTGGCGGGAGCGCGCGGGCGCTTCGACTACAACCTGTTCGGCAGCCAGCTCAATACGAATGGCGAAGGCATCAACAACACTTACTCGGATTCGCTGGTGGGCGCGAATGTCGGAGCCGCGATCAACGACCGGGCTTCCCTGCGTGTGCGCGTGCGGCATTCGAACAGTCATACGGGGTTCCGGGAGAGTGGAATTTCAACGGACGCGGCGCTGCAGCCGCCTGATCCGAGCGACTGGTCGCAATTGAACAATCTGCTGGGCAGCGTGGAACTGGCGGTGACGGGACCGTCGGGATGGCAGCATCATCTTCACCGGATTCGACTATGTCTATCGCTACAACGAACTGAATTTGAATGGAGATCCGGATCGGGATTTTCGACTTCCCGTCGCACGAAGTCGATCACATCAACCGCGTCGGGATTCGAATATCAGGGCGACTATTCGGAACGGAGCTGGGCACACACGACGTTCGGATATCGCGTCGAGAATGAAAACGGGTTTGTGGGGAACCTCGACTACGGCGCGCAAAATCATGGCCAGCGCCTGAGTAACGAGTTTTACGGGCAGCAACAAGTCACGTGGAAGACGTTGTCGGTGATTGCGGGCGGGCGCTTCGTTCACAACAGCGAGTTCGGCAACATCGGTGTGCCGCGGGTCGCGCTGACCTGGCAGGCGCTGCGCGGAGATGAGATTTTTTCGGGAACGCGGTTGCGGTTTTCGTACGCTACCGCTTTCAAGGAGCCGCGGCTGGAGGAGACATTTAACGGAATCCCGGCAGATCCTTTCAACATTGCGAATCCGGGACTGCGAGCCCGAGCATACGCGAGCCTTTGAAGCGGGCTTTCAGCAGAACCTGATGCAGGGGAAGTATGTTTTCACGGCGACATACTTTAATAACCTGTTTCGCGACCAGATCAATTACGTGGAAGTGGATCCGGTCAACTTTGTCGGGGAGTACACCAACGTGAACTCGGCCCTGGCGCACGGTGCGGAGGTTGGAGTGCAGGCCAAGCTTCGTTCACGATTGCTGCTGAACGCGGCCTACACGTATACGTCGACGCAGATTCTGGAGAATCCGGCGCCGATCAATGCGCTGTATAACCCGGGTTCCGCCGCTGCTGCGGCGGCCGAAACATTCGGCGACCGCTCTGCTGTCGTATCTGGGGACGCGGTGGGGAGGAAGTCTTGCGGGAAGTTTCGTGGGACCGCGACCGGATTCAGATTTTCTGGGATTCGGCATCGATCACGCCGCGGGATATGTGCGCGTGGATCTTGGTGGATGGTATGCGATCCGTCCTCGGATTACGGCGTATGTGAATGTGGAGAATGCTCTGGACCAGCACTACAACGAGGTGGTGGGGTATCCGGCGCTACCGATGAATTTCCGGGCAGGGATGAGATTTCGGATTGGCGGGGAGTAGGCACGGAATTTTCACCACACAGGACACGGAGGACCGAGAGTTTTCCGGGGAGCGAAGAGTGGCTACGAGCTAGCTGACTGTCCCGACGGTTTCTTCATCGGGGATAGGCGCTGTGATGGAAATTCCCTTCCACGCCTCCGGTAGCGCAGGCGGTCACGGGGTCGTTCGCTTTGCGAAGGATGACAATAAAATTCTGGGTCTGGCTCACCTTGATCTAGCTAACTTTTTGGGGAGCGCGGGGCAGGGGCATGGCGGCGGCGATTTTTGCGCCGAAGTACTTGGTGCGGGCCATGAGGAGTTTTTCGATATCAACTTCGTTGAGCGGCTTCTGCCGTCCGAGCAGGTGCGTGACCAGGGCGATCTGGGCAAAGTGCTCGACGGTTTCCATCTTCATGTAGGCGTGTTCGAGAGTGTCGCCATAGGAGACGACGCCGTGGTTCGACATCAGGATGGCGTCATAGGTGGGGACGTAGGGCTCGAGCGTCTCGGCTAATTCAGAGGTGCCCGGCGTGCCGTAGCAGGCGAGCGGAATGCATCCCAGGCCCATCACCACTTCGCAGACCAAGGGCTCCGTCAGCGGGATGCCAGCGGCTGCAAAACCAGTGGCAGTCGGCGGATGGGCATGGACGATCGCCTGAACGTCGGGACGCATGCGATAGATCAGAAGGTGCATGCCGATTTCGCTGGTGACATTGCGGCGTCCGGCGACCCGCTGGCCCTCCAGATTAACAATCACCATGTCTGCGGGCCTCATCGCGCCTTTGCTGACACAGGTGGGGGTAACCAGGATGCGATCGTGCTTCAGGCGTACGGAAAGATTGCCGTCCATGGCGGCGACGTAGCCGTGCTCATGGAGCATGCGTCCGTAACGGACGATTTCTTCCCTATGTTTGCGTTCCGTAGGCATGGCTACCCTTGGGGGAGAATGACAAAAAGCAGGCGCACTCGACCCTTGGCATAGTACCAGCAGGTGAGTGCTAGAAACAATCCAAATTTCGAGAAAAAACAGCGGACGATGAGCCCTGAAACGCGGCACGGTGAGCGGGTTTGTGTCCCTATAATCGATGGCGTGCTGGTCTCCGATTTCCATTACGAACTTCCCGAAGAATTAATCGCTCAGGAACCGCTTGCGGACAGGGCGGGAGCCCAGATGCTGCATGTGGATTCGGAGGCCGGAGCGTTGGAAGACCGGCTGTTTCGCGAGTTTCCGGACTTGCTTCGGCCGAGCGATCTGGTCGTGTTTAACAATACGCGCGTGTTTCCTGCGCGACTGTATGGGCGTCGGAGTGGGCTGCGGTCGCAGGCCGGTGAGTGCGCGGAATCCGGCAGCCCGGGATTTTCTGCAGGGGCGGATTGAAGTTTTGCTGACGCGGCAATTGCAGAAGGAGCCGAATGAGTGGGAGTGCCTGGTGCGGCCGGGCCGGAAGATTGGAGTGGGGGAAGAACTCTTCTTTGGGGAGCAGGATGAGTTGCGGGCCGAGGTGATTGGGCGGGGGGAGTTTGGGGAGAGGAAAATTCGGTTTGCACCAGCGCTGCCGGGCGTTGCCCGGCCGGACAGCCGAGGGCGGCTGTCCCCACATAACCCTGAACCGACTCCGTCAGACGACTTCTTCGCGCTGGTGGAGAAGATTGGGCATATTCCACTCCCGCCTTACATTTCGCGCGACGACTCTTCTACGGACCGGGAGCGGTATCAGACGGTATATGCGCGGGAGCGCGGGTCGGTGGCGGCTCCAACGGCTGGGCTCCATTTCACTCCGGAGATTTTGGGTCGCATGCAGGAGCGAGGGATTGAGACTGCCGAGGTCACGCTACACGTCGGGCTCGGAACTTTTCAGCCCGTGCGAGCGGAGCGCGTGGAAGACCATCAGTTGCACGCAGAGACCTATTCAATTTCGACTGAAGCCGCGGAGAAGATTCGTCGGGCAAGAAAGGAGTCGCGCCGGATTGTTGCGGTCGGTACGACTACCGTGCGCACTCTCGAGTACGCGGCTCGCCAGGGCGCGGGGGAAGTGCACGCAGCTGCGGGAGAGGCCAATCTGTTTATTTATCCCGGATACAAATTTCAGGTGGTGCAAGCGCTGCTGACAAATTTCCACTTGCCGGAGTCAACGCTTCTGATGCTGGTATGCGCGCTGGGCGGGAAAGAAAACGTGATGCGAGCGTACGAGCATGCGGTCCGCAAGCGCTACCGGTTTTATTCGTATGGGGACTGCATGTTCGTGGAGTAGTGGTACAAGTACTCTCCCTGGAATAACCCGACCCTCCGCTATTTATTTCAAAGTGTTGATCAGCGAGCCTTGAGGATCGTAGACAGTGATTGTGTTCGACGTGCTGTTTGCCACAAATACGTTGCCGTGCCGGTCCACGGCGATGCCTTCGGGCTGCGCGACATCGGTGGTGACCGCCAAGAGAAGTTTGCCATTCGAACTGAATTTGACCCAACTGTTGCTGTAGAAATCCGAAACATAGACATTGCCGGAGCCATCGAAGGCGACTCCGGTGGGCCCGGTGTTGACGAAATCGGTGAACTCTCCTCGAGGCTTGGGATTGTGGGTCAGGAACTCGCCCGGGTTGTAGGCTTCGACCGCATTCTTGCCTCTGGTGGGGCCAATGCTGATGAAAAGCTCGGTCTTATGGACGACAATGGCATTCGGAGCGCTAAAGCCCAGGCCGCTATTGTCCCTGGCCAGGGTTTCGACCAGATCTCCATCCACGTTGAAGACTGCAATGGTGTTGTTGGCGTTGTTGGAGACGAAGACGTCTCCGTAATCGTCCACAGCCACGCCGGTGGGACGACTGAGGTGGATGGCGATTGTCTTCCTTGTGAGTTGGTTCAACTTAGAGTCATAAACGGTGACGTCGTTGCCCGATGTATTCACCACGTAGAGGTAGCCAAATGGCCCGAACGCCAAGCGGGACGGCCCGTTTAACCCAGCGGTGATGGTTGCCAGCACGGCTCCGGTGGATGGGTCGAGTTGTTGGACTTGATTGGAGATGGAGTTCGCAACCCATAGCTTGCCCGCCGTATCGAAAACGATTCCCTGCGGTTCGCTGAGCTGCGCGTACAAACAGGGGGTGAAGGATAATGCGCAGAGGAGAGTGCAGACTTTAAACTTCATGTGGACCTCTCTCCGTCGAAGGATCGACGGATTCGCAATCCAGGAAACGGGGTGCATGTTATCTCGTCCCGATTGATCCAAACAGAGTGAAATAATTTTCACAGTCGGCGTGCTTCAGTCCCTGCCTCGACGACTATTTGATGGCCAGCGGGATCGGGTAATACTTCTGGATCATTCTTCCCGTCATCAACCCCCCTTCGTATTCGGGGATGATGACTTCGTCGGCGCCAGAACTGCGGATGGCGTTGGCGTAGCGTTGTTGTCCGGCGCGGGTGATGATCTTGATTTTGGGATTGAGCGAGCGCGAGGTCACGGTGATATAGAGGTTGTCGGCATCGTTGTCGATCACGATGCAAATGCCGCGGGCGCGGTCGAGTCCGGCTTGCAGCAGCACGTCGTGCCGCTTGGCGTCACCTTGAATAACCGGGATCTTGTCATTCAGCAATTCGCGGTAGAGGCCTTCGTTGGTCTCGATCAGGACGAAGGGGATCTCAAGGCGCTGCAACTGGTCGACGACGGTGCGGCCGACCTGGCCGTAGCCGCAAATAATAAAGTGGTCCTGCAGGCGGTTGATGTTCACTTCGTTGACCATGGTTCTCCAGGCCTCCACGCCGTGACGGCTAAAAATGGTGAGCAGCACGCGCTCGGCGATCCAGATCTGCAGCGCGAAAACTCCCGCGTACACGAACATCGAAAAAATCTTGGTCGACTTGTGGACGGCGCGGTATTCGATCGAGTGAGGATGAATCACCCAGAACAAAGCGTCGAGCGGGCGCAGGCCTTCAACGCGCATGTAGAAGACGACGCAGACTCCGAGGAACGCCGCCAGAACCAAGAGCGGGAGCCACAAGCGTTTTAGAAAAACGATGATGATGCGTCCCATGGTTTGGAGTCGCTAAACCGGCCTTTGGAAAAAGGGGACAAGTATATCAAGCGATTTTGCTTTCCGGTTGCAAAATCCTTCATCTGCAAAATCCTTCATCTTGACACCCGGCACCGCCGGTGGGATGCTTCGCAACTCTATCGGGTAAATACTTCGGGCCGTGTCCCGGGGGCGCTCCCCGCGAAGGAGGAATCATGAGGAACCAGAGATTTTCCTTGGGATTGACTGCGGTGTTGGCGATTTTTGCCGCGAGCCTGCTGGTGGCGGGGACGCGTGTGGTTGGCCAGGAATCTGTCTTATACAGTTTCACGGGCGGCCACGGTGAAAGCAGTGACGGGAGGCATCCATTTGGAGATCTGATCCTGGACTCGGCGGGCAACTTGTACGGCACGGCGGCGTCAGCAGGTAGTAGATGGGCTGGGGTGGTGTTTGAGCTCTCGCCCGTGGCGGGTGGGGGCTGGTCGGAAAAAATCTTGCATACCTTTACCAAGAACGGCGTGGACGGAACCGATCCCGCCGCCGGCCTGATTTTCGACGCTGCCGGTAATCTCTACGGCACGACCGCGGGGGGCGGCGCGTATGACAACGGCACGGTGTTCGAGATGCGGCCCACTGCGGCCGGAAGCTGGACGGAGAGGGTGCTGCACAGCTTTGGCGACGGCGAAAACGATGGATTCAACCCGACCTCGGGCCTGACCTTAGACGCCGCGGGCAACCTCTACGGCGGGACCCCGTATGGTGGGGCCGATGACGGCGGCATCGTATTTGAGTTGACGCGCAAATCGAACGGGAGTTGGGAGGAGAAAGTGCTGTGCAGCTTCCCCAAGTCACCGAATAATTACACCACTGGGCCCTTCGATGCGAAGCTGATTTTCGACTCGTCGGGCAATCTGTACGGCACGACCATAGCTAGCGGCGCTTACAACTACGGTTCGGTTTTCGAGTTATCGCCTACCCCGAGCGGGGCGTGGACAGTAACGCTTCTGCATAGCTTCGACTTTAACGGCACGGACGGGTTCGGACCCGAGGCTGGCGTGGTGTTCGACTCGTCGGGCAATCTCTACGGCACGACCTCCGGCGGCGGTCCGGGCAAGGGATTTGGAACCGTGTTCGAGCTGTCACCGGCGACGGGCGGAAACTGGACCGAGAAAGTACTGTACAGCGTTAGTTCCTGGAGCGCTGGCACGTACCCGACTGGGACTCCAGTTTTTGATTCGGCCGGCAATCTCTACGCCACGACCTACAGCGGGGCCGCCCATAACGGCGGCGGCGTGTTTGAATTAACGCCCGTCGCAGGTGGAGGCTGGACGGAGAACTTGCTATATAACTTTGGCAGCAGCATGGACGGGAGCGATCCGTGGGGCGGCTTGGTGCTGGACAGCCAAGGGAATCTTTATGGCACGACACTGAATGGCGGTGTGGATGGATCGGGGACGGTGTTCAAGATTGCGCACTAGCGCCGAAGTAGGCTGTGTTACAGAATTAAAACGGGCATCCTGACGGATGCCCGCTGCTGAATACCAGCCAAATTTTGCGGTACGAAACTTACGCCCGAGCGCCGACTGCGGCCGGCTCGACTGGCCGGAACCGACTTGTCTTCGCCATTGGCTTTCTGCTGGGCCGGCTGTCCGCCTTTGCGGATGTCGATGCCGCCCTTGAAGAAGGCGCCGTCTTCGATGGAGATGCGAGCGGCGATGACGTCGCCGGTGAGCGAACCGTCGCTGCGAATATCGACGCGGTCGCTGGCCGTGAGATTGCCGCGGACCTTGCCGAGCACCACGATCTCACGCGCATTGATGTTGGCGGCGACAACGCCATTGCGTCCAATGGTGACGCGGTTGCCGGCCAGATTGATAGAACCTTCCACGCGGCCGTCGATGTAAAGCGACTCGGAGCCGGTGACCTCGCCCTTAATGACAAGTGACTTGCCGATGGTGGCCTGATCCGCAGTGGTCGTGGTTACCGGCCGGGGAGCGGCAGGTTCAGCGGAGGCCATCGCTGGCGCGCTGGGGGTAGACGTAGTGGGGCGCTCCGGCTCGGCGGGGCGGGCAGGAGTCTGGGGCTGATTGGTCGGCTTCCACATGGGGTAAAAGGTCCTTTCCTAGTTGGGATTAGGGGTCACTGGCCGCACTTTCGTGACCAAATGCGATTGTACTCCCGCGTCTCAAAGTGAGCGCTGTGGAAAATCCCTTTATTTTCAATCGGAAGTTCCTCGGAAGGCACTTTTGACGGTCATCTCGCAAGACCGAGTCGACTGGCCTGGGCAGGGCTACATACTTTCGCCGTAGTCCGTGTAACGATTCCCGGAAAAAATTGCCGGACCGTACCTTTCCACCCCGGTGAGCGTTATTCTTGCAGGGTCGAAGATTTATCGAAGACGGAAACTGGTGTGTGGCGTCTAACCCTTCAGAATCCGGCCTTGGGGCAGACTTCAATCTATGGAGCGACAGCATGTCAGAACCAGCCGTGGTTACTCCTGCAACGTTCATGGTCGCGCGGCCTGAGCCGGGCGAATATGCGCCTTATTATGACCGCTACATTTCTCTGATCGCCGGCACCGATATTCTGGGAACGCTCGATGCGCAGCGGCGGCAGACGATGATCCTGCTGTCGGGACGCGATGAGGCCGACGGAGATTTTCGCTACGCGCCCGATAAGTGGAATGCCAAAGAAGTGCTGGGGCACGTGTGCGACACCGAGCGCATCTTCGCGTACCGCGCGTTGCGGATTGCCCGCGGAGACCAGACGCCGATGGCGGGATTCGAGCAGGACGACTACGTGAAGAATGGTCCGTTTGCGCGGGTCTCCATGGAAGAAATTGTTGAGGACTACATTGCCGTGCGCCGGGCGACGTTGACCCTGCTGCGCAACCTGGATGAGGCGGCGTGGGTCCGGCGGGGCGTGGCCAATAAGAACGAGGTGAGCGTCCGGGCGCTGGCCTATATCATCGCCGGGCATGAGGTGCATCATCGGAGGATTCTGGAGGAGAAGTACTTTGGGGCGCGGTAGATGAGTCAACTTCTTTGCCACGGATTAACACGGATGCGCACGGATTATTGATGGCGTTCTGAGAAACGCTGTCATTCTAAGCAGCAGTGTCATTCTGAGCGAAGCGAAGAACCTATGCAATTTGCAGGCGGCGGGAAAGTGCATAGATCCTTCGCTGCGCTCAGGATGACAGAGTCGCTTGCCCGAGGCTCTTCTCTCTAATAATGTTCCAACGATCACTGACGGAGTTGCTTCGGGGGAAAGGGGCACACGTCGATCCCATCGCGTGCGTAGAAGATATTTCCGCCGATGTCGCCGCGCGGCAGGTCACGAGATTTCCCCACACGATCGGACAACTCGTCTTCCACATGAACTACTGGATGGAATATGAGCTGCGGCGGATTCGCGGCGAGCGGCCTGTCTATCCCGAACACAATGCGGAAAGCTTTCCGTCGACTCCGGCTCTGAATCGGCAGGAATGGGATCAGTTGAGAGCGAAGCTTGGGGATTTGCTGCGCGAATTTGATGAGTTAGCGAAATCTGCTGCGCAGGATCTTCAGCGCGAAATCGAAAGCGTGCACGACGGCGACAAGAAAGTCGCTGGAACCCTTGCGGCTGTGATCTGGCAGATGGTGGCACACAACAGCTATCACACAGGGCAGATCGCGATGATGCGGCGCGCGCTGGGAGCATGGCCGCCGCGTGCGGGCGGGGATAGCTGGTGAGACTTCCTGAGCCCGCGTTCCTGCCGGACCCATGAGCCTGCCCAGAGCGAAGTCAAGGGGACCTGTGCAACTTGCCAGAAATTGCATAGGTCCTTCGCTTCGCTCAGGATGACAAAACTGTTCGTGCGGTATGCTGAGAGCTAGTCGCTGATAGCTAATAGCTTTCTTCTATGCTTCCTGAATCCACAATCCTCAAACACATTGCCCGGCAACCCAAGCGCGCAGCGGGGTTCAAGCAACTCGTCCGTGAACTTGGACTGCACGGGGACGAGCGACGCGAACTGGATTCTCTGCTGCAGAAGATGGTGGCGCGGGGAACGCTGCTTCCGGTAGATTCCGACCGTTATGCTCTGCCTGCGGCGGCCGCCGATAAGAATCTCGTGGCGGGAAGGCTCACCATGCATCGCGACGGATTCGGATTTGTAATTCCAGACGCGAAATCGATGAGTCCATCCCTCAAGTCGAGGCTTACCGGCGATATCTTCATCGCACCGCATCTCATCGGCAATGCCATGCACGGCGATCTCGTGCTGGTCGACATCAGCAACGTGCGGCCAGATGGGCGCGCCGAGGGACGCATTGTGCGGCCGGTGATGCGGGCCCATCCCACCGTCGTCGGAATTTTTCATTACGGCAGCCGCGGCGGATATGTGCGACCCATCGACAGCAAAATTACGCAGGAGATTCTGATTCCGCCGGGGATGGAGAGGCCGGAGACTCCTACTTCTCCCGATGCCGAAAACAAGGCTGAACCACCCTTCGACTCCGCTCAGGGCAGGCTCCGGACGCGGAGGACACAGAGGAAGAAATCTGTGGATCGCGTGCTCGGCGACGAAGTGGCGCGGCGAATGGAGTGGGACGATCTCGAGGGACTGGTGGTTGACGTCGAGATTACCGACTGGCCGTCGCCCACGCAGAATCCGCGGGGACGGGTGATTGAGATTCTTGGTCGCGAGGATGATTTCGGCGTCGATGTCGAGATCACGATTCGCAAGTTTCATCTGCCGCATCACTTTCCGGCAGCGGCGCTCGAGGAGGCGCAGGATACTCCCGCAGCAATTCCGGCGTGGGAGTTGGAACGGCGGCGCGATTTTCGCGCGCTGCCGATTGTGACGATTGACGGCGAGACAGCGCGCGATTTCGATGACGCAGTGTACGTGCACATGTTGCCGAACGGCAATTTTGAATTGCAGGTGCACATTGCCGATGTGGCGCAGTACGTCACGCCGGGGTCGGCACTCGATCAGGAGGCGCGGCTGCGCGGGACCAGCGTTTACTTCCCCGATCGCGCGGTGCCGATGCTTCCCCTCGAGCTTTCGACCGACATTTGCAGTTTGCGGCCGCAAGTGGAGCGCCTGGTGCTGTCGTGCGTGATGGAGATGGACCATCGCGGTGAAATCGTGAGCTACGAATTGAGCGAGGGTGTGATCCGCTCGGCGGAGCGGATGACCTACACCGCCGTGAATGCGGTGCTGGAGGGCGATGCGGCTGCCCGCGAGCGCTATGCCCCGCTGGTCTCGACGTTTGAGCTGATGCGCGACCTGGCGCTGATTCTGAACCGGAAGCGGCAGCGGCGGGGATCGATCGACTTCGATCTGCCGGAGCCGGTCATCGAGTTCGACGAGTTTGGATTGATGAAGAGTATTTCGCGCTCGGAGCGCAACATCGCGCACCGGCTGATTGAAGAGTTCATGCTCTCGGCCAATGAGTGCGTGGCGCACGATCTGGAGTCGAGGCACGTGGCATCGCTGTATCGCATCCACGAGAAGCCGGACGCGAAGCGCGTGTATGACTTTGAAGTGATTGCGGCGACATTTGGATATTCGCTGGGCGTGGGCGCGCTGCCGATTCACCGCGTGCAGACGAAGACGGATCGGCGCGCTGCGTACGGGACGGGCAAGAGGGCGCGCGAGATTGAAGTGCCGAAGGAAGTGCACATCACACCGCGCATGTATCAGAAGTTGACGGAGAAGATTGCAGGGAAGCCGGAAGAGCGGATTCTGAGTTACCTGATGCTGCGTTCGCTGAAGCAAGCGCGGTATTCGGAGGAGAATCTGGGGCATTTCGCTTTGGCGGCGACCAGCTACACGCACTTCACATCGCCGATCCGGAGATATCCGGATTTGATTGTGCATCGGATCTTGAAGGACGTGCTGCGGCAGAGTTCGAGTCAGGGCTCAGGTCATCCCCACGCGACAAGGGTAGGGCACCCTCAGATTGAGGAGAAGGCTTCCCCTTGGTCGAAGCGCCGGGCTGCTACCGACACACGGGCGGTGGCGCCTTCGACTGATGCTCAGGGCAGGTCCGCGCTACATGACGGTCTGGGCGGGCCGATCGGGATCGAAGAACTGCATGAGATCGCGGAGGAGTCGAGCCGGGCGGAGCGGCGGGCCGCCGATGCCGAGCGCGAGCTGATGGAGGGCAAGAAAGTTAAGTTCATGCAAGACAAGGTGGGCGAAGAGTTCGAGGGGCTCATCACCAGCGTGACCAAGTTTGGATTTTTCGTGGAGCTGACCGACCTATTTGTTGAGGGACTGGTGCCGCTGAACACTTTGACCGATGACCGCTATACGTATCACGAGAATACGCGCGAGATTATCGGGCAGCGGTCGCGGAAGATCTACAGCCTGGGACAGAGGATTCGAGTGCTGGTCGACCGCATCGATCCGGTGGAAAAGAAGATTCAGTTTGCGGTGATGGAGGAAGAGCCAGTGCGGGCGAAGGGCAAGCGGAAGAAACGGTAGGACGCTTTGAGTGAGGGAGGTAGAGCCTCCGGGCTTCGCCCGGCGGACAGCCGAAGGCGGCCGTCCCCACATAATCCTTAAAAGTAATAAAGACTCACTAAACCCCGAGCGCTTTTTGAATTTCACCTGCGATTTCGGCCGTCAGAGCTTCCATTTTTTCTTTCGATTCGGCCTCGACCATCACGCGCGCTAACGCTTCGGTGCCAGAATAGCGAACGACAATGCGTCCATTGCCGTTGAGTTCATGCTCGGCGGCGTCGATTGCCTTCTGCACTGCTAGGATCTGGGCGAACGGGACTTTTTCGCGCACGCGTACGTTCTGAATTTTCTGCGGGAATACTTTCAGATCGCCGACCAGTTCCGACAGCTGTTTCCCGCTACGCACGATGATATCCATCAGCCGGAGTGCGGTGAGTAGGCCGTCGCCGGTGGTGCTGTCTCCATCACGGAAGATGATGTGACCCGACTGTTCTCCGCCGAGAGTGGCGCCCGTCTTCAACATCTCTTCCAGAACATACTTGTCGCCAACGTTGGCGCGCAGCATGCGGATCCCGGAATTCTTCAGCGCGATCTCCAGACCCATGTTCGACATGGTGGTAGAGACGACCGTATCGGCCTTCAATTTCCCTTGCGCGTGCAGGTCGCGGGCAGCGGCGAGCAGGACGCCATCCCCGTTCACCACGCGGCCTCCTGCATCGCAGAAGAGGGCGCGGTCGGCGTCTCCGTCGAAGGTCACGCCGAGATCGAACTTGCCCTTCGCTTCGGCCACCATTTTCCCCAAGGTTTCCGGATGCAATGCGCCGCAGCCTTCGTTGATATTCTTTCCATCGGGAGAAATGTGGATGAAGGTCGCTTGAATTCCGAGACTGCGAAACAGCTCCGGAGCTTCAGCGGTGGCGGCGCCATTGGCGCAATCCACCAGCACGCGCAATTTGCTCAGATCGCACGAAGTCCCGGCCGCTAGAGACTTTACATAGGCATGACGCAATTCGGCCTCGCCAGGGAGAGAGGGCTTCGGAATTTTGAGCGCCGTGTCGTCAGCGGCAGAAGCATTCTGCAGCTGCGCGAAAATTTCTTTTTCAATCGCGAGTTCCCGCTCGTCCGTCAGCTTGAATCCATTGCCAGAAAAAACTTTGATTCCGTTATCAGTCCACGGATTGTGCGACGCGGAAATCACCACACCCGCGGCGAATCCTCGGGAACGCGCAAGGTACGCCACGCCGGGAGTGGTAATCACTCCGGCGCTGTGTACGTCGACTCCGACGGCCGCTAGACCTTCGGCGACACGGTTGGCAATCCAACGGCTCGACTCGCGCGTGTCCTGACCGATCACTGCCTGAGGCCTCGGCACGGTGCGCATCAGATCGTGCCCCAGGGCGCGGCCGATGAGATAGGTGCTTTGTTTGGTGAGCGGGAACTCTCCTGCCACGCCCCGAATGCCATCCGTTCCGAACAATTGCCTTTGCTGGCTCATAAGAAATTCCGGAAATAGAGGAGGACTAACGATGATAAATGAGGAAGCGGCCAGGGAGTGCAGTACGGTCACGAATACAGAGACGATTCCTCAGGGACTAAAGCCCCAAATCATACAGGTGGCGAAGACGGCACGGCTTAAAGCCGTGCCTTTCCCAAAACGCTCATGGTTGCGGCGAGAACGGCGTCAATGCGAGGTCGCGCCTCCGACCTTCTGAACGAGCACGGTCACGCGAATCGATGTCGTTTGCAGGACTTGCACCAGAGGATCGGGGACGTACACGTTGGTGTTGAAGACCGCGCTGCCGCGGGTGCCGGTGGCGTCGATCGGATCGGTGGTGGCCGCCTCGATTTGTTCGACGTGGTGACGAGGCCCGATGATCGTGATGCGCGAAGGATCGGAATCAACTTTCACAATCTGCTCGCCGTCGGCAAAAGTTCCGGTCACGCGCGGATGAATCTCGACGTCACGCGTCAATCGGGTATCAAACGCCAGGTGCAACTGGCTGGGGACGACTTGCATGATCGTCACGTCACCCGGGTGCCTCACCTGTTGTGAGGTGAGATCGAAAGTGCGCTCGCCCGCCTTCACGTCGGCCAAATCGATTTCCGCATGAACCTCATTTGCCCGGAGGTCACGGACAACGCGTTCCGGGCCGCGCACACGGATCAGAGCCTCTTGAATGGATTCGGAACTGATCTCCAACTGAGATGGCACGTGCTGGAAGACGATGGGCGCGCGCAGGGAGACTTCCGCGGGCTGTTCGTCGCGCGAAATCATGAACCACAGCCCGGTGGCGAGCAGAAGAGATAGCACTTTCAGCCCGAAGTTGTGGAAGACGTAGCGCTGAAAGAATCCGATCATGACAGTGGCTCCGATTTCGCGCCGGGGTTGGAACCAGACTGCGGAGAAGCCTCGCGCAAAGGCGAATCGAAGGCCCCGTTCGACTCATCTTCATTCTGCGCGATCGAAGTCGGCAGAGTCACAGGTGCCATATATCGACGCAGTTCGCTGCTCAGACGTTCCCGCAGCTGTTCCACGGTCAGATCGCGTTCGATTTGTCCGCCGATCGCCAGGCTGATGGCGCCCGTCTCCTCGGAGCAAATGACCGCGATGGCGTCGGTCTCTTCGGTGATGCCAATCCCGGCACGATGCCGCGTGCCCAGTTGCGTAGAGAGAAGAGGATTCATGGAAAGCGGCAAGAAGCAAGCCGCGGCCGCGATCCGGTCTTTCTGCACGATCACCGCGCCGTCATGCAGCGGCGCGCTGGGACGAAAAATGGTGGCCAGCAGGTCGTAGGAAAGCCGCGCGTCGAGGGGAACGCCGCTCTCAATGTGAGTGCGCAATCCAATCTCGCGTTCGATCACGATCAGCGCGCCGGTCTGGTGCTGGGAAAAAAGATTTGCGGCCAACACGATGTCATCGTAAGAGTCACTGTCGGCGGACGATCCGCTAAAGAAGGTCAATCTCCGGCCAAGGTCGGCGAGCACGTGGCGAATCTCCGACTGAAAAACCACGATCAGCGCAAACACCAGGTAAGGCAGAACGTGGCTCACGACCCAGTTCAGCGTGGTGAGTTCGCCGATGCGCGCCAGATAGAACGTTACGGCGACAACCACGAGGCCGACCAGCATGGGCACGGCGCGCGTGCCGCGAATCATCACCAGAACCTGGTAGATGAGGAGCGCGACGAGGAGGATATCGAGCGCGATCCACGCGCCTTGCGTCCATGACGTGATGACTGGCGTCACTCGAGTCGCTCCTGTGTCTGTCTGGTTCCGAAAAAACCATTGTAATGCAGAGAATTTGTGGCGTTGACTGCCTTACCTACTTTTACAATTGCATGAACGATATTGCGCAGGAAATCATTCCTGCTTTTTTGTTACCGAGGCGTGAATCTCACCATGCGCCAGACGGGCAGAAATCTCTTCTCCTACACTTACCGCTCGCGTGTCTTTTAGCAGCTTCCCTTCGGAATCGAAGACCAGCGCGTATCCGCGTTCCAGAATGGCTAAGGGAGAGAGCGATTCCAGAGCGGTCTGCAAACGCTCGCTGCGCACACGGTGCTGCAACAGGACATTGCGCATGATGGCGACCAGAGCGGCGGTTCCACTCTCGAGTTGCTTGCTCATACCGGAAAGCACGAGTCGCAGATCGTAATGGCGCACGGCGGCAGAAATCATTTCCCAACCGCGGTGCGCTCGTTCCAGCAACTGGCGCTCGGCCAGTTCCATGCGGTGGGTAAGGTCGTCGAGTCGCTGCTGGCGCTGGTGAATCAACTCCATCATCCGGGCGAAGGCGCCGTGTTGTGCGAGTTCCGTCAAGACTTGGCGGCCCATCAGAAGTCGGTAGCGCATGGCACGGCTCAGCCGCTCGTGCAACGCCGCCGCATGATCTTCCACTTCCTGGCGGGAGCGGATCACGAGTTCCGCTGCCGCAGACGGGTGTAGGAGCGCGCAGGTCAGCAACGAAATCCACAATCGTGAAGTCCGTTTCGTGTCCCACGGCAGAGATGACGGGAATCTCGGAAGCGGCAACGGTGCGGGCCAGAGTTTCGTTGTTGAAGGATGCCAGGTCTTCGGCAGAACCGCCGCCGCGCGCGATGATGATGACGTCCACGTTGTCGTGCTGGTTGAAGAAGCGCACGCCGGCGGCAACTTCGTGCGAGGCCGCGTCGCCTTGCACTTGAGCCGGGTAAATCAGCACGTTCACCGAATGGTGCCGGCGCTGGATGATATTCAAAATGTCTCTCAGGGCCGCCGCTTGCGTCGACGTGACCACGCCAATGCGCGATGGTAGCGATGGGATTGGCTTCTTGCGTTCGGCAGCGAACAATCCCTCGGCCTCGAGCTTGGCCTTGAGTTGCTCGAAGGCCAGTTGCAGCGAACCGGCGCCCTTGGGCTCGAGGTATTCAGCCGAAATCTGCAGTTCACCGCGATCTTCATATACAGTAACGCGCCCGCGTACGACTACCTGCAAGCCGTCCGCTGGCTTAAAACGCAGCAGTCGGGCGGAAGATCGGAACATCACTGCACGAATCTGTGCGTTGCCGTCTTTGAGCGTGAAATAAAGATGCCCGGAATCGGGGGCGCGGAAGTTCGAGATCTCGCCTTCCACCCAGGCATCGGCATATTCGCGTTCGATGTGGGAGCGGACCGACGCGACCAGATCGCGCACTTTCCATACGCGCCGCTCCGGCGGGCGGAAGTTGAATCCCATCTGATCGGCGAGCGAAGACATTGTGGGCAGTGTACCGCAGGAGGGCGCGCGACGGGGATTGCCGCTGCTTCACCGCGCCGGTTCACAGCGCCGGTGCAGAGCATAGACCGGCAAAGGTTTCTGGCTGGATCGCTTAGAAAATGAAAACCCCACCCCGCCGCAAGAGGCGCGACGAGGTGGGGTACTCGACTCAAATCATTCTGACTAATAAATCTCGAGGTGCACGACGTCCGCGATCTGAAAGTTCACGCGATTGACCAGCACAAGATTGCCGCCAATCACGACGTGCGCATAGTGTCGGAGGCGGAGGTGGAAACATCGCTTCCAGTTCGTGCGGGCAGGGCTGCATCTGCTTCTGCAGACCCGGGGGCAAAGTTCCACGAACCACTAACTGGCGTTCGAGTCCGGGAGGAAGGCGATCGCGCTTGGCCAACCCACGCGGCAGGTGGTCATGATGAGAGCGGTACCAGTCGCGGGCGGCATCGCGATCATGGTCGTCGTAGCGGTCATGGCCGCGGTCGTGATCGTGGCCATGGCCGTTTCCATGTTCATGATCACGGTCGTCATCGTCGCGATCGTGTTTGTCGTGGCCGTGGTCGTGATCCTGGGCTACTGTGAGGGTGGTTGACAGGGCCAGCGAAAGAACCGCGATTGCACCGGCCCGGAACCAAAGCTTTAATGACATGCACTCCTCCTGATGATTGCCAGGAGTTGAGCTTAACGAAGCATCCGTGGCGTCGACAGATTACGGTAGGTCACGGGCTTCGTATCTCCTTACCTCTCTGCGTGTTGAAGGCTGGCGGGCATCCGGGCTCCCGGCCCGTTTGCAAAAAAGTGAGACCGGGCGCAGAGTGCCTTGCCTCACATCCGGGTCGCTCCTCGCCGTCTATAATCCTTGCCCATGGATCTCGAACAAAAAGTCGCCGAACTCAATAAGCGGAACCAGCTTGCCGAAGATGGCGGAGGGGCCAAGCGCCGCGAGCGCCAGCACAAGGAAGGCAAGATGTCGGCCCGCGAGCGCATCGAATTCCTGCTCGATGAGGGCACGTTCGAAGAAACCGACAAGCTGGTCACACACCGCTGCAACGACTTCGGCATGGCCGAGCAGAAGATTTACGGCGACGGTTTCATTACCGGCTACGGCCGCATCGAAGGACGGCTGGTTTACGTTTTTGCGCAGGACTTCACCGTGTTCGGCGGCTCGCTCTCGGAAACCAATGCCGCAAAGATCGTAAAGATCATGGACCTGGCGGCGAAGATGGGCGCGCCCGTCATCGGCCTCAACGACTCCGGCGGAGCGCGGATTCAGGAAGGGGTGATGTCGCTCGCCGGTTATGCCGACATCTTTCTGCGCAACACGCTGTACAGTGGCGTCGTGCCGCAGATCTCGGCGATCATGGGGCCGTGCGCCGGAGGTGCCGTGTATTCACCGGCGATCACCGACTTCGTGCTGATGGTCGACAAGACTTCGTACATGTTCATCACCGGGCCCGACGTGATCAAGACTGTGACGCTCGAAGAGGTCACGAAAGAGCAGCTTGGCGGCGCGATGACGCACAACGAGACCTCGGGCGTAGCGCACTTTCTCGCGCACGACGACGCGGAATGCCTGTCAATGGTGCGGGAACTGCTCAGCTTCCTGCCGTCGAACAATCTGGACGAGCCTCCGCGAAAAGTGTGCACCGATCCCATTGACCGGGCCGACTCCGCGCTCGACAAGATCGTTCCGGCGCAGTCGAACCAGCCGTATGACATCAAAGACGTCATTCACGCCGTGGTGGATGATGCCTATTTCTTCGAAGTGCAGGAGCACTACGCGAAGAATATTGTCGTAGGATTTGCGCGGCTCGATGGACGGCCGGTGGGCATTGTGGCGAACCAGCCGTCGGTGCTGGCGGGAACGCTCGACATCAATGCGTCGGTCAAGGGCGCGCGCTTCGTACGCTTCTGCGATTGCTTCAACATTCCGCTCGTGACCTTTGAAGATGTGCCCGGATTTCTACCCGGGACCGCGCAGGAATACGGCGGGATCATCAAGCATGGCGCGAAGCTGCTGTTCGCATTTGCCGAGGCTACGGTTCCGAAAGTTACGGTGATCACGCGCAAGGCGTACGGCGGGGCGTATTGCGTGATGGCCTCGAAGCACATCCGCACGGATGTGAATTACGCGTGGCCGACAGCGGAGATTGCGGTGATGGGGCCGGAAGGCGCGGTGGACATCGTCTACAAACGAGAACTGGACACGGCGGCGAACCGCGAGCAACTTCGCCGCGAAAAGATCGACGAGTTCCGCGACCGCTTCGCCAACCCGTACGTGGCCGCCGACCGCGGATTCGTGGATGCGGTCATCCAACCGCGCGAGACGCGGAAGAAGCTGATTCAAGCGCTGGCTATGCTGGAAACCAAGCGGGATAAGAATCCACCGAAGAAGCATGGGAATATCCCGCTGTGAAGCCGGTTAGCTATTGTTTTGCCTCTATTGATGTGGCAAAATCAAATATGGCAATTGGCGAACAAATAGCGAATATAAGCCTTTCTAGGAGCACGATATTCCGATGAAGGTCGACGATGTCGCTGCGCCCGATGATGGCCGAATCTGTCCGGAAGTAGGTGGATGGACCGAGGAGAAGCATCGTCACGTTTTGTTGTACGCGACGCTGTTTTCCTCCGGGATGAAGGACAAATGGGACACACGAACGTATCTGGAACTGTACGCGGGGGCAGGACATAGTCGAATTCGGGGCAGTTCGAGACGCATCGTCGGTTCTCCGCTTCTCGCCCTGACCGTGAAAGACCCATTTGATAAGTACATTTTCTGTGAAGAAGACCCTGAAAAGCTCGACGCACTGATGTTTCGCGCACGCCAAGTAGCGCCGTCGGCAAATATTGCGTACATCACCGGTGACTGCAACGAAGTCGCAGCTAGGATTCTTGCAGAGATCCCTGCGCACTCAATCCGCAACAGGGTTCTCTCGCTCTGCTTTGCGGATCCTTACGACATCAGCCTGAAGTTTGGCACTATGTGCATGTTTAAGGATCGATTCGTCGACTTTTTGATGCTGCTCGCATTGTGGTCGGATGCAAACCGCGCCTACAAGCGCTACGTGATGGAAGACGCGGTAAAAGTGGATGAATTTCTTGGGTCTTCTGATTGGAGGAACAAATGGACGGCGGCCGAGGAAAGTGGCGTATCGTTTCCGAAGTTCTTAGCCGAAGAATTTGCTCTTAGTATGGAGAGTCTGGGCTATCTGAATACTCCTGTTCACAAGATGAAGTTGGTTCGTTCGGACGAGAAGAATTTACCCCTTTATTACATCGCACCATTTTCCCGTCACCCGCTGGCGCACAAGTTTTGGGACGATGCACTGAAGTATGGAACTGATCAAACATCATTTACCTGGGGCTGAACTTGTCACTGAACTCTCACATTGAATGGACCGACGCGACCTGGAACCCCGTACGTGGCTGCACGAAGATCAGTCCCGGCTGCAAGCACTGCTATGCCGAGACGTTTGCAGAGCGGTTTCGCGGGGTTAGGGGACATCCCTATGAGCAGGGCTTTGACTTGCGGCTCGTCCCTGAAAAACTGATCGAGCCCTTCTCGTGGCGGGCGCCGAAGCTCGTGTTTGTGAATTCGATGAGCGACCTTTTCCACGAAGGCGTTCCTGACGCGTACATCGAAGCCGTGTGTCGGGTAATGGTCACGGCCAAATGGCACACGTTTCAAGTGCTCACGAAGAGATCGGCCAGGCTCAAGGAGCTATTGAGCGGGCCGCTTCGATTCGCGGCGGAACAGGATCACATCTGGTGGGGCGTGAGCGTCGAGGATCGAACGCACGGTCTACCTCGGATTGGTCATCTTCAGAATATCCCGGCGCGGGTACGCTTCCTCTCAATCGAACCCTTGCTGGAGGGTCTCGGCGAATTTGATCTCTCCGGCATCAGTTGGGCAATTGTTGGTGGCGAAAGTGGACCCGGCGCGCGCCCGATGCATAAAGAATGGGTGATTTCGGTCCGCGATCAATGTCACCAGTACCGTGTTCCCTTTTTCTTCAAGCAGTGGGGCGGAGTGAGAAAGAAGAAGAACGGCAGACTGCTCGACGGACGCACCTACGACGAGTATCCAGCGCGTACCGTAGCGCCGGTTCCCGAGAGGTCCAGTTGCTCCGCGTTCGCCGAAAGCATTCGTAACTCTTTGCGCGGCCTCTTGCCCGAACCGCTAGTGCGGATTTCCGCATAGTCAACGGCTGGAGACGAAGCGGAACAAGAATCCTCCGAAGAAGCATGGGAATATCCCGCTGTGAGCGACCGCTCGACTGCACGATCTCAATCTGCCGCCAACTTTTCGATGAAACCCCTGAACTTGCCTCATCGGCGGACCGCGGTGAACAAACCATATCCGTTCGTATCGCTGAACGTAGTCGAACCGCCTGCCGTCACGGTGCCGTTGGACGCGTCGAACAGGTAGGCCTGCATCACGTTGGTTGAGCCGTCGACTGCATAAATGAGCTGATCGTCCGGACTCAGATAAAGAAATGGCTTGCCAGGAATGGTGCCCGTTTCTGTGATCTTCTTATTCGTGAGGTCAATGTGTCCAATCACGACGTCACTCGTGTCGGGCAGGAACACATACTGTCCATCGATGCTGACCCAGTAGTTGTATGCGGTGCTGCAGGCGTTCAGCATGGCTTGATCGCATACAAAGTAAGGATGCTGCGGGTTCTTGACGTTGCGATACACATTCAGCACCGAGCCCCCGTTGTTCTGGTTATCCAAATTCAGGATGAGGTTGCTCGTGAAATACTGCTCGTCAAGTCCCGTATAGTTGCTCGCCGTGAAAATCGTTCCCACGTCAGGACTGAGTTGCCCCGTCGCTGTGTCTACGGGATGATAGCTGTAATAGTAGTTGTTCTCCCCATCGAACGACACACTCCACAGGTCGTACAAGCGCGTTCCAGCCTTGTTGAAGCTCACCAGTGACTCCATGTAGAAGTAGTCTGGCCCGTACGTTGCCTGGATATTTGGATTCTGGGTGAGCACGCCCGTCGTCGGGTCGACATAGTAAAGGTACAACGTCGAGGAGTATCCCTGCTGCCCGGAAACGGTTTGCAATATGTACGCATATTTCCCGTTCGGGTGAATCATCACCTGCCACCCCTGGGCGGCAAGCGTTTGCACAGGAGTGCTCCGCGGCACACCGTAGATATTGGTGTCATAGACAGAGAGCCAGAAGTTGCTCTTCGCGTCAGGCCAGAGTACGTAAATGAAATGGTCGTTGGGCGATGGGATAATCTCGGTGAATTGGGCGCCGGAGATTGTCAGAGGCGTTCCCACCTGAGTGGGAACTCCGGTGGCGGGGTCCACATTGTAAGTGGTGATCGAGGAACCGCTGGCCAGATAGAAGACGTGGTGCGGCGTGGAGGCATGAATGGGCAGCGAGATAGCGATAATCGATAGCAGAACAAAGACAGCCTGCAAAAGGACGCGGAAGCGGGGCACGGTGGAACCTCCAAAGAGTGTAGCGAGCGGGCGACTCTCAGATGACAAATGCTTACGGGAGGTTGTAAACGGCGCCGCCCCACGCCGATTGTGGCCTCCGGTGTCGCTGAAAACGGGATAAAATCACCACGCCTTGGCTTATACCGGTCGTACAGGCACATCGTGGAGAATCCCGTGAAACAGCTACTTTCTCTGATCGCCTTCTGCTTTCTGACACTCCCTCTTTTGGCGCAGGATCCTTCCGCCATGCTTTCATCTCTTCCGCAAGCGAAGGACTACGTGCAGAAGCGGATCTCCAGCTATGACCGCACCGGCGGGAATGCGGATGCGCGGAGTATTGCGCCCGGCGAAACTCTCACGCTGCTCGACGAAGCGGGGCCGGGACTGATCAGCCATGTTTGGGTCACGATTGCCAGCGACGATCCGAATCATCTGAAGGCGCTGGTGCTGCGCATGTACTGGGACGGGGAGGCCACAGCCGAGCGTCGAGACTCCCATTGGCGACTTCTTCGGGTTGGGACTGGGAGACTATCACCTGTACCAGTCGCAGCCGTTGTCTGTGGGTGCGGACAAGGCGTTGAATAGTTTCTTTCCGATGCCGTTCCAGAAGCACGCTCGCATGACCGTGACGAACGAGGGCGCGCAAAAGACCGACGCGTTCTATTTCAATATCGACTATCGGGCGTACAGCAAGCCGTCTGCCGGCGGATCAGCTCTACTTTCACGCGCAGTACCGGCAGGCCGCGCCGGCGCATGGATGGACCAATCAGTGGCACTCCAACGGCGACGCGATCGTCAACGACAAGAAGAACCTAAACGGCGAGGGCAACTACGTTTGGATGGAAGCCACCGGTCGCGGGCACTTCGTTGGCGTGACCATGTCGGTGCTGCAGAATCAGGACGGGTGGTGGGGCGAAGGCGATGACATGTTTTTCATCGATGGCGAGAACATGCCCTCGATCAATGGGACCGGCTCGGAAGATTATTTTCTGGGAGCATGGGATTTTGGCGGGCATCCGTTTGCCTACGGATTGTTCGGAGCGCCCGTTGATCGGACAGGAAGTCGCGGGCGGACGATGGTCGCTATATCGCTTCCACCTGGATTCGCCCATCACGTTCACGAAATCGTTGCGAGCAACGATTGAGCACGGGCACGCCAACGTGCGCTCGGACAACTATTTCTCGGTCGCGTACTGGTATCAGAGCGAGCCGCACGCGGCGTTTCCAGCGCTGCCGACGCTGGAGCAGAGGATTCCGCGGATCTATGCTGTGGGTGGGCCGGGGAATGCCGTGAAGTAACGACGAAAACTTCTTCGCCACGGATTCACACGGATTTCCACGGATTGAAATGCGGGGTACAAATCCTGAACTTTCGGTTGGGGAGGGATAGACCGGCATAGCTGGAAGCCAGGAGCTAGTAGCTCGTAGCTCAAAATAATAAGAGTTCCGAGGTGGTGTGGGGTCCATTCGTCTCGGCCAGTAGCTCGCGTTTGACCCTTGCTCGACCTGCTTTCAGAGTTTCCCTTGCGGGGACCTCCGCGCGATCTTCGCTTGGGCTCCGGGCTCACCGCCAACCGGATAAACCTACCCTACGCCTCGGAACTCTATCTTGCCTTCAACATTTCTTCTTCGTTCTCCTCAACCAGCGCTTTGCTATAGACCCTTGCTCGCCCTCCGTCCCAACCTTGCGATCAGAACAGTGACTCCGCTTGAGCCCCGGACGCCGCACCAACCGGAAAAACTTAAGAAGCTGTCAAAGAACGATCTTGTTGTACTCCTTCTATTTTTTCAGTCAACGAAAAATACGCGCTTGTAAGTACACGTGTTTTCAATCGAGTGCAGCCCGTCCACAAGCCCGTGACCGGATTTGGTGCAAACTCGCGGAGTTGTTGCATGCAAGACCCGCACCAGTCACGGCTTTCCCGCCATTCATCGACTCAAATCAATATGAACGATGCAGGATGGATCGGTTACTCGCTTGTGAAAATCAAGCACTTCCCGCGCCCCGCAAGGGATTTGGAATTTTGAGGATAAGGCGGCGGCCACCTTCGGCCGTCTTCGCATCAGCTTAAACCCGCGGTTTCAGCTCAGCCGACCGCTACGGTCTCGTCAACCAATCGCTTGTCGTCCTCGTTCGAACCTGTGAGTTCGAAGGAGTTTGTGAGGACAGCCTTGCCCTTCTCTACGCTGGTGATGACATACGAGCAGCCGATCCAGTGGGCTTCTTCGTGATCGGTCTTCGACCACTGCGCCGGGTGGTCAGGATGGGAGTGATAGAAGCCGACGATATCTTCGCCGCGATCGCGGCCTTCGCGCTGGATTTTCACGAGTTCCTTGGGATCGATGTTGTAGCGGTTATGGGCGGAGTCGGTGCGGGTGTTTCCACAGCGGGCGGTCGAAGTCACGACGCGGGAGCCGTCGTCCTCGAAACGGCCAAGCAGGATTCCGCAGCACTCGTGAGGATAGGTTTCTTCGCCGTGCTGGCGTAGGGAGTCGTACTCGGAACGATTGAGTTTCAGCATTGGCGGAAATGAAGAATGAAGAAGTCAGAATGCAGAAGTAAATCCGGCGCAGTCGAGATACTTCTGCATTCTTACTTCTGCATTTTGACTTCTGACTTCTGACTTTCTTTAGCCTTCGTTCCAGAACCTTTCGCTCAAGTACTTGTCCCCGGAGTCGCAGAGGATCGTCACCATCACCGCTTCCTTCCCCTTCTTCAACGGCAGTTCGCGGGCGATCTTCAGACAGCCTACGACTGCCGCAGCCGCCGAGATACCCACCAGCAGTCCTGCAGTGCGCGACAGGCGGCGTGCCATGGCATAAGCGTCTTCGGTGGAGATTTCCAGATTCTGGTCCGCGAGTTCGGGATCGTAAATCTTCGGGACGATCGCGCTCGCCATGTGCTTCGCGCCTTCAATTCCATGAAACGACGAATCGGGCTGCAGCGAAATGCACTGGACGGCCGGGATTGAGTTCTTTCAGACGCCGCGTCGTTCCGACGAATGTGCCGCTCGTTCCGAGCATCGCGACAAAGTGCGTGACGCGGCCCTGCGTCTGCTGCCAGATTTCGTTGGCTGTGCCGTGATAGTGAGCCTTCCAGTTGGCTTCGTTCGAGTACTGGTCGGCATAGAAATATTGCTCGGGATGTTTAGCGGCCAGTTCGCGAGCCAAGCGGATCGCGCCGTCGGAACCGTCGGCAGGATTGGTATAAAGAATGTTGGCGCCATAGCCCTGCAAAATCTGTTTGCGCTCGCGCGAAACATTTTCCGGCATGCACAAAGTAACCGGGAATCCTTCGGCCGCGCCGAGCATGGCATACGCGATGCCGGTGTTGCCGCTGGTAGCGTCGAGAAGAATCTGACCAGGGCCGAGCTGACCACGGCGGCGGGCTTCGGCGACGATATTGGCCGCGGCGCGATCTTTGACCGATCCGCCGGGGTTATACCACTCCGCCTTGCCCAAAAGTGCTACGCCCGGCAGGTCCGCGGTGAGCGCATCCAGGCGCAGCAAGGGAGTATTGCCGATGCGTTCGACCAGACTGTGGCCGAGCGTTTCGCCCAGTCCTGACGCCACTTCCCGAGGTTCGCCGTGTTGTGCCGCCGTCGACATCGCCACCGTCTTTGAAAGTCCGTAAGCCATCTGAACCAAAACACCGTGACCAACGTAATGTGCTATGAGGCCAAAAACCAGATATGTAGTAGGTTAATTAGATGAATCAGTTTCACCCGGCGATGCAGCTTGCGTAAAGTTACGCTCGGTCCTTATAAAGGATGCATCTCATAAACGAGCATCGGCCGGCAAGGAAAGGTAAAAGTAAAAAGCAATGGCCAAAACTATTGAAGCACGAACCTACGAGGAAGCGCTAGCCTGGCTGCGCGACCACGGGTTTGATGTGACCGACGCGCCTGGTACCACCGCTCGCGTCTTCCTGCGGAAGTACAACGTGTCTGCAGCGATCCAGAAAACCCCCGACGATGGGGTGAAGATTTTCGCGTACCCCGGCTACCTGATTGGCAGCGAGATTTCGAAGCTCGTTAACCGCGGATACCAGCAGTTTCTGAAAACCTCCAAAGCCGAAGTGCCGGCAACCGCCGACCACCTGAAAGCGCTACAGTCCTTTGCGGAAGAGCTGAAAGTGGGACTCGGCTTGCCCAGCCTGTACAACGAGTCGCTGGGAACGGTGAGCGAGTCGTATCATTACGATCGGATCGAAAATCGAGACAAAGCGCCGGTGGATCGCCCGAAGCGTCCGTGGGAGACCGCAGGCAAAGAGGCTGCACGCGCGGCGAAGAAGGGACGCGCGTAGTCTCCCGACCACGTTACTCCGACCACAGGGGCTAAAACCCGGCTCCCCCAACATCGTAACGCGGCGCTAAAGCGCCGCATCTGCGCCCATCGCACGCGCTCTTCCAACGCGCCGATACTGTTCCGAATCTTCGGCCGTGTTACCGAACTCCGAGCAGAATGTCGATCGTCAGCTGATCCAGCTTCTCGTAGGGGAGGCGCTTCTCCATGATCGCGTCTTTATCAAAGGTATGGGACAACAGAGTCTCCGTACCTTTGGCGGAATATTTGCCAGTTTTTGGTGTACCCGGACGCGCCGTTGAAATCTCTTTGAGAATCGCCTGAATCTCTCCGTCGGCGTTCCAGCGAGCGGCTTTCTCCTTCAAGAATCAAATAGGTGCGCATGCAACCGCGCGCGAAGTCTTTTACGCCGTCGTAATCTTCGGTGCGGTAAGCGTGCGCGTCGAAATGCCGCGACCCGTCGTAGGCCACGTCTTCCAGGAATTTCACCAGCCAGAACGCAGACTTGGGATTGTTCGAGCCAAAGCGAAGATCCTGATCGTAGCGTCCGGGGGCCTGGTCGTTTAAATCGATGTGGAACAGCTTGCCGGCCTCCCATGCCTGCGCGACGCCGTGCATGAAGTTGAGTCCGGCCATCTGCTCGTGAGCGACTTCGGGATTCACGCCCACCATCTCAGGATGATCGAGGGTTGGAATGAATCCGAGATAGTGGCCGGTTGTGGCCATGTAGATGTCGCCGCGCGGCTCGTTGGGCTTGGCTTCCAGGGCGAAGCGATATTTGTATCCCCGGGCGATGTTGTATTCGCAGAGATAATTGACGGCCTCGCGCAGGCGCTTGACGGCTTCGTCGGCGCGGCGGCAGGCGTCGGTTTCAACGCCTTCGCGACCACCCCATAGCACAAAGATCTTCGCTCCAAGCTCGGCCCCGAGGTCCATGGCACGCAGCGTTTTCTGCAGAGCATAGGCGCGCACTTCAGGATCGTTGGCGGTGAAGGCTCCGTCGCGGAACACCGGATGAAAGAACAGGGACACGGTCGCCATGGGAACAACGATCCCGGCTTGCTGGCACGCCTTCTTGAACTCGCGCACGATGCGGTCGCGTTCGGCTGCTGTGGCATCGATCGGGACCAGGTCGTTATCGTGCAGGTTCACGCCCCAGGCGCCAATCTCGCCCAGCACGGACGCGATCTCGTTGGGAGGCATGGTGCGACGCACGGCATCGCCGAATGGGTCGCGACCGCGATTGCCCAGCGTCCACAATCCGAAGGAGAATTTGTGTTCCGGCTCTGGGCTCGTAGCTTCCGTTTGACTTGCTCATGGACTCATCCTTCCTTCTTGCCGTCACGTTATCTAGCCTCCGATGGATTCAGCGCAGGCGGAGAAGACGAAATCTTGCCAACCAGGCTGTCCTCCGCTTTTTTGTGCAGTTCCTGGACTTTGTGCAATTCCTTTTCCGCGTCCGCCGGCCTGCCTTGGGCCTGATACAGGCGGCCTAACTGGTAGTGGGCATCGGGCAGGGTGGGATCGAGTGCCACGGCGTGCAGAAGCGCCGCTTGGGCCTCTTTATAGTTTTTCTGCTGCATGTAGATCGCGCCCAAATCGACGTAGACGATGCGCAGATTCTTCTGACCGTCCATCGAGCGCTTGAACAAGGCAAGCGCCGCTTCAGGATGGTTGTTCTTCCATTCGATATCCGCGAGATAGGCCAAGCGCCTGGGCATGATTGGCGTCGAGGGCTAACTCGCGCTCGAATTCGGGCTTGGCTTCGTCGTATTGTTGCGACTTCCAGTGCAGGTAGCCGAGGCCAAAGTGGACGTTGGGTTCGGCGGGAGAGATCTTCGCAGCAGCCTCGAACTCGGCGATGGCTTCCTGAGTTTTTCCCAGACCGTCCAGCGCTTCGCCGTAAAGGACATGGGCGGCGGCAGAATCCGGACTCTGCTGAAGGAGTTGACGGAATTCTTCCAGAGCACAGGGATAGTTTTTTGCCCACAAGCAGCTCTGCGCCAACAGGCGATGCAGCTCCGTGTTGGCTGGATCGTTCTTGGACGCAGGCTCGAGATACTTGACCGCGTCCGCAAAGCGCTGTTCGCCGTAATAGCTGAGGCCCAGCAGCGTGCGTGCCTGCATATTGCCAGGATCCTCGGCGAGAACCGCGCGCAGAGCGGAAGAGGCGGCCCGGAAATGTCCCTGCTTGAACTCCGCGAGACCCAAGTTGAGTTCGATTGCTGAGAGCTTCGGATTGAGTGTCAACGCCTGCCGATACGCTGCCGCCGCTTCCGCGATATTTCTGTTCTTTGGAGAGAACGACTCCCAGGCTCGCGAAAGCGGCGAGCGTCCTTGGGATTGCTGCCGGACTACGGCCCGCCACGCCGCCTGCAGCCTCGGGGCAGCTTGCCCTGTTGCTCGAGCGCCATTGCATCCGCGGGAGTCGGGTTCTGCGCAACCGCCCGGATCATGAACACGGCAGACACGAGCAGCGCCGCAAGAACGGCTTCTGAATTCCACTTCTTCATGGCTGAGATCCAGAGTAAGCGACCGTACCGAATTCTGATCTCCGAATATGCTTGGGCGAAACGAGTCTATCCATGCGCCGGCGAGTCACAATTTTTCGATGCCGGCTCAAGAGTTTGAGTTACGGGCGGATCATGGAAGGAGCGCAATTAAGTACGCCCCGCTCGCCTCGTACTGAGAGCGAGCGGGGCGGAGGTGGAACTCCCGACGAAGCCTCAGAACATCAGCTTCAGCGCGAGTTGGAACTGCCGGCCGTCAAAAGCACCCGTGACAGCGCCAAAGTTGCTGGCGCCCACGTTGGTGCTGATGCCGCCGTTATTGTAATCACCCTTGAACTGCGTGTGATTCCACATGTTGAACGCATCTGCGCGGAACTGCAGGTGGAACCGCTCAGTGATGGCGAAGTTCTTGAGGAGCGACATGTTCCAGTTGTCACGGCCGGGACCGCGCACCGCATTATGGCCAAGGTTGCCGTAGCAGTCCGGACCCGTGAGACAAACAGGGGCCGAGAATACCGACGGATTGAACCATGCGGCAGCAGTTTTTGGATAAGAGATCGAGCCGTTTACATCCGGACGATCTCCGGTGTTGGAGAGCACACTGCTGATGTTGGTCGAGTTCACTCCCATGTTAAGTGGCGCTCCCGACTCCGCGGTGATGATGCCCGAAAGAGCCCATCCACCCAGCGTTGCCTTCAGCAGGCGGCTGCCATTTTTGAAGAGCGGGATATCGTAGACGAAGTTGACGAACAACACGTTGCTGCGGTCGTAGAGGCCGGGCCCGCTATCGTACCGCCAACCTGCGTAGGGGTTCGTAACGTTGTTAAGGTCGCCACCGCTGCCGTTGGAGGTGCCTGCGTCCACCGCTTTCGAATAGGTGTAGCCGGCCTGCAACTGGAGGTCTCTGGTGACCTGCCCGTGCACGTCGATCTGCATAGCATTGTAGTGAGCGTTGGCCTCGTTTTCAGCCATTCGGATGCCGCCAAAACCGAGGTACTGGACAGCCTGATTAAGGCCAGCGCCGTTATTTGCCAACAAGGTTGGCAGGTCGGCCATCGGCGGTAGATTGGTCTGGAGGTAGTCGTTCTGGTGGCGAGCCTGGCTGCCTACGTAAGAAGCGGACAGCACGGCTCTGGCTCCCAGCGCCTGTTGGATACCCGCGCTGTACTGGTAGCTGACCGGGAGCTTGTAGTTGGCGTACTGGATTCCCGTCTGACCGACTGGCAGAACCGGCAAATCCGCGGACGAGATGGTGTTGCCCGACAAGATATCCGTCCCGGGGTTCGAGAGGGAAACGTTGTTCAGGACTGGATGCGCGTCGAACGGGGTGTTCGTGGCACCGTTGTACATATCGTTGCCCTGAATCCGTTCATACATGATGCCGAATCCGCCGCGGAAAACCGTCTTGCCCTGGCCTGTGAGGTCATAGGCAAATCCGATACGCGGTCCGAAAGCTGCCCAGTGATTCTGGACCAGGCCCTTCGGAATACCGTTCACACCACCGATCCCGATGCCGTTCTCATAGAACTGTAATCCGGACAGAATGGCCACCGGACTCGTACCCAGCCCCGGGCTCGGTCCACCCGGACAGGATCCCGCTGGGGAGTTCACGCTGCAGATGTTTCCGTTGGAATCAAACGTGGCAGCGGCTGATGGGTTGTAGAGGTTGGGATAGAAGTTAGCCGACTGCTGGTTGGCTTCGTAGGTATGCGGAACGCCATCCCAGCGCAGTCCGAGGTTCAACGTCAAGCGGCTATTAACGCGCCAGTTGTCCTGGATATATGCAGCCCATGAAACGTTGTTCCAGTGGCCGCTGGATTTCACCGCGTCTTCGTTGTAGGACTGACCGTAGCCGAGGAGGTAATCGGCAAAGTCAACGCCTGTGTAAGCGCCATTGAAGGTGAAGTTGCCCTGGGTGTTAGCGAAATAGTCCTGGATCTTCTTGTAGATCGCCCAGCTCGCACCAAACTTCAGCTGATGCGCGCCCTTGGTCCACGAGATGTCGTCGCGAATCTGGTAGTCGTCGGCCTTGTTAATCCAAGGCATCCAGTTGGAGGTGTATTGGGACCCTACGGTCCCGCTCAAAGCGATAGACGGGATTCGGTTGTCGACATTCGGTCCGGTAAACAGCCGATTGAACGTGAAGTTCGAGGGGGCTGAAACCAAGCCGGCCGGAATGATGTTGATGCGGTTGCCGTTGTAGTTAAACGAAGCTTCGTTGAGCAGAGTCGGGCTGATCACATACGTGGTGTGAACGACGGCGCTGTAGGAGGGGTTGCCGAACGTGTTGCTGATGGCAGGAGAACTGTCACCGCTCCACTGTGTTAGTCCCGTAGGTCTGGGAGATTTGCTCTGAGACCCAGTGACCAAACACTGAGAACTTGCTGTTGAAGGTATGGTCGACGCGGGCGATCTCTTCCGTCAGCTTCGTGGGGGAATTGTTGCCGCCCTGGAATTGCGTTCCGTTGTTCGGTTTCGGGAAGATGCCACCATACGTCCCTCCGGCAGTTAGCAGGGCCGCAGCGTTGGGGTCGATCAAGCAATCCGGAATCGTATTATTCGGGAATGGACTGCCGGGAACCAATGTTGCCTTCACAGCAGCGGAGCAGTTCGCACCAAAGTTAGCGATCCCGGTGGGAACCGTGATGATCGATGCCTTGGAACCGAAGGTCGAGGGGAACACCGCGCCACTTCCCGCACCATTTGCGTCGGGATACATGCTGCCCAGCGGGAAAGTGTTGTTAAGCAGGCCACCGTCGATTTCACTGCGCCATTCCTGGTTGTAGAAGAAGAACGTCGGGTGTTCCTTCCACAGAGGAACCTGCCCGCCCAAGTTGAAGCCGTAAATGTTGTAGCGTAACTCGGCAACTTTCTGAGGTGCGGGGTTGAAGTAGTTGCGCGAATTCAAAGCATCGTTGCGGAAATATTCCCAAGCTGACGCATGGAACTGCTTGGTCCCCGACTTGATGACGGTAGTGATGGTAGCCGCGGAGGACAGGCCGTACTCGGCGCTGTAGTTCGAAGTCATGTTGCGGAACTCAGCGACCGAATCGATGGAGGGCATGACGCTGCCGCTGCTGCCGCCGCGGTCGAGATTTTCGCCGCCGTCAAGCAGTTGCAGGTTGTGGCCGGCTCGCTGGCCGTTGATGCTGACATTGCTGTCGCCGCTGACCGGCGTAAACCCAACACGGTCGGTCTGGATGCTGGACGCTCCCGGCGTCAGAGCAAACAGCGAATACAGACTGCGCCCGTTGATGCCGAGGTTGGAAACCTGTTTTCCGTTAATGACGCTGCTGACTTCGCCAGCTGTCGGTCTGCACCGCGACCGCATTGGCCTCAACGGTCACCTGCTCCTGAACACTGCCGACCGTTAGCTTGAAGTCGATACGGCTCCGGTCGCCGACGGCGAGGACGATATTCTTCTGCTCGGTCGCCTTGAACCCGGTCGCTGTCACGCGTATCGTGTAATGTCCGTTGATAAGGTCTGGCGCCATGTACTGGCCGTCGCTGTTGCTCGTTGTGTCACGCGTCACGGCGGTATCAGTGTTGGTGATGACGATGGCGGCGTTGGGAACCGATGCGCCGGTCGGGATCGGTCACCGTGCCGAGAATTGTCGCTGACTGGGCCAAGGCTTGCGCTGCAAAGATTATGAAGAATGCTGCGAGGAGAACCGCAAGGCGAGTACCTGTGCGTCTCACAGCCACGCTAAGGCTCCCGGCGAACTTGGGCGAGAGGGATTTCATGTGAAACCTCCGAGTTGATGGACTGCTATTGCGTATTTCGCGAAAAGTAGATCGCGGGTATCTAGAGCTGGGGCTACCCTTGAAAATGTAAACGTTTACGGTGTTACATCCCTTAAATGACCGTTGTCAAGAAGAAAATCGATATCGTGCCGCAGGTTTTACAATTCCCAGCGCCGAAATAGGACTTCCGCCGGCAGAAAAGCGGGTGTACTCTGGGCTTACGAAAAGGCGTCCCCCCGGCACAAACCGTGTAAGTGATGGAACCAAAAGGGGCCTGCCAACGGAGTGTACCTTATGCCGACCCGGACGATGCCAGTATCAACCTTGATACTCTGCCTTGGTTACTTTTGTTACTCCGGGATCTCCCTCGGGCAAGAAAAATCTGGCAATTCTGCCCCTGCGGCCGTTCAGGAGTTTCCCGTGATTCTGCAGCAAAGCATCACCGCGGGAAAGACTCCGGTTGGTGCCAAGATTCAGGCAAAACTCGAAGTCGCAACCTTACTCGACGGCACGGTAATCCCGAGGAATGCCGTATTCTCCGGAGAAGTGATCGAATCGGTTGCGAAGACTCGTACCGAACCCTCCCGCATCGCTCTTCGCATGGATTCCATACAATGGAAGAACAGCACCGCTAGTATCAAGGTCTTCCTGACGGACTGGTATTACCCTCCTAGAAACGAGACCGGCCAGGACCTGCAATACGCTCCTCAGCAACCCGCCAACCGGACATGGAACGGAGAGGGACAGTATCCCGACCCGAATTCAAAAGTCTACAAGCCGTTTCCAGGGAGTGACCCGAGCAAGGGCTCAGCCGTACCCGACACTCCCACCGCCGTCACATCCAACCACCGGGTCCAGATGAAAGATGTCGAGACCACCAGCAATAGTGACGGAACAGTAATCCTGGTTGCCAAGCGAAGCAATCTCAAATTCGATCGACTGACCACCTACGTCCTGTCCAGCACTACCCTGCTGCCGGCGAAGTCGCCGGCGAAGTAAGTACAAGCGCTCCGGATGTCTTCTTGACGCGCGATTTCCACTGTGCTACAAGCGACGGTCGACCGTAATCGTTAACGCAACCACACCTATCGACTCAACCAGCGCTCTCGCGAGCCTCTCGACCGCGCGGTTGCGGAGGAGAATCCATGGAAATCCGGACTCGAACTACTTTGCAGACAATCTTATTTCTGGCACTAATTCTTATCCCTGCCGCTGCACAAACAACGGGCAGCACTCCCGTCTATTTAGACCCTTCCCAGCCCATCAACGTGCGCGTGGATGATCTGATTGGAAAGATGACCCTCGAAGAGAAGGCTACGCAGCTCGTGAACCAGGCGCGGGCCATCCCGAGACTGCAGGTCCCGGCTTATGACTGGTGGAGTGAGGCCCTGCACGGAGTCGCCAACGCCGGAACCGCGACGGTCTTTCCCGAGCCGGTCGGACTGGCAGCAACGTTTGATGATTCGTTGATCCACGAGATGGCGATCGTGATCGGCACGGAAGCCCGCGCCAAACATAATCAGGCTATCCGAGCGGGACGCCGCGACATTATGGAGGGGCTCGACTTCTGGTCGCCCAACATCAATATTTTCCGCGACCCGCGCTGGGGACGTGGTCAGGAGACCTACGGCGAGGATCCTTTTCTTACCGGGCGCATGGGCGTGGCCTTCGTGACTGGATTACAGGGAGACGACCCCAAGTATTTTCGCGTGATCTCGACTCCGAAACATTTTGCGGTGCACAGCGGGCCGGAACCGTCGCGTCACAGCATCGATGTGCAGGTTTCCAAGCATGACATGGAAGACACTTACTTGCCCGCCTTCCGCGCGACGGTAACCGAAGGCAAAGCGGAATCGATCATGTGCGCCTATAACCGCGTCAACGGCCAGCCCGCCTGCGCGAATACGTTTCTACTGCAGGACCAATTGCGCGGCGCGTGGAAGTTCAACGGCTACGTGGTATCGGATTGCGATGCGATCGTGGACATTTATCAAGGTCACAAGTTCGTGAAGAGCCAGGCGGAAGCCGCGGCCGCCGCGATCAAGACGGGCATGGACAACGAGTGCGCCGACTTTTTCACCATCACCAAGGACGATCACGACTACAAGCCCTTCGTCGACGCCGTGAAGCAGGGTCTGCTGACGGAAGCCGATCTGGACAACTCATTGCGGCGCCTGTTTACCGCCCGCATGCGGCTGGGAATGTTCGATCCGCCGGAGATGGTTCCTTACGCAAAGACGCCAGACTCTGAGATCGACAGCGCTCCGCACCGCCAGTTGGCACTCAAGATTGCCCGCGAGTCCATGACACTACTGAAGAACGATGGCACGCTGCCTTTCGCCGCCAGCGTCAAGAAGATTGTCGTGGTGGGACCACTGGCTGACTCTACTCAGGTATTGCACGGCAACTACAGCGGGACGGCATCGCATGCGGTCACTGCGCTGGAAGGCATTCGTAAGCAATTTGCCGGAGCTCAGGTTTCCTACGAGCCGGGAACGAACTTCCTGCGCGAGCATCCTGTGATTCCTACTGCGATGTTATCGACCGACGATGGCAAGCCCGGACTCAAAGGCGAATACTTTTCGGGTGAAATATCCGGTACACCGCAGGTCGTCCGAGTCGATCCGTACGTCGACCTTCAACTCTCCCACCCAGATACTCATGCGTTGCCTGTGCCGAGCGGCATGAACGACTTTTCCGTCCGCTGGACGGGAGTTCTGACGCCCGCGGAATCCGGCACATATCAGGTAGGACTCATGGGTTCGATGCAGCGTTTGTGGCTCGACGGAAAGCTTATTGTGGATGACAACATCGGTCACGATCCGAATCCCCAGCTGGCGACTGTGCAACTCACGAAAGGGCATCGTTACCCGATCAAGATCGAGTATCAGGCGGGTGGACGCACGACGAAGCTGATCTGGCTCTCTACGACGACTGATCCACTGGTCGAAGCCGTATCCGCAGCGCGACAGTCTGATGTCGTCGTGGCTGTGGTCGGCATCACCTCGAAGCTTGAGGGTGAGGAAATGAGGGTGGACCTGCCGGGGTTCCGCGGTGGAGACCGCACCAGCCTAGCCCTTCCCGCCGAGGAGGAAGCGCTTCTGGGAGCATTGAAAGGAACCGGTAAACCGCTTGTCGTCGTGCTCATGAACGGCAGCGCCCTCGCCGTGAACTGGGCGAATGATCACGCCAATGCCATCGTCGATGCCTGGTACTCCGGTGAGGAAGGCGGAACGGCAATCGCCGAAACGCTGGCCGGAGTCAACAATCCTGCGGGACGTCTGCCAGTCACCTTCTACAAAGGCACCGAGCAGTTGCCCGACTTCGAAGACTACGCCATGAAGAACCGAACCTATCGCTACTTCACCGGCGAACCGCTCTATGGATTCGGGCACGGCCTGAGTTACACAACGTTCGAATACAGCGGGATGAAGCTGTCGAACCCGCAGCTGCAGGCTGGCAATCCGCTGGACGTTGAGGTGGACGTAAAGAACACCGGCAAGCGGGATGGCGACGAAGTTGCCGAGCTCTACATCACTTTCCCGAAGCTGCCCGGCGTGCCATTGCGCGCTCTGCGCGGGTTCTCCCGGTTCCATCTGAAAGCGGGCGAACAGAAACACGTGAAGCTCACCCTCAGTCCGCGCGACCTCAGTTATGTAAATGAAGCGGGAGATCGCTTCGTCTCGACCGGCGACTACTTAATTACGGTTGGCGGAGGGCAGCCGGGAACCGCCGCCCCTCATGCCGATTCTCACTTGATGATTCAGGGGGAACAGAAACTGCCCGAATAAGCACTCGGTGCCCGCGTGATCTTGTGAGGACAGCCCTCGGTGAATGCAAAGGGCCATCTGGCACAAAGCAGTGCATACCCTTGGACCTGGGTATTGAGTGTAAAAGCTGGTTCCTACAACTACCGCGTCACGACAAACTGCGGATTGCTATTCCGCGTGCCCGATGGAGTGACTACAGAAACCATGCCGGTAGTCGCGCCCGCTGGAACCGTCGCCCTGATGTAGGTGTCCGATTCAACAGTGAAATTCGCCTGTACCCCGTTGAACATGACGCCTGTCGTTCCGCTCAGGCCATAGCCGAGAATGATGACGCTCTTCCCAGCCTTGCCGGCCGCAGGTACGGTTTGCACGAATGGACTGAGATTGTTCGAGAATTGGAAGACCGTGCCGAAGCCATAGGCTTCGCCGTGCCAGCCGCCTTTGCCGCCGAACGCAGTGGTTCCGTAGAAATTGCCATCGGTCCCCTGAAAGACCGAGTCAAGCGGACTGAAACCGCTCGAACTACACGACGGGCAGAAAGCGTAAAGCATCTTGAACCCGCCCTTCGGGGTAACCTCATAGATGGCTCCCTTGCCGAAGGGTCCCCACGTTCCCGACCCGCTTCCGATGAATGTTCCATAAAGGTTCCCGTCGCTGCCTAGCGTCAACGGAGTGCCGGGGTACCCCAGGTTTCCGTCTGGGGCAAAGTGGTGCAGGACGGTGTAGTGGCCCCCCGGTGTGATCTTGAAGACGACTCCGTAGGCGGAAGTGCCACAACAGGCTGTACCGACAAAATTTCCCTCGGTGTCTTTGACAATAGCGTAGGGATAACCACCGTCGGGGCAGGAACTATTCGCGAAGTTGCAGAAGTTGTAGATCACCGAATACTTGCCGGAAGCAGTCACCTTGTAGAAGACTCCGCCGCCCAAGGTCCCTCCTGAGCTGGCCACACCGTAGAAGTTTCCGTCATTGCCCTGGACGGGCGGGAAAAACGGTTTGTCGCCGTCGGCGCAGTTCGTTTCGGCGCAAAACGCGTAAAGTCGGGTGTACGTGCCGGTTGGAGTGACCTTGAAGATCACGCCTGGTCCGCCGTCGCCCACGCCGCCGTAGACGGTCGTGCCGTAGAAATTCCCGTCGCTGCCCAAGATGATTCCGTTGGGAGTTGCCCCGTCAGCGCAATTGGACATGGAACAGAATGTGTAAACGACCGTCAACTTGCCGTCCAGCGACATCCGGAAAACAGTTCCGCCCGCCTCGCCCAGGAGTCCACTGCCACCGCCGCCCGAGGCCACTCCGTAAAGATTCCCGTCGGTTCCAACCACGGGAGCCGATGTGACAAAATCTCCGTCTGCGCAATCGGACAATGAACAAAACCGGTAGATCGACGTGATCTCGCCGGCGGGCGTCATGCGGAACATGTTTCCGCCTCCCCCGTAGACTCCGTTGGTACCGGCGCCATAAAAGTTTCCGTCCGTGGCCTGGACCACCGATGCGTAGGGCTCCCATCCGTTACCGCCATTGAAATCGGCGAAATAATTCAAAGTTTGTGCCTGGGCACACACCGTCAGGCTGAAGGTGAGAGCCGCACATGTGAGTCCAAAGGTAAGCAAAGATTTCGAACTTTTCATCAGTATCCTCGTAAGTTGCCCCAAGCGAAGCGGCACGAAAATTGGTTAAATACGGGCCCCGGAAGCAGAGGGGGTCGCCCAGGGCCCGTTCGTAACAATTACTTCGTCACGACAAACTGCGGATTGCTGTTCAGCGTTCCCGGTGGAGTCACGACAGACACCGTACCGGTCGTCGCGCCCGCTGGAACCGTCGCTTTGATATAGGTATCGGACTCGACCGTAAACGCCGCCGCCACGCCGTTGAAGGTGACGCTAGTCGATCCAGTCAAGCCGTTGCCCAAGATGAGGACCTGCCGCCCGATTTTGCCACCGGTGGGTACAGTTTCCACCGAAGGGCTGATGCCGTTATCGAGGGTAAAAATCGTGCCGTAGCAACAGGTACCGGGGCCATAGAGAGTCGTTCCGTAGAGTAGCCCGTTAGTGCCTTGGAAAGGCGGGTTCCAGAACGGGTCGTAGCCTTCGTTTTGGAAGCGGTAGAGCTCGGTATACACGCCTTTTGGAGTGACCTCAAAAAGTCTGCCACCGTCGTACCCGTAGTCAGCGCTGGTCCCGTAGAAATTGCCGTCGTTGGCCAGCGTGATTCCAAAGATGGGATCGCTTGCTTGATTGAACACGCCGAATCCGTGCAGGGCGTGGAACTGGAATTTGGACGTAATTTCAAATACGGTCCCGCCGCCATTGGGGCCGCCGTACGCGGTTGTGCCAAAGAAATTTCCTTTGGCATCCTGCAAGATCGCGGATGGATACGACCCGGAGGCACAGTTAGCATCCGTGTAAAGACAGAAGTTGTAGAGCATATTGAGTTTTCCGTCGGATGTCATCTGGTAAAGATAACCGCCTCCTAGAATTCCCGGGCGTGCCGTTCCATAGAACTTTCCGTCGATGCCTTGGATTATGTTGCTTGTGAAGCCGTCTACACACTTCGCCAGGGAACAGAATGAGTACAGGACTTTGAACCCGCCACTCGGGCTGATCCGATAAAGAACGCCAGAATTATTCGCTCCTCCGCTCTCAGTAGCGCCATAGAAATTGCCGTCCATGCCCTGAATGAACCCTTGCGGCCATTGGCCGTCAGCGCAGCTGGGGGCGGAACAAAACGTGTAGAGTTTCGTGAACTGGCCCGCGAGCGTCAACTTGTAAACAGTTCCTGAGCCATAGCCAGTAGCATTGCCACCGAAGGTCGCCACACCGTACAGGTTGCCGTCGCTGCCAAGGATTGGAGACGGCATTTGGTATCCCCCATCGGCGCACTTGGGCCGGGAACAAAAGCTGTAAATCGTGCTGAGCTCCCCGCCCGGCGTCATGCGAAAGATTTGACCTTCTTCGTAGGTCCCACCGCCGGCTGCCCCGTAGAAATTACCGTCCGTCGCCTGGATCAACGATTGGGCACTCGCCTGATTGCCATGGAACTGGGCGATGAAGTTCACGGTTTGAGCCTTGGCGCACACTGCTAGGCTGAAGGTGAGAGCCGCACATGTGAGTCCAAAGGTAAGCAAAGATTTCGAACTTTTCATCAGTATCCTCGTAAGTTGCCCCAAGCGAAGCGGCACGAAAATTGGTTAAATACGAGCCCCGGAAGCAGAGGGGGTCGCCCGGGGCCCGTTCGTAACAATTACTTCGTCACGACAAACTGCGGATTGCTGTTGAGCGTGCCCGATGGAGTCACGACAGAAACCGTGCCGGTCGTCGCGCCCGCTGGAACCGTCGCTTTGATAAAGGTGTCGGACTCGACCGTAAACGCCGCCGCCACTCCGTTGAACGAGACGCTGCTCGATCCGGTCAAGCCATTGCCAAGAATGAGGACATTCTTCCCAACTTTGCCGGCCACGGGTACGGTCTTCACCAGCGGGTTGAGGCCGTTGGACAGTTTGAAGACCGTGCCGTAGCCACTGCCGGAGTTGCTATCTTGGCCGTAGGGAGTAGTTCCGTAGAAATTGCCATCGGTCCCCTGAAGAAGCGGGCCATTCTGAAGATACGTTGCGGCAAGTGCCCCATTCATCAGCTGATTGAAACTGTAGAACGAGGTGAACACTCCTGCTGGAGTAACCTCGAAAATGCTTCCGCCACCGTTACTGTTGTCCCAGTTGTTGTCTTCCGTCATTCCATAAAGATTGCCATCATTCGCCAACGTCACCCCGGTCGCCGCGTCTTCTTTTCCCGAGAGCACGAATTTGTGCAGGACGATGAATCTATTTGCGGATGTAAATTCGAAAACGCTTCCGGAGTCGTAGCTGCCGGCCCAGGCCGTCGTACCAAAAAAGTTCCCATTGGCATCCTGCACCAGCCTGGTCGGCCACGCGTTGTTAGTGCAGTTCGAACCGTCATAGCAGAAGTTGTACAGCACCTTGTAGGACCCCGCCGGAGTCAGTTGATACAGGACGCCGCCCCCAGATGTTCCTCCCTCGAATCCTGTGCCGTAAAAGTTCCCGTCGCGCCCTTGCATTGGTGGCGCGACTGGGCCGCCGCCGTCCGTGCAGTTTGTCAGCGAACAAAAGGTGTACAGCAACTTGAATGCGCCGGTCGCACTGATCCTGAAGATCATGCCGCCCGTTCCGCCCCCTTGGGTCGTACCATAGAAGTTCCCGTCGCTGGCCTGGATAATTCCCATTGGGTCACCACCCTCAGGGCAACTCGAGCCGAAACAGTGGAACATGTGGAGGGTCGTGAGCTTGCCGCCAAGCGTCAACTTGTAAATGGTTCCTGAGTTCCAACTGCCGCCTGAATACGTCACTCCGTAGAGGTTTCCGTCGCTTCCGAGTATGGGGGTACTGGGAGATTGCCCGTCCGCGCAGTCGGGCAGTGAGCAGAAACTGTAAACCGTGCTGATTTCCCCAGCGGGCGTCACGCGGAAGACCTCACCCCCTAGCGAATTGGCGACCGCGGCCGCGCCGTAGAAGTTTCCGTCCGTCGCCTGAATCAGCGATTCGTAGGGTCCCTGGCCGTTCGTGCCGTTGAATGCACCGAGGTAGGTCACGGTTTGCGCTCGGGCGCACACCGCCAGGTTGAAGGTGATGGCCGCGTATGCGAGTGCAGTGAGTAAGAATTTCGAACTTTTCATCGCGATATCCTCATCGTCTGCCCCCTGGGAGCGAGCACGGAAAATCGGTTAAGGTACGGGCCCGGAAGCGGAGCAGTTCGCCCCAGGCCCGCTGCGGCGACTACTTCGTCACCACAAACTGCGGATTGCTGTTGAGCGTTCCCGACGGAGTCACCAAACCTCTATTCCACGCTGATCAGAAACAACTGACAGCTAGCGAACCGTCAGCCGGAAGACCGTACCCATGCGGTTGGCGCCTCCCTGGGTCGTGGTTCCATACATGTTCCCAGCTCGATCTCTGACCAGTCCCCAGTTCGGCAGCATTCCGTTGGCTTTCGAAAATTGGTAGAGGATGGTTTCCTTCCCGGTCGGATCGATCTTGAAAATGGTTCCTTCGGAACCTGACTGAGTGCCTCCGCCGAAAGTTGATCCGTAAAGATTTCCAGCGGGATCGATGAGCAGGGGACCATTGGCGCCGACACCGTCCGTGGGGTATCCGGAAAAGGAAAAGAACGTGGATTCACTACCATCGGCGCTCACTTTGAAGATGACGCTGCAGCCAAATCCGCTGCAATTGATGCCGCCGGACGCCGTGGTGCCGTATAGATTGCCGGCAGAATCGAGAATTACTCCCTGCTCCGGCTCGCTCCCGTCGGCCCCTCCGGTGAAGCTGTACAGCACCGACTCATTGCCGCTCGGATCAATCTTGAACACCGTACCCCAATCGGAGGCGCCACCAAAGACCGTTGTGCCGTAAATATTGCCGAAGTGGTCAATCGCCACAGAGCCGCTTGGGCCGGAACCATCGGAGAATGCAAAACTGTGAACGAGAGCGACGCTCCCGTTTTTTGACATGCGGAAGATCGTTCCGAATCCGTCTGCGCCTCCACCGGCGATTCCATATAAGTGTCCTTTACCGTCGGGGACGAGTGGTCCGACAGGATTCGCTCCTTCGGCACCCGCGGCCGTGAAATTGTGCAACACCGTTTCGTTCCCTTGAGGATCAATCTTGTAGATCGTGCCGTAGCCATTCCCTCCGTAGTACGTAACGCCGTACAGATTTCCCGTTCCGTCGCGGTACGGCGCTCCTATCGGCATGGAGCCGTCCGGGTCCGGGGTAAAGGTGTGCAATATCGTAAAGACACCGGAAGTATCGATCTTAAATACCGTTCCGCAGCCCTGGCGGTTTTGGCAGTTCGAGTCGCCACCTGAACTTGCAACTCCGTAAAGGTTCCCTTGCGAGTCAACCGTCAGGCCGTTAGCCGGGAAAGTGCCATCCGAGAACTTAAAGGAATGCAGCAACGTGTAGGTTTGCGACTGCAGCGCCGGGACGGCGAGAAACGCAAAAAGAAACAGGGAGCAAGAGATTCCGCTGCGCGAAAAATTCTGCGCGAACTGTAGTATGTTTCTCATGGAATTGCCTCTTTGGCTCTGGAACGATGCGGAGTCTTACTCCGGTCACAAGGTTACGAAAACAGCCAGCGCCTGGGGGATAGCGCCTGGTCGTGCTGAAAACTCATGACGAAGGGAAGGAAGGCGCAGTGAAATGCAGCTATGAGTTTCCTTCGTCGTATCAAATCTATCAAGATGCAGAAACTTGCAACCTCTCGATAGGCGCGCCCTTTTGCGCCGGCCACCGAACCCTCGTGGCCGCCGTCCAAGCTGGGGCGATCCTAGACGAGCTCTCAGCCCTTGTCTTTCAGGGAATTGAGCTTTTGTCAGCGGATTGATGTAATTCCGTGGGCCTTACGATATTCGGTGGGGGTCATTCCTGTGACGCTCTTGAACATCGCCGCCATGTGAGCATGGCTGCTGAATCCGGCGGCCAGCGCCAGATCGGTCAACGAGGGGGTGTCCTTGTGAGGGTGAATGAGTCGCTCCGCTACGAATTCCACGCGCAGTTTGCGGATGTAGTCTCCCACCGTCATGCCATAAATGCGATGAAATTCCCGGGCAACGTGCGACGGATGAACCCCGGCAACTTGAGCGACATCGTTCAGCGAAACCGCGTCGCGAAATGAATCCTGCAGCAAAGCCTTTACCCGGCGCATCCATCCAGGGGCGTCGCTGGGCTGGTCGAGGCCTCCTCGAAACCATCTGCCCAGCAACTCCAGAAAAGCGCCTTCCACGATTAGGTCAGAGAGCGCATCCGGGCTCTTGAACTCCTCATACATCTTGAGGGCCAGGCCACGCAGGTAGCCCGGAGGCGCGATTCGGGGGCAGTCTGCGTCGGCGTTGGCGATTTCCAATCGATTGCCAATCCAGTCGGGATCGACGGCAGTAATGAACACTCCCGCCCCGTGGGAACCGAAGACATTCGTGTGCATCTCTCCTGCCGGAAGGTAGAACAAGCTTCTGGGTGCAAGTATGGTTTCGCGGGAGCGCATAGTCAGCGAGAACGATCCGGAAAAGGCAAGGACCACCCAGGTGCTATCGTGGTAGTGGCGTTGCAACAACGCGCCAGGCTCGTATAGCGACTGCCGGCAATCAATCGTCGAATTCGAAAACTGAAAGTGCCCAGGAACGTGCATTGCGGGCGACCCCAATGGAGTGCGAGTCTAGCCGAGTACGATTAGTTGATGCAAGGTCTTCCCGCCCGCTACCAAGGTATCGAACGCTGCCGTGCCTTCGATCAGGCGCCCCACTGGGGGCAGGCTGACGCGTGGCCGGCCGGTCTTGGTTCAGCAAGGTCGGAGCCCTGTGAAAGTTCTTGCAAGCTCGATCTTGCCGAGCAGCTCGCCAGTCGTTTGTCCAGACCAGCCGGGTTAAAATGAGAGCAGGCCACATGCGCCCCGGGAGATGAACATCCGCTGGTTTGCCTGCTCGCTGATAGTGCTGCCTTTGCTCGCGGTCTTGATGCCGCACGCGACTCTGCATGCCCAGTCACCGCCGCAATCGTCCGTTTCTTCGGCGAAGCCCGTTGCCGAAAGCCCCATCCAGTTCACGTTTCAATCGATCGACTTTAAACTCGACAGCGACGAAACCCCTGAACGCCACGCTCCGGAAACCATGGCCGGCGGCGTCGCCATCTTCGACTACAACAACGACGGCAATCTCGACCTCTTCTTCACCAACGGCGCAGACATCAAGACCCTCAAGAAGAGCGCCGCGAAATATTCCAATCGGCTTTTCGAGAACGACGGCCACGGACACTTCACCGATGTGACCGAGAAGGCTGGACTCGCCGGAACCGGCTACGACACCGGCGTCGCCATCGGAGATTACGACAATGATGGCTATGAAGACATTTTTGTCGCGGGCGTGTATCGCAACACGCTCTATCACAACAACGGGAATGGGACTTTTACCGACGTTACGACCAAGGCAGGGCTGAACAAGCCCGATCCCGAGTATGGGCCACTATGGTCCGTCGCCGCTGCCTGGGTCGACGTGAACAATGACGGCTTGCTCGATCTTGTCGTCATCAACTACCTGAAGTGGGATTTCGATCATGAACCGGTGTGCGAGGCCTATGGGCATCGCGACTACTGCCATCCCAAGTTCTACAAGCCAACGCCCAACCAACTGTTCCTCAACAATGGCGATGGAACTTTTCGCGATGCTTCGGTTGAGGCCGGGTTCCGTTCGCATCCTGGCAAGGGCATGGGCGTCGCGGCTGCCGACTCCGACCAGTCCGGCAAGATGGACCTGATCGTCCCCAATGACAAGCTGATGAACTGGTTCTTCCGCAACAAAGGCGGAGGAAAGTTTGAGGAGATCGGCTTCGAAGCGAACGTCGCGCTGCGGGAAGATGGGACGTACATTTCCGGCATGGGCGTCGACTTCCGCGATCTCGACAATGACGGCTATCCCGACATCATCATCGTGGCTCTCGATGGGGAAACGTTCCCTCTGTATCGAAACAACGGCAAGGGAAGCTTCGTGGAGGTCACGCGCGAGAGCAACATGACGAAGTTAACTTTGCCCATGGCTGGGTATTCGCCGACGATCGCCGACTTTGACAACGATGGCTGGAAAGATATTTTCGTGACGCGCGGGCATGTTCAGTCTTTGTTGGCACAACCGAATCTCGCCGTCGAGCAACCGAACACGGTCTTCCGCAATCTCGGCGGGATGAAGTTCTCGGCCTTGACCGCGGAAGCCGGGCTCACATCACAACCGCCTTCACGCCACCGGGGCTCGGCGATCGGCGATTTGAACGGAGACGGACGGCTCGACGTAATCGTGAGCGCGATCAACGCGCCTGCCGAGGTCTGGATCAACCAAAGTCCCGGCAACAATCATTGGATCGAGTTTAAGCTGCAGGGGACGAAGAGCAACCGCGATGGAATTGGAGCGAGAATCAAAGTCGTGACCAAATCGGGCCCGCAATACAACCACATGACCACGAGCGCGGGGTATGCGTCGTCGAGCGCCGGCCCACTACATTTCGGCTTGGGGGCCAACGCCTCTGCGGAACTGGTCGAGATCCGCTGGCCTTCAGGCATCATTCAGCAGATGCGGGATGTGGCGGGCGACCGAGTCGTGGCAGTTAAAGAGCCTGCCCAGTGAAAAGCTGGACGAGAACAACCTTCACCACGAAGGACACGAAGTATCACGAAGGCTTTGCTGATGACGTTTCTTCGTGAACCTTCGTGTCCTTCGTGGGGAAGAAGTCGGTGAAGAATTAATTGAACACTTGATGCAGAGCAGGATAGATCTTGCGGTAGGTGCGGTAGCCGTCCTGCATGGTCTTTGAATCCGCTTGCTTCTGCGGGATGTGTGCGGCTACGCGCACCACTTTGTCGCAAGCTTCATCCACAGAACTCCACGCCCTCACGCCAACGCCCGCCAGAATCGCTGCGCCATAAGCCGCGCCTTCTTCGGCGGCAACAATTTCCACTTCGTGCGCGTAGACGTCCGCCTGAATCTGCCGCCATAGCGGTGAACGAGCTCCTCCACCGCCCAGCCGGATCGACGTCACCGGAATTTTCATCTCCTCGAAGATTGTGAATGTATCTTTCAGGCTGTAGGCGACGCCTTCCATGACGGCCCGAATGATGTGCCCGCGCGTGTGGGACGCCGTCAGTCCAACCAAGGCCGCCCGGGCATTCGGATCGAGATGAGGAGTCCGCTCCCCCATCAGATAGGGCACCCAGAATGCGCCCTCCGAACCCACCGGCGCCGCAGTGGCCTCTTCCGCCAGAATGTCGTACGGGTCCCGGCCATCCTTACCAAGCACTCCGAAGCGGTCTCGAAACCATCGCAGCGACAAGCCCGCGGCTTGCGTCACGCCCATCACGTGCCAGCGTCCGGGAATTGCGTGACAAAAAGTGTGCAGTCGCCCTTGAGGATCCAGAGCCGGACGATCCGTTGCGGCAAAGACGACGCCCGAAGTTCCAATCGTGGCGCTCACTGCACCAGCCCGCGCAATACCCATCCCGACTGCGCCCGCCGCCTGGTCGCCCGCTCCGGCGACTACAGGAGTTCCCACTCGCAATCCGGTAGCTTCCGCTCCTGCTGCGGAAACCTTTCCGCAAACCGCAGGAGACTCGTGCAGCGCCGGCAGCAAACCAGCGTCAATGCCAGATTTGCTGAGGACCTCGGTCGACCAACGCCGGTGCGTAACGTCCAGAAGAAGAGTTCCGGATGCATCCGCCATATCAATGGCCCGCTCTCCGGTGAGGCGGAATCGCACATAATCCTTGGGCAGCATCACGTGCGCAACCCGGGCCCAATTCGCCGGCTCGGTCTCGCGCACCCAAAGCAGCTTGGTAAGAGTGAAATTCGTCAGCGGAGGATTGCAGGTTAACTGGATCAGTTTGTCGCGCCCGAAGAGCTTTTCCAACTCCAGGCTCTGCGCTTCGCTACGCTGATCGCACCAGATGATCGCGCTGCGCACCACCTCATCGGCCGAATCGAGAAGGACAGCGCCGTGCATTTGCCCTGAGAAGCCGACGCATTCAATGTCACCAGCGCTCAGACTTGAGGACTGCAGCGCCTTGCGGACTGCCGATCCACAGGCCCTCCACCAGTCTCGTGGATCCTGCTCTGCCCACCCGGGCTTTGGGCTGAAGAAAGCCTCGTGCTCCTCCGACGCGGAAGCAATGACTTTACCGTTCTCGTCCATCACGAGCGCGCGTGTGCCACCAGTCCCAACGTCGATGCCCAGATAAGCGATGTTTCCTCCCAATGCGTTCGTAGCGTTTGGACGCTACGCGAAATCCTGCGCCATTTCGCTCTTCGGTTCCTGAGGCTCTTCTATTTTTTCGTTTGACGCCTCCTGCAACTGTCTTTGCAGGAAGAAATCCAGATTTCCGCGCATCACCAGATGGGGCGCCAAGGCAACCTGGTGCGCCCGGCTGGCACCTTCGACCAGAAACTCATGCAACATGCGGAATGCGATCTGGCCCTGGGCGCGGGGCCTCTGGTAGATGGTCGCGGCCACGGCCCCAGAGCGGATTTGCGGAACGAGGTCAGCGAACAAATCTGTGGTGATGATGGTCAGACGCTCCAGCACATTCGCGTCCCGCGCCGCCTGCAGCACCGGCAGAGAAGCCTCAGTCGTCACGTATATGCCGCACAATTCCGGGCATTTCTCGAAGAGCTTGCGGCACTTGCTGTACGCTTCCTCCTCCACATCGTGATCCTCAATGGGCTTCAGCAGTTGGAGGTGAGGATGGAAGGACTGCAGCGTGCCTTCGAATGCGGCGCACTTTTCTGCGTGCTCGGTGATCGCCATGTCAAACACCGTGATGGCAACCGACCCCTCCCGCCGGCCAATAAATCGCCCCATGAGATCGGCCGCGATCGAACCGCTGGCCAGCGTATCGATCGAAACCATGCCCAACCGACCGCTATTCGCCGCGTCCGTCGCGACACACACCACCGGAATGCGCGCCCGCGAAGCGCGTCGTATCCACGATCGTAAGACCTTAGGACGGCTGGGAAACGTTATGATCCCATCCACCTTGTCCTGGATGGCCGCTTTGAAAGCCTCTTCTTCCCCTTCGCCAAGGCGAGGATAGGTTCGAAACTCGAGCTCAACATTCTCCAGCAGGATGGACGCGGCCGCCTGGCGAATCCCAGTGCGCACCTCGTCCCAAAACGACGTAGTTCCCTGCAAAGTGTTGACCGAGATCCGCCGCGTCTTTTTGGAAGACAGATATCTGGCTGCAAGGTTTGGCCGGTACCCTAGACTTCTTGCCATCTGCAAGACCCGGGCTTTGGTCAGTGGGCTTACCCCAGGATTATCGTGCAATGCCCGATGAACCGAGCCGATCGAGGTATTCAGGGCCTTCGCGATGTCCCGAAGAGTAGTGGGGGGTTTGACCATATGGGCTGGCCCGCTCGCTCGCCAGCGTCCGGCGGCCCAGTCTAACCAGCCTTGGGGGGAGGGCAGTCAGGCCGCCGGAACCGTAAACGTTAACGGAAGTCGGCCAATTGCGCAAGCCATACGAAAGGATTATTTTGCGGAACTCGTTCGCGCCCGTTTAGGCCAACGACCATCGAATCACCGCGTACGATCGCGGCGGCAACTCAACCAGGCAGTGCGATCCCTTGTTCGGCGGAACAGAAAACGCCTGCGGAGCCACCCGCAAGGGCGCCGCAAAGCTGTTCGAAGCCTTCAGATCGTCGCCCGTTAGCAACCATGCTGACAATACTTTTCCTGGAGCGTGGTCCTGCCACTGCAAGTCCACGGTACGAGCTTTTGCTAAGTCACGGTTGAGCGCGAAGACCGTAAACGTTCCCCCGCTTTCATCCAGAGTCCCCGCCACGTCCACATAAGGAACATTATCGAAGCCCGGAACAGCATAGCCCGAGGACTCCACCAGAAGGTTCAAAACCGTTCCCTTCGCATACTGCAGCGCCCAGCTGTATGGGTAGTAAATGGTCTGCCGGAACATGCCGTCCGCATTGGTCATGATTGGCGCGATCACGTTCACCAGTTGTGCCAGACACGCGATCTTGATCCGGTCGGCATTGCGCACCAGAGAATTGATGAGCCCTCCCACCAGCAACGCGTCTTCCAGGTTATAGATTTCCTCCAGCAGCGGCGGAGCTTCTTTTCCGTGACCGTTGACTGCATCGCCGGACCGTTCCCGATACCACACGTTCCACTCGTCAAACGAGAGCCAGAGTTTCTTTGGCGACCGCTTGTGGCCGCGCACCATGTCGCATACCGCGAGAGTCTCAACGATCTGTTGCTCCATGCTCAGGTTCATCGCCAGGAATTTCGCGGAATCCCCTCCGGTATCGTTCTGATTGTTTCCGAAGTAGCGATGCAGCGAGAGTCCATCGACATAGTCGTAACATTGTTCGAGCACCTCGCGATCCCATTCGAGATAGGTCGGCATAAACGGGCCACTTGAGCCGCAGGCCACGAGTTTGAGCGACGGATCCACGCTGCGCATCTCACGTGCCGCATCGGCCGCCTTGTAACCGTATTCAGTCGCGGGCATGTGCCCGATCTGCCAGGGACCGTCCATCTCGTTTCCTAAACACCAATACTTCGCGCCGTAAGGTTCGGCAATTCCATGCTGGCGCCGCAGGTCGCTCCATTTCGTTCCCTTCGCCACATTGCAATATTCCACCAAGGCCGCCGCTTCCTCCGGGGTGCCGGTGCCAAGGTTCAGTCCCATCAACGGAAGAGTCCCGGCCGCCTTGCACCACGCCATGAATTCGTTGGTGCCGAACTGATTCGATTCGAGCGAGTTCCATGCCTTGTCGAGCACGCGCGGACGGCTCTGCTGCGGACCCACGCCATCCAGCCAGTTGTAGCCCGAAACAAAATTGCCCCCGGGATAGCGGACGATCGGAACGCCGAGTTGACGGATGTCATCCAGCACATCCTTGCGAAAGCCATTCGAGTCCGACAACTTCGATCCGGGATCGTAGACGCCTTGGTAGATCGCGCGTCCCAGGTGTTCGAGAAACGAACCGAACAGGTTCCGATCGAGTGGCGCAATCGTTCTGCGCGTATCGATGAGTACACGCACTGGTGCGGCAGAGTCGGAAGCAGACTTAGCCTGCCCAAATGCATTGAGCGGATGCGATTCGATCATCATCCCCGCGGAACCCGCGATCGCAGCGCCGGAGGCTTGCTTCAAAAAAGACCGTCTCGAACGCGAAAAACGATTCATCTTCGAACTCCAATCGGAAGTCAATCTAAACGCACCTCGCAATATTTGCAAAAAGGTCGTCGCAAAGTTCTAACTCAAGGCTCTAACCACAGAGGACCCAGAGTAATTCGTGCCAGGTTTTCTCAGTGTCCTCCGTGTCCTCTGTGGTCAGATCTTTCTGGCTCGCTAATGAATCTGCGCCGGCGCTTCTCTCCCAACTCGACCTTTCCCATCCGCAATTCCCGAAAGGCGGAAAATCCAGTTGCAGATAGCGTCCCGCCACACGACAGCCTCCCCGGCCTGGTACTGAAAGCGCGCCAGGATGTCGCGATACCGCTCTTCGTCAACATGACCATCGAGCGCCTGCCATTGAGAAATAAAATCGCGGGCCTGCTCGGCGCCACCGTAGTGCGAATCGTAGATATGCTGAATGACCGTCTTTCCCGAATGCAGCCCATACGTATACGGCACGTGGTGGAAAAACAAGAGGAGGTTATCCGGACAGTTGGCGAGCGACTCGTACAGCTTCTGCACTTCCGGCGGATATTGACCAATGTATCCGGTACCCGTCGCGATTGTACGATCCATGCCGATGCCTTGATGGTCGGCGCGGTGCCATTGTCCCCAACCATTTTCTTCGGACGACTCCGGCCCGGGATCGTAATGATTTCCGGTAATCGTGGTGAGGGTTCCCGCGCCCAGCGGGCCAGTGTAACTCTCATACACACGCCAGGAACTGAGTTGCAACGCGGTGACAGTCTTGATCACCAGCGGATCGCTCCCGAACGTAAGCCGCGTCCACTCGTCGACGATTTTTTCGGAAGTCAGATTCGGATCCCACGCCAGCCGTCCGAAGCCATAGAGATTCGCCATAGCCAGCGGACTACCAATCCAGTTTGCATCCATGCCCACGTTAGCCACGCCCACGAACCCCCCGGTCGGACGATGAAAGACTCGCCCCGCAACCAGATCCTTCACCGGCGTGGCATTCGAGTCATTGTGCATATCCTCGATGTGCATGTCGAAGTCGAGCACTTCCTTCCACATCGGCACGAGAAAACACAACTGGCGCTGCTGCCCGGTATATTCCTGCGTGATTTGCAATTCGATCGACTCGTTCGTATGGTGAAGACCTGCAAACAGCGGTGACGCCGGTTCGCGCACCTGGAAATCGATGGGCCCATTCTTGATCTGAATGATGACGTTGTCGTCGAACGCGCCATCCAGCGGATGGAAATTGTCGTACGCCGCCTTCGCCCGATCATTTTTTACGTTATGCCAATCGAGATGGTGGTTGTAAACGAAGGCCCGATAAAACACGACACCGCCGTGCGGCTTGAGCGCGCGCGCGATCGCATTGGCCGCGTCGGCCGGTGTCCGCCCATACGTGGATGGACCCAGTCTCCCTTCAGAATCTGCTTTGACCACAAAGCCGCCGAAGTCCGGAATGTGCCGGTAGATCTCGTCAACTTTTTTACGCCACCACTCGGCGACCCGCGGATCCAGCGGGTCAAACGTGTCCAGGCCGCCAATGACTTTCGGACTGCTTAGATCCACCGATAGAGATAGCTGCACTCCCCAGGGACGAAACTCATCGGCGATGCGGCTGACCTGCGCGATGAAACTGTCTTCGAGAACGCCTGGAGCGGCATTGACATTGTTGATGGTGCATCCGTTGATTCCGATCGAAGCCAGCAGGCGAGCGTACTCGCCGGCTCGGGTCAAGTCACTACGAACCTTTGCGTCCGCAAAAAAGATGGACGCCCCGCCATATCCCCGCTCGATGCGCCCGTCGAGGTTGTCCCACTGATTCACCCACCGGATGGGGGCATAGGGCTGCTGCACCTCATCGATCGACGCAAGACTCTCGCTGCGAGCAATCTTGCTCAACAAAGCAAATACTCCGTACAAAACACCGCGATCGGTCGAGCCGGCGATCACAAGCGATTCAGATCCATGAATCTTTGCGCTCTTCAGCCAGTAGCCGTCTCCTTTCAGATTCTGAGACGGACGAAGTTCTGGGGCCACGCCGTGTAATTGCGATAGCGTTCCAACAATGATGGCGTTTTCCATCGAGCCGGAATCCACGCGCAATGGTCTGCCGAGCATTTGCGTCACGCCGCGAACCAATTCCTGCTGCGCGGTCTTGAGCACCGGTGAATCGCCGAGCAGAACAATCTTGTTCGGAATTGGCTGGAAGGTCTTAACCTCTTGCGGAGTTAATCTGGAATAACGCAACCAGGCCTCAGCTCCAGTTTCGGCGGCGAGACGCAAAGGCAATCCCAACGCACACAGGATGGCTGTGCCCAGGACAGCGAATCGCAGGGCCATTCTGCTCAACGGCGTTCGTTTCATTTCAGGCCGGGCCTCCTCGAACAAGAGAGTATAAGAGCAGATTCCCGTGCACGCGGTTCACAAATTCCATTGCTTTTATGATCGACTAGGCCTAACATTCGCGGCTGGAGGGCCTGCCATGAACACGTCCGGCCCGATTTCTAACCATCTCCTGAAACTCGCCGCGGTCACCTTTCTCACCGCATCCGCATTCGCACAGGCGCCGCCCAAGTACGATCCCGCAACCGAAGGCACGTTCAAGGGAATCGTACAAGAGTTGAAGTTCGTTCCTCCTTCGGGTGGAAAGCCTGTCGCCTACCTGGTCATGAAGAGCGGGGCGGATGCGGTCCAGATCTTTCTTTGCCCCAAGAAATTCCTGGACGATATGGGAATCGTCTTCAAAGCCGACGATGAGATTGAAGTCACGGGCTCCAAGATCAAGCAGGACGGAGCGGACCTCACGCTGGCTCGCGAAGTCACGAAAGGTGGCGACACCTTGACCCTGCGCTTCAAAGACGGCAAACCCGCCTGGTAGCAGCTGCAACCTCGGCTGCTAGCGGATATTCAGGTCAGCGTAGTGCGCAAAGCTGGAGAGCGCTACCTGGTCACTTCCGGGGATATAGAAGCCAAACTTGCCCCGACTGAGATCGGCGCCCGGCTGTGTCCAGCGATCCACGATCGTCCAATTGTTACCATGCTTGATTTGATGGACAAGTTCCGTGGCGTTCACGCGAATTTGTAGCGTGCGGAAGCCTTTCTTCTCGTCTATATCGGGAACGATGATCTTGTCCGTCTTCTCCCCGTTGCGAACGACCGTGCGGTAGAAATTCTTGTCGTCCATCTGGAAGAGGACGTAGTTCTTGGGATCGCTGTAGTTGAGCACCCATTGCAAGAGGTGACCCTTGGCAGGCATCGCGGAAAAAACAAATGTGCCCGAGGCCGGAGCGACTCCGTATAAGACGAAGTCTCCCCCTTTGCGGATGAAAGAATCTTTCTCCTGCTTCCAGGCGCCCGGATCATCGAACTTCGACATACCAGTCGGGGCAAGCGACAAATCCAAAGTTTTGGCTTGACCGGCGATGACCTCGACTGCGGACGAGCGCGTGAACCTTTCGGCGGTTCGCGCCGTCAGCGTGTAGGTGCCGGGCGCAAGATTGAGCGGCACGCCACTGCTTACGATTTTCAGAAGATCCCCTTTTGCGATCGCAACGTTGGCGTCGGCGGGCGCGAAGGTGATGGTCAATTCTCCGGGAGCCGCATCCAGCGCCGCATCTGCAGCAGCGAGAGAGATGGTTCCACCCACAACGAAGTGTTTCTTGAACTGCCGGGGCTTGAATCGCTCTTTGCGCAGTTCGACGGTATGGTCTCCGGGATTGACGGTCACAACGGAGAGCGTGCCATCGGGCTGAATCGTGCCGACGAGAGTTTGATCGACAAGAACCGTAGTTCCGGGAGCGCCACCCTGGATGGTCAGCGAGGCCAGCCGAGGCTGTGGTTGCAGGCTGAAGACAAGCTTCGCCTCGTCACCCTTGCGAATGCGTACCTTCTGCTGCGGAGGATCCTGAAAGCCGCTCTTCGAAACCTGTACAACGTAGTCCCTGAGCTCGAGATTCGGCAGGCGCAGCTGGCCGCCTTGAGTGAGTTGTCGTTGCAGTTTTCCGTTGAGAGAAACGCTTGCGTTGTCTTGACCGGCAACGACAACGAGCGTACCCAAGTCGTGACCCGGCTCGGCAGGCGGCTGATCAATGACCGTTCCTTTTCCGGCGGCAGCGTCGGAAGCAAGCGGCATCGCAGCCGATGGTGCTTCAGAAGTTGTCTGTGCGGGAGCGGAGACAAACGGCACAGAGACGCTGGGAACTGAGGCAACCGGGGCTGAAACAGTCGGAGCGGCTGATGCGGCATTCTCTACTGGCGGAGCATAGTGTTTGCGCGTGAAGAAGAAGGTCCCCGCCACCAGAATGATCGAGACCGCGGAGATGAGAATCAGCGTTGTCGATTTTGACCTCGTGGCCTGTTTTGGCTGAGAAGGCGGGGCTACGACTTTGGCCGCCGATGCAGAAAGTTCGGCGGCGGAAAAAATTGTGGCTTGTGACGAGGCCTGCTTCGGGTCGCCCGGAGTGGTCGAGACTTTGCCCGGTGGCAGAGTGCTGGCCGGAACTTTGCTCAGTGGAACCTTGCTCGGCTGGACTTTGCTCGATGGAATTTTGCTGGGCGGAACAATGCTGGTCGGGACGTTTGCAGTCGGGGTCGGGTTTGGCGGAACCTGACTTGTTGGAGCCTGGTTTGGCGGAACGGATTTGGTCGGAAACTGATTCGTTGAAACAGGGCTCGACGAAAGCTGTGGCGTTGGCACCGGGCTCATTGGAACTGAGCTCGTTGGAATCTGCTCTGGTGAAATCTGTTTCGCCTCGGCTGAAGGCTTCGGAGCGCTGGGACGCGGGACGTGAAAAATGACGGGCGCACCTTTGCTGTGCGCCGACGTGCGTGCACTCTCCTCGGGGGCCAATCCCAGCCGGTTCAGAAGGCCATTGGCGACTGCCAGGATCTCCCCATCGGTCCAATACTTCGCCGCGACCCCCTGGATGCGCTCGGCTAATACTTTTTTGGCAGCCAGGTCCGCAGCCCCATCGACTTTACCCTCCATGCGTCGCAGCTCTTCCAAATCGCCTCGGCGGGCCTGGCGTCGCCCCGCCTCCTGGTCGCGCTGGATCGCATCCTGAAGCAGAAGCAACTTGGGATCGCGGTGAACGTCCAATCCCTCTGCGATCAAAGACAACGCCGCAAACAGGTCGCCGCACGACTGCAGCTTGTGTACCTGCGAAACCCATTCCTCGACAGAGCTTGATTCTTTCCGGTCGCGGATCAGGCTGCGGATCGTTTTGGCTGTGGGATGCGCCGGGTTCAAATCGAGCGCCTGCTTGGCCAGCTTCGCGGCTCCCCACCAGTCGGTCTCAACCATGGAATGCGCATGCTCCACCAGGGCATTGGCCAGGATTGCGCGGGCGAGAGAATTGTTTTTGTCCAGCTCGTAGGCTTGGCGCAACAACTGAAGCGCTTCGGCGGACTTCCGCTGCGCAAACAGTTCCTGGCTTTCGGTGATAAGACGGTTGGCTTCGGCGCTGCGCTTGACGCCGTCCTGCGCAAGCTTTTCCAGTTCGGACCGCTCCGCCTCGTTGGAGAATTCGGCAGCCGTGCCTCGCAGCAGATCCAGAGCGCGAGAGTAGTCGCCCGAACGCAGACAGCTGTTGATCTGCTCAACCAGCCGCGTTTTGGATTCCTCTCGGGTTTCCTGGTCGCGTATTTTCTCCAAGCGCTCTACCTCGAAGCTCAAATCTGGATCTCGACTGCGCCCGTGCCAGCAGCGATCGCTAGTGCTGCACAAACACGATGGCTCCGCCCGTCTCCGGAGGCGCGCTTCCTGGCAGCAACGCTGTGCCGTTCGGAACCAGCGTTTCCGAATTGCCGATCTTGACCTGGTTGGCCACACCTTGCGCGAGAGCAAAAACGAACCTGCTCGAGGGGATCGACCCTATCTCCTCAAGTTCTTGGACTTGGACTTGCCGGGACCACTCGCAGCGAGATGCCAGCCGTCTCTGAATGGTATTTTTCTTATGCAGACTCAACAACTTACGAAGGTACCTTGGAGTGGCTTCCTGGACTTATCCGCAGGAAACCAAGTCAAACTGAGGTCCCCCAGGCGATTGCCGTTTGACTGCGGGGTCTCTAGTGATAAGCCGATGTTTTCGATGGCTGCGCCAATCGGTCATCGCTGTGATGCTCGATCCTCCAGCGGCGCGTAGCGCTCGTTCCCGCACGAAAGGCCAAAGTGAGGGTATGGCTGACAGGGCATGGGTAAGGGTCGTTACCTATGGCCAGACTGTGCGGAAACCGAAGCGTGGATATGCACTTCGGGCACCTCAATCCGACAAGCGTCGCCTGATACGCTCCGTGTATGCCGGTTTTAGTCAATGACCCGAAAGCTTCGGAAACCAAAGGCAGCGAGCAAGCCCAGGCTTCCGACAAAGTGGCGGCGCTGGTGGAGGTATTGCGCAACCGTTCTTACGTGGAGATCCGGCAGCGGATGTATGACAGTCCTCCCGGGAGTCCGTGGTGGACGGCGTGCCGGGCGGAACTTGATCTGCGCAATGGACAGCAGTTCGGTGAAGCCGCGCTCGCCATGTCGAGGACCTCGGACAAAATGAGGGCTTCGCTGCAGCACTTTGAGCAATTGGCCGATACTCTGCATCAGACCACGAAAGATGTCGCCGACCTGCTGCGTGGGACTCAAGAGGCGGGCCGCCGGTTAGAGATTGCGGTCTATGTAACGATCGGGATCACGCTCGTGCAATTCTTCAATCTGATCTTCGAAATCTTCCGCAAGCATCGGTAAGCCCAGGGTCGGCCACACCCTTCCACGGACAACCTGGGGAACCTGACCCTGTGTGGGACTGGAATGGAACTGTCACTTCTAGCAGTAGACCTCGAATCGTTGGATCGGTATCTTCTCTCTCAACACCACACCGCTCTCACCTATCCAGGAGAAAACACGTGATCCTCAGCAGTAGGCAGGCACTCGTCCGGGCTGTCGTATCACGGGGCATCGTACTTGTCCTTGCAGCACTCTGCTCTGTCGTGTCCGCGTTGTCGCAGTCGGCGCCTCTCTCCGCGGTTTTGTTCCAGAACGTCCGCGTTCTCAATGTCAAAACCGGGACAATCACCGCGCCTTCCAACGTTCTGGTCCGCGGAAACAAGATCGAGAAAATCTCGGCAACAGCGATCCCTACGGATCAGAGTTCGCACGCCACCGTCATCGACGGCAAGGGCCGCACGCTGATGCCCGGGCTGATCGACGCGCACACCCACCTTATGTTCGAAACCATTCCTCTGCTCGCTGCGCTGACCAGTGACCTTGGGTTCATCAATGTGGTCGCCGTGAAAGCTGCCGACGACATGCTCATGCGCGGCTTCACCAGCGTTCGCGATCTGGGTGGGCCCGTGTTCGGACTCAAGCACGGCATTGACCTCGGCATTGTGCCGGGCCCGCGAATCTGGCCATCGGGGGCCTTCATCTCACAGTCCGGCGGTCATGGCGATTTCCGTCTTCCGACCGATCTGCCCGCTCGTCCCGGAGACTTCACCTTCATCGAGCGTGTCGGTGGTTCCGCTATTGCTGACAGCCCGGACCTGGTGCGCCAGCGCGCTCGCGAACAGCTGGCGTTGGGAGCATCGCAGATCAAGTTGATGGCAGGCGGAGGTGTGGCCTCGAGCTACGATCCTCTCGACGTCACGCAATACACCGTCGCAGAATTACGCGCCGGGGTTGAGGCGGCTGAGAACTGGGGCACTTACGTTACGGTCCATGCCTATACGCCCCGCGCCGTGCGGCAGGCGATCGAGGCCGGAGTCAAATGCATCGACCATGGCCAATTGTTGGACGATGCGACCGCCAGGCTGATGTCCGAAAAAGGGATCTGGTGGAGCCTGCAGCCCTTCACCGACGACAAGCCCTCCGCTTATGCAGAAGGTTCGCCGAACCGCGTGAAGCAGTTGCAGATGTTCAGCGGAACCGACACCGCATACGGGCTCGCCAAAAAGTACAAGATCAAAACGGCTTGGGGCACCGACATCCTGTTTAGCGCCGAAAACGCAAAGACGCAAGGTGCGCAACTCGCAAAAATGGTGCGCTGGTATTCACCGGCTGAGGCGCTGAAGATGGCGACAGCCGACAATGCAGAGCTGCTCTCCCTGTCCGGACTGCGCAGCCCTTATCCCGGAAAGCTCGGCGTAGTCGAAGAAGGAGCACTCGCCGATCTGTTGCTGGTCGACGGCGACCCCGTCGCAGACATTAATCTGGTTGCCGACCCCGCGAAGAACTTCCTCGTCATCATGAAAGATGGCAAGGTCTACAAGAACCTCGCGGTCGACGGGAAGTAGAAGATTGCTGTTCCAACATCGCCCCGGGTGGCCGTATCCTTGCGTGCTTTGCCAGCGTGGGTGCGAGATGCGGCATCCCCCCGAGTTGGTGATGCCAAGCAAATCAGAAGCTGGGGGCTGCCTTACCCCTGCTTCATCCGGTCGAGCGTTGTCAGATATCGATCAATCGCCGTGAGGTCCTCGAAGAAGAGAGAGGATCTCTTCTGCATCGCGTTCTTCAGCGCTTTCAGCTGAGACTTCAATTCGTCGCGGTGTTTCTTGGCCGCACTCACCAGCTCTGCCGCGGTTTCATTCTGACGAAGTTTCAACGGACTTTCCGCCGGCAGATTGAAATCCTCCAGACGAAACGTATTGACGAGATAACCAGCCGCCAGCAGTTGGACATCCAGCAGCGGATCAGGCTTGGCCTCTCTCAGTCCCACCCTGATCCGAAAATGCTCGGCCAGGCAATCCGCGATCAGAGTCATCTGGTTGTGGGCTCGCGACACTTCGTCGCTGCAAGGGACGCTCCCCTCATCCTCAACGGCGATCCACATGATTCGAGCGAAGAGCGCGATCGCGTGATCACTCCCGCTGTCCATCATCAAAGTCTCTTCGAATGCGACGCTGCGAAACTTGTCGATGTCCTCCCGACTGATGGGAAGCCAATCATCGTCTTCGCCCCTCCGTTGCTCGATCGCGACCAGCGCGGAATGCATGGCCGCAAGAATCTTTCGAAAGCTCTCTTTCTGGGCCGGAAAGACGACGGACATCTTGTCCTGTTCCAGCTTCAATTCGTGCTTGGTCTCCTCCAATCGCTCCTTGAAGCGCGCGTCGAGGGTTTGTTTCAGTAGCCAGTAGAGAAAACCGCCCAGGCCACTGAACAGCACGACAACCGTGGGCACCAGTTTCAAGAGTACGTCGAGGATTGAGGGAGATTCGGTCATGGGCTAATGAGAAAACTCGTCAGGTGATCGATGGCCCAGCCGTGCGCGAGGACAGTATAACCGCTCGTTCGGATGATGCGTGCAATCGATCTTTCGCCAACGAACCTTCGATTCCCCCGCGAGTCTGCCGACCAATTGATGTAGAATTCGCCCGCAGTCAGAAGCAACCAAAACATGCGAAGGAGAGTATGAAAAAGTCATTGCTAACTGTTGGAATAGCCGCGACGTTGATGATGGTGTGGTCCATCGGGCGAATGCAGGGACAGCAAGATCAGAAAGTGATCTTCGTCTCCGCCGATCAGGCGAATTTCCAGGAAAGCCCCACCAAGGGCGTATCCATGGCCGCAATCTGGGGCGACGCGGGTAAAGGGGCCCATGCCACATTCACTAAGTTCGTGCCTGGTTTCGATGCCGGGATGCACACCCACACCAATGATATTTCGATCGTCGTCGTCAAGGGCGCGTACCTGTACAAGGACGAGGCTGGCAGCAAACGTGTGGCGGCAGGCAGTTTCTTGCGCGTTCCAGGTGGGAAGAAGCATTGGAGTGGAGGCGATCCCAAAGAAGGAGCGCTTTTCTACGAAGAATCGTCCGGTAATTTCGATTCGATCCCTGCAAAGTAGAAGTCAATTTCGTTCCCTGCCTTCCGCCGAAATCGGCGGGAGGCGGGCCCTTCGATCTCGCATAAGCGCCGACTTCGGGAACCCGGGGTTCCCTCCCGGTTTCTCGACAGTCACAACTCCCCGTCCGGAGGGGAGTGTAACCGGGGATTTCTCATCAACTGACACGGCGGCTGACAAGCCTGAATTACCTCAACGCCGTCAACCGGCATGACAGACCACCCGAGAATTGAAGCCAGTTCAGCCGAACTGTGACTAGAATCTGAGTGTCAGAGGAAACGGCAATAATCTCGGTATTGCAAATGATGCGATTCAAGCAGGGATCATTGGGCCTGTCCGATCCAAGTCTCTTCTTGCCGGCATTGGTCCTCTTTCTGGGGGCGGCTCTCTGGGCAGAGACTGCCTCTGGAGCGGGAGCGCCGCCGCAGACTGGAGAACCGGTTGCGCTTCAGGGCCAAGGGCCCACACAACCTACCTCGCCCGCGTCGGACGCGGCGCAGGGCCTCATCAACCTCGATGTCGTGGTGACCGACAATTCAGGGAAGACAATATCCGGCCTCGGCCCCAAGGACTTTACTTTGCTGGACAATCACCAGCCGCAGAAAGTTCTTTCTTTTCACTCGTTCGATGGAGTCTCTGCCAAGCCCGATCCTCCGGTTGAAGTAATTCTGGTCGTCGATACGATCAAGATGCCGTTTGACCTGGCTGCCGACGAGCGGGTGGAAGTCGAGAAATTCCTGCGGCAGCGCAACGGGCATTTGGCTCAGCCCATATCGATCTTCGGGCTTTCCGATGCGGGCCTGTGGCACCTTGCCCAGCCTTCCGGCGACGGGAACGCCTTAGCCGCGGAGATCGCTCACGACAAGCTTGTGTTTATCAACCCCCGCCGCCTTTTGGGAAACGGGACGGGAGAGTATGCCGACTCGTCAGCCCCTGCGGATCCAGCCGGCTTGTCCGCGCTAAAGACACTCGGCTACATTGCGACATCTGCGAGGCGAAAGCCTGGCAGAAAGCTGCTGATCTGGGTCGGACCCGGGTGGGGTATTGGGAGCGGAGCAGACTGGGAAAGCTTGCCGGACTATGAAAGCTTACAACGTAGGGAAAGCGTACGAGCTAAGCAAGTCACCTTCGATACGATTTATTGGTTTTCCACGCTGCTGCGCGAGGCTCGCATTTCTCTTTTCAGCCTTTCGGTGGGGGAACGTATTCCGATCCCGCTCTCTTCGCTCACTTATCTGGATTTCCTGAACGGCGTGCAATCGGTCCAGCAGGTAAGCCTCAAGAATCTGGATCGAAGGGTACTAGCCGTCCACAGCGGCGGGCGCGTGCTTGGCCCGGGTAACGACCTAGTCAGTCAGATCGACGACTGTGTTCAGGAGGCGAGCGCCTTCTATACGCTGTCGTTCGACCCTTCCCGTGCGGATCATCCTAGCCGAGTATCACAGCCTCGAGGTGCAAGTCGGCGCGCCGGGTTTGACGGCCCGCACCAACACTGGGTATTACGATCAACCGTTTTATTCCGATCAACCAAATCTTGCGGGCAGACCCGTGACGGTTGCGCAGTTGGAGCAGTTGTTGGCGTCCGCCCGCGATGAGTCGGATGCGGAAGTGGCGCGGCGACTCTCCGAGGTGGAACTAACCGAGCGGCTGAGCGCGCAAAAACTCTCGTCATGGACAGCGAGCGTAAGCGGCAAAAGGGCCCGGCAGGCTCTGCCTGCTCTGGCCGATGCGTCGGCGTTTCTGGATCCTCCACCGGCGGAGATTCCTGCTGATGCCTCACCCGACGCGGGTGCGCAGCGGAGCATGATCTCGCTGGCCGTCGACTACCTGAACAAGACGATTCCAAAGTTACCGAACTTCTACGCGACGCGGACAACGGTTCGTTATGAGGAAACTGCCCAATATTCTGACGCCCGCACCCCGGTCGACTACCAGCCATTGCATGCGGCCGCCAGTTCCAAAGCAACGGTCCTCTATAGCAATGGTAAGGAAGTCGTGGATTCAAGCGGAGCGAAAGGCAAGAAGCGCAAACCGGCCCGTGGGTATTTACTCACTTATGGTGTGTTCGGTCCTCTTCTCGGTGCAGTGACCGACGCAATTTCCAGCGGTTTGACATGGAATCGCTGGGAGCAGGGCGCGGACGAGCCTCATGCGGTATTTGTCTATCGGATTCCGGCGGAGAAATCACGTTATCGAGTGGGGGGCTGTTGTCTTCCAGACGGCGACGGAACCAGTCCTTTCGAAGAAACCGTCGGATATCACGGAGAGATCGCGATCGATCCGCTGAGTGGAGCCATCCTTCGCCTGCAACTGGTGGCGGACCTGAAATCAACCACGCCGCTTGTCCGCTCCGACATCGTGATCACTTATGGCCCGGTCGAGATCGGAGGGAAGACCTATGTCTGCCCTGTGAGGAGCGTCTCCATTTCGAGAGGGAGATCCGTGACAGTTCTAACGGAATGGGATGAAAACTTCAGAACGTATGGACCCTATACCACGATGCTGAACGATGTTGCTTTTGAGCGTTATCACGTGTTTCGCGCCAAGTCGCGCATGCTGACAGGCTTCAACCCAACCCAAGAGGAGGAATCAGTTCCCCCGAAATCTCAGTGACAACCGCGTTGTGACTTCAGTAAACCTGAATCACAACTGCTGGAACCATTCCGTCGTACTCAAAAATTCGGGCAATGAGCGTTATTTCGAGGTTGGGCTGCCTGTTTGCACCTTCAGTTTCGTTCTAGGGTCTTCGAAGGACATCAGCCGATCCGATAGTCGCTTCGATTCTTGAATCAACTTCCCAGCCTCGGCGATCAAAAGGACGGTATTCTGGTTCAGTTCCTCGACCTTGTGTTGTAGCAATGAAGACTCGTCTTCGATCGTGCGTCGCAACCGCGATGACTCTTCTTCCACCTGCGAAATGGCGATGCCCTGCGTACTGTTGAGCAGCATAGGGTGGTCTCCGATGCGGAACTATCAGATTGCACAAGAGACCGACGCCCAAGAACGCAGCGCGGCGGAGGGATGTGTAAAGGGACTTCCTAGAGTCTAGCACTTCAATCCAGACCAGATGCCTAGGCAAGTGTCCTACCAGGCCATTGCACCACCCAACCTGATCCCCGCGACGCACCGACACGGGGGAGCCCGGGGACAGTCCTTCGCCAAAATGAAGTACGTACCTGTGCTCAGCGCCACGGTAGTCATCGCCGTTCGTGTCTTTTTGCGAGAGCGGATAGACCGCGTCCAAATCCTTAAAACTCAATATTTTAGGAAAACGGACTGAAAAAATCGAGGGACTGGTTCGGTACAATTCGCAGAACCGCTCCGCGCAGTTACCCGGCCTGCAGGCCATGACCGTTCTGCCATCGACGCTTGCTGATAAGCTCAGGGTAGACTTCATTCCACCTTCAGGAGATCGCGCAGCATTGCCACCTCTTATTAATGTACGCAGCATCTCGAAGGCTTTTGGAGCCGACCCGCTCTTTCAGAACGTCTCCTTTACGGTCTCTGAGGAGGACCGTATTGGCCTGATCGGTCCGAACGGTTCGGGTAAGTCCACTCTGCTGCGCATCCTCGCCGGCACCGAAGATACCGACGACGGAGAGATCGCCGTTCGTAAACGACTCCGCCTGGCGTACGTGGAACAGGAGTCCGCGTTCCAGGCTGGCGACACGGTGCGGTCAGTCGTCGATGCGGCATTGAAGAAATCTGCCGTGCCCGAGTCGGAACGCGGAACGCGCTTCGCCGAAACCCTCGGTCGCGCGGGGTTCGCGGACCTCGATGCGGAAGCTTCCGCGCTCTCCGGGGGATGGCAGAAGCGCTTGGCGATCGTCGAGGCCCTGGTGCAGGGTCCCGACATTTTGCTCCTGGACGAACCCACCAATCATCTGGACCTCGCGGGCATCGAGTGGCTTGAAGAGGTCTTGGAGCAAGCCCCCTTCGCCTGCGTGGTCATCAGTCACGATCGCTACTTTCTTGAAAACGTTGCCACCGACATGGCGGAACTCAGCCGCGTCTATCCCGACGGCATGCTGCGCGTGAAGGGACGTTACAGCACCTTTCTCGAGAAGAAAGAGGAGTTCCTGCACGCCCAATCGAAGCGGCAGGAAGCGTTGGAGAACCTGGTGCACTCCGAGATCGAATGGCTGCGTCGCGGAGCCAAGGCTCGTACCCGAAAGTCGAAAGCGCGCATCGACAAAGCCGGCGAATTGATGGAAGAACTCGCGGACCTGAACACGCGAACCCGCACCAGCACCGCCCAAATCGACTTCTCTGCCACCGACCGCAAGACCAAGCGTCTGATCGAACTGCAGGACGTAACCTACGAGATCGGCGGACGCCGGCTATTCCAGAATCTCAACTTCATCATCACAGCGGGGCTCAGAGTTGGCCTGGTCGGTCCGAACGGCAGTGGCAAGACGACGTTGCTGCGCCTCATTCGCGGAGAAGTAGCGCCTACCGCTGGAGACATTCGCCGCGCCGAAAAGTTGCGAGTCGTTTACTTCGACCAGCGCCGCGAGCTCGATCCGAACGTGACGCTGCGCCGGGCGCTGGCTCCCGAGGGCGATTCCGTCATCTATCAGGATCGCGTCGTTCACGTGGCGTCGTGGGCGGCAAAGTTCTTGTTCAAGGGCGAACAGCTCAATCAGCCGGTCGACCGCCTTTCCGGCGGCGAGCGAGCAAGAGTCTTAATCGCTCAGCTGATGCTGCAACCCGCCGACGTCCTTCTCCTCGATGAACCCACCAACGATCTCGACATCCCGACTCTCGAGATTTTGGAGGAAAGCCTGCTGGAGTTTCGCGGGTCGCTCGTGCTGGTGACGCACGATCGCTACATGCTCGATCGCGTGTCGACCATCGTGCTTGGCCTCGATGGTCAAGGAGGCGCCGAGCGCTTTGCCGACTACTCGCAATGGGAGACCTGGCAGGCCGAACGCGAGCAGGCATCGCTCGGCAGTGCACGCGTCCTCGATCGCCCGGCCACCGCGGCGTCAGCGACCTCGTCGAAGAAGAAGCTCTCGTATCTCGAAGCGCGCGAGTATGCCAGCATCGAGGACCGTGTCGCCGCCGCCGAACATGTACTGGACACCAAGCGGAATGCAGCGGAAGATCCGGCCATTGCCAGCGACGCCACGCGTCTCATGACCGCCCATTCAGAATTGGAAGAAGCCCAGAACGCAGTCGACGAACTCTATGCGCGCTGGGCCGAACTGGAGAAGAAGCAAGCTTGACTCAGGGGCCTTATTAGTCTATTAAGATGCCAGGCAGAACGCGATGATCGTATTTCCGCGCTTGCGTGTGTCTTTTTCGAGTTGCGCAAGTAAGCGTGACTCCATGTCGTCAGGATCCGCCTTCATCTCGCATGCGGCGATCTCCTTGTCGGACGCACCCTGGAAGCAGAGCTCGCACACACCCAATCCATCCTCAGACCGCACGGGAGGCCCAAAGACGCGGCAGGTCATCGGGCGCGATTCGTAGAGCTCGCAGTATCCCGTCTCCGGATTAAGCACCGGACAAGGCTCATCGTTGGCAAAGTCTTCAAACCTTTGCTCAGCCTCGCCGCTTTCGTCTAGCAACCCGCTGACAGGATCGCCCGGAAACTCCCGTGACAAACGGGCCACCGATTCGCGAGCACGCTCTCGAATCCGCGCCGCCCGCGCAGGCTCGCGCTTTTCAAGGTCGGCAAGGCCTCGCCGCAATCGCAACGCATCGAGTTGATTGATGGAGAAGGCGCCGATGCAGCATTGCGTGCATCCCGGGCGACACGCCAGCCACTTCCCGCTCCTGCGGGTCACATCGGCCAACGCAGCGTCCACAATCTGGATCAGTTTCTGATCCCCACGCGATGGAAAGCCCTTCCCCATGCTGTGAGGATATCGCACCAGGTCATGCTTCGATTAGCGCTGATTGAAGAGCTCGTTGCGATCGACGCGTTCTCCCTTGAAGACCACAATCGAGATGCGCTCGGTCGCGGTGATGTCCTCAAGCGGATTGCCGTCGACGATCAGCAGGTCGGCATCGTTGCCGACACGGATGGAACCGATTCGCTTCTCGGCGCGCAGCAGCCGGGCAGCGTTGTACGTGGCCGCCTGCAATGCTACGGCAGGCGGAATTCCTGCCTGCACCCAGAGCTGAAGTTCGTGTTGCACGGTCGGTCCATGGATGACCAGAAAGTTCCCGGCGTCGCTGCCCGTAACCAGAGGGACTCCATGCTGATTCGCGCGCTTTAGATTATCTGTGGCGATCCCCATATCAGGCGGATCGAGCGCGTATTCGGAGCGGATGGGTTCGGCGTCCTTGGAAGTCAGCGCCGCTTCGGTTCCCTGCAACAGTTCGGGCGGCCCCACCTGCTGCACCAAAGATCGTTTGAGCAGGTTCGGCTTTCCGGCCGCAAAATCTTTGACCGCCTCTCCGACACTCAGCGTTGGATCGTAGAACGTTCCCTGCTTCGCCATGTGGTCGAACAGCGCATCGGGAATGGCTTGGCGAAACGATCCGTGTTCAATCGAGTTAGCTTGCGCCTGCACCGCGTCCGCAACGTCGCGAGCGTCTCCCGTATGAACCGCGAGAGGAAGGTCATCGGCATGCACCGCACGAGCCACTGCGTCGAACAATCCAGTGTCGAGCCGGTTGAAAACGCGGCCTCCCGCGCCGGATTCGAGGATGGCCTTGATACAGTCGATGCCTTGCTTCTTCAACTCATCGACCTGCTGCTGAGCCTGCTCAGCAGAAGATGGCAGTCGCAAGAATTGCTGTTCCAGATTCGAGCGCACATTGGCTGGGAAGTCTTTGAAATACTCTGTCCCGTGCCCTCCCGGAGTTGTGAATAGTGGTCCGCACGTTTGCAACTCCGCGCCCAGAGCTTCTCCGCCGTTGACCATGGAACGCACTTTGAGCGTGATATCGGGACCGTCACCGACACTTCGCACAGTCGTCACGCCGCTGTAGAGATAAGCGGCCAACTCGCGCAGCATTCTTTTCTCCGGCTCATCCTGCTTGCTCATGTCGGCATACACACCACCGGGTGCTCCAAGATGAACGTGCACATCAATCAATCCAGGAAGAATCGTTTTGCCTTCGGCCTCGACGGTCTCAGCGTTCACCGACTTGGGGTCGGGACCGGATCCCTCGTAGACTTCAGCGATCTTGCCAGCACGAACCAGAACGGTTCCCGTTTCAATGACCTTGCCGTCTCCAACAAAGATGCGTGCGCCGCGAATCAAATACGTGTCGCCACGAGCCAATTGCCGGTTAAGAACCTTGGTCTTGGCAATGCCGCTTCGCGTATGCATCTGCCACGCGCCCAGCACAAGGAAGGGAGCGAGCACCGCCAGCAGCCACAGCTTGGCGGGCGTGCGAATCTTTTCTTCTTTTTCCCACCGGAACAATTTGTAGCCAATGAACAGGCCTACGACGGTGGTGAGGACAAGGGCAAGCAAGGGCTGAAGATTGGCTCGGAGGCCTTCACTTCGAAGCAGCATGCCCTGAATGCCAGTCACCATGTAGGTTGCCGGAACGAACTGCGTAATCGTGAGCAGCCATGGCGGGAACATGGACAGTGGAAACGTCGCGCCGCTCAAGAACAGCATGGGAAGGTAGATCAGCTGAACGATTAGCTGACTTTCCTGCATCGAGTTGACGACAGAAGCGATGATCAACCCAATCGAGCGAAACCCAGCGACAGCGACCGTGATAAAGACAAGAACCGAGGCCATGGAATGGGGCCACGGCATTCCATAGAGAAAGTGCGCCAGCGTGAAAATGAGAATCACGTTTGGCATGTACAGAATCCACCCTGTCACGACGGAAGCCACCAATAAAGGCGCGGGCGTGATGGGCGTGACCTTGTAGCGGCGCAGAATATTCGCTTCACGTTCCTGCACTGCGCGGATTCCCGCCCCGAACAGGCCATTGCCGAGAATCCCGATAATGAGGACCATCGAGATCACAATCGTCATGGCCGCGCCGCGCTCGGCGTGCATTGCTTGTCCGAAGATGAAGAAGAAGATGAGCGGGAAAAGATAGTTGAAGAAGATGACTGACTTCTGCCGTAACGCCAGCTTCAGGTCGAGCGAGATCAGAGCCTTGTAGCTTTTCATTGGCGAAGGCTCTTTCCGGTCATTTCGATAAATACATCCTCGAGGCTGGGCTGCTTCAGATGAACATCAGTCAGTTCGAGGCCTTGCTGATCAATCCACTTCACCAGATCGACAAGCGTAGCGGCCGGCCTGCGCGAGTGGACGGTCAGCATGTGGCCGGTGGCATCCAGAACGCTGTCGGTGGCCTCTGCCCAGTTGGGGCGCTGCTCGGGAAAAGGTGTCGCGCAGGTTACCACGATGCTCGATGCGTTGCGGCTCTGCTGTTGCAGGCGGCGCGGAGTATCGAGAGCGATGATGCGGCCAGAATCGACGATCGCGACGCGATCGCATAAGCGCTCGGCTTCTTCGATGTAGTGGGTGGTCAGCAGGATCGTGCGCTGTTCGCGCTTCAACTCTTCAAGCAGAAGATGGATTTCCGCGCGGACCTGCGGGTCGAGTCCGGTCGTAGGTTCGTCCAGGAAGATGAGTTGCGGGTCATTGACCAGCGCCAGGGCGAGAGCGAGCCGCTGTTTCTGCCCACCCGACAACGTGCCGTAGAAAGCGTTCCGCTTTTCTTCGAGCTGCAAGCGTTTCATCAACTGGTCCAGATTTACACTGCGGGTGTAGAAAGATGCGAACACGTCCATCGCTTCGTGAACGCGGATCTTCTCCGGCAGATTCGTGGCCTGCAGGCAAACACCAATGCGGTCTTTGAGCCGCTGGCGCTGCTTGTCGGGATCGAAACCCAGAACGGCGACTTGCCCACCGGTGCGAGGACGCAGGCCTTCGAGAATCTCGACCGTCGTAGTCTTGCCCGCACCGTTCGGGCCGAGTAGTCCGAACACTTCTCCGGGCTGGATCTCGAAGTCGATTCCCTTGACGGCTTCCACGTCGCCGTAGGACTTCTTGAGGCCTTGCACGGAAATCGCTGGCGACGGCGCGTTCATAGAGAATCCGTAGGCTACTGGAGAATGAACGTGGAGTCAAAATGATGTGATATCAGCTGATGTTTTGCCACGCAGGATCCTTCGCTCAGTCCGATAAGCGGCTCCGCTCAGGATGACACCTTTGTAATGCGAGCGAAATGCAACTCACATTCCCAACAGATTGTTTTGCAACTTGGCGTAGCCGTGCTCGCGGGCCCAGAGATCGAGAGGAGCGGAGGCCAGTTCGTCGACCAGCGGTTCGGCGCGGCCGTCTTTCGTAAGGTCCACCGTCTTGATGTAGGTCTTGCAAACGTCGCAGCACTCTACGCGGATGTAATCAAACTCGGTGGCGCTGAAGACGGCAAGCTTCTTCTCGTTCTCCTCGGCGCAGCCGGGGCACACGATGCGGCGAAACTCCCACTCGGCCAGGCAGAAAGAACAGACCATGGATCGCGCACCGCCATCCCCCATCTGGCGCAATACGCCAAAACCGGGCTTGCGATGGCAGAACGGGCATAAGGCGTACGCGGTTGGAACGGGGCGCGGCAGGGCGCGGGAACGCAGCAATTCGGCATAAGGCTGCAGGAAAGCCTGGGCCAGGAGTCCCTCCGCGTCAGGCGCCGAGAGCACGGACCAACTCTTGTTCAGCAACTCAGTCCAGAAATTCTGACCGCGAGTGCGGAGATCGCGGCTCAATTCAGCTAATGGCTTCGGTCCGTGCGCTTCCGCCAGCGACAGAAACGATTGCAAATCTGTCGCTCAACTCTGAGAGCTCAGAGGCCGCGAGCTCACGATCGACGGAAGGATCTGCCGACTGCAGCACAGCGCTCAGCCGCTTATGCAACTCTTCCTGAAAGCTGGCGACGTGGATGTAAAACCCGATGATCTCTGCCGCGAATGGATGCTGGCCGGCGAGATCTTTCGCACGACGAATACGACGTTGCCATGGAGAAATCGTCATCGCGTCATTATCCAGCCCGATGGAGAGTTGGGGCAATGCGCGGCGGCGAGCAAATGCCTAACAGCGCCGTCAAACCAGGAGCAGGCAGCCCTACGACTTCTTGCGGATTGACTCCATTCCCACCCTAGAGGTATAGTCTCCGGATTCTGTTTGGGTGCGACTCGGTCGTCGGGAGTCAGTATTGCGACGGCCGCAACCTTCAACCTCCGTCTCACATCCTAGTTGACCAGGGTGCGCGTTGCAGTCGAGCGCGCGGCTGATTGCAGGAGGTTTCATGGAATTCTCCCGCAGAACTTTTCTCAAGGGCACCATTCTCGGCGGAGCAGGCGTTTCTGTCCTCGGATTCGATCTGACTCCGGTCTACGCCCAAACTCAGAACCTGAAGATTGCCCGCGCCAGCGAGACGCGCAGCACTTGTCCTTATTGTTCGGTGAGCTGCGGCGTCATTATTTATACGCTCGGCGACAAGGCCAAGAACGCGATCCCGCAGGTGGTGCACGTTGAGGGCGATCCCGACCACCCCATCAATCGCGGAACGCTCTGCCCTAAGGGTTCATCGCTCGAACAAGATATTCTGAATGACCGTCGTCTGCTGAAGCCCCAGGTGCGGCGTCCGGGAGCCACGGATTGGGAAGACATTTCCTGGGATCAGGCCTACAGCGAAATCGCGCAGCGCGTGAAGAAGACACGCGACGATACCTTCATAGAGAAAGACGCGAACGGCCACACCGTGAACCGCTGCGAAGGCATCGCCTGGACCGGCGGCTGCACCGATACGAATGAGTTCAACTATCTCGTCGTCAAGAGCATGCGCAGCCTGGGGGTCTGCTACCTGGAAAACCAGGCCCGGGTTTGACACGGCCCTACGGTCTCCAGTTTGGGGCCCACATTCGGACGCGGTGCAATGACGAACGGCTGGATCGACATCAAGAACACCGACATGATGTTGATCATGGGTGGCAATCCGGCCGAGAACCATCCTTGCGGCTTCAAGTGGGCGATTGAAGCCAAGATTCACCGCAATGCAAAAACGATCGTGGTCGATCCGCGCCTCACGCGGACGGCCGCGACTGCGGACATGTATCTGCAGATCCGTGCGGGCGCCGACATTGCTTTCCTCGGCGGAATGATCCATTACGCAATTCAAAACAACCGCATCGCCCACGACTATCTCGTGAATTACACGAATGCGGCCTTCATCATTAAGGATGGATTCAAGCTTCCGGATGATGGGCTGTACTCGGGCTTTGACGCTGAGAAGCAGGTCTACGACAAGGCAAGCTGGAACTACGAAGAAGGCGGAGACCTGGCCGGAAAGCCGGTGATGCCGACACCTGCAGCGCAACAGCCACCCCCGGCGCACGCTCAAGGCAGCGCGCAAGCGGGCGGTGCCAAGCAGGAAGGACAGGGATATCAGGGTGCCGGCCCAGCCGGAGCAAAGGGCGGAACCGCGCCCGGACCGCTCTTGCCGCCGAAAACAGCGTTTGATCTTTCTCTACAGCACCCGCGATGTGTTTTCCAGTTGCTGAAGAAGCAGTACGAACGCTACACGCCGGAGATGGTTGAACGTATCACCGGCATCCCGCAAGACCAATTCCTGAAAGCTGCGGATTTGTTTACCTCGATCCGCAAAGACGGCGACATGAAAAAGGTCGCCACCATTATTTATGCAGTGGGATGGACGCAGCACAGCTTCGGGACTCAGATCATTCGCACGGCGGCCATGCTGCAACTGCTCATGGGTAACGTTGGGCGCGCCGGCGGCGGTGTCAACGCCCTGCGTGGCCACTCAAACATTCAAGGCGCTACTGACATGGCGGGCATCTTCGATAATCTGCCGGGCTACTTGAAGATGCCGAGTCCCGCGGACGCAGATCTGGCAACCTACCTGAAGAGAATTACTCCCACACCAGCGAAACCCGATCCATGGGATTCCTTCAATTACTGGTCGAATACTCCGAAGTTTGTGGTGTCGATGCTGAAGGCGCTGTATGGCCCAGCGGCGACGAAGGAGAACGACTGGGCATTCAACTATCTGCCCAAGATTGATCGCAACTACTCGTGGGTCAACATCTGGAACGACATGTACGAGGGCAAGGTGAAGGGCCTTTTTGCTTTCGGCATGAACGGCGTGATGATCGGTCCCGACTCAGTGAAGAACATCGAAGCCCTCAAGAAGGCGGACTGGCTCGTGGTCTGCGAGATCTATCCGGATGAAACGAGCGAGTTCTGGCGGGCGCCGGGCATCACTGCGGATGAACAAAAGAAGATCAACACCACGGTATACCGACTACCGGGCGCGGGCTTTGCGGAGAAAGACGGATCGTTCACCAACTCAGCACGGTGGCTGCAGTGGAAGAACGTCGCGCTGCCCCCGCCAGGACAGGCGCGTCTGGATCAGGACATTCTGGCCACGATCTACCTGAAGGTTCGCGAACTCTATCAGAAAGAAGGTGGCAAGTTTCCGGATCCGGTTCTGAATGCGACGTTCGCCTACACGACTCCGTACACTCCGTCGCTGGCGGAGGTGGCGAAGGAGATTAACGGTAAGGCGCTGGCCGATCTTACGGACCCGAAGACGAACGTCACGATCAAAGCGGGGCAGCAGCTTCCGGGATTCGCCTGGCTCAAGGACGATGGCACGACTTCGTCGGGGAACTGGATTTATTGCGGCTCCTGGACCGAGGCAGGGGCGTTAACGCAGCGTCGCGGCACTGAGGATCCATCGGGCCTTGGTGTTTATCCGAACTGGGCGTGGTCGTGGCCGATGAATCGGCGCGTGCTGTACAACCGTGCATCGTGCGATGTGAACGGGAAGCCGTGGGATCCGCCGCGGAGGCAGGTGTGGTGGGACGAGGCGAAACAAACGTGGGCTGGGGTGGATGTGCCCGACTTCAAGCCGGATTCGCCACCGAAAGATCACATGGGACCATTCATCATGAATCCCGAGGGCGTGGGCCGATTATTTGTGCCGCTCAGCGCTATGGCGGATGGACCATTCCCTGAATTCTATGAGCCGATCGAGAGTCCAATCGCGAACCCGCTGCATCCGAATCAGTCCAGCAATCCGGTCGTGAAGAAATATAAGACTGACATGGACAAGTACGGCACGGTCGACCAGGGATTCAACGTGATCTGCACGACGTACCGGCTGACCGAGCACTATCACTACTGGACGAAGAATAATCCCATGAACGTGCAACTGGTGCCGGAGCCATTCGTGGAAGTGCCGGTAGAACTTGCCGACCGCATGGGCATTCGCGGCGGAGAAAGAGTGAAAGTGACGAGCGCGCGCAGTCACTACATCGCGAAGGCCATGGTCACGCGCCGCATCCGACCGATGAAGATCGACGGGAAAGAGATGTTCCAGATCGGCATGCCGATTCATTGGGGCTTCCGTGGCATTGCAGAAGACGAGGGGAAGACGGCAAAGACTCTGGTGAATCAGTTGACTCCGACCGTGATTGATCCGAATGCGTTCACGCCGGAGTTTAAGGGATTTCTGGTGAAGATCGAGAAGGCATAAATCAGCTATCAGCCGTCAGTTCGCGGTAAGCGACGGGGCGACGTACTGATAGCTGATGCCGAGAGCTGAAAGCTACTATGAGCGACCGCAAGACACTTCAGATCAAGCAAATCTCGGGACACTCGGGAGCGTCGCCGGGCTTCGACATGCAGCGCGATGCGGAAGTCTGCAAGCTGATCGACACCACGATTTGCATTGGCTGCAAGGCATGCGAGGTGGCGTGCGTCGAGTGGAACGACATGCCGTTCAGTCCGACCACGTTCGACAACACCTACCAGACCATGCCGGAGACGCGGTGGAATTTCTGGAACCTGATCAAATTCAACGAGCACCAGCGAGAAGACGGGACGATCCAGTGGCTGATGCGGAAGGATCAGTGCATGCACTGCGCCGATCCCGGCTGCCTGCGCGCGTGTCCGGCGGATGGCGCGATCGTGCAGTACACCAACGGTATCGTCGATTTTCAGCAGGAAAATTGCATTGGTTGTGAGTTCTGCGTCTCGGGATGCCCGTATGACATTCCGAAATTCAATCCAGCCACGAAGAAAGTCTATAAGTGCACGCTGTGCTCGGACCGCGTCGGCGGAGGTCTGGAGCCGGCGTGCATCAAGGCTTGCCCTACCGGATGCCTGAAGTTTGGAACGAAAGACGACATGAAGTTCATCGCGGAGGAGCGGGCCAAACAACTTCGCGAGAATTTTGGATTTGAGCATGCCGGGGTTTACGATCCGCAATCGATTGGCGGCACGCATGTGGTCTACGTCTTACACGATGCGGAAAATCCGGAGCGATACGGCGGCCTGCCGAAGAACCCGGTGATCCCCTGGAGCTACACAGTCTGGAAGTGGCTGTTCAAGCCGGTGCTGGGAACATTCGCGTTGTTTGGGTTGCTGGGCGTGCTAGTCCACTACGTGACAGTTGGGCCACGGGTAACCCAACCGGAGCCGCCGCTCAAGAAGGAGGGACCCGATGCCCAGCGTGGTTGAACGTTTTGACGACGAAGCGCGCAACACCTTCGATCGTATCGGACTGAACGAAGTTTACGTGGGCGAACTGCAGCGTCACCGCGTCTATACGCGCTTCCTGCACTGGATGGTCGCGCTCTTCTTCTTTCTCGCTCTGTTCTCCGGGTTTGGCATTTATTTACCGTGGCTGTTCCGCTGGTTCACTCCTATCTTCGGAGGAGGCCCGCTCGCGCGTGCGATGCATCCCTGGTTCGGTCTGGGATTTGTGATCTTCTTCGGGCTGCAGACTCTGAACTGGATCGTCCCCATGAAGTGGACTCCTGCGGATACTCGCTGGATGCGCAATCTGAAGGGCATCGTCCGTGGCACGGAGAAGATGGATCTGCCCGACACGGGCTTCTTCAACGGCGGACAGAAAGCACAGTTCTGGGAGATCGTCGGCGGCTCCCTGGTCTTTCTGATCACCGGCATCATTCTTTGGATGGGAACAGACACGTTCGGACGGTGGGCCGTTGCCGTCAGCTACATTCTTCACGACATCTCCGCTGTCATTATGCTGGGTGGAATTTTCATCCACATTTATCTCAGCACCATCGGAGAACCGGGAACATTCCGGGCGATGATTCGCGGCGCGGTGACGGAAGCTTGGGCCTGGACGTTCCATCCCGCCTGGTACAAAGAAGTCACCGGGCGCGATCCGGTGGAAGCCTGCGAGGAAGCGCGCCGCCGCGGACAGTTCGAAGGTCAGTAACTTATTGCCGAGCGCGAATCATCTATAGGCCGACGTCTCATGGCTCGTTGATTCCGTTCAAGAGACCAGCTTTCGTTGTACTAATCTTTACAATGGATTTTTTGCGTTGGACGAACCGCGCAACTCTGCGTCACAGTAGTTCTACACTTTCTGCAACGTCGCAGAAATCCATTCAACTTTTGTAGCGCTTGGCACCCGTGAATGGGCTCCCTGGGACTTCGTCGTCTGAATCAAAGCCTGTACTCGCAATTGATCAAGATCACACGTCAAGAATCCTGAATTAAGGATGAGGGGGAAACGTGTCTGGGAAAAATACGGTAGTAAGCTTGCGAACTGTCGCCGAACGAGTGGGACTTGCACCCTGTTCGGTTTCTGCCATCCTAAACAATACTCCTGCCTCGGCAGCAATCCCACAAAAGACGAAAGAGCGGGTGTTCCGCGCGGCGGGTGAGTTGAACTATCGCCCGAACCTTTGGGCACGCTCTCTGCGGACAAAGCGAACGCGCGTTGTTGCGGCTGTCACCTCGGACATTGGCAGGCCATCGGTGGCCCGCGTGGTTGCCGGCGTTCAGCGGTCGCTGCACCGGCGAGGGTATCTCCTCGCTTTGGGAGTTTTCGACTGCGGCTCGGAATGGAATACGATCCCAGTGCAGCTTCATCAAAGGGGCATTGAGGGTGTGATTGCGATTGACGCGATTCTGCCGGAGGAACTCAACCTGCCTGTGGCCACGGTGGACCTGGAGTACATGACGCTTCTCGAGCCTTTGTCGGAAGAAACGCAGCAGTGGCTGTCGGAACTGGGAGAGAACGCTGCGGAAACCGTCTTGCGGCAAATCGAGAAGGACACGGTTCCCCGCAGAATGAAGGTTGTACCGAAACTTCCGAGCGCTTACTTCGATCTACCGAGCGCAAGTATGGGAGCGGAAGTGGACAATCGCGAACGCGCTTAGCTGGCGCTACATTGCACGTGGCCGGGCTAACGCGTCACCGAGCGGCGTGATTTTGCGCGTTCGAGAACGCGAAACAAGAGCAGCCACCGTTTCACATCGGTGGTCATCAGGAAATTCTCTTTTACATGCTCGTGCCCGCTGGCGCCGATCCGCTTTGCAAAATCCGGATGCGTCAGCAGGTAGCGAATCTGGAATGCGCATCCTTCCACTGAGTGCACCAGCACGCCGGTGAGTTTGTGAATGATCTGGTTCGGAATGCCTCCCACGGCAGAGGCAATGGTGGGCTTACCCTTCCACAAGGCCTCCGTCACGGTCAGGCCAAATCCTTCTTTGAGAGATTTCTGCACTACGATCGTAGAGGCGCGCTGAATCGCGTTGATTTCCAACGCACACCACGGTGGAAGATCCAGAATAATGATGTCCGGATCATTTCCCGCCGCATCTTTCACTTCTTGCAGGACGGCCGCGCCTTCCGGGTCATCCGATGCTCCACCGCCGGCTAGAACCAGCTGGCAGTCCACGTACTTCTTCGCGAGTTTGTAGGCTTGAACGACACCCACAGGATCTTTCAGACGGTCGAATCGTGACACCTGGGTGACGATCGGCCGGCGGCGGTCGATTCTGAATTCATCGCATATCTTCTGTACAACGGCGTCAGGCAGTTCTTTGTTCTTTTCCGAGAGCGGATCGATGCATGGATAAAAGAGGTACTGAGTAATCGGTAATTGCTGGGCAAAGGACTGCGAGGAGAAGATGGCAGCGTCGTAGCGCTCGACGAAGGGTCGTAAAAACTCCCAGACGCGCGCATCGGGATTGGATAAGTCGATGTGGCAGCGCCAGACCCAACTGGCTTTTGTCTGTTCCCGCGAGCGGATCAGGCCAACTGGCTGGGGATCGTGAATCACCACCAGGTCCTCGTCGAACTGCAGACGCGCCCGATTTTGCTCGTTGTACTTCAGAAAGATTTCTTGCGCCGACTTGGTCAAGTTGTAGCTGCTGCCATGCAGCGCATTGTGAAAAGCTTTGGTCACTTCGAAGAAGTCATTACCACCGGTAATGACGTCCCAGTGGGTGGCCACTTCCAACTCCGAGAGCAGAGGCATGAGACGATTCAGCATCTCGGCGACACCTCCGCCCACCGCGGTGGAGTTCACCATTTTGATGGACTTGTCCTTGAGATCGCGAGCGAGGAATCGCAAAGCATCCACATCGCCCTGGCCAATGATGTTGGTGTAATCATCCAGATGTGAAGCGGGAGCAGGCGGAGGCGGCGTCAAAACGCTGGGGGGAAGCGGCCGGCCATTGGTTCGACCGGGAGCGGTCGTCGTCGACCCTGATTTCGAGGGATTGGTGTGGGCGGATCCGGCGTTCGTTGACGAGCCTGCACCAGTGCTGTCCTCGATGGCGGGGTCCGATACAGTGGAGCGTTGGTCGGCTTGTGACTTCATTCTTCTCGCAGTCCTAGTTGATGGCGTGTTCGACGATGGCCGCAATCTGCTGGCGTACGCCTTCCATTGTGTTGGTGTAAATATCGATACGCTCGATCGCGTCCGCGGCCTCGTTGAGCCCAACTTCCGCTTCCAGCCATTGCGAGAAATCGTTGGACATCCGGTGCAAACGAAGGCGCGCTTCGATGAAGTGATGGTGAATGGAGTGCAGGCTGACTTGCCTGAGGCCGTCCACAAATCCTGGAACCGAATCCGGCGCAAAGGGCGTCGGTAACACTACGAGGTCGGAGGCGCAGAAATAGAACGGTTCGTGTGCCGCCTTCGAGCCCGACTGCGGATGTTGCTGCAAGAATTCGTCGACGATTCCAACCATTCTTCGGCGGAGTCCGTCGATCGTCGTAAATTCTCGAACGTCTACGCTGGCCAACTGTTCCGCCAACACCGGTTCGTTGCAGGCCGAGATGCACCAGTGCGCGAAGTCATTGGAAAATCCCTGCCGGATAAAGTGATGCTCCTGCAGCGTCCGAAAAGTATGCTGGAAGATGGAGTCATCCGGGCAGGTTTGCAGTGCCTGCCACAGTTCGGAAAGAGTCGTAGCCTTCTGCCTGCCGATTCTCAGCAGGTGCTCCGATGTGTTGAAGTAGAAAGGCTCGTCTGGTTTGCGCACAGCATGCTCTTCCGCCATAGACATTGCGTCTAGTAGGTAGCACTCTGCACGTGAGGGGTTGTCTCACTCCGGCTTTTGCGGGGCGGGGCGAGATTCACGTACTAGCCGACGGAGGCCCCGGCGCGAAACTTGTTGTTGCCACCTTCCGTCACATCCAGACGAACCTCACAGAGGTCGCCGATCAAGGTTCCAGCCCAGCGATAGACATTTTGCTCGCGCACCAGTTTCCGCATCCGCTGCATGCGGATCTGCTTTTCGTCGGGCTGCATTTCGAGGGCCGCCCGAATCGCCTCCGCGGTCTGGTCGATGTCGTAAGGATTGACTTGAAGAGCGTCGCGCAACTCGCGGGCCGCACCGGTAAAGCAGCTAAGGATGAGAACCCCGCGCTCGTCGCGGCGGGTAGCGACGAACTCCTTTGCGACCAGGTTCATGCCATCGTGGAGCGAAGTCACCAGGCACAAATCGGCGGCGCGATAGTAGGGCTCGATCTCTTTATGACTGTGCTGGCGATTCAAGAGCAGGATCGGCTTCCACTGATCCGCCTGAAACCGCCAGTTAATACGGTCGACTTCGGCCTCCACCTCGGCCTGCAAGTCGTGATATCGCTTGATGTGAGTGCGACTGGGAGCTCCGATCTGGACAAATGTAAAGACCCCTTGATACCGCGGGTACTTTTCCAGAAAACGCTCGATCGCTAGAAACCGTTCCAGAATCCCTTTGGTGTAGTCCATGCGGTCCACACCCACACCCATGAGCGCGGCTTCGCTGCCGAGGGTCTTCAAGAGCGCCGCTTTTTCCTCATAGGCAGATTCTCGTTGGGGATCGGTGCTGACATCGGAAAAGTCCACACTAATGGGATAAGGCCGCACACTCGTCTGGTGTTCCAGACGCTGTACGGAGAAATGTTCCCAATCGATGCGTGATTCGACAATCCGGTCGACGGTCTGCAGAAAGTTTGTGCAGTGAGCCTGAATGTGGAAACCGAGCAAGTCGGCCCCCAGCAGCCCATCGACGAGTTCGCGCTGCCACGGGCAAATTCCGAATGCTTCCGGATTCGGCCACGGGATGTGCCAGAAGATAGCCACGCGCGCATCGGGTCGAGCCTGCTTGATCATTCTCGGCAGCAGCGCAAAGTGGTAGTCCTGCACCAACACCACGGGCCGGCTGACGGTTTCCATTTCCTCCAGCAGCGCGTCGGCGAATTTCCGATTCACCTCCTGGTAATGAGCCCAATCGCTGGCGCGGAAAAGAGGTCGCGTGTGCGCGATGTGGCACAGAGGCCAGAGCCCCTCATTGGCAAAGCCGTAGTAATACCCTGCTTCCTCTTCCTTCGTCAGCCAGACCCGCCGCAGTGTGTAGCGCGGATCGTCTGGCGGCACCAGGAGCCGGTCGTGGGAATCGACCATCTCGATATCGGCGTCGCCCGATCCATGGGCCACCCAGGTTCCATCGCACGCGCGCAGTACCGGCTCCAGAGCCGTCACCAGGCCGCTGGCCGGTACGTTCACCTCAATCGACTTGCCGCGCCGAACGTGCATGTAGGGTTCGCGGTTTGAAACCACGAAGAGCCGGCTGTCCTGCAACCGGGCGCGAACGTGTACGGCGAGCCGGTCAGAGGTCCACACCGATTCTCCCGACTCGCGCAAGCGCGCTTCCAACTCCGCCGCTGAGCGCGCGGTGTTCAGACTCTCGGCAAAAGTCGCCACCTCGCGAGCGAGTGGACGAAACATCTCCAGATCCGGGACCTTGATGCGCACGACTCCTCGCCCCGTTCGCAGAGCTTTCATCCAGTGGGCAGTGCGGGCGATGGGTCCGGCGATGCTCCAGCGCACGATGAGCAATGTAATCAAGACGATCAGCACCACGTGAGCCAGGGCGCTCAGGAACGTTTCTCGCCAAATTCGCAAGCTCTCGGAATGGATATACCCAGTGTCGTGAACGATCGCCAAGCTGCCGATGAGTTCGTCTCCGCGATGCAGGGGCAAAGCGTAGATGTGGACGGACGCGATCCCGATCCGCAGGAAGGCGTCGGTATCGTGATTCTGCTGAATCGATTGGAGGACGATTGCTGGAGCGCTGGCCATCAGACGGCTCAAGGTTGGTGGTGACGGCGAGAGGATGGCCTTGCGGATCGTAGACTGCTAATCCGGCCAGATGTTCGCGATTAGCAAATTGCTGGACGGTGCGCTGCAATGCATGCGCAGCGTCACGATCGAGGTCGCGCTCCACATTCCGGGCTAGACTTTCTCCCAGAACCTCGGCGCGCCGCTGCAGGTCCTTTCGCAGACCGCGTTGCTGTACCAGAACCTGGTAATAGGATGTGGACAGCGATACGAGCGTCACGCCAACGATGAGCGAGACGATCAGTCGAACGCTTAGCAATCGCATCTGACACGTCCTTCCGCTACCCGCCATTCAGCGGGCGGTGCTACCCCAAGCAAAACACCGGGAACCAGCGATACCGCTCTGCGATCCGACCACCGGGACAAAGCCTTTAGGCCTTCCATTGCGCGGCGGCATACCGCGCTCGGGAGACGAGGACGCAAGACGAAGCGCTAGACGAGGACGGCTCCCGTCGCCTGCGAGTCAAAGGACGCAACTTCTGCGTCCAGGTCTCGTGGGGCAAAAATGACCCTCTCTGTGGTGACGGGAACGAGATATTGGTTGCACAGGAAATGCCAAAACGTAAGCTCTTGGTTTTAAGCTAATTGCTTGAGATGGGAGCGCGCAAGGGGAATGTAATTCTTGCAGGCAGACGTGGAGCGATTTCCGGCTTGGCGTGACTTCAAAAAGGATTCCGGACTAAGTCCAAGTCAGTGTAATCAGGGAGTCCGGCGCCAGAGCAATGTCGGCAGCATGGCCGGCCTGCTGCAGTGTTGCATTTCTGCTGGGCCCGACGTTCGAAACAACGAACACTTTCTGTCCTCCTGGGTTCTCGAAGCCAACGTGCTCGACGCCAGTAAGCTTGCAGGTCGATTCGAAACGCCTGGCTCCCCGCTTGATGTTGCGCGAGAAATGGGCAAACGCCCAATACTGACCACTACGGGTAATCTCCTTGGTCTCCGAATGGATCGTCACCATCCCGCCACAGGGGAACGGCCCGATATTGGGTCGTCCTTTTTCGTCGAGGGCCAGATTCCATCCGGTGATGGCCCGGCACCAGTGGCGAATGGCTTGCGTGTACGTCTGCCCCCAGTTCGTCCAGTCGGTCGCATAGTCGGGAGACCGGTAGTCGGGACCACCCTCCGTCCAATAAAAGCTGGCATCGGGATGTGCGGAGTGCACTTTGTCCATCATGTCGGGCGTGCCCACGTACCCGTGAAATGCGATCGTATCGCAATACTTGCGCAGACCCTCGTCATCGAGCTCGCAGATCGCGCGCCCCCAGAGGTTGTAGTTGTGGTCCAGAATCCAGATCTTGGTGGCGAGGCCATTCTGTTGCAGCGCAGGGCCCAGATGGTTCTTGACGAATCCGATCTCGTACTCCTGCGGCCACGAGCATGCGGGCATGCGGCCATCCTGATCGGTGTCCACTTCATTCTGCACAGTAACCGCCTGCACAGGCACGCCCTCGGCAGCATAGGCCTGCAGGAACTTCACAAAATACTGGGAGTAGGGGCCGAAGTAGCGTTGCCGCATCGAACCGCCCAACATCGAACCGCCTGCTTTCATCCATCCCGGAGGGCTCCACGGCGACGAGAACAGAAACAAGTCTGGATTTGCCTTGCGCGCCAACCGCAGCATCGGCAGAACGTAGGCTTGATCGTGCGCGATGGAGAATCTCTTCATCTCCGGATCGGGCTCGCCTTCGTCGTAGCTGAACATTTCGGTGGAATAGTCGCTGGACCCGATGCAGGTGCGGCAAACGTTGAGCCCCATTTCCGACGGGATGAAACAGCTCATGAAACAATTCTTCGCGAGGCGCCGGAGGAAGCTGGTTGAACATGTAGCAGGCTGCATCGGTGAAGGCCGCGCCGAAGCCGAGCATCTCCTGAAATTTCTTGCTGGGATCGAGAACGATCGCGTTCTCAGTGGCTGTGCCGGCGGCTCGCCAGGTTAGAGCTGTCCGCCGAGGCGTAACGAAGTTTGCCGCTGGTAACGCGAACCGCGATGTCTCCCGAGTGGAGGCGCGGATGGGGAAGTTGTGAATGCGGACGCCAGATCGGCGGTTGCCGTCGCAGTCAATCCCACAGCGGATAATTTCAGGAATGTTCGCCTCGTCTGTTCGTTCGACACGGAGCTCTCCTGGCACAATCAATTTGACCCGTGAGTATAGTGCGGGAGTACCCTCCTGAGTATTGTGCGAAAGTATAGGGGGACGATTTCTTGATTACGACGGGAGCACCCGATGAGATCCAAATGGCAGCACCCGGCTTTGTGCGCGAATTCTGATGATCGTCGGTGTGTGCTGGTTGTGAGTGCAGCGGCCCAAGAGAGCGGCCGCAATCCACGAGTCCGGCATGGAAACTGGTCTGGAGTGACGAGTTCAATGGAGCCAACGGTTCCGCGGTCGACGCCTCCAAATGGGTGTCTGAATCGGGCGGCGGAGGCTGGGGCAACGATGAGCTTGAGTACTACACGACCCGCCTCGAAAACGCCTGGCAGCAGGATGGCAACCTCGTCATCAAGGTCCGGCAGGAGAAATATACCGGCGCGGACGGCGTCACCAGAAACTACACCTCCGCTCGTCTCAAGACCCTGGGCAAGTTTTCGCAGACCTACGGGCGCTTCGAAGCTCGCATCAAGATTCCTCGCGGACAGGGCATCTGGCCTGCCTTCTGGATGCTGGGCGACGACATCGACAAGCCCGGCTGGCCCGAGTGCGGCGAGATCGACATCATGGAGAACATTGGCAAGGAGCCCACGATGGTTCACGGGACGATTCACGGACCGGGGTATTCTGGCGCGAACGGCATCGGGGCTCCTTATGCGCTTCCCGGCGACAAGCCCTTCGCCGACGACTTTCACCTCTTCGCTGTCGAGTGGGAACCGAAGGCGATTCGTTTCTACGTTGATGATCACCTGTACACGACCCGCACTCCCGCCGACCTCCCCAAGGGAACGAAGTGGGTTTACGACCATCCATTCTTTCTCTTGCTGAACGTAGCTGTCGGCGGCGGATGGCCGGGGAATCCCGACGCCTCCAGCGTTTTTCCTCAGACCATGCTGGTGGATTACGTGCGTGTCTACCAGTCGGCAGAAGGACCCAAACGCTGAGGTTGGCACCGTGTTTTGACGGGCGAGGCTTGTAAGCGTTTTCTTTGCGTGGCGGCTTGACTCGCGGCGAATTCGTAAAGTTAAAATCGTATAAAATCGATTCCCTGCAATCGACATCCTGCAAGGAGCGCACATGAGCAAAGTAAGAGTCCTGGTCGGTACGCGCAAAGGCGCATTCATACTTACCGCAGACGGGAAACGCCAGAATTGGGAGGTCAGCGGCCCGCATTTTGCCGGTTGGGAGCTGTATCACCTCAAGGGATCGCCCGCAGATCCAAATCGCATCTACGCTTCGCAGACCAGCGGCTGGTTCGGACAGGTCATCCAACGCTCCGATGATGGTGGCAAAACCTGGCACCAACCGGGAACACCTCCCGGGGAAACTGCCGGGCCCGGTGGCATGCCCAAAGGCGAGAGCAACAAGTTCGTGTACGACGCGGCGGCCGCACCACTGACAACCCATCAGTGGTACGACGGAACGCAGCATCCCTGGGAGTTCAAGCGCGTCTGGCATCTGGAGCCTTCGTTGACAGATCCAAACACCGTGTACGCTGGAGTCGAAGATGCGGCTATATTTCGCTCGACCGACGGCGGACAGAACTGGAAAGAACTCCCTGGCCTGCGCGGTCACGGCACCGGTCCGCAGTGGCAGCCCGGCGCCGGTGGCATGTGCCTGCACACGGTGATTCTCGATCCCAGCAATCCTGACCGCATTTACATCGCAATCTCGGCTGCAGGCGCGTTCCGCACCGACGATGGCGGCAAGAGCTGGAAGCCAATTAACAAAGGACTCTTTTCCAAGTACATCCCCGACCCCAATGCGGAGGTCGGGCACTGCGTGCATCACATCGCGATGAATCCTTCCCGGCCCGGAGTACTGTTCATGCAGAAGCATTGGGATGTCATGCGGTCCGACAACGCCGGCGACCAGTGGACCAAGATCAGCGGCAACTTGCCCACCGACTTCGGTTTCGTCATCGACGTGCACTCGCACGAACCGGAAACGATCTACGTTCTTCCGATTAAAAGTGACGGTGAACACTACGTGCACGAAGGCAAGCTGCGCGTATACCGCAGCCGAACTGGCGGTAACGAATGGGAAGCGCTCACGAAAGGACTGCCGCAAGAGAACTGTTACGTCAACGTTCTGCGCGATGCGATGGCAGTGGATACGCTCGACAAGTGCGGCGTCTATTTCGGCACGACCGGCGGACAGGTATACTGCTCTGCCGATGCGGGAGACAGCTGGAATCCTATCGTTCGGGATTTACCCGCGGTACTTTCGGTGGAAGTGCAGACGATGCAGTAGTGTTCTAGCAACTTGGATGGCGCTGGGAACTGAGTCAGGATTCTTGACACGAGGAGAATACTTGAAAACAAAATTGGTTGCGGTTGCGGCGTTGTTGCTGTCAATCGTGGGTGCGGCAGTAGCACAGGAGAAGCAGCAGGCAGCCAAGTCGGGGACTCTGGCTCCGCCAGTCGAAGCACAGGTGCGGAAGCTCTGGGAGGCCTACAAGAACAAAGACAAAGCGACCCTTTCGACGTTGCTGGACGGCGGGTTCCGCCAGTTCGAGGAGGGCCTCAGCGCATTCGGTGACAAGAAAACCGAAGTCAACTCCGTGGATGACTTCGAACTGCTCAGCTACACGCTCAGCGACTTCAACGTGAAAGCGATTGGACCGAATGCTGCGTTGGTTACCTACATCGCGCAGTATGAGGGCAAATCCGGCGGCGAAGTCTCGAAGGCAAAGAGCGTCTTTGGAGAGGTCTGGGTTCGTGCGGACAATGCATGGAAAGCTCTTTACATGCAAGAGACCTATATGAAGTGAAGGTGTTCTTGAGATGCCAGTAATCATTCGGGTTGAGCTTCCGCAACATCTTCGAACCCTGGCGCACGTCGGGCACGAAGTGGAGATTCAAGTCGACGGTCCGGTGACGCAGCGTTCCGTGCTGGATGCGGTAGAGGCGGCGTATCCCATGCTAAAGGGCGCGATCCGCGACCACGTCACGAAGCAGCGGCGCGCGTTTTTGCGATTCTTTGCCTGCCAGGAAGATCTGACCCACGAGTCCCCGGACGCTCCGCTGCCCGATGCGGTAGTCTCGGGGAAAGAACCTTTCCTGATCATTGGGGCAATTGCCGGAGGGTAAGTATCTCAGGCTCTCCGGCATTTCACTATTGGAGATGTCTCGCGTGCTACCATCGGCTTGTGTTGACTGATACCAGTCCAGAAGCACGCAGAGTCCAGTTGGATGTCTACCGCAAGATGTCTGGAGCGCAGCGTATTCTCTTGGCATTCGAAATGAGCGGTTTTGCGCGCTATCTCTCTCTCTCTCGCGTTCGGCAATTACACCCGGAATGGGATGCATCTCAGGTCAGCTCGGGAAATACTCAGGCTGGCCTTTTCCCCGCAGCCCTTGCCAGCGCATTTCAAATGAGCGTTCCGGAGACCCTCCGACGGATCACGGCTGCACTCGACGGGAATAGGCATGGCCGCTTCGCTCGGAATGACAGAGTTTGGTTCTAACTCTCGTGCCAGTGCATCTGCCATCCCAGATACCGCACGGCCGCTTCGTGAACCGCCGCAGCCGTAGTCGAGAAGTTCGCTGCCACGTGATGCTCGAATCCGTTCTCGCAGATGTAATGCAGTAACTTCTGCAGTTCGGCGATCTGCACGACGCCCACTCCGCCGAACGTGTTGAGCGAATCAGTGGTGAACGAGCCCTCGCCGACGTACCCGCGAATCACTCCAGCGGTATCGTCGGTTGAGAAGCGCGCAAAGCTCATCGCACCGGGCTTCACCCGGCCGACAACCGTGCCGAACGTATTCTCTTTTCCCACCGTCCCGGCGATGATCTCCTGGAAATCCATGCGGACATCCTGGAAGAAGTGCTTGGGCAGATTGCTGCAATGGAAGCAGACGGCCTTGTTCGGATCGTCCCCGTAATTGTTATTCCAGTCGAGCAGCGCGCTGGGCGTCTGCGACGCCAGAGCCAGCGCATGCATGCTCAGCGTCCCGCAAACGTCGACCTCGCATGCCGCCGGGATCAGGTTGTTGCTCATCATGCTCATGATGGTGCAGGGGACCACGCCGAAGTATTCTTCCATCGACGTCCAGCACTGCACCGCGCTGATCTTCACGTCGGTCTGCTTCATCCAGTCATCGATCACGTAGCCGAGCTTGGCCATCTTGATCAACGCCGCATCGGGAACTCCGCTGGTCGTGACATACTTGCGAATGTCGGCGAGTTTGCCCTGCACCCCGGCGTGATCGTCTTTCAGCTTGGCGATGCGGCCGAAGACTTCGGACAGATCGAGCGTCTCCGTCGAGATGCCGTGAGCTTCCAGAAGCTTCTCGCTGTAGCGGACAGTATTGAACGCGGTCGGCCGCGCGCCGATGCTGCCCACGCGCAGGTTGCGCATGCCATTGGCAACGCGGCATACCGCCGCGAACCATGCCAGATCATTTTGAAAGTCGTGCGAGTCCGGACTCACCGTGTGCAGCTTCGTCAGCGAATACGGAATCCCATACTGCCGCAGGTTGTTGCACGCCGACATTTTTCCGCAGAAGCTGTCGCGACGATGCAGGATCGTCATCTTCGATGCGTCATCCGGCGTCGCCTGCACCAGCACCGGAACGTCGAGCCTGCGACAACCGCATCGTGTCGGCAATCGCGCGCTCGTCGCCGAAGTTGGGCAGCGAGACGATCACTCCATCGAGCCGGTCGCGATTTTTCTGAAAAAGCGCCGCGCAGCGCTTGGCTTCTTCGTGAGTCTCGACTGCGCCGTGCTTGCTGTCCTCAGGGCCCAGCACCACACAATCCATGCCGGCCTTGGTCAGCGCCTGGATCATCTCTTCGCGCCCGGACTTCGCCAACTGGTCGGGAAAAAATCCGCGATTCCCGATGATGACGCCCATCGTCATTTTCTTTTCGGACATAGACATCCTTCTTTCGTTTAGGAAGCTAAGAATTACCTGCCATGCGAGCGCGTTCCGCGCGGGCGAAAAGCGCAGGCTGAAAAACAAGCCAAGAATCGAGCAGCACCGCGCCCCACCAGACGTTGGCGTGCAGGTTGTAGAGCACCACCTGATGCTCCGGTGCGGGAGAGCAATTCATAAATCCCGTGGCGCAGATGATGGCGCCATTGACCGGCCAGCGAGACGCCGATGAAGAACCAGATCGACAACGATCCACCGGATTTCATGGTTTCCCCCTACCAGAAAATGATTTGCAGAATAATGAACACGATCGCCACCACGACTCCCCAGAAAATCGGGCTGTGGAACATCGAGACCTTTTCTTCATGTGGAATCGGCGTGAGACCGTAGACCAGATCGGCCAACTCTGCGTCTGGCTTGCGGCTTGGTGAGCAGACTCACCACAACCGTCACCATCACGCAGATCAGCCAGCACCACAGCGCGCGAAACATGTTCTGCGCCTGGTCCTGCGCCTGCGACGACAGGGCCACATACTTCACCGCCGTCGGGATCAACTTTCACCCAGGCATACATGCCGACCGAAGACAGCGTTCCGGCCAGCAGTCCCCCAGAATCCGCCCGCGGGGGTCGCGCGCTTCCACAGCATGCCGAGAATCACTGTGCCGAACAGGGGAGCAATGAAGAAGCTGAACAGCGCCTGCACGTAGTCCATGATGCTTTGCGCGTGCATCACGAGATACGCCGTGCCGATGCTGATGATTACTCCGATCACCGTGTCCACCGCGCCCCATGCTGACTTTCGACTCGTCGGTCGCATTTTTGTTGATCAGGGTGCCGTAAATGTCATAGGTCCAGACGGTGGTGAAGGCGCTGACGTTGCCTGCCATCCCTGACATGAAACCGGCGATCAGCGCGGTAATGCCGAGGCCGAGCAGGCCCGGGCCGCAGTAGCGCGCCAGCATCAGCGGCAGGACTTCGTCATAACCGTGCAGTCCTTGCGCCTGACCAGCGTCTGACCAAGCGAGGTCGCGGGCACGAGGTGCAGCAGACTGCCGGTGTGGGGATCGCGCAGCAATGCCAGACCGAGCAGACCGGGAAGGATGACGATGAACGGAACCATCATCTTGAAGGCCGCACCGATGATCGGCGCGAGCTTGGCCGAGCGCAGATCTTTCGCCGCCAGAACGCGCTGCACGACCAGGAAGTCGGTCGTCCAGTAGCCCATCGAGATAACGGCCCCGAGGCCGAACACAATGCCGACCCAGTTAATCCCCATGGGATTGTCGGTGAAATGACCCAAGGTCGACCATGCGTGTGTGTACGAGCCGGGATTGGCCACGTGCTGTTCGGTAAGATTCTGCAGGATCTTGGCCTTGAGTCCGCTCCAGCCACCCGCCTCGATCAATCCCAGAATCGGGATCAGGAGTGCCCCCGCCCAGATCAGAAAGAACTGGAGAACCTCATTGAAGATTGCCGAACGCAAACCGCCGAGAGCCACATAAATCATGACCGTGATCGATGACACCAAGATGCTGAAGTTGATATCCCATCCCAGCACGACCCTCATCACCACGGCCATGGCATACATGTTGATGCCGCTCATCAACACCGTCATGAAGGCGAACGAAATCGACGACGATACGCCTGCGCGCCCGGACCAAAACGCAGTTTCAGATATCCGGGGACCGAGTGCGTCTTGCAGATGTGGTAGAAGGGCATCATCACCAGAGCCAGAAACAGCATGGCGGGGATGGCGCCGATCCAATACCAGTGGGCGGCGAGAATGCCGTACTTATAGGAGTTGCCCGCCCAGCCCATCAGTTCGAGCGATCCCAGGTTCGCCGACAGGAACGCAAGGCCTGCCACCCAAGCCGTCATCTCGCGACCGGCCATGAAGAAGTCTTCGCCGGTATTGGCCTGCTCTTTCAGATACAGGCCGATGGCCAGCACCAGCGCAAAGTAGAAGACGATGATGACCAGATCGACTGGCGACAGATGCACCAGGGTGGAGGAACTCAGCACCAGCAGAGCAGGACTCATTACGTTTTTACCTGTCCGTAGTAGGCGTTGCGGCCGTGCTTGCGCAGAAAATGTTTGTCGTGCAATTCGCGCGCCAGCGGCCGGGATTCAGCATTGATCGACAACGTGTGCAGCGCCATGCGCGCTACATATTCGAGGATGACGGCATGGTGGGCGGCTTCGGCTGCATTCGCACCCCAACAAAAAGGAGCGTGTCCGGCCACCAGCACGGCGGGAATCGCAGTAGGGATCGAGCTCGGCTCGAAAATTTACGGCAGATCGCCGTGCCCGTTTCCAGTTCGTAATCGCCGGCAATCTCGGATGGACTCAGCCGCTCCGTAACCGGAATCGGCCCGTGAAAAGAGTCCGCGTGCGTGGTTCCGAAGCATGGAATCGGAGTTTCTGCCTGCGCCCACGCGGTCGCGCATTCTGAGTGCGTGTGCGCGACGCCGCCAATCTCCCGGAAATTTTTGTATAACTCCAGATGGGTTGGCAGATCCGACGAAGGGCGGAGGGTTCCATCCACGATTTTCCCCGTGAGATCGGAAATCACAATCTGCTCGGGCGTGAGCTCTTCATACGGGACACCGCTGGGCTTGATGGCAACCAGACCTTCGCCGCGATCGATTCCGCTCACATTGCCGAAGGTATAAAGCACAAGGCCGCGGCGAACCAGTTCCAGGTTCGCTTCCAGCACCTCTTCGCGCAATGTCTTCAGCAGCATTTGGGGAAAACTAGGGATCCTAGGCCCGCAAGAGCAAGCCAGCAAAACCGTTCTCGTAAACGTTTACGCAACGGAACATTAAACGGGCACGCATGCCTTTGTCAAAGACTTCATCAATCCCGATCGCGGCTGGTCTTTCACCACAGAGGACACGGAGGATCACTGGGGAAAAACCTCCTCGCGCTTACAAGCTCTTCACCTTCCAATACACCGCGTAGCGCTCATGGATCACCTGGTTGAGCGGAACCAGCTTGATGGCTTGAGACTGCCCAATCGCGTTGAACGTGAGGGGTTGCTTCGGATCAGGCTCGATCCACGCCGTAGGATGAGCCGATTGGGCAACGATGTCGGGCACCTTGCTCTGGGCTGCCCGACTTCGGACCCATGCCGCTGTACGTCATCTCTTTCGTTACATCGTCAAAGCGTCCCGCCAGCACGAGAGGGCCGTACATCGCGGCCTGAATGGTTTCGTCGTCGGGCATGCTGTCGATGTGCAGACTCATCGGCAGGCTGAGTTCAATCTTGTCGCCATCTTTCCAGACGCGATTGAGAGTCAGATAGCTGCTCGGACTTGAAAATGCCGGCAGCGCGGTTCCGTTGATTTTCACGCTGCCACCCTGCGCCCAGTACGGGATGCGCAGGTTGATCGCCAGTTGCGCCGGACTCTTTGCGGAGACGATGAGCGTAGTTCCTTGCTGTTCCGGGAAACGAGTCTCCTGTTTCAGGCTGCAGGCCCTTCTCCGGCCACTCCAGTTGTGAATCGATGTAGAGATTCACATAGAGCGAATCGTCACCATGAAAGTAGATGGTGTCGGCGAGCTTGGCATATTCCTCTGATCCAGTTCCAGTGCAGCACCAGAACGCGTCCAACGGCTTGCCGAACGTCTTCCAGTAACCCGACGCGAGCGGCAGGTAGTACATCATGGTGCCGTCCTCGGGATTGATGGTGCCGAGGCGGTGATTGAAGAGAGTGCGCTCGTAGTAATCCATGAGGCGCGCGTCGGGCGACCAGCCGAACAGATGCCGCGTCAACTTCATCATGTTGTAGGCGCAGCAGCATTCCGTAGAGTCGGGACCAAGTTCAGTAGAGAGCTTGCCGGGATCCGTATTCCACGACTCGCCGTTGCTGGTGCCGCCGGTGCAATAGGAGCGCTCGCTGACCACTTCATCCCAGAAATATTCGGCGATGTCGCGATAGCGCCGCTCGCCCGTGAGTTCGTAGTAGCGCGCCGCGGCGATCACCTGCGGAATATGCGTATTGACGTGCAGGCCTTTGAGTTCGTCGCGGTGCGCGGCGAGCGGATCGAAGAATTGTTTCTTGTCGAAGCGCTGCGCGATTTCGAGGTAATCCTGCTTGCCGGTCACCGCGTAGAGATTGCACAGGACTTCTCCCATGCCTCCGAACTCGGTGCCGAGCACGCGTTGCATGTGCTCGTAGCTGAGCGACTCGGTGTAGAGGTCGACCCAGCCCGCCATTTTCTGGACCATCTCGAGCGCCTGCTCGTTGCCGCAGTAGACGTACATGTCGAGCAGGCCAGCCATGATTTTGTGGATGGTGTAGAAGGGCGCCCAGACTTTCTGGCGCTCGCGCAGCCGATCGAAGAATTCAACGGGGAAAGCGCTCAGGTAGCCGCTCTTCAACGCCGCCTGGCAATTTCCGAGTCCGGCAACCACGGCGGCGGCATTCCTTTTCAGATCCTCATCGCCGCAGGCCGCATACATGAGCGCGCACGCAGAAAGGTAGTGACCGCCGGCATAGTGGCCGCGAAGTTCGCAGTCGGGAGCTTCCCAACCTCCGAGTGGCTGCGCCGAAGATGGGATTCCTGCGGTGATTCGGAAGGTATGAAGAAGTCGATCGGGCGGCAGCGAGCGGAGATATTGCCGGTCGGCCTCCATCGCGACCTTGCACGGGCCGTCGCCGAGGCGCACTTGCTTCATTGGGAACGGGAGCGCTTTCCAGGCAACTTTTTCGCGGCTGACGGGATTGCCATCTTTCTGAGTCGCGTCCACGATCGGGTCTTGTATGGAACGCGCAGTCAAAACGTTTGGAAGCAACGTTGAGCCGGCAGCACCCGCGACCGCGGTCAAAAAATGTCGACGTGACAATTGCCCGGAGTACGCCATTTTCTCCCTCCCGATCGAGTGCAGCCGAGTGCAACGGCAATGGATATTGTCTACACTAATCGTCGAATTGGCGAAACACCGAAGTCAAGCTTCGAGAGCCAGTCCCGCAGGGGTCGGACGGCATGAGCAACGCAAACTATGACGTTGTGATCGTAGGCGCCGGAATTGTAGGCGCCGCTTGTGCGGATGAGTTTGCGCGGCGTGGAATGCGGGTTGCAGTTGTCGACCGCGACGTGGTCGGCAGCGGCGCAACCGCTGCCGGAATGGGCCACATCGTTGTGATGGACGATTCCGAGGCGCAATTCGCTCTCACCCGCTACTCGCAGCACCTCTGGCAGGCTCTGCGGCCCGAATTGCCGGCAGACGTCGAATACGACCAGTGCGGAACGATCTGGGTCGCGGCCGATGACGAAGAAATGGCAGAGGTCCAGCGCAAGCACGAATACTACGCAGCGCGCGGAGTGCCGACAACGATCCTCGACTCGCAGGCGCTGCGCCACCTTGAACCGAACCTGCGCGATGGGATGGCCGGCGGATTGCTCGTCGCGCAGGATGCGGTGCTCTATCCGCCGTGCGCCGCCCGCTTCCTGGTTGAGCGTGCGCTGAAACACGGCGCGCAACTTCATCTCAGCGACTCGGTCACGAGGATCGGGCACGGGCGTGTACAGCTTTCTGCGGGCCCAGAGATCGCAGGCACGATCGTGGTCAACGCAGCCGGGGCATGGGCTCCAGACCTCACGCCGGGAATTGAGATCAAGAAGCGCAAGGGACATCTGGTCATCACTGATCGTTATCCCGGGTTCCTGCGGCATCAGTTGGTGGAACTGGGATACTTGAAGAGCGCGCACTCGGTCAACAGCGATTCCGTGGCGTTTAACGTCCAGCCACGGCGCACGGGGCAGATTCTGATCGGCTCCTCCCGCCAATATGGCGCCGACCACAAAGAGGTGGATCAGCCAATGCTTGCCCGTATGCTGCAGCGCGCACAAGAATATATGCCGGGGCTGGGAGCGCTGTCTGGCGGTGCGTACGTGGACCGGATTCCGCGCTGCTACGCCTGACAAGTTGCCCTTGATCGGTCCCTGGCCGGAAGATAAATCTATCTTTTTAGCAACAGGTCATGAGGGGCTCGGAATCACGACTTCGCTGGCAACGGCGAGAATCCTGGTGGATCAGGTTACCGGGGCGAAGTCCGAAATTCCCATTGAGCCATACCTGCCGTCGCGGGCGGGACAGGAAACCGTCCATGCCTAGTTCTGTCTCTGATGCGTTGACTCTGAGCATCAATGGAGTGCAAGTGGCTGTGCCCGCCGGAGCCACAGTCGCGGTCGCAGTGGCGATTGCCGGACAATCCTGCAGAACATCCGTGAGCGGCGAACCGCGCGGCCCGCTGTGCGGGATGGGAATCTGCTTCGAGTGCCGTGTCTCGATCAATGGAGCGTCCCACTGCCGGAGCTGCCAGATTCTTTGCGAGCCAGGCATGGACGTGAGAACCGATGGTTAGCGATTCGCAGCAGCGCTTCGACGTACTCGTTATCGGCGCGGGGCCAGCAGGCATGGCGGCTGCGGTTCGTGCGGCGGAGTGCCGAGTTCGCGTCGGACTGGTGGATGACAACGCAAACTGTGGCGGCCAAATCTGGCGAGTATCTTCGGACCGAGAATCTTCGGACAAAGTGCAGGCCGCGGACTCCGCACTCTGGAGCCAGCGCCTGCAGAGTGCGGGCGTGACGAAGCTGTACGGGATGCGAGTCTTTCATCAGACAGAAGCGGGTGTGCTGCTGGCTGAGGGAAGAGACAATTTCAGCGAGTTGCGATACAAGACTTTAGTGGTGGCAACGGGAGCGCGAGAACGTTTCCTGCCCTTTCCAGGTTGGACGCTGCCGAATGTGATGGGCGCGGGCGGCCTGCAGGCGATGGTCAAATCAGGTTTGCCGATCCGCGGCAAACGCGTCGTCATCGCCGGAACCGGACCATTGCTGCTGGCTGTGGCGGCCTATCTGCGCAAACATGGAGCCGAGATTCCCATGATCTGCGAGCAGGCGTCGTGGAGCAGGTTAGGGAGGTTCGGGGTGGGATTATTGGGATTCCCTGACAAAATCGCGCAAGCGTTACAGTTGAAGAAGGACCTGTCAGGCATCCCGCTGGTTGCGAACAGCTGGCCGCTGGCCGCGCACGGCGCGCGGATTCTTGAAAGCGTCACCATTTTGCGAGGCGGCAAGACTGAAGTTATTCCGTGCGACTATCTTGCTTGCGGATTTCATCTGGTTCCCAATGTGGAGCTGCAATCGCTACTAGGCTGCCAGATCAGTGGCGGCTACGTACAAGTGGACGAACTTCAGATGACGTCCGTGCCCGGAGTCTTCTGCGCAGGAGAACCCACGTGTATCGGAGGGCTGGAATCGGCGCTGATCGAGGGACAGATCGCCGGCCTGGCTGCCGCCGGCGCGAATGCGGAAGCGCGAAAACTGTTTGGACAGCGGCGGAAAGCGCGACGCTTCACGCGTCTGCTCGATCGAACCTATCGCCTGCGCGCAGAGTTGAAAGATGTGCCCGCCTCTGAAACGATTGTTTGCCGCTGTGAAGATGTTCCGCTTTCCCGTCTGCGGGAGCATCGCTCATGGCGCTCGGCAAAATTGCACACTCGCTGCGGAATGGGCCCGTGCCAGGGAAGGATCTGTGGGCCGGCGACCCAGTTTCTTTTTCAGTGGAATCCAGATTCCGTGCGGCCACCGGTATTCCCTGCGCGTGTGGAAAGTTTGTCACAGGCGGTCGCGCCACCGGCCGCTGACATCAAGCCAGAAGGAGTCTCTCGATGAACTGGAAGGGCGTCATGCCCGCAATCACCACCTGCTTCAACGTCGACCTCAGCATTGACTATCACTTCATGGCCGAACACTGCCGCTGGCTTCTCGACAACGGCTGCACCGGCATTGTCGCTCTCGGATCACTGGGAGAAGGCGCGACCTTGGCCTTCGACGAGAAGCTGGCCGTTCTGCGCACTTGCGTCAAAGCCGTTCACGGGCGCGGGCCGGTCGTCGCGGCCATCTCTTCGCTCTCTACGGCCGAATCCGTATTGCTGGCGAAAGCTGCGACCAATGCGGGCTGCGATGGCCTGATGGTTCTGCCTCCTTACGTTTATAAGGGCGACTGGCGCGAGATGAAGGCCCATGTCGCCTCCATATTCCGCTCCACCCATTTGCCGTGCATGCTCTACAACAATCCCGTTGCCTACGGCACAGATTTTCTTCCCGAGCAGATTCGTGAATTGGCGGAGGAACATGAGAACCTCGCGGCCGTGAAGGAATCGAGTACCGATGTACGGCGCGTAATGGCGATCCGCGCGCTGCTTGGACTCGCGACTCGAGATTTGCGTGGGAGTGGACGACGCCGTGCTGGAAGCGATTGTGGTCGGTGCCACCGGATGGATTGCCGGGTTGGCCAATGCCCTGCCCCGTGAATCCGTGGAACTGTTCAATTGCGCGATCAAGGGAGATAGCGACAACGCCTTCGAGTTATATCGCTGGTTCCTGCCGTTGCTCCGTATGGACACTGTTCCAAACTTCGTTCAACTCATCAAACTCGTGCAGGCGGAAGTCGGGATTGGAAATTCACGAGTACGGCCGCCGCGGCTCGAACTGGTGGGCCGGGAACTCGAACACAACAAAAAAATCATCGGCGATGCACTGCAGTCGCGGCCACAGGCCGTGGCCAGTTATTCATTATCAAGTCGAAAGTAGACTGTGGCCTTCATGGCAAAACTTTCGGGTCGATCGCTCATTGGATTTCGGGAAGGTACGGGCTCAGGCGAGGCGATGTATGCCACAAACCCAGCCACGGGCGTGCGTTTGCAGCCGGGATTCATTCCCGCAAAAGCGGAAGAGATAGAGCTGGCGGCGCAGCTTTCCGCAAAGGCTTTCGAGGTCTACTGTCGAGTTTCGGGCCGCATGCGCGGCACGTTCCTACGCACGATTGCCGCGAAGATCGAGTCGGCTGCAGGCGACATTATTGAGCGCGCCGGTCAGGAAACCGCTCTGCCACAAGCACGCCTGCAGGGAGAAACCGCGCGCACCTGCGCCCAGCTTCGACTGTTCGCGCAAGTCGCAGAAGAGGGGTCGTGGGTGCAGGCGCGCATCGACCACGCCGATCCTGATCGAAAGCCCGCGCCCAAGCCCGACATTCGCTCGATGCTGCGTCCGCTGGGACCGGTCGTCGTCTTCGGCGCGAGTAACTTTCCCCTGGCATTTTCGGTCGCGGGGGGCGATACGGCCTCCGCCTTTGCGAGTGGCAATACGGTCATCTTCAAGGCGCATCCCGCACATCCCGGAACGAGCGAGTTGGTTGGGCGCGCGATTCAAGAGAGTGTCCGCGAGAGTGATCTTCCCGAAGGAGTGTTTTCGCTTCTGTTTGACGCAGGCACAAGCGTGGGAACAGAGCTCGTGAAGCATCCGCTGGTGAAAGCTGGGGGCTTCACGGGATCACGCGTCGCAGGAAGAATCCTGATGGACCTGGCGGCGTCGCGCCCCGAGCCGATTCCTTTCTACGCGGAGATGAGTAGCACGAACCCGGTATTCGTTCTGCCGGGAGCTTTGCGCGAGCGTGGCGAGAGTATTGCAACTGGGCTGCACACCTCATTCACTTTGGGAGCCGGGCAGTTCTGCACGAAGCCGGGAATCGTTTTTCTGCCGAAGGGTTCCGAAGCAGCGGCCTTCGCGCAGAAGCTGCAAGTGCTGGTAGCTGGATCGCCTCCATCTCATCTGCTGACCGGCAAGATTCAATCGTCGTACCAGTCAGAGGTAAAGTCGCGCAAGAGCAAGTCGTCTGTTCGACTGGTGGCTGAGGGTCAGAAGACGACGCCGGATTCCACCTTCGCCGTGAGCACTGCGCTTTTTGAAACCGATGCGGCGTCGTTTCTCGGTTCCGAACTGGATGCGGAGATTTTTGGCCCCACAACTCTGCTCGTGCAGCACTCCACCCGGGAGCAGGTTCTCGCAATCGCACGCGGCCTCGAAGGACACCTCACCGCGACGATTCACGGGACCGAAGAAGATCTGCGCGAGTTTGCCGACCTGCTTGCGATTCTCGAAAACAAAGTCGGCCGTCTCGTCTTCAACGCGTTTCCGACAGGCGTTGAAGTCACCCATGCAATGGTGCACGGAGGACCGTACCCCGCAACTTCGGATGGGCGCTCCACGTCGGTCGGCAGCCAGGCCATCTTTCGCTTTGCGCGCCTCGTCTGCTATCAAGGATTTCCCGACAGCGCGCTTCCCGACGAATTGAAAAATGCGAATCCTTTGGGGATTTGGCGAATGATGAATGGGGAAATGTCGCGATAAAAGGCCGCGGGTAGCAAACAGGTCGAGTCGGACCGGGACGCGCTAAATCTGGTAGTCGACGTCTTCCATGATCCGCTGCATCGACGCCGACATGGGTTCACCCTTCGCCTCAGCGCCTTCAAGATGCTGCACTCGTTCGCGAAGCTTATTCACTTCTGTCGCCACCGCCGCCAGCGCCTCCGAGAGCGGGTCGTTGATTTGCTTGGGATCGGTGATCACCACGCGTTTGCCTTCGCGGAAAATAATGTGCCCAGGTACGCCGACCACCGTGGAGTTTTCGGGAACGTTGCGCAGCACCACCGAACCTGCACCAATGCGGCAGTTCTTTCCCACGACAATGTTGCCCAGAATCTTCGCTCCACCGCCGACAACCACGCTGTCTTCGATCGTGGGATGCCGCTTGCCGTGTTCTTTCCCAGTACCGCCTAACGTCACGCCCTGATACAGGGTGACGTCATCGCCAACGATCGAGGTTTCGCCGATCACCACGCCCACCCCGTGATCGATAAATAACCGCCGTCCAATCTTTGCCCCGGGATGTATTTCAATTCCCGTGAGAAAGCGCGCCGCCTGCGACAGCAATCGTCCCAGTAAAAACAAACGATGATTCCACAGCCAGTGATTCATGCGGTAGAACCAAACCGCATGTAGACCGGAGTAGCAGAGAAAAACTTCGAGGCGTGACTTGGCCGCGGGATCGTGCTCCATCACGTTGGCCACGTCTTCGCGAATTAGCGACAGGAAGTGCGGCATGGACGTTGACGATATCGATCAGGCCGGGAGCGTCACTGTGGGAATCTGCAGCGCTTTCTCCCGCAACTCCTGGAACAGGATACTGCTCAAATAACGTTCGCCAAAAGACGGCAGGATCACTACGATCAGCTTACCTGCATTCTCGGCTCTCTGCGCCACTTTCAGAGCCGCAACCACCGCCGCCCCGGAAGAGATTCCAACGAAGAGCCCTTCTTCCAGAGGAAGTCGGCGCGCCATCGCGATCGCATCATCGTTGGTCACAGTAATGACTTCATCGATGTAATCGCGGCGGAGAATGCTGGGAACAAATCCCGCGCCGATTCCCTGAATCTTATGAGGAGAAGGTTTGCCGCCTGACAAAACTGCGCTGTCCGCAGGCTCAACCGCCACAGCCTTGAACGAAGGCTTCTTCGGCTTGATGTACTCGCAAATTCCCGTGATCGTTCCGCCGGTGCCGACGCCCGATATCAGGATGTCGGCGCGTCCGTCCGTGTCTTCCCAGATTTCAGGCCCGGTCGTTTCGAAATGAATCTTGGGATTGGCGGGATTGTCGAACTGCTGCAACATATAAGCGTTGGGAGTGTTGGCAAGAATTTCTTTCGCTTTGAGAATGGCTCCAGTCATTCCCCGCGGCCCAGGCGTGAGGACGATCTCCGCCCCGAAGGCTAGCAGTAGCACGCGCCGCTCCAGACTCATCGTGTCGGGCATGGTCAGGATGAGCTTGTAGCCTTTGACAGCAGCCACGAACGCGAGGCCAATTCCGGTGTTGCCGCTGGTTGGCTCGATGAGCACAGTCTTGCCGGGATGAATTTTCCCTTCGCGTTCCGCTTCGGTAATCATGCTGACGCCAATACGGTCCTTCACACTTGCCAAAGGATTCTGGCTCTCGAGCTTCGCCACAACTTCAGCAACACAACCTTCCGTTACTTTATTGAGGCGAACCAATGGAGTGTGGCCAATCAACTCGGTGACATTTTTGGCGATTTTCATGATCTTTTCGTGCCTCCCGCCTTTGAGCGTGGCGGCTTTCCCGCCACATCTTTAGTCCAGTAATACTACCAACCTGCTAGGTACTGCACCCTTCGCATCAATGGAGGTAGAAAGCTTTGTCAGGTCAAACCTCATGCTCGTCCCTCTGGAAAGCCAAGGATTTGGCCACTCCAAACGCTTGCCGCGCACATAACACTTCAACACACGTTGCTCCAGATTTACCTTCAGGGCACCTCCGCCTCGACTCATCCCCCTGCTAAGTCAATGGGTTACGGAAAACCCGATCAAAATGCTGAATCCATACAATTACTACTTGTTTTTGTGCATTCATTGGTGTTAGTGTTCCCGACCTATTAGCGGGTTTTCGGGTAACTCGCATGACTATTGCTGTAACGCGGATCACTCGATTTCCCAGGGTCTCTCGGCAAAAGTAGTCAAAACAAGCTTTCCGCGCACTCTTGCGCGCGATCACTCTCGTTTCAGGAGGGCTTTGCAATGCGCATCCGTCGTCTGATTTTCTCCTCCCTGTTCGCAGGTCTCTTTCTCTGTTCTGCCGTGCTCTGGCTGAGCTGCCCTCAGTCCGCGTCGGCTCAGTCGGCGGGCGGCGGCACGATCGCTGGAACCGTCACCGACGCATCAGGCGCCGTCGTTCCCGGTGTTTCTGTCTCGCTCACGGATAAGAGCACCAACGTTTCGCGAACCACTTCCTCGAACGATGCGGGACGTTATGTCTACCCCAACGTTGCGCCGGGCGTCTATGACATCACGTTCACCAAGCAGGGCTTCGCCACTACGAAGGTTGCGGGGCAGGAGGTGAGGGTAGGTCTGTCGATTACTTCGAACGTCTCGATGCAGGTGGGAGGGACGGCGGTTCACGTGGAAGTGACTGCCACGGGAAATGAGTTACAAACCACGGATGCTACCGTAGGCACGACGATCACAGGCAATGCTTTGGATTCCCTGCCCGGTCTGGGACGCGACGTAAGCACCTTCGTCACACTACAGCCAGGCGTCGCGCCTGACGGCAGCGTTGCCGGTGCCAACCAGGATCAGAACTCCTTCCAGCTGGATGGCGGAAATAACTCCAGCGACATGGACGGCACGCAGAATACCTATACGGCCAGCTTTGCCAGCGATCCAACTGGCGGCCTTGTGAACAACGAAGTGACCGGGACGGCGCCTGGTGGCAGCCCCGGCGGTGGCGGACCGACTGGCGTCATGCCGACACCGGCCGACAGTATTGAAGAGTTCAGGGTGGGCACGAATAATCAAACTGCAGACTTCAATAGCTCCGCGGGTGCCCAAGTCCAGTTGGTCACCAAACGCGGCACCAACCAATGGCACGGTACCGCCTACGAGTACTATCTCGACAACAACTGGGGCGCGAACAGCTTCGACAACAACTTCTCCGGCACTCCCCGGCCCAGCTACCACTACAACCGTTTTGGCGGCTCTATCGGCGGCCCACTGCCACTGAAGGAGTTCCTTGGTGGAAAGTGGTTTTTCTTCGGGAATTACGAGGGCTTCCGCTGGCCGAACTCGGCTACGACGACGCGAGCCACTCCCTCGGCGGATATGCGTTTGGGACTGCTCACCTCCGGCAGCACAACGTATAACCTGAACCCGTATCCAGTGACCTCAGCTGAGGGGGTCGCCTATGCCGCGAATGCGAATTGCACTGCGGCCAACGGATTCACCAACAATGTCTGCGACCCCCAGGGTCTGGGAATCAGTCCTACCGTTCAGGCTATGTGGCAATTTATGCCTGCAGCGACCGCGGGAACATCGTGCCTCGGTCTGAGCCGCTGCGACGGAGTGAACGTCCAAGCGTTCCGGGCCAACTACCCTGTGCTGTGGAAAGACAATTTTGCAGTAGCTCGTTTGGACCACGACTTCGGTCCGAAGTGGCATTTCTACACAACCTACCGCTATTACAAACAGCAGCGCGCCACCGGTAATCAAATCGATATCGGCGGCTTTTTCATGGGGAACAAGCTTGGTGAGCCCGCATCCGTGGCGGCTCGCCCCTCGGATCCCTGGTACCTGACCGCCAGTGTGAGCACCAACATTACTCCCCAACTGACCAACGACTTCCACTACAGCTACCTGCGCAATTTCTGGGCCCGTTCCTCCAAGGCCCAGCCGGTTCAAGTCGCGGGATTGGGCGGAGCTCTAGAGCCTGAAGGTGAAAGCGCCACCAACGTTCTCGCTCCAGTCAACTTGGACACCCAGGATGTGCGCACCCGTTTCTGGGATGGCAAGGACAACATGATCCGGGACGACATCTCCTGGCTCAAGGGCACGCACTTCTTCCACTTCGGTGGACTCTATCAGCGCAATTGGAACTATCACCAGCGCACGGATAATGGCGGAGGCATCAACTATCAACCCGTCTATTGGCTGGGGGCCAGCGTCGGCACCACCAACGGAATGAGCATGACGGACTATTCGCCGACAGATGCAAGCTCCAAATGGATTCGCGAGTATGGCATCGTGCTCGGCGTGCCGGGAGTTACACAGATTGCCTACACTCGAACCGGTGCAAACCTCAACTTGAACCCTCCGAATACTCCCGCCTTTGACCAGAGCACCATTCCGTTCTACAACCTATACGCGAGCGATTCCTGGCGCCTGAAGCCGAGTCTCACACTCAGCTACGGGTTGGGCTGGACATTGGAGATGCCCCCGAAAGAGGCGCAAGGGAAACAGGTTGCCCTCGTGGATCCGAGCAACAAGATCATCGACGTCCAGGCCTATTTGAATACCCGGGCGAATGAGGCGCTGAATGGTCAGGTTTACAACCCAAATGTGGGCTTCAATTTGATCGGCAACGTGGCCGGTCATCCCAGCAATCTCTACAATCCCTACTACAAATCCTTCAGCCCCCGCATTGCCGCAGCCTGGAACCCAAAGTTCGATAGTGGCATGTTGGCCTCTATCTTCGGTAGGAACCAGACTGTGATCCGCGGCGGCTATAGCATCCTTTACGGTCGCCTGAACGGTGTGGACCTGGTTCTGATACCCCTGCTGGGTACAGGCCTCATTCAGGCGGTACAGTGCGTCAGCCCATTGGCAAATGGTAACTGCGCCGGAAACTCGGGCTCGACTCCTGCTACATCATTCCGCATCGGTCCAACTGCTCAGGGTTTCGGTGGCTTGGTTGCTCCCCTTCCCGCGGCGAGTCAGACCCTGCCCCAACCAGACTATCCCGGCATAAATGCCATTGCTGCAGGAGCCGGCGAGGGTATCGATCCCAACTTCCGGCCTAGCATGAACCAGCAGTACGACCTGACCATACAGCGTCAGCTCAACAACCGGATGTCGGTCGAAGTCGGTTACATCGGGCGGCACATGACGCACGAATTCCAGCCGATCAACATCAACGCAGTGCCCTACATGATGACCCTCGGGAAGCAGCGCTTCGACAATGCCTACGGACAGATGGTCTGGCAATATTGTGGCGGCAACGCAGGCATGGCCGGCGGAAACTGTGCGGGCAACCTCGGTGCAGTGACCGTTCAGCCGTTCTTCGAAAATGCTCTGTCGGGGACTGGATACTGCACGGGCTTCACTAGCTGCACGCAAGCGGTGGCGTCGAAGGAAGGCAATAGCGGCACCGGCAACATCGGTGTCGGCAACGTCTGGAGCCTCTGGAGCGACCTCGACAGCGGCGGGTTCAACTTCCCCCGCTCGATGATGAATACACCCCTTAACTGTCCGACTGGATCGGAGATCGGCTGCAGCGGTCAGTTGACTTCCGGTGTGGGCATGAACACCAGCTTTGGCTATGGAAACTACAACGCTATGTTCGTGTCGTACAAGATGTCGGCATGGCACGGACTCTCGCTGCAGTCCAACTTCACCTGGTCTAAGGCGCTCGGCACCGTGTCGCAGGTGCAAGCCACGAGCCAATACTCGCTCAACGATCCGTTTAATTACGCGAGAAATTACGGTTACCAGCCTTGGGATCGTAAGATCTTGTTTAACGTTTGGTTTACTTACCAGCCGCCGGTTTATCAAGGGCAGCATGGGGTGATGGGACACGTGTTAGGAGGTTGGACCTTCGCACCCATTCTCGACGTGGGGAGCGGCTTGCCACTGGGCGTTTATGCCGGAAATGCGTTCTATAACGGCTCACCGTATGACGGAGGGCAGGCTTTCGGAGGCATGGATGCCAGCAACTTCGGCTCTTACGATAACGCCATTAACATGTGCGGGGGCAGCTTCAGCACCTCACGTCACAACCTCCCGTTGAACTCGAATACTGTGTACGGAGCAAATGGCTATGGGCCGATGCTGTATGCGGATCCCGGGGCCGTTTATAACTGCTTCCGCAACCCCATTCTCGGTTATGACAATGGCCACAATGGTGGTGTTGGCAACTACCGCGGTCAACCCTTCTGGAACGTGGATTTAAGCGTCAAGAAGAACCTCATGATTACAGAACGGTTCAGCACCGAGTTTGCCGCTGTCTTCACCAACATTTTCAACCACAACCAATTGTTCGATCCCCTCAACCTCCTCGGTGATCAGGCAGATTTTGGTGCTCTGGAGGGCGAGGTCAATAATCCACGAAAGATAGAAATTAGCTTGCGCGTCCGCTTCTGAGAGCCATCGGCTCTCACGTAGCGACGCACAACACAAACAACCAACGGGGAAAGCCTAATCAGCTTTCCCCGTTTCCTTTTACGTTACTTCGATTTCAGACTGCCTGCTCTTGGCTTTCCTACCGGTGCGTGACTCCGTACCCCACTGCACCCGCCGAACTGCCGATATTGACGAAAGAAACGGCTCGTTCCAGCTTGTGATGGCCGGTCTTGTGGAACAGGTAGCTCAGGCTCATGACCGCCGCCGTTTCGCCCACGAAGTTCACGGCAAGCCCTGCCGTGGATCGTCCGAACACGCGAACCACCGGATTCAGTTCCTGGCCGCCGCTCTGCAGATTGGCGTGAGTGACGGCGAAGTCGGCACCGTTGAATGCAGCGACCGCGATAAACAAAGCGCGGTTCTGATGGTCCCAAAACTTGTGTTCGGCTCCGACGTTCGGTGGAGTGGCCACGACCGGTGACACAAACTCCACCGAGGGAGTGGGCGCTTCCGGTAGAGGCGCCGATGCCAGTAACGCCTGCGCGCGCAGCGTTGGACACCAGGCGCAGCTCACCACCAGGGCGACTGAGCTGACTCGAACAAAACTGAGGAATCTGCGGAAGGTCATAGGTGCCCGCCGAGGGTCGGCGTGGCACTCGTAAAGGGGCAAGCAGACGGCCACGCAGCCAACATTAGAAGCGTGGCAACCTGCTTACAATTAACGCCTTAGCGCCTATCTCTCATGAGAATCACTGGCGGCTGTGCATTCTTTTGCACCTGCCGACGTTCCGTTTACCTCTGCTTCGCTCAGGCAATTTATTTCTTGTAGATCACGCCGCCCTTCATTACGAAACTGACGTTCTGCAGCACCGCCGCATCCTGCAGCGGATCTCCGGGCACCGCGATGACGTCGGCAAGATATCCAGCGCGCAACTCTCCTATCTGCCCCTCCCAGCCCAACAGCCGCGCTCCATTCAGCAGATCAGCCTGCAGCACCGCCAACGGGGTCATGCCGTACTTCACCATCAGGACAAACTCACGCGCCTGTGTGCCGTGAGGAAAGGGACCTACATCCGACCCAAGAGCCATCGGAACTCCGGCGGCAATCTGCTTCTTGAACTCCTGCACTTTGACGTCGAGCATTTGACGCTGGCGCGCGCCCTGCTCCAGCGTCGCAGCGTGGTCCGCAAAGTATTCGAAGATGGTAAACGTGGGCACGGCGAAGATCTGCTTTTCCTTCATCAGGCGCATCGTCTCGTCGCTCAGTTGGTCTGCATGATCGATGGACGCGACGCCAGCCTGCGCCGCGAAGAGCGTGCCGGGCTCTCCGGTGGCATGCACCGCCACGCGCCGGCCCAGGCGCGCGGCTTCTTTTACCGCTGCTTCCAGTTGCGCTTCTGTGTACTGGTACGGCGTCGAGAGTTTGCCGTCTCGCAGAGAATCCGCCCCAGTCTCATAAATCTTGATGAAGTCGGCGCCCTCCTTGAACTGCTGTCGCATCACGGTGACCAGTTCGTCGGCGCTGTTTGCATAATTCGCGTTCGGAAGCACGTGCTGCTCGGGGTTGTAGCCGATCGCGTCCTCGTGGCCGCCCAGGATGTTGATCGCGTTGCCGCTGATGCGCAGCCGCGGCCCGGGAATTCGGCCCTCATCGATGGCGTTGCGCACCGCCGTATCGGCCGAACCTGCGCCTTCTGTCCCCATGTCGCGTTCCGCGGTAAAGCCGGCCATCAGGTCGTCCCGCGCCGCCAGCGTAGCCGTAATCGTGCGCTGCGGCACGGATTCCTGCACGGTCTGCAAATCCTCCGCCCCCGGGTGGAGGAACAGATGAATGTGCGCATCGATCAAACCCGGACAGCAACGTGCGATCGCCCAGATCGATCACTTCTGCGCCAGTGGGACGCTTGACCGACGTACCCACCTCGACGATGCGGTCGCCCTGCACCAGGATTTCCCCTGGCTTGACGATGCGACCCGCCTTAACGTCCAGCAGGCGTGCCGCATGGAGCACGATCGGTCGGGACGGTGGGGACTGAGACTGGCCCGCAGTGTTCACGACGACAATCAACACGGCCAGAAACAGAAATGCTCGGGCGAAAACTGACGCGAAAACTCGGCTTCGGCTGTTCATATCGCCCGCGATGGTATCACCTCGAATCGAACCGATACCAGCGCGCTCCGCAAGTACGGGATCGCAGAGTGCGACCACGTCTGGCAGACCCTGCGCTACCCAGCGGTCTCTTTTGATGCAAATCATGTGATGCTAATCACAAGTTGCGGTAAGACCGATCACACGGGAATTTACCTCTGACAGGCGAAACTGCATGTAGCCGCTATGAACGACTTTGGGATTCTCAACAATCGCAAGCGTGCCTTGATCGCTCTCATTCATTCCCTCGTCTTTCTGGGGATTGCGATGCACGGCTTCGCCTCACCCAAGGCTGGGGTGCTGATGCCCCGCCTGGTTGCCACCGCCGACCTGGTTCTGATCGGGATCTACCTTACGGTGGCTTCGATTCTTGCCTGGCTGGTAAGTATTTCGCGTTGCGCGAAAGAGCGCGTGTACTTCGTCTTATGCGCCAGCAGCGCGACCTTTGGCTTGCTGCGGACAGTCTTCGGAGATGCCGCCCTACCGGCCGCACAATACCTGCGGGTGATCCTGTTGACCTCCGCGGTAATTGTCGGAACGTTGATCTTCCGTTCCTTCTCGCGCCCCGTCGCTGAAAACGTGCTATCCGACTAGACCTTCCCCAGCACCAAAAGAAAGCCGCCCGGGATCAGAACCGGGCGGCTAGTTCATGGAGGTTGGGCGAGGGTTATCTCGACCGTGTTCTGGCTGCGATTTACGACAGAAAGAACTCTCTGGTCAGATTGGCCCAGTCTTCATCGGGCATGTGCGCGGTAAGATCGTCCACCGCTACGCCGCCATCCTGCGCCAGCGCGCCCGCAGCCATCGGCATCCTGCTCTGCAGTTTCAGCGCCGAGGCTTCGGTCCACAGCCGCGCCAGCGTGCCGCCCATCAGGTTGCGGAAGTTGATCTTCGAGTCGGGAGCCTGCACGGTTACCAACCAGCCTTCGCCGTACGGATCATTTCGGGCAAGTTCAGGATTGTTCATCACGGCCTCGTTGATGGCAGTGACCGTGCCCTCGATCGGCGAGACCATATCGACTGATTTGCCGTCGCGGAAGATCGTCCAGATCTTCTGTCCCTGGCGAACCCAGCGTCCACGCTGCGGCAGTGCGATGCTCTCGATCTTTCCCACCAGCTTCGAGGCGAAATCGTCGATCCCAACCCGAACCAGTTCGCGGCTCTCGCTCAGCGCCCAGGTGTGGCCGGCGTGATATCGCAGGTTCTCAGGAACCTGGAATCCGGCAACCATGGCCGGAACGATGCGCGGCGCCGCTTCACGATTTGCCGTCTGCAGAACAGGTTGTTTCGCCAGTTGCTTCTGTCCACGGATATAGTCGATGAGTAAGAAGATTGCGAACGTCAGAAGTACCATGATGACTGTCATAACCCACCTCGCCCGGAGTTCCCTTTTACTTCTGGGTCACTCACGCCTTTCCTAAAGGCAATCGACCGACCAAAGCCGAGGAGCAGTGCGGAGCGTGCAATATCGCGGCCGCATCTCCATTGCTATGAATGACATGGAGGAATGCAGCTTTGGGCTTCATCAAAGCGTGACGCGAAATGCAGCACCACTCATCGATGAGTATCGCAACACGAAAAGTGCAGCAGCCTCTGAAGGCTCGACCACGACTCACGCGAACTGACTTGCTATCAGGGACTTGAGTCGAAACAACAATGCTGATGCAATTCGCATCATAGCCATGCTGCAAAAAGCAACGTAAATGTCTCCGCAAGCCGCTGCAGGAACCCTGTTGACCAGCGTCACGCGCAAGAGTGATGTGCATCACCGCTGAGAAACTCCTAATTGCTGAAAATGCTAGCTGTCTGAAGCTGCTGAATTTCGCGACAGCCTCCGATCTGATGAGGTAAGCAGCTTGTAAGTGGTCCGATTCCCGTCTGCGGTTACGCCGGTAATCGCTCCTTTGTCTTCCTCATTCAGCTCAGGCGTCGGTCGAAAGGATTTCCGGGACGGCTCTGGTCCGTGCGAACGGCCGCGCCCGGAGAAACATCCATGAGCAAAGCACTCTTATACGATTCCACCGTTTGCATTGGTTGCAAGCAGTGCGAGCAGGCTTGCGCCACCCAAAATAAGCTTCCCTACGACGACGCCATCGCCGCCGAACAAATACAGTCGGACCACAAAATGACGGTCGTGCTCACGCGCGGCGACAAATTCATGCGCCGCTTGTGCATGAATTGCAACGACCCTTCCTGCGCTTCCGTCTGTCCGGTGGGTGCACTACAGAAGACTGCGCTCGGCCCCGTCACCTACGACGCGTCGAAGTGCATGGGTTGCCGTTACTGCATGGTGGCATGCCCCTTCAGCGTTCCGAAATATGAATGGGGCAAGCTCGTGCCCAAGGTGCAGAAATGCACCATGTGTCCGGATCGTGTGGCCCAAGGCAAGCAGACCGCTTGCGCGGAGATCTGCCCGACTGGCGCCACCAAGTTTGGCGAACGCGACGATCTGATCGCCGAGGCGCAGAAGCGCATCCGCGATAACCCGAACAATTATGTGCAGCACATCTATGGCCTCGAGGAAGTCGGTGGCACGTCGGTGCTGCTGCTCTCGGCGGTTCCGTTCGAGACCTTTGGCTACCGCAGCAACCTCTCGAAAGATCCCATGCCGATGCTCACCTACCGCGTGCTGTCGCACATTCCCGACTTCGTTCCGCTGGGTGGAATGGTCCTCGGGGGAATCTGGTGGATCACACATCGCCGCGAAGAGGTCGCCTTAGCCGAAGGCCGTGAGACTTCCACGAACAATCCAGCAGACACGAAATCCGCCAACAAGAATGGGAGGAAGCCATAATGGCCCGTGCCACGTCGTTTAAGTTCACCTTCTGGAAACTGGTCTTCCTTTTCTTAGTAGCCGCTGGCTTCTACGCCACCGTCGTCCGCTTCACGCAGGGACTTGGCGCTTCGACGCACCTCAGCGATCAATTTCCCTGGGGAATCTGGATCAGCTTTGACGTGCTATGCGGAGTGATGCTGGCTGCCGGCGGATTCACTCTCACCGCCGCCGTCCACATCCTGAACATCAAACGCTTGCACTCCATCATCCGGCCGACGATCCTCACCGCATTCCTCGGCTACATCCTGGTGTGCGCCGCGCTCATGTTCGACCTGGGCAAGCCTTACAACATATGGCATCCCCTGATCATGCGGAATCCGCACTCGGTGATGTTCGAAGTCGCGTACTGCGTGATGCTCTACACCACGGTGCTCGCGCTGGAGTTCTCCCCGATCGTGCTGGAACGATTCAAGATGGAGAAACCGCTGAAGGTGGTCCGCGCCATCCTGATTCCGCTGGTCATCTGCGGCGTGATCCTGTCCACGCTGCATCAATCGTCTCTGGGCACGCTGTATCTCATCGTTCCTGAAAAGCTTTATCCCTTGTGGTACACGCCGTTGCTGCCGGTGTTCTTCTTTCTTTCCGCGATCGCCGTCGGGTTGGCGATGACCATCTTCGAATCGTCCCTCAGTTCCAAGCATTTCGGATTGCAGTTGGAGTTGCCCGTTTTGCAGGAACTCGGCCGCGTCCTGGTCGTGGTCCTTGGAGTCTACGCAATTCTGCGCTTCGAGGACTTGGCGAATCGCGGCGTGCTGAAACTGGCATTGCAGCCGGGATACGAGATGTATCTCTTCTGGCTTGAGATCTCACTCGCCCTCATCCTTCCGCTGGCGTTGCTGGTGCAGCGCAAGGTGCGATCCAGCGCCAACGGTCTTTATCTTGCCGCTGTGCTCGTCGTTCTTGGCTTCATCACCAACCGCATGAACGTAAGCATCACGGGATTCGAAGGTTCCACCGGAGTTCGCTACTTCCCCAAGTGGACCGAGTTGGCCGTCACCGGATCCATCATTGCCGTCGGCTTCGCTCTGTTCGGCATGGCCGTGAAGTATCTGCCCATCTTCCCGAAGGAAGAGCTCGTGCAAGAGCCAGCGCTGGAACAACTTTCCGCGTTGCCCGATGTTTCCGCGGTGATGGAGCATGCAGGAGACTGACCCAAATCGTAGTCGTTGGATGCGCCTGACTCTCACTCTCAGCGCCAAGCTGAACATACTGTTGCTTGGCGCCATGGTCGTGATCTTCGCGCTGCTGGGCTATCTCAACGTCCGGCTGCACCGCCAGCATTTGGAACAGAACACTCTGCTGAGCGCGGAACGCGTCAGCGACGTCATCAAGCACAGCACCACCGACTACATGCTGCGCAACGATCGCGAAGGTCTCTACCACTCCATCAAGACCATGGCGTCCGAGCCGGGCATGGAGAAGATCCGCATCTTCGATCAGGAAGGCAGAATCACCTACACCACCAATTCAGCCGAGCAGAACCACGTCGTCGACAAGACGGCTGAAGCCTGTTATGCCTGCCACGCTCAGTCGCAGCCTCTGGCCCGTCTGAATCGCCCCGACCGTTTTCGCATTTACCGCAACGCGGCCGGCACACGCGTCCTGGGTATCATCACGCCCATCGAGAATCAGAAGACGTGCTCCAACGCCGCATGCCATGCGCATCCTGCCGACCAGAAGATCCTCGGCGTTCTCGACACCAATCTCTCTTTGGCCAAAGCCGACGTGCAAGTCGCGGAAAGCAGCCGCCGCATGATTGCGTACACCGGATGCGCGCTGCTCCTCATTGCGCTGCTGAGCTGGTTCTTTGTATGGCAGGTCGTTGGCCGCCCAGTGAAAGCTCTCGAGCGCGGTACCGAACGTCTGGCTGCGGGCGATTTGGGATACCAGATCGAAGTGCACTCCAAAGACGAAATCGGCGAACTCGCCAGTTCCTTCAATGGCATGAGCCGCCAGTTGCAGGCCGAGCACAACGAGAACGTTGCCTGGACTCACACTCTTGAGGAACGCGTCGAGCACAAAACGAGAGAACTCAAGCGCGCTCACGAGCATGCGCTGCACACGGAGAAGATGGCCTCCATCGGCAAGATGGCGGCCGTGCTGGCGCATGAGATCAACAACCCGCTCTCCGGCATCCTTACCTACGCCAAGCTGCTGCGAAAATGGATTGACCGCGAAGACGGTGGCCGCCCTCGCCGCCAGGAAATCTGCGATTCTCTCGATCTCATCGCCTCCGAAAGCCGCCGCTGTGGCGATTTGGTCAAGAATCTGCTTGACATTCTCCCGCACCACTCCCATGAACCTGCAGCCAGCCAATCTGAATCAGATTGTCGACCGCTCGCTTCGCCTGGTGCAGCACCAGTTGGATCTCGCCGACAATTCAGGTACAACCTCACCTCGATCCGGATCTGCCCCCGGTGCTATGCGACGCCGCGCAGATCGAGCAGGTGATCCTTGCACTGGTGATGAACGCTCTGGATGCGATGCCGCAAGGTGGCAATCTATGGCTCACCACCAGCTTCGGCCACGGACCGGACCACGTGCACATCGTTGTGCGCGACGACGGCTCCGGAATTCCGCCGGAAATTCTGCCACGCATCTTTGAACCATTTCTCACCACGAAAGAAACAGGACGGGGCGTCGGCCTCGGCCTGGCCATCAGCCACAGCATTTTGGAGCGCCATAACGGAAGCATCGAAGTGCAGTCCGAGCAGGGCCGGGGCACTACGTTCACCGTGACTCTGCCCTGGGATGCAGAGGACGCGGGGTTCGCGCCGCACCCAGCCAACGAAATTGCCGCTACCGCTAGCGGGAGGTGATCGAACGTGGAAACACAAGGCAAGCTACTCATCGTCGACGATGAACTGAGCGTCCGCGATTCATTGGGCAAATGGTTCCGCGAGGAAGGCTACGAGATCGGAACTGCAGAAAGTGCGAGCGACGCTCTCACCCGCATGGCCGAAAACAAATGGGATCTGGCTTTGCTCGACATCAAGATGCGCGGCACCGACGGCATCGAACTGCAGCGCCGCCTGCATGAAATGGATCCCGACCTGATCGTCATCATGATGACGGGCTATGCGTCGGTCGAAACCGCGGTCACAGCACTGAAGAACGGCGCCTACGACTACGTCAGCAAACCGCTGGATCCGGACGAGATTGCGCATCTAGTGAAAAAAGCCCTGGCCCATCGGCGCGCGGAAAAGGAAAATGTCCGCCTTCGCGAAACCGTTGCTGAAATCACCCGTCCCGGCGACCTGGTCGGGCAGAGCGCGGCGATGCGGAAGGTGTTCGAAGCCATCGAGACCGTCGGACCTACCGATGCCAACGTCTTGATCACCGGCGAGAGCGGAACCGGCAAAGAGCTTGTGGTGCGCGCCATTCATGCCGCCAGCATGCGCCGCTTTCATCCCCTGGTGGTTATTCACTGCGGCGCACTGACCGAGACCCTGCTCGAAAGCGAACTCTTCGGCCACGAAAAGGGTGCATTCACCGGGGCGCAATACCGCAAGAAGGGCAAATTTGAAATCGCTGAGGGTGGCACGGTCTTCCTCGACGAAATCGGAGACATCAGCCTCAAGACGCAGACCGATCTGCTGCGCGTTCTGCAGGAGCGCGAGATCACGCGCGTCGGCGGCAATCAAGTCATCAAAGTCGATTTCCGCTGCGTAGCGGCAACGAACAAGAATCTCGAGAGCATGATCGAAGAGGGCACGTTTCGTCCCGATCTTTTTTACCGGCTAAACGTCTTTCGCATCGAACTGCCTCCGTTGCGCGAACGTCGCGAAGATATTCCTCCGCTCGTCGAGCATTTCGTGCGTAAGTTCGCCCTGGCCATGAACAAGCACGTGACCCGGATTTCGCCCGCCGCGATGGACCAGTTGCAACAACAGCCGTGGATGGGCAATGTGCGCGAACTGGAAAACGCAGTCGAGCGCGCTATGGTCGTCGCACAAGAGCCTGAACTCCGCGAGCAGGACTTCATCTTCAAAACGCTGCAGGTCGCCGTCTCCGGCAAGAGTCTCGACGACATCGAGCGTGCCCACATCCTGCGCGTTCTCGAAGAGTGTGGTGGCAACCAGAGCCGTGCCGCCGACGTTCTCGACATTGACCGGGTTACGCTCCATCACAAACTCAAGCGCTATGGATGGAGCCGCACGGCCGCCGAAACTCGGAACTAACGCTCAACCCTGATCTGCGGCGCCGTGAAATTGGCCTAGGCCGAATGCTGTGAAATGAATCTGGGTTCGTGAATACTGTGCATCATGAACACTGTGCATCTGCTTCCGGTCGGCAAAGTGGACGTCTCAATCCTCCGGGAGTTGCGCGCGGCGATCCCACGGAGCCTCGGCGTGGTCTGTGAGATTCTCCCGTATGAACTCGATCCCAAGCCTTCGTATCACCCCGAGCGCCAGCAGTATCACTCCTCTGAAATCCTCGGGCGGATGCAATCTCTCGTTCGCCCCCAGGACTGGCGCTTCCTAGCCATTGCTGACGTGGATCTCTACATCCCCATTCTGAAATACGTCTTCGGAGAAGCCCAAATGGGCGGCCCTTGCGCCGTGGTTTCGATTCATCGCCTGCGACAAGAGTTCTACGGTCTCGATCGCGATGACGCCCTGCTAGGCGGGCGTCTCCTGAAAGAATCGATCCACGAGTTGGGCCACACCCTCGATCTTCGCCACTGCCAGGACTACAGCTGCGTCATGGCCTCCTCGCACGCCGTAGAGTGGATCGACCTCCGTGAGAGCACCCTCTGCGACTCCTGCCGCTCCCAGATAGAACTGAACTTACCTGCTTCTGGGGTGCGTGACGAGGACTCTCGGCTTCTTCTTTGAGGCGTCATCCCGACGGAGGCGCAGTTCAGCCGGAGGAGGGATCTCGCGCGGGAGCCTGCTTGAACCGCACTCGTTTCGTTATGATCTCTTTGCATTGATCTAGAATTCACCATCGAGGCGTATATGCAGACAGCTCTGGTAACCGGCGCCAGCCGCGGAATCGGGAAGGAAATCGCTCTTGAGTTGGCGCGCAACGGATACCGAGTCGCGGTCAACTACTACAACGACCCCGCGGCCATGGTGGATGCCACGATCGCCGAGATCCGTGCGCTTCAAGCCCCCGCGCAAGACGATGTGACTGCCGATTGAAGCCGACATCCGCTCGAGCAGTCAGGTCACCGCGATGTTCGAGCGCGTGCTCGGCGCCTTCGGCCACCTCGATCTTCTCGTCAACAACGCCGGAGTGCAGACCTGGAAGCCTCTTCTCGAAGTGACTGAAGAAGAATGGGACCTCGTCATCGACACGAACCTCAAAGGCTGCTTCCTCTGCACGCAGCAAGCCGCGAAATACATGAAAGACTACGGCGGCGGTGCCATTGTGAACCTCGGTTCCGGTTGCAACAAACTGGCGTTTCCTTCTCTCGTGGCCTATACCGCGAGCAAGGGCGGAATCGAGATGTTTACCAAGGAAGCCGCGGTCGAACTGGGCCAATATGGAATCCGGGTGAACTGCATTGCGCCCGGTTCGATCGAGTCCGAACGCACCCGGACCGAAGATCCAGATTACGCCGGCACATGGTCGAAGCTGACTCCGTTGGGCCGCGTTGGGACCGCCGCCGACATCGCCCCAACCGTGGCTCTTCCTCGCCAGCAAGGGCGGCTCATTCATCAGCGGACAGACCATCTGGATCGACGGCGCCCTCTTCACGAAAGCCCAATGGCCGTATAAAAAGTAGGTTTCAACAGGATAAACAGGATAACATGTGGGGACAGCCGCCGTCGGCTGTCCAGTCGAGCAAAGCTCGACGCCTTTCGTCCGCTCACGGCACGAACCCGCTCCTCGTAGTACACTTTCCCGCATGATGCCAAAACCCTTTACCACCGTCTGCGTCACCGTCCTTTTAAGCCTGGTAGTTGGAAGCCTTGCCCTTGCGCAGGCCGGCAAGAGACATGAGCAAGCAGTGCAACAAAAACCTTTTGGCACGCACGATGGGAGGCCCGTCAACTTGTATACGCTAACCAACGCAAACGGTGTCGAAGTCGACACAATGAATTATGGCGGCATCATTCTTTCTATCCGCGTGCCCGACCGCAAAGGCCAGTTCGCCGATATCGTCCTCGGCCACGAGACTCTCGAAGGCTATATTCCGAATCCTCCATACATTGGCGCCGTGGTCGGCCGCTACGCAAATCGCATCGCCAATGGCACCTTCCAACTCGACGGCAAGACCTACACTCTGCCCAAGAACGACGGACCCAACACATTGCACGGTGGCGTCGACAAGACTTTCAACAAAGTTGTCTGGGATGGCGAACCCCTGAGGGGCAAGGCTGGCGTCACCTATACCTACCTCAGCAAAGACGGCGACGACGGCTTTCCCGGCAATCTGAAGGTTCGAGTTACCTACACCTTGACCAACGACAACGAGTTAGTCATCGACTACGAAGCGACCGCCGATAAGACCACGGTCGTCAATCTGAGCCAACACAGTTATTTCAATCTCGCAGGCGAAGGCACCAGCGACATCCTGAACCACGAACTCACGCTGAACGCAGACCGCTTCACTCCCGTCGACAAGAACCTGATTCCAACCGGCGAACTGCGCCCGGTCAAAGGGACTCCGCTGGACTTCACCAAGTCGACTCGAGTGGGAGAACGAATCGATAGCGACTACGATCAGATGGTTCTCGCTCACGGCTACGACCACAACTGGGTCCTGAACCGCCAGGGCGACGGACTCGTTCTCGCCGCGCGCATGTACGAGCCCACCAGCGGCCGTGTGCTGGAAGTTTCCACGACACAGCCCGGCGTTCAGTTCTATACCGGAAATTTCCTCGACGGCACGGTCACCGGAAAGCAAGGCCACGTCTACAAACGCCGATACGGCTTCTGCCTTGAGACCCAGCACTTTCCGGACTCCCCGAACCACGCAGACTTCCCGACCACAACCCTGAAACCGGGAGAAACGTTCAAGTCGAAAACGGTGTTCAAGTTTTCAACGAAGTAAACTGGGGGAGGCAAAGAGACACCTTTTGCCACCTCCAAGTTGATAGTCTAGAAATATAGAGACAATTTATGGTCAAGCAGGCGCGGCCCACAGGCCGCGCCCTTTTTTATTGGCCGAGACGAAGCGTCTTCGCAAAGCTGCTCCTTGCGACAGAGCACCAAGAGGTGCCCTGCAGATAACCTCCGTAATGTTGAGTGAAGAGGAAAATGTTGTATTCTATGCGGCTTGTGCCGTTACGCCACTTCCAAGGAGAACTTCAACGCATGAGGTATTGGGCCCTGGTAGTCGGACTTTCGTTGCCACTTAGCCTGTCATTCGCCTTCGCCCAGGACGCCGAAGGGTGCAAAGACTCACCTCTGATCCAACGCATGCCGGGCAGCACCATTTCGACCTGCGACCATAAGGAATTCGATTCCGTTGAGATGCCCGTCGGAAAGAATGCGGACGGCGATCCGGCCACCAAAAACATCGAAGGCGAGGTCTGGTCCTGGAGCTACACCAATCGGGAAGGTCTCAGCGACGTCCAGGTTTACCGCAACTTTCTGAATGCCCTGCAGAAGGCCCCCTGGACGATCGACTTCCAGTGCCTCCCCTGGGCAAATCACAGTCCACAAGGGTTCTGATTACATCTTCATGGACAACATGAACGCCGGCTTCTACTACCAGACCATCGTCCATTTAAAGGAAATGCAGCAAGAGGTCGTCGCCGATGCGGCCACGATGGACAGCGAAATCAAGCAGAACGGTCACGTCGCTGTTTACGGGATTCACTTCAACACCGGCAAGGCCGACATTCTTCCCGACTCGGAAAGCACGCTGAACCAGATCGTCAAACTCATGCAGCAAGATACCGCCCTCCAGCTCCGCGTCGAAGGCCACACCGATAATCAGGGCAATGCCGCTGCCAATCAGGCGCTCTCTGAGAAGCGCGCCCAGTCAGTGGTCGCGTGGCTCACGGCCCACGGGGTTCCCGCCGCGCGTCTCACCGCGAAAGGATTCGGCCAGACGAAACCGGTCGCCGACAACTCCACCGAAGATGGCCGCGCCAAGAACCGGCGCGTGGAACTAGCCAAACCGTAACGCAGTAGCCGTTACATTTGTCCCGCAAATTCAGAAGATCACGGCAGTCAGGCGTGACCCGATGACGGTCGCGCCAAGAATCTCGCAGAACCGCTTAAGACAGTGAGTTCCCCAGGAGGAATCGCAATGCGGATGCCAAAGTACTTCGGAGTGGCGCTCATGACGCTGGCTCTGATCTGGTCGCTCGAAGCGGCCGGACAACAGGCCAGCGAGGGAGGACTGCGGGCTCCGAATCCGCAGGAACGGCAAATCCTTATGCACTATCGTGAAGTGATCGGCAAGGTCCTCGACCAATTTCAAAGCGATGACTGGGAAGAGAAGATCGATTACGAGATTACGGACGATGTATCGGTCAGCGGCGACCCGGACGTGCCCCTGGACGTCAACGAGATGATCCAGCGCTCCTACACAATCCGCCCGGGCTCGGCCTTGTACCAGAAGGAAGTCGCTCCCCTTGCCGAAAAGTTGACTGCGACCACCGACCCAAACGAGATGGCCCGCCTTGCCAAGCAGAGAAAAGTTACGAACCTGGTCACTGAAGTTCACTTCAACCACCTGTGTGTGGGACTGGACTCAGCCCCGGCGACGGGCTCGGATCTGCACATTCCAGGAACCGCCATGGCCTACCACATCAAGCCAGCCAAGTTGGGAAGAGGGGTAGCAGTTGTGCTCATGTTTGGCAATTGGAAAAGCGCGACGTGGAACGCAGACAACGGCTGCGCACGCTACAAGTTCAAGCACGCCGCACATCAACCAGCCATCGAGAACGTCGTGATCCAGATGGACGGATCACCGGAGCGAATCGATCAACTGCTCAAGTCGGTGAAGTGGGATGACGTCAATAGTGCGCTGACTGAAAAGCCGTAGAGGAGATCTGAGGCGGAATTGGCGGAAACGAAAGGGGAGGCTCGGGGTGAAAACATTCACGGGGATTTGCGCGCTGGCAGTTTTGCTCGTTGTTACTTCGATGGCCTGTGCTCAACAGCAGGACGATTACTATATGGCTCCGGGTTACAGGCTGACGGTTGCGGTTGATAATTCAGTGGACTTGTCGCTGATCGAGCTCGATCTTGACGGCATGACTCATCAGCCTTTGGCTGATGCCGAGGGATGGACCATCAACGGGAAAGACAGCAGTGAGCTTGACCCGTCGGAAGGTAAGTTCCGGACGGGGATGCCACCTACAATTGGCACTTACACGGCGCCGCATACGGTACCGAAGGTCAATCCGGTGGCGGTCGCACTCTCTTTTCATCCGACTCGCGGAAGCAAGACCAAAGAGACCGTGGTCTGCAACATCACCATTGTGGATCGAAGCAACAATTTTCAGGTTTCGGGAAGAGCTGGGTCGCAGGATTCTTTTCAACTGGACGATCGCTTCTCGGCACCTGCCATGCGAAACATGCTCGCGCACGCAGCAATAGCAGGGCCTGAATTAATGGTCAACGTTAGCGCCATGCAGCCCGGAGGCGCTGGCGGCGGAGTGAAGTCCCATTCCAACGGTACGATGGTTTTGACCATCGCCGGAAGTTCTCCCGGCAAGTTCCCCTGGACCTTGCCTGGAAGTTCGGCCACCACGGTGATGCTCACCATCGCAGGCGGTTCAGGAACCGAAATGTACTCCACCGGAGATTGTCTGCCGCACGGAAGCAATGACTGCAAGCCGACGCCAACACCCGGGTACACGAAGATTAGTTCCTACGATCCCAAGACGGGCGAGCTTGGCGGACTCTTTCAGGGGACGGTCGTGAGGCTCGACCGCAATGGCAGGCCATCCACCTATGCAACAGCCTCCGGCAGCTTCCAAGTCACGTTGCAGGCCCTCGGCGGATCGCATCCCTGATGTTGGTGTGACGATCATCACGACTGAGGGTGCCCCATCCTTGCGCGTTCTTTGCGCAAGGGTGGGCACGATGCTGCCGAAGCAAGGGCCGTTATCTTGGAGTTGCACCCGTTCCAACTTCATCCGTCCAAATCTCCTGCTGCCAGTTAGAGAGGCAAATTCCTCACCCGGTAATTCCGCCGTTGCCTTTCTTATTTGTTCAGCAGGTCTCTTACGCTTCTCAGCAATGTTTGAGAGGGAGCGAGATCCCGTAGCTCCGCGATCTGGGATAATGCTTTGTCGATTCCCGCATAGCCACAACGATCTAGCCATGCCGCAATCAGGATTGGCGACCGACTCATTCCCGCAAGGCAATGCACCAGCAGTTTCCCTCGCCGGACGCCGATTGCCATCGCGAACATGATGTCTTCGAACTTTTGCGCAGAGAGCGGGCGCGAATCTGGTATTGGGATGTGAATGTAGATGATTTTTGGAGCTCGGTGAACGGCCTGTTCCCGGCAGAGTGCAACAACGGTTGTGATGCGCTGCGGATTGGAACGCGCCAGTTGGTCCGCATCTTTGAGGCATCCGAGATAGAGGCGTTCCCAAATCTTCGTCACTCGTCTCCTGGTCTTGAACGCCACGAACCTGCAGCTAGCCCGACAAAATTATGTGCCGGCTGGGTAACTGTTTTAGACAGGCTTATCACTCATTACCTGGCCCCGGTGGACTCTCGCCAAGAATAGAAGCAGCGCTGCTGTGAAAACCAACGTCAGGACCTCGATCAGTAGCGCATAGAAAGTCACGGGTGGGAGGATGGCACATCCAGCCTCAGGCTACCCCACTTGGCGAGGTTTTCGGGAAAATCCGCCAACCGACCCGCAAGAATCGGCCGCAGCCGCCCGTCCGCCAAAATCTTGTCAATAGGCAGAAATTACACGATCCCACTTAAGTCCATGAAACCATTCGCAAAATAGTGTTCAAACCAATGTCCACTTTACCCCCTCCAATTTGATATCCTAGAAGTATAGAGACAATTTAATTGTCAAGCAGGCGCGGCCCACAGGTCGCGCCTTTTTATTTGGGAGAAGTGTGTGCCAAACGGCACGCCTAGCCGCGGACGCATTCGTCCGCCAAGGCGAGACCTGTGCGGCGAGCCAGACCGAAGCGATGGAGACGGCCATAGGGGAGACCGGGGATGAGTACACAGAAACGCAGCAAGCACAGCAAGAACGACTGGGATCGATTCAGCAACTTCAAACAGCGCGGCGAATGGGTCGAGCTGAAATTCATGGCGGAGGCCGCAAAGCGCTGCTTCTCCGTCAGCAGTCCTTGGGGAGACACGCAACCCTATGACGTCGGCATCGAGCACGGCCCGAACTTTCTCCGAGTGCAGGTGAAATCGACAACCGTACCGCTTGGGCGCGGGATATCTCTGCCAGTTCAAGCCCAACCACAGAAAAAAACTCGACTACACTCTCCAGGAAATTGACTTGTTCGCCGCCTACGTCATTCCCGAAGATGTGTGGTACCTGATCCCGGCGGTCTTGCTGCTGGGCAAGCGCAGACGCATCATGGCCATGCTCTGCCCCATGCGCCCACCAGCAAGCAGGCGTGCTATCGCTACGAATGCTACCGCGAAGCCTGGAACCTGCTCACCATAAGCCGAGCCGAACTGGCGCAGTTCTAATCCCACCTCCTCCGCCATCTCACCATCGCAAGGCAGGCTCGCGGAAGAGGAAAGAACTCGACTTTGGATGGCGCTGCGCTTTAAGCGCTGCGATGAAATCTGCCGTTCCCCCTCGCGGCTTTAGCCGCTGAGGTTAGCTGGCGCGTGGCCCAGGCGCAGGGTCCGGACATGTTTCGATCCCGGGCACGACGAAATGCCGGAAGAACGGATTCGATCGGGTCAGAAAGAGCGTAGAGAAGAACGTCGATGTTCCCTAGCAGAAGATCACGTCAGCATAGTGATGCTAACCACGCGTCCGTCGAGGTACACATTTCCGTCATTTCCACGCTCAAACACCAACGTTGTCGGAGTCTCTGTCTCTGGAAGTTCGTTAGCCTCCACCCAATATGCAAGATAGAAGTCCACCTCCGGCCCGAGTCCTTCCTCTCGATTGGAAAGTACGCGAGTTACCACCGCCTGCCGCTCTTGCGAAGGCTTGTCGGACAATAGATTGAACGTGAAACGTTGCCCTATCTTAATTTCAGATTGCATTTGAGCTCCTCGTAGGTTCTCCGCTTCTGATCACAATGCACAGAGGCATCACAGTCTTTCGATGCAACACGACTCCTCCAGTTGAGAGTCAAGGTGCGAACCCCAGCCGATAGCATACCCGTAGTTGGTGTAATGGGATTTTGACGGGCTGGCCCAGCCTTTTGATTTCGATGGGATCACAGACGCGGTTGCCCCACCCTTCCCGCGGTTTGTGCGGGAGGGTGGGCCTTCGAGAACGTTGTCATCACTCCCAGCCGTTCTCGCTTCCGTGCCGTCCACTGTGATTCAATCTCCACCGCTCCCTCGGCACCCGTGGCATAGTGCGCGAAGCTGCTCCACTTCCAGTCCTCGGGACGTTCGGCCAATGCCCGACGGACTGGATTGCGATGAATGTAGCGTAGCTTCTCAATCCTCTTCGCCTCGGTCCAGACGGGAAAATCGTAATAACGAACCTGCCAGAATCGCTCCAGTTGGGTCACACTTTCCGCGTTGTGGGTGGGACGGTCGGCTGCAGGTTTGAGTTTTCGCGAAGTAATTTGCTTCAGCATCTGGATCACGAGCGAGAGCTTTCCCCGCTCCGGTTCGCTGAGGAGCAGGTGCACGTGCTCCGGCATCACGACATATCCGGTGACGAAGCAGCCGTACCAGCGGCGGACACGTTCCAGTTCGCGCTCAAAGGTGTCTTCGCGCCAGCGGAGTCCAGCAGTTTCATCCGCCGATAGCAGCTGAAGGTGATGAAGTGCAGGCAGCCTTGATTCTGATAACGGACTGGCTTGACGTGCATTCTTTGCCGATTCTAGTCCGCGCGAAGGCCCACCCTCCCGCACAATACGCGGGAAGAGCCTGCCCTGAGCAAGCGAAGCGCGTCGAAGGGGTGGGCAACCCCATTTTGGGAATCATCGAAAGGGGTGGGCCAGCCCCCGTCCAGTAGGGGAAAAATCTCGTAAAGCCGCGATCGTCTTTGGATAGTCCAGAAAAACATGTATGGCGAATGGAAGGCAAAAGGTGTTAATTTGGGGTAAGTGAGGTTGGAAAAACGTGGTGCCGAAATCTTTTGCTAAAGTTAAGATTCCGCCGTGCCGCCGATCTATCACATAACGCATATCAATAACCTCGCGGGGATCATCCAGCAAGGCGGGTTGCACTGTGACCGCACCGCCCAAAACATGAAGGCAGTGAATATTGGGCATACGCACATAAAGGCTAGACGGCTCAACCGAGTTGTTCCCGTGGGTCCAAGGGGAACCGTAGGTGATTATGTGCCGTTCTATTTTGCCCCCAAGTCCCCGATGCTGTTTGCAATATCCCGTGGGAACGTCGCAGGGTATACTGCGGGGCAACAACCAGTCATTTATCTTTGTTCGTCAACTGAAGCGGTGCACGCGGCGGGACTAGGGTGGGTTTTTACAGAAGGACACGCGGATATGGAATACACAGACTTCTTTGATGATTTTAAGGACTTGGACAAAATAGACTGGAATCTGATGAAGGCGAAATATTGGAATGCCATTCCCGAGGACCCGGACCGGTCGCGCCGCCGCCAAGCAGAATTCCTAGTCAGAGATTTTTTCACTTGGCAACTTGTTCATCAAATAGCGGTATACGGTAACGCGACAGCAGCAGACGTGGCACAAATTTTGGCGGGCAATCCTCCGCCAGTTGTTATTCAACAGGGCTGGTACTACTAAATGATTTTTCGCGGAGACGGGGACCTACTCAAAACGCCTGCGGATGCCCTCGTTAATACGGTGAACACAGTTGGCGTGATGGGAAAGGGGATAGCTCTGCAATTCAAGCTAGCCTTCCCGGACAATTATGCCGCATATGAAGCGGCTTGCAAGCGCGGAGACGTGCAGATTGGCAAAATGTTCGTGTTCCGCCGCGAGAAAAACCCGCGATTCATCATCAATTTCCCGACCAAGAGACATTGGAGGGGCAAATCAAAGATTGAAGACATAGAGTCCGGTCTGAAGGCACTCATTCAAGTGGTCAAAGAAGAACACATTAAATCAATTGCGGTGCCGCCACTAGGGTGTGGCAATGGCGGACTGGATTGGGAACAAGTGCGGCCACTCATAGAAGAAGCATTTCTCGAGTTGCCAGATCTCCAGGTTCAATTGTTTTACCCGGACGGTGCGCCAAAAGCGGAGGACATGAGGATTGCTACAAAGCCTCCGCGCATGACGCCGGGACGTGCAGTGATCGTGGAAGTCCTGAGCCGCTATGTATTGCCGGGCTACCGATTGACTCTTTTGGAAATCCAGAAACTAGCTTATTTCCTCCAGGAAGCCGGGCAACCGCTAGACCTGAACTTTCAAAAACAGAAGTACGGTCCTTACGCTGAAAACCTTCATCACGTCTTGCAGAGGATTGAGGGTCACTACGTGCGCGGTTATGGTGACAGAAGCCGGGACGTTTCCCTGGAGTTGTTTCCAGAAGCCGTCAAAGAGGCCGAAGTCTTCCTTGCGAATGAGAAACAAACTCAAGACCGGCTTGCTCGCGTGACAGCATTGATTGAAGGCTATGAAACACCCTACGGATTGGAATTGCTGTCCACCGTGCATTGGGTGGTTATGCATGACGGTGTAGCTGAAGGCCGCGAGAAGCCGGACAATGTGACAGCCTCCGTTCACTCTTGGAATGACCACAAGCGTAGGACCTTCACACAGCCGCGCATTGAATCTGCATGGCGGCGGCTGAAGAGCGAAGAGTGGTTCCAATAGCCGTCCCGAATTTTTGTGCTAATTTGTGCTAGGGACCTGGACACGGCGGGTGACATTGAGACTTCACAGCGAGACCTCACAGAATCTCGCGCGGGATGAAGCGATCGCAGGGAGCGGACGGGTCGGCGATCTATATCACAAGCTCGAAGCTTTGCAGCCAAGTGCCCCATCCTTGCGCGTTCTTTGCGCAAGAGTGGGACCGAAACCTCGGTCGTGCTCGGGCAGGAACGATGGCAGGCACACCTACTGAATCAGCGTGCCTCCGTTGCCGCCGTTGGGCTCGGCATCCGGCGCGATCACTACCGCTGCCGCTACACGGTCGCCGGGCTCCATGTTCAGCAGCCTCACGCCCTGGGCGTTGCGGCCGGATTCGCGGATCGTCGTCGAGTCCATGCGGATGATTTTGCCGTAGTGGCTGATCAGCATGACCTCGCTGGTTTCGTCGACCTGCGCGATGGCGACGACTTTGCCGACGCGCTCGGTGGTCTTCACGTTGATGACGCCTTTGCCGCCACGGTTGGTGAGGCGGTATTCGTCGGCGGGCGTGCGCTTGCCGTATCCGTTCTCGGTCACCGAGAGGATCAGCTTGCCTTTGACGGCTACGTCGATGACTTCCGGCTCGCCTTCGATCTTTTCTTTCGGAGGCGCGGGAGCATCCGGCTTGGTGGTGGTCGCCATGCCGACGACGTAATCTTTCTCTTCCAGGTCGATGCCCCAGACGCCGTAGGCGCCGCGGCCCATGGGGCGGACGTGGCTTTCGTCGAAGCGGACGGCCATGCCTTCGTGGCTGGCCAGGAAGACGATCTGGTTGCCGTCAGTGATGCGGGCGGCGACCAGTTCGTCGCCTTCTTCAATTCCGATGGCGTTGATGCCGTTGGAGCGCACGTGCATGAACTCGCGCACCTCAGACTTTTTCACCAGGCCTTTGCGCGTGGCGAAGAAGACGTACTTGTTCTCTTCTTCCAGGTTGCGCACGGCGACCATGGTCTTCACGGTTTCGCCGGGTTGCAGGCCAACCAGGTTGCCGATGTGCTTGCCTTTTCCGGCGGCGCTGACGTCGGGAATCTCGTAGACCTTGAGCCAGTAGACGCGGCCCTTGTTGGTGAAGATGAGAATGTAGGCGTGCGTCGAAGCGATGAAGAGATGCTCGACGAAATCCTCGTCGCGCGTCTTCATGCCGGTGCGGCCCGTGCCTCCGCGGCGCTGCATGCGGTAGGTCGAGATGGGCGTGCGCTTCATGTAGCCGGAGTGGCTGACGGTGACGGCCACCTGCTCGTCGGCGATGAGATCTTCGAGGACGATTTCCGCAGCTTCGTCTTCGATGCGCGTGCGGCGCTCGTCTCCATAGAGCTTCTTCACTTCTTCCAGCTCTTTGATGATGACTTTGCGCAGCTTCGTTTCGGAGCCGAGGATCGATTCGTATTCGGCGATGTTGTCGCGGACGTCCTTCAACTCGTTCGAGATTTCATCGATCGAAAGCTTGGTCAGGCGATGCAATTGCAATTCGAGGATGGCATCGGCCTGCCGGGTGGTGAAGGGCTTTTCGGGATCGAGCTTGGGAGCGCGGCCCGTGGTGTTGATGTCGATCTTCTTGCCGCCGAAGTAGAGAACCAAGTTCTCGCGGGCGTCGGCGCGGTTGGCGCTGCCGCGAATGATGGTGATGACGTTGTCGAGATGATCGAGAGCGGTGAGGTAGCCTTCGAGGATGTGCTCGCGGTCCTTCGCCTTCTGCAGCAGGTAAGCGGTGCGGCGGCGGACGACGTCGACGCGGTGCTCGATGAAGTACTTGATGGTCTGGATCAGGCCCATTTCGCGGGGCTGTCCATTGACCACCGCGAGCAGGATCATCGAGAAGCTTTCCTGCATCTGCGTGTGCTTGAAGAGCTGGTTGAGGACGATCTGCGGCTCTGCTCCGCGCTTGAGTTCGACCACGATGCGCATGCCGTCGCGATCGCTTTCGTCGCGAATGTCGGAGATGTCTTCGATGTCCTTGTCGTTGACCAGTTGCGCGATGCGCTCGACCAAGCGGGACTTGTTCACCTGATACGGAATTTCGGTGATGATGATGGCCTCGCGGTCCTTGCTGAAGGTCTCGATGGCCGCTTTGGCGCGCATCATGAAGCGGCCGCGTCCGGTGCGGTAGGCTTCGAAGATTCCGGCGCGGCCGTGAATGATGCCGGCCGTCGGGAAATCCGGACCCTGCACGAATTTCAAAATCTCCGCGAGCTGCGCATTGGGATTGTTCACCAACGTGATGGTGGCGTCGACGATCTCAGTCAGATTGTGCGGCGGAATCTTCGTGGCCATGCCAACGGCAATTCCGTCCGAGCCATTGATCAGAAGATTCGGAATGCGCGCGGGAAGAACGTCAGGCTCAACTTCGCTGCCGTCATAGTTGGGATGGAAGTCGACGGTCTCCTTGTCGAGATCTTCGAGCAGCGCGGTGGCAACCTGGAACAGCTTAGCCTCGGTATAACGATCGGCGGCGGGCGGATCTCCGTCGACGGAGCCGAAGTTTCCCTGACCAAAAATCAGCGGGTAGCGCATGCTCCAGGTCTGCGCGAGGCGGACGAGAGCGTCGTACACAGCGAGGTTCCCATGCGGATGGTACTTGCCCATAACTTCGCCGACGATACGCGCACACTTGCGCGTAGCTCGATTAGGCTGCAACCCCATCTGCTGCATGGTGAATAAAATTCTGCGATGGACGGGCTTCAGGCCGTCGCGGACGTCGGGCAGGGCGCGGCCGATGATCACCGACATCGAGTAGTCGAGATACGACCGCTTCATCTCCTCTTCAATGTTGACGGGTTGAATGTTCAACGCGCCGGGGCCTTCGCCGCCAGGAGGAGGAGTGAGGGGAAGTTCGGGGTTTTGATCGTCAGCCATGTGCAGCGTCTAGCTCCTAGCTGCTAGCTTCTCGCTAGCAGCATGCGATTTGGAAACGGGGCACTTCTCCGGCCTGGCAATCTTGTAACTGCTTGTATTTACAGGATGTTATGTGCCCTGGGAACTGTGTTCGATTATACCACGTGGGAGGAGGAATTTGGGCGCGAGTGTTGACCGGGTTGAGGCTGCCGGTGGCTCCGGTTCCGAGATGGGAAAACTCTGAGAAATCACAGCAGTTTGGGTTGCACGTCACAGAGATTTGTCGAGCTTCGCTGCTAGGCTGCGCGGATGAAGAGGATTCCGTCGCTGGACGGGCTGCGGGCGATTTCGATTTCGCTAGTGGTCGTGGGGCATTGGACGGAGTTGCGCTATCACTCCGATGTGGCGGGAGCGTTTGCGAATCTGGGAGTGCGTATCTTCTTTATCATTTCTGGATATCTGATTACGACGCTGCTGTTGAAGGAGTATGGAAAGAGTTCAACGATCGGGCTACGCGAATTTTACGTGCGGAGAGCGTACCGAATTCTTCCGGCCGCGATCGTTTTTATGGTGCCGGTGTTTGTGATCTTCTGGCACGAGTTGCGGTGGTATCACATGGCGGCGGCTGCGCTGTATCTGGCGAATTTTGATTTTGCGCATCCGTGGTTCCTGGGGCATTTGTGGTCGTTGAGCGTGGAGGAGCAGTTTTACTTTCTGTGGCCTGGAGTGCTGAAGAAATGGCACCGGCATCGCGTCGCGATCCTGGTAGGAGTGGTGGCGTTCGCGCCGCTGTATCGCGTGGTGTGTCACTTCCTGGGGCTGCATGGGCGTGCGGACGAGACGTTTCCGGCGGTGGCCGACGTTTTGGCGATCGGTTGTCTCCTGGCAATTTTCGCCACCAGGTTGCCGAAGATTAGGACCGCGTGGGCGTTGGCAATGATCGTGCCGATCGTGATGGTTCCGGTGTATTTGGGCTTATTGCGGTTTCACATCACTGCCGTGTTGCTTCTTGTGCTGTGGCCGGTCATGCATCTTTCGATTGCGGGTCTGTTGCTGCATGTCGTGCAAAGGCCATATTGCGTGCTGAACGTGCGTCCGGTGGTGTGGTTGGGACAGATCAGTTACAGCCTTTATTTGTGGCAGCAGTTGTTCGCCTATGGGGACCATCACAGGCCTTGGTATTTCGTGTTGTTTGCGATTGGGCTGGCTAGCGCTTCTTATTATGTGGTGGAACAGCCGATGCTGCGATTGCGGGAGAGGAAAGCGGGTGCTCGAAAGATGCAGAGTGTGCGGGCGGCTGCGGCTTGATCCGGGTGTTGCGAAATAATTATCGGCAAGCAACGGACCATAATGTGACATTCAGGTTCCTTGCGCGGATCGAGCATCGCTGTCCGACGCAGGGATTGTGGCGCGTCGCGGGATCGCAGCGTCGCGGTGCAATAGCCGCGAGCGAATCACCGGATGGCGGAACCCCGGTTGACAGCTGGTTCCTCCGCATCGGCTTGGATTACTTCGCTGGCGCGCGCAGGAAATGTTGCCGGCACGGGTCGATCCCGACTACGAAGGGGGTTATTCCTTGGGAAGATCAATCATGACGACCTGCGAGTTTTCGCGTAGGCGGTCGAAGACGATTTGTTTCCCGTCGCTTGTGACGTCGAAGGTCCGCATGGCGGCACGGTTTTGCAGCCTGGTGAGGGGGCGCGACTTCATGGAGACGAGATCGAGTAGCCAGAAGTCCTGTGATGCAAGCAGCCCCTGCATGTAGATCAGACTCTTGCCATCAGCCGAGAAGCGCACGTGCTCGCCCAAGCGCCGCAAGGTGATATGGGGTAATTCGACGCTGGCTCCGTCCGGACGGACGGCAAGGAGAGGAGCGAACGTGCTCACATTCGTACCCGCATATACGATCAGGCTTCCATCCGGCGACCAGACTGGATTGAGTGCGGTCCCACTGACCAAGCGAACCAGCGATCCGCCGTCCAACGGGATCTTGAAAAGCCCGGGACCGGTGGCGTCGCTGCCACCAGTGACGATCCATCTGCCGTCCGGCGACCAGCAACTGGAACCCTGGGCGACAATTCCCTCCGCGATCGGCTGAAGCTCCGCGCCGTCTGAAGAGAGGACATGCAGTTGGCGCTTCCCGTTACGCCGCAGCACAATGGCCACGCGACCTCCCTCTGGCGAAACAGCGGGTGTTTCCGATGAGCGCACCGTCGGCGCCCTTCCAGATTTCAGCCGCCTGTCCGTCCCGAAGACGCCACAGTCCGTCGCCCGCCCCGAGGGAAGACAAGTAAAACAACGACGAACCACCAAACCGGGGCGCCAGGGCCCGGACGTTCGGCACCGGAAAGGGTTTTACGTCGTGTTCTTCGGCGACGCGATCAAGAATCGGAACAGTCCAAAGCCCCGCGACGGGATTGCTGATGGTGGCGACCAGCTTACGGCCGTCCGCGCTGGCTTGCACGGACGTATATTGCTCGAGACCGACGCTCGCGCGCCGCGAATCCCTGCGTTTCAGATCAAACGCCCACAGCCATGGTCCCGAACCGTCCCCGTCGCGTGCCACGTAGAACACAGTCCGGTCGCCAACCGGGGTGGGATAGGCTATGTCTGTATTGCGTTGCGTGAGGCGCTCTGGATTCCCACCGGCCGGGTTGATGCGCCATAAATCCATCTCCTTCGTCGCGGGCGTTCCACGCACGAAATAGATCCAACGGCCGTCCGGCGACCAAGTTGGAAAATGGTTGTGAAGCCCCGGCCGGTCCCCGAGTATGCGTCGTGCATTGGCGCCAGTGCGGTCCGCCACGAACATGGGGTCGCCATTACCGAAGGTATGATAGACAATCCGCTCGCCGTCCGGTGACCAGGCCAGGTTGGCGGTCTCCTCGCCGAGGAAATTACGCGGCGCACCTCCGGTCAGGGGCATCAGCCGCAGCCGCATCCCCACATCACCCCCGCCGAGCCAAATCTCCGAGCCATCGCCGGAAAAACCGACGCTTCGTAAAGGCCCAGGTAACGGGCCAGCCTTCCCCTGTGTCAGATTAATCAGACGTCCGGTACCCACCTGGGTGAGCCATACATCGAAGGGCCCGTCATGATCGGAGATAAAAGCAACAAACCTGCCGTCCGGTGAGATCGAGGCTTCCACGCTCTCGAAGTCGGTCACGCGCGTGAAATGCGCTTTTTCGAGCGGGTTGGCCGGCGCAGCCGCCGGCCGAACCATTTCCCAGACCGCAGTTCCCATCAGCAGTGCGGCGGCTATGACCCACGGGAGCCACGCTGGCCTTGACTTCGCTTGCGACACTCTCTTCGCGGTCGAAGTTCCGGCCGACGTTCCGCTCAGCGATTCCATGGCAAACGCCAGATCACTGGCCGACTGGAATCGTTGCCCGACATTCTTTTCCAGGCATCGCGAAAGAATCCGTTGCAGTTCCAGCGGACCTTGCCAGCCGGTATCGTTCAGCGCCAGTGGCTCTTCGCGCAGAATTGCGGTCATCGTTTCTGCGGACGTCTCGCGTTTGAAAGCGCGTTTGCCAGTGAGCAACTCGTACAACACCGCACCGAAACTGAAAATGTCCGATCGCGGGTCGATCGGTTCGCCCCGCACCTGCTCGGGCGACATGTAGCCTACGGTACCCATCACCATACCCGGCAAAGTCGCCGGGCTAGTCAACGTCAGTGCAGTTTCGTGGTCTTCCTCCGGCCTAACCAGCTTCGCCAGCCCGAAATCCAGTACTTTAATCCGTCCGTCACGAGTGACGAACACGTTCTCCGGTTTCAGATCCCGGTGCACGATTCCTTTCTCGTGTGCGGCCGCGAGTCCCTGCGCGATACCGAGCGCGTATTCGATGGCGCGCCGAACAGGGATCGGCCCTGATTCGAGCTTGTCGCGCAGTGTTTGTCCTTCAAGAAATTCGCTGACCAGAAACGGGGCGCCGTCGTGCACACCAATGTCGTGGATTCCCAGGATGTTCGGATGGTTCAGCGCCGCGATCGTCCGTGCTTCCTGTTCAAAACGCCGCAGTCGATCGGCGTCATTCGCCAGCGCCTCTGGCAGCACTTTGATCGCGACATCCCGCCCGAGCCGCGTATCCCGCGCGCGGTATACCTCGCCCATGCCGCCCGCACCTGCTGGTGCCAAGACCTCGTACGGACCGAGTTTGGTGCCGGAGGTGAGCGTCATCTGTGCGCGCAATTATACCTTTGCGGCTTTGGCGATGATCGCATCGATTCTGGAAGGTTAGTAGGCAAACCGGCGGCTACCGGTCAGTTCGCGAAAAATCTCCATAGCACTCACTGACCCTTTTTGGCGTTCTGTGCGCTATGGCCTGACAGTTGAGAAATGCAGTTCATCAGCGAGCCTGTATTTGCAGTCCCAAAGTAACGTAGACGGGTTTGGAACGGCGCACTAGGCTTGAAATGGGGGCAATCGCAGTTGCGGTTCCGTACATTATGGGCATTCTCTTTTATTTCGGAATATTCTATTTGGCTGGTCTAGCCCGCTGGATGGTTTTGAAACGAATTGCCAAAGATGTTAACCAATACCTCCCAGATAGCGAACAATATCCCACTTCGCTGTTAGCATTTTCGCCAAGGTCACTTCAGTCGCCGATCAACGAGATCAAAATTTGGCGGCTCCATCGGCAGTTTTTCCGCGAGAGCTACCTTCGATGGTTACACCTAGCTACTTGGGTCTTGATGATTGTATTCTTCGTACTTTGCGTCCAGTTTGACCGCTCCCATTCCGTCGTCCACACAGGGTAATTGTTGTAACATCCCATCTCAGAACCCCTCAATGAGCGATATAGCCTGTGGCTGTTGAAAAACTCACTCACCAGAAAATGCCCGAAAAAACTTTGCAATAGGAAGCCCCACAAACGATTTTCTCGGCTTGGGTAGACATTTTCTATCGCGTAAATTTCCGCGATTTAGCGGAAAATGGAGTTTTTCAACAGCCACGCCTGATAACAACAGCTACTTCGTCACTACAAACTGCGGGTTGCTCTTAAGCGTTCCAGCCGGAGTGACCACAGAAACCGTGCCGGTAGTCGCGCCCGTTGGAACCGTCGCCTTGATGTAGGTGTCCGATTCTACCGTGAATGAAGCGGGCACGCCGTTGAATGCAACGCTGGATGACCCCGTAAGATTGTTACCCAAAATAATCACCCGCGTCCCAACCTTGCCCATCGTCGGCACAGTCTCCACCAGCGGCTTCAGGTTGTTCGAGAAACTAAAAACATTGCCATCGCCGACAGTGCTGTCGCCATAAGCAGTTGTGCCATAGAAGATGCCATCCGTTCCTTGAAACAGTCCCTGTTGCCCGATACCGGTAGAGGTTCTTCTATTGGAGAACTGGTAAAGCAAGGTGAATACACCCTCGGGAGTGACTTCGAAAATGATAGGGTTGCCACCTCCAGTAGTCCCGTAAAGATTGCCATCACTAGCCAGGATCGGAGTACTGGGGGATTCGGCGTCGAGGACATTCAAGTTATACAGCACGCTGTATTGGTTCGAGGGCGTGATTTTGTAAACCGTTCCAAATGCCCCTGTTCCACTTCCCCCCGAGTTGGTCGTGCCGAAGAGGTTCCCCCTGGAGTCCTGAACGAGCGATGTAGGGTAGTCCCCGTCAAGGCACGCAGGCCGTGAGCAGAAATTGTGAAGCACCTTGTACTGGCCCGATCTTTTCAACTCATACACTACTCCGACACCTTTACTTCCTCCGTAATACGTAGTGCCATAAAGGTTGCCGTCACTGCCCTGTATGGGTGGAGTGAAGGGAGTAGATCCATCAGCACACGCCTCTCGAGAACAGAAGTTGTACAACACTTTGTAGGCGCCAGCAGAAGTGACTTCGAAAATGTCTCCCCTGCTGTTCGTCCCGCCAAAGTCCGTTGTTCCATAAAAACTTCCGTTACGCCCCACAGTGAGAGCGCCTGATGCGCTTCCACCGCCGTACAGAGTGGTCAACGTGCCATCGGGGCCGAACTTGAAGACGTGCCCAGACGCCGTCCCATAAAAATATCCGTCGGCCCCCAACGTGAGCCCCGCCATCGGGGACGATCCGGTAGGGCAGCCTGGCAACGAGCAGAAACTGTAAGGAATGGCGAGCTTGCCGTCGGCGTTGACCGCGAAGATCTCACCTCCCGAATCCGCTCCGCCCCACATTGTAGTCGCGTAAAAGTTGCCGTCAGCGCCTTGCGCCAGAGTACCGAGAGGGCGAGCCCCATTGGTATAGTCGAAGGTTGCTAGCGTTGTGAACGTCTGCGCTTCCGCGCTCACCACCAGGGAACAACCTCCAGCCGCCACAAATAACACGATGCACAGCACAAACGACGATCCTAAAACTCTCATAAATCCTCGCAGTGTTCGTGGTGTGCCATATCCGCAATACGCACGAACGCTTAGGTTGAAATAGGGCCCCAGAAATGAATGAGCAGACGATCCTTGGACGTGCACGGGGGGAGAAAATCGGACGCCGACACTATAGCATGGACGGCTCCTCGCTCGGTTGGCGAAAAATCACCATTACGCTCATTGACCCGGCAAAGGGGTTTCAGGTTCGATCCGCCTGCAGCTGTGCAGCCTGCCTGACCGCAACCGCGCTGGCTTACTTCGAACCCTGCCGGCGCTGAAGCGCCGCTCTCCCACGGTATTGAAGCTGCTCTCCGCTCACGGCTAGGCCTGTTGGCCATGGTGCGACGGGCGCTGTTCTTCCATGCTGCAGTGGGATGCGCGGGTTTCTGCGAGATTACGGGCGAACGATGACTTCGTTGGGGGACGAGGGGAGCTGAAATCGCACGCCGCGAGACTGGTTCGACTTCACCGTGTCGGGAAGGTTCAGGGCCGAGAGTTCAATCTGTCGGTTCCAGGATCCTGCGGTGTAGTAGTCGGTGCGAGTGTAGAGAGCGCCGTCGGCGATAGTGTACTCGGATACTTCTTCGCGATGGCCATCGCGGAACACGAGGACTGCCGGCATCAACTCTGGAGTTCCACCGGTAGTTCGATGGTCGTGGGCTTTAAGCGGTGAGTCCGGCACCAGATTGGGCGTCTGTCGATCAAGCTTTTCTGAAGCGATTACTTCCGCACCTGCCGTGTGGGATTCCGTGACGTGAACGTATCGGTCGCCTTGCAACTCGATCATGAGCGGCTGGGCGGGCGATGGAAAAGACGGTGGCGCGGGCGCTGCTGGCGGCGAGGTCTGCATCACGATAACGGGCGGCTGAGACGCCACGGGATATCCCGTGCTCGAGAGATAGTCCGCGTAGAACGGGTCGGAGAATGCTAGCGGGAAAAAGGAAGAGCGCGGAAATTCTCCACGGTTGAAGCGGGGTGCGAAATGAGAAGAGGCAGAGTGCATTCGCTGGGCATTAGCACCAGCGGCCGAAGCAAGGACCAGTGCGGCAATGAGCAGCCTGCGCATGGTTAGTTCGCCTGCGAGGACGGCGGCAGCTGAAAGATCACGCCGCGGTCGTCGTTCTGCTTGCGAGTGGCCTCGAGATCAAGATCGGCGACAGCAATTTTGCGGGGGTGTCCGGGCGTTAGATCAAAGAGCGTCGCACCGACGATCGCGTAATTTCCGACTTCGAGTTGGCGACCGTCCTTGAATACGAGCATCGTTGGCGGCTGCGGAGGATCGGGGTCAGGCTCCGAGACGGCTGCATCCTGAGCCGCATGTGGGTGCGGGACATCCTTGACCGGTGGGATGTAGGAAGCGGCGCCCGTTCCGCGGCGGTCGAAGATGGTGGGGCCTCCCTGGTAGTTGGGGTCGTTGTCATCAGCGTCGTCGTCCGCTTGGTCCGTTGCGCCAATATCCACTGCGTAGGGAACCGGGACGTAGGCCACGGGCGGTGCATACTGCACATAGTGATGGTGACGATGATGGCCTTCGCCGTTGTGAGGCATGTTTTGGTTCACAAAAGTGCCGTGATGGCTGGGAGCGTAGCCTTGGGGTCCGAGCGATGTCACACTGGCGGGAGGACCATTGACGGGGCGTCCGCCGAAGCCGGGAGAAGTCACGGAAGACGGGGTGCCGTTGATTTGCGCTTGGCCGCTCGAAACAAAGATCACGACCAGCATGAGCAGGCCGAGGAATGCGACCGAAGGTGAAATCAAACGCCGCACAATTTCATGATACTCCAGCCCATGATACTCCAGTGCTGAAACCATGGCGCACCTCGAAGCTAGAACGCTTCTACCTCGTTAGATTGCAGGAGGGATTGGGCGGGTGCTCTGCTTTGGATTTCAGGTAAAGAGCACAAGGTTGTATCTTATTGAAAACGCGGCCTCAGCGGTTCCGAAGTGTGCGGTCTATAATTCTGCTGAGTGGTTTCCGAACTCATTTCAGGACGTCCTTATTGTTATTTGGGGACATCGTAAGTTAAGGACCATCGTGGAAGCATGAGATCTGCCATCCGATTTGCGGTGCTTGCGCTGGTGCTAATCATCGTGGCGATGGTGTCGGCGCTGACGGCGATGCGGTTTGCCATTCACGGGCAGGAAGTGTCGGTGCCTGCTGTGGTTGGGAGCACTCCGGTGGAAGCGGAACGCGCGGTGGCCGGACTGGGTCTGCAGATTTCGATTGAGCGGCAGTATTACAGTCCGCAAATTCCCGAGGGAAGAATCATGTCGCAACTGCCGCTGCCCGGAACGAAGGTGCGACGGGGCTGGCAGTTGCGAGTGGCGCAGAGTCTGGGACCGACGCGCGTGTCGATTCCCGATGTCACGGGGCAGAGCGAGCACGCGGCGGAGTTGAATATCCGAAGGCGAGGCCTGGATGTAGCCTCGATGGCGGAGGTGCAGGCACCCGGCATTCCCGCGGATCAGGTGCTGGCGCAAAATCCTACGGCGAACGCGACACAAGTGACGGCACCTAAGATCAGCTTGCTGGTCGCGGCGGCGGTGGATCCGCAGGCCTTCGTGATGCCGAGTTTCCTGGGACAGCCGTTGGGGAGCGCGAGCCGGAACTTGCAGGATGCGGGATTCAAGCTGGGAAATGTGAATGTGGTGACGCCGCCGAGCATTAGCGCGGTCGATGAGACGAATTCGGGCGCCAGCGACGCAAACGCGCTCTCTCCCGTGCCTTCGGCGCAGGGCGCGCCTCCTGCTCAGGCCACGCCGGCGAGCATCATCGTTGCACAGTGGCCGGCGGCGGGTCAGAAGGTGCTTGCGGGAGCAGCGGTTAATTTTGACGTGCGGTGAGAACCTTGCCACGGACTATCGCGGATCCCCACGGAAACATCATTCTTGATTCTTTCCAGGATTGCTGCGAAGAAGCCGTCGCACGGGTGAACTCCCGGGATGGTGCGGAGGTAGGGGCCACGCGTGAGTGAGTCTGGGTCGGGCCAGGTTAACTCTTCGTTCGTATTCAGGCGAGCCAGCTCCGAGCGGCAATCGATCACGCGAAAAGAACTATTCTCTGACAACGCTTTCTCCACGACATTCTCGTTCTCTTCTTTTTCCAATGAACATGTTGAATAGATGAGGCGTCCGCCCGGCGCCACCTGAGCGAGGGCGGAGCGGAGAATTGCGCTCTGGCGTTGAGGTAAGTGCACTAAATCCTCGGGAGTAATGCGCCATTTGATTTCGGGATTACGGCCGATGGTACCGGTGCCGGAGCAGGGGACATCGGCGAGAACACGATCGAACGGTAACGTCACTGGAAGGTGCTGGACATCTGCGGTGATGATTTGGATTCGAGATTGGGAATCCGCCAAGCCCTGCTGCAAGCGAGTTTGGAGCAGGCGTGCGCGATGCGGATGGAGTTCGACGGCAGTGATTGCTGCGTCGGGATTGCGGTCGGCGATCGCGAGCGTCTTTCCGCCGGGGGCAGCGCAGCAGTCGAGAATGCGGGTCCCGCGGCCAACGAGGGCCGCGACGAGTTGCGAGGCTTCATCCTGAATTGCGATTTGGCCGGTGCGGAAGACGGTTGTCTTCGTGATATCACCGGATTGGACGCGGCGGGAGGATGCGAGAAGGGCTCCGGGGCTGAGCGTAATTCCCTCTTGATTCAGTTGCTCTTCTGCGGTCGGCGTTCGGAGGCGGATTGCAGTCGTGGGAATCGACTGATTGTGTTTGCTAATCTGGTGCGCGGTGGAGAGTCCGTAGTCGCGAGCCCAGCGCTCCACCAACCAAGCGGGATGGGCGAGGGTCCTGGCCAAGGTTTCAGTTGATGCGGATTCGTCTATGGCGGAAATATCCACACAGTGCGGTGTGGATGAGAGCTTCCGCAGGACCGCATTGACGAAAGGGGCGGCAGAGCGCTTGCGAGCGCGTTTCACTAGTTCGACACTCTCATGGAGCGCGGCGCGTTGCGGGATGCGATCGAGATAAAGGAATTGATAGAGGGCCAGGCGGAGCGCGATCAGAATCTCCGCGTCGAGTTTGGATAGAGGCTGGGACGACGCAGTGGCGATGTTGGCGTCGAGGAGCGATTGCCAGCGGAGGACGCCCATGACGAGTTCGGTGGCAAGAGCGTGGTCAGCAATAGACAGATTCTGATACGCGGAAGAGTGCAGCAGATCGGACGCGTAGGAAGATTCGCGCTCAACGCGGAGCAGAATATCGAAGGCGGCGGCGCGGGCAGGGGAGACAGGCATTGCTCCAGATTGTAGGCTTTTCGGATTGCGAAACAATGGACGAAAGAGCTTTCACCACAGAGGACACAGGGGACACGGAGGACAACGAGCTAACCCAGCTTTTCTCCTTGATCGGGGCGATAGCCATGGATGAAGTCGCGGGCCGTTGAGCGCTTCTTGCCTTCCAGTTGAATTTCCAGCAATTCCAGTGATGAGTTTTGTGCGCACCCCACCCATAGCCGGTTGGTGACTACTCGCAGCCCAGCGGTAGGAACAGATTCGTTGGCGGGACGCGCTCTCAGAATCTGTAGCGTCTTGCCGCGGAATTTTGTGTACGCTCCGGGCCAGGGTTGGAAGCCCCGGATTCGGTTGAAAATTTCAGCGGCGGAGCGCGAAAAATCTACGAGTCCATCTTCTTTTTTCAGGATGGCGGCGAGGGTTGCGAGAGCATTGTTCTGTGGGCGAGATTGAATCTTGCCAGCTTGCAAGTCACGCAAGGTTTTAACGGTGAGATCGGCGCCGATGGAAGCGAGACGCGGAGCAATCGTCTCGGAAGTATCGTCGGGTGCAATGGGGATTTCTTGCTGGAGAAGGATGTCGCCGGTATCGAGGCCAGCGTCGATGCGCATGGTGGTCACACCGGTGACGGTTTCACCATTCGCGATAGCCCATTGGATCGGCGCCGCGCCGCGGTATTTCGGAAGGAGCGAGGCATGAAGATTGATGTTGCCCAGCAGAGGCAGATCGAGCATCCACTGCGGAATGATGCGGCCGTATCCGACAACGATGATGGCATCGGGTTTGAGGGCGGTGAGTTGTGCGCGGAATTCATCGTTTGTCTTGATGCGGTCGGGCTGGGTAATAGGAAGACTCAGCCGCAGAGCCGATTCCTTGACCGGCGACGCGACGAGTTCGAGGCCGCGTCCTTTGGGACGATCGGGCTGCGTGACGACAAGATGAACACGGAATCCCGCTTCGACCAACTTTTCGAGCGTGGGGACGGCGAAGCGCGGTGTGCCGCAGAAAACGAGATCTAAAGACATTTTTTAAATTGTGTAATTTTAGAATCTAATACGACCACGGGGGCTGAAGCCCCACAATTTGTCGGCGCATTTACGCGGAATCGTCAGCGTCAGTGAGTCTTTCCGCAATAGCAATTCGAAGCGGTCCTAAAGCATACAATTACTGAATTTCCTTGTTGGCTCAATTCCTACCATTCGCCCGCTTTCATCATCTTGCGAATCTTGCGCTTCATCAGGTCGCGTTTGAGGGCGCTGATGTGACTGATGTAGAGCTTGCCATTTAAGTGATCGGTCTCGTGCAGAAAGGCGCGGGCGAGCAATTCCTCTCCGGTCTTCTCGTAGACTTTGCCGTTCACATCCTGGGCGCGGATTGTGACTTTATTGGGTCGAGTAACGTTCTCGCGGAAGTCGGGAATGCTGAGGCATCCCTCACTTTGACTGTGGCGGCCCTCGGTATGAATAATTTCGGGATTGATGAGGACTAGTCTGGCGTCGGGGTCTTCCTTGAAGGTGATGTCGATGACGGCAATGCGGCGGCCAATGCCGATTTGCGGGGCAGCGAGACCGACTCCGTGAGCGGCGTACATCGACTCGAACATGTCTTCGGTGAGCTTCTTCAGCTCTTCATCGAACACAGTTACGGTCTCGGAGGGCTTCTCGAGGACCGGGTTGCCGAATTTTACGATGGGATAGATCATCACAATTTAGATCATCAGAAATTCTTCAGCTGTTCGCAGTAGCCCTGGAAGTTTCGTAAGGTCTCTGTCATGGAATCGCCGCCGAACTTTTCCAGAGCGCAGCGGGCGAGTGTAAGGGCCACCATCGCCTCAGCCGCAACGCCGGCTGCTGGAACGACACAGACATCGGAGCGTTCGTAAGCGGCTTTAACGGGTTCGCGAGTGGAAAAATCGACCGACTGCAACGGACGGCGGAGCGTGGAGATTGGCTTGAGGTAGCCGCGTACGCGGATTTCCTCGCCGTTCGAGACGCCCCCTTCAATGCCTCCCGCGTTGTTGCGCGTACGCGAGAAGGCGGTGTAGCCCGATCGGGCGGTGTATCCAATTTCATCATGCACGGCAGAACCGGGAGCGAAGGCGGCTGCGACGCCTGCGCCGATTTCGACTGCCTTGACCGCCTGGAGCGACATGACGGCGGCGGCGAGCATGGCATCGAGACGCTCGTCCCATTGCACATACGTTCCGAGGCCGGGGGGGACTTGGTGGGCCACGACTTCAAAGACTCCGCCGAGCGAGTCTCCAGTCTTGAGAACTTTGTCGACTTCCTCCTTCATGCGCTGTTCCGTTTCAGGGTCGGCGCAATTGAGGAGAACTTCGTCGCGACCGTGGAGAGCACGAATCTTTTCCCAAGGAACTTGATCCGAAAGGGCGACGCTGCCGGTGGTGACGACGTGACTCAGAACTTCGATTCCCAGTTCGCGCAAGAAGAGCTTGGCGATCGCGCCGAGGGCAACGCGGGCAGCGGACTCACGCGCGGAGGCGCGTTCGAGCACGTAGCGGGCCTCAGAGAAATTGTACTTTAAGGCTCCGGCGAGATCGGCGTGGCCTGGACGGGGAGAAGCGACGCGTTTATGCTTTGCGGGATCTCCTTCGGCCACGGGCAGCGACTCCTGCCAGTTTTTCCAATCACGGTTTTCGAGTTCAATGGAAATGGGCGAGCCGATGGTCATCCCCTGGCGGACACCGGAGAGAATGTGAGCCGTGTCGCGCTCGATCTTCATGCGGCCGCCGCGTCCGTAGCCCTGTTGCCGCCGCCACAGTTCCCGGTCGAGGAACGCTTGATCGATTTTCAATCCAGCGGGCACGCCAGACAGAAAGGCGACCAGAGCTTCGCCGTGGGACTCTCCTGCAGTAAAGTAGCGCAGCATAAATTTTCGATTGTACCTGATGCGAGGGGAGATCGGGATTCTCGAGGCGTATTCTCGAAACGGGAGATTTTGAAGAAAAAACTCACCCGAGAGTCGATTTTCACAACGAAACCGCAGCATGAGCGGTTAGAATTAGGCAACCCCGTCTTGGGTTCAAATCGAACCTGCGCTGCTCGCAAATTTCTCTGGCCGCTGTAAGGAGTTGCCCTGTGTATTCCCCCACACAGAGTCAACGCGAAGATATGCTTCGCGATAAGGAAATTCGTTGTCTTCTGGTGCACGATCACGTGTTGCTGCGCCAGGGACTACGGCGTCTGCTCGACGATGAACCTGACATGGAAGTAGTGTCGGAGGCAGGGAACGCCGCGGAAGCGTTGCGGAAGGTGTTTGAACATCGTCCGGAGATTGTAATCACGGATACGCACATCTTCGAGTGCTCCATCGATCAGACGGAGTGGCTCATTCGTAAAGAGTGTGCAAACAGCAAAGTGCTGTTTTTGACGACGCATGAGGTAGATACGCCGCGCGAGGAGCTCGCTGACAGGAGTAGTTGCGTGGCCCGGCAGACGTCCGCGGAAGAATTGGTCGAGATGGTGAGGAGGACGCATGCCTCCCGGAAGACGGTCTCCGTTGAAATGACCGGAAGAACCCGAGCCGATTGGGTTCCGGAGGAGTTGCTTCCCCGCAAACGCGTTTTGACGGCGCGAGAACGGGAAGTGCTCAAGCTGCTGGCGGAAGGAAGAACAGTTCGGTCGGCGGCTGACGTTCTGGGACTCAGCATCAAGACCGTGGATGCGCACAAGTTCAACCTGATGCGGAAGCTGGGTATTCACAACAAGGCCGAGCTGGTGATGTGGGCGATTCAGAAGAGAGTGGTAAAGCTGCCGGCGAACTTCTAGGAGTCTTCGATCGACCTGTATCGCCCTTAGGAGGCTCGCTACCCCTCGCTGAATTCACCCGGCACTGCGGTGGCGGGCTTTCACAGTTTCGCCGCTTCGCGGCTGCAGCTGAGCGATCGATACTGTACCTTAACCACAAAACCCAACCTCAAGCACGCCTCGCAACGAAGCACACGATCCAACAACAATCTCTTGTCTAGTCGGGAACCGCGACCGCGCCGAGTTCGGATAGGCTCGTGACTGTGAGATCCGGCTTCGCCTCCGCAGCCTTTACGGCGCCGACGCCGGGGCGGGCCGAAGGACGGTTCACCCACACCGTGGCGAGCCCGAGGGACTGCGCGGGGATCACATCGTGGTAAATGCTTTGACCTACATGGAGCACGCGATGGGCGGGAGCATGGATGCGGCTCAGAGCCAGTTCGAAGAGTTTCAGAGAAGGCTTATAGGCCTGAGCTTGTTGCGCAGTGATGACCTCATCGAACTCGACCTCAAGCGCAGGCCGAGTGAAGGCGAACAAATCGTCGTCGACGTTGGAGAGAATTGCCAAACGAAAGCGGCTCTTGAGCTGGCGAAGAGCACCGACGGTATCAGGCCAGGGCTTCCAGACAGAGAGAGAATCGGGCAGTGATCGCAGTTCTTCGGGGCTTGGAGTGAAACCAAGCTCCGCGCCAAACTGTCGGACGACAGACTGCAAAACATCGCGATAGCGACGAAATGGTGCTTGTTCGGAGCGAAGCTCAAAATCTCCGTAGAGTTTGAGGAGAGTAGCATCGTCCATCTCCTTTCCGTGGGCGGAAAGAATGCGATGGAGCACGGGAAGCATTCCCGCTTCCCAATTGATCAGCGTGCCGTAGCAATCGAAGGTCAGGATCTCGAAGCGGGAGAAGTCGAGCATGGCGCGGCCGCTTTAATTGTAAGGGAACTGTTCGTAAGGGAACTGTGAAATTGCGATCACTGCCGGTTGCCGGAAGTGATCGCAAGAGACGTGTTCGAGCTACATCCGCTCCAGTTTGACCTCTTGTGTCAGCTCGAAAGCAACGTCAGACTCTGCGGGCAGAACGATCTCTTTGTTTCCAGTGAAAGCGGAGCCACCAGCTCCGGCTCCTGCTCCGGCGGCCGCTCCGATGGCGGCTCCTTTGCCACCGCCTGCGAGCGCTCCGATGATTCCGCCGAGCGCGGCGCCGCCGCCAGTCAGGACCGCCGTGCGCTTGCCCTTCCCCTTCTCGGTGAAGCTGCGTGCAGCCGTTTGAACGGGAAGGTTATAGCCGTTGAGGCTGATCGAGTCGAGGCGAATATCCAGAACTGCGCCGCCCTTGAACTTGCCCAAGGCCTTGGCATCGGTGACGGTTCCGGACACAGTCGAACCTTTAGGGATCACAACCTCGTTCCCAACCGAAACGTCCTGTGCCACAGTGCCCGCAAAGGTCTGGCCAGCCTGGCTGAGCTTGGAGCCGAGAGCAGAGCCCAGGCTGACGGTGACACTCGTTCCAGCGGGCACGATCACAGGCTGTTTCTTCTCTTCCTGCGCTTTCTCCTTGCGTGCCTCTCTTCGCTCACGTTCTTTCGCTTCCTTGCCGCCCTTGGTAGCAACAGCGGTCGTGTCGCCCGGAGTGCTGCCGGCGTCGGTTGTGGTGTCAGCTGGAGGCTTGCTGGTACAACCGAGCACAGTCAACGTTAGGTAGAGACTCAGAATGAGCAGTACGCTGCGAGAGCGCATACAACCTCCTAAATTGTCAGGGTGACGTTGCCAATTTACCGGAATCGGCGAGGAAGGAGCAACGGGTTGGGAGCCGGATAGTAAATCGGAAGTGTATGTACTTGTGGCGCAGAGCGTGGCCTTCAGGCGCTAGCGACCTCGAATTCCCAGCGAGTGGCGTTATTCGGAAATTCTTTTTCGGTCCAAGCGAGCACGACGCGGGGACGGATGGTATAGACGACGCTTTCAGGCACGACCATCAGCGGCATCATGTACTTGGCGCGGCACGCTGCGTCCAGTTTCTTTAGGGTGGACTTGTCGGTCAGGTCGACCTCAGCGGCATGTCCTTCGAGAATGACCACATCATCGCCGGAATCGAGATGAACGGACACCGCCGTGTTCCGAGCGAGATTGCGAGCCTTGCGCGATGAGCGGGCCGTGCCGAAGTAGAGTGCGCCGTCGATCCAGAATCCCCAGACGGGAATCGAGTGTGGGCGGCCGTCGGGGCGCGACGTGCAGATCCAATAGTTGCGGGATTGCGCGAGCCGTTCGTCCGCGTGGCTGAATGGAAGATAATGCTTTCGAGGTTTCAACCCATACATGGTGGGCACGTGGGGCAAGCCGGCGCTGCATCCGGGAGGATCAGCGACCCAGATTCTTGTGGAGGACTTCTTCGGAACTTTGGGCTTGGGCATTGTCACACCCCCGTGGCTCGGAAATCACGATACGGCTGACTACTTTACCGCCGAGGATCAAGGCCCGGCAAGGTTGGAGTTGGTTCGGGGGATTCGTCGAGTTCGGTGTCAGGTGCCGCGGACGAATCTTCCGGCGGTGAAACTTTTTTGGGCGCCAGAAATTTCTCAGTGTTCAGCAGAGGCCGTCCTAGAGAAGAGTTGTAGCTGGTCCAGGGACTGTCGAACCCGGCTTCGCGCTCGAACTGGGCGCGCATGGCTTCCATCTTGGAGTCGAGGTCGTCGAGATAGTGCAGCATGAGAGCTTCGGGGAACATCGGCAATTTGGGCGAGCCGAAATCGTACTGTCCGTGATGGCTGATGATCAGGTGCTCGACCATCGTCTTGAGCTCATCGGGAAAGCCGGGCTGAAGAGCGAGCTTGGCCTGCAGCATCTCCAGTTCGATGATCATGTGGCCGAGCAACTGTCCCTTGGTCGTGTAGGAAAACGAACGATTGTAGGTGAGCTCGTGAATCTTGCCGATGTCGTGGAGAAAAGCGCCGGTGAGCAGGAGATCGCGATTGATGTTTGGATAGTTTTTGCACATCAGATCGCAGGACCGAAACAACGACACGACATGATCAAGCAAGCCACCGATGTATGCATGGTGCAGCGTCTTCGCTGCGGGCGCGTTGCGGTAGGCGGCAGCAATTTCAGGATCCGCCATGAAGGCCTGGACCAGCGATTTGAGGTGCGGATTCTGAAATGAGGAGATGAAGTCTGTTAACGTCTGCCAGAGTTCGTCAACGTTTTTGGTGGTCTTGGGAAGGTAGTCCGCGAAGTCGATTTCAGATTCGCCCAGCTTACGTAACTTGTGGATGGTGAGCTGGAAACGGTTCTTATACTTGTTGATTAGGCCCTTGATCTTTAGGAAGTCATCCTGGTCGAAGGCATCGAGCACTTCCTCGACGTTGTCCCACATTTTGGCTTCGAGCTGGCCGCTGCGGTCTCCGAGAGTGAGAGCGAGATAAGGCTCGCCGGTTTTTTTGGGCTTGATCTGCTTGCCCACAACCACGAAGCTCGAGGTGATGACTTTGTTTTCCTGGCGCGCGCAGTCGCAGATGTAGAACTCTTTCATGGGCTGTCTGAGTATAAAGCACGTGCCACAGGCAAAGACTAGAGGATGCCCAGCTTCTTGTGTTTCTTTTTTCCCAGCTTCTTCGCGTCGGATTCTTTGGCAGCGGCGGTTTCGATCGGCTGGGTCTGGTTCGGGCTGGCCCCCGTATCCACGTAACCCTGCGCATATTTGATGTAGGCGTCCTCGCGCAACTTGGTGAGGTAGGCGCGCAGAGCGGGCTGCAGCTTCTGGTAGTAGAGCGCGTCCTGGATCTTTGGGAGCACATCCTTGAAGGGAGGAATGCCGGCCATCTGATGGTCTTCGACCTTGAGGATCACGTATCCCTGCTTGGTGCGAATCACGTCGGTAACATCGCCGGCCTTCATGGCAAAGGTTTTGTCCTCGAGTTCTTTGGCGAGCTGACCGCGCTTGAACATTCCCAGAGCGCCACCATCGGCGGCAGAAGGGCCGTCAGAATTTTTCTTAGCGATGTCCTCGAAGCTGGCACCGTCGTGAATCTGTTTGAGTAGATCGTTGGCCTTAGCCTCGGCGGCGCTGAGGGCAGCGGCGTCGGCAGCCTGACGCGCTGCTTCATCGGCGGCGGGCGGTGCACTGGGCGCTGCTGCTGGCGACGCGTTGGGGTCGGCTGTCGCGGGAGCGGCTGCAGGCCCCGGCGCAGGCGCAACCGTTTTAGGCGCAACCAGAATCTCGCTGAGACGAATATATTCCGGCTGTTCCATCTCGCTCTTGTGCTCGTCGTAGAACGCCTGTTCTTCCTCTTTCGTAACGGAGAGGCGGCTGCTGACTTCCTCGCCAATCACCTTTTGGGTGATGATCTGGTTGCGCATGTTCTGCTTGAAATCTTCCCAGGAGATGCCCTGCTTGGTCGCTTCTTTCTCCAGATCTTCAAGGGAGGCAAGCTTCATATCTTTGCGCATCTGGTCGAGCTTCTTGATGAGGTCGGTATCGCCAGTGATGCCGAGGTCTTTTCCCTTGTCGAGAAGAAGTTGCTGGTCGACGAGGTCGCGGAGAACATCTTTCTCACGATCGGCGTAAGCTTTGTCGGGGTCTTTGGGATCCTGTTGCTTGACTTCGTCCTTGAGCTGATCTTTGCTGCGTTCGAACTCAGAACGAGTAATGATCTGGTTGTTGACGCGGGTGATGATCTCTTCGACGGTTTGACCGTTGCTCGGAGCGGGTGCCGGTGCGGCGGCTTGTGCAGGCGCAGCTTGCGCGGGGGCCGCTGGCGCGGAGGATTGCGTCGCGCCCTGTCCGGCCGCGAGCACCGACAGACATACCAAAGCGATAAGAACCAGGCAAAGTTTGTTCATAGGATGTATAGGGCCGCCACGCTTCCTGCGCTTGCGGGTAAAGGTTGGCTCAGGCCGATACGCTATTTTACCCTAGGACGCCGGTTGAGCACCTTGTAGTAGGAAGCCCAACTGAGCCAGAAAGTTGGCTGAAGGACAGTCAGGCGGTCCTGATCAGCGCGAGAGCTGTCCGGTCGTCGCAGAGCGGAGAGTCCCCGCCGAAGTCATCCACCGCTTTTAGAATGGACGAACAGAGGGCTTCTGCACTTGGGGCCGAGGCGCTCTGAAATAGCTGCTTCACACGGTCAAAGCCGAATTCTCCATTGGAGTGTTTGTGGTTTCCTTCACAGTCGATGACCCCGCGAGAGACGAGGAGCAAAGCGGAACCTTTCTCAACGGCAACGGTCGGAGCATCCGAGGTGGCGTGGGAAAAAAGTCCGAGAGGCAGGCCGCCGGAAGTGAGCTCGGTGATCCCGTTGCTATCGCGGAGGAGGCCAGGAGTGTGTCCGGCATTGGTGTAGCACAACGTGCCGAACTTCTCGTGGTAGCAGGCGATAAAGGCCGGACACGAGCGGACGCCACTGGAGGCTTCGATCAGCCCGCGATTGATGCTGAGGCTAAGCTCCGTCATGGCTTCCGATTCGTTGATGTCCGGGCGCGAGAACAACTCGGCCCCGAAATTTCGAAAGATCTCCTGCGCGCGCGTCAGGATGGTGCGGTTACTCTCGCGGCGCCCAGCGACGTCGAGAAGACCAAACAGCACACGCTCCGGACTGACACGGATAGAGTCGTAGAAATCTCCAGCGACGCGCTTGCCCACGAAAACTGCGGCAATGTCGACCCCGTCGATTTTGGGAAATACGGTCGGGACGGGTTCGACCGTAGGTGTGTCATCCGGCACATGGGAGCGAAAAAGAGAACGCATGAGAGCAAGCCCCAGACGCGAAACTAGCACAGGAACCGGCTCTGGGCAAACAGGAGGACGAAAGACCTACTCGCCGTACTTGTCGGCGAGGTAGCGGGCCAAGTCGGACTCAAGTTGTCCGTAGTCGGAGTGAATGGTGGCCCGTAAAGCGGCTTCGGTAGAGTTTCCCTGGCTGATGCGCTGGAGGATCCGTTGGATGTCGCTCATGCCGTAGGAGTCGTTAATGTACGAAACGGCTGCCAGAGACTCGGCATAGGCCACATAGGCCTGCGCGCCGGAAAAATTCTGGAAGCTTCCCTCCAAAACGTTCAGCGGAATATTGTGCTGCGCTTTGAAGAGAAGAGAAAGCTGGCGCCCTTCGCTGCCAAGGCTCCTGGGTTCGAGGAGTTGGGCGATTCCTTCATGCAGCCAGGGCGGGCAGCGGCCACCGGAAAGTTGGTTAATGAACGAGTGCGCGAGTTCATGCTTGAGCACATGCGCCAGTTCCGACGTCATCGAACTCAAGCCGCTGACCGGGATCCGCAACTTGCCGTCATTGATGGCCCCAGACCAGGTGGGCGCGTGCGTGACATCGAAGAACGCCTGCTCGGTATAGAGCGTGACAAGAATATTGTCGCGGGGCGGATTCCCCAGGTCTCGAACCAGATCGTCATAGTCGGATTCCAGAGCTGCCAAGATTTGTCCGCGAAGAGCTTCGGAGGTTTGCCTGCCCTCATAGTGCAGAACGAAATGGCTGCTTTCGCCCTGGGTGAAGTCGGACTCCACATTTTGTTCTCGTTGGGCTTTGGCCAGGAACTGCTCGACCTTCGCATCCGGGCGCAATTCGAGGGAACGTTTCCAGGAGGCGACCGCATCCTTCGTATGATCTGAGGCGAACTGCGCGTAGCCAAGCATGGTGTGGGCGTCCGGTGAACTGGGCGCAACTTGCGCGGCGCGCTGCGCATAGGGCAGCGCCTGGGCTGCGTTTCCGGTGCGGACCAGTAATGCTGAGTAATAGATCAAGATCGTGGAATTGTCAGGCTGAAAGCGCAGGGCGCTCTCGAAATACTGGCGGGATTGTGCGATATTGCCATGTTCGAATTCAAATTTTCCGGCAATGAAATCCGCGGTTGCGCTCAGTTCGGCATTGCCTTTCCCTTCCAGGCTGGAGAGAACGTCGGCGTTAACCTTGCCTTCCTTGATAATCTTGGCGACGAGATCGCCCTCGTTCGCAAGGCTGTCGGGTGCAGAAAAAGAGGGGAGATCGCCGAGTTTTGCGGAGCCGGATGAGGAATGAGTTGGCATTCCGCCAGCATCAATGTGATCTACGACAGACTTGGGAATCGCGTAAGAGTCGTCGCCGATATCATATTCGTAATGATTGCCGTTTTCGCGGACGTGGTCGGCCACAATGGCACGGCCATTCTTCAGATGAATCGTGTCCGCCCGCGCACCGGCAGGCACCAGGGCTACAGCTATAAAGAGGATGGTGACATGCAGGCGCATTCAGGCGCATTCTAACAATTGGGGGCGGCCCTACCACGTGACGAAGGTACTAATCGAGAGGCGAGTCTTGCGGATTGCCGCAGCGATCTGGCTGGTCATGGGTGCATCGCTGGCGCGGTGCGCCGCGGGTGCGATTTCTCCAGACAAGCCCGCCGAATCGCTTTATCTGCAACTCGGCGATGTGGGACTTGATCCGTCTCGTGTTTATAAGGTGAGGGAAGCCTCGCTCGATCGACCTGAAGTTCACATTACATTGGAGGATGGCACCATCGGTTTTACCCAAGATGTGATGGGGCAAATTACCGGAGCGTTTTTCGAGGGCGACGGAGAAGTGCTGTTGACGCCTCCGAATGATGTCGAGCGAAGATCGATGAGCGTATTCACCGGGATGGCGATCCTGGAAGAACACTTTGCGACTGCCTACTTTCGCTTTAACGACGATGTAGCGAGCGAGTTGCGGCCGGACCTGCGGGCCACGGATCAGCAGCGGGAATTCGTCGAGCGCTGGGGCCCGACCGCACAGAATTTGGCTGCGGGAGATGCGATGCGGTTGCTGATGACCTTCAGCCGGATGTTGCCGACGACAAATGCCGGGACAGCTTCACCGGGAGCGGAATTGGCCGGCTCAGGTAAGAGCGACCGGTTTCTTCACGTAAGAGTACAGGGCACGAAACTGGGAGTGTTCGACGTCTACTATGATTCGGCAGCGCCGGAGCCAGTACAGGCTGGACAGACAAAAGCCACGGAGAAAGGCGATCTTTATTACGACGTCTGGACGTCATTTTCGCTGACGAGTGGCACCACTACGAAGTCACCCCAAGCCGGGAGGACAGCGCAAGAGGATCCGAAAGCGCGCGAGAGCCGGGTCGAGGTCCGCCGATATACGATCACAACCGAGGTGCAGCCTCCCAAACAGATTCATGCGAGAGCCCGCGTACAGTTTGACGTCAGAGAGGGGGGATCGCGCACATTGTTGTTTGAGCTGTCACGATTTTTACAGGTCGAAGGCGTCACGCTCGACGGCCAGCCCGTGGAGTTCATTCACAATCCCGCGGTAGAAGGCACTCAACTCTCGCGGCGAGGCAACGATCTGGTGGCAGTGATACTTCCGGCACCGGCGCAGGCCGGACAGAAGATCGATATGGAATTTGTCTACGGCGGCGAAGTTCTGGCCGAGGCCGGGAGCGGACTGCTTTACGTGGGTGCGCGAGGCACTTGGTATCCCAACCGCGGGTTGGCGATGGCCGATTTTGACCTCGAGTTTAAATATCCCCCAGGGTGGACGCTGGTGGCGACGGGAAAGCCCACGGAAGTTTCGCCCGAAAGGTTAGCGACGGCCGCGGGTCAGCAAATGTCGCGCTTCGTGTCGGAGCGACCAATCCCGCTTGCAGGATTCAATCTGGGCAAGTACAAGATGGCCATCGCCCGAGCAGGCGACGTTACAGTCGAGACGTATGCAACGCGAGGCGTGGAGCGAGATTTCCCAACTCCACAAGTTCAGGTGATTGAACCGGATCCCTCGAGTCCGACTTCGAGAACAAGCCACGTGATCGAACAGAACCGTCCTTCTCCCGCCCTGAACGAAGTGCTAGTAGGAGAGGCTGCGGCAAGGGCTATTCAGTATTACGCCGGGCGGTTCGGCCCATATCCATATAGCCACTTGGCGCTGACGCAGATGCCAGGACGGGACAGCCAGGGTTGGCCTGGGTTGGTCTTTCTGTCGTCGTATGCGTTTCTCGACCAACGAGAACGCGAACAACTGCATTTCGAGCCATACCGGATACGCTTGCAGGAATCCATTCCAGCGCATGAGACCGCGCATCAATGGTGGGGCGACCTGGTCACCTGGAACAGCTACCGCGACCAGTGGTTCTCCGAGGGGCTGGCGAATTACTGCGCCTTGATGATGCTGCAAGAGAAGGATCCAGCGGGCTTTCGGGAAGTCATGAATAAGTATCGGCTTGATCTGGTCACAAGGAATAAAGATGGGACGGCTCCCATGGATGCGGGACCTGTGACCTTGGGTTCGAGACTTCTGTCCTCGCGATTTCCCGAGGGGTACGAGGCGATTCTCTACGGGCGGGGAACGTGGTTGTTCCATATGCTGCGGACCATGATGAAAGATGCTGCCTTGCAGGATGGCGCGCGCAAAGGTCAGAACGCGGGCGCTACGGATGAGCCCTTTGTGCGCGCGCTTCGCAAGGTACGGCAAAGGTATGAGGGCAGATCGATCAGCACGGCGGAACTACTGGCCGTGTTCGCCGAAGATCTTCCGCCCGCTTTGCGGTATGAGGGCAAGAGCTCTCTGAGCTGGTTCCTGGACGGATGGATCAACGGCACCTCGATTCCGAAGCTGGAACTGAAAGCGGTAAAGATCACTCCGAAGGCGGCAGGTTCGGTGGTGACAGGAACAATTGTGCAGAAAGACGCGCCGCAAGATCTGGTAACCTCGGTACCCATCTATGCGGTGATGGCCGGAAAGCAACTGGTGCTGCTCGGAAGAGTTTTCGCCGACGGAGAGGAATCCTCGTTCCATCTGCCGGTTCCAGCTGGAGCCCGTAAGATCGTGCTCGACCCGAATGAGACCATCCTGACGAGTCCGAAGTAAGCTCTTCGGTCCCCCCTACGCTCGCCACGCTTTGCGTACCGAATCGGTCTTCGTTCCCTTTACGATTCCCAAAATAGTCAAGCGGCAAACCTTGTGCTGCTCTCTTCGAAGGAACCTCCTCCTTCAAGTACTGCATTGCCTTCACATCTTGTACCGGCCAGTTGAGCGGAGAGTGTGGCAGAGCATCTGCTTACAGAAGGTGAGAATCCTGACGGATGATATCGAGTTGAGAGCGGGCAAATAGTCATGCAGACCATGGAGATGCGAGAAGAGACTGGCAACTGTAGCAGAGCGAGCGACGAACTGCTAACCAAGGCCGAGACAATTCTTTTCGTGGAAGACGAAAAGTTTGTGCGGGACGTCACCTGCGAAGTTCTGCGATCCGCCGGCTACAGGGTACTGACTGCAAAGAATGCGACCGAAGGTGCTGAGGCTCTACGAGACACGCCGTGGCCAGGTAGATCTTTTGCTGACGGACGTCGTTCTGCCCGGAGAGACTGGACGAGTTCTCGCAGCAAGACTGCGGCGGCAAGATCCAGAGCTCAGGGTTCTGTTTGTTACCGGCTATGCGGAGCAGATGGGCCTGCGAGAGAACCGGCTGACGGAATGTTTGGCAAAGCCATTTTCGACGGAAGCTTTGCTGGGAAGGGTGAGGCACTTAGTGGACGGGGTTGGAGTCCCAGTAAGTACGGAAGACTTGCTCACGCCCGTCTGCGATAGCGCGTAGCTTGAAGGATCTGGGCTGGGATTTGGGAAAGGGGGACGACGCTCGAGAGGATGCCCATCTCTGCGCAAATCCGTGGCATGCCGTAGACCGTGCAAGTCGCTTGATCCTGGCCGATGGTGAAGCCGCCTCGCCGATGAATGGCGGTCATTCCTTCCGCGCCATCGGAACCCATTCCCGTCATAATGACTCCGAGAGACAAATTCCCGAAAGATTCCGCCACCGAGTTCATCAGGACGTCGACCGCAGGAATATGAAGATAACCGTCCTGATGTGTGTGAAGGGAAATCATGCTTCGCGAAGGCGAGAGTCGCGCAACGCTCATGTGCGTTCCGGCAGGGGCAATGTAGACCATGCCCGGGCGAAGGGGCTCGCCGTGAACCGCCTCATGAACCGAGACGGAGCAGAGGGTGTTGAGCCGTTGCGCGAAGGGCCCCGTGAAGCCCTCTGGCATGTGTTGCACGATCAGAATCGGCACAGAGATGTCACGGGGGAAAAGGGGCAGGATTTGCTCCAGCGCCTTGGGGCCCCCGGTAGAAGTTCCGATGGCGACAATCGACGAGACGGCTGTCAGGGGATGATCGCAATTCGCCGGCCGGGACGGTGCTGGAGGTTTTCTGGCAAAGACTTCCGGCGAGCCAGGCTTCCGCAATTCCGCGGCAGCTCGAATCTTGGCGATGAGATCTGAACGAATGTGGAGAATGTCGAGAGAGCCGGGCAAAAGTCGTTTCGGGACATAATCGAAGGCCCCAGCTGCGAGAGCATCGAAGGTTTTGCCGGCGTCTTTCTCAGTTGACGAACTGACCATAATCACCGGCCGCGGAAACTGCCTCATAATGCAGCGCAGAGTCTCCAAGCCATCGAGGCCGGGCATTTCCACATCAAGCGTGATCACGTCTGGATCAAGGGTGTTGATCTTGTCGAGCGCCTCGGATCCGTTACAGGCGGTAGCGGCGACCTCCAAATCGGGCTCCGCGGAAATCATGTGAGAAAGGGCTGTGCGCATAAACGCACTATCGTCAACCACAAGAATGCGAACCGGCGGCCGGGATAGGGCGTCAGCTGTCATTTCCGATAGATTGTCCGGACCAAGGTATGCACCTCGTCCATGTAGGAATCCAATTCGAAGGTGAGACGAGCCCAGTCAAAGTTCTTTAATCCTTCGCATTGCTGCGATAGGACGGCGAAGCCAGTCTGTTCCAGCATGTTGACCTGGCGATTTTCGAGGTAGCCGTGGTTCAGGCCACTCATTCGGCAGAGCAGATCGCTGAGTTGCACCAGTGCGACTAATCCCGCGTGATCGCGCGACTGATCGAGGTTGTGGTGCAGAGACACAACCTCACGAAGATCCGGCGAGAGCTCCCATTTATCGGCCAAGAGTCGGCCGCTTTCGCAATGTGTAAAGCCAAGAACGGATTGTTCCGCCTCGTCAAGAGGAATTCCCTGGGCGCGAGCGAATTCGAGGGTTTCCGAGAATTCTTTTGGAAATACCCACAGATTGACGATGATGCCCAGATCGTGAAGCAGGCCGGCCAAGTACGCTTTGCTGGGATCGGGATAGGAGATCTTGCGGGCAAAATGACGGCAGACCAAAGCGCATCCGAGAGAGTGCTCCCAGAAGACTACGGGGTCGATTCCACTGCCGTCCTTGGGCATCATGTTGAGCACACCGCAGGACATGGCGATATCACTCACGCGGTGGAATCCGAGTCCGACGATGGCGCCGCGGAGCGAGTCGATCTTCTGCCAGCGTCCGAAGATGTAGACATCCACGACATTGGTGGTCGTGTCAAAGGTGAGATTCCAGACGTGCTCAATGATCATGGAGCGCGTTACCTTGCGCCCGGCGTTGAGCATCAGGTATTCCAGCAGAGAAAATTCTTTCCCCGTCAGTTCGACCCTTCGACCGGCGCGTTCCACTAGCCGCTGCACCCGGTCAAGCCTTAGATCCGCGGCGGTTAGTACCGACTCAGATGGCAGGTGACTGCGACGCACCAACGCTCGAATGCGGGCCGAGAGTTCGCTAAACGAAAATGGCTTCGCCAGATAATCGTCCGCGCCCGTATCCAGGCACTGGACCCGATCTTCCACCCGCGTGCGCTGGGTCAGCACCAGTACGGGCAGGCTCGGCTTTTTGGTGCGCAGGTGGCGCAGGACGCTGACGCCGTCGAGCTTCGGCAGGTTCAGGTCCAGGATTACGACGTCATACTCGAACTCGGTAGCAGCGTTCCGTGCCTGTTCCCCATCCGGTAAGACATCCACTGAGTAATGTTCGCCTTCGAGGCCCTGGCGAACAAATCGGGCCAACGCTTCATCGTCTTCCGCCATAAGAATTCGCATAAAGTAAACCGTCCTTAATCGAACAGACAAGTCTAGTTAGAAACCGCTCAGTTGCAGCCGAAACTAAGCCCACACTAAGGTCTGTAGGTGCGGAAATGGCGCTCGCTTTCGAATTGGGAATTTGGCAAGCGATTGCGTCGCTTAAAATCCCCTTCCGGTCCGAGGCTTCGCTGTTCCGGACCTCGCTCGCCGAACCTCAGCGGCCAATTCCTTCTCGCTGGGCCAGCAGCGATAATTCCGAAGGGAGTTTTTCCACACTGGAGTCATGCCTTGCAGGTCTGGAGCAAAACGACACTTAAATCTTTATTGGTGCCGGGCGGAATTCTGTTATTGGCGGTCGCCGTGCTCCTCTACTCCGGCTGGCTGACGCTAGCCCTCCCTGCGATCAGCTTTCTGTACTTCTCCGCCTTGATCGGAGGAATGCTGCTGGCCTGGCGATTCCACTCCAGCCGCATCTTCTTCGCCTTAGTCGTTCTATTTCTCTTTCAGGAGGCAATTGCACTCTTCGGGGCCGGGCGTATCACCCCCGGAACACCTGGGGGCATAGCCTTGCTGGCCGCCGCTCTGCTGGTCCCCCTAAATTTTGTCCTCATCGCCTTGATGCAGGAGCGGGGCTTCACCGTCCCTTCGGTTGCGCCAGTCGCGATGTTCCTTTTCGTGCAGTTGGTAATTGTGGCCGTGCTCTGCCGCGCTGCTGAAGGATCAGTTCCTGCGCGCCCGCATCACCTCGGGACTGCGCCCGTGTTGCCAAGCTACGCACTGCTTGCATTTGCCGCCGGGGGCATCTTCCTGCTGGCGCGATTTCTGATCACCCGAAAGCCCGCCGACAGCGCCTTGCTATGGTCGCTTTCCGCTTTTTTTCTCTCCTTACGTTTTGCCGCGATCGCACGCGTATCGACCGTATACTCTGCCACTGCGGCATGCATTCTGGCTGCCTCGATCATCGAGAACTCTTACCTCCTCGCGTATCACGACGAGCTCACGACGCTGCCATCGCGCCGCGCCTTTAACGACGCCTTGCTGCGCTTGCAGCATCCCTACTCGATCGCGGTCGTCGACATTGATCACTTCAAGCGCTTCAACGATACCTACGGTCACGACACCGGCGACCAGGTCTTGCGGCTGGTTGCGGCCGGCTTGTCGCGCGTAACCGGAGGCGGACAGGCTTACCGTTGTGGCGGGGAGGAGTTCAATATCCTGTTTCCAGGGAAAACCACTGCCGAAGTAGTGGATCACCTGGAAAAGTTGCGGGCCGCTATCGAGTCCTCGGAATTCCACCTCCGCACGGGCGATCGCCGGCAGGTTCCCCGCGGTCCAGATCGCCGCAGCGACAAGCCTCGTGGGCGCACACGTAAAGGCGATGCGATCCGCGAACTTGCGCAAGACAAACCACCGGCCCCGCTCTCCGTGACCGTCAGCATTGGTGTCGCGACTTCGGCGAAGGCCGAATCGGCTCCCGACGTCGTTCTTCAGGCAGCCGATAAGGCGCTCTACCGCGCCAAGGGGAATGGACGCAATCGGCTCGAGACCGCAACTTCCCCGCGCCGGCGCCCGCGCGCCAAAGCTGCAGGAATTGCCTGAGCCAGCGAACAGCCCTGAATCGAAATCAAACTCAAAATGGATGGATTGAACTGAAGAACACTACGTACGGCCCGGACCGTCAACCGTAGGACGGGAAGTATGACGGCCCGGTTCCGAACGTTTTCGCAAGCACCGCAGGCCGTGCGGTCAGCCGGCGGTCGAAGGTGGGATCAGGCGCTTCCGGCCGGTGCCCCCGCAGGCGGGACACTTCAACCGGATAAATGCGACCCCTTCGGACTTACCGTTCAAGTCCACAGGTTTCGCAACATATCCAGTACCGCCGCAATTCGGGCAGTCGTCCGGAGCCACTCCTCTCCCCCCTCATGGTTAAAGGCATTGTCCACGACGTGGGCGCAAAACTTTCCGAAGAGTGTTTTGCGTTACGAATCACGAACAAGAATCCGCTATGTTCGGCCTCGTACAAACAGCAGGATTACGACCGCGAAAAACTCACGATCACGGCCTTAGATGTGGGGGTATTGCTCCTTAGTGCAACGCTGTCGATGGGCACCAGAACATTGGCTTCGGGAAAGTAGGTCGCCACGCATCGCCGGGGAATCTCGTAAGGCACTAACAGGAAGCGCGGAGCCCTCCGCAGTTCTTCGTTCCCTTCGTTGAGGAAATGGCTGGTGATGTCCAGCAGATCTCCCGCGTTCCAGCCTTGCTCGTTCATGTCGTCGGTATTCATCAGCACAACTCTGCGGCCGTGAAAAATTCCCCGGTATCGATCGTCAAGGTCGTAAATGGTGGTGTTGTACTGGTCATGACTGCGAAGCGTGGTCATCAGGAACTGTCCAGGCGCAAGACGAATGGGCTCGACTTCCGATACGACAAAATTGGCTTTGCCTGTCTTTGTCTTGTACTCGTCGTCACGAGCGGCATTTGCCAGGTAGAACCCGCCTCGCTGACGAACCCGGCGGTTCATGTCCTCGCAGCCGGGCACAACTCGTGCGATAAGATCACGAATCCGGTCATAGTCCTCGACCAGATGCGACCAGTTCACTGTCGAACGTTCCCCCAAGGTTGCGCGGGCCACGCGTGCCACCAGCGCCGGCTCGCTCAGAAGATGATCCGAGGGCGGCTCCAGCGTTCCCCGCGAGGTATGCACGATACCCATGGAATTTTCAACGCTGACCCACTGATTCCCATTCTTCTGCGTGTCTCGATCCGTACGACCGAGGCACGGCAAGATCAGCGCTTGCTTTCCGGTGATCAGGTGAGCCCGGTTAAGCTTCGTCGAAACATGTACCGTCAGATTGCAGCGGCGTAAAGCCTCAGCTGTAAACTCGGTGTCGGGCGTAGCGGAAAGGAAATTTCCTCCCATCGCAAAGAAGACCTCGGCCTCACCCCGGTCCATGGCCTTGATCGAGTCCACGACATCCCAGCCATGCTTGCGTGGCGGCTCGAATCCAAAAACGTCGCGGAGCTTGTCGAGAAAGCTGTCCGGCATCCTTTCCCAGATGCCCATGGTCCGGTCGCCCTGTACGTTGGAGTGCCCACGCACCGGACACACTCCGGCCCCGGGCCGTCCCATGTGGCCGCCGAGCAGCATCAGGTTCACAATTTCCTGAATGGTCACGACCGCTTGTCGCTGTTGCGTCAAGCCCATCGCCCAGCAAGCAATCATCGACTTCGATCGCATCACAACCTGCGCGATCTCACGAATCTGTAACCGCGAAATTCCACTCTGCGAAACCAGATCGTCCCACGACGCCGCAGCGATGGCCGCCCGGAAGCTCTCAAAGCCGCTCGTCTTCTCTTCGATGAAGGAGTGCCTGACGACTGTTCCCGGATTCCGGCCCTCCTCTTCCAGAATTTCCTTGCACAACCCCTTAAAGAACGCGAGATCCCCGCTCAGCCGAACCTGCACAAAGTGCTTCGCGATCGTCGTGCCCGCCCCGAATAGGCCAAGCACATCCTTGGGATGCTTGAAGCGGGTCAATCCCACTTCCGCCAACGGATTCACGCTGACAATCGTCGCGCCGCGGCGGGCCGCCCTCTGGAGGGTAGCGAGCATCCGTGGATGATTGGTCCCCGGATTCTGCCCAATAATAAGGATAGTGTCCGCGAGCTCGAAGTCCTCGAGCGTCACGGTTCCCTTGCCTACGCCGATCACTTCTTTCAGCGCCAACCCTGACGATTCGTGACACATGTTCGAGCAATCCGGCAGGTTATTGGTCCCGAACTGCCGCACGAAGAGCTGATAAAGAAACGCAGCTTCGTTGCTGGTGCGGCCAGATGTGTAGAAGATCGCCTGATCGGGAGAACTCAAACCGTTAAGCTCTCCTGCGATGAGTTCGAACGCGTCTTCCCATGAAATTGGTTCGTAATGGTCACTACCCGAACGCAAGACCATGGGATGGGTCAGTCTTCCCCGATGGCCGAGCCAGTGATCCGACTGCCGCGAGAGGTCAGCGACGCTCCACGAACCGAAGAACTCGGGCGTGCAGCGCTTCGTAGTCGCTTCCTCCGCAATCGCCTTAACCCCGTTCTCGCAGTATTCGTTGATCGCGCGATCCTGGTCCGGATCGGGCCATGCGCACCCCGGACAATCAATTCCATCGAATTGATTCAGGTGAGAAAGCGCCTCGACTCCTCGGACCAGTCCCGGTTCCTTCAGGGCGAATTCGGCCGCCTTGAGAACAGACTTTAGTCCGGCCGCGACATGAGCAGGTTGGGTAATTCGGATTGCTTCTGTCTCAACGGGCGGTTGCGCCTGTGCCATTTCGCCGCCCTTGGGACGTTCAGCTTCGTCCACGGCGACGCGCCCCTCGAATCCCGTTCCTGTCTTCCCCACGATTCCCCCAAGGGCATCAGTTTACGACACCCATCTCGCGCCGGGATTGTTACCGAGGTTTTCCGTCGGCCAGGAGTCGCTGAATGGAATAGTGATCCGGCGAGTCATGGCACTGTTCCTCGCGCTGGCCATTCTTGCAGCGAGAAGAGATTCTAGGTTGAACGAGTTGTCGTGCTCGATCCGACACCCCCAGTTCGCCAGATAGGTACTGATTAAAAGAATAAGATCGGATGCCCCAAGGACTACGTCCAGAGTCCGTCATCACGCAACCTCCTTGACACCGGCTCGCACTGAATTGAAGTAGATCGGGGGCGCAGAGGATCGAATCGCCAGAGGCTGATTGAACCCGGTCGCGCTCACATCCACCGTGGTAAACTGTAACTCCGCACGCCGGAGAGGTGGCAGAGTGGCCGAATGCGGCGGTTTGCTAAACCGTTGTACGGGCTAACACCTGTACCGAGGGTTCGAATCCCTCCCTCTCCGCCAGACCTTTCGTTTCTGCTATTTACAGTACGTGACTACCAACTGACTACCAAATTCTGATCATTTGCCTCCGCGCGGTATTAGTCAGTGGAGGCAATATGGCAGTCACACTCTATCGGCAGGTCGGCAAAGGCAAAGCTCGCCGCTACCAGAAGGTCCATCTCGGGCGCGGGCGCCGCCTCGCCGATCTCACCGGTCCCTATCTCCTGCGGTAGTCGCTTGCCGACGACACGAAGCAGGAACTCAAAGCGCTCTTTGCGGCCATGGATGAGGAAGAAAAACTGCTCTACGGTCTGTTCTTGAATTCCGGGGTTCGCGATGCAGAAATGCAGAACACGGAATATGGAGACTTCAACTGGGAGAAATGCACGCTGCACGTGCAGCCGAAGCCGTGGCGGCATTTCCGCCTCAAAGGCAAGAAGAAAAAGAAATCTGCCTAGGACCGATTCATTCCGATTCCGGCAAAGCTCGTTTGGAAAATCAACGACAGAATGAGAGAGCGGAATGCCCAGCCGCATGAACTGGTGTTCCCGAACGGTCAAAGCAAACCTGACGGTCCCTTCCTGCGCAAGCTGAAAGCGGTTGCGACAAAAGCCGGCATCGAGGATGCCGAGTTTCACCGATTCCGCAAGACCTACGCCGATATCCACGAAGAGGGCGTCTCGGTGAACAGTACCCGAATTTGACTGGGCCACAATTCCCTGGATGTGACGCTCGCTTCCCTGAAGGGAAAGGATGCAGAGTCTGAAGAAGCCCCAGAGACTTTGGTATGATTCTCAAATACTGACTAATCCAAACACCCGGGCCAACAGATGTCATCATTTCCTAAATGGTAATCGGCCGCGAACCTGTGTCCGCGTTCTCCGGCAATTGTGTGCAAAAGTGAACACTTTTTTCCATCGCCATTCTGCCAAAATGTTTGGGAGTGTCGTTCTCGATTCTGGTCTGCGAATAAGGGGATAGGCCAATCTGCAGATTCGGTGTTCCCCTGAAGTGGCTACGAGCAACAAAACCTGATCCACACAATCTATCGCCTATAGGACAAAATCATGAAAATCGCAAGCGCAGCCAGCGCATTCCCGGAGCATTATTACACCCAGAGCGTTCTCTTGGAGCGTCTCCAGGACTATTGGGGACCGCAACTCAAGAATCCCCTCTTGCTGGCGCGATTGCATCGCAACGTAACGGTTGATGGTCGTTATCTGGCAATTCCCGCGGAACACTATGTGGACATCAAGACTTGGGGACAGGCCAATGACATATGGATTAAGGTCGCACAAGAGTTGGGGGAGCGGGCTCTCTGTCTTGCTCTCCACAAGGCGGGACTCGACGTTCGAGACCTGGGCGCCTTACTGTTCACGACCGTCACCGGAGTCGCCAGCCCTTCGATCGATGCTCTGCTCATCAATCGAATGGGACTTCCGGTCAACATTCGTCGTACGCCGATTTTTGGCCTGGGGTGTGTGGCAGGCGCTGCCGGGATCGCGCGTGCCTCAGATTATGTACGCGCCTATCCTTCGCAGGCGGCAGCCCTGGTGTCGGTCGAGCTTTGTTCGCTCACTTTGCAGCGTGAGGATTTGTCCGTGGCAAATCTGATTTCGTCGGGATTGTTCGCCGATGGCTCGGCGGCGGTGATTGTGACCGGGGATGAATTCGAATCATCGCGGCCTGGGATTTCTGGACCTGAGATTCTCGCAACTCGCTCGGTCTTTTATCCCGCCACGGAAGATATGATGGGCTGGAATATTTCCGAGAAAGGCTTCCGTATCTTGTTGTCCACCGAAGTGCCGAATCTGATTCGAGAAAATCTGGGACGGGATGTGGACGCTTTCTTGGCGGACAACGGGCACCAAAGGAGCGACCTCAAGAGCTTTGTTCTGCACACTGGAGGGCCCAAGGTGCTGGAAGCCTCCGCGGCTGCGTTGGGCTTGCACAATGGAGAACTGGACGCCTCGTGGGACTGTTTGCGCAAGGTGGGAAATCTTTCTTCGGCGTCCGTGCTGGTGGTGCTCGAAGATTTCATGAAGAACCGGCGTCCTGAGCCCGGCACGCTGGGCCTGCTGGCCGCCATGGGGCCAGGGTTTTGTTCAGAGCTCATACTCCTGCAGTGGTAGGCGCGTCGCATTTAGTGAACTGCGAAATGCCCAACCTGTTTCTCACCTTGAGAGGGAAGCCGTTGGAGAACTGGCGGCCGACCCTCCTGTCACATTTGCCAGTATCCCGCGCGAAGATCGAGGGTGAAACTCCAAAGATTGTTTCGGATTCACTGGGTCGCGCTTAGGCACCTGGTGGGAGGAAGTTTATGTTTGCAAGGCGCACACTCAGCAGCATGCGACTCGCGGTTCTCTGCCTGGTAGCGTCCGCCGCGCTTCCGTCACTCGCTCAGGACCAGACACCGGTTTTCGCGATTGCGAGGGACGAAAGTAAGATCACGTTCTACATAAAGTCTTCAGTGGCCCTGGAGGGTACTTTCAAAAAGTGGGACGCCTCCCTAACCTTTACATCTCCTGATGTCACGACCGGCGTCTTGGATATCAAAATTCAGGCTGACAGCGTCGATACCGGAAGCGGAATGAAAGACGGCAAGATAAAGGGCAAAGACTTCTTCGATGTCGAGAACGATCCGTTCATCACCTTTCACTCAGACAAGGTTGTTCAGACCAGTCCAACCACGTTCGATCTGCCTGGAACGTTTACTATTCGCGGAGTGTCCAAGACCGAGACACTGACGTTTACGGTTACTGGCATCGGCACAGGTTCAGGTGAGATTAAAGGGACGATGGCCTTCGATCGTAAGGATTACGGGATGAATAAAGGCATTCCCTTCGTCAAGATCGCCGATCGTGTCGAGGTGACTGTCAACCTTGAGGGGAAGCGAACCAGCGGGCCCCCATTGGTCTTTAAACATTAAGCAGTTCAATTCAAAGCGCGCCGGTAACTTGGGAGCGTACCGTATCGTCGGAGACCGGCCTTCTTGTCCCGTCTGGTTGCAACAGCTATCGCTAAACAGCATCGCAAGGATTCACGCAGAAAGAAAAGCTTCCTCTTCATTCTTACCGTTCCATTTCTTCGTTTTGACTGCGCAAAGGTTGTCCAACTCTAGCGCGGCCTAGGGCAGCCTCTCGGAGCGAACGAAAGCATCGAGAGCGCCGAGCACCTATATAATTTGTATTGTTCCAAGAATGTGAAATGACGAAAGCAACTGAAGCCAAAAAGACGCAAGATCAAAACAATACGCACTCGATGTCTCATCGCCACTGCTTGCTGCAAGCGTCCGTCACTTTACTGGTGCTGTTGTCGCTGGTGCATCCATCGCGGGCCTTCGCGGCGAATCCTGACCTGGAGACTGTGCTGGCTGGCTCGCGCCAGCGTATTGAGAAATTGGACTATCGCGTGACCGGGCGAATCACGCGGGTGGAAGGCGATGGCAAGCGCAAGAGCTACAAGTTTGTCGGCAAGGCTCACTGGTTTCCCGATGGTCTCCGTTTGCTATGCGAGATCTCGGGACCTGGCTCAGAGAAGACAAGCCTTCTCGTGCATATGAACGTGACTGGACACGTGACCATCGAGGCGGTACTCCCCGGCGAGAAGGCCGCTAGTGTGTTGCCATTCGAACGTTGGAACGATCCACTAGTTGGAACAGACTTCTCCTATGAAGACATGGTGGAGAGCCAGTTCTTCTGGAAGAATCAGGAACTCCTCCCTCCGGAGAAATACGGCGCACGGGATTGCTTTGTCCTTAAGAGCAAGCCCGGCCCTCAGGACCGGAGTTACTACGATTCGGTCACATCGTGGATCGACCGCAGCATTTTGTTCCCTGTGCATGTGGTGAAGACGCTTCGCGGGACGGGGCAGCAGAAGGAATTTATTTACTATGGGCTGCGCCAGGTCGGCGGCGTTTGGTCCGCGACGCACGTGGAGGCAACGCAGCAGGGCAAGCCCGGCTCGTCGATTCTTGAGATCGACCGGGGCTCGGGGAAGGCAAACCTTGCACGCAAGGACTTTGATATCAACCCGTCCAGCGCTCCAGGAGAGAAAGCGAAATAAATCGGCCCGGTTGATTAGGCTGTTGCCATGCCGCGTGCATCACTAGGAGCATCAGCGGCGTCCGCCGTCATGGGACACCAGATCTTTTTCGGATGTTGCCGGGGCCCCACGTAAACCAAAGGGCCACCAGTTCCAGTCTCCGGCAAGTTGCAACAGTGCGGGCCCGACAACCATCCGCACCACTGTTGCGTCGATAAACACCGCCACGGCGAGCGTAAAGCCCAGCATTTGGACCACCAGAAAACTTCCCACGATGAATGCGGCGAAGACAGCGATCATGATTGCCGCGGCGCTCGTGATTAGCCCGGCTGTCCGCGCCAGGCCCTCGATTACCGCTGACCTCTCGGATAGACCGCGCCGCCGTTCTTCGAGGACTCGGGCGACCAGGAAGACTTCATAGTCCATGCTTAATCCGAAGACGATGGCAAACGAGAGAATCGGCACGATCGGGTATACGCTGCCGCTTGGTCCGTGGAGCCCAAAAAGTCTGCTACCGTGGCCTTCCTGAAAAACGACAACTAACGCACCGAATGAAGCGCCAACCGAGAGCAGATTGAGCAGAATCGCTTTGACAGCCGCAAATAGAGAACGTAACCCGATCAGCAGCGCCAGCAGGCTCCCCAATATGACTCCCAGAACCACCCTCGGTAACCGTTCCTTTACGACCGAGTCATAATCTGCCTCGAGTGCGGGAACGCCGCCGACGCGCAGCACAGCGCCGGGCATGCCGGTTATCGCCGCGACATCGGAGGAGCGCACGTCTCGTACCCATTGCACCTGTTCGTTGGGCGAAAGAGCAGTGGTGGGCAGCAACTCAATCAAGGTTGCTTTGCCATCGGTGCGCAGAAAGCTTTTGCGGACCGACTCGGGCAGATCGTCGATAGCATCCGCAGTGTCAGACATTCCCGTGAAGGTCGGAAGAGATAAGACCTCTTCCGCTCTAGGATCGCTCTGGAAGCTCTTCGTCAATCGACTGACAGCAAGCCAGCCAGCCGGCGAAAGCGGCGGAGATTGCGGCGGCAGTTCCACGATCACTCGCAGGGACTGCACAACACCTGACCGTCCCATGCCTTGCAGCGTGTGCAGTGCTTGCACCGACTCTGCTGCGGCTGGGAGCGCGTCATGGTCAGGAATCCCGGGAGAGATTCTCCTTCCCTGGAGCGCCAGGATCAGTAGCGGAGTCCCGGCCACAAGCAGAGCAGTCCAGGGCCGGCGGGTTATGACGCTGCCCCACCGCACCCAGCGCTCACTCGGCACACCCTGACGGTCCTGCATTTTGACTCGCCTGCCTGGAAGACGCACTCTGAGGGCATTGATGCGATGCCCCAGCAGACCAAGCACCCAAGGCAGAATGAATGTACACAGCATGACACTGAAAACGGTTACCAGCAGGCCAGCTATGCCGATGGACCGGAGTTCGCTGATGGGCACGGTCAACAGGGCTGAAAATCCGATGGCAACCGTCGTCGCTGAAATGACCAGCGTCCGCCCCGCTTGCCCGCCAGCAATATCGGCAGCGGGGCCGGGATCATATCCATCGGCCAATGCCTCGCGAAACCGGCTTACCATCAGCAATGCATAGTCGATGCCCAGGCCAAGGCCAAGCATCGTCGCCAGATTCTGCACCAGAATTGACAGCTGCAGATAATGCGCGAGTAGCGCCGCCGCACCCAGCGCCATCGAGATTGAGAGTAGTCCAACTCCCAGCGGCAATAGCGCGGCCACAAGACTGCCGAATGCCAGCAACAGCAGCAACAGAGTTACCGGCATCGCTCGTTCCTCGGCATGATTGACGTCATCTGCGCTGACCTTGCGAAGATCGAAGTTCAGTGGCGTATCACCCGTAATCTCCAGTTTGATATTGGGGTATTGCGACCTAAGCTGACCTTCCATCCAGTCTGCTCTTGTCCTTAGTTCAGGGACCAACGCCTCGACAGTTTCATCGTGCGGGTCCAACCCGACGATGATCAAGGCCCCGCCATTGTTCCCTGTGAACATGGCATCTGACCAATCCAGACTCGAGACGGCACCCGACACTCCCGGGACAGCGCGCAATGAATCGGTTAGGAAGCTCAATGCATCTGCGCCTTTGGCTGAGTCCGGATCGGAAATACCGCTGATCACCAGAACCAGGCGGTGGGCGTACGGAGACTGAAAACGCTGCGCCAGTTCCAGGTCAACTTTTTCGGATTCTCCACCCTGAATGTGAACGCTTGTCTCCAGGCGACGTTCGACTTTATAGGAAAAGGGCAGCAGCGCAGCCGCCATGACAAACCCCGCCATCGCCAACCAGAATCGGCGGGGAGCGGCATCGTGGCCAGTCTTCACGCTTGGCGGTACCATGGACAATCGACCTCGTTTCCTTTCACGTCTGAGATCAATGAAACAATTTCGGTGATCAGGTTCATCCATGATATACGGTCAAACTGGATATTCATTGGCGTTCGGCCTTGAACTAGTTGAAGATAGATGTGGGGAACTGCCCGTTAAACCCTTGTCAATCGAGGGACGTGGCTGTCGAAGACCACGCGTGGCTAGAACGGCGACGAGACCTCGAGCCATCGCCTTTCACTGTGCTCAAACTCTTCCGCGAGTCTGACCACTTTCTTGATTTCGACCTGTCTGAATCGTGTGCTCTGTCCCGTCTCTCTTCGTCCGATTACGGGAGGCTGATGGACATTATCTCTATTGGAAGAAGATCTACTTTTCAGGAGGAAGAGTAGAACGGCCCTAGACCACATCTCCCGGCTCATCGCACGCTCAGCAGGAAAAACCTGCATTAAGATGCCTCCGAGCACCCATTGACGAATTGGGTGAACCAGGACAATGAGTTCTACAGGATTCATCGCCAACTACCGCTAAAATGGCGCGCCATAGGTGCGGACCGTGGCACCCCGGATGAAAATCTTCCCGCCATAGGTAGCAACACAAGGGTATAGTAGTTGCCGCTCGTGAAGGCCAAAAAAGGAGATTCCGTATGAACAACGGGGGAGGGATTGCCTGGCTTTGCGCAACCTGCATGCTTGTTGCGGGGGTTTCGGCGCAGTCGACCGGGCATCGAGAAAGTCGTTCCAGCGCAATGAACGCGACTGCAACCGGCAAAACGCTCCCCGTCGCGAGCGCAACAGCCGCGAACCCGGCGCCAACCACGGCCATCGAGGCTAGCTCGGCGCTTCCTGTGGGGACGGTTACGGTGTCTCCCAAGCATGCTGCGGTAACGGTGACCACACAGTCGCAACAGTTCACCTCCTCAGTCACGAATCCCACCTGGAGCGTCGACGGCATACCCGGAGGGAACTCAACTCATGGGACGATCAGCACCACTGGTCGTTATACCCCGCCGGCAACTGCAGGGACTCACACCGTCACAGCGACCAGCGGCACCTCCACCGGTTCGGCCACTATCGCCGTTACCGACCTGCCGGGCGTCCTCACCTATCACAACGACCCGGCACGCGACGGAACCAATGCGCGCGAGTATGCCTTAACGGCCGCGACCGTGACCACGGCGACGTTCGGCAAGCTATTCTCCTGCGCGGTGGATGGCGCGGTCTACACGCAGCCCCTCTGGATGCGGGGATTGAGTATCGCCGGCGGGATTCACAATGTAATCTTTGTGGCCACGCAACATGACAGCGCTTACGCCTTCGATGCCGATGCCAGCCCGTGCCTCACTTACTGGCACGTCAACTTGCTGGACACGTTGCATGGCGGCACGGGCAATGAGACGCCGGTTACTTGGAATGATGTGGGCCAGTGCTTCGGGGATATCTATCCGGAGGTAGGAGTGACGGGCACGCCGGTGATCGATTCCGTCACAAAAACGATCTATCTGGTCAGCGCGTCCGAACAGAACCCAATCAGTTCGGGAAAATGTTCGGGCTCATCGGCGACGTTTTATCACCGATTGCATGCCTTGGATCTCGCGACGGGAAGCGAGAAGTTCAACGCACCAGTAACGATAGCTGCGTCGGTGCCTGGCACCGGTGACGGATCGCAGGGTGGCATGGTGAGTTTCAACTCACAACTGCACCACCAGCGATCCGGATTGGCCGAAGCTGGCGGAAAAATATTTGTGTTTTTTGCCGCACACGAGGACGCAACCCCTTATCACGGTTGGGTCATCGGCTACCAGGCGTCCGACGTGCAGCAGCAAATTGCCGTGTTCAACACCACGCCAAACGGAGTCAACGGAGCCGATGGAGGCATCTGGGCGGGAGGTGGAGCGCCTGCCATCGATAGCGGTGGAGACGTCTACTTCGCCACGGGGAATGGGGTGTTTGACGAGGCTCCTCCCCCACCGAATAACGACTACGGAGACAGCATTCTACGGCTGCACTCGGTGAATGGGAGCACGTTGAATGGCGTGAATCTGAGCGTGGCAGGGTGGTTCACTCCCTATGACGAGGCTACGCTCGCACAAACCGATGGCGATCTGGGTTCAGGCGCAACCGTCCTGTTTCCGAATCAAACCTCCGGGAAAGGTCCAAAGCATCTGCTGGTGCAGACCGGCAAAGAGGGAGTCGTTTATCTCATCGATCGCGACAATATGGGACAATTTAATTCCACGAACAACGATCAGATCGTGCAAAGTTTTTCGGGTCCCTCGTACGGCTTGTGGGGATCCCCCGCGCTGTGGCGAAACGATCTGTACACCGGCGGACAATACGATTCCTTGAGGCAGTTCACCTTCGATCCAACCACGGAACTGTTCAATCCCCCCGTCGCCTCACTCTCAGCCCACGCTTTCGGCTATCCCGGCACCACCCCGTCCGTATCCTCGGCAGCAGGCGCTCATGGCATTGTGTGGGCCATTGATGCCAGTTTGTACGGCTATGCCAGCCCCAACGCCGGCATTAACTGCTATGTTGTGCCTGTGCCTCCGGCCTGTTCGGGGCCTGCGATTATGCATGCGTATGATGCGACCAATCTCACGGTGGAATACTGGAATAGCTCGATGGCCGCGAGCAATCGCGACCAGGCTGGCAACGCCGTGAAGTTCGTTCCTCCAACTGTGGCCAATGGGAAAGTTTATGTGGGCACTCGCACGGAAATTGATGTGTACGGATTGTTGCCGAACTAGGCGACTGCCTAACTTCTTCAGGCCATGACATTGGCGGTCCCAGGCCCTAGTAAAGTTGGCGGTGCTAAAGCTGCACTGGGGGCAACCGACGTGTTCGACCGGATCACGATGGGAAATCGAAACTAATGTGGAGGACCTGGAAATAGCAGATAGCTACCTCAAAACCGATAACTTGCGGGATGCGCTGTTTACATTTCGCCGCTTTCGAAAATCGGCGGAAAATGATCTACAAAGACAACGGCATTGAACTCGACTACACAATGCGATCCTCAACCCGATAGCTCCAACTCCCGAATCGCTTCTCCAGCGCCGCTGAGGTCGGCGAGGCGCATCTCGGAATACTTGCGCGATAGAATCACACCCGGCGCCCCGGCGCGGAAAGCCGCGAGGACTGCTTCCTTAACGCTTTGCGGCGTGCACTTACTGTGATTGGGCTCAGTCGGAATATCGATATCGATGCCGGGCCAGATCAGCGTGCTCGTGCCGGCAACCCCTGCCAGCGCACGTTTCGTCTCGCGATAGACATAGTCGGCCGACAGTCCAGTGCGCGGGATCTGATCGTAGCTGCCTTCTTTGAATCCCATCAGCGCATAGTTAAGATCGAGCAGGCCCTGTTTCGAGAGATCTCCATAAAGTGTCGTGCCAATATTGTCCACGTACAGCGCCATTCGCTCGCCCCCGCAGTTGTTGTACATAACGACCTTGATGAAATCGGAATAATTCGAGAGCTCATGAAGGTCCTGTTCCGCGCGGTAGATCGGATTGAAGGAATTGTTGTGCCAGATGTGCCAGCCCACCGGCACCGTGGGCTTCGCTGCCTTTACGGTTTTGTAGATTGCGGCATAGGTCTCGCGCAGGCTGTCAGTCCAGAGCATTTCCCAGGCCGCGAGCTCGGGATACCGCAACAGGAGTCGCCAGAATTGAACATAGTAGCCGTCTACAGGACGCTTGCCGCTTCGCGCCGAGCGAACGAATTTTTCCAGTTCGAGAAATCCTTGTCGGGCGCGCTCTACGTTGATACCGCGTTCTTTCGCTTTGCCCTGACAGAATTCGCAGAAACAAGTTACGTTGCCCGGGTCGACCGGAGGCGTGTCGTGGGTGGCTCCCAAGCTGTCCGAAAGCGCGCCCTGACGCTCCGATCCCCACATGATTCCGTCGATGTCATAGGAGCGGGCATAGTCCTCGACCAGGCCGGTCAGGAAATTTCGGTAGTCCGGATTGTTGACGCACAGCGTCTCGGCGTTCCGCCCGTACAGATCCCGTTCCTGCAGTTTCTCGATACTCGGCAGGTCGGTACGAAACACGTCCTCAAGCCAGCATATGACTTTCATGCCGCGCTTCTTAGCCGCAGGGAGGACTTCGGCCAGGATATCCAGATCGCCGTGGTCTGGCGCGCGAGTGTCTTTCAGAACCGTGTTCTTGTAGTACTGGGGATGAGGGGTAGCGAAGTTCCCGCCGTGAAACTTGAGATCGTACTCCTGCTTGCCGTGATCGGGCAGCGGCTGGCCGGGAATCTGTCGTCCGGCAATCCCTCGACCGTAGGTGAATACTGCAAGAAAAAGCGTATTTACGGAGCCGCGTTCCTGAAGCACATCAAGGACTTTCTCGGTACCTTCATCAACAAACGAGACTGCTCCGACCTGGATGCCGATCATTTTGGAGGAGACGGCGGTGTGTCCTGGAGTTGGCATGGCCAAGGCAGCGCCGGCTCCGGCAGCTATCTTCAGGAATTCGCGACGATTCGGATCTAATCTCAACGGATTACTCCTAACTGTCTCTACACCAATGGCCGATCAGGGTTGTAATTGTGGCGCAGCGTCAATGAGCCATCCGAATTGATTTTTTGCCGGCACGCCCATCGAACCGGGTAACGCACGCCCTTCACTTCGAGTTCAGCTTTCAGCCGCAGACCCTCCCATTGAACGCCTGCAGGCAGCATCAGCATCGCTTGATGGACACCCGTCGGTTTCGGATATCCAGGGTCAATGCAGCCTGATACGTTGATCTTGCTATCCTCACTCAGCACACTCAAGCGAAGCACCCCAGGAACGGGCGCGATTCCATCGTTTGCGAGTCCGATCACCAGGCCGATAACTCCGTCGCGCTTGAAAATCCAGATAAACGATGGGCGGATGCGGTAGCCGATCTGGCGGGCCATCTCGTCGATCGGACTTGGGAATTTTTCGTAGTAACTCAAGATGTTGGCGGCGGACTGGGTGTGCCAGCTCCAAAGCGATAGATAGTTGACGCCGACATCGGCTGCATGGGAAATGATTTGTTCGTTGTAAGTAATCCCATCTTCGTCGATCTGAAGTTCCTTCGGATCACCGGTGGTGAAACCAACCTCGCAGATGGCGGCGGCCCAAGGTGGACGGTAGCTCAGTGCCTCGATCTGCGTGTTCTCAATGAAGATCGTATCCGTACGCAGCCAGTTTCCGCTGCGCATCGTGCGATCCAGCAGATCGGAGTTGCCCACGTTGCTGAAGTCTGGCTGCGTATTCGTGGCCAGCGGGACTTTGGTCCAGTGTTCGAGTTGCATCTCGAACATGGCCGCCCAGGTTTGTTCCGCGACTAACTGGCTGGGAAAGGGATTGCCCTCGAACGGCCACGTGTGCCCTTCGCCCCAAAAACCATACATCATCGTGTCCATGAACTCGACCTGTGGATTGCCGTTGAGTTCGGCAGCGAGCAACCCATTCAATTCGCGAAACGCAGCTTGATACGCCGGGTGATCGTAACGCGGCACGCGGTTATCTTTCCGATAGCGCATTTGCGCGGGGTCGCCCTTCCACTCCCCTTTGAGCTTTACGTAGGGAACCTTGTTAAGGAGAAAATCCGGCATACCCGGATCAGGCGAGTCGGGGTTCTCCAGCATGACTCGGAACCCGATACGCTTCTGATAACGGCGGGCAAGATCGAACGTGATCTTCCACCACTCCGGGAAGTCGAGCCGTCCAGGTTGTTTCTGGACATCGCGCCAGTTAGGGCGGATGTATATCTTCTGTGCGAAGGGGAGCTTGATCAGATCTTCGAGGGTCCGTTCCACTGTTTGCCCGGGAACACGAAGTGGTCCGGTGTCGTCGGAACCATAGACAACGAGGCCCATGCCGTAATTGCTGACGATGTCCCTGGATGGAGAAGTGACCATCGAGACATCACTCTCGGGAACTACGGCAGCCGGACCATACTGTGGGAACGGGCCCTGATAAAGCCGGTCGAGGGCTGGAGGCCCTGATCCCCAATCGTATTTGTCCCAGTTATGTTCAGGAATTGAGGCGTTGGCGCTGCTCTTGTACAACCCAACCGCGAGTCCTGTTGCGGTGGCGGTCTTCAAGAATCTGCGTCGATCCATTGGCGCTCCTGCCAGGACGGAGTTCGGCCACTCCTATTTTCTTTGGTAGCAGCCGATGTCTATATTTCCGGATTTGACTCGCGGTGAACCTTCAAGATCCAGCTCTCCCACCGGCATTCCGGCCACCGTGCCAGCGGCGATCGCGGGAGAATCTGATTGCAGGTGAAAGTCGTGCGCGGCAGGATCAACAAAATGCGGATCGAGAAAACGGGAATGACGGTCATTCCCCGTGGACTGAACATAGCTGTCGAATCCTGTCACGGTGGCGGACGCTCCCGCCCAGGTGCTCGCCTTCGCCCCGGAGGCACAGTAATAAACGTTGTGATCGATAGCGGCGGGCGGCTGGCTTTTGTCCAGCTTTGATCGGTTCAGCGTGATCAGACAGCGAGTCCCCGCGTACACGATGTTGTTCGCAAAAATATTGTCCGCCATGTTCCACTGCATCTGGAACTCGCCGGACCCTGTTCCGGACGTATCGTTGTCGTAGAGCGTGTTGTTGACCACGGTGCTGTGATCGGTGTGTCCCCGCTCCGGCGCATAACCTCCGATGGAAACACCCGCGGTATGGCAGTGATAAATCAGGTTGTTTCGTGCAGTGATGTAGCTGCTCGCGCGGTCTTTATGCTCGCTGGCCAGCTCGATTCCGAAATCCACGTCGTGCATGACGTTCTGCTCGATCAGAATCCGGGTGCCACCATCCACGTAAATACCATCGGAAGATTCGTCGTTGCGGTAGGCTGGATTGCCGCGCGACGTAATGTTGTAAACCAGATTGCCGCTTACGACTCCGTCGCGCGCCTGATCGACTGCAGGGTCGGGAGCTGTGCGTTCGAAACCGATAACGTCGATTCCGATGTTGTTGTTGTCGTGGACAACATTGTGCGTAATGCGGAAGTTCGTGACGTTCCCGTTTACTACGAGTGACTCGCTCGAACCGGTCTTGAGGTGATGCACCTCATTGCCATCAATCACCAGTTCACTGATTGGGGTCTTGGCGTCGGTACCGTAAACCGCAATGCCAAACCCGTTGCCGCCGCTTCCCGGAGCATCACGTCCCTCAAAATTGTTCTCAATGTGATGGACGTTATTCTTCAGCAGTTCGATATGGGAGCCAGCCCCGATCACGTTGATACCCAAGGGGGAGAGCCGATGTTCGGCGGTGCGGTAGTTGCGAATCTCAAAACCTTCGATCCTTACATAGCTCTGGTTCTGAATCGTAAGTACGCCGCCTCTGGCAGAGGGCGTGAAATGCTCTGCGTCCAAGACCGCCGTCTCACCGGAATAGCTTCGAAAAGTAATGTATCCGTCGGTCGCGTTGCCGGATGCCTTGATGCTGACGAGTTCTTCATAGACCCCGCCCCTGACGTTGACGGTGCTGCCCGCACGCACGACGTCTGCGGCGTGTTGAATCGTGCGCCAAGGCGCCGCTTGCGTCCCGGGATTCGAATCATCCCCAGTGCCCGCCACATAGAACGACTTGGACTGGCCGAGGGCCCCCGAGACGCACACAAAGAACACGACAACGGAACAGAATTTCACACTCATCCTCCCAAGAAAAGCACACCGCTAGCTGGTAACTTTTTCATTGCGGCCGCACTTCCACTAACAGATTGCCGTGGAACTCTACCGGCAGATGCGCATTGTGCCCAGACACCGTTCCCAGGTTTTTCCCAGTGACATAGTCGACGACACTGTAGCTGCGGTCATCGAGGCCACGGAGTTCGACTGGCCCCTTCCACTGCTTGGCAAAAAAGGCGTAGTACATCGTCTGGTCTTTGCGGATTGCATGGGTCTCCGGTACATCGAAGCCGATGTCATAGAGCTGGCCGAGATATTGTCCTCGTGACAACATCTTGTCGCGATAGATGCGGAGCCACTTTTCGAAGTCCTGCTCCCGCGCTGGAGTGAGATCGGATTTGCCGTGCTTTGTGACCAGTGACGGAAGAACAAACTGCGTTCCCACGACGCCCCCCACCCCCACAGTGGACGCAAAGTCGTTGGCGCCGTCGCTCAGCTCGACGTGATCACCGAAGAACGGAACGTTATCGCCCATCAAGGCCTTCAACGTTTTCGCCTTGGAGCGGACCTGGAAGGAACTGGTCGGGTCGGAAGCCACCGACATATTGAAGTGGGGCATAGTGAAGAAAGAGAACGCCGTGCCGCAAGGGCAAAACTCCACCAGCGTCCCAGGCTTTACCGCCTGTGCGGTGTCGTAAATCGCCTTGAAGAAATCGGGCAGGGCTTCGACCGATTCCTCCGGCTGCGCGTGATGGTGAGCCGGGTTGTAGCAGGCTGGAACTCCGTTCATGTGCTGGCCATCGAGTTTCAGCCCATCAAATCCCCAATCCACCAAGATTTTTCGCACCAACGCCTTGTGGTACTCCACCACGCGGCGGTCCGCCGGACACAAATAATAGGAATCCCACCAGGAAACTTTTCGGGTCGAGCCATCACGGTTCAGTAACTCGTAGTCGGGATGATCGCGAAGCAACTCCGAGTTTGGCACGGCGCTGAGCGGTGACCACCAGAGTTGGGCCTTGAATCCCTCCTGGTGAATGCGGTCCACCAGGGCTTTCATGTCAGCGTCTCCATTGGGGAACTTCTTAGGATCAAGCCGCCAATCGCCCACATTATTCTGCCAACCATCGTCGAGCGTGACCCACACAAATCCCAGGCGTTTCACCGTCGGCAGTGTGTCGTATACCTGCTTAGGCTGCACTGACCGGCCATATCCCCATGCGCACCAGATTGCGCCGAAAGCGTCGTCGGGGGCTGTGGCCGTTTGAAATCCTTGCTTCATCATGAAGCGCCGGTAATCGGTGAGCGCGCGGAAGTAGTCTCCCTGGTGAACCGCGACGAATGTGCGAAACGTATGAAAACTTTCACCGGGGGCGAGGGAGATATCTTTGGTGAAGCGTACCGCAATTCTGGCATGAGTGGCGTCGGGCATGGACACGGGGAGGGAAACCAGCTTTGGCCGCGTCTCAACGTGTCCCACAGCCATTCCAACGTCACGCCGCCAAACGTCGACAATCGGCGTACCGCCGCCATAGTCGCTGGCATTCATGCCCTGATAATTCTCCTGCCGAAAATTGGTGTACAGCGGTACGACCCAGTTGGGACGCTTCTCGTATGAGCCACTCTGGTAAGACCAGAAAGCCGGCAAGCCCACACTGCGTTGCGCGTCCATCTTGTACGCGTTGTTTGTCCAACTTTTGACCGCGAGCTTGGTGGTTCCGGTATTTTTGTACTGAACCTCGAAAAACGCCATCGCGGGAAAGTTCGTCATATACCGTGACGGAGATCGTCTTAGTTAGTGTTCCCGCCTTTCCTTCGACGGTAAGCTGCTCACCTTCCCCGAAAGCGTCCTTGGTACGCTGGTGTTTCTGTGTGGTCAGGAGAAATTCGGTCCAGATCTTGTCGGCGGTAGTCACAGTCTCAGAGGCAGTGAACGGCCCCATCACCGTCTCCGTCTTGTCGAAACGGGCAACCACGCGGCTATGCAGGTGGTTATCAAACTCAACGCGGAGATTGCCGCCCTGAATCTGAGGCTTGCCGGTAGGGATGTCCGCAGCGGATGCAAATAAGCAAGACGTACACACAGTGGTGAGAGCAATCCATGACCTGATAGCAATCAAGGCTCTCAGCTTTCGAAGGTGGTTGCCGTCAGATCGCAAACCGTTTTTCTGAGTTAAAACATAGAGCATCGTCATTGGCCTGACATATTAAAGAAGATCGAACGAAATAGAACGCAAGCATTCGTAATACAAGGAAAGGGCCCCAAAGTCAATGACTAAGAGAAGCGCAACGGGGGGACGAGTGCTGGATGTCTTCCCCGCGAGAACACGAACGGTCGAAAAGAATTTCGAATGACCGAGGTATTCATTTTTTCGTTTGTATATGGAGTTCCCAGGAATTATCGGCTTTGACGAGACGAATCATCTGCTTCAACGTCTCGGCGTGCTGGCGCGTTGGCGCGTTTAACGCCCAGGTTTGCAACTACAAACTGAGCGGGCGCCGATTGGAAAGAGATGCAGCCTGGACCTCTAGACCACCTTGTCTTCGCGTTCGGGGCCACACTCAGCGTTACAGCGTCTTTAGATACTCGATGATCTCCATGCGCTCCTCCGAGGACAGCTTGCGCCCGATCACTCCGTTGCCTTTTGGGCCGTCATTAAATTCATGTCCGGCATTCGAATTCCCTGGCAGATCGGTACGGAACTCGCTGGCGCCTACGAGGGGATCGGTATTGAGACCGAGTTTGACCGGGTCATATTCCTTGTTCCCGAGGTAAAACACTTTCGGCCGCTCCGACACCGGTGACAGCAACGAAAACAAGTTTGGCACCGAACCATTGTGAAGGTAGGGAGGCGTAGCCCAAACACCATTGTGGGGACGCGCCTTGTAGGCCAGCGGCGCCAGCAGTTCGTTTTGCCGGTAGCCGTTCCACTCTTCCTGTTGTTGTGGCGAGAGCTTGAGCTCTGCATACGACTGATCGATCAGCTTTTGCGTAATGTACTTCAGCCCGTCGCGGGCAGAGACGATTCCCTTTCCCAGCGGGCCGCTATCGGCCACCCGGCCATGAAAGTTCTGCGCCTCCTTGGGATCGGTCCCGATCTCGGCCAACGGAATCATTGTCACTTTGAAAAATTGTTTTCCCGCAGGGTTCGTATTGCTCGTCCAGTGTTCGGCCTTCCTCCCTACGTCGGACAGCATGGGCGACTGGTGGCAGTGCAGGCACAATTCGTTGTAGAGTTTTTCGCCTTTGGCCGCTGCGACGCGATCGATTTTCCCCAAGATATCTTCCGGCCATTTCGGCGACCAGACGCCCGCGCCTGGCTCACTGCCCCCTAACAGGAGCTCAATTTCGTGGAGGTTGTCGACATGAATCGTGTTCTGAAACTGCTGCCCCGGATACCCGAGCAGGTTGATGCGCGACCGCACCCCCAGTGCCTCGCCGACATTTCTGCCCATCGGTTGCTGGATCGAACCGTTGTATTGAACCCAGTCCATCCAGGACGCATCCCAGACCGGCGGAAAATTCACGGGGCCGTCGCCGACCACCAGGTTCTTGTTGTTATTCAGCTCGGTTCCAAAAACGAAGTTGCCGATTCGAGCCAGCGCGTCGGTGCGGCCGTACCCTTCCGGCGTGGGGAAGAGATGTTTGTTCGCTTTGAATTCCGTAAAGCTGGTGTCGAGATAATATTTGAGCGCCCGACGCAAAAGGACTTGATCGGCGTGGGAGCGATCGGGTCCGAGCACGCTTTTGGCAAATCTGCGAAAGCGGACCGGATCGTAGTAAGTCCAGGTAACGGCGAGACCGAGCGCCTCGGTAAACTTCTGCAGATCGATCAATGACGGTCCGGCGTCAATTCGAATCGCCTTCCCACCAAAAAACAGTTCTCCCGTGTGGCAAGCCGCGCATGTAATACCGAGCACAACATTTTTCTGCCCCGTGTAGGGATCGACGAAACGATCATCGCGCGCAAAGCCAACCGGCAATCCGTCGGGATTCTGCAGGGAGATGGAATCTGGAATGAAGCCGAAGCCCTGCATGTAGGAGTTTTCCCGGAACGGAGGAGCGCCTTTGATCGTGAACTTCGGCTGCTCGAGGGCAAGAAACCAGGCGTACGGCAGGAGTTCACTTCCTTGCGCGGTGTGGTAATAGCGACGCCGCTGATCTTCTGTCCAGTTCTGGGGAAGCCACGCGACCTCCTTGGGTCTTTCGATCTTCGGCACCTCCAGGCTGTTGTGAATGGCGAACGCCGCGATGACTGCTGCGCAGACGCCGAGCACGGCCAGCAGCGCAAGCGCACTGACGACGCTCGGTCGCCGGTGCATGGGCCGTTTTTTCGTCTCGGTGATCGGCTCCCCATGCGCTGGTCGCGGCGCCAGTTCGCACGGCGTTTCCGGCTCCGTGACACGCTCCAGCGGAAGATTCTTCGGCTTGTAGCTTGATACGCCGCGGATGCGATCATCCACACTTTTGTGGACATGGACGCCCTTTGGAATGATTCTGGTCCGCCCCAGGTTGAGACGAATCCAGCGCTTCCACTTGGGCTCTGCTTGTCCCTCGACAGACACCTGATAAGAGAACACCTTCGGCCACAGCTCGGCGATCCACCAGGCGCCCTTGAGTGATTCGTGCTGATTCTTGGTGAGAGGGTCGGGCGCTACGTACGGAGCTTTCCCTCCAAGGATCTCGGCCTTTCGATTCTGATCGACAAGGAGTCCCGCAGGTTCTGCCTCACAAACCATCCACTGCAACGCAATCTTAGAGAGTTGGCTCTCCGACTCGGGATAGCTGCCGCCGACATCGGAATGGACCCCGGCGAACCAGACCTCCTTTATATCTTGCTGCGCATCGTGCGGTGGGCCAAACAGGTTTTGCCGAAAGAACGCCCTGCGCTCATCAATGGACACCGCGTGCCGAACAAAGTGGAAGTCCGGATTTTTCGTCGCCCTTGTACACGGGAAGTGTGCAACGTTGTAGACCCAGCCCACCGAACTGACCGTATCCCAGACTCCCACGAAGTGCGGCTTGCATTCGCGGCAGAAAGTTCTCTTGAAGTCTGCGGCGACCGCGAAGTCAATGTCTTTCTCCTTAATCATCCGAATCGAATACGGGATCAAGCCCTCATTGTCCTCGCGTAGGAGCCCGATGATGTGCAGCATCCCGCAGAGCGCCCGCGCGGTGTATGCTCCCCGGCTGAATCCAAAAACGTACAGGGTGTCACCGGGCTGGAACGTCCGCATCAGAAACTGGTACGCATCCGCGATATTGTCGGAAATGCCATACCCAAACGCCAGTCCGATGACTTTGGTCCACCACCTGCTGATTCCGGTCAGCGCATTTCGCGCCCCCATCGTTCCCACGCCCGGGTGGTAGTAGGTGACTTGGGAATCGTCGTGCACGAGCATCTTGTAGAGCTTCACGACGTTGGACTTGCTCTCGCCGAACTCATTTCCTGTCCCGTCGCAACAGATCACGATATTTTTCGACATAACGAACTCGCAGGCTCGCGGGATCCCAAATAAACTCCTGCCCTGACGTCTTGATCGGATTCAGCGGATTCTCAGTCCACTGGATCGGGTTGTCAACTGCAAACTCCGGCTGTTACGAAATCAGAACAAACCAGGGACCCGATCCGAGGGAGTTCGATCGTTCTACGAGGTTTCGATATTTTGATCTGCGACCTCAATATTCAACCAAAAGACGGTTTCATGATTGTCAGTGCCATGCGAAAGGCTCAGCCCCAGATCGTTATCGTGCCGCTGACAGGATATCCTGGCTTCGAAAGCGCGGTGGAGGGTATCCGGCAAGATGTGGATGACTATTTCGTAAAGCCTGCTGACTACGAGGCTCTCGAGTATCACCGTGCCGCTTGGGCCGAAACCATCGCCACTGGCGCCGCGGTCCTCAACTGGTCCAGCGACGTCAGCACATTCTGCCAGCGCGACGCGTCCCTTTTCGTCTCGATCGCAGCGGACGGGTCGGAATAAAATTGCAGGATGTTTTCGCGCAGCTCCGGTGACGTCAGATCGAACTTGCGGTCGGCCAGTTGGGCAAGCAACTTCGCGTAGGCTTCGTCGGTGAGCGAATATTCCGCAGCTTTGGTCGGTTGGCCACTATCAAGATCGCAGTTGGGGAGCGCCACCTTGTCGTGGCGCACCTCTTCGAGAAATGCCCGGTATTGATCGACGGTCAAGTTGATGCTCTTGAAATAAAGGTCCTCGGTCTGAGGAGTCGGACTCTTGAAGCCTAGCCCTTTGAAGGGGCCCACCTTCGGCATGTATCGGAAGAGCGTCGACAAGATGCGGGTTCCCACGCCCGGCTTTTTGTAGTCCTTTCCCCACTGCTTTTCGTAATCGGAGCGCGAGAGACGATACAAAAACTTCTGTTTCGCAAAATCCGGCGTCTCATGCATCAGCTCCTTCTTGTGAGTTTGCAGGGCTACCTGGGTCATCTCTGGAATCATGTGGGCGATCGCGTAGCGGTAGGAACCGACCGCCATATCCTCGTGGGTCAGAACATCTTTCAATTGCATTCCATAAACGACCGGAAAAACACGTTCCAGCAACGGCTTGGAAACCTCGAATCCGATGAAATCGTGATACTGCTGCGAGGCGTAGCGATTTTTCGCGACTTGCACCGTGTCGAAGCCAAATTCCGTTTTCAAGTGCGCGGTCTTGTCCTGGGCATAGCGGACGGACTTGCCATACTTTGCACGGAGCTTGGGAAATTCGATCGCCACCGATTGGTTGACCGCCGGATGCCCGGCGATATCGGCTGCATAATGCGACAAGGCTCCCAGGGCGAACGCATACTCATCGACACCTGGCTCTCGAGCAGCAACTCACGAACAAAGTCTCCGCTGCGGACATAGTGCACCAGATCGCTGAACTCCCTGCTGCCAAACGGGTAGTAGCCGAGGTCTTGGATGACGGCGCCACCGTAGGCGTAAGCATGGGCTTCTTTGAGTTGGTCTGCCGTCAATCCAGGAAAGCGCTTCAGAATCAGGGGCTGGATCTCATCGCTCCAGAGCAGGTCGACGATTTCCTCGTGGGTGAGGACAGAGTATGCGGACGAACCGATATTGCACATCAGAACGATGAGCAATAGTATCGGCGCACGGACACAAAACAAGCGCCACTCTCTCCACAAGATGGCGCCTGATGTCATGGAGGTCTTGCGCATGGTTCAAATCCGGCCGAGAACCACCAGAATGACAACGATGAAAAGGACTAGTCCGAGACCGCCAGTCGGGGCGTAGCCCCACTCTCGACTATGCGACCACCGCGGTAACGCTCCAACAAGTGCCAGAACCAAGATCACGATCAATATCGTTCCAAGCATGTTTTACTCCTTCTTTCCTGCGATGAGGGGAGGGCGCGAGCCCAATTGGACTCGCGCCGACAATCGTGCCCCACAGTTAAAGCGTGACGCTGAGGACAATGTTCACACCCGGATAATTCGCGTTGCACAGGTAATACACGCCGTCTATTTCGACCACAAAAACGTCCTGCGTGTAGAGCCAGTTGCTTGGCCATGCGCCCTCAAATCCAAACCAGTAACCGCCGTACTGGAAGCGGCGGCTGTTGTATTCGCTTTGGTTCACACGAAATCTGTGTTCCTGTCCAAAGTTGGCCTTGTAACGGTCCTCGGGAATGCGGCCGCCACCGTTGCTGGCATGCTGTTCCTGCTGTACGGGCTCGGCTTGTTGTGAGTGTTCGTGCTGAGTGGCATTCTTCTCGTTCTGCTTGGCGTTCTCTTGTTGCCTTGCATTTCTCTCTTGCTGAGACGGGTTTCGTTCTTCTTGCTGATTGTTCTTGTTCTCGTCCTGCGCGCTCTTCTCCTCCGACTTTGCAGGTTTCTCTGGCTGTGCTTTCTTCTTGTCCTGTGCAGGCTTAGCTTTGTCCCCTTCCTGCTGGTCATGCTGCTCTTGCTGCGCGTACATCGGAACCGATGCTCCGAGGGCCAGGGTCAGAACTGCTGGTGCTAATGTTCCAACTAGTTTCATAAGGTATTGACCTCCAACTTTGATCGTTACGTACGCTTGCTCTAGCGCAAGCTTCCCGTGGTCGCGTTGACTGGGTTGCCGATGGCGTCGCCGGACACCAGGAGTTCCACTCTGCGGTTCTGCTGCCGCCCAGCGGAGCTATCGTTGGAGGCTACCGGCAGAGTGTTGCCGAAACCGCGTGGACGAAACTGAGTTCGTTGCCACGCCTTCTTGCACAAGGTAGTCGCGCACAGAACTGGCACGATTCTCAGACAGCGTTTGGTTCATGGCATCGCCGCCGACGTTGTCGGTATAGCCGCCGACCTCAATGTTGAGTCCAGGGTAGGCGAGCAGAATACCGGCGACCTTCGCCAGCTTCTCGCGCGCTCCTGGCTTCAACGAATACTTTCCGGTGTCGAACAGAACATCGGACATGCTGACGATGAGTCCGCGCGCACTATCGCGAGTCTGAAGAATTGAATTCAGTTGCTCAGACAACTTCGCGCGCATGGCTGCCTTGTCGGTTTCCGCCTGTTGCGCACTCAACTGCGCCTGCTGCGCCGCTAAGCGAGATTGTTCTGCATCCGCCTGCGCCGCCGAAAGTGCCGTTGCGGAGGAAGCCTGGTTGGCCGCCATGTCTGACTGGGCCTTCGCGGTTGCCGCTTGCGCATCCGCAGCGTCATTCCGTAGCCTTGGCCGAATCAGATTCTGCCTGAGTCCTGGCTGCTTGAGCTTTCGCCGTATCGGATTCCGCTTGCTCCTTCCGCCGCATCGCCTCATCGGCCTGCCCTTGCGTTCTCGCCTGCGAGTCAGCCGAATCCTGGCGTTCGTTTGCCAGACGCACGTCGTCCATTTTCTTGACCGCGATTGCGCGGGCGTCTTCCGCGGTCTGCACTGCCTCGCGGGACATCGCGATCAGCGGCTTTCGGTCGATATGTTTGCTCGTGGCATCACTATCGGCCTTGTTCATCAACTGGACCGCATGCTGGTAGCTGTCGCTGGCATACTGCTCGGCTCCTTCGGATTGAGCGATACGTAACGCGTTGCGCGCCTCGAAGAATTCCAACGGCAACTTGGCATTCAGGACCACCGGGTCGAACTTGTAGCCAGTAGGAATGTACCCACCGCGCTCCATCAGTTCGTACTTTGCATTTACCGCTTCAGTCGTTCCCTTGGTTTCTTCGCGAACCACGTTCTCCAGAATCACCACATTGCTGGGCTGACGAACGGCATAGTACGGCTCCGCGGTAACGATCAGCGCGAATGCCTGAAGGTCTGTGGTCACATTCAGCTTGCTGCGATGGTTGCCGCCGAGCAGGACTTCACCCAGGTTTACGGCGCGGCCCTCGGGCGAAATCGCCCATAGAACATACGTCAGGTACTCATTGCCGAATGTTGTCGGTTTCTGCAGATTGCCGAATTCCGCTTCGATCGCGATGGACCCGCGTTTGCTATTGATCTCGGCGACACCATTCGCGGAGGGCATCAGGTCGGTTCCGGCAAAATCCAGCTTCGAAGATCCGCTGCGATGCTGATAGTTGACAGCCTGTACGCTTCGGCTGATCACGGTCACCCGGAACGTGGGAGTCGTACTCATCGGCTCGACGGTTAGGTTTTGCGAATTGGTTTGAGCAAACGCGCTCAAACTGAGGGTGATTCCTACTGCTAACAACAGTTTTGATTTCAAAATGGACCTCCTTGTGGCAGATGCCTGCCGCTAGGCTGACGAATGTGTGACGCGCTTCAGCGTTATGGCTGACCTGCTCTACGGGATCAGGAACGTTCCGACGTGAATCCGGGACAGCGAGTGAAAGAGCCCGAAGACATTCAGCAGCCAAAGAACCACGGCGATAACCACGACGCCATTCAGGATGGACTTGATGGATCCCTGCATGGGGATGAACCGATTCACCAGCCACAGCAGGACGCCCACCACGATGAGAACTTCGAGGAGTTGAATTAAAGGCATGATCTTTGACCTTCCTTGTTCGGACGAGCTATGTTTTGCGAGGTAACCCTCTCATCCGCCTGGAGGCGTTGCCCCATTTCGATCTTCGAGATTCTCTAGGGTCGAATCGTGTTCGCCGCAAGGTTTGGCGGCAGGCCACACGGATGAAGAATGCTGATTCGCTGGATGTGGCCGCTTTGCGTGGCCTGACCAGGACACGACGCCGGCGACCTGGTGGTTAAGAGCTGCGATTCAGCTTCGCGGCTCCATCTGCACACTCAGAAGATAATTAAGAATGACAGGTGTGGGGCAGGCGCGTCTGAGCAAGATAGCTCACATGTGAAGAATGAAGCTTGCGATCCCAGCGCTAGGACGACGAGGCATGTCCGAACTTCGTCTGCGTGTAGACGTGCGAAGCAGCGTGGATCGCATGGCCACATGCTCGTCCGGCCAGTCGATTCGCGATCACAGTGAAAACAGACCCGATAGGTGCGGTTCTTGATCGTGAACACTCGGCTTTGGTGACGATGTTGGCAGCCAACAAATTAGAGAATCGAGAGTAGTGGGTTCATCAGTCCTGAGCTCGCTGGCGACGTTCGCAACTTCCATTGGTGTCCAGCCACTCCAGCAGTGAGCGGACGCTGGCCCGAGCCAGAGCAATCGCGCAATCGGCAGCTCCGTAATAGATGTTAAGCGTGTCGCCGTCAGCATCCATCGTGTATCCGCACGGAAAGACCACATCATCGACGTCGCCGTGGCGCTCGTACTCTGCTTCTGGTCCAAAGATCCACGAATCACCTCGCAGCAAACACTTATCCGGATTGTCCAGATCGAAAAGGGCCAAGCCCAACCGGTAAAGACAGCCCGAAGGCGTGTGCCGCACCCCGTGATAGAAGACGAGCCATCCCCTGGAAGTCTCGATCGGCGGCGGTGACAGTCCAATTTTGTTCGCATCCCACCAAGCGCCGCGACGGGCTTCCAGCATCAGCCGGTGCCTGCCCCAATAACGCAGGTCGGGAGAATAGGAGATCCACATGTGTGACCCGAGCGTCGTCATTGGTCGATGAATCAGCGCCCAGCACCCGTCGATTCTTCGGGGCAGAAGGGCGGAGTCTTTGTCGTCTGGCGGCATAATCACGCCGTAGCGTTCGAAGGTGCGGAAGTCCTTGGTCAAAGCCAGCGACACGCCGGGACCGCCGCGGGAATACGACGTGTAAGTGACGACGTATTGCTGCAGTTCGGGAACGAACGTGATGCGAGGATCTTCGATGCCCCAGATTTCTTCCGGATGGTTCTTCGGGTCGGGCATCAATGTGGGCTCGCTATCGATCTGCCATCCATCGACGCCGTTGCGAGAGCGGGCCGCTGATAGATGCGACAAGCCGCGTCGGTCTTCCACTCGGCAAAGCAGCAGGGTCGTGCCATCTGCGAGCAGCGTCGCGCCGGCGTTGAAGACACTGTTAATAGGGTATGGCCAATCCTTGCTTGTCAGGATCGGGTTCGTGGGATGGCGAAGAAGCAGAGGCTCGAAGCGGGTACTCAGCAGGCTCACTAGATTTGTCTACCGGCGTACGGTCATGAATGGATCTCCATTTGTCCTGACTCCTGCAGTGAGCGCATTTCCAGGAGCGCCATCAGGAACGAAAGGGTTGACTCGGCTCCCTGGTTCTCATTGGCGCGATCGGGATGCAGGCCGTCACGGCAACCGCCGGTGACGCAATCATAGAGAGGGAGTTGCAAGATCGTTGTCGCCGAGGAACCAGTTGAATGCAGACCAGGCTTCCCGGCGCCAGCGACTGTCTCCAGTTACACGGTACGCTTGCAAACAAGCAGAAACGGCCCCGGCGGCTTCGAGCGGTTGCTGATCGAAGCGGGCCTTCTCACCATCCTGGTGATAAAAGCCTTGCGAACCGATGGGCACAAAGTGATGGTTGATTTCGCAGTGCTGCGTTTGCGAAAGCCAATCCAGCGATTCGAGGCCCGCAGAAACCATGCGATCATCCGAGCACGCGCCACCCACCAGCAGCAGGGCCTGCGGAAGTCTCGCATTTCCATAGGCCAGAACGTTCTCGAACCATTTCCAATCGGAGCGCCGGATGGACTCATACATTTCGAGCAGTCGCCGGCTAAGGGCGGATCGCATTTTTTGCGCGTCGCGATCTCCGGGATACGAAGTGAGGTATTCCTGAATTCCGAGCAGCGTGTAGGCCCAGGCGCGCGGGCTGGTGAATTCAAGCACAGCGGGGAGAGAGAACTCGAACAAGCGCCCCGCTGCGCCTCTCAATCCCTGATCTTGGGACCGGCCTAGAATCGTACCCAACGCCCACAGCGCACGCCCATGGGAGTCTTCGGAACCGACAGGTTCGTTCCACCGGCGATCGTAGCGAAGGAAGTTCTTGAATCGACCCTTCGCTGGATTGAAGGCGTGCTCCAGGAATGCTGAATAGCAGAGAGCCAACGTCTCTGTGGACGGATCAACCTTGCCAAGCTGATGCTTTTCTGTTTGCCCCAACTGCACCGCAAAAATAAGAGCGCGAGCATTGTCGTCTGTGGTGTAGCCCTCTCTGCGATTCGGTATCGTGAAAATTGAGTGCTGCAGCATTCCCGTGTCATCGGTCATCCGATTGAAATGATCGAGATTTAATTCCGGCAAGTGGTCCAACGACTTTTGAGTCATGCGCGCGGAGAACTGCACCTTTGGGCTCTCCATACGGTCGCTGCGGACACGCGAGAAGCTCTGCATGTAACCTTGCGCCACTCGTTTCCAGACCATCTCGCGCGCGAACTGGTAAGCGCGTTTGCGCATGGCGTGGCGAATCGCCGGAGTGTCGAGAAGTTCAATCGTTTTTTGTGCGATCGCGTTGGGATTTTGGAAGGGGACGAGCGCGCCTCTGCGATCATCCAACAACTCGATCGCATGCCAATACGGAGTCGAGATGATCGCTTTGCCCGCGCCCAGCGCATAGGCCAGCGTGCCCGAGACCACCTGCGCCTCATGGCGATAAGGGGTGATGTAAATATCTGCCGCGCCAATGAATTCGACCATTTCTTCGGGGCTGACGAAACGGTTGTGGAAGATCACTTGCGATTCCACGCCGATCTCCTTCGCCAACGCCTGCAAACTGGCTCGATACTTGTCACCCTCGCGACGGAGAATGTGGGGGTGGGTCGCGCCCGCGACGATGTATACGACATTCTTGTGTTTGGACAGAATCTGCGGCAATGCTTGAATTACGTTTTCGATTCCTTTGTTGGGTGAGAGCAAACCGAAGGTGAGCAGAACCGCTTTCCCTTCCACGCCGAAGCGGTCCTTAAAGAAATTGGGATCGAGGAACGGCAGGTCGGGAACACCATGCGGCACCATGTCGATCTTGCTACCCGGCACTTTGAAGATTTCCTGCAGGAACTGGGATGACAGTTGGCTCATCACAATCAGGCGGTCCGACAACTCCACGATCTCTTCCATCACCATCAGTTGGTTAGGATCTGGCTCCCGCAGGACTGTGTGTAGCGTCGTCACCACCGGCATTTTCAAGCCTCGCAACAGATGCAGAATATGGCTTCCGGCCGGACCACCGAAGATTCCATACTCATGCTGCAGGCAGACCATGTCGATGTTGTTGAAGTTGAGGAACGCTGCCGCGTCCTGATACGACTTCACTTCGTCCTGGGCGAGCGACCACCGCACTCGGGCGGGATAGTCGTAGCCTTCTTCGGTGTCGTTGACCGGGAGCGCCAACAGTCGGGCCGTTCCGTATTCTGCGGAAATAGCGCTGCACAGGTCGGTGGTGAAGGTGGCGATTCCGCAATGTCGAGGAAGATAATTGCCAATCACGGCGATTCGGCTCGGCATTGATGGTTTCGCGTGCGGTCTTGTCCGCGGGCCTGCAGCCACCTCGCGCTCGATTGTCCGAGGGCCTACGACTTGCAGAAGTGGTTTGGGTAGCACCATGTTTGATAGCGACATTGTGTTCCTGACTGCGATGAAGACGGTACCGCAACGGCCCATTTGCCGGATGGACCTGAGAGCATTCACCAGCGCTGGGGGTTTAAGTTTGTCTCTTGTCAGTATTCACCGAAAGCACGCTCGCGAACTGATCACTATTGACCATCTTGTTCTCCAGCAACGGTGCATTGTGGAGCGATGAAGTCCAAAAAGAAGCTGGCCTTGGCGGTGCGTTGCCCGACCTGTGGGGCGAAACCGGGAGAAAAATGCGAACTCAGCACCGGTTTACCCCGCACGGACCCGCACCGGGACCGACGCCTAGCAGGCTCCGAAAAGTGAAGGAACGGGAAACTCAGGCCAGCGCGGGTTCGGAGAGAGTTGAACCGAGACGGTCGAGAACTCGCTGCACTAAGTCGCTCGCTGCGGCGGTTTCATCCTGAGTAGGCGTTGAAATCTGAAGTAGTCCCTGGCGGCCACGGTTCTGTGGAAGATCGAATTCACTCTGGTGCTGCATCACAAACTCCAAAATGTGGGCCAGGCTTTCGGATGCGTATCCATTGTCGAAGCGCACGCCGGCGCCGTGGAATGTGGATTCTGACATCCAATACTCACAAGCCAAAAGCCAATGGCCACGAGTTAGGGATGACCAGACCTTCAAATAATCCAGAGTGTCGGCTGAAGTAAAGGCGTATTCAATTTGAATCAAGGCAGTCTGCGCGTCCCGCGTTAGATCTGCCCAGGACATGACTATTGCGGATTCAAGAACTCGCTCGAGATTAGGATTTGCTGTCGGGTTCATCGCTGCTCACTTTCCGCGGGCGGTCCGGTTACAACCAGCCCGATATACAGATCGCTTCGTTCCAACAGAATGGCCACCAGAGACCATCTTGAAACCGAGTGCCAGCTAGCCGTTGGCCGATTCCGGGTTATCCCAGCACTCTTGGCGCGCCTTGAAACTATCCAGGTTGCAGCTGCGTTGCACATGACGCGAGTGCGCGGAGACCGTTACGTAAGGCACTCCCAGAAAATGCCGAGACACGATTCCGGTGATCTCAAGGCCATTGAAGTTCTGCCGCTTCACCTTCTCCAAGATCCGCCTCACTGCGTTCTGCATCGTGAGTGCCCCAAGAGAGCCAAGAAAGATGACCTTGACTTCTGCGGCCAGAAAGAAGAAGTTCCATCCCGCCGCATGGATCTTGTGATCGATGGCGAAAGCGTCAAGGATTTTGAGCAGACTCCATTCCCCAGAACACGGCTCACTCTCCAGGTTTAGAAGCGACGTCATCGGAGGCCACTGCTTCATCAGAATCGAGCCGACTTGAATTGTTGATGGCATAACTCCCATTCCAGCAGGCCCCGCAGACGTGCTTACCGCGCGGGGCCTTCCTGAACCAGTTACAGCGGAGTCCTAGCGACGGGACGCCCGCAGTTTGCTCCAGACAAAGCCCGCCATGCCCAGCAACCCGGTGCCCAGAAGACTCAGAGAGCCTGGCTCTGGAACTACCGTGAAGTTGGTGTCACCGCTCGAAATGGTGGTTTGCCCGTTGAAAAAACCATGGCCAGTATTGATGGTTAACTGAACGGTGGCGCCATTGACAGTGCTGCCCGTATACCAGGTTCCGGAGAGAGAACCGGTCAACGTGTAGTTGTGGGTTCCGTTTGAAAGAGTTACGAGAGTCCAGGTCACCGGCCCGGTGAACGAGCCGTTGAAGATTACTCCATTGGGAATTCCGTCGGTGCCGTTTCCGGTAATGGTAAACATCCCGCCTGCGGCAAACATCCCGCCCATCTGCAAAGAGCCACTGCTGAGGCTCCCGGTGCTGAACGTCAGAGTCCCAAGATCATTTCCAGTGATCAGCCCACCGCCAAGGCCATCCACTGCGATCAGTGTCGACCCCGTCAGAGTCAAACCACTGTTGGTACCTGAGAGAGTACCACCGCTGTTGGTGAAGTCGACGCTGCTGCCAGCAAAGGCCGCGAACGGAAGGGCGAGCGCCAGGACGGTGAGGAAAGCAACTTTCTTAATCATTCGTGAGTTTCTCCTGAAATCACGGGAGCCTTTGACAAACCTGGTCCGTGACGAGCAATGAATCAGTTTCTAAGTCCCTGTTCCTTGCCGTATATATATTGGATGGATTGGTGAAGAAAGAATGTTCAATTGTGATCACTATTGCTGGCAATCTACGCGAAGGGCGATACGCAAATTGTTGTGGGCCGCAGTTCTGAGCGCCGCAAAAGGACGAGGAGGATTACGCAAACTTATAGTGTCGCTCACTTTACGATTGTCATACTGATCAGTATTGCTCACTCCATCCATGTCCTGAAATGCTCGCGATTTATATAGCCTTGGCCCATGTGCGAACTATAATGAATGAAGATGCGACCTACAGGAGCAGCTAAGAAGAACGGCGGATTCGATCCCGACACTTTCCTCGCGACCATTGGCCAGGGCCGGAAGATCCTGATTGTTCCGAAAAAGCAGACTGTATTTTCCCAAGGGGACGACGCCGACGCTGTCTTCTACGTGCAAAAAGGCAAGGTAAGGCTCACCGTCGTATCCAAGATCGGCAAGGAAGCAACCATTGCGATCGTCAACGAGGGAAACTTCTTTGGCGAAGGTGCGCTGGCGGGTCAATTGTTACGGATGGGCTCCGCTTCGGCGATGAGCGTTTGCGAGATTCTGCGGGTTGAGAAGAAGACGATGATGGATGCTCTTCACCGCGAACCCGCTCTCTCTGAGATGTTCGTCGCTTATCTGCTGGCGCGGAATATCCGATACGAAGAGGATCTGGTCGACCAACTATTCAATTCCAGCGAGAAACGCCTGGCCCGCGTGCTTTTGCTGCTCGCTCATTTTGGCAAGGAAGGAATTCCCGAAACCGTAGTCCCCAAGATCAGTCAGGAAACGCTGGCCGACATGGTCGGGACCACTCGTTCGCGGGTCAGTTTCTTCATGAACCGCTTTCGAAAGCTGGGTTTTATTCACTACGCGGGTGGCGCGGAAGGCGCTCTGCAGGTCCACAGCTCGCTGCTCAATGTCGTTCTCCACGACTAGATATCTCCACTGCTAGATTAGCCCGACAAGAAAAATGGGCACCCTGACGATTGAGGATGCCCGTGTCTCAACTTCAAGCCGTTGCGTTACTGCGGCTTCTCGTTCTGTTTCGGCTTCTCTTCCTGAGACTTGTTCTGCTCTGGCTTGGCCGGTTCCGGTTGCGCGTGCTGTGGTTGTTGCGCTGCTGGCCGAGGTTCCGATGGCGGAGCCGTATGCTGAGGTTGCGCTCGCTCGCTCGGAGGTGGAGTTAGCGGACGCTGAGTTGGTTCATTCCCTTTGGGCTCTGGCCGATTGTTCGGTTGAGCTGCCGGTGAATGATTTGGCTCCGACTGTCGCTCTGGCGGAGTTGTGGGCGGTCGATTCGGCTCCCGCTTATTCGGCTCCGGCTGGTTCGGTCGCGCCGTGGGTGCGCCCTTCTGCTCCGTCTTATTCGGCTCGGGCTTATTCGGCTCGGGCTGATTTGATCGCGTTGGCGGAGCCGCTTTCGGTTCCGGTTGATTATTCGGAGTAGGCCGGTCGGAACGGGCAGCGTTATTTTCTGGGCGCGCGGCCGGTGTGTTGGCTGGTGGCTGAACTGCAGCACGATTCACCGGGGCGTTATACGGCGTTCCCGTTTGTTTCGCGTGTACCACACCGCGGTCGCTGAATGCACCAGGCTTAGGCGTCGCAGCCACTGCGGGTGTGCCGTGGTTCACGGATGCTCGCTGTGCCGGGTTTGTGCGGGCAGCCTGCTCATGCTGGGTCTGTGCGGCCACGGGCGCGATGTGCCTCTCATGAACCACAGCTTCTTGCTGCGGTGTGGGACGCGCGCTGATTCCCCCACTACCCCCGTTGTAGCTCACGCGGTTGATGTTAGTCGTATTGTTGATTACGGTTGTGTTGTAGACGTTGTGAATGTTGGTGACATTCACATTGCTTACCGAACGGTTGTAGTAGAACTGCCCGTTCTGCCAACGTCCACCCTGATAACCATCGCCGTAATATCCGTAGCCATAACTGACGCCGCCGTAGAAGCCTACCTGTTGGCCCCAATAGCCTTGGTTGAAAACATACCCGTTGTTGTTCCAGCCCCAATACGCTGGAGTCCAAAGCAGGCCGGGTTCCGGAGCCATGACCCATGTGCCCGGCACCCAGTAGTAACCGTCGTCGTCGCCGGCATAGGCCCAGTATCCGGGAGTCCAGATGTAGCCCTCGCCGGGAAGCATTGGTTGCTCATAGACCGGCAATTCCGGAGGAGCAAACGAGACAGAGATGCTGAATTGCGCGAAGGCTGCGGCCGAGATGGCGACGAGTGCGAGCGCAAACAGCGACGAACGAATCGAACGAATGATACTCATTGTGATTCCTTATGCTTCAACCCTTCGCGTGCCCGGTGATGCTGTGCTGCTGCGGGCTGCGCCGATGAAGAGGGATGATTTTCCGGACGAGACGTACTGCGGACTCTGCCCCGTTCGCGAAAGATTTTGATAAGCAAACTTCTCACGTTCAAGAGGTGGCGGTCTGAGCAAGACAGCTCAGTTCGGCTCCCTGTCGTGGTTGGGCTTGTTAATGCAGCTCTGGCCGATTGAGTCCTTCCGCCATAGCGACGGTCGGTTGAGAGGCTTTGATGGGATCTGCCGGTACCCATTCGATAGGTAGTAAATGACGGACGCGCGCCGGCGCGGTCGCCGTGATCTGCCGGTGTCCGCACGACAGGCAGATCGCCCCTACTGGCCGGATATCCGTTTCTTTCGATATTTCATTCTCACGAACAGCGAGTGTGCCCGCGATGACTGGGGCGGCGCATGTGTCACAAGGGTAAGCAGAGAGGTGAAGGTATTGCTTTTTCATTGAGGCCCCCAAACCACACTAGAGGTACACAAGCGATGCTACAGTTTTGGCTTTTTGATATCTGAGCACAATTGCTCTGCTGGGTGCGATCTCGACAGTCAGGCGAAGGGAGCAACTCTGGGCAACATCGCAAGAGGCCGTGCGCAGATACCTGAGTGCGTGGCAACGAACACTACCATCATCACGACAACGACCAGCAGCAGATGTATAAGACCGCCCGCCACGTGCAAGCTAAAACCCAAGAGCCATAAAATCAACAGCACTGCGACGATCGTCCAAAGCACATCAACCTGCTGTGTTTATCCTTCTTGTTTCGCTTCTTTCACTTTCGGTGGAGCAGGGTTGAGCGACTTACCGCACTCCAGACAAAATCGCTTGGCGCGCGGAGTGATCAAGCCGCAGAACGGGCACATCCTCTGTGATTGGAATTGCTGAGACTGCGGCCTGAACAGCGCCAGCAGGTTTGCGAAGAAAGCAAAAGCGGGTTTCATCGATTTCACCTTCGCACTAACGATTGACAGATCAAGGCTGATGATTCTGTGCAGGATTGCTCAGATTCTTCCGCCGCGACGGTGAGGAAACCAGCCCCCCTCTGCTCAGACCATGCCACTTGAAGTGAGCAATTCAGACCAGCTATTGCGAAGGGTTTGAGCGATGATGACCCTTGAGACGAGCTCTTCCTCTCTCTTTCAGGTCCTCTGAGCTAAGTCAGCTATCTGAAGTTGTCTCCTCTTAGTTCCGCAGAACCCAAAGGAAACTTTTCAATGAAGAAAACAATGACACTGCTGTTGATGGGCATCATGGGAACATTTGGCACGTACGCGCTGGCTGGTTCGGCACGTGAAGACTCGGTAGCGCGCCTGCAGTCGTCAGTAGATGTGATTAACGCCATTATGGCGACACCAGATAAAGGCGTTCCGGAAGAAGTGTTGAACGATGCCAAATGCATCCTGGTGGTGCCGAACATGATCAAAGGTGGATTCGTGTTTGGTGGCAAGCATGGACGTGGCGTGGCCTCCTGCCGCACCGCTGAAGGTTGGAGCGCACCCGCATTTGTCTCCGTCGGTGGTGGCAGCGCTGGATTTCAGATCGGACTCGAAGGCGTGGATCTGGTCATGCTGGTTATGAACGACAAAGGCCTCCAGCAACTGCTCTCCAGCAAGTTCGAACTGTCTGGCGAGGGATCGGTCGCAGCCGGCCCGGTTGGCCGTCATGCTTCTGCGGGAACAGATTGGAAGATGACCACTGAAGTGCTGACCTACTCTCGCTCCAAGGGCGTGTTCGCCGGCGTGACCCTCGAAGGCGCAGTGGTGGAGCAGGATAACGACTCCACCACCGCGATTTACGGTAAGCACATGGAATTCCGCAACATTCTTTCAGGCAAGGTGGCAACGCCGAAGAGTGCGGAACCATTTATGAAGGCCGTAGCCGAAGCCCGCGAGAAAGCGCACATTGCGGAAGCGAAAGAAAACACGAAATAACTGCAACCGAAAGCTGTCAGCAGGACGGATTTGTGACTGGCCGGAACGCATGCCTGGTTCCGGCCAGATCAACCAACGCACCGCCCCGTCTCTCGGCACTATTAGAACGAGTCTTTCTGAAGGCGGAAAACATGAAAGCTAGTCTCTGGAAATATCTTGGGGCGCAAATAGTCTGTCTTACTCTTGGCTTCTGTCTCTCGCCGATTTTGGCGTTAGCACAGTCGTCCGGCGTCGCGCAGAATCTGGATGCCTGCAATGCAGGCCGCGAATCGTGTGATCAGTCCAAGTTGAGCACCACTCAGTTGGCGGATGCAGCCCTCGCCGCTCACGGGCGCAATGTTGCGAACTGCAGAAATGGTTACGATTCCTGCGATCGCTCAAAACTCTCGGAGCCGGAGACGATCGCGTTGGCCGTCGCCGACCACCAAAAAAATGTGACCGACTGCAACGACGGAATGCAGTCTTGCGACCGCTCCAAACTGAGCCCTTCTGAAGCCCGCGCAATGGCGGCAGCAGAGAAGCAGCGGAACCTAGCTGCCTGCAAAGATGGGACCGGCGCTTGCGATCGATCCAAACTGACTGTGGCGGAAACTCAGGAAGTGAACATTGCCCGGCGGCAACTCAATGCATCCGATTGTGAGAACGGCTCTGGGCAGTGCGATCACGCTCAGTTATCTGCTTCGCAGACCAGGGACACGACCGCCGCGGACCACCAGCGCAACGCGCAGAATTGCAGCAACGGCTGGAGCGAGTGCGACCACTCCAAACTCACTCCGCTGCAGGTAAGGCAAACAGCACAGGCAGAGCACCTGCGGAATCTAACGGCGTGCAAAGCTGGGCAGGAAACTTGTGACTACACGAAACTGACTGCCTCGGAAAGCAAGACACTGGCAGAAGCCGAACACAAGCGCAATTACGCAGCCTGCCTGAAGGGGTACGGCTTTTGCGACCCCTCCAGGCTTACGAGTGAAGAGGCGCGCACGATTCACTCCGGCGACTAATCCTCCCGGGTGGGGAAGACGCTTTTTGTGCATAGGATCTTATGATCAGCCGACAGTGTCCGCGATGTAGTAGCGAACTGGTAAGAGCCCGGCGCACCGATCTGCCGGAGCCAGGACGCGGACAATTCGCGTCTGCTGGCTGGCGCTGCAGCGTTTGTGGAGCCGGATTTACGACAGAGCAGATCCGCGACAGTAAAAGGACTAAATCTACGGCAATCGAGCACGTATAGGCTTGCTACTCGATGGGAATCTGACTGGACATTCTGAACCGCAGCGACGCAAGCGAGCCCCTCGCAATTTTGCCGAGACGACGAGGCGTACACCTACAACAAGAAAGTGAACCACACGCCTCCAGGCGAGGCTCCTCTGTCATTTCGAGCACAGGTAGCAGGCCCTTTCCTCAGGGCTTGATTTCGAACGCCATACCTGATGCTCCTGCGCCTCCGGAACTCGCGGTGCCGAATACATTGCCAGCCGAATCGACCGTGACCGGCGCCCACGGCAAGCTTCCATCCTTTCCTGCGACAAAACGGTGCAGAACAGTTTCTCTCCAAGTGTTATTGGAAGAGGGTGAGAGTTCGAACACCGTGCCGCAGCCGATCTGGCATGCACCGTTGTAGAGGCCACCATAAAGCGTGGTTCCGAATAGGTTCCCCACACTATCGAACGTGAGACCGGCTTGCGGCAATGCGCCATCGCCGTCAACTCCGGTGAAGTTGTGAACAATGGTTTCGGTCCACACTCCGGATGAGGGACTCAATTTGTAGACGAGGCCTCCCTGATAGAGTCCTCCGCGGGAGGCGGTGCCGTATAGATTTCCCTCAGAGTCGAGAACGACACCGCCCTCGGGAGTGGTTCCACCGTTCTGGGTGGAGAAGGTGAATAGCACGCTTTCGTTCCATCCTGTTCCAGAGGGCGAGAGCTTGAACACGTTGGGATAGTTACCCGACTCGCTGGAATCTGTTGTGCCGTAAAGATTGCCTTGACCGTCGCGTGTAAGTGGACCGGATGGCACCCATGCGTCCGTCAAGGAGGCGCCAAAGGAATAGAGAATCGTTTCGGTCCATGCGCCTCCTGAGGAAGGAGCGAGCATGAAGGCGGTTCCGCCATCGTGCAAGCCACCGTACCGGGTGGTGCCGTAGAGGTTGCCGGAACTATCCATGATGAGTCCTGCCGCTGGATTTTCGCCGTCGCCGCTCGGGTATCCGGTGAAGGTATGCAGGATTGTTTCGGTGTAGGTGCCGTTCCCGTTGGGCGAAAGCTTGAAGACCGTGCCGCATTGCTCAGCATTCACGTGATTGCAATTGAAGGTGAAGATGCCGCCAAGTTCGGTCGTGCCGTAGATGTTGCCGGAAGCATCAAGGAGCAGGTTTCCCAGAGGATAAGCGCCATCGCCATTGGCGTTGGTGAAGTTGTAAACGATGGTTTCCTTCCATCCCCCGGTGCTGGTCGGCGACAGTTTGAAGACGGTGCCACTGCTCGCAGTACCGCCAGCGGTGGTGGTTCCGTAGTAGTTCCCCGCGCCGTCGGCCGTCAGGCCCGAGTATGGAACGGTCCCTTCCGTAAGAACGGGGAAATCGTACAGCACCGCGCCTTTCCACTTGCCGCCGGACGCAGCAGCGAGTTCGAAGACGGATCCTGCGCCGTTCGCGCCTCCAAAAGTAGTGGTGTAGAGATTTCCGCCGGAGTCACGCAAGAGCGTCGCATAGGGCGTCGCGCCGTCTTTGCCGCCCGTGAAGGAATAGAGCGTCGTGGTGATCCATCCGGATGATCCGTGGGAGAGTTCCAATATCTCACCGCAAACGGAGGTGCAACTGTTATAGATGTTCGTCGATTCCGTCGCGTAGAGGTTCCCCGCGTTGTCGAAGATGAGGCCACCGTAGAAGCTGTTGTAGTTTGGATTGGAACTATACAGAGTCGTCTCTGACCAGGAACCATCGGAATTGGGGCTAAGTTCAAAAACACTCCCATAGGTCCAATATCCCTCGGTGGTGCCGTAAAGATTTCCTGCAGAGTCGAAGATGACTCCGGCGGCCGGAGTATCACCGTCGTTTATGCCGGTGAAGTTGTAGATGGGGCTCTCGGTCCATCCGCTCGTGCCTTTGGTGAGCTTGAAAACGGTGCCGCAGCCATAGTAGTAGCAGCTCTGGCCCGTGCCTCCTGTACTGGCCGTGCCGTACAGATTGCCGGATTTGTCGAAGACGAGAGGTCCGGCCGGATTGGCTTCGAGCGAGTTCGGATAAGCGAAAGAGTACAGAATAGTCTCAGCGTAACCGCCATTGGAGGGCAAGAGTTCGTAAATGGCGCCGCAGCCGTACGTCGTGAAGCCGTCGCCGCAGCCTCCGCTGCCGCCGATAGTGGTGACGCCGTAGAGATTTCCGGCGGAGTCGAAGATCAAACTTCCGGAGGGTCGCGCTCCGTCGCTGGGATAGCAGGCGAAGCTGTGCAGGATCGATTCCTTCCACGGACCATTCGTTGTGGGTGCCAGCTTAAAGACCGTACCGCACCCGTAGGTTCCACCGAATTCCGTCGTGCCGTAGAGGTTGCCGGCAGAATCGAACGTCAGACTGGTGGTCGGGGTCATGCCGTCGGGTCCGCTGTAACCACCGGTGAAGTTGTGCAGCACGGTTTGAATCCACTGGCCGTGAGCATTGCGCGACAGGCGGAACACCACGCCGTAGGCTCCTCCGTGAGTCGTGGTGCCGTAGAGATTCCCGGCCGCATCGGAGATCAGACCGGCTTGAGAAGCGGAGCCGTTGGGCTGCTGGCTGAACGAGTGCAAGATCGTCTCCGTCGCTGCCGATGCAGCGAGAGTGAAGACCAGCAAGCATGCAGTCACGGAAAGAATGGCGAGTGTGGAGTGACGACGATTCATGATTAGTTACCTGCCTTTCCGGACTTCGCAGAATGAGTGATCTGAGTGAGTGGCGAAAGCGACTGAGGCAATCGATGTTGCAAACGAGAGGAAGCGGGAGGCTCTTGTAGAGAGGCGGGAGCTTGATTCAGGTCGATCTGAAAGACGGTGCCGTAACCGTCGTCGCCGCCGCCGCTGGTTCCATAGAGGACGTTGGAAGAACTCAGCAGTAACTGGCTGGCACCGCCGATGTCGTGAGGAACGAGTCCGAAGGTGAACACGATACTTTCGGTCCAGCTGTTCCCGGCCCGAGTGATTTTGTAGATTGTGCCGCATCCGGACGGGTTGTAGTTTTGCGCGCAGGAGAAGCCACCGTCGAGAGTGGTTCCGTACACATTGCCTGCAGCATCGAAGGTGACTCTGGTCTCGGGCTGAGCGCCGTCCGTTCCGCCAGCGAAGGTGTGCAGCAGTTGCTTCTTCCAGGTTCCGGCAGACTGGACCAATTGGTAAACGGTGCCGCAACCATAGCTGGAACAGGTAGTGTCGCCGCCTTCAATGGTGATCCCGACCACGTTTCCCTCAGGACCGAGAGCTACGCCGTATGGAGAGACGCCATCGGCGCCGCCAGAGAAGTTATGGAGAACCGAATAGGTCCACGTCGAGCCCGAAGGAGAAAGTTCAAAAGTGACTCCGCTGCCGTGGGCGCCACCTTGCGCAGTTCCAAAGACGTTGCCGGACGCGTCGACGGCGAGGCCGCCTCCGGGCGAGTAGGTGTTACCGGTGAAGGTGTAGAGCACCGAGAGAGTCCATCCGCTCGAAGAAGGCGAGAGCCTGAAGACAGTATTGTTGGAGCCATTGCCGCCAGTCGTGCCGTAGACATTCCCCGAGGAATCGAGGGCTAGCGGGCCAGCGGGAAAGCCACCATCGGCTTGTCCGGTGAAGCGGTAGATGACACTCTCGATCCACTTGCCGCCGGCGGCGGGAGTGAGTTCGAAGATCGCGCCGCAGCCCACGGCGATGGTGCACTGAGCGGTGACGCCTCCGTAGAGAGTTGCCCCGAAGAGATTTCCGGATGAGTCGCGAACTAATCCGCCGTAGGGGTTGTAGCCGTCGGCGCCCGCTAGAAAACTATAGATGACGCGCTCTCGATAGCCTCCGGTAGATTGCGGAATCAACTGAAAGACGGCGCCATAGCCGTGAGAGCCACCAGATTCTGAAGCGCCGTAGAGATTGCCGGCGGCGTCGGCGACGACGGGGCCGGAAGGTTGGAGTGCGTCTCCGGTTGCGGCGAAAGAGTAGAGGAGCGCCGTCATCCACTGACCGGAGGAGTCCTTGCTGAGCTTGAACACGGTGCCACCACAACGACTGACCAGGTTGCACTGGGCAATGGCGGCTGGATTTCCGCCGGAGGGGGCAGTTCCGTAGAGGTTGCCGGCCTGATCAAAGACTAAAGCGGCGACAGGATACTCACCGTCAACACCGTAAGGAGCCGTCGCCGATCCGCTGAAGCGGTGGATGATTTTTTCCTTCCAGAAAGCAGAACTGGTCGGGGTGAGTGCGAAGACCGTTCCACAGCCGTAGAGACAGTTGTTGGCATCGCCACCATTCTGCGTGGTGCCATAGAAGTTACCGTCGGCTCCAAGAACGAGCCCGCTTTTGGGGATCCCTCCATCGAGCCCGCCGGCAAAAGAGTAGACGCTCTTGAAGCTCCAGCTTCCGCTGGTCCCCGGCGTTAATTGGAAAACAGTCCCGCAACCGTCGCCGCAATTGATGCCGGGACCATTGACTGTAGTTCCCACAAGATTGCCGGCGGCATCGAAGACCACATTAGCATTCGGGAAGGCGCCATCGAATTGTTCAAAAGAGTGCAGCACAGTCTCACTCCAGGTGTCGTCGGAGTTGTGCGTGAGTTTAAAGACTACCCCGCAGCCCCAGGGCTGGTAGGAGTAGTTGTTGCAATTGACGTCGCCGCCCACCGACGCAGTACCGTAGAGGTTCCCCGAAGAGTCGGAAACGAGGCTGCCCATGGGATAGCCCCCGTCTTGCTCATCGGTGAAATTCAACAACACAGTTTCAGTCCAGCCGCCCTGAGAACTGGGAGACAGTTCGAAGACGCTGCCGAAGCGCGAAGGTCCGCCGTAGTACGTGGTGCCATACAGATTCCCGGCCTTGTCGAGGATTAAGCCCGCGACCGGATCGTTCCCGTCGCCCTGCGCGCCGAAGGAGTAGAGGGTTGTCTCGCTCCAGGTTCCGCTCGAGTTAGGCGTAAGCTCGAAGACAGTGCCCGCCGTGCCGAAGCAACTGTTGGTCGCGCAAAAACTGCCGCCCGTCGTGGTGGTGCCATACAAATTGCCGGCGGCGTCGAAGATCAGACCAGCTGTGGGGTACGAGCCGTCGATTCCATTGATGAAGTTATAGAGGATGCTTTCGCTCCACTTGCCGTTCGATGAAGAGAGCTTGAACACCGTGCCGTAGCCATAGAGACCGCCATCCGTAGTGGTGCCGTAAAGATTCCCAGCAGAGTCGGTGAGGAGTGGAGCTTGTGGCACGCTGCCATGCGGAAGTGCGACGAAGTCATGCAGGATGGTCTCGGCTTGTCCGAAGGCGAGAACGGAGAAGATGAGCAGCGCAGCCGTAATTGTAGTAACGCGTAGAAAAACGAATCGGAAATATTGGCGTGGCATGAGCAGTGTTCTCCTCGAGAGGGTTCTTGCTTTCGTGGAAGCGCGCGCGGAACTAGGCCCAGAAGCAGGAGCAGGCCTTGGTGGGGAAGGCGGAAGGATGCTATCGCGAAACGATGGGGGCGCGCAATGTGAAGGAATTTGCAAACATCGAAGACTCGCGTGCGGGCAAGCCCGCGCCCTACGTCAATTTGGAACACCAGAGCCCCGCATAGCAGCACCCAGCCGTCGTGGATCGGCATGAAAAACTACGATTGCGTCTTGGAGAGCAAGAAGTGAAACGCCAGCGCGGCAACGACGGCGAGTACAGCGCTGATGCTCATGACCTTGGGATATCCCAAACGCGCGAACCCCTGGCCCGCGGCGGCAGCGGCAGCGGCGCTGCATAACGACACCACAAAGAAATTTAGCGCCGATGCACCACTACGCTGCGACGGAGCAGTCTCGCTCATCAGAAGACTGTACATTCCAGGCTCGCTCATCCATTGGAATGCCATGTAGCTTGTGTACATCACAACGGCACCCGAAGTGATCTTAACCGCGGCGAGCCCTCCCAGAGCCAGCGCGGCTGCAATTTGCGTATACACAATGCCGGCAATGAGTCCGAATCTTTTGTAGATAAGGGGGGACACCAGAATCGCCAGCACTTGCGAAAGCTGCGCCATCGAAAATACCATTCCAATGTGCGGCACCGACATGTGCAGATACTGCGAAAAGTAAATATTGAAGAAGGGGCCTAGAGACCCCGTTACCAGGCTCCAGAGCGCGATCGCAACCAGAAATCGGAGCAGGAACCGGTTTCTCGGATACGACTTCTTCTCCCCGGCAGGTGTCGCTGACAATCGTAGCCTCGCGATGGGCCACATCCCGAGTCCGACAACGCCGCAGGAGATCAGCAATGTGATTTGTGTGACCCGCAGAGATGCTCGTATCGAGAGAATTCTTGCGAGCCAGCCGGGTAACATGCCTCCGATCAGGCCGCCCAGCACTCCGATGCCGATCCCTGATGAAAACACCAGACTGAACGCGAAAGGCCGGGTCTTCTCGCTGGTCAGTTGCGCCAGCACGGGAGAAATGGAAACCGCCCAGATCGACATGGCGGCGCCGGCGAAGAAAGCCAGACCGATTTGAAACGTCGCTCCAACCGCCAAAATCCGAAGGGCCGACAACACTGGCACGGCAACAAAACAGAGTAATAGCGCTTTGCGCAGACCGAAACGCTGAGCAAGGAATCCCGCCGGGAGCGTTCCGGCCAAGCTCCCCAACGCTAGCGCACTGGTCAACCCGCCGAGAAGCTTCTCGGACGAGCCACGATCAATCATGTAAAGGTTGAATAATAGGAAGAAGATGAAGGCGCCCAAGTCGAAGAAGAATGCAGCGGCGAAGAATGTCCAGAATTGACGCCCCAATTCTTTCTCAGCCCACCACGCGCGCTGGCGAACGAGCAGACCACGAGGAGAGAGGTCGGAGCGCCGGTTCGAAGGCGGCGCTGGCGCTCCTTCGGCAGGCTTGAGAACTTCCGGGGATGGCGCGACTTGCAAGTTGTCTGAAACTTTTCCCATCGTTCGGCGCCACCATGATTTGGGAGTGCGCTATACGCCTTCCCGAGCCAGCGTCTCCAATCGGCTGACCGCCCAATCGAGTTCGCGATAGCACAGTTCATAAACGGGGACTGCAAGAAGTTGGCGCAACGAAGTAGCTTGTGCCTTCCTGAGTTTCTGGTCACCACAACAAATTGCCTGCTCGAACCAGGACGAGGCGACATCCCTGGGGAAAGTGGTCAGGCATGGTCGTCCCGGCCGCCGTCGATTGAGAAATACGATGTAATCCACCGACCCGGTTAACTCGGTCACGATCTCGGCCATACTGGCAGTGTCCACTTCAATGGCCATCTCGCCGGTGGCGCGAGGCGTAACGCGCTGTTCCCTCAACTCTGGGAACAGCTCAACACTCTCCTCGCGGAACCGCATCGAATATGGATTGCCGATCACAAGCCGGTCCTCGCGCTTCCGGACCAGGCTGATGGAGTCGTCGGAAAGAAATGTCCAGCCCCGGCGGGCGCAAGCAAATGCCAGCGATGACTTGCCGGCTCCCGAGTCCCCGCATAGGAGGATGGTCTTGCCCGCCAACTTCACGCAGGCCCCGTGAATGGGGGTCAGGTACCGGGGGCCGAGCATCATCCAAGTTGCGGCCTCAAGAAAGTAATAGCGGAAGTATGCGCGATTCTCGACCGTCGCCGGCGTGAACCAGCCAAAAGCGGAACCGTGGCCCATATCACAGGTCGCAAAGTTCTCCCCATCCCCCACGATGCTCAGCAAGTTGCCCCACCCGCGATAAGCCGGCGGAGGAGGACACTCCTCCGAATTGCCATTCGCTACACCAATTCTGAATTCGACCGGAGACTCCGAAAACAATTGCTGACAGTGTCCCCAGCTTTCTTCTGCGGCGGCCAGCACATCCTGCGAGTTCGTCACAATTTCGAGCGAATAACCTCTTGGATAGTAGGTTCCCCGCAAAGAGAATTCGATATTGCAGAGCAAAGGGTCCGGTGTCGCGATCGCGGCAACGGGCATACCAGGTCCCATCTCAGTTTCAATCATAGGTCTTCTCTGAGCCGCAGACCTTCGCTGCATATGCCAACCTGCCGGCCTGCTGAGTCTGGCTGGTGATTCCCCGGGGAGCCTCAAAACGTGTACCTCAATGCCAGTTGGACAATTCGTGGGTTGGACACGGTGGACGTAATCAACCCGAAGCTTGGGTTGTTCGGATTACAGGCAGACCCCGTGCAAGTCTCGCCTCCGGCGAAATCGGAGTTGGGTTTTCCAAATTTCGGTGTATTGGTGAAATTGAAGAATTCCACTCGCAATTGCAGGTCGCTGCGCTCTCGAATCGGAAAGTTTCGCTGGATTCCCAGGTCGAGGTTCAGTTGGCTGGGACCGCGCAGAATACCCACGCCGCAATTTCCGAAACCAGTTCCGTCTCCGATCACTGGGGGTGGAGCGAACGCCGCGCGATTGAAATAAGCATTGAGCCGCGACGACAGCGATCCCGACGTCGCCGGGCTCAATCCCGTGCACTCCGCGCGCGAGAAGCCGGAGAGGTTCCCATAAATCAGCCCGGCGGTGCTATCGGTTACGGTCAGCGGCACTCCCGATTGCAGTACAGACTCTCCCGAGAATTGCCACGAGGAGAGCGCATGCCGAAGAACACCAGGGCCTGCCGTCAATTTCGGAGGAGCGTAGGTGAAGCTCAGAACGAAACGCTGCTTGCGATCAAAATCGTTCAAGCCGAGCGCCTGGCTGGGATTCGTCTGATCGTTCGTCAGAAACGACAATAGGAAATTTGAAAGTGAGCCGGTTCCGCTGGTGAAGTCCAGGTTCTTCGAGAAGGTATAGCTCGCCTGGAAATCGAGACCGTTCCTGAGCCTGCGGGTCACGCTGGTTTGCAGCGAATTGTAGTTCGAACTGAAAGCGGTCTCGCAAATGAAAGACCCACCTGCAATCCCCGCAAAGGGAACTCTCTGAGCCAAATTTTCCACCGTGCTGGTGGTCAGCCCATTCACAGGATTCTGTGGAGTTGCGAGCAACGCCTGGTTGAATTCCACGCATCCCGCCTGATGTGTGGTCTTGGCGCCGACGTAACCGATTTGCCATAGAAAATCAGGTGCGAACTCATACTGCAGGTTCAGATCATATTGCTGCACATAGGGGCTGGTGAGGTGCCGACCCACGGCAAAGAATGTCAGGCCTCCGCCGGGAACCCGCGGCAAGAAGATCGGAAAGCTCGAATCGGGCGGCAGGGCGGGCGCGTAAGGCTGCTGGAAAGTAGCAGCGGCATTTTGTCCCCCCAAGAACGACTGAGTGAAGGCAAAGGGCGGCTGGCCCGTCGTTTGCTCAACCAGATCTCCCGATAGCTGATCGTAATAAATTCCGTACCCGCCGCGCAGCAGCACAGTTGGTCGGTCGAACACGCGCAACGCAAAACCTACGCGCGGTGCAAAGTTCTTGTAGTCAGGGTTCCAGAGTCCCGAAGTATTGCTCTTCACCGCTCCCGCGGGAAGCGGCCCGGTATAGTTGGCGGGCAAAACGTAACCGCTGAAGCTGCCTCCTGCTGGAACCTGGCTGGTGGCGATCGCAGGATCGAACGTTGGTATGTGGCCATGAATCTCGCTGGGAGGACCGAAGAATTCATATCGCAGCCCTACATTGACCGTCAGGCGAGGGCTCAGCTTAATGTCATCTTGAACAAATCCCGCCAGATCCGTATAACGCTGGTCTTTGCGAAAGTTGCCCGCGGCTCCGACGCTGTTGAAGATGTTGCTGGCGGAGCTTCCATTCTGTGCGGCGCTCTCTCCGAGAAGAAAATCAGGAAAGCTCAGAAAGAACAGGAATCCATCCTTGACGAACGGCACGTTGAGAACCAACTCGTGGCGTTTCACCTCTCCGCCGATCCGCAGGTTGTGCCGCCCGCGAGTCAGCGAGACCGTGTCTTGCCAGATGAAGGAGTTGGTATTTTCGAAATAAAATGGCTGGCCGCCAGTGCCGATCGTGAAGAGTCCATTCACAGCGATACCCGGGATTTCAGGGAGGCCGGAGGGAGTTGCCATCCCCACGTCGGCGGCTTGAATCGGCTGAGCGATGGACGCGAGACCATGAAATCGCATAAACCCGAAGCGTGCCACGTTGATCAGGGTCGAACTGAAGGCATGCGTGTCCGAAAGAACAAACATGTGATTGCGGTCGGTCTCACTGGTTCCCCAACCCGGCAAATTGGCTCCGAACGGCGAAAACGGCTCAACGAAGGGTGACCGCGAATAGAAATATCGGCCCGCCAGCTGATTCTTCGCCGAGAAGCTTTGGTCGATGTTGACGCTGAACTGATCCTCACGGTAACTTGCGGGAATAGAGTAGGCCAGCGATCCAGCTCCGTTGTTAGGACTCGGAATCGCATAGTTTCCGTTGGGAAACTTGAAATTGAGAAGGGCCAGAGCCACGGGATTAATGTTTGATCCATCAGGGGCGATTGCAACTCCGCCCAACAAACCAGCCTGCCCGCCGAAAATCTGACCCAACGCCGCAGCCGAACGGTCGTCGGTGAGCGCCGGCAGAAAAGGATTGGCCTGGGCGGTATTGCTCACGCCATTCCGCATCGTAGTGCCTTGATACGAGCCGAAGAAAAATGTCTTGTTCCGTATCACCGGACCGCCGAGAACGCCACCGAACTGATTCTGTTTCAGGACGGGCGCCTTGTTGATGCCCTCTTGCATCTGGCTCTGCTTCAGGAAGTAGTCGTTGGCGTTCAGCGCGTCATTGCGGAAAAATTCCCACACGCCACCGTGGAAACTGTTGCTTCCCGTCCTGCTAACGATGTCAACGTTCGCGCCCGCGCCTCTTCCGTAGCTGGCGTCAAACATTCCCGTTTGCACTTTGAACTCTTCAATCGTGTCGGGAGCCGGGATCGCCAGGCCCACCTCCGCCTGATATCCCGACGCAGAATTCTGCGAAAGATTATTCGCGTCAATGCCGTTGAACTGAAAGTTGTTCGACGTCGTCTTCGCACCGTTGGCAGAAACATTCTGGTTGCTCTGCGCTTTTCCCAAGGCACCGGCATTGGGGACTTCCACAAGGACGCCGGGATTCAGAGCCAGCATTTGCGTGAAGTTGCGATTCGCCAGAGGCAGCGAAACGAGTGTGTTCTGGTCGGTGACTCTTCCTAACGATGCGCTTTCCACTTGCGCCAGCGACGGCGAACCATGAACCTCGATCTTGGTCGAAGATGCCGTCCCGACCTCGAGCCTGATATTCACAACGGCGACTTCGGTGACAGTAACGTGGATCGACCGGACTTTCTTGGATTGAAAACCGTTAGCGGAAACCTCAACCGAATAGTCGCCCGGTGGGAGCAGAGCGACGCGGAAGAGTCCTTCAGCCGTCGTGTGGGCCCCACGCGCGGATCCTGTTTCTTCGCTCGTCACATTGATGCGAGCATGCGAAAGCACCGCACCCGACGGGTCTGTCACAGATCCCGAAATCGCCCCGGTACCGGGCGCCTGCGCTAACAGGATGGCAGAAGAAAGAAATCCGAAGACAATCCAGCACGCGAACACGCGTTGACTCGCACGTAGTCTCAGCCTGGTTGCAACATTGCCGAGAACCCGATCACGCCTGAGGTTGCGTTGCACGCTTCCAATCATGAGTACCGTTTCACCTGTGTTGATGGAGAGTTACCTCGCCCGCCATGCGCGGCACAAGGTTGCTTCGAGCAGGGTCAGTCCGCGCCCACAATACTGTCTACCTTGATCTTGTTTTTCTGTAGAGTCCCTGACACGCGCACTCTCTTGCCCGCAAATGCTTCGGCCTTCTCCTGGTCGTCAAGGCCGTAAACCTCTTTCTTGGCAGGGTCAAAAAGGACATACTTTGCGCCCAGCTGAACACACTTGACCGTGCAAGTCGGTTTGTCGCGCCCCATGCTTTTCATTTGCTCCATCATGCCGTCGTGCGTGCCGTCCTTGGCGCAGAGCGCATCCATAATCTCTCCGCTAAATGCTTGGGCAGTATGAGAGTTGGCCTCTGGGGTTTTTGGTTGTGCGGCCAGAAGGGGCAAAGCCGACATCGCGGCGCAAAGAATAAGTGAGACGAAACTGGCTCGTGCCTTGGTCACTGGACTCATCTCCGTTGATTTCATGCACCAAGTTAGAAAATGTTGGCGAGTCAGTTGTCAGATCCATGTCAACAGATTGCAAAGTCCTTATCACGCGATCGCGCCGCTTGGCGGAAGTTGCGCGTCCCAAAACTCCCTTCAATTCAGCTTCAACAGCAGAAAGCTGACACAGTGTTTACATCGTCGTGACAACGTGACAGCGCACTCCGGACTAGCCTTCGTTTTTGATCTGCTAACGGTTGGCTTGTTAGCGGAGGGATGAAATGCAGACACATTACAGGGAGACAGATACGGTGCGAGGAACTCAACTTATCGGCAACAATTACGCAATCAAAGACAACTTGAGTATCGGCAATGGGATTAGCGGGCGCGACTTCCGGGGTCGATTGGTTTTCGTGTGGGACCTATTACTATGTGTCGTCATTCTTGCCGGAATGGCTCTTTCTCAGACGGCAGTGCAGTCCGTGGCAGTCCGGTCTATTTCGAGTTCGGCCTCACCGTCGCCCGCCACCACGCCAACTGCCGAAGACGCCGGTGTTGTTTTCGTGGAAGGATCGGTGTCGCAAGTCGTCATGGTTCGCGACGGTAAACGCTATCTAGTTGACTTGGCTGCGCGAACCATTCGGGAAGACGCGGCGGCGCCCAACGATTCAAGCGCGAGTTCTTCTAGTTCTTCGAATTCTTCCAATGCGCAGGTCTCCACAAACCAAACTCCATCCGCAGCGGGACCGGTGGGCGAACGAAAAAACACTCGAATCTATCGGCCGGGAGATGATCTTCTATTCAACGTTCCTACCGGCAGGTCGATTGATCGTCACGGTTTGTATCTCGACTTTACCCACCGCTTTCCCTACGAGGCCGCATTCACCGGACCGGGACGTGGGAATACGCTGCTGGGCCTCGATGACTTCGCAATCCCCTCGTTCGGGCTGCGGTATGGAATAACTGCCAAGCTATCCGTCATGGCGTATCGTTCGCCGAGCATTATCGGCCGGCCGATTGAGTTCATGGTCGGCTACAGTCTTCTCAGCGAGAACGACGGCAAACCTCTGAATGCGGTAGCACGCTTCTCCATAGATGGCCAAAATAACTTCTCCAAGAACTATTCTGAGAACTTCGAACTGATCGTGTCGCGCAGCCTCGGTCACCGCGCGCAACTCTATGCCGTGCCCACCTATTCCATTCACGCGCGACCTGTGCTTTCGAACTCAAACAACTCGCTGGCCGATGCTCTTCCCGACCAACCCTGCAGCGCTCCCTTTGCGGCAGGAATCCCAACATCATTCGGAGTCCGTCCTTGCGCCAATACTTTCTCCATTGGGACAGGCGTCTCCGTCGATATCCGTCCGACCGTGGCGCTCATTGCCGAGGCGACACCCACCTTGGTGAACGGCGAAGATCTTGGGATCCATCGTCCGGAGTTTGCATTTGCCATCCAGAAAAAGATCTGGCGCCATGCCTTCACGCTCGGATTCTCCAACGGTCCCGGCTCGGTGGTTTCGCAGCGTGAGGGGACGAGGGCAACATTGGTCCAAAATCCCTCGGCCGATAAGCTGGCCAATATGTTCATTGGCTTCAACTTGACGCGCCAGATTTTCTAGTCGTGACTGGCTCACGAGTGGAGAAGGATTTATGAAGCGGCAAATCCCTGCGCATTACCGTGCGCCGCACGTCCCACTCGCAGTCACCGCCCTCATGGCGGCCCTTCAGGTCGGCGAACCAGACGGCGGACCACTGCAGAGGCTCGAAGATCGCGAGTGGAACGCCCTCCTGTCGTTCTGCGATCGCGCGCACTTAAGCTTAGCCCTGGCCCAACTCGATACGTCGCGTTTTCCCACCTGGGTATCCGAGCGTCTCAAAATCAACGTCGCCGACAACGCACGCCGGTTCGAGCGCGTGAAAGAAACTTACAGAGAGGCCGCCGACGCTCTTTCGAGAGCGCATGTGGATCACATCATAATCAAGGGCTTCACGCAGGCCCCCGCCTACGTTCTTGACCCCAAACTCCGCGCTCAGTCGGATCTCGACCTGTATTGTCCCCGCGAAATGATCGATCCCGCCCGGATGGCTTTGCAAACGATCGGCTACAAGCCAAACGAAGAAGTCGACTATTTCCGGGCCGACCATGTCCCCACCATGGTTCGTCAAGGGAACTGGCAGTGGAGAGGAAACCCGTTTGATCCTGATATGCCACTTTCCATCGAGTTGCATTTCTGTCTTTGGAACGAGAACGCCTCGCTGTTCTCCGTCCCTGGAGTTGAGCGTTTCTGGGGACGTCGACTCACCCGCAGCCTTGATGGCCTTAGCTTTCCATGCCTCAATCCCGTCGACCACCTGGGGTACCTCTCACTTCACATCCTTCGCGGCCTCATGTGGAGTGACTGGATCATCCATCACGTCCGCGAACTCGCGAACTTCCTTCACGCTCAGGCGGCGGACGATGCATTCTGGCTGGCCTGGAGCGAAGCTCACGAGCCCGCGCTTCAAGCGCTCCAGGGATTGGCTTTTTACTATGCCCGAGCTTGGTTCGGCTGCGATCTCAACCCTCGCGCCGAGAGAGCGATCTCGAACCTGTCCCCCGCGCAACAGCGATGGATTCATCGCTTTGGAGGATCCCCCCTCGACGGCATGTTCCACGAGAATAGAGATTCGGTCTGGCTGCACCTGACTTTCCTTAGGTCGGCCAGAGCGAAATTAGTTGTGATGAAGCGAGCCTTCCTACCGCACCGCGTTCCACGTTCCGACGCTCCGAGGCGGTACGATTACCTCCAACCGCAAGAATGGAGTGGACCGCGAGCGCGTGGTCAGCAAGCGGCCTTCCTCGCTTCTCGCGTCGTCTCGTACAGCTATTCGAGGCTAGTCACAATCTTTCGCGGTCTTGGGTGGCAGCTTAGCCGGCATCAGCCAGCGCGTCCCAGCAACAATTCGCAGTAATGCGAGCAGAGATCCAGCCACGAAACTCGCAACGGAACCTGTGGCGAGGCTTATTGGGTGTCTCGCGGTCTTTCGGCTGTTGGCTTGAGTCGCCGATCCTTAAGACGTCGCTCGCATATCGCTGGACGTCCCACCTGCCGCTGGAACGTAGCATTTCTGCGTATAATCCATCACCATGCGGTCGGCATTGAATCGCCAGCCCAATGTCCGGATCGTGCGCTTCATCCGCTTGATCCATCCGCGCGGCAGACCGTCGCGATCCCGCTGGTAGTAGAGCGGAATCACTTCCTCACGCAAGGCTCGCATTAGGTCTTCGCCATCACGCGTATCGTGAACACTCATATTGGAATGAGTCCGGCCCGTTCCGATGGCGAAGCCATTCATGCCGTCGTACGCCTCAGCCCACCAGCCGTCGAGGATCGATAGGTTCAACCCGCCATTCAGCACGACTTTTTGGCCGCTCGTGCCCGAAGCTTCCAGCGGCCGCCGTGGATTGTTGAGCCACACATCGACGCCCTGCACAAAGTGGCGTCCCACGTTGATGTCGTAATCTTCCACAAACACGAATTTGTCGCGGAATTTCGGATCACGCATCAATTCTGCAATCTGCTGTAATACTCGCTTGCCCGGTTCGTCGAGCGGATGAGCCTTGCCCGCAAATACAAATTGCACGGGACGATTGGGATCGTTGACCATGGAAGCGAGCCGTTCGATGTCCGTCAAAATCAAGTTCGCTCTTTTGTAGGTCGCAAAACGGCGGGCAAACCCGATCGTCAGCGCATCCGGGCTCAATACCCGTTCCAGCCTCTGCAACACCTCGTGCGGTTCGCCGCGGCGTTTCGCCTGGGCCACGGCCCGCTGCCGCACAAATTCGATCAACCGTGACTTCAGATTCAGGTGCGTCTCCCACAACTCGCCGTCGTCTACGTTCTCGATACCCAGCCAGATTTTTGCCTCACTGCCGCGCTGGTGCCAATCGGTTCCAAGGTGGCGGTCGTACAGCCGGAACATCTGTGGCGCCAGCCACGACGGAACGTGCACACCGTTTGTGATGTGCCCGATTGGAATCTCGTCCTCAGGCTTGCCGCGAAAAAGTCCCGTCCACATCGCGCGCGATACCTCTCCGTGTAAGGCCGAAACTGCATTGGCTCGCCGCGAAAGCCGCAGCGCCAACACCGTCATACAGAACAGTTCGTCGCCATTGCTGGGATTTTCACGACCCAGTCCCAGCAAGCTTTCCTGGGAAAGTCCCAGAGCTTCGCGGAGCGGGCCAATATGCTCCTCGACGAGTCCGGCATCGAACCGGTCGTGACCAGCCGGCACCGGAGTGTGCGTCGTGAACACCACCTCACGAGAGACGCGCGGCACCGCCGCGTCGAAGGCGATCCCTTCGTCCTCCATCCGCATGCGAATCGCTTCCAGCACCGCGAACGCGCTGTGTCCTTCATTCAGATGAAGAACTCCCGGCGAAATCCCCAGAGCTTTGAGCGCTCGCAATCCGCCTACTCCCAGCAGCAACTCTTGTCGAATTCTGATGCGCAGGTCTCCGCCGTACAGCCTTGACGTCAACTCGCGGTCCTCGGGAGCGTTCCCTTCGACGTCCGAATCCAGAAGCAGCAGGTCGCGACGGCCTACATCCACGCGCCACACTTTCGCGCGAATTCGCCCGCTGCGCGTCTCAATCTCCACGACAATCGGTCTGCCGTCTTTGCCGATCGCCACTTCCATCGGCATCTGGCTAACATCGGTCTTCAAATATTCTTCGCGTTGCCAGCCATTCAAATCGAGCCTCTGCCGGAAATATCCCTGGCCATAAAACAAGCCAATCCCCACCAGAGGAATATCCAGGTCCGAAGCACTCTTAATGTGATCTCCCGCCAGGACTCCCAAGCCGCCGGAATAAACTGGCAGTGACTCATGCACCCCAAATTCCGCGGAGAAATATGCCACCGGATGTGGCCTCAACACCCCGGCGTGCCGGGCACCCCAAGTCCGGTCGGCCTCCAGGTACTCAAGCATGCGTCGATACGCGTAATTCACGCGGCTGTGTAGCATCAGCTCCGCGGCGCGAGTCTCCAGTTTCGCCAGCGGAAGCTCCGTGAGTAGCGCAATTGGATTGTGATTGAGTTCGCTCCAGCGTGCCGGATCGAGATCGAGAAACAGGCTCGACGAGTTGTGGTCCCAACTCCACCACAGGTTGCGGGCCAGCGTCCACAGCCGCTCCTGCAATGGCGCAATGAACCGATCCAGCGTGCGAGCTTCACTCACTACGGGCGCCACCTGCGTGGCAGCCTCGGTCAGCATCCGAATTTCGTCCTCAGTGAAAACTCGGGCCTCGATCGTCTGAACCACGAGAACACCCTGCAGGACGCCACGCTCGATCAACGGAACTCCGAGGAACGACTGGTAAGCATCTTCACCCGCATCGCGAAAATACTTGAAGCGCGGATGGTTCTTCACCTGCTCGACTGACACCGGGCGCACCAGTTCCGCGACCAGGCCCGTGAGCCCCTCGTTCACCGCCATTCGAAGACTGCCAATACACTCCCGGCGAAGCCCGACGGTTGCCGCCAACACCAGGTTGGCGCGGTCCGGTTCCAGCAAATAGGCTGAGCACACATCCGTCCGAAATCTCTTGGCGATGAGAGCAACAACGTTCATCAGCGTTTCCGCCGGCTGGCCGCCCTCCGCTGCCAGGTTCGCAATCTCCTCCAGCGTCAGAACATTACTGACTTTCACCGACTGCACTCCCTGCTCCATGTCCTCTGCTAAGTTCTCGTATCCTTCCAATCTGATTCACTAGCCTCCGTGGGGTTCTGGACCTCGGTCCGAGGAACTACTTGGATGAACTTATCGTCAGCACCGGTCCATTGTTTTCTATTGTACGGTCTATGCAAGAAATCGCTCACAGGAAGCTGTGGATTGCCTCAAAAAATGTGCACACTTGATGGACGCCCCAGACGCTTGCCCCGCCCCAATCAGCGCTCAGATGCCGGAACTCGGCCACTCGCTTATTTCCGAAAAGCTTGTTTGCTTGCGCCCTGCAGAAAGAGTAGAATCTCCGCCAATCCAGCCAACTGATGGAAGTCGTACGTCCACTTTCCATCGGCTTTACGAGCAGGCGAGTTTGAAAAACGGTCAGGAGCGCGAAGATCCTGATCAGTCGTTCAAACTACGGCTCATCTAAGCACAAAGGACGGACAAACGATTCTCGAGCAGAATTTTGCATCTCGCGCGACCCGTGGAGTGAGGAAAATGAACGGTACTGCCGCACGGTTTCTCCGTTTGGGTGTGAGCTTGTCCGGGTTGGTGATTCTCGGGTGGGTATTAACGGGCCAGGCGGCCAGACCCGCGGAAGAGGGACTGCCCACTGACTGGAGTCATCGCCACGTCATCTTCTCCCAGCCCACTTCAGCGGAAGAAGCGCGCCTCCTCAGTGACGATCCGCGCTACCGGCAGCAATGGTACCGCCGGAACGTTACACGTATCCTCTCGGAGAATCCAGCTATACCTGCCCGTGCGGGTCTCATCAATCCCGCCTCTGAAGGAGCTTGGGCCGAGGATCTCGGCACTGGGGCCTCGGCGGGCGCCGCCAACTATCCCGCTAAGTATTCGTTCAGCATCACCACCGCAAATTGCGGCACCGCCCTACAGCCGGACTACGTTGTCTACAGCAGCGGTCTGACAGGGTCGGGAACGCAGGCGAGTGTGGTCGCGTATGACAACCTCTATACGGGATGCGGCGGCATGGTGCCCTCGGTCTACTGGGCATACAACACAGGAGGCAAGATCCTTACTTCCCCGGTACCTTCGCTGGACGGGACGCAGATCGCCTTCGTGCAAACATCCGGCGGCCAGGCAGGATTAGTTCTTCTCAAGTGGAAAGCTTCCACCACGGAAACTGTGACTTCGCCGGGCGTTCCAACAATGGCGGTCAGCGCAGCGCAGTATCGCACCTGCGTTGCCCCGTGCATGTGGGAGGTCTTCCTACACGATAGCAGCGGGGTGCCCGTGGATGACACAACCTCCTCGCCCTTCTACGACTACACCAACGACATCGCATGGGTCGGCGGGACAAGGGGATGGCTCCACAAGATTACGGGAGCATTTAAGGGCACGCCAACGGAGGTCAACACGGGAGGGTTCCCGGTCCAGGTCAGCCCGCCTTCTACGAACTCGCTTTCCGACCCGGTTTACGACCGCATCTCGAAGAATGTGTTCGTCGGCGATGCCGGCGGGTTCTTCTACCGAATCGCCTCCGCGACGGGAACCACCGCAGTCGCTACCGCGCAATTGGATTTCGGTGCCGGTCTCGCCCAAAGTCCAATTTTGGATCAGACCAATGGCCGCGTGTACATGTTCTCGTCGAGCGACGGCACTGCAAATTGTACGGGCGGTACTGCCTGCTCAGCGGTCTACGAACTCAGCACGACATTCGCCGCCGGCTCAGCTGGATCGAAAGTGACCGTCGGCAATAGCGTAGTCAAGGGGACATTGCCCAATCCCAATCCCTTGTTTGCCGGCGACTTTGACAACCTATACTTCACCTCGGCAGGTGGCACAGGTAACCTCTATGTCTGCGGCAATACCGGGTCCGACCCAACTCTTTACCGGATTCCGATTACCGCGGGAGCGTTCGGCGCGCCCTTGGCGATTGCCCCGCTGACTCCCGCCGCCAGGACCCCGGCCTGTTCCTTCGTGAGCGACTTTTCGAACCCAAACACCAGTGTGGGTACCGCGGAGTACCTGTTCTTTAGCGTGCAAAACTTCGCCCGTCCATCAGCCTGCGCCAATAAGGGCTGCTTGGTGAATTTGGTCGATATGCCGTGGCAGGCCTCAACTCACTACCACGTAGGTCAGCAGATCCTGGTGCTCAGGACTGCGAACAATACGCTCTACCTCAACGTGGCTGTGACGGCTGGCACCTCGGCAGCAACCGCTCCTGCTTGGAGCGCCGTCGTAGGCGCGAAGACGGTGGATGGCGGCGTCAGCTGGCTGAACCAGGGGACCATCACGTTTAACACATTGGGGGGCTGGACAGCCAACGCCAACCGCGGCTTGCAAGCCCGTATTCTCGACAGTAACAGTAACGTTGAGATCGTGACCGTGAACGGGCGTTCGGGCGGCACCGCTCCCATTTGGAACACGACTCCTGGCGGCACAACCATTGACGGCACAATCACTTGGATCAATGCTGGCCCCTGGTCCAATGCTGCACTGCCTACAACGTCCGGCACAGGCGGAATTATTATGGACAACGCCGTGGCCAGCACCACTTTAGCCGGAGCTTCTCAGGTATACTTTTTCACTCTGGGCAATCAGCTCTGTTCAACATCTGGCGGCACCGGGGGCTGCGCGATGCAGGCCTCCCAGTCCACACTAAAATAGGTTCCCATTATGGCTACGAACAATTTTCCTTCTGATGCGCCGCACACACCGGCAAACAACAAGAAGCCGTACGAAAAGCCGTCCTTCCGTTTCGAAACCGTATTTGTGACGACCGCACTTTCGTGCGGAAAGATCGCCAATACCGGCACTTGCCTCCATACAGGCAGTGCCTCATGAAAACGGCAGTACCGGTATCGAGTGAGGTCCACGCCCTCAAGTGTGAACTCGCCGGAGAGGTTCTGCGTTCCTCTGGTAGGCTCTTCCTGGGAGTTACGGGCTGGAGCATGCTTCCCACGGTGATGCCTGGAGATACTCTGGTGATTGACTGTGTCCCCTGCGACACCATCTCCGAAGGAGACATCATCCTGTTCGGCCGCGACCGCCGGCTCTTTGTACATCGCGTTATCGACAAAAGCCAGCCGCACAATACTGGAATCGTCACCCGCGGGGATGCCATGCCGACCGCCGATCCGCCAGTCCACGAGAGCGATCTGCTGGGTAAGGTCTCTTTTATTCTTCGGAATGGGAAATGTCTGCAGCCGAAGAAGACAATGCGCCTCCCCGAACGCGCTGTCGCTGCCGTGGTTCAACGTTCAACCTTCGCGGCACGTGTGGTTGTGGGCGTGCACGGAATGCGGCAGAATTCGGAAGCTGCGTCACAAGTTCAGACTTCATAGGATCAAGCGAACGTAGGATCGAGTTGTCCCCTTGCCTGAGCTGACTACCGCCGTCGACCGTCTCAGCCTCGTCATTGAAATCGGAGGCATGCCCGTGCGCGTCCATACGACGGATCCCGATTTCCTGACCATGCTGCAGGACCGCTACGCTGGGTTTGTGACTTGCTCGGAGCACGCGGAGATCGAATTTGACGTCGACCTTACCCAGTCCCGCGTGGCCGAGGATCCAGATGCTCCCGTTCGCGTAACTCAGCATCTCGGCCGCTGGACCTTCGAGCGCGGAGATTTTCGCGCCGAGTGGACGCCCGCGTCGCGCACCGGCTGGATTCGCCAAAGGGCTAATCCCTATTCGATCGATGCCGTGCTCCGCATTATGCACACACTTGTGCTGGCTCGCCACGGAGGATTCCTGCTGCACTCGGCCAGCGCCGTCCGCAATGGCAAAGCGTTCCTGTTTGCCGGAGTTTCCGAGGCCGGGAAGACGACGATCTCCAGGCTCGCTCCGCCCGATGCCACACTCCTGACCGACGAGATTTCCTATGTACGCAGGCACGAAGCCGGCTACGTGGCCCATGGCACTCCGTTTACTGGTGAGCTCGCCAAGCTGGGCGAAAATGTTTCGGCGCCCATCTCTTCTCTGTACCTCCTGGCCAAGGGCCGGGAGAATCGCATCGAGCCCGTCCCGCCCGGGGAAGCTGTCCGCGGTCTTCTTGCCAATCTTCTGTTTTTCGCGGAGGATGAGGAACTGGTGCAAGCGGTTTTTCGTTCTGCCTTTGACTTCGTAAGCCGGGTCCCTGTGTCCCGCCTTACCTTTGTGCCCGATGCCAGGGTCTGGGAGCTGATTGGATGAGCAAGCTTTACGTTGCGCGCAACCCACGAGTCGCGGCCCGTAGTCTCGACGGCGAAATGATGATTATGTCCGGCCGGGATTCCACTCTCTTCACTCTGAACAAGACGGCCACCATCCTCTGGCAGTCGGCTGACGGCACTACGCCGCTCGACGAAATTGTTGAGCAACGCATCTGCCCTGAGTTCGAGGTCGGACCTGCTGAGGCCTTGCACGACGCCGAAACCATGGCGCGCGAACTCGCCAGCCACGACATCATTCAGATCTCCGAGGAACCCATTCCGCAACGCAACCCATTGGGAGGCTCCCGATGAGCGGACTCCTCGAGGAGATGACCCGGAAAGCGCTGAAACTCAATGTTCCGCTCAGCGTACAGCTCGACCTGACCTACCGTTGCAACGAGCGCTGCGTGCATTGCTACCTCGATCATGACGATCATGGCGAGATGACCACGGCAGAAATCAAGTGTTTGCTCGACGAAATGGCCGAGGCCGGTGTCTTCATTCTGACCCTGAGTGGCGGCGAGATTTTTCTGCGCAAAGACTTCTTCGAACTTCTGGAACACGCACGCGGCCTGATGTTTTGCATAAAGCTCAAGACCAATGCGCTCTTGATTCGTGAACGCGATGCTGCCCGCATCCGCGATCTCGGCGTCGAATCCGTCCAGATCAGCATCTACTCACACAGGCCCGAGGTGCACGACGCTATCACCCTCGTGCCCGGCTCGCTCCAACGATCTCTGGATGCAATCCGCTTCCTCAAGGCCCAGGGCTTGAGAGTCGTTATGGCCAACGTCCTGATGGTCCAGAATATGCAAGACTATTCCGGTGTTCGGGCTCTGGCTGCCGAAATGGACGTTGAGTGTACGCTCGATCCGACCATCACCCCAATGATGGACGGCGAACGATCCGTTTTGAGCCTGGGCGTCGGCCAGGAAGGCCTGCGGCAGGTCTTCCGTGATGCTTCGCTGGTCGGGGATGTCGACGCGTTTTGCGCGATCTCGACTGACCCCGATGAAGATGCCCTGGAGAATCTGCCCTGCAGCGCTGGCCACACCAGCTGTTACGTTTCCCCGTACGGTGACGTCTATCCCTGTGTCCAGTTTCCTCTTCCGACCGGCAACGTGAGAAGCCAGCGGTTCCTCGACATTTGGCGCCATTCCGACCAGATGAACGACGTCCGCTCGATCAGGCTGAAGGATCTGACAACCTGCTCCTCCTGCACCCACGTTGCCGGCTGCAGTCGCTGTCCTGGTCTCGCCTTCATGGAAGGCAATATGCGCGGTCCTTCCTCGCAAGACTGCGAGAAGTCCTTCGCCAAAACCGGGGTTCCCTCCGCCAACATGCTGGCCAAGCAGCTTGCCGGGACAAACCGCAAACAACCGAATTCGGGACACTCGAATCTCGTACAGATTCTGGTACTGTCACCCTCTACCAACGCTTCCCCAACCGACGCCATCGCGTGAGCAGGACGAGCGTCCACCGACCTCAGCATCATGACGGAGACTAGCTCCACACTCCCGGTCGAGTGGTCCGTACTTCTCGCCGCATGCTCCGAAATTCCTCGCCAGGCAAGAAAGGATCATCTTCTTAAGTTATTGCGTCAACCCATCCAGTGGCACGTCCTGTTCGATCTCGCCGAGCGCCACGGTACTCAGCCCCTTCTTTATCAGGCGTTGGTTGATGCCGACAATGCGGTTCCTCGCGATCAAAGGCCATCGCTTGAGCGCGGCTATCAGATCAACCTGCACAAAGCGTTGCTGCTTTCCCGCGAGTTAATACGTATCGTCGATCATCTTTCTGCGCTAGACATCGAGGTCATGCCCTACAAGGGCCTGGCGCTCGCTGAATTGATCTACGGAGACATCGCACTGCGCCAGGCCGGCGACCTGGACCTCTTGATCCATGCGCAGGACTTGCCTCGCGTCCGCGACGCGGTGACTGAACTTGGATACACGTCGCATCTGTCTCTTTCAAAAGCCGCGGAACGCTCCTACCTCAAGTTCGGATACGAATACTCCTTCGACGGCCCGGCCGGCCCCAACCTTCTGGAAGTCCAGTGGGCGATTCATCCTCGTTTCTACGCGATTGACTTCGACATGGAAGGCCTCTTCCAAAGAGCCACGACAGTCAAGGTCGCCGGCTACGCCATGAGAACACTTTCGCCGGAAGAGTCGCTTCTAGTCCTGTCGGCCCACGCCGCCAAGCATGTATGGGGACGCCTCGTCTGGCTCTGTGACCTTGCGCGGATCATGCGCCTTCCAACTCTGAACTGGAGTTCGATTGGATCGCAAGCGCAAACCCTTGGAATTGTGCGGATCTTGCGCGTCAGCATGCTTCTCGCGAATCGGCTCTTAGGATTGCCCATTCCCGCCGCGGCCCAGGCGAGTCTTCCGGAAGATGCAGAGACGCACGCCTTAGTCGAAGAGATTCAGCCTCACATTGTCAGTGAAGCGAATTACAACGTCGAGTCCGTTCCGTACTTTCGCCTGATGATGCGTCTCCGCGAGCGCCCGGCCGATCGCCGCCGATTCCTGCAGCGACTTGTCTTCACGCCGGGCCCCAGCGAATGGCAGGCCGTCCATCTCCCCGCACCGCTGTTCCCCCTGTATCGTCTGGTGCGCCTCTCCCGCCTGGCAGCGAGATTCCTCCGAGCCTAGATTCAAAGTCCCTTGTCACTCTTCACTCGGCTTACCCGCATCGGCGACGCCTTTCTCAGCGTCTCTGCGGCATTTCTCCGTGATCTCTGCGGTTCAAGCTTTGGCCTCTGCCTCTGCCACGCTCCGCCACTCCCGGAAGTACAACCCATACATCGCCGCACATCCAATCAACGGCACCGCCAGTCCCGCCTTCAGGCTGTCGAAATGATTCGACGAGACCCCCACCATCCAAGGCATCAGTCCGCCTCCGATGTTCGATAGCGTGAACATAAGAGAACCAATGCGGGAGGATGTCGATCCGAATTCCCGCGACAATAACGAGATCGTAATCGGATACACATACGACAGCCCCATCCCCGCCAGGCATGCACTCACCACCACTCCGCGCAATCCATGGGATAACACCATGCCTGCCATCCCCGCGCAAGCCATCAGCAGTCCCGCCTGCACCAATCGAATCTCATCTGCCAATCGCAACAGCAGCGGCGACACCCATCTCCCCACCATCATCGCCGCATAAAAAAACGAAGGCGTCATCAGCGACATCGTCGGCGACAGATTCCCCAGGCTCTTCGCGTAGGATGCGACCCAACCTCCAAAGCCATTCTCCACTCCGACGTAGAGAAAGAAGAGCGTCCCCAGAATCAGTACAGACGCGTGCTTCCATGGGATCGCCGCACTTGGCTTCGTTCCGGCAGACTTGCTTGCTGACGGCTCGACAATCGACGCGGGCATGGCCGCAATCCCAACCGCCATTAGAAGCGCGAATCCCGCGACCGCATCCAGGAAGAGCGGAATATGATGGCTCTTCGCCGCCGCCGCAACCAGAAACGGGCACGACACCGCACCCGCGCTCCAGCAGAAATTGAGGAGATTGAGCGTCGCGCTGCGCCGCCCGGGATTCACCTCCGCCACCAGCAGATTCGCCGCCGGGACCGCCAATCCGAGCCCTCCTCCATACGCGCCAATGCACAGAATTCCGATCGCCTTCGGACCCACGAGCAACAGTCCGACGCCCGCACCCATGAGTAGCAGCCCAGTCTTGATTGCGAATCGGAATCCCCACCGCGAAGCCAGCATGCCAGAAACAGCAACGGCCAAAGTCGATGCCAGATACTGTGCAGTAAATAAAGCGCCCGCTTGGGAATAATTCAGCGACCACTGCGCCGACAATGTCGGAAGCATTGGACCGAGCAGCACGGTCGCAATTCCGATCGGCACGAATGACGCATAGGCGGCTAACGTGAGCGCCTTGGCGGATTTGGAAGCATTGAGTGAGTCAGAGACCGGCATCAATGGGCTGGCAAGCCCTGCCGCTACTATATCGGAACCGCAGCACTACGAAGCGGGCGCCTGCCCGGTCGATTCCCGCACGACCAACTCAGGCTCGATCGCAATCTCAGAGGGATATTCCTGATTTCCTTCGATTCGCTCCAACAAGCTCTGCGCCGCAACTTCCCCCATCCGGTTCAACGGCTGTCGCACTGTAGTCAAGCTTGGTGTGTGAAACGCAGCGCCCGGAATGTCATCGAATCCCAGCACCGACACGTCCTGCGGAACTCGCAGCCCCTCCTCGTGTATCGCTCGAATCGCTCCAATCGCGGAGATGTCGTTGTACGCAAACAGTGCTGTAAACGGCTTTTTGCGCGCCAGCAGTTGTTTGGCGAACGGATATCCCAACATCGGCGTCGGGTCGTCGGTATCGATCTGCACCGTCAGCTCAGGATCGATCTTCATTCCCATCTCCGCCGCCACCTGGCAGATCGCATCCCAGCGGTCCTTCGCATCCGAGCTCAGCAGATTGCCCTTCATGAAAGCGATTCGCTCGTGACCTCGTTCCTTCAAATGGCTCAGCGCCAATACCGCCGCCCTCACGTGATCGAGGGTGATGTTCGTGACTCCCTTCAGCTTCTTGTGTCCCGCAATCGCAATCGTCGGAAGCGAAGGCGCTTCCTGCACCGTGGTATCCACCGTGATGATGCCCTCCACTCCGCGCTCCGACAGCAGTTGCGAGTACCGGTTCAGCAGAACCGGATCGTGACGGTGCACCACGGTCAGGAAGAAATAATCGCGCTTCCTCAGATACTGCTCAATCCCACTGATAATCGGCGAACTGTAGGAGTCGCCAATCTCTTCCGCGATCACGCCGATGGTGTAGGTGCGCTTATTGCGTAGCGTGCGGGCAAAAAAATTCGGACGGTAGTTGAGCTCTTTGGCCGCCGCATGGATCCGATTCTTGGTCTCCTGCGGAATGGACCGGGCCGAAGGCGAATCGTTCAACACCGCGGAAACCGTGCCGGGAGTCAGTCCAATATGTTGGGCAACGGCTTTGAGGGTAATAACTTCTGGTTTTTGGCCAAGCTTCTTGATTTGACCCATGATCGATTAAATCGTTTGAATCACTTAGCCCGTTATCCGCGCACCATCTTATCAAATCTGAGGACTCTGTCAGTGATCCCACACACGCCCTGCGCGCCGCTAGACCTTGGCATACCGTTGGCTGTTCGGCTTCGACCCGCTCAAGGCGAAGAACAAAATGTACAGGTAGCAGATCACGGGCAAGAAGAATGCATGATGAATTCCAATGTGATCGGCAATCCATCCTTGCGCCACCGGAATAATTGCTCCGCCTACGATTGCCATGATCATGACGCCGGATCCGTCCCCCGTAAGCGGCCCCAACTCGGCCACCCCCAACGTGAAGATGCTCGGGAACATGATCGAATTGAAGAAGCCAACCAGGATGATGCTGTACATGGCAGTGTGCCCGTTGGTCAGCATCGAGATCGCAACCAATGCGGATGCGCAAACTGCGCAAATCCCAAGAAGTCCACGGGTGCTCATCTTCTGCAAGAGCGCCGAACCGATGAAGCGTCCGACCATCGCGCCACCCCAGTAGAAAGCGACGAAACTGGCCGCGACTTTTTCTGTGAGACCACCGATCTCCGGCTGGCCAAAATAGTTCACCAGAAAGCTTCCGATGGAAACCTCTCCGCCCACATACACAAAGATCGCAATCGCACCAAAAATCAGATTGGGATGCCGCCAGATCGAGTCGTTCACCTTCTCCCCGACCTTGTGCTGAGCATGTTCGATGGTCGGCAACTTGAAACTGCCAATCGCCACCGCCAGCAGCACCAGCGCAATTCCCAGGCCCACATACGGGGTTTTTACCGTCGCAGCCTCGTGCAAACGGTAGGCTTGCAGAACGTCAGGTGCCATCGCGCGTATTTCAGTCATGGTCTTCGGAGCCGCACTCAGAATGAGCAGCCCTCCGAAAAATGGCGCTAGAAAAGTCCCTAGCGAGTTGAAGGCCTGCGTCAGATTGAGCCGACTCGAAGCCGTCTCCGGCCGTCCCAACACCGTGACGTAAGGATTCGCCGCCACCTGCAGGCACGTGATTCCTGCCGCCAATACGATTAGCGCGCCAAGGAATAGCGGATACGACGGAACACTTGCCGCTGGCACAAACAAAAATGCACCCAGCCCCATGGTGAGTAGACCCACCACCATCGATTTCTGGTATCCGATCCAATCGACCAGCTTCGCCGAAGGAAGCGAGAAAATGAAATACGCTCCAAAGAATGCGAACTGAATCAGCATGATCTCCGCATAACTCAGATCGAAAATCGACTTCAGATGCGGAACCAGAATGTCATTCAGGCAGGTCAGAAAACCCCACATGAAGAAAAGCGTAGTCACCGTAGCCAAAGGAGCGCCGTAGCTCTGCCCGGTACCCGGCGCCGTGGTTGTTACAGAAGTGTTGGGGGCCGCGATTGCCATGAGTGCTGTATCCACCCTCCAGGAATTGTTTGATCGCGGCCATCATAGCATCGCCAGAGGGCCATTTTACGCATTTTTCTTTGTTCCAGATCGACATAGATACTCTACAAAATCGTTTCTCTAGCTTGACATTCCATCGTCCTTGCCGGAGACTGCAAGCGTTTCCGCCTATCGATTTCCCTTCAGGCTAACTCATGCGCAAACTTATCCTTTTCGCCGTTATCGTCCTTTTTCTTCTCGGATCTCCGTCCACGCTCCTCGCCCAAACCACCCCTTCCCCAGTGCTCTTGTTCGAGGAACCCGGCTTCCCGGGAATGATTGCTTTGACCGCGCAACTGCATCGGGCATTTCCCAACGCTGCCACATCCGACGCGAGTCATCTTGCGACTGCTCTAGCCGCTCCCACGATTCAACTTCTCATCCTTCCGAATCGTTCCGCTTTTCCAGAAGACGCTTGGCCGGCGATCAAACAATACCTCGATCGCGGAGGCAATCTTCTCGTCTTCGGCGAAATGCCCTTTACCCGTGCTGCCTATCGCTCTGGCGACTGGCGCCTTCGTGACTACAGCGTCCGCTTCATCCGCCAGTTGATGATCGATCAGTTTCAGGAAACTCCTGGCTCCGACGGACTCCAGCTCCAGTCGAATCCCGAGATCCCTCTCCAAGTTCCCGCCTTCGCGTATAAGCGCGCCTTCAGCCCGGTGATCCGCCTGAGCGCCGTCGACCTCTACCACCGCGGCGGTGCCGCCGGCTCCATCGACGCCCGCCTCGACACTCTGGCCTGGGGAGTCAAGAATGGACGCAAGCTGTCCGCCCCGCTCGTCCAGATCGACCACTACCGAAATGGCTTCGACGGCGGCCGTTGGATCTTCCTCAACGCTGAGCTGACGAACAGCGACATCTTTGAAAATGCAAGCTTCCTGCAATCACTCGCCGCTCGCGCCCTGCAAGGTGCCGAGGAATTTACCGTGCGCCCCACCTTGCCGCTCTATCTCCCCGGCGAGCCCGTAGAACTGCAAGTACAGTGGCATGCAGCAATTCAACCGAAGGCGCCCGTCTCCCTCAAGATCACTTCCTTCTCCGAAGAACTGCCCACGAAGCGCTCGACCGTCACCGCCGCGCCGAACGAACGCGTCGTACTTCCTGCCGTCGAAGGCAAGGGACTCCACATCATCGAAGCTCAACTTCTGGAGGGCGATCGAGTTCGCGCCATCTACCACTCCGCCTTCTGGATCCGCGACGAATCCTATCTCCGCTCTGGTCCCGCATCTCACCGTCAACCACGACTACTTCGAACTCGATGGACATCCCCTCGCCGTCGTCGGCACCACCTACATGTCGAGCGAGGTGCAGCGCCTCTACTTCGAGCATCCCAACGCATACATCTGGAACCAGGACCTCGCCCAAATCCACGACGCCGGACTCAACATGATCCGCACCGGCTGGTGGACCGGCTGGGACAAATTTTGCGACGAAAACGGTCAGCCCTACGAGCGCACCCTGCGCACGCTCGAGGCCTATCTCATGACCGCCCGCAAATATGGACTGCCCGTGCAGTTCAACTTCTTCGCCTTCCTTCCCGACGTTCTCGGAGGCACAAACGCCTTCCTCGATCCCGCTGCCATCCGGCGCCAGCAGACGTTAATCTCCTCAGTCGTCGCACGCTTTCACGACGTCCCGTTCCTGGCATGGGATCTCATCAACGAGCCCAGCTTCTCCCAGCATCTCTGGAGAACGCGTCCCAACGGCGATCCCATCGAACTTGCCGCCTGGAATCACTGGCTAAGCGAGCGCTATCCAGATCGCGCCAAACTCGCTGCGCTGTGGAATGTTCCCCCCGACTCCGTCGCTGGCACAATCTCGCTTCCCACCGAGTCCGAGTTCTCTCCCCGCGGCATGTACGCCGGACCCAACTCGCTCCGTCTGAGTGACTATTTTCTCTTCACGCAGGAATCCTTCTCCCATTGGGCGCGCACCATGCGAGACACAATTCGCGCCACAGGATCGCAACAACTCGTCACCGTTGGCCAGGACGAAGGCGGCATCCAGGACCGCCTCTCTCCGGCGTTCTGGGGACAATCCGTCGACTTCACCACCAACCACTCCTGGTGGCTGAACGACAACATCCTGTGGGACTCGCTCGCCGCCAAACAGCCCGGCGAAGCCATGCTGATCCAGGAAACCGGCCTGCAGCGCGAATTAAACCTCGACGAGATCGCCCGCCGCACCACGGAAAACGAGGCCGCGCTCCTCGAACGCAAAATCGCCACATCTTTTATTCAAGGCTCTGGCGCCATCGAGTGGCTGTGGAACACCAATTCCGACATGACGGAAAGCAACGAAACTCCCATCGGCGCCGTCCGCACCGACTACACTGAGAAGCCGGAAGCCACGCTCCTCCGCGCCTTCGCGCAATTCGCTCCTGCGTTGCAGCAGCATCTCCGCGATCCACAACTGCCTTCCGTCGCAATCATCACATCGCAAGCCGCGCAATACTCGGCAATCTCCGAGTTCCAGCTAGCTGCACAGCAGAACGCAGTTCGCGCCCTCGCCTATGACGTCCATCTGCCCGCCTACGTGATCGCAGAAAATCAGATTGAGAAGTTAGGCTCGCCGAAACTCGCCATCCTGCCCTCCCCGCAAGCGCTCGGCGAACCGGCATGGCGCGCGTTATTGAAATATGTTGATGCCGGCGGGAATCTCCTCATCACCGGCCCCGTCGATCGCGACGAACACTGGCAGATCGTCCCTCGAGCGGCCGACCTGGGAATCTCAGCCCAAGTCGAACCGCTCACCTATCACAATGCCACCATCGGAATCGGAGCCCGTACGCTTTCCCTGGCTTTCGCTCAGCAATCACAAAACTGGCTGGACTCCCTACGCTTTGACGACGGATCCACTCTGAAAGAGATCTCTCACGGCAAAGGCCACATCTTCTGGACGTCGTATCCCGTGGAACTCTCCGAAGACCCGCACTCCACCTCCGAACTTTACGCAGTTATCGCCAGCCGCCTGAACATCACTCCCATGTTCACCGAGACTTCACCCTTGCCTCCAGGTGTGCTGGTATTTCCCACCATGCTGGCCGACTCTATCCTTTATGTCTTCGTCTCGGACTCCTCCAACGACACCGCGATCAACCTACGCGACCAATCCACGGCCGTCCCGTTGGCATTCTCGCTGCCCGCCGAACACGCCGCCATCGCAGTGATTGGAAAGAAGGAAAGGAAGATCATAGGCAAATACGGCTTCTAAGTAGCGCCGGCGCCCCGCCCGGCTGTCGCGAGGGTGTCTCGCCCTCGCCGTGGCGCCATCCTCGCGGTCGTGCCCAATCCACAAGAACACCACCCTGGGTCAGATCCCGACTCGGTCGCCCAACTGCATCAAGCGCAGCTTCCCGCCGATCCACGCGCAGGGCAGCGCTGTGGCAACCAGCGCCAGCGGATACCAGTGCGGCCCCATCGTGGCCACCTTATTCCATGCCAGCGCCGCGCCCACGATGCTCAACCCAAGACCGATTACACCTCCTACCAACGCGTGCTGCATCGGTCGATCCGGCGCGAGCCGGGCCGTTACGTAACTCCCCACCACGGCGAAGACGCTGCGATAGATTGTCGCCAGCCCAAGCAGTGCGTCCGACATCACCTGCCCCAATGGAGGGAAAATGCCTGCCCCCCGCAGCGCAATGTCGGTACTAATCGAGAGAATCACCACAACCACAAATCCCGCAAACAACGCGCCGACACTTCGCCCAAGACTTCGCGGCCGCTTCGCTTCACTCATGACTTCTTCTCCTTCGATCCCTCGCGGCACTAGTCCGCGCGCGACGAAAAACACTGCGAACTCCGCACCATGAAAATTCTTGCACACTGTCCCGCCGAGCGCGACGAGTGTACACTTGTCGCCGTTCCGCTGCAAAAAGAGCGGCTGGCCCGAATTTCTGTCCTCCCCTACTAGCCGCCGTTCTCCAAGTCTCATCGTTCTTGTGCTCGGAGGCATCCCATGAAATCTGCCCTCAAACCACTCGTCTTCGCTACGCTCCTTATCGTCTCCATGAATGCGTTTTCCGCCGGGCCGGGCACGTTCCAGAACTTTCCCACGTACCCCACTCCCGAATTTGGCCCATCGACCATGGCACTCGCGGACCTCAACCATGACGGCAGCCTCGACATGGTCGCGGTCGACACCCAGATTGAAATCTTCCTGAACAATGGGGACGGAACTTTCAAGCCTGTAGTGAGCTATCTCGCCGGCGGCGAGCCTCGGGCTGTGGTTGTGGGTGACTTTAATCATGACGGCAAGCTGGACCTCGCAGTAGCGAACGGTCATCCGGGCGGGGTGTCTAGGAGCGCGTCGGGCAACAACCCGGACACCTGCGTCTACGGCTGCGTGATGATTCTGCTTGGCAACGGCGACGGCACGTTCCAACCCGGCGTGGGCTATACCGCCGACGCTGGCGCAGATTCCATCGCGGTGGCAGACTTCAATGGCGACGGCAAACTCGACCTGGTCACATCCAATAGCCAGGGCAACGACGTCAGCGTTCTGCTCGGCAACGGCGACGGCACCTTCAAGCCCGCAGTGAACTACGCTGTTTCCGCCGGCCCCGGTTCACTCGTTGTGGCAGACTTTAACGGCGATCACCATCCCGATATCGCTGTCGCCAACGACTCCACCACGGGCGGTGTGCAGGTACTGCTCGGCAAGGGCGATGGAACCTTCCAGCCCCCCGTGACTTATCCGACCGGAGGGATCGATTCCCTAGGGATCGCGGTCGCCGACTTCAATGGCGACGGCAAACTCGACTTGGCTGTGGTTTTTTTCAATCTCAGTCTGAACACCAGCGGGATTGCCATCCTCCTCGGTAATGGGGACGGCACCTTTCAAAGTCCCAGCACCATAACTCTGGGTTCCTGGGCCGCGGGTGCCACTTCGCTGGCGTCCGGGGACGCGAACGGCGATGGCAACGCTGACCTGATCGCATCGACAACGGGCGGCTTCACAATCGCGCTCGGCAGGGGAGACGGCACTTTTCAATCGACGGTGAGCTACTCAGGACTTAACCGAGCATACAGCCTCGTCGTTGGCGACCTGAACGGTGATAACAAACTCGATATTGCCGCTACCAACTCAGCAGATCCCGCCATTTCCGTCATTTCCAGCGGTATCGCTGTGATCCTGGGCTTCGGCGATGGCACGTTCCCCGCTCCTCGTCTCTACAATGTCGGCACCTACGGCAGCTCCAGCCACACCCTCGCTCAGGCCGTTGTGGCCGCCGACTTCAACAAAGATGGATTCATCGATGTCGCCAACAGCTTCAACCTGCTCCTCGGCAACGGAGATGGCACATTCACTGCGGGCGCTTCCTACACCTCTGGGGACTCAGTCTCCGGAGTGGCCGCCGACTTTAATCACGATGGCAATCTTGATCTCGCCTGGGTTAACGATATTCCCAACGGCACCGTCTACGTGCTGTCAGGCAACGGCGACGGCACCTTCAAGAAGGCGATAAACAACAAGGCGCACAGGGACCCGACTTCCATCGTCACCGCCGATTTCAATCGCGATGGCAACCTGGATCTGGTCACTACCAACTGGGCTTCCTCTGACATCAGCGTCCTGCTCGGGAAAGGCGACGGAACGTTCCAGCCCGCCGTGAACCACCTCATTGGCAGCTTCAGTTTCGCGACCAATATTCTGGCCACCGGAGACTTCAATGGCGACGGCAACCCCGACCTCGCGATTGTGAACGAGGGCCCGATCGGCATTTCCCTGGGCAACGGGGACGGCACTTTTCAACCGCAGGTGATGTACGCCGCCTCCGCAATTTCCGTGGCCGTGGCCGACATCAACCACGATGGCAAACTCGATCTCGTGGCGACGGGAGATGATTCAACCGGAGCTGTGGTTCAGGTGCTGCTGGGCAACGGGGACGGCACCTTCCAGCCGCCAATCACCAATCCTGGTGGACAGGATGTGCTCGCTTCGCTCGCAGACTTCAACGGCGATGGACTGCTCGATTTGGTTAGTGTGCCTTTATACTCGACCTCTTCCTCGCCCATCGCCGTGCAGTTCGGCAATGGCGACGGCACTTTCCAGGCCCCGGTTTACTACAGTGCCGAAGGGCCCGTATCGGCAACCGCCGCTGACTTCAACGGAGACGGAGCCCCCGACCTGGCTATCGGAAACGGGAGCGGCATCACGATCAATCTCAACACTGGCGGAACCTTCCTGGTCACCACGAACGCGCCCAATCCCTCCACGCTTCAGCAGAACGTAACGTTCACCACCACGGTCGCCGCAAGCTTGAAAAGCCAGCCCGCGCCCACCGGCAAAGTCACCTTCATGGACGGCACCACCACGCTCGGCTCCGCGACGCTCTCCAACGGCCACGCCATCTTCACCACATCGTTCAGCACGTCAGGCCAGCATCAGATCACACCCACCTACTCTGGAGACAGCAACTTCAATCCGCACTCGGGATCGCCCGTCACTCAGACCGTCCAAGCTCCCACCGTCAACCTTTCGCCAACAGGCTTGAACTTCGGCAACCAGAAAGTGGGAACCACCAGCGCCCCCATGACCGTGAAGCTCACCAATCGCGGCGCCGGTGCCCTGTTCATCTCCAGCATCGTCCTGTCCGGAAATCCAGACTTTTCTCTGACGAATAACTGCGGCTCGACCCTTGCCCCTAACAAGAGCTGCACTCTCAGCGTGACGTTCGCGCCCGTAACGACGGGTACGCGCACGGCCACGATCACCATTAATGACAATGCATTGAACAGTCCGCAGAAAGTGGCTCTTACCGGAACCGGGGACTAGCTGCGATCAGACAGTACTGCACCCGGGATAAGTAGAAATCTGGAAGAACGTTCGGAGACGAAGTATGGTCTAATGTCCGCCGGTACGAAGCCGGTCAGGAGATGCTATGAGAAAGCTTACCTCACTCAAAACAGCCTGCGTGGCGTTAGCTTTTTGCGCCACCACGATCGCCACATTCGCGCAAACCTTCACCACCCTAGCAAGTTTCAACTCCACCTTCGGCAACCCCGCACCCGGCCTGGTCCAGGGCTTCGATGGCAACTTCTACGGGACCGCCTTCCAGGGCGTCGGCAACTGCACATCAGTATTGTTCCAAATGACCCCCGCCGGCGGCCTCACTTCGCCGTTCACCTTCGCTGCCGGAGATTGCGGAGCTACGCTGCTGCAAGCCAGTAACGGAAACTTCTACGGCACCACATATGCGGGCGGCCTCAACGCCGCCGGATCATTCTTCGAACTTACCCCAACGGGAACATTCACCACCCTCTATAGCTTCTGCGCTGAATCCATCTGCAATGACGGATCCGTCCCGTCCGGCATCGTTCAAGGCACCGACGGAAACTTCTACGGCACCACAGCCCTGGGCGGAGCCAATAACCTCGGCACATTCTTTGAAATTTCTCCGGCGGGGAACCTAGCCACCTTGCACAGCTTCGCGGCTGGCGAGGTTCAAAGAGGCACCCTGAGCCTGCAGGCCTCCGACGGAAACTTCTACGGCACTTCGTACAATGGCAACAACAATGGCCCCGGGGCAGTCTTCAGGATTACGCTCGCTGGCCAGGTGACCTCCCTTTACAACTTCTGCGCTGTCGGCAATTGCTATGACGGGTCAAATCCTAATTCTCTGGTTCAGGCGACCGATGGAAATTTCTACGGCACAACTTTCCTCGGCGGGATAGGTTCGGCCGCGACCTGTTACCTCGGAGGCTGCGGCACAATCTTCAGAATCACACCCGAGGGAAAATTCAAGACGGTGCACAAGTTCAACCTCAACGACAGCGCTGCTCCGAATTCATTGCTCCAAGCCACCGACGGAAACCTCTACGGCACAACTGCAGGTGACGGGGAGTATTCGAAACTGGAGACGGGCTCAGTGTTTGAATTCAAACCGCGCTCGGGCGTCCTGACCACGCTTCACTTCTTCAGCTATATCGACGGCTCGCTCGCGCAGGGGCTCATGCAGGCCACTAACGGAAGTTTCTACGGTACAACATGGCAGGGCGGCCCTTCTCTGCCACAGGTTGGAACCGTCTTTAGCGTCTCTACCGGACTTGCGCCTTTCGTAGAAACGCTTCCCACCAGCGGCAAAGTCGGGGCCAAAGTCGTCATCCTGGGGAACCACCTGACCGGCACGACTGCTATCAGCTTTAACGGCATTGCCGCAAGATTTACAGTCGTGTCCGATACCGAGATCAAAACTCAGGTGCCGGCCGGTGCCACCACCGGCATAGTGAAGGCGGGCACTCCCGGCGGCACGCTCAGCAGCAACGTGGCCTTTCAGGTTACGCCATGAGCCGGGAATTGCCCACGGGACGGACGCCTCTTTGAAGCTTTTCCACAGCCCGTTTGTGACATGTGACCTTGACCTCAGACTTCAAAGAGCAGATCATCGTGAAGGCGGAGGCGGTACATGCAGGAATTACGAACGAGCCGCTAAGTTCTTTGATATCAAGATTTTGACCTCTAGGTCCTAGGCGCTCAAGATCTTGCGGAGCATTTTTGAAAGATCCGCGCCACTCAAGGCTTTCAGAGGGGGGTGGGGGAGGGGGTACCTCCCGCATTCCAGTTTTTCCCAAAACGAACCGATCAAAAAAAACACGTCCACATCCCCGACGCTGACTATTTTTTCGGCAGATTTTCACAGCTCTCGCCAGAATAATCGCTCTTCTCTGCTTGCTCTGCGAGTTTTCCTCAGCGAACTCTGCGGTTAAATGCTCTCGCTCGAAACCTAAACCGACGTCACAGCCCGTTGTTGGTCCAACTGCTGCGACAGAAAACTCAAGTACTCTTCCATCCCCTCGCCGGTTTTCGCCGAGAGGCGAAAAATGCGCATTCCCGGACGCACGGACTGAATGCTCGTCCGAGCAACCTCCCAGTCAAACTCCACCGCAGCCGCAAGTTCGTTCTTGCTGATGACCGCGACGTCCGCGCTGTTGAAGATCGTCGGATACTTCAGCGGCTTGTCCTCTCCCTCGGTCACCGACATCAACACCAGCCGAAGATTCTCACCAAGATCATACGAAGACGGACAAACCAGATTCCCCACGTTCTCGATGAACAAGAAATCCAGTTCATGCAGATCCCACTCCTGCAGCGCGTTCTGCACCATCGCCGCCTCCAGATGGCACAGCGTCCCGGTCGTGATCTGCTTCACAGGCGCTTTGCTGCGCGCCAGCCGTACCGCATCATTCTCCGTTGCCAGATCCCCAACCAGCGCCGCGACCCGATAGCGAGGCTGCAATTGTGTAAGCGTCTTCTCCAGGAACGTCGTCTTGCCCGAGCCCGGACTCGAAACCAGGCTCACCACAAACACTCCCGCCGCGCGAAACTGTTCGCGCAGGGCGCGCGCGATCACGTCGTTCTGCTTCAATACATTCCTGCGCACTTCCACCAGACGTGGCTCGCTCATTCCTCTACCTCCAAAGCAAATACCTCGAGTTCCTTGCCCTGACGAACGTCCATCGTCGGCGTACCGCAGACCGGACACTGAAACAACTGCACAGAATCGAGCGCCCGCTCTTGCTGACAATGAGCGCAGAACACGATCACCGGAAGATCCTCAACGATCAGTTGCGAACCGGCGAGCGCCGTGTCCTGACATGCGACCTCGTACGAGAACAGCAGCGCATCCTTGACCACGCCGGAAAGCGCGCCCAGCCTGAGATGCACCGCGCTGACCTTGACGTTGCGGCGCTGCGATTCTTCCATCGCAGCATCCACAATGCTCATCGCGATCGATAGTTCGTGCATCCTCTCGCCCGAGCGTATTCTATACCGATCGAAACAGGTGTGATCCTAATCACAGCTGACGTTAGCGCCCCAGCGTATGATTCTTTGATCTTCGCGTCTCTGAAGAACCTCCCCGGAGAAATCTTTCGAAGAATTAGTCGATACCCCTAGAGGATAAGATGCCCGATCTTTCTACAACCTATCTCGGACTCAAACTCCGCACTCCATTAGTTTCATCCGCCTCTCCTTTGACCCAGGACATCGACAGCATCCGGCGGCTCGAAGACGCCGGAGCCTCCGCCATCGTTTTCCATTCCCTCTTCGAAGAGATGGCGGAGAATGGTTCCGCGGCGGCGCGCCCCGCACTCGATCGCTACCTGGGCCTTCTTAGCAAGGCGAAAGAGGCCGTCAAGGTTCCCGTGATTGCCAGCCTTTGCGCCGCCACTCCACAAGGATGGACCGAGTATGCCCGGCAGATCGAGCAGGCCGGAGCGAGTGCCCTCGAACTCAATCTGTATCAAGTCCCGAGCCAGGCGAACGTCGCCGGCTCTCAACTCGAAGATGTCTATGTGGAAGTTGTGACGGCAGCGAAGTCCGCCGTGAAGATTCCGGTCGCCGCCAAGCTGACTCCGTTTTTCACCAGCATGACCAACATGGCCAAGCGCTTCGATGCTGTGGGTGCGGACGGTCTGGTCTTGTTCAACCGCTTTTACCAGCCCGATATGAATCTCGACGCACTCGACATCCAGCCCAATGTCCTGCTGAGCACGTCTGAAGCGCTGCGCCTTCCTTTTACCTGGATTGGCATGCTCTACGGCCGTATCGATGCCAGCCTTGCCGGATCGAGTGGCGTCCACGTGCCGGATGACGTCGTGAAATTGCTCCTCGTTGGTGCGGATGTGACGATGGTCTGTTCCGCTCTCTTGCGCCACGGAATCGGCCACCTCAGTGATCTCGAAGCAGGCCTGCGTCGCTGGATGGAAAAACACGACTACAAATCCGTCTCTGACATGCAAGGCATCCTCAGCCAGCTCCGTTGCAAGGATCCGGCCGCGTTCGAGCGCGCTCAGTACGTGAACGCGGTGAAGGGAATTCAAAACGTAGTGCTCACCGGCCGCGAAGCGTGGAGAATCCTCAGCGGCGAGTAGCTGGACTACTTCGTCAATTGGCCGATGAACACTCCGTAGGGTTCGAGCGTTACCACGTTCCCATTGACCGAAGTCTTCCCAGTCATAACCAGTCCGTTGGCGGACGAGAACCCGTTCCTGCTTAAGTCAAAGCTTACCTTCTGCTCTGCTCCTGACATGTTCAGGCTCACCAGCACCACCTGATCTTTGTACACACGCATGTACGACAGCACATTCTGATCGTTCTCATTGACGGGCGCGTAAGTGCCGTCAATCAGGGCCTTATTAGTACGCCGCAGCTTGAGCACCTTCTTATAGAACGCGAGCACCGAATCTGGATCGTTGGACTCGTCGGCCACATTGTGAGTCTTGGCCGTCGGAGGCACGGGAAGCCACGGCGCAGTCTTCGAGAATCCCGCATTCTCCGTCTCATCCCACTGCATCGGCGTGCGCTCGCCATCGCGGCCCTTTTCCTTGGGCCAGCCCGTCTGGCCGATCGGATCTTTCACGTCTTCCTTGCGTGTCGGCGGTGTCGTCTTCATCCCGATCTCCTCGCCGTAGTACATGATCGGCGTCCCACGCAGCGTCAAATACAGACCCGCCATCAGCTTCGCAATTTGATCATTGTGCTGCCCGTCACCGTAGCGGTCGTAGGAGCGCGCGATGTCGTGGTTGCTGATGACGAACGTAGGCCAGCCGGACGCGGAATCAACTGCGGCGATCTGCTTACGAAAATCGGCCGGCGAGAGCTTGTTCACCGTGGTAAACAGAAAATCCATGGGCAACTGCAATTCGTTATTGCTGTGTCCGTAGTAGAGATTCAATTCCGCGATATCGGCAGTCCAGGTCTCACCGATCAGCACGCCGTTATATTCATCCGTCACCTTGCGCAATCCGCGCAGCGCTTCATGAACTTCCGGCAGCTTAGTGGTGTACTTCTTCTCTTCGAAGGGATCGCCGAACGCGTTCGTCCCCGGGACCACCGGATTGTCGCGCAAGTTGGGATCCTCGAACAGCGTATCCACAGCGTCCAAACGGAATCCGGATACGCCGCGTTTGTACCACCAGCGCGCCACATCGAACATCGCGTCCTTCACCGCCGGGTTGCGCCAGTTCAAATCAGGCTGCTGCACGTAGAAATAATGGTAGTAATACTGATTCGTCGTCGGATCGAACTTCCACGCTGAACCTCCAAATGTAGAAGTCCAGTTATTCGGTGGTTGTCCGGGGCCCTTGCCGTCGCGCCAGATATACCAATCGCGATGCTCCGACGTGCGCGACGACTTCGAATCCAGAAACCATGGATGCCGATCAGAAGTGTGATTCACCACAAAGTCGAGGATGATGCGGATGCCCCGCTTCTTCGCCTCTGTCGCCAGCATGTCGAAATCCGTAAGCGAACCGTACATGGGATCGATATTCTCGTAGTCGGAGACGTCATATCCGAAGTCCACTTGCGGAGACGGGAAGCAAGGCGAAATCCAGATCGCGTCCACGCCCAGGTCCTTCAAGTAATCGAGCTTCGACGTGATGCCCTTCAGGTCGCCCACTCCATCGTTGTTGCTGTCGGCAAAGCTGCGGGGATAGATCTCGTAGAACACCGCATGCTGCCACCATTGATGCCCCTCCGCGTCTACGTTCCTGGTCGAATTCTGACCACACGCGGTGAGAAACGACGACACTGTCAGGAACGCAACGATCAGCATGCGGGAGGACTTACGTGGCATAAGGAGGGCTCCTTTGAGAGCATGTCGAAATTGCAACCAGAGATGGATGCTTCGTGCCATCCACCAGTTGCCGTGCCGATGTGCTCAACTGAATTTGCCTGAGTGTAGTCTTTTTTCCGATCAATCTTCTCTAGTACGCTGGAACTTTCTTAGCGCCGGCCAAAATGCAGCACGACCTTCTGCTGCAAGTAGGAATCCGCCGCGCCTTTTGGCATTTGGATTTCCAGTTTTCCGAACTTGGTGAGGACCGCTCCGTCCACCGAAGAGATCTGGTTCGGATTCCAAACTTCCAAGCTGTAACGATCTCCGGCCCGTCCTGAGACTGCCAGGGTCAACTCAATCCTGGCTGTATCCCATGATTCGGAGAGGACACGTAGGCCTCGGCTCGCGCTTCCGAGAGGTGGGAGTTCGTTCGATAGTGCGAGCCCAAAATCGTCCCTCAGGCGGATGACCAAACTGTTCACCCCTCCGCTAACCGGAAATCGCACGGACAAATGCTGATCGTTGTTGTTCGGGAGCATTTTGAAGGGCACCGAGTGACCATTCATCTGGACGCTGGCCACCTGAGTACGCAGGCTGAACGCGGGAGAGAACTCAACCCAACACTCGCCATTCCCGGTGCGTTTGATCTCGAGTGCCACGCTGTCAGTCGTCTTGCGATATCGGAAGTCGACGGCGACTCCATCCACGCGCACATTCTCAATGGCGAACGAAGCCCAGTCCGCCGGCACGTGCGGCGCCAGCGTGATCTCATGTTTCTCGGCATCGGTCTGCAGGCCAAACATCCCGCGCAGGATGGGGCTGACCACCATGGCCGCCGACCAGATCTGGTGCGGCGAACTGGTCGCGAACGACTGGTAGTAGTCCCCCGACAACACTTCCGTGAAATGTCCCAGGGCGCCATCCACGCCGAGCAGCGCGTTTGCTCGCAGGTTCGAATACGCCGGGAACGCTCGATGGTAGCGGTATTCGCCGACCGATGCCCATCCCGTAAACAACGGCCACACGGAGCCATAGTGGTAGCCGGACCCGTCATAGACTTTCGAACGCTGCGAAATAATCCGCATGCCCCAGTCCGTCTGGTGATCCTCGGCCGAGAGTTGCGTGATCGTCTCGTCCGCATGCTCCGCGTCCGGTAACCCAAACCACATGGGGACGGTCGCCAGCACGCTCGCCTCATCCGCGCGCTGGTTGTCCTGCTTCAATGCGAACGCGTAACTCTTAATCTCTGGAGCCCAGAATGCCTGATCCAGCGCCGGCTTGCTGTGATCAAACTCCGCGGCAAGTTGCTTGCTTATATCTTCTTTACCCACCATCCAAGCCAGATTGGAAAGCGCCTGCAGAGCCTCTACGGCAAGCCCTGCCTGGTAATACTCGTTCTTGACCGGAAGCAGTGGGCCGCCTTCAACCCAACCATGACCTACGCCTGCATTCTGGGCGAATCCCTGCGAATCGTACGTGGAATGCATGAATTGGTAGGCTCGCCATACGTTATCCCACTTATCGCGCGCGAATCCTACGTCTCCACTCTGCACTGCATAATCATTCATCGCGATGATGAACAGCGGCGTGGCATCGGCGGAAACATAAGCGTACGGATAATCCGTGAACCACGGAACCAGGCTCGCACTCTGGGAAATCTCATGCGGCACCTTCCCGTCTTGCCGCTGATATTTGCTGATGAAATCAAGAGCCGTTCGCGTCGTCGAATAGTCTCCCTCTGCATTGAGGGCAAATGAGGTCCACAGCGAATCGCGCCCGAAGAACCACGCAAATCCCGGACGCTGCCCCACTCCAGAAGTTCGATATCCCGCAACCAGGCCAGATCCTAGGAATGGATTGTTCACCATCCCCTGAATGGTGCTGATGCGCGCCCAGTCATACGCCTGCTGCAACGCTACGTCGGGCAATTCGAGGCTCACTGTTTTATCGAGATAAGTGCGATAGTAGTCGGCCGACTCGCGTATCGCTTCTGGATAGGACGCGAGTAAGTGTTGATAAGTTTTCTCGGCATCCGCCAGTCCGGCAACCGAAGCAGCCATGACCAACACCTTCGTTTCTTTTCCCTTCGGCGTAACTCCCAAACGCAACGAGTTCTGGTCCGACGCCGAATAGTTCGTCTGATACGAGAGCCGCGCGTCGCCTCCGGTTGGCGATCCGACCAGCGCCGCGTACTTGTGCACCTCTTCACCAAAGACGAAGACTCGTTCCTTCGCATCCCATTCGACAAATGTTCCACCCAGTGCCGCAGGCCATTCCAGTTGGAAGTCCCCTGTGAATGCGGCTTCTATTTCCAGCGGTTGCTCAGTCTCGACATCGAGCAGAATCACCGCACCGGCTTCTTTTACCGGAACGCATAGCGTTTCACGCACTCGAAAGGAATCACCGACGAACAAAATCGACGCCGACTCCGGGCGAACCGTCAGTGTGCGTGCAAGACTCTCCGCAGGTAGCGCCCGATCACCGACGTGAAAGGTCAGATGGAAGTCGCGGAAAATCTTCAGCGGATAGACCCAGGTTTCGAATCTCCCGTTTTCATCGCCGAACAATCCGGCGCGCGTGCCGACAACGGGAAGGAACTCCCAGGTGCGGATCGTTCTCGTCAATTGCCGTGTCGACTCCGGCGCCGCAGAGGATTGCTGCGCAACCGAAACAGCGCCAGACAGCAGGCACATCACGAACAAACAAATGGCTCTAAGGGCGCGGCAGGCCAAGCTGGAACACCCGACGCGAACAAGGTAGGGATTCATTGCAATCTTTTCTCGGAGCAGGATTTAGCCCGGCTGGCTTGCAAAGTCGCGGTTCCCTGAATATAAGGAATAGGGGCGAATTCTAGCACGAGCCGAGTGGGCCAGGTAGCAACCTCTTGTTCCCTTCACGCCGCGTATTTCTGAAATCTCTGAGCCGTTCGGCGCTCGTTCTTTCTCTTGAAAGCGTGTTCGCGATGGCGCGTCCGCTGTGGTCGCGGGCTCAATCCTTTGCAGCAAAAACCCAATCCCACGAAAAATGAAACACCTGCCGACTCCGCCGACCTCGGCGTAAGCTTCATCAACGTGGCTCGCGAGTCCGGCCTGAACGCGAAGACCATCTTCGGCGGCGAGCACAAGAACAAGTATCTGCTGGAAACGACTGGCTGCGGTGTTGCCTTCTACGACTACGACAACGACGGCTGGCTCGACATCTTTCTCGTCAACGGGACGCGCCTGGAGGGCTTTCCCGCCGGCACCGAGCCTACTTCGCATCTCTTTCGCAACAATCGCGATGGCACATTTACCGATGTGACTGCCAAGGCCGGAGTCGCCCATTCCGGCTGGGGACAAGGCGTTTGCGTCGGCGACTACGACAACGACGGCTGGGATGATCTGTTCGTCACCTACTTCGGCAAGAATGTTCTATATCACAACAACGGGGACGGCACCTTCACCGACGTCAGCCAAAAAGCAGGCGTGGCGGGCAACGGCAAGCGCTGGAACACGGGCTGCGCCTTCGTCGACTACGATCGCGACGGCCGGCTCGATCTGTTTGTGGCGAACTACATTGATCTCGATCTGGCGACGGCGCCCGTACCGGAATCCGGTCCGTGCCTTTACAAGAGCGTGATGGTGGCATGCGGTCCGCCGGGGTTGGAGGGCGGCAAGAACATCCTCTACCACAACAATGGCGATGGAACCTTCACCGATGTTTCCGCGGCGTCAGGAATTCTCGGCGCGAACGGCACGTACGGGTTGGGCGTTCTCACCGCGGATCTGGACAACGACGGCTGGCCCGACATCTATGTCGCCGACGATTCCACCGCAAGCGCGCTCTACCAGAACAAGAAGAATGGGAAATTTCAAGATATCGCGATTGAGGCCGGATGCGCGCTTAGCCCTGACGGCAAGCCGCAAGCTGGCATGGGCATCGCGGCCGCGGATTACGACCTCGACGGCAACCTTGATCTTGTCAAAACCAACTTCGCCGGCGACACGCCGTCTCTCTATCACAATCAGGGCGGCGCCAATTTCGAAGACGCAACCTTCACCGCCGGCCTTGGCGCGCACACGCAATTTCTCGGTTGGGGCTGTGGCTTCTTTGATTTCGACAACGACGGCTGGCCCGACATCCTTATCTGCAACGGCCACGTGTATCCGGAAGTCGAGCAACTAAAAACCGAAGCCGGATATCCGCAACGCAAGCTGCTCTATCACAACCTGCATAATGGACATTTCGCGGACGTTTCCTTCCAAGCCGGGCCTGGAATTTCGGAACCGAGCCCGTCGCGCGGCGCTGCCTTCGGCGACTTCGATAACGATGGCGACATCGATGTTGTCGTGAACACCGTTAATGATTATCCGCAGCTGCTACGTTGCGATTCAAAACTCGATCACAATTGGATCAAGGTGCGCACCATCGGGACGAAATCGAATCGCAGCGGAATCGGATCGAGGCTAAAGTGCGTGACGAGTCCTCCTGGGGAAACCAAGCCGCACCAGCAGATCGACGAAGTTCGCAGCGGCGGCGGCTATTTCTCACAGAGTGACCTACGGGTTCACTTCGGCCTGGGAAAAGCGGAGAAGGTCGACGTGCTGGAGATTCGGTGGCCCAGCGGCCAGATCGACACGCTGAAAGACATCAAGGCGAATCAGGTGATCTTCGTGAAAGAAGGCGAGGGCATCACTCGCACGATGCAGTTTGCAAAGAGCCCCAAGCCGACCAAGTAACCCAAGCGATTTGTCATCCTGAGCGGAGTGATGCTGTTCGCGAAGCGAACGGCATCGCGCAGTCGAAGGATCCCTACCTACACGGTGGTGTATACGGGGACTCCTCGCTGCGCTCTGATTGACAACATGCAACGATGCCCCAATTACCTAGGGCTTTTTCGTCCCCCCGTCCACCGCCGCCCCCGACCCTTCTTTAAGAGTGTGCACCTGATCCACCGGAAGATTCGCGAAGCGCTCAGTCAGCCCACTCGGCCAGCGCACCTCCACCCACTCGATTTTCGCTGCCGATCCCAGACCAAAGTGCACCCGCATGTCGCTGTTGGAGATGTAGCTCGACCCGCTGCGGACCTCATCAACCATGATGCGCGTCGCGGTTTTCACCCGAATCCGCCCCCCCATGCCATCGCGATTCGACTTCGTGCCCTCGGTATGAATCGCGATCCAGTGGTTCGCATTGTGAACCTGATTCACCAGCAGGCTGGGCTCCGCATTCATATTGTTAATCACCGCCGACATTCTGCCATCGTTCCAAAGATCGCCGACCGCCAATCCCCGCGAAGAAGCCGCAGTCGTGATGCCCGGCCCGGCCGAGGCCGAGATGTCGCTGAACGTCCCGTCTCCGTTGTTATGAAAAAGAATACGTGGCTCTTTGTAGCTGCTGCCGAGGTGCTGGCTATCGACCTCGGGATAGACGTGCCCGTTCACCAGAATAAGGTCCGGCCAGCCATCGTTGTCGATGTCAAAGAACATCGTGCCCCAACCCAGATATTGCGTGTAGAGGCCGAGACCCGCAGCCGCCGTAGCGTCGGTGAAGGTGCCATCGCCACCATTCTTGTAGAGGGTAGAAGTATCGTCCGAAAAATTGGTCTTGAAAATGTCGAGATGCCCGTCGCCGTTGTAGTCGGCAACGGTCGAGCCCATGCCCGCCTGCTCCCGTCCGTCTTCGTTGAACGCCGCTCCTGAAGTCACCGCCACGTCAGTGAACGTTCCATCGTGATTGTTGCGATAGAGGATACTCGGTGTGCTATCGCAAGCGATGAAGATGTCGGGCCAGCCGTCTTCATCGAAGTCTAGCGTCGAGATGCTGAAGGCATAATGACCGTCCGTGCGGTCGATGTGCGCCTTCGTGGTGACATCCTCAAACGTCCCGTCACCCCGATTGTGGTAGAGGATGTTCTTCGCTCCCGGCAACCCGCGTGGCCCGCACATCACCGGCACGCCTTTCCAGATGCAGGTCGGACGATCTCCAGGCGCCGGCGCCGTGGACAGATCGAAGTCGACATAATTCGCGACGACGAGATCGAGACGGCCATCCCGGTCATAGTCAACGAATGCGCACCCCGTCCCCCACGCCTTGCCTGATCCCGCGACCCCGGCCTTGTCGGCACTCTCGGCAAACACGCCGTGATCGTTATGGTAGAGGCGGTTCTTGCCGTAGTAGGTGACGTAGAGATCTTCCCACCCGTCGTTGTCGTAGTCGCCGGCGCAAACCCCTTGTCCCCAGCCCGTCGACGTGAGCCCTGCTTTGGCGGTGACATCGGTGAATGTGCCGTCGTGATTGTTGCGGTAAAGACGGTTGCTCGGACTTTGGCCGGCGGGAAATCCCTCAAGCTTAGTGCCATTCACCAGAAAGATGTCCGGCCATCCGTCGTTGTCGTAGTCGAAAATCGCGACCCCGGTGCCGGTGGTTTCAATAATGTATTTCTTGGTGTCGAGCCCCCCGAAAACATTCTGTGCCGTTAGACCAGCCTTTTCAGCAATGTCAGTGAAATTGGCAATCGGAGCTGGCGTAGGTGCGGCCGGCTTAGCCTGCTGCGCGTTAAGAGTCAAAGCAACAGCCAGTAACAGCCCGCCGGCAAGCGCGCGGAACATCGTATGGCTGGCGCATAAAGAAGGAATCGGAAACGGCATGGGCCCCCGTCGATGGTAGGGGGGAGTTTGGTCAAGGGTCAAGCTATGGCGTCCAGCGGTTCACGGGAGCGCCCGCAACGCCAACATAGGTATCGGCAGCACCATAGTAGAAGAGGTATGTATTTCCCCGACGTATCATGCCCTCCACAAAGACAACATTCGGCACTTGACCCACTTTCTCCCATGGCTTCTGGGGATCGAAAAAAGGCTGCTCGCTGCGCCACAACAGCTTCGCTGGATCATTCCTGTCGAACACCGCGATTCCCGTGCGGTACACGAGGTGATCATCGGCACCGTTGTAGATCAGAATGATTCCGTTATTCGTTACAATCGGCGCTGGGCCCGGTTCCGCAACTCGCGCGTCAAACTTTCCCGGCCTGACACGGCAGCACGGGAACTCGCGCGGCTTCCCTCCAGTGGAGCAGATCCGGAGAGGAGGCTAGTCCAGCCTGATCCTTGTTGTCTGCGCTCGTCCCGAGGAAGTACATCCAATATTTTCCATTGATCTTCTCTGGAACGATCGCGCCCGACTTCGTCCACTTCACATTCCAATTTCCTTTGTTGGCTGGAATGATGACACCCTTGCGATCCCAATGAATCAGGTCTTTCGAAGTCGCCAGACAAAGCTGTGCATCTTTCTTGTTGTAGCCCGTATAGGTCAGATAGTACGTGTCCCCGAATTGAACGAGCCGCGGATCCTCTACACCACCGTCCTTCTCATAGTCTGCGGTCGGGCTGAACACCGGTTCATCGCGTCGTGTGAAATGGATTCCGTCCGTAGCTTTCGGCATACCCGAGGCGCGACGTGCCCTGCTTATCCTGGGCGCGATAGAGCATGACGATTTTGTCACCACGCGCGATCACCGCAGGATTGAAAGTTCCGGCCGACTCCCAACTGTTACCGCGCGGAGAGATTACGGGAGTGTCCGACAGACGCCGCCATGGCCCAGGCAGGACGTGTGGAGGCTCCTGCGCCATCAAGACCGCGAGGAGCACTGACAGCGACAAGGTCGATCGAATACTGCGACGAAAGATGCTCATGACTTGATGGCTAAGCAGCAAAAAACGGCAGGGCCGACCCCCTGCCGTCTTGGCAATTTCTATGCTTGCTTCGACTATTTCTTGTTGACGGACTTCTTGAGTTCGGCCCCTGGGCTAAACTTCGCGACTTTGCGGGCCGCGATCTTGATGGTAGCGCCGGTTTGCGGGTTGCGCCCGTTCCGCGCTTTTCTTTGTGACACTGAGAATGTTCCGAAGCCTATCAACGCTACGCGATCGCCCTTGCGCAGGGCTGAGGTAATGCTGTCGACAGCTGTATCAATGGCAGTCGTGGCTTGCGCCTTGCTGATTTCACACGCGCCTGCGATCTTGTCAACCAGATCGGCCTTGTTCATAGTATCTCCTCGCAGGTCTCTTTCATTCCCAGCCTACACCGGGAGGAAAACTGGCTCTGGCTGAGTTGGGAAACCTGACGGTCGTATTCTCCTCCCTCTGTGGCGAAAGTCAACTGTGAAAATCCGCGCCGGAAGCCTGTTTCGCACTCCTTAGGTCCCGATCGGGGCTATCCGAGCGGCTTTCCGCCGTCCCCGGGAGGTTTTTCCTACGCCCTCCACAGGGCACCGCCTTCCTTCACAGGATGTACACAGGCAGGCAAGGTTTCCGCCTTGCGCGAAACCCTCCCCCGGGTGCAAAGTCGAAACAGGAGATATTCGTTTGAAGATGACGGATTCCAAGATCGTTGATTCAAAGATGGTCGATTCAAAGATGGTCGATTCGAAGATGCCTGGTTCGAAGGTGATGGACCCCAAGGTGGCGGATCCGGGCACCGACGCCCGCCGCGTCGTCAAGGCTTCCTCCGAGGTTTGCCCGCTCTGCGAGGGCTCTGGATGGAAGACGGTCGCCGGCTCCGCCGCAAGCGGAAGCACCAACGACCGCCGCGTCACCCGCTGCGACTGCCGTCTGCGTACCCGGGGACAATCCCTGGTCGCGGCCGCCCGCATTCCACGCCGCTACGAGCACTGTGAGCTCTCGAATTACGACACTGATTTTCCCGGTGCCCACCCATCCCTCGAGGAAGCCCACTTCATCGCGTCGGGTTTCGCCAAGAAATGCGACCCGCGCGGCGACAAAGGACTGTTGATCATTGGCAAGATCGGAACCGGCAAGACCCATCTGGCCGTCGGCATCCTCAAAGAGTTGATCGTAAACCGCGGCATCCCCTGCCTGTTTTACGACTATCGCGAACTGCTGAAGGAAATTCAGAATTCCTACAACTCCACCGTGCAGACCACGGAACTCGACGTGCTTCGTCCCGTCTTCGAGACCGACGTTCTCGTGCTGGACGAATTGGGCGCGGTTAAGCCAACGGAATGGGTCTGGGACACGGTGAGCCTGATCCTGAACACGCGCTATAACGACAACCGCACCACGATCATTACCACGAACTTTGACGATCAGCCCGCAGCTGGCGCTTCCGGTTCTATCTCGCCAGCGCGCGCAGCGAGCCGTGGCGAAACTTTGGGCGACCGCATCGGCGAACGCATGCGCTCCCGCCTTCACGAAATGTGCCGCATCGTCACCCTCGAAGGCACAGACTTCCGCCAGAAATTCCGCAACGCTAACTTTCGGTAGCCACTTGCCATCGAGGCACAGAGGCACGAAGAACGGCATGATCAGTCTGATGTCGCCGCACCCCCGTGCCTCCTTGGTGAAGTCTTGCTTACAATGACCTGGTGCTGACCGAGCGCCTCGAATTCGCGCCTGAGCGGGATGCGGAAGTCTTCTCCGCAGTCCCAGCAGCCCCGTCCGTATTTCTCCTGAGGGGAGCTGACGCGAAAGCCGAGCCCTACGTCAGCAAAACCGCAAACCTGCGACGCCGCCTCCAGCGCCTGCTCGGCCCCATCGAAGAGCGCACCAAGAAACTCAACCTGCGCGACCGGGTTCGCGAAATCGAATACACATCCACCGGATCGGATTTCGAGTCCGGCTTTCTCCTCTACAGCGCCCTGCGGACCACCTTTCCCAAGACCTATTCCGATCGCATGCGCTTCCGCTTCGCGCCACTGGTCAAGCTGCATCTCGAAAACGAATACCCACGCGCCTCCATCACAACGCGCCTTGGCCGGCTTGGAGGACGTTCTCTCTACTACGGCCCGTTCTTCTCGCGAGTCGCCGCCGAGAAGTTCATGAATGATTCGCTGGACTTCTTCAAGATGCGCCGCTGCGTGGACGACCTGCATCCCGACCCGAAATTCCCCGGCTGCATCTATTCCGAGATGAAGATGTGCCTCGCACCCTGCTTCAAAGGCTGCACCGACGAAGAATATTCTGCAGAGGTAAACCGCGTGCAGACCTTCTTCGATTCCGCCGGAGACTCCCTGGTCCGCGAGCTTTCTACCGAGCGCGAAGCGGCCTCGACCAGGCTGGCGTTCGAAGACGCCGCGGCGATCCACGCTCGCGTGGAAAAACTAAGGCCCATCCTCAGCCAGCTTCCAGAGATCGTCCAGCGTCTCGACCGTCTTTCCGCCCTCATGATTCAGCCGAGTTCTATCGCGGGTTGCGTCTCATTCTTCCAGATCAAGTCCGGGCGCATCACGGGACCAATCGCCTTCAGCATCCAGCCCGCAGAGCACGCAAAGTCGCAGTCGATGGAAGCGCGCGTGCAAGAAGCTCTGCAATCATCTCCCCCGGAACAACCAAAATCCGCGCTGGAGACGATGGAGCATCTCGCCGTCCTGAAACGCTGGTTCTACCGCGGCACCCGCACCGGTGAAATCTTCTTCGCCGATGCAAAGGGCGAACTGCCCATGCGCCGCATCGTTCGCGGCATCTCGCGCGTCTTTCGAGGCGAAAAGCCCGAGGCAGAATCCCCAAGCGCCCCTCTTAGTGGCATTGACGGCATCCGCGATTCGCCCTAAGATGGCTCCGCGTGGCTTGGCCTCGAAGCATGGCCTCGGCCCGCCACTCGTCTTTGATCGACTCGTAACCATCGACCAACAACGATCTACTAATCATGATCGGCCAAACCGTCTCCCACTACCGGATCATTGAACTCCTCGGCGGTGGCGGAATGGGCGTGGTTTACAAGGCAGAAGACACGCTTCTCGGCCGCTTTGTCGCGCTGAAGTTTCTTCCCGACGACTCCTCGCAGGATCCCCAGGCCCTCGAGCGCTTTCGGCGCGAAGCCCGGTCCGCATCCTCCCTGAACCATCCCAACATCTGCACCATCCACGAAATTGGCCACCATGATGGCCATCTTTTCATCGTGATGGAGTGCCTCACCGGCCAGACGCTCAAGCACCTGATCGAAGGCCGTCCGATGGAATTGGAGCGCTTGCTCACCTTGGCGATTGAAGTGGCCGATGCGCTCGACGCCGCACACAGCAAGGGCATCGTCCACCGCGACATCAAGCCGGCGAACATATTTGTTACCGATCGGGGCCACGCCAAGATTCTTGATTTCGGCCTGGCAAAAGTCTCACGCGCTGCCCGGCCGACGAGCGGCGATTCCCAGACCGTCGCCGACGCGAACAGCCTCGATCTCACCAACCCCGGGACCGCTGTGGGCACGGTCGCTTACATGTCGCCCGAGCAATTACGCGGCAAAGAGCTCGACGGCCGCACCGACCTGTATTCCTTCGGCGTGGTGCTCTATGAGATGGCCACCGGCGTCCTGCCGTTTCGTGGAGAAACGTCCGCCGTCATCACGGAAGCGATTCTGAATCGCACGCCGACGGCGGCCAATCGTCTCAACCCGGAACTTCCGCCAAGGCTGGAAGAAACCATCAGCAAGGCCCTTGAAAAAGATCCGGAGATGCGCTGCCAGACCGCTGCGGAAATGCGCGCAGACCTGCGGCGTATCAAACGCTCGATCGATTCTTCTCGCACTTCGGTCGTTACGGAGACGACCCAGCCTGCGTCGTCCCAGACCGGCGTAGCCGTTGCCCCCACGCCCTCGACCAAGAAATCTCCGCGTGCGGCGCTGTGGGCGCTCGCGGTGCTGATCGCAGCGGGAGTCGGCCTCTATGCCGGGAAGCTTGCTTTCACCCCGCCTCCGTACCAGCCCCCTCTCTATCGCCAGCTGACTTTCCGCCGCGGCAGCATCCGCTCGGCACGGTTCGCTCCTGACGGCCAGACAATCCTGTACAGCGCCGCCTGGCAAGGCAATCCGACCGATGTATTTACTGCGCGTCCCGAAGCTCCCGAATCGCGCTCCATGGGCCTGAGTCACACCCAGCTCATGTCCGTATCGTCGACAGCGGAGATGGCCGTTCTTCTGAACAGCAAGGCGGTCGGCGCCTGGGTCAGCATGGGTACTCTTGCACGCGCCCCGCTCTCGGGAGGCGCACCGCGCGAGGTGCTCGAGCAGGTGCAGTGGGCCGATTGGTCCCCGGACGGCAATAGCCTCGCCGTGGTTCGCGATTTTGGTGGAAGGAATCGTCTCGAATATCCCATCGGCAAGCCCCTTTATCAAACTGGCGGATGGATCGGCCATCCCCGCGTTTCTCCCAAAGGCGATTTCATTGCTTTTGCCGATCATCCTCTCCAGGGGGACGACAGCGGTTCGCTGGCCATTGTCGACCTGGCGGGAAACAAGAAACTGCTTTCCGCGCAGTGGTTCACGATCCAGGGTCTCGCCTGGTCGCCCGATGGCAAGGAGATCTGGTTCACCGCCAGCAAGTCCGGCACCGATCGCACCCTTTACGCCACTTCGCTCGATGGAAAGGAGCGCATCGTGGCCCGCCTGCCCGGCGCGCTCATGCTGCTCGACATCGCAAAAGACGGCCGGGTGCTGTTGGTTCGAGCCGACTGGCGCCGCGAATTGCTTGGTCTGTTTGCCAATGATGCCAAGCAACACGAACTCTCCTGGCTCGACTACACCTACCCAGCGGACCTTTCCGCCGACGGCAAGACTCTTCTTTTCGACGAAGAGGGCGGCGGCGGAGCGTTGGACTATTCGAAGTCCAGCGGCCTGACCTATGCCGTCTACATTCGCAAGACCGATGGTTCACCGGCGGTTCTGCTCGGCGAAGGCGGCGCAGTCGCATTGTCGCCCGATGGAAAGTGGGCCATTGCCCAGAGCCAGGAATCGCCTTCTCAGTTCAGGCTCCTACCCACCGGCGCCGGAGAGCCCCGGGACCTGACCAAAGACAACATCAACCACAGCTGGGCTCACTGGTTCCCTGACGGCAAGCGCATTCTGTTCACCGCCGACGAACCCGGCAAAGGCGTGCGTTTCTACATCTACGATTTGAATTCCGGCAAGTCAGACGTGATTTCTCCCGAAGGCGTGAATGGCACATCCTTTGCGGTTTCTCCTGACTCGCTGCAGATCGCCGCTATTGGTCCCGACAAAAAAGGATACCTATATCCTACAGCGGGCGGCGAGCCGCACTTGATTTCCGGACTGAATACTGGTGAGCAACCCATCACCTTCAGCGCCGACGGACATGGTCTCTACATCTATCAACCCGGCGAACTCCCGGCACGCGTTTATCGGCTCGATATGCAAACGGGACAGCGCACTCTGTGGAAGGAATTGATGCCCTACGATCCGGCCGGAGTCGAGAATATTGGCCCGATTCTCATGACGCCCGATGCCAAGACCTGCGTCTTCGGATACCACCGCATGCTCGCCGATCTTTATCTGGTGGAAGGTCTGAAGTAAAGGCGACTATCCCTAGTTGGTTTGAACGCGATACAGAACGCTCGCGTGCGGCCGCAGGTGCACGCTGATCCCTTCGGCCTTTCCAAGCTCCCTGTGTGTCCTCAGATCGCGGAGATTGAACGACTGCGCCGGAAGGCCTATCTGTTCCCAACGCAGATTCGTATTCTCCGAAGAACTCCCCAGATTGAACACCGCGACGTAATGCTCTCCCGCAGCTCGCACCATCTGCTACCCACGCGCGGATATTGCCTCGCTCCAGCGCCTGATGTCCGCCGCTGCCGTGCTGATCCACCGCGAGCACTTCCTCATTCGTGATCAGGGCAGTCGTGGCCGCATCATTGCTCGGCAGGTCTCCGCCGAAGATGAGCGGCGAGCGGAAGATGCTCCACAGCGTCATCACTGTCTGCTGTTCATCGGCCGTGAACTTGGTCGGCGTGCCCCCGCCCTCCTTGTCCGTCACCTTCAGTTTTCCCAGCGGTAGCATGTCCGCATCCGGCCAGGTATCGTTCTTGCCTACGAACTGTGCCCAGTCACGCGCATAGTCGAACTGCGCCCGCAGCAACTTCCAGTCATCCCAGAAATCATCGGAGATGCGCCACATCTGCGCATACTTCTCGAAGAACTCGGCTTCTGATACCGGCGCGGGACCCGGCGAAATGCTCAGCACCATCGGCCTTCCCGTCTTGCGCATGGCGAGACTCAGGGCCCTCATCTCTGCCGGTTGATAAAGATGACTCCCCATATCGTCGGCCTTGATGAAGTCCACGCCCCACGACGCATACAGCTCGGCGATCGAATCGTAGTAGGCCTGAGCGCCCGGCTTCGTCGTATCAACGCCCCACATGTCCGGATTCCATCGGCACGCATTGTCTTTGTCGGCGACATCAGCCGCATGATAGGAACTGCCCTTGATCGGAAGATTCTTCTCGACCGCCTCGCGCGGGATCCCGCGCATAATGTGGATGCCGAACTTCAGCCCCTTGCTGTGAACATAATCCGCGAGTGACTTAAATCCCGCTCCGTTCGCAGATGAAGGAAATCGATTGACCGCGGGCATCAGGCGACCGTACTCGTCCATCGTCAGCGGAGCGCCCGGCTTATAGTCATGCCCCTGCGCATTCGGCTCGTACCACTGGATGTCGACCACAATGTACTTCCATCCATATTTCGCCAGATGCTCTGCCATCCAGTCCGCGTTGGCTTTGACTTGATCCTCACGCACAGTCGTGCCGTAGGAATCCCAACTGTTCCAACCCATCGGCGGAGTCGCAGCGACAGGAGTATCAGTAGCCGGAATCAGGGCCGCAAGCAGAATTGCAAGAATGAAGGGCATTTGCATATCTTACGGTGAAGAAAACCTGAGACCCAAAGACCCAAGTAAAGGTTCGGCCTTTTTAGACGTTCAACTCCACCAGCGTCGCCCCGCCCCCGCCTTCATTTTGCGGGGCCTCGGCAACCGACGCGACGTGAGGATGCTGCTGCAGCAACTGGCGCAGAGCCTTTCGCAGAATGCCCATGCCGCTACCATGAACCACGCGCACTCGCGGCAACCCTGCCAAAAAAGCGCGGTCAACGAACTTCTCCACTTCCCGTGAAGCGGTATCCACCGTCTGGCCGATCACATTGATCTCGCTGGGCACATTGGCCCCTTCATTTTCCAGCGACACCGAGATCCCCCGCGCTCGTGCCGCTTTCACGGGATTCTCCGCCGCTGGTCCTTGCGAACTCGCCACTACTTCGGCAATATCGTCGCGCGCGATCTTCATCTTCATCGCGCCCATCTCTACTTCGAAATGATTGTCGTCGACTTTACGCACCACCCGCGCAGGACGCCCCGTCGACTTCAGTTTCACGGTGTCACCTTCCGCGACACGTTTGACGACCTGCGGCTGCGCGTGCGGATCCCCTTGATCAGCTCCGGTGGAATGAGCCACGACGGTCGAATCGAACTGTTCGCGGAACTCTCGCCGCAACTTCGCAATTCTGCGCTCCGCGTCTTTCGACAGCTTTTGCGCGGCAGCGCGATCCTGAACCGCATTCACCGCTTCGCGCGCGTGATACTCGAAATCGCGCAACAGGCTCTCCAGCTTTTTCTCCATCTCGCGAACTTTGGCCTGCTGCTCTTTTCTTCCTTCGGCCGCCAAAGTCGCTTTCTCGCGCTCCAATTCCAACTCGCGAGCCTTCAATCTGAGTCGTTCGTGATCCGCTTCCCGCAAGTCGGCATGCAGCTTGTCGAGGAACTGCCCTACGTCGCGGGCCTGTGTCCCCAGCCGCGACCGCGCGCTATCAATGATGGAGGGATTCAGTCCCAGCCGCCGCGCAATGTTAATTCCTGCCGACGCACCCGGCACGCCCACCTTCAACTCATACGTAGGCTGCAACGTGGCTTCGTCGAAACCTACAGAAGCGTTCACCACCCCAGGTGTGTTCGCTGCGTAGACCTTCAACGAAGTATGGTGCGTGGAAATCACGGTCATGCACCCGATTCCGCCAAAGTGCCCGGCAATGGCAACGGCCAGCGCCGCTCCTTCTTCTGGGTCCGTCGCGGAACCCAATTCGTCGAGCAGCACCAGCGATCGCTCAGTAGCCGTCCGGGAAATGAAATCGATATTGGTGACGTGCGCCGAAAATGTCGAAAGATTCTGCTCGATCGACTGGTAGTCGCCGATGTCGGCCAGTACCGCATCGAACACCGGCATCTCGGCGCGATCCGCTGGCACCGGAAGCCCAGCCTGAGCCATCAACGCCAACAAGCCCAGAGTCTTAAGCGTGACCGTCTTGCCGCCGGTATTGGGGCCAGTAATGATCAGCTGTCTCCGTTCGCCCTCCAGCTCAACAGTGACGGGCACAACCGCAATGCCCCTGAGTTTCAGATTTCTCTCCAGCAGCGGATGTCGCGCATTCTGCAGCAACAACCGTGCATCGCCACTCAACGTCACCGCAACGCAGTTGTACTCCTCCGCAAACCGCGCCTTGGCAAACTGCAGTTCCAGCTCACTCAGCACGTCTACGGCCACCAGGATCTCTTCCGCGTGCTCACCAATCCGCCGCGTCATCTCGAGAAGGATGCGGTGCACCTCCGCCATCTCCTCCTCCAAGAGCCGTACCAGTTCGTTGTTCTGCTCGATCGTCTCCAGAGGCTCGACGAACACTGTCTGTCCGCTGGAACTCGCACCGTGCACAACGCCCTGCACACGCCGCTTCTGCTCTACTTTCACCGGAATCACAAAGCGCTCGCCGCGAATGGTGACCAGCTCATCCTGTACGGTTCCGCCCTCGGCCAGCCGCCGCAAGTATCCCTGCAGCGATTCCTGAATCGACCGCCGTTGCCTTTCTATCTCCCGCCGAATGCGCGCCAGCTCTGGCGACGCCTTGTCTTCGAGCGTCCCATCCGGCTGAATCTTGTTGCGGAACAGCCTTAGAAACTCGGTGAAGTCGACGATCCGTTCCGACAGCTCCCGCACTCCTTGCCAGTCAGACCTCATGTTCGCGGGAGGATGCCGCTCAATCTCCCGCCACTCCGCCGCGCGATCGACCACCAGGATTACGTCACGAATTTCCGTCGCCTCGAGAGTCGCCCCCGAGATGCGCGATTTCTCCACCAGAAGAGAATTGTCGATCAGCCCGGAGAAATCGAACCGCCCACCCACACGCCGAAATTCGCGGATCTCGCCGGCCAGATCCTGCTGCCGCTGAATCCACTCGCGATCCGTCGACGGAGCGAGCCCCGCAATGCGCTCCTGCCCCAGAGGCGAAGAGGCATATCCGTGCAGGAGTTCCCGTAACGACTCGAACTCCAGCACACGCGCCGAGCTGTGCATCAACTCATCAGGCATCGCAATTTATCGTAGCAGGATACGGAAGGCGACAACGGCGAGGAAGCTTCACCCAATCGACCCGCGGACAAAGAGGAAGCAAAGGAAGAAGAAGAAAATGAAGGGAAGACAAAGCTTGGCGTTCAGTCCGCGCCCGCGCCAGCAACCTGCGCGGCCTGCTCAACCGCTGCCGGAATCCTCACAATGAACAGCGCTCCCCCCTCCGGCTTGTTCTGGCAGGTGATCTGTCCGCTGTGTTCCTGAATCACTCCATACACTGCGCTCAGACCCAAGCCAGTACCTTTGCCAACGGGCTTGGTCGTATAAAACGGATCGAATACTCGCAACGGATCGCGAATCCCCGGCCCAGTATCGGAAAATTGCAGCATCGCGTCCTGGTCCAATCGGTGTGCGGTAATTTCCAGAGTGCCTCCGCCGGCCTCTTCGAGAGCATCCATCGCATTCTCGATGATCTCCACAAACGCCTGAAACAATTGGTTCGCATTCCCGTACACCCGGGGGAAATCGGCCGCGATGGCTAGGCTCACGCGGATTTTGCCCGGCGCACGCCGCGACTCGAGCATCTGGGTGGCGCGCTGCAACAGCACGCTGACGTCGACGCGAATTTTTTCTCCGGGCGATTGCTGGGCAAAACTCAGCAGGTCGGCCACCAGATCGCGTGTCCGCTGCGCCTGGTTCACGATCTTTCGCACCAGGCTGTTTTGTTCGTCCGTCAGTCGCTCCTTCGCCCACAACTGCTCGGAATAGTTCATGATGGCATTCAGCGGATGATGAATCTCATGGGCCGCTCCTGCCACCAAGTTGCCCAACGAAGCCAGCTTCTCCTTCTGCACGAGCTGGCTCTGCAAGTTTTTTTGGCTTTCGTAGCTGCGGCGGGACTCCTTCAGCAGCGCCATTAACGCCTGGTCCTGAAAATATTGGCGCAGGAACACGAACGCACCCAATACCAACATGGCGGCCAGCACCGCGAAAATGCGGAAGATTCGCGTAGGAGCCGCCGACCTGTCAAGCACCACCGTCCACAATCCCAACACCGGCAGGGAGAGAATCGCCAGCATCGCGAGCTGCGGAATGATCTTCTTCCATCGCGGGTGCAGACTGAATTCATGGATTTGCAGATCCCATTCCCGGGCCGACAGCGCCCCCGCCGTCATCCACGCCACCGTCCCGATCAAGGCAATGTCATACGGGCTGCCGGAATAATAGGTATGATTCGTGGCCGCACGGTCAAGGAGCTGCGAGTTGATTCCGTACAAGACTGCGGCGCCAAGAAGGTGCAGATAAAGCCGCCTCCATCCGCCCGCACTAGTCCACGCGGCCAGGCCTAATACAACCAACAACAAACCATTCTCCAGCCCGTAGAGACGGTCGTAGTACACGTTGTAGGTACTCACATTCAACACAACATACTGGTGCGGAAACACGATGAACGCGTAAAGAAAGATCCACCACCCCAGCAGCATCAGAAAATTCAGCATGCTGAGGTGCACTCTTCCTTCCGTCTTCCGCAGGTCCGGACGCCAGGCGACTGCCGCGATCATGGGCACTGCATGAAAGAAGAGGATGATGTCGAACAGAAACGGATCTGGGATCTCTCGCCGCAATACCATCTCGAGATAAGCCCAGGCCGTCTGATTGCACGCCCATAACGAAAATCCCAGCGCCATCAAGGCCCAGAAACTGCGCTCCTGCGACGGACGGCTGAGTGCATTGGCCGTTGTGACGCCAATCGCCGCCAACATCAGAGTCAATCCCGCAAGATCGGCAAACGCGGTCAGCCCCGCGCTCTTGTGCGCAAGCAGCGACACGGCGGCAAAGGCCAGCGTAATTGCGGCCGCCACAGCAAACCAACGATATCGTCGGAACGGACTCATCCGACCCCAATTCTATGAGACTTATAAGGAGATTCCGAGGATCGTTTGGAATGCAGCCGGTTACTTCCGTCACACCTAGACAGGCAACCCCGGGATGGGAGCGCGAGGCTGATGTGGGGACCGCCGGGGGCGCGGCCCCCATCCTAATCTTGCCGCTCTTTGGCGAGACAACAGCCTGCCCTGAGCGAAGCCGAAGGGTGGAGATTTTGATCTGGCAGCATAATCCCTCATCGCTGTCTCAAATGTTTTAAAATCAATGCTTGGGAGGAGTCCTCGATCCTTCCCCTGGTGATCTCCATGGCATTTCCCGTAACCCGCCTGCGCCGTCTGCGTCGCACCGCCGAATTGCGCAACCTGGTCTGTGAGACTCGCCTCACCCCCGACGCGTTCGTCTATCCCATGTTCGTCTGTCCCGGCGAGGGCATCCGCAAAGCCGTCGGCTCCATGCCTGGCGTGTTCAATCTTTCGGTGGACGAGGCGGTGAAAGAAGCTCAGGAAGTTCATTCGCTGGGCGTCCCGTCGGTGATTCTCTTTGGCCTCCCCGACAAAAAGGACGACGTTGCCACCGGAGCCTGGGCCGAGAACGGCATCGTGCAACAAGCCGCCCGCGCCATCAAGCGCGAAGTCCCCGGCCTTCTCCTGATGGGCGACGTCTGCCTCTGCGAATACATGTCGCATGGCCACTGCGGAATCGTGAAAGCCGCGCCCCTGGCGAAGTCTCTTGGCGCCGCCGTCGCTGAGGATTCGGGACTTGGGGTAGCGCAGCGCTTTAGCGCTGCGAAAAACGCCGGAAAATCCTCCGGGGCTTTAGCCCCTGCGACCACCGAATACGAAATCGTCAACGACGCATCCCTCGAACTGCTGGCCCGCACATCGGTCTCACTGGCCAAAGCCGGCATCGATATCATCGCTCCCTCCGACATGATGGACGGTCGCGTCGCCGCGATCCGTCGTGCGCTCGACGACGCCGGTCTCATCAATACGCCGATTCTTTCCTACGCCGCCAAGTTCGCCTCCGGCTTCTACGGACCATTCCGCGAAGCCGCCGACTCGGCTCCCCAATTCGGCGACCGCCGCTCCTATCAGATGGACGGAGCGAACATCCGCGAGGCCATGCGCGAAATCGAAGCCGACATCGAAGAAGGCGCCGACATGATCATGGTCAAGCCCGCCATGCCCTACCTCGACGTAATCGCCGCCGCCCGCGACCGCTTCGAGTTGCCTCTCGCCGCCTATCAAGTCTCTGGCGAATTCGCCATGATCGAAGCCGCCGCCCGCAACGGCTGGATCGAACGCGACCGCGTCATGATGGAATCCCTCCTCAGCATCCGCCGCGCTGGCGCCAGCATCATCCTCACCTACTACGCCAAAGACGCTGCCAAACTGCTGGGATAACTTGCTCGTGCGTGGCACGGGCCGGGTGCCCCATTTCTCGCGTTCTTTGCGAGAAGTGGGGAATTTGATCGTCTGAGCGGCGAGTCATCCCGAACGGGCGTGATCGTCCGAAGAACAGTCATGCGAAGTCGAGCGACCTGCTTTCTGCCTGTACCGATGCCCACGGAAACGGCAGAACACCTTCAGCCACGTGGAAGAGCGGCGCTTCAGCGCCGCGTCAGCAGCAACGATTCGAGTCCCGCGCTTTAGCGCCTGTGCCAGTCGACGCCGCACCAAAAAACGCCACCTGTCATTCCCGACCCCGGCCTGAACGGAATGGGGGAGGGATCTGCTCGTCCCCGCGGCCCAACCAGCCCAATCGTCCGATGATGGCATTAGCCGAAAGGTGAGGTTAAGAAATCCCTGAAACCGACACCACCTAACTCCCATGTTGTCAATATTTTGCCCATAGAATTTTGGGTTCCAAAGACTTCGTGGCCACTCGAGGGGCGCAGTACCAAATAGGAAATGTGCGCTAGATTTGGCTGTCACAGACGGAGCCAAAGAGTCTCTCCCACTTACTCCCTTAGCAACCCCGCGCAGCCTCGATCGCATCCATAGCAAGCCACTTACGACATTTCTGTACCGAGCAAAGCAGTGCATATCGATTGAGGACTCTGCGGAATGCCCCTGTTAGGCTTTGGGAGAAGAATCGCAGTGCGCGGAGGCAGTCATGTCCCTGCGCTCCCTTCCTTCTTTATCATCGGTCCTCCTCGCACGGGAACGAGTTGGTTGCACTCGGTACTCAGCCAGTGCACCGGACTTTCGCATCCCACCAAAGAGACGCGGTTCTTCGACAAGCATTTCGAGCGTGGTCTCGGCTGGTACGGATCGCATTATCGCGATGTCGCTGATGGACGCGCGGTCGGCGAAGTCGCTCCCACGTACTTCGCCTCCCACCAGGCCCGCGAGCGGATCGCGCGGCTCATTCCCAAGGCCAAGATTGTCTGCACCTTCCGCAACCCGGTCGATCGCGTCGTGTCGCTCTACCGCCTCAAACGCGCCTACGGATGGATTCGTTCGACCTTCGAAGAAGCTCTTACGAGCGATCCCGAGTTCGTGGAGTCGAGCCGTTACGCCGCTTACCTGAAAGATTGGCTGAGGACGTTCGGAGATTCCCAGGTCATGCCGACCCTGCACGAGGACATGCAGGCCGATCCTCAGGGTTATCTCGATAAGGTGGTCGATTTTGTGGGAGCGCCGCGCGTGAAACTGCGCCCTTCCCAGATGGGTCACGTGCTCACCGCCGAAAGCATGACTGAGCCGCGCAGCTATTCCTGGACCCGCACCGCTCTTCTGCTGGCCGAATGGTCCAAGGCGCAGCGCATGGGCAAACTTGTCGACACCGCCAAGAAGCTCGGCGCAATGAAGCTCTTTGTCGGCGGCGGTCAACCCTTCCCCGAGCTGCCGACCTCGCAACGCGCAAGGTTGCGCGAACTCTTCCGCGACGAAGTCGACGAACTCGAAGTCATGCTGAACCGCGACCTCTCCTCGTGGAAGTAACGCGGACGAAGCAGCAAAGAGAAAAGCCGCGTCTGCCGCGGCTTTGTCCTGAACATGGGAAAAGTTGACCGTCCGAGCGATTTCGATTAGTGCTTATCTTTGTAAATCTGCCGGCTGGTCTTGTTCTGTTCCTTATTCAGCTGTTTCTGCTCGGCCTTGGTCAGGTGACCATTGTGAGCGGCCATGTCAGCCTTCTGCTGATTCTGGATGTGCTGTTCGCGATTCTCCAGATGAGCGGTCTGTCCGGGCGTCAGCTTGTCGTTCTTGACGCCGTTGGCAATGCGGTCCTCCTGGTTCTGCGCGCGAGCGTTGACTTCGTTGACGCGAGGATGACCAGGATCGACTTGCCCGGCACCGGCGCCCGATGTGTTGCTGTTCTGGGTTTGAGCAGAGGCGCTGCCGGCCATCATCAGACCACCCGCTGCCAGGACTAGAAGCGACTTCGTGATTTTGTTCGTCATGTGTGGGAAGAACCCCCGCGTGAAAGCCTAGTTGCGCAACATCACCAGCGGCTAGTTACGAAGGTCGCGGACACCGCTCGCGAGAGCACCGGTAACCAGCGGTTGGTTACCATCTGGAATCCGTCTTACCCTCCAGAACCCTGACTGCTCGCGAACTTTACCTCCACCTGCCGCCGATCTTCCTCGGAGACCGTGAACATCTGTCGCGGCTTGAGGTTCATGAAGCTGGCAACAAATACTTCGGGAATTTGCCCGATGCGGGTGTTGTAAGTGTTGACGTCGTCGTTGAAGAACTCGCGGCGGTCGGCGATGCGCTCTTCCAGTTCACTGATGCGGCTTTGCAGCTTCAGAAAGTTCTCGTTGGCCTTGAGCTGCGGGTAATTCTCGGCTACCGCGAAAAGTCCGTGCAGCGCACTCGCTATCTTCAAATCGGCCACGGCTTTCTGTGGAATGCTGGATGCGTTTACCGAGGCAGCTCTGGCTTGCGTAACAGCCAGAAGAGTCTGCTGCTCGTGCTGCATGTACCCTTTGACGGTCTCGACCAGATTGGGAATCTCGTCGTGGCGCTGTTTGAGCAATACATCGATGTTGGCCCATGCGCGGTCGTTCTCATTGCGCAGTCGTACGAGGCTGTTGTAGAGGATCACGGTGTAGATGAGCACGCCGGCCGCGAACAGGAAGAAGGCCAAGCTTGTGATGATGCTACTGTCCACCAGCACCTCGGTTTCCACGGAGCTAAACGACACTCCAAGGTGCCAGCACAGCTGGGCAGTAAGCAAGTGCCAAAGCGGTTTCGCTGGGCGCTGAGGTGAACTCCGCCGGGCTGCGCCCAAGTGGGACAGCCGACGCGGCTGTCTCCACATGAGCAGCTTCAGCCTTAGTCTTTGCTGGGCTTTTTCGGTGTTATGTCGCAGGCCTTCCGGACTTCGTCAACGTTCAATCCGGCCGGTGAGAACTCGGCAATCTGTTGTCCGCTGGGAGTACGAAGGGCTATGTTGAAGATCTGCGCCCCGATCATGCCTCGCGCGGTGCCTTTATCCATCTCGAGAATGCGGCCACGCCAATTCCAGCCTTTACGGTAGTGAACGTCATCGACGCGAACCTGAACATCGAGTTGTGGCTGCCCCCAGAATCCCGGACGGTCGGGACGAATCCGGACTCCTGGATTGAAGTTGGCGATCTTGTATTTGCCGTCTTCGCAGATCATTTCGACTCGGGGCTTGTAATCCTGATCTTCGCGGAAATAATTGTTCGAGAGAAGTTCGAAGCGAACCCGCTTTGCCCCGGTCATCTTGTCTTCTGAGCGGAACGCCATCCACTTGCCGCCAACACTAACGCCATCCTGTTCGTCCTGGTTGGGACTCATGGCGCCGCTTTGCGCAAAGGCCGATGCCGCACAAAGCAGCGTGACGCATGCCAGCACAGCTCCCATCGCGAATGCGCGATTGAATTTAAGAGAAGAATGCGATTCTTTCACAGTGTCCTCCACACAGACATCCCTACGGTATTGAACCCGCCAAGATACCGAAAAGTTGCACGCAAAGCGGGCCCTAACGAGCGTCGACTTTCAGATTTAAATAAACCTGGGACCTGTCGTCGAACTGGCCGACCGATTTGGTTTCGCTCTTCCGGCCTTTGTACTGAGCGTAAACCTCATAGTCAACTGCTGTGGAGAGCGCTGGAAAACGGTAGGTGCCGTCGGGACCAACGATATAAGTCTTCACGGCTCGAGTGCGCGTATTGGTCACGTAGACGACAGCATCGGGAAGGGGATTATCCTGCGGATCGAGCACCTTGCCGAACAGCAGACGGCCGACGGTCTTGTTCTTCTTATCGGACTGGGCAGAGGCGGCACTCAAGACCACGAGCAGTGCACAAGCCACAACTCCAGCCTTGATGACGAAATGTCTGCGATTCATTGTGGTGCTATTGTCTCACGGCACCTGTCAGGCCACACCATACCTCAGTGGCTTAGATGCAATCCGGTGTCTTGGCGTTCATCGTTGTAAATATGGACGGTAACTTCCTGAACCAACCGCAGGGGCTGTCCGTCAGCAGGCTTGAAGTGCTTGAGGTCCGCCGAAAGGATGTAGTCAGATTCCCCTGCCGGAACACGTTGGGCAAATTCGCCCATATGGTCCGAATACACTTCCCACTTCGGTTTCTTATCTTTCGCGCGGCGGATCTTTACCGTGACCCCGTAGACTGGACGATCGTCGGGGCCCCAGACGGTGCCTGCGATCAGAGCGTAAGGCTTGCTTTTAGGCTTGGAAGCCGCCAGGAGGCCTTTGTGAGAGCTGAACTGCGGAAGGAGCAGTACCACCAGAAGGAAAACAGGAGGAGACCACCTTGCAAACAGCTGGCCAGGACGAGGTTTAGGAGAAATCACCGTCTTCGCTCTCCTCCGCCTCTTCTTCGTCTTCTTCTTCGTAGCCTTCTTCCACTGCTTTTAGTTCAAGCGGACTGGTCGTGACGACTTCAAAATCCGTGCCACACTCGGGGCACGAGATCACTTCCCCTTCGTCGACGTCTTCCTCTTCGACATCCAGATTAGTTTCGCATTCAGGACAAAGCACCATAAAGCCTCCCTCGCCTATTAGAGCCTCCTGATAATATTTAGATTCTCCCCGGCTGTTCGGTCAAGGGGCACAGGCTGTAGGCGAGAGATTTTCTGAAGAAACGGGAATCGCCCTCTCGCAATCGGATTTTTCTGGACGGAGACCGTCAAAGCATGCTCCATTTCCATGATTTCAAGCGCAGGACCGCAGTGGTCGCCGCAATGCTGTGGACAAGTATGATTTGCGCGGCACAATCCGTCGGGTCGGAACCGACCGTCGTCGCCGACCGGCAGATTGCGGCAGCATTGCGGGAAGTTTCCGCGCAACGAATTCGCGCAAACATCGAAAAGCTGGTCAGCTTTGGGACGCGGCTGACACTCTCGGCGCAGGATCCGGCTTCCATTACAGCCGGCCGGGGCATTGGCGCGGCGCGGGAATGGATCAAGTCGGAATTCGAGAGCTATTCCAAAGCCTGCGGCGGATGCCTGGAGGTGAAGACCGACAGCTTTACCGAAGAGCCCGCCGATCGCATCCCAAAGGCGACCCAAATCACCAATGTTTATGCGGTTCTGAAGGGTACCGACCCCGCGAATGCAAAACGGATGGTGCTGGTGACAGGTCACTACGACTCGCGCAACAGCGATACTCTCGATATAAGCGGCGATGCGCCGGGCGCGAACGATGACGGCAGCGGAACTGCGGTCAGCCTGGAATGTGCGCGCGTACTCAGCAAACTGAAGTTTCCCGCGACTATTGTTTTCTTGACGGTCGCGGGCGAGGAGCAAGGGCTGAACGGCAGCAAGCATTTCGCGAAGATGGCGAAAGATGAGGGATGGGATCTGGAAGCAGTTCTCAACAACGACATTGTCGGCGGCGATAAGAGCGCGGAGCAGAATCATTCCGTGGTGCGGGTCTTCTCGGAAGGCGTTCCGGTCTCGGCGTCGGAGCAGGATCTGCGCCGGATTCGGAATCTGGGCGGGGAAAGCGATTCCATCTCGCGGGAAGTGGCGCGTTATATCGCGGAGGTTGGGCGCACGTACGACGCCGGTGTGAAGCCGATGCTGGTTTTCCGGCTCGACCGCTATCTGCGCGGCGGCGATCATTATTCATTTAATCAGCAAGGATTCGCGGCGGTGCGGTTCACGGAGTTTCGCGAAGACTTTCATCATCAGCATCAGAACGTGCGGACCGAGAACGGGATCGAGTATGGCGATTTGCCGAAGTTTGTGGACTACGATTACGTGTCGCACGTGGCGCGGCTGAATGCGGCGACGCTGGCGTCGTTGGCTGCGGCACCAGCTCCGCCCGCCAATGTGCACATCCTGACCAAGGATCTGGAGAATGATTCGACGCTGACGTGGGAAGCTTCACCCGGAGGGCTGGCAGCGGAATATGAAGTGCTGTGGCGGGCGACGTCGAGTCCCGAGTGGGAACACACGGAGAAGGCAGGCAGTGCGATGCGAATCACGCTAAAGCTTTCGAAGGATAATGTCATTTTCGCGGTACGTGCGGTGGATCGGGCGGGGCACCGCAGCCTGCCGGTGGTGCCGGTTCCGGAGCGATAAAACGGTAGCGGCGTTGTGCGAGTAGAATTGGACGAGACCTAGACGAGAGGGAGTTGAGTGCGTCGAACCGGCGAACCGATGACGTTGAGCCTGCCACCGTTCACCCCGGCGGTGACGTGGCTGTTGGGAATCAACACCGGTATTTTTCTGCTCAGGTTTGTGCTGGAGCTGGCACGAATTCCTGCCAGGGGATTCGCGGTTGAGTACCTTTCCCTGATCCCACTCGATGTCGTTTCTCATGGCTGGCTTTGGCAGCTGGTGACCTACAGCTTCATCCATTTTGAGTTCCTGCATTGGTTTGGAAATATGTTGGGACTGTGGATGTTTGGCTCGGCCATTGAGGGAGCGTGGGGAACGCGGCGGTTTGTCGAACTCTATTCCTTCGGCGTCATCGGCGCAGCGATCACCACAGTGGCCGTCTCCTACATGCATTTTCTTGGACGTCCGGAGACTGCGACGATCGGGGCTTCGGGCGGCGTATTCGCCATTCTGATCGCGTTTGGAATGCTGTTTGGGGACAACGAAATCATGATGATTCCGTTCCCCTTTCTCATCAAGGCGAAATATTTTGTCGGGATTCTGATTGTGGTCACGCTGGTTTTTGCCATGTCGGGTGGCGGCGATGTCGCTTACGTCGCACATCTCGGCGGCCTGCTTTTCGGCTACCTTTATGTGCGGCGCGGACCGAAGCCAGCGCTGGTAAATGTCGGGCTCGCGGAACGATATTACGGCATGCGCAATTCCTACTATCGGTGGAAGCGGCGGCGGGCGGCGAAGAAATTTGAAGTCTACATGTCGAAGCATGACCGCCAGGTTCACTTCGACGAGCACGGGAATTACATTCCGCCGGACGACGATACGCACATAAGGGGAATGGCGGCGGGAAGTCGGGGTGGGTAAACTAAGACATGAATTGTCATCCTGAGCGCGGTCTTCGCGCGAAGAGCCTGCCCTGAGCTTGTCGAAGGGATCTATGCAGTTTGCCAGGGACCGAGCAGAGTTGCAGTAGGTCCTTCGCTTGGCAAAAAGCGCCGCTCAGGATGACAATTCAAAGAACTTGGTGAATTCAGAAAAGATCAGCCTCGGCAGTTCTTCCTTCTTTGTCTTTCCTTTGAATCCCAGATCGTGACCGGCGCGTTCGATCGCCAGCAGCGTTGTTTTCGCGGGGATCATCTTCAAGGCTTGCTTCAGCTCATCAATGGAACCGAATGGATCGCGCGTGCCACTCACAAAGAGCGCGGGCGTATGCAGGTCGGGGAGATGTTGGGTGCGCTGTTGCTCCGGTTTGCGCGGGGGATGCAGCGGGTAGGAGAGCAGCAGGAGACCCGCGACCAGGTCTGGTGTCTCTTTCGCAAGCTCAGCGCAGAGCATGCTCGACTGGCGTCCTCCGTAGGAGTGGCCGCCGAGAAAGAGACGGCCGGAGATCATTTTTTGCATGGCGGCGAGAGCATTCCTTAATCCAGCACGATCGCGGGCAGCGTCGCCGGGACCCGGCGGGCCAAAGGAGCGGGCCTGACGGTAGGGAAGATCGCAGCGCAGCACGGTGAATCCCGCGGCGGAGAAGGTCTCGGCTAGCGCAATCAGCAGCGGAGCTTGCGCGTTCGATCCGGCACCGTGCGTCAGGACGAGGCCGTCATGGTTTGGAGTAGCGGGCAGATGGAGATAGCCGCGGACTTTGGGGTCGGCGGCGTTGTCGGCGAATTCGCGGATGGTGGCGAGCATATGAGGAGGTTAGTTTAAAGTCCCCACTTCTCCCAAAGGCGCGAGAAATTGTGCACTCGGCGGTAAGTGTTCCTGCAGGAACATAGCGTGATGACGGAGACGCCTGCACACTTACGTCATGACGCGCAAGTATCGGAAAACAACAGGGTAGTCGCATCAAAAGCCCGCGCTACCCGCCAAGAGATTATTCTAGCGTTCCACGGACAACAAGACGACGTAACGTCAATTGTTGGATGGACGCTCGGTTCTGCTGTCCGACTCCACGTACCCGCCGTTTCGTATTCGGACGTCACATGAGTTGTTTCGGCTCCGGTACTCATTTCGTTTTGTCCAGCGGCACTTCGGTTAGCGTCTCGTAGACTTTCACGATCTGGATTTCGTTTCCCAGGCGCGCCCAGCAACGCTGCATGTCGGGATCTTCCAGCGCGGCCTGGCGGGCTTCTTCAGATTTCCAGTAGCGCAGGAAAACATAGTGCGCTTCGCGGTCGCGGTAGAGCAGATCGCGTCCGTAGCCCTTGGCGGTGACGATGGCAGTCAGTTCGCGGAGAGTGGCCAGAGACGCGGCTTCCATGCTCGGGAACCGGTTCCCAGACAGCCACGGAGAGGATCTCTTGCGGCATAAGCGGCGATTATATCTTGCGCGGACGGGCAGAACGCGGTTTCTTGTGGGCCTTTGCTGGATACTGATTTGCTGGATGAGAGATGCGCTCGGCTTCTTCGTTGGTGACCACGTGCAGTCGCATGAGGTTGGTGGAACCGGAGGCCTGGCGCGTGCCGGCGACGACTCCGAGAACGTCTCCGGGTTTCAGCAGGCCGCGGTCGACGAGATCCTGCTCGGCCATGCTGACCATCTGTTCGGCGGAACGCGCCTGGCGACAGCGCACGGGATGCACTCCCCAGTACAGATTCATGCGATGCACCACGGGCTCGGCATGGGTGAAGGCGTAGATTGCGGCTTTGGGACGGTATTTCGAAATCATGCGGGCCGTGTTGCCGGTCTCGGTGAAGACGGCGATCGCGCCCATGGGCAAATCTTCGGCGGAGTGGGCGATCGATTCGCAGATGGTTTCGGCCACGGAGAGTCCGCGGTGTTCGCGGCGGCGGCGAAACTGGAAATCATTGCTGTTGGACTCGGCTTCGACGACGATGCGCGACATGATGGAGACCGATTCGCGCGGATATTGTCCGCTGGCGGTTTCGGCGGAGAGCATGACGGCGTCGGTGCCGTCGAAAATGGCATTGGCCACATCGCTGGCCTCGGCGCGCGTGGGGCGCGGGTTTTCGATCATCGACTCGAGCATCTGCGTCGCGGTGATGACGGGCTTGCGCCAGGCGGAGGCACGGCGGATGACGTGCTTCTGAATGACGGGAACTTTTTCCGGCGCCATTTCGACGCCGAGATCGCCGCGGGCGACCATGACTCCGTCGGCGGCTTCGAGAATTTCTTCGAGATGATCGATGGCCTGCGGCTTTTCGAGCTTCGCGATGACGGGGACATCGCTGCCGTGCGAGGCGATGATTTGCTTGACCATGCTGACGTCGGCGGCGGTGCGGACGAACGAAAGCGCGACCGCGTCAACGCCGTGACTGAGGCCGAATTCGAGATCCTTGCGGTCTTTTTCCGTGAGGGCCGGAATGGAGAGCGCGATGCCGGGGAGATTGATCCCCTTGTGCTCGCCCAGCATGCCGCCGTTGATGACGTCGCAGACAACATCTTTGCCGCGATCTTTTCCGGGACGGCGCGGACGCGCAGTTCGATCAGTCCGTCACTGAGCAGGATGCGGGCGCCGGCGGTGAGTTCGCGGGCAAGATCGGGGAACGTGGTGGAGATGCGCGTCGCAGTGCCGGGCACATCCTGCGGAGTGATGGTCACGACCGAGCCGGTCTTCAGCAAGACAGGCTCGTGGCGCTCCAAGGGTCCGGTGCGGATCTTCGGGCCTTGCAGGTCCTGGAGGATGCAGACGGTGCGTCCTTCGCGCTCGGCGGCGCGGCGCAGGCGGTGGATGTTGTGGGCGTGATCTTCGTGAGTGCCGTGGGAGAAGTTGAGGCGCGCGATGTCCATGCCGAGGCGAAGCAGGTCGCGCATGGCCGCTTCGGTGTTGCAGGCGGGACCGATGGTGCAGATGATTTTCGCGCGGCGGGGTGAACGTGCGACCTTGGAGGGATCTGCGATCGGTTCTGGCTTGCTGGACTTCAACCTGTCTCCGTGTCACGATGCTGGACTTCGGAGTATTCTATCTGCAGAATTGTTCGAACGATGGTGATAGCATCAGTGTTACAAATGCACGGCCCTCAGGGGCTGAAGCCCGGTCTTCGTTCGGGCTCTTCATGCGGTACGGCTAGAAGCCGTACCCTTCCACAAGATCCTTCCCTCCGCCTGAAAGCGGCTCTGGTCAGGATGACGCCTACGGAACGAAGACAAACGAAATTCAGGCTGGTCTAGCGACGCCCCTATAGCTTTGGGCCATTAATCGCAGTGAGTTCTTTTCCCAGCATGGCTCGCGGGAAACAGCAGGGCATTGAATTCGGCGCCCACCAGGACGACCAGGGAAATCAGATACATCCACACCAGCAGCGCCATGGCCGACTCCGAGCGATCCGTAAATCGTGGCGAAGTTGCCGAAATGCTGCAGGTACGCGCGGAACCCGACCGTCGTGGAGAACCAGAGGACGGTGGCGAGCATGGCGCCGGGCATCACGCTGTGCCAGGGCTGAGTGCGCGGGACCGCGTGATGGTAGATCAGCGCAATCACGGCGATGCTGGTCAAGGTCGCGATCAGCCAGCGCATGGCGCCCCAGAGCAGGAAAACGTAGACGCTGAAATCGGGATCGATGATAAGGCAGAAGGCGAGCCTCAAACTTGCTGCCGACGGCCACCAGAAGCGTGGCGAAGGTCATGGGAATCGAGCGCGAAAACGACGAGCAGGAACGCGATGAGGCGCTCTTTCACCAGTCCCCAGGTTTTCGGGAGTTCGTAGCAGCGGCGAAAGCCCTCCATCCAGGAAATCATGACGCCGGATGCGGTCCACAGAGTGATCACAGAGAGTGGTGGTCAGCAGGCCAGCCGGATGCTGCGCGGCTCCCTTGAGATAGCTCAGGGCGGTGTTGCCGCCCGCGGGAAGAATGCTGCCGAGAGCGTAGGAGATTTCGCGCAGGTAGGGCGCGCCCTTGCGCCAGTTCGCCAAGGACCGATCCGACGATCAGCAGGACGGGAAAGAAAGTGAAAATCGTGGAATAGGCCGAGGCCTTGGCAGTGGCGAAGGCGTCGTGGACGAAAGGCCCGCCAGAAGGCGAGCCGCAAGAGGCGGAAGAAGCGTAGCATGCGCTGCTCTAGCTTAGGCTCGGAGAGGCACCGGGCGCAAAGAAGGAAGTTCGCTGGGTTCCTCAATGTGCAATCGCTGGGGGGTAGCGTGCATTGGTAGTTAGAACCGCTCCGAAAGCAAGTTCGGGGGCGAAGTGCTTCGCCCCCGAAACTTACCTCAGATTCGATTACTCGGCCGCGGGAAGTTCCGCGGGCAGATCGTCGGTTTCGCCCTCGTGACGCATCATTTCGAGAGCGCGCTCGGCTTCTTCGTACGCAGCCGAGACTTCCGCCTGTACCTTGGCGGCGGCCTCTTCCATTTCTGGCGAGAGGCGCACGTTGCGGTAGTACTCCATGCCGGTGCCGGCAGGGATGAGGCGTCCGACGATGACGTTCTCTTTCAGGCCGCGCAGGTGATCGACCTTGCCGTTGATGCTGGCTTCGGTGAGCACGCGCGTGGTCTCCTGGAACGACGCCGCCGAGATGAACGAGTCGGTGGAGAGCGATGCCTTCGTGATGCCGAGGAGCAGCGGACGGCCGGTAGCCGGCTTGCCGCCCTGCGCGATCACGCGCTCGTTCTCTTCGCGGAAGGCGAACTTGTCGGTCTGCTCTTCGAGCAGGAACCGCGTATCGCCCACGTCTTCGACCTTCACCCAGCGCATCATCTGGCGAACAATCACTTCGATGTGCTTGTCGGAGATGTTGACGCCCTGCAGACGGTAGACTTCCTGGATTTCGTTCACCAGGTAAGCCTGCAGTTCTTTTTCGCCAAGCACGGCCAGGATGTCGTGCGGGTTGAGCGGGCCGTCCATCAAAGGTTCGCCTGCCTTCACGCGCTCGCCTTCCTGCACGTTGATGTGAACGCCACGCGGAACCGAGTATTCCTTTTCGGTGCCGTTGTCGGCGACCACGTAGATTTTGCGCTGGCCCTTCGAGACCTCACCGAACTTGACCGTGCCATCGATTTCGCTGATGACCGCGGTTTCATGCGGCTTGCGGGCTTCGAACAGCTCGACCACGCGCGGCAGACCACCGGTGATGTCTTTGGTCTTGGTGGTTTCGCGCGGGATCTTTGCCAGCACGTCGCCCGGCGTAACGGTGTCGCCATCCTGAATCATCAGGTGGGCTCGCGAAGGCATCAGGTAGCGCTTGCTCGCCTTGCCCTTGATGACGATGGCGGGCTGGCGCTTCTCGTCGGGAGAATCGCCGACCACGTGACGCGACAGGCCGGTGACTTCGTCCACTTCTTCGTGGAGCGTGACACCTTCCTGCAAGTCCTTGAACTGCACGGTGCCGCCGATTTCGGTCAGGATGGCGAAGGTGTAAGGATCCCACTCGACCATGACCTGGCCGTGTGTGACCGGATCGCCGTCGTTGACCAGCAGCTTCGCGCCGTACACGACCGAGTAGCGCTCGCGTTCGCGGTTCTTGTCGTCGACCACCGCGATCGAACCTTGGCGGTTCATGACGACCAGGTTTCCCGACTTCGCCTTGACCGTTTGCAATCCGATGAAGCGCACGTTGCCGTTGTTCTTGGCATCGAGGCGCGACTGCTCGGAAACTCGCGATGCCGTACCACCGATGTGGAAGGTACGCATGGTGAGCTGCGTTCCAGGTTCGCCGATGGACTGCGCCGCGATGACGCCGGTGGCTTCGCCGAGTTCGACGAGGCGTCCGGAAGCCAGGTTGCGGCCGTAGCACATGACGCAGACGCCGCGTTTCGATTCGCAGGTCAGCACGGAGCGGATTTTCACGCGCTCGATGCCGGCAGCCTGAATCGCTCCCGCGAGGTCTTCGGTGATTTCCTGGTTGATGTCGACGATGACGTTGCCGTCATAGTCCTTGATCTTCTCGAGCGACACGCGGCCGACGATGCGGTCGCGCAACGGTTCGATGATCTCGCCGGCTTCCACGATACCTTGCACGTAGATGCCGTCGACGGTTCCGCAGTCGTACTCGCTGATGATGACGTCTTGCGCCACGTCGACCAGGCGGCGAGTCAGGTAGCCGGAATCGGCCGTCTTCAGCGCCGTGTCGGCCAATCCCTTACGGGCGCCGTGCGTCGAGACGAAGTATTCCAACACCGTCAATCCTTCACGGAAGTTGGCCGTGATGGGCGACTCGATGATTTCGCCGGAAGGCTTGGCCATCAATCCACGCATGCCGGAGAGCTGGCGGATCTGCTGTTTCGATCCTCGAGCGCCGGAGTCGGCCATGACGTAAATCGGATTGAGGTCGCCTTCCTTGTCGCGGCGCTGCATTTCACCGAACATTTCGTCGGCCACTTTTTCCGTGATCGCCGACCAGATTTCGATGACCTTGTTGTAGCGCTCGCCGTTGGTGATGGCGCCGTCCAGATACTGCTGCTGAACGGCGACGACCTGCTTCTCGGCGTCCTTGACCAGGACCTTCTTGCTGTCCGGGATGACCATGTCGTCGATGCCGATGGACAAGCCGGACTTGCGTCGCGAACTTGAAGCCCAGCGTCTTGACTTCGTCGAGCATCTTGACCGTGGTTTCGAGACCGAAGCGCAGGTAGCCGTAGTTGACCAGCGCGCCGATGCCCTTCTTCTTGAGCAGGCCGTTGATGTACGGCATGCCCTCGGGCAGTTGGTCGTTCAGAATCGCGCGGCCCACCGTCGTGTTGACGAAGGCGCGCTCGACTCTGTACCGGCTCGGTGTGAATGATGTCCTGATCGTCGTACGCGGTGGTCAGGTCGATCAGTTCGCCCGAGTAGCGGAGGCGGATCGGGCTCAGCGTTTCCACTTCGCCTGCATCCAGCGCCATCAACACTTCTTCGATGTTGGCGAAGGCGCGGCCTTCACCCTTCGCGCCCGGCTTCGCTTTGGTCAGGTAGTAGAGACCGAGAACCATGTCCTGCGTGGGCACGGTGATCGGCTGACCGGAAGCCGGCGAAAGAATGTTGTGCGACGCCAGCATCAGCACGCTGGCTTCGACCTGGGCTTCCGGAGACAGCGGAATGTGAACCGCCATCTGGTCGCCGTCGAAGTCGGCGTTGAACGCCGTGCAGACCAGCGGGTGAATCTTGATGGCCTTGCCTTCCACGAGCACCGGCTCGAACGCCTGAATGCCGAGGCGGTGAAGCGTAGGAGCGCGGTTCAGCAGGACGGGTGATCCTTGATGACTTCTTCAAGGATGTCCCAAACGATCGGTTCCTGCTGCTCGACCATCTCCTTCGCTTGCTTGATGGTGGTGACGTTGCCCGTCTGCTCGAGCCGGTGATAGATGAACGGCTTGAACAGTTCGAGCGCCATCTTCTTGGGCAGACCGCACTGGTGCAGCTTGAGTTCGGGACCGACCACGATGACGGAACGTCCGGAGTAGTCGACGCGCTTGCCGAGCAGGTTCTGGCGGAAGCGTCCCTGCTTGCCTTTCAGCGTGTCGGAGAGCGACTTCAGCGGACGGTTGTTGGCGCCACGCAGCACGCGGCCACGGCGTCCGTTATCGAACAGGGCGTCGACGGCTTCCTGCAGCATGCGCTTTTCGTTGCGCACGATGACTTCAGGAGCGTGCAGGTCCATCAGCTTCTTCAACCGGTTGTTGCGGTTGATGACGCGGCGATACAGGTCGTTCAAGTCAGACGTGGCGAAGCGGCCGCCATCGAGTGGAACCAGGGGGCGGAGCTCCGGTGGAATGACCGGGATCACGTCGAGGATCATCCAGTGCGGCTTGTTGCCGCTCTTGCGGAAGGCCTCGACGACTTTCAGGCGCTTGGCGTACTTGAGCCGCTTCTGCAGCGAGCTCTCGTTCTTCATCTTCTCGCGCAGTTCGACGGAGAGGCCGTCGGTGTCGACGCGCTTGAGCAGTTCCTTGATCGCCTCAGCGCCCATCATGGCCTTGAATCCGGCGGGACGGTATTGCTGGTCGAGTTCGCGGAACTTGGCTTCGTCTTTAATGACTTCGCGCTCTTTCACCGGAGCGTCGCCGGGTTCGACCACGACGTAGGCTTCGAAATAGAGCACGGACTCAAGGTCGCGCAGCGAGATGTCGAGCAGGTGACCGATGCGGCTGGGCAGTCCCTTGAAGAACCACACGTGCGAGCAGGGCGAGGCCAGCTCGATGTGGCCGAGGCGCTCACGGCGAACTTTGGACAGCGTGACTTCCACGCCGCACTTGTCGCAGATCACGCCGCGGTGCTTCATGCGCTTGTACTTGCCGCACAAGCACTCCCAGTCCGTCACCGGGCCAAAGATGCGCGCGCAGAACAGCCCGTCGCGCTCCGGCTTGAAGGTGCGGTAGTTGATGGTCTCGGGCTTGGTGACTTCGCCGTGCGACCAGCTCCGGATTTTTTCCGGAGACGCCAGGCTGATACGAATGGCGTCGAAGTCCGCGATCACATTTGCCATTTCAAATGGGCTCGAACGAAACAAGGTGTTCCTCCGCTTCCTGCGGTTCTGACGCGTCCGCTGACGGAGCTCGTAAACCAGTTCTCGGTACTCAGTACTCGGTACTCAGTTAGAACCGAGTGAACCTTTCGCCTCTCATGCGGCATTGAGCTCTTATGCCGCAGTGGCCGTAAAAATCTCTTTCGATCTCCTCAGCGCCCGGCCTCAGTTCAGCTCTCACTGAGTACTGAGTACCGGGTACTGAGTACTGATCTTCAATCTGCTGCCGCGCTGGCCGTCGGCTTTTTCTCGCCTGCCTTGATCAATTCCACATCGAGGCAGAGCGACTGCAACTCGCGGATCAGCACGTTGAACGATTCGGGTACGCCGGGCTCCATGGCGGCTTCGCCCTTGACGATGGCCTCGTAAATCTTGGTGCGGCCGTATACGTCGTCGGACTTCGCCGTCAGCAGCTCCTGCAGGATGAACGCTGCGCCGTAAGCTTCCAGCGCCCAGACTTCCATTTCTCCGAAGCGCTGTCCGCCGAACTGCGCCTTGCCGCCCAGCGGCTGCTGGGTGATGAGCGAGTACGGCCCGATGGAGCGAGCGTGAATCTTGTCGTCCACCAGGTGCGACAGCTTCAGCATGTAGATGTAACCGACGGTGACCGGCTGTTCGAACTTGTCGCCTGTCATGCCGTCGTGCAGAGTCGTCTTGCCCGAAGTCGGCAGACCGGCGTGTTCGAGCAGCGCCTTGATCTCGCCTTCCTTCGAGCCGTCGAACACCGGCGATCCCATGAACACGCCCTTGGTCAGGGTCGGGGCCACGGATTCCAGTTCTTCGTCGCTCATGTCGGAGATGATGTCAGCCAGCTGCGAGTCTTTGAACAACGCCTTCAACTCGCGGCGGATGGCTTCGGTGCGCGTGTTCTCTTTGCAGCAGTTGCGTGATCTTCTCGCCCAGCACGAAGCCAGCCCATCCGAGGTGGGTTTCGAGAATCTGGCCCACGTTCATACGGGAAGGCACGCCGAGCGGGTTGAGGACGATCTCCACGGGCGTTCCGTCTTCGAGGTACGGCATATCCTCTTCCGGCAGAATGCGCGCGATGACGCCCTTGTTGCCGTGACGGCCGGCCATCTTGTCACCGACACTCAGCTTGCGCTTCATGGCGATGTAGACCTTGACCAGCTTGATCACGCCCGGCGGCAGTTCGTCGCCCTTGGTGAGTTTCTCTTTCTTCTCGTTGACGATCTTCTTGAGCACGTCGATCTGGCGAGAAGTCATTTCTTCGATCTCGTCGATCTGCTCATTCACCCGCGGATCCTTGTCGGCATATTTAATGCGCTTCAGGTTCCGGGTCGAGATGCGCTCGATCTCGTCACGAGTGAGCAGGTTGCCCTTGGTCAGAAGGCGCTTGTTGGTGCGCTCGTCGTGCAAGTCGGCCTGCACTTCCTTGCCGCCCAGGATATTTTCCAGGCGCTTCAGGCGCTCGTCGGTCAGAATTCGGATTTCGTCCGAAAGGTTCTTTTCCAACTTCGCGATCTGCGTAGCTTCGATGGACTTCGCGCGCTCGTCCTTTTCCTGGCCTTTGCGCGAGAAGATCTTCACGTCGACGATGACGCCCTCGATGCCCGGCGGGCAGTAGAGGGAAGCATCGCGCACGTCGCCGGCCTTTTCACCGAAGATCGCGCGCAGCAGTTTTTCTTCCGGCGTGAGCTGGGTTTCGCCCTTCGGCGTAACTTTGCCGACGAGGATGTCGCCCTGCTTGATGCTGGCGCCGATGCGGATCACGCCCGCTTCGTCCAGATTGCGCAGCATGGACTCGCTGACGTTTGGAATGTCGCGCGTGACTTCTTCCGGACCGAGCTTGGTGTCGCGAGCTTCGATCTCGTACTCCTCGATGTGAAGCGAGGTGTAGTAATCCTCTTTCACCATCTTCTCGGAAACGAGGATCGCGTCTTCGAAGTTGTAACCGCGCCACGGCATGAAGGCGACCAGGACGTTTCGTCCCAGCGCCAACTCGCCGTGATCGGTGCAAGGACCGTCAGCGATGATCTCGCCCTTCAGAACGCGCTGACCTTTCTTGACCACCGGCTTCTGGTTGATGCAGGTGTTCTGGTTCGAGCGCTTGAACTTCGTGAGCTGGTAGATGTCGCTGCCGACTTCACGCGACAACTGCGTGGGATGATGTTCGCCTTCGACGCGCACGATGATGCGCTCGGAGTCGACCGAGTCGATGATGCCGTTGCGGCGGGCGAGAACGACTGCGCCCGAGTCGCGGGCGGTAACGCCTTCCATTCCGGTGCCGACGATCGGCGCTTGCGCGCGGAGCAGCGGCACAGACTGGCGTTGCATGTTCGCGCCCATCAGCGCGCGGTTTGCGTCGTCGTGCTCGAGGAACGGAACCAGCGAGGCGGCGACCGAAACGAGCTGCTTCGGGCTGACGTCGACGTAGTCGACTTCATCGCGGCTGACCAGCACGAAGTTGCCGGCCTTGCGGGCGTTGACCAGTTCGGCGACGATCTTGCCCTTGTCGTCGAGTTCCACGTTGGCCTGCGCGATCGTGTGGCGATCTTCTTCCCAGGCCGAAAGATAGAAGGAGAACGGCTCAATCGTCGCCGGCTTCTTGCGCTTCTCTTTCAACTCGTTGTTGATCTTCTCGATCTCATGCTTCTCCATGTGATCGCCGACTTTGTGGTCGCTGTCGCCAACGTTGACGACGGTGACGTAGTCGATGACGCGTCCGCCCTTGATCTTGCGATAGGGCGACTCGATGAAGCCGTAGTCGTTGATGCGGGCGTAGCAGCTCAACGACGAGATCAGTCCGATGTTCGGACCTTCCGGCGTCTCAATCGGGCAGATACGGCCGTAGTGCGTGGGGTGAACGTCGCGGACTTCGAATCCGGCGCGTTCACGAGACAGACCGCCCGGCCCAAGGGCCGAGAGACGCCGCTTGTGCGTGATCTCGGAGAGCGGGTTGGTCTGATCCATGAACTGCGAGAGCTGCGACGATCCGAAGAATTCGCGGATCGCAGCCATCACCGGCTTGGCGTTGACCAGGTCGTGCGGCATCGCCGTCGACATTTCCTGGTACACGGACATTTTTTCCTTGATGGCGCGTTCCATGCGGACCAGGCCGATGCGGAACTGGTTCTCCATCAACTCGCCGACCGCGCGAACGCGGCGGTTGCCGAGGTGATCGATGTCGTCGACCGCGCCAATGCTCTTGCGCAGCTTCAGCAGGTACGCGATCGTCGCGTAGAAATCGTCGGGATCGAGCGTGCGCTTGTCGAGACTGGTGGCTTCCTGGTTCTCGAACAGCTTGATGTTGAACTTCAAGCGGCCCACGCGCGAGAAGTCATACTTGCGCGGGTCGAAGAACATACCGTGGAACAGCGCCGTCGCCGTGTCGAGCGTCGGCGGATCGCCGGGACGCAGCTTGCGGTAGATCTCGATCAGCGCTTCCTGCGGAGTCTTCACCGCATCGCGCTTCAGGGTCTGGCTGATGACCGTACCCACATCGTCGCGCTCGGGGAAGAACAGAGACATTTCCACGACGCCGGAATCGAGAATCTTCGAAACCTTGTCGGCCGTCAGCTCGGAGTTGGCTTCGAGCATGACTTCGCCGGTGGTGGTGTCGACGATGTCGCCGGCAGTCCACGCGCCTTCGAGGTCGGTGATGTCGACTTCGATTTCGGTGATCTTCGCCTTCTGAATTTCTTTCAGAACCTGCGCGTTGATCTTGCGGCCGGAGTGCGCGATTTCGTCACCCGACTTGTTCTTGATGCTGTGGGCGAGCTTCATGCCCAGCAGGTTCGTCGGCTTCTCGCTGGTCGGGTCGAGCGTCCAGAAAAGCTTCTTGTCGCGGACGGCAAGCGGTCGACGGTGTAGAACGATCTTCAGAATGTCTTCGCCGGAACGCAGGCCGAGGGCGCGCAGGAAAATCGTGCCCAGGAATTTGCGCTTGCGGTCGATGCGGACGTAGAGCACGTTCTTCTGGTCGTACTCGAATTCCACCCACGATCCGCGGTAGGGAATGATCTTGCCGAGGAAGTAGGTGCGGTTGTTCGCGGTCTCGAAGAACACGCCAGGCGAACGGTGCAACTGGCTGACAATGACGCGCTCGGTTCCGTTGATGATGAAGGTGCCGTTCTGCGTCATCAGCGGAACGTCGCCGAAGAAGACTTCCTGCTCTTTAATGTCGCGGATCGAGCGGTTGCCGGTCTCGGCGTCCTTGTCGAAAATCGTCAGACGCATCGTGACCTTGAGCGGAGCGGAGTACGTCATGCCGCGCTCTTCGCACTCAGCCACGTCATACTTCAGCTGCAAGCCCACCGGGTCGCCGCACTTGTTGCAGAAGTCGGGCGTGTTGGCGTTGTAGGTGCCGCACTTGCCGCACAGAACTTCGCCGGGATGGAACGGATCGGTGATGACCGTGGATCCGCAATTCTTACAAGTGGTACGGAGGTGATGCAGACCCTTTCAGGTGGCCGCACTTGCACTCCCAGTTACCAATGGCGTAATCCACAAACTCAAGTTGTGATACGTTTCGAAAGTCGGTGATCGGAAAGACAGACTGAAACACCGCCTGCAAGCCGCCGTCTTCGCGCTCGCTGGGCAGTTTGTCCATCTGCAGGAAGCGGTCGTAGGAACGCTTCTGAACCTCGATCAGGTTCGGGATCTGGATGGTGGCCGGAATTTTGGAAAAATCGAATCGTTTACGGAAGGCATTTTTCATCGTCAAGAAACTCCCAATCTCACGCGCAGCCGAAGGCCACGCTTAAACCGCGGAATGTGGGGCGCGTCTTGTTGTCGCGCCGCGGGACGTACGTGTGTGGTACCGGAAAAGCTTGAGTCTCAAAAGCTGGAACCTAAAAGACAGCGGGGCGCCCGCAGGGACAGTCGTTCCCGCAGACGCCAACCAAGGCGTTTCGCCATTCTTGATTTGAACTCTTTCGCGCCAGTTCGTCGGCCTGTTTCCGCCCCGCCTGCCCGCGGAGCAGCCTGCCCAAAACTTCCCGCGCGAGACTAGCCCGCGCTCAAGTGAAGCCCTGGGAGGCGACGTTATATAGATGCTAACATCGTCGCCCAAGGTTCACAAGTAGGAACGTACAACATAATCGATTTTGCACCGATTTCGGTGCGAACTGAGCAGGAAACCTGCCGCCCATGCCGCCCCGAGTCCCGAGGGGTCTGAGGAACTCCCAGATCCTTCGCACAAAACGCTCAGGATGACGCCAGCGTGGCTCCCGCTTCGCTCACGCCCCGCTAAACGGCGTCACTTTACTTCGACAACAGCGCCCGCCTCGGTGAACTTCTTCTTGATGGTCTCGGCTTCGTCCTTGGAAACGCCCTCTTTAATGCTCTTCGGGGCTCCGTCGACCAGTTCCTTGGCTTCTTTCAGGCCCAGGCTGGTGACTTCGCGGACGGCCTTGATCACGTTGATCTTGTTGGCGCCGACTTCCTTCAGGACGACGGTGAACTCGGTCTTCTCTTCCGCCGGAGCCGCTGCTGCCGCTCCGCCGCCGCCCGCCATCATGACCGGGGCCGCTGCCGCCGCCGATACGCCGAGACGCTCTTCGAGCTTCTTAACGAGCTGCGCTGCGTCGAGCAGCGACAACCCTACGATTGACTCTTCCAACTGTGCCAGATCCGCCATTTTAGTTCTCCACTTGTTTCAGTTTTGTTGATTTCGTTATCCGTGGGCCAGGGTTCCAGTGCGTCCAGGTCCTGCTTCCTCGCGCCAGACAACGCTTGGAACGAACCGCGCAACCCCCGACTTGCCGGTAACCAAATCTCTTCGGATGACTCGCGCCATCCAGAACTTGTGCCGTGCTAAACCTCGCCGGACGAATGCGTCCGGCACTACACGCGCTATGCTTCTTTGAACTTCTTCTCCTTCACGCCCTGATCGACCACGACTGCCAGGTTGCGGCCTACCGCGTTCATCACGGTGACCAAACGCTGCGCCGGAGCATTGATCAGGAACAGCAGCTTCGAATAAAGCTCTTCCTTCGACGGCATGCTGGCCAGAGCTTCGATCTCTTTAATCTTGATGACTTTGCCTTCGACCACGCCGACCTTGAAGGTGAACTCCGGCGTGTCTTTGGCGTACTTGGTGAGCGCCTTGGCCATCGCCACCGGATCGCCGGTGGTATAGGCAATCGAGGTCACGCCCGCCAGATCCTTCAGAGCACCTTCAACCTTGGTGCCCTTGGCGGCGTGCTCGGCCAGAGTGTTCTTGACGACCTGGTACTTCGCGCCCGCGCCGCGCAGAGCCTTGCGCAGCTCGTAGTCCTGGGTCACGGTCATCTTCGTGTAAGTCGCCACGACCACGTTCGAAACGTTCTTCAGGTCCTTGGTCAGCTTCTCGACCTGCTCTGTCTTTCTTGCCTTTGTAACCGCCATGATTCAATCCCTCTGAATGATCGTTTGTGGGGACAGCCGCCCTCGGCTGTCCGCCGGGCGAAGCCCGGCAATTCGCTCTTAAGCCTTCGCCGCAGTCTCGATGGGCGTAACGTCCAACAAAATTCCAGGTCCCATCGTCGAACTCAAGGTGCAGCCCTTGATGTACTTGCCCTTGGCGACCGACGGCTTCGCCTTGATCACGCTGGTGATCAACACGGTCGCATTCTCAATCAGCTTGTCGGGCGTGAACGAAATCTTGCCGACCGGACAGTGAACGAGCGCCGTCTTGTCGGTTCGGAATTCCACCTTGCCGGCCTTCACTTCCTGCACGGCCTTGCCCACGTCGAACGTCACCGTACCGGTCTTCGGATTCGGCATCAGGCCCTTGGGACCGAGAATCTTGCCCAGGCGTCCGACGGATTTCATCACGTCAGGCGTCGCGATCAGCGCGTCGAAGTCGGTCCAGTTTTCCTTGGTGATCTTCTCGACCATCTCTTCGCCGCCGGCGAAATCGGCGCCCGCCGCTTCCGCTTCTTTAATCTTGTCGCCGGTCGCGATGACCAGGACTTTTTTCGACTTGCCCAGCCCGTGCGGCAGAACGACGGTGCCGCGAACCATCTGGTCGGCGTGCTTGGGATCGACGCCGAGACGCAGCGTGACCTCGACGGTCTCGTCGAACTTGGCGAACTTCACTTTCTGCAGGAGTGGAACTGCGTCCTGCAGAACATAGGGGCGCTTCTCGACTGCAGCGTGCGCCTTGGCGATATTCTTTCCTTCTTTTTTCATTGCTCTTCCTTGTCTCCCACCGCTGATCGATTGTTTCGATCAGCCGTGGTGTTTTTGACTTGTAAAACCTCAGGGGCTAAAGCCCTTCAAAATCCGGGACGTCAACGGCACGGCTGAAGCCGTGCCCTTCCACAAACCAGGCCGTCCATAAACCAGCCCTTCCTCGAACCTATCCGACTACTTCAATTCCCATCGAACGCGCGGTGCCGCGGATGCTCTTGATCGCGGTCTCGACCGAGGCGGCGTTCAGGTCGGGCATCTTCTGCTTGGCGATGTCTTCGACCTGCTTCGCAGTGACCTTGCCGACCTTATCTTTGTTCGGCACGCCCGATCCCTTGGCGATGCCCGCGGCGCGCTTCAACAGAATCGAGGCCGGAGGCGTCTTGGTGATGAAGGTGAACGAGCGGTCGCTGTACACGGAGACCACGACCGGGATGATCAGCCCCTCCATCTCTTTCTGGTTGGTTCTGGCGTTGAACTGCTTGCAGAACTCCATGATATTGATCTGCGCCTGGCCGAGTGCCGGGCCCACAGGGGGCGCCGGAGTCGCTTTGCCGGCGGCGATCTGCAACTTCACATAACCTGTAACTTTCTTTGCCATGATCTCTCTTCCGTCGGCAGCGCTGAGTCTAGGATTTTCGGCTCAGCAATCTGCGGACTTAACGCTTTCTCGAAACTGCCCTCAGGGGCTAAAGCCCGGTTTCGTTCGGGCTCTAACGGCGCGGCTGAAGCCGCGCCCTTCCACAAAACCTACGCGACCTTCTCCACCTGGTTGAACTCAAGCTCCACCGGGGTAGAACGGCCGAAAATTGTGACCATCACTTTCAGCGTTTCACGGTCTTCGTTCACTTCGTCGACGATGCCGGTGAAGCTGGCGAACGGTCCTTCGGTGATGCGGACCGATTCGTTCTTCTCGAACTTGACCTTAAGCTTCGGCTTCTCGCGGCTGTCGGCGACTTTGTAGACGATGTGCTGCACTTCTTCTTCGGACAGCGGCGTGGGCTGCTGGCCCGTGCCGACAAATCCAGTAACGCGCGGCGTGGACTTCACCACGTGCCAGACGTGATCGTCCATGTCCATTTCGACCAGCACGTAGCCGGGATAGAACATGCGCTCGGAGGTGTACTTCTTGCCGCCGCGCACTTCGGTGACCGACTCGGTCGGGATCAGCACCTTGCCGATCTTGTCCTGAAGGCCGAAAGCCGCGACTCGCGACTCCAGAGACTCTTTCACCTTGCGCTCAAAGCCCGAGTACGAGTGGATGATGTACCACTTCATGTTCGGGTTCTTGGGCGCCTCGGCGGTAGCGGTCGCTCCGTCGGCGGCGGGAGAATGCTGTTCGCCTTCTCCGCGTGCTGCTGCTTCGTTTTTTTCTTCGTCCTGCATAAGGGATGCTTCTTCTCGGCCAGCCATTTCTTTCCCGCAGCGCTGGGCTGCTATCTCGTCAGTGAACCTTGAAAGCGTTGAACAGCGCCGTGACGCCGTGTTGAATAACGAAGTCGATCACGGAAAAGTACAGCGCGAAAATTGAAACCGTGATCACGACCACAGTCGTCGTGGCTTGCACTTCCTTCCACGAAGGCGCGGTCACCTTGCGCATTTCGGTGCGCACGTCGTTGTAAAACGTCCTGGTCTGCTCGGGCCAGGACTTTACTGTTGTGACAAGTGCGTTCTGTTCCGTCATGGTCGCCATCTTCTACTTCTTTCTTCTCGCTCTGTCTGCTGCGCCGTTGCGTAAACTCTGGCAGGGGCGGAGGGATTCGAACCCCCAAGTTCGGTTTTGGAGACCGACAGTTTAACCGTTGAGCTTACGCCCCTACATCAGTACTCAGTTGCCAGTACTCGGTACTCAGTTTCAACCGAAACCGACACTTCGCACTGACTATTTCACTTCTTTGTGCGGCGTGTGCTTGCGGCAACGGTTGCAGAATTTCTTGAATTCCAACCGTTCCGTTGTCGTCTTCCGGTTCTTGGTCGTCGAGTAATTCCGCTCTTTGCAATCACCGCACTGTAATGTCACTATTTCTCGGGGCATCTCAACAGCTCCTAACTTAGCTGCTAGCTCCTAGCTGCTAGCTTCTAGCCAATCAAATCACGTCTTTCGGGCGCTTCGCTTCTTCTTTCGCCCACCGAATGAAAGTTCCCCACGGCATATTCAGCAACAAAACCAATGCCGGAAGGAGCAACCACCCGAGCTCTCGCCATTCCCTCGGCGCTCACCTTGCCGCTTTAGCTAGTAGCTAGAGGCTAATAGCTAGCGGCTTTCTTACTGCACAATCTCCGCAATCGTTCCCGCGCCCACCGTGTGTCCGCCTTCACGAATCGCGAAGCGCAATCCCTTTTCCATGGCCACCGGCGTGATCAACTCAATCACCAGGCTCACGTTGTCTCCCGGCATCACCATTTCGGTGCCCGCCGGCAACTCCGCCACGCCCGTCACGTCCGTCGTTCGCAGATAAAACTGCGGACGATATCCCTTGAAGAACGGCGTATGTCGTCCACCTTCTTCTTTGGTCAGGATGTAGACCTCGGCCTTGAACTTGGTGTGCGGCGTGATCGATCCCGTCTTGGCCAACACCATGCCGCGCTCCACGTCTTCTTTCGCAATGCCGCGCAGCAGCAATCCAGCGTTGTCGCCCGCCATGCCTTCGTCCAATTGCTTCTTGAACATTTCGACGCCCGTCACCACCGTCTTGCGCGTCTCGCGGAAGCCGACGATTTCCACTTCCTCGCCCACCTTCACCTTGCCGCGCTCGATTCGTCCGGTCACCACCGTGCCGCGGCCCTGAATCGAAAAAATATCTTCAATCGGCATCAGGAACGGCTTGTCCAACTCGCGCGCCGGCTGCGGAATATACTTGTCCACCGCCGCCATCAACTCGTCGACCTGCGCCTCCGCCTTGGCTTCCCCGTTCAGCGCGTTCAGCGCCGATACCCGCACCACCGGGACATCGTCGCCCGGGAACTTGTACGACTTCAGCAGTTCGCGCACTTCGAGTTCAACCAGTTCGAGCAACTCCGGATCATCGACCGCATCAACCTTATTCAACGCGACCACCAGATACGGCACGCCCACCTGCCGCGCCAGCAGCACGTGCTCGCGCGTCTGCGGCATCGGACCATCCGTCGCCGCCACCACCAGAATGCCGCCATCCATCTGCGCCGCGCCCGTGATCATGTTCTTGATGTAATCGGCGTGGCCCGGGCAATCGACGTGCGCGTAGTGCCGGTTCGCCGTCTCATACTCCACGTGCGCCGTGGCAATCGTGATGCCGCGCGCCTTCTCTTCCGGCGCGTTATCAATCGAGTCAAACGACCGGAACGTGTTCTTCGGATTGTGCTTCGACAATACCTTGGTGATCGCCGCCGTCAACGTCGTCTTGCCATGATCAATGTGACCAATCGTCCCTACGTTGCAGTGCGGCTTAGTGCGATCAAATTTTTCTTTCGCCATAACTCAGCTCTTAGCTCCTAGCTTCTTAGCTTCTAGCTCAAAACCCTTGTCATCCTGAGCGCCGCTTTCTGGCGCCGAAGGACCTATGTAATTTCTAGTAATACTGATACAGCTTCTTAAACTTGTGCCGCAGCGCGACGTCGACGCCCTCAAGCTTCGACAGGTAAAACTCCCGCATCTGCGCCTGATCCGAAACCGGCAGCGACTCATACAACTGCTTCGCGTTCAGTCCCGCATCGCCGACGACGCCTTCGAGCAGACGCTGCGCCAGTACCGCATCGAAATCCCGAACGCGAATTCCCTTGCGATCCAACTGCTTCAGGAATCCCTCGGCCTTCTGGGCAAGAACGCCTGCTCTACTGCTTTTTGCAGCCTGGCGAACTCTTCTGCCTTCTCAATCTTGATGGCAGCCTTCTGGAAAACTCACTGTCATCGGCGAACACTCTCAATTCCTAAAACAATTTTCTGGAGCGGGAGACGGGAATCGAACCCGCGACCAACAGCTTGGAAGGCTGTGACTCTACCACTGAGTTACTCCCGCCCTAACTAGCTCTCAGCTACCAGCCGTCAGCTTTCAGCCAAGACATCAGGGCTGAAGCCGCGCCCTTCCACAAGACATCTGGAGCCGATGACCAGGATTGAACTGGTGACCTCTCCCTTACCAAGGGAGTGCTCTACCAACTGAGCTACATCGGCCCAAAACTCAGCTGTCAGCTATCAGCCCTTCACTAACAGCTCAGGACTGGCTTTTCAGCTCTCAGCGAACTCTACTCACTGTCCCTATCGGGGTGCAGCACCTCGTTGCGCCGCAACAACGACTTCACCGCGAACAGCGCCAGCATCACCAATGTTCCGGCCCGAATTCTTGGGTCGGTTAGCGTGGTCCAAGCCAAAACACCCAGCACCGCGTAACAGACCAGCGCAATGGACAGTCGATTCACAAATCAGCGACTCACAGAATCAATGGTGCACAGGGAAGGATTCGAACCTTCGTACCTCGCTAGGAGGGACAGATTTACAGTCTGTTGGCTTTAACCACTCACCCACCTGTGCAAAAACTCTCGGGCGATGCGGCCGCTGCGCTTCGTCCGACAGACTACGCTACTGGACCGCTCGAAAGCGCTCGCGCGAAACCCGCAGACCAAACGCAGCACACTTCACATTTTACTTTCGCAACACAGGGAAACCAAGGCTCGCGCAAGAAGACCGCGAAGATCACTGACTACTGATCACTGCACACCGGAAAAGTACCGAATGGAGTGCGTTGGAAAAACCTGTTGCGCCGCTAACCGAGTCCGCCGAACAGCCGGAAATTCATCTCTTCGTTCGTTTACTGGAGCTGGCGAAGGGATTTGAACCCCCGACCCTCTGATTACAAATCAGATGCTCTACCAACTGAGCTACGCCAGCAAATTCGGGGGCAAGACGCGCTATCGCGCAAACTTATCCCTCAGATCCCTGCCAGATGTCCGGGACAATTATTTAAGGTATCACAAGGGGAATTCCTGGCGCAAGCAAAGGTAAGAGCGGTCCAAGGGAGTGCCATCGCCCGCCGCCTGCCTACTAAGGATGCTATCATTTCATCCCTGATCCGCATTTCATGCGAATAAGGCGCACTCTTCCCATTGCTCTGGCAGTCGTCGTGGTAGCGGCGGCGGTGACTCTCGCCGTCGAACTGCGAAAAGAGGCGCCCCCAGAACCGGCGCGGCTTCTCCCTGGCGCCGACGGGTTTGTCTACGCCAACCTAGGTTGGGCGCGCCGGGCAAATGGTGGAAAGCTGCTGTTCCCGGTCTCACATGATCCAGAGTATGAGCGCTTCATCCAGGACACCGGGTTTGATTTTGAGCGCGACTTGGATGCCGTGGCCTTCGCCATTCATTATCCGCAGAATTGGCCGGGCGGGGGAACCGGGGGGGCTGCTCCCGAGCCTCGCTTCTCCGAGGTGTTTGTCGGACGATTTGATGGCAGCAAGGGTCTAGCCTACCTGAAGCGCACAGCGAAATCGGTGGAGAACTACAACTCGGTCGACATCTTCACGATTCCGCTCTACGGTCGCTCCTTTCGCATTGCGATCCTGGGCGTGGACACGGTGGCAGCGTCGAATCACGACGACCCAGCGGTGATCCGTGGGATGGTCGACCGGTCCCGGCGGCTGGCGTCTCCGTTTGGTGGCCCGGCTCTACTGCGCCGGTACTACAAGCGCGTGCAGCTGGCCAGTCCGGTATGGATCGTAGCGCGCGTAGAGCCGGCGTCACCCGGCTTTGAATCGTGGTCTGCGGTATTTCCCAAACCGGTGGACCTGGTAATTTCCGCGAGTTACAACCCCCTGCATTTGCCGCTGCGCGCAGGCGTATTGCATCTGCGTGCCGAAGCCTGGACCGGCAGCGACGAAGACGCCCGCAACGTCACCGACAAGGCCAATACGTTTCTGACGATGTTTCGCAGCGCGGAAGTGTCGGTTGGATCGGCAGGCAGCGATGCCGACGTGAAGACGGTTTTTGACAGCCTGCAAGTGCGCCAGGAACAGAATCGCGCCGTCCTCTCGGCGATACTGCCCAGCGGAGTATTTCGCAAACTGGGGGACTCCACGGAACAGCGGCTGGAAGCCGAACCGCCAGCAGCTCCACCGCACCCTGCCAAGGCGCGCTGACGTCCCCGGAATCACCCAAACGCTGCAACTAAATCCCTTGCCAAGCGTCTTATCAAGAGCAGCAAGTCTTAGGGAGATCGCAACCAGCAGGTACAATAAAAGCTGATGAAGAGTCTGCCGCTTCCAATTGCCGCTTTCGTAGCGGGCCTGATTTCATTTCTGTCGCCCTGCGTGCTTCCGCTGGTACCGGGATACGTATCTCTGATTTCGGGCGCGGGCGTTGAAGAACTGAAATCGCCCCAGGGCCAACTGATGCGCCGGGTCATGGTGAACTCGATCGGGTTCATTCTCGGTTTCAGCGTGGTGTTTGTTACGCTGGGCGCGATCTCGACAGAGATTGGACAGATGGCGGCACGCTACAAGCACACGCTGTCGATCGTGGCGGGCGTGGTGATTATTATTTTCGGTCTTCATCTGACGGGAATTTTCAAGATCAAGGCGCTGTACACCGATGCCAGACTGCATAGCGTGAAGGGCAGCAGTACCCCGTTTGGCGCGTTCGTGATCGGATTCGCCTTCGCCTTCGGCTGGACGCCCTGCCTGGGGCCGATTTTGACGGCGATTCTGACTCTGGCCAGCGAGCAGGACACGCTCATTAAGGGAGTTCTTCTGCTCGGAGTTTACTCGCTCGGACTTGCCGTGCCGTTTCTGCTGACGTCGCTGCTCATGGAACGCTTCCTGAAGTTTTACAGCCGCTTCCGGTCGCACATGCACGTGCTGGAAGTAGCCAGCGGTGGGTTGTTGATCGCATTGGGCGTGCTGCTCGTCATCGGGCGCTTTACCCTGATCTCGAGCTGGCTGTCGTTTCTGAATCGTTTTGCGCTGTAGCTGGAGGATCTGGCTTTGAGGATTGACGAATTTCAGTTTTGTCCAAAATGTGGAGCCGCGCTGCATCAGGGCACTGGTGCCTCTCCGGAGGCTGCTCCCGGCACGGTCACGTGCGGCTCGTGTGGGACGACATTTCAACCGGCGGAGGTGGCAACCGGCGCCGGCATGCCGGCTCAAGGAGGGAAGCGGAATCCGCTGGCTCTGGTCGTGGTAGCGGTGATCGCGGCGGCCATGTTGTACATCGGATTTCATATGGCCCGGCGCCCGGGACCGCCTCCTCAGATCCTCGGTCAGGCGTCGCCGGCGCCTGATTTCACGCTCGAATCGCTCGACGGCAAGACCATGCATCTCTCCGATCTGCGCGGAAAAGCGGTGCTGCTGAATTTCTGGGCCACGTGGTGCGGCCCATGCAAAATCGAAACGCCCTGGCTGGTGGAATTGCAGAACAAGTACGGATCGCAGGGGCTGCAGGTGATCGGCGTAGCGATGGATGATTCCGGGAAGGAGGACATCGCTAAGTTCGCCAAGGATATGGGCGTCAATTATCCCGTATTGCTCGGGAAGGAAGCCGTCGGGGACGCATACGGGGGCGTCCCGGCCCTGCCCGAGAGCTTTTTCATCGGGCGCGATGGAAAGATTGTGGACAAAATCATCGGCCTAAAGGGTAAGGGCGAGATTGAGGACTCCATCAAGAAAGCGTTGGACACGGAATCCGCCAAGAACGAGGCATCAGGGCAGACGATGCGCGAGATTGGCCCTGTTCAGAGGTAACGTCGCGTTGGGTCGCTCGGCGTTCTATATTCAGCTTGAACGCCTCGGAGTAAAAGCTAATGAAGAGCGCAATGGCAGCGTTATTACTCGTGTCGTGGATTGCCGCTCCTCCGGCCAAGGCGCAATCGGTACCTTCAGGCCAAAAGCACCCGCAACCCACGATGGGCCATACACTGAGAGGCCCCGCCCCTGATTTTGCTCTCGAATCTCTTAACGGAGAAACGGTTCGTCTTTCCGATTTTCGCGGCAAGGTGGTGCTGGTGAATTTTTGGGCTACCTGGTGTGGTCCTTGCAAGATCCTGACTCCGTGGTTGGTTGACCTGCAGAATCAATACAGGCCTCAGGGTTTGGAGATCATCGGCATTGCCCTAGACGAGGATGCTACAAAGGCGGAGATTGCTGAATTCGCTGACAAAGAGCGCGTGAATTACGCCGTCTTGATCGGCAACGCAAAAGTCGCGGAGAGCTATGGTGGGGTCCCGGCAATGCCGGACACCTTCTTCATTAGCCGCGATGGGCAGATCGTTAACAGGATTATCGGTCTGAAGAGCAAGGGCGTGCTCGAAGACTCTATTAAGAAGGCCTTGGACGCCCAGCCTGAACCTGCTGTGGTTGCGGACGGCTCGAAGGCTCAGAAGTGACAATACGAACCGGCCACGAATCGCTCTAGTATGGGGTCACCTGAAATGAACTCGCAATGGTGCAAGTCGAGTCTGATCTGTGTAGTCGCGCTATTCGCGGCCACGACGGTAGCGCAGTCAGGCAAGGCGCCGTCGGTTTCGTTTGCTCCGGTGCCGCTCGTCACGGCTCAGCGCGCGGCGCAGACCATGGTGAATTTGAACTTTCGCGTGGCCCCGGGGTTCCACATCAATTCCAACTTGCCGAAGTCGGAGTTCCTGATTCCGACGGCTCTGAAGATGGACTTGCCCACCGATATCGTCCTGGGAAAGATTGAGTACCCAGCGGGCAAAGATGTGACTTTCCCCTTTTCACCAGATGAGACTCTGAGCGTATACAGCGGAGATTTCACCGTCGCCGTGGCCGTACACCCGATGCATTCGGTAACGCCGGGGAAGTATGTGATGCACGGCGTTTTGCGCTACCAGGCGTGTGACAACGCGCAATGTTTTCCGCCGAAGACGCTGCCGGTAAGCTTTGATGTGAAAGTCGTGAAAGAGCCGGCCACGTACCATCCGAATCCCGCACAAAGCCCGCACGTGCATAACTAGTCGTCAGCTGTCAGCTCTCAGCAAATTCCTGCACGGTTTTGACACAGCAACCAGCGCACTCCTAAGATTCGGTCGCGATGAAATGGCGGCCCTTTTTGCTGGTCTGTTTGGTGGCGGTTTTTTGTGCGAACAGTCCCGCGCAATCAGCACCATCCTCTGTTTTGATCATCCGCGATGTCACTGTGATCGATGTGACTGGCGGGCCGGTGCAGGCGCATCGCAACGTTATTGTGCGCGATGGAAAGATCGAAGAGATTGGCAGCTCTGCAGGAGGCACGAGCGCGAAACTCTCAGACACGCAGGTCGACGGCAGCGGGAAGTTTGTGATTCCGGGACTCTGGGATATGCACGTCCACATGGTCTTCGGAGACTGGTTCCCGCGGGGGAAGGAAGTCACGTTGCCCCTTTTCGTCGCCAACGGCATCACCGGCGTGCGCGATATGGGCGGGGAACTGGAGGTGCTGCAGCAGTGGCGCAAGGAAATCGCTGCCGGGAAGCTGATCGGGCCCCGCATGGTGATCTCCGGGCCGATGCTCGACGGGCCGAAGCCGCGCTTTCCCAGCTCGATTGCGATTACAACTCCGGAAGATGGCAGGCGGGCGGTCGACGATCTGAAACGGCGCGGGGCCGACTTTATCAAGCTGCAGTCGCTGATTCCGCGCGAGGCGGTCTTTGCCATCGCAGAAGAAGCACACAAGCAGGGAATTACGTTCGTCGGTCACGTGCCGGATTCCGTTCGCGCCTCCGAGGCTTCGAATGCCGGGCAGAAAAGTTTTGAACATCTGATCGGAATCTTCGAGGGAAGTTCGCCGCTGGAAGACGAATTCCTGAAGGGTGCAAAGAACGAGACGAAGTTTCTTGCTACTTATGATCCCGCACGGGCAGCAGCGCTCTTCTCGCTGCTGGCAAAGAATCACACCTGGCAATGCCCGACACTGGTGTGGGAGCACGGCGGCAACCTAATCGATCAGACCGATTTCGCCCAGGATAGCCGCGCCAAGTACGCGCCAGCGTACTGGAAAGATGTGACGTGGAAACGATTCACCTTGGAAATCGAGCGCGATTTCAACACGGACGACTTCGCCACACGAAAGCGCTTCGTGGAGAAAGAACTGGAAGTCGTGAACGCGATGCACCGTGCCGGAGTGCAGTTCCTGGCAGGAACAGACACGCCGCCCGGAGTTTACATTTTTCCTGGTTTCAGCCTGCATGAGGAACTGCAACGCTTCGTGGCCGCTGGCTTTACCCCGCTGGAAGCGCTGCAGACCGCGACGCTGAATCCGGCGAAGTTCCTCGGCATGGATGACCGGCTGGGAACGATCGAGAAAGGGAAGTTGGCCGACCTGGTGCTGCTCGACGCGAACCCGCTCGAGGACATTCGCAATACGCAGAAGATTGCGGGAGTGGTCGTGAACGGGCGCTATTTTTCACGCGGCGATCTGGACAAGATGTTGATGGGCGTGGAGGAGGCGGCGAAAACAAAGTGAGTGAATCGACCAGCCGGCCGCGTCGTGTCATTTCTGTTGCGATCCGTCCGAGGGCGATCGACGACGGCGAGAAACTGCAACGCGCTCTGACCGATGTGATGCGTGAAGATCCCGGCATAAGAGTTGAGGCCGGATCCAACGATGGGGAGCTCATCCTCAGCGGGATGGGTGAATTGCATCTGGAAATCATCTGTGACCGTATCGTGCGTGAGTACCAGATCCCACTCGACGTAGGTCAGTTGAGAGTGATTTACCTCGAGACCATTCGCAAGAAATCTGAAGCGGAGGGCCAGTATGCTCGCGCATTTTCCAGCCATTTCATGTACGGCCATGTGAAGATCAGGCTCGAGCCTCGGGAGCGAGGAACTGGCTATGAATTCGCTAACGAAATCAAAGACGGAGCAGTTCCAGCGCAATTCGTTGAGCCCGTCAATCTCGGCATTCAAGAAGCCATGAAGGGTGGAGTTTTAGCTGGTCACGAAATGGTGGACCTACGAGCCGTTCTCTACGACGGCAGCTACCATATCGGCGATTCGAACGAGATGGCGTTCAGGATTGCCGGTTCCATCGCGCTCAAAGAGGCTGCCCGCAAGGCCGACCCGGTTATTTTGGAGCCGGTCATGTCAGTCGAGGTAGTCACGCCTGAGGAGTTCGTGGGCGCGATCATGGGTAACCTGGTCTTGCGTCGCGGACGGATTGAAGGCATGGAGCACCGTGCCGGATTGCAGGTGATTCGTGCGACGGTGCCTATGGCCACAATGATGGGTTACGCGCAGCACATGCGTTCGATCACGCAAGGCCGGGCGGAATACTCGATGAACTTTGCCCGCTATGAAGAAGCGCCTGGTCGCGGCCAGTCTGGAGGGGAGGAATCGAGTGTCACCGCGAATAACCCAAAGCGTCCTAAAGCGGGAAGTGGATTCGCGGCTGCCCAGTGGGACGATGAGTCCTAGCCTTTCATAACGAAATCATAGTCGGGCGGGCGCTCCAACAAATTCAGTTTTCGCTGCGCGGGGTCGCGCTGGCGAGCGCAAGAATCGCTCCGGCAAAGAGCAGTGTGTCGAAGAAGTAGTTGATCGCTTCCACTTTGTCAGCGCTTGGGTTCGCCAGCGCCGCGATCAGAAGCGGCCCATAGATGAATAGGACCAGTAGCACAATCCAGGTACCGAGGTACGTTGCGGCCATGCGCGTTTTCCGGGCCAACAGAATGGCAACACCGGCAACCAGAAGAATTGCGCCTGTCAGATAATCAATGAGCAGGCGGGCCGGAATCCACACAGGCGTCAGTTTTTCGAGCGGCACTCCGGGGACGTTTGCCGGGTGCAGAAAGTGCTGAACGCCAAAAAATATCGCAGCGAGCCCGATCAGCACGCGACCCACAGTGATGAGCCTGCTTCCGCCTTGCCCGCGGTGTTGTTCGCGCCAGGCGTTTCCCGCAAGAATCCAGCCTCCGCCCCCGAAGGAGCTCTCGCGGAAGATAAACGTCCATCCAAACCTGTCCTTGGGGTGGGCGATTACTCCCGGAATCGTCAACATTGTCACAAAAGAAAACATCGCGATCCCGAACAGCAGGCCGGACCAGCGCACCTGAATTCTTGTGGCAATGCTCAAGGAGGCGGCGAGCAGCGCAAAGCCGAAGAAATACGCCCAGAACAATCGCCACGGCATATACGACGGCACGATGGGCAGGACGGCGTGTACGTCCGCCAGATGCAGGGCGCCGAAGACGGCCAACGGGGCGGCGAAACACAAATTGCTCAAGACGACGACTTTGTCGAGGCCGCGGGCCTGCGCGAGATCGGACTTCGCGGCCCACAGCGCAATCAGGAAAAGCAAGGTGCCGGCGGCGCCCATCGACACCGGCGTGCGAGAGAACGCAAGAAAAGCGGCGAGAATGGCTTGCATGTAGATATCAAGGGGGAGGTGTCGTGCTTCATCCAGGACACGTTTCCCGGGTCGATGTGGCGCTGCGATTGTACTACCCAGAGCAGATTTCGATTGCTGGTTGTGACGGGATTACGCACCGATGTGACTGGCGTACGGGTTTCGCTTATCGGCGCACATTTTTTAATCCGAGAAGCGACCTGTCCAGCCGGGCCCCTCTGGCACCCTGAAAGAAGCAAAGGGTTTATGTAGTCCGCAAGGAGTGCATAGATCCTTCGGCGCGAAAAACTCGCGCCTCAGGATGACAAATCTGGATTGTTTCAGAGTCAGACGTCTGAGCAGTGCCTAGCCTTTTCCGCCTTGCTTCTTCTCCACCCTCGCCCATGCGTCTTTCAACGCCACGGTGCGATTGAACACCGGTTTACCGGGCTTCGAATCAGGGTCGACGGAAAAGTATCCCAGGCGCTCGAACTGATATCGAGTTCCGGCCGCGGCACTGGCCAGCGAGGGTTCGATCTTCGCGTCAGCAATGATCTCCAAAGACTTAGGATTGAGATTGTCGAGAACGTCCTGGCCTTCTTCGACGTCGCTTGGATTTTCCTTCATGAACAGATTTTCGTAGATGCGCACCTCGGCATCGACGGCGTGCGCGGCCGAGACCCAGTGGATGGTCGCCTTCACCTTGCGGCCGTCGGGCGTGTTGCCGCCGCGCGTGGCCGGATCGTACGTGCAGTGCACTTCGACGACCTCGCCCTTATCGTTCTTCACGACGCTCGTGCAAGTCACGAGGTAGCCGTAGCGCAGGCGCACCTCGCGCCCCGGCGTCAGACGGAAATATTTCGGCGGAGGAACTTCGCGGAAGTCATCCTGCTCGATGTAGAGCACACGCGAGAACGGGCACCTTGCGGCTTCCAGCGGACGCGTCTTCAGGATTGTTGACCGCATCCATCTCCTCGACTTGATTCTCGGGATAGTTGTCGATCACGACTTTCAGCGGACGCAGCACGGCCATCACGCGGAGCGCGCGCTTGTTCAAATCTTCGCGCACGAAATGCTCGAGCATGGCCAGCTCGATGGATGCCAGTCGTTTTCGAGACTCCGATCGACGCCGTGAAATTCCGGATCGCCTCGGGCGTATAGCCGCGGCGCCGGATGCCGCTCAGCGTGGGCATGCGCGGATCGTCCCAGCCGCGCACCGTGCCTTCCTGCACCAGTTGCAGCAGCTTGCGCTTGCTCAGCAGCGTGTAGGTCAGGTTGAGGCGGTCGAACTCGATTTGCTGCGACGGGAAGATTCCCAGTTGCTGGATGAACCAGTTGTAGAGCGGCGGTGATCTTCGAACTCCAGCGTAGCACATGGAGTGCGTGACTTTTTCGAGCGAATCCGACTGGCCGTGCGCGTAGTCGTACATCGGATAGATGCACCACTTGTTTCCGGTGCGGTGATGCTCGGCGTGCAGGATGCGGTACATCACCGGATCGCGCATATTCAGATTCGGCGAGGCCATGTCGATCTTGGCGCGCAGCACGCGCGATCCGTCGGGAAATTCTCCGGCCTTCATGCGCTCGAAACAGATCAGATTCTCTTCCACCGAGCGATTGCGGTACGGACTGTCCTTTCCGGGCTCGGTCAGGGTGCCGCGGTGCTTGCGAATTTCTTCCGCCGAAAGATCGTCGACGTAAGCCTTGCCGTCACGATCAGCTTCAAGGCCCACTCGTAAAGCTGGTCGAAATAATCCGAGGCGTAAAAAAGGCCATCCCAGTGGAAGCCGAGCCACTGCACGTCAGCCTTGATTGATTCGACGTATTCGGTTTCTTCCTTCTCGGGATTCGTGTCGTCGAAGCGCAGATTTGTGTGTCCGCCAAACTCGTCGGCCAGTCCGAAGTCGAGGCAGATCGCCTTGGCGTGGCCGATGTGGAGATATCCGTTAGGCTCAGGAGGAAAGCGGGTCTGCACCCGCCCGTTGTATTTATTGGTCTTCAGGTCATCGAGAATGATGTCGCGTATGAAGTTAGACGGGCGAGACTCCGGGGCAGCATTGGCGCCTGTCGCAGCCTCGGTATCAGACGGTTTCATCATTTGATCTTACCGCAAAAGAAAAGACAGGAGGCTTCGTAGGATGAGGCGCCGCCTCATCCCACTCTCGCCAGCCTGCGAATTGCAAGCGCCGCGAAAGTCAGGGTCACGCCGGCGAGGACTGCGATCTGCACAACCGGCGTTCCGTGACTTGAAGCGCCCATCGTTCCCGCCAGTTGATCGAGGCTGGGCGCGCCAACGAGACGCAGCGCAAGTTTGTCGAGGTAGAACGCGGGCGAGACAAATTCGAGCGGCTGCACCGAACGTGGCAACGGATAGAACAGTCCACCCAGATGCATGAATGGCAGGTAGGCCAGGTTCGCAAACGCAGGCGCGCTCTTGGCGGAAGCCCGCGTGCCGATGAAGAGCCCAATGGCGCAGAACGGCAGCGATCCCAAGATGTTTAGCAACGCGACTCCCAGGTATTGGCCAATGCTCAGTCCGGGATGGCCGATCAGCGCGGCCGCCGCGACGAGCGTACCCATCACAATGGCCGCAAACAGCGTTGCCATGATCATCTTCGAAAGCAGGTAGGCCGCCGGAGGTGCGGGCAGAGCGCGCTTGAGCGTCAGCAGACCTTGCTCGCGCTCCATCGCAACGAACATGCCGAAGCCGAACATTCCCGGCCCCATGATTCCGAACACGGACCAGTTGACGAACATGATCTTGGCGACGTTTGCATCCCCGTGGCTCATGCTGCCGGCCAGGAGCACGCCGAACAGCACGTAGAGCGTGATCGGCAGAAGTAGGAACGGTATGGCGAACGCTGGGGCACGCAAGGCCCGCAGACATTCGTATCTTGTTTCGGTCAAATAAGCATGCCATAGCCTGGCGTTGGTCATCTCGCTGCTGCGGGGCAGGTTATTTTCGATGGCGAATGTGGTTGCGCTCATGATGCGACCTCCTGAGTGATTTCCTGCGTGAGTTCGGTGAAAGCTTCGGCGAGCCCGGCGCTGCGAACTTCCAACTCGTGGAAGTTCTGCATCCGCTGCGACCAGCCGCTTGACTACGATTTCCGCATCGCTAGCGGTGATCTGCAGGCGCCCGCGATCGCGGCTCACGGTTTGCACGCCAGGCCAGGCCGCGACCAGTTCGGGAGCAAGAGTCGTCGCGCACGAGATGCGCTTGCGTCCCACCAGAGCGCGCAGCTCATTCACGGTGCCTGCGGCAATCGCGCGGCCTTTGGCCAGGACCACCACGCGATCGGCCAGCGCCTCGGCCTCTTCCAGGTAGTGGGTAGTGAGGACGATCGACGCGCCCTCGCGAACCAGTCCGCGCAGCATGGCCCACATCATTTCGCGCGCGGGAAGATCGAGGCCGACCGTGGGTTCGTCGAGGAAAAGCAACTTTGGACGTCCCACCACCGCCATGGCGAACTGCACCTGGCGCTTCTGTCCGTTCGACAGCTTTCCGTAGGGACGTCCTGCCAGCGACGAAGTGCGAGTCAACCTCATCGCATCGTCTGCCGGCAGCGGATCAGGATAGTAGCTGGCGACGAGGTCGATCTGTTCGCGTGCTCGCAACTCCGGCGCGAGCGTCACCTCCTGCATCATCACGCCGATCTGGCGACGGCTTGCGATGTCGAGTGGAGACTGCCCGAAGAGTCGTGCGAAGCCAACGTCTGGCCGCTGCAATCCGAGCATCAGCGAAATCGCGGTCGACTTCCCCGCGCCATTCGGCCCCAGAACCGCGAGCAGTTCCGCGGGCCGCACCTGCAAGTCAAGTCCATCGAGGGCTACAACCTTATCAAAGCGCTTGATCACGCCTGACAGTTCGGCTAAATAGTCGGTCTTCATCTCCGTTCTCCTTCTTGCCAAAGTTTCTTCAAGACGCACGACTCCTTCCGCGTGAACCATCGGGTCACGCTGGACAAACCAATTGATCGAGTGGAACTCTAGGCCGCGCGCGGCTGCGCGGGCTGTTGTGCGCCGGAATTCCGTCGGCGGAGGTACCGCATAAATTGCCAAGTCTGCACAATCGAGGCAATGCACAATCCCAGCCACGTGCCTGCAACACTCACCAGAATGGATACATTCACGATGGCGGCGATTTGGATGTACTTATGAGAATCCCGCACCGCATCCTGCACGACCAAGAAGGGGAAAGCGCTGGGCGATTTGCCAATGGCTTCGATCATGAAGTTCAGCAGGATCAGCGTGAGTACGGTTTGAAGTAGCTGGCTCAGAGATGGAAACCAGTCCCACTGCGGCCTCGCCAGCGTGATCCCAGACCTCGACAGGGCAACCGCGCTGATCAAAACAAACGGGAGGTAGAACGCATGCAAAATCGGCCCAGCTTTCAGGAACGCTGCCGCCGGCCCGAAAACCATCCACGGATGCTGCGGTAGGAGCAACAGCCAGACGAGACCGAAGACGTTGAATCCCAATTCGCAGACTGCTTTCAAGAGAGACGGTTTGCGCTCTTCCTTCCGCACTGGGGGTAGCTTCAGCGGATCCCACTTGCACTCGGCGCCCAGGTGCGCGCTCGTGCGCTCGAGAATGGCAAAGACCAACGTCACGACTCCCGCCGCAACGAAGAGCCCGGACCAGAGATTCCCTGTCGTGGTCGAGACGGCCTGTCCCCAATTGCCGCCGGAGTTGGCGAGGTTCACGGGGCCGACGATGAAGATGAATACCGGAACCAGAATCCACAGCAGCACCATCTTTAGAACAAACGCGTAGATGGGAAACAAAGCGGGCCCAATCAGGTGCTGCTGCGGACCCAATCGTCCAGCGACCATCATCGGACTGCCGCACCTTTTCAGGATCGCGGACATCTCGCCTTTGTCGAGCGGGCGGCCGAGTTCCGTTTCCTTGTCCTCGATCTGAGAGCGCAGATCCTCTCCTAACTCGGCGAGCAGGTCTTCCTGCTGCGCCTTCGGAAGCCAGAAGCGGACGGCCTGGAGATATCGATCTAGAAGGTCCATGACATGACTCCTTACAAAACTCCGTTTAACTCGTGCAACTGGCGGATGTGGTTGCGGCGTCCCTGCAGAAAGCGACGCAGATGCGGCAAGCTGTACCAGGCATAGAAGAGCGCGCCGATGGCAAGATAGATCCACAGCCACGGTCCGAAGAGGCCCCATCCCATCCAGGCGTTCGTACTCCGCGCCAGTTGTTCGGCATGCGCCAGGTCTTTCGCAGAGGCATTCACGACGACCATCGGATGGGTTCGAAAGAAAAACATCACGACCGCGCCCACGCCAGAGATCAGGAACCGCGACGTAGGAAGCAGCCAGGTCCAGTCCGGACGCACTATGGCCACGGTCCTTTGTCCTATCCCTGCCAGGAACAGGAGCAGCACTGGGACGTAGTAGCGGTGCCACACCGGAGCTAGCTTTAGCTCGCCAGCCGACGGCCCCAAAACCAGGAACTGGAAATAGGGAATCGCCAGCCACCAGAGCGTAAGCACACTGCATGCGATCAGGCCTGAGACCGAATACCACCGCTGAAGCGGAATCACCGAGGCCAGCTCGGCGGGAGGATAGATCCACTGCTGCGGGAACTTCAGTCGCACCAGGTTCAGAAGGATGAACACGGCAGTCACGCAAACAATCTGAGCGGCGACCGGGAGAATGAACGGCTGCACCGTGATCGGTGCGTGATAGATCACAAGAGAAATCGGTATGACCCCCAGCGTGATGGCTAGATTGAGGCCCAGCACAAACAGGTAGGCGGGAAACAATTCCGGTCCGATCAATTCCCATCCCACCGACAGGCTGCGGCGGCTCGGCCAGTAACGTCGTGCGACTACCATCGGGTCACCGTGCTGTATGAGGACGGCATACTGCTCCGCGTCGGTGAGCGGTCGGCCGAGTTGTTCTGCGTGCGCCTCCAGCTGAGAAAGCAGGTCTTCCCGCAGTTCAGCGACGATGTCGGTCCTTTGCTTGCGCGGAAGGCATCGCTTAACGGCGCTCAAATACCCATCGAGTATTTCCATGACTTAGACCTCTTGCAACATGCGGTTGAGAGATGTGTTGATGCTCTGCCACTCATTCAGCAACTGATTCAGAATCTGATCGCCCACCGGTGAAAGTCGGTAGAAGCGCTTGTTGCGTTTGTCCTCTTCGCGCCACTGGCTGACCAGCAAGCCTTGAGTCTCCAGGCGACGGAGAAGCGGATAGAGCGTGCCTTCATCGATCGCCAGGCCGTCGTCGGCCAAAGCCTTGCGCAACGTGTACCCGTACTGCTCAGTCCGTAACTGGGCCAGGACGGCAACAATCAGGCATCCGCGGCGTAGTTCCAATTTCAGGTTTTCGAGGATCTCAGGGCCGCTCTGGGTACCGTTCGCCATATAGTATGTGACACACACTGTATGGTACACAGTGTACGTTGTCAAGCTTTTTTCTTTAGGACCGTTAGGACGGTTGGGGAGCAATCGGTCGACGCGCTGAACGCGCGCTGGGCCGGGAAGAGATTTGTTCTCGCGATGCTTCGCGCCATCCGAAATTGCCTCTCGGCGGCAGGGAGCCCGCACTTTTTCCACACCCAAGCGCGGAGTTTTCACGAACTATTCAACTCTCTGTAACCTTCCCGTAGCCTGCCTTTTCTTACGATTGCGGTCGAGGTCACACATGAAAAAGACACTTGCACTGCTCTCCCTCGCAGCTGTGTGTTCGATGGGCACCGCAATCGCCCAAGATAATCACCACAACCAAACCCAGATCCAGCGCGTTCTGCTGATCAGTGTTGACGGTATGCACGCTGTAGATTTCATGAACTGCGCCAATGGAATCAGCACTGTGAATAATGGGCAACCGTATTGCCCGGCGATGGCCGCCCTCGCTACAACCGGCGTGAACTATGTCGCCGCCAGCACCTCAAAACCCTCAGATTCCTTCCCTGGCTTGACCGCAATCGTGACTGGCGGGAGCCCGGCTCTAACCGGCGTCTACTATGACGTGGCCTATTCCAGAGATTTAGCCCCGCCCGCCAAAACCACGGGCAACGGAGTCCAAGCGGGCCCGTGCAAGGCGAACAGCGGGCCGACCGGCACGACCACCGAGTATGAAGAGGGCATCGACTACGACAAAACTAAACTGAACGGCGGCGCGCAGGGTGCAACCCTGACCGACGGCGGCCTCAACTCGATCGACCCGCTGCGACTGCCCCGCGACCCACGGAACGGCTGCAACCCCGTGTATCCGTGGCAATTCGTTCGGGCCAACAGCATTTTCAGCGTAGTCCACCAGAACGGCGGATACGCGGCCTGGTCCGACAAGCACCCCGCTTACGCCTCCGTGGCTTCCGGGATTGGTCCTTCGGCGCTCGACGACTTCTACTCGCCGGAAATCAACTCTACCGTGGTCGCACTGCCGAACATAGTGACGCCGACGGGCCCAGCCTGCGACCCGATCCGCGATCCGAACTCAGACCTGACGGCGTGGACCAACAGCTTCGAGAACATTCAGTGCTACGACACGTTGAAGGTCAACGCGATCCTTAACGAGATCGATGGAAAGAACCACCTTGGCACCAAGCAGACGCAGGTTCCGACAATCTTCGGGATGAACTTCCAGGCCCTCAGCGTGGGTCAAAAGCTCATCGAGTCGAGTAACAATACAACCGGCGGATATCTCGATGCCACAGGCACGCCCGGCACGGCGCTGTTCAGCGAATTCCAGTTTGTCGACGCCGCGATTGCCGAATTTGTGAGCGAACTGAAGAAACAGGGCCTCTACGATTCGACTCTGATCGTGCTCACTGCCAAGCACGGGCAGTCGCCGATCGATCCCAACCGCTACGTTTCTCAGCTCATCAACGGAACTTCTCCCGCGACGCTGCTTTCGAACGCGGGCTACATTCCGTACTCTGAATCCACCAGCAATCCCAACGGCATTGGACCGACGGAAGATGACGTCTCACTGTTGTGGCTGAAGAACTCGTCGGATACTCTCGCGTCGGTCGGCATCCTTGAGACGAATGCAGCCGTCACGGGAATTGCCCTCGGCCAGATCTATTACGACAACTCGCTCATCCTCAACTACAACGATCCGACCAAGGATCCGCGTACGCCCGACATCATCGTGACTCCGAATGTCGGTGTCACCTACTCCGGAAGCACTAAGAAGCTGGCGGAGCACGGCGGGTTCGCCCATGACGATACAAACGTGGTGCTGTTGCTGTCGAATCCGTCGTTCCAACCCCAGACGGTTCGCGCCGCAGTCGGCACCGCGCAAGTAGCGCCTACCATCCTGCAATCGTTGGGGATGAATCCTTCGTCCCTGACCGCCGTTGTTTCGGAAGGAACGCCAGTTCTTCCGGCGGTTCAATTCCCCTCACACCACGGCAAGTAGCCGCCCGGTGCCAGCCGGATCAACTGACAGCGGACGCCCACATGGCGTCCGCTGTTGTCTTTACGGTTTGTTTCATCGGTCATCTTCAAAGACGATTGCAACGCTCCGCGGTTTCGATTCAAACGCCCGCTGAAACGACCTGCCCTGGAGCGCCTACCGCGATCTCGCGCTGTGCCAGACGACGCCGGTAGTGGACGTGGCGCCACCTGGTCATTTCAACCAGCGGCTTCCACACGGGATTTACCAAGTTGTGCTTAATCAGCAGGTGCCAAAAGCGGTTGGAGCGCTTGTAGAGATACGACATCGCCAGGTAGAGGGGGATCGCCTGCCAATCTTTCCATGTCTCGGATCTCGGCCGGCGGCGCCAGATCGACGCATGCGAGAACAGACGATGATAGATCCAGGCATATCCCTGTTCGAGCTCTTCCGGACTCATGTGTTTTGGCTGAAAGACAGCGTGGCCTGTGTCGTAAAGTGTCCAGTCGCGATGCAGGATGCGGCCTTCCTGTTCCATCTGATGAAAGAGAGGCGTGGCCGGGTAGGGCGTGAGGATATGAAACGTCGCACACTCCAGGCGGTTTTCTTCAATCCATTCGGCGGTGCGAGCGAACGAATCTTTGCGGTCGTGATCGAAGCCGAGCACGAATGATCCGTTCACCTGGATGCCATAGTCATGCAGCATGCGCACGCGCCTCGCGTAGTCGGAGGTCTTCGGTGTCTTCTTGTGGGCGTCGGCGAGATTGTCGTCGGAGAGCGACTCGAAGCCGATGAACACGCCCGTGCACCCCGCCAGCGCCATGTTGCGGATCAGGCTGGGATCATCGGTGACATCAATGGTGACCGCGGCGCTCCAGATCTTGTTGAGGGGACGCAATGCAGCGCATAGAGAGTGCAAATAGTCGCGGCGCGATCCCAGATTGTTGTCGATGAATACGGCGTAAGGTTGGTTATCAGCTTTGAACTCGTCGACCACCTGCTGCGGATGTCGCATTCGATAGGGCATCCGCAATCCGTCGGTCGCGAGATAGCAAAAGCCGCAACGGTTGTGACAGCCGCGGGTGGCGATGAGGCTGGTCGTGGTCAGGAAGCTGCGACGGGGAAGAATTGATCGGCGAGGCGGCGGATCGTCGCAGTAGTCATTCTCGTAGGTCGCGACGTAACGCGGTTGCAGTTTGTTTGCCTCGATATCGTGCAGGATCCGGGGCCAGAGTTGTACGCCGTCGCCGAGCGCCAGAGCATCCGCGTGAGGAGCGCACTCGTCGGGGCACGACAGCACATGCAGCCCGCCGAAGATCACCTTCGATCCGCGAGCGCGATACCAGTCCGCAAGTTCGAAAGCGCGGCGGGCGAAGGTCAGATGGACCGTAATGCCGACCACGTGGGGAAGAGGCTGGAATGGCGGCCGTCCATCGAGAAGGTTCTCGTCCCAGTATTCGACGCGCCACCGTTCCGGCGTGGTCGCGGCGAAGCTCGATAGAGCGAGAGTAGGAGTAAGCACGTGCTTGCCGAAGCTGGCGTTGGCGTCCTTGGGATAGAAGGGATTGATCAGCAGCGCGTAGCGCCGCTCAAGGAATCCGCGAGGCTCAGAGGGATCGAGCACCGGGGCGGTAGTCATCTCACGGGGAATCCAGCGCTTTGGGATGGCATGAAGGAAAGGCTCGTTGGATGGGATCATGAATGTACTTTATATTACAAAGTACTTCGCGTCAACCTTTTGATCCCGGCTATAGCTCGATTCGAGAGCCTTCACTACAAAGGACACGAAGGTGCGCGAAGGAAGTCATTCGCATGCGAAGCCCCTTCGTGATACTTCGTGTCCTTCGTGGTGGAGCGTTTTTCGCCCCGGCTAGCCCATCGTCAGCACCACTCGGAACCGCGCCTTCCCGCTGATCATTTGCTGGTACGCTTCGGCTGCCTTCTCCAGCGGATAGCGCTCAATCATCGGACGCACTCCGCTCAACGAACTGAACTCCAACGTGTCCTGCGAATCGCGCGCGGTGCCAGAGGCCCATCCGCGCACTGTTTTGCTCCCCATGATGAGTTGAAGAGGGGTTACATTCAGAGATTCCATCCCGGCGCCGATAACCATCAGCGTTCCATTCGGTCCTAACCCGTTCACCAGCGCCGACATGGATTTTGAATCGGGAGCAGTCGCCAGAACCACATGGGCGCCGCCCAATTTCTGTAGCGCTTCCGAGGGATCGCCCGCGCCAGTGTCGATGTATTCATGAGCGCCGAGTTTCTTGGCCAGAACTTGCTTATCGCCACCACGCCCGATCGCGACCGTGCGAAAACCCATCTGGCGGGCGTACTGAATGCCCAGATGTCCGAGGCCGCCAATGCCCTGCACCGCGACCAGGTCGCCAGCGCGCGCTCCCGAGTTGCGCAATGCGTTGAATACCGTGATGCCCGCGCACATCAGGGGAGCCGCTTCGTCGGCAGGCAGGTCATCGGGCATCAAGGCGACCGCTTCGGCCGGCGCAACCATGTATTCGGCATAGCCACCATCGAAATGGATGGCGGTGATCTTTTCGAACTTGCAGTTGATAAAGTCGCCGCGACGGCATGGGTCGCACTGGAAGCAGTGTCCGCCGTGCCATCCGACGCCAACGCGCTGACCGGGCTTCCACAGAGTTACATCCGCGCCGACGGAATCGATCGCGACCCGCGATTTCGTGGCCCGGCACCCGCGGATACTGAATTCCGGGCCAATGCCCTTCTTTCACCAGCGCGTCGCTGTGGCAGATGCCACAGGCTTCGACTTTGATGCGCACCTGCCCGCGACCCGGCTGGGGGATCGGGCGCTCGACCACTTCGAAATTTCCGCCTGGCTTGCTGATTTGCACGGCTTTCATAGGAGACCTTCTTTCTATCGCTTGCGAATGGCGGATTAAGTTTGTGCGACAGACCTGCTGCACAAGTGGGCAATGCAAAATCCTATAGATCGGGAAACTCGGCGGCGGATGCAACAATTTCGAAGATTGATTCCGAACGTCTTTCAGGCGATCCGCGCAACCGCCTGTTCGATCCGTGCCAGCGTGGTTTCTTTCCCTAACACTTCCAGCGTCTCAAACAGCGGCGGAGCATTCTTGCGGCCGCACACGGCTACGCGGATCGGCTGGAACATCTGTCCGGCCTTAATGCCGAGCTCCTGCGCGGCCGCGCGCAGACTCTGATCCAGCGGATCGTGCTTGAATTCGACGTTGGCCAGCACTTCCTTCGCACGTTGCAAGACCTTTCGCGCCATCGCCGCGTCTCCCTTTTGCGGGATGAGTTCGGCTGGATCGTAGGGCGGCAATTGATCCACGAAGAAGAAGTCCGCGGCAGTCAGCACGTCGCGCAGCAATTTGATGCGTTCGCGGATCAGCGGCGTGATGCGAAGCATCTTCTCCGGTGTGATGTTGAATCCTGCCTCGCGCACGATCGGCAGCAGTCGCTGCGCTCAGGTCTTCGATCGCCAATCCACGAATGTGCTCGGCGTTGAGCCACACCGCCTTGGGATCGAACGTTTCCTCCGGTGTGGTAGCCGGCTCTTTGAAATTCACGACGGCATTCGCGCGATTGATGCCTTCCAGCGAGAACGCCTCGACCAGTTCCTGCCGGCTCATTTGCTCGCGATCGTTTTTCGGCGACCAGCCCAGCAGGCAGAGAAAGTTGATGAAGGCCTCGGGTAGAAATCCCGCGTCGCGATACGTCGTCACGCTCACGACCGGGCCGTGGCGGCGCTTTGAAAGCTTGGTACCATCCGGCGCCACCAGCAGCGGAAGATGCGCGAACTGCGGCGGCGTGAATCCGGCGGCCTCGAAGATCAGCACATGCTTGTACGTATTCGAAAGATGATCCTGGCCGCGAATGATGTGGCTGATGCGCAGATCGGCATCGTCGGCGCACGACGCCAGGTGATAGGTCGGCATGCCGTCGGAGCGCAACAGCGCAAAGTCCTCGATGTCGGCCGCGGCCTTCACCTGCTCGCCATAAACAGCGTCGGTGAAGCGCACCATTTGCCCGCCCTCGCGGGGCACGCGAAAGCGCAAAGCAAACGGCTCTCCAGCGGCGGCGCGCCGATCGCTTTCCTCGCGGGAAAGTTCGCGCATCCCCGGATTGAACAGCCACGTCCCCTGGGCGCCCGATCTCTCGCTGTCTCCGGTGTGAGCGGGCGTGAAATCGCGGTAGGCAAGCCCTTTCTGAAAGATGGTCTCCGCCATCTGGCGGTGCAAATCTCCGCGCTCGGACTGTTTGTATTCCTCGTCCCAACTCAAGCCCAACCACTTCAACCCTTCAAAAATGGAGTTGACCGATGCATCGGTATTGCGTTCCACATCGGTATCGTCGAGGCGCAAAATCATCGTTCCGCCGTTCCGGCGGGCGTACAGCCAGTTGAAAATGAAAGTGCGCGCACTTCCTACGTGAAGAAACCCGGTCGGCGAGGGCGCAAAACGAACTCGCGGCTGATTGAGCGAAGGAACTTCCAAAGATTCGGACATAAATTCAGGTCAGCTATACGTGAGGCAACGGCGGTTGCGGGAAGAGAATTTGTCGCACTAGCCGCGACCGTCTTGCATCGATTGTCTGACTTTCGATGGTACGGGCAGCGAAAAACGTCGTCAAGCGGGAACGCCATAATCGATTTTGCGTGCAACCCTTTGATTCGAAAAGATATCGAAGGCGGACAGTGTACTTAAATCCTATTGTGTTCGGGGACGCGGTATGAAAACATTGGTGCACTGTTTCCCCCCGAAACTGAGCCGGAACGTTTGGCTAGAGGTGTCTCTAACGGCCCTATGAACAGTGTTGTCATCACGACGGTCTTGATTCCCGGGATTCGTCTCGGTTCTGCTCTTCCTCGTCTTTACTTATCTTCACGAGCAGAGCCGGCAGCCCTACTTTCGCGCGTGGCAACTGGCATGGGCGGCTTACTCCCTCCATTACGTTCTCGATACATTTCCCTCGTCCTCGGTCGCATTTTTCATAAGCGAACTCTTTCTCGTCGCGATGGCGCTGTGCATCTTCGTTTCGACGCGGCTCATGCGCGGCTCCTATCGTTTCCGCTGGTACGACGCTGCGATTGGAACCGTCGGCGTCATCCTCGCACTTCTCACGTTGCGCGGACACATTGTGAACGGCGTGTTTCGTCCCGACGTGCAACCGGCAATTCGTTTGGGCCTGGGCCTGGCTGCCATCCTGCTGTACTGCTCGGCGGTTTTCTACCTCAACGGCCACAAGCGCGGATCGCTTGCCTTCCAGGTGCTCGCCATTTCCCTGGCGTTGTGGGCCGTGCTCATGGGCGTTGGGCAGTTGCAGAATCCCTGGATGGAAATGTTCGGCAATGCCAGCCGCCTGTTCGGCCCCGTGCCGCAGATGCTGCTGGGCATCGCCATGGTGATGGTCCTGTTTGAAAACCAGCGCAACGCCGTCCAGGAAAATACGCTGGCCTTTCGACTCTGGGCGTAGACCCGCGGCGTCTGCTCTTCGCCGACGATCTTAGTGCCCAACATGCAGGCCGCTCTGGAGCGCCTGCGGAGCGCTCTGCCCATGGAACGCGCCGCCATCGTCATCACCGAACGGTGGCGTGGTCTGCTGCCTTCGGTTCAGCAAGGCTTCTCTGCCGAATTCCTCGAAGCAATGGAGAAGAGCGGGTGCCGGAGATTACATCTGCGAGCTCGCGTACCGGCGCAGCGGAATCTTCACTGTGCAGGGTCTGGCGAGAAATGACGCGAACCGCTCCCGGTGGCGCCGATGGGAACGTTCGCAGATTTCAAGAAGATTCTCATCGACGCGGACGTTCGCAATCTGACCGCGGTCAATCTGCAGACCCGCGATCACAATTTCGGCGTCATTCTGTTTCCCCACGCGGAGCGCCGCGCGTTCGGCTCTTCCGGTCCGCGGCTGATGGTCGGTCTCGCTTTGCAGCTGGGCCTCACGCTCGAAAACTACGTCGTCAGCCACGATGCCCACCGACGCACGAAAGAATACGAGCTGCTGACCGAGATCGGGAAGGCCATCAGTTCGCGCCTCGACCAGGACGAGATCCTCCGCACCATTCAGGTCGAACTGGGACAGATCTTCGATACCAGTCACTTCTACATCGCGTTTCAAGAGGCCGATCGAGATCCGCTTCGAACTTGAGGTCCGCGATAGTCGCGTTTTGCCGAAGCGCACTCGCGAACTGCGGAATGCATTTACCGAGTATGTGATCCGCACCGGCGAGCCTTTGCTCATTCGCTCCGATCTTGAAGCCACGCGCAGGAATCTCGGCATCAGCCATGTTCCCAGCCGGCCTGCCAAATGCCTGATCGCGGTCCCAGTCTTCCTGGGTAACAAGCCTTGCGGAGTCATGGTCGCAATGCATCCCGACCGCGAGTTCGTGTTCGAGCAGCGCGACCTGGACGTGCTGGTGACCGCCGCCGGCCAGGTCTCGGTTGCGGTGGAAAATGCCCGTCTGTTCGCCGAAGAACAGCGCCGCTCCCGGCAGCTCGCTTTTCTCAATAATGTGTCCCGCACTGCTATCTCGAGCGACGATCCGGTCCACATGCTGGGCCAGATTGCCAGCGAGATTCAGAAGAACTTCAGCTTCGATCACATCGGCATCGGCCTGCTCGACTACGGAACCAAGGAAATCGAAATCAAGGCCGAAGCGGGAGCGACCGCCCACGCCATGGGCAAGCGTATTCCGCTGGGCACCGGCATTCTCGGCCGCGTCGCTCGCACCGGCGAACGTGCGCTGGTACAGAATGCGCTGCCTGGAAATCTGACGGGAATTCTGCCCGATTCCCGCGCCGTGCTGTGCATTCCCATCACCTACGGCGAATCGCTGCTCGGTGTGCTAAACATCGAGAGCCGCAGCGAGAACGCATTCTCCCCGCAAGACGTTCTGATCCTCAACACCCTGGCCGACCTGCTGGCCACCGCCCTGCACAACGCATTCGTCTTCCAGAAGCTGCAGCAGCAGTCCATTACCGACGGCCTGACCGGAATCAAGACTCGCCGCTTCTTCTGGGAAGCATTGTCGGCGGAGTGGAAACGTGCCTCGCGCTCCGGGCGCCCATTCTCCGTGGTGCTCATCGATCTCGACAAGTTCAAAGAGGTCAACGACACCATGGGCCACTTCGAAGGCGATCTCGTACTGGCGCGCGTTGGACGGTTGCTCGAGCAAAAGTCCCGGCAATCGAACGTCGTTGCCCGCTACGGCGGCGATGAGTTCATCGTCCTGATGCCTGAGACCGGATCCGAACAGGCTCAAGTTTTGGCCGAGCGCCTGCGACAGTGGCTCGCCACCGATCCCATGCTCAGCGAACACCACATCACCGGTAGCTTTGGAGTCGCCAGTTTTCCAATGCACGGCTTCTCCATCGAAGACATCATCCGCGTTGCCGACGCTGGAATGTATGTTTCCAAGCGCTCGGGCGGAAACTCTGTGTCGACGGCGCAGGAATTTGTCGAGGGCCAGGACTTTGCCCGGCAGCGTCAGCAGATTTCGGCGTACATCGAGGGCTTCCTGCAGCGCGAGCACACTGGACTCGAACACATCGAGGAGCTGACCTCAACCCTCTACAAGCTCTGCGGCGGAGACGACGGCTGCAATGTTGCGCTGTTGAAGGAAGCGATCGAATCTCTCAGCCGCGCTGCGGAATCGCGCGAACTGCAGACCGCCGGCCACGGCGATCTTGTCGCTCGCTACACCGAGGTGATTGCGCGCGCCCTGGGTCTGTCCTCTGAGGAAACGGCTGACCTGGTTTACGCCGCCCGCGTACACGATGTCGGAAAGATCTTCGTACCGGAGCGCATCCTGAATAAACCCGGCCCCCTCGGCGAAGAAGAATTTGTTCAGGTGAAGATGCATGCGCACGTTGGAGCGGAAATTATTGGCGCCATCCCTCACTCCAGCATGATGCGCGAGGCGGTCGAACATCATCATCAACGCTTCGACGGCACGGGCTATCCCGACGGCTTGCGCGGCGAGAAGATTCCCTTGTGGGCACGCATCATCGCGCTTACCGACGCGTACGCCAACATGGTGACCGAGCAGTCATTTGCTGCTGCGAGGACGCCCGAACAGGCTCTCGACGAACTCTCCAAGATGAGCGGAACTCGCTACGACGGCATGCTGGTGCGCCTGCTGGTGCGCGGCCTCAAGTCCGAGCGCATGTCTTCCGGCGCGGGCGGCTGATTCCACCACTTGCAATGGCAGACCGAAAACTGGAAACTGGTCTGCCATGTCCATTCCACTCTCTCTCTCCGGTAAGGTTGCTCTGATTTCCGGCGGATCGCGCGGCATCGGTGCGGCCACCGTGCGCATGTTCGCCGCGGCCGGCGCCAAGGTAGCCTTCAGCTATCGCAGTGCCCGATCGCAGGCGGAAGCGCTGGCCAAAGAATGCGGCGAAACCATGTGCTATCCGATCGCTTCCGATCTGGATAATCCCGAGGCTGGCCGCGCGCTGGTGGCGGAAACGGTCCGTCAATTTGGGCGTCTCGACATTCTCGTCGCCAATCATGGCGTCTGGCCAGCGGAGGATGTGCCGATCGAGCGGATGTCCGACAAGCAGTGGCGCTCCACACTATCGATCAATCTCGATGGAGTGTTCGGGTTAGTGAAGCACGCGGTAGTACAGATGAAAGCGCAGCCCCGCAGCAGCGCTCCCGCCGGACATATTGTGCTGATCAGTTCCACCAGCGGGCAGCGTGGCGAGGCCTTTCACTGCGATTATTCCGCAACCAAAGGCGCCATTATCAGTTTCACCAAGAGCCTCTCGAGCGAACTTGCCTCCGCCGGCATTTATGTCAACTGCGTTGCTCCTGGCTGGGTCGATACCGACATGAGTGCCGGAGCTCTTGCCGACCCCAAGAGCGGAGATGAAATCCGCAGCACAATCCCCCTCGGCCGCGTGGGACGCCCTGAGGAGATCGCCGCGCCAGTCCTCTTCTTGTGCACTGCTCATGCAAGCTTCATCACCGGTGAAGTTTTCAATGTTAATGGGGGAGCAGTTCTCGCCGGCTGACCTTTCAGAAAACCGCATAAAACGCGCTCGTTCAGCTTGCATTCCGGCTATTTCCTGCATCCAAGGGAGGAGAGGAGCTTTCACTGCTGCGGGCAGGAAGTCCACAAGCTACAATTCTGATTGGCACACGATCACTCCCCTCAAGTGGAATGAAACAGTTTTTCCCGATTCTGATTTTGGTGTATGCGGCCTGGACCCAGGCGGTCGGAGAGCCCCGGAACGCCGTGGCTCAGACCCCGCCGCAGGCCTCTTCACCCGCAGCCAACCCGGCGCCAGCCCTCTCCCCGGATCAGGAGAATACCCGCAAGGCCAAAGCGATCGTCGAGCAAGCCATTCAGGCCCTCGGTGGACAGACCTACCTCACCATTCGCGACCGCGAGCAGCAAGGACGCGGCTACAGTTTCCATCACGGACGAGAAAGCGGCGGCGGCGTCTTTTGGGCTTTCAGCGAGTTTCCCGACAAAGAGCGCGTCGAAATCACCAAAGAGCGAGACATCGCGGAGCTATATATCGGCACCAAGGGATATGAGATCACCTACAAAGGCGCGCATCCCATCGAGAAGAAAGATCTGGAAGACTACCTGCGCCGTCGGCACTATTCCCTCGACTCGGTCCTCAGGAACTGGGTGAAAGATCCGGGAGTCATCTTTCTATTTGAGGGCACGGTGCTCGCGGCTCAGCACGAGGCGGTGCAAATCACGCTGATCAATTCCGAGAACGAGAGCGTGACTCTTTGTTTCGATAACCAGACACACTTGCCCGTGAAGAAGTCTTTTTCCTGGCGCGATCCGGTCGACAAACAGAAGAATCTGGAAGAGGAAGTTTACGACAACTACCGCGCCGTCTCCGGCGTGATGGCTCCCTACAACCTCACTCGCTTTTTCAACGGCGATATGTCGAGCCAGCGCTTCCTCAATTCGGTCACCATTAACCAGGGTCTCGACGAGGCCATGTTCGATCCCAATTCCGGCTATAACCCCAACAAGCCCAGCAAGCAAACCGGCAAGCGCTGAATAGCGGGCTCTCTTCCCTGAGGAAGCTTAGCGATTAATAGGAGTGCGCTCGATTCTTCTGAGTTCCTGACGCGTTATACTCCCTGCGATCCCGTAGCAACTCATTACGCAGAAAGGGTTTACCGCGCAGAACACCGAAGTGTTGGAAGGTTGTTTGTTTCCAATACCGCACCACGGACTGTGGCTGTTTTGCCACAGACGGTTTTCGTGACCGTGGCGTAGTCTATTGCATTCACTGGAACATATTCTTATTCCCCTTGACCTACGAGCAGACAATCCGCTCTGCGGTGGAGTGTAGTGGCGTCGGACTCCACAGTGGCGCTCCGGTTTCCATGCGTATTCTGCCCGCGCCTTCTGGTACCGGGATCGTATTTCGCCGCACCGACCTCGACGGCTTCGAGATCGAGGCCATCAGCCGGAATGTGGCCCGTGTCAGCTACGCGACCAGCCTGATGAAAAAAGGCGTGCTCATCTCCACTACCGAGCACGTGCTTTCGGCGTTTATCGGTATGGGCATCGATAATGCCATCGTCGAACTCGACAACCTCGAATTACCCATTCTGGATGGAAGTGCCAAGCCCTTTGTGGAGAGGATTCGCAAAGCGGGCATTCGCAAGCAGCGCCGGGCCCGCAAATATTTGAAGATCCGCCGCGAGCTCGAGCTGCGCGAAGGAAACAAGTTCATCGCCGTTTATCCCTCGGACACCTATTCCGTTTCTTACTCCATCAACTTCCCGCACCCGCTCATTGGAAAAGAGACGTTTCAAGTCGAACTCACCAATGGAAGTTATGTAAAGCACATCGCCGCGGCACGTACCTTCGGATCACGCCAAGACGAGCAGGCCATGCGGAATATGGGATTGATTCGCGGCGCTTCGAGTGAAAATTGCATCGTTCTCACTCGCGATGGCGTCGAGAACGGCCCGCTCCGTTTCCCCGACGAGTTCGTGCGCCACAAGGTGTTGGATCTGGTGGGCGATCTGGCGCTGCTGGGGAAACAGATTCTGGGAAATGTCGTCGCCGACCGCGCCGGTCACGCCATGCACACCGCGCTGGTCTCGCGCATCTTGCGCGATAAGACCCTTTGGGAGGAAGTCACTTACCCGGGCGAGGATAAAGCCATCGCCGCCGATTCCAGCGCGGAAGCCGCCGCCGGATCGTCTCTATAACCCCAACAACGACTTGAGACCGAAGTTCAAGCTAGGGTCGAACGACGAACACAGTGCCCTGGTCGCCGCCGTTCGCTGGACCGTCAATCGTCGTGCCGTAGAGGTTGCCCTGACTGTCGAAAATGAGGCTGCTGGCGGGGTTTTGCCCATCGCCGCTTGTATTGTTGAAATTGTGAAGGATGGTTTCAACCCAGGAGCCGTCGCCATTCGGCGTTAGCTTGAAAACGGTCCCGGCAGAATGCGTGCCGCCGTAGCTCGTTACGCCATAGAGATTGCCGGCGGAATCGAAGATCGGGGCCTCCCAGTTCATCACCCCCCCGTCCTTGCCGCCGGTAAAAGTATGAATGAGTGTCTCCGTCCACGTTCCGTCGCCTGCCGGACTTAACTCGTATACGACTCCATCGTCGTCGGCGCCGCCACCTTCCGTCCCTCCGTACAGATTACCGGCGGAGTCAAACACCACGCCGCCTTGGGGAATCGACCCATCAATGAAATTATTGTTGAAGCTGTGGAGCACAGTCTCAGTCCAGGTTCCGTCAGCAGCCGGTGACAATTCAAATACCGTACCGAAGCCGTAGGCTCCGCCACCTTGCGTTGTGCCGTAGAGATTCCCGGCTGAGTCCAGGATCAAGCTCGCTATTGGCTCATCGCCGTTCGGGAAAAACCCATTCGAATTACCAACGAAGTTGTACAGAATCTTCTCGGTCCACTTTCCACTTGCAGAGGGAGACAGCTCAAACACGGTGCCATAACCCTGCTTGCTCGAGCCGAATTCCGTCGTGCCGTACAGATTGCCAGCCGCATCCATGACCAGGCCGCCGTATGGAGTCGAGCCGTCGGTCCCCCTCTCATTGAAGGCGTGCAGAATCCGGTCGCTCCAGCCGCCACCGGCCTTCGGGCTCAACTCGAACACCACACCGACAAAACCAGCGCCACCCTGGGGCGCAGTGCCGTACAGATTGCCGGCTTTGTCGATGATGAGGGAGGATGAAGGACAGCCGCCATCGCCCGCGCTAGACTCGAAATTGTGAATCACGCGCTCTCCCCACGCGCCGCCCGCTTTGGGAGCCATCTGGTAGACCGTACCCATGTTGTAGGTGCCTCCCTGGCAGGTGGTGCCGTAGAGGTTTCCGGCTTTGTCGAAAACCAGCCCACTCATCGGCGTAAATCCATCTCTGCCGCTGGTGTTCGAAAAACTGTGAAGCACCTTTTCCTGCTGGGCAGAGACGCGCGTCCCCGTTGCGATTACGGATAAGGTCAAGATCGCCAACGTTGTAATCGATTGGATAGAAGACTTGTTACGCGGCATCGAAATTCCCCTTTTTTGTAAACACACGGTGGGCCCAGTCCAGAACGGTCGAAACAGAAGATCGCGAATATCTCACCGGAAGCGGCAGCGGTCAAGAATGAAAGATTCTGCAACCTGGAAATCCTGAAACCCCAGAGATTTCCGGGAAGGGTTCAGCGTCGATGCAGATTGGAGATCTCCGTCCAGGATATCGGGATCAAGCGAATGGACAGATGACGACGGACTGGAGAAGGTGCTGGCTGCGCTTCAGTGAGCCCGTTCAGTCCGCGGGTTCGCAGGGATGCTCGCTGGAATCGTGCATATCGTACGGTTGCGCCTGCAGAAGTCTTTCCAACTCGGCCCTGGTCTGGTGAATCACTGCCTCCGCGAACTTCCGCGCGGATTCCTGCCGCTCTATCGAGAGCTCCTTCACGCGCATATTGAGCAGAGGGATATCTTCCTCAAACCAGCGTAGCGTTCGCTGTACCTTGGCAATGCGGAAGTCGTTGGTCAACATAAGGGCTCTCCCATCACTTGACGAGAAGTGATCTCTCAGATTGCCACGGCCACAGCCGTGCGCAAGTCTAAAGGGAGGTACCCCCGGCAGGTCTCACTGCTGCATGGACTTATGTGGAAGGGTGCTGCATTGAAAGGCCGCGAGCGAGCCGGATCAATTTCAGATCGAGTGAGCTCCGAACAAATTGTGGACGCGGAGCGCTTAGTGCGAGGTTTCCGATTCGGCAGCCGCCAACCGTTCTTTGGTTCCGGGAAACTCGCGTTCCATCTGGTCATCGAGCCACTGCTCGAGCTGTGCCTGGGAGCTTTTCGGCACGTTGTGAAACCGGAATCCGGCGAGGCCTTTGACGTCGACCCAAGCCACTTCCGCCTCAACTTCCATGTGGATATTTGCGTTTGGCAATGAGAATTTCAGATGCGGCGACGCGCCTTTCGGCAGGGCTTCCCGTAACATCAGCGCAATGCCGCCCTCGCTGATGTTGGTGCTAGTGGCATTCAGAGTCTTTCCTTCGAGCACGACCTTGACCAGCATTTTCACCGGTTGCCGGAAGTAGCGGCGGCGCTCCTTCACCATGAAGTTCAGAGCCGCATGAAAGCAACGCGACGCGTTGAGCGCGCTGATCGGTTTCTGCAGCACGAAGTTGGCGCCCATGCCAAAGGCGTCGTGGGTCGTCGTACGCTTTCCATTGAGAATGGCAAAGGCTACGGAATTCTTGTTGCTCGGAGTGCTTCGAAGGCCTTGCAGCACCGCTAGTCCGCCGCTGAGATCGTCGCAATCCACGATCACTGCGTCGAACTTATCGGTGATAAGAATGTCGGCGCCGGCGCGCGCCTCATGACAAATTTCCACATCAATCGATAATTTTTCCAGGGTAGGGCGGATCACCCGGACCAGTTCCGGATCCTGGCTCAGCAAAAGCGAATCCAACGTCATATTGAGATTCTAGGTGCGTTCGCGCAAGCACGATAGTAACCAAGGTGAGGGGCCCTTCGTTGCCTGAATAGGAAGGCGGCCTACGCGTTCGCAGTCGCGCGGATTGTGCTGTGGAATTCCGCGGAGTACAACTGAACAGCACGCCAAATGGCAAACCTCGCCTATCTTTCGCTCGGTTCCAACATTGGAGACAGACAAGAACATCTTCGTGATGCAATCGCGAGGCTCGAAACGAAAGGTCGGATCGTGTCCGTCTCTTCCATCTACGAGACTGAACCCGTCGAGTTCACCGACCAGGCATGGTTTCTGAACTGCGTAGTAGCTCTTGAAACAAAGGAAACTCCCCAGCAACTCATTGCGTCGATTCTCCTAATCGAGCAGCAGATGGGCCGACAACGGATGCAGAACAAGGGTCCGCGCGCGATCGACATCGACATCCTGCTCTTTGGCGACGTTATCCTTGACTCTGCGCAGTTGACGATTCCTCATCCCGCGATGCATGAGCGCCGTTTCGTCCTTCAGCCTCTCGCGGAAATTGCGCCTGGAACGCGGCACCCGGTGCTGCGAAAGACGATTCTGGAATTGTTGCAGGCTCTTCCACCGGGCCAGACCGTGCGGCAACGATCCTAGGGCAGAATGATTCGGCTCCCAGCTTCCTGCGGTCCCACGACCGCCGATTCCTTCTCTGGAAACTGGGCAAACAAAAACTCCACAAAGGCCTTCGACTTCGGACGTCCCGACGTGCGCCCGTGCGCCAGACGCAGCAGAAAGACTAAGGCCTTCAGCACATCCGAATCGCGCAGGCTCGAATAGCCGGTGTGCTTCTGCTCGGCCTCGCGGTACTCCTTCACCATGTTCTCGATCTCGACCGCGGCCCGTCGCTGCGAATCGCTGGTGAAGGGCTGCTCGTAGTGCAGGCCGGAATTCACCAGACGCTCATAGGCCTTCGACAAGACCGACAGCGCCACGATCAGATCCTGATCATGCAGGCTGCGGTCCGCTCGTGCCGCCTTGGCCAGAGCGTACGTCAGGCCCATCAGCAGATGTTCCTTCTCGTACATGAACTGGTCAGAGACCTCGACCTGCAGAAACAATCCCGCGGGATCGATTTGATCCGCCGAGCGCGGTTTTTCGTGCTCGTGGGCCTGCAGCAGATAAGGGCAATCGCTGGGACAATCGAGGGTTACCTCGCGTTGCTCGCCGCAACACTGCGGGCAAATGCGCCCGTGAACGGCGGGGCAAAATCGCTTCTCTTTCCGAATTTCACAGATCACACAACTCAATGGTGGAACTCCCTGCGAGCATTATGTCATCCTGCGGCGTAGTTTCACCACAGAGGCACAGATGGTGTCTCTGAGGTAATTCGCGCTGCCGGTTACCACGTTGGTACGCATACCAGGCTCGCTCCGATGTCAGAGGGTGTCGGAAACCCTGTAAAAATGGCCTCTCCCGCGTTTGTGAATTACAAAACCCCTGTAAATAAAGGTGTTTTCCACAGGCCCCTGGGTATAAGATAGGCCCCGCTGGTATTAAACTGATTTTCTTCGAGGAGAAAAACACATGGCTGCAGGTTTGACAAAGACACAGCTCATTCGGCATCTCGCCGAGAAGACTGAGCTTCCCAACAAAACCGCGGCGGCGTTTCTGGAGCAGTTGGCCGACACCGCAATCAAAGAAACCAAGAAGAACGGCATCTTCGTCGTGCCCGGCCTCGGCCGTCTGGTGAAGGCGCACCGCAAGGCTCGCGTCGGACGCAATCCGCAGACCGGCGAACCCATCCAGATCAAGGCTAAGACCGTCGTGAAATTCCGCGTCGCCAAGGCTGCGAAGGACGCGATCGCGCCCAAGAAGTAGTTTCGGTTTGAGATTGAATTCGAAGGCCGGCTTAGGCCGGCCTTTCGTTTTCTGGAGCGCCGGTTTTAGAGTTTCAACGTTTCAGAGTTGCAAGGTTCCAACCAGCGGCGATTCCGAGTTGAGAAAACTTGAAATTCTGAAACCTTGAAACCTGACCACTACAACTGGATCGTCGTCGGAGTCGGTGACATCGCAGTTCGCCGCGTGATCCCCGCGATCCAGGCGGAATCCCGCAGCCGCTTATACGGCTTGGTCACCCGCGATCCTGCGAAAGCCGCTCCTTACGGAGTACGCGCCTGGCAGGCTCTCGACCAGGCTCTCGCAGATCCCGAAGTGCATGCTGTCTACGTGAACACGCCCGTCTTTCTCCACGCACCGCAGACAGTTCAGTCCCTCCGCGCTGGCAAGCATGTGATCTGCGAGAAGCCTATGGCCATGAACGAGTCTGAGGCGCGCATCATGCTGAACGCGGCAGACGAAAGCAGCCAAGTCTTCGGCGTGGCTTACTATCGCCGATCCTATCCCAAGGTGCAGCGCGCCAAACAACTGCTCGCCGCGGGAGTGATCGGCAAACCGGTTCTAGCCGAACTGACGAACCACATGTGGTTTGACGGTGAGGGCAGCCGCAGTTGGCTGGTGGATCCCGCCAAGGCTGGTGGCGGACCGCTCTTCGACGTCGCCTCGCACCGCATCGATGTTCTGAATTTTCTTTTCGGCCAGCCGCAGCGCGTCGCCGCCCAGCTCTCGAACGTGGTTCATCACTATGCCGTCGAAGACAACGCAACCGTGATGATCGAATACGGCGGAGGAGTTCGCGGAGTCGTTGACGTTCGCTGGCATTCCAAAGTGGTTCGCGACGAGTGCCGCATTCGCGGAACCGACGGCGAGATGGATCTAACTCCGCTCAATGGACCCGATCTCGTTTATCCGGGTGGGCGCGAAAATCTTCCCGCTCACGCCAACCTGCACTATCCCATGCTCGAGAACTTTCTGGACGCGGTGGAGGGCAAAGCACCGCTGCTCTCGAGCGGAGCCTCTGCATTCTGGACCGACTGGGTCACCGAAAGAGCAAGTCGGCCGGCATCGTAGCGCTCGCCCTGCCGCCGCAGGACAAAGAGAGAAGCGACATGCTCTTCACTTCCCGTACTCGTTCTTCACCACTTCGCCGCCCTTCATCACGAACTTCACACGTTCGAGAGTGGTAACGTCCTTGACTGGATCGCCATCGACTGCGACGATGTCCGCCCATGCTCCTGGCTCAAGGCTGCCCACCTTCCCGACCATCCCAGCAAGTCCGCTGCATTCATCGTCGCAGACTGAATCGCCTGCAACGGCGTCAGCCCCAACCGCACCATGACCGCGAACTCGTGAGCGTTCAGTCCGTGCGGATAAACCGCGGCATCCGTGCCGAAAGCAACTTTCACTCCGCTGGCGAATGCATGTGCAATATTCTTGCGCGCCGCCGGAATAACTTCCTGCGCCTTGGCCAGCAGTGGAGGCGGCAGATGCGTCAGTCCCGCGTTATCAATCATCCAGTCGCCCAGGTAGAGCGTCGGCACCAGGTAGGTGCCATGCTCCTTCATGACCGCAATACCCGCGTCGTCGATGTACGAACCGTGTTCGATGGAGTCGACGCCCGCCTCGGCTGCCCAGCGAATACCCTCCGCTCCGTGCGCGTGTGCCGCGACCTTTCGCCCCAACCGGTGAGCATCGGCCACGATCGCTTTCATCTCCTCCAACGTAAATTGCGAGTGCTGCGGATTATCGCCGAGCGAGAGCACACCTCCAGTCGCGCACACTTTAATGAGATCCGCGCCATACTTGATGTTCTCGCGTACCTTGTGTTGCACGGCGGCAATCCCGTCTGCAACGCCGTCGCTGGTGGCGTGATATTCGAACGGGAGCATGTTGTTATCGCAATGGCCGCCCGTAATGCTCAGCGCTGGGCCGCTGACCAGCAGTCGAGGTCCCGGGACGTCCCCTGCATTGATCGCATCTCGCAAAGCCACGTCTGTAAAGTCTCGCGCTCCGACATTGCGCGCGGTCGTAAATCCGGCCAGCAATGTAGCTCGCGCATTCTTGGCGCCGATAAGCGCCTCCCGCGGCACAGAAATCGCCAGCCGGTCGTAGCCGAATCTTGGCTCCATGGTCAGGTGAGTGTGCGCATCGATCAATCCCGGCAAGACGGTTGCATTCGGAAGTTCGATTCGTATCGCATCCGCGGGAATCTTCGCCTCTGCAGCTGCGCCGGCTCTCACAATCTTGGCGTCTTCGATCACCAGTATCTGATCGGCGAGCAGTTTGCCGGTCTTCACATCGAGCATGTGCCCAGCGTGAACCACGATGTGCCCCGAGGTTTGCCCAATGACCTCCGTTCCTAGACAAAGCAAAGCAACCGCTGCCACAGCGGTACAGATATTCTTCATGATGAGTTCCTTTCCCCAGATCAATTGAGACATCAAAACTGTGTCGGATCTGCTATCGCCGTCCGTCGAATCCCCACACCCGTCCGGCGTCAGCAGCAAAAAAGATGATCAGTAGCAACATGAGCGGCAGGGTATCAAGCCGGGCGCCGAAGTAGCGCCATATAGGCGCACCATGACCCGGCTCCCACCAGGCAGCGAAAGTCAGATTGAGCAGAAACAGAATACCGAGAACGGAAGCGGCTCTTACCCAAAGCCCGGTCAGCAGCAAGATCCCGACGAGCAGCTCAATCACTCCAACCGCATAACCGAAAAAGACCGCGTGCGGCAGAACCACGCGCGACAAGAATGGACGATAGAATCCGACCGCACTTTCCGCGATGTACCCTTGCAGGTAGGTCTGAAACCCGCCATGAGCAAAGCCCGGCCCTGCCACCTTGTATTCCCCGAACAACAGAAAGAACACGGACACAGCGATCCGCACGCCAGCGATTGTCCGGGACAAGGCGGAGGGGTTAGCCATCAGTTCAGGTTGGTGCCCGTTAAAAGGATCTAGCCCCCCGGCCCGTCATTCGAGACGTATTGCTCGAGGGAGTCCAGTTCGTGGCTTAGGTCATCCACACGCCACTCCAGCAGATTTCGTATGGAGAGAATGCCCAGCAGCTTGCCATTGTCATCGGCCACCGGCAGATGCCGGAAGTGCCGCTCGAGCATGATGCTCAGTGCTTCTCCGGCGCCCGTCGCAAGGGTCGCCATTTCGACAGGCGTGGTCATCAGTTCGCGTACCGAAGTCACCCGTGGATCCACATGGCTGAGGGCCATTTTTCGCAGTACGTCGCGCTCGGTAAAAATTCCTGCCACGCGATATTCGCTGTCCACCACGGCTACTGCTCCTACATGGTGATCCAACATCTTATGAATTGCATCCGCTACGGTGGCTTCCAGCCCCACTGCGGCAATCTCCCGGTCACATAGCTCTAGCACGCTCATAAACACCCCCTCCGGTCCCTCGTAGCGCGGAACCGAAATTCGACCACTTCACACTGGATTGACGCATTATGCTCGCGGCGAAGCGGAAGTCAAGGAAATTTGAGCATGCAGAGGACAAAAATCGAGCTAAAGCGCCCTATTTGTTGCTGTCAATTCTGGCAGTGTCGCCGGGGCGCGGTTCCTGATACCTCGTCCCGGCAGGCAAAGGTCGGCTGCTGAACAGGTCCAAGAGTCGTCGGCGCATCCCGACCCGTCACTTCGAATTATTCTTGTAGGCTTGTCCATCCTTCATCACGAACTGGACGCTTTCCAGCACCTTGATATTTTGTAGTGGGTCTCCACTTACCGCGACGATATCGGCAAACGCACCCGGGGCAACCACACCGACCTTGCCCTCCATATCGAGCATCACCGCCGCGCGCGACGTGGCGCTCTGGATCGCATCCATCGGCTGCATACCAAATGCCACCATGCGAGAAAATTCCTGCGCTATCGGCTCCGTCCAAGGGATTCCGCCCATGTCAGTCCCAAATACAATCTTTACTCCCGACTTCAAAGCTTTCTTGAATGATACTTCGTGCACCGAGGCACGCAACCGGTCTCTCTGCCCGCCCGGCGTGTCCGCCGCAGCCCAATCCGTGTAGTAGACGCTCAGCGTGGGCACGTACCACGTTCCCTGCTTCAGCATCTGTGCGATCGCAGCATCGTCCAAGTCGAGCCCGTGCTCGATCGAATCGCATCCGCCGTCGAGGGCGCGATGCAATCCGATCCCGCTGTAGGCGTGGCACGCTACCTTCTTCCCCCAGCCATGAGTCTCGTCCACAATCGCCCTTAGTTCATCCACGGTCAGCGTCGGCTGCGAGACCAGCTCACCGTTCTTTCCTACCCACGATCGGTGGGTCATGTACACCTTGATCCAGTCCGCCCCGTGGTCGAGTTGCTCGCGCGCCGCCTTGCGCGCCTCCACTGGCCCGTCGACAATTTGCGCACCTTTCGGCATCTCCAACTCGGGGGCATACCCCTCCAACGGATACCCGCCCGTCGTTGAGATCGCGCGAGTCGCGACAAACATCCGCGGTCCCGGAATATATCCCCCTTCAATCGCTTGCTTGATGCCCACATCTCCGTAGCCCGCGCCCTCGGTTTCCACATCGCGTAGCGTGGTGAAGCCCTGCTCCAACGCCCGCCGTGCCGCAACCGTGGCTCGCGCAGCGCGGAGCGCCAGGGGCGCCGACAGAATGTTCGCATCGTAGCCGCCCTGCGCGGGATCTTCGCCCTGTAAGAAGATGTGCGTGTGCGAATCGATCAGCCCAGGCAACACTGTCTGCTTGGATAAGTCGATTACCGTGGCGCCGTCCGGGATCTTCGCACTCGCTGCTTCCGAGACGCTCTCGATTCGGTTGCCGCGAACCACGATCACCTGATCGCGCCGCGGCCGGTCGGACTTGCCGTCGATCAAAGTGCCGGCGCGAATGACCGTAACCTGCGTCGGCGCCGAACCGGCCTGTTGAGCAAAGGCCCACGTACTGACCGTAAGAAACAAAAGCAAGAGCAGGCGTTTCATGCGAATCTCCCTTGGCCGCGAGCAACTGGATTCGAGGACGGCCGGTCAACCAGTCTCGTAAGATGATGAGGCGGGAAGGATTCTATACCCTCAATCGATAACCTGCCTTGTTTGCGCGAGCGCGTATCGGTAAGGAGGAGCCTTGGAGATACGCGTAGCGGATGCTCGAGATTCTGAAACGATTGTCTCCGTCATCAACGCCGCCTTTCGCCAAGCGGAAAGCTTTCTGATCGAAGGCGACCGCATTGATTTGGAGACAGTGCAGGAAATGCTGCAGAAAGGGAAGTTCCTGGTTGCGGATGATCAGGAAGGCCTGTTTGGCTGCGTTTACATCGAACCAAGGGGCGATCGTTCCTACTTAGGACTGCTGTCGGTTGAGCCCGATCCGCCAGAAGTCCGGACTTGGTTCGAAGCTGATGATCGGCCGCCGAAGAATACTGCGCCAAGGCAGGCAGTCGCTTCATGGATTTGCGAGTCGTCAGTGTGCGGAAGGAGTTGCCAGCCTTCTACCATCACCGGGGATACATTGAGATCGGCACCGAGCCCTTCCCTCCCGGGTTGAACCCAAAGGTGCCATGTCATTTCGTGAAGATGTCGAAACCGCTGACTTGATCCGGACCACTCATGCCACTACCGCATCGGCCTCGATCTCGACCAGTATTTCCGGCGAGATCAGCGCGCTCACCTGAACCATCGCCGTCGCCGGACGAATGTCGCGGAAGAATTCCCCGTGAGCTCGTCCTACCTTCTCCCACTCCGCAATATTCGTGACGTACATCCGCGTACGCACCACGTCTTTCAGACTCGCGCCAGCCTTCTGCAATGCGCTCTCAATGTTCTTCAAGGTCTGGACTGTCTGCGCGTAAACATCCCCAACGCCGACGATCTTCCCGTCTGGTCCGGTGGCCGTCGTGCCCGACACGTGCACATAGGAACCAACTTTCACCGCACGAGAGTAACCAACTATGGGCTCCCAAGCGGTGCCGCTCGAAATGTTCTGCCGATCCATTTATTCCTCCGTGGACGCTCATTTTACAGGGAGAACATCACGAATCGATCGTGAGATTGGCAGCCGCCTTCTTCGACTGCCAGCAAAATACAGCGAAATCTGCGCTTAACTCCTTCGCGAACCATGTCCGCTCTAACGGATAGGCTGCACAACTCGCTTCGAATCCACTCCTTCTAACTGATCGGTAAAACGAATCATGCCGATAAACAAAAGTCACTTGCGTTTCGGCATCGAAGTAAGGTATCTACTCACGCATGTGGCTGAAACTCCGTGCGCGACGCGGAGTTCAGGGGGCTCAAAATGATTCCGGAATCGCATCCGTTGCAGGAGTTGTTTCAGGATCTGGTGGGACGTCACTACGCGGAAGAAATCGGCATTCGCGACCCGCAGATCGTGGCTTACGTTTCTCATTTGCTCGCGGAATTCTGCGAAGCCGATCAGATGTTCAAAGTTCATGATGCCTCCAACCGTCCGCTCGCCGACGTCGGCGAGATGCTGCTGGAATCGGACCCGGTCTACGGCCCCGCGCCCTCGTTCGATCGCGAGCGCCAGGTGCGCAAACATATCGGCGACTACACTCTGTTCCTCGCCGGAATGTTCCCGGAAAGCATCAATCATTTCCGGCTGCGCCGCCAGCGTCTGGAAAATTTTGTGGAATGGGTGAAGGCCGGCAAGGAGAGCTACTACATCGTCTCCAAGTTCGAACACTTCGAGTACGCCAAGGTCGCGCCTTTGTTTGCCAGCCTCTCGAAGAACTTCGAAGGCTGCGTCTACGGGCTCAACATGGTGAAGAACGATCTGGAAGAGATGCAACACCCCATCGTTCGCCGCACCGACGACCTGATCATGTAGCGTGTTGACCACGCACAGAGGCATTTCGACTCCCTGTGTCCTCCGTGTCCTCTGTGGTTATGAGACCGGTTCTCACACGCGCAGATCTCCCGCACTGCCCATGCGGTAAAAGCTAAGGGCGCCGCTGCCCTGCGCCAGATGCCGAAATCTCCGCAGCGGGCCAAACTCCTCTCCCGGATCGAATTTCTTTTCGTGCTCAGCAATCACCACCGACATCGCCCACACCAGCGACGAATCCGCCAGGGCACGCAGTGTCTTCATATAGGCGTCCTGCATGCGGTAGGGCGGATCGATAAAAACCACGTCGGCCGCCACATGCTGCCGCTCCATGCGCCAAAAAGCTCGCGGCAATTCTTCCTGCAGAATCTTGTAACCGCCACCAATGCCGAGGCTTTCCAGATTATCTCGGATCGCGTCGGCCGCCTTGGCGGAGTGCTCCACAAAGTACACCTCTTTAGCGCCTCGACTCAGTGCTTCGATGCCCACCGCTCCCGTTCCCGCAAACAGATCGAGCCATATGCTGCCCACGAGCGCATCCGGATTTCCCGCCGTCAGCACGTTGAATAACGTCTCCCGCAGCCGGTCGGACGTCGGACGCACGTCCATCCCCCGCAACGCGCGCAGGGGCCGGCTTCGATATTTTCCCGCAATCACTCGCATGGCTTTGTCCGTTTGGATGCCGCAATCACTATATCTATCCATGTAGAATAAAAGTAGCCAAGGCTTATGCGAAGCTGGTCCATTCCGGTAGGACGTCTGTTCGGGGTCGATGTCCGCATTCACCTGACATTTTTGATCCTACCCGTATTCATCTTCTGGACGGACTACGCCGTCCGTCAGAGTTCCGCCAACGGGCCGCGCGACCTCGCTTTGGCCGGCATTATTCTGCTTTGCGTGGGTGCCCATGAATGCGGACACATGCTGGCGGCCCGTCGCGTCGGACTCGTCCCAAAGGCGGTGATCCTGCTGCCGCTCACCGGCGTCGCTCTCTATGAAGAACCGCGCCTCACCAAGCCGCAGCCCGCAGCCCTCATATGGAAGCGGGATATCTATCTCGCGCTGCTTGGACCGCTCGTGAGCCTCGCGCTGGCGTGCGTTGCCGCCGCCGTCGTGACCGCCTCCGGCCGCGGAGCGGACCTTTGGCAGTGGCCTTTTTTGCAAGCCGCCAAATTGCCGAAGAGTTTGGTGTGGGCCAACCTGTATCTCGCGATTTTCAATTTGATGCCCGCCTATCCTCTCGATGGCGGCCGCATCCTGCGGGCTTTCATGTCTCGCACGCTCGACGCATCCACGGCCACGCGGCGCGCCGTCTCGATTAGCAATGCCATTGCCATGGTCCTGATGCTTGCTGGACTGTTCAGCGATAGCTGGCTCACTATGGTCGGTGTCATCGTCTTCTCCGCTGCGCAGTTGGAGGAACGGGCACTCGTATTCCAGTCGGTACTCGACAACGTCCGCTTGGAAGAAGTGATGCTGACAGACTTTGCCACGCTCTCCCCGGCCGACACGCTGGAAGATGCTCTAGAGAAAGCCGTCCATTCTCTGCAGGATGATTTTCCCGTGGTTCGCGGCAGCGATATGGTGGGAGTGATTTCGAAGCAGCGCATACTCGATGCACTGCGCGCGGAAGGAAACGGCTACGTTCAGGCGGTCATGAACAAGATTTTCGAAGTCTCCCTGCGCCAGGACTCGCTGGGCTCAGCCTTCCGCAAGCTCACGGCCCGCAATTCCAGCATCATCCCCGTCGTCGAGGATCAGCGCCTGATCGGCATCGTCACTTTGCAGAACCTGATGCACTCCATGACCCTGCTGGCCGAAAGCCGCAAACTGCGACGAGACGAAGCGGAATCGTAAAACCAGAGCGCCCCCACGGCAGGAGATTGATCTTTGTTTCGCCTCTACATCGACGAGGTCGGACATCACAACATGAAGTCGTCGGCGGATCCGAACGAACGGTATCTCGGACTAACAGGCGTGATCATGGACGTCGGTTACGCGGAAGGCACTTTTAGCACCGCCCTTAATGCGATCAAGGCGGAGGTGTTTGGGCGGTCTGATTTCAGTTTGCATCGACGCGAGATTCTTAACCGTAAACCCGAGCCTTTCACCGTACTTAGGGAAGAAGCAAAGCGACAACAGTTCGATGGCCTCATTTTAGAATTGATGGAGGAATCGAAATACCGCACCTTTACCGTCGTCATTGGCAAACGGGAACATCGGGCAAAGTATGCTGTCTGGCAATTTCAGCCGTATCACTATTGCATGACGGTGATGCTGGAGAGGTATGTTAGGTGGCTTGATCGAATCGACGCAATCGGCGACGTTCTTGCGGAATCTCGTGGAAAGAAGGAGAACAAGCAGCTATCAAAGGCCTATCGCAGAATTTATACACGTGGTACCGACCATGTTCCTGACCGCCTTTTCAAAGCCAGGCTAACGTCCGCGGAAATCAAACTCAAGGCAAAAGCAGAGAACATCGCTGGTCTGCAATTGGCAGACTTGATCGCCAGCCCCTCCTGTCGCGAGTTGATTTGCAGACAAACTAAGCAGCCAATGACGGCGGAATTTGGCCAAAAGGTAGTGGAGATTCTATATAAGAAAAAATACCTTCGAAGTATCTATGATGGGCATGTCCCAGGATGGGAACCAAGTGGCTGCCCTAAAAAACTAACCGGCTCTTGTGTTAGAGCCGGGCGACGTACAAGACGTCCTCCTCCGTTCATCACGGATTACTTATATGATGCTCCGCTTGCAGGTTTATTTCAAGAACTCAATGACACAAGGAATCAATAGTTTAACCGCCATAAAATCCCTTGAAGCAAACCCTGCTTCTAGAACAGCCGCACCGCCTTCGCCTTCTGCACCGCCGGAATCGTCCTCAGTTTCGCCAGTACTTCCTCCGACACCCGCCCGTCGACGTGCACCACCGCGATCGCCTCCCGCGGCTGGTCGGACTCTTTCTGCACATCTTTCTCAATCGCGCGCCGTCCCAGCGAGAAATCGGCAATGTTGATCGACTCTTCCCCGAGCAGCGTCCCCACCTTCCCAATCACGCCCGGCACATCGCGGTTCCGCAGGTAAATCAGGCTGCGCTCCAGCGGAGCCTCCACGTCGATTCCATCCACATGCAGCAACCGTGGCGCATCTCCATGCAATACAGCGCCCTTCACCATGTGTTCCTCCGTCGCAGTCTTCAGGAAAATCGACAACACGCTGCCCGCGCCGCCCGTGGACGACTTCGGCTTGTGCGATTCCAGCACCCTCAATCCCCGCTCTCCCGCAATCGTCGCCGCATTCACCAGGTTTGCTTTTTCCTCGAGCGCCTCGTTCAGGATGCCCTTGATCGCCCCGTTTCGGATCAGTTCCGTCTTCCATTCGGCAATGTGCCCGCCATACCGAATCGAAATTTCCTCGATGCTGCCTTCCGAAACCTGCGACAGAAACGATCCCATGCGCTCCGCCAGCACGATGTAGGGCTGCATGACCGCATATTCCTCCGCCGAGACCGAAGGCACATTCACCGCATTCTGAATCACCCCGTGTTTCAGATATTCCTTAACCTGTTGAGCGATCTGCACGCCCACCGCCTCCTGCGCCTCGAACGTCGATCCCCCAACGTGCGGTGTGAGCAAAACATTTTCCAGTGACGTCAGTGGCGAATTCTTAAGAGGCTCTTCCACGAAGACATCGAGAGCAGCGGCAGCCATGTGCTTTGTCTTCAGTGCCGCCGCGAGGTCCGTCTCGTTCACCAGTTCCCCGCGAGCGCAATTCACTAGGCGTACTCCCTTTTTCATTTTTGCGATCGACGTCGCATTGATCATCCCGGTCGTCTGCGGAGTTAATCCCACATGCAGAGTGATGTAATCGGCGGCCGCATACAGTTCGTCGAGCCCCGCCAGCCGGATCCCCTGCTCTTTCGCCACTGCCACGGAAACGAATGGATCATGTGCGATCAGATCCATGCCAAATGCTCGCGCCCGGCGCGCGACTTCCATTCCAATCCTTCCCAGCCCGATGATGCCCAGCGTCTTCGCGCGCAACTCGGTCCCCTGCAGCGATTTCTTCTCCCACTTGCCCGCGTGCATGAGGGCGTCCGCGCGGCTCAGGTGCCGGGCCATGGCCAGCATCATTCCCAGCGTCTGCTCCGCCACCGCAACTGCATTGGCTCCGGGAGTATTCATCACTGCGATACCCTTGTGCGTCGCAGCATCGAGATCGATGTTATCCACGCCCACGCCCGCCCGCCCGATTACGCGGAGTTTCTTAGCATGCTCAAGTAGTTTCGCGTCGGCCTGGACCGCCGAGCGCACAATCAGCGCATCCGCCGTCTCCAGTTGTTCCTCGAGTTTGCCATCCAGTTGATCTGCCGTAAGAACGGTCCAACCTGGCTCCTGCAACTGCGCGACGGCCGATGCTGAGATTTTCTCCGCTACGATGATTTTCACGAATGATTTCCTTTGTACGAGGATCTTGTAAGAACTCGATTGACAACCAATTGACGAAAAAGTGACCGGGAAATAACACCTCGCTGACACTGCTACCGCGGGGTCTTTCTACACTTGCTCTCACTGGGCCCCGGCCCTTGGGAGACCACAATGAAAGCACCGAAACCTATCAAAACAATCTTGCTCGTGGCGCTGATCGCTCTCACCGTCGCTTGCGGCTACAGCTCCAAGATGACTCCGGCTGTCGCCGGATCCATGCCCGCGATCGCGCAACTCGCGCCCAACAGCGCTAGCGCAGGCACAGCGTTCACCTTAACCGTCAACGGGAGCAATTTCGCTTCCCACGCAGTGGTGAACTTCAATGGCACGGCCCAGACCACGACCTTCATCAGCGCGAATCAGCTGATGGCCTCGATCCCTGCACAAGTCGTCACGACGGCAGGCACCGCGGCTGTCACCGTGACCAACCCTGCGATTGCGGGTACGGGCATGTACGGAAGCGGCGGAACGCTGGCCGAAACTTCAACGCCCATGAACTTCACGATCAACTAGGCTGCGGCACGTAGTCTCAGGCGCCGACCAGTTGTCGCTTCGCCGATGCGGTGCGGGCATACACTTCTTGTGCTGCCCGCACTGCCGCGCCATATTCCACGCCGCGGTCAGTAACTTTGGCGAGCACGTGCTCGAGCGCTCCCAGAATGCCGATCGTATCGAGATAGTCGTAGTACCCGATGTGCGCGATGCGGAACAGCTTGCCTTTCATCTCTCCCTGTCCGTTCGCCACCACGGCGTCAAATCCTTCGCGAAACTCCTTCACGATTCTGCTGGAGTCGAGACCGTCGGGCGCACTGATCGCGGTCAGCGCCGCCGCTGGCGACGACGCGTACAGCTTCAATCCAAGAGCCTTCGCGCCCGCCCGCGTCATCTCCGCGCACAACTCGGCATTGTTTACGAGTTCTTCCCGTCCCTTGGCGAGGTCCCCGCTGCCCATTCCGCGGATGAATTCGAGCGCCGCTCCCAAAGCTGCAAATAACGACGTCGCCGGAGTGTATGCTGTCTCTCCCTTGGCCGCCGATTTGCGCTCCTTCCGCAGATCGAAGTAATAGCGCGGAGACGTTGTCGTATCCATGCGCTTCCAGGCTCGCTCGCTCACGGCGCAGTACGCCAGGCCCGGAGGCATCATCAGAGCCTTCTGCGATCCGCCGATGATCACATCGACACCCCAGCCATCAACATCGAGATGAGTCGTACCAAGTCCCGTGATCGCGTCCACCACCAGTAACGTGCCATCACCCTGCGCTCGCACAATTTTTGCGATGCCATGCACGTCATGCCGCGCCCCGGTCGAACTCTCGGTTGCCTGCACAAACACCGCGCGCACATCGGGAGTGACCTTGGCCCGAATCTCGTCTAACGAAAATGTCTCGCCATAGGGGACGCTCAGCACGTCGACGTCGCAGCCGAAAGCCTTCGCCAACCCCGTCCAGCGCTCGCCGAACTTTCCCGCCGTCAGGACCAGCACTCTGTCGCCTGGCGACGTCAGGTTCGAGACTGAAGCCTCCATCACGCCTGTACCCGAACACGCCAGCACCAGCACATCGTTCTTCGTGCCAATGAATTCCTTCATGTCGGCCAACACCCGCTGAAACAGAGCCCGAAAATCGGCTGTCCGATGGTGCGCCGTAAACGAAGCCATGGCCGTCTGCGCCGCGGGCAGCAGCGGCGTTGGGCCGGGAGTAAAGAGACGGTTCTTATGCAACATAGTCGAGGTCCTTATGAATGGGATGGTCTATAAGTTTACCGGAACCGCGCCATTGCAGCACGTTTTCGCCAGCAAATGTCTACCGCAAAATCCGATTCCACGCCGTGACTGGCGTCACACTAAACACGTAGCCCCGGACTCATTCGTCCGGGGCAGCGTTTCCAGCCGTTCTGCGCCTGGAAGTTTTCAGATCTCAGCCGCGCCCTGCCTTCGACGCGAGGATCTCAGGCTTGTCGATCTTGGGCGGACTCGCCAGCAGATCTTTGGCCTTGGCGAACAGCGCTTTCGCAATCTCTCCATTGAGATGTGCGTTGCGTCCATTCTCGTCCGCAAACGTGTCGAAGATCCCGTATTTTCCAGGCCCCATTTTGATGGCGTACCACGTGACGGTACCCGGCTCGCGTTCCGCAAGCGGCTGAGCCGACTTCAAGAACTCCTCAAGCTCCTTTTCTTTGCCAGGTTTGGCTTCGAGCTGGGCCCAAATCGCAAGTTTTCCCATGATGAATTCCTCCAGCCCCATCTGATGCCGAACGGGCCCGTTTCGATGAGGATGATTTCACGGGTCGGGTGCCCCATTTCTCGCGCGTTCGTTGCGCGAGAAGTGGGGGTTTTGACTTTGCGTGGTGGATGGGATCCCACTTCCTCCGTCTATAATCCACCCATGAGCCTCACCGAACAAATCCAGAAAGACATCGTCACTGCCATGAAGGCCAAGGACGAAGCCCGCCTCTCCTGTCTGCGCATGATGAAGAGCGCCCTACAGCTGCGCCAAGTCGAAAAAATGGCCCCGCTCGACGACAAGGAATCCCAAGCCGTACTGGCGACGCTGATCAAGCAGCGCAAGGAATCCGTCGAGCAGTTCACCAAGGGCGGACGCCAGGAAATGGCCGACAAAGAGTCCGCGGAAATCGTCGTCATCGAAAGCTATCTCCCCAAGGCCGCGGGAGAAGCGGAAATCGTCGCCGGCGTGAAAGCCGCCATCGCCGAAATGGGCGCGCCCACCATGAAAGAAATGGGCACGGTCATGAAGAACGCGATGGCAAAATTTAACGCCGCCGGCATGCGCGTGGATGGCAAAGTCGTCAGCGAAATCGTGAAGCGGGAACTGGCAGGGAAGTAATTGTGTAATGGTTATGTGGGGACATCGCCTTCCGCTGACCGTCGAACGCAGCTCGACAGCGGGTCATTTCACTTTTGGTGCCGATTCTCCTCCCAGCCGCGCAGCGAACTCTGGGCTGTAAGTTTTGATCGACTCCGCAAAATTATCCTTCATCTCGTCGCGACTGTCCGCGGGCCACAGATTCAAATCGGCCATCGCTTCGTCATACTCGCGACAAAGAACCCGCTGCAGGGCGCGCGATAGCAGCGCACTTGCCACGTCATCAAATTCGAAGTTCCCCTCGCCTCCGAACTTTTTCGCTGACTGCAGCTTCTTCAGATTCTCTGGAGTGAGTGTGCGATTCCAATCGTCAGCTTCCCGAGTCTTTGCGAAAATTTCACCACAAAACTCAGGCGTCGCATCATCCAGCGTGCCGGCCTTCACTCGGTACACCCGCTCGGCATATGGTCGGCCCATCCCGGACGTGTAGTTGGTGGTTCCTCCGACCAACTCCCAGATAACCATCTTCCCGTCTTTGTCTTTATGAAAATTGACCGCAGCTCCCTGACCAACGTCGAAGAGTTTGTGAGGTTTTGGGGCAAGCGTCACCACGTTATAGATCCAACAGCAATGCGCACCTCCTGCCTCGTCGGTCTGGAAGACCACTTCTCCCTTGCCGTCGCCGTCAAAGTCCGCCCCGGTAAGATCTTCATCGAAGATCACCCCAAAACCGGTCGTGCGGAACACGACTTTTCCCGCCCGGTTGTAGATGGCTGCGGTGCATTGATCCTCTCCCGCCCCCGTCGCATTGCGGGCAGGCCCCAGCGAGATCTCGTAACCGTCCCAGAGTTTCTTTTTGTACGATTCAGTGGTCGGAGGATAAGCGCGGCAGGCGATCTTGTCGTCATCGTCCTGCGCACAGGCCGCAGTCACGCACAAAACAAGCAGGAATGCAGCAAAGAATAACCGGGACATATCGCGAATCCTAGGTCAACCATGCTGGCGGATCAACGTTACTTCTGTTTTCACTTGCTCCTCTGCAACTCCCGATAAGCCTCGCTCTTCGACACTCCCCGCTCCTTCGCGACTTTCTTCAGCGCGGCCTTCTCGTCCACTTTCTCCTCCGCCATAATCTGCTCGACCCGCTGACGGACGCTCTGACGGCCGACGGCGGCCGTCGCCACATCTTGCTCTTGCGCTCTCCCAATCAGCAGCGTGATCTCGCCTTTCACCGTCTCCCGCGATTTTAAATTCTCCAGCACCTCACCCGCGCGCCCCCGCAAGAACTCCTCATGCAGCTTCGTCACTTCGCGCGCCACCACCACAAGCCGCTCTTCTCCTAGAACCTCGACACTATCTTCCAGTGCCTCGACAATCCGGTGCGGAGCCTCATAAAACACCTGCGTCCGCGGAGAACTCTTCACTGCCTCCAGCGCCGCCCGCCGCTCCCCACGCTTTGCCGGCAAGAATCCGCTAAACCGAAATGAATCCGTTGGTAGCCCGCTCGCCACCAGCGCCGACAGAAAGGCCGACGCTCCCGGAATCGGCACCACCGGCACATGATGTCGAATCGCCAGCGTAATCAGCCGGTATCCCGGATCGGAAATCCCCGGCATGCCCGCATCGGTCACCAGCGCGACGCTCGCTCCCTCCTGCATCTCCTTGACCAGCTCCGCCGACTTCGTCATCTCGTTGTGCTCGTGATAGCTGGTCGTGCGCGTCGCGATTGCATAATGATTCAGCAGCTTCTGCGTCTGCCGCGTATCCTCGCACGCAATCACGTCGACTTCTTTCAACACGCGCAGCGCCCGCAGCGTAATGTCCTCCAGATTCCCGATCGGTGTCCCCACCAAATAGAGTGCGGGCCGTGCCAACGACGCACCGCGCTGTTCCTCGTCCTTCATGGCCCGCAGTCTATCACCGCGGCAATCGTAACTTCGATGCCTGATCCGCCGTTATACTGGTGGGCCAAAACTGCCTTTCGCCACAAACGCCTGTCATCCCGACCGAAGCGAGCGAATGCGAGCGCAGTGGAGGGACCTGCTGTTCAACTCAATTTGGACGATGGAGAAGTCCCATGACTGCGAACGACTTCCGCAAACTAGCCCTCTCCCTCCCCGAAACCGAAGAACGTTCCCACATGGACCACCCCGATTTCCGCGTCGCCGGAAAGATCTTCGCCACCCTAGGCTGTCCCGACAAGACTCGCGGCATGGTCAAGCTCTCGCCCGAAGACCAGCACAACTTTTCGAAGGATTATCCCGACACCTTCATCCCTGTAAAGGGCGCCTGGGGACGCCGCGGCGCTACGAGCATTCACCTCAAAGCTGCCGATAAAGACACTCTCGCGAAAGCGATCGCAGCCGCCTGGCGCAACACAGCCCCGAAGCGCCTGGCCCAACCAAAGAAATCATCTCTGAAGAGAGTAGAGAAGAGGCGAAATGAGGAATGCAGCTAGTGCATCCCTCGCGAATTGGCACACCAGAGCAGCGACGGGTTGCCCTGAGTCCGGTCGACCGCCGATTCTTACGACCTAGAACTTCAACCAGAACGCGGATTCCCTGGCACGCTTACGCAGTCTTCGCCAGGATCACGGCATCCGGAGCTTGATACGCTCCGATCTGCTCCAGCATTCCCAACTTGTCCCAGTTGTCCCAGCCTTCGACGATCTTTCCATCCACGATCCGCGCAAACGTCATGCCGGTGATCGTGACTTTCTTGCCCGTCGCCGGTACGCCCACTCCCTCGCCACGATGTGTCATCGTGGCCGACCAGCGAACCGCGACCTTGTCATCCATCGCCAGAGCATCCTCGACGACGACATCGGTGTCGGGAAACGCGCTACGGATCTGCTCCGCAAATCTGACGAATTCCGCCGGCCCATGAATCTCAGCCTGACGGCCGGTCTGCCCACGTACGACCGCGTCGGCAGCGAGCAATTCGTGAATGGTTTCGTTCTTGCCTTCCCGCCACACTTCGCGATACCAGCGCTTCATCAACGAAATATTGTCTGCAGGTGTCATGGCTACCTCCTCGATTGCAGCGTGCTAGATCGCAGGATGCTAGTCCAAGCGGCCGCAAAAGGCAATCGCCCTGGCTCCGCTTTCGGAGGTGCCATCAAACGGGCTAGCCAGAATTGACGCAATCGCCCCTCCCCCCTAAAATCGATATGAAACTGAGTTGTCCCTCACAACCGTCTCACACTCATGCCACTTTACGAATACGAATGTAAGAAGTGCGGCCACCGCTTCGAAAAAATCCAGAAGTTTTCCGACAAGATGGTCAAGAAGTGCCCCGAATGCGGCGGCCAGGTCGAGCAGATGATCTCCGCTCCCGCCGTCCAATTCAAAGGCTCAGGCTGGTACGTCACCGACTACGCTAAGAAGGGCTCGTCCCAGGGATCCTCCGGCGATTCGTCCTCGAAGGACAAAAAGGACGACAAGCCGAAGTCCGAGGGCAGCTCAAAGGATTCTTCGTCTAAGGAGTCTTCGTCGAAAGAGACGACGTCGAAAGAAAGCTCTTCGAAAGACACCTCGTCAAAAGAAAGCCCTCGCAAAGGTTCCGGCAGGCATAAATAAAGCGGCTCCGGATTCACGCGCAAGCCGCTGTAGACTTTGTGTTAACTGACAACTGCCTACCGGCAACTGCCAACTGTCCTTACTTCAGCTCTCGCTCAAAGTGATCCTCGATCATCGTGAACAGATGCACCCGTGCATCCTTCCCCGCAATGCTGTGCGTCTTGTTGGGATAGATCATCAGCCGGAATTGCTTTCCTGCCTTGATCAACGCATCAATCATCTGGATGCTGTTCTGAAAGTGCACGTTGTCATCGCTCGTGCCATGCACCAAAAGCAGTGCCCCGTGCAGCTTGTCGACGGACGTCATCACATCCGACTGCTCATACCCATCCTTGTCGTCCTTGAGCAGCCCCATGTAGCGCTCGGTATAGATTGAGTCGTAATTCCTCTGGTCGGTCACCGGAGCCACAGCAACTCCGGCGCGAAAGCGGTCCGAATGCGTCATCGCATATACCGTCATCGACCCGCCGTTCGACCATCCCCAGATCGCGATCCGATCTTTGTCGAGTTGCGGATATTGCGCCAGCAACTGATCCAGCGCGGTGAGCTGATCCTTCAATTCAATCGTGCCAAACTCGTGCCGGATCGCCGTCTGGAATTTGCGATCACGCCCCGGCGTCCCACGATTATCCACTGCAAAAACGGCAAAGCCCTTCCGCGCCAGAACTTCGTCGAATGGATCGGGCGTTGACTTCCTCACCATCTGCGCCGCCGGCCCTCCATAAATATTGATGATCAGCGGAATCTTCCCGCTCGCCGCTCCCTCCGGAGGAAGCAGCAACCGTCCGTACAGCACCGTTCCATCGTCCGCCTTGAGCTCCAGATACTTCGGCGCGCGCAATCCATATTCAGCGATCGCATCCTTCGCCTGCCACACCGGATTGCATGCCCCTCCCACCGCACACAGCGTGATGCTTGGCGAGGCATGCGGCCCAAAATACATGTGCGTGTAGCGCTTCCCGTCGTCACTGAAATTTCCAAAATGCATTCCTTCTTCCGAAGTCAGCGCTTTGAAACCGGAACCGTCCAATTGCACCGAAAAAATATGCACTTGCCGCGGATCATCCTTGTTCGCCGTAAAGAACACTGTCCCCGCGGCCTCGTCCACGCCCTCGATGCCCAGCACCTCGAAATCGCCCTTGGTGAGCTGCCGCTCCAGTTTTGCATCTGCGCTCATCGGATTCTGCTTGTCAAAACTGTAGAGATAGAGGTGCATGTTTCCGTCGCGCCAGCTCGGCCACAGAAATTGACCATTCGACTTCAGGAAGCGCACTTCCAGACGTTCGAAGTCGATCCACGCCCCAGGCGTCGTCTCGGTCAACACAATTCGCGACTTCCCGGATTTCGCGTCCACGAAATACAAGTCCAGCTTGTCTTCAGTCCGGTTCAGCACCTCTGCCCAGATCACCCCGTCGCGCACCCAGCCAAACCGTGGGATGTATGCTTCCTCGTCGCTGCTTAGCGAGATCCACCGCACCTTGCCCTTGTCGGCGTCCACCACACCCAGCTTCACCACCGGATTCGGATCGCCCACCTTGGGATATTTCTCGTTCTCCACGCTGGGATGTGTCGGCATCCAGTCGGTGATGGGATACGTCGGCACCTTGGTCTCGTCCATGTGCAGGAACACGATCTCCTTGCTGTCAGGCGACCAGAAATAATTGCTTCGCACCGCCAGCTCTTCCGCGTATACCCAGTCGATATCGCCGTTGAACAGACTGTCGCCCGTATCCTTCGTCAACGCCTTTTCATCTTTGCCGCTCACCGGGCGGACGTACAGGTTATGCTTCCGCGTGTATGCCAGGTGACTTCCATCCGGCGAGAACTTCGGATCTCCGCTGGGATCGCTTGCCGACGTAAACTGCACCGCCGTTTCCGTTCCCAGGTCATACAGCCACAACTGCCCTTGCGAATCGAAAATCAAGTGCTTCGAATCCGGCGCCCACAAATATGCCGCCACGTGATATCGCGTCAGCCGCTCCTTCTCCCGTTCGTTCTTCACCTTATTCACGTCCGGATCCAAAGACGCCAGCTTCGCCGCGCTCACCAGCACCTTCTTCTCGCCGGTCGCCGCGTCCACATACCACAGCTCGCCCTTTTCTCCCTTTTCGTCCCGCTGCACGAACGTCAGCTTGGTTCCGTCCGGACTCCACTCGGTCGTCTCCGGCCCGCGCCCGCTCAGTCCGCCGGTTTGGTAGATGGCTTCAATGGTCAACGGTTTAGTAGGCGCAGTCTGCGCCCGACGCCGCAGCGACGACGCCGAAGATGAATGCGAGCATGGCAAAACAGCCAAGGAAAGGAATCTGTCTCTTCACGAAGTGACCTCACAGATGAGAAGTAAACGGCAGACGTACCAGACGCGAACTTTTGAGTGTACACCGCGACCGGCCCGCGACGGCTATCGATGAAGACTTACGGAGTCGATCAGTCCGGCATCGTTCCCATTCGTGAGCCTTCGTGTCCGCCGTGGTAGAGGCTCGTGGAGCCGCCGGACCTGCCTCGGATTTCAACTTTACGTCTATAATCGTCGCGCACTCATGTCTCTGAACTCCGGCACGAAACTCGGTCCATACGAAATTCTGACTCCACTCGGCGCCGGAGGCATGGGCGAAGTCTACCGGGCCCGCGACTCTCGCCTCGATCGTATCGTCGCCGTCAAGGTACTCCCCGCTTCTTTCTCGGCCGATGCCGACCGTCTCCGCCGCTTCGAGCAGGAAGCACGTTCCGTCGCTGCCCTCAACCATCCCAACATTCTGGCCGTGCACGACATCGGAACCCACGAGGGCGCGCCCTACATGGTCTGCGAACTCCTGGAAGGAGAGACCCTGCGCGCCCGCATGCACGGCGGTGTCCTGTCACCGCGCAAGGCCGTGGAGCTCGCCATCCAGATTGCCGAGGGCCTGGCAGCCGCCCACGAAAAGGGAATTGTCCATCGTGACCTGAAGCCCGAAAACATCTTTCTCACCAAAGATGGACGAGTAAAGATTCTCGACTTCGGCCTCGCCAAGGTCGCGCGCAGCGGGTCTGAACAAAACGCCGCCCAGACGCTCACCGCCGTAGAAGTTGCACTCACCGAGGCTGGACAAGTCCTGGGCACCGCCGGCTACATGTCGCCCGAGCAGGTGCGCGGCTTGGCTGTCGATCACCGTTCCGACATCTTCGCCTTCGGTGCGATTTTCTTCGAGATGCTCAGCGGCAAGCGCGCCTTCAGTCGCGACACGGCGGCTGAGACCATGACAGCCATCCTGAAGGAAGACCCGCCCGAGCTGACACAGCTGAATCGCAACATCTCTCCGGCGCTCGAGCGCATCACTCGTCACTGCCTCGAAAAAAGTCCCGACCAGCGCTTTCAATCGGCCCGCGATCTTGCCTTCGATCTCGATGCCTTGTCGCAACACTCGACCTCTTCCGCGGGCATGGTCGCCAAGCCCACGGCGAGCCAACGACTGCGCCAGTTTCAGCTGCCGATCGTTCTTCTGCTCGTCGCCATGGGCGTTGGATTGGGTTACCTCCTCGGACACAGGACGAAACCTTCCTCCGAGATCACCTACCACCAACTGACCTTCCGCAAGGGAACCGTGCTGAGCGCGCGTTTTGCGCCTGACAATCGCACCATCATCTACAGCGCGGCATGGGGCGGTAGTCCTCCGGAACTTTTCTCGACCCGGCAAGACAGCATCGAATCGCGCCCGGTCGGCCTGAGCGACGTCGAACTTCTCGGCATCTCCTCTCAAGGAGAACTCGCTGTCTCCCTGAAGCCCGCCTCACTCCCGGGATTTTTTGGAAGCCAGGGCACCCTTGGACGCACTCCTCTCACCGGCGGCACTGCGCCGCGGGAAATGCTGGAAAACGTGGAGTGGTCCGACTGGTCCCCCGACGGATCGAACCTGCTCGTCGTGCGTACTAGTCGGCACCGAAAATCGTATCGAGTATCCCGCCGGCAAGGTCGTTTACAAAGTGACTGCTCCAACATGGATCAGCCATCCCCGCGTCTCTCGCGACGGCAAGCGAATCGCGTTTTGCCAGCATCCCGTGCGGGGCGATGATCGTGGTGCCGTTATCGTCATCAATTCCGACGGCAGCAACCCGAAATCTTACGGCGACTTCGCCAGCCTCTACGGCCTGGCCTGGTCACCGAATGACGATGAGGTGTGGTTCACCGCCGACCCCACCGTCACCACGATCGCTCGCCGTCTGATGGCGGTGAGCATGTCCGGAGCCTTCCGCCTCCTCGCCGCGGCTCCGGGAGATTTGACCCTGCACGACGTCTCGCCCGATGGCACCGCCGTCATCGCCATTGACGATCGTGAACGCAAGATATTTTTCACGGATCCCCACACTCCGGAAAGAGAACTGACCTGGCTCGACCGCGCGGTCCTGGGCGGCCTCTCCGCAGATGGTAAGCAAGTGCTGTTTCACGAGGGTGGAAAGGGCGGAGGGTCGCTGGGCACGATCTTCCTACGGAAGACGGATGGCTCCGCCGCGGTCCGCCTCGGCGAAGGTTATGGCATTGCCCTCTCGCCCGATCAGAAATGGGTGCTCGCGAATGCACCCACCAACCCGCCTCGTATCTCTTTGATTCCCACTGGAGCCGGGGAAGCCGTTGAACTCAAGCCAACAGGGATTGAGAACGTCGTGCCCACGGGATTCGCTCCCGATAGCCGTCGTGTGGTTCTCTTTGCCAATGAACCCGGACACCAGGCCCGCTTCTACTTGTTCGACCCGCCTTCCGGCAAACTGCAATCGCTCAGCGCCGAAGGCGCTCGCGGCGGTGTAACTCCCGATGGAAAGTTTCTGATCCTGCGCGCCGACAAGCCCTTTCCTGATTTTCTCCCAATCGACACTGGGACGCCGATCCGCGAGTTGAAGGGAATGCAGCCCCTGGAGAGACCGATTCAGATCACGGATGACGGAAAACTGGCTTTGATCGTCAACTACAACGGCCTCACCGCCACAGTGTTTCGCCTCAACCTCGACACCGGCGCCCGTCAACCCATCCGCGCCCTCGAAATGCATGACCCCACGGGAGGCTTCGGTATCACCCGCGTCCTGGCCACGCCGGACGGTCAGTCCTTCGCTTTCAACACCCTGCGTGACCTCTCGGAACTCTATCTGCTTCAGGGACTGAAATAGGGACTAGAATTAGCTCGCTGAAATGATGACCGTTAGAGCATCTGTCATCCCGACCGGAGCCGGAGCGGATGCGACGGCGCAGTGGAGGGACCTGCTTTTCCCGCCACCCGTCCCAAGCCCGTAAATCGCGGCCCTCCGCATGTTAGAATCTATGCATACTCAATGCTTCCTGACATAGAAAACCTGCTGAAACTGCAAGACACCGACAAGGAAATCCGCCGTCTGCAGGACGAGGTCGCCGAGTTCCCCAAACGCGTCGCGGTCATCGAGCAGAAGCTGGCCGGCACCAAGGCCCAACTGGAAAAAGCACAGGCCGCCGTCAAGACCGACGAGGCCGCCCGCCGCAAGTACGACACTGCCATCTCTGACCTTCGCGGAAAAATTTCCAAGTACCGCGACCAGTCTCTCGACGTAAAGACCAACGATCAGTACAAGGCTCTGCTCCACGAAATTCAGTTCGCCGAGAAAGAAATCGCGGCCAACGAAGACAAAATTCTCGAGCTGATGGTCAACGCTGACGCACGTGATAAAGAAGTCAAAGCCGCGCAAGCCGAGCTGAAAGCCGAAACTGCTGAGATCGAAAAAGAGAAAGAAGAAGCCCGCCAGCTCACCGCCAAAGATGAAAAGCTCCTGGCGGAGTGGCGCGCCAAGCGCGATCAGATTCGCACCAGCGTCAACGAAGACCTGCTCCGCCATTACGAGCGTGTCTCCAAGTTCCGCGGCAGCGGCCTCTCCGAAGTTCGCGATCAGAAATGCATGGCCTGCCGCGTCATGCTGCGGCCCCAGACCTACAACGAAGTTCGTTCCGGCACCCAGACCATCGTCTGCGATTCCTGCCAGCGCATTCTTTATTTCAATCCCGCCGACGAAATGGCCGACCTGAAGCCGTCGACCACGCGCGCGAAACGCCATCATCCCAAAATCGACGCGCCGCAAGCCTGGTACTACCGCGCGGAATTTAACGACATCGGCGAAGTGTTCCTCTGCCTGACCACTGCCCGTGGCCAGTCCAGTCGCCGCGTCTACGACGTCCATACCGGACGCCTCATCGGCGACATCCTCATCCGCGAAGGCGACTACCGCCAGGCCTTCCCCGAAGACATCACCGGAGCCATGCGCCTCAACGGCGGCTGGAGCGAAGACGAACTCGACAACTTCGGCACCGAACTCCCCATGGTCGCCCTGGACTCGCTCCGCTCCGACTTGGATCTAGCCCGCCACGAAGCCGCGAGTGGCTCACACGTCAAACAGCCAGTCGCCACTGCCCCAGAACACGCAGCCAGCTAACAGATTCGTTATGTAGAGACAGCCGCCTTCGGCTGTCCAGGTTTTGCTTGTCTTTTGTTTGGGTGGGACCGGGTTCACAGCCTGTCCGGAGCGAAGCCGAAGGAATCCGGTCGTCGAGCGCAGCTCGACCCTGCCTGAGCCGAATCGAAAGCGGATAATTTAAGATTTCTCCACCCTCTCAGGAGAAAGCGCAATGTCCGCCGTCGATACCTACCGCGTCATCGCCAAATACTACGACGGCGCCTACGCCGCGAAACAAGACCTGGTCGACCTCCCCTTCTACCTCGACCTGGCCGAGCAATCCCGCGGCCCTGTCCTCGAAATCGCCTGCGGCACAGGCCGTGTAATGTTCCCCATCGCCCGCAAAGGCATCAAGATCTGCGGCGTTGACAACTCGCGGCCGATGATGGATGTCCTGAATCAGAACCTCGCCCTCGAACCGCAAGAGGTTCGACAACGAATCACTGTCCACGAGGGCGATATGCGCAGCTTCCGCCTCAACCAAAAATTTCCTCTGGTCATCATCCCCTTCCGCCCCATGCAACACATGTTCACAGTGGAAGATCAGGTCTCAGGCCTCAAAGCCGCTGCCGCGCATCTGACCGACTCCGGAATTCTGGCCTTCGACGTCTTCTACCCCAAGTTCGACATGATTTGGACCAAGATCGGAGAAGAAGTCCCCGAAATGGAGTGGAGTCCGTCTTCCGATCCTACAAAGCTCGTACGCCGCTATTTTCGCAAGGACTCGATCGACAAGATCAATCAGATCTTCAGCTTCACTTTTATCTTCCGCACCTATCAATCCGGAGATCTGATGCGCGAAGAAACCGAGCCCTTCCGCCTCTGCTACTACACCTATCCGCACCTGCGCGCCGTGTTTAAGCTAGCCGGTGTCGAACCCATAACCGAATACGGATCCTTCGCCAAAACTCCCCTCGACAACACCGCCGAGCAAATGATCTTCCTCCTGCGCAAGTCTTCGTAGGCAGAGATTAGGGTCATGTGGGGACAGCCGCCATCGGCTGTCCAGGTTTTGCTCCTGTGGGAAGGGGTCTCCGACCCGGTCGCCGAGCGAAACTCTGCCCCCGCCAACACCCCATCTGAACCCCAGCATTTAAGATGGCTCCATGTCCAAAGAGTCACCAACACTGCCCCCGGTGAAGATCTCCCCCCGCGGCGCCACCCGCCTCAAAGCCGGACACGTCTGGGTCTACCGCTCCGACATCGTCTCCGCCGATGGCGTCGAGCCCGGCTCCCTGATCCGCGTCACCGACCACCGCGGCAAGCCCCTGGGCACCGCACTCTATTCCAGCTCCTCGCAAATCGCCATCCGCATGATCTCCCCGGAGACGGTCGCGGACCTCCCCGCTCTACTCCGCCAACGAATCAGTGAGGCCATCAAGTATCGCGACTCTCTCGTGAGTGACACCGAAGCCTACCGCGTCATCTTCAGCGAAGCCGACTTCCTCCCCGGCCTGATCGTCGACCGTTACGGCGACATCTTGTCTCTGCAAATCCTCACCCAGGCCATGGACGCCGACCCCGTTCGCGAAGCGATCCTCTCGGAACTGACCACCCGTCTCCACCCAGCTTCGATCATCGAGCGCGTCGATCCGCGTGTCCGCGAACTCGAGAGTCTGCCCCCGCGTGCGTCCGGTCTTCTGCAAGGCGAGAAGACTTCCACCATCTTCGCCATGAATGGGATCCAGTTCCGCTACGACGCCCTCGAAGGCCAGAAGACCGGAGCCTTCCTCGACCAGCGCGAGAACTACGCCGCCGCCGCTCAATACGCCAAGGGAGAAGCCCTCGACGTCTTCTGCTATCAGGGAGCTTTCGCCCTCCATCTCGCTCCCCGCTGCTCGCAAGTCACGCGGCGTCGACAGCTCGCGTCCGGCGCTCGAAGTCGCCGACCAGAACGCCGCCCTCAACCAGTCGCTTCTCAAAGGAAAAGAAATTGAATGGATCGAAGCCAACGCCTTCGACCTGCTAAAGGACTACTCCTCTTCGGATCGCCACTACGACACCATCGTTCTCGACCCGCCCGCCTTCGCCAAGAGCAAGCGCGATCTCGACGCCGCCCTCCGCGGCTACAAGGAACTCAATCTCCGGGCTCTCAAGATGCTGCGACCCGGCGGCATCCTCGTCACCTGTTCCTGTTCCTACCATGTCAGCCAGTCCGACTTCCTCGAGATGCTGGCTTCGGCGGCCCTCGACGCGCACCGCACCCTCCGCCTGCTCGAGGTTCGAGGCCAGGCCAAAGACCACCCCGTTCTGCTGAATCTACCCGAAACAGCCTATTTGAAGTGCGCCATTGCCATCGTAAGTTATTGATAATTAAGCTAAAATATGCATTGACAACAATACGCTCAACTTTTATGCTTCTTTTACGCTAATTGAGCGTCTAATGAAGTGACCGCAGCCCTAGCTTTCCAAGGCCGGTCAGACAATTCTGATCCAAACCGAGTCACCAACAATTTCTGAGGAGGATTTAGTCATGACCGTATTAACCCGTTTTGAGCCATTCCGTGAGTTTGCCACCCTGCAGGACCGCATCAACCGCGTATTCCGCGATTCCTACAGCGGCGCGCGACCGGGATGATTCTCTGACCACATCGAGCTTTGCCCCCGCCGTCGACGTCTACGAAGACGAGCACAAGGTCACCCTGAAGATCGAAGTGCCCGGAATCGACGAGAAAGACATCGACGTCCGCGTGGAGAACAACACTCTCACCGTGCACGGCGAACGCAAGATCGACAAGGAAGAGAAGGAAGAGAACTACCGCCGCGTGGAGCGCCAGTACGGCAGCTTCACCCGCACCTTCACTCTGCCCACCACCGTGGACACCGAGAACGTCTCGGCGACCTATGACAAGGGCGTCCTGAAGATCGCGCTGCCCAAAAAAGCCGAAGCCAAGCCGAAGCAGATCAAGGTCAACATCGGCAGCGAGAAGTCGATCGAGGCCAAGAGCACGGAAAGCAAAGCCCCTGGTAAGGCCGCGTAATAGGGGAAGGTTATGTGGGACCGCCGACCTTCGCTGTCCAACGAGGCGAAGCCGAGCGACTTCACATGATGTTCCTTGTGGAAGAGCGGCGCTTCAGCGCCGCGAAAGAGGAAGCAAGAATGAAAGGGCTTTAGCCCCTGAGGACAGCGGGAGGCGGCAGAGATGGCCGCCTCCCGCTACAATTTTAGGCGTGAAATTTCGGAATCGACTAATTTGAACTCGGAGCCCGCCTTCGCCATCAAATTACTCAATTACTAGATTCCCCAATTACCAAATCGAGGTTCCCCATGCCGATCCGTTGGGACAAATTCACCGTCAAAGCGCAAGAAGCTGTCCAGCGCGCGAGCCAGCTCGCCTCCGAGCATGGCAATCCCGAGATGCGTCCAATTCATTTGCTTGCGGCACTTCTCGAAGACAAGGAAGGCATCGTTCCGCCCGTTCTCGAGAAAATCGGTATTGGTCCGCAAGCCGTCTTGTCCGACGTCTACAAAGAGCTCGAAAAGCTCCCCAAAGTTTCCGGAGAAGCCGCCCAGGCCACGCTCTCGAACGAAGTCAACAAGCTGCTCGAGCAGGCTTTCAAAGAAGCCTCGAATTTTAAAGACGAATACGTCTCAACCGAGCACTTGTTGCTGGCCATCACGAGTCTCAAGCGCGATCTCGGACAGCAGATCCTCGCCCGCCACGGCGCGACCAACGACGCGATTCTGAAGGCGCTCGCCGTCGTCCGCGGCTCGCAAAAAGTCACTGACCAGAATCCCGAAGCCAAGTTCCAGGCGCTGGACAAATATGCCCGCGACCTGACCGAGCAGGCGCGCCGCGGCAAGCTCGATCCGGTCATCGGACGCGATGAAGAAATCCGCCGTGTCGTCCAAGTTCTCTCCCGCCGCACCAAGAACAATCCCGTGCTCATCGGTGAACCCGGTGTCGGCAAGACCGCTATCGTCGAGGGTCTCGCCCAGCGAATTATCACCGGCGACGTGCCCGAAGTTCTGAAGAACAAGCGCGTGGTAGGCCTCGACCTCGGAGCAATGCTGGCCGGAGCAAAATATCGTGGCGAGTTTGAAGACCGCCTCAAAGCGGTTCTCAAGGAAATCGAAGACTCCCAGGGGCAGATCATCCTTTTCATCGACGAACTGCACACGCTGGTTGGGGCCGGAGCCGCCGAAGGCGCCATTGACGCCTCCAACATGCTGAAGCCCGCGCTTGCCCGCGGCGAGCTGCGCGCCATCGGCGCTACCACGCTGAACGAGTACCGCAAGTACATCGAAAAAGACGCTGCCCTTGAACGCCGCTTCCAGGTTGTCTTTGTCGGCGAGCCCAACGTCGACGACACGATTTCGATTCTCCGCGGCCTGAAGGAAAAGTACGAAGTGCATCACGGCGTGCGCATTAAAGACTCGGCCATCGTGGCCGCAGCCACGCTCTCGCACCGTTACATCACCGACCGCTTTCTCCCCGACAAAGCCATCGATCTGATTGACGAAGCCGCATCCTCGCTGCGCATCCAGATCGATTCGATGCCTACCGAGATCGACCAGCTCGAACGTAAAGCCACGCAGCTGGAGATCGAGAAGCAGGCGCTGAAGAAAGAAGACGACTCCAACTCGCGCGAGCGTCTTGCGGTGATCGAGAAGGAACTCGCCGAAATTCGCGAGAAATCCAACACGCTCAAGGCGAATTGGAAGAAAGAGAAAGACCTCATCGCTCGGGTTCGGGCCCTCAAGGAACAGATCGAAAAGCTCAAAGCCGAAGAGCAGGTCGAAGAACGTAAAGGCAACCTGCAGCGCGTCGCCGAAATCCGCTACAGCCTGATCCGCCAGGCCGAAGACGAACTGGCCAAGCTCAGCAAGCAAATGGAAAATCAGGGCGGCAAGCGCATGCTGAAAGAAGAAGTCGACGAAGAAGATGTCGCGCGCATCGTCTCGAAATGGACCGGAATCCCGGTCTCGAAGATGCTTGAAGGCGAGGTCAAAAAGCTGGTCACGATGGAAGAACGCCTTCGCCAACGCGTCGTCGGCCAGGATCCTGCTCTGGAACGCGTGGCCAATGCCATTCGCCGTTCGCGCGCCGGACTCAGCGATCCCAAACGCCCCATCGGTTCATTCATCTTTCTCGGTCCAACCGGAGTCGGCAAAACCGAACTCGCCCGCGCCCTCGCCGAGTTTCTGTTCGACGACGAGCATGCATTACTGCGAATCGACATGTCCGAATACATGGAAAAGCATTCGGTCGCTCGCCTGATCGGTGCGCCTCCCGGCTACGTCGGCTACGAAGAAGGCGGGCAACTGACCGAACAAGTTCGTCGTCGTCCATACGCGGTCGTGCTCTTCGACGAAATTGAAAAGGCTCATCCCGACGTGTTCAACATTCTTCTCCAGATCATGGACGATGGCCGGTTGACCGACGGCAAAGGCCGCGTCGTGGATTTCAAGAACACGATCCTTATCATGACGTCGAACATCGGCTCCAGTTACCTGCAGTCGGACCATGTGCGCACTCCGGAGGAATTCGAGAAGGCCAGTGAGCAGGTGTTGCAAGCGCTACACACTCACTTCAAGCCGGAATTCCTGAACCGCGTCGACGACATCATCGTCTTCCGCCCTCTGGGCAAGGAACAGCTAGTGAGGATCATCGAGCTGCGCCTGGAAGATGTTCGCCGCTTGCTGGCCGATCGCAAGATCTCCCTCGAGCTGACGGATGCCGCCAAGGAGCTTCTGTTCACCGAGGGATACGACCCGAACTTCGGCGCGCGTCCATTGAAGCGAGCGATCCAAAAGCTGATCCAGGATCCGCTCGCGCTGAAGATCCTCGACGGAGAGATCCTCCACGGCGATCACGTCATCGTCGATGCCGACAAGAAAGTCGCGCAAGATGATCTTCGAAGTCAGCCCGCGCGTCGGCGAGAAAGAACCCGCCAAAGCAAAGAGCTAGAACCGAGCCGCGGATTTCACGGATCTTCACGGATAAGTCTTGAAAGAATTATCCGTGCAATCCGTGAAGATCCGTGGCAAAGTTTCGGTATTATGGTCTCCGGCGCGCGAGGCGCCGCTCATGACCCGAATATTCTCATTGCTCACAGCAGTTCTCATCGTGCTCGTCCAACTCTCCGCCGCACAAGCTCCCATGAAATGGAAAATCCACGACCTCAATCGCCCCGTACCTCCGATCGTCGATCCCGGAACCGCCAGCACGCAGGAAACACCGGGACGCGCTCCGTCCGATGCTGTCGTGTTGTTTGATGGCAAAGACCTGTCGCATTGGGTCGACAGCGACGGCAAGCCCGCGCGATGGAAGGTTGAGAACGGCTACATGGAAGTCGTGGCCAAGACCGGGTATATCTCCTCGCGCGATTCCTTCGGAGACTGCCAGCTTCACGTGGAGTTCGCCGAGCCTTCCCCCGGAGTGGGAGAAAGCCAGGAGCGCGGCAACAGCGGCGTCTTTCTGATGGGGCTCTACGAGATTCAGGTGCTCGACTCGTACGAGAACAAGACGTATGCCGACGGTCAGGCATCCGCGGTGTACGGACAGTATCCGCCGCTGGTGAATGCGGCGCGTCCTCCGGCAAAGTGGCAGACCTACGACATCATCTTTCACCGCCCGCACTTCAAAGATGGCAAGGTCACGCAACCGGCGCGCGTCACCGTGCTGCACAACGGAGTTCTTGTGCAAGACAACGTGGAACTCACCGGCCCAACCGCGCACGGTGAGCGGCCTCCGTATAAACCTGGACCCGACAAGCTTCCGATGCAGCTCCAGGATCACGGCAATCCCGTCCGTTACCGCAATATCTGGATTCGCGAATTGCACGAAGAATAGAGAACGCCACGGATAAGATCGAGAAGAAAAAAGAATTGATCCGCGTGAATCCGTAAGATCCGTGGCTAACTTTGTTGGCTTTTGGCGAACGCGTCAATGACCGCGGGCGCTTGCGCCAGATACCACGCAGCTGCCGCGCGCAACGCGATCTGTAATCCGTACCAGAGCACGGGAACACCGAGGTCGGCCATCGAGATCTTCGGCACCAGCCAAGCGATTCCGACGGTCATCACCAACATCGCGGCCCAGCGCGCCCAATTCTGCAGGTGGAACAGGCATAAGCCAACAATCGCCCAACCAATGCCGACGAGCAACGCCATATATGGACCTGCGAGTTCCAATCCATACATGAGCTGCGCTCCGCTCATCAGCGAAATCGCCTCTGGTGCGAGCGACTTCACGACGGCAACTGTCCAAAGATAGATTGCGGCGAGTACGAAGAGAGCGGAGATGACGGTGACACCAGCAGGCCGCTGCATAGGGAAAGACTAAACTTGAAACCACAGAGGATACAGAGGTTTTTCCCCTGTGTTCCTCCGTGTCCTCTGTGGTGAAAGGCTTTTACGCCAGATCGAAGAGCAGCACTTCCGCGTCGGCACTGCCCTTGATGCTGACCTTCTTCTCGTCGCTGATCGCCGCACCATCGCCTTGACCCAGCTTCTTACCGTTAATCTCGACCGCGCCGCGTGCAACCTGCAGCCAGCCGTGACGTCCAGCGGCGAACTCGTGCGTGACTTCTTCTCCCGGCTTGAGCAGCGTGACGTAGAGTTGCGCATCCTGATTGATCTTCACCGATCCATCGCTGGCATCGCGCGAAGCGATCAGGCGTAACTTCCCGCGCTTCTGCGACTCCGGAAACGACTTCTGCTCGTAGCTCGGCGGCAAAGCGGCCTTCTCCGGTTGAATCCAGATCTGCAGCAGATGCACCGCATCGGTCGTCGATGGATTGAACTCGCTATGGCGAATCCCGCTGCCTGCGGTCATGCGCTGTCCATCGCCGGGCAGAATCACCGATCCGGTTCCCAGGCTGTCTTTGTGCTCCAATTTGCCTTCGAGAACGTAGGTGATAATTTCCATGTCGCGATGCGGGTGCGTGGGAAATCCGGTGTTAGGTGCAACCCAATCTTCGTTGATGACGCGCAGCGAGCGGAATCCCATCCACTTCGGATCCCAATAATCCCCAAAGCTGAAGGTGTGATGAGTTTTCAGCCAGCCGTGGTTTCCGCCACCACGTTCCTGGCTGGGACGAATCTGAATCATGGCTTTCTCCGTTCCAGTTTAAGTTTTCAGGGAGTAATGAACTGATAAACATTAGATGCTGCGAGGATGCGGAAGGCTCCGAGCGCAGACAGCGCGAAAAAAAAGTGCAGCGAAACTCTTGAATAAAGATACGTCAAAAGGAAAAGTTTACTGCTTAGTCTCCCCACCCCTCCCCCTCCCCCTTCTGAAAGCCGCGACTGGCGCGGGGTTCGCAAAACTTGTCTGCAAAATCTTGAGCCCCAAGGGGTTAGGGGTCAAAATCTTGAAAACAAAACAGTTGGCGTTTTCCTTCTCGCCTTCACCCACGGCGACGCCGGTACCTATAATGCCGCAACTCCAAATTGCGGCGCAAGGTCAGATGTCACACGATTGGCGGGCCTGGCTGTGGATTTCTGATAACTTCTTTGCCACGGATCACACAGATCTTCACGGATCTACCAAAAGCAACGCCACGAGTTGAATCCGTGGAAATCCGCGCGAATCCGTGGCAAATGACTTTGGGTGGCGAATGCAGTCGGTGTGGCACACTGAACGTATGCATCGGCTCATGCTTGGCGACTTTGAACTCAGCGTTTTTTCGGACGGGACTTATCCGCTGGATGGCGGTGCATTCTTTGGAGTGGTTCCCAAGGTGATGTGGTCGCGCAAGATGGAGTCGGACGAGAAGAATTACGTCACCGCCGGACTGAATTCGCTGTTGATCCGCACCGGCAAGCAGACCGTGCTGGTCGAGACCGGGATGGGCAACAAGCTCTCGTCGCGCATGGCGAAGTTTTACGGACAGCCGGCGAAGCTGCTCGAAAATCTCGCGGCGGGCGGAGTCGCTCCCGAAGATATCGACATCGTCATCAACTCCCACCTGCATTTCGATCATTGCGGATGGAATACCGTGCGCGACGCGAATGGCAAGTTTGTCGCGACGTTTCCGCGGGCGAAATACTACGCGCCCGAAGGCGAGTGGCAGTACGCGCGGCATCCCAGCGAACGCGACTCGATCAGCTTCATCTCGGAGAACTACGATCCGCTGGTCGAGAGCGGACAGATGACGCTGCTGAAGGGCGGAGAAGAAATTGTCCCGGGCATTTCGGTGAAGACCTTTCCCGGTCACACGGCGCACATGCAGGCCGTGATCATTCGAGGGTCACATCCTTCAGGGGCTAAAGCCCTCGAGTCTTCGAACGCTACTGGCACGGCTGAAGCCGTGCCCTTCCCGGATCGTGCTCCAACTACGGCTTGCTATATCTCCGACCTGATGCCGACCACGGCCCACATCGACCTGACCTGGGGCATGGGTTTCGATCTGTATCCACTCCAGACGATTGAGAGCAAGAAGCAGTATTATGCACAGGCGATCCCGGAGAAGTGGCTAACGGTCTTCACGCACGATCCGAAGACCCCGTGGGCATATGTGGAGAAGGATGAGTTAGGAAAGATGGTGGCGAAGGGAGTGTGAATCAAGTCGTGCCGTTTCCGGTCGCCTGATCTTCAGGGTTGGGAAGTCAGTCTTGTTCTTTCGCGGGCGGGGGCGCCCGCGCCACATTTCCGAAAACTGCTATATTGTCCGCGTGCGGTGGAATGCTCCAAGCTTGGCTTGGACCGGGCTTTCGGCCGGGTTGAGCCTCTCTGGGGTTACCCCAGGGGAACTTGAGTAGGTGGGATTTTCGTCGCGTGAGCGTCCCTGCGCTCCGGTGCAGTATTGCTCACGCAGGGTCAGACTCGTTGGAGCCTTCCGCCGTCGTTTGTCATGCAGGATTCTTCTCTTCTCAGGGCATTGGCCCAGGCGCTACTTGCCGGCGAACCAACCCTTAAACTCCTCGTCGATCGCTGCGGTCGTACGCTGGGCAAGTCCTGGCGTTGGATTCGGCCGCTCGCGCTGCGCTATCTAGCAAAATTTGGAACTGGGACGCGGCCACGCCATCGGGATGTGGTTCGGTTTCTGCGGGACGATGCGGGCTTGCAGCGGGCGCGATCGAAATATTCCGACGAACTGCTGGTGAGCGAGGTATTGACGGCGCCGCACCAGATGCTGCCTTCTGCGGCCGCTGAGACGTGGGAAATTCCTGCGATCGACTCTCCGGGAGACCTGGCCAAGTGGCTCGGCCTCGATCCCGGCGAACTGCGGTGGTTCGCCGACCTGAAGGCGCTGGGCTACAAACGAACGGGCGAGCAGCTGCGGCACTATCACTACCGGATCGTGAGCAAGCGCTTTGGCAGCGTGCGATTGATTGAAGCGCCGAAGCCGCGACTGAAGGATCTGCAGCGGCAGATTCTGCTGATGGATTCTGGACAAGATTCCGCCGCATCCAGCGGTACATGGATTCGTGAAAGGGCGGTCGATCAAAACATTTGTAGCGCCGCACGTAGGTCAACGAGTCGTGTTGCGGATGGATTTGCGGGATTTCTTTCCCACATTCGGCGGCGTGCGAATTCAGAACTTGTTTCGCACTTTGGGCTATCCCGAAGCGGTGGCCGATCTGCTGGGCGGTATTTGCACGAACGCTGCGCCGCGTGACATCTGGAATGGGATCGCGTCGGATCTCGGTCCCGTAAGCGCGGAGGAAGTACGGCGGTTGTATGCGCGGCCGCATCTGCCGCAGGGCGCTCCGACTTCGCCGGCGCTGGCGAATATTTCGTTTTACCGCGCAGATTGCCGGTTGAGTGCGCTGGCCGAATCAGCGGCCGCGAGTTACACGCGATATGCCGACGACCTCGCGTTTTCTGGTGGCGACGAATTTGAGAAACGCGTGGAGCGCTTCGGGTTGCACGTCGCGGCAATTTTGCTGGAAGAAGGCTTCGCGGTGAACCATCGCAAGACCCGCGTCATGCGTCAGGGAGTGCGGCAGCATCTGGCGGGACTCGTGACCAATCAGCGTGCGAACATTGCGCGACGCGACTTCGAGCGACTGAAGGCGATACTCACCAACTGCGTTCGATCAGGCCCAGAGAGTCAGAACCTCGAAGGGCGTCCGCGATTTCGGGCACACCTTGAGGGACGTGTGGCGTATGTGGAGATGGTGAATACGGAAAAGGGGAAACGGTTGCGGGCGATCTTTGAGCGGATTCGTTGGGCGGACTAGTTCTTTAGCTATTACGCAGGAGAACCGCTCCGTCAGTTTCGCGGACGGGAGTCTGCCCTGAGCTTGCCGAAGGGGCGCCCGCGCCACACAACCTGGCTTCGAAGAACTCTTCCACGCGCGCTCAGGATCTCTGGCGCGCTTTTTGATTCGTAGATCGCCTTGCGCAGCCCTGCGCCGCCCGGGACGCCATGGGTGAACCAGCTGGCGAACTGCTTCATCTTGCCAACGGCGTCGGGGAGCTCTTCTTCGATCAGCATTTGAAAATATGTGCGGATCATCTGGTAGCGATCGGCCTCGGAGGGATGGTCGTAGAGCCTCCCTGACGTAGCCCCGGACGCATTCGTCCGGGGCGGCCGAAGGCCGTCCATGGGGCTGACCGTTAACTTCAGTGCCAGCGTCAGAACCAGTCGAGCTTTGCTCGACCGGGCGGACGAAGGCGTCCGCCCCTACGTGAGCGCAGTATTGTTCGATCTGGCGGAAGATCCACGGGTTCGACGGGGCGCTGCGGCCGATCATGACTGCGTCGCATCCCGTTTGCGTCACCATGGCGCAGGCATCTTCGGGACTGCGGATATCGCCGTTGCCGATCACGGGAATCTTCACCGCGTCTTTAATGGCGGCGATCCACTCCCAGCGGGCGTTGCCGCTGTAGCCCATCTCGCGGGTGCGGGCGTGCAGCGCGACTGCTGCCAAGCCGCAATCTTCTGCCATGCGGGCCAGTTCCACGCATACGATTTCTTCGTCGTTCCATCCCGCGCGGAATTTTACGGTGAAGGGAATCGTCACGGCGGCGCGCACCGCTTCGAAGATCCTGCCAATTGCCGGAAGATCGCGCAGGAGGCCGGAGCCCCCGTTGCACTTCACGACTTTTTTCGCAGGGCAGCCCAGATTCAAATCCACCAGATCGAAGCCCAGGCCTTCGACCATGCGGGCGGCCTCGGCCATTACGTTGGGATCGCTGCCGAAAAGCTGCGCAGAGATCGGGTGCTCGTCTTCGTAGAAATGGAGATAGCGCTTGGCCTTCTGGTCTTTCTTGCGCAGGACGCCATCGGCCGAGGTGAACTCGGTCATGATGAGGCCGCATCCGCCAAGGTTGCGGATGAAGCGGCGGAAGACCGTGTCGGTGACGCCAGCCATGGGCGCAAGGACCGTGGCGGGAGAGATGGTGACGGTGCCGATCGTGAGGCTCGGGTGGACAGGCTTCAGGGTACCGCGTGCACGAACAACTGGGCCCGACCCACTCGAATGCAGTGGCTCTGCCTGGCGGACAAGAGTATCCGCTCCACACGTGCCGTTCGAGTTGTCCCAGAACTTCTTCACCGTCTTATTCTACCTGCGTCACAAAGCAAAGCCCCCGCCGAAGCGAGGGCTCGAAATTTGGATTGATCCGCGCGAATCCGCGAAGATCCGTGGCGGAGAATTACTTCTTCGCCGGTTCGGCCTTGGCGTATTTGCGGCGGAAGCGCTCGACGCGGCCGGCGGTGTCCATCAGCTTCTGCTTGCCGGTAAAGAACGGATGGCAGCTCGAGCAAATTTCAACACTGATGTCGCCCTTGTGGGTGGAACGGGTTACAAATGCGTTGCCGCACGCGCAATGCACACGCACTTCGTTGTAAGCGGGATGGATAGCTGCTTTCATAATAGTGTTGCCCCTACAGGGGTCCTAACCTCGATTCGAATATTAGATTCTACCGGATATCCACAGGATTCGGCAAACGCGAAGAGTCTTCCGCCGTCCCCTGTCAGCTCTCAGCAAAGCACGCAGAATCAGACGTTTCGCGGCTGAAAGCTGACAGCTGAGCGCTGACAGCTACTCTCAAAATCGAAACAGATAACTGACTTTCACGAAAAACTGCCGGCTGTCGTTGATGTATCCCCGAGCGGTATTGGTTACATAGCCGGGCGCGGTTGGCGTCTGCGGGATGACGTCCAGATTCTGCAGGTCGCTGTTGTAGCCGATGTAGATCGCGGTGCCGGGATGCACCAGGTAGGTGATCAGGAAATCGGTATTGAATTGCTTCTGCGTCGGGAGATAGGTGTAGGGAGACCCAACGCCCGGGGTGCCGGCCAGGAGCGAGTTGTATTGCAGAATCAATCTCACTGACAGTTGCGGTGTGAACTGCCAGTTCCACTTGCTTTGCAGGAGATGATTGTTAAAGATGCTGTGCCCGGCGCCGGGAAATTCAGCCTGCTGGAAAAGATAGGCGCTGTCCGTTGGGCGGAGGCGTTGGAACAAATATGTGTTCTCGATCTTCAGCGGGGTGATCGGTCGGAGGGTCAGGCTGGCGGCAGCAGTGTCTTCGCGCGCCACGAAGGGCTGATTATAGGGCGTGGGAATAATGGGTGGAGTGTCGGGCAAGGCCACAAAATTCACGCCATCGCCCCAGTAATAGCTCGCGCCGAATGTGGCTTTCTTGAAGTAGCTGCTTTGCACCGTGGCGCCGCTGGTGTGCTGGTGATAATCCTTGTTGCCCGGGTTGGGCGCACCGCAATACAAGGCATAGCCGTAGAAACAGAAATCCTGCGGACGCAGACGCTCCCGCGTCTCCTGGTAGGGCCTCAGAAAGATGATCGTCTGCCCTCGTCCTTGAATCGCAACGTAGGGAGCGTAGTCGGTGTCGAGGCGCAAGCCGGTGTGGTCAAAATCGTAGCGCACATTCAGCGATGGCCCCCAACTCAAGACCCAGCCTTTCTTGGGACGAAAGCGGTAGCGAACGTCCTGCCGGGTCTCGCGAATATCGACGCGGTTGACGAATCCCGGAATCGTCACGAAGCCGGGAGTGATGTCGTTATAGACTCCGTCGTAGCCGAAGTGCAGTCCTTCGCGCTGCAATTCCAGCCTCTCGGCCGGCCCCGCGTAGTAGTTGCCATTGCCCACGTTGCCTGAACTGAACGGGTAGGAATTGGCCTCGCAGTTCAGGTTCAAGGAACTCGAAGTGGTGACAGCCTGGCCTTCGAGCATCCACGTCGGGCTGAGCTTCAGGTGAGTATCGACGCCGCCGATGCGGTTGAATTCGCCGGTCGTGGGGCACTCCCAATCGGTGTAGATGGCGCCAACGCTCGACTGCCGGCCGATGTCGCGACTCACGCGCGCGATGGTGAAGTAAGAGCGAATCCCAGCAAACGGACTGTAGTTCGGCACGGCGAGACCGGGACTGCGATCGTCGGCGGTCAGCAGGCCGACCGAGTACGGACCATCCTTCCCCGTCAGGCGGATTCCCGCTGACGGATCGGCGATGCTGCGCGTGAACAGCAAGTCCATCGGAGTGCGAAAGAAGTCTTCGTTCTCCAGGAAGAACGGGCGCTTTTCGGGGAAGTAAACCGCATAGCGCTGGTTGACAGTGATCTGCGGATCCTCGGTTTCAACCTGGCTGAAGTCGGGGTTTGCGGTCAGGTCGACGACGAAGTGATCATGGATCACGAACTTCGCGTCCATTCCAATCTGGCCCTGCGCGTCGGCATGCTGAAAATACGGATTGGTCGGATCGGTCGTGTCGAGCGCACGGTAACCGCGCAGCAAGCCATAGGGAATCAGTTCAATGCTGTGCCCAGGAGAAATTCCTTCCAACCCGTACAGCGTTGCGGCCTGGCCGAGACGGCCCTGCACCCTGCGCGAAACAAGTGGCCAGAAGGCGTCTTCATTCTTGCGGCGGATGCCGCGATACAGAATCAACCCCCACTCCTGCAGGTTCGTTGAGGGAAAGCGCAGACTCTTGAACGGGATCGCCATCCAGACGACAAAGCCCTGGCTCGTGACCTTGCCGCGCGAGTTCCACACGGCGTCGAACGAAGTATCGAAATTTCCATTCACTTCGGCACGCGAAGCCTCGGTCCAGATGGCGTCCCATTGCACGCCGAGCGGCGTGGTCTGAAAGGCGTAGGCACGGCGCCGGTCGTGGAAGGTGTCAAGTATGATCTCGACCTGGTCGTCATCGTGAATGTCTTCGCGGCGCGACATGCGGGCGCGCACTTTTTTCGGATCGTCAAAGCAGACGAAGACGACGTAGAGATTCTTCTGGTCGTAGCCCAGGTAAGCGTCAGTGGGTTCGGAAACACTCTCTCCGTCATGCGGATTGCGCTGGGTGAAGCCGGTGACCTTCGCCATTTGCAGCGCAATTTCGCCCTGCGGTTTCATGCCGAGGAAATCTTCCAGCGCAGGCGGCCGCTGCAATCGTGGAATCGTCAGGGCAGGCGGAGCCAGGGCAGGTTTCGGCGCAGGCCGAACATCAGGATTCTTGATGGGAGGTTCCGGCAACTGTGACGACGGTGAAGGATACTGGGGCGACTGCTGTGGATTCTGGCCGGGAACCGCAGGCGTCGTCGGCTGAGGAGCCGCGGGAGTTTGCGAGGCGGACTGGGGATTCTGCCACCAGAAAGTTGAAGCGTGGAGGTTTGCCGCCGACAGGACAAGGACGGCAATCACCGCTAGATTTACGCGAAAATGGGCCCGACAATCCCGGATCAGAAACAGACGCAAAGGTCCCCGCTCGTCCCCGCCCCCTACGGGGGAATTGAGAAAGATACACTATGTGCGGGCACACAAGACAGCAAAATGATGTTTGTGAGTTTGGCGAACGGGCACATTCGTCTCCGCGAAGAATTCATTGACCCGGAGCACACCGTTTCGTAGACTTGAGGCCTTCCCTCCTTCAACTCCCGGCCCAAAGTAAGGTTCGATATTAGTTCTGTGGAGGTCTCCTTATGGGAAGCCCTGTAACGCCTATTCCTTTTCCAGGCTCTGTCCTCGCTCCGGGTTCACGGGGACCGGCAGTCCTGAGCGTCCAGCAGCGACTCAATGGTGTCGGCTGTGGACCCGTCACCGCAGACAGCATTTTCGGCGTGGAAACGCAAGACGCTGTGGAGTTGTTCCAGGCGCGGTTCTCCGACATTGCGGGCACGCCGCTGAAGATCGACGGCGTCGTCGGACCGATGACTTGGGGAGCCTTGTTCGGAAAAACATCCACGCCGCCGAATGCGTCCGCGCCCAGCCCCCTTCTCGCCCAGACCCTTCAATTCGCCAGCGGAGAAGTTGGAGTCATGGAGGTTCCTCTGGGTTCAAACCGGGGACCTCGGGTTGACCAATACCTGACTGCGGTTGGGCTGAACCCGACGACCGGGAGCTTTGCCTGGTGTGCGGCCTTCGTCTTTTTCAGCTTCCAGCAGGCCGCTCAAGCGTTAGGCTTGCCGAACCCGGCGATCAAGGATGCAGGGGTCCTTGATGTTTGGACTCGCGCCGGCAATCAGGGCATTCGAAGAATTGCCAGCGCTGAAGCCAATTCCAATCCATCACTGGTGCAGCCCGGGTGTGTGTTCGTGATCCGGACTGGCAGCGTGCACGGACACATGGGTCTGGTCGAACAGATCGCGGGCGTCGGCCTGACTACCATCGAGGGGAATACGAATCTGAACGGATCCCCCGAAGGTATCGGCGTGTTTCGCAGGACGGGACGAACCGTCAGCACTATCAATCTGGGATTCATCCAGTACTAGCGCGTGGCGCAGGCCGGGCTACAACTCAGAACAGCGAGCTCTGCTTCCGAGTTGGAGTGATCTTGAAGAAGTCGTAGGCCAGTTGCGTTGCCACACGGCCGCGCGGAGTGCGGTTCAGGAACCCGGCCTGCATCAGAAAAGGTTCGTAGATCTCTTCGATAGCGTCGGGCTCTTCAGCGAGGACTGCGGCGAGCGTGTTCACGCCCACTGGGCCACCTTGATACTTTTCAATAATGGTCAGCAAAAGGCGGCGGTCGACTTCGTCGAATCCGTACTGGTCCACTTCCAGCATCTCAAGCGCGGCCTTCGCCGTCGGCTCGTCAATCTTGCCCGCCCCCCGCACTTGCGCATAGTCCCGCACGCGGCGCAGGAGACGGTTCGCGATTCGCGGGGTGCCCCGGGAGCGTCCGGCAATTTCTTTCGCGCCTGCGTCATCGACTTCCACGCCGAGAATCTCCGCCGACCGCTCGACAATCACTTGCAAGTCTTCCGTTGTGTAAAACTCAAGGCGCAGAACAATGCCGAAGCGCGAGCGTAGAGGCGACGAAATGAGTCCAGCCCGTGTGGTCGCGCCGACAAACGTAAAGGGCTTCACTTCGAGTGTATGCGTGCGGGCCGATGGACCCTGCCCGATGATGATGTCGAGCTTGTAGTCTTCCAGCGCGGAATACAGCAACTCCTCCAGCACGGGTTGCAGGCGGTGGATCTCGTCGATGAACAACACCTGCTTGTCGAGCATGTTGGTGATGATCGCGGTCAGATCACCCTTGATCTGGAGAAGCGGCGCCGCCGTCGGCTGAAAGTGAACGCCCAGTTCGTTGGCAATGATGTTCGCCAGCGTCGTCTTGCCGAGCCCCGGAGGTCCGTAGAGCAGAACGTGATCCATGGCTTCGCCGCGCGAGCGCGCCGCCTCAATCGCTACCGCCAGATTTTCCTTGACCTTTTTCTGTCCGATGAACTCCGCAAGACGCTGTGGACGCAGCTTCAGCTCAAATGAGGAATCGTCCTCAACGGGAGCCGCCGAGACCAAGCGCTCACGATTGGGGTTTAAGTTCAGGTTGTCTTTGGCGGTGGCCACTGCTTCGGATGGTAGAACGAAATGCGAAGCCACGCAATTGGGATGAAGTTCCCGGCGCTCGTTTGGGGAGTTGTCCCCTGGCACGGCGAACCAGTGCGGTTAGGAATCAAGATGAATAACAGGTGGGAAGTTTCGCGATTTATGACCGCAATCGGCTTGGGTTAACGGGCGCGATGTCGGGAAAGTGGGGGTGCGAGAACGATAGAGCCACCACGGCGGCGCACGAACCAAATTGATAATAGTGGAGGATTTCACCCGCGCTTGGTTCGTCCGGAAGCGTCTTCGCGGGGTAAAGTCCACCAAAGTGGAACTACGGCAGCGTTCGCGGTGTCGGGCGCCCGGCAGGCTTGTAATCCTTTGGATAGACCACAAGACATCGCCGCATCCCTTCGCCTTCGCTCTCGGTGCGCAGGTCAGTTTCTTCGCGCAGCGCCAGGTGGACAATTCTGCGCTCGCGCGATGACATGGGTCCGAACTGGTACGGCGTCCCGGTCTTCCGGACTTTTTCGGCAGCGACGGTAGCGGCGGTCTTCAATTCCTGAATGCGCAGCGACCTCTGATTCTGACAGTCGAAAGAAATCTTCTCGTGCTCGCCCGAGGGCAGACGCAGCATCTCGAGCGCAAGCAATTCCAGCGCCCGCAGCAATTCTCCGCCGCGATCGAGCAGGAGCGCCGCGTCGGGTCCGCCAAAATCCACCAGGATTTCGGGCTTCTCCCAGTCGCGGTTCTCCGGCAGTGGAGGATCAACGATGATGCGGTATTTGAGTCGAAGTCCGCCGTGGGTCACGACGGCCTGCAGGAATTCGTTGATCTTCTTAGCGGCAGCGACTTTGTCGGGAATGGACACGCGAAATAGCTCCTAGCTTCTGGCTACTAGCCTCTAGCTTAAATCTCTTGGCTTCCGCAGGGTGCTCCGTTTCTCGCATCTTTCGCGAGAAGCCGGTCCTGCTCGCTTCAATACTGCGCCCGCTTCAAGCTAGTAGCTAGGAGCTAGCAGCCAGAAGCTTATTTGTCTTTCTTCCGCGCGCGCTTCGCCATCATCTCGCGCATTTCGCGGCCCAGCGATGTCCGGTTCATGACCGCTTGCTGTGCGATCTGAATCAGGTTGGACTCGGCGTAATACAGATTCAAACCCGCGGGCAGACGGAAGAAGATGAAGCCCATCATCAGCGGCATCATGATCGTCATCATCTTCTGTTGCGCAGGGTCCACACCGGGCTGCGGCGTCATTTTCTGCGTTACCAGCATGCTGACGACCATGAAGATCGGCAACAGGTAAAGCGAATCGGCCGCCGACAAATCATGAATCCAGAGCCAGTGCGCGTGGCGAAGCTCGAGCGCGATCGACAGCATCTTGTAATAAGCGTAAAGAAACGGCAACTGGATGATCATCGGCAGGCAGCCGCCCGCCGGATTCACTCCTTCTTTCTTATAGAGGGCGCTGATCTCCTCGTTCATGGGAGCCTTGCGCGGATCGCGCAAGCTGTACTTCTTATATTTCTCCTGGATCGCCTTGATCTGCGGTGCCACGCGTTGCATCTTTAGCATTGACTTCATCTGCGTGATGCGTAGGGGCAGCAGCGCCAAGCTCAGGATCAGCGTCTGAACCACTATGGCCCATCCCCAGTTGGGCGCCATGTGACGATACGTCCACTTCAGCCACAGGAAGAGCGGCTTGGCGATGATCCCAAAGAAGCCGAAATCTACCAGGCCGTTGAGATCGTTGTCCGCACCCGACACGCCCGGCACAGGGACCTTCTGCAGAACCTCGATTTCTTTGGGCCCGACGAAGACTCGCTCCGAGGTTGGTCCGTGCAGATTGCCGACCGCGGTGCCGATCACGTCGACGTTCACCACTTCCTTCGAGTCCGGCTTTTGCGGATCGCGCGCCACCGACATCGAGTTGCGCAGCGTGACCATCGCCGCGGAGTTCGGATCGTCCGGAATAAACACGGCTGCGAAATACTGATCAGTCGCGCCAGCCCAATGGAACGGTCCGTTGATCGTCCGGCCGCCGCTGATGTCGGTGCATTTCGAAATGATCGTGAATCCGCACCGGATGGGCAGGCGCTCGATGTTTTTGTTGAACTGGTAGTCGATGTTGGCGGACGCGTAGAAGGCGGGTGTGGTCTGGCTGCCGAACCCGGAAGGCCACGCCGGGAAGCGCAGCAACGTCGCTGCCTTTCGAAGTCACAGACGTCGCAACCGTCACCGTGTAGCTATCGTCGAAGCTGAACGTCTTGCGGACCGACACATCCTGGTCGGCGTATTCGAAGGTGATTGTCGTCGGCGATGTCTGCTTACCTTCGCGAGAAGCGACGTACAGCGCGGAACTCAGTTTGCTGTGCAAGCCCTCATCGTAGGTCCACAGCGAGAGCGGATATCCGAACTTCTCGGCCGCCGCGGCGTTGACCAGATCGAGCGGCCCATTCTGCGCGTCGTTGTCGAACTTCTTCAGAATCCACGACTTCACCTGCGCGCCGCGGTTCGTGAAGGTGATCCGGTAGAGATCGTTCTCGATGACGGTCTCGGTCTCGCTCGACGCCTGCTTGGTTGCGGTGCTGGCGGGAGTCGCGGCCGCTGAAGCCACCGGCGTGGCCAGCGTTGTGGCCGCGGCCTGCGTGGGTGCGGACTGGTTCTGCTGCTGCGGCGTCGCGGGTTGCGGGAAGTACTTCTTGAGCAGCGGCTGGAATGCCAGCATCACGACGAACGTCAGCACAAAAACCAGCATCAACCGCTTCTCGCTGCCGGGCTCGTGTTGTGGATTTTGAATGTCTGGCAAAGTTTACCGTTTCCTCAGATCGCGCCGCGACTTAGCGTGGCACCGTTCAAGTCATCCGGACTCGAAGTTTGGGTGGCGCAGCGCTTTGAGCGCTGCGATGAATCGTCCGCAATGAGAGCGGGCTTCAGACCCGGAGAAAAATCCGTCGTCTCTTCACAACATGCACGCGTTTTCACCACCGGATCGTACCCGCCATGCGCGAACGGATGGCAGCGCAACAGCCGCATCAATGCCATGAATCCTCCGCGCACCGCACCATAGCGTTCCACCGCCTCCATCGCATATTCCGAACAGGTAGGAACGTAGCGGCACGACGGCGGAAACAATCGGCGAAATCGCCCACTTGTAGCGCCCGCAGCAGTCTGCAGCACAACGAGTTTGCCGGCACGGTTCATAGAACTCGTAGCAACGATTCCCTTCGTGATCCTTCGTGCCCGTAGCCTGCCCTGAGCCCAGCCGAAGGGTCGTTCAAGCTTTTCCTCTCGCGGCCTTGCCCGCAAGCTTCTCTTCTATCACTACGAAAGCGCGGCTTACTTCGTTCACTACCGCGGCGAACTCGACCGTCAGCAGCGACTTCTTCGGATTGATCACCACGTCCGCACTCGGGCCGGCTGCCGGACGTGTCAGCCGGACTGCCTCGCGCAGACGCCGCTTCATCCGGTTGCGCTGCACGGCACCGCCGAGAGCGCGGCTCACGGTGAATCCGATGCGCAGGCCCGGTGCCACAGGTTTCGCTGCGGGACCTTCCGTACGGCGACGTCCGACTGGGTCCGCAGCCAATAGAACACCGTCATGGACGCCGAAAAATGCCGCCGCCCCTGCTTATAGACACGCTCGAAATCGGCGTGCCGCAACAGACGCGCGCTACGGGGAAAGGTGCCGGTTCGCGGCTCGACACCCCGCGACACGACATCATGGTTCGATTCTCCAGGCACACTGGCAGTCACAGTGACTCTAAATTCCAGATCGCTCGTTCCAGATGGACATTGAAAATCACTGGCACAACAGCGGGTTGCGCGGACACCCGCCCGCGCCACTGGACTATTCGCGGAAACCTGGTTTCACCGAGACCCGTTTGCGCCCCTTGGCGCGCCGGCGGGAAATAACCTTCTTGCCGCCCTGGGTCTTCATGCGCGTGCGAAATCCGTGTGTCTTCGATCGCTTGCGCCGGTTGGGTTGGAATGTACGCTTGGGCATGAAAAGTAGCTTGCTCCTGATTCGTTCGACAGTGTTAGGGCAAACCGTAAGTATAAATCACCCTGTGCCAATACCTCCAAACCGCAATCCGGGAAGGCCAGTCAGCCAGCGACACGGCACGAAGGATCACGAAGGAAATCAGCTAAACGAATGAGTCCTTCGTGATCCTTCGTGCCCTTCGTGGTTCAAGATTTTTCTTTTCATCTTTCATCTTTCGTTTCCGTCGCCGCAAATCCGCGCTCTGCACCTTCTCGCGGCAGTTACCATCGCGGCACTTGACAGCACCATGCCTTCGGGTTCTGAATAGTCATTCGCGAAAATAATTCCAGCCAAAGTTTTCCACACAACAAAATATTTTGTGCTAGTATCGCGAACTGATCCTGCTTTCGAAATTTCTTTTTTGTTTTTCGGCAACCTCGCACAGAGAATCGAACGCATTCCGCAGTAAACTTGATGGTTCCGGCTACTTCGTAAAACGGCAGTTTTAACAGGCGCTCTCCACCAGCCGCCGGAGCGCCGCGGTGAATATTTCATATATGTCAGTCCCCAGCACAACTCTCTCCCCGAACCCGTGGGCGCGCATCCTCGATGCGCTGGAAAAGAAAATCAATCGCCATTCCTACGACACATGGCTCAAGCCAACCCGCTACAGCCACTCCAGCGGAGGCATTCTCTTCGTCCGCGTTCCGACTGTTGAATTTCGCCACGCCGGCGACAAATACGCCGACCTCATCCAGGAAGCCATCGACAATCTGGGCCTCGGATTCAACGACGTAAAATTCGTGACGCCCGACGACGATCCAGCCGCAACTCCGATGCGCCACGACGGTGGCCTCAGCGCGGTTCCGACGACGCCGGGCCCATCGCAATCGCGCTTCGACTGGGATGGCGCCGCGCAACTGAATCCGCGCTACACCTTCGACGCCTTCGTCATCGGCAGCGGCAACCAGTTCGCGCACGCCGCGTGCCAGGCTGTCGCCGAGCGTCCGTCCAAGGCCTACAACCCGCTGTTCCTGTATGGCGGCGTCGGCATGGGCAAGACGCACCTGATGCAGGCCATCGGACACGAAGTGAAGCGGCGCATGCCGCAGGCTGCCATCTGCTACGTATCCAGCGAGAAGTTCACCAACGACATGATCAACTCGCTGCGCTACGACAAGATGACCAGCTTCCGCGACAAGTTCCGCAACGTCGACGTGCTGCTCATCGACGACATCCAGTTCCTCACCGGCAAAGAGCGCACCCAGGAAGAGTTCTTCCACACCTTCAACGCCCTGCACGAGTCGATGAAGCAGATCGTCATCGCCAGCGACCGCTCTCCCAAAGAGCTCGCCGAGATTGAAGACCGCCTGCGCAGCCGCTTCGAGTGGGGATTGATCGCCGACATCCAGCCGCCCGACCTCGAAACCAAAGTCGCCATTCTGCAGAAGAAAGCCGAGCAGGAGAAAGTCACCCTGCCCACCGATGTCGCGCTCTACGTTGCGTCGAATATCCGCTCGAACGTCCGCGAACTGGAAGGCGCTCTGATCCGCCTGGTGGCGCACTCGTCGCTGATCGGCGCCGAGATCACGCTGCCCTACGCGCAGCAGGTGCTGAAGAATTTCATCGACTCGCAGGCCCGCAAGGTCACGATCGAGTCGATCCAGAAGATGGTTGCCGAGCAATTCGGGCTGCGCCTGGTCGAGATCAAGGCCAAGAACAATTCGCGCGCCATCGTCTATCCGCGTCAGGTTGCCATGTACCTGGCCAAGCACATGACCGAAGCGTCGCTGCCGGAAATCGGACGCCAGTTCGGCGGCAAGCATCACACCACCGTGCTGCACTCGGTCGAAAAGATCGAAGAGCTTCGCAAGAACGACAAAGATTTGAACAGGCTGATCAATAAATTGACCGAGCAATTAGGCGGTTAAATCGCAGTTGTCGTTGAGTTTTCCACGGTCGCAGTCCAGTCTTCCTTCGCGATGCCTGTGAATGACATGTGGAAGCTGTGTAAGGCAGGAATGAAATCGGGAGTACGGCTTAGTTTCACTACCGTCTCCGCAAGAGTTTGGGACCGATTTCTAACATCAAGGGTCGGGCTGGAACCCGGTGACAACAGGCGAGTTGTCCCGGTTTTCCACTTCTGCGAAGGCCCTACTGTTACTGCTGGTTTTATAGGTTTTGCATTTGATATAAGAAGAGTAATAAAAGTAGCAGGCAAGTAGCGACGTACGGGGAGAAGGACCTTATGCCGGTGGAGGCCGCTGTTGCCGCGGGCACGATGGAAATCACAGTCAGCAAGTTCGAATTGCTGCGCGAATTAACTGCCACGCAAGGTGTGGTCGAGCGCAAGACCACCATTCCAATCCTGTCCAATTATTTGTTCGAGGCCGCGGGTGACCGCCTGTCGCTCACCGCTACCGACCTCGATCTCAGTCTCCGCACATCGTGCAATGCCAAGGTCAAGAAAGAAGGGTCCTGCACGATCCCCGCGCGCAAGCTTCATGACTACGTGAAGCTGCTGCCCGATGCCGACATCACCATCAAGTTGCTGGAAAATCACTGGGTCAGCATTCGCTGCGGCCGGTCCAACACGAAGATGGTCGGCATGGCGAAGTCGAATTTCCCCAGCCTGCCTGCTTTCCCGACCGCAGGCGCAGTCACGATTCCCGCGCAGGTTCTGCGAGGCCTGATCGCCCGCACCGGCTTTGCCATCTCGAATGAGGAGTCGCGCTACACGCTCAACGGCGCCCTGATGCTGCTGAAGCCCGAGTCCATCACCATGGTCGCCACTGATGGACATCGCCTCGCGCACTGTGAACGTCCCGGGCGAAAAGTTTGAAGGTGTCTCCGGCGAACTGAAGACTTTGGTTCCGAAAAAGGCGATGGACGAGTTGAAGTCCCTGCTAGACTCCACCGACGCCGAGACCATTGAGTTTGCGAAAGACGATTCGACGTTATTCTTCCGTATCGGCTGTCGTCTGTTGACCTCGCGCCAACTGACCGGACAATTCCCCAACTTCGAAGCCGTGCTGCCGAAGGACAACAGCAAGATCGTGCCGCTGAACTCCGACGAACTGAATTCAGCGATTCTCCGCGTGGCCCAATTTGCCGACGAGCGTTCGCGCGCGGTCCGCCTGCGCCTGGAGAAGGGTGAATTGAAGATTTCCGCCAGCTCCACCGAAGCCGGAGAGTCGGAAGATTCCATCGAAGCTCCCTACACCGGCGATCCACTGACCATCGGCTTCAATGCGCAATACCTGGTTGACTTCCTCAAAGCAGCAGGCACCAGCGAAGTCCGCCTCGAGCTGAAAGACCCGCAGTCCGCCGGCCAATTCCGCCCCGCCGAAGGCGACGACTACAAGTACCGCTACATCGTCATGCCGATGCGGATCTGACGCCGTGAACGCTGAGCGCCTTGGGATCCGGACATGGAGAAAAAGCTCCGGGTAAACAGCGCTTTCGGGGGAGGCGTTTGGTGGAAGAGTGGCGCTTCAGCGCAGCGTCATAGTCCTATCAAGATTTTAGGGCTTTAGCCCCTGAGGGCCGTTCGGCGTCCAAAAGCCTCATCGCCCCTTGACCTCCCGCCGCCCTGCCTTACATTGGCGGCACTCAGATTTTGGGAGGCGTAACTTTATGCTAAGCGGATTCAAGAAATTCATCCTGCGCGGAAATGTTGTGGATATGGCCGTCGGCGTGGTCATCGGCGCAGCCTTCGGCGGGGTGGTCACGGGGCTGACCAAGGCATTCCTTACGCCGCTGATCGCGGTGATCGTTGGCAAGCAGGACTATTCAGGCCTGAAATTCTACATTCGTGGTACTGAATTCCCGGTCGGTGATCTCGTCAACGCCTGCATTTCCTTTATCCTGATCGCAGCGGCCGTCTACTTCTTCGTAGTCCTTCCGGTGAACGCTTTAATTGCGCGGATGCACCGAGGTGAGGCTCCCCCTGACCCCACCACCAAGAAATGTCCCGAGTGCCTCAGCGAGATTCCAATTGAAGCCAGGCGCTGCTCTCACTGTACCCAGCCTGTGATGGTCAAGGCCGCCTAGAAATTCGAATTCTCAGACGACTTCGGGTGTCCCCTTTCCCGCGTCTTTTTCGAAAAAGCCTGCCCTGAGCGCAGCCGAACGGAGGGGCTTTTTGTCGTGACCCGAACGTTCGGCGTACCATGGAATGATGATCGTTTGCAGTCGCCGGTATTTTCTGCTTCTCTGATCTGGCTCTCTCGGCCGACAGCCGCAGTGCATGCGCAGGCCCCGGCACAGTCCTCATCCTCGTCGTCGAGTTCCTCGAAACACGTCAAGAAGCCTTCGGCTTCTGACCTGGATCCCGGTGCCGTCACCAGCGGCGTCTATCGCAACAAGACCCTCGCGTTCTCCTGCAAAATTCCACCTGGCTGGGTCCTGCGAACCGACGAGATGAATGCGCCCGAAGAAAAGGCAGAGGCAGGAAAAGAAACGCAGGCTCAGCCGTCGGAGAAAGCCGCTTCCAGCGCCGGCGCCCGAGTGCTGCTGGCCGCCTTTTCGCGCCCGCCGGAGGCGCGAGCCGAAGACGTGAATTCGTCCATCCTGATTGCGGCCGAGAGTGTCGACGCCTACCCAGGGCTACAGGACGCAGAGCAATATTTCGGCCCGCTCACGGAAGTCGCGAAGGCCCAGGGATTCACCGTGGACGAAGAACCCTATGAGACTGCTATGGGGACTAAGAAGTTGATTCGCGGAGACTTTCACAAGGACGTCGGCTCGCGAGTCATGCATCAGTCCACTTTGGCGCTCCTGGTTCACGGCTACGCCATCTCGATCACTCTCATCGGTGGCACAGAGGACGAAGTGGAGGAACTGATTGACGGCCTGACCTTCGTCCCGAGTGGAAGATGAAACTCGGGACGCGGCCTTCAGCCTCTCAGCGCCACCGCCTGCTTGATTTCAATCTTGATCTGCGGTGGATGCAACAGCGTGTTGTGAATCAGGCAATGATGCACCGCCCTTTCTACTCCCGCACGATGTTGGTCGCTTAGCTCGAGGGGCGTGTCGATTTCAATGCGAAAGTTATCCACGCGCGCCGGATCTTTCGCCTTGTCCGCGGTGACCCGCACACGTGTACCTTCGGTGGCGAGGTTGTATTTGCGGAGATACTGGGCCGCATAAAATCCAGCACACGAGCCCAGCGACGCCAGCAGCAACTCCGGCGGCGTCATGCCCTCGTCGTACCCGCCATTCTCCAACGGCTGGTCGCACGAAATCGTGTGCTGCCGCGCGTGGATTTCAAACTGAACCGCTCCCAGATGTTCGACTGTCACTTCCATAAGTGCCTCCAATAAAAGTTCTAACCAGGTCCTTCCCGCACCAGAGCCGCATCCAGATGCGTTCTCACCAGTTCCCGCGCCCGGTGCAGCCGCGACTTCATCGCCGCCCGCGAAATCCCCAGACTGCTTCGCGACTTCATCTCCGGAGCGATCCTCAACGTCGCGCAACTGATACACGTCCCGGTAAAGCGGCGGCAGTGAGGCGATCGCATCGTCGAGCAGTTGCTTCATCTGGCGGCGCGCCATCTGTACATCGGGACTAGGCTCGCTCCCAGCGATCTCGCGCCCTTCCTCTTCGAGCGTCGAAAGTTGCAGCAGCGGCAAAAGAGCCTCGCGTTCTTTCAACTGCCAGCAAACGCGCTTGGCAATCTGCGCCAGCCATGCGCGAAAGGCCGCCGAATCGCGCAACTGATCGAGATGCCGGTAGGCCTTCAGCAGCGCCTCCACCAGCACATCTTCCGCGTCTTCGCGATTTCCGCAAACCCGCAGCATCTGGCGATAGACGGAATCCTTGTGCTGCTGCGTCAGCGCATCGAAATCCGGCGTTGCCGGGACTCTCGCCCTTCGAACTCATCCCTGCATTCTGTCACCTTCGGTCTGGTGATGCTGTGTCTTGGCTCACTCGCGGCCTTTGGCAGGTACCATGTTGGGACGAGTGATTTTGCAGTGGCTCTGTCCATTCCACGGCATCTTCGCGAGAATTTCCCCCATGGGGCAGATATCCGTCAGGCCGGCAAAGGTCAGCCCCAGCCCGACAAACGCCGCAAGGAAGAGCCAATTCGACGTCGACCGTGAAGGCCAATGCGGTGCCGACCAGCACCAGCAGCCCTGCGCCCAGGCGCACTTGCCGCTCCAGAGACCAGCGCGTCTTCACGCTGGATACTACGGGCAGCCCTGCTTGAATCCAGGCGCTGGTGCCGCCTTCGAGAACCGAAATCTGGCGCTGACATGGCTCCAGCAGTCCGGCTGTCATGCGTGCGCGTTTTCCAGTCTGGCAAATCAGCACGATGGGCACTCCGGGTCGCAAGTCATCCAGACGTGCCTCGATCTGGTCCATGGGAATATTGACTGCGCCGGGAATATGCCCCGACGCGAATTCGGACCCCGAGCGCACGTCGACGAGCTGCACTGGCCCCGCGAAGTCTGACGCATTTCAGTTACATGAATGGATCGAGCTCAAATTCCCTCCTACAAGGGAAGAGCGCCAACCAAAGAAAAAGGATTCAAACGGAACTGGCGTTGGGTAGCTGGGGGTTCGGGAGTGTTCTTAGGGTGTGTGGGTCCGGGTCTTTGACCCGGACGGGCCGAGCAAAGCTCGGCTGGCTCTCTGTGATGATCGGCACTACGAAAGCTACTCCAGCGGCTCCGGATGCAAACTCAAATCCTTCTCCCCCGCCGCCTTCTTCTCCGCATACTTCTTCATCCAGGCTTCCCAACTCTTGCCTGCGGCGGTGTCGCGCCCCGAAAACGCGAGCGCCCCAATCTCCGCATACGAGATCGAAATCTTCTCGCTGGAATTCTTCGGATACAAGCCGGACCACGGAGTCTTTCAGTGAAGCCCCTGTCCGCCGGTCGAACAGATACCCTTCAATCTTCGACCCATCCTTGCGCGTGATGGTCACGTCCCCGCGATAATCGAACGCCTTCTCCAGAGCAGCGCGCAGCTCTTCCTCACTTGCCAGCTCCGGAATCCATCCCTCGAGCCGCTCATGCGCAGTCCCCGGCGCAACTTCGAGCGCATCGGGATTGACCACGTTCGCATGCGGAGGAATCGCTTCCGCCGACGCGTGATCGATATGTCCGCCCTCTTTACCTGTCATAATTTCCGTGCTGAAACCTACCATCAAGGACGTTGGTACCGTGGAAGAGCGGCCCTTCAGGGCCGCGTGAAGCGCGAAGAGAATGCCCGGGGCTTTCGAGCCCCGTGAGTTGGAAGCCCTACGCCCGTGTCCCCTGCAACGTCTCGTCCGGCACTTCAATCTGCACGAGCGGATGCACCGCCGTCAACCCGCTCCTCAAGCATCCGCAGCGCCTCTTCATCCCGATACCCCGGGAACAGCGTCCCCTTCACCGTCGCCAAGAAGCCCTCCAGCGAACTGAACGTCGCATTCACCGCCGAGGCCTCATACCCGCTGTGCACCATGCAATTCGCGCACGCCGGATTCCCCGACTCCGTCCCGTAATTGCTCCACTCGGTCGTAGCGAGCAGCTCGGCGAATGTCTCCGCGTACCCGTCCTGCAGCAGGTAGCAAGGCTTCTGCCATCCGAAAATGTTGTAAGTCGGCATCCCCCAAGGCGTGCACGGATACGTCCGCTTGCCCATCAGGAATTCCAGAAACAGCGGCGACAGATTAAACTGCCATTCCTTCTTCCGGTTCGACAGAATTGCCCGGAACATCCGCCGCGTCTTTGCCCGTCCCAAGAAGTGCTTCTGGTCCGGCGCCTTGTCATACGAGTACCCGGGCGAGAGCATCATGCCCTCCACGCCCAGCTCCATCATCTCGTCAAAGAACGCCCGCACCGACTTCGGATTCGCCCCATCAAACAGTGTCGTATTCGTGGTCACGCGGAACCCGCGCTTTAACGCCTCGCGAACCGCGTCCACCGCGATGTCGTACCCGCCTTCGCGGCACACGGCCAAATCATGCTCTTCCCGCTGCCCGTCCAAGTGCACGCTGAAGGTCAGATACTTGCTCGGCTTGAACAGGTCGATCTTTTCCTTCAGTAGCAGCGCGTTGGTGCACAGATAGATGTACTTCTTCCGCGCCACCAGCCCCTCAATGATCTCCCCAATCTGCGGATGCATCAGCGGCTCTCCGCCGGGGATCGACACCATCGGCGCGCCGCACTCCTCGACCGCCCGGAAGCACTCCTCAGGCGTGAGGTCCTTCTTCAGAATGTGCGCCGGATACTGGATCTTCCCGCATCCCGCGCAAGCCAGATTGCACCGGAATAGCGGCTCCAGCATCAGCACCAGCGGATATTGTTTCCGGCCGGCGAGCTTCTGCCGCAGCACATAGCTCGCGACGGTCCACATCTGTGACACAGGAACTGGCATGGATCTAAAGAACCCCTTTTGACGGTATCCCTCATTTTATCAGGCTTGCTGGGCCGCCGCCTGCCCAAGAGGTTGATTATGTGGGGACAGCCGTCCTCGGCGGTCAAGGTGTGGATTCTGTCTTGTGTGGATCCGGGTCTCAAATCCGGACGGGCCGAGCGAAGCTCGGCTGCCCCCTCCCCACTGCCTACAGCTACAAAAATCTCTGCAACCCAGCCGCCCGGCCCCTCCTCTAAGGGTCATGCTCCTCCGCTCTCCATTCGGCCCAGAAGGCCTCTTGTACCCTCCGCGAAAACCGGATACGCTGGATGTCGGTCATCTGCATGTTTAGCCCTCACCCCAATCTGGCCGACGAAGTGAACCGCAGCATCATCCAGTCGGAAATTGAGGGTGGAGTTTTTCATTAACGACCTTCCGCCGTCCACGGTGCTCCAGATCCAAACCATGCATCATTGCTATACCGCCGTCCTGCTGGGCGGCAGCGAAGCTCTCCTCTCAGGCCATCCGGAATTCTGTCCCGAGCCGGTGCAGGTAGCCATCTCAGGTTCTACCTGGGGAGGCTCCATGCTCAAGCTGCAGTACGTCGGCCGCGGGATGCACCTCGAATTCCGCCATCCCCAATACCCCACCCCAATCATTACTTCTCCCATCCAGGAAATCCGCGACCGCGTTCAGCTACCCTCCCTCGAACTCGACGCCCGCCCGCACGGCGCCCACTCGTAGCTGCCGGTTTTCCTCTGCGTCCTCTGTGGTTAAAGGTTTTTACCCACGATTCGCGCCATCTAGTTCGCTTTCTCGCTGGTGTCTTCGCAAGCCACATCCTTCAGTGGCGATCGTGAAGCATCCTCTTTCGGGTCGATTACCAAGCGAAGTTGCACCAGCGCCTTGGGGCAGTCCGTCGCAGTCTGCACATCCGCTCGTCCAAATCCCTGCGGCAAGAAATCCCGATTCGTAGCGATGTATTTGTCCAGATAACTCGAGTCGTACACTGAGCCCGGCGCCAGCTTCCACTGCACCTGCAGTCGGGAAATCGTCTCCTTCTTTCCCACGAACTCAACTTTGTCCAGCCGGTACTGGGGTCCTTCCTCAATTGTGACGCTCAGGTCCATGATCGCGTTGGATCCCGGCGTCGTCTCGGGAATGGCCATCCAGTCCAAGTACCCATGGGTCCCGTACAGCTTGCGCAAACTATCGAGCCCGCTGGCCACCTTACCCCGCTCAAACACCCCGCCAGTCTTGAGCGGAAACTGCGCTCGCAGGAGCTCTGCCGTGAACGCCCGATTCTTGACGAAGTTAATGGACCCAACTCTGAATTTCGGCCCCTCCGTAACGTCGGCCTCCATGGCCACCGGCTTGGGATTTCCCAACGGATCCCCCGCCTTGAGCTTCACACTCTTGACTTCCACCATAAAATAGCCGCGATCCTGAAAGAGCGCCCGAACTCGTTCTCCCATCTCGTCGGAGTCGTCATTGAAGCAACTCCCGGTCAACTCGCCCGTGATTCCGGCCAGCTCAGTCGCGCTCACGGTCTGAGTTCCCGTAATCGTGAAATCCGTCACGATAATTCCTGCCTTTGGATCCTCACGGCGGTCCTTTCCGCACTGCGCGCGCGCCATCAGACTGAGGCACGCCAGTCCCAAGATTGCTCGAACCCAATAGCTCCGCATCGCAGCCCTCCTCATCTCAATCTTCCTGGCGATTCCATCTTCCAGATTCCGGTCTCGCGGCGCAGGTTGCCCGCCACCACAGGACCGCACCAAGCCGGCTGGTCTTAATCTACCTTAAAGGTTTCCTCCGTGTCCTCTGTGGTGAATAGCCTTTCGATCCCCGCCCATTGACTTGCCCCTCCAGCACCCACTACCATTCCGGCCAGCGGCCGAAGTACGGCCTCGAACATGTCTCTGAAGATAGATACCCGCGAAGTCGCTCACGTCACCATCCTCGACATTCACGGCCGCATCGTGCTCGGCGAAGAAATCGGTCGATCTCCGCGACGCCGTTCGCCACCTGTCGCCGATGGCAAGAAGAAGATCATTCTCAACCTCGCCGGCGTGGACTACATCGACAGCTCTGGCGTCGGAGAGCTTGTCGGCAGCTTCACCACGGTCCGCAACGCCGGGGGCGAACTCAAGCTCCTCAACCTGACGCAAAAAGTCCACGACGTTCTCCACGTCACCAAGCTCTACACCGTCTTCGACATCAAAGACGACGAATTCACCGCCGTCAGATCGTTCGACTACTTCTTCGCCAAGTAAGAGTTGAGCTTGTGTGGGTCCGGGTCTCGGACCCGGACAGGCCGGGCAACGCTCGGCTCGCGCTGGCACGCGAACCGTCTCCGTCACCCAACCCGCACTCCCCACTCGGGACAAATCGCGTTACTATTTCGAACACAGACCGCATGGGCCACGTAGCTTGGGACGGGAGAGTCGTGCAGCTCATGGACAGCAGTGCCGATCACCGCGCGCCACAGCCGAAGACCGCCAGAGAACTCATCTGGACGTCCACCCATTCTTTCCATGGATGGACCTGCTCGCAGTGTGAATGGAATTACCCGCTCCCCACGCTGCTGAACGATCCCGAAGCCAAGACCGCCTACGACCGCCTGGCAGCGGCCAAATTCCGCGACCACAAGTGCGCCGACCACCTCTCGCGCCTCGGATCCGCCGACGACGCCGACAGCTTCACTCCCCGCATCCGCAAGCTGGTCCAGCAAGGCTTCAAGCCCAAAGACGCCGTCGAACTCTTCCTGCAGGAAATCGCCCTCGAATACCGCAACCAGCCGAAAGTCCTGGCCCAGGCCAAAGCCGACGGCGAAGACTTCCTCCGTCGAGTGCGCGCCGGCCTGATCTAGAGCTGTTGAAAGTCGAGAGACTTCAGACTTACCTGGAGCAGTTCCGCTGGGTGTTACGACCGGCTTTCGTGGGTCTTAACGTAGGTTAGAGGGGAGTTCTTTCTTTGGAAGATTGCCCGACGTTGAGCTTTGCGCAGTTGGTGCACTCGCAAACATAATCGGGGTCATCGTGCTTTTTCACGTGCCCACAACGGGCACACCGATACCCACCTTCATTTCCGATCATCGCCTTGAATCCGACGCCTTCAACACAATAAGGGCACCGCGTTAACGTTGGCATAAGGAGGGATAGCTCATGTTATAACGAGACAGTTAAACCCTCCCTATACGGTATTTCCTGTAGATGAACCAACGGTGGCTCAGAATGGGGCCTTTGACCTCAATTCTCGATCCCCATCTCCCCCAGAATATACGCATAGTCGAACGACGCTTCCTTCAGCCGGTCGTATCGTCCCGAAGCCCCGCCGTGACCCGCCGGACTCAGATTCGTTTTCAAAATCAGAATATTGTGGTCGGTGCGCGTCGCCCGCATCTTCGCCACATATTTCGCCGGCTCCCAATACATTACCTGGCTGTCGTTGAACGACGTCTTCACCAGCATGTCCGGATAACTCTTCGCCTGCACATTGTCGTACGGCGAATACGTGAGCATGTAATCAAACGCCGCCTTCTCCTTCGGATTGCCCCACTCCTCAAACTCGCCGACCGTCAGCGGCAGAGTCTCATCCAGCATCGTATTCATCACATCGACAAACGGAACGCCGACCAGCGCCGCCTTAAACAGGTCTGGACGCATGTTCAGAACCGCGCCCATCAGCAGTCCGCCAGCGCTGCGCCCTTCAATCACCAGTCGGTCTTTCGACCCGTACCCGTGTTTCACCAGGTACTCCGCGCTCGAAATAAAGTCGGTGAACGTCGTCTTCTTATTCATCATGCGCCCCGCGTCGTGCCAGGCCTTGCCCATCTCGCCGCCGCCGCGAATGTGCGCCACCGCCGTCACCACGCCCCGATCGACCATGCTGAAAATATTCGAATTGAAAAACATGTCGATCGAGACGCCATACGACCCGTATCCGTACAGATATAGAGCGCGCCGGTGCCGTCGAGCTTCGCGCCCTTCAAATGCAGCACCGAGATCGGAATCTTCACACCGTCGCTCGCAACCGCATAAATCTGCTCGACCTCGATACTTCTTCGCGTCATATCCGCCCGGCACTTCCTTTTGCTTCAACAGCGTCGAAGTCCCCTTCTCCATGTCATAGGCAAACACCGACGCCGGAGTAATCGGCGACTGATATCCGTAGCGGAACTCCGTCGTGTCATAGACGCGATTGATGTACGAATACGCCGCGTAGGCCGGCTCCGGAAACGCGATCTTCTGCGACTTTCCGGTCCGCAAATCGATCACGCGAATCTGCGGCAGTCCGGTCTCGCGCTGATACAGCACGCAGAAGTTCTTGAAGAAATCCACGTCGTCGAGCATGATCTGGGGATTCTGCGCCATCACCTCATGCCAGTTCGCGCTTCCCGGAGTCTCCACCGGAGCGCGCACCAGCCGGAAGTTCCGCCCCGTATCGTTCACGCGCATATAGAACGAGTCGCCGTTGTGGTCGGGATAATATTCCACGCCCTGCTTTCGCGGCTCGAGCACCTTGAAGTCCGCCGTCGGATCAGTGGCGGAAATGTACCGCGCCTCGCTCGTTGTATGGCTTGTCAACATCAGAAAAATGTAAGCCTGACTCAGCGTTTTCGCCGCAGACACGTCGAAGCGCTCATCCTTCTCTTCATACACCAGCGGATCTTCTCCCGCCGTTCCTGCCGTGTGCCGGTACAGCCGGTACTGCCGTTTCGAAACCGCGTCTTCCTGCGAATAGAAAATCGTCTTGTTATCGTTCGCCCAGACCACCGACCCAACGCGCTCCGCATGATCGCCCAGCGTCTGCCCCGTCCGCAGATCTTTTACCGCTAGCGTGTACTGCCGGAACCCCGTGTTGTCGTATGAATACGCCAGTAGATTTCCATCTGGACTCACCGCGAACGCCGCTACCGACATAAATGCCTGTCCCTTGGCCAGTTCATTCACGTCGAGCAAGACTTCTTCCGGCGCGTCCATGCTGCCCTTGCGCCGGCAGCGAATCGGATACTGCTTCCCCGTCTCCGTGCGCGACGTAATAAAAATAGTCACCCTCGCGATACGGTACCTCGACATCGGTCTCCTTGATGCGTCCCAGCATCTCGCCATACAGCTTTTTCTGAAACGCTTCCGTCGGCTTCATCACCGCCTCGGTGTAAGCGTTCTCGGCCTCCAGATAGGCCCGCACCTCTGGATTCGGCTTGTCCCGCAGCCAGATAATAATCGTCGACCATCTTGTGCCCATTGACCTCGGTCACATGCGGAACCTTCTTCGCGACTGGTGGCGCTGGCAGCGTTGTTGTATCCGCCGCCGTCAACACGATCACCGATCCCAGCAACAACCCGCCAACCTGCACTCGACGCATGAGACTCTGATTCATGATTCCTCCAAAAGGTCTGGACAAAAATGTGGGGTCACCAAAAAACGGGCGCCCCATTTCTCGTGCGTTGTTGGCGCGAGAAGTGGGGATTTCCCCGACAGCGCACGATACTCCGCCCGAATCCCGCTTTGCAACGTAGAACCTGGGAGTCGAAACACCCATGTGGGGACAGCCGCCCCTCGGCTGTCCGTTCGAGCGATCCTCGACAGAGCTTTCCTTAGTGAACCTTTAGTGTCCTTCGTGGCTAACGCCCTTGCCGCTATTGGCGCAAATTTGACTTCACCCCGGAGAATTACCTACCCTAGCCACCAGAGCGCGAAGGGCGCCTCCAGTCCGCGGAAAGGGCCGTGCCCACCTTGATTCACCATTTCGAAGGCCACGAACCTTCTTTCAGCCTGATCGAGTGCGGACTCCAGGCATATTGAAAGGAGCTTCGTATGTTTCCCAACCCGCAAGACGCTCTTCCGCTCCCGCCCCGCCCCAATCTCGATCAATACAAAAAACGCGCCAAGGATCTGCTGAGAGCTGCTCAATCTCCTGACCCTGCCGCCCTTCGCACGTGGACCGCGAATTGGGTCGACTCTCTTGTCCGACTCTCCGACCTTAGTCTGACGCCCCAACTCCCAGTGCGAATTGATCACTGGACCGATCAGCTGGAAACGTTCGCGCGAGAAATACTATCGGAGTCTGCGACCCTCACCTCCGCTCAATTCGTAATCGCTCGCGCTCAAGGTTTCGAGAGCTGGCCCAAACTGGCGAAGCACCTCGAGGAGATCATGAGCGCGAATTCTCCCGCAAACAGTTTCGAACTCGCCGTGGATGCGATTGTCATGGGCGACGTCGCCACACTCGAGAAGTTGCTACACGAACATCCTGAACTCGTTCTAACTCGCTCCCCGCGCCGCCATCAGGCGACTTTACTTCACTACATCTCCGCCAACGGCGTCGAGGGATACCGGCAGAAGACGCCCAAGAACATCGTTCCAATCGCGAAGCTGCTGCTTGACGCCGGTGCGGACGTTCACGCCATTGCTGACGTATACGGGGGAAGCACCGCGCTTGCCCTCGTCGCCACAAGCGTCCATCCGGAACGCGCCGGGGTACAAGAGTCACTGATGCAGCAGGTGCTCGACCACGGCGCAGCAATCGATGCCGAAAATCGCAACGGACCATCGCTCGTCGCCACCTGCCTCGCCAATGGTCGCATGCAAGCCGCCGAATTCCTCGCGCAACGCGGTGCAACGCTTGACTTAGAAGGAGCCGCGGGGCTGGGCCGTCTCGAAACAGTGAAGAAATTCTTCGATGACGATCCACAGCGAAATCTGAAAGACCAGCAGATCGAGCGCGCTTTGCTGTGGGCGTGCGAATATGGCCACAACGATGTCGTCGATTTCCTGCTGCAACACGGTGTCTCGCCGCAAGCTCAAGCCAACACCGGACAAACCGCGCTGCATTGGGCCGTAATCGGCGGACACCTCGACACTATCAAGCTGCTCCTGACGCGCGGCGCCCAACTTGAAGCCAAAAATGCGTACGGCGGAACGGCCTTGGGCCAGGCCCTCTGGTCCGCCCTGAACGGAGATCAACGAGCTGACCATGGTGCACTTATCGAAGTCCTGCTGACTGCCGGTTCGAAGATCGAGGAAGGGATGTTGTCATGGGTAGACAGAGAGTCCGCTCCGGCATTGTTGAAAGAGAATATCGTGAGGGTACTCAAACGCCATGGCGCCAACTCATGACGATAGCCGCGAAACGGCGAAAGAATACAGCCCGCGCCCGTAAAGCGTGGGTTCAAATCAGGCATTTGAACAAGCCCGGAGGGGCGATAGAACTTAGCCCAGCGCTTCAGCGCTGGGTAGGCTACGTAACCGGAACAAGTCCCAGAGGGACGACACACGCGTTGCCCGATATATTGCAACCATCAAAATCCCCAACACGTCCAATAACGCTGCCGGAGGTTTATGTCTTCCTTTGATCGCCGCACCTTCCTGAAATCCGCCGCCGCTACAGCGGGTGCGGCCCTACTCTCACCCCCACGCCTGCTCTCTCAAACGCCTGACACTAAGTCTGTCGACTACACCCTCACCATCACCACCACGCCCCTCGAAATCGCCCCCAAGCGCATCCTCTCCGTCACCACCTACAACGGACAATTCCCCGGCCCGCTGTTGCGCCTGAAAGAAGGGCAGCCGGTAACGATCGACGTACACAACGACACCGACACGCCCGAACAACTCCACTGGCACGGACAATCCGTTTCCACCGAGGTCGACGGCGCCGCCGAAGAAGGTAGCCCCTTCATCCCTCCCCATGGAACCCGCAGAATCTCGTTCGTCCCCAAACCTTCGGGCCTGCGCTTCTACCACACACATGTTCGCGCCGGATCCAATCTCGCTCTCGGCCAATACAGCGGCCTCGTCGGCCCCGTCTACATCGAACCGAAGCAGCATCCCGGCAATTACGATCGTGAAGTCTTCCTCACGCTCAAAGAATTTCAGCCTACGTTGAGTCGTGGCGGGGACATGCCGCAGAATTTCCTCTCACCCGCGCAAACGGTTCCCGCGCTCAAAGCTTCCGGCGAGAGCAAGATGAAAGCGTCCCTCGCCAAAGGCATGCCTCACGGATTCGAGGTTGGCTACGACTCTTTCACGATCAACGGTCGCATGTTGGGACACGGCGAACCGGTTCGCGTGAAATCAGGCGAGCGCGTTCTCTTCCACGTTCTCAACGGCAGCGCCACCGAGATTCGCAGTCTCGCTCTTCCCGGCCACACCTTTACCGTGATCGCGATGGATGGCAACCTTCTGCCGAAGCCGGTTCGCGTCCCGGTTCTGTGGCTAGGAACTGCAGAGCGCATTTCCGCAATTGTGGAAATGAACCACCCCGGCGTCTGGATCATGGGAGACCTCGCCGACGACGATCGCCACCACGGCATGGGCATCGTCGTCGAATACGCTGGCAGTAAAAGCAAGCCGCAGTGGCTCCCCCCCACTCCGTTCAAGTGGAACTATGCGCACTTCGGAAATTCCGGGGCCAACGACGTTAAGCCCGACGAAGTTTTCGACATGCTCTTCGAAAAACAAAACGCCGCGCTCGACGGATTCAATCAGTGGACCATCAACGGCTCTGCCTATCCTCCCAATCAAATGATGGCCGACCCCGCCTTCCATCTGAAAGAAGGCAAGCGTTACCGCATCCGCATGCGCAACGCGAGTGACGACATCCACCCCATCCATCTTCACCGTCACACCTTCGAACTAACGAAGTACGCCGGACAGCCGACCTCCGGCATCCTCAAAGACGTGGTCATGGTCGGCGGATATCAGGAAGTCGAAATCGATTTCCAAGCCGACAATCCCGGCTTGACCTTGTTTCACTGCCACCAGCAACTCCACATGGACTTCGGGTTCATGACCCTGTTCGACTATGTTTAGCGGTGGAAGAAAGAGCCTGCTACCTGGCATGCGAAGGATCAAGCGGTGCCCTTTTCCCTTGACACTGGTCCCAGAGGGCAACATACTAGCAGCCCGTTCCCCCTCCGACGCCTGAGTCTGGCCGGACCTTCAGACTCGTGTAAACCTACTTGTGCCCCAGGAGTTAAATATGGCAGCTACTCCTCGTCTCCTCTACTCGGGCCTCATTATTACGATTACTTTGCTGGCCGGCAGCATGGCGCAGGGTCAGACGAACGCCTGCACCACCGCACCATGTGTCACGACCTATCACAACGACCCGATGCGCGATGGCGTCAACTCCCAGGAGACGGCTCTTAAGCCAACTTTGTTCCCCAGTCAGTCTGCCGCGAACTTCGGCCTACTGACCCCCGCGGCAGGTGGGGCAACCGGTGCCGTTGACGGCCTGATTTATGCTCAGCCTCTTTACTTATCAGCGGTAAAGATGGCCACTACGTCCGCCTGCCCCGGTGTCCGCAATATTGTCCTGGTCGCCACCGAGAACAACTCGGTGTACGCTTTCGCGTGGACTTACACCCTGAGCACTTCCGGATACACTTTCTCGCTGACTCAGTGCTGGATGCTCAATCTGAATCAGCCTGGTGAATTTGCAATTCCATTTACTGTCCTGCCCGTAGTGGCCAATTTGAATGCTCCGTGTAACACCATCGTGCCCCAAATCGGAATCACAGGCACGCCTGTCATCGATACCTCCGTGACGCCACCCGTGATGTACGTAGTGAGCGCGCACCAAACCGCAAGTCTTACCTACACCTATCGGCTGCACGCGATCACTATCAACACCGGTAAGGAAGTATTGAATGGAACGAGCGCTCCCTACGATTTGTCTGGGGTTTTTCCCAGTGGCATCAGCCCCATCGACGAGATGCAGCGTCCGGGGCTCGCAATGTTCAACGCGTCTTCGGGAACTGCAAACATCTACGTCACCTTTGGCTCGTACTGTGACGTGCTGCCCTACAGCGGCTATCTAGCGGGACTTACTTACAACTACGGCACCAGCAGCTTCGCGCCCGTTGCCGCCAACAACTGGGTCTTTGACACGCAGGGCGGAGAGACCGAGCAGGCCGGTGGTCTCTGGATGGCGGGCGCGGCCCCGGCGGTGGACAGCGCCGGTAACGTTTATGTAACCGTCGGCAACGGAAACTGGAACGGCACAACGTTTTTTGGCGAGAGCGTTGTCAAAATTGCGACCACCAGCTCCGGCTTGGTTCCGGTGGACTACTACACTCCCAATGATTTTGCACAACTGAACGCCAACACCGCGGCCGTCACGGTATGTTCTACCTACGCTTCCAACTCTTGCCCGTCCCAGAATCAGTTGACGCTGCCGAAGTTCAGTGAAGACTTCGACCTCGGCTCCGGTGGTGTCACACTGATTTCACCCGCTGGAATCGCCGCGCCCGTGTGTGGGTCGAACTCTGAGCTGGTGACTGGCGGAAAAGAGGGAGTCGTCTATGGCGTGTGTTACAGCACGCAGACCGGATCGACGCCGCAAGACATCATGGGTGGATTGGATGGTTGCGGCTACCTCTGCATGACGACTTCGGATCCCACAATTACCGGCTGCAGCGAGTCGAGTGTCCCCGGAAACGGATTCATCGCGCAGTGTTTTCAGGGCGCGAACGCGGGCGAACATCAAGCCAACGGATCCAACACCATCTTCGGTTCCTCGGGAATCCGAGGGCCCGAGACGTTTTGGGCGGGTAGTTCCTCTGCGCCGGAGAACTATCTTTACGTCGCGGGCGCGAATGCTCCCTTGGTTGCCTACCAAGTAGATTCCAATTCAGGCTTATTGAACCCCGTTGGCAACACGGCACAGGTCCCCAAAACTTATCCCATCGGCACTGTCCCGTCGTTGTCGTGGGACGGAACTCACGCGAACACCGCTCTTTTATGGACGATGAATTCCGCAGGTTCCGGAGTGTGGAAGCCGAACACCAACTCGTCGGTGGCAGCGTCCCCTGCGGCCCTGATTGTCTACGATGCCGTCCCGAATATTGCGACGCACGCTCTCAAAGAAGTTTGGGAGAGTTCCCAGACGAAGGGGAACAACGGTCCAGGCGCTGTGAAGTTCACTGTTCCCACCGTCGCTGGTGGACTGGTCTTCGTTCCCGGTGGCGCCCCCGGTTACGCTCCAGGCCCTCCGGCTGGAAAGGGCGTGAACTGCACGGCATCGGCACTGGTCGCGAGCGGCACTCCGCCCGCCTGTGGCGGATTATTGTCGGTATATGGAAAGTTGCACCGTTGAGCTGCACCCTCCGTGACCGCTATTATCGGTGACGTTCAAGCAATCGCATCCTGTATCACAGCTTTTGAGTATGACGGCGATACCACGTCGTCTGCGCGTGGGGCTGCTACCATTGCCGCATGTTCAATTTTGGAAAACCCAAAACGGCTGGCGACTGGATCGTTCACATCGCGGGCGCCATCATCGCGATATTCCTTGTCTGGTGGATGCTGCGGATGTACGTGCTGTGAACGTGCTCAGAACCCACCGCCGTAGCCCATGGGTTCTATGGCGATTCATCAACAACCGGGATGAGTTTTACTTCGTCCCCGGCTGACTTTGCGTAAGGGACGAATCGGGAATGCTACGCCGGAATAACGAGGTAAGACCGCTTGCTGCCGGTTAGCCGCAAAGGCGCTCCGAGCCTACCCACAGTTCAGCCATATCTCTGAGGTTGTGTTTGTATGTACGCGTTACCAAGTATTCCTTCCCGCCTTTTACACGGAGCTTATATTCCCCCGTCGATAAAGGTTGAATCTCCTCCACTGCCGAAATGTTTACGATGACCGAGCGGTGGATGCGAATGAAACCGTAGGGTCTGAGCTTCTCCACGATGGACGAGAGGGACTCGTGCACCAAATAGGAGTGTGTTCGGGATCGCAGCGAAACGTAATTACCTTCGGCTTGCACTGCCAAGATGTCGGTCAAATCCAAGAGCAGGATGCTACCCTTTGCCTTGAACGCGATTCGTGGCCCCTGTCGTTTTGCTATCACCTCCAACTGCCGCAAGACTCGCATAACATTTGCAGCATCAACCCGGTTTGCCGGAAGCAATGATGTATCTCCAGCTTCGCAGAACTCGTCCGCTGTCGATTCAAGAGTGTCATCCCGTCTACTCTGGGTGGAGCAAATCGTTGCTCCCCGCACTGGGCTAGTCGAAACATCCGCATTGGCGTGAGCAGATTGTTGAACAAACATCCCACGCGCAACGGCCTTCTCATCCTGAAATTCGCGGGCGCTCATGAATGGAACCCCTTGCTGTGTCGTCTCGACTTCCTGCTATTCGAAGGGCCAACAATTTACTTCTGCCCAGTGCTCACTGCTGACGGAAAGCTGGATTCCGCGCCGAAATAACACTCAATGGATTGCAACTTTCCGTTCTTGATTCGGAGATATTCCACGTTCCGGAACGATTTACCGTCCTTGGTGTGGCAAAGATACTTCACAAAAGCATCCTCCGCGCCAGTGGTGATTCGCTCCAAGTCAAAATGTCCAATGAAATCGATCTGTGTTTCCCAGCATCGCGTTTTGAAAGTGCTCTTGCTGATGTGGTCGTCGCCGGCCGCGCTGGAAAAGGTGAAGTTATCGGCGAGCAGGCTATCCACCGGGCCCCAGTCTTTCTGCTCCCATGCCGCGTACCACTTCCGGGCCACCTCTTCGTTGGTTAAGTTCTGTCCTCCCGACGCGCTGGCATTTGCCGGTCCCGGCAGGCTCACGGCACCAACCAGCGCGCAGGCTCCCGTTGCCAGCAGATTCCTGCGCGACACTGCGATCCTTATCATTGTTCGTTCTCCTTTACAGGATGAAATTTGAAGCGCTTCAATCGATCGAGATGCTGACTGCCCCAAAACAGACAAACCGGTTGGTATGTACGATACATTTGGAACCGATGCGATCAGGCCCGCTTGCGGTTGCCCGACGGGCGCAAGGACCGCAGCCAATCCACGATGTTTCTGATCCCCGCTTTCATTACTTTCGGATTCTGAGCATTCTTTGCCAGCGAAGCATAGCCTTCGATCATCGCGATCAGTAAGCCAGCAGCGTCAGCGGGCTCCACGTCGCGGCGAACGCTTCCGTGGGTCTGGCCCTGTTGCAAAGTGAAGGCAACGGACTCGCGCCAGGCATCGAAGATTGTCGCCAGCCGTTTCTGGAAACCCGCGTCAAGAGGAGACATTTCCTGCGCCAGATTGTTCAGCTGGCAGCCACCCCGCACATCCTCGGGCCGAACGGGTATACGTTGAACAGCGCCGATCAAAGCGTCGATAGGGTCCTTGACGTTCTGTAGAGGTCGCACCCATTTGCCGTGGACGTCGGGGGCGATGACCTCTTCGACGACGGCGTATCCCAAGGCTTCCTTGCTTTTGAAGTGGTAGTACAGCGCTCCCTTGGTGACGCCAGCCGAGTCCAGAATTGTGTCCAGACCTGCACTCTGGAACCCCGATCTGTAGATCTCGTGCGATGCCGCTTGCAGCAAGCGCTCGCGCGTGCGCTCAGGATCGCGCAACCTCGCCGCTCTACGTTTCGGATTCTTGCGTGCCGCCAACATACCAACCAGTATGTATGGCAAACGATCAGGGCGTCAAGAGGGATTTAACCAGGCGCTCAGCAATATGAAAACCCATCGAAGTTTCGTAACCTCTCGCCAATGTGTATGAGAAGTTGGAGAAACAGTCGCTCTGGCCTTCTTCGGATCGTCCAAGAATTTTGTCAGTCCGCCACTCGCTTTCGAAGTCTGAAGTGTTGGGCCTGTTGTCTCACGTAATCGTTGTGAACGTGGAACACCACATGCTCCCTCAGTTCTCACTCAGCGGGAGTCTGTGACGTTGTCAGCCAATTCTGCTCTCAATGGCACGCTCACTGTCCGAGCGCCGAGCGTTACCTGACGGAACTCGCCAGTCATCTCGGCACCACGACTTTACCGGAGGAAAAGAGGACATATGAGTACGCTTAGACGGTTGCGGAATTTCTGGATACTGTGGGTTACGGCGATGGTTCTGGCTTGCTTCAGCAATGCGGTCGCGCAAGCGAGATACAAAGTTCAGGATTTGGGAGTTCAGCACCCTGACAACCTGGGCATGGCCATGGGCCTCAATAATCACGGCTGGGCGTTAAACATGGAGCAACGACTGGATCCTTTCAGCATTTCGCTTTCCGCCCATCTCGTGCAAGGCACCGATAGCATCAGCATCGGCGAACTCAAGCTCGAACTCGGCACGCTTGGAGGACCGAACAGTTCGATCAATTGGAACGGAATCAACGACCCCGGGGAAGCCGTCGGCATGTCCGAGACATCAGTTCCAGACCCCAATGGCGAAGACATTTGCGGTTTCGGCACACACCTTACATGTCTTCCGTTTCTTTGGCAAAACGGCGTCATGAGTGCTCTGCCAACGGTGGGCGGGAATAACGGGCAGGCCAGCGCCATCAATAACCGCGGACAAGTAGTAGGGTATGCGGAAAATGGTATCGTGGACGCCACCTGCCCGGCTGGCGTCACTAACAATCGGGTTGACCTGGCGGTGTTGTGGGACAAAGGCAAAGCCCAACCTCTTTCTACGATCGGTAACGATCCAGACGGAGTCGCATTCGGCATCAACAATCAAGGCCAGGCCGTAGGCTATTCGGGAACCTGCACCGCGGCGAATTACGGCGTATTGTGGGAAAATGGCGCCGCCACCGCGCTTCCAGACCTCGGAGATCCGGGCGCCATCGCCTACGCCATTAACAGCCGCGGCCAAATTGTTGGGCAAGCCGTTAATTCTGACGGCACACCCTTGGCCGCTCTTTGGCAAAACAATACAGTCACAGCCCTCGGCGGCCTTCTGCCGGGAGATATTGCCTCCTTTGCCACCAGCATCAACAACCGGGGCCAGGTGGTAGGAAGCGCCTTTAACGCCAACAATGGCGCCAGTTGGTCCCACGGCCTCATCTGGCAGAACGGCGTGATGACCGACCTCAACACTGTATTTCCGGCAAGTTCTCACCTCTACGTAATCTCGGCTAGCAACATCAATGACAGCGGACAAATCGCTGGTATGGCGGTGGAGATGGAGGGGCCGCACGCGTACCATATCGTCCACGCCTTTCTGGCAACCCCCGTAAACGAAGACCTGGGCAAGTCGGTTGCAGACGTCGTACTTACCCATCCGAACTTCAATTTGCCCGCGGCGCATGTTGGCAACAAGCTTTCGCCGAGGTCCGCACACTGCTCAATCCACGATAAAGGCATTTTCTGAGCTTCCGCACCATGCATTCCGGCCATGCTGCGCGAAGGCAGAAGATCTTGAGATTGTTGCAGAACACCTGGGTCACGCGAAATGTTGCTGTGACCCAGAGTGTCTACCGCGAGAGCGACTAGAAAGAGCGACTGCGCGCGGCCACCTCAACTGTCACGGTGGTTATCGATCTAGACGGGATCGCATTGAGGTGAGCTGCTCCGTTCCGCGGGTGCTATTTCCGACGCGCCTCACCGGTTGCGATCAAACTGTGGTTTCAATCTCCATGTCTCGTGTTCGTCATTGCGTCGAGTGCCCGAAATGCCGCACTCGATATTTGCCAGGTTTCAGCCCGTATCGCAACGGATCCTACCTGATACCGCTCACCGCGCACGCCGCCTCAGGGTGGATCCTGTACTGTTCTTGCCGAATGCCGCCCGCGTCCAGTCAGTGGGGTTCGACGGACTTGAAGCCCTACGAAATCTGCTGCCAAGCCTATCGTCGCGGTTACGGCTCACCGGACGAAGTGTGGGATGTGGCCCGAGATAGTAGGGTCGACCCTAACTGACACGATCTACTGGCCAAGCTGCGCAAGCGTGGCGCGGAGTGGCGCGCTAGAAATTTGGATCAATCCCCCAAAGGGCGAATACATCTCCAGGATCAAGAAAATCGCGCCGGAAACTGACAACCCAGCCACGAACAAAGCGGTGATCACGGTTGCGTTGCGCGGCGCGAAGAGCCCGAAACTTACAAAAATCGCGGTAAGCCAGAAGACCAGGATGACAAGCATGGGACTGGAAACCGAGTTGGCTTCTTGCTCATACATCAACCAGCGTGTTTGGGAGAGCCCGACCACGGTGCTCAACGCCTGGGCTTGGATCGAGCGCTGCTGATCGTCCTTCGGCGACAGCGCACGAATTCTGCCAATGACAGCTTCGGGGCCGGTGGTGTTGGGCGCTCCCAGTCTCGAAGGTCCGGTGCGCTCCTTTGGCCAGATCAAGTCGATACCTTCGGCGACTTCGCCGCGCATCTGATCGCGAACTTCTTTTGTCTCCGGACCATAATTGGCCAGCAGGCGGTCCAGCATGATGACCCTCGCGGACATCTGCGTCAGGGCCGCGCTCTGAGCGTCATAGAAGCTTTTCGCCGAAGACACTAGCAGACCCAGGACAAGCGCAGCCATGGTCGCGACCAGACCCATGCACATCGACACAACACTTTTCGAGTCAACGCTTAAATGGTCTTGGGGCAAGATCCGCCTGAGCAGGATGCCGCACACGGCACCTCCGAATACGCACGCGAACACCATGAAGCTGACTGCGATGGCGCTCATGCTCTGCCGCTCCTAGCCATAGACCTACCCGACCGTTGCTGGATTCGACCAGGCGCGCACTCATGCCCACAGGAGCAATCTATAAGCGCTGAGTCGTCCCGCTAACTGGCAAAAGTTACAGGTGTGAAGCAGCCGGAATTTCCGGCGGTGCCCCTCTGTGTTCCTCTATGCCCTCTGTGGTCAAGTCTTGCGCTGCAGGCTCCGCCTAGCCGCATCGTTTGAAGATCGTGCGCGCCCTGTATACTCATGCCGCTGCTACCGAAGAAAGCCCGTCGCCGATTTTGACGGATCTAAAAGAAGTCAGCCCAGGGATTACCACAGGAGGCAACATGGAATTTGTAATGTTTGAAGATGTGGACGGCCTGGAAGTTTTTGTGAACCCCGAACGGGTAATCTGGGTCAGAGAATATTCGAACCAGACTACCGTAATCAGCTGCGGGCACGACGACAAGTTTGCGGTGCGCCTCGCTCCGGCTCATGCCGTTGCCGCGCTGGGCAGAACACCTCGCTAAACCGAGGCCATATTTTCGGAAGAGGTGTTTCACCGTGGCATCCGCGTTCTCCCATGCCGTGGCTGCGCTTAGTATCGGGACGTGCTTCTTCTACCCTCGCGTGCCAAAACGCGTTTGGGTATTTGCGGCAGTGTGTTCTGCGATTCCCGACCTCGATGTCATTGGATTTCGCTTGGGCATCCCGTACGGTGATTTTTGGGGGCATCGCGGATTCACGCACTCGCTCGTCTTCGCAGCACTCCTTGCGGGCGTTACCATGATTTTCGGTTTTCGTCGCAGTGTTCCTGAACTTGGCCGTCTTCCGTTGCTCTTGTATCTGTTCCTGGCGACGGCCAGCCACGGCGTGCTGGATGCCATGACGAATGGTGGCCTGGGCGTCGCTTTCTTTTCACCTTTCGACACCAGTCGTTACTTTTTGCCGTGGAGACCGATTCAAGTTTCGCCACTGTCGTTCGGACGTTTCTTTGGCTCGCGGGGATACCTGATCCTTCAGAATGAACTTCTTTGGATCTGGCTTCCTGCCGGGCTATTTGCGGTGCTGGTCTTGACCTTGCGGCACCAGCGCGTAAGGCAAACAGAGTGAGCCGATGACCATTAGAGTTGTCCATCGACATTGGCAAACCTTAGCATTGTAACAAGGTATACATCCATGAGTCTTAACTGAATTCTGGCGCCGCAGCCGAATCCAATGCCAAACAGGAGACGCATCCAATGCAGCGTAGAGATTTTCTAAAAAGCACCGTTGCAGTCGCCGTAGCCACAGAACTTGGACTCGGTAAAGCGCAGGCGAAAGTTCCTGCACACAACTGGGGAAACTACGACTTCGGCTCCGGCCCTCCGGTGTCTGATCGTCTCAATCAGGGCCCATTCCCGCAATACCCGCCGGATGCCGTCATTCCCACCGACGACGTGGTCATGACCACCACCTCCTCGGAAGACGTCGTGCCCAACTACGGCAAGGGACTCGTCACCTACATCACGGCAGACAGCGGCACGGAAGAAATCAAGTCCGACAATATTCCGCAGGCGATCGAAGACCTGGTTCGATTTCCCTTGGGCCAGCAACTTTACATCCGGCCAACCTGGAGGGAAGTGCAGCCGCGGCCCGGACGCTTGCAGCTACCCGACTACGTGAAGCTAGTTCTTGAGCTGTCGAAGAAAAATAATAAGCGGGTGGGATTGCGAATTCAGATGTGCGCTCCTGACTATAAACACGAAGCAGCCTTGCCAGATTTTGTCCTCGAGAAAGTGCCCAAGGTTGATCTGGTGCTTAGCGATCAAGAGAGTGCCGCTTCAGGGAAGAGATTTTTGGAGAACCCGCACTCGCGTTATCAGCCCCGGTACGACCATCCTTTTTTTCAGCAGGCATTCAATGAACTGGTTGGCCAATTGGCCGCGGAATTCGACGGCAACCCGCTCATCGAGTTTATCGACACCTTTATGTATGGCTTCTGGGGCGAAGGCCACACCTGGCCATTCGGCAACAATCCTTTCCCCGATTACCTGACGGCCGAGCGCACTTGGACCAACATGCTCGAAGTACAGCTCGAGAATTTCAAGAAAACTCCTCTCCTGACCAATACTCAGCCGGACTACAGCCGCGTCGGCAACTCAGAACTCGTCGACCGCACCGTCCGCAGCAACAATTGGATTCGCAGCGACACCATCTTTATCGAGAATGAGCAAATCGAAGCGCTCAGCAACCGCCCGGCCTGGATCGCCGCCTTGCTCGAGCAGGGACTTCCAGGGAAGCCTCCTGATCCCAGCGCAGCCAATGAAGGAATCTCTCCGGCAGAAAACATGATCGATCACGTGATCGACGTTGGGGCGAATTACTGGTCGCTCTGGAACTTTCACCAGATCAGCGCAAAGAATCTGCAGCGCTACTACCAGGCCTATCCGGCAGCGTTCGACCGCGTCAATCGCCGCATCGGCTACCGCGTGAGGCCGTCCTTTATGTGGAGCTATAAAGATGATAGTTACCTGGGACTTATTATCGGCTTCGCTAACGACGGCATCGCCGGTGTGCCGGGAGTATTGCGCGTGACCGTCGAGAGCCCGGACGGCAAAGTCCTCAAAAGCGGTTGTCTCGACGCCGGTTACCCTCTACCCGGCAAGCTTCGACAGGCGCAGTTCGTGCTTCCGAACGTCACCGACTGGAAAGGATTGAAACTGAGAGCCGAGATTGAAGTAAAGGGAATGCGCTACCCGGTGCGCTGGGCCTGTCACCAAAAGTTAAACGAGGATGGCTCACTCACCCTGCGTCCGAATCTTCGACAGCAGATTTGATGCGCGGTTGTTCTGCTCCTCGATTTTACGCCGTGCGGAGAAATATGGTCTGCCCGACCGTCAGCCGACCGATACGAGTGACCGCGCCGTAGATTCCCGCATTGTTCTGGTTCGCGCGGACGATCGCCTTCAGCACTTCTGGTGTCGCACGTGCCGAGTCGGGATCAAGGTTCACCATCGAACAGCGTTCGTCGCGCATCGTCACGCTGATCGCAGGAGCGTTGTCCCCCTCGCCGAATGAGAGCACACCGCCCAGCCACTCGTCCTCTTGGAAGGGACCCGGTCGCCGTAACCGAACAACAACATTCGGGCGAAATCGTCGCACGTCCAGGCTCTGCCCTGCGAGTCGTCCGATCTCCTGCACCGTATCCGACGCGATCACCGAGATGCTCGCTTCGTCGAAGATGCCATGTCTCAATTGCATCATCTGCACCGGAGCGCCGTACCGCCGCCCGACCTCGCGGGCCAAGTCCTCCCCGAACACAGGCATCTCTTCGCCTTCCGGCGTGCAGATATGCGTAGGAAGAAGGAGGTCTCCCTTAGCATTGTCTGCAAGACGCAGCGGAGTAAACCGGACCAGGTCGGGAAGCTTGCTCGCGGTGAGCCACGGCATCCCGCTGCGGTCATCCATCCGCCGGAATGCCAGGCGTCGGTCCCCCTCAAGCCCGTGCCACCCTAGCTCGGCGTCCTCCAGTCGTTCGCCGCCCATGGACTTCACGGGATACCGGAAGATCGCCTCTACCTGTCCAATTTCTATGCGCATGCTCGGTCCGAGTCCGCATAGCAGCGTATCACTGGATCGAGCGGGCGCGCTTCGTAGGATGAAGCGCAGTCCTTATACCTCAGGATTGGGATCGTGAGTGTAACGGTTCAGCAAGTGCTACGGAGATCTCTTCCCCAGTTAGCCACCAAGCGTTCGCTCTACTGGACCAGAGCCCCTTCGCGGGATTGGTTTTCACGGAACGAGATAAAGTCGGCGTCGATGCCGCCTTTCAACCGTGCTGCTACGTTAAAGCAAATGACCAGTGCCATCGCCGTGAGCCATCCCGTTAAGGCATAACCGGCAACGGAGGCCAGAAAGGTCAGCACGTTGTACATCACGTCTGTGGTGCGTTGGAAATGGAAATTCAAACTGAAATGAACCATGGGCGCGACCAGGCCGACGGGCAGTGTGAGATAGGGTGCTTTGCTGAGGCAGTAGGCGATCCAGAAGGACGCTCCGAATATTGCATAAATTGCGGCCACGACTCTCGCAATTGGCTGGATCCTCAAGGCCACGATCTTCATTTCATCACCCCGGCAGAGTATACGATGTCAGGGATCGTACAAGTTACCACGCAATATCGAAAGGCGCTCCGTTCGCTTGGTTATTGATGCGAACAATCCAACCTATCGCACAAGTGTGATTAAACTCAAAACCACCTCGCAGGCGTCAACGCGTGACATCACGAACCTTCGACAGCATACCAACCCCTGGGGATCCCCGCGCGGTAGGGGTTGAGGTACGAAAGGTGTCCAATCAGGCGACCTTCTCTTCGCCCTCAACTACCAGCGGAAGCGCACCGCGAGCTGGATGATGCGCGGCGTCACTTCCCCCGCCGGGCCGCCGAGTCCATCGAATTTCTTGGCAGCATTAAACGTGGGTCTCTCGAAGGCGGCCAGAGTCACTGGTTCTCCGCTAGCGCCCATGTAGAGGCCGGTGAACGGGTTCAGACAGCTTGCAGCGCAGTTGAAGTTGGGATTGGGTGCACCGTTCACAGTGAGGGCCGGCAGCTTCAGAAGGTTCAGAGCGTCGAAAGAGTTGTTGAAAATGAAACCGGGATGGTTGAACAGGTTGAAAATATCCATCTTCAACTCCAGGCCGGCAGAGCTCCACTTCGGAATCCTGATGGCCTTGGTCAGCGAGATGTCGAACTGGTAGATTGCCAGGGTCTGGCCCGCATTCCGGACCAGATTGCCATTGATGTACTGAAACTCGACAGGCGTGCCCGTAAAGCTATCCACCGGACCCGACGTGCTGGCTCCCGCGGGCGCGGCGAACGTGGTCTGTAAAGCGGCGCAGTTGGTCAGCCCCGCCGCAACACACGCGGCCACACCACTCGGACCCACTTCCAGGTTCGTGCCCGAAATCGAGCCGATGTTCGTGGCCACCAGTGCGCCTATCGGGGCTCCCACGCAACCCGGTGGCGACGATCCCGCTGTGCAGACGTTCGGTCTCTGCATGGTCTCGCTGCCCAGGTCCGTAAAATTCAGCCCCGAGAAGGAAGCATCGCCCGTCGAAACTGGAAACGGCCGCCCGGATTGCAGAGTAGTCATCATGCCGAATGTCCAGTTGTTCAAAATGGCGCGAGCTACCGGAGCCGCGAAGAGATTGTTGGTGTCGGCGACGAAGTTGAAGTTGACCAGGTTGCGGATATCATTTTGCGCGGACGCATTCTCCAGACTAAGAGGGGCGAGAGGGTTCCCCGGTTCGGAAAGGCCAAAGAAGTCCTCTCCGTCAGACAGAGTATGGGACCACACATAGCTGCCCTGGAACTGGAAATGTTGCGCCGCCCGCTTTTCCACCGTGACCACAAGTGCGTTGTACCCCGACTCGCGATCGCTGAAGACCGTTCGGATCGGGCCAAAGGCTGGATCGGGAACGCCCGGCATGTAGAAGTATCCGGGATGGGCGGGGTCTGCGATCGGAGTTGGGAAGTTGGTATCCCTTTCGCCGAACAGGCCGCGTGCAAATACGCCTTGATACCCGATGGTGTAGGTGAAGGAGGATCCCAGCTGCCGCTGATACGTCAACCCGAACATGTTCACTTGCGAATTCTTCAGTGTTGGCGATATCGGGCGGACTCGTCCGTAATATCCCACCGGCTTGAAACGGCCCAAGAGAGACGCACTCGGCGGATTTGGATAGGACTCGAGCACTTCTTCACCCGTGGTGACCCCGTCGCTACCGATCGATCCAGCCGTGATGCTTGGGGTGAAAAGGTTATTGCCGTCGAAAATCTGCGAATTCACCACCACGTTGAGATCCACCATTTCCGTGATTCTTCCGGCCGCGGCGCGAATTACGGATTTGCCAGGATCTCCGAAGAGCCAGTGCCCAATCCCATTTTCAAAACTTGGGCTCCAGGCAACGCCCAAGCGCGGCTGCCAATTGTCGTTGTCCGATCCGCACGCGGGAAGCAGACCATTGGACTGCAGGCAGCCTCCCGGCACCTGCGGGTCGGGGACGGTTCCACCTGTGAACGCTCCACTCTCTCGGTCGTAGCGCAATCCATAGTTCACGGTGATGTTGCGCCGGAGTTGCCAGGTATCTTGAGCGTAGAGTCCATAAAGATTGGCGGCCACGTTTACGGCGCCCGGTCCCAGTCCGATCGTGAATTGCGACGGGCATTGGCCGTCCGCTTCAGGAAAGAAGGAGTTTGTGCACGAACCCGGGGCAAAGTTGGAGTATTCGCCGTAGTGAAACTGCTGATACAAGGCATAGATCGGGAAATGGCTGATGTTCACCCCGAACTTGAAGGCATGGCGACCTCGCGTCCACGACAGATTGTCGATGTACTGGAAACGGTTCTGGTAATCGCCTTGCGGGCAGCAGTAGTCCGCCCCGACATATGCGTTCGGCAACGCCTCCGCAGGTAAGGTGCTCACTGTCGGCGTCGACAAGAGGAAGCGGTGCCAGAAAAATCGTGCCTGGTTCACGGCGTGAGATGTCAACGTAGAAACTAGGCCGATGTTTAAACCAGAGTCGTGAATGGTTGAGTTGACCAAGCCGCTCGGGTCGGTGGTGCCCGGCGGAGTATTGAGCAGAACGTTGGACTGCGTGTCGCGCTGCACGTTGTAACGCACGGTTAGCAGGTGTCTGTCAGTCAGGTTGGCGTCAACTTTCGCAGACCACAGCAGTTCATTTACGGGCTGATTGATCGTGATGCTGTTTCCGAAGGGCAAGGAAGTGATTGGAGCGCCTTGCGCAGTGTCCTCGAGGCTCGTAAACCAGAACAGACGGTTCTTCACAAATGGGCCACCCGCGGTGAATCCATACTCGTGCTTGAAGAAGGGCGCCCGGCTTGTCGGATCGCTCAGGTTGTAAAAGTAATTCGACGCTCCAAAGTTGCGTCCGCGGAAGTACGCGTGGAGGTCGCCGTGAAACTCGTTGCTGCCCGACTTCGTGATGATGTTCAGGATGATGCTTCCGGCCTGACCGTATTCCGCGTTGTAGTTGTTCGTCAGGATTTGAAATTCCTTTACCTCTTCCACCGATGCACCGAGCGCGTCCCGCGCCACAAGAATTTGCGCCTCATCCCAGATATTCCCGCCGTCTACATTGATGGTCATGCCGCGGTCGTTAACGTTGCCCGGGCCAACCAGGTCAGAGGAATCGCTGGTGTAGTCGTACCTCACTCCCGGGGCCGACACGGCCAAGCCTTCGAAAGCGTTGGACACGCCGCCAACACTCTCAAAAGACGTCGTGGTCGGAAGACTCGCCTCGTCTTTCTCGTCGATGAGCGTTGAAACGTCGGTTTTAGTGGATTCGATAAGCGGTAGTTCCGCAGTGACAACCAGCGACTGCTTGTCCCCGGCAGGCCTCAGGTTGAAGTTGATGTCGCGCTGCTCCCCGGCTAGCACGGTCACATTCTTCGCTTCCACTTTGGCGAATGAGGGAGCTTCGATAACAATGTCGTAAACGCCAGGCGGTAAGTTGTCGAGTCGATAGATCCCGTCCGACGTTGTTTGGGTGCTGCGTTCGATACCTGTTTCCAGATTCGTTGCCGTGACCGTCGCGTTCGTTACGGACGCTCCCTGCGGATCTTGCGCGCGGCCGGCAAACATCGCGAAACCCGCGCTCTGGGCGTCCGCGCATTGCGCGCTCAGCAGCAGCAACGCTATTGCCGCTGCGATGGACGCTGTCCGTTGCCACCTCATGCAAATGCGATTCATATCCATTCCACGACGGGACAACTGGTAGCGGCGAAGGGAGTGCGCAGATCCAGGCATCCCACAGGCTTGCAGTCGTGTGCAAGCTGCCAAGATTGGCGCGCGTTTAGTCCAATAGAGTTTCGGCTGCGCCGGAACTGTCACTTCTGACAGTGTTTGACAGTTATGTACCAGTTGCATTTACGCTGGTTGGAATCGTCTCGGAAAGTCGAACGGGTCCGCACCGCCGCAAAACCGTTTCAGCGGCTGAATTCTCACCGCTCGTAAACTAAAACATCATCCCTACGCCGGCTCGCGGAATCAATGACAGGACCAACTTATCCTTAGAGGTGCTCCGAGTCCGCCCAATAGATTACACGCAATAGGGAAGGCGTCCCTCCTGCCAGGTCATTGATGCGGACAATTGGAACCTCTCGCAGCGTCAACGAGTGATATGGCGAGTGGGTGTTGAAAAACTCCATTTTCTCCAAAACAGCCAAAATTTGGGGGATAGAAAATGTCTAGGAAAATCGAGAAAGTCGTTTGTAGAGCTCCCTAGCGCAAAGTTTTTTCGACGCGTTTTGAGAGGTCGAGTTTTTCAACAGCCACAGGCCTTATCACAAGCTTGCGCTTTTACTTCGCCTTTTTCGGCATTGATGAGCGCTATGGCGATGTTACGCCAGTCACACTCCAAAGCTCACTTCACGGTGTCTAATCTTGGTGAGGAATCGCGTGTACTCAGGACTGCGTCTGTGTATAGATACGCTAGGTGTCATTTGCGTCATCTTGGGCGTTGGCTTGTTCTCGGGCACCAAGCGCGAGAGTCTGTGGGACAGGGACAACTTTGTTGGATTGCTTCTCATAGGAATCGCCTTATCCACACATGGCGGCTTCGACACGATCTTGCGATCCAGCCCTCATGCTGTGTTCTCAGGGTACGTGCTCGGATCGACCGGTTTGTCAGGAGAGGCGGGTTCTTCGGGCTGGATTTGGTTGTACGACCTTGGCAATCCTCCGGTGGAAAGATTTTGGGATAAGCCTCATCGCGCTGTCTATATCCCGGCAAGCGGTAAAGTACCAGACGCAGCTTGGAGCACCAACGAGGTCTGGTATCTTCGGGCAACCTACCGCACGCGCGACCTTCAAGCGGTAAGGATCGAAGGCAAGCCCGTCTCCTCGCCACAGGCATCGGGGCTGCAATCATGGACTTGGCAGCGTGACGAGCCTCTTTTGCGTCCGGCACTTGAGACCACCATTGGCCTTGCATTGGTGCTTGGCGCAGCGATCCTTCTAATGAGAAGGGTTTCGCCCGATTCCTCATCGCTCCACATCAGTCCCGTTTGGAGATAACGTCACCTCTGAATGTCGTCTCAGCACCTCGCTAACGATTTTATATGGCTGTATCGAGCGGCTGACGTTATCAGGCCTTTCCACATCTCGACCTCCGGGTCAATGAGCCTTTCACGATTTGCCGCCAACTACGTGGGTTTGCCCAAACTGTCGCGGCGTTGGATTCTATCGCTCGTTAAATTAAAACATCATCCCTACGCCGGCTCGCAGAATCAATAACAGGACGAACTTCTCCTTCGAGGTGCTCGCATGCAACTCAAACCCTTCCTGCTCGACATGTGGCTGGCCACCTACGAGCACGACATCGAATTCAACCTGGCCTCCAGCGAGGGACCGCGCTGGACCTTGAATGAGATCCTGAGTCTCGCCAGTGAGGAGGAGCGGCAGGGATTCCTGAATCACAAGTTGGCCTACAGCCGCCCAGAGGGAGCCGATGGACTACGCGCAGCCATCGCCGACATGCACGATGTTGATGTCGAAACCGTCCAGGTCGTTACTGGCGCGTCGGAGGCGCTGCTGATTCTCTTTTGGTTGGCCGCGGAGGCTGGCGCCAACGTTGTCCTGCCTCAACCCGGCTATCCTCCCTTTTCCGCTCTGCCCGAATCCCTTGGCATCGAGATTCGCTCCTACGCTCTTCGGAAGGAGAACGATTTCCGCATCGATCTCGAGGAGATCAAGCAACTCGTCGATCGAAACACCAAATTCATTCTGATCAACAGCCCGCACAATCCCACCGGCGCCACGATGAGCGATGCGGAACTCGACAGCTTGCACGACTTCACAGCCTCTCGTGGGGTTCAACTTGTCAGCGACGAGGTCTACCACCCTATCTATCATGGACAGGCGACAAGATCGGCTTCCCGTCTGCCGCATGCCACCGTCATCCACGATTTCTCGAAAGCGTTTCCTTTAGCCGGAGTGCGGACTGGTTGGATGATCGAGCATGATCCCAAGCGCCGCGCACTCTACTGGAATGCGCGCACCATATTCTCCATCTCCAACAATACTGCCGGAGAAATTCTCGCGGAGATTGCCATGCGCCACCGCAACATTGTCCTCGGGAGAACGCAGGAAACCGCAACGCGCAATCTTCGACAGCTGGCCGCCTTCATGTCCGAACATCGCGAAACGCTTGGCTGGATTCCTCCTCGTGGCGGAATGACCGCTTTCCCCTGGCTCGTCAGCGGAGAGAATAGCCGCCCCTTTTGCCAGGCGGCTGCGGACCAGGGCATCCTGCTCGCCCCCGGAGATTGTTGGGATGCGCCCTCGCACTTCCGCCTGGGCTTCGCGGCGACGACCGACAAATTTCCTGCCGCCCTCGCCCGCCTGGGAGAATTTGTTGAAAGTTGGTCCGCCGCGAACGTGACAAAGGCATAGAATGTCGTTGACACCATTTTCTATCGTTTTATAATGATTCTCATACAATAATCATGCGCTTCACCCATGAACAGTTCCGTGAGTTGGCCGCGAAACATGGTTTGGCGGTCACGCACCAGCGCCAGGTAGTCTTCGAAGCCGTCATCGCTTCTCACGGGCACTACTCTCCAGAAGACATTTACGCGGCGGTGCGGCGCCGTATTCCATCCATTTCTCTCGCCACGGTCTATAACAATCTGCGCCTATTCATCGAATGTAGACTGCTGCGTGAGGTCACTCCTCACGCCTCCACATTGCGCGTGGACGGCAACCTCGAACCTCATCACCACTTAGTCTGCTCCCGCTGCAAATCGGTGCAGGACATCGAAGGAGACTTCATCGATTTCAAGCGGCTCTCCCGGCAACTGCCCGGCGGCTTTGATCTGTCGCAGCCGTTGATCGAGGTCTTTGGCCTCTGTCGCAGCTGTCGTGCCAAAAAATAGTTTTTTCACGCAGTACGCAATCAAGAATCGAAGGATGAAAACATTATGGAAAATACACTCGCGACATCATCAGGAAGCGTTTCCCCCGAAGCTAAAGACAAAAGCACCTTATCCGAATCGAAGTGTCCCGTAGCACACGGCGCTCGCAAATCCCACGCGAATGTTGATTGGTGGCCGAATCAGGTGAACCTGAACGTGCTGCATCAGCATTCCCCCCTGTCCGATCCGATGGGCAAGGAATTCAATTACGCGGCAGAGTTCAAAACGCTCGACCTGAACGCCGTGATCAAAGACCTGAATGTCTTGATGACCGACTCGCAGCCGTGGTGGCCAGCCGACTTCGGCCACTATGGACCGCTTTTCATTCGTATGGCGTGGCACAGCGCGGGGACATACCGCATCGGCGACGGCCGCGGCGGGGCCGGATCCGGTCAGCAGCGCTTCGCGCCACTCAACAGCTGGCCCGACAACGTGAACCTCGATAAGGCGCGCCGCCTGCTCTGGCCGATCAAGCAGAAGTATGGCCGCAAAATCTCCTGGGCCGACCTCATGATTCTCGCCGGCAACGTCGCCTTGGAATCGATGGGCTTCAAGACCTTCGGTTTCGGCGGCGGCCGCCCGGATGTCTGGGAACCTGAAGAGGAAATTTATTGGGGACCTGAGGGCACGTGGCTCGCGGACGAACGTTACTCCGGCGATCGTGATCTCCAGAATCCTCTCGGCGCGGTGCAAATGGGTCTGATCTATGTGAATCCCGAAGGTCCCAATGGAAAGCCCGATCCCGTCGCCGCCGCTCGGGACATCCGCGAAACCTTCGCCCGCATGGCAATGAACGACGAAGAAACGGTCGCACTCATTGCCGGCGGACACACCTTCGGCAAGACGCACGGTGCTGGCGTTCCCACTCAATATGTAGGCGCGGAACCAGAAGGCGCCGCCATCGAGGATCAAGGCCTCGGCTGGAAGAATAAACTTGGCAAAGGTTTTGGTGCTGACACCATTGGCAGCGGCCTGGAAGTCACTTGGACCCAGACCCCCACGAAGTGGAGCAACAACTTCTTCACCAACCTGTTCAGCTTCGAATGGGAACTGACGAAGAGTCCGGCCGGAGCGCATCAGTGGACGCCGAAAAATGGCGCCGCCGCTGGCACCGTGCCCGATGCGCATGATCCCTCCAAGCATCACGCTCCATCCATGCTGACCACGGACCTCGCCTTGCGCTTCGACCCTGCTTACGAAAAGATTTCACGGCGCTTCTACGAGCATCCCGATCAGTTCGCGGACGCGTTTGCGCGAGCATGGTTCAAGCTGACGCACCGCGACATGGGACCCATCGCGCGCTATCTCGGCCCGCTCGTTCCCAAGGAAACCCTGGTCTGGCAAGATCCTGTTCCCGCCGTCGATCATAAATTGATCAGCGACCAGGACGCTGCCGCTCTCAAAGCCAATATCCTCGCCTCCGGACTGACGATCTCCCAACTCGTCACCACTGCCTGGGCGTCCGCGGCGTCGTTCCGCGGCTCCGACAAGCGCGGTGGGGCCAACGGTGCGCGCATTCGTCTCGCCCCGCAAAAGGATTGGGATGTGAACCAGCCCGCCGAGCTCTCGAAGGTTCTGCCGAAGTTGGAGGCAATCCAAAAGGAGTTCAACAGCGCGCAGTCCAACGGCAACAAGGGGAAGAAAGTTTCCCTGGCCGACCTGATCGTTCTCGGCGGCGACGCGGCCATCGAGGAAGCTGCGAAAAAAGCCGGGCACACCGTGAAGATTCCCTTCTCGCCGGGCCGCACCGATGCTTCGCAGGAGCAGACCGACGTGCACTCCTTCGCCGTCATGGAGCCGGTCGCCGACGGCTTCCGCAACTATCTCCGCAGCGGACAAATTCTGTCGGCTGAGGAGTTCCTGCTCGATCGCGCTCAACTGCTGACCCTGACTGCCCCCGAGATGACCGTCCTCCTCGGCGGCCTGCGCGCCCTGAATGCGAACTTCGGGCACACCAAACACGGCGTCTTCACCAATCGTCCCGAGACGTTGACGAATGATTTCTTCGTCAACCTGCTCGACATGAACACGAAGTGGGAGCCTTCCAATACGGTCGAAGCATTCCGAAGGCGTGTACGAAGGGCGCGACCGCAAGACGAACCAGGTCAAGTGGACCGCTACCCGCGTAGACCTACTCTTCGGTTCGAACTCCCAGCTCCGCGCACTCGCAGAAGTCTACGCCTGTAACGACTCGAAAGAGGCGTTCGTGAAGGCCTTCGCGGCTGCATGGACCAAGGTCATGAACCTCGATCGCTACGACCTGGCCTGAGGTCGCCGCGAAAAAGACAAAGAGGAAGAGGAAGGCCCGCTAGCATCACCAACCCACCGGTTGCCCCACCCTTGTCCCTGCGTACTTTGCAGGGACAGGGTGGGGACTTTGACTGAAGGGTGTCCCGTTCTTCGCGAAGAGCCTGCCCTGAGCTTGTCGAAGGGGCGGGAGCCGGGAGTGCCTGCAGTGAAGCGGAGACGGGTGGCCCATTCAAGCCAGATTTTGGCTTGAGTGGGGGAGTTCCACGAATTGCAGTTCAGTGCACCATCGCCGGAGCCGCCGTCCCGTCACTCCATTGGCCAACCCAGACCATGAAAATCGTGACCCGTTCTTCCGGATCATTCGCCGCAATCACCGGCGACCCCGGCAGATTCGCTCCCCAGCTTTTCGCTGCGTCGCCGGGAACAAGAAACATCAGATGTGGATGCCAACTCATGCCGCGATCGTTTAAGTACTGCTGCTTCGACAGCATGTAGCACATCGCTCCCGGCTCCAGAGCGGGTAGTTCCTTCCTATCGAGTGCCGATGCGGTCGCCTCTAAGATCTCTGCCTTGGATTTTCCTGCCAACACCAGCTTGGTCTTCATCAGGAAGATGGGCGCAAAGGTTCTCGCCGCTGCCGGATTGAAGCAAATAGGAGAGCGCACTTTCGGATTCCAGAACTCCGCCTCATCGGTGCCGGCGCCCCACGATCGTTCCACCAGGCAGAGAAACCCATTCGTGCCCTTCACCGCCGTCGTGTATCCCTTCGCTCCCAGCACCATCACTTCAGCTTTGTCCGAAATGGATGCCGGCGCCGCACTGCGAGCCAGTGCGATTTCAGAATTCTCGTCGCCGATCAAATACTGATTCGAGCGGAGCCATTGCGGGATAGGAAACTTTCTCGCCCTGCGCCCGTGCCTGACAGGTTGCCCCGGGGAAGATTGCTCCGAGTCAAGACAGCCTGCACGAAAAAAGCTAAAGCCAGGAACCTCAGCGTCGTCTTCTGCATGGAACTCTCCGGTGCGGGACTCACGCTCCCGTTCCTACGTTTATATTCCCCGCTTCATGAATCCGGTCCACAGGCTAGAAGTCCGTTGCTGGATTAGCATCGGGTGGCCCATTCAAGCCCGCTTTTGGCTTGAGTGGGGAAGTTCTGCCGCCGGGCCCAGGTTTGATCCCGCGGGCGTCAACAGAAACTCACTCCACCCCAGCCGCGGAGCGGCGACACACGATAGCCCCGGACGTAAGTCCGGGGTAAGTCCTGTAAGGAAGGAACCAAATCCCGTAGGGACGACAGAAAGAGCGGGCGGCAAATGTTCAGAAAGGGTGAACCATCCGCCCGTCCGCCTTAAGGGGCGATGGTGGTTAGTAAATTATCCAAATGGTCTATCAGCAGATCACTCGGCTCTAGCCCACGGTCCTTTGCGCGTAGGAGCTTGATCAGGTCCCCGAGGCTGAGAACGAGAATGACTTTGCCTGACTCGCGAAGAGCGCCCTGAACGGCACGCGTCGCGCCTGAATCACACCCATTCCGCGCGATTATGATTGCGACTGAGCGAAGAGCGTTTGGGTAGAGGTACTTTTCGGTCGTATAGACTTGGTTCTGGGAGATCTTGTCACTATAGTTTTTGAACTCGAAAACCACATACCTGCAGCGAAAGTCCTGGGCGAGAGAAACCCAAAAAGCTCCGGTATCTCTTGGAGATAAACGAGCAATGAGATCCATATATTGAAACCCCTGTTCCACTCTGTTCTGTGGGTTGAGCTGTCCAAACTGTTCTCCAAAAAGATACTGAATACACTCGCAGCATGAATCTTCGAACCTACGCGCGTCAACGTTACCCGCAGTCGTGCTTTGCAGCCTTTCAACCAGTCGCTCCCCGTTCTGGTCGATTCCCGATTGAGCACCAACATCCGGTTCAAGACCCTCATCAGCCGGCAAGCTAGGGTATTGCAGCTCTGCGTCGTGGAAAAACCTCTCCAGTTCAGCGCCCAATCCGGAGTCAATGTTCGCTCGCCTGCTAATTTCGGATATATCCCAGACTTCATCGACGCCAATATTTCGCACTAACCTTAAGTCGCTTTCATCAAGGGTCGTCGTAACGATAAGTAAAGCTTTCGTACTATGCGCCTGCTTGTAATGAACGATCTGTACCGCAGCATTACGGAGAACTTTCCGGTCGACCCTGGCTGATCGATACAGCTTCACCTGAACCGCTACTTCTTGACTAGTCCCGGCTTCCAGCGCAAGGATATCCGCCCCGGAATCAACGGCTGGGCTAGTGCTTATGATCTGATAGCCATTGGCCGCCAGAATCCGCGTGCACAGTGTCTCCAATTGATGTGCTAAGCCACCGATATTCTCAACCATTGTGTCTACCTCAACTCGATAATAATAGCTGGGGCCATCTTGCTCCGGGCTCGCACTGCTCCCAAAAATTGCCTAAATCGATCATAATAGGGTCGATGTTTGACGTCTTCACGGAGCAGATCGAGGTCTTGATCAAAGATGGCATTGCGAACCTCTATTGGTACAAAGGGGATTTGCAAAAAGCATGGCTGCGCTCCAGGGTTCCCCAGCCGCTCACGCTGCGTATCTCACAAGAGACAGATGCGGACGGCAAAACTTTGTCCAAACGTAAGCAAATGGATCGGCTTTATGAAGAGCTGCGCACTGCTGACTTGAATAGGCGGCTTGAAATTTCGAGAAACTTCGTTCGCACTCTAGTCGAGCACAAGAATTTCGTACCTCAAGATCCGCGGCACAGGATCGAAGTTGCCGAACGAGCTGCTCTGAAATTAAGCGAAATCATCAGGAGTCAAGAGCAGGAACGCGAAGAAAAAGATCGTGCAAAACGTCATGCTGCGACCGCCCCGAAGAAAACATATCAGCAAGACCTTGAAACCATCCGCGAAGCGTTTGAAAAGGCGCACTTGCTCACACCGCAACAGAAAGGGTATGCGCTAGAGAAGATCTTCGTGAATCTAATGCGAATTAGCGGTATTCCAGTCGAAGAGCCCTTTCGCATCGTTGGGGAACAGTTGGACGGTGCGATCAAACACGATGGGCACTATTATTTAGTTGAACTCAAATGGTTCGCGGAGGCCTTAGAACCCCGACACATTGGCTCGTTTTATTTTAAAGTTGATGGAAAACTTGGCGCGCGTGGTGTGACCATTGCGATGAACGGTTACACTTCTGGTGTGCTGGAATCCGTTACCAAGGGCAAAGAATTGAAGATCTTGCTGCTTGATGGCAATCATTTAGCAAATGTGATTTACGGGCAGTACACTTTTCAGCAACTCCTCGATCACGCAATAAAATGCGCCTCACTACAAGGCCAGCTCTATTGTTCTCATTCGCTCGCAGTTCCTTAGACGGAAGTCTTGAGAGGGCCACCCTCCACCCTCCGAACTGCTGTCGAACCAGAAGTGGGGAAAAGCGTGGACAGACTGGACGTTCCCCTGCGCATAGAAGAACAGGTGCGCCAGGAATCAGAACAGTAAACACCTCGTCAGCGACAAGGCTGATCACTCCACCAGACACCGTATTTCCAATCAACGGTCCCACTTGGCTGCGTCCAACGGCTCCGCGGAGGGTCTGCCGAACCACCACCCGTAACGATCTTGATTCCCCAATCTCGTATACGAAAAGAAAAGGCGACCGCAAGGCCGCCCGAATCGAAACTCGTAGCTCATAGCTCGAAGCTAGTAGCTAGAAGCTAGCAGCTATTTCTTCCCGCGCAACATCTCCACCACCCGCTCATAATCATCCACCGTCGAATACTCAATCACAATCTTCCCCTTGCCCTTGCGGTCGCGGATCCGCACTCGCACTCCCAGCATCCGCTCCAGGTCCGTCTGCGCCGCCCGCACATTCGGATCGACCCACCGCGCTCCGCCTCCGTCTTCTTCGTGACCTGCCCCGGCATCCCCGGGAACGGATCGAGCAGCCCGTTCATCGACAGGACCATTCTCTCGATCTGCTCCAGACGTCAGCCCCTTCTTCACCGCGTACAACGCGCCTTGCGTAATCTGATCGTCGTTCTCCAGCTTCAGCAACTCTTTCGCCTCGCTGAAACGTGATCCTCTTTTCCGCCAGGAGCTGCATCACCTCGCGCGGCAGCTTCAGCAGCCGCATGTAATTCGAGATCGACTCCCGCGACAACCCGACGCGCTCTCCAATCTGCGCCTGCGTCAGCGAAAACTCTTTGCTCAACACGCGGAACGCTTCCGCCTGTTCGAGCGCGCTCAAATCCTCGCGCTGCAGGTTCTCGACGATCGTCATCTCCGCCGCCTGCTGCAGCGACACGCGCCGCACCATCGCCGGAATCGTCGTCTTCCCCGCCTTCTTCGAAGCCAGCAGCCGCCGCTCGCCCGAGTACCAGAATGTAGCGTCCCTCCTCGTCCTCCGACGGACGCACCATGATCGGCTGCACCACCCCATTCGCCTTGATCGAATCGGCCAGCTCCTCGAGCGCCTCGTCATCGTCGACATACCGCGTCTGAAACGGATTCTTGTCGATGTCGGCAATCTCCAGATTGACCACCAGATTCGCCGGCATCCGCGACTCCGCCTGCGCATAAATCGTAATAGGCTCGTCAGCCTCCGCGGCCTCACCGGCTTCCAATGTGGGGACAGCCGCCCCCGGCTGTCCAGCCGAGCGCAGCTCGGCGGTTGCAGCGGCACTATGTTGCGGAGGATGGATGTGGCGCCGGCCTCGCTCCACAGCCTCGTCCACCACAGCCCGAATCGTTCCCTCAAATGCCTCTCCGCAGCCGCAGTCGAGGCTGTCACCGCAGAAGTGTGTCACCGGACGAACTGCGTGCACCGAACTGTGTGGAGCCGAGCTGCCGACAGGCGGAGTCGCAGGAACCTGCTGTTTGCCAGCAGCGCCGCCGCTCTGACCTGGCGTCCCCGGCACTACCCGCGGCCCCGGCAGCAGCGACTCCAACCCGCGCCCCAACGCCCGCCGCTTCTCCACCTTCTCTTTATCCCGCCCCGCCATATTCTCCGCCGCCGAAGTCAGTCATCCCTGGTGTCATCCGTCCTCATCGTCCTGTCATCCACATCTATGCGTTCCGACTGCATCCATCGATCGCGCGCATCGAAAGCGTTGTCATCCTGAGGCGCCGCTCTTTGGCGCCGAAGGACCTATGCACTCCTCGCCCACTTTATATCGATGCTCATCAATATAATATATAGACAACCATCGATATATGACGGACTGCCGACTCAAGCCGTCTTATCCATCTCCGCCGCAGGAATCTCCTCGACCGCCTCTCCCCGTGTTCCTCTGTGCCCTCTGTGGTGAGGCTTTGTTCCGCAGGCGCACTGAGAGCACAGCCTGCCGCTCAATAATCTCCTTGGCCAGCCGTATGTAACTCTCCGCACCCTTCGACCGCGGATCGTACACCAGCGCCGCCTTCCCATGACTCGGCGCCTCAGCCAGCCGTATGTTGCGCGGCACAGTCGTGCGGCACAGCTTCTCGCCAAAGTAATTCTTCAGCTCAGTCATCACCTGCTGCGCCAGGTTGGTGCGCTCATCGAACATGGTGAGCACCACACCCTCGATCCCCAACTCAGGATTCAGTCCCGCGCGGATGCGCTCGATCGTGTCGAGCAACTCGCTCACACCTTCCAGAGCAAAGTACTCCCCCTGCATCGGAATGAGCACCGCGTCGGCCGCGACGAGCGCGTTGAGCGTGAGCAGGTCCAGCGCAGGTGGACAATCCAGCACGATGAACTGGAAGCGATCGCGCAAAGGCGCCAGCGCATCGCGCATGCGATACTCGCGCCCCTCTGCGTCGACCAGTTCAATGTTCGCGCCGATCAGGTTCTTGTGCGCAGGAATCAGCCACAGCTGTTCGAGCTCAGTCGTGAGCAGCGCCTCCTCAGCCGTGGCGTCGCCCATCAGCAGATGGTAGGAGCTGACGCGGTCAGGATCCTTGACGAACCCCAGGCCGCTCGTGGCATTCGACTGCGGATCGCAGTCGACCAGCAGCGTGTTCACTTCCGCAGCCGCAAAGGACGCGGCTAGGTTGATGGCGGTCGTAGTCTTCCCCACGCCGCCCTTCTGATTGGCAACAGCGATAACGCGTCCCATTAGATTGTTAGGAGAACCAGAGCTACACGCAGCATAATCCGCATTGCATTTCAAATGCAATGAAGAATTGCTGTGCAATGCAGGTGAATTGTGTGCAAAACACGTCCAATGTTCCTGCAGGAACATTCTTGCGCGCTGGCGCATTCGGAGAACGTGTGAGGGCGAACTCGCGAAGTGTTCCTGCAGGAACATTGCGTACTCGGAGCAGAATGAAGCAGCTCGTGTAGAACCCTTGTCGTCTCACTTGCTCCCAGCGCCTCCGGGCCCTACCGTCGAGCGAAAAGCCAGAAACGTTCCTGCAGGAACACTCTCTGCACATCGTGTGGCATCGGCAATTTCTTTGGGGGCATTGATCGTCTAAACTAATGTGGGGGTGGACTGGGGATCCCCAGTAGCGCCGAGATGTTCCTGCAGGAACATCTGCTCAGCGCCCCGGGACTAGCATTCGACGTCCTAGAATTTGAGAAGTGTTCCTGCAGGAACACTGTGGAAAACTCAAATGCCGGGGAGTGGATAGATGAGGTCCGACGTAGCGGTTTCGCTGCAATTCCCACTTTGCTTATTATAATCTGTCCGCCGCGACCGTCAGTAGCTACAATCGCCTAGATTTACACGTTAGAGTTCCCACTATTTACATTCTTGGTTCCTGTTGTCGATATTTGACTGTTGCTATTGATACTCTTGAAGATTGACCACAAAGAACCATACGAACTACCCACCTAGGCCTGATCTTCTGTCAGAATTCGGGAGTTCTTACCCTCTAGCGGCCTCAATGTGCGCTCGGTGGACCACTATTACTATCTTGATTCTCCTGTGCCGAACTACCCTCACTTCTTGCTACCTTCGAGAAGTAGCCTTGAATGAGAATGCGGGATCGGGATTGGGACTGACCAACCGTATTGGGGTAGGGTTGCGGCGGCGGTTGCTTGTTGGGACGCGCTGATCAGGAGTGCCAGGCGGCCGACTGGGGCGACCAGGGCTGCGGCGGTTGGCAGGACCTGGTCGAAGCGCTCGACGGCGCGGAGCGTGACTACGTCAAAGGTTTCGGGGATGGTTTCGGCGCGGGCGTTTTGTATATTGACGTCCGTCAATGTAAGGGCGCGGGTGACTTCGCGGAGGAAAGCGGCTTTCTTGTGATTGGATTCGATCAGGGTGAGAGAGATTTGCGGCGCCCACAGTTTTATGGGGAGGCCCGGGAAACCGGCGCCGGAACCTACATCGGCAACTGCAACAGCAACGGCTTTCACCACAGGGGACACAGAGGACACAGGGGAAATCGGGAACAGGTGGCGGGCTGCGAAGAGGCTTTCGCCGAAGTGGCGGGTTACGATTTCTTCGGGGTCGCGGATGGCGGTGAGGTTGATGCGGGCATTCCAGCGGAGCAGTATATCGATATACGTCGATATATGCTGAAGATGGGTGGGGGACAGGACAGCAGGTCCCCCTCGACCCCGCTCTGGGCGCGCCTCTCCGGCTGGCTCCGGTTCGGAAGGCTGTATATAGGTTGAAGTCGGCAGCGGTGCGCGAAGGAAGGGGTCCAGCAACTCGGCGATGCGGGCCGTGTTCATGGGATCGGAATTCGATTGTAGTTGCGTGTCTGCTTTTAGAAAAACAAAGGATGCGTTTTGACGGCTTGGGGTTTACATCCGGTGACGCAGCCAAAAAGTTTTTGACTGGCAAAACCGGGGAGTCCCGGAAGCCAAGTTCGGCATCCAACTCACCTATGGCGGCCACAAGAGGAGAACTCTTCGACGAGAAGTACCGAGTGATAGCGGTGGAGGGGCAGAGCCTGACCATTCGGGGGGTTCGGAGTGGCAAGGTACTGAAGATCGTGAATCCCGATCCGGCGACCCCGCTGACTGCCGATGACTATCCGCCGGGCAAGCTGATTGCCCTGAGCGATCCCTCGTCTTCTTCGCCTACGAACTAGTGACGTTCCTATTGTTCCTGCCAGCGCCGCTGAAAGTCATCCCTTCGAATCTTCTATTTTGAGTAAAAGGTTCCGGATTCCCCGTTTTGTGCGCACCACTAAAGTTCTTCGTCCTGCTCTACGATTCACTGAGTGCAAAAGAACAGCAGGTCCCTCCACTGCGCCGTCGCTGGCGCTCCGGCTTCGGTCGGGATGACAGTCTTTCGATATGTCGATTTCGACTGTAACCGTCTTTTTGACATTCTTAACCCCTGAAGGCCGAAGGCGGCCGTCTCCAAATCACCACTTTTTTCCAACTGCGCTTATTTTTGGCTCGTCAGCACAGGCGACTACACGTCCCAATGCACTCCAATGGGCAACTCGAGGGGATGCAGTCGCGGCAGCGCGTGGCGCGCCGGCTGGTCATGCCGCCGCACCGCGACGGCGGTCAAGCGCAATACGTCCAAAACCCCGTCGACAGCCGGGCGGCCGGAGGGCTCGCGCCGCTCCTGGAATGGGCGCAATCGCATTTGGGCCACGCTCTGCGCGTGGAGGACCTGGCCCGCCGCGCGGCGATGTCGCCGCGCACTTTCGCGCGCCAGTTCCGCCAGCAGACCGGAACCAAGGTGATGCGGGTGGGCCGCCGGCGGCAGGAAATACCCAGACATCTCCTGTCCCCGATCGCTTGTCACCGATCGTGACGGCGATGGATTTTCCGTCGGGAGAAAAGCGAGGAGCGGAATAAACGGCTTGCGGACCGGGGGTTCCGAGCAGATTCCCCGCGCGGTCAAAGAGTTTGAGTTCGGATTGAGCAGAACTTTCGTGATAGGCCAGGACGCCATCGCGGGACACGCTGAAAGTGCGGGACTCGCCCAGAGATTGCGGATCGCCGGAGAGAGCGAAGGAGCGAGGATTGAAGGGTTGGGCCAGGATATGGCCAGCGCGAACCATCACCAGATGATCGGAGGCAAATGCCGCGCGGGAGCCCGGGGCAATTACGACTCCATCTTGTTCGGGCTTGCCCAGCACGCCCAGCTTGATTTGCGGCGAAGCACCGATTCGGAAGGAGACGTAGAGGAAGTGCTTGCCGTCGGGGAGGAATGATGGATAGTCATGGGACGTCTCGTCCTTGCTCAAATGAGTGACCGGCGAGACCTGATTCCCGGAGGCCGAGATCTGCGAGATCGGACCGAAGTGTTGCTTGCAGAAGAGGATCGTGCCGTCGGGACCCCAGTCGCCACCACCACTGTAGACATCGTTCGCGAGGGTTTGAGCGTCACCGCCCAAGACGCTGATCTTTTTTAGTTTGCCGTCGGTGATGAAGGCGAGGTAGTGGCTGTCGGGAGACCAGAAGGGCGCAGACGCATCTTCGGTGCCGGGAAGCATGGTGGCTTGGGGAGCATCGAGAGGGCGGAGCCAGAGGTTGGTGTTGCCCTTTTCGTCGACTGCAGTGAAAGCTAAAGTTTTTCCGTCGGGCGAGACGACGACCGGACCTTCATCAAAGCCAGAGGCGCGGAAGGCGGTGCCGGGCGGAGGCGGGATGTAGGCGCGCACGGAAAGCGCGGGAGCGGTGGTGCGTTGCGCGAGATAGAAAACCACGAGGGCAGCGACCAACAAAACAAGTGCGCTCAGCGAGAGCAGTCGCGGGATGAGCGATGAAGATCGCGCAGGGGCGACTGCGGCTGCTGGCGGCGCGCATTGCGAAATGGCCTTCAGTTGCAGGCGTACGTCGTGCGCGGACTGGAAACGGTCTTCGCGGTCTTTCGCCAGACAGGATGCGACGAGGTAGTCGAAGGCTGGCGGCGTGAGCGGCTTCGCGGCGCTGATCGGCTCGGGATCTTTCTCGAGAATGGCAGAGGCGACACTGATCTGGCTTTTACCTTCGAAGGCGCGCTTGCCCATGGCCATTTCATAGAGGACGGCGCCGAAGGCAAAAATGTCGGAGCGAGCGTCGGCCTCTTTGCCTTCGATCTGCTCGGGCGACATGTACTGAATGGTGCCAACGATGCTGCCAGCGGTGGTGAGTGGACTGACGGGAGTAGGTCCACTCATAGTGCGCGCGGCGGAGAGAAGCGGAGCGGATCCCGAGCCTGCCGCGCCGAGCGACGCGGGTTTCGCGAGGCCGAAATCCATCAGCTTGGTTCCGGACTTAGTCAGCATGATGTTGCCGGGCTTGAGATCGCGATGCACGATACCGGCGCGGTGCGCGATCTCTAACGCTTCGGCGACTTCCATTCCAATCTTCAGGAGTTCAGGAAACGGGAGTGCGCCTCTGCGCAGGCGATCGGCGAGAGTTTCTCCGTCGAGGAACTCCATGACGAGGAACTCGGTGCCGTCTTGCGAGCCAACGTCGTAGAGATGGCAGATGTGCGGATGATTCAGCGAGGAGACGGTGCGAGCTTCGCGTTCGAAGCGCTGCTTGAATTCAGGGCTCGCGGAAAGATGGGTGGGAAGAATTTTGATGGCGACCGTGCGGTCGAGACGCGTGTCCTTGGCGCGATAGACTTCGCCCATGCCTCCCGCGCCGAGCGGGGATTGAATCTCGTAGGGGCCAAGTTTTGTGCCAGAAGTCAGGGGCATGCGCGCGCCATTATAACGTGCTGCGTGCGAGCGTGATTGCGGATTCATCTTGGGACCGCCGAGGCGGCTGTCGCTACATCCTGTGTGGTGGGCTGTTGAGGTCTCTTGCAATCGGCCTTGCGCGGGCGAGGGCGCCCGCGCGACATAGATTGGGGTCCGCTCACACCAGCGGGATTTTCATGATTGACTGGGGCGGCGCGCACGTCGCTTAGAGCAGATCCGCGCAGCCAACAGTTAGTTGACACCCGGCGTGTTTTTCTGTATATTCAGTCGGTACTGAAAGAAACGTTATGGCAGAACTAACCGGAGTGCAGAAGCAATACATCCTTCACTGGGGCGAGATGGGGACGCGGTGGGGGATCAATCGGACGGTGGCGCAGATCCATGCGCTGCTGTATTTGTCGCCGCGGGCGCTGCCGGCGGAGGAGATTGCCGAGACGCTGAGCGTGGCGCGGTCCAATGTGAGCACGTCGATCCGGGAGCTGGAGACCTGGGGAATCGTGCGCGCGGTGCATGTGCTGGGAGACCGCCGGGAACACTATGAATCGATGAAGGACGTGTGGGAGATGTTCCGGCTGGTGATTGAGCAGAGGAAGCGGAGGGAGATCGATCCGACGCGGGAGATGCTGCGGCGGTGCTTGGCGGATCTGGATCCGAAGGAGATGGGAGCGGATTACACGCGGGAGCGACTGGAAGCGATGGCTGGATTCTTCGAAGCGGTGACGGAGCTGCACGACCAGATGAAACGGCTGCCTACCGGGACGGTTCGGAAACTGTTGCGGATGGGAACGAAGATGCGGAAGAAGGCGGGGTAGTTTTTTTTTGGCCTTTTAGTTCTGTTTGTACAGAATGATCTGTCTACTACGATTTTATAGATAGGGATCTTTGACAGGCAAGAGATTTACCACTGAGGGCACAGGGGGAACACAGGGGAACGCGGAGGCGGCAATGATTACGACTTGGATGATTCGGGCGATTTGGGGCGCGGGGATTGTGCATGTGGGGATCATGGCGGCGAATGTTCCGCTGCCCGGGGGGTTGCGATTGCGGGAACGGCTGGCGGGAGTTCCGAGCTTCATACGGCAGATCTTCTACGTGCATTGGGTGTACATCGTGATCGTGCTCGGCCTGTTTGCGGCTCTGTGTTTTGGGTTCGCGCCGGAGCTTGCGGGCGCGAGTTCGTTAGGACGATTTCTGAGTGCGTTCATGGCGGGATTCTGGCTGCTGCGGATCGTGTTGCAGATTTTCTATTACGACCGGGAGATCCGGCGCGAGAACTGGATGCTCGACCGAATGTATCTCGGGTCGTTGGTCGTATTGGTGATTGTGTTTGGAGTAGCGAGTTTGAGGGTAGTGTGATGAGGGAAGTCAAAATCTCCACCCTCTTTTCGCAAACAACGCGAAAAGAGGGGTGGGGCACCCGGGAGGTAACGGAGTCATGAAAACGATATCGGAGTCGCGTACGCAAAAGCAGATTCCTCCCTTCAGTCGGAATGACGAACCTGTTGGTATTCGGAATGACAGGCACGGATTATGGGCTGCGGGTTGGGCCACTGCGGGGGCGGCGGTCTGGGCGGGGATCGCGGTGCTGGCGAGAGTTGGGATCGCGCGGATCGGTGCGATCGAGCTGCTGTTTCTCTTCGCACCGCTGGTCATCGTGCCACTTGGAATGGAATTAGGACGATTGCTGGGGAGTAAAGGCCCGCTCGAAGGATTCGCTCGCCGACTGCAGCCCGTGGGTGCGGGTCTTGCGATTGTGGCGATGTGGATGCCACCGGGAAAGCGCGCCGGGCTTGCCGCGGTGGGATGGTTGATTGTATGCGTGCTGATGGCGGCAAGCGGAGTGGGTGACGTGATACGCGCCCTGCGGACAGACGCGAACAATAGGGTTCGCACCACACGCGCTGTGATCGGCATTGCGCGTATGGATCTGGCGGTGGGTGGGGCCTGGCTGGGGGCTTCGCGGCTGGGGATGCGGCCGATGGGAATTCAGGAGCCGATTGGACTGCTGACGGCGGTACATTTTCATTTTGCAGGATTCGCAACGGCGACGATTGCCGCCGCGACGCTTCGATTTGCCGAGAGGCGCCGCGAATATCGGTGGCTCAAGTACCTGGTCCCGGTCGTGGCGGGATTGCCGTTTGTAGTGGCCGTCGGATTTGTCATCTCTCCGGTGGTGAAAATGACGGCGGCTGTGTTGTTCTCGATGAGCGTTGCGACGTTGGCCGTCGCAGTCCGGGCTTGCGGCAGAAAAGTGGAGGACGTTACTGCGCGGGTTCTGCTGCAGGTCGCGGCTGCCGCTGTTTTCGCGGGTATGGTGCTTTCCGGAGTGTATGCGATTGCGGACTACTTGGGGAGTGACGTCTTGACGATTCCGCAGATGGCGAGAACCCACGGCATTCTGAACGGGATTGGGTTTTGTCTGGCTGGATTACTGGGGTGGCTGGCGGAAAGGGAAACTCAACAACCGGTGACCAGCGCGCAGAGTTTTCAAACGGAGGTGGAGCGAGAACCTGTACACTAACTGAAATCCGAGTGAAATGCCGGAGCGATGCCGGGCGCTTTCCATGACGCAGTATAATTCAGAACTTAACGAGCCAAAGCAGCCCGTCCAGGCTAATCCGAGCACCGGCGCCGGGGTCGGCGCGAGCCCGGCGGCGGGTTCTTCTACAGACGCAGCTTCCTCTTCTTGTTCATCTTCTTTATCCCCCAGCGAAACCTCAAAGCTAGTTTCGGAATCTCCCAGCGAGACTGCGATCAACAAGGAACTTCGCCGGCTGAACCGGGCGCTGCGCGCGTTGAGCGCGTGCAATCAGGCACTGGGACAGGCGGGAAGCGAGCAGGAGCTGTTGCGGCAGATTTGCGACATTATCGTGCGTGTGGGCGGGTATCGGATGGCGGGCATTGCGTATGCGGAACAGGACGAAGAGAAAACCGTGCGTCCCATGGCGCATGCCGGCCAGGGCAGCGGATATCTGGAAACGATTCACGTGAAGTGGTCCGATACTCCAGCGGGGCACGGGCCGGCAGGTACGGCGATCCGCGAGAACCGGATTTGCGTCGTGCCGGATACGGCGAACGATCCGCTGTTTGCGCCCTGGCGCGCGGCCGCCCAAGAACGAGGATACGCGGCTGTGATTGCTTTGCCGCTGCGGGTGGCCGGTTTATCGTTCGGCGTGCTGGCGATCTATTCGGAGCAGGTGGGTTCGTTTGAAAGCTCGGAAGTGGAACTTCTGACCGAGATGGCAAACAACCTGGCGTACGGAATCACGGCGATCCGCTCGCAGGAGGAGAGCAAGCGCGCAGGGGCCGCGCTGCAGGACGCGGAGCGAAGATATCGCCAACTGGTGGAGCAGGTGCCGGCCATTTCGTACATCGCGGAGCCGGGCGCCGCGGGGCGTTTCCATTACATCAGCCCGCAGGTGGAACATATTCTCGGCTTTACACCGGACGAGTGGATGTCCGACGACCACACGTGGTTTAACGTGCTGCATCCCGATGACGCGGAGAAGGCGATTGCCGCCGAACATCGCCGGGAGGGAGAACTGTACCGTGTGGAATATCGCACGCGTGCGCGGAACGGCCGGGAAGTATGGCTTCGGGATGAAGCCATCTTCGTTCGCGATGTGGAGACCGGAAATCTGCTCATGCGCGGATTGCTGGTGGACATCACCGAGCGAAAGCGCGCGGATGAGGCGCTGCGGCGCAGTGAAGAAAACTACCGCATGTTCGTGGCGCAGAGTTCCGAAGGAATCTTCCGGCAGGACCTGGATGCTCCGGTACCGATCGACCTGCCGGAAGACGAACTGGTTCACCGCATTCTTCACAATTCCTATATTGCCGAGTGCAACCAGGCGATGGCGCACATGTACGGCCTGAGCTCTCCTGCGGAATTTCTAGGAAAGCGGCTGACGGAATTGATGGCCGCCGATGACCCGCACAATATCGAACTGACACGGGAGTACGTTCGCAGCGGATTCCGGGTGCTGGAGAGGGAATCGCATGAAGTGGACAAGCACGGAAATCCGAAAGTGTTCCTGACCAGTATGTTCGGGATTGTCGAGCACGGGGAACTGTTGCGAACCTGGGGGATTCAGCGAGACATTACCGAACGACTGAAAGCGGAAGAGGCGCGGCAGAAGGTCGAGGAGGCACTGCGAGAGAGCGAAGAACGGTACAGGTCTTTCGTCGAGCAGAGTTCGGAGGGAATTTTCCGGATGGAGTATATCCCGCCGGTTCCCAGTCATCTGCCGGTGGCGGAGCAATTGGCGCTTGGCCTGAAGCACGGCTACCTGGCGGAATGCAACGATGCGCTGGCAAGAATGTACGGGCGGAATTCAGCGCAGGAACTCGTGGGAAAACCACTCACCGATTTTCTGATTCTGCATGATCCGGTGACGCGGCAATTTATGGAGAACTTCATTCAGAACGGATACCGGATCACCGATCAGGAGTCGCGGGAGATGGACGCCCACGGGCAGACGAAAATCTTCCGCAACACCATGGCGGGAATGGTGGTGAAGGGGCACTGGGTACGAACCTGGGGCATTAGTCGCGACGTCACGGAGCGGGAGCACCTGGAAGAACAGTTGAGAAATGCGCAGCAACTGGAGGCGATTGGGCGGCTGGCGGGAGGCGTGGCCCACGACTTCAACAATATTTTGAGCATCATCATGGGGCACGGCGAGTTGTTGCTGGCGACGGCGGAGGGGGATGAGCGCGCACGGAACGGGTTGGAGCAGATCCAACGCGCGGCGGAGCGGGCGGCATCGCTGACGCAACAACTGCTGGCGTTCAGCAGGAAGCAGGTACTGCAACCCAAAGTTCTTGATCTCAACGAAGCGGTTGCCGACGTGCAAAAGATGTTGTCGCGGGTGATTGGCGAGGACATTGAGCTGATCGCCCGGCTGCATCCGTCGCTGGTTCCGGTGAAGGCGGATCCGGGACAGGTGGAGCAGGTGCTGATGAACCTGGCCATTAATGCGCGTGATGCCATGCCGCACGGCGGGAAGCTTACGATGGAAACGTCGAACCTGGATGTCGGAGAGGAATTGGTTCGCGATCTGGACCTGGCACCTGGCCGCTATGTCATGCTCACGGTGACTGATTCCGGGCATGGCATGGATCCGGTGACGCTCTCCCACGTCTTCGAGCCGTTCTTTACCACCAAGCCCATGGGCAAGGGCACAGGGCTTGGGCTGGCGACCGTGTATGGCATTGTGAAGCAGAGCGGGGGGAGCATCCAAGTTGAAAGTCACGCGGGACATGGCAGCACGTTCCGCATCTATCTACCGGCTTCAAGGGGCGCTACGCGTAAGCTCCAGGAAACGCGTTCCAGCGAGACGGTGGCCGGAGGAAACGAAACGATCCTACTCGCGGAGGACGAGCCCGATCTTCGCGAACTGGCGCGGATTTTTCTGGAAGGATACGGCTACAAGGTATTGGGGGCGGCGAGCGCGGAGCAGGCAATTCAGATCGCAGGATTGTTCACGGAGCCGATCGATTTGCTGCTCACCGACGTGATTATGCCGGGGATGAGTGGACGGCAACTAGCGGAGAACATTCTGAGCAAACGTCCGCAAACCAAGATTGTGTATATGACGGGCTATACCGACGACATGGTGGTGCAGCACAAAGTGCTGGAGCCGGGCGTGAACTTGCTGCAGAAACCTTTCACGAAGGTCGACCTCGCACTGAAAGTGCGCTCCACGCTGGATGGAAAGTAGGGTGGGCGGTAAAATTAACGATTGCGTCATCATCGCGCACCGAGACATTCCAACCACAGAGGACACTGAGGGCACAGAAGGAACTTGTATATGACGACAGGGCGGGATAATCACGCGACCGAAAACGAAGTGGGCGGGGGCAACACGAAACTCTGGGTGACGCTCAAAGGATTGCCGCTGACGATCCGGTTGGAGTGGCCGTTTCATCAATCGACATCAGGAGCGGATTTCTGGGTGCTGCATGGGGACATCCGGCTGGAAGGTTCGGAAGGACTGCATGCGCCCGTGGCCGTGAATCTTTCGCAGACGGTGCGGGAGGTGATGTCGTCGCTGGAGCCCAAGGAAGCGGAGGCGCCCGTGATCAATGCGCTGCGCAAGGAAGTGGACCGGCGGCAGATTGAGTTTTTGAAGTCGGGAAAATTGTTGCCGGTGGCGTTCTCCAGCCGTCACTACGATTTCAAGCGGCAGCAGTGGGTGTTCGGCAAAGCCACGGACGATGTGATGGCGGAGTTTGTGGAGCGCAAGGTTTATTGGCAGACGATGCTGGGCGGGGACAAGCGAGTCTGGATTGGAAATCCGACCGAAGCGCAGTATTTGCAGGCAAGCCCCGCACATATGATGGAGGTGGCTGCGCGACTGGTGGCCCAGGGATTGCTGCGAATCGAAGGCGAATATGCGGAGGCCACGCAGGGGTTGATGGGACAAGGGCAGCGATTCGAAGACGCACGGCGGCAGGCGGTAGAGGAGTTGGAGAAGAAGCACGCGTTCGAGAGAGCGTAGTTCCGGTTATCCCTTCATCGTGCCCTGGAAAGACGAGTCCTAAGAAAAAGCGCCCCTTCCTTGCGTCTGATGGCCGACCCAAAAGATGCCATTCGTCATCACGCTCATCAAAAAGATGAGAAGTCGCGCAGACAGCACGATGAGTGCGTGCCAGAGATCGTGCTCGGAGTGAATCGCTTCGCGAGCCGGGACGCGCAAATTGAGTACGAGAAGCGTCATGGCAACGGCGAAGATACTGTCGCTGAGGGCGGCGAGGCGTCCCACACTTTTTCCAGCAACATGGTTGTAGAGAGAATGCATCAAAGGGAGTTTAGCGTCTCGCGGGGAGCGGGCAAAAGTTGTACTGCCCCAAAGACCCGCCAAGAGCGCGGAAGGGTGAGGGGCGTGGAGAAGGCACGTTACGCGCTGCGCGGCACCTGCTCGATGGTTCTGCTGTTTGCGTGCTTTCTCGTCATTGCATCGGTCGCGGCTGCGCAGGACGAGCCCAATGTTCCATCCGCGCCGCAGCCGGCGAACTCACCTCCCGCTCAATCTGCTCCGACTAACAAACCACAGGACGAGAAGAAGGACGAAGGCTCGAATCCCGCGCAGGCCGCCGCGCAAAAGACGAAAGCGATTACCGTGCAGGCGGCGGCTGCCACAAAAAACCTGGGTACCGCTGCCCTGGTCAAAGCGCGTGATTGGGAAAGCGGCTGGCTGACCGGCGTCTACGTGGAAGACGGCCGTCCGTTGGAGCCGGTGACCCCGCAGCAACGGCGGGAGATCTACATGGAGCAGACGCTCGCGACTCCGGGCGCATATTTGAAACGCATGTTCGCGGCAGGAATTGATCAGGCGCGAGGAGCGCCACCTCAGTGGGACGATGGCTGGGGCGGATATGCGGAACGTTTCGCGTCGCGTGAGGGGCAATTCATCACAGCGAACACTCTCGCGTACCTGGGGAATGCGAAGCTCAAGTACGAGCCTCGTTACGATCAATGCCGTTGCAGCGGCTTCTGGCCGCGTACACGGCACGCGATCATGCGCAATTTTCTTACTTACAATCAGAGCGAGCAGGAGCTGCGTCCACAGTGGGGGCTCTACGGAGGCGCGTTTGGCGGAGGATTGGTTTCGAGCACGTGGAAGCCGCATCCGCGAAATGCCTTGGCGGACGGGGGCTGGGCTGTGCTGGGACAGGCGGGATACGGCTCACTGCTAAACATTTTCGTTGAGTTTTCAACGGACATCAACCGCAAGATCGGCGCGAAGCGAAAGAGAAAATAGGAACTCCCTTGCCGCTTGTTTCGGAGTTTCCCCGATTTCCTTGTTGGGTACCGACCCGATAGCGAATTCAGCGGGTCTGTGTTTCAACTACCCTTGGGGGGAAGGTTTCGGGTGGACACCTGGCAGGGGATCGCCCCCTCGCGCTTGGATTCCGGCCGAACTTATATCTATACCTGCCCCCCTTTCCCTTCGAGCAAGATCCAGCCCAACGGAATGTAAAGAGAGTTAAGACGCAGCGGAACCCGGCTTGCGAACGAACTGCGCCACGAAAGTTCCCAGTGTGAGCAGACACATCAAGGAAATAATTCCGAGCGAGATCACGCAGTAAATGCACCAGACTTCAAGGACGTGCGCTTCGATATTCGCAAGGTAGAGGGAGAAGGCGAGTCCGGCAAATGTGGGCACAAGCAAGAGTCGGTAGGCGCGGAGCGATGCGAGCACGCCCATGAGAATGTATCCAGCGATGCCGAGGGCCGCAACTGGAATTCCGGCAATTACGGCGAACGGGCTGTGATTGACGATGCCGCAGTCCCAGTGTTCGTTGATGCTGCACGGAGAATCTCCATACTCGCGGTAGTGTTCGCGCAGGGCGAGAGCAGAAACGATGATGCCCATCAAAGCCAGAATCAGGAGCGGATATTTCATGAGGTCCTCTTCAATTTGGACGTGTGCAGGCGCCTTTCGTTTTAGGGTTTGGCAGCGCGTGCGCCCCTTGCGTCTCTTATTAAATCAGAAGGTGTCCAGTCTCCGCCGTGATACCACGCCACGATCTTGCCATCGGGACCGATGACAGCGGTGCTGAGGTTGTGCGTAATCAGCCCGGCATCGGGTGTGATCGTCAGCGCGAAGAAGCCGGCGATCTTGGGTAAGTCCGCGCTAGTGGGAGCCGCAAATTCCCATCGATTAAAAAGCGCGCCGTCGTGTGTGTGCGCCACCGAGAATCCGTAGTCGCGGAGAACTTTGGGCGAATCGTGCTCCGGGTCGAAACTGATGCTCAACAGATGAGTGCCGGCGAGCGCCGGATCGGTGCCGAGCTGTTTGTAAATCTCAGCAAAATTGCTGCTCATGCGCGGGCAGAAATCCGGAAAGGGGCAGCGCGTGTAGATGAAAGTGATGAGCAGCGGGCTTCCGTGATACTGCTTCAGAGAGATGTGCTTGCCACTTTGATTGGTAAACGTGAAATCAGGAACATCTTCGCCGGGCGTGGGAGTATGCAGCGAGTTCGCCGCCGCAGCGGGAGGCTGATCGAGGTGGCTCACGGTTTTGACGTTCTCGAGCCAGTAGTCCGGAGGCTCGTCCGCATTCTTTGATTGAACCACCACAACTTCGGCGGAGATTGAATCGCCGGCATGAAGATGATTCAGAGTTGCGGCGGGCTTGACCTTGTAGGGCATGGCCATCGCTTCCATGAACCCGGGAATGTCGTCGCCGTTGATGAGGGCGGACTGGGCGTCGTTATCCACGGAAATGACTCGGCCGGTGAAGGGATAGCGCTTCGGTGTCTGAGTTTTGGAACTGTGGCAGGCAGAAGTAAAAAGAGCGACGGCCAGGATTAATGCGACCGGGAAAATACGATCCGTATGTTTGTACACGATGTACACACTTTAACTCGGTCTGAGACTGCGTGACCAATGGCTAAGAACTGAAACCACAACGGACACGAAGGTTCACGAAGGAAGTCCGCTGGTTGAGTTGTTGCTTGCTGCAGGGCGAAGTATTGTTGTGGCGGTATTTTTGTGAAATCCTCAGGGCGATTGGCAACGGTCCAGATTTCACCAGGCGAGGCATTCGATGGCATGCAATCCGGAGGTATTGAAACACGTCCCACTGTTCGCGCTGCTCGATGACGAAGAAACCGCGGTGCTGGCCGGGCAGGTAAGGTTGAAGACGTTCGCGCCACGGCAGCGGATCTACAAGATCGGCGACTCGACGGGACAGGCCTACGTCGTCGTCTCCGGTCGAGTGCGGGTCTCGACCGTGGACCAGGATGAGCAGGAGGTGATCGTCGATGAACCATCGCACGGAGAGTTCTTTGGCTTCGCGTCGATGCTGGAGCAGACTCCGCATCAGACGGACGCGGTCGCTATCGACGAGGCCGTATGTCTGGAAGTGGATCAGAAAGATATTGCCGTGCTGCTGCAGCGCAAGCCGCTTGCGGGGATGGACATGCTGCGCGTGCTGGGGCGGCAGTTCCACGCTTCGCAACAATTGGTGCGGCTGCGGGCGAATCGCCATCCGAACGATGTGATTGAGAAAGACGCGACCTTCGGAGAGCGCATTGCCGACGTGGTCGCGGGCTTTGGCGGATCGTGGACGTTCATTATTTCGTTTGGGATCGCGCTGGCGGTTTATATGACCATCGACGCGGGCCTGGGGAAAAAGGCGTGGGATCCCTATCCCTATATCTTGCTCAATTTGTTCTTGTCGATGCTGGCTTCCGTGCAGGCGCCAATTATCATGATGAGCCAGAACCGGCAGGACACGAAAGACCGGTTGCGCGGCGAACTCGACTATGACGTCAACCGGCGGGCGGAGGCGGAGATTCAGGGACTAGCACGCAAGCTCAACGTGATGGGTGAAAAGATTGGCGACGTGGAAGAGATGCTGCGGGAAAAGTTAGCCCGCGGGTAAATCTGTTTTTTCTGCAAGGACGGGTGTATGAAGAAACATCTCTGGAGAGCGGTGATCGAGGTAGGATTCATCGTCTTTCTGTTCTACGCCAATCTCTTGATGGGAGAATACGAGCACTCGGGGATCGGGTTCAAGAAAGGCATCGTCTCGGCAATCGTAGACGTTCTTACGATGGCCAATTTTGGAATCGCCATGATCGCCGCGCTCATCGGCTACATCTTGTTTGAATTTCTGCGGAAGAAACTATAAGGCGTTTGAAATTGCATGGGCGGACGCGTAGTCCGCCCATACAAGTTAGGGAACGATTTACTAAACAGAGAGTAATCTCTGGAAGAAGGAACGATAACGCTGCAGAGCAAGGCGAAGGTCTTCCGTGGAGACGTTGTCGCCGCGATCCCATTGCTGTTCCAGCTTCGACCGCTCCTCGGCGAAAACTTCTGCCAGGCGCTTCATCGCTGCAGCCACCAAGCCGTCGGCCTTTTCCACTGCATTGCGAGGCTCGTCCACGAAAGCGGTCTGAACGTCACTCCACCGGCTCCGTAATCCTTCCAGTTCGCCCTCAGGAAAAAGAGGAGTTGCTTCGGAGGTTCGCTCGGGAATGCTGCGCACCTCGTTAGAACTGCGCACGTCGTTAGAAATGCTTCGGGTAGAAATGTCTTGCGGATTCAGTTGCGCATTCTCGTCGAAAACACGCTCATCGGAAGCACGTCCGGCGAGAACGGGTTTGGGCCGATCCTCGGAAACGGGGCGCTTGCCCTGTGCCAAGTCTGCCGTGGTTAGGTCTTCCTCGAATTCCGGTTCCTCTTTCCTCATTGGCACGCTCATGCTCGTGCCTCCTTTCGTTGTGGGTATGCATCTCCGAGCAGTTCTTCAAACAAAGAGCGGTAGTGGACCATGGCTTTCCGGAGATCTTCTGTACTCGCTTCACCGCGGCCGTGACGGATGGCGATGTCATGCGCGGCGCGGTAATTTTGAACCACCACGGGATGATCAACAGAAATATCGGCGGCGCGCTGCTCGAAGTCGGCCATCGGATAACCGCGCGTCTGCATCAGTTCGTTGACCAGTTGGTCGGCTTGCGAGACTGCGGCTTTCGGATCGTCCACAAAATGCGATTGCACAACGCGCCAGCGGTCGGCGAAATCAGCGCGGGTTTCTTCCGAGAGAGGGTGAACGGTGAATTTCTCGCGGCGTTTGGCGCGAATTTCGAGCACGCCTTCTGCGCGGCGAACCTCTCCTTCTTTTTTCACTACGCGGTCATACTCCGGGCCGAAGCGCTCCCGAAGATGTTGGGTACGCCGCTTCCGCGAGAGCAGGAAACTCATGATGGCGACAATGACAAGCGCCACGACAACGCCAATGATGATTGCGATCTGATGCTGGTCCATGCGGCCTCCGCGTGAGGGTTTCGAATTGCGTATTGGATTCCGTGCTGCGGGAAGGGGTTGTGCGGGAACAGCGAAGGCGGTGGTCCAGTGAAGACGAATCGCATGGGGATTAATCCCCACTTCGCAACTTTCGAGGTACCCGAGACGCCTTGCGCCGGCCGGACAGCCGAAGGCGGCTGATCCCACATCAGCATTTCTTACCCGGCGATGTTCACCGGTGATGTTTTAGTAATGAAAGCGGTAGCGGATTTCCACGTAGACTTCGCGCGGATTGTTCCAATGAAATCCGCCGAAGGTCACGCTGTTGTCGAGCAGGACGCGGCGGTTGGCGACGTTGATTGCGTTCACAGAGGCGGAGAAGCGTTCTCCGAAATCCTTGCCCAGAGTCAGATCGAACGTGGTGTGCTGCGGCAGGTAGTTTCCGGGATAGGGTTGGCCGGGAAAAGCGTTGGTGAAACCAGAGCCGTAGTAAACGTTGGTCGATGCGTAGGCACGCCACGGCAGCGTGAGATCGCCGCCGACATTCAGCGTGTTGCGCTGGTCGTGGTCGAGAGGGCCCCACGGAAGATAAGACAAATCCGTCAGGCCACCGTTGATGAGCCCTCCGGCCCAGGCCACCTGATTGGAATACGCGAGATGAATCTGCGCGCAGTGCGCAATGCGGGGGGAGCGCAGGGTAAGTTCCCATCCGCGCACGATTGCGTTCTGAATGGTCAGCGGGAAAAAGAGATTCGACTCGCCGACATTGTTGTGGTCGAAAAAGTTGGAGGCATTGGTGCGGAACACATCGGCGTCGAGCACCCAGCCGCGCCAGGGAATGTTTACGCCGAATTGTGCTTCTTCGTCGCGCTCGCCATGGAGTGCAACGAAATCCAAATTGCTGCTGTTGACGAACTCGAGCAGTGGGCCGGACGCGGTGAGCAGTGGAGGCGCCTGATAGTAATGTCCGTACGAGGCGCGGAAGGTCCAGTTGAGGCGCGGGACATTGAGCGCGATGCCGAAACGCGGGCTGATGGAACTCTCGGTGAAGCTGCCCGAGAAATACGTCGGCCGAAGGCCGGCCGAGAGCGTCAGCCAGGAGAAAGGCTTGAACTTGTCGTCGAGAAACAACGCGGAAACGCTGCCTGAGGGATGCTCCACATCCGTAAGCGGCGGACCGGCGACGCAGTTGGGAAAGTTCGGGTCGCCATTGGTGGGGCAATTGAAAAAGACGCCGAGTTGCTGATGGTCGCTCTGGCCAAATCCGTAAAATCCTATCTGCAAATTGTTCCTGGGAAGATTCGCGTTGAAGCTCACCTGTCCGCCAGCGTAGGTCGAAGCATGATGGTCAGTGCTGGCGGTGGGATAGTCCGTGGGCGCGCTCTCGTAGTTCGCCGCAGTGTAGTGATAAAAGGGCGAAACCGTGAGCAGAAGTTTGGAATTGAAAGTGTGAACCCAGGAGAAATTGACGACGGCATCGGATTCGTGGTCCGCATCGCGCAATCCACTGCTGTCGTACTGCGAACTCTCCAAATCATTGAAGTTCGGATCGTAAGGAATCTGGTAAAAGTCCTTGCGCAGAGACGTTACGAAGCGGAGTTGGTTCGAAGGATCGACATTGAAGATGAGCGATCCGAAGCCGCCGTAGCCGTTCGCGGCGTCATGCACCACTTGCGGAACAGGTGTCTCGATGCCGAGATTGCTGCGGTTTCCGTTGACGCTCGCATAGTAGGCGAAGCGTTCGGTGTGGCTGCCGATGCTGAATTGGTTGTTGGTCTGGTAGAAATTTCCGGCGCTTAAAACGAGTTCGGCCTGGCGGTTGCGCTCGAAGCCGGTGCGCGGGACTACGTTGAAGACGCCATAGGTGCGGTCGCCGAGTTCCGCGCCGTAGCCGCCACGGCTGACTTCGAGATAGTCGATATCCTTGGGATCGAACTGCGGTCCGAGATTGGTGGCGATGTTCGTGTTGGGCACGGGGACGCCGTCGACCAGCCAGCTGGTTTGATGTCCGCCGCGAATATGCAGTTGATCGTGCGTGATGTAGGCACCGGGCACGAAGTCGGTGATCATGGCCATACTGTTGGAGCGAGCTGCGCCGGGCGTGCGTGCGATTTCCAGGCGATCGACGACCGTAGTCGGCGTCGAAGAGTCGGTGGGCGCGGAATCAGGAGTGGCGGATACGTTGATCGTCTCCTTGGCACCGGCAACATTCAGCGCAAAGTGCAGCACCGGTTGCGAACTTGAGGTTACCGCGGTGGCCTCCTGGGACTGTTCGAATCCGATACCAACGACGGTGACGACGTATTCTCCGACTGGGACCGCTGTAAAAACGAAGTTGCCGTTAGCGTCAGAGTTCGTGGTCGCCGACCAGTCGGAGGATTTCGCCTTGATCATGACCATGGCGTTCTGCACCGGGCGATGCTGGGGATCGTGAATGATGCCGCGTACTGAGCCGACGACCGCGGCGAAGGCGGCTGTGGCCAGGCATGCGATCAGCGCGAGGCGAACAAAGCGCATAGATTCTCCGATACCGTAAAAACGATCTGCCTGCCGACAGGCGTGGGCTGCCAAAGTAATAGCGCTGCGGCTCAAAGTCCCTCAGCGGCTAAAGCCGACACGAATGTTGAGGTGCTAACGGCACGACTGAAGTCGTGCCCTTCCCGAATCGCGATTCAGGCGATGGAGATTTGCGGAGGGGCGCGTGTAGAGCGCGATGCGAAGAGTTCGCGGGCGGGAGTTCCGGCGGCTAATGGGACAATGCGAGCTGCGACGTCTGGCGCGGAGGCCGACACCGATGACGGCTGCGGGTAGGCCCCCTGCGATGTGGTTGCGGCGCGACCGCAATCGCGGGTGCAGCAGCTGGCGCCATGGAAGGAGCGCTGGTCAGGATCCGATCCGTGGCACTGATGGGCGGCCTTGCGAAGGCAGCAGGCATGGGGTGGCGCAGCCGTGACCGCTAGCGCGAGCGGAACGAACGTTCCGGCCAGCGCTAGCAACAACAACAATCTGGCGGTCAGACGCTGCATGCTTGCTTTGTGAATCAGAACCCCAAGGTTGAGGAAAGCATAAAACAGAGTTCGATATCGGTGCAAGCATCGGCGGTCGGGGCGCCCGCCCCCACCGAGTCCGCTCTGCCTCGCTCTACATCAGGCTTTGCCGTTAATCTTTGCCCACCACCAGCGGACGCCGACGAATAGGAATCGCCAGTCGCTGAAGAATTCGGGCGGCTTGCCTTCGAAAGCGTGGCCGATGAACTGGAGGATCCATCCGAGGATGAACAGTCCCAGGGCGTAGAACCACAGCCGATGGACAAAGAATCCGGCGACGAAAACTGCGACCGAGAGCAGAATTGTGGGGATACCGAAGGTATGGCAGAGGCGATTGATCGGATGCTGGTGGCTGGTCGCGTATTGCGCGATCCACTGCTCGCTGGTGCGATTGCCTAGCATGCGCTGAAGATCATACACCCAACGATGCGGCCGATGGCATACGCCTTCGAAATCGCGCGGTCAACACCCATCCAGACGTTTTACCCCTGTTGAGGCTTCCGCTGCCGCGTGGTAGCATCCTTAGTTTTGGCAGGGGACGTTGGGTCGGCCACGTCCTGTCCTTATCCTCGTTTTTATTAATGGCCGTTTCCTTCCCACACCTGCCTGAAGGAGCCCAACTTGAAAGTCTATTCCGGAGCAAACATCAGGAATGTAGCGATGGTCGGTCACGGGCACGCTGGCAAGACCACGCTCGTATCGGCCATGTTGTACACGGCAGGCGCGACCCAGCGGCTGGGACGTGTCGACGACGGGTCCGCCACCACGGACCACGACGAGGAGGAGATCGCGCGCAAGATGTCGATTTCCGCCGGGGCCGCGGTGGTCGAATGGGGCACGAGCAAGATCAATATTCTCGACACGCCGGGATTCAGCATGTTCGTGCATGAGGCGAAGATGGTGCTGCCCGTGGTGGACGCGGCCATCGTGGTGGTCGATGGTGTGGCTGGTGTCGAAGTCGTGACCCAGCGCGTGTGGAATTACTGCGAAGAATACAAGACGCCGCGGCTGATCGTGGTGAATCGCATGGACCGCGACCGGGCCAATGCTGAGCGCGTGCTGGAATCTCTGACCGCCGCGTTCGGGCGGGATGTAATCCCGATCGAGCTGCCGATTGGCAGCGAAAAGAGTTTGACCGGCGTGGTCGACCTTGTCCGCATGAAGGCCTATACCTACGAGTTGGGCGGAAACGGCAAGGGAAAAGAGACCGAGATCCCGGCCAACATGCGCGCGCAGGTGCAGGAAGCTCACGAGATGCTGGTGGAGTTGGTGGCCGAAGGCGACGACAAATTGATGGAGAAGTTCTTCGAAGCGGGAACTCTCGGCGAAGAAGACTTGGTTCCAGCGTTGCACAACGCAATTCGCGAAGACAAGATTTTTCCCGTCATCTTCAGCTCTGGCCTCGGAAACATCGGCGCGGATCGCGTAATGGATTTCATTATCGATTACACTCCCGCGCCGTCGGAGCACGAGTGGGTGCAGGGCGAGGCGGGCGGCAATGGCGACGCGCCCAAGCGCCACGAATCCGACGAAGAGCCGGTGTCACTGTATGTGTTCCGGACGGTCTCCGATGCCTTCGCGGGCCGCATTTCGTATTTCAAAGTTTTCTCCGGCGTGTTGAAGAACGATGCGGCGTTGCAGAATTTCGGTCGCGGCGTGCAGGAAAAGTTTGCGCACATTTCTGTGATGCAGGGGAAGACGGCGGTTCCCGTGCCTGAGTTGCATGCCGGCGATATTGGGGCCGTAGCAAAGCTAAAAGACACGCTGACCGGCGATACGCTGGGCGATAAGTCGGCGCCGATTCAGTATCCGCGGGTGAAGCTGCCAGAGCCGGCGATCACGTTTGCCATTGAGCCCAAGAGCCGCGCCGATGAAGACAAGCTGGGGCCAGGCATCCATAAGCTGATGGAAGAAGATGGCATGCTGCGCTTCTTCCGCGATCCGCAGACCAAAGAGTTTCTCATTGCGGGCACGGGCCAGCAGCACATCGAAGTCATCGTCTCGAAGCTGAAGAAGCGTTATCACACCGAAGTGGTTTTGAAGGCGCCGAAGGTTCCCTACCGCGAGACGATCCGCGGCAAGGCCGACGTGCAAGGCCGTCACAAGAAGCAGACCGGAGGTCACGGGCAGTACGGCGATTGCAAGATTCGCATAGAACCGCTGCCGCGCGGCGGCGAGTTCGAATTCGTCAACGATATTTTTGGCGGCGCGATTCCGAAGAACTATATTCCGCCAGTGGAAAAGGGAATCCGCGATGCCGCCGCGCGCGGCTATCTTGCGGGATTCCCCGTGGTGGATTTTCGTGTCGTGCTCTATGACGGCTCGTATCACGACGTCGACTCCAACGACTTGTCGTTCCAGATGGCAGGCCGCATCGCCTTCAAAAAAGCCATGGAAGTGGCGAAGCCCACACTGCTCGAGCCCATCATGGCGGTAGAGATCACTGTGCCCGACGACTTCGCGGGATCGATCATGGGCGATCTCAACAGCCGTCGCGGCCGCATACAGGGCATGGACAACAAGGCCGGCAACACCGTGGTGAAAGCCGAAGTGCCGATGTCGGAGATGCTGACCTATGGCGTAGAACTGACGTCGATGACGCAAGGCCGCGGCAGCTTCAACATGGAAATGCATCACTACGACGTGGTGCCGTCGCAGTTGCAGGAGAAGATCATCGAGAAGGCCAAGGCCGAGCGCGGTGAGGTGAAGGAAGAGGAAGAGTAAAGAGTCGCAAGCACCAACTGCTGAGGAGGCGGCCTTGCCTGGCCGCCTTCTGTTTTTCAATCCCATTCGGAGACTGTTGTGGACGGAAGCACCAGGAACAAGTTTTGGCACCCGCCACTGTGGAAGTGGGCTCTGGTGCTGGCGCTGATCGGTTGCGCGGAGTTCCTGTTCTTGTGGAGGCGGCCTGCCGGTCCCGTAAAGGTTGAACTGTTGCCGTTCACAGATTCGCCCCCGGTGTGGGATGGGTCGCAGCCGTATGTTGTGATCTCTCCTATCGAGGGATCCAGCGTGGCTAAGTTCAAGAACTCGATTGCGATGATCAAGCCGACCGCACGGCACGATGTCCCCGTAAACGACTTCCTCGTCGACCTGCATACCGGCAGATTCATTCTGCGTCAGACAGATCTCTTCATTCCTGATCTCATGCCCTTGTCCCTTACCCGGACCTACATCGTGTGGGACTATCACAGCCGAGCGTTCGGAGTCGGCGCCAATCATCCGTATGACATCTGCCCCACCGGAACGAGACGGCCGTACACGTACATGGACTTGAACCTGGAAAATGGATACGAGGTGCATATGCCCCGCATCTCGAAGGGGACAGGTTACGCGGACGCGGTTTTCCGGCACAGCGAAACATCTTCGGAGTTCTACGGGGCACAAGTGGCATGGAACGGAAACGGATGGACGCTTGATTTCCGTGACGGCACCAGGTTCTACTTTCCAGAGTCGTATAACGCAAAGAATCTCGCGCAGGGGGCCGCGACCAGCATCGTGGATTCGGAAGGTCACCGCATTCAATTGAAGAGAAGCCCGGTGCGCAATCTAGAAGAGCTCACCTCTCCCGGAGGGCGGAAGATTACGTTCAAGTACGACGCTAGCGATCGAATCGTGGAAGCGGATGACGACGCGGCTCACGTCCGAAAATATTCCTATAATTTCCAGGGACATCTGGAAACCGTGTCAGACGAATCTCGGGTCCTAGATAGGTTCGACTATGCACCTCTTTTGAACCAGGCAGGATTCGATCCTTGGCTGCTTACTGCGGTTCTGGACGGCAACTGGAACACTCTTCTGCATAACAAGTATTCCTGGGGAAGGGTTTCCGAGCAAGAGCTTGCCGATGGAGAAGTTTATCGCTACCAATATGAATTGAACGGATCGGATGTTCTTCAGACAACGGTTACGCTGCCCTCGGGAGAAAAGAGAGAGTTCTTCTTTCGAGATGGACGTTTGATTGAACAGAAGTAGGCCTTCAGGTTTAACATACAACGCGGGACAAGAGGATTGCCGGCTCAACAAGAGAATACCTTACTGATAGGGATCCCTTCGGCTTCGCTCAGGATGACATTTGGGAAATGAGGTTGATGATGAAAGCGATCGTAATTGTTGTCTTTTCTCTTCTGGTCTTTTTGGCATTCGCCACGCCAGGACACGCGGCTGCAGAGCCGCAGGTCTTCCAGACTTCCGCGGGGCCCGTCAAGATCACGCCGCTCTATCACGCCAGCACGCTAATTGAAGCGGGCGGTAAGGTGATCTATCTCGATCCTGCGAAGCCGGCGAAGTTTTCGGGATTTCCCAAGGCAGACCTCATCCTGATTACCGACATTCACGGGGACCACATGGACCCGGACTCGATCAAAGAGATCAGCAAGGCCGACACCGAGATTTTCGCCGCGCCGGCAGTCGTCCAGACTGTGACGACAGCCAAGCCGATTGCGAACGGCGAAACGAAGACGTGGCAGAGCATCACCATCGAAGCGATCCCCGCCTACAACTTGAAGCGCGGCCCCGCTCCCGGAAAACTGTTTCACGACAAGGGGCGCGGCAATGGCTACGTCCTCACTTACGGCGGGAAGCGTTTCTATTTCTCCGGCGACACCGAAGGCGTGCCGGAGATGCGCGCGCTCAAGAACATTGATGTGGCCTTCGTGTGCATGAATCTGCCTTACACCATGCCGCCGGACGAGGCGGCGGACGCGGTCAAAGCTTTCCATCCGAAGATTGTGATCCCGTACCACTACCGCGGATCGGATCTGGAAGTCTTTATGGGAGGGTTGAAAGGGACCGGGATCGAGGTGCGGGTCCTGGATTGGTATCCGAAGTAGAAAACTGGATTGGCGTCCGAAGCCGAAAAGCAGATCTGTCGAGGCTTCATCTGTAGATCGGAATATCTGTGAGACCGAAGTCCGTTCCCTTCGCTAAAAGCGGCTCACCGGAGAATTTAGCCAGCGCGTAAGAGAAACAATCACCGAAATTCAGAGCCGCGGGGTGTCGCCCTTTCCCATATTTCCGCCAAGCAGAGCGAGCGAGATCTGCTTGCTCTGCATCAACCGCCACGATCTGAAGATTGGCGCGAACCACGAAGAGATCGAACTCACGACCTGCGGCCTCGCCTTGCCTGGCTTCGAGCACCATTCCAGTTTCGAGCACGCACGCAGCAGATATCAGTCGACTTCCGGCAGAGGTGATTGCGTGCAGGAATGACGGACGTTCCGGTTCAGCAAAGAAGATCGCTGCAACAGCTGATGTATCAATCACCATTCTCGGCCGATCAATCTGGAAGTCCGTGTTCGTTGTATCCAACGATTTCGTCGGGAGACCGGGAATCCAGAACGGGGAGCTGATCCACGCGACGAAGGATGTCCTCCAACTGACTCGTAACGATCTGACTGCGGCGTTGTTGTCGGAGACGCTCAAGGCGCTCTTGCAAGGCCTTTTGGATTGCGGCCGTCAGAGATTCTCCCGTCTTGGCTGCAACCTCCCGGGCTAAACGCTCAGTCTCTATGCTCTTTATGCTAATAGCCATAGCACAGTGAGTATACCATAGTATAAAATATTATAGAAGGATATACCCTAGGCTTTGAAGATCTCCTCTACCGGTCGGCGGAAGATCTTCGCGATCTTGAATGCCAGCGGCAGGCTGGGGTCGTATTTCTCTGTTTCTATGGCGTTGACGGTCTGGCGCGAGACGCCGAGTTTTTCAGCGAGATCGGCCTGGGTCCAGTTGAGCTGGCCGCGTAAATCCCGCACGCTGTTCTTCACTCGTACCTCCGCTTGGCGATGCCAATGCCCAGCCCCCACAGCATGATCAGCAGCGGTGCGACCCAGCTCACGTCGAAGCGCGGCAGACCGGCGTTTTGCTGAAACGCCCAGGTGAGAGTGATCAGGCACGTGGCCAGAAAACTGAAGGCGACCGCTTCGAGCTGGATGCGCCGCTGCAGTTCGTCGAGCCCGCGGAACATTCTCATGAATGCCCAGAGAGCCAGGGCTGAGGGAATGATCGGGAGAGACGCGATTCCGTATCCCAGGGCTGTATGCTCATGGCCCCGCAACATCCACATCGAAATGGGAACCATCACCGAATAGCCGGCCATCGCACCGCCGAATTCTTTCAGGTAGCGCTTGCTGTTGGCGTCCATCGAGTTTTTCTCCGAGTCAAGCATCCTTGACATCTCGTAATGTAAAGCACGCTTGACATTCGAGTCAAGGGAAATCTTGGATCGTAAAAAAGGAGCTCTCGGCACCGGCCCACCGGGACCACAGAGAGGAGTGTGCAAATTCTTGCGCGTTGACCGCCTACTACTATGGGGCTATAGTTCTCGCCCAACGCCCTGTCTGGGTTCCTGACCCTGCCGTAACCCAGAGCCAGTCGGGGCATTTGTACGGAATTTCAATCGACTGGGGTATTTCACATTCTGCTTTACGCTCTGCAACTCACATCACGGAGGCTTCCCTTGCCCAGCGTTATGACCCTAAATGTTCGTGTTGTATCGAAATGCTTCGCAACGATCGCTCTGCTGGCCCTGCTCTTGATGGCCGGTACGGCTGTGGCCCAAATTCCACTCACCCAGATCAGCAATGACACGTTCACCAACACCTCGAGCCAGCACGAGACTGAAGTCGAGCCGGCGAGCTACGCATTCGGTAACACGATCGTCTCCGTGTTTCAAATCGGACGCTTCACCGATGGCGGCGCTTCCGATATCGGCTTCTCCACATCGACCAACGGCGGCATGACGTGGACGAACGGGAACCTGCCGGGGATTACCAAAGTCGAGGGCACCGGCACATACGACCGCGCCAGCGACACGTCGGTGGTCTACAACCAGAAATACAAAGTATGGCTGGCGGAGACGTTGGGATTGTCCAATACCGGAGGCGTCCACGGCGCCGCAGTTTTGGTCAGCAGTTCCACGGACGGCATCACCTGGGGCAATCCGGTCAAAGTGTCGGTCGTCGAAAGCGGCGGCTACTACGACAAGCCCTGGATCAACTGCGACAACACTTCCACCAGCAAGTACTACGGCAACTGCTACGTCGAATGGGATGACTTCAGTCTGTTCGATCTGATCGAGATGAGCACCTCCACCGACGGCGGCAAGACGTGGAGCGCGAAGAAGAACACCAGCGGCAGCGCTTCGGGCAACGGTGGTTTGCCGATGGCCCAGCCAAACGGCACGGTCATTGTCACGATCGACGATCCGTTTCTGTCGAGCGTTCTGGCGTTCAAGTCCACGGACGGCGGCACGACCTGGTCTACCCCGGTTACAGTAGCCGTGATCAATGAACATGCGGTCGCCGGCGGGATGCGGGCGCTGCCATTGGTCAACGCGCAGATGGATGCCGCGGGCAAAGTCTACGTCATGTGGGCGGATTGCAGCTTCCGCTCAGGCTGTTCCGCGAACGACATCGTGTATAGCACTTCGACCGATGGTACGACCTGGAGCGCAGTTACACGCGTTCCGATTGATCCGGTCACGAGCACGCTCGATCACTTCACTCCGGGGTTCGCAATTCAACCGGGAACTTCGGGCAGCACGGCGCATCTGGCCGTTACCTACAATTTCTTCCCGACCTCGAACTGCGGAAGCAACTGCAAGTTAGGCGTCGGCTATATCTCTTCCACCAATGGCGGGACAACCTGGGCGGCTCCGAAGACGCTGGCCAAGGGAATGAGTCCGACTTGGCTGCCCTCAACTACCTCGGGACAGATGGCGGGGGATTACATGACCGCGGCATACCCGGCAAACAAAGTTCACGGCGTGTTTCCCGATGCGACCGCGCCCGTGGGCTCAACGTTCCATGAAGCTATGGACACGAACCAGCACGGAATCACGCCGGCCTCCGCCGACGAGCCGCAGTTCAGCTCGGCGAATGACAAGCCGGTCCCGAACGCTCAGTCCCAGGTGCGGCGCACGAAGCCTCACCGCGACGACGGGGAGTAAGGCAACCACAGCCCGGAAAGATTCGGCCGCCCCTCAAAGGGGCGGCCGTTTTTCTTCCCGGAACTGCTATGACGAGATTAACGGCCCGCAGCGGCTGCGGCAGCTTTCGGAACCATGCCGGCAATCTTCATCGATTCGATGCGGTTCAGCACGTTTTCCAGGCTGGCCCCGGTGTCGGTGCAGGCGTCAACATAAGGATGACGGCTGCCGTCGGCGTGCATGACCAGCACGCTGGTTTCGGAACTGGCCTTCTTCACCATATAGGGCAGGTGATGACGATCGTTGCGGGTCAGCGTCGGTCCCAGCACGACCAGGTCAAACGAGGTCTTGGAGAGAGCCTCGGTCACGGCTTTGCGTCCTTCGGCGGGCTGAACGACGTGCCCGGCCTTTTCCATAGCCGCGCTCTGCGCTGCTAAAACCTCCCCATCGCCTTCCCCGTAAAGAATTCTTAGTTTCGATTTCGCCATTGATAATCCTCGATTGAATCGTTCTTGCTGGTACCTGACGCACCGGTACCTGCAAGCCACGGTAGCAACCGCCGGGGAGCGGGGAAACGTCACCGAAGACGCATGACGAACGAGACTAGGCAGGCCACTAAAGCCGCACCCACGCAAAGTTCTTCCCCTTAGGCGTCTCCGGCGCTACACTTCTGCGCGGAGGGCTTTCGAACCCATGTCGGCCACACTCGTCTGGAAGGCTGTACTCATATCGTTATTGTGGACGCCTTCGCTTGTCGCGCAGTCGGGCGGCGCTCCTACTTCGACCACCACCTGCAATCTTGATGACGGACGACAGGTCTACATGCGCTACAACCCGGTTTCCAGCAAGGAGAGGCCCCCCAACGGAAAGCCTTGGGCTCCGGGCGGCACGCCCATGACACTGTTCACTGAAGCGCAGCTTGCCTTGGGCAGTTCCGTGATTCCCGTCGGCGCCTACACCGTGTATCCCATTCCCGCGAAGGATCACTGGACGTTGGTGGTGAACAAGAATGTCACGCCGGGTGCGGCCTACGACGACAAGCAGGACATCGCGCGCGCATCGATGGAGACCGCGCAGGTAGATCAGGCTTCCGACGCACTGGAAGTGGCTTTCGCCCACGTCGGATCGCGCTGCACGTTGCGCATCTATGCGGGCAAGACCGCGTCCTTCGCTGACTTTACTGCGAAGTAACCGCGGTCCAGTGGTGAGTCTGAATATTTACTGGCCGGGCGGTGCGGCCTTGACTGCGTCATTGCTGCCACCTTCGGGCGCCATGCCGCTGTGAGGTTTTGATTCACGCGCTCCCAATCCAATCACCATCGCCATGTCCTTGGGATAGACCACGTCGCGGCCGCGCGCCAGGAATTTGTAGTAGATGGAAGTCGCGGCTCCGTAGGCGCCAAAGCCGGTAGAGACCACGCTAGAGCGGGCAATTAGTCCGACAATCATTCCCACAAAGCGAAAGCCAGAGGCGCCATTGGCGGCCGCGTTGCCCGGCCCGATGTCTCCGCTGCTGCTGCCTCCATGGAGACCGCGGTCGCTGTCAGGAGTCGCCGCTGCGGCCGCCAGCATGATTTGAATTCCTGTCGTGAGGTAGCGGGTGCGAGGCGTAGTCACTTGCGCTCCGCCTTCGGAGTCGAGCTTGAGATGCTCGCCTTTTGCCACGGCGACGCCTTCCAGGCTGGTCTCAACCTTTTGTGCGATGCCGTCCGGCGGAGCCACTTCGCGGAACAAGATGCGCAACTGGCCGTTGCGGGCCAGCCGGCGCGCGGGCAGTACCTGCATCACTGATCCTCGAATCATGCTGCCTTCCGGCAAGATCAGGTGATCGGAAGCGACCAGCGGCTCCGTGATCAGGGCTTCGACTACGTCTCCTTTTTTAGAAATCGAGGAATTCAGCGGGGTCACCAGCCTGGCATGCACCGCGCTGCCGGAGGGTGGAGGAGTTCCGATGTTCGTCAACGTTTCTGGCTTGATCAACTCAGTACCGAAGTCGAGAGGCTGTTGCAGGTTCGCATTAAAGCTGGTGCCGACCTCGATGTATTGCGGATGAACGGGAAGCTGCTCCACCGCCAGGCGTTTCAGCTTGTGCATCTTTCCAGGTTCATGAATCTGCTTCTGCAACGCCGCCCATTGATCGCGGATCATCTGCCGCGTAGCACTAACCTTCTTTCGAGGCAGCATCCTTCACCTTATTCGTGTTGGCGGCTTTTTCGTTTGCCGGAACGAAACGCAAGACACCGTTTGGAGCCGGCGACGCGATGGTGTGCATGGGCAGGAGACGTCCATCGGGCATGACCAGTTCATCAAACTGCACGTGGACCTGACGCACCGGCGAGAAATTGCCATCCATCGCTTGGAGGGTGCGCGTCGTTTTAGGGACCGCGTCGATGGCCGACACCTTTCCGTTCACCGGCGTGCCTGCTGGGATCAGCAGCTTGTCGAAGGCATACACGGGCTCGGCGGTCTTGCCGTGGATCGGTTGTCCCACGTTCCGGATGCGCACCTCGGCATCGAGAGAGACTTTGATGGGCGTGCCCGAGGGTACGCTCATGGGCACAGTGACCAGAGCGGCTTCGCTCGGCGGCGCGTCGTTCTTTGCTGGTTCGCGTTTGGATCTGCGGGGGGACGAACTTTCAGCGTTTGTCCCAGGCTCCATTGGCTGACGAGCAGCAGCACTCCGGCGGCGCACGACGCTCGCTTGAAAGAAATTCGACGCATAGCAGGGGTCCCCTCAGTCAATTCAGTTGAAACGAGATTGGTCTTCGCAATCGCTTTTCGCACGTCGGGTTTCGAATTCATGGACCGCTTCGACCGGAAGCTGGCCACAATGACTTGCGTAAAGTGGAAAGAGACTGCGACGGACGAAATACTCAAAACTTACTGGCTTACAAACTATGAGGTCGGAGACCCGGGAATGGTTGTAAATCGTCTCGCTATTTACAGACGAGCGGATTGCGGCACCCCAGAACTTTTTGAAATTGTAGCCCTGGCTCAATGGTCCCGCAAGGCTTTGCGCCTCATTGCGGCGACCTGATTTCTGCGACAATTCCTGCATGCGTTACCTCCTTCTGCTCGTTGCCGCTGCCAGTGCATTGGGGCAATCCGGGCCGCGTGTACAGATTTCACACACGACCGAGAGCTTGCGCGGAGTGAGCGCCGTCTCCCGGCAAGTTGCGTGGGCAAGCGGCACGCACGGAACTTATCTGCGCACCGTCGATGGCGGGATCACCTGGACTCCCGCGCAGGTGCCCGACGCGGGCGCGCTCGATTTTCGCGCCGTCGTGGCCTTCTCCGCCGACGAAGCGTTTCTCATGTCTGCTGGCCCGGGAGAGCAGTCGCGCATTTATCACACCAGCGATGCAGGCAAGCACTGGCAGTTGCAATTCACGAACACGAATCCCAAGGGCTTTTTCGACTCGATGGTGTTCTGGGATCCGAAGCACGGCGTCGTGCTGGGCGATCCGATTCCCGACGAGTCAGGAACCCTCAAGTTTGAAGTCTTGTTGACCGAGGACGGGCAGAACTGGCGCGCGGTTCCGCCTGCGCAATTGCCGGCCGCAATGGAGGGTGAAGGAGCGTTTGCGGCGTCGAACACATGTGTCGCGATTGTGCCTGCGAGGTCCGATGAGAACATCTGGTTCGCTACCGGCGGCAAGATTGCGCGCGTGTTTCACTCGGCCGATCGCGGTAAAAGCTGGCAGGTTTTCGATACGCCAATCGTGCACGGCCCGGACTCCGCCGGAATTTTCTCGATCGCCTTCCGCGATCCCGCACATGGCGTGATTGCCGGAGGGGACTACAAGCGTCCCAACGATGATGGGCCGAACTTGGCGTTCACCGAGGATGGAGGCAAGACCTGGACGCTCTCGACGCTGCATCCCCTCGCCTATTTTTCGGCGGTAGCGTATGACCGCAAAGTCAACGAGCAGGCGTTGCAGGAAGCCGTCGTCGAAAAGAAGATGCGAGTGAAAGCGATTGCGCCCGAACGCCTGTTTATTGTTGGCCAGAATTTCGTCTTTGATTACCATCCGCCCAACAATCCTCGACGCATCAACGGGAGAAAGAAGATGGGCCTCCAGCTCAATGCCGTGAGTGCGTATCCCGAAGGCGGCGCGCTGATAGTCGGGCCGAAAGGCGCCATGGCGTTCATTCCGTAGGGCTTCGTGTGGGTCCGGGTCTCAGACCCGGACAGGCCGAGCAAAGCTCGGCTCGATTTCCTCGTCCAGGGAACTCGCGCCCGGGACCTTCCAAGGCCTTGCCACGACCGGAGTTGTGACTAAAGTGCTATCCCTTTCAGTTCTTTGCAATCCGCTCCACATCAACGAAAATTGTTAAGAAGATTAGCCGTTCTTAATCTCCCCCAGATCGAGAACACTGTGAAAACCCTGTCTCTGGCCGTTCTTTTTCTTGCTGTTACATCGTCCGCCTTCACGCAGACGCAAACCTCAGCGTCCGCGAACCTGACAAATCCCCCAACCGCGACCACCGTTTCGCGTACCACCAAGGCGGTGCATTACCGCCTGCAGGGTGGGACGACCAAAGTAGATTTTCAAGGAACAGATCTGCTGCGGCGCGCGACGGGCGAAGCCAAGGTCGAAGGCAAGAAGACGAACTTCGAGATCGACGCCAAGTTCCAGGGCCTGGAAGACGCGACCAAGTTCGGGCTCGAGTTCCTCACGTATGTAGCCTGGGCCGTCTCGCCCGAAGGACGTCCGGTGAATCTCGGCGAACTGTCGCTCGACCACAACGGCAACGCGCACGTGAAGGCCTACACTGACCTGCAGACGTTCGGAATGATCGTGACTGCCGAGCCCTATTTCGCAGTGACGCAACCGGGCAACATGGTGGTGATGGAGAGCGCTGCGGTCAACGGCAGCGGCGGCGAGGCCATCGACGCCAGGTATGAACTGGTCACGCGCGGCACATACTCCTCGACCAACACTCACATTCAGGATGCGATTTTCGGCATCGACAGCAAGACTCCGCTGGAACTATTTGAGGCGCGCAACGCCGTGCGCATCGCGCACATCGCAGCGGCAGACAAATACGCCGCCTCGATTCTGTCGAAGGCCGGCCAGCAGTTGCTGCACGCGGAAGAACTCTACCGGCAGAAGCAGAACAAAGCGACGATAGAAGCGGCGGCCAAGGAAGCCACCGAGACCGCCGAAGAAGCGCGGTTGATGGCAGTGAAACAGAAGGCCGAAGACGAAGCGCAAGCCGCCGCTGCAGCCCGTGAAGCCAAGGCCCGTGCGGATGCCGACGCCGAAGCCAAACGCCGCGCCGATGCGGAATTAGCCCGTGCGCAAGCGGAAAAGGCTCGCGCGGAAGCGGAGCAGGCCAAGGCTGAGGCCGAGCGCATGAAGCAGGAAGCTCTGGCCGCTGCGCAGGAAGCCGCCCGCCAGAAGGACGCTGCCGAGAAAGCCAAGGCGGAAGCCGTAGCCCAGCAACAGGTGCTGGCTGCCGAGACGGACAAAGCTCGCGCCGCCGCAGCGCAATCCGAGAGTCTTCGGCAACAAGCGGAAAGAGAAAAGCAGGACCTCCGCGCCCGGCTGTTGCAACAGCTGAACTCAATTCTCGCCACGCGCGATTCCGCCCGCGGTCTGATCGCGAACATGTCCGACGTGCTGTTCCGCAGTGGAAGTTTCGAACTGCTGCCCGGAGCGCGCGAACGCCTGGCCAAAGTTTCCGGCATCGTGCTCGCGTATCCCAGCCTGCATGTTTCGGTCGAGGGACACACCGACAGCGTCGGCAGTGATCAATACAATCAGGACCTGTCGGAGCACCGCGCGGAAAGCGTCCGCGACTATTTTGTGCAGCAGGGGATCCCGGCAAGCACCCTCGAAGCACGAGGCTTCGGCAAGAGCGAGCCCATCGCCTCAAACGACACGGCTGAAGGCCGTCAGCAAAACCGGCGCGTGGAACTGGTGCTCTCTGGCGATGCGATCGGCAGCGCGATCGACGACGCACCTTCTTCGCAAACCGCGTCCGCTGCAGCGAACAAATAAGCTCTGTTGTGTGGGTTCCGGTCGGAGCCTATCCTGAGCGAAGTCGAAGGAACCCGGACAGGCCGAGCGTCAGCTCGGCTGCCTCCCGCGGCGTTACACTAAAATGTGCACCGCGCCGGAGGCCTGGATGACCAATGACCACGATCGCTCCCTGCGTAAACATCTTCTCGAACTCCTCGAAGGCGGAAGCGCCCACGCGGAATTCGACGACGTCGTAAAAGGACTGCCTCCGAAGCTTCGCGGTGCGAAGCCCGCGAACTTCCCCCACTCGCCCTGGATGCTGCTCGAACACCTGCGTCTCGCCCAGTGGGACATTCTCGAGTTCAGCCGCAACCCTAAGCACGTTTCGCCGCCCTGGCCCGCAGGATACTGGCCGAAGACGGCCGCTCCGCCAAACGCCGCGGCGTGGAACAAGAGCATCCAGCAATTCCGGCGCGACCTGAAGGCGATGCAGGCCCTGGTCGCGAATCCGGAGACGGATTTGTTCGCACGCATTCCGTGGGGCGACGGGCAGACGACTTTGCGCGAAGCCTTGCTGGTGGCTGACCATAACGCATACCACGTGGCGCAGCTGCTTGATGTGCGACGGCTGCTGGGCGCCTGGAAGGGGTAATATGGGGACCTTCGCAGTGCCGTTTGTCACGGGATATTCCCGGGTCGGTCAGATCGCAACGGTAAATTGAGTTTCATCGGTCTTTCTGGTTTCCGCCTCTGCATGCGGAGAACGGGTGCCAGGGCGCTTTCGGAAGACTACCTTGACCCCCTCCCGCCAGTGCTCGTCAATCCCCACGAATTCCCATTCAATCTCCGGCGAGATATAGCGCAGCAGCACATCCGTCTGCGGATGCACGTGGAGCGCCGGGGCGACCAGATAAAGCAGCGGTTTTTCCGGCGAAAGATCACGGTCGGCAAAATACCCGAAGCGCGGAAACTCTTCCCGGCCATGATGCCACTGCACTCTCGACCAGTAATCCAATCCCTGCAGTGGCAGGTGGATATCCTCATCGGCCTTGAGCTCCACGACCGCGAGCCGCCCGTCGCGAGTGGTAGTCAACACGTCGAGCATGGCGCGATCTGACGCGGAGAACGCCGGGACCTGCGAATATGGCGGACCCGATTCGAGGCGCTCGTCGATCACACTCACGTCGCCGACTACCAGCGATTCCAGCCAGCGTTCCGGATGCAACCGAAACAGCGGGTGCTGCCGCGGCCCGTAAGGATGCCGGGTGTCGCGGATCGCGGTGAGCAGTTCCACGAAAAACGGAAAGTTACGATCTTCCAGAACCCGCTCTTCGGCGCCCACGCCAAAGACAATTTCCTGCCGGCTGCGAAACGTCGCCGCCTCTGCGCCCATGCGGGCGCGCGCAAACTCCAAACCTCGCCAGCGAAACGCCAGTTCCGCGGCTGAGAGCACGGCAATTTCACAGTTCGGCAGAATCCCATTCACCCTCGCGATCGACTCGGCGAACCTGTCCCGCGCAGCAGCCTCATTCGTCGCGTGGACCAGCCTCGTGGTCACGTTCCCGCGGTCGGTGCAATCGATCTCGACCAGAGTGTCGTGACGCTCGTCCAGCTCAAACAAACTCCACTTGGCCGCGCCACGGTTCAGGTTGGCCATGCGCTCGCGCACCAGCGCCGAACATCCGTGAGGCACGAACAGATGCAGCCCCTCAACCAGAAACTTCCCACCCGAAGTCTGCCGGCAAGCTTCGAGCCAGAGAATCCCGAAAGTCAGCGAGGCATCGATCGACGCCTGCGTCTCCGAAGCATTGACTCCCAGAACAGCGAACGCCGACTTGCCCCTGCCGCAGCAATCCGCGGGCATAGATCGGACCGAATGACTTCTCGAGATCCGATGCAGTCGTCAGGCGGGTAACGGTAAAGCCCGGAAAGTGCCGATCCAGAGCCCGCCGCAGTTTCTGTTCATAGCTGGCCCGCGCCGCCTTCTTGCGCCGACGGAGTCCGCCGGTCGCGCTCGCGGCAAATTTCCAGCTTCGTGGGACGCGACTGTCCGAGCCGCTGCACAGACAGCCGCAAGGTTCCGTTCTTCACCTCGGCGTCGAGCACGCGCCGCACCGTGTTCCGCTCGGTCGACCACAGGTGCAGCAGGCATTTGTTGTACTCGCCCGAAATCGAGTACTTGGCGCTGACCCAGGTCGAAGGCCACGGAGCCGTCCTCGAGCACCATGGCACCCGAGGCCTCGCTCAGAAAGTCCTGCACGGTGCGGGTGAGGGCGTCTGGGGTCACGAGGAAATTGTCCACATTCGCCGGGGCCGAGTCTGTGACGAGTGACCATCGTCATCGGCCGGCCTGTGGAAGAAATGGCCCCGAGGCGGCGGATCGGATTCCGTGTGGGATAATAAGCAGATAGGGGAGTGCCTGCCAGGGGAGTCCTATCTGCACCCCAAGGCATCTAAATCACGTGGACAAACAGACATCCGATAAACAGCGCTTTTTCTTCGAACACTACGGCCTGACCGAGCGTGATCTCGAACGCTACCTCGCAGCCGCGCTCTCGGCCGGCGGCGACTACGCCGACCTCTATTTCGAATATCTTTCCTCGACGTCGCTCATGGTCGATGAGTCGATGGTCAAGTCGGCATCGCAGGGCATCTCTGCGGGCTGCGGAGTCCGCGTTGTCTCGGGCGAGCGCACTGGCTACGCCTACACCGACGATCTTTCCTCCGCAACGGATTCTGCATGCGGCACGAACCGCGGCCCTGATTGCCAGTGCTCCGGCGAAAACTACAGTGGCGGGATTTCAAAAAGCCGCCGCGCGCAGCTTGTATCCCGTGACGCTGCCTTCGGTCGACGCCGAGATCAGCGCCAAGGTTGAACTGGTCATGCGCGCCGACAAAGCGGCCCGCGCCTTCGATCCGCGAATTCAGGAAGTGCGTGCCAGCTACGCCGACGAACTGCGCAACATTCTCGTCGTCGGTTCCGATGGAACCTTTGCCGAAGATTCCCAGCCGCTTGCCCGCATGAACGTGTCGTGCATCGCGAAGACCGAGGGCAACTCGGCTCGCGGTACATCGGGCGGTGGCGGGCGCGTGGCTCTCGACTTCTTCTTCGGCGAAAAAACGCCGGAACATTTTGCTCGGGAATCGGCGCGGCAGGCGATTCTGCAACTCGATGCCCGCGAAGCGCCGGCCGGAGAAATGGAAGTCGTCCTCGGTCCGGGATGGCCTGGCGTTCTGCTGCACGAAGCCGTAGGACACGGACTCGAAGCCGACTTCAACCGCAAGAAGACATCCGCCTTCGCCGGACTGATCGGCAAGCGTGTCGCCAGCGAAAAATGCACCGTGGTCGATAACGGCACCATGCCGTGGCGCCGTGGATCGCTCAACGTCGACGACGAAGGCGAGCCCACGCAGGAGACCGTGCTCATCGAGAACGGAATTCTGAAGGGCTATCTCAGCGACAAGCTTTCTTCGCGCCTGATGGGCATCGCCGACACCGGCAACGGACGCCGCGAAAGCTACGAGCACATCCCCATGCCGCGCATGACCAACACCTACATGCTGGCTGGCCAGGATCATCCCGACGACATTATTCGTTCGGTGAAGCACGGAATCTATGCAGTGAATTTCGGCGGCGGCCAGGTGGACATCACGAACGGCAAGTTCGTCTTCTCGGCCTCCGAAGCCTACATGATCGAGAACGGTCAGATCACCGCGCCGATCAAAGGAGCGACGCTGATCGGCAACGGTCCCGATGTCCTGACCCGAGTTTCGATGGTGGGCAACGACCTGAAGCTCGACGAAGGCGTAGGCACCTGCGGCAAAGATGGACAGGCCGTGCCAGTGGGCGTGGGCATTCCGACGCTGAAGATCGATCGCCTCACCGTCGGCGGGACCGCCAGAAAAGATCCCGGCGGCTTCATGCAGTAAGTGGAAGGGTACGGCTTTCGCCGTGCCGTTAGGGGCGAGATGAAGAAGAGGCTTCAGCCCCTGAGGCTCGTACCAGTTCCAAGTTTGTCATCCTGAGCGAAGCGAAGGACCTATGCAACCTGTCCTCTGTGTCCTCTGTAGTTAAAGATTTTTCTATGCCTCAAACTGAACTCGAAACGCAAAATCCGAAACTCGCCACCGACCTCCGCGAAGTTGCGCAGGACATCGTCCGCCGTGCCATGGCAGGCGGCGCCACCGCCGCCGAATGTGTCGTCCGCGAAGGCGACGAATTCTCCACGCTCGTCCGCCTCGGCCAGGTCGAAACCCTGAAAGAGTCCGGCTCGAAGTCGATCGGCGTGCGCGTGTTCTTCGGACAGCGCGCTGCCAGCACCTATTCCAGTGACTTTTCGCGCGAAGGCCTCGACCGCATGGTGAAGTCCGCATTGCAGCTGGCGAAGATCACTTCGGAAGATCCCTTCGGCGGAATTCCCGAAGCCTCGCAGCTAGGCTCGATTTCCGGCGATCTCGATCTCTATCACGATGACGTGTATTCGCTCGCCGGGCCCGATCGCATCGACTACGCTCGCCGCGCCGAAAAAGCCGCGCTCGATTTCGATCCGCGCATCAAGAACAGCGAAGGCGGATCGTTCGACGCCGCCACCGGACACAAGGTTCTCGCGAACTCGCACGGATTTGTCGGTGAATACAAGCGGTCGTACTGCTCGGTCGCTGCTGTACCGATCGCGCAGACCCCAGAAGGCGCCATGCAGCGCGACTACTGGTACTCCGTGGCGCGCACGCTGAAAAAACTCGATGCCCCCGAGAAGGTGGGCAAAATTGCCGCCGAACGCACCCTGCGCCGTCTGGGCGCGCGCAAGGCGAAGACCGCGCAAGTCCCGATCGTGTTCGATCCCATGGTTTCGACCTCGATCCTCGAACACATTTTCGAAGGCGTGAACGGAGACTCGGTCTACCGCGGTGCCTCGTTCCTCGCAGGCAAGCTGGGACAGAAGATTGCCGGCGACAACGTCAACATCATCGACGATGGCACGATTGCCGGAGGATTCGGTACGAGCCCGTTCGACGGCGAAGGTGTTCCCACGCGCCGCACCGTCGTCATTGAAAACGGCGTCCTGAAATCGTATCTGCTGAACACCTACACGGCGAAGAAACTCGGTTTGCAGACGACCGGCAACGCATCGCGCGGTTTGGCGGGAACTCCTGGCATCGGGCCGGGAAACTATTTCCTGCAGGCTGGCTCCAAGACTCCGAAAGAGTTGATCGCCGGAATCAAGGAAGGCCTGTACGTTACTGAATTCCTCGGACAGGGCGTGAACCTGGTGACTGGCGACTATTCGCGCGGAGCTTCTGGGATGTGGATCTCCGGCGGAGAGTTCGCCTATCCAGTGGAAGAGATCACGGTCGCGGGCAATCTGAAGGAATTGTTCTTCAACATTTCCGAAATCGCGAATGATCTGGAGTTCCGCGGCTCCGTTGCCGCTCCTACGCTTCGCATCGATGGCCTTACCGTCGGCGGCGAATAGACGACCGTCGCACCCCGGGTGAAAGAGTCGCGCCCTAGGGCCGCCCTCCGCATTCCTCCCTATTGTGCGGCTGGATTGGAAAGCATTACGGTAATCGGGTGATATTTCCCCGGCGTAGCGGAATCCTTCTTCATGTCTCGTCCTTGCCCGGCCCGCACGGTATAGGCGATTTTGGAGAGTCCGCGCATGAGTTCATCGAATTCCTGGCCGGATCAGGGCAAAAGATCTGGCAGGTCTTGCCGCTGAACCCCACCGGATACGGCGATTCCCCATATCAATGCTTCTCTGCCTTCGCCGGGAATCCCCTGTTCATCAATCTCGAAGCCCTTCGTCAAGAAGGACTTCTCTCGGCACAGGATCTAGCCAATGCGCCGAATTTTCCGGACGAGCATGCAGCGTACGACCAAGCAACCGACTTCAAACAGAAGCTCCTGCACAGAGCTGCCTCTGTTTTTTTTGCGGACAGAACTGAGACCGACCGCAGGGCATTTGATACCTTTTGCCAAACCCACAAGGAGTGGCTGGAGGACTATGCGCTCTTCATGGCTTGCAAAAAGGTCCATCATGACGTGGCGTGGGTCCATTGGGACGCGGGCGTACGTCAACGGGATCCCGCCGTCCTGCAGGAATGGCGCAACAGATTGTCGTCTGAGTTGGACTTTCACCGGTTTGCCCAGTTCGAATTCTTTCGGCAATGGGAGAAAGTAAGAGACCGCTGTCGTCGTCACGAGATCAGCATCATGGGCGACATTCCGATCTACGTCGCTCATGACAGCGCTGATGTGTGGGCTCATCCGGAGTTGTTTCGCCTGGATGAACGAGGCCAGCCCACCGCGGTTGCCGGCGTTCCGCCCGATTACTTCAGCGCCACAGGCCAACTTTGGGGCAACCCTCTGTATCGCTGGGATGTTTCTGCGGCCTCGGGTCACCATTGGTGGATTGATCGCTGCCGCGCGTCCCTTGCAATGTTTGATCTTGTCAGGCTCGATCACTTTCGCGGTTTCGAAGCGTATTGGGAAGTTCCCGCCACGGCTTCAACGGCCGCCGAAGGAAAGTGGGTACAAGGCCCCGGTGCTGAGTTTTTCCGCGTCCTGCAATCTGAATTGAAAGAACTGCCATTCGTTGCGGAAAATCTCGGTGTGATCACTCCCGGGGTTGAAGCTCTTCGGAATGATTTCGGGTTTCCCGGAATGAGCCTTCTGCAGTTTGCTTTCGGAAAAGATCCCCAAGGTCCCAGCTTCCGCCCGCACAATTATGCTCGTGAACTGGTCGCGTACACCGGTGGACACGACAACGACACGACTGTGGGGTGGTGGACGAGTTCAGGAGTAGGCGAAAGCACTCGTACCGAAGAGGATATTCGCGAGGAACACGATTTCACCCGCAAGTATCTGGGATTTCAAAATGAAGAGATCAATTGGGTACTCATTCGCGCCGTCCTGGCCTCCGTCGCGGACACCGCCATCGTTCCCCTGCAGGACGTATTAGGTCTGGGCAGTGAAGCTCGAATGAATTTGCCGGGTACGATAAGCGGAAACTGGCGGTGGCGCTACAAGGCGAACAGCCTCACGAACGAGCTTCGTGAAAGACTACGAGCTCTGACGCTTCTTTACGACCGCTAGAGCTAAGACCTCTCCTGCATGTCTTCCCTGGAACGCTTCGTCCCGCGGCCGGAGCACCAGCATCTCCTAGAGGGGCGAAAGTTCATCTTCATCCTGCTCCTTCTTGACCCGAACGAACTTCTCTTCCAGGAAGCGCCGTGCCAGATCCCTGCCACCGAATCCAAATGCGATGGCCAAACCAAGCATCAGGGCCCCGAAAGCAATTCCGAAGGCGAGGATCATCGTCTGGTCCGCCACACCGAGCTCTTCAAAAACGACAGAGAACACAAAAACCATAATGATGCTGCGAACGGCAAGACTCAGAAGGCGGGGGGACGGAATATTCGCATTCACTCCCGCCAGCAGAGTGGCGCGAGCGGAGAATCCGGCTGCCAGCATTCCGAAAAACAGGATCAGCACGGCAGCGAACAGGCGCGGAAGGAACAGGAAAAATCTCGCAATCTCCTCCTGCAGCCCCAGGATTCCCAGCACGCTCACTCCCAGCAGAAAGAAGCCGAGCCAGGTGACCCAGAAGGCGAAGCGGCTCAACATCTCTGTCGCTGAAGGGAGCGCGGCTTTGCTAAGCAGTTGGGAGGCGCCTGCATTCTCAGACAACCGGTCGAATTTGATGAGCCGCAGAATGCTGCGCAGAATTACCTTGACCAAATATGCGATCAGCCACCCCACGAACGCGAGGATCAGCATTACGATGAGACGAGGAAGGTAGTGGGCAAAACCTCTGGCGATGTCCTGCACCGCCTGAGTCAGCTCGCTGACAATCATTTCCCGCATAGTAGCCTCACTCTTTCGATTTCCACATCTCCAGCAGATATGGTTTCAAGCGCTCGAACTCAAGGCATAAGCCTTCGATGTTGTTCGCGACATCATTTCCGGATCCATTACGGTTCTCGACGACAAACGTGAATACCCGCCCGCGAAACAGCGGCGCGAGTGCCTGAATAATGTGATCCCGGCTGATCACTGATTTTCGATAAGCCGCGGCGAACTCATAGATCGTCTTGACCCATAGCTCCGCAGGGTATCGAAACTCCTCTTCGTCCAGGCCCGCGATCCGCTTCAGCTCCGCCAGAGTGGAAGGAGACAGAATCGACTGAAACACGGATTCCAACTCCGCCACTCCGCTGACGAACATGTCCCGCAGGCGTTTCCGATTGACCCGCAAAGGATCCAGGACCGGCTCCGGATCCGTCCCCATGGTGGGTACATCCTGAGAACCAGAAACTGTGCTCCACACGTTGAAGTTGGACTCCAACGCGGAGAACAGCACTCCGACGGAATGCCGCAGGGCAGGAACCAGTTCAGCAGCGCGCCGTTCAACCGGATCCTTCTTTCCTAGGAAGGATTGGCAGATGCGGAATCCGCCGGTGACGGCAGCGAGGGTCATGCGCAGTTCGGTCCCGTCGTCCGCAAGTCCATCATTCCATCCATTCTGGCCAAGGAACTGGCTACCCAGACGTCCGGAGAATCCGAACTCCGGCATGTAGGCTTCGCGGATCCTTACGCCATAGAGCGCGCGAACCATCGGGTACAGCAGGTTCGTCATCAATAGCCCATCAAACTTGTGCCGGCGATAGGTGGGGGAGACCAGATCGAAGCCGTCGTAATATACGGGCCGGAGAAGGTTCGAGACCCATTCGGGAGTGATGTTTTCCGAGTCGGGGGAGATCACAACGCACGCCTTGGCTCGCAGGAGCTCGGCCGCCGCCAGAATCGTCCGCAAGGCGACTCCATTCTGCGGGGTGCTGGCATATTTTGTGCTGATCGCATGCAGCGTGCGCAGAGCGTAGACACTGGAGCCCCGCCGCACATCGTCGATGGAGACGCCGGTAATCAGTTCGGGAGTTCCGTCGCGCGATCCTCCGTCGGCATTGATGATGACGGCTCGCTCCCGTGGAAAAGTCCGCAGAATGCCGCTTCGGACCGTGTGGACAACGGAACCCACAGTCTTGGCATTGTTATGGGTAGGCAGGCCGACAAGAATGTCCACCTCGCCAACGTTGATGAGCTGGCGGAAAAAATCATCGGTAAGAAAATTTCCGTCTTCCACTTCAGGTTTCCCTATGATTTTGCCGAATCTGCGGCATTCGACGGCGGTTCATGGTTCGCGTTGCCTAGACTCGTCGCAGCCGAAACCAATACGACTGATAAGGCCCCAGCGTCAGCAGATACGGCAGGTCGCCCACGCGGGGGAAGAGATTATTGCCGAACATCTCGATCAGAATATTTCCCTTGTACCGGCGCAAATCCAGTTCGACAGCTTGCGCCGCACTCGAAAGATTGTTGACGATCAGGATGGTCTCGTTGCCGAGGCGCCGCAAGTAAGCCAGTATCCTGTGATTCGCTGGATAGAGAAATTCAATCGACCCCCTGCCAAATACCGCGCTGGATTTCCGGACTGCTATGATGCGTTGCATCCAATGAAAGAGCGAATGTTCGCTCTCTCGTTGAGATACGACATTTACGGCGGGATACCCGTATACCGGATCGTGAATGATGGGAGCATACAGCCTTTCCGGGTCAGCGGTTGAAAAACCGGCGTTCCAGCCTCCACTCCACTGCATGGGAGTCCTAACTCCGTTGCGATCGCCCAGGCTAATGTTGTCTCCCATTCCGATTTCATCTCCGTAATAAATGATCGGAGTGCCCGGCAGCGACATCAGCATCGCGTTCATCAGTTCGATCCGCCTGCGGTCGTTATTCAATAATGGAGCGAGTCTCCTGCGAATTCCCAGGTTCAGCCGCATCGTCTTGCTCTGGGCGTACATGTCGTACATGTAGTCGCGTTCGATATCAGTGACCATTTCCAGCGTCAGTTCGTCATGGTTGCGCAGAAACAGGGACCATTGGCAGGCGGGCGGAATCTCTGGAGTTTGCTGCAGGATTTCGGTGATCGGCTTTCGGTCTTCGAGCTTTAGCCCCATGAACATCCGGGGCATCAGGGGAAAATGAAACGCCATGTGAAATTCGTCGGAGTCACCGAAATATGGGCGTAGGTCAGCAGGCCACTGGTTGGCTTCCGCCAGAAGCATCCTTCCGGGGAAATGCTCGTCCAGTTTTCGCCGCAATTCCTTGAGGATGGTGTGAGTCTCCGGCAAGTTCTCGCAATTCGTGCCCTCACGCTCAACCAGGTACGGCACAGCGTCTAGCCGGAAGCCATCCACGCCCATCTCCAGCCAGAACTTCATCACGGTCCACATCTGCTCCCGCACGGCGGTATTGTCATAGTTGAGATCAGGCTGGTGACTGAAAAAGCGATGCCAATAAAACGATTTCGAAGTCGGATCCCACGCCCAGTTCGACTTCTCGGTATCGAGAAAGATGATTCGGGTGTCCTTGTACCGGGTGTCCGTGTCGCTCCATACGTACCAGTCGCGGCGGGGATTATCCTGCGAACTTCGCGCCTCCTGAAACCACGGATGCTGATCGGAGGTATGGTTCAACACCATTTCAATGATGACCCGGATACCACGTTTATGAGCCGAGTCGAGAACCTTGCGGAAATCTTCCAGTGTCCCGTAGCTGGGATGGACCGAGTCGTAATCCGCGATGTCGTAGCCATCATCGCGAAGCGGTGACGGGAAAAATGGCATCAGCCATATCGCGGTGACTCCCAGTTCCTGCAGGTAATCGAGCTTCTCTTCCAGCCCGAGGAAATCCCCAATCCCGTCGGCATTGCTGTCGTGGAATGTGCGGACGTGAACTTGATAGATAATCGCGTCCTTGTACCAAAGCGCATCTTTATTTGAGGTCAACCGCTATCTCCCGGCGACTTCCCGTATTTCTTCGCACGTCGCCCCAAAAGGCAGTCTAAATGAAGTGGGGGTTCCGCTCCCTCGCTCTTGCTTGAAGGGAATCCATCATATTTGTTGCTGAGTTGGTCTCGCCGGGATAGGTGGGTTCTAAGAGTCGCACCAAACACCTGCACCATAAATCTGATCAGTGCAAAAGCGATCAATCCTCGGGGCCGGCTCGGAGTCATGCCTTGGCGGTTCATATAGCAGGGTCTGCCTTCTGTTCTCCATGGGATAGAATCCGATTCGTGTCACGAACGACCTTGCCCGAGGATAGAAAGCGCACAATGACTTCATGGGCGAAATCTCCGTGACCATACCCAGGAGGGCGAACCACCCAAAAGCCACGTCTAAGTCCTTATTTTGGGATATTTTGCGTACAAGTCATTTTGGAATCAGAAGAAATCTGCGGGTTACCCGTTTTGATTTACTCTTCTCAGGCGTGCATTTCAAGAGGTGACTCGATGAAATTCGCCAAGGTTGTTTTCTGGATCGCCGGCATCTGGGGCGTTCTGGTCCTCACGCCTCTGTTCTTCATTTTCGATGTCATCGGCCGGCAGGATCCTCCTCCGATTACACATCCCGGGTTTTACTATGGCTTCGTTAGCGTAGGGCTCGCGTGGCAGATCGCGTTCCTCTTCATCGCGCGCGATCCGGTCAGACTGCGAATGATGATGATCCCGTCGGTGCTTGAGAAGTTCGGCTACGGCGCTTCCTTGTTCGTTCTCTATTTCCAGCAGCGCATTCATCCCTCCGACCTGGTCTTTGCCGGAGTCGATACTCTGCTTGGCGTGCTCTTTCTTCTTGCCTTCTTTCGAACTTCCGATTAGACATTCCTATTCGTGAATGCGAGGAGAAATTTCATGGGTCAAGATTTCATGGATCGAGGTTTCATGGGGAGAGTTCTTCTAGATCGACGCACCTTTGTGAAGCGCGCTAGTCTGGCCGGAGTCGCAGCCGGGCTGCCTTCTGCGTATGCCTTCGGAGTCGCTCAGAGCGAAGCGAAACCCGGTGCGACGAAGCATGCCTCCGCCTCGAAGCCCGAGGCGTCGCCCCAGACTCTTCTGCTGAAGGACTACCGGCCCGTATCCATTTACAAGATTCCCGTCACCGAGATCGCCAAGGCCAAATTCCCCGTGATCGACATGCACTCGCATCCGTATGCCAAGAGCGCAGCCGAGATTGACGAGTGGGTCCGCAACATGGACGAAGTTGGAATCGAGAAGACCATGATCCTGACGATGACGACAGGAGCTGCGTTTGACGAGATTCAGCGCAAGTATGCGAAGCATCCGGAGCGCTTTGAGATGTGGTGCGGCTTCGATTTCACGGGCTACGACAAGCCCGGATTTGGGCCTGCGGCCGTGAAGGAGTTGGAACGCTGTCGGCAGGCGGGAGCACGCGGCGTGGGAGAGATTCACGACAAAGGCAAGGGTCTGCGGTCGGGCAAGTCGAATGCGCCGGGAATGCATCCCGATGATCCGCGCATGGATTCGCTGTGGGAAAAGTGTGGCGAGCTCGGCATGCCCATCAGCCTGCATGTGGCCGACCCAATCTGGATGTATCAGAAGATGGATCGCCACAACGACGGCCTGATGAATGCGTACGAGTGGCGGCTCGACAACCAACCGAACATCGTCGGGCTGTCAGGGATGGTAGACATCCTCGAGCGCACGGTGCAGCGGCACCGCAATACAACATTTATTGCCTGTCACTTTGCCAACCTCGACTACGATCTAGGTCGACTCGGCGAGGTGCTCGACCGCAATCCGAATCTGTATGCCGACATTTCGGCGCGCTACGCCGAGACTGCGCCAATCCCGCGCTTCGCCGCGCAATTCTACGCGAAGCATGCCGACCGTCTCGTCTACGGCACCGACATGGGCGTCGACAAGGCGATGTACCGCGTGACCTTCCGAATCCTGGAATCGCTGGACGAGCACTTCTATGAGGTCGAGCAGTTCTCGTATCACTGGAGCCTCAATGGCTTCGGGCTCGATGATGCGATCCTGAAGCAGGTATATCACGACAACGCGGCAAAGCTGCTGGCGGCGCGGGCTTAAGCAGGTAAATCGACAACGGAAAAACAACGGCCTACAATTCGATCATGAACAGCTTGGGACAACCAACTCCGGTCGCCGAGGAACGCGACTCCAGCCGTTTGATTATTGGCCTCGCCGTGGTTGTCGTAATCGGCGGCGCGCTTGCGGCCGCGTTCCTGTTGCGCGAGCCGCCCAAGGTTGCGAAGCCGCCGTCGCCCTACATCGCTAGCTTGAAGCTTTCCGATTTCAAGATGAGTGCGGCCGAGAATTTTGTTGGCCACACGGTCAGCTATATCGACGGCACCATCACCAACACTGGCGATAAGACGGTGATTCACGTTGTGGTCGAGGTCGTCTTCAAAGACTCCATGGGACAGATGGCCCAGCGGGAAGAGGTGCCGCTGCAGGTGGTCCGGACCAATGGAGCCTATCTCGAACCGGTCGACGTTAGCGTTTCCCCGCTCGCTCCCAGTCAGGCTCAACCCTTCCGGCTGACGTTCGACAGCATCTCGGCGCAGTGGAACCACGAGTATCCCGAGATTCGAGTGACGGATGTGGCGGTGAAGTAGCGCAGGGTCGTTTCTCCGTGTCTCCGTGGTACAGAGCCTTCCGCCCGATTCCAAACCGGCGACTCGGTACAATGAATCCATGTCAGAGAGCAAGCCGTTTCGGCTGACGGAGTCAGTCAAAGCCGCGGGTTGAGCGTCCAAGCTGAGTCCGGCGGCGCTGGACACGGTGCTTGGGAAATTAGCCCGGCAACACGACCCGAACGTTCTGGTCGGCTTCGATCATGCCGACGACGCCGGCGTGTATCTGATCGCGCCCGATCAGGCTCTGGTGCAGACGGTGGACTTCTTCACGCCGATCGTCGACGACCCATACACTTTCGGACAGATCGCGGCGACCAATTCCTTGAGCGATGTGTACGCCATGGGCGGAAGGCCGCTCACCTCGCTCGCTCTCGTATGCTTTCCCGAGAAAGCCGATCTCGCGATCCTGGAGCGCATTCTCGCCGGGGGCCTGTCGAAGATGATCGAGGCCGGATGCACCGTGATTGGCGGCCACAGCATCCGCGATGAAGAGACCAAGTTTGGGTATTCCGTCACGGGCACGGTGCATCCGAAGAAGGTGCTGGCGAATGCCGGCGCCAAGCCCGAGGACTCACTGCTGTTCACCAAGGCGATCGGCACGGGAGTGATCTCTACGGCGATCAAGAAGGGCAAGGCCGAGCCTCGCTGGATTGATGCGGCCGTGCGGTCGATGACCACGCTGAATAAGCTAGCTGCGGAGGTTATCATCAGTGGCGACTTTCGAGTGAGTGCGATGACCGACGTGACGGGCTTCGGTTTGATCGGCCACGCGCGAGAAATGGTGCTGGCTTCGGATGTATCGATACGCATTTCTGCGGGCAGTATCCCGCTGCTGGAGGGCGCACTGGAATGCGTTCGCGCCGGACACATACCTGGCGGCCTCAAGAATAACCGTGAGTTCGCGGAGTGCATGGTCGACTACGACGACGGCATTCCCGAAGACGTGCGAGCATTGTTGTTTGACCCGCAGACTGCTGGAGGGTTGCTGATCTCCACGCCTGACGGGCCGTTGCTGACAAAGGCCCTGAACGATGCGGGAGTCGCAGCCGTGCAAATTGGCGAGGTTGTGGCCAGCATGAAACCTGGCATCCACGTGTCTCGCTAGCTTACGGGCGGGGCGCGCGCACCACGTAAATCCAGGCCTTAACGGGCCTCCGTCAGCAGTTCCCAGATTCGCGCCAGGTGGTGGTCGTCATGTTCGGCCACGAAATACAGATGGTCCGCCAGGCGCATGGGAGTCTTCAGACGCGGATGAGGAATGGCTCGCGCAAGTAACGATGCATCGAGTTCGTCGACTCGCTGCAGCAGGTCCCTTCGTGCGTTTCGAAACTCGGTGAGGATCACTTCTATCGGACGCGCATTGTGGTTTGCTTCGTCGGTCTTTCGATTCGTCAAGTCGGCTACGGTGAGTACGGTGCTGGCTGCCACGTAGTCATTCACTCGCGCCAGCCACAGCGGTTCCAGGTCCAGCACGTGGCCGGCATGTTCCTGGGCCGACCACTTCTCTCGAGGCTCCCGGATCAGCGCTTCGTGGGAGCGTCCCCGAAGCGTCTCTTCCAGCCGGGCCGGAGTTCCGCGAAGACGCGCGAGCAGATTGGGACACAGTTCAATGGGGAATGAGAACTCAAACTTGCGTTCGAACCATACAGGCACCTGACTCACCGATTCAGCTGAGGAGGGAGATCTCATACCCACCTAAAGATGGTGCCGCCACTCGAAAAGACTCACGAATTCCTGTCGCCGAATAGTGGGTTCGTGCATCTGTTAGGTAGCGGGAGAACTGGTAACTATCTGCAAGGAGCCATTATGCAATTTCGTGAGCTTGGTCGCAGCGGTCTGAAAGTCTCGGCACTTGGGTTAGGGTGCATGGGCATGTCGGAGTTTTACAGCGGATTCGATGACAACGAATCGATCGCCACAATTCATCGCGCGCTCGAACTCGGGATCAACTTTTTGGATACGGCGGATGTTTACGGGCCGTACAAGAACGAAGAGCTTGTGGGACGGGCGATCAAGGGCAAGCGGGACAAGATCGTGCTGGCCACGAAGTTTGGCATCGTGCGCGATCCATCGAATCCGAATGTGCGCGGCGTGAGTGGGAAGGCGGACTATGTTCGCAAGTCGTGCGAAGCCAGCTTGCGGCGGCTCGGAGTGGAGACCATTGATCTGTACTACCAGCACCGGGTCGATCCGAATACGCCGATCGAGGAGACTGTGGGTGCGATGGCGCAGCTGGTGAAGGAGGGGAAGGTGCGGTATCTCGGGCTTTCAGAAGCTTCGACGCCCACGCTGCGGCGGGCGGTGAAGGTGCATCCGATTACGGCGCTGCAGACGGAATATTCTTTGTGGACGCGCGATCCGGAGAACGGAATTCTGGCTACCTGTCGCGAACTGGGGATTGGATTCGTGGCGTATAGTCCGCTGGGGCGCGGGTTTTTGACTGGTCAGTTCAAGAAGTTTGAAGATCTGCCGGCCGATGACTATCGGCGGAACTCGCCGCGCTTTCAGGGGGAGAACTTTCAGAAGAATCTGGACCTGGTGCGGCGGGTGGAGGAGATTGCCCGCGAGAAAGGGTGCAAGCCTTCCCAACTCGCTCTGGCGTGGGTGCTGGCGCAGGGGGACGACATGGTGCCGATCCCGGGGACCAAGCGGCGGAAGTATCTGGAGGAGAATGTTGGCGCGCTTGCGGTGAAGTTGACGAAGGAAGATTTGCAGAGAATCGATGAAGTGTTTCCCGCGGAGGCCGCGGCGGGAGGAAGGTATCCCGAGCACATGATGGCGCTGGTGAATGGGTAGCCACGAAGCCGCTGGCGGCGCAGTCTCACTCCGCCCGCAACTCCTCCACCAGCGCCTTCTCCACCCGCCGGCAGTGCTCCCCCTGCAGCTTCTTCCCGACCGGTCGTCAGATAAAACGTATCAATCGCCATCTGCCCCTCGGTATCGATCAGCGCGATCTCGATATTGCACTTCTGATCGGACAGGCATGACGCGATCCGGTGCAGCAGCCGCGGACGGTCTTGCGTGATCACCTGCAAGAGCGTGCTCGTCGACGAAGACGAATCGTCAAAGTCAATCTTCGTCTCTACTTTGACTTTCGCGATCGTGCCCTTCTCTGAACGCTGCCGGTCGCGCAGCATTTTCTGCAGATCGGCCTCACCCAAAAGCACGTCGGTCACGCTGCGCTTGAACCGTTCCCACTCCGAAAGATTCAGCTCCAGCGTCCGGAACCGGTCCGTGAAGTAAAGTGTGTCGACGACCGTTCCGACCTCGTTCGAGAACGCATTGGCCTTCACAATGTTCATGCCCCAGGCCGCCAGCACGCCCGCCAGCTTGGCGAACAGAAACGGACGATCTCTCGTGACCAGCGTCAGCTCATACCAGTGGCGCCCGCGCTTCAGATCGACCTGCACGGGATTCGTGCCCAGTTCCTCCGCCATTCCCATGTGACGCATCACTTCTTCCGCGGCATGGACCAGCAAATACCTCTGCGGAAATCCCTCCAGAAACTCTTTGAACTTGCTGCTCGTGACCGGCGCCAGCGATCGCAGCCGCGCCAGCTTTTCATCGTTGACATCCGCGCGCACGCGCTGGTCCGCGCTGCGATTCAGATAGTTCTCGGCACCCATGTAGAGCTGCCAAACGTTCTCCGCCTTCCACGGCGTCAGCGCTTCAGGATTCACCGCCTTGATGTCGGCAAAGGTCATCAGGCAGAGCATCTTCAGGCGCTCGGGTGTTCCCATCTTGTCTGCAAAAGCCGCGACTGTTTCAGGATTGAAAATGTCGCGTCGCAGCGCCGACGACATCTCCAGATGGCTGTTGATCAGAAACAGCACTTCTGCGCGTTCCTTGGGATCGACGTCGAGGCGGTCCATCGCCCGGTCCGCAATCTCCAGACTGGCCGCTACGTGATCTCCGCCCGGCACACCCTTGCCTGTGTCGTGGAGCAATAGAGCCAGGTAGAGGAATTCAGGATTTTCCAGTTCGCCAAGCAGACCGGCGTAGCGCTTATCCCACTCCGACTGGGAGGTCTTCAGGCGGTGCAAGCTTTCAATCGCCAGGAACGAATGCTCATCGACCGTGAACCGATGATAGAAATCCCGCACCACGAGCGAGTCGATCACTTTAAGTTCGGGCAGCAACAACGTCAACAATCGCAGGGAATGCATGGCACGCAACGCGTCCGCGGCATACGGTTGCAGCAAGGTCTCCTGCAAGTAGAGCCACAGCTCCGCGCCTCGGGGCGGCATTGAGGCGAGCGCCGGCAGCGCCTGCTCGATGCGGTATTCGGTGGTTGCGCTTAACTTCAGCCCGTGGTGCGCCATGAAGTGAAATAAACGCAGCAATACCTCAGAATCCTGAAGCGCCGAAGGCTGTTGTAGGAAAATGAGCCCGTCGACCACGGAAAAGTCCGGCGTCGTCAGCCGGGATCGCCAACTCTGGACTTGGCGGTACAGAGCCGACCACGCCTCAGGAATTTCCTCCAGTAACTGCATGACGGTGCGCTGCACGGCGCGGGCATGCTTGAAATAAATCCGCATCCAGTCGGCCGCAGAGAGTTCTGGAGAGTCCGACGTCTCCGACGTCGCTCCGACAATCGTTGCTCCGACTTTGCGCGCCGCCGCTTCGTCCTGTGCCTCCCAGCTCAGCGTGTTGTCATCGCGACCATGGCGGAAGTGCAGAAAGCATCGCGCCGACATCAGGAAGTCCAGCGCTGCATCCAGTTGCTTGCGTACTGGCGCCCGCAGTGAGCTCGCATCCGGCCAGTCGTGAAGCTTGTCCATTGCTGAAATCAGAGCAAGCCAGGAGGCCACGTTGCAATCGCGCAGCCCTCCCGGAGCCTCTTTCAGATTCGGTTCCAGGTGATAGAGCGTCATCCCATACTTCCCGTGCCGCTCGCGCGTTACCTCAGCCAACCCCTGCAGCAGGGCCTTGGACTCTCGCACAACCAGCTTGGGGATTATCTTGGAGTAAAGCCGCCGGAACAGATCGGGATCGCCCGCGAGATACCGGCAGTCGAGCAGCGAAATCGTGAACTCAGTATTGTTGGGATCGTAGCGGTCGCACTCACTCAGCAGCCGGGATGCGGGGCTAACCTTCAGGCGGAGATCCCACAATTCCTGCGAAAGGCGGCGCACCGGCTCTTTGTAAGCCTGCTCCGCGTTACGATCCCCGAAAAGAAAGAGCAGATCGATATCGGAATAAGGAAACAGCCATCCCCGGCCGAATCCTCCCGTGGCGATCAACGCGAAATTGGCGGGCTTGGAGGTATCGGGCGACACGATGTCGCGCCAGAGTTTTGCCAGAATGTCTTCCACCAGCCGTGTGCGTTGCGCCACGGCAGTGCGTCCGTCGCCGGAGGCCTCAAACTCTCGCTGAATGCGCGCGGACTGGTCGCTGAGGGAACCCCGTAGTTCGCTGATCAAGGAGGACGCTGCCATCATGAAAGTAATTCACCCCGTGACGTTTGCCACTGGGGTAAGGCCACTGCAACTGCTGCCTGTCCGATGCTTTCCGGTTGCGTCCCGGTAAAACCTGTTATTCGTTCCACGGAACCCTGCTTACAGCTCTTACAGAGCTCCCTCGCCCCGTTCGTCGTTCCGAATCCGAATCGCCTCATCCACTCGCGACAGGAAGACTTTCCCATCGCCGATCTTGCCCGTGCGCGCTGCCGCCAGAATGGCTTGCACCGCCTTCTCAACCATTGTGTCCGCCAAAACCATCTCGAGCTTCGTCTTCGGAATCAAATCCACGCTGTATTCCCGGCCCCGGTAGACCTCGGTGTGTCCCTTCTGGCGTCCATGCCCGCGCACCTCGAGCACGGTCATGCCTTCCACGCCAATTTCCTGCAACGCCGTTTTCACCGCTTCCAGCTTGGAGTTTTGAATGACCGCCTCGATCTTCGTCATGATGTCGTCAAGTCCTGTTCTGCGTTCTTCACGCCGTCGACGCGCCGGCACGCTCCACTCACTCCCTGCCTACGCTGACGCCTCCCCAATCATAGCTCTGTTCTCTGCGTTGGGATCGATCCAGTCCTTGAACTTCGTTCTATTCGCCTTCCTCCTCCGGAAATGGGATTCCATTCAATCCGGCTTGATTCTCAAGTCTGCCTCACTGTACCCGTACGCGACAGTTTCCCGGAAATCGAAACTATTTATCGTGCCGATCAGGTTTTGTTATTCAAATCGAGTTAGAACTTGAATTGGACATCCAGCTGCATGCGTCGCGGAGGCTGGGCCGCGACGGGCTGGCCAAACAGCGGCGAAGATTGCGTTCCGATGAAAGTCACGTAGTTGGGGTGATTCAGGACGTTGAACGAATTCAAGGCTACGGAAAGTACCCGCGCCTTGTCAGCTTTCGATAGGGCGAAATCATGGGATAGATTGAGGTCGAGGCCAATCAGTCCGGGTCCGGCCATCGTGTTGCGAGCGACTCCCTCGGGACGATCGTTCAGGATTCCATCCTGATTATTGTCGCCTCCGGTCGTGATATTGACCGGCTTGCCCGAATAAAGGGAAAGCGCAACCCCGAGCGTAAAGTACTTTGAAGGCTCCGTCGATGCCAGCAGGTCGAACTTGTTCAGGCGGTCGTTGTCGGCGCGTCCCCAGTCGGCTGCGGCGTTGTAGCTATTCGCCGGAAAAAACGTAATGCCGCTCGTGTTGTTATTCGTGCGGCTGAGCGTGTACTGAATCTGACCGGAAAAATATTTGAAGGGCTTGCCCCGAAACGTCAACTCCATCGCGTTGCCCTTCAGATATCCCTCGGATTGCATCTCGCGGACTTGACCCAAAGAGGGGTTCGGCCGCACGTAATTTCCACCCACCAGAACGGGCGCATTGGAATCGATCGAGCGGAACGAGCCGACGCCGCGAGTGCCAATATAGACCGCGCTGAACGTGCTCTTGGCGGTCACCTGCCGCTCTACCCCGATGCTGTACTGCAAGGTGAATGGAATATGCGTTCGAGGGTCGAGCACAACCAGGCTGGTCGGCGTGCCTGCAATTTCGCTGGGGAGCGCCGGATAGTGCGGCGTCTCCACAATGAACCGCAACAGGTTTACGCCGTTGAAATGCAACAGATCGCCGATGGGACTCGGTCCCGTGCGATCGTAAAAAACGCCGGCGCCGCCACGAATCACCGTTTTACCCTTCGCGCTGGGAGCATAGGCGAAGCTTACGCGCGGCGCGAAGTTGTTGGGATCGTCGAAGAAATAGTTCTGCCAGTAATAACGCACTCCTGCATAAAGCGAAAAGCGCGGGCTGAGACGGATGTTGTCTTCCACGAACACGCCCAATACTGTCTCCAGAAACGTCACGTGTCCGTTGCCGGTCTGTAACAGGTAGGTGGCAGGCGTCGCATTAGTGTAGTCAGCCTGACTGGCGAATGTGTACGTGCCCTGGCGGTTGGTGAAATCATCCAGTCCCCGCCGGCTGAGATCGGGAATGTCAATCCCGAAGCTGAGTTGATGCTTGCCGTTCGCGTAGGTGGCGAAGTCGGTGCCGTCGAAGTGATACTCCGTGCGCCGGGAGTCGGCCTGTGCGCCACCCGCCGTGAATAGTCCCGAAACTGCGATCTGCGCGTCCGGAACAACGCTCACCACCGGCGAATCGAAATGTCCCACCAGAAATCTTGTCTGATTCAACCAGTGCGGCGAGAACTGGTGCAAATAGCTGACATTGATCTCATGTTCCAGGAATCGTGTATCCGTTGCGGCGCTTGGAAGCGTAGTACCCCCTGCGCCTACATTCTGTGCGGAACGATGCTCGTAGGAATACCCGATCCAGAACTGGTCTCCATTGGCCAGATCATGGAAGATTCGGCCCGACCCGAAGAAATGATGCGTCGGATTGGGGACCGTCTGGGCGATCGGACCGAAGCCAAGGGATTCCGCGGCGGCAATCGCATTCGTGTCGATGATGTCCTGCTGGTCGAGCAAGTCCTCGTCGAGCGCCAACAGGAAACTGGTGCGCTTGCTGTGACCAATGGGGCCGGTCACCGAGCCCTCATAATATTGCCGGCTCTCGGGAGGCTTCACGACCGCGAAAGCGTTGCTCGCGTCGAAGACCGAGTCGCGAAACATGAAATTGAGCGATCCGTGGTACTGCTGCGTTCCACCCTTCGTGACGATCTCCAAGCGGGCTCGCCCGGGCCGCGTAAAACGTGCCGAGTATGGATTGTTATTGATCTTCACTTCCTGCACAGCGGAAGGCGTAACGCCGGGGCCGTTGGCCTCAATCCCGTTGACGACCAGGGTCACGCCGTTCGTGCCCGTGGCATTGTCGTCAAGGAATCGCGACATCGTGGTGATATAGTCCTGATCGAATACCGGGACGCGATCCAAGGCATTGCGATCGATAGCATTCGCGTTTTGATTCTCTGAAGTCTCCGTGCTCACCAGTGGAACATTGATTCCTGTCGCCACCGTGACGTTCTCGGTATCCACGGCAATCTGCATAACGACGCGCAAAGGTGAGAGTTTCCTGCTGGAGACGGTGGAGGCGATCCGGACATCGCGAAAGCCGTCGGCGTGAAGCTCCAGAGTATATTTTCCGGGTGCTATGGTATCGAAGTGAAAAGCGCCGACGCTGTCTGTCACGGTCCGCGCTACGACTTCGGCTCCGCTTCCGAGTAGCGTAACCTGTGCAGCGGCGATTGCGGCTCCAGAAGGATCGAGCACGTTTCCTCTGATGGATTGCGCCACAGCGCCATCATCCTCCACAGGACCAGTCTTGATTCCAGACTCGGGCCCCTGCGCTCGAAGGGAAGAAGAAGACCCCAAGACCCCGAAGATGGCGAACAGGATCAATATCAGGGTGCGGCTTGGAAAGGGGTCTTTCAGCGGTCGTGCGGGAACGTGCATCGCTACCTAGGGTACCCGATCAACCTGAAAGGGCTCTGAAAAGGCACACCCCGGCGGAAAAGCTCTTTCTCTACAGTGTTTGCCCGATATCCCGTACGTGAAATCATGGAGACAATGTGTTTCAAAGCCTTCCGATGCGGGAAATGTGTCTGCAGGCGTGTGTCAGAGTCGAGTGAGGGCATCCATCGTGTCCAGCGAACCATCAAAAGCAAGTGCTACGCTTCCAGGAAAAGTTGAGAAAGTAATTCATCCCCATCCCAGTTCCGGCGAACCCGAGAAAGCGCAAATTACCGTTGAGGGCGCCGACCATCTGTACCGCGAGATTCGCGTTCCGAACACTCTGACGGACGCCAACGGACACACGGTTAAGCTTAAAGAGGGAGCCGAAGTCGAGGTGACCATTGAGGCGGACCCGATGGTTACGAAGGCCGTTTCCCAGCGCGACGAAACAGCCACCTCCGCGTAGTCTGCTCCCATCAGTTCCAGCCACTACGGCGACGGCGTCCGATCCTATTTTGCCGGGGCTTTCTGCTGCTCCGCAGGTTTTACAAACTTGGCGTCGTCCACCGGAACGTTCTGCCTCACCTCTGTGACCTGGATGGTGAACCGTCCGCTCGGCCGCGCCAGCGTCCAGCGATACGGAATCTTAACTCCGTCGGTATCCTTGTAGTCCTGGTAGTCAATTTGGGTCGGGAGTAAGCCGAGAGCGGTGTCTCCGAAGCGCACGAGGCGCAAGAGCAGTCCGGTTTGTTGGTCGAAATAGAGTTCGAGCGGCGGCTTATTCTCGCGTTGGCCAACCACAACGTAGGAGTCGTGATTGCCGATCTTCTCTGTTCCGCGCACTTGCATCTTGCTGAACATCGGCTTCAAGTGCGTCGCCAGATGCATATCCGCATCGAGCGACGCCGCGTCCAATTCGCTACCCTGCATCTCGTGGATCGGACGCCCCGGCGTACCCAGCCATCCTTCGCGACCGTTGAACGCCGTCACGCTGTCTCCATCCGCCATGTGCGTGAACGATATGCGTTGGTCCGGATCCTTCGAATAGATATCGATCGGCATCGATCTTCCGCCAAAATCGATGGTGCCCCTCATGACGCGGGTGGTCACCTTGTCAATCGCGGCCGCTCCGCCGGCCGCCTGCACATACTTGTCCAGCAGTTGTTCTGCCGTCGGTCCATTTTCCTTCGCCTCGGTGAGCTTTGGCCCGACGGCCGGTTCTGTGGGCTCCTCGGTCATGACCGCCGGGATTGCCTGAGGCTTCGCGCTGCCGCGGTGACACGAATTGCACGTCACGGCGCGATTTCCTTCGAAGTTGTCCTTATTGATGGCGAACATCATCGCCATCATCTTGCGGGCGGTCTGCTTGGGTTTCTTATCGTCCTTCTCAAATGCGTTCGAGACATGGCAGAAGTCGCATTGCACGCCGAGTGATGCTGTGATGAACATCATGCTCGGGATGAGTTGGTCTGCGGGAATGCCTTTGAGCACCTGGATGTTCTTAAACTGCTCCTCGGCTTTCTTGGAGCCGGGGGCGGTGATGGCCGGCTGCGCTGTGTCGTGCTGTCCCACGGTATTTGCGCGCGATTTCGCGGACGTTGTGATGAATCCGAATGCCACGCAGAAAGCGACTCCCACCAGAACGACCGCTGGTCTTACATTCATCAATTCTTGGCCTCAGTTGGAATATTAAGAGTCTAGCAATGGTCGGGGCTCGTGAGCCAGCGACGCGGGATTCGTGGAACCAAAATTGAATCCGAGGAGACTACCGCCACGCAGGTTTTGGACCTGGCGTCCATTCCGCACCCATATCGTCATCTGTGATCAGGCGTCGAGCCCCTAACCGTTTGGCAAGGGCGTCGCCCGATTCCAGGCCTAGCACCCTCGGAGGCTCGTTGACGGTGTCGGCGAACGCATTGTAGGCAGCGAGCACAAGCTGTCCCCGGGGATTGCTCGCATCGAAAATCTTTTTCCCGTCGATCTCATACTCGTGTAGCACCGAGAACCAGTGCCGTTTGTCCATAACAAGAGGCGAATCGCTCACCATGACGAATGTTATGACCCGCAGACCGTAGTTGTACTCGTGAAGTGCTGTAACGAATACTTCGGGCGATTCTGTAGCATTGTAGTAATAGATCCCACCCGGCAGCAGGTGTTGCTTCACAATCTGCAAAAACTCCGTCGAGAGCACCTGCGAACTATGGTCGCGCCAGTGGTAGGAAGTATTCGCCACCATGACGTCATACTTCATTTCAGGGTGCGCCACCAGCCACCGACGCCCATCGTCAATGTAGATGTGAACCTTCGGATTGCTAAGCAGAGACCGCACTTCAGGATATTGGGCGATCAAGCGAAGATAACCTGGATTGATTTCTACGATGTCCAGGCTCTCAACGTCGGGATTGTTGGCCACCACCTGCGCCCACGAACCAGACGCCAAGCCCAGCATAAAAGTGCGCTTCGGGTGAGGATGAAACAAACTTAGAACGTAGGCCCGGATGACAAAGTTTTTATCGTTGCCCGGGTCAATATTGAAATGGCCGTCATAAACGCCCCCTCCAAACACCGCATCGTCGTCCGTGACCGCAATGATTCCGTTGCGGTTTTCGACGACATGCTTCATGTAGCCAACTTCGGCGGCTCTCGGCCCGAAAATCATCTTCCCGTAGAGATTGCCGTACGCCGGAGCAGCAAGAGAAATGGCCATAGTCGCGAGTAGCGCCAGCGCCCATGCCTCTTTCGGCGGAGCTTCCAAATGTCCGTTGCGGAACAGTATCACGACCAATCCCGTGAACACTGTCGCCGCAGCGAGTTGAATCGAGATAGCCTGAGTCCCGAAATGGTCCATCAAGACGAAACCAATCACGAGGCTGCCCAGTGTGGACCCAATAATGTTGGAGAGATAGATCAGACTGACGCTGCGGCCCGCGGCTTTGTTCACCGAAACTGAGGCCTGGCAGAGCAGAGGCAGCACCGAGCCCAAGAGCCCTGCAGTGAGAAAGAAGGCCGGGGCGCTCATCAGCACCGGAATGTTGTGCCACGAGAGGTCGGCCATCAGCGGAGGCAAGTAAACAGAAATTGCCCCAGCGAGCAGCATCGCGCCACCGCACAGCGTTAGAGGATGGATTCCCCTTTTGCGGCAAACCACCTCGCTCAAAAAGGAGCCTGCCGCAATGCCTGCGAGATAGGTAGAGAGGAGGAGCGCGAATGCGGGAGCTCGATCGAAGGTCGCCAGTGCGAAAATACGAAACCACGCGATCTCGAAACCGAGAGCTAGGAACCCTGCAATCCCAGCGATCACCGCGGCCGTTCGAAGGCCCAGAGCCGGCTTGGAGCCTGCTTCAGTGATCCCCTGGTTCTCAACGGAGGCCTGCTCCGGGTCGTGTCGCTGGCTCCTGCCGTACAGAAATGCCGTAGCGCCCACCGCGGTGTTCAAGCACGCCGCCAGCGTTACCGACCCCGCCTGCCCGAAGTTTCGAAGCAGAACCTGAGCGCAGACATAACACGCCACTGCCGAACCAAGCGTGTTGACGAAGTAAAGAGTCGCAACCGAATATCCGACACTTCGCGAACTTCGTACCAACTGCTCCACGAGCAGAGGCAAAGTCGCTCCCATGAGCATGGTCGGCACAATCAGCAGCAGAAAGCTGAAGAGGATGATGTAGCCAAGACTTGTTCCGGCCGTGAATCCCGAGGCCCAGTGAAACAGTCGCAACGAGATCAGTCCAAACCCGGCGACTGCCAGCTCACAAATACCAAAAATCGAGATCCCGCGGTCGGGAAACATTTCTGAAACGCGCCCACCGACCAGGCTGCCAATTCCAAGCCCGAGCATGAACGCACTGACCACCACGGCCACAGATTGAACGTTCACGCCGTAAATGGAAAACAGCACGCGTTGCCAGACAATCTGATAGATCAGCGCCGGAAATCCAGAGCAGAAGAACAGCGCTGCGATGAGTGCGGACTGTGCGCGGCTGCCTTTCGTCCTTGCTCCAAACAGGACCACCAGCAATAAAAGGAAATCAAAAGCCAACACGGCAGCGACTGGCGCAGCTTCCATGAAACCTCTAGGTGGGGCTGAATTGATGAGATCAATTCTTTATATCGCAGCGGGAACGTTCTAAGGCAGTACCAACCACTATTCGATGCACTTTAGTAAGCGTTGTAGCCGGCAGTTTCGCAGACATAGCGGGGAGGTTCTGGAAAAGAGCGCGATCAGCTGATAACTACTTCGGAAGTCCGGAAGTTTCGTTTCCGTGCCGCACAAAGAATTTCCACTTATCCATGGCGGCGGGGACCGCGACATCGAAAAATCCCACCATCATCTCGTCCGAAGTCTGATCTCCCCAGGTCACGGTCTTTTCCGGATCAGGATTGTGCGGATTGTTTTTGGAATTGTCATACCAGGCAATAGCCCGTAGCCGAGTCCCCGCCTTGAGCAGCCGTGGCTCGGCCAGCCTGTAACTCAACTGCCAGTGAAAGTGATAATTCACGCGCAGCAACACTTCCGTGCTGCCATCGTCGTGCACAATGTCGTATTCGAACCTCTTCCCGCGCAGATGCATGTGGGGAAACAGGCTCAGCAGCGTCGCATCGTTGGGCAGCGTGCCCTGCACTTCCACCCGAAAGTCATCCGCCCCTGGAGGGATGATCAATGCATGATTGTTCAACTGCAGGGTGATGACTCTCTGCTTCGGCGGTGCCTTCGCAAACACCAGTCCGATGCTCGTCTGATCCTGGTCCGCAGACTCCGTTCGTCGTGTAGTGCATCTGAAACACGAGGTCCGATCCCGCCGGCACAAACTTCGCCATACCATCCGGCCATTCGTCCGGAGAACTGCCCGGCGCATATACCAGCAGCAGATCGCTGGTGGTCTCATGCGCCTCCCGCCTTTCCAGCGGATCGTTCAACGTAGATGCGGTAAAAGGCTCACCGACGGGCGCATGCCGTAGCCACTGAGAATCCGGCGGACGGATATAGACCACCGCGTGATGCACATGAGCGGGGCTCCCCGGCCGGAACTCCGACATCTGCACCCACCGGTCTTCCGCAAAATGGGTGGGCACGATCTCGTATGTGTACTCAACCTCACCACGCGCCGGAATCGACACTGCCTTCGGCATCTTCACCACCAGATCAGGCTGCGGAATATTCCATCCCTCGGCCCATGTGCGCGGAGGAGGCGCTTCGTGCGGATCGCCAGCAGGCGCCCCACCCTCAGCCCAGGCCACAAGAGTTGTAATCTGCTGCGGGTTCAGCGAAGAATCGTTGGCAAAATGCCCATACCGCGGATCCGCAAACCAGGGCGGCATCATCTTCATCTCCACCGCATGCGCAATCGCCGTCGCCCAGGGACGCGTCTGCTCATACGTCACCAGCGGCATGGGCGCAACCTCTCTCGGCCGGTGGCAACTCTGGCAGTGATTCTGCAGGATCGGAACGACGTCTTTATAGAAGGAAGGTGTCGGTGTCGTCGATTTTTGAAAGGCCGCTCCGCCCAAGCAAACCGCCAGCCCCGCAATGACCAGCGAACCGAATGCCCAATTGCCCATAGACTAATTCTATAGTCTTATGGTTTTTCTCCGTGTCCCCTGTGTCCTCTGTGGTGAGCCCGTCTTGCATCTCGATCACAGCGCTCCCCCCGAAAAAATGCTACATTCATGAATTCATGTCTGCCCCTGATTCCACCTTCGTCCGCGCCTGCAAATCTCAACCCGTTGACCGCACACCTGTCTGGTTCATGCGCCAGGCTGGACGCTACATGCCGGAATACCGCGCGGTCCGCAAGCAGCACTCGCTTCTCGAGATCTGCAAGAAGCCCACTCTAGCAGCCGAGGTGACGATCACCGCCGCCGAGTTCCTTGGCGTCGACGCGGCCATCATCTTCGCCGATCTTTTGCTGCCCCTGGAAGTCATGGGCTTGCCCTTCCACTTTTCCGCCGGAGAAGGTCCAGTCATCGAGAAGCCGGTCCGCAGCAAGGAAGACATCGCAAACCTGCGCACAGACCGTGCCGCCGAACTGGGCTACGTCTCCGAAGCGGTCGCGCTGGTCGCCAAGCATTTCGGCAACCGATTGCCCGTGATCGGCTTCTGTGGCGCACCCTTCACCCTCGCCAGCTACATGATCGAAGGCGGCGGCTCGCGTAACTACGTCCATGCGAAGAAGATGATGTACAACTGCCCCGCCGACTGGGACGCGCTGATGACGAAGCTGGTCGCGGTGACCGCCGCCTACTCCGCCGACCAGGTGCGCGCCGGAGCCGACGTGATTCAGATTTTCGACAGCTGGGTCGGATGCCTCAGCGTGGAAGACTATCGCCGTTACGTGCTGCCGCACGTTACGGGCATGGTGAAGCAGCTGCAGAAAACGGGCGTGCCGATCATCTACTTCGGCACCGACAGCGCCACGCTGCTTCCCGCGATGAAAGAGACCGGGGCCGATGTCGTCGGACTCGATTGGCGCATCCCGCTCGATGAAGGCTGGGCCCGACTCAATCAGCAATGCGCTGTGCAGGGAAATCTTGATCCAGTTCTGCTGTTCGCCGACTGGAAAGAACTGAAATCGCGCGCGGAAGACATCCTTCGACGCGCCGCGGGACGCCCCGGCCACATCTTCAATCTCGGCCACGGCATCCTTCCCGAAACGCCAGTGGACAACGTGAAAAACCTGGCACGTTTCGTACAAGAGTATTCCGCGCCGGCATCCCGAAGGCGAGGGTCGAAGGCCGGAAGCCCCACTCCATGACTCGCATCGCCATCGTCGGCGGAGGCATTTCCGGCTTGGCGGCTGCCTTCGCTCTGGAAGAACACCGGCGCTCCGGAGCGGATGTCGAATACGTTCTCTACGAATCCTCCCCGCGCCTCGGTGGCGTTCTGCGCACCGAATCCATTGACGGATGTGTAGTGGAAGCGGGCCCCGATTCCTTCATCACCGAAAAACCGTGGGCTGCCGATCTGTGCCGTGCGCTAGACCTCGGCGACCAACTGATCGGCTCCAACGACAGCGACCGCAAGACCTACATCCTGACGAACGGCCGCCTCGTTGTGATGCCCGACGGCCTGATGTTCATGGTCCCGACAAAGATCCTGCCGACCGGACTGTCCGCTCTGTTTTCATTGAAAACGAAACTGCGCATGGCGCAGGAGCTTTTCCACCCGCCGCGCGCCGTCGATCACGACGAGTCCGTCGCAGCCTTCGTCGAACGTCACTATGGCGCGGAGATGGTCGACCGTCTCGCCGACCCGTTGCTTTCCGGCGTATACGGCGGGGAAGCTGCCAGCCTCAGCGTCCGCGCCGTGCTTCCACGGTTTGCCGAGATGGAGCGCACTCATGGCAGCCTCGGACGCGCCATGCTCGCCGCGCGCAAAAAGATGTCGGCGGGACCGCGCAAGCCCGCGCCTCCACTTTTCACCTCACTCAAGAACGGCATGCAGCACCTGGCCGAGACAGTCGTTTCTCGGCTTACGGCCACAGCGCTCCTCACCAACGCTCCCGTGCAGGCGATTCAACGCGAAGCCGGAAGCTGGGTGGTCTCGGCAGGAATGAAATCCGACCAGTTCGACTCGGTCATCATTGCCCTTCCAGCGCCCGCGGCGGCCCAAGTGGTTCGGATGGTGAGTCCTGAGCTCGCGGCCGAATTTGCCGCTATTCAGTACAGTTCATCGATTACAGTTGGCCTCGGATATGGTCGCGGCGTGCGCCAGTCCCTTCCACCTGGCTTTGGATTCCTCGTGCCTCGCAGCGAAGGGAAAAAACTGCTGGCGGCAACGTTCGTCCACAACAAGTTCCCACATCGCGCTCCAGAAGACCGCGCCCTGTTGCGTTGCTTTTTCGCCGGAAGAAATGCCGAAGATGTATGGCCGCTCGCCGATGACCAAATCGTCGGAATCGTGCGCAACGAACTGCAGCAGATCCTTGGCCTGCGCGCCGAGCCGATCTTTGCCCGCGTCTATAAATGGAAATCCGCCATGGCGCAATACGGGGTGGGACATCTCGACCGCCTTGATCGCATCGAGCGACTGCGCCAGCAGTTGCCCGGCTTGGGATTGGCTGGTAACGCCTACCGGGGCATCGGCGTCCCGGACTGCGTTCGTTCCGGCAGCGACGCCGCTAATCAGGTCGTCGGCACGACGCGAAAGTAGGCAGTGTCGCATCCGCTTCCGAAAACAAGAAGGGCCATCTGAGGTTGATGGCCCTTCTTGCTTTCGACAGAGATAGGGAATCCTAAGCGCTCACGTGTGGTTCGGGCGCGACCGCTTCTTCAAACGAAATCTCTTTCTCAGGATCTTTCGGCCGCCGCGCTCTGCGCCCGAACACGGCTTCCTTTACCAGTTTGAAGATCGTGTGCCGGTTCTCCGTCACCACTTTTACCCACGCCAGCTTTCCCAGCATGGGGAAGTAGATTCCACGGAAGCACAGCCGCGCCAGAAAGATATTGATCCGATACCCGAGGGGCTGATCATCCAAGGCATCGACAGCTTGCGCCAATGCCTCTGGGCTGTAGGCCTGCGCCCATCCGTATTTCACTTCCGCATGTGCCTCTTCGATGCTCATCTTGAGTGGAGTGTGCGCCATGGCAAAAGGAATGAACTCCTGCCAATGTTTCACGCGAGTCAAACGTCCGCTGGCTTCCAGACGCTTGTAGAGCGGCGTAGCCGGCAGCGGCGTCAGCAGCCCAAAGATTGGCAGTCCCGGTGGCCACGTCCGCACCTGCGCCAATGTTCGCTCAGCCACGCCAGTTGTGTCGTTGTCCATTCCGAAAATAAAGGACGTAATCGCGTAGACATTGCGCTTCGCCAGCCGCTCCAACACTTCCGCATACTCACCGGGCTTGTTGAATCCTTTGTTCACGTCTTTCAGGTTCGCGGGATCGATTGACTCCATGCCAATGAACACCCACTTGCCGCCCGAAGCCGCAATCAAGTCGACCAGTTCCTCATCGCGCAACAAGTTGGCGCTGATCTGCGCCACCCAATGCACTTGCGCGCCTGCGGCAATAATGTCGCGAAGCAGGGACTTGGTACGCTTCACGTTGATGGCGAAATTGTCGTCGATGAAGAACACGGCCATTTGCCCTTTTTCTTTACGCGCGCGCGCCTTCAGCAGTAGCAGCTCGTTCACGACGCTCTCGTTGGTGCGGAAGCGAATCGAATCGCCAAAAAATCCTGTCACGGTGCAGAACTCGCAGCCATAAGGACAGCCTCGTCCCGATTCAACAGGGATGATTCGAAACGTCCCCCAGCCTTCTCCGATTTTCTTGAGCAGCGGGAACGCTGCTTTGGGCACGAGGTTGAATTGCTCCAGATCGATCGACTCCCACGGAATGACGGGATACTGTTTCAGCGAGGGCTTGCGTTCTTTGCCCGTCTCATCGACTGGCGTGTAAATCTCCTTAAGTTCTCCCCGCATCGCATCGTTCACGATTTGTGGCCAGGTTTCATCGGCTTCGCCCAGGGCCACGGCATCCGCGTGGCGCGGCCCGCCATCGCGGCCGAGAGCTTCGTCTGCCAACTCGGTCACGTGAGGTCCGCCCATCACGACCTTGACACCTGTCGCCCGAATCGCGTCGGCAATTCGATAGGCCTTGGCGATCATCCGCGTCATCGCGCCGATGCCGACCAGATCGATCTTCTGTTCGCGGACATACTGCGCAATCTGAGCTTCGTCCATGGGCTTGGCGTTGCCGTCGATCAGCAGCACCTCATGTCCCGGCGGAGTAAGCGACTGGAGAAGAAACATCCAGAGATGCGGCATGAAATTGCGAGTGACCCCATTGTCGGGGTTATAGAGCAGAATTTTCAATGACGGCTCCCTCCTCGGAGAGCGGAAATGCTCACCGCGCGGGGTCGTCACGAGCGATGCCAAGACTTGGCGATCTACTTATCTAGCAAATGAACTGTGATGGGAATAGGACCAAACAGATTGTACACCCTCGCGCAAGCCAAACCGCCCGTCCGGCGCGCCTTTTAACTACCTCGATTAGCGCGTTTTGTTCAACCACTGGAAAGCTGGGCGGAACGGGTCGTTTAAGCAGAAACAGATTTCTTTTTTCGCTCTTCGCATCGCCAACGCGCAACCACCAATCGGATCTCTTCGTATGTGATTTCCGGAGGCAGGGCCTCTTTTAGCGTTCGCAACCGTTCCAGTTGCGCGAGTCCCAGACGTGCGCACGCAGCTTCAATGACAGCCAGGCGATTGCGATCGATCCACTCAGCCCTGAATTCCAATTCGCCTTTCTCGACCAATCCGGCGACTGCATTGACCACCGTCCCGATCTGCCGCCCGCGAATCTGCGCGATCTCTTCGAAGGTCTTACCTTCCGCCAGCAACTGCAATGTCTCCACCGCGGGAGCCGTCTTCTTCTCGGCCTCCGCTGTTGCCCGCGCCCCGTCCCGAAAACGGGCGAGTGCGTCCAGCAATATCCGCCCGTACGTTTCCGCCTTGCGTTCTCCAATCCCGGTGATCTGCCGCAACTCGCTCAAGGACTTCGGTCTCCGGCGGCAGATCTCTTCCAGCGTGGAGTCGTGCATCACCATAAAAGTCGCCACGCCGCGCTCCTTCGACTCGGCCCGCCGCCACTCGCGGAGATACTCGCGCAATTCGCCTTCCTCCGCATTCGCGGGCGCCGGTGCAATGCGCCGCCCGGACTCCTGATCAACGCTGACCGGCGCCACCGGCATGGCGGGCGCCTGGCCGGACTTCCGCCGCTTCCTCGCATCCGGCAGAAACGTCCGTGTCATCCACGCCGGAACCGGAACGCAAATGTCGCAGCCCTCGCAGGATTCCCACTTCGGCGTCTCGCCGAAATGTGTGCAGATCCTTCGGTGCCGGCATTTCCCAGATTCCACAAAGGCCCGGATAATGCGATATCGCTCCCAAGCCCGCTCCCGCTCGGCCGAATCCAGAATCTGATTGGCAAAATATCCCAGTAAGCCCGCGTCCTGTTTTCGCCAAAGTAGAATGCAGTCCGCGGGATTTCCGTCGCGTCCCGCCCTCCCTGCCTCCTGGTAGTACTGCTCAATCGATTTCGGCAGCGCCATATGAATCACGGCCCGCACCGTTGCCTTGTTGATCCCCAGCCCGAATGCGATCGTACCCACCAGTACTCGCACTTCGTCTGACATCCAGCGCTCCTGATTGCGCCGCCGGTCGCCGGAATCCATCTTCGCGTGATAGCCCACCGCCGCGATGCCCTGGTCCTCCAGAAAGTCCACTGTCTCTTCTACCTTGGCGATGGTCGGCGAGTAGACAATCACGTTGCCGTCGTTGTAATTCCGCAACGCAGCTCACCAGAAGCGCTGTATGGTCTCCGCTGTCGCACTGGCGCACCAGATAGCGCAAATTCGGACGATGGAAACTCGCAATATACTTGTCGGGATTCCGCAATTGAAGCTGCGCCAGAATGTCGTGCCGCACATGCCGCGTCGCGCTTGCCGTAAACGCCGCAATGGGACGATCTGGAAACTTTCCGCGAAGACTGCTCAACTGCCGGTACTCCGGACGAAATTCGTGCCCCCACTCGGAAATGCAATGCGCCTCATCAATCGCGAAGAATGAAATGGGCACGTGCTGCAGCCAACTCAATGTGTCGGCACGCTGCAAACGCTCGGGCGACAGGTAAAGCAAACGAAAAGCGCCCTCCCGTGCCTGCCGCATCACGCGGCTCTGTTCCTCATTGCTTACGGAACTGTTGAGAACGGCGGCCGGAATCCCCATCTGCGCGAGTTGGGCCGCTTGATCCTGCATGAGAGCAATCAGCGGAGAAATCACCACCGTCGTCCGTCCGGAAACCACCGCGGGCAACTGGTAGCAGAGAGACTTACCACCTCCCGTCGGCATCACGACGCAGGTGTCGTGTCCCGCCAGCAGGCTGCTGGACGATCCGCTCCTGCAACGGCCGGAACGAACTGTATCCCCAGTAGCGACGCAACGGCGTGAGCAGGTCGGCTTCTGAGGTCATGCAGTCAGTATAGGGCGTGCGGTGAGATGAGAGTTTGTCCTGCGGAACTTTTGGTTTAACGAACTCCCAAACCGGAAACCCCGCAGTCCATTCATTCCGAAGAGCGCAGCGACGAGGAACTTGCGGTCGTAGGCAGCGGATAGGTACGGTCAAAGGCGATCCAAACCGCGGCGATCACAAAAAAGCACAGTACACTGCCCTCTGGTCCGACCGAGCCTCCACTGAGCCAGTCAGCGCCTCGCAGCGAAGAACTCAACAGATGGCCGGGCGCGACCATTCCGCTGTCGGGCACGGAGTAAAAGAACGTTTCGCCCCAATCCCAAGCCGCGTGAAAGCCCACGGCAAACCAAAGACTGCCGGTGCGACGCAACGTCAGGCAGAAGAAGAATCCAATCAGTGCCGCGGCCAGCAAGCCTCTCCATTGCTCGCCGCCATTCCGCAAGTGGATCAGGCCAAAAGCGCACGACAAAACCAATGCTGCGGGCCAGAAGCCGATCCCGCGCGCGAGCGTGAACTGCGTGTATCCCCGCAGCAGAAACTCCTCGAACAGCCCGACCAGCAGAAACATCAGTCCCCAGAAGGCCCCGAACCTCGCCAGCCGAATGCCGTGCAGCATGACGTGACCGAACGCAAACGAGTGCGCTCCGTAGAGCACGAACATCAGCAGGCTAATTCCGGCAAATCCCCACACGCTGCCGATCCAGAAGAGGCTTCCGAACGCTTTCTGTGCCGGCAAGCCATACGCCTTCCATTCGCGACGCTCGATTCGCCCCAGAACAAACGCTGGAAGCAAAGCAGCGACCAGGCAGCCAAACTCCTCCAGCATCGTCGACCACAAACCGCTGTCGCCGAGATTCCGCCGCCATGCCAAGTCCACGGCGAGCCTCTGCAGGGGCAGAAATGCGACCAAATAGAAAGCCAGTCCCCAGCCAGCGCGGAGGCCTTGCGGACCCAAGAACACCGTCCGCACGTACGATGGCTGGAGCACAACCGCAAACTCAGGAACTCCCGCAGAGGTGGGACTCGCGGTCGGACCGCTCTCCGTATTGACCTCAAGGTCACGCATCGCAGAACTTTCCCCGCAAACTGCCTGGAACATGGTAAAACACTCGGCTCGACCTTATGCGTCCATATTTCACGCGCGAACGTTTCGGACGTCCACAGTTCCTTGCCGGACTCATGCTGCTCGCCTTTCTGGCACAAGCTCTGTGGCTGGTGCACGCCGAGCTGCACACAGCTCACGATCCTGACGGGCCGGAGGCGATCCGCATCGGAGAGGGATGGAAACAGTGGCACGGGCGCGGAATCGCCGGTGCTCCCTTTCTGGACGGTGGTGTCGGGGCGCAAGATCCACTTCGCAACGCTGATGTCGGCTTCGACACTCGAGCAGTCACCGCTGCTCTCCATCGCTTCGGCCGCGCCGCTGTTGGCGTGGCCGCGGGACTTGGGTACTGATTCCGCTGCCTACTGGCGATGGCTTCCGCGCCTTCCCTTTCTCGCCTGCGGAGTATTTCTCGGAGCGTCGTTGTGGTACGTTGCGCGACGTCTCTGCGGAAATACCGGAGGATTCGTTGCGCTCACGTTCTATTGTTTCTCGCCCTCGCTCATTCAGGCGAGCGCGGCGTGGCATACGGAACCGGAGATCGTTGCCGCCTGGGGTGCCTTTGGGACAATCTTTACTGCGATCGCGGTCGCACATACTCTCTATGCTCCGCGCGAAGTTGTCCTGTGGAACTGGCGGCGCATCGTGCTGCTGGGCATATCGCTCGCCATCGCGATCGGCTCGCAGTTTTCGCTCATCGTTGTGGTTCCGATGGCGCTGGGCTTTCTTCTCTACGTCGCCCCCGTGCAGGCGGCAAGCGGGCTTCGTCATCTGGATTGCGGCGTGCGTGGTGGCCCTTGTCCTGCTATTCGCCGTGTACTTCTTTCATCCCCATGAGTTTGCGGAGAGCATACGGCGCGCAGAGTTCTGGGGAGCGACTTGGCGCGGATTTACCGTGCTCGGCGTCTACAAGGCGATCGCAGCGCAGATCTGGCGTGCGTCTCCTGCGGCCGCTCTGTGGCTTCCAGTCGCACTGGTCACTTACGCAGCGTGGCCGCGAACGCGCTACTTCGGCAATACTGCTCCTCTGCTAGTCGCAGTTCTGTTCCTGCTATTGGGGATGGCGCATCCGCACGTTGATGGCGCGGGATTTCTGCTGGCCGCCGTTCCATTCTCTTTCATCTTCGTATCGGGAGTGCTGGCTGACTTGCTCGAAACGAGTTACCGCCAATTGGTGATGGCATGCGTCGTGGGAATGTTGGCTGCTTACGCGGTTTGGAGCGTGGCCAATCTGGTGCGGGTGCCCCAAGGCTGATTGGATCACCGCCAATGTCCACATTGCACATCGTTTAGCCTGAAAGCCAGTTCTGCCGGGAGCATCGTCACGGCGCGGCTCCGCAGGCAACCGCGTCCAGTACACAGATGACCGGCTAGTCCGTCCTGCGGGAAAGACCTGATTCCATTTTGCCTCTCGTAGGTCTGATTATGGAACCTTGGCCTCCGCTGCCCCATCCTCTCCACCACCTCGCGAAACTCGCAGTGGCCATCTCGTGTCGATGCCACGCCGAAGGCGCTCTCACAAATGGCGCTGGATTATCGGAATCCTTGTCGTCCTTCTCGCTTTGATGGCTGTGGGCGTCCGCATCGTAATCGTTCGCGCCCAACCCATTCTGCGTGCCCGTGTCATTGAAACCTTATCCGCACGCTTCAAAAGCCGGGTCGAACTCGCCGAACTTCACGTTTGGATAGCCAATGGCGTCCACGTAGACGGCAAGGGGCTCAAGATTTATGGAGCCACCGATCCGAACCCGTGGGAAGCCGGAGTCCAGCCCCTGCTTGAAATCGGAGAATTCCGCTTCCAGACCGCCTTGCGCAACTTGTTCCGCGAACCGATGCACGTCGACACTATCTATCTAAGCGGACTTTCAATGAACATTCCTCCGAAAAATGACCGCCAGCAGATGTCGAACCTGCGCCGCCGCGGTGGGAAGATGAGCATTGTCGTTGACCATTTCGTGTGCGCGGACACCAAGCTGATCATTAATACCGCCAAGCCCGGCAAAGCGCCGCTGGAGTTTGACATCGGCGATTTGCGCATGGAAGACATTGGTCCCGGCCAGCCCCTGCGCTTCGACGCCACCCTCACCAATCCCAAACCTGTGGGTGATATCCAGTCCACCGGCGAGTTTGGGCCATTGAATGAAGCGAGTCCGCGTGATTCCGCGGTCGCCGGAGATTATTCTTTCACGCATGCGGATCTCGGCACGATCGCCGGAATCGGAGGAATTCTGTCGTCGACGGGAAAATATGCGGGAACCTTAGGCCGCATCGAGGTCGAAGGCCAAACCGATACGCCTGACTTTCAGATCGATGTGAGTGGACACCGCGTTCCATTGCACACCGACTTTCATGCGATCGTGGACGGCACGGACGGTGACACTTATCTCGACCCGGTACAGGCCCGGGTGTTGCACTCTTCGTTTACTGCTCGCGGCAAGATTGTGCGCACGCAGAACCCTCGAGGCCACGACATTGAACTGAACGTCGTCCTCGGACACGCTACGATTGAGGACCTGTTAAAACTCGGCGTCAAAACGGACCCACCAATCATGTCCGGCCCAGTAGCCATGCGGACCAAACTCAGTCTACCCCCCGGCCACGCCGACGTCGCGAATCGTCTCCAGCTGGCCGGCAGCTTTCGTATCCCGCAAGCCGTTTTCTCCAACGAAAAGCTTCAGAACCGAATCGACTCGCTGAGCATGCATAGTCTTGGCAAGCACGATCTCAAAGACGAAGCCAAAGTGTCGTCAGACCTGCAGGGCACTTTCACGCTGCGCCAGGGAACCCTGGCATTTTCCTTCTTGCATTTTCAGATCCCTGGAACTCACGCTGACATGACCGGAGAGTATACCCTCGACGGCAACACTTTCGATTTCCACGGATTGCTGCGACTGGATGCGAAGCTGTCGCAGATGACTACCGGTTGGAAGTCCATTCTGCTGAAGCCGGTCGACCCTTTCTTTCATAAGCACGGAGCCGGCGCCGAAATCCCCTTCAAGATCACCGGCACCCGCGAAGAACCGCACTTCGGCCTCGACTTTCACCGCAAGGAAGAAGCGCCTCCCCCGAGTCACAGCGAGGCGGCTGCCCAGTAACACCCACTCCACTGGCCGGATAGGTCACAGCTTTGCGCTCGTTGATTTAGAATCAGGGGCGCAAAACGGCGCCATTTTATTTGTGTTTCGCGCCAGCAGGGAGTCGGAATCGTGAGAGTTCCATTCGACGTTGCAGATACTTCGGATATCAAGACAGTCCCTTCACAAGAACAATCTTCAAGGAACGGTAAAACATTGACCCGGAGGCAGTGGGTTCCGGTCGCTCTCGTCATCGTGCTGCTCGTTTGCACCGCCGTTTCCTCGGCGCAGACGAATGACCTTGGCCTTTTCACGAATCAAGGCGGCGTCGGCCAGACAACGCCGGGCAGCACCGCCCACTACGATGCCGCGAAGGGTGAGTACCTCATCACCGGTGGCGGCGCCAATATCTGGGGCACCGCCGACGCGTTCTACTTCGTTTGGAAGAAGGCGTCCGGTGACATCACCCTTACCGCCGACGTGCAATGGGTCGGCACCAGCACCACGGAACATCGTAAGGCGGTGCTCATGATCCGGCAGAGCCTGGACCCGGGATCGGCCTATGGAGATGCGGTGTCGCACGGCAATGGGCTCACATCACTGCAATTTCGCGGCGCAGCTAACGAGCAGACTTATCAGGTCTTCACGCAGGTCGACGGCCCGGTGCGCTTGAAGATCGAGAAGAAGGGCAGCCGCTTCACAATGTATGCCGGAAAGCCGAATGAGGAATTGAAGATGGTTGGTCCGGTCGAATATGTAGGAATGCAGGATCCCGTGTATGTTGGGCTCGGCGTCTGCTCGCATGTTGCGACCACGCTGGAAACAGCGGTCTTTTCAAACGTCAAAGTGGAAGAAATGCCAGCCCCAAAATAAATCGTTGGAAGAACGACCGCGCAGGCTGTCGTCGCAATCAAACGAGAACCATGATCTGTGTGCGCTTGCCTGGCAGCCATGATAGTTCCCGTTCTTATTACTTCTTGCTGGACGCTTTAATTTGGTCGACCAATGCGGTGATCTCTTCCGGAGTGAGCTTTCCAGCGTACTTCGGCATGTGATGCTTGCCGTTGGTGATGATGTCGCGTAGCTCGTCCGCCGAGGCTGTCCTGGTCTTATCCGAGACCAGCGACGGCCCGCCAAACGTGCGTCCCTCGGCAGTCTTTCCGTGGCACTTCGCGCAATTCTTCTGATAGACGGGATTCTCCGCCAGGCTCGCCTCCGGCGGATTCTGCGCGTTGGCCGCTATGAGCGCGAAAAACAGGGAACATGCCATCAGTATGAATCGAAGTTTTTTCAATTCAGCCTCCCGAATCACGAATCGTAGAGCGTTTGGATGCACGAAACATACAACGCGTCTCTTCTTTCGCTCATTTATGAATCGTGTTGTTCCAGGCACGATCCGAGATTGGTGAGGTTCACTGGCGCGCGGCGCCCTGCGCCCTCGGGAGCAGCCCTCAGATACTGCACCGGCCACGACATAGGCTGCCCCAACTCACGGGCCGCACGCAGCGGCCAGTAAGGATCTCGCAAGAGTTCGCGAGCGAGGAAGACTGCATCCGCCCGTCCTCCAGCGACGATCTCCTCGGCTTGGGCAGCCGATGTAATCATTCCGACCGCGCCGGTCAAAATGCCTGCCTCCCGCCGAATCTGTTCAGCGAATGGCGTTTGATACGCCGGGCCCACAGGAATCTTTGCGTATGGCACATTGCCGCCGGAAGAACAATCGATCAAGTCGGCACCAAGGCCTTTCAGTTGGCGCGACAGTTCGACGGACTGCTGAATGTCCCAGCCGCCTTCGACCCAATCGGTAGCCGAAATACGTACAAATAGCGGAGCTCGTTCCGGCCACACGCGGCGCACCGCGGTAACAACGTCTCGCAAGATTCGGGTGCGATTCTCAAACGACCCGCCGTAAGCGTCCGATCGATTATTGCTGAGGGGCGACAGAAACTCGTGAATCAGATATCCATGCGCCGCATGAATCTCGATGACGCGAAAGCCGGCTTCGCAAGCCCGCCGCGCCGCCGCTACAAATGCTCTTACCACTTCCTGAATACCATCCGCCGAGAGCGCTTGCGGCATGGGATAGTTGTCGGCGAAGCGTAAAGCACTCGGGGCCACAACCTTCTTCCAGCCACCCTCGTTCTCGGGGATCGCACTATTACCATCCCAGGGCCTGTAGGTACTGGCCTTCCGTCCAGCATGCGCCAACTGCATGCCCGCAACGCTCCCTTGCGCATGGATGAAGCGAACGATTCGGCCCAAGGGCTCGATGTGATCGTCCCTCCAAATGCCCAGATCCTGCGGACTGATGCGCCCCTCCGGGAGCACGGCAGTGGCTTCCGTAAGTACCAGGCTAGCGCCGCCCACGGCACGGCTTCCCAGGTGCACGAAGTGCCAGTCAGTGGCATATCCGTCTATGCTGGAGTACTCGCACATCGGCGAAACAAAAACCCGGTTGGCAAAGGTAAGATCGCGAACCTTCAGGGGATCGAACAGGTGGGACATAGATTTTATAGTACGTCATGGAACGGGATCTCGCGCTGACGCAGAGAGCGACAAAGAAAAGAAAAAACGCCGCACTCCGTCCGCTGATTGGAAGGAGTGCGGCGTCTAGGGATTAAGCCCCTTCAGGAGCGTGCAGTACTCGGAAGGTATTCCCGCCGTTCGACCACACCAGCAACAATGCGTCTTCGCCCTTCGGTACTTTCCCTAAGGCTTCCTGCACGTCGCTCGCAGATTGGACTTTGTGGCGATTCACTTCGAGGATGACGTCCCCCTGCTGCAGTCCAGCGTTATCCGCCGAGCTGCCGGGCTTGACCTGCTCGATCACCGCTCCGTGAAGCTCTTTTGGAGCCTGCAACTGATCGCGCAGTTCCGGCGTCAGGTTCCCGAGGCCGATGCCCCAGTGCATCTTGCCTTCGCCGTCGCCCGCCTTATCGTTGCCGTCTGCTGTGCGGTTGCCGAGTGCTTCCAGGGTAACCGGAATCGTCATGCTCTTCCCTTCACGCAAAACTTTCAGCGTGATCTTCGAGCCCGGCTGTTTCTGTCCGACCATCACCTGGAGTTCGCCAGCGTCGGTCACTTTCTGGCCATCGATCTCGGTGATCACGTCACCGATCTGCAGACCAGCTTTGGCTCCCGGAGAATCCGGTTCAACCTGCGTGACCACGCCACCAGTCGTGGAGTTGTCGAAGAACTTCGCATTCTCGGGTGTTACATCCGCAATGCCGATGCCAATGTGACCGTGGCTAACCTTGCCGTCGCGAATCAGAGTTTCGACCGTCGGCCTGACGATCTGCGAAGGAATCGCAAATCCCATTCCGGAGAAAGTTCCGGAAGGAGAAACCAGGAACGTGTTAATACCAACGACTTCTCCGCGCGCATCGACCAGCGGTCCACCAGAGTTGCCCGGGTTGATGGCCGCGTCCGTCTGGATGAACTCGCCCGGCTTGCTGCGATCGGAGGGGTCAGGATTCGCGCGATTTACCGCACTCACGATTCCTCGCGTCACCGTGAAGCGGAATCCGTAAGGATTGCCAAACGCGAGCACAGTCTGCCCCGGCCGGACTTCCTTCGAGTCTCCCCAAGGTGCGCTGGCCAGATCCTTGCCGTCCACCTTCAGAACTGCCAGGTCCGTCACCGGATCGGTGCCAATCAGCTTCGCCTTCATCACCCGGCGATTGCTGGTGGTCACGCGGATGTCCACGGCTCCGTCAACCACGTGATTGTTCGTGACGATGTATCCGTCAGGCGAGATCACCACGCCGCTGCCCATACCGTGCTCGATCTGCGGCCCGCGCTGCTGCATGTGCGGCCCGAACTGTCCGAACGGGCTGCCCTGCCCGAAGAATTGCTGCATGTCTTCCGGCATCTTGTTGCCTGCCATTTCCTTGGCCCGCGAGGTTACGGTGACGTTGACGACCGCGGGGGTAACCCGCGCTGCCAAAGTCTCCATCGCCTTGTCGAGAGCGAGCAGCGAACTGACGCTGTCGACATCGAGTGGTGCGGCCGACGGCGCCGCATCTGCGGCTCGTGCCGCGCTTGGTTTCGCGAATTCATAAGTTACGAACGATGCAACGAGAGCGAGTGCCATAACAGGCATCGCCAGCCGCCGCATCCATGTCTTTGAGCTGGATTTCACATTCATTTTGGAATTACGTCCTTTCGAGATTGTCTACAACTAATTCGTTAGTTTTTCAAGTTGAGAATCCACCCGCCCTTGCCTTGCATTCAGGTTTACGTCTGTTTGGGAGGAATTCGGTTGCTGTTGGGATCTATCACCGGATGCAGCACGGTCAAACGCCACATCTGGATTTGAAATACTGGCTGCTCCACTGAGCCATGCACGCTGCTCTGCACCACAACGAAGAAAGTTTCAGTGAAAGCGACAGGAGCCGCATTCGCCTTCGTCAGATGAACCATGTTCCCCTGAGCCGCACTCTCCGCATGTTGTGCAGCCGTCGGAGTGCGCACCGCGGCCCCGCGTCTGAAACTCTTCTGCCGAGAGTTCTCAGAGATTTTCAAAGTTGCAGGAACTACACGCGCCGGCTGACTCACCGCCTTCGATGCCGCCAGGTTCCGCAGCGGAGTACCGTACGAAATGCGCTCGATGCCGGCATCTGGAGTGCTTGTGGCGATGATCTCACTCGCCGGATCGCTGAACGCAATCAGTCGGGGCGCCCGTGAAATTCCTACGACACACACAACAGCGAACGCCGCCACCAGCGCCGCAACTGGCTTCCAAGCGCGACCACTGCCCACAGGCCGGTTCACGTCCAAAATCTGCGCCACCCGCAGCGAAGTCTGGCGAATTCTCCCCAATGCGGCTTGCGCCAGCGCGACGCTGCGCTGAATCATGGTTCTCTCAGCAAGGTGCGTCAGACACTCTGCGTACGCACGCGGGCTTGCCGTCTCTGCCAGAACCGCATCGTCGCACGCCATCTCGCGCTCCAGCGACACGCGCCTCTCAATCCACCACACTGCGGGATGGAAGAAGAACAACGCTTTCACAATCTTCTGTGCCAGGTTCGTCCAATCGTCCCAGCGGCGCAGGTGCGCGAGTTCGTGAAGCAGAATCTGATTCAGATCTTCGGGCGAGAGTTCGTCGATCACCCAACGCGGCACAACGATCGCAGGCTTCACCAGCCCGGCTGCCGTAGGAACTTTTACCCGCTCGGACGTGTACAGCGATACCTTCCGGTGCGTCTGGGAATGAGCAAGCGTCTCTTGCAGTCGCTCATCCAGAGTCGCCGCGTCGACCGCAACGCAACTCTTGCGCAACATGTAAAGATGCCAGAGCCCCAGGCCGACCCCTACGAGTTGCCACCCTGCAATCGCGGCCCACGCCACAAACACGTAAAGTGCCCACGAGCCTGGCAACGTGATGGCTGGGTGTCCGGCCGTCACAGCCGGACTGCCCGTCGCGTGCGACCACAATCCGCCGCTCAAGAAGGGAAGAGCCGCGATCGCCATGAGCGCCGAAAACCACACCGCAAATCGTGTTCCTGAATTCTGCCGCCGAACCACCGTCAGGACCAACGCCGCGAAAACCGCGATCAGCGTGCCTTCAACCAGGCAGTCCGTGATCTGCACCGCTGACATCCGGGCGATGGCATTCAGATCGATCGCATTGAAAATGACGGTGGCGGTCATCGTCCGTTACTTGCTCCTTTCCAGCAACTGCCGCAGGCGATCCAGTTCCTCGGCATCCATGCTGGTTTCTTCCAGAACGTTCAGCACAAGCTGCTCCCGGGAGTTGCCGAAGAAGCGGCTGATCAGATGTCCAATCTCGAACCGTGTGGCGTCCTTCCGGTCGACCAGGGGAAGGAACACATGAGCACGCCGATCTTTCACGTGCTTCACATACTCCTTCTTTTCCAGAATACGAATGATGGTCAGGACGGAGTTGTAGGCCAAAGCCGGCCTGGCGGGCAGCGCCTCCAGCACCTCATGGACGGTCGCCGAGCCCCGCTCCCAAAGCACATTCATAATGCGCAACTCGGCTTCAGTCAGGGTTGCGGACTTGCTACGGGCCAAACCTTCCTCCTCGACATCGGGCAACGTCCTCTATTAAGACGTAGCGGAATTAAAAAGGTCAACTAATTTGTTAGTTGCAAGAGAGGGGATTCGAGATGCCTGAGGGCGAGGTTTGCGAAGATGGAGAGTGCGGCGAAGGGTTCTTGCCACGCAAATCATTGATACTAAAGGGATATACGCATGGACCAAATGGGAGTGGAAATCAGGCGACCGTGCGAGTTCCACGTATTCGCCAACTTGTCAAAGTCTTCCGGGTTCAAGCCAGTATGTTTTGCGATTCGGGAGAGAATTTTAGACCCAAGTTCGTCCCCGTCGCCAAATGACCATACGTACTGCGGGTACGCAGATTCCTTGTGTTTGAGTTTTATGTGAGAACCGCTCTGACAGGGCAATTCCGATCTGCTCGATTGGGGCGACCAACGCCACGTGCGCCACCTTCAAGATTACGACTGTGGCCCCGACCGCCGCGGCGGGTCGACTTCTCGATCGCGGAATGCGGATGTTTTATGCGACGCTGCTAGCGGGATTGCTGGGGATTGTAATTGCGATCAGGCAGCGGCAATCGCTCCGGGGTATGCGCCTGCTGGGTCTGGTAATCGTGCTGGGATTTTCCGCGCTCTGGTTCACATCTTGCGGCGGCAACAGCAGCGGTAGCACTAGCAAGAGTCCGGGAACACCAACGGGTAATTACAGCATTACGGTGAATGCGACAACCGGCGGCAACAGTCCCATAACGGGGACTACCACGTTCACCTTGGTAGTGCAGTAGGTTGTGAAGAAGATGTGCAACCAGCCTCTGCGACGCACGACTCGTGGCTGCGCCTTGCTGTGATCCGGACAATGCCGAAAGGAGAAGTAAGGCGCTAGGATGCGCCAGAAAAGCATATAGGCCACTTGACTTCCACTTTTTACTTGATACCAGTGATACCGTTTTACGCGGAAATGTAGCGAATACGGGAAACTATAGAAATTGTAGCCGAAGAGTCGATTCTCTTGTAAGCCTAACAAATACAGAGTCTTATCACGGACGTGTAGGATTTCATCGGCACTTGCTAGAAATGGCTGTTAGAGAATTCCTACCTCTCCCCAGATATTCTTGACAAGGCTGGTGAAGGTTCTTCGCCAGGGCCAAACGCGGCGAGAGTCCTCCGCCTAGCTCTCGGCCATGGGGCTATTGTTCGCTCCTCGATTCCTGCTTGGCCAGAGGTTTTCCGCCGGGTATGCCCGCCAGTGACCCCTGTTGCTGCAATAATCCGAAGAATACGGTACTCACGTCCTCGTCAAGCCACAACAACAGTCCACCACTCGCTTGGTAGATGGCGACATCAAATGGGTTTGTTGTCGTATTGACCTTTACATTGAGTGGATTGGGTTTCGTGTTGGTCGAGAACAATGTGTACCGGCCAGCGTTACTCGCGTCCGCAAGCGGCTTTCCCGAAAATGTGACGCCGGAATTCGTGACGCCGCCTCCTAAGATGGTGAAGGGGTCGCTGGCAAGTCCGGCGCCGCTCAAGACTCCGCTGGTCACTGATCCTTGTCCGACAAAGTCGAACTCGAAGAAGGTGTAGAAGGACTGCGCTCCGAAGGAGTACTTACCTGTGAAACTGGCAGTGGACGTGTCGGTTTGAGGAACCATGAATCCGACGCCGCCGACTAGAACGCTGTCCATGTCGGAAACCAGGCCGCCTCCCAATCCTGATGTCGTGTTGTTCGGATCGTTCAAGTTGAGATTCGGATCTGTCATATAAATGCCCAGGGCGCTGACATCTGCCAGATCTCCGGGCACGATGTTGAAGCTGCCGTATCCGTCGCTGGCAATTGAATAGGTGCCGGAGATCGGAGCAGCGGGCAACTGGAAGCCGTTGATCATTTCGCTGTCATCAGCCACTCCCGCGAAGTCGGCAAGGGTGGATGAGTTGTTGCTGGTAGTGAACATACCGGCCGCTGCGAAGTTGGCCGGGTAGGGGCTGCCGTCGAGACCGAAGACGGATTTTCCCAGCGAAGCGTTGCTGGCAGTCGTGGCATTCACGCCCTGCCCGAACGCGGAGCCCACCGCGGAATCGCTAGTATCCACGTCGATGAGCCTGATCGCTTCCGGACCGACTACGTAATAGTCCAGTGCAATGGGTGTCCCGGAATAATTGAGAGTGCTGCTGATGGTTCCGCGGCCAAACGAATCGAATGTCGACAGCGTTCCACTCAGAGGGGTTGCTATCGTCACACTTCCAGAATCATTTTCATCGACCAACCCGTCTTGCAAGGTGGTGCCGCCGGTGATCGAGAAGACACCGCCGAATCCAACCGGAAGATAGGAGCTGTCCACGCCGGAAAGTGTAAATGCATAACCTCCGCTGAGTGCGGTTGGCAGGGTCTGCAAATCTAAGCCTCCGCTGGAAGTATTCACTCCATCAAAGTTCATGATCAGCGCGTGGTTGCTGTTCACAAACTGGACGCCGAGGGTTTCGACGCCACCGACGCCAAGACTGCTGTTATTGGTGATGAGCGTCAGAGTTCCCTGACCGGTGGTGGTACTCACAGAGAGTGCTCCGCCAGTGATGGCGTCGCCGGAAGGCTCAGGAGATGAGAACCCCTGGCCGCCATCGTTGTAGTCTTGTTCGCCAACCACGATATTGCCGCTAGGATCGATTTGTACCGACCCGACCAGGGCGTAATAGACCGGTCCGAAAGACTCCTGGCCGCTGAGGTAGAAGACATAGGTGTTGAAAGATGCTTTGTTGGTGAGACTGAAATCAGCCGCAGCCGACACTCCAGCCACGGTGGCGGTGACTGTATAGAACCCGACTGTTCCATTTGCGGTAAATACTGGCGAAGTGGCGACACCGTTGGAATCGGTGGTCACGGTTGTTGTATTTGTGCCTCCGGCGAACGTGCCACTGGCTCCAGTTGCTGGAGCGGTGAACGTCACTACCACACCGCTTGTCCCCGATCCGCCAGTCGTGACCGTGGCGACCAGTGGCGCGGCGAAGGCTGTGTTAACCACCGCGGTTTGTGGAGTTCCGCTCGTGGCCGTGATCGTTTCTCCTGAGCCCGCTGTGTTCGTCAGACTGAAATTGGCCGCAGTCGACACGCCTACCACAGTAGCGGTCACCGTATAGGAGCCCGTCGTTCCGTTGGCGGTGAATACTGGCGAGGTGGCCACGCCATTGAAATCAGTCGTGACGGTTGTCGTATTCTTGGCCCCGGCGAAGGTGCCGCTAGCTCCAGTTGCCGGAGCTGTAAACGTAACCACCACACCGCTTGTCCCCACTCCGCCGATCGTGACCGTAGCGACCAGCGGAGCGGCGAATGCTGTGTTGACGACTGCACTTTGAGGTGTTCCGCTAGTGGCTGTGATCGTTTCTGCAGCGGTGTTGGTCAGACTGAAGTTGGCCGCGCTCGACACTCCCGCCACAGTAGCGGTCACCGTATAGGACCCTGTCGTTCCATTGGCGGTGAATATGGGCGAAGTAGCGACGCCGTTGGAATCAGTCGTGACTGTCGTCGTATTGGTGGCGCCAGCGAAGGCTGCCGCTTGCTCCGGTCGCCGGGAGCGGTAAACGTTACAACCACACCGCTCGTCCCTACTCCGTTCGTCGTAACCGTAGCGACCAGCGGCGCAGCAAAGGCTGTGTTGACGACGGCGCTTTGCGGCGTTCCGCTAGTGGCCGTGATCGTTTCCGTCGCGCCCACCGTATTTGTCAGACTGAAGTTGGCCGCAGTCGACACTCCGGCCACGGTGGCCGCCACGGTATAGGTTCCGGTCGTTCCATTGGCCGTAAACACTGGCGAAGTGGCAACACCGCTCGAGTTGGTCGTGGCCGTTACTGTATTCGTGCCGCCGGCGAAGCTGCCGCTGGCTCCCGTTGCCGGAGCTGTGAAAGTCACTGTCACACCGCTGGTCGGCAATCCGTTGGTCGTCACAGTCGCTACCAGCGGTGCGGCGAACGCGGTGTTGACCACTGCGCTTTGTGAAGTCCCACTCGTGGCCGTGATTGTTTCTGTGGATCCTTGACCTGCACCGGGTATGCCGGCGAGTGATCCTTGCTGCTGTAGTAATCCGAGGAATACGCTGCTAACGTCCTCATCAAGCCAGAACAACTGTCCGCCACTCGCCTGGTAGATCACTACGTCGAGCGGCGTTGTGGTCCCACCGATGTTCACGTTTAGGGGATTAGACGTCGGATTCGTCGAGAACAAGGTGTAGCGTCCAACGTTAGCCGTGTCCGCAAGTGGAGTTCCCGAAAATGTAACCCCGGAATTAGTTGCGCTTGCACCTAAGCTGATGAACGGATCGCCGAGCAGTCCAGTTCCGTTCAACGTCCCGCCAGTCACCGAACCTTGGCCAACAAAGTCGAACTCGAGACCTGTGTAGAAAGCCTGCGCTCCAAAAGCGTAGTTCCCCGTAAAGCTGGCAGTGGAGGTATCTGTCTGCGGAATGAGCACTCCGGCGCCGCCGGCAAGAGCACCATCCATTTCGGCGACCAGAGCGCCCCCCAATCCTGAGGTCGTGTTGTTCGGATCGTTCAGGTTGAGATTGGGGTCGGTCATATAGACACCCAAGCTGCTGACATCTCCCAGGCTGCCGGGCACGATCATCAGGCTGCCGTATCCGTTGCTGGCGATCGAGTACGTTCCGGAGATCGGCGCCGCCGGCAACTGGATGTTGTAGTTGAAGAGTTCGTTGTCATCGGCCACCCCAGTGAAGGTGCCGAGAGAGGGGGACGTGACTAATGAGCCTGCGGTGGAGAAGCTTACCAGGAAGGGGTCGCCTGTGATTCCGAGGACGGAATTCCCTAGCGACGCGTTGCCGGAAGTGGTAGCGTTTACACCCTGTCCGAACGCTGAACCCACTGCTGAATCAGCGGAATCCACGTCGATGATCCTAATTGTCTCCTGACCTACTACGTAGTAGTTCAAAACGATAGGGATGGGTTGGCCCTGAAGATCGCAACAATACGTAAGGCTGCTGCTGAAGGTGCCGCGGCCGAAGGAATCGTACGTCGAAAGCGTTCCGCTAAGAGGCGTTGCGGTGGTTACACTTCCATCGTCATTTTCGTCAACGGTCCCGTTCTGTAAGGTGGTGCCGCCAGCAATGGAAAATACTCCCCCGTACCCAACCGGAGCATAGGAGTTATCCACCCCGGAAAGGGTGAATGCATACCCTCCGCTCAGCGCACCTGAGAGATTCTGTAAGTCCATGCTTCCGCTAGAGGTGGCCGTTCCGTCAAACTGCATGATTTGGGCGTGATTGGTGTTCACAAACTGCACGCCCAGCGTTTCGACCCCATTCACGCCAAGAATCGTGTTGTTGGTGATCAGGGTAAGGATTCCCTGACCAGTGGTGGCATTTACCGACAGGGTTCCTCCGGTGATCGTGTCGCCGGAGGGCTCGAGAGAGATCACTCCGACACCATCGTTATAATCCTGTTCCCCCCCGATGATGTTGCCATTGGGATCGATTTGCACGGATCCGGCGAGGGCATAATAATTTGTGGTGCTAGCTTCTTGCCCGCTCAGGTAGAACACATAGCTGCTGCCAGCAACGCGGTTGGTCAGGGTAAAACCGGCCGGCGTTGACAGGGATGCAATTGAAGCGGTCACCGTGTAGGGTCCACCAGTTTGCCCATTGGCGGTGAATGTCGTCGAAGTAGCCAAGCCGTCGGAGTTGGTCGTATCGATTTCCGTCGCAGTTCCGTTCGCGAATGTGCCGGTCGGACCCGTTGTCGGGGCCGTGAATGTGACCACTACACCACTTACTGGATTCGAGCTGCTGTCGTGCACCAGTGCCACCAGCGGTGACGCGAACGCCGTATTGATCGGCGAGTTCTGAGGAGAGCCGCTGGCAACCGTAATCGTCGCCGGCGCACCCGCGGTATTTGTCAGATTGAAGTTGGCGGGTGTCGACACTCCCGCCGCGGTGGCGGTCACCAGATCAGCGCCGGAGATACCGTTCGCGTTAAACGTAGTCGAGGTAGCCACGCCGGCTGCATTGGTCGTGTCCGTTTCCGTGGCGGTTCCGTAGGCGAACGTGCCACTGGCTCCAGTTTTGGGCGCGGCAAATGTAACGAGCGCGCCACTCACCGGGTTCTGGCCGCTGTCCACAACAGTGGCGACGAGCGGGGCCGCGAATGCGGTGTTGATCGCGGCAAGTTGCGGAGTTCCACTCGTGGCTCGGATCGCTGCTGGCGCTCCCGTAGTGTTAGTCAGACTAAAGCTGGCTGGAGTCGGCACTTCTGAAGCAGTGGCCATAATCGAATACGCGCCAGCGATTCCATTGGCCGTAAAGCTCGGGGACGTAGCCACGCCATTCACGTCGGTCGTTGCGGTTGCCGTCGTGGAGGTGGTGTCAGAGAACGTGGCGCTTGGTCCCGTTGCCGGAGCGGTGAATGTCACCACCGAGCCGCTAACTGGGGCTCCGTTGCTGGTCACGGTCGCCACCAGGGCCGATCCAAACATCCCATTCACCGCATGGCTTTGAGACGCTCCACTGGTCGCAAGAATCGATTCGACCGGAGTGTTGCCAATCAGAATGCCAGGTTTCGTAGCGCAGTTCGTCAGCGACAGCAGGCAGGCCGCCACGAACACCACGCCCCAAGAATTTCGGCTCATCGTGTCTCCTGGTTGCGTGCGTTCTGGGTGGCACGCTCGCGCGCCTGAGGTGTTACGGGTATCCCGTGCTCGTTCCGAATTGCATATAGGTGGCCTTGAGTTTTTACGGAGCGGGCTAGCAGGACTTGCTTGCCCTTGAACGTCTTCATGACGCCGGTGACTTCGACTTGCTGGCCACCCGCAACGGAGAGCGCACCTTTCCCTTGTAGTCCGAACAATCCCAAGCTGATATCCACGGGACCGGAGAGAGTTGCGAGCTGCAGGTGGGAACCTGCGAGCATTTCAGCACACGGTTTCGTAAGTACACTGGAGACCGTCCCGTTGAGTACGATCTCCTGAGAGGGGTCGTAGTAGGACGGCCCTGCTGTCCTGATCGCGACTGGTGCCATTTGCGCCTGACTCGGCGATAACGCGAATAAAAGAAATATGAGCGACAACGCCGCCGCTCCTGCGAATAGCTGTCTCATCGTCTGCCTCCGAATTCCAAAACAAAACTTGAATACGCCCATGCAAATGGGAAGGGCGCGACTTCATTCCTTAGGACTCTGTGATCGAACAACGGAGCTGGAAGAATCGAGATCTGGCAAGGTCCGAAGTTGCTGCTGAATCCATTCCAGGTCCGTCTTGTTGCGCACAACCGCGTTGAACTCTTCCGGAGTTTTGTAGATCACGACGGTCGCTCCGGCGGGAACCGACGATCGAAGTTTTTCCTTTGCGGCTCTGGGCGTGTTGGTCTCAAAGACCGCATCCTGAAGGCGAAATTTCTTCGCCTGAATCTTGGGCAGCCAATCGGTTGGCTCCAGGATGGACGCCTTCTTCAAGAACTCTGGCTTGATGTACTCCGCGCGTTCGTCCTCGGGAACGAAGGGAGAAGTGGCCATCCAAACCGGCCAATCGCCCCAGGGATCCAAAGCGTCGAGAACCTTGATTCGCGGATCGACCGCCGAGGCGAGGATGCCGATGCTGGCTCCCGACCCTTGCGTAAACATTCCCACCCGCGTCATGTCCAGATCGCCGCGAGTTTCTAGATAGTTCAACACCATTTGCGCATCGTGGGCCGAGGTTGCCAGGCACTCCTGCAGTTCGCTGATGAACCACTCCCGCATGGGACGATCGTGATAGCGATGGCCGGTGAGCGCGGATACGAAGCCCACGGCAGCAAAACCGTCTTTGGTCACGGCATTTTGAAACCCTTCATCTTTGAATCGATCGGTCCCGGCCGGGTATCCGTAGAGATAGAGGATGACAGGAGGTCGCTCGACTCCCTTGGGCTTCATCACATAGAGGTCGAGCGGATCGCCAAATCGCCACTGCACTTGAATCAACTCGACCGTATAAGACGGATGATCGTTGATGTAGGCGACCAGCGGTTCAGCCGGCTTAAGACTACTGGTCTTCAGCGCGGGCGAGGTCCAATCCTCCTTGACGCCTTTGAAGCGTGTGTCTGCGGGATCGGCGATCGGCGGAGAAGCCGGCACAAATTGCGCGGCACCAGTTTGCGATAAGAAGATCAGCGATATGAATAACAGTGCGAACTCGAGAGCTGTTGTTTTCATGGAGACTAAAGGCGGAGCCTAATGCTTCTGCTGCTTCTTCTTCATTCAACGAGGAGCGAACTTCTGTGTCGCAGAAGTTCGCCCTCCTGGTTGTTATTCAACGGGCGAGCCGTTCCAAGCACCCGCCCATTTTGAGTTGGACTAGCCGTTGCTATTACGGGACGGAAACACAACCTGTGTCAGGAAGCGCCTGAGCAAGTTTGGTCGTTGTGTCAGACGTCGCCACGGTTCCGGTGTTGCTCAGAATGCAGCCACCCGCGTCTCCGCCTTTGTCGCCCGTGGTCGCGATGTTGACCGGAGCGATACCCTCTTGCGTGTAGTGCGAACGCAAAAGAGCCAGTCCCGGATCGGTCGACGACACTTTCAATGCGGGAACAAAGTCGGGAACGGTGTTGACCACATAGCTTTGCGCGCCCGTCACCAGCAAGTCAGCAGCGGCCAGTGCAGTGCCGTTGCTCACGATTCGCAGAGTGGACCAGGCCCGGTAAGACCCATTGCGGAGATTCGGAAACGACAGATTGCCGCTCCAGATCTTGTTCTCCGCGCAAGGAAAGTTGCCCAGACCTCCCGCGCACGTTGCCGGCAGATTCGCAGCCGACGGCAAGGCACCGGCGATGGATGGCTGGCCCGGATCGATGGTCGATCCATAGCGATGGAAGATTCCATCAACTCCATTGAGGGTCAGGTAGCCATAGCTCGCGCTATTGGCGATACCGGAGACGTTTCCGTAGCTGAAGAACGTGTAGCCGATGCCATCGGTGCCGTGATTGGTGACTGAGTTTTGGACCGAGTTCACTTCTTCACCGGTGCCAACGGCGCGGTAGCGCGACCCGCCGGAGGCACAAGGGCTCGACAAGGGATTCACAGCATTCACACCAGCTTCCTGGCTCTTCCCGGAAAAGTTGGGATAACGGAAGACAGTGTATTCCGTGGTATTCATCGTGCCGGAGAGTGGCTCGCGAAGGTAGACCTGAATGTTCGAACTGGCTACGCCGAATTCACTGGCGTTGCAGTTCGCTCCGCTGAAGACCTGTTGAAGTTCGGCATCGGTCGCATTCGTGACTGTGGCCAATGCGCCGGTGCGCTGTGTGATAAAGATGATCGGAGCAGCCCCGACTGCTTGCGTGGTGGCGATGGGAATTGTGGTCCCCGTGAAGGGATCCTTCCCGGTAAGGCCAAATGCCAGGACATGTGCGGTGCTGGTGCTTGCTGGGTAAGCGCTAAGGATGTCGGAACCCACGAGATTGGCCAGTGCGTTCCCGAACTTCGGGCAAACACCGGAGCTATTAACGCCATATCCAAGGCCGGCAACCCCGTCCGTGCCTCCGCCGAGTTTCGAGTTTGCCCGGCAGGTGGCGAACAGCGCATCTTCGGGACGAATGTCTGTCGCTGCCGCATTTACCAACAGAGTCCCACTGGTAAACAGCGCACTCACTGCCGCTGGCGGAGTTGTGTCTGAGGAATTGTCACCCCAGATAGTGGAGGTGATCAAATTGCCGGGAGCTGGGAAAGTGCTGATGTTTACGTTGCAATGGGGTTGCGCATAGTAGCAGCGATCTCCGACGCCGGAGTCTACTCTGATGTAAGCCCAAACGTTGATCGCGGTCGCATTGCTGTCCCAGACGATCCATATATTTCCCTGATCGGTAGCGGCTGCGCCGCCCAGCACTGTGGGCCTGGTGTCGGTGAGATTGAAGTTCTTGGCGGTGTAGTGGAAGCAAGGGGCCGTCCCACCGGACACGCAGCTGCCGCTCTTGTAAGCGGCCAGTGCCATGGACTGCCACATGGCGGAAGAGCCCGCTAGTACAACCTTGACGGTCTGTGCGTTTGCCTGGGACGACATAAGCATTGCGGCAAACAACAGCGCCGCGAAGACTGATTTCATACGCGTCATAGTGTTCCTTTCAGAAGTTGGATCTCGTCGGATCTCGGTTTGGACAAGCATCACTTTCAATTCACGTGCGGCGCATCTCTCTCGCCGTACGCACAAAGCCGTGCCACGTAACAGACGCTGTTTTGCGATTCAGTTGATTGGTTACTCGGGTTGAAGCCGCCCCAGCAAACTTGCTTGGAATTGCAGAGGGAGCATACCTGTTTGTCTGTTACACCCAGATGAAGAGTTCGTGAAAACTTCGCAACTATCGGACTTGATTTTCAGAGTGTCTCTAGTCACACGCTGTTCATCAAATTTTCATGTTCCATTAACGTTGCGCGGCTTCGCTTCTTGGTACTATCCGCCTTCGCTTCTCAAACCTTCCGCAAGCTTTCAAGACCAGAGAGGAATTCGTGACATCTGTGTCGTTTCGCGATCTTGGTCGCGCCGGCTGGATCAGCGTGCTAGTGCTGTTATTGCCATGGGTCGCGTTTGGTCAGCAGAACGCCGCGACCGACAAGGCCGCCCTTCACGGGACGGTCACAGATCAGACTCAGGCAGTTGTGACCGGTGCAACCGTAGCCTTAAGCAACGCGGCAGGGTTCAAGCGTGAAACGACGACCGACGACAAGGGCGAGTACTCATTCGTCGGCCTTGACGCTGGCACTTATAACCTTGCAATCACCGCGCCGAACTTCGCTCTGAAGACGATGGACTTCATTACGGTTGCGGCTGGTGGTGATTTGACGCTGGACGCTTCGTTGGAACCAGCCGGTGCGAAAACCGAAGTGAATGTTGAATCCAGCGGCGTGGGGAAAGTGGAGACTGAAAGCGCCAGTGTCTCGGGAACGATTACTCAGAAAGAAGTAGTGTCAATCGGTCTTAATGGCCGCAACTTCACGCAGCTCATCGCACTCGCCCCCGGCGTCAGCAATCAGACGGGGCAAGACGAAGCTAAGGTCGGCGTCGTCGGCAGCGTCAAATACAGCGTCAATGGCGGCCGCGTCGAGTACAACACATTTGAGGTGGATGGTAGCGACGTCCTCAATACGGGCCTGAACGGCGCCGCCAGCACGCTCATGGTGTATCCGAGTCTGGACGCGATTCAGGAAGTTAAGGTCATGACTTCGAACTATGGCGCTCAGTTCGGGCGCACGGCGTCGGGAACAGTGCAAGTCACGACGAAATCCGGAACCTCGCAATTCCATGGCGGCTTATACGATTTCATACGCAATGAGGCGTTTAACGCCCGCAATTACTTTGATGCTCCCGGTCGCGCGCCGCTGTATCGCCGGCAGGATTTCGGTGGAACACTCGGCGGCCCTCTGTTCATCCCAAAGGTCTACAACGCAAAGAAAGACAAGACCTTCTTTTTTTTCTCCGAGGAATTCCGCATTGAGAAAACGCCCACGGACTACAACCAAGCCGTTCCCTCGTTGAAAGAGCGCGGCCTGGTGATGACGGCCCAGGGAATTCAGGAGAATTTGAGTGCGCCGAATGCCAACGGGCTCGTCTCTCAGGTATTTGACTTTAGCGATGTTTGCCCGCTGGCAGGAACGTCCGATTCTCTCGGCTTCGATCGCCAAACGTATCCAGACTGCCCGGCGTTGATCGGAGGTCCGAAGCATTTTCAGCCCATCTACAATTTGCAACGACAACAGCAAGGGGGGACGGCAGCGACTCTGGGAGTAGACAAGAACGCTTTGGCGATCTTGGAGTCGAACCTGATCCCATTCCCCAACTCTCCTACGGGATGCAACTATTCTGTACCGAATCCAGATCCCACCGATCCGAACCATTGTTATAACGCCGCGATTTCTCCGTCCACCTATTGGCGCGAAGAGTTGTTTCGAGTCGATCAGATCGTCACTCAGAAGATCAAAGCATCGTTTCGCTACGTCCATGACGCCTGGGATACGAGCGTTCTGACGCCACAGTGGAGCTATCTGCACGGTACGAATCCGGCGGCGGCCAATTTTCCAACGATACAGAACCGTTTCGTTGGACCCGGCACAAGCTTGGTCGCACGCCTGACCTACACGATTTCGCCCACATTGCTGAACGATTTAGTCGTAAGCTACGTCAACTCAAATATCACTCTGGTGGATCAGAACGGACCGGGGAACGCGCAGTTCCAGCGCAATCCCACGCTCGATCAGCCTTTGGTGTCCGACCCTTCGGCGCCCGGCCAATGCAATCCTCAACTCAGCTTGGATCCGGTGAGCGGCATTCCGCAATGCGCGGTGGGCTATCTCTTCAACAACGGTTTCGGCGGAAAGATGCCAGGCGTTGCGATCTTGGGCACGAACGCCGCATACGGTGGCAGGGGCTTTGCGGAAGACCCTTCGTACATGCCTTGGAGCCACACCAACCCGACCTATGCCCTGCGGGATGATGTTGGCAAATCCATCGGAAAGCATACGTTGCAGTTCGGAGGTCAGTACGTTCTCGCTCAGCGAAATCAAACCAACAATGCGATTGGTGCTGCCACGGGCGAGCTCCAGGGACTATTGACCTTCAGCAATCTGGTGCGCAGCACCGGAAATGCCTTCGCCGATTCCCTGCTTCAATCCGTCACGAATGGGGTGACAACCGGATTCATTCAAAGCTTTACGCAGGATTCCGCACAACGCCGCTACTACCAGAGCTACCAGATTGGTGAACCCTACTTCCAGGATGACTGGAGAGTAACGAGCCGGCTGACGTTGAATTTGGGTCTCAGGGTCAGCCTATTCGGCACTTACCGCGAGAAATATCACAATGCATGGAACTGGGAGGCAGCGAAGTTTAGTCCTTCGCGGTTCGCGGTGGACCCCTTCAGCGGTGTGCTCCTTGACAAGAGCGCCAGTTCAGCTCCAGTTCCGATCAACCCAAGTACATTCGAGGTGGATCCTGGGGTAGTGAGCGATCTAGGGCTGGTTCAGTGCGGCGTGAACGGTACTCCCTCCGGTTGCATGAAAGGGCATCTGTTCAATCCTGCACCCCGAGTTGGTTTCGCCTGGGATCCAATTGGCGATGGTAAGACCTCGATTCGCGGAGGCTACGGCATCTTCTTCGAGCACGGCACCGGCAACGAAGCCAATACCGGTTCTTTGGAAGCCAGCTCGCCTCTCGTTCTCAGTATGACGCAGCCATTGCCGCTCAGCTATCCGTGCATTGGCAACGTCGGCTATGGGACAACGTTTGATCCTGCGAATACCGCGTGTACGCTAAACCCATTGCATCCGGCTCCGCCGGCCAGCTCGGCCTATCCTCTCGACGTCACAGGAATCCCGACAAAAGCAGTTTGGCCTTACGCGCAACAATGGAGTTTTGGAATTCAGCGGGAACTTCCACGGGACGTTGTCGCGAACGTCGCATACGTCGCGAGCAAGGGGACACACCTGACCATCGAACGGCAGTTGAACCAATTGCTGCCGTTACCCGCCAGCGAGAATCCGTTTGGGCCAAATGAGCCGCTCACTCTGGCGGATTGCACAGTCTCTCCTGTCGCCGGAGGCGGTCACCCAGGGGATGGCACGGTTCCGTTTTTGCTGCAAAGCGGTACGATTGTGACTCCGCAGAGTCCTGCCTATGTGCACTTGCAGGCGGCGTGTACCTCGCCCAACGTCCCGAACGTCAACTCACTACCGCGACCTTATCCTGGGTTAGGAAAAATTCTTTCCCTGCAAAATGTCGCCAACTCCAGTTACAACGCTTTCCAGTTCACGCTGCGGCGGGCGCGCGGTCCTCTCACGGCAGGGCTTTCGTATACCTACAGTCACTCCTTGGACAATGCTTCAGACCGGAGTGATCCCGTGCTGGTGGATTCGTACAATCTGCGCGCGAACTGGGCAAGTTCGAATTTTGATGAACGTCATCTGCTCACCTTCAGCTACCTGTATCAAATCCCGAATTTTGCGCGTGGATTTTGGAATGTCGCCGTTGAGACTCTAAACCAAGATGGAGCTGATGCGTCAGGCCCACGGAAGTGTTGTTCGAATGCATTGGACCGGATCTTCGGCGGATGGGAAATCTCGGGAGTTACGCTTTTTCAATCGGGCACGCCATTTACTGTAATCAGTAGCGCTGGAAATACCGGCATTTCGCTGACTGACAATGCTGGAGTTTCGAGCGGACTCGGTATCGCGGCTTCCTATCCTGACGTGGCCCATGGCTTACCGAAAACGACGGACAATTTTCGCAGCTTCGGGCCACTGCTGATTAATCCGGCGCAATTTGTCGCGCCACGCGGACTGACCTTCGGCGATGCCGGTCGAAATTCTTTAAATAATCCCAGCCGGTTGAACTTCGACGTGGCGCTTCTAAAGCACATCAAGATTACGGAATCCAGCGAGTTACAGTTCCGGGCCGAAGTTTTCAACATCTTCAACCACACTCAGTTCCGAATTTACGATCCGGACAATCCGGGCAGCAGCGGAAACAACGTGGTCAGTTGTTATGCCGGGCCCGCGTATTCCGCTGGCTTTCTGGGGAGCGGGGCGGACTGCGTCACAGGCGCGTCTTTTTTGCGGCCGCTTGATGCGCATCGTCCGCGAACCATGCAATTTGGTTTGAAGTGGAGTTTCTGAGGCCTCCGACATTATGGAAAGACTCAAGACTGGCCATTTTGCGAATTGGGTTATAAGACGCGAGCCGTCTGCGCCGGTCCGTTTCGTGGCAAGGACGAGCGTGCTGTTCTTTCTGTTGGCCTGCGTGATGGTCTTGTCGGCGTGCAACGGCCGAGGTTCCACTCAGCCGCTGAGCACCGGGCAACTTGCCGGCAATTGGCAATTCACCTTGGCAGCACCGCCGGACAATTCCTTCCAGGGCGGTTTGCAGGGCGGATTTCTACTCCAGAACAACGCGACCGTCACGGGAGCGGCGGTCTACACCATCTTGTTACCGGCTCAATCAGGCGGTTCTCCGACCATCTGTAATAGCGGGTCCGCTTCGATCACAGGAACCGTCATTGGCCAGACCATAACTCTGAATGCGGTCGCGGGTCCCCAGACCTATACGCTGACGGGAGGTTTGAGCACGGATGGTTTGACCATGATGGGCAGCTACACCTCGACCGACGGCCAAGGTTGCGGCACAGCCCAGACAGGGCTGCAATGGACTGCAACGTTAGTTCCAGCTCTCACGGGAACGGTTCAGGGAAACTTCCACAGCGTTCTAAGTCCCAAGCTGAAGGACCAGGACTTTGTGGTATCGGGGGCGCTGACGCAAGGAGCCAATATAGGAGCGAGTGGCGCGACCGTTACGGGCACTTTGACCTTTCAAGGCTATCCGTGTTTGACGAGTGCTTCCGTCAACGGACAGATCAGCGGTAATTCCCTCATCTTGCAGATCATCGGAAGTAACGGGCTCGACGTTGGTCAGATTGGTGCTCCGGCGGGCCTTTCCAACCCCTCGCCCGCCCCGGTTGCCGTCGTGACCTCTGCTGCCGGAGTTGTCGTGCAAGGCGCGAACGGATACGGTGTGACCACGGGTGCTTGCCCAGGAGGAAACGTTCCAGGAGACGTAGGGAATGTCTGCTTAAGTTTGGGAAATGCGACCAGTTGCACGCAACCAATATTGTTGTCTCCGTCGTCTCTCAGTTTCCCACTCCAACAGGTGGGAGTGGCCCCCACGACTCAGACGATCACACTTACCAACAACGGCCTTTCGGGGACTCCTCTATCAGGGTTGTCGTTATCGTTTGCTTTGATTAATCCCCAGCCGGGAATTACCAGCCCGTTTGGGCCCAGCGACTTCAACGGACTCCCGAGCTTTACTGAGCAAGACAATTGCGCAAGTTCTCCCGGGTCCTCGTTCTCTCTCTCTCCGCAGCAGAGTTGTTCGATTACGATCGCATTTTCGCCGCAACAAAGCTGTCCATGGCTGCCCTCCACTGCGCTAGGAGGCGAGCCGCCATCCGCGTGTCCATTTCCGTTGGCCGCAACGTTAACCGTCAACAGTCCGGTTAGCGCGGATAGCCTCACGGCATTTGCGGTGCCCATCAGCGGCGTGGGGTTCAGCGCTCTGATCCCGTCGACTCCCGAACTTGATTTCGGATCTGAAGCTCTGGGCGAAGCGAGTGCGCCCCAGCTTTTGTCGTTTACCAATCAAGGCAGCGCTCCTGTTCAGATTTTGCCGGCACTGAGCGCTCCCTGTACAAATCCTCCCGTGGGAGTTTTTACCCTTCCGCGGCCTCCCGCACCGGGATTGATTGCAGGCCTGCAGGTGGATACTGGAATTACCAACAACGGTTCGACCACCATCAATTACAGCTGCGACAGCGATCTCACCAGCAAGCAGCCAAACTTTCAGATATCGGGCGATGACTGCTCCGGAACTCTGCTCTTGCCGCAGTCCTCTTGCACGCTCCAGATTACATTTGTTCCGCAACCCAGCACCTCGTTGGCATCCGGGTTGGACTATTTCCTCGAGCTCAATACTCAACAATGCAACAGCATTACCGCTTCGAACTGCGAAATCGACAGCGGCCGTTTCCCGGTGGAGTTGACGGCGAACTTGCCTAGCTCGCTCCGAATGACTCCCGGTGCTGGACTGGACTTCGGGATTCAACCGCGCGGGCAAGCCGGCGTTCCGCAGACCATCACTTTATTCAACGATCCAACAGATCCGAAAGCCGCTACTGTGAACTTTACTGGCAATCTTGTGAAAGGCGACTACACAGAAACCGACAATTGCGGTACGAGCCTTGCTCCGGGAAGCACTTGCACGATGACAATCACTTTCCAGCCTAAGATCGTCGGATTCGACCTTGGAACCATCACGATTGGCTATACGGTTCAGCAAACTCAGACCATTCATTTGCGAGGCACGGGACAGTGACCATCCATGCTCAGGAGTTGGTGGTGGAAACTGGAAGATGGCTCCTGTTGCTTCTTTCCGCTGCGATGATTGCAATACTCGTGGGATGCGGAGGAAGCACTGCCAATGTCCAGAATCCTCCGGCGCCAGCTTCGACCCCTGTCACGATCGCTTTTCAACCGGCGCCAGCCGCAACAATTTCTCTCGTCGCGACGACAGCGGTTACCGCAGTCGTCGGCAACGATCCAAGTAATTCTGGAGTGGACTGGTCATTGTTATGTCCCAGTAATGTGAACTGCGGCACCCTTCTGCCGCTGCATACGGCGAGCGGCACAGCAGCAACGTATACGCCGCCTCCAGTTATTTCGGGCAACAATCAGACGTTCACGATCGAAGCCTTCGCGACTGCCGACCACAACAAGAATGTTGTCGCCCCTCTCACCGTCACTGGGTTTGCCAGCAGCCTCAAAGGCACGTATGTATTCGAGACGAAAGGAATCGATGCCAACGGTCCTTTTCAGTTGGCGGGCGTGATCGTTCTCGATGGGAATGGCGGAATCACGGCCGGAGAACAAACCCACAGCGATTCGCTGCTCTCCGTATCGGATCCGATCACGGGCGGATCGTACTACATCGGACCTGACGGGCGCGGTACACTCACGATCAACACCGCGGACCAAGGCGTTGGACAACTCGGCGTAGAGAACCTGAGTCTCGTGTTTCTCTCCAGTTCGAAGGCTCTCATCGCAACCCTCGATGATCCCAACCTTCAACCGAGCTTCGAAACATCTTCAGGGGAACTCGACTTGCAGACGGCTACCGCTGTGCCCACTGGCGGCTACGCCTTCGCCGTGGGTGGCACAGACCTCGGTTCTCAGCCCATGGCGATGGGCGGGGTCTTGAAGATTGATTCTCCGGGAACAATTTCCGGAACTGGCAGCGTGGCTGATCAAGACGACGCGGGCATCGTGTCTCCCGGTGCAACAATATCTGGCTCGGTGACGAGTCCAGATTCGTTCGGATCGATGAAGTTCAATCTGACTGCTGCCTTTTCTCCCAATCCTATTCAGTTCACGGGGTACGTCATCGATGCGCAGCATATTACTCTGATTGAAAGTGACAATAATGGCTCCGGTGCAGGTGTGGGCTCGACTTCCGGCCTTGCCATCGGTCAAGGCGCAGCCACGGGAACATTCACCAGCAATCAGGCATTTGCCGGGACCTATGTGTTCAATGTCCTAGGTCAAGATCTGAGCGCACTCCCGACCTCGCTCGCGTTATTGGGACAATTCTCCGCTGATGCCAGCGGCAACCTGAACAATGGATATAGCGACGAATTCCTCGAGGGACAGGGCGTCGAGATTAGCGATTCATTCAGCGGGACGTACACCCTGGATCCCACCGGCACGGGTCGAGTTGATTCTCAAATCAGTTTCAGAGCAAACGGGCTGGGACCAGAGTTGATCTTTTATCTGACCGGAAATGGAAATCCGCCGCTCCTTCTCGACGCTGAAGCCACTCATGGCTCTCTAGGCGCGGGGCTGGCCAACCCTCAGGCTGCACCACCATTCTCGTTCAGTGGAAAATACGGATTGAGTTTCACGCAGGGCATCAGTTCACTCGAAAACGACGCCACAGGGCAGATCAGCGTTGAGGGAACTTCGGATACTCTGTCTGGTGTGGTCGACACCGCTCTGAGCTTCTCCGCCCAGCCAAACACTCCCATCACGGGGAGTTTCGTCACCCCCACGAGCACCGGCCGTTTTACTGGCGCGTTAACCAACAGCTTTTTCCCCACGGTGGGAAGCACGCCAAGCACCCTCTCGATGGCTTTTTATCTCATTGACTCCGGCCACGGGTATTTCATCGAGACCGATTCCCTAACCTCTGGTCAACTTTCTTTCGGACACTTCGCGTCACGAACCGCCGTGTGCGCAGCTTGCCCGTGATTGTGGAAAGGAAGGCGGACGAAAGCTCGTACAAGGCAGGTAAGGTACTTTCCCCTCGCGATTAGTGCGTGCACGCCGCCGCCGACGGTGTCACAGACGCGACGTTACGCCCCAGAGACTCTTAGGATGTTGGTTTGAGGTGTATGTCGAGAAAATAACCCTTGGAGTTGGGATCAAAAAGAAGCCGCCAGTACAGGGTCCGGCGCGTTGCAGTCAACGTCCGCAGCAGAAGGTCGCGGGCCGGCATCTTCGTTCCCCCAACCGTTAGGGTGGTTTGGTTGAGTACGTTGCGGGGCGAGATTCCGACCGTCACCGCAACTCCGCGCTGCGCAGCGATCTGTCGACAAATCAAGCGCACCGTCTCAGAAGCAGTTCTCGGCCGGGGTGCAAGCGTAATCGGCACATCAATGAGGACGCGTTGGTGCGACAACTGGCCACGTGTATCGCGAGCCTCGACACCCACCACCGAGAAATTTTGCTGCTCACTCTTCCGCAACTCAAATCGCCCTGGGTTATTGCTTCTGTTGTACAAATCTATGATGAGTTCAAGAGTCTTCTCTTCCTCCGCGGCGCCGGAGGGAAAGTCGACATTGAAGAGTGCGCCGCCCGGAAGGTGCGTCTTCCGTAAGTGATTCATCATGTCGTCGCTTTCTACTAGATCTAGCTTTGAGATGAACTGTGGGTCCTCATAGGAAACGATCCACCCATATTTTTCACGCAGAGCATCGAGAATCTGCACCAGTGGGCGCGGGCTATTGGCGACGATGTGAATCGTCCCGGAAGTCTCAGAAAGTTCAGCCTGTTTCAGATATGGCTTGGTTTCATCGCCGGCTTGTGACATCAGCTGCGACGCGGTCAGCAGAGCCAGGCAACTTAGGAATTTGAGTGAAGGCATTCGGACGTCCACAATTTCCTCGGCCTGGATTTGCCGCGCACTCTAGCTGCGGTGGGCCACTGTCAGGCGAACATTCTTCGTCAAGGCATGAACGAAGTCAATTGGCTTTGAAACAAACAAATCAAAAAGTTTCAGAACGGGTGGCTCCCACTTCGACAGCCGTACTTTCGAACCAACCCATGGAAGTAGTTCTTTCGGAGTGTATCTCTAGTTGCGCTGATGGCGTATAAGGCTTAGACAAACATCGACGATTCGATGTGGGGGACGGCGATGGAAACGAATCGGATTCACTTGGAACAATCGGATGAGGCGTGGATCGCGAAGTATAGAGCTGCATTAGACACCATGCCCCTACAACAATCGCATTTCATGAGACTCTGCGAATCTCTTACGGACGCAGGCCACACCTTGGTTACGCAGATGCGAACGGTCGTGGGAGCTTGGAACAGAGATAAGAAGAAGCAGCCGCTCTCCGCGAACGGGCTGCTGGCCGCTGCAGAATCGCGAACTGCGACCCGGGAAGCAAAGCGGGTAGACGTGAGAGACGAGAACGAATTCCAGGAAGCGGCAGCGAAACCGAAACCGGTGCGAACGCTCCGACCTACCCGAAAATACCGCGCAGGATGAGCGCCCGTGGGCCTTCGATCTGCCCTGTAATCTTCTGCTTATCACCCATTTGGACTAGCCCAGGTGTCGTAGGCCCATCTTAAAAAGTTCTTGCAGAGTCACGTGAGTTGACATTGTGGCTTGACAAGTGCACTTTTTGTGGCAGAATACATCCGCATATTCCTCACCCCAAGTGGAAGTGCGGACAATATCTTTAATTTTTCCTGCCCCCAGGAAAATGTTTCATCTGCGTTGAGCACCGTTAAGGGAACAGTTGGACGGTAAAACGAAAAACGCGCAATCAGACGCGTCTGGCCATTCGCTGTGTCGAAATTAAGCAACACCGTAGTTGGGGACCCCTCTGGGCTAGTGACGCCAAGTCAATTCGTCTGAGGCGGCGTGTACGAGTAGCGCTGTCTCTTGAAAAGGGGAAAACTGGGTGCCTACCGTTGCGGCACGACCGGGTCTGATTGTCGTTGATGACTCGCTAGGAGTCATCGCCTCCAATCCCGAGGCCCTTCAAATACTCACATTTCCAGACAAACCTGAGGACATCCAACATCTGGATATCTGGCTGGTGAACCGAATTCGCTCCCATCTGGTGGAGCGCCACTCTCCGTTCCGGATTGTGAATGAGTTCCGGTCGTCGAAGAGGACCTATCTCTGTCGCACGTTTCCTCTGGGGCTAACCGGAAATCAGAAAGTGGCTAATCAAAAGAATGGCTCGGCTTCTTCCCGCGGATTGCTGATCGTGATGCTGGAGAGGAAGAGCAACCAGGCGGCAACGATTGCCGATATTTCCGGACGCTTTGGCCTTACCGCTCGCGAGCGCGAGACAGTGCAGTTTTTGCTCGAGGGTTTGACCAGCAAAGAGATCGCGCAACGCATGGCAATCAGTCCCAATACAGTGAAGGCGTTCATCCGTCTGGTCATGGTCAAGATGGATGTTTCGACGCGCTCCGGAATCATCGGAAAGATTGTCGGATTTGGCGGCGATTCTGAAACAAACAAGGGACCAGGATCTTCACGGGATTAGTAACATCGGGTTAGTGCACATGGGGACTTGTGGGCGGCGCAGATTAGGCTAGAGTACGCGATGCGCCACAAAGCCGGGCACATTCCTCCCCTGTCTGGCGGCGTATCTCAAGGAGGACAAATGCGTCGAACCACAATGCTTGTAGTGTGTTGTCTAGCTCTGACTCTTTGTGCCGCATATGCGGCGGCGTCAGAGCCTGCCGACACTCTGAAGGTCGATTACTTCTCGAACGCCAACACCGCTGGCGCTCCGGATGGGACCGTTCGCTTGACGAATGTCGGCACATCGGGCGGAAACATTTGCGCCGATATATTCGTCTACGACCCGAGTCAGGAACTATCCGAGTGCTGCAGTTGCCTCATCACTCCCAACGGCCTGCTCACCCTTTCGGTGAATAAGGCCCTCACCGCCAATCCATTGACGGGCGTAACCCTGAACACCGGAACGATCAGCATCGTCTCCGCCCGAACCACGGCCGGGGCTTGCCCGCTTCCGACCACCGCCATCGCACCAGTAGCCGGAGTTCGCTCTTGGGCGACTCACATCCAGAACAGCAATTTCACCGTCACTGAGACAAACTCGCAGGACGCCACTCTCAGCACTGGTGAGCTTGGTGTTCTCCAGAACGATTGCTACGCAGTTCACCTCATTGGCAGCGGTAAAGGCGTATGCAGTTGCTCACCCGGGGAATAGTTTAGCGTTTACTCGAAGTCAGGGTGGCGGCCTCAAAGGGCGCCACCCGGACTGCGGGCGCCCAGTTCTGTGTAATTCATGTTTCGCCAAATCTTTGAGATGGGGGATCTCATGTCAGTTTCCGGAAGAGTTCTAAAATTTGGATTGAGCGCCGCAATGGCGCTGCTGAGTGCAGGAACGCTTGTCGGCCAGAGTGACAGCGAAGTCGTCGCCAGCGTCGGCGGGGTGAAGGTCACCATGGCCGACCTCGAGCAGGAAGAGTCTGCCAAGCTCTTGTCGGCGCACTATCAGTACTATCAAGCCCAGACCAAAGCACTGAACGATCTGATCGACAAGAAGCTATTGGAGCAGAAGGCGAAGAGCGAGAACCTCACGGTTGATCAGTTGGTCGACCGCGATATTAAGTCACAGGTCACGGATCCCACGGAAGACCAATTGAAAGTCTATTACGAGGGATTGGAGACCGACCAGCCGTATGAAGCGGTCCGCGGAAAGATCCTCGACCAAATCCGCATGTTGCGCACCCAGAAGGCGCGGTCCACTTACTTGAAGACATTGCGTGTGCAAACCACCGTGTACATCACTTTGGCTCCCCCCCGTGCCAACGTGGACACACAGAACGCGCAAATGATGGGTCCGGAGAAGCCAACGGTCACGCTGGTTGAATTCGCGGACTACGAATGCCCGTATTGTCAGAAAGTCGCAGCCGATGTGAAAAAGCTGCAGGCTGACTTCGGCACTCGCGTTGCTTTTCTTTACAAGGATTTCCCGTTGCCCATGCACTCGCGTGCGGAAAAGGCCGCGGAAGCGACTCGGTGCGCCAGCAAGCAGGGCAAATACTGGGAATTCCATGACGAGCTGTTTCATAGCAAAGAACTCGACGTTGACCAACTGAAAGCTCAAGCGCGGGCGTTGAAGCTGGATCCGTCGGAGTTTGATAAGTGCCTCGATTCAGGCGAGCAAGCGGCTGCGGTCGAGAAGGATCGCAAAGAAGGTGTGCGCCTGGGAATCACGGGCACGCCCAGTTTCTTTATCAATGGCCACTTCCTGAGCGGGGCTCTTGACTATGCCACGCTGCGCCAGATCGTCGAGCAGCAACTGACGGCCCAGGCGCAAGTGGCCAGCAATAGCGGCGGCAAGTAGCTCTGTTACAAGTTCTCCCCCCAATGCGAGCAGGGCCCAAATATCCTCTATTTTGGGCCCTTTTTTTGTTTTGGTATTTGCGTTCGCGGGTATTCGAGGCTTCGGCCTTCATTCAATCGGCTTAGTACAAATGGGTCATTGTCAAACCTGAACGTGCCGGAGTAAATTTCTCGCCGCTTCAGGACCGCAGAAATTTCCCCCGCGGCCGCGAAAGCAAATCTCCTCCTGATCTCCCCCGGCAGCACGTAACGGTTTCGACCGTTATCCGGCCCCTCGTGTCTTGAAGGCCCAGGTCCATCTCGAGAACAAAGTCCGAGACGAAGGAACAATGTCGAGGGAGGCTTCATGTTTCGACGCACACTTGCAGGGCTTGCGCTTTCTGTACTCTCCGTGTCTCTCGCGGCCCATGCCGGACAATTCCTTGAGGCACCGCAATACCCGACTGGCACGAATCCCCGCGCCGTTGCGACCGGGGACTTCAACGGTGACGGGCACCTGGATCTCGCGGTAGCGAACGCAACCAGCAGCACCATCAGCGTGTTGTTGGGCAAAGGGGATGGTTCGTTCGGTTCTAAAGTGGATTACTCCACCGGGAGTACGCCGGAAGCAATCGTAGTCGGAGACTTCAATGGCGACGGACATTTGGACATTGCAGTCAGCAACTCTGCCAGCAATACGGTCAGCATTTTTCTGGGCAATGGCGATGGCACCTTTCGAAGCAAAGTGGATTACGCAAGCGGAAGGCAACCCCAAGGAATCGCGGTGGCCGACTTCAATGGAGACGGACATCTCGACATCGCGGTGACGAACGCAATCGATGGCACGGTGGGCGTCCTGTTCGGCAAAGGCGACGGCACGTTTTCCGCGGAAGTGCCGTATAACACCGGAGCGAATCCGTATTCGGTCGCGGTGGGCGATTTTAACGGCGACGGAATCGCTGATCTGGCCGTCGCCAACAATAACAACAACAACGTGGTCAGCGTCCTTCTGGGAAATGGGAACGGAACTTTCCAAGGGCAGTTCCAGTATGCGACGGGAGCCAACCCGGTTTCGATCGCGCTCGCAGATTTCAACGGAGACGGCAAGTTGGATATTGCAGTTGCCGACCAGCAGGGCAACACCGTCAGTATCCTGTTGGGAAATGGCAACGGCTCATTTCAGACGCATGTGGAGTACATCACCGCCGCCTTCCCTACCGCGCTGATCGTGGGAGACTTTAATGGGGATGGGAAGACAGATCTCGCGGTATCCGCCGGCAATGGCAATAGTGTGAGTGTGCTGTGGGGAAATGGAGACGGAACGTTTCACGGATACATCAACTGCGGGGCGGGAGACATCCCGTATTCGGTGATCGGCGGAGACTTCAATGGGGACGGCAAGATGGACCTTGCCGTGGCAAATTCGGGTTCGAACACGGTCAGTGTGATCCTCAGTAATGGGAACGATACCTTCCAGTCCCGCACCGATTATCCGGCTGGAGCCACACCCTACTCTGTGGCCATGGCGGATTTCAATGGAGACGGATTCCCGGACTTGGCTGTGACCAACAGCAATTGCCCAAGCTTTCCAAGCTGCGGAGTCAGCAATGTCGCCATCATTCTAGGGAACGGCGACGGCACGTTCCAGGGACCGACCTATTTCTCAACGGGAACAGACACCGATCCCTATGCGGTTGTCGTCGGCGATTTCAATGGCGACAAAATCTCCGACCTTGCAGTGGCAAATTATGCGACCAATACGGTGACCGTGCTCTTGGGAGTTGGGGATGGCACATTTCTAACGCACGCGGATTACCCGGTGGAGAGCGAACCTACGTCGGTTGCGACGGGCGACTTGAACGGGGACGGCAAACTGGACCTTGTCGTTTCGAATTTTCATAGCAACACCGTGAGCGTGCTTTTGGGCAACGGCGACGGAACGTTTAAGCCAGCAGTAACCTACGCCGTTGGGAACGGCCCCATCTCAGTGGCGATAGCCGACTTCAATGGCGATCACAACCTCGACCTGGTGGTGGTGAACGAGACGGATAACAACGTAAGCATTCTTTTAGGCAACGGGGATGGCACGTTCAAGGCTCAGGTGGCCTACCCGACGGGAGTTGGAGGTAATCCGCTCTCGGTGGTCGTGGGAGACTTCAATGGAGATCACCATCTTGATCTGGCCGTCGCTGATTTCCGCGCTCAAGAAGTAAGTATTCTCTTGGGCAACGGAGACGGGACCTTCGGGACGGTCAAGACCTACGCCACGGGCGCGAATCCTTCCTCGATTACGATTGCGGATTTCAATGGTGACGGCAAGCTCGACCTCGCTCTCACCAGTACTCCGTTAACGCCGTCTCCCGGGAATGCAGTGAGTCTGCTCCTGGGCAATGGCGACGGCACGTTCGGCTCTCCAACTCTGTTTGGTACGGGATCCGAAGCGTACTCAGCAGTAGTTGGAGATTTCAACGGGGACGGGGCTGCGGACCTGGCGGTCGCGAACGGAATCAGCAACACGGTGAGTGTGTTGCTCAACGCACAAGGCACATCGATGAGCACTTCCTCATCCGCCAATCCGTCTGTGTTCGGGCAATCAGTAAAGTTCGTGACCATGGTTGCGGAGAGCGTTTCCAACGGTACTGCTCCGACGGGTACCGTGACCCTGAAGAACGGCAGCACGGTCATTGGATCTGGTTCCTTGGCTGGCGGGGAATTCTCCGTCAGCACAGCCAGCCTCGCGGTGGGCTCCCATTCATTATCTGCAACCTACTCGGGCGACAGCAATTACCAACCCCACACGGTCACGTTGACCCAGACAGTCCAAAAGGCGGGTACGACCACTGCTTTGACGTCTTCTCCGAACCCATCTGCTCCGGGCCAGTCGGTCACGTTTACAGCCAGCGTAACTGCGGACCCAGCGGGCACGCCAAGCGGTACGGTCACTCTATTGGATGGAACCACCAACATCGGCACTGCCACGCTGACGGGAGGGAGCGCAACGATCTCGGTCTCGTCGCTCGCGGTCGGAACCCATAACATCACCGCCTCTTACGGTGGAGATTCTAACTTCACCTCCAGCACTTCCTCAGTCTTGAGTCAAGTCGTCCAAACGGTGCAGAAGGCAAGTACGAGCATTGCAGTTACTTCTTCGGCGAATCCCTCGACTTTCGAGCAACCAGTCACGGTGACGGCGACAGTAAGTTCAAGCGCGAGTGGTATGCCTACCGGGACGGTTACGTTCTCAAATGGAACAACCACATTGGGCAGCTCCGCCCTGACCAACGGAGTAGCAACTTATTCGATGGCCACCTTGTCTGCGGGTACAGACACTATCACCGCAGCGTACAGCGGAGACACCAACTTCGGCGCCAGCATCTCGAGCGTGTTGAGTCAGGTAGTGCAAAAAGCGAACACGACAACAGTCGTGGCTTCGGCGGCGACTTCTGCGAACCTCAACCAGACCGTAACGTTCACTGCTACCGTGACTCCGAGTACGGGCGGCGCGCCGACGGGCATGGTGAACTTCCTGGATGGGAGCACGCAGCTTGGCAGTTCCGCGTTAAACGCAAGCGGCGTCGCCACGTTCTCGACCTCGGCGCTGTCAGCGGGAACTCATGGCATCTCCGCCTCCTATGGTGGGGACGGAAACTACAACGTCAGTGCGTCCGCGAATGTGAGCCTGATCGTGGCGGCTCCTGGTTTTGGGCTCTCGGCCACTGCGCTGTCACCAGCGTCGGTCGCGCCCGGATCATCGGCGAGTTCCACCATTACTATCAACCCGTCCGGCGGGCTCAACCCGTCAAGCGTCGCCCTGAGTTGCAGCGTGACTCCGGCCACGAGTCCGGCGGCCACTTGTTCGTTAGGAACGATCTCGGTGGCGAACAATACCGGAACTTCCACGCTTACCGTCGCCACCAGCGGACCGCACGCTGCGCTCCAGCCGCCAATCGGCGCAGGTCGTTCAGGCTTAGCGATTGTTCTCGGCGTGCTGATGCCACTTGTGTTGTTCAGCGCGGCTGGAGTGAAGAAACCCGCGCAGGCAAGGGTTCTCAGCATCTGTCTTCTCTTTATTCTGCTTGGCGGATGCTTGCTGCAAGGCGCGTGCGGCGGCGGTAGCGCTCCGGCAACTACGGCAGCTACAGGCAACCCCGGAACTCCCGCAGGCGCTTACAAAGTAACGATAACCGGCACCGCGAACGGCACTCCGACGCAAACCACATCAGTTTCGTTGACCGTGCAATAACGACGGCACCGCGTGTCCACTGTCAACACAGACGTTCTTGGCGGCAGTCATCGGTGAATTTTTATTGACCATCTTGGCTGGCGAGGAGGAAGACGAGCAGCGCTGTCGGGGATCTGCCGCGAAGAAAATCGTCCACAGTAAATGGGAGCTCTTATCCGGTTGCCCTCAGCGAATCAGTCCTCCTGAAAGGCACGCGTGCGCGGATGACTGTGCCACGCTCAGGCTGCGACTCGATGAAAAGCGTTCCCTTCAGCAGTTTCAGTCGCTCCTCCATGCTGATCAGACCAAGCCCACGGCTCTGCATTGCCGCTTCCCGATCAAACCCGGCTCCCGAATCCGTCACGGTAAGGTGAACATCCTCCGATGTTCCCCAAAAGTGCACCTCGAAGTATCGCACTCCACTGTGTTTCGCCGAATTATGCAGTGCTTCTTGCAGAACTCGGAAGAAGCAAAGAGAAATGTCCGGCGGCAATGGGTTCGGGAGGTCGTGAGTCTTGAGGTCGATCTCCACGTTCTGCTGTTTGCCAAACTCCTGGCAGAAGGCTCTCATCGCCGCGGCGATCCCCAGATATTCAAGTTTCGCCGAGTGCAACTCGTGCGACAGGGATTGAAGATCGTCTGCTATCTCTGAAGTCTGCCTCCGCAGTTCGTCCAAGCGGCTACCGAATACACTCGACAAATCGGGAAGATCTTTCTTGATTTGTTCCAGGCCGATCGCCAACATTGAGATTCGTTGACCGATGTCGTCATGCAGCTCTCTTCCGATCCGGGTTCGTTCTTGCTCTTGCGCCTTAATCAATCTGCGGCTCACGCTTGCGAGAGCCTCATCCGCTAATTTTTGCTCGGTGACGTCCAACGCAGTTCCAACGAATTGGACGGGCTGCCCTTTGCTATTCGTGATGAACTCGCCTTGCGAGTGAGCAAACCTTATGGTTCCGTCGGGTCGCAGAACTCGATGAATACAGTCAAAGGGCCGCTGCTTCTCGAGACTCGCGTCTAATTCTTTTCCGACCAAAGCCCTGTCGTCCGGATGAACGCCACGCAGAAATACGTCCCAGTTCGGCTTTACACAGCGCGGCTCCAAACCCCATAAGCGATAGAGTTCGTCCGACCAAACAATGGTGCGATCGGCCAGCGTCTCGACCCAACTGCCCAGGTGTGCCCGCGCCTGGGCTCCGGCCAGATTCCTTTCGCTCTCATGCAAAGTCTCTTCCGCGTGTTTGCGCTCAGTGATGTCCGCTACCATACCGATTACACGCAACATCTTGCCTCGCTCGTCGAACAAGGCTCTTGCACTTTTCTCCAACCAGACAACCGAGCCATCCGGACGCAAAAGTCGATAGCTAGCCTGGCAGGTGGGATTTTGAGGACTGAGTTGATCAACCGACGCGGCCACCAATGCGCGGTCGTCGTCGTGGACTGAGGCCATGAGCTCCCGACGAGTAAGCGGCTTCGTCTGATCGCCGAAACCCAACACACTAACATGTTCGTCGGATCGCGCGATCGTGTCGTTGGTGACGTCCCACTCGTATGCGTACATTCTTCCGGCTTGGACAGCCAGACGAAACCGTTGTTCACTCTCGCGAAGTGCCTGCTCCGCTCGCACCCGGTCCTGCTCCGCCCGGCGGCGATCCGTGATATCTCGCTGAATCCCCCACGTCCTGACCAACATGTCATTTTGGACAATCCCAATCATGCTGTTCAGGAATACTTTTGCGTTTCCCTGTGAGTCCAATTCATGCGATTCACGATCCACCACCCGGTAACCGCCACGGATGTAGTCGCGCGTCAATTCGACATTTACGGGGTCCGCCACATCCAACGTCTCCGTAAGCCGCTTGCCCAAGAAGTCGGACGGGGACAACCCATACATGCGCGCCAACGCGTCGTTACACTCGACCATGTAGGACTCATGCAGAATCCTTCGAATCTGTTCGTCTTCAGGCAAACTGACCGGGATCGGGCGATCAAGTTCCTGACAAAAAATGCCTTCCGAACTCTGCGCGACGAACAATCGATAATTCGACTCGCTCCGCTCCAAAGCCTCCTCGGCAAGTTTCCGCTCCGTGACGTCTGCCACCATACCCACGATCCGGAGCATTCTCCCCTTTGCGTCAAAGTACGCGCGACCCGTTCTCTCCGCCCAAACCACCGTGCCGTCAGGGCGTAGCAGTCGGTGGCTGATTTGAAGATTGGGCTTTTCGGGGGTGAGGGCGGCATCTGCGGCCAAGAGTCTCTCTCGATCATCCGGGTGAACCCTCGTCAATACTTCCTGACCGGTGGTCGTCTTGGATACCTTTTCGGTCCCGAGAATTTCCGCACACTCTCCGGAGCGCACAATCACGTCGGTGGCAGCATCCCATTCGTAGGCGAACATCTTTCCAGCCCGAGCCGCCAAACGAACGCGCTCTTCGCTCTCACGCAGCGCTTCTTCCGCTTTTCTCCGCTCAGTGATGTCCTCCACAAACGCAAAGACCAGCGGTGATCCTCCCTCGCTCCCCTTCAGCAGAGAGACATTCAGGCGCCCCCACATGTGAGCACCGCCTTTCTTCACGTAGCGTTTTTCCAGGGAATACTGATCGATGATGCCAGCATTGAGCTCCTGGAAGAGAGCCCAGTCGTCTTTCGAATCTTCCGAATCAGCAAATTGAGAACAGTGCATCCCGCACAGTTCGTCTTCCTCGTATCCCAGCATCGCGCATAGCGCGGGATTGGCGAGCAATAGCTTCCCCTGAAGATCCTCCACAGCGATTCCGAGCGAGGCTTGTTCAAAGAGATATTGGAAAAGCTGGTTCGCCTCTACGGGTAACGTTTGCGAGAGCATATCGTCTCCGGAGATCAGATCCTTCTCAGCGGAGACCTTAGCACTTCCGGGCGCAAAAGTGAATTTTGTTGCACACATTTTCGGAATTTGAAACACGCTTGCCAACACTGCCGGGAGGCCCTATGACCCATAGAAGTAAATCGCAGCACCTATCGGGGCGAGGCGCCAAGGAAGTGGGTGCTCCCCGGAAAAGATGGGACGGATTGTAGTCCTGGAGCCCGTTGATCTAAGCGGCTACCAAGTGGTTCCTGACGGCGTACTTGACGAGTTCAGCGTTGCTTCTGGCGCCGAGCACTTCCATCATCCGGTATTTGTGATACGCGACCGTCCGGGTCGACATGTTCAGGATGCTGCTCACTTCCTTCATCACTTTGCCTTCAGCGAGCAACTGCAGTACCTCACGCTGTCTGGGGGTCAGGCGTTCGTCTTCGTAAACCACCGCCTTATCTTGCCTTCGCAGGAAGTGGATCGTCTCTCGCGGTAGCGCGGACGCGATGTATAACTTGCCTCGTAGTGCGTCGCGTACTGCCAACACCAACTCGGCTGAGGCACAAGTCTTAAGCAGGTACCCATGGGCTCCTAGCCGAAAGGCTTCAGCGGCAACTTCGATGTCGGGGTTCATGGTTAGGTACACCAGTTTGACGTGAGAGAGGGTATCCCTTACCTGCCGCCCCGCGTCCAAACCGTTCAGCACGGGCATGGCTACGTCGACGACCACGACGTCGGGCCTCAATTGACGGGCCGTACTCACCAAAGAGTGACCGTCGCTCACGATACCAACCACCTCAAACTCCGGCTCGAGAAGTCGCTTGCACAATTCGGCTACGAGAAGATGATCATCAGCAATTAGGATGCGGGGACGGCTACTCATCTGTACTTATCCCTTTCATAACAAGCACTTTGTTTTCATAGCAGTGCGAGGTGTACTACCTAATTCCGGAGCAAGTTACGTACGATTGAGTGAGCTTGAGAACGGCATTCACGCGGCCTTGGCGGCCACCGCAGCACCTTCCCCAAGAAGATGCAACTGGCTTTCGGAAAGAGCAAAAAGGCTACAGCCGCAATCCAGGCAAATCATCAGTTTCGGGAAGGCCAAGACCCCAGGCTTATCAATTCCTAAAAGGCCCGGAACATGGATATTAATCTCCGCTCCGAATTTTGATAGTTTTTCTGATCCACACAATGAACACGCCATAACATTTTGTCTCCCCCCGTTCGGTGTAGCCTCAAAGACCCCGCTTTGAAGCTCTCTGTATGTGGGTGTGCCAGTGTGCCGGGGATTTTGTGCCAGTGGCTAAAAAAAACTTTCCGCCGGTCTTTAGGTTGTAGACTTGCCGGGACCCGCGTCGGGCTCGCAGATAGACGGAGAACCGGGATTGGACTCCTCGACTCCAAAGAGTCGGCACCCCCAACCGTTGTCATTGGCAGAGCTTCAGTGTCTGTCAGACGACGAACTCATGGTCTGCCTTCAGGAGGGGCAGAGCGACGGCCTCGCGGTCCTCTTTGACCGCTATCAGAGGTTGGTGCTGAGCATCGCGCTGAAGATTGTTCGCGATCCCGGCGAGGCGGAAGACGTTACCCAAACAGTTTTCTTGGATGTTTTTCGTGCAGTGGCACAATTTGACCCTCGCAAAGGCAATACTAAAGTGTGGTTGATGCAGTACGCGTACCACCGCGCCATCAATCGCCGCCAGCATCTTCAAGGGCGGGAATTTTACAGGAGCACCGAACTGGAAGAAGAAACGGAGACTCCGCCTACAGAAACTCGTCCCGCCTTGGGTCTAAGTGTGCCGGAGACGAAGGCTCTGGTTCGCCAAAGTATGAACGCTCTATCAGAACCGCAGAAGAAGGTGATCGAACTGGCCTGTTACGAAGGCCTTTCCATGCGGGAAATCGCGGACCGCACTGGGGACTCATTCGTCAATGTCCGACATCATTATTATCGCGGGCTCGAGAAATTGCGCTCTTTCATCTCTGGCGACAGGAAATCCCCCGAAGCCGGAGGGAAGTGTGCCTGAAGATTCGAGGGGAGTTTCACCTGGGCATGAGCAGTATGAAGCGCTTTGTGGGCTTGCCGCCAGCGGCCTTTTGAATGGCGAGGAAAGTGTTGACTTCAAGGCTCATTTGAAAAAGTGCATCCAATGCCGCTCCGATTACGAGGCACTATCCGTGCTCGTCACTCGGGAGTTGCCGCAGGGTCAGGGAGCCCTCAGGCAGAGACTGGGCGAGATGCGAGCCAAACCGCTCCCCGATTCTCGGGAGCGCTTTCTCCGTCGCGCGCGAGCCGAAGGCGTGGAGTTCTCGGCGCAAGTGGACACCCCCAGGCGTTCCGGCTCGTGGTACTTCGTTCCCACGAGCGTGCTTGGCCCAGTTGCGGCGCTGCTCTTGGTGGCGATCGGGCTTGCTGTCTACCGTTTCGCGGTGTACCGGAACGCAGGCCGGCGAGCGCATGCTCTGGCGCAGCAGATCGCAGAGCTGAAACGGCAAAATGCCACACTTACCTCCAGCCTGTCCCAGTCCAACCAATCGCTAGAGACGCGCCAACGAGAGATCCAAAATCTGCATGCTCAACTGGCAGAAGCCTCTACAGCCGCCGAGAACCTGCGACGCAACGCCGAACAGGTTCGGAGCGAGGCCGTAAGATCCTCCAGCCAGAACGCGCAATTACTGGATGAATCTCGCAACCAGGAGAAATTGCTCGCGCAAGCTAGAGACGAGGCAGCGCGCAGCAGTCAACTCCGCGTCGACAGTGAAGCTGCAATGGTGGAGCAGCAGACTCGCATCACAGAGCTCACCGACAAGTTACGAATCGCGAGCGCAACCCTCGACATGGAACGACAACTCGTGGCGGCGGGCCAGGATCTGCGCGAGCTCATGGCCGCACGCGAGTTACATATTATTGATGTCCGTGACACCGACCCGAATGGCAAGCCCAGCAATGCCTTCGGGCGTGTCTTCCTCACCGAAGGCAAATCCCTCACGTTCTACGCCTTCGATTTGAATCAAGAGAGGCAAGTCGACACGAAGCGTGGTTTCCAGGTCTGGGCAGTAGCGGATTCAGGAAAGAACTCGTCGCGCAGTTTAGGGTTTCTGCACGCCGACGCTAAAGCACCAGGGCGCTGGGTTTTGAAAGTGGATAGCCCGGAGCTTGTGAAGCAGATTAACGCCGTATTTGTCACGGCGGAGCCCGCGGCCGGAAAGAAAGAACCTAGCGGGCAAAAGATGCTCTACGCCTATCTGGGCGAGGCGAATCACCCTTAGATAGAACCTCCGACCGGTTCGCTGATCCCTTCAGTCTCCGTTCGGGCGAGCGTCATCATCGGCAGTTGTTTCCGCCCCCAGGCGTGCAACACTGGCCGGTTGACTTCTGGCACATCTGCACATAGTTCCCGCCAGCCGACAGAGAGCTGCAATCCTGCACGGAGCGAAAGAACATTCCGCCACTCACGCTTTGACACGTCTGCGCCAGATTGCCCACACACCGTCTTTCGATGTCCGGAGAGACGCACGGAGTGTTCTGGAGCACATCAATTGAAGCGCCTCGATCGTCCACCGGGGAGAGATAGGTGTAGCTCGGATTGAAAAACTTCGCCGAGTTCGGATCGAGCCCAGCCGGCAAGTTCGGGAAGTTCGCCACAAACACGTTGATCATTCCGCACAAGCCCACATGGTTGACCGACGGGAATGGCGGAGCCGGGTTGCTCGTCTGCGTGATGTTTCCCTCCCACCCTGGAATTGGCGCGACGAATGCTTTCAGCTCGAACCACTTCTGGCCATGCCCATCGTCAAACGCTTGCTCGCAGTCCATGTCGACATCCAGCATCCAGTAGTGCATGCCAAAGTTGTTCTCGTCCGCGATGCCGAAACCAGCCGTCGACACAAAGGGTTGGTTTTGCCCCTGCGCGAGGGACGTCGTCCAATCCATAGGAGATCCCCCACCGAAGCGGCCTGCCGGCTGCGCCTGACCAAGCTCGCCACCGTTCCAATCGAGATAGGCGTCGCCCCAGCGATAGGTGTTGGTGTGCTCATTCAGCCAGTTGCGATGGCGGATGCGAATCGCGCCACCGCCTTTGGTTCCACCCCGCAGAAACATGTCCTGACCGGGTTGGGTCTGTCCCAAGATGAATACCACCGTGCGGCGAATATCCCGATTAGGAGTCGCCGACGAAGCGCCGAGGCCGTATACCACAACCTGGTTGTCGTAGGTCGCTTGGTACACCTTGCCGTTGGCGATCAGCGGCGGAGCAAACTTGGTCGCCGCACCAACCCGATCGTTGGGCTCTGTCTCGCTGTCCCAGATGGACGTGAGCACACCGCTCCCCGCAGCCGAGATATCGTATGCCCGCAAAATATTTGGAGTCGGGTTTTGGTTCGAGTCCGGATCGTTCGGAACATTCCCAAAAGCTTCGTTGGCCCACAATATCCCGCTCGATGTTCCATTCGCAGACAAGGAAAGGATGCCGCCTGGCATGCCTCCGGGTGACGAAGTCCCCCACGAGGCGGTGGCACTACCGATCGCGACCGGGCTGACGCCAAAGTGGCCGCTGTTCCTCGAGAAGACTCGAACCTTGTTGTTCTCGCCTTGCACAAAAAGCGAACTATTGAAGTACACGCCCGTCCCGTGGATATGTGCTGTACGTCCTCCGGACGCGTGACCGATGGTGAACGGGTCGGTCGATGTGACTTGATTGAGGTCGTCGAATAGCGAAGTGTGCCCGTTGGTGGGCTGGTAGTCGAACGATGCCACGAACGGATTTTCGATCAGCTTGGTAAAGTCGCGTTTCCCCATGTCGGAGCGATTGACGTGGTAGTACACTCCGTCCTTGCCTCCGACGATCAGTCCCGCTTCGTCGGGCAATACGATAACGCCACCGGAAGCGAGGTCCTGGTCCCGGTGCGCACCGTCCCGATCGGCATCGAGGAATGGCGTGAACCAATCGCTCACTGTAAACGATCCCGGGTTTCCAGGATTCCACGTCAGGTGCACCACACTCTCCCCCAGTTGATCCAGCGCGAACTGCGGATTGTATGGACCGTTACCCGTAACAACATAAATGTCGCCGTTGTCGTCGACCGCGGGAGCCGCATTCGCCATCCACACGCCGCCACCGCCACCGGAGCCAGCGCTGTTCTGCGGATTGCTGCACCACACGTTGGCCGCTGCTCCACCATGAGAGAGTTTGAACGTGTCGAAGGCGACAACCCAGCCCGGGGCGCTCCCCGGCCCCTCGCCGCCAGCAAACGCAATCACCACAGCCTGCGCACCGCCCGGTTTGGCGACCAATGCTAAGCCCGCGCGCTGCACCTGCCGAAAGCGGTCGAAACCGGACCCTCCTACATTGAAGCCGTCAATGAGCACCGACCCGAACTTGTCATTGCTCAGGTTGGTCATGTCGAGACCGAAAAGGCGGAACGTAGGCCCGTTGATTCCGTCCTCATAGCCCCAGCGCACCACGTAAAGGGTTCCGCTCGCAGAGTCAATGACCGGTGTGCTGGCGATGCCCCATTCGCTGTGAATGCTGGCGGGCTTGAGATTGTGCAGATCGCCTCCCGTTACCGGGTTTCCGAGCCAGCGCGCGGAGAGTTGCGCTCCCGTATCCGCGTCCAATGCGAAAACGGTATTGTGCATCGTGGCGACATAGACGACATTGTGCGTTCCGCCGGCAATCGAGATGCCCGAGGCGTATAAGGGCGAACCCTCAATCTTCCCGTCCACTTTCATCACGAATTGTTTGTGGAACTGGTTCGCGCTCGATTGGACGTTGGCCGGCGTGAGAATCGTTTCCGCCGGATTCGCACCGGTGCGAAATTTGTTGTAGCCCCGCTCCAGCACGTTGACGGATTGCAACCCGAAGCCGGTTCCGGCGAACGCGAACCCCAGCAGCGCTGTTCCTCCCAGCAATAATCCGCAACGAGCGGCCAGTTCTTGAAGCACGTGAGTCCTCATTGGTTTGCTCCCGGAACGGATTGATTCGGGCCGGACTTACGCTATAACGAGATAGGAGTTCCAAAACTACTCGTGTCTGAATAGTGTACTGGTGCAGAGAAGCGTTGCAATGAAAACTACAAAATCGCCAATGGCGGATGGGCAATAGGGGCGCGCTTGCTTTCCCTGGTCATCAACGTCGATGTGATTTTCTGAACTCGTCGCCCACGTAAAGTGACCGATGCCAGCGCTGCGGCAGGTTTGCTAGTGCGCCACATCTTTGACGTGCGTCGCGATCCACCACTGATTGCCAAAGATGTCGGTTACTGCGCCCACGCGGTCGCCGTAGGGCTGATCCGCCGGTTCATGCATCGCCTTGGCGCCTGCTGCCAGGGCCGTGCGGTACACATCATCCACGTTCGGCACATAGAGGTAGAACATCGACTTCATCGGCTGATACGGACCCTGGGCTTCGCCCATCTCCAGATGCGAGTCGCCAATCGCGAGCGTCATGTGGTGGACCACACCGTCCGGCGACGTGTACCGCCCCAAGTCTTCTGCCCCGAAAGCGCGCTTCAGGAAGTTCATTACCGGATCCACTCGCAGCGGGTGCATATACGGCTGAATTGCCGGCGCGCCCTCCGACTTGTAGCCGCTCGCCTTAGCGGTCGCGATGTACCAGTGATTGCCCGCCGCATCGATCACGCTGGCCGAGCGCTCGCCATAGAACTGGTCGGCGGGTTCGGTGAGCGTCTTCCCACCCGCTTCCAACGCGCGCTTGTAGGCGGCGTCGCAGTCGCGCACATACACATGGAACGCGCCCAGCATCGGCTCACCCTTCCAAGCAACTCCCGCGCCGCCGCCGCCAATCATCAGCATGGAGTCTTCCACGCGAACCTCGCAGTGGTACCCGCCCGCACCTCCCACGGCGCGGAATATTTCTTCGCCGCCGAATGACTTCTTCACAAGATTGATTACCGCATCGACGTCGGGCACAACCAGATACGGCGTCACCATGCGGTAGCCACTTGGGATCGGACTCACACCCTTCTTCGGCTCGGGCATCTTGCCGCCTTCGGGACCATGGGTCATTCCCTGCATGCGCCGGTGCATCTCCTCGACCGACATTTCCTCGACTCACAGTGACCACGGCCCACGAATAGCCAAACGGATCCTGGAGCAGAGCATCGCGATGCCCGTAGAACTGCGTCTGAGGGCGCACGCACCAGCTTCATCCCGGCTGCCACGGCATGTTCCGCAAACGCATCGACATCATCGACCCGGATGGACATCGAAACCGGCGAGTGGCCCAGCGTTTCGGCGCTGAAGCGGCCTCCCTCGGGCCATTCGCCCGCAACATCGATGGTCGAATCGCCAATCATGATCTCGGCGTGCGGGATTTGCCCGCCAACCTCGAAACGGAAGGTTTCTTTCGCGCCCAGCGCGCGCGTGTAAAACTCAATCGCTTTGGCCGGATCTCGGAACGCTAATCTGGGCGATGCTGTCATGCGGACAGCAGCAACGGGCTCGGCAACGGTAGACATACGATTTTTCCCTTCCAATTCGGATTTCAATCGGGCCCTGAAACCCTCGCGCGGCAAGTCACGCAGGTCGGCGGCAATCCGCAACAACGGCTCAATGCTCGCCGCCACCTTCGGGGCCTTGCCGTCGGCCCGTGACAGCATTGCCTCTACAGCTTTATTGAGCTGTTCAATCTGCTTCGTATCGTTGTTCCCCGGATTTAGAGAGCGCTTAGGCATCGGCACCCCCCATGCGCGCCCGCAGGTTGCTGATCGCGCGGAACTGTAGCTGCTTCACCGCGCCCTCGGTCTTGCGGATTTCCCGCGCTACTTCCTTAATACTTTTCTGTTCGACAAACCGCAGAACCACCACACGCTGCTGCTCGGTCGGCAGGGTATCGACCAGGCGAAATAAAGTGGCTCGGCGCTCTACTTCTTCGATCTCGGCCGGACTTACCTGCGCGGAGTCGATCTGGCCTGAATCGTCCGGAACCTCACGTCCGGAACGCTGCCAGCGGTCGGAGATCAAGTTCGCTGCAATGCGGAACAACCACGCAGCAAAGGGGATTCCCCGCCACTCAAATCGTTTTAGGTTCGCCAGCGCGTGATGAAAGACTTCTGAGGTCAAGTCCTCTGTTTCGGCCCTGTCCCGTACCCGCTTCACAACGTAGGCGTAAACCCGCTCGAAGTTAATTTCGTAAAGGTCGGCAAAGCGGGCGGGGTCCTGCTGCGCGGCTTCGATCAGCAGCCGCTCGTCCGCTTCTTTCTTCAGAGCCTTCAACGAGTTCTCCGCGCGGTGTTGCTCTACATCAGGGTAAACCGGGTGGCAGCGAAAAAGGTTACGGTCCGGGGAAAATTGAGGCACAAGAACTTTTAATGTAGCTCTGTCCCGGGTTTCTGGCATCACATGCTGAAGTTGTTGGTTTCGTGGGCCCGGCACAGCACTTGTCACAATCTTCAGATTTGAGACTCGACCGCTCTCGCCGAAGCCGAGAGGTTGAGGAAGCCGTTTTCGAAAGGTGAACTATGGAAGCAATTAGTGGAGTGTTCAAAACGCGAACCCGCGCCGAGGGCGCTGTCAAGGAAGCCAGCAAGGCAGGTATTCCAGACGACAGAATCACGCTGCTGACGCCCGGGTCTGTCGATCAAATCAATAAAGAAATACAAGCTGTTCCGACGGACTCCACCGAGCAGCCTGGCATGGGGAAGGCCGTGGGCGCCTTGGCGGGTGGAGGGGTTGGGATTGCCGGAAGTGCGCTCCTGATGGCGCTGGTGCCCGGGCTTGGTCCAATCACGGCGCTGGGACTGCTGGGTGAGGCAATCCTGGGGGCCGCGGGCGCCACGGTGGGAGCGACTGTAGGGGACCGGATCGAGAAATCCACGACCGAGGGGCTTCCGGAGGATGAGATCTTCGTGTACGAAGACGCACTGCGCCAAGGCCGGAGCGTGGTGGTTGTTCTGGCCGATGGCAAAGAACAGGCATCTCTTCTCAGGGAATTGTTGAAGATGCAGGGCGCTGAATCGGTGGATGCCGCGCGCGAACAATGGTGGGTCGGTTTGCGCAGCGCGGAGGAAAGTCACTATACGCAATCTGGCAAGAGCTTTACCGAGGATGAAGAGTATTTTCGCCGCGGCTTCGAGGCGGCGCTGCATGCCAGGACCCGCTGCATGGAGTTCGACCAGGCTTCAGGCGAGATGAACGCCGCTCTTGAGGATGTCCAACGGGAACATTCCGGGGCAGAGGTCGAAGAGGCCTTTGTCCACGGCTACCAGCGGGGACGGGAATACTACCAGCGGCGCTGTGAGGAAACGAAGAAAGCCGCGTAGCGTCCCCTCGGCGGGAAGAACTCAGTTGTAGTAGAGCGCTTCGACTGCTTTCTGTACTCTCGCCGACAGCGCTTCCAGGTCTTTCATCGTCAGGCCTGTCGTGGAGATGGGTTGTCCGACCCGCATCTCCAGCGGACGGCACTTGATGTGGTAAGTATTCATCGGTAGCAGTTCATACGTGCCTACTAGCGCTACTGGAACAATATCCACCTGCGCCTTGATCGCCAGAAAGAACGCTCCCGACAAAAACGGCTTAACCTCGCCGTCTGGCGTTCGACCACCCTCCGGATAAATCACCAGCGGCAGGCCCGCTTTCAGGCCCTTCAAAGCCGCTCGGATGCTGCTGATCGAGTGCGCCGGATTCTGCTGATCGATACAGACCTGCCCTGAACGCTTCAACTGCCAACCCACTACCGGATACGACAAAAGCTCTTTCTTGAAAGCGATGCGGAACTGGAACGGAAGATAGGTGTAGAGCACGGGAATGTCCAGTGCCGAAGCATGATTCACGGCGTAGACGTGCGGCTTGGATGTATCGATCTTGTCGAGCCCTGTGACTTTCACGGGCGACAAGATCGTCTTCATGATCAGCCAGGACCAGGCATAGGAGAACCAGTGCAGGCGCCGTCCGCTGCGGTCAAATGAGCCGCCCGGGATCGCGGCTAGTCCCATCACCAGCGTGTAGACCCAAATCAACGGATCGAGAATAAAGTAGGAGCGCAGCCGGCTCAGCCAGCCGTACTTCATTCCGGGAATGGCATGGGGACTCTTCCGTCCCGGAGCTAGCGCAGGAGCGACCATGACTGGGCTGTGCGCACCGCTCTCCGGATTGCGACCTTCGGCCGCGCCGTCTTCTACTTGGTCCACCGATGACTTCAATTCCTGCACGCTTCCATTCTAGAGAAATGCCGGCTGGAGTGCGCCCTCAAGTTGTACAACCGAGGATGCGCATTGCCTCCCCAACCAGGTAGATCGAACCCGTAACCACGATGAGCGACTGTGGTCCCGCGAGCTGGCGAGCCCGATCCAGAGCCGCTCCAACATCGATGATCGGCTCGATTTCGGTTCCCGTGCGGCCGCCGGCCTGCTGAATGTCCTCCGGCGACGCAGCCCGCGGATTGTCAGGCCGGGTGGCAATGACCCGGTCCGCCAGCGGGAAAAGGATCTCTGTTATCTCTGAGATTGCCTTGTCGCGCATCGCTGCGAAAACGAAAATCAGCGGACGGTTGTCATAGCGCTCCGAAAGGGCGGAGCGGAGGGCCCACGCTCCGGCGGGATTGTGGGCTACGTCGAGCACAATCTCGGGCCACCCGGCGTTAGCAGGCAGTACCTGGAAGCGTCCGGGCCAGCGGGTTTCGCGAATTCCGCGCTCGATCGACTCCGGAGTAATCTTGGGAAATGCGAGCTTCGTCAACTCTTCCGCCGCCGCCACAGCAAGAGCCACGTTTCGCAACTGATGACGTCCCACCAAAGGCATCTCGACCAGAATCTGTTTCCCCATGACCTGCAACGGATAGCGATTCATGTAATCGGTACTTCCCGGGGACACCGGAGGCACATATTGCACCGCGCTAACTCCGCGCGCTCCCAAGTCAAGAATGGTGTTGCCGATCACGTCGTTGGCCTCGGATTGCTGTGGCAGGGTCACGACCACACCGCCAGGTCGAATGATCCCGACTTTCTCCCGCGCGATCTCGCCGACGGTATCGCCCAAAAACTTCTGATGGTCGAGGGAAATGTCGGCAATCACGCTGACCAGCGGCTCGACCACGTTCGTGGCATCCAGACGCCCGCCCATTCCGACTTCAAGAACAGCAATCTCCACCCGCTCTCGGGAGAAGTGGAGGAATGCGATCGCGGTCATCATCTCGAAGAAACTCGGATGCCAAGGCAGGGCTCCGCGCTCAACCAGATGTTCAGCGATGCGATCGACCTCACCATGCAAACTGGCAAAGGCATCGTCGCTGATTTCTCCTCCATTCACTCGAATGCGTTCATTGATCCGCACGAGGTGCGGGGAGGTGTAAAGACCCGTCTTTAAGCCAGAGGTCGCCAGGATCGACCCGAGCGTCGCCGCCGTCGAGCCTTTGCCGTTGGTACCAGCGATCAGCACGCTGGGGAACGTTCGCTCGGGATGATTCATCTCCTGTAGCAGGACGCGCATGTGCGCCAGATCGAATTTGTTCGATGGCGTATGGGCCAGTTCGTGGCCGAGCGCAAACATGCTCGCGACTGCGGTTTCGTAGGACATGGGAAGCATCTAGCGATCAGTGGTCAAGCTCCAGATTACCAGCCTCACGAATGAGCGAAAAGGAAGCAGGATGGGGAGATTGCCATGATTCGCTCCCAACCACAGCATCCCCCAAAGCGGCCGTTCGCCTACAGGGAAGAGCTTATGGCAGAGGACGGAGCATCGGCGAACAATAGATGTGGACGTCTTTATCAAAATCTACGGGGCATCGAAAGGACCAACAAGATGAAATGGAACAGATTGCTAAATTCAGTTCTGAAAACAGCCGTTTACATCATGGACCAGACTGCGGAGCAGGTGGACCGGGCATCGGAGCGCGCGGCTGACCTGGCCGATCAGGCGAGAGGCGTGGTGGACGACGCCCGGAGCGCGATCTATCCCCGCGAGGATCACACTCTCCGCAATATTCTGAGCTTTGCGGCCGGAATAGGAGTCGGGGTGACAGCGGGTATCCTTCTCGCGCCTGCCAGTGGTGAGGAAACTCGAGGTTCGATCAGTGATCGCGTCCAGAACATCAGTGACAAGGTCAGGGGACGAGTGACACCACAAAAGTACGCGACCGGAACGGAATAGTCCTTCGCTCCGAATCGCGATCGGTCTAAACATAAGGAAGCTCCGGGCCCACAAGGCTCGGGGCGAGTTTCCTTGCGCTCCGACGATGAGGTCCTCGCTTTTCATGGCGGCGGGAGTCTCGGATAGGCTGTTGGTGTGAGCCCCGCCGCTACCTCCAGCCGCCCGATTGAGTTTGGCAGACATGGACGCCCCGGCGGACATCAGGAGCTACTCTGCTCGGGTTGTTCGTGAGTCTGGAACCAAACGCGGGCTTGGATTGATTAGAGCACCAGCGGCGAACATGCTGCATACTGCCCGCGCAGAAAAGTTGTGGAGTGCAGTAAAGCCTCCCAATGCCTGAGTCGTTCTGTGCCCTGTCGCTCTCCGAGTTTCCGGTTTGACCCTCCCGCATCCCTTCAATAGACTGAAAGATTCAGATTTCCTGCAGGTCCCATACTTATGGCTGACAGCATTCATGTGAAGCTCCCGGATGGGAGCGTGAAGGAAGTTCCTAAAGGCACGACTGCGCTCGATATTGCGAAGTCGATCAGTCCGCGGCTGGCCGATGCGGCGCTGGCGGCGAAAACCAACGGCGATCTCATCGACCTGACGCAAGCCGCTGGAAAAAGATACCGACCTGCGCCTGCTCACCGACCGAGATCCCGAGGCGCTCGAAGTCTACCGGCATTCGTCCGCGCACCTGCTGGCGGCGGCGGTGCTCGAACTGTTTCCCGAGACCAAGCTGGGCCACGGTCCGCGCGACCGAGACCGGATTCTTCTACGACTTCTACCGTCCGACTCCCTTCACGCCGGAGGACCTGGAGAAGATCGAAAAGAAGATGCAGGAACTGGTGCAGCAGAACCTTCCCTATGCGCGCGAGTTTCTGCCACGCGACCAGGGGCTGGCCGAGTTCAAAAAAGACGGCGACTTCATGAAGTGCCATTTCATCGAGCAATTCACCAAGCCCGATGAAAAGATTTCGATCTACCGCACCGGCAAGTTCACCGACTTCTGCCGCGGTCCGCACATTCCGTCGACCGGGAAGATCAAGGCGTTCAAGCTGTTCAACATCGCCGGCGCGTACTGGCTGGGCGACGAGAAGAATCCGCAGCTGCAGCGCATTTACGGGACGTCGTTTTTCTCGAAGAAAGATCTCGACGACTATCTCAAGCAGATCGAAGAGACCAAGAAGCGCGACCATCGCGTGCTGGGTCAGCAGCTGGATCTGTTTTCGATTCAGGAACTGGCCGGGCCGGGGCTGATCTTCTGGCATCCCAAGGGCGGCATCATCCGCAAAGAGATGGAAGACTGGATGCGCTAGCGAGTACCTGAAGCGCGGCTACTCGCTGGTGTACACGCCGCATGTGGCGCGGCGGCAGCTGTTCTTCACCTCGGGGCACGAGGGCTACTACTCGCAGAACATGTTCGACGCCATGGAACTCGACGACGCCGAATATCGGCTGAAGCCGATGAACTGTCCCGGCCACATTCTGATTTACAAAGATTCGCTGAAGTCGTATCGCGATCTGCCGGTGCGGCTGGGCGAGTTGGGCACGGTTTATCGCTACGAGCGTTCGGGCGTGATGCACGGCCTGCTGCGCGTTCGCGGGTTTACGCAGGATGACTCGCACATCTTCTGCACGCCCGAGCAGGTCGAAGACGAGATTACCGGTTGTCTCGAGTTTGCCCTGGACGTGCTGAAAGATTTTGGCTTCGAGAAGTTTCAGACCGAGCTTTCGACCTGGAATCCGGACGACCGCAAGAATTTTGTGGGCAGCGAAGAGCAATGGATCCACGCCATCCAATCGCTTGAAAATGTGCTGAAGCGCAAGAATGTCGAGTACAAGACCATCCCCGGCGAAGCGGCGTTTTATGGGCCGAAGATCGATATCAAGCTGGTCGACGCGATCGGGCGCCTGTGGCAGCTCTCGACGGTGCAGGTCGACTTCAACCTGCCGCAACGCTTCGGCCTTGAGTACGTCGCCGAGGATGGTTCGCGCAAGCAGCCGGTGATGGTGCATCGCGCGCTGTTCGGATCGGTCGAGCGTTTCTTCGGCGTGCTGCTCGAGCACTACGCGGGCGCGTTTCCGGTGTGGCTGTCGCCGGTGCAGGCGGTGATGATTCCCATCAGCGAGCGGCACGCGGAGTACGCGAACAAAGTTGCGGATCAGCTGAAGGCGATCGGCGTGCGCGTCGAAGTCGATGCGCGCAACGAGAAGATGAATGCCAAGATCCGCGAGCACGCCATGCAGAAGGTGCCGTTCCTGCTGGTCGTCGGAGATAAAGAGGCCGAGGCGGGGAAGGTGAACGTGCGCTCGCGCGGCAAAGAAAAGACGGAAGACATGCCGGCGGCGGAGTTCGTGGAGAAGATTAAGAAGCTGATCGCGGAGAAGAGCCCGGGACTGTGACTACTGTATTGGTATCAACGCCTCCTCGATGTACCGCCCAATTCTGTCCTTGTTGGTCGCAAGGCTAGAGAATTGTTTTTCGCAGACATCGCTGAATCGGGCCAGGACCTTTCTGTTGATCTGCTCTTGATCCTCGAAGATGCCTGCGGATCGAAACCTCAAACCCCAACGTTCAAATTGCAGTAGTCCTATGGTGGCATCTCTAACTTTGTCGTCGTTGGGCATCGCATAGAGGAACAATGGCCTGGCCATTCCGTTGATTCGACAGTCCACCGTATACTTGCCTTCGGGATCGTGCTCGGGGTCGCGCCATTCGAACTCAAGCCTGTTGGCGGGCACTTTGCTTGCGATGAATTCTCTGAAATCCTCCATGAACGTCGACAGCACTCTTTCCCGGTTCAAATACGTAACATCAGAGATCTTCATGAGAGCCTGTATGAAGCTATAAAGGGCGTCACCATAGCGGCCGTCAGGTATGTACAACAGCAATTCTCCTTCGCGATCGCTTACTTGAAACGTAGAGAGCGCATTGGTGATGATCTTCTGACGGGTCCCGCGTTGCAGGTCCTTTTCATCCAAATCGTACGTGAGATGCATGTACGTGTGCCCTTCGTCACTAAGGATCCACTGGTTAGATTGTCTCTTGAGAACGATGGCCAAATGATCTCCGTCCTCGAGAAGAAAAGGCGTAAACACTCGATACCTATCTAATCCCTCCTTCTCAAGGTGGAGGCTTTCACAGACCTTGCTCTTGAAGTCTCTCTCGATGGTCTCTATCGCCATGGGCGCATCTTTCTAAAACAACGACGTTTGGGTATCGTTCGGTAGAACGAACCCGCAGTCGGCCAACATACAGTCAAGTGCACCTTGAAAGTCAGCATACCGGGGCGTGATCTCAGCAAAACTGTCCTCACGCAATCCTGATTCTCGCTGATAGCGCGCGGTTGCCTTGTGTATGTGGAAATCATAGAACGTCTGCTTCTCGAGCACATTCGAATGGCTATGGCTCTTTCCGTTGTACCGCCGTAAGCGGAAGAGCTGAGACGACTTCGGGGGCTGATACGCAAGAATCACCGAGAAGTCCAGAGGGTTGAAGTTGCTTTGTCGCAAGATGATGCGAAATTTACTGCCCTTCGCGCCCGTGACTTCGAGTTCGCGTTCCTTGTGGCCTGTTTTCGATTTGGTTCGGACAAGTTCCCTGTAGTTCGCAGGAAGGGGTTTCTCTTCGCCAAGTAACACATCGATCTCCGCGTCATCGAGCTGGACTGCCACCGCTCTTCTCCGCTTCTAGGTCGTTCCATGCCCCGGCAGCGAAGTATACGAAATCCGTGTGAAATGAGGAAGAAGAGTGCTCGATGAGGTAATAGGGGGCATCAAGGAACGGGGGGCATGTACGATGAAGGCCCGCTCCCTCGTGTTCTCGGAGGTTGTACCATGTTCCCGTGCATCCACTGGCACAGCGCGTGCTCTCCCATATTCGACGGCAGCAAATGTTGACTGCCGGCGATCGCGTCGGCGTGGCCGTCTCCGGTGGGATTGATTCGGTCGCGCTGTTGCGGGCGCTGCTGGAGTTGCGGGGCGAGTTGGGGATTGTCCCTTCCGTCGTTCATTTCAATCACAAGCTGCGAGGATCTGAATCCGACGCCGATCAAGAATTCGTCGCAAATATCGCGCGCGAGTTCGATCTGGAATTTCATGCTGATGGCGACGATGTGGCGGAACGTGCGCGCGAGGAAGGCCTAAGCGTCGAGGCTGCGGCTCGCGAGGTGCGGTATGGATTCTTCCGTTCGTTGCTCGGAGAAGGTGCCGCTGAGGAGTCGCCGGGGCTAAAGCCCACTTCCGAGAAGCCGCCATCTAGCGGAAGCCCTGAAGGGCTGCTCTTCCACGGTGCCGTTCTGGACAAAATCGTTACCGGGCACACGCTCGACGATCAAGCTGAGACAGTCCTCATGCGCTTGATTCGCGGCGCGGGGCTGCGGGGTCTCGGCGGAATTCATCCGCGCCTATTGGTCGAGGACGACGACGGAGAGATTTCCGGCGAAATTGTGCGGCCCCTGCTCGGAGTGCGGCGGCGGGAGCTCGAGCAGTATCTCAACGATATCGGCCAACCCTGGCGCGAAGATTCCACGAATGCCGATGAGCACTTCACCCGCAACCGCATTCGTAAGCTGGTACTCCCGCTGCTCGAGCAGGAGTTCAATCCCAGCGTGGCGGAGAATCTTGCCGAACTGTCGGAGATCGCCCGCGGCGAAGAAGACTATTGGGACAACGAAGTCTCGGGCTGGCTCGGAACTACAGTGCAATGGGTGCAGCCAGAGTGGGCGCGTACAGTGTCTTCGCAGCCGGGGCTCGTACAGATCTCGATGGGTGGGCCGAGGCCGTTATCTCCGCAGGATGACGAGCTGCGCATGAAGATCGATAGCGCTCCCTGGCTGGTCATGAACGCCACCGTAAGCCGAATGTGGTTCCTCGGTGAGTCCGTCGCCGTCCAGCGCAGGTTAGTCAAAGCCATCGGCGAAAATGCCGGAATCCCTCTGGAGTTCAAGCATGTGGAAGAAGTCCTGCGCGCGGCAGCCAGCGAGGAATTGTCAGGCAAGGAAATTTCCCTACCCTTAGGTTGGAAGCTGGTGCGGGAGCCCGATGAGCTGATCTTCGTCACTCCCGACCTGCGGGACCCTGAGCCTCCTCAGGATTACGAATACGACCTTCCTGTTCCCGGCCGAATCGTTGTTTACGAAGCAAGCTCCTCCATTGAAGCGCGGACCATTCCAGCCGGCGAGGCCACAGGGTATAATCCTGATCACTTGCTGGATGCGGACTCCCTTCCCGGACCATTAAGGGTAAGGAACTGGCGTCCCGGAGACCGGTTCTGGCCGGCTCATACGAAGTCCCCCAGGAAGATCAAGGAATTGCTCCAGGAACGTCACGTGCCCCAGCCGGAGCGCAAGTTGTGGCCCGTGGTTGTAAGCCGCGACCAGATCGTATGGATGAAAGGATTTCCGTCCCCGGCGTCCCTTCGATCGAAGTCAGGGCGGACAGCAATCCTGATTGTTGACGAGCCACTGTCCGACAAGTCCGCGACGTAGCATAGAGCAGCCTGTGCCGGGAGGCACACACATTCGATGAACGCTCCGCGAGTCGAGCCGCTTCGCCAGGTAATCACCACCGAGCAGATCCAGAAGCGCGTCAAGGAACTCGGACGGCAAATCTCCGATGACTACAAAGGACAGACCATCCAGATGCTGGCGGTCCTTGAAAATGCATTCATGTTTCTGGCCGACCTGGTACGCGCTCTCGATGTCCCGGTGGTCTGCCAGTTCATCAAGCCCCGGTACACGCGTCCGCCAAGTGGCGCCCCACACGATGCGATGGAGATTTTTTTCAGTCACGAGCCCGACATCCGCGGTCAGCACATTCTCCTCGTAGAGGGCCTGGTACACTCCGGCGTGACCAGTGAATTCCTGATGAGTGACCTCCGTTCCCGTGGCGCAGCCTCGGTCAAACTGGTGACGCTCCTCGATCGCCAATCCGCCCGCCGAGTGTCCTTGCAGCCGGACTATTTTGGATTCCTGGTCGATGAGACTTTTCTGGTCGGCTACGGCCTCGGAGCGGTGGAACAAACGAACCGTAATCTGTCGTACCTGGCGGCGGCAAATGCCAGAGCCCCAGTGACTTAAGTCACCTTCGCTCAAACGCGCCTTTTTACCGGGGAAAATGTAGAATAAGGTCCTAAAGGTTTTCCCAATCGAAAGTCGCGGAAGGGCATCTAATCGCTGTAGGAGCCTCGGGAGTTGTTGTACCCAGCTGCCCGTGTTGAATTTAGGAGTCTTCTAGGTGAACTCAACTGTAAAGACCGTACTGTTCTGGTTGCTGATCGGTATCTCCGCACTGTTGCTCTGGACAGTGGTCAAAGGGGCCCGCGACACCCAGAAAGACAAAGAAGTGAACTTCTCGCAGTTCATGAGTGACGTGGATCAGAACAACGTGCGGGAAGTCCTGGTTGATGGCATGCAGGTTCGCGGAAAGTATCGCGACGGCAGCGCCTTCCACACCACCGCCCCGGCCACCTATCCCGACATGATCAAGACTCTGCGGGATAAGGGCGTGAGCATGACCTTCCGCGACGTCAACAGCGGAAGCTTGCCGTTGCAACTGCTGGGCACGTGGGCTCCGCTGATTCTTCTTGGAGCACTTTGGTTCTTCATGATCCGCCAGATGCAGACCGGCGGCAATAAAGCTCTTTCGTTCGGCAAGTCCCGAGCGCGCCTGCTCTCCATGCAGCAAAAGAAAGTCACGTTCAAGGACGTGGCTGGCGTAGAAGAGGCCAAGGAAGAACTCCGCGAGATTATCGAATTCCTGCGCGAGGCGCAGAAGTTCCAGAAGCTGGGCGGACGCATCCCCAAGGGCGTGCTCCTGGTCGGACCTCCCGGAACCGGCAAGACGCTATTGGCTCGCGCCGTCGCTGGCGAAGCCAATGTTCCCTTCTTCTCCATCTCAGGGTCGGACTTCGTCGAAATGTTTGTCGGCGTCGGCGCCAGCCGCGTGCGCGATCTGTTCGAGCAGGGTAAAAAGAATGCTCCCTGCATCATCTTCATCGACGAAATCGATGCCGTCGGACGTCATCGCGGCGCAGGCCTCGGTGGTGGACACGACGAGCGCGAACAGACCCTGAATCAGTTGCTCGTGGAAATGGACGGCTTCGAATCCAACGAGGGCGTCATCCTGATGGCAGCGACCAACCGTCCCGACGTGCTCGATCCCGCGTTGTTGCGGCCCGGGCGTTTCGATCGGCGCGTCGTTGTCAGCCGTCCCGATGTGCGCGGCCGTGAAGAAATCCTCCGCGTCCACACCCGCAAGATTCCACTTGCCGAAGACGTCGATCTCTCCGTACTAGCTCGTGGGACACCAGGCTTCTCTGGCGCGGACTTGGCCAACATGGTCAACGAAGCCGCTCTCGCCGCTGCCCGGCAGAATCGCAAGGCAGTCTTGCAGTACGACTTCGAGCTGGCTAAAGACAAAGTACTGATGGGCGTGGAGCGTAAGTCGCTGCTGCTCACGGATGCCGAAAAGAAGAATACCGCCTATCACGAAGCGGGACACGCTCTGGTAGCCGCCAAGATGCCGAACTCCGATCCGTTGCACAAAGTCACGATCATTCCTCGTGGCATGGCTCTGGGCGTCACGATGCAGTTGCCGACAGATGATCGCCACAACTACTACAAGAACTATCTCGAGACCGAGATCGCCATCCTGATGGGTGGGCGTATCGCGGAAGAGTTGTTCCTGAACGTGATGAGCACCGGCGCAGGCAACGACATTGAGCGGGCCACGGAAATGGCGCGCAAAATGGTTTGTGAGTGGGGCATGAGCGATCTTGGTCCCATGACGTTCGGGAAGAAGGAAGAGCAGATCTTCCTCGGCCGCGAGATTGCGCAGCATCGCGATTACAGCGAAGACACGGCCATCAAGATCGACCAGGAAGTCCGCAAACTCGTGAATGCCGGTTACACCACCGCGAAGCAGGTGATTTCCGACAATCGCGACGTGCTCGAGCGGATTGCCCGCGCTCTGATTGAGCGCGAAGTTCTCGACGCCAACGAGATCAAGATGCTCGTCGACGGCCAGGAACTGCCGCCCGTTCAACCGCCGCCAACGTCCAAGGACGATGGCGTCCAGCACGTCATCAAACCGGAACTGCAGCCGGGACGCGCTAAGGGCGGCGAACGGCCAGCAACGGCGTAAGAACTGTTGCTAGATTGTTTTTCAGGGCGGCCTCAGCGGGCCGCCCCTAGTTTTTGTAGCGGCATCCCTTCGGCTCGGCTTAGCCCACTTGTCTGAGATGGTGCCGTCCGAGTCCAATAAAGGCCAGATGAGTGGGGACTGGCCAGCAGGCTATCAACAGGAAGGCTGTGAGCCTGGCCCTTACAGGGTCGGTGAGCGAAATAGAGAGTGGCTGTTGAAAAACTCCGGCCCCCCCCAAACAGCCAAAATTTGGGGGATGCCAAATGCCTAGAAAATCAAGAAAGTCGTTTGTAGGGCATCCTGGTGCAATTTCATTTTTGCGAATTTCGGACGAGAGAGTTTTTCAACAGCCACGAGATGTTTCACCAATTCGATTCGCGGTGTCTAGTTGCTGAAGATGGTGTCGAAGGCAGCGACATAGTCGAAGCCGAGGTTGGCTTGATGTTTTTGCTGATAATACGCCAAAGGGCCCCGCGCTCCCTCGACGCTCCATTGACCCCAGCCATACATGGTTTTCGGCAGATTGTGAAATGCATAAGCCAAGTCGTGCGCCTGGTGTTCCGGTAGAACACGAAGTTCCACAAAGGCGTGGTACATAAGGTCACAAAGGGCTTGCCTTTGCTGGGGCGTGGGCAATTGTTGTTTATCGGTTGTCATGTATTCCGTTGGTTGACAGTTCGCATTCTACCCGATGGGTTGCGAGAACAGGCATGACTTGATTCCTGCACCACTTTCTTCTGAAAACAGGACTGTTACTGAGTCGATGCAGGCCTTTTCGAGAGGCTCGAAAAGCGCTGATTTGTGGTATAATTTTAACAGTCGCAACCAGACCCTAAGTATTAGGAATTTCAACAACTTGAAGTCCTTTGCAGACGGCTTCGGGACGGTTGACTCAGGGCGAAAATTCCAGCCAAGTTTTATAGATTCGAAAGACCAGGTTCAAAGAATAAATCGGGACATTTTCGCGGAGCGGAATGGCCACCAAAGAGATTAATACTCCCATCGTTGACACCAAAACAAAAAACGGAAAAGTGACTCCCATCGACGCACCGAACGCCGCGCCCACGAGCGGCAACGGCGACGGCAGCTACAATGCCGATTCCATCAAAGTGCTGGGAGGCATGGAGGCGGTACGCAAGCGTCCCGCCATGTACATCGGATCGACCGGCGAACTCGGCCTGCATCATCTGGTGTACGAAGTCGTCGACAATTCCGTCGACGAAGCGCTCGCCGGATTCGCCACCAAGATTGAAGTCACCATTCACCTCGACAACTCCATCACCGTCATCGATGACGGACGCGGTATTCCCGTCGACGACATGGTGATTGACGGCGAGAAAGTTTCCGCCGCGCAGGTCGTGATGACCACGCTGCATGCCGGCGGAAAATTTGATTCCTCCACGTACAAAGTTTCGGGCGGCCTTCACGGCGTCGGCGTATCTTGCGTCAACGCGCTGAGCGAAGATTTGGACCTCGAAATCTGGCGTGACGGCGCCACCTGGCAGCAGAATTATTCCAAGGGCGATCCTACCAACAAGCTGAAGAAAACGGGTGCGACCAAGAAGCGCGGCACGAAAGTTCACTTCCTGCCCGATCGCTCTATCTTTACCGCGACCGAATACAACTACGACACGCTGGCACAGCGCTTGCGCGAACTCGCATTCCTCAACAAGGGATTGCTGATCACGCTGACCGATGAGCGCGCCACTGATTCGAAGACTGGCGAACCCAAGCAAACCGAATTCAAGTACAACGGCGGCATCGCCGAGTTCATCAAGCATCTCAATCGCGGCAAACAGACTCTGCACGATAAGCCCATCTACATGGAAGACGACCGCAACGGCGTCCACATGGAGATCGGCCTGCAATACAACGACGCCTATTCGGAAACGATTTTCAGCTTCGCCAATAACATCAACACGGTGGATGGCGGCACGCATCTCTCCGGATTCCGCACGGCCCTGACCCGCACGATTAACTATGCCGGGCAGCAGATGGGCCTGTTCAAAGACGTGAAAGAAAATCTGACTGGCGACGACGTACGCGAAGGCCTCGTTGCGGTCATCAGCGTCAAACTGCCGCAGCCCCAGTTCGAAGGCCAGACCAAAGGCAAGTTGAACTCCGATATCGCAGGCACGGTCACCCAGTTCGTGAACGAACGTTTGGGTGCGTTCTTCGAGCAGAACGCGACCGTCGGACGCAAGATCATCAACAAGGCGGTCGACGCGGCCCGCGCCCGCGAAGCCGCCCGCAAAGCGCGCGATCTCACGCGCCGCAAGGGCGCGCTCGATTCTGGCGGGCTCCCTGGTAAGCTGGCCGATTGCTCCGAACGCGATCCCAACCGCTGCGAACTGTTCCTGGTCGAAGGCGAGTCCGCAGGTGGAACCGCCAAGCAGGGCCGCGACCGTCGTTTCCAGGCGATCCTTCCCCTCAAGGGAAAGATTCTGAACGTCGAGAAAGCCCGCTACGACAAGATGCTGGCGCACGAGGAAATCCGCGCCATGATCACGGCTCTGGGAACCGGCATCTCGAAAGAAGATTTCGATCCCACGAAAGTGCGCTACGGCAAGATCATCCTGATGACCGACGCCGACGTCGACGGCAGTCACATCCGTACGTTGCTGCTGACGTTTTTCTTCCGCCACATGCAGGATCTGATCAAGCGGGGGAACGTGTTCATCGCACAGCCGCCGCTGTTCTCGCTGAAGAAGGGAAAGTCGCAGCAATACATCAAGGACGAGCGCGAGTTCGTCAAAGTGATGGTGAAGCGCGCGGCCGATGGCCTGAGCGTTCGTTATGGTGAAGGCGCCGCCAAAATCGAAGGCAAAGATCTGGCGCGCTTCATGACGGTTCTCGATGAGTATCTCGGCTTTTTCGAAAAGCTCGACAAGCGCGTGCGCAACGAACGCGTCACCGAACTGATCCCAAAATTTGATCTTGCCAAGCGTGCCGATTTTGAGGGCGACAAGAAGACGCCGTCGAAAAAGATCGAGCGCCTGGAAAAAGAATTGAAGCGGCTTCAGAAAGAAGAGGCCTTCAAGAGCGTCGAGTCTCGCTTCGACGAAGAGCACAACCTGTGGGAAGTGAGCTTCGTCAATAAGCACGGCGCCGAGCACGTCATTAATTGGGTACTGGCGTCAAGCGCCGAGTGCCGCCAGCTGATCGCGAAGTACAAGCAAATCGAACCCTACATGGAGCCGCCCTTCGTGGTCGAAACCCTGGTCAAGGCCACACCCGCTGCCAGCAATGGAGAAGGTGCCGACGACGAAGCATCTGCCGACGAAGACAAGAGCGACAAGAAAACTGCGAAGCCGGCGAAACGCAAGACCGAAATCGAAGTCGTGGAGAAGACGAACGTCCGCGACCTTCGTGACTACGTCATCAATGAAGGACGCAAGGACTTCACGATCCAGCGCTACAAAGGTCTCGGTGAAATGACCGCGCCGCAGCTGTGGGAGACGACCATGGATCCCGAGCGCCGCACGCTTTTGTCGGTGAAACTCGAGGACATCGCCGAGTGCGAAACCATCTTCACCACACTGATGGGCGAAGACGTCGAAGCGCGACGCAAGTTCATCGAAGAAAATGCTCTAGATGTGAAGAACCTGGATATATAAGAAAGTCTTCCGCAAGAAGAGCAACTCCGGGGGCCGCGGAAAACATACAAATGTATGTACCGCGGTGAAAGAGTAACTCTTCGGTTGTATGCGCCACCGTGGAAGAGCGGCCCTTCGAGGGCCTGCCCTGAGCTTGTCGAAGGGGCCGCGTAAGGCGGATAGAATCGGTATGGTTCAGTGTGTGCGTAAGAACTCGTTTTTGTAGATTCGAAGTCGCACAACACCAGAGATTTTCAGCCGCGAAGCGGCGAAAGAATGCAGCCCACGGCGCAAGCCGTGGGTGCGGATAAGAAATGATCCAGCCCCGGAGGGGCGAAAGAGCAGTTTTCACACACGCTCTTCAAGCCCCTGTGGTCGATGTTCCTTGTGTTCCTTGCAAGACGGCCTTTTTCGCAAGCTCCAGGCCGCAGAGCCCTACATCCGTTTTGTCTACCAGAGCATCTTCTTCCAGTTCTCATCATAGAGAACTTCGCGCGCGGCCTTCGTGATCTCCTGCTTCCCGGCTTCTTTCAGATCATTTGAAACAACGTTTGCCGCGTTCGCGGGATCGCGGATCACGGTTTGCTCAAATCGCTTCGAGATGTACCGGAGCGCGGTGAGAACGTTGTCCGCCAATCGTCCAAAAGGCTCGCCCTCCAAAGCGTGCAGCACCGTCAGTTCGAGATAAAGCGAAGGAAAGTCCAGAGACATGCGTTCACGCCAGATCTTGAATGCACAGATCTCCTGTTGACGCCCGGAATTGCCAATGAGGTGAACGTGCCGGGACACGTCGGTGTCAATGCTCTGGCCAGACCGCTTGTTGAACAACGTATGGCCTGAGCCGTCGTGGTTGCGATAGCAAGGAATCAAATCCACATTCAGTTTTTTGCTCGGCACCCGAATCGACACATCTCTCGTATGGGGACGCAGGTCCTGATCGGTAAGATACTCGAACAATTTCCAGAAGATGTTTTTTATCTCCATGCCGGGAACTGGGCTGAGTGCGACCAGAATATCCACGTCCGAAGACAGCCGGATCGCCGTGTTCTTCGCATAAGCTCCTGACAGCGTAAGCCCCAGCAGGTGTTGTTTTCCCCATTTCTTGAGCAGCGGGAGCACTTCGTCGGCCGCATGATGCGAAGTAGAATTCGTGTCTGGAATCACCCGGTACTTCTCGACGATCGATGCCGCGTATTGTTCCGTATTCATCACAGAGGAAGAGCCTCAAGAGCTTCTATCGGCAGAAGGAGGTAAGAGTTGAGCGCCTGGAAACACTGCGCTATCCCCGTTGGCTTGCGAATGCTCACGGTTTCAGCCTGCCGCCTAGATTTGGTTTGTGGAAGGGCACGGCTTTCAGCCGTGCCGTCCAAGCTCCAAAGAGATCCGGGCGTTAGTGTGTGCCTGAGAACTCGTTTTATAGATTCGGAGTGGCACAACACTCGCGATTTTCAGCCGCGGGGCGGCGCAAGAATGCAGCCCACGGCGAAAGCCGTGGGTGTGAGTGGGAAATGAGCCAGCCCCGGAGGGGCGAAAGAGCAGTTCTCACGCACACTCTTTAGACCTGTGTTGGCGCGATGGTGCCGAATTCCTCTGGCCCTAATGAGCGCACGCTTTTCCATATCAATCAACCGATAACCTCTGATTCCCACAGCTTCTCCACAACAATCTCCCTCCGGTATATTTCATTCAGCCGGCTTTTCCCTGACAATTCCTGCGGAGAACTCTGCCCCTAAATGGCGAATCCTGGCGATTTCGCGTACACGGTCAAGCAGCAGGCCGACATCGTCCGTATTGTGGGCGACTACGTCAAGCTGAAGAAGGCGGGCGCGCAGAACTATTCGGGGCTCTGTCCGTTCCACGGCGAGAAGACGCCGTCATTTTCCGTCCACGCTACGCGCCAGTTCTATCACTGCTTCGGCTGCGGCGTCTCGGGAGACGTCTTCAGCTTCGTCCAGAAAATCGAGAACATCACCTTCCCAGAATCCGTGCGGATGGTCGCTCAAAAATTGGGGATTCCGTTGCCCAAGGCGAGCTATTCGACTCCCGGGGAGGCCAAGGAAGCGCGACTGCGCGGACAGTTGCTCGATGTGCATGAGCGCGCTGTCGCGTTCTTTCAGGAATGTTTGCGTCGGCCCGAAGGTGCTCGAGCCAGAGAATATCTCGCAGGGCGCGGCCTCGATCAGGAGATGATTGCGCGTTTCCGCGTTGGCTACGCCCCCGATTCCGGATTCCTTCTGCGCGACCGCCTGAAAGACGAATTCAGCGAAGAAGTGCTCCGCGAGAGTGGCCTGTTTTCCTGGAAAGATAGTTCGCCCTCAGCACTGTCATCCCGAGCGGAGGTGGAGCGCTCGAAGAGCGTTCCGCCGGAGTCGAGGGACCTTGCGCCCGACTCAGCCTCATCAGCAAATGAGGAGGTCTTTTCCTCTGGAACAACGACCAATGACCAACGACCAACGACCGCCGCCATGTACTCCAAGTTCCGCAACCGCGTCATGTTCCCGATTACCAGCGAAGCGGGAAAAGTCATTGCATTTACCGGGCGCACGCTGGCCACCGATGAAAAATCGGGACCGAAGTATTTGAACTCACCCGAGACTCCGATCTACTCCAAAGGACGAGTGCTCTTTAACCTCGATCTGGCAAAGGAATGGATTAAGAAGTTCGACTACGCGATCCTCGTCGAAGGGCAGATGGACTGCATCTCTGTCTATGCCGCCGGATTTCACAACGTCATTGCCAGCTCGGGCACGGCCTTTACCGAGCTGCAGGCCAAACTGCTCGGCCGCTTCAGCAAGAACGCGGTCGTGAACTTCGATCCCGACACGGCGGGAGCGAAGGCGACGGAGCGCACCCTGGGACTGCTAGTGGAAGAAGAGTTCACCATCAAAGTGCTGACGCTGGAGCAGGGATTCGATCCTGATCTTTATATTCGTCGCAAGGGCAAGGAAGCCTACGGAGAAGCGCTGAAGCATTCGCAGAAATATTTCGATTACCTGATTGAGCGGGCACGCTCGCAATTCCCCGTGCGCAGTGCTGAGGGCAAGGTAAAGGCGCTAAACTTCCTCCTGCCCCATGTCCAGCGCGTGCCCAGCCGGATCGTGCGCGACGAGTTGGCGCACGAGATCTCACAAAAGCTGGGGATTGATTCCGCCGTTTTGCGGCAGGAACTGCGGCACGCGGCCAGTACTCGCGCCACTTCCGCCGTGAAAGCACCCGCAGAGGCGCAGGTAACGGATGCGGAGAAAGTTCTGATTCGCGCCTTGGCCTCCGTGCGGCAGATGCAAACCGGCGAGGAACATCTTTCCGCGCGCGACGGTGCAGAAGAAGAGTTCGATCCCGCTCGCCAGGCCCAGTTCGTCTTGCAGAATGAAAGCCTGCATCGCGGCCTAGCGACCGAATCCTTGGCCGAGTCCCTGCTCAATGTGGGCCGTGAATTTGCCGATGTGCTTGAAGTGCCAGCCACGGAAACGGATCGCCGCATGCTGGCCTCGATTCTGCTGAAGGAAGACGAAGAGCTCACGGCGGAAGTTCTGGAAGCATCCGTCCGGGCCTTGCGGCGGATTCATCTGCGACGCCGGCAGGAAGACGTCCAGCAGGAACTCAAGAGACCGGGCCTCGCCGCAGATCGAGAGCGCCTCCGTGAACTGCTCACGGAAGTGGAGCGAATCAGTCGCGCCCTGCGAGATCCGAGCTTGGCGGAAGATGGGCTGAAAATGTCGGGAGCCAAGAAAAGCGCTTGAAACAAAAAGCCTCCCGCAGCCATCTAAGTATTTAGGAGAATTGAAGATAGCGGCGAGTCTTGGGACATAAAGCGGGCAACCAATAGACGCTACAGCACTTGTTTGCTAAAATCTATAGGTTTGTGCGGTGCGCACGACCCCGCAACACCCAGATTCCCACCTTTAAGGAACATTATCACAAGCTCCTGTGGAGCGGAAACAAAGCAGTTCGAGGACATACCTTTTGGCTCTTGAAGACAAGTTCGACGATATCAAAAAGCTGATCGATACAGGCAAAGAGAAGGGATATCTCACCTACGATCAAGTAAACGATCTCATACCGCATGATGTGCATAGTCCCGAAGACCTTGACGATCTGCTGACTACGATTGGTACGCAAGGCATCGACGTGCTGGAGGGGCCGAAGCTTCCTTCCGCGGCACTCGATAAAAAATTCGATGAATCCGAGGAGGGCGAGGACGTAGAACTCGACCTGACCCCCGGAGCCCTGGAAAAAACGAACGATCCCGTCCGCATGTATCTGCGCGAGATGGGAACTGTGCCGCTGCTTACGCGCGAAGGCGAAGTAGAAATCGCTAAACGAATTGAGCGCGGGCAAATCCGTGTGCTCAAGGCCCTGTCGCGGTCGCCCATTGTGATCCGCGAGTTGCTGGCCATGGGCGAAGACCTCAAGAAGGGCGTGCGCTCGATCAAGGAAGTGGTGACCTTCGACGAAGAGGAGATCACCGACGAGATTCTGCAGAACCGCCTGAATGAGTTCACGGGCAAAATCGACGACATGGCCAAGCTGTATAAGAAGGCCGCGTTGCTCGAGGAGAAGTATCAGGAAGTTTCGAAAACAAAAAAGCCGAAGGATCACCGGCGGGCGCGGCGCAAACTGGCGCGCGGCGTGGTTGCAGTGTCGAAGGCAGTGCGCAAGCTGGGGTTCACGAACGCCGAGCGCAAGCGGCTGATTGAGCGCCTGAACAAGACGGTCGACGGCATGCGTTCGCTGGACCGGCAGACGCAAAATCTGGAGCGCAAGGCCGACGCCACTCGCAGCGAAGAGCAGAAGAAAGAATATCGGCGGCAGGCGCGGGCGATCCGCGGCGAAGTCGAAAAGCTGGAACTCGAAACCGGGGTGTCGTTTCCGGAACTCAAGCGCACGCAGCGCGAGATCATCCAGGGCGACATGGATGCGGAGCAGGCCAAGCGCGAGCTGATTGAGGCCAACCTCCGACTGGTGGTTTCGATTGCCAAGAAATACACCAACCGCGGATTGCAGTTCCTCGACCTGATTCAGGAAGGCAACATCGGACTGATGAAGGCGGTCGACAAGTTCGAGTACCGCCGCGGCTACAAGTTTTCGACGTATGCCACATGGTGGATCCGGCAGGCCATTACCCGCGCGATTGCCGACCAGGCACGTACGATCCGTATCCCGGTGCACATGATCGAAACGATCAACAAGCTGATCCGCACCTCGCGGCAGCTGGTGCAGGAACTGGGACGCGAGCCTACGTCGGAAGAAATCGCCAAGCGCATGGACATTCCGGTGGCGAAAGTGCGCAAGGTGCTGAAGATCGCGCAGGAGCCGATCTCTCTCGAAACGCCGATTGGCGAAGAAGAAGATTCGCATCTGGGCGACTTCATCGAAGACCGCGGCGTGGTTTCTCCGGCCGAGGCGGTGATCAACGTGAACCTGAAGGACCAGACAGGACAGGTCCTGCGCACGCTGACGCCGCGCGAAGAAAAAGTCATCAAGATGCGCTTCGGCCTCGAAGACGGCAGCGAGCACACGCTGGAAGAAGTCGGGCAGAGCTTCGCGGTCACACGCGAACGCATTCGTCAGATCGAAGCCAAGGCGCTGCGGAAGCTGCGGCATCCTTCACGCTCGCGGAAACTGCGGGCGTTTATGGATGGGGTGCGGGACTAAAACTTCAATCCCAACAGAGGACACAGAGTACACAGAGGTGAAGGCACGGCTTCGGCCGTGCCTTTTTTCTGGTCAGCGTAGACTCCATTCGTCGCACCCTCACCATCAATCTGGTGGCCGCACGACTCGTACCTTGCGCTCGGTTGCGACGACAAAGCACCCGGTCCAGCGGGTGACGTCCTCGTGCTGAAATACTTCTCGAATGCGCCGGATGAGGTTTAGACGATCGGGAGAACGGAGTCGAACGAGCAGGATGCCGCAGTGCGTTCCGGGAGCGAACTGTCGAAGGTCGGAGAAGTCCAGGTCCTGTGTGATCAGGAATCGCGCGTCTCGCTGTGCCGCCTCCCAAACCTCGCGGTCGCTCCTGCCGCTGAGGTTCTCGTCCGCAACGGTGTGAACATCGTGGTGGAGACTCGCTAAGAGAACGGTAAGACTCACCGGAAGGTTCTCGTCGAGTTTGATCTTCATCAGAAGTGCGGAGTGGCTGGGACCGGCAGGTCTTCTTCCGCAGAAGCCGCTGCGAACGCAATCGCAGCCTGCACATGCTGAGCTTTGAGGGCGGGAAAGTCGGCAAGAATTTCTTCGACGGAATCTCCGGCAGCCAGGCTGGCCAACACCGTACGAAGAGTAACCCGGGTGCCCCGGAAAACCGGTTCCCCGCCGCAAATCTGCGGGTCCCTTACGATCTTGTCTTCGTGGTTCATCCGCGGACATCCCCCCCGACAGATGGGGCCTTCCAAGGAGAATCATACCATCGGTGACAACTGAACTGGGACCGTTGAGTGCGATTACGCCACCCTTCGCAAAGACCGCAAAGGATGGGGCACCCTCAGTTGGTATAATGCCAAAGAGTTTAGGACCATAAAGGGTTGGCCACCCGCCTCAGGATTTCGGCTGCGGACTCCCGCTTCGATCACGCCCGCAAAATGCCTCAAGCTGCGGGCGTTTATGGATGGAGTAAGGGACGAGTTTTCTGGGGCGGACTTAGCGTCCGCCCAGGCAGTTTTTCAGACAGCCCGAAATTAATTCTTGGCATGGGCCAGCCCATTTCAAAATTGCCTTTGTCCTCGAGAAAGTCCGGCCTAAGGAAAGTCGAGCCTCCCAGCGAGAAGAGCGGTATGTCTTCCAGAATCATTGGCTCGGGAGAAATGGCAGAGCTGACCCGCGCCTTTCGCTGGGCACAAACTCCGCTTGGTCCAGTTGAAACGTGGTCAGATACCCTTGCGACCACGGTGAACTTGCTTCTCGCCTCCCGCCATCCGATGTTCTTATGGTGGGGCCCTGATCTGATCCAGTTCTACAACGACGGATATCGCCCGAGCATTCGTGCTGATAAACACCCGTCTGCCTTGGGCCAACGCGGTGTGGATTGCTGGCCCGAGATTTGGCCCATCATTGGTCCGCAAATTGAAGCCGTGATGAATGAGGGGCAATCTACGTGGAACATCAATCAGCTTGTCCCTATCAACCGCAATGGGAAACGGGAAGAAGTCTTCTGGACGTACAGCTATAGTCCCGTCCGGGACAAAGACGGGAGTGTCCGCGGCACTCTCGTAGTCTGCAGCGAAACGACGGAACAGGTCTTGAGTGAACGGCGCTTGCGGGCGCTGTTAGCAATCACGGTCGACTCTGACGCTCACGTCCATTCCACAGAACATCCGCCGCTGCTGGTTCTGGCCAAAGGCGTGGTTGAAAAACTCGGCGACGATTCGGCTGACCTCCCCTTCACAATCCTCTATCTGTTGAGGGACGGCGAGGTCGTTCAGGCGATCACCGCAGCTTCGATGAGCAGGTTGGCGAATCCTGGGAATTGGCCGTTGGCGCAGGTCCTGGATTCGCAGACCCCTGTGCTGATCGAGGACCTGCGAGAGCGTTTTGGCGATCGAATTCTTGCTCCATGGCCTGAGCCGTTGACGCAAGCCTATGTGTTGCCGGTTCGCCTGGCAGGATCAGCGGTTCAGGCGGTGCTCGTTTTTGGTCTGAGCCCGCGCCTACCATTCGATCACAGCTATCAGACTTTTTTTCAGTTGATCGGCGCCCGGGTTGCGGGAATCCTGCAAAGCGAAGTTCATCGTCTGGAAGTTGCCGACGCTGCCGAACGATTTAGCCGGTTGGCGAAGGCGAATCCTTTTGGAACCCTGATTGGCGACCTTCGGGGCCAGCTTAGCTATGTGAATCCCGCGTTTCTGAAAACGTTGGGCTATTCCGAAGCGGATGTAGCCAGCGGAAAGGTTCGTTGGGACATTCTGACTCCTCCCGAGTACGCCGAAGCCGACGCTCGCGCGGTCGAACAGCTTCGCGCTTCTGGCATGTGCGACGTATATGAAAAAGCTTATGTGGCAAAAGATGGCCGACGCATTCCGGTTCTCGTCGGCGCCGCCGCCATCGATTCTGCGGGAGGTGTTCCTGAAATTGCGGCGTTCGTCACCGACCTTACCCCTCTGAAAGCCGCACAGGAGGCGTTGCGGACTGCCAATGAAGAACTCGAGAAAAAAGTCGTGCAGCGAACGGCCGCGCTGGAAGGTGAAATTGCCGATCGCAAGAGTGCGGAGCAGAGCCTGCGAGAGCTAACGGGCCGCCTGCTGCGCACGCAAGACGAAGAACGCCGTCACATGGCACGCGAACTACACGACCACGCGGGACAGACGCTGGTCGCCATGGGACTCAACTTTGCGGCTCTGCTCCAGGCGGCCAAAGGTCAAGATCCCAAGATCATCCAATTGGTGGAGCAGAGCCATCAGCTTTCGGAGGGTCTGTCCAAAGAAATCCGTACACTGTCGTACTTGCTGCATCCTCCGCTGCTCGACGAAGCGGGCCTGTCTTCGGCCCTGCGATGGTATGTGGAGGGCTTTTCGAAGCGGAGCGGAATCGAAGTGCAACTCGAATTGCCCGAAGGCTCTGCCAGACTTCCGAAGCCGCTCGAACTCGTCATCTTCCGCGTGGTGCAGGAGAGCTTGACCAACATTCACCGACATTCCGGCAGTCCGTGGGCCAAGATTCGCCTGACCCAGTCCGCCAGGCAGGTCGATATCGAAATCGTCGACGGCGGCAAGGGGATATCTTCGGAACGCCGCTCGTTGGCTACCGCTCAAGTCGGAGTGGGAGTGCGCGGGATGGAAGAGAGAGTTCGGCAATTCGGCGGAACTTTGGAGATTCAGTCGAGCCCTGAGGGAACCATAATCAGTGGGACGATCCCGTTAGGGGAGCGGGACTGAGAGCCTTCACCAAGGTGACACATGTGGGGACCGCGTTCGGCCTCCGGTTTTCACGACGGAGGCACGGAGTTGACATAGAAAAATCGAAACGACGGATGGGCACGCCCAATAGATCAAGCGTTTAACAGATAGCGTTTAGTATCGAGAGTCCCGACTGTTCGGGGGCCTTTGCTCGGTGGTGTGGAAACGGGTCCAGAAAAAGATGAGCGGTTCTGTGCAGGTTGTGGTAGAAGATTTAAAGGCTTTCAGCGAGAACATAATCAAGCTACCCTCGGCTTGGTTGTCATTGGTTCAAACCATTCCAGCCAAAGGGTTCCCATATTGGAACCATGAAAATCACTGTCTTAGGTATTTTTTCGTGTTCTCGACGTGCACTTTGTAGTACCATAGCATATTCGCTTTTTGTTCGCTAGTGGATAAGCCTCCAATCGATCGTGACCGTCCGACTGAGCTCATTAGATGCCCGGTGCACGGTTTTATTCACTATTCGGCGAACGAGAGATTGATCATTGACCATCCCGTTTTCCAGCGACTCAGGAATATTCGCCAGCTGGCATTGACGTACTATGTCTATCCGGGCGCCACGCATAGTCGGTTTGAGCATTCACTCGGTGTAATGGAGATGGCTACGAGGGCGATAGATAGCGTTGGCCTCAAGCACGAAGATCTGATCGTGGGCGAACTGAAGCGAGTCCCAGAGCTAAGGAAAGATACGTGGAGGAGGGCGAGACAAGCCCTACGACTCTTTGCTCTGTTGCACGACGTTGGTCATCCGGCATTTTCGCACGCTGCAGAAGAAGTCATCCCTGGTGGGAATCACGAGGATGTATCGCGTTATGTGGTTGAAAAAGTCCTCGGTCCAACCCTAAAGAAGCTGTTTTTTGATGGTGTCGTCGAATTACTAGCTCGCATGTTCAAGAAATCGCCCGACACGACTTTTCTGCGCGGAGTGGTGGCTGGCGAGTTGGACATGGACCGTCTTGACTACTTGCTGCGCGACTCACTTCACTGCGGAGTCGAATACGGGAGATTCGATTTTCGTCGCCTGATTGAATCTCTTACGGTTTATAAGAACCGAGACACCGACAGGATTGAATTGGCACTCGAACGCGGCGGGGAACACACGTTCGAAGCCCTTATTCATCGCCCGGTATCAAATGAATACCCAAGTGTATTATCACCGCTTGAGAAGAATATATGACTATTACCTGACTCAATATATGAAGCTCTGGGCCCAGACGCACTACAAGACGATGGATGATGTCCTACGCTACGACGACATCAAGGTCCTAGCTGAAATCTCCAAGGACGCGGAAACCAAGAGTCCGCGAACCAAGTGGGCACAACGGATCACGAATAGAAAGCATCATAAAGTCGTCTATGAGACAGGTGACAATGCTGACTTGATTCAACTAAAGAAGGCGAAGAGGATTTTCGATGCGGTTCGAAAGGAATTCAAGCCCGTCGACTTCTATTTGGACGATAACCTGAACAGGATCCATAAACTCACAGTCCATGGTCAGCAGGATGAGGCTCGCGTCGATTTTTTTCTTGTCGAAAAGGACGGTACCCCGCGCCTGATCACCGAACAAAGCGCGGTCCTTGAAAAGATTCCGGCAGCGTTCAGGAGCGTTCGAATATACGCCGATGCGACACCGAAGATGCTAATGCAGATCAAAGAAGCAGCAAGGAATGCGGAGAAGGAGAACTAACGTGGAGCTTACATTTTCTAACAACCTAAGGGCTGCCTACTTGACCGAGTTCGTACGCGCGTTCGAGAAGTTTTATCCGAACGGTTTTCTCGGTCGAACTGCCATCCAGAAGCTTACCTATTTTGCGCGCGCTATGGATGTGCCGATACCATGCTCTTTCGAGATCTACAACTACGGCCCCTATTCGGACCAAGTTGCTTTCACGGTCGATGGGTTGCTTGCTGATGAGGTTTTGAGAGATGAGAGTCCCAACACGTCAAAGTACTCGAACTATCGATTGTCGGACCGCGCGATCGCGTTTCCTCATGAGTTGGAAAAGCAGGTCGCTCCCTTCAGGTCCCAAATCGCTGTCGTGGTAAAGAATCTCGGCAATTTTAGGCCGGAACAACTGGAACTCATCGCGACACTTCATTTTGTGCATCACAGAGAGGCGGCGCTGGGGAAGAGGCCGACACCATCATCCGTGATCTCGGAGTTCTACCGCATCAAAGGGGACAAGTTTGAGAGGAGTGAAGTCATGAGCTGGTACGACGCCCTTAAGCGAGCCGGCCTTGTCGAGCCGGCAAGTTCACTTAGGGTTGCCGTTTAGCCTCCGAAGACTGGGACGTCGCCACTTCTTGTTGGAGATCTTCGGGGTAGCTCCTTCAATTCCCCCTGAATACATCGCGCGATCCTCACCGCTTCTGTATCCGCTCGGAACCGAATTGTGTTCGACGAGCTCTCCCCTTTTGGGAATGGTTCACAGTATTTCTCTCATTCTTCTTGCCTTCGACTTTTCATTCTTGTCGAATTGAAGGATTAAGCAGCATTGGAGAATTTGTGGAGCGATTGCTTTCGGCGTTCGGGGAATGCAAGGTCCCTCCACGCGCTTTTGGATTGGCATGCGCCAATCCAAGAGCTTGGTCGGGATGACAGATGGTAAGGAGCAGAGTGAATGAAAAGGCGGAAGCCGAAGATTATTCAAGACAAGAAGAGGCGGGGGGAGTGGGCGGAGTCGGTGTTTCTGGTGCGGGCGGGAGAGGAGGGGTTGGCGGCGAGCAAGCCATGGGGCGACTCGCGGAGTTACGACTGTGTGGTGGGGCGTCCGGGAAAATTTGTGGCAATACAGGTGAAGTCCACGATCACGAGGCTGGTGAGTGGCGACGGTTATAACTGCTGCGTGTGCAGCAGTCATAAGCCATATCCGAAGGGCTCGTTCGATTTTGTGGCGGCATACGTGATTCTGGAAGATGCGTGGTACATCATTCCGGAAAAAGAGATTCGCGGGCTGAAGTCGATTTCGTTGTGTACGACGGGGTTGGGGTCGGAAGCGAAGTACGAAAAGTATCGCGAAGCGTGGGGGCTTTTGCGGAAGGCTTCGGAGATCGGTGATGCAACGGGCAGCGTTGAGGAAGCTTCCGCGGTGGTACCTGGAGCGGTGCAACCTTCGAGCGCAGTGGGACGGATGCAGGCGGCGGCGAACGCCTTCACTCGTTATATGGAACGGGCGAACGTAATTCCGGGGAAGAGCGACGACAAGCGGTAGAGAGAGTGAGCTGTCCGCATCGCATCTTCCGAATCAAGTCCCTCAGCGGCTAAAGCCGGCTGATTTTGGTGGCTTCTTATGGCACGACTGGAAGTCGTGCCCTTCCCGGTCGTGGCGTCACCTCGTTCTCACACGCGGCGGACTAATCCCTGCTCGGTTGCCTTTGTGTTTCGGACTAGAAGCAGGACGAGGATCATTCCGATGAACGGAACTACTCCTGCCAGAATCACGATGGGATCGAAGGCGTGCGTGCCTGTAGCCTGGCGGGCGTCGGAAAAATATCCAATCAGTTTGAAGGCAACGATTGTTCCGATGCCCGCGCCGGTGCCGCTTATTCCGCTGACGGATGCTACGGACTCACTCGCGAACAGGTCTGAAGGTAAGACATTCGCCATGGTGGTGAAGCCGGCGTAGGTGAAGGTTACTACGGCGAACAGAGCCGCGATGACGTAGAGGTTGGTCGTAAAGATTGTGGGGATCAGCAGGGTCATGCCGATGCCGCCGTAAATGATGGGCAGTTTGCGGGCGGCGCCGAGAGACCATCCGCGCTGGATGAGGTAACCGGAGAGGGCACCGGCGAAGAAACTTCCTACGTCGGCGGCGATGAAGGGGATCCAGATGGCGATGAGGCCGCTCCTGAGTTCGATCCCTTTGGCGACGAGGTAGATGGGAAACCATTCGGTGATGAAGAAGAAGACTGGGTCGGTGAAAGCTTTGGCAATGATGGTTCCCCAGGTCTGCGGGAGCCGCAAGAGAGTGCGCCAGCGGGGACGGGCCGACGTCGCCTGGAGCGCGGTTGCTTGCGGAGCGTTCGAGTCGCGCTTGTCGGCGACGATCATTGCCAGTTCAGCCTTGCTGATTCGGGGATGCTGCTCCGGCGGGTAGTAGAGCCATCGCCAGACGATCAGCCAGAGGAAGCCGAGGGTGCCGGGGATCATGAAGGCAGGGCGCCATCCCCAGCGAAAGTAGATCCACAAAACTATGAACGGAGCGACGGCGCCGCCGATGGAGGAGCCGCTGTCGTAGAGCGCGGTCGCCAGGGCGCGCTCGCGTTTGGGAAACCATTCGGAAACCGCCTTTGAAGCGGCGGGCCAGTTAGCGGACTCTCCGGTGCCAAGGAGGAAGCGGAACGTGGCGAAGCTGTAGAAGCCAGTGGCCAGCGAGGTGAGCATGGAGATCGTGGAGTACCAGATCACGGAGAGCGTGAGGCCGCGGCGGGTGCCGATGCGGTCCATGAGTCGGCCGAACACGGTCTGGCCGATCGAATACGCGACGCGGAAGGCAATGGCGATGTTGGCGTAGTCGGAGTTGGTCCAGTGATATTCGAGCTTGAGGTACGGAGCGAGCAGCGAGAGCGTCTGGCGATCGATGTAGTTGATAACCGTAGAAGCGAACAGCAGGGCGCCGATCCACCAACGCAACGACGGGATCGGCTTGCGGGCAGTTGCCATTCTGTTGGATTGCAGCGGGCGCTATGAAGCTAACATCACCTGCGATTGGTTGGCCAGCGCGCTTTGCAGCGTGGGGCTGAGTAGAGAGGAGGAGGCTGTGTCGAGATAGACAGTGGCATTGGAATGTGTGCGGAGGATCGAGGCGGGCGCCATAGGGGAGATTGCGCCTTCCAGGCAGGACTTCACCGCTTGTGCTTTGCGTTGGTCGGGCACGACAACGACGAGTTTTGTCGCTTTGAGGATTTGGCGCGGGGACATCGAGATGGCGCGGCGGGGGACATGGGAGATGTCGGGGAACCATCCTTCGCCGACCTGCTGGCGGCGGCAGGGCTCGTCGAGATCGACGAGGAGGTAGGGTTCGTCAGTGGTGAAGTTGGCGGGAGGATCGTTGAAGGCAATGTGTCCGTTTTCACCGATGCCGAGGAAGGCGACGTCGATGGGCGCGGATGCCAGATCGTGGCCTACTTCGCGCGCGACTTGCGCTGGATCGGGAGCGTCGCCTTCGATCCCGTGAAAATTGAGGATTCCAGTTTTGCGGACGAGATTCTCCATCAGGAACTTCCGGAAGCTTGCTGGGTGGGTGATGGGGAGGCCGATGTATTCGTCGAGGTGGAAGGCCTCGACTTTGGACCAATCGATGTTGGATGTTTTCGTCAAGGCGTCAAGAAAGTCAAGTTGGGATGCGCCAGTGGCGGCGATGATGCGGGCGTGGCCGTGTTCGGCGATCGCGCGGCGGATGGCAGTGGCGGCTTGATCGGCAGCTGCGCGGCTTAGGGAGAGTTTGTCGGGGAAACGTTTGAGTAGCATGGTGCTCATATCTTTGCCGGTTCCAGGCGCGGGGCCAAGGCTTGTACGAAGGCGAATGCGATTAGATATGCCAGGCCTGCCATCACGAAAACGGGCACGTAGGATCCAGTGCGTTGCAGGATGTATCCCACGGCTTTGGCGACGAACATCCCGCTGAAGGCTCCGGCCATGGTGGCGAAGCCAACGACCGAGGCGACGGCGCTGCGCGGGAACATGTCGGAGGCCAGCGTGTACATGTTGGCGGACCAGCCTTGGTGGGAGCCCGCCGCGAGCGCGATCAGACATACGGCCAGCCATGCGTTCGTGGTGCGCGCGGCAATCATGATTGGGGTCACGGCCAGCGCGCAGGCCAGAAGAGCGGACTTGCGGCTGGCGTTGACGGTCCAGCCGCGCTTGATGAGCGAGGAGGAGAGCCAGCCTCCGCCGATGCTGCCGACGCACGCTCCGCTGTAGATGACGAAAAGGGGAAGGGCCATGCGGGTCAGGCTGAGTCCGAGATTGCGGCTGAGGAAATCGGGCATCCAGAACAGGTAAACCCACCAGATGGGGTCGGTGAAGAATTTGCCCAATGCGACGGCCCATGCCTGGCGAAGCGTGAGCATGGTGCCCCAGGGGACGGCGATCTTCGATGTTAAGTTCTGGTCCGGGGGATCACTCTGGATGTAGGCGAGTTCGGCGGCCGAGAGCCGGGAATCTTGCTCCGGGTGATGATAGAGGGCGAGCCAGCAGAGGATCCAGATGAAGCCGACGGCTCCTGTAGCGATGAATGCCATGCGCCATCCAAAGCGGAGGGTAATCCATGGAACGAGCAGCGGCGTAACGAGTGCGCCGATGTTCGAGCCGGAATTGAAAAGACCGGTGGCGAGAGCACGCTGGCGCTTGGGAAACCATTCGGCTACAGCTTTGATCGATGCGGGGAAGCTGCCGGACTCCCCGATCCCTAAACAGAAGCGAGCTACCGCAAATTGGAGGACGGAGCTGGCGGCGGCGTGAGCCATGGCGGCGGCGCTCCAGACGAAGACGGCGAGGGAAAATCCTTTGCGCGTGCCGAGTTTGTCGATGAGCTTGCCGATGAACAGCAATCCCGCGCCGTAGGCAAACTGGAAGGCCGTGACAATGTTGCTGTAGCCAACTTCGGTCCAGCCTAGTTGCAGTTGCAGAGTTGGCTTGAGCAGCGCGATGACCTGGCGGTCCATGTAGTTTACGGAGGTCGCGAAGAAGAGCAGGGCGCAGATCATCCAGCGGCGGGAGCCCAACGGAGTCGACGACTCAGGGGGAATGCTTTGCGGGATCGTTGGGGTGGAAGGTAGGTTCACGGATTTATGCGAATCGTCGATGTGCATCCCTAGGCATATTCACTACACATGTCGCGAGGGCTCCGCGTCAAGCAGTTCCTGGCCTGATATGATTTCTGGCTTGGAACGCCAGAATATTGTTCGGGTACTCCTGCAAGAACGCCCGCTATGAATCGCTTTATTACCGACGATTTCCTCTTGTCGAACGAGGTGGGGAGGCGGCTCTATGATCAGTTCGCCGAGCCGCAGCCGATCTTCGATTATCATTGCCATCTCTCTCCGAAAGAAATTGCGGAGAATCGGCGGTTTGCCAACCTGTTCGAGATCTGGCTCGAGGGAGACCACTATAAGTGGCGGGCGATGCGGGCGAATGGCGTGCCCGAGAAGTACATCACCGGGGACGCTGCGCCATACGAAAAATTTCTGGCGTGGGCGAAGACCGTTCCTTATACGCTGCGCAATCCGCTCTACCATTGGACCCACCTCGAACTGCAGCGCTATTTCGGAATCACAGAGTTGCTGGATGAGAAATCGGCGCCGGAGATCTGGGAGCGGGCCAATGCTTTGCTGGCGGGTGAGCTGACCGCGCAGGGGATCCTGCAGAAGTTCCGAGTGGAAGTGGTTTGCACCACCGACGATCCGACGGATGACCTGCGGCATCATCAGGCATTGGCTAAGGCCAAAGGGTCTACGCAGGTTTTTCCGTGTTTTCGTCCGGACAAAGCGCTGGGCATCGGGGAGGAGGGATTCCTCGCGTGGGTCGAGAGTCTCTCCAAAGTTGCCGACGTCGAGGTGCGAAACCTAGGGACGTTTCTAGAGGCGCTAAAGAGCAGGCACGACTTCTTTCATTCACTAGGCTGCCGTCTTTCCGATCATGGGCTGGAGCGGTGTTATGCGATGCCGTGTTCAGAGCGAGCGGCTGCGGCGATCTTTTCGAAAGCGCGCGAGGGGCAGACGATCAGTGAAGAGGGACGAATCCAGTTTGCGTCGTTCCTGATGCTGTTCTTTGGGCGGCTTGATGCGGAAAAGGGATGGACGAAGCAGTTGCATCTGGGGGCGCTGCGCAACGTGAATGCGGCCGCGCGGCGCAGGCTCGGAGCCGATACCGGCTATGACGCGATCGGCGATTTTCCGCAGGCTGGGTATCTTGCGGCCTACCTTGATCTGCTGGCGCGGGAGAATGCTCTGCCGCAGATGATTGTGTACAACGTAAACCCGGCCGACACGTTTCCTTTCGCGACGCTGATTGGGTGTTTTCAGGATGGAGAACGGCCGGGGAAGATCCAGTACGGAAGCGCGTGGTGGTTTCTAGATCAGAAGCAGGGGATGACGGCGCAGATCGATGCGCTGTCGAATGTCGGATTGCTATCGCGTTTCGTGGGCATGGTTACGGACTCACGGTCGTTCATGTCTTATCCGCGTCACGAGTATTTCCGGCGAGTGCTGTGTGACATCGTCGGACGAGATGTGATGCGAAGTGAGCTGCCCGACGATGACGCGCTTCTGGGCAGAATGATTCGGGATGTGTGCTATAGAAATGCCAGGGAGTACCTGCAATTGCCAGGCGTCGCTGGAGAGTAGCTTCTTTCGCCCCTCTGGGGCCGATGCGGGCTATATCTATTCCTACGACGCCGACGGGATGCGGATGGAGAAGGCTGCTGGGTCGTCTGGAACGATGTATTGGGCCGGACCGTCTGGTACGCTGACCGAGACAGACCTCACTGGCGCGATCAATGAAGAGTACATCTACTTTAATGGCGAGCGCGTTGCACGCGTAGATCGCCCGAGCGGGACTGTCCACTACTACTTCTCCAATAATCTGGGTTCGGCCAGCGTGATCGCAAGTTCCTCAGGAGCGCCGCAAGCGCAGTACTTCTACTACCCCTACGGCGGCTTGCAATCCAGTACGGGAAGCGATACCAACCACTACAAGTTCACCGGCAAAGAACGGGACGCCGAGAGCAGCCTCGACTACTTCAGTGCAAGGTATTATGCGTCGACGATGGGACGGTTTATGCAGCCGGACCTGGACAGTGATGTGGACGACCCTGGCCCAATACCTTACGCTGAATTCCGCGACCCGCAAACGCTGAATCTCTACTCCTACGTTCGCAACAACCCGTTGAATCGAATAGACCCCGACGGGCACAAGATGACGTGTACGACCGATGCTAACGGAAACATGAAATGTACTGTTACAGAGGACCAGCAGCCACCCGACTATATCGGCTTCCGAACCCTGTTTAGCTTGTTGTTCGTCCAGCCTGTGGAGGCACTCTACCGAAGCGTGAATCCTCCGAACTGCCCGCGCTGTCTGAGTGCTGATTGGGCCTTCGGGAACGTCCGTCCCCTCATGCCTCGGCCGGCTGGGCGGCCGGCAATCGTCCCAAAGAACTGGATCGAAAAGAGTACCCGGAAGGGCAACGGAAAAATATACATAGACCCTCAGAACGAACATAATCGAGTGAGGGTGATGGATGATGGTTATATGAAAGTTCAAAAAAATGGACAGTTTCTCGACGTTAACGGAAGCGTGATACCGGGCCCAGACGCGGGGGACACTACGGCGGCGCACATACCGGTAAACTCGACGATGCAAAGTCCCTTTGAGGACGTGACAGTGGTAGAGCCTCCGGAAATCGAGATGCCGCCAATAGAGTGAAAGGTAGATAGCATCATGATGTCGTATGAACAGTGGTTGAGCTCCATCTTGGGCCGCGTTCGTGCCATTGCTAGCAAGGAGTACCAAGAAGAAACATGGAAGGCAGGCGGGAACTTGGTGTCCTCACCGGATGAGGTTTACCAGGCTTTGATGGAGGACTGCACGGCGGATGTTTTCTTTGAAACGTATGGCGAAACCCTGACAGAGGAGCAGATGCAGTGCTGGAGTGATCTCAAGACTCGATTAACGAGTTACTACGACAAGATGTCACTCTACCCTGATCCAGCTCAAGTGCTGACCGACCCAGAATGGGAAGTAGTTCGCCAAGCAGCCAGGAGGTTCGTTCGAGCTTTCGATGGACACAGCCGCCAGCACTCCGAATAGGATTCTGGTACCGAGCACTGGAACTAGCGATGCTATTCTCTATGCTTACCATGCGGGGGGCGCATCTCGCCTATGGGTACGACGCACTTCAGCGCGCGTTCATCTAGCGTACCGTCTCGGAATGGCCACCAATACACCAGCAAAGAACGGGATGCCGAGAGCGGTCTGGATGAGTTCGGAGCCAGATACTACGCTTCCTTGGTCGCGCGGTTTGCTACCCACCGGAGTACCGTATGCGCATTATGGCAACCCTCAGAGCTTAAACCTATATACCTACGTCGAGAACAATCCAACGACGTTCGGCGGTCCCGGCGGTCAAAGAGGCCTTGGACCTGGCTCATAGGCGAGCATTTACGGAAAGGACGGAAATTGCCACTCCGAACACAATTCTCAAGAGTGCGATTATTTCTCGTTCTCGTCGCTTTGTTCTTGCAGGACGGTGTCGCTCAGCAATCGTTTCGCGGTTATCAGCAGCTCTCGGGCCAGGTACTGAAGAGTGCTACGCAGACTGACAGGAAAGCCCTCACCAGCATTGGCTCGCCTGTCCGCTTCAAGGGTTGGAACCATCCCGGAAAGCTCCGCTCAGACTACATGGGACGCTTTTCTCGTCCGCACGCCCGAGCGGCACGAGCTAAACTCATCGAGAATGCGGCGGGCGCGTCGGCTCACAACGGCGGCCGCACGCCACAATTCGCTCCGTCCGCACTGCCCGGACTTCTTCTCCGCGGCTCGTTGCCTGCAGGCTTCATTCCGACGTCCGTAGCCACCGGAGATTTCAATGGCGACGGCAAGCCGGATTTCGTGGTTGCAAATGGCGGCGACAACAACCTTTGGCTCTACTTCGGCAAGGGCGACGGCACGTTTAGCGTCCCGATCATCGTGCCGGTTACACTCGGGCAAAGTCCCGTGTGGGTTGCCACAGCGGACCTGCGGGGAATTGGCCGGACAGACCTCATCGTCGCGGAGGCGGACAGCAACAGCGTGGGCGTCTTCCTTGGGAATGGAGACGGAACCTTTGTCGAGTCCCCGGTTGCCCTTCCAGGTTCGGCGACGACCCTCATTGTTGGAGATTTCAACCACGACGGCAAGCTGGATATCGTTGCGCCTATGGACGACGGCAATTCCTCCACCTACATCGCAACGCTGCCGGGTTTGGGTAACGGAACCTTCGGAGCGCCTGTTATCACGCCCGTCGCCGGATACGCGCCTTGGATCTTCTGGGCCTCCAGCGCCGATCTGAATGGAGACGGCTTGCCCGATTTGTTGTTGACGGCTGGCAATATCGACCCCATCGCCGTTCAGGTTTTTATTAACCATGGAGACGGCACCTTCTCCGCAGGCCAAGTTGTAGCCGAGAACCACCAACCGGACGTGAACCTGGGAACTCTGCTGTTCGACGTCGACGGCGACGGAATTCCCGACGCATTGGTGGCGGACGAGTTCGGCATTCTCTGGGTCTACCACGGCAATGGGGACGGGACATTCAACAGCAGCACTCCCGGTGCATTCGCAATCGGAGACGCGACCTTCGGAATTGGCGCAGCGGATGTGAACGGCGATGGTCACCTCGATGTCATCGCCTCAGGCGTCTTCGTCAATGACTTCCGAGGTTACGGAACCGAGGCGGGGGACCAGATCTGCGTTCTTGAAGGCGATGGTAAGGGAAACTTCGGCTCTCCAAGCGTATACCGCGGTGATAGTTCAGCCTATTCTCTTGCGATTGGAGACTTTAACGGCGATGGACATCCGGACGTGGTTACGGCGAATCAGGACAACGACTCCGCCAGCGTGTTCTTGAACGATGGCTTTGGCGGATACGGAGCACCTCAAGGGAACTGGGTCGGGTTCGCGGGACCTGGCGTTGTAAACGCTCCGATGTCGGGAGTCGTTGTGTCGGATGTGGATGGCGACGGGTCGAAGGATGTCGCGTTCATGGAGTGGAACCAGTTGCCCGACAACTTCTATCAGCTGACAGTTTTGCTGAATGATGGCAAAGGTATCACCAACGTATAAATTGCTGAAAACAAAAGCAATGGCGGAGAGGGAGGGATTCGAACCCCCGGTACCCTTTCGGGTACGCCGGTTTTCAAGACCGGAGCCATCAACCACTCGGCCACCTCTCCGGCTGTTGCAGGATTGCCAAATGCGATTGGTCGCTTGGTTAGTTTACAACAGCGCGACGATTCTCAGTGCTGCGGCAGCAGGCCGAATGCTCTGGAATGAAACTCCATCACCTCGTCGAAGTGGGACAGAAAATACGTCAGGCTGTGATCGCCTGGATAGGCGTGGTATTCGTGCTTGATCCCTTCTTTTTGAAGCTCCACGTGCAGGGCCGCCGCTCCTTTTTCAAAGCCGTAGTTATCGTCCTGGCCACAGTTGAAATAGATGGCCATTTTGCGCAGGGCTGGCGCATTCTTTTTAGCCAGGACAAACGGGCTGTTGTCGTTCCAGTGAGGGACGTCGATGGGCTTGCCGAAGACTGGCGCCAGCACTCCAGTCAGAGGCGCGCCACTGCGCGAAGCAGAATCCAATGCCTGAGGAGCCTCGGTGATAAGTGCGGCGCTCTGCGCGCTTACAGCGGAAAAGAGCTCGGGATGTGCGAAAGCGAAGCGCAAGGCCCCGTAGCCGCCCATGGAAATGCCGCTGATGGCGCGTCCGGCGCGTCCTTTGACTATCTGATATTTGGCTTCGATGTGCGGAAGAAATTCCTGCAGAAAGAAGTCGCTGTAACGGACGGAGCCGTCGGCGGAGTTGATATAAAAGCTGCGCCGGCCTTCGGGAGCGACGATCAGAAAGTCTCCCATCTTGTGTTCCTTGCGCAAATCGTCGAGTAACGTCCATCCACCGCTGTTGAAGAGTGTCTGTTCGTTGTCGCCCAGGCCATGCAGAAAATAAAGCACCGGATAGCGGCGCGGGGGATGCTTGTTCGCACCCGCGTCATAACCCGACGGCAGATAGACGCAATAGTGAACGATCTGTTTAAGGATATGGCTGTTCAGTGCGCTGCAATCGATACGGCTCTGTGCACTCGCGGAGACTCCGGCGATCACAAGGAAGAAGCAAATAAGCCTGCAAGCACTAATCATGCGGGTCCGTTTACTCGTAACGCAGCGCCTGCACGGGATCGAGCCGGGCGGCGCGCCCCGCGGGATACAGCCCAGAGATCAGACTGACGAGGAACGAAAATCCGATGGCTAATGCGACCAGCCACCAAGGCACTGCCCAGAAATGTTCGGGTGGGAACGACTGGCTCTTGAGGTAGATATTGGTTCCGAAGTTGATGACCTGACCGATCGACCATCCGAGCACAACTCCTACGAAGCCTCCCAGAATTCCCATGGCGCCTGCCTCAGCGAAGAAAAGCTTCTTCACGTCTCCGTCGCTCGCTCCAATGGCTTTCATGATGCCGATTTCGCGGCGGCGTTCAAGGATCGCCATCACCAGAGTATTCACGATGCCGATCGAAGAAACGATCAGTGCCAGGCTGCCGAAAATTCCGAGGAAAGCATAGAGCACCTTGAATACCTGCTGCAGACCGCGGCTGGCATCGAGAATTGAAAACGTGCCGAAGCCCATCTTCTTGATGGCGTCTTCAACGAGTTGAACCTGCGCGGGGTTCTTCACGCGCACGCTGACCGAGGAATAAACCGGCTGATCGCTGGCGGCACGCGAGATTTCGCGGAGGTCCGTCGGTTGCATCACGTGCAGGCTCTCGGCCAGCTTTAATGGCAAGAACACTTTCGCGCGCGTTGGACCACGCATGCTTTCCGGGTCAAGATCGGCGACGCCGACAATCTTGAGGGTCTGTTCGCGGGAGACCACTGAGTATGCGGCGGCAGCGAGGTCACTATCCGCGGAGTTCGCCGCATCGCTGCTGGGTGGCGAGGACGGGCTCGGACTGGCTGCCCGCTGCGCGTAGCGCATGGTCAGTTCTTTGCCCAGCAGAGGCTGCGCCAGATCGGCGACTTTGGTCTCGTCGACGCCGCGTGCCGGAGTCTTGCCCAGCAACTCCTCGGCAAAAGACTTTTGCAGGATTACTTCGGCAGCCGTATCCGAAGAAAAGTAGCTGCCTTGCATGCCTTCGAAGGCGTCGTTCGACTTCGACGATTCGGGCAATGCAGAGATCATCGTTAGATGAGGCTTATCGTTGAAGCGCAGTTCCGTGATGAAACGAATATCAGGATAGGCTTCCAGGACACTCGGCAGATGTTCAATTTCGAAGCGCGCAGCTTCGTCAAGGATGCGACTCTCGCCCGGGGGCGGGCCATTGCGGTCTTCTTCGCCGCCCATACGCCTCAGGTCGCGGCGCGAGGTGACCAGGACCGTATCAAATAGGCCCGACTTCGCCAATCGCCGCGAAAATAGTTGCTGCAGGCCGATACCAAGAGAGAGCATCGCCACTAGTGAGGCTACCCCGACTGAGATACCAATGGTCGTAAGAGAGTTTCGCAGCAACGACTCGCGTAGATTTCGCAGAGCAAGTTCCGTTAAATCGGGAAGCTTCACGATTGCCCTCCCTGGGCGCCCGAATGGCCTGGAATGTTCGGCCGATCATCAATAAGCTTGCCATCGGCCAGGAAGATCATGCGCTGCGCGTAGCGCTCGGCCAGTGCACGCTCATGAGTCACCATCACCACCGTCATCCCCAGTTCGCGATTGAACTCGCGCACCATTTCCATGATCTCGGTACCGGTGTGGCTGTCGAGATTTCCTGTGGGCTCGTCAGCCAGCAAAAGTCGCGGACGGTTGATCAGGGCACGCGCCAAGGCTGCCCGTTGCTGTTCGCCGCCGGAGAGTTCGCTGGGACGATGATCCATGCGCGCGCGCAATCCCACCCGCTCCAAGGACTCTCGTGCGAGAGTTTGACGCCGGCTGCGGTCAACTTCAGCAAAACGGAGCGGAAGCTCCACGTTCTCGGCGAGCGTCATGCTGGCAATCAGATTGAACGACTGGAAAACCATGCCCACAACATGCAGCCGGTACTTGGCGAGTTCTTCCCGCGAGAGTTTTGCCAGATCGCGATCCCCTACGATGACGCTTCCTGAAGTGGGCCGGTCGAGTCCGGCGATCAGATTCAGCACCGACGATTTGCCGGAGCCTGAACTCCCGAGGAGCGCGACGAACTCTCCGGCGCGAACCTCGAGCGAGACACCATCCACGGCGCGGATCACCGTTTCGCCCATCCGGTAATGCCGGCAAAGATTTTCGCTTCGGATCGCTACGGTGCTGCGCTCGGCGGAAACTACTGGGGCAGTGCTCATGGGCTAGCGCATCTCTCCTCGCAGCACGCGCAGAGCGTCGCCTGCCTTCACATCGCCATTCTTGGCGGCCGCACCATTGCCGTCCACGGAAACCGCATCTCCTTCTCCGGGGGCGAGAAACAGATTCTCTTCGACTCCATGCTGTCGTGTGTAGAGGTCGTAGTACCGGCCGCGGGCGGCGTAAAGCTGCGCGTGCGTACCGCGTTCCACGATCTGCCCTTGCTCCATCACCATGATCTGGTCGGCACGGCGAATCGTCGACAGCCGGTGCGCAATCACGAACGTTGTGCGTCCCTGCATCAGGTAAGAGAGGCCCTGCTGGATCATCTGTTCGGATTCAGAGTCGAGGCTGGAAGTTGCTTCGTCCAGAATCAGGATCCGCGGCTCGGCCAGAATTGCCCGTGCAATGGAGATCCGCTGGCGCTGGCCCCCTGACAATTTCACACCCCGCTCACCGACCACTGTGTCGTACCGATCGGCGAAGGATTCCGCAAATTCGTCGACTCGTGCTATCCGGCACGCGCGCATGACTTCTTCATCGCTGGCCTCGGGTCGCGAGAAAGCGACGTTTTCGCGGATCGTACCATCGAACAGAAACGATTCCTGAAGCACGACTCCTAATCGTGTGCGGAAGGAATCAAGGCGCACCGTGCTCAAGTCGACGCCATCCACGCGGACGGCTCCCTTCGAAGGCACGTAGAAAGCCGAGATTAAGCCAATGGTGGTCGACTTTCCAGATCCTGACGAGCCGACAAGAGCTGTTACGGTTCCGGGTTCCGAGCGGAAAGATACGTCGCGCAGTACGTCGTGAATTCCGTCATAGCTAAAGGTCACATTGTCGAACTCAACCGTGCCTTCAATGTCATGCAATTGCACCCTGCGTTCTGGGTCTTGGTCCTCGGGATTCTCGCGCATGATTTCCTGCGTCCGCTCCAGACCCGCCAGAGCCTCGGTAAGCTGAGTGCCGATGGAGACGACCTGCATCACGGGAGCAATCAGAAAAACGAGCAAGAAATTGTAGGAAAAATAGCTGCCGGGGCTCAGAGTATGAGCCATCATTTGACGTCCGCCTACATACATGGTCGCCGCCCCAACCACACCCAGCAACAAGCTCGCGGACAAGCCCATTAGCGAAGTAGCGGTAAGTGTGCGCATAACGTTCTCGAGGAGCCGTCGTACCCCGATGGCAAAGATCTTTTCCTCGCGTTCTTCTGCGTGATATCCCTTGATGACCCGCACGCCGCCGAGCGATTCCGTCAGGCGCCCCGTTACCTCGGCATTAATCTTGCCACGTTCGCGGAAAATGGGGCGGATGGTTGCGAAGGCCCGGTTCAACGCAAATGCAAAGCAACCGAGCGAGCCGACGGCGATCAGCGTAAGCGGCGCGCTGATGCGAAGCAGCAACACGAGCGCAATGCTGGCTGCGACTAATCCTCCCGCAAAGTCCACCAACCCGGTCCCAAGCAGATTGCGAACGCCCTCTACGTCGCTCATGATGCGCGAGACCAACGCCCCTGTCTTGTTCGCATCGTAGAAGGCCACCGGCAGGCGGGAGATGTGTGCTTGCACCTGTTCGCGGAGATCGGCGATCAAGCGCTGGGCAGCCTTCGACAGCAACTGGGTCAGGGAGAACGACGTGACGCCCTGCACGACCGTGGCGACTACCACCGAGAAGACGATTGGCCGCAACAGTCCCGTTTGATGCTTGCCCACCACATTGTCAATCAGAAACTTCGAGGAATAGGGCAGCACGAATCCCGCGATCTTGTTGATCACCATCAGCACAAAGCCGAAGGCGAGCAGCCCGCGGCGCGGACGCATCAACTTCCAGACTTCAGGCCAGACGGCCCTTAAGCGCTGGATCTTCGGGGGTTTCGCGGCTTCTTTAACTGGAGAACTCAATCCTCTGTTTGACTCCGCTGGTCCGGGATTCGCTTCATTATTACTGCATTGTCACACATCCGCGGCGGGAGTGCCCGACGAGCGTAAGCGCCTCGCGCCTGTGACAGCCGCCATTCGAACGTTGTATGCTCGGGGCGTGTCCCACCCGTCTCCGCCCGACCGATCCCCGACGCTGGGCCTGCTATTGGGCTTGCTGATCACTCTATCGGCGGTGGTCGCGTATTCGGCATACATCACGTGGCAGGTGACCGGGCTGCGGAAGTTGCAGACCGAACTGGTGGACCGCAACCGCAAAGATTCCCTGCAATTGCTGCGCATCCAGAACGATCTCAACCTGTTGGCCGTCGCCATGCGCGACATGGTCAGCAGCGATGAGCCCTATCCGCTGACGGCCTGGTCGGCGCAGTTCCAGCGGATTAGGACCGATCTGGACGACGCGATGCGTCTGGAGGCAGGATTCGCGGTGTCTAGTCGCACTCCAGAGCAAAGTGCGTTTCTCACCGGATCGTTTACCCAGTTCTGGGATGCGGTGGACCGCGTTTTTGCTCTGGCCGGGGATGGCAAGGAAAAGGAAGCTCGCGAGCAGATTCAGCTTTCCCTGCAAGAGCGGCAGGCGGCGCTGAGCACCGCGGTAGCCCGGTTGCTCGTCCAAAATAGTGAAAACGAAGAGCAAGCGGGGCAACGCATTGTTCAGATTTATGATCGGGTGCAGAAGCAAGTCTATGTCTTTCTGGCGGCCACTCTCCTGGCGATCTTACTGAACGGTCTTTCGGTGATTCGCTGGAACCGGCGCCTGTTTGCGCGACTAGCGGAGGTTTCCGAGCGCCGCAGCGAGTTGGCGCAGAAGCTGATTGCCACGCAGGAATCCACGTTGCGGTACATCTCGCGCGAATTGCACGATGAGTTTGGACAGATTCTCACAGCGGTTGGCTCCATGCTGCGTCGTGCGGGCTCGCATGCTCCAGAAGGTTCGTCGCTCAGAGCGGACCTGAAAGAAGTTTTACAGGTCGTGCAGACCACTTTGGAGAAGGTGCGCACTCTTTCGCAGGCGCTTCATCCGGTGATGCTGGACGAGGCTGGTCTTGAGAGCACGCTCGATTGGTACATTCCCACCGTAGAAAGGCAAACGGGAATTGCCATATCCTATGTGAAGCAGGGGACGCCGTTCCCGGTGGACGGGGGCGCAGGTGTGCACATCTACCGCGTCCTGCAGGAAGCTCTGAACAACATGGCGCGGCACTCGGGTGCCAAGGAGGCATGGGTGCGTTTACGTTTCTTGCCTGATGCGCTGGAGTTGGAAGTGGAAGATCATGGAGTTGGCTTCGTCGAGCGCCCAAACCGGCGGGGGATTGGCTTGGTCGCGATGCGCGAGCGCTCTGAGTTAGTAGGCGGACACATTATTTTTTCCAGTCCAGCGGAAGGGGGAACGCGCGTGCATCTGGCCGTTCCCAGGGAGAAGGCGGAGTCTTATGGAAAAGAAGATCACAGTATTGCTCGTGGATGATCACAGCCTAGTGCGGCGCGGGTTCCGTCGCATGCTGGAAGATGAGGCTGATATGGAAGTTGTCGGCGAAGCGGGCAACGGCGAGGATTCCGTGAAGCTGGCGAAGGAACTCCATCCCCGGGTAGTCGTAATGGACTGCGCTCTTCCAGGTATGAACGGATTGGACGCGACTCGCCAGATCATCGAAGACTCTCCGGACACCGCAGTTCTTATGCTCAGCATGCACACGGAGGGAACGTGGGTGCGGCAGGCGATTGAAGCTGGGGCGAAGGGGTACGTTCTGAAGAATGCCATGGATTTGGAACTGGGAGCGGCGATCCGCAAGGTCGCAGCCGGCGAAACGGTCTTCGATCCACAGGTAGAGCAGCGATCGGTGTTGAAGGGAGAGCGCAGTGCTGCGCTCACACAGCGGGAACTGGAAGTCCTGCAAATGATTGTTGACGGCAAGTCGAATAAAGAGATCGCGACGGTGCTCGATCTCAGCGCCAACACGGTTGCGGTCCATCGTGCCAACATCATGAACACTCTCGGGATTCATAAGACTGCGGAGCTGGTTGTGTACGCGATTCGCGCTGGGTTGGTGAACGTTCCGTGAATCGCAGGTCGTTCCTACAGGGAATGGCGGGTTTGGCGTCGTGTTCTCTTACAGCGTCGCGTCTGGACGCTTTGCTGGCACAGACAGGTGCAGAGCCTTCTCCCGGTTTTCGATTTACCGATGTCACTGGTCCGGCGGGAATTCAGTTCCAGCACAACAGTGGGGCTTTCGGCGGCAAGTTCCTTCCCGAAACCCTCGGTTCGGGATGTGCTTTTCTGGATTATGATCGCGACGGCTGGCAGGATATTCTCCTGATCAACGGCGCCGATTGGCCCGGTCATAAGAAATCCCGCACGACGCTTCGTCTATATCACAACAACGGCAATGGAACTTTTAGCGACGTTACTGTGCGCGCCGGACTCGACGTCGAGATGTACGGCATGGGCGTTGCTGTCGGCGATTACAACAACGACGGGTTCCCCGACATCCTGATCACGTGTGTCGGGCAAAACCGGTTGTTCCGCAACACGGGCAAGGGCACTTTCGTCGATGTGACCAATAGCAGCGGGTTGGGCAAGCGCGAGGGCTTCAGCACCTCCGCCTTGTGGTTCGACTATGACCGTGACGGACTGCTCGATCTTTTCGTCTGCAACTATGTGAAATGGTCGCCCGAGCACGATGTGTTCTGCAGTCTCGACGGAAAACACAAATCGTATTGCACGCCCGAAGCCTACCGGGGAGCAACCTGCTGGCTCTTTCATAATCGAGGCGACGGGACCTTCGAAGATGTCACCGCCGCGAGCGGAATTTTCGACAGCAGTTCGAAATCGCTGGGAGTCGCGCTGTTTGACGACAACCACGACGGCTGGCCCGATCTTCTTGTGGCCAACGATACCCAGCCCAACAAGCTCTATCGCAACCAGCACAACGGCACATTCAAAGACGCGGCCGTGGAGGCGGGACTTGCCTTCAGCACAGAAGGAAAAGCGCGGGCGGGCATGGGAGTCGATGTCGCAGATTTCGATAATTCGGGTAAGCCTGGAGTCGCGATTACGAATTTCGACAACGAGATGATCGGACTCTACCGCATGAGCGGGAAGGGCTTCGAAGACATCGCGCCGCAATCGGGCGTGGGCATTGCCTCGCGGAACAGCCTGGGCTTTGGCTGCGCGTTCCTCGACGTCAACCTTGACGGCTGGCTCGACTTCGCCGTGGCCAATGGGCATATCGACGAGACGGTGCGCAACATTCGCGGCAACGTCGGTTACGCGCAGCCACCCGAACTATTTCTCAATCGTGGTAAAGGATTGTTTCGCGAGATCGCGGCAGAAGTCGGTGGAACCTTCGACCAGCCAAAAGTCGGACGTGGCCTTGCCTATGGAGACTTCGATCGCGACGGCGATCTTGACTTGCTGATCACCACCAACAACGGTCCGGCATATTTGTATCGCAACGATCAACTTGCGGGAAACCGCAGCATCCGCTTTCGTTTGGTAGGAACCAAGTCCAACCGTGACGGAATCGGCGCCTTGGTGCGCGTGTTTGCCGACGGCTTGACGCAATCTCGCCTCGTGAAGGGCGGGTCCAGCTACCTGTCGCAGTCAGAGCTTCCCGTGACCTTTGGGTTGGAGAAGCGGGACCACATTGAGCGTGTCGTGATCGATTGGCCGAGCGGGCGGTCGGAAGAGTACAAAAAACTTGCTGCCGGCAGATGCTACGAGTGCACCGAAGGAAAAGGAATCTCTCCGCAGGATGGCTACTGAGCAGACCTGACAGCCGCCTGTTTCGCCACGTTCCCGGCCGCCACCAGATCAATCTCTACGGAATCGTCGACTCGCAGGAACAACGTGCTGGGATTCTTCATTCCCCACTTTGCATAAGGAACTGTGAAGTGAACGGTCGCCGTCCAGTGATCGGGGGACATCTCCACTTCGGCCGGAACCGTGATCTCGTGCTCCGCTCCATGAATGCTGAACATTCCGTGAACTTTGACGGCCGATTTTCCCTGGCTCGCAACTGCGCCGTCCACTCGATCGGGGCGAAACGCAATTTCGGGATAACGAGCGCTCTCTAGAATTTCTTTGTTCATCTTGCGGTCCCGCATCCCGCTGCCGCTCTCGCCGCTCCCGGCGTCGACCACAATCTCGCCGGAGACTTTTCCCGATGCAGGCTCGAACTGAAGCGCCCCGTGCTTCAACTGAAACGTTCCACGCACTGTGTGAAGAGCATCGCCTAGAGTGAACTTGACGGATGTTTTCGCGGGATCAAGTTGCAACGCCGTGTCTTGCGCTGACGCAGAAATGGTGCACGCTACTGCCAGGACGAGAAGCGACAATCCCATTCTTCGTCGGGAGCGTTTCTGATGAAACTTGGAAGTCGAAGCGTTCATGATGCTATGCCGTCAAAAGTCCCCATCCAAGAGTCAGGCCGTCCAAGGCAAGGTGCAAGGGAGAAAGAACGCCCACATGCAGCTCTAGCAATCTCTCGAAAACAGCCGGGCGCTTTTGAAATGTCTGCAGCGTCCGGCGCTGCAGGCGCGGACGACCGTCAAGCAAAAGCATCAGCCGCGCCATCAGGAACGGACGCAGTGCCAGTCGGCGATGTTCGTGCTCGTAACGATCCAGATTTCCCATCCGCAGGCAGTCCGCGAGCACCATGGCCTGACTGAACGCCAGACAGAGACCTTCCCCAGTGATGGCATCGACGGTGCCGGAAGCGTCTCCGATCAGAGCGATATTGCCGCGGCTTACGCGCTTCAACTTGCATGTGGCGGTCAGCGCGCCTTTTTCGGCTGATGAAACTTCCGACCCGTCCAGTCTGGATTTTAGTTCTGGAAATCGCTGCAACGCTTCGGTCAGCCGCAATTTCGGATCGTGCGAAATCAGCGCAACGCAAACCTGATCCTTGGAAACCGGGGTGACGTAGATTTGCCCTTGCCGTCCCCAATGGAGTTCCATGCGGTCGGTCCACGGCGCGACGCGATAATGTCGGCGAAACGCGTACCGGCAATCTCTCCTGCGAAACGCATCAAGCTCGGCCCAGCGCCGCACTCGTGAATTGCCACCATCTGCGCCGATAATCCAACGCGCGTTTATCTTCCGGTTTCCAAGGTGAACTGCATCTTGTGAAACACCGGTCACCGGAGTCTGCCACAAGAAGTCGATTCCCAGACTCGAGGCGCGTTCTGCGATCAGCTTGTGCAACACGGTTCGACGCACCCCCCTTCCGGCAGCTCCATGCGGGAAGGCTGCGTCTACCGCGAGTCCGGGGGCGAGAAAACGAATCCCACGGAAAGGAAAAGAATTTTCCGGCTCGACTGAGACGCCAAGCTTTTCGAGCGCCGCGAGGCCATCGGGCATCAGGCCTTCACCACAAGGTTTATCAATCGGCATCTGCGCGCCGTCAGCCACAGTGACGCTGAACCCTTGCTGCCGAGCTGCGATCGCGGCCGCCAAGCCCGCGGGACCACCACCAATCACGAATACATCCGTAGACTTCAGCAAACTTCCACCCTCACCACTGCAAAAGTACGAGTTCAGAGCAAAAGCCAGGACCCATCGCAGCTAGTATGCCCAGTGTGCCAGGTTCGGGACGGCGGTTTTTCATCACATCTTCCAGCACAACCAGCACCGATGCCGACGAAAGGTTCCCCACTTTCTTCAGGCAATCCCAGGAAGCATCGAGCTGCCCGTCGTGCAAATCGAGCGCTGCCGCCGTTGCTTCCAACACTTTTGGGCCACCGGTGTGTAACACCCAACTTCCGATATCGCGGCGATTGTGTCCGTGGTCAGCGAGGAACGCGTCGACGCCTTGCCCCAGATGCTCGCGAATCAGCACCGGGACTTCCGGCGAGAGCGTGATGCGGAAGCCCTTCTCGGTGATGTTCCATCCCATCATCTCTTCCGTGTCGGGATAGAAGATCGATCGAGTCGCAACGATCTCCGGTCCATCTGCACTTAAATCGTCTCCCGTTACGATGACCGATGCGGAGCCATCCGCAAAGAGTCCCGAAGAAATCAGGTTCGCCACGGAAAGATCGTCCCGCTGAATGGTCAACGAGCAAAGCTCAACGGATACGAGCGCGGCAGCTTGCGAAGGATAAGCGCGCACATAGTCTGCTGCGCGCGCGATTCCTGCGGCTCCCGCCACGCATCCCAGTCCAAAAATCGGGACACGCTTAATGTTCGTCGGTAGCCCCATGCGGTTAATCAGGAGAGCATCCATCGAAGGACTTGAGATGCCGGTGACCGAGGTAAAAAACAGCGCCCCGAGTGCGCCCGGTTCGAGGCCGGCGTGGTGCAGGGCGCGGCAAAGCGCCTGCTCTCCCAATTCCTGAGCGACCTGAATCCAGACGTCATTCGCCTGGCCCCATGTCTTCAGCTCGGAGTACTTCTCCGGAGGCATTGCCAGGTGGCGGCCTTCCACCGTCACGTTCCGGTGTAAGCGCGCCAGCATGGCTGGATTTCTCAGCTGGTCGCCCCAGTATTCCTGGAGTTTTTCCAGCAGAAATTTCTGAGAATAGTAGTGCTTGGGGAAAGCGCTCGCGGCGCTGGCAATTTTCATTGATCTCGTTCCGGTCAGCGCCTACCACCTGCCGGACATCGTGGCTTTCAACTTAGATGATGGGTCGCTGTCTGCGGTTGTACCCGCGTACTTCGTGCCGTTTCAGTGTATTCTCCCAGTGCCCCTGGGACCTATTGTCACCCGTTTGTTAATTCAGGCTGCGGGCCTAGACGCGAAGACCTAAGCACGGAAAGCGCGACGAGCCAGTCCCAGAGCCTCAGACCAAAAGGCCCCGGGCGAGTGAGCAAGTTCCACCACGTCGCGCATTGCGCTCACGAAAGTGTCGAGCTGTGTGTTATTCACGACCAGCGGTGGCGCGACTTTCAGCACCATGAAATTGTTTCCGCAAATTTGCGTGAGGAAGCCGGAATCGCGGAACAGCCGCATGACAATGATCTGCCCAAACATTGCGGGATGAACCGCACTAAAAGCCTGATATGGAATGCGAAGCCGCAATTGACTTGGAGCCTGGAACTCAATGCCCATCAGCAATCCCATCCCGCGAACTTCTTTTACCATCTCAAAGTCGCTGAGGGCTTCGGTTAAGCGCGTCTGAAGATAGTTGCCGGCTTCGATGGAACGCCTGCCCAAGTCCTCGTTCTCTAAAACCTCCAGCGTCGCCAACGCCGCGCGCATGGCCAGGCTGTTTTCGCTGAACGTTGAGGTGTGAACAAAAGCCCGCGGTAAAGAAGTATAGACAGAATTGCAAACCGCATCCGACATCAGCACAGCGCCACAGGGAACCAGGCCGCCGCTCATGGCCTTGGCCAGAATGACCATGTCGGGGTCGACGCCGAAGTGATGTGCTGCAAGAAATGGTCCGGTCCGGTACATCCCGGTCTGCACCTCATCGAGCACAAAGAGCGTGCCGTAGCGGCGGCACAAGGCCTCCGCATTTCGCAGGTAATCTCTATCCGGAACGCGAACTCCGGCTTCCGATTGCACCGGCTCGACGATAAACGCCGCAAAGCGGTTGCTCTTCAGTTCGCGTTCCAGCGCCTGCAGATCACCAAACGGGACCGCCGCAGTTTCCGGCAAAAGCGGCCCAAAACCTTCGCTCCAGAATTTGTCGCTCATCAGCGAGAGCGCCCCACAGGTAAGACCATGAAACGCGTGTTCTGCCGAGAGTATGCCCGCGCGCCGCGTGTGCGCCCGCGCAAACTTGATGGCCGCCTCCACTCCCTCGCTTCCCGAAGAGCAGAAGAAAGCCTTGGCCAGACGCCCGCCGGCGCGTTCGCACAACTTCTCTGCCAACTCCCCGGCAAGATCCGCGACATGCGTCTGGATCATCGCCGGACCGCACCGCTCCAGTTCGCCCTGCAGCGCACGCACCACGTCCGGATGGTTGTGGCCGACGTTGTGCACACAGTATCCGGAGAGGAAGTCGAGAATCCGCCGTCCGTCATCGGTAAGCAGTTCCACTCCCACGCAACGCTCGTACCGCACATTCATCTGCAGCAAATCGAGAAGGCGCACCCACTCCCGGTTCACTCGCTTGGCGTAGCGCTCGGACGCGCTAGCGGTCTGCTCGATTTGAACGACTGTATTCATTACTGCTCCCGCATACGAAAACTAGGGCACGATCGCAATCGAAGTCGGCGTAGTCGATACCGAGTAGCTGGCGACCGAAGTCAGCGTTCCGCTGCCGCTGTCGATGCTGAACGACTGAATGACCGGGCTTTTCTCGTTCCCAACGAAAAGATACTTCCCGCCGGGATCGGTGGCGATCACGCTCGGATTTGTTCCCGAGACAAATGGCGAGGTCGTCAGGAGAGTGAGTCCGCCATCGGAACCGATCGAAAACCCCGCCAGATTGCTTGACGCTTGATTGGCCACGTACATATATTTTCCGGACTTATCGATCTGGAGGGCGAGCGGAGCTGAATATTGGCCCCCAAGGCCAAGAATATTCGCCAGCCCCAGTGATCCATTAGCATTGATCGGGAATATCGAGATGGAACTGTCCAGCGTGTTCGCCGTGTAAAGAAAACCGCCGGCGGGAGCGATGGTCAGGCCGTAAGGATTATTCCCGGTTATGAAGGGTGTACCCGCAATAACAGTGAGAGCCCCGTTGGTGACAGTAAACGCTTCGACGACCCCGTTCAGCGTAGATTGACCGGTGACGTATAGGACTCCGCCGGACGGTGACACCGCCATATTGATCGGAATCATCCCGATTGGAAAAGGAGAACCGACCGCAGTCAGCGCGCCTGTGCTCGAATCGATGGAAAATACCGAGATGTCAAATGAGCCGGAATTGCCGACGAAAAGATAGCTTCCGGCCGAGTCCATCGCCAGCAGAGTTGGGGCCACGCCCACGCCCTCAGCTTGACCCGTCCTTGGCGTGACTTCCGTCAACACACCAACGCTCGAGATCATGTACAAAGAGACATCGCTCTCGCCAGAATTCGCCGTGTACAAGAATTTGTTGGAGGGATGCACCACAATCGACTGGACCGCCTGGCCTGCGGTGATCGGACTTCCCGACAGTTGCGTGAGAATACCCGAGTTGGGATTTTCGCGGTAGGCAACAATCTGGTTAGACCCGGGAATGGCGGCGAACAGAAAATCGCTCGAGGTCGAACTGCAACTTATGCAAATGGCTGTGCTTGCGCAGACAAACAACAGAGCCGCTGCTTTCTTTAGCATCCGTGACTCCTGAAGGAATTTGACGAAAACGAAAAATCGGAATTCGCCGGTACCGGGCAACACTCGGGACGAACATCTCTCAAGCGGCACTACAGGTAAACTTCTATCATACGGGACAAGCCGTCCCCCGCGCAGCAAGATGGGTCTTTGTAACTCTTGCGATGCGCGATATCTCGGGCAAGGTTGTACGAGGCCCGCCGTCCGACCTCTCGCGTATTGGAAATGCAGGGCTTGCCATCCACGCCCGCTCAATGGGCGGGACTCGGGCGTGGGCTGCCGGGAGCGGAAGTTTCGGGCAGCGATTTCTGCTCGCCGCCGCGCAAAGCCAGTCGCAACCGGTCGAGATACACGTAAACGACCGGCGTGGTGAAGAGCGTCAGCATCTGGCTCACGATCAGGCCGCCGACGATTGTGATTCCCAGTGGCCGGTGCAGCTCCGAGCCCGTCCCATGTCCCAATGCCAGCGGCAGACCGCCTAGCAGCGCGGCCATTGTCGTCATCATGATCGGCCGGAAGCGCAGGATGCACGCATCATAGATCGCTTCTACCGGCTTCTTGCCCTGCGTGCGTTCCACGTCGAGGGCCACGTCGATCATCATGATGGCGTTCTTCTTCACCAGCCCGATCAGCAGGATGATGCCGATCATCCCGATCACATTGAGCTCGTTGTGGGTCAAGAGGAGTGCCAGCAGTGCTCCCACGCCTGCTGACGGTATGGTCGAAAGAATCGTGATGGGATGGATGTAGCTCTCGTAAAGCATGCCCAGCACGATGTAGACCGCGCCCAGCGCGGTAATGATCAGAATCAGCATGTTGGAACGGGAATCCTGGAAAGCGGCGGCAGTTCCCTGAAAACTTGCCTGGATCGTCGGTGGAAACCCAATCGTGCGTTCGGCTCTTTCAATGGCATCCGTCGCCTGTCCGAGAGAAATCCCCGGTGCCAGGTTGAACGAGATTGTCACCGAAGGTAATTGCCCCTGGTGATTGACGGCCAGTGGCGTGTTCGATGGTTGGAAATGGGTGAACGCCGCCAGCGGAATGGGCGTTCCTGTGGTCGACTTCAGATAAATATTCTGCAGTGCCTCTGGCGTCTGCTGGAACTGCGACGCGACTTCCATCACCACGTGATACTGGTTCAGGGGGCGATACATCGTCGACACCTGCCGCTGTCCAAAGGCGTCATACAGCGCATTGTCCAGGGTTTGGGGCGTGATGCCCAAGCGGCTCGCCGTGTCGCGATCGATCACCAGCTTCGCCTGCAAGCCCTTATCCTGCTGGTCCGAGTTCTGGTCCCGCAATTCCGGCAGCGTCCTCAGCTTTTGCAGCAAGCGTGGCGCCCAGTTGTTCAGATCGTCAAGGTTCGCGCTCTGCAGCGTGTATTGATATTGAGCATTGCCCCACCGGCCGCCAATGGTCAGCTCCTGCGCGGACTGCAGAATCAGCGTCGCGCCCGGTACCACCGCCAGTTTGCCGCGCAGGCGGTTGATCACGTCGTCGGCGGACGCATAATGGCAAGGCTCCCAGAAGTGTTGTTTCTGGCACGGGCCCCGCTCCTCCAGGGGTTTCAGCATCACGAAGAACCGGCCCTGGTTCAGAGCGCTACCTCCACCCGTAAAACCGCCCATGGTGTCGACCGCGGGATCTTTCAGCACAATGCTTGCGTACCGCTTAATCTTGTCGCTCATGGACTGGAACGAGATGTCCTCTGCTCCAATCACTGTCCCCTGAATCCGCCCGGTGTCCTGCTGCGGGAAGAACCCTGTTGGCACTTTGAAGTAAAGGAAAATGCTCAGGACGGCGACCGCAACGGTTAGTACCGCCGTCACCGGCTGGTGCGCCAAAACCCACTTCAGAGCGTGGGTGTAGATGGTTAGAATCCGGTCGAAACACCACTCGCTGGCGCGATAGAAGATATTGTGTTTTTCGGTCTTCGGGGGTCTCAGGAATTTCGCGCACATCGTCGGGGTTGTCGTCAGTGAAACCACGAGGGAGACCCCGATCGCAATGCTGAGCGTGACCGCAAATTCGCGGAAGAGCCGTCCCACGATCCCACCCATCATCAGCAGCGGAATGAATACGGCCACCAGCGACGTGCTCATCGAAAGAACTGTGAATCCAATCTCGGCAGCCCCTTTAAATGTCGCTTGCACTACATCCATGCCCTGCTCGACGTAGCGCGTGATATTTTCCAGCACCACGATCGCGTCGTCCACAACGAAACCGGTGGAAATCGCCAGAGCCATCAGTGAGAGATTGTCGAGACTGTATCCGAGCAGATACATGCCCCCAAAAGTGCCGACCAGCGAGAGCGGCACGGCAATGCTCGGAATGATCGTTGCTCGCACCGTGCGCAGAAAGAGGAACACCACCAGAATCACGAGCACGATCGAAATCAGCAGCGTCCCTTCGATATCTTTCACCGAAGCTCGAATCGTCGTCGTGCGATCCATCAAAACCGAGAGATGGATCGAGGGAGGAATCGAGGACTGCAGATACGGCAACAGCGCCTTGACCCTGTCCACGGTTTCAATGATGTTCGCTCCCGGTTGCCGGAAGATAGGTATCACGATGCCCGGTTGGCCGTTCACCAGCCCCAGGTTTCGTAAGTCAGCCACCGCATCCTCAACCGTGGCTACATCACTGAGTCGCACCGCTGCACCGTTGTGGTAGGCCACAATCAATGGCCGGTACTCGTCTGCGGTAAACAACTGGTCGTTGTCGCTGAACGAATACGTCATCCCACCGTTCGATACTTCGCCCTTCGGACGGTTCGCATTGGCCGCATTCAGCGCGTTCCGGACGGTATCCAGCCCGACCCCAAGCTTGTTCAACAAAGTTGGATTCAGTTCCACGCGCACCGCTGGCTGGGACGCGCCCCACACAAACACCTGCCCGACTCCCTGCACCTGCGACAGTTTCTGCGACAGAATCGAGTCCGCGGCGTCATACATCTGCGGCACCGTCGACGTATCAGAAGTCAACGCCAGCAATAGAATGGGTGCGTCCGACGGATTCACTTTGCGGTAGGTAGGATTGCTGGGCAGGTTCGCCGGAAGCTGGCTGCGAGCCGCATTGATCGAAGCCTGCACGTCGCGAGCGGCAGCGTCGATATTCCGGTTCAGATCGAACTGCAGCGCGATGCCAGTGCTGCCCAGCTGGCTCGACGAGGTCATCTGGTTCACGCCGGAGATGCGTCCAAATTGGCGTTCCAGCGGTGTTGCTACTGCCGATGCCATGGTTTGCGGATCGGCTCCCGGCAGACTTGCCCCTACGCTGATAACCGGGAAATCCATCTTCGGGAGCGATGCGACGGGCAGGAAACTAAACGCCAGAATCCCTGACAACAGCAGAGCCGCCGCCAGCAGTGACGTGCCAATCGGACGCCGGATAAATGGAGCTGAAATACTCATCTTCGAAATAACCGCGACTAATCTGCCGACATCGGTTCTTCTGGAATCGGATTTCCGATCCGATAGCGCGAGAACCTCTGCGCCAGGCGGTCAAACCACAAATACACCACCGGCGTCGTGTATAGAGTGAGCAACTGACTGAGCAGCAGTCCGCCGACAATCGTGATGCCGAGCGGCCGGCGTAGTTCCGCACCCGTCCCAGATCCCAAAGCGAGTGGCAGCCCACCGAGCAGCGCCGCCATCGTTGTCATCATGATCGGCCGGAAGCGCAGCAAGCATGCCTGAAAAATCGCTTCTTCCGGTGGCTTGTGCTCCACGCGTTCCGCTTCCAGGGCGAAGTCGATCATCATGATGGCATTCTTCTTCACAATGCCGATCAGCAGGATGATGCCGATGAGCGCCACCACGGTCAGATCATTCCCCGTGATCATCAGCGCAAGAATCGCGCCCACACCCGCCGACGGCAGAGTCGAAAGAATCGTGACCGGGTGAATGTAGCTCTCGTACAGAACGCCGAGCACGATGTAGACGGTAATCACGGCAGCTAGAATCAGATACGGCTCAGACGCCAGCGAATTCTGAAAGGCTGCAGCTGTTCCTTGGAATGACGCGTGAATGCTGGGAGGGAGTTGGATGTCTTTTTCCGCCTGTTGAATCCCTTTCGTGGCGTCACCCAGAGACGCGCCCGGCGCCAGGTTGAACGAAAGCGTTACCACCGGAAACTGTCCCTGATGGTTCACTGCAAGCGACGCATTGCTCGATTGCATCCGCGTGAAGGTTGAAATCGGAACGGGCGCACCGCTGGTGGTCACCGCCGCGCCATTGGCCGTGGGCGCACCTGAGTTTGGCGTGACCGTGCTGGGTCGGATGTAGATGTCTTTTAGATTCTCCGGAGTCTGTGCGAAATTCGGCAGAACTTCCAGAATCACGTGGTATTGGTTCAACTGCGTGAACATGGTCGAGACCTGGCGCTGACCGAATGCGTCGTAAAGCGTGTTGTCGATCGCCTGCGGAAAAATTCCCAAGCGCGACGCCGTGTCCCGGTCGATCGTCACGTTGGTCTTGAGCCCGTTGTTCAGCTGGTCCGTTGCCACATCGCGCAGTGCGGGCATGGTCTGCAGCTTGGCGACGAGTTTCGGCGTCCACTGCGCCAGTTCCTGGGCGTCCGCGTCTTCAATCGAATACTGAAACTGGGTGCGGCTCACGCGATCTTCCACCGTGAGATCCTGCACCGGCTGCATGTACAGAGTGATGCCGTCTACCTTCGCCAGTTCCGGTTGCAATCGCCGGATAATTGTCGACGCGTCGTCAGAGCGCTCGTCGCGCGGCTTGAGATTAATCTGAATGCGGCCCTCATTCGGCGTCGTGTTCGTGCCATCGATTCCGATGAACGAAGACAGGCTCTCCACCGCGCTTGTCTTTCAGAATGATCTTCGCCAGCTCCTGCTGCCGTTGCGCCATGGCATCAAACGAAATGAAGTCGGGGGCTTCCGACACGCCCAGAATGACCCCAGTATCCTGCACCGGGAAAAAGCCTTTCGGGACGATAACGTATAAAAAGAGCGTGAGGACGAGAGTTCCGAACGTCACCAGCAGCGTCGCGGTCTGGTGTTTCAGCACCCATTTCACGGTGCGACCGTAAAACGCGATGATGCGGTTGTAGTAATCCTCGGTTACCTCGTAGAAGCGGCCTTTTTCGCCCTCCTTGCGATGCTTGAGCAGTTTGGCGCACATCATCGGCGTCAGCGTCAGAGAAACTCCCGCCGACACCAGAATCGTCACCGCCAGCGTGACCGCAAACTCGCGGAACAGTCGTCCGACAATGTCGCCCATGAACAGCAGCGGGATCAGCACGGCAATCAGCGAAACGGTCAGCGAAACAATCGTGAACCCGATCTGTCCCGCTCCCTTCAACGCGGCGTCCAGCGGGGAATCTCCCGCCTCCAGGTAGCGGTCGATGTTCTCGATCATGACGATGGCGTCATCGACCACGAATCCCGTGGAGATCGTCAACGCCATCAGCGTCAGATTGTTCAGGCTGTATCCCAGCAGGTACATCACGCCGAACGTGCCGATCAGCGAGAGCGGCACGGCCACGCTCGGAATCACGGTCGCGGCAAGATTCCGCAGGAACAGAAAGACGACCAGCACCACCAGGGCGATGGACAACATCAATTCAAATTCCACGTCCTTGACGGAAGCGCGAATCGTCGTGGTCCGGTCGGTCAGAATCTGCACCTTCACCGCCGTCGGCAGCGACGCCTGCAGTTGCGGCAGAAGCTTCTTGATCCGATCCACAACGCTGATGATGTTGGCGCCCGGCTGGCGCTGGATATTGACGATCACGGCCGGCGTCAGATTCATCCACGCCGCCAAGCGGATATTCTCGGTGCCGTCGATCACGTTCGCGACATCGCTCAGCCGCACCGGCGCCCCGTTGTGATATGCGATGACGATTGGTTTGTATTGCTCGCTGGAAAAGAGCTGGTCGTTGGCTCCGATCGTGTACGACTGCCGCGCGCCGTCGATCACGCCCTTGGCCTGATCCACGTTTGCCTGGGCCAGCGCCGCGCGCAAATCTTCCAGGCTCAGCCCGTACGAAGCCAGCGCGGTCGGATTGGCCTGAATGCGCACTGCTGGTTTCTGCCCGCCGCTGATCGAAACCAAACCCACGCCAGGCAGTTGCGAAATCTTCTGTGCCAGCGAGGTATCCGCCAGATCCTCCACCTTCGACAAAGGCAGAGAATCCGAAGTCAGCGCCAGTGTAAGAATCGGCGCGTCGGCCGGATTCACCTTGTTGTAGATCGGAGGATTCGGCAGATCCGCCGGCAAGTAGGTCGATCCCGAATTGATCGCAGCCTGCACCTGCTGCTCTTCCACGTCAATGTTCTGATCGAGCCCGAACTGCAGCGTAATGACAGAACTGCCAAAGGAACTCGTCGACGTCATCTGGCTCAGTCCGGGCACCTGCCCGAACTGCCGCTCCAGCGGCGAGGTGACCGACGAAGCCATCACATCGGGATCGGCTCCCGGATAGAACGTCACCACCTGAATGGTCGGATAGTCGACTTCCGGCAGCGCCGACACGGGCAGTTGCATGAACGCAACCCAGCCCACGAGTAGCACGCCTACCATAAGCAGCGTGGTCGCGACCGGCCGGAGAATGAATAATCGTGAAGGACTCATGAATCAGTTACTCGGACCCTGAGGTCCCTGAACCTGATGCTCCCGGCGCGCTCGACTCCGTGCCTCCGGCCGTGTGACGGTGCGTGCCACCATCCACCGGCGATACTCCGCGTCCACCGGTGGCCGCGCCGCCGGTCGGTGCCGTGTTGCGTGGTTCGATCCGGCTGCCCCGCTGCAGTTTGTCCTGACCGTCGGTGACCACAATGTCACCCGGATTCAGTCCCGCGGTGATCACCGTGGTATCTCCCTGCGTCAGCGATACCGTAACCTGCCGGTCCTGCACCGTTTTGTCGGGGTTCACCGCATACACGAACGTCCCTTGCGGCCCTCGCAAAATTGCGGCAGTGGGCACCACTGTACTGTTCTTACGTGTCTCCAGGAGCAAATCCGCATTCACGAACTGGTTCGGCCAAAGCTGATTGTCTTCGTTGCCGAAGACTGCCTTCAGTTTCGCCGTGCCGGTCGTCGGATCAATCTGGTTGTCGATGGTCAACAGCTTCCCAGTTGCCAGTTTAGTTTGATCGTCACGGCTGAACGCGTCGACCTCGAGCGTTCCCTGCTTCATGTGTTTCGATACATTGGGCAACACATCTTCCGGCAGCGTGAAGATCACGGCAATCGGCTGCAACTGTGTCAGGATCAGCATCGGATTCGTATCCGAAGCGTGAATAATGTTGCCCGGATCGACTTGCCGCAGTCCGACTCGTCCGGTGAATGGCGCGGTGATATGGCAATAGATAATCTGCAGCTTCGCGTTATCGATCTGCGCCTGATCGGTCCGTACCGTGCCATCTAGTTGGTCCACCAGAGCTTTCTGCGTGTCGACCTGCTGCTGTGCAATGCTGCCGGAAGGAATCAGCGATGTGTAGCGCTCCAGGTTCAACCGGGCGTCGCGCAACTGCGCCTGGTCCCGAAATAGCTGCGCCTGCATCTGGTCGAGTTGAACCTGGAAGGGACGCGAATCGATCTCAATCAGCAAGTCTCCCTGCTTGACGTTCTGTCCCTCTTGGACGTTGACCTTCATGATCTGACCGTCGACTCGGCTCTTGATATTTGCCGTGTTGAACGCCGTCACTGCGCCCAGGCCGGAAAGATAGACGGGAACGTCCTGCTTCTGCACCGGAGCGGTAGCGACTGAAACCGAACGAGGACCGGCGGCCTGCGCTTTTTGCTGCTTGGAGTCGGCGCTGCTGCTGCAGCCCACCAAAAATGACGAGACCATGATTGCGGCGCACATCGTAACTAGGTACTTCGCGCGGAGGATCACGCGCGACTTTATTTTGGAAGAATCAGTCATATTCACAGGTTAGTCCGTTGCCGTTCTGCTTGACCCGAGCTCGGCAGGAGATCGCAAGTATTAGACGTATGCATTGTAGGCTCGGTTGCGGCAACTATCTCTGGGAAGGCAGGAATTTGCTAAAGGAGGCCTTCCAACGAAAGTGGCTCAGGTAGGAACCAAGCTGCAGTCGCTATGGCAGAACCGCGCATAACTAGGATCAACGGCAGGCTGGGGGCGGGTCAAGGCCGGGGCGAAGGTTTTACAAATCTTTACTCGCTTTGACCTTACTTTTACCTGTCAGGAGCGCAGTGTCGCGGGGGCCGGATGTTGCGCCTCATACACGCCAATTTCATCTTCATGCTGCAGCGTGAGACCAATGTCATCCAGTCCGTTCAACAGACAATGCCGGATGAATTCATCGACCGCAAACTTCGCGTGAAATCCCTGATCGTCGCGAACCTCGCACTTCTCCAGATCAATCGTGAGCTGGTAATTGTCGATCCCCTGTGCGCGCTGCATCAGTTGCGCAACTTCATCGTCGCCTAACCGCACAGTAAGAAATCCATTCTTCGTGCTGTTGTTGGCGAAAATGTCGGCGAACGAAGACGCGATTACCGCGCGGAAGCCGAAATCCGCCAGCGCCCACACCGCATGTTCGCGCGACGATCCGCAGCCAAAATTCTTTCCCGCCACGAGAATGCTCGCGCCCTCGTACCGCGGCTCATCCAGCACGAAGTCGCCGTTCTTCTTTCCATCCGCGCCAAAGCGCCAGTCATAAAATACAAACTGCCCAAACCCAGTCTTCTCGATCCGCTTGAGGAACTGCTTCGGAATAATCTGATCGGTATCCACGTTGGCCCGGTCCAGAGGCGCGACACGTCCGCGATGCAATGTGAATGGTTTCATTTCGCAATCCTCAGGCCGGTCTTCTACTCACGTTGTGTCAGTTCGAGCGGAGCAGACTTGCCCATTCTTGGGCAATTCCGTGAAGTGGAGAAACCTGCTGCTCGATTCCGCCGACCTTATTTTGGCTCCTACTGAAATTTCCAATTCCGTATATCCGTGAAATGCCCCGCAATCGCCGCCGCGGCAGCCATCATAGGACTCACCAGGTGCGTTCGTCCTCCGCGCCCCTGCCGCCCTTCGAAATTTCGATTGCTGGTCGAAGCACATCGCTCCCCGGGCTGCAAGATATCGGGATTCATTCCCAAACACATCGAGCATCCGGACTCGCGCCACTCAAAGCCCGCATCCTGAAAAATCCGATGCAACCCTTCCTGCTCTGCCGCCCGCTTCACGGTCTGGGAACCCGGCACCACCATCGCCCGCACCTTTGAACTCACGTGATGGCCTTTGGCCACGCGTGCCGCCGCCCGCAAGTCTTCAATCCGTGAGTTCGTGCACGAACCGATGAACACGCGATCGATCCCGATATCCTCTATCTTCTTCCCCGGCTCGAGTCCCATATACTGCAAAGCTAGCTCGGTGGCGCGCCGGTCCGTCTCCTGCAGGCTCTTAACTTCAGGCACGCGTCCCGTTACCGGAGCTACCATACCCGGATTCGTTCCCCACGTCACGAACGGACAAAGCTGCGCCGCATCGATCTCCACGACTTTATCGAAGGTCGCGCCCTCATCGGACGGCAAACTGCGCCAGTGCGTGAGGGCTTTATCCCAGTCGCTTCCCGTGGGAGCGAATCGTCTTCCCTTCACGTACCCGATCGTCGTCTCATCTGGCGCCACCATCCCGGCCCGCGCTCCGGCTTCAATGCTCATGTTGCACAGCGTCATCCGGCCTTCCATCGAGAGGGCCCGCACCGCGGCTCCCGCGTATTCGACAACGTACCCGGTAGCACCATCGGTACCGATCTGCCCGATGATCCCCAGCGCCAAATCCTTTGCCGACACGCCCTCGGCGAGCCGGCCGCGCACGTCGATCTTCATGGTCTTCGGTCTCTGCTGCGCCAGGCACTGTGTCGCCAACACGTGCTCCACTTCCGATGTCCCAATCCCAAACGCCAGCGCCCCAAACGCCCCATGCGTGCTGGTATGACTGTCGCCGCATACAATCGTCATTCCCGGCTGCGTCAGTCCCAACTCTGGGCCAATCACATGCACGATCCCCTGGTCCGGTGAATCCATGTCAAACAGCCGGATGCCGAACTCCTTACAATTTTTCTGCAAGGCTGCGATTTGCTTTGCCGCAATCAGGTCGGTGATCGGTGTTCCACGCGGCTCGGTGGGAATGTTGTGGTCCACGGTCGCCACCGTCCGCGCAGGCTGTCGAACCTTCCGCCCTGCGGCGCGTAAGCCGTCAAACGCCTGCGGGGACGTGACCTCGTGCACCAGATGCAAATCGATGTACAGAATCGGTGACCGTCCTGCCGGCTGCGTCACCAGATGTGCATCCCAAATCTTCTCGAATAATGTCCGCGATTTCGCCATAGATACGCTGAATAAATGGAAGGAAGCTACATACTAGTTTTTCACAGCCCGCCAGAGATGAGCAAGACGCAGGAGTCCGGCTATGCAGGAAAAATCCACGTGGAAACTGCTACCCGGTCGACTACGCTCCGGCGACAGCCCTGTGCTGCCGTCGTTAAGGAACTCGGGGAGATTTTACTGCTGCTCCTTCTCGTGGTGTTGCAGACGCGGCGTGAATTTCCGAATCACAAATTCCTGTAAGACATTCGTGAAGGCTCCCTCGCCAAGGCGGATCAACGAGTTTTGCACTACCAATCCCACTGCGTCGCGATCGCTCGCGGGATAGTACAGATACGAGATGCCACCGGTTGCGAAACTTCCCAGAACGTTGGAGTAGTTCGGTTGCCACCGTTTGTTGTCGCCCTTGCAAATCACGGTGCTGCCCAACGCGTACCAGATTCGTGACCGGGTACTTCCCTTTCCCTTATAGAAATAACGGGAATCTTGTTTCAGAATGGACGGCAGGATCGCGCTTCCGATGAACGTCCCCGAAACAACGTCCGCATAAGCCGCGCCGAAGCGTTTCGCGTAGCCCTCCATACCCTGCCCATATCCAGAAAAGTCATCAGTTGCCTGCTGAACGCCCGCAAGGGCCGCTACTCCCACGAAGGTGAACGGATCGATTGTGGACTTCCATGCGAGTTCGAATTTTTGCTTCGAGTTGAGGGGAGCCGGGTCGGGGACGTAGCTGACAAAGAAATTAGGAATAAAGCCGAGCACACGTTGCTTTTCTTGCTCTTGAATCTGTGCTTGCGCTATTTCGACCGGTGTGCCCCCCGACACTCGCACTTCCGTCACCACGGTGGCCACCGCCAGCCGGATCGCCGGGACAATGTAAAGCTCTCCCGGACGCAGGACACCAGAGACCCTCTGGGTTTCGAAACCCGCCGACGCAATCGTCAGCTGAAACGGCCCTGGAGGCAGTTCGGAAAAAGAAAATTGTCCGTTGTCGCCGGACAACGTCTCCCGATCTGCCGATTGATCTTCTCGCGTAAGCCGCAACTGCGCACCCACCGCGACCGCTCCACCTCGGTCAACCACCGTTCCACTGATATACCCCGATGATTGTTGATCGGCTCGCGCCTCTCCACCGGCCGCGACTGTTCCCTGGCCCTCGGGTTCGGCGCCCGCGTCTCCCTGAATCGTGTGGGGCGGACCGGATTGCGCCACCGAGGGAGTTGGGAATACGCACGCAGGCATACAGAGGCTGAGCCAGATCAATGCCCTGCCGCGAATTGCCAACCCTTGAATGTACCGGCGTAACGACATCTCTTCCTTAAGATCTCATGGCTTGCAACTAGGATTTCACGGGCCGTTCCGTTGGGCACCTGTCACTTATGCCAGAGGCCACGCCGTCAGGCAGGATTAGTGGACCACCTCCGAAGATAGAGTCCCGCTCTCACCCTCGAAGCCCCCGGCGCTGGCCAATCCCGCCGCTTGCGATGTCAGCAGCTGCTGCAGCAACGTCAGATCGCTCTCCACATCGGCACGAGCCGTCTTGTGGGTAGCACCGGCTTTTAGTTCCTCGCGCAATCGTGCCTCCACCAGACCCGCTGCAAATTCAAAACCCGCCCCGGCGTTCAGAATATTGGACCGCGTTACGCCTACCGACATGACATCCGGCCCCAAGTGTACCTCCAGCGCCGGACTTCCGTAGGCATCGAGCGCCGGCTCAGCCGAAGCGTGCAAAGATGTCCAGCGTCGCCCCGCGTCCTCATTGTCCCCCAAAGATCTGGTTCGTACCAGCGCCTCCAATCGCTCCTGAACTGCGCGACGGTCCGCATTCGTCAGCGCCGCGCCCAACTCGTATTTGGAATCCAGGATTGGCGCGTTCTTCCCGGGATTGAAATGCCAGTGTTGCACATATACGGCCACCGCTGTGCCCGCAGCGTACGGATGAAAGACGAATATCGGCAGCATATATTTCTTCGCGGTCAGCATGACCTCGAAGACACCCTTCACGCGCTTGGACCGCGGAATTGTGCCCGGAACTTGCGGAATCACAAACCTCGCTCCCTCTAGCTCAGGATGCTGCTGGTTGTATTTGGAAAGCGTTCTTGCCAGCTGTTTCGGCGTGGTGACGCCCAAATCACCAATGATGCTGCGATGCACGGAGTGTGGATAGTAAAGGCTGATGACTTGTCGCGTGAAGTCCGCACAGTTCGCCGTAATCAGGTTCCAGCGCTGCCGGTTGGTTCGGTTGTTGAGCAGCAGAATCAGTGCATCGTCCTGCTCGGGAGTCGTCTCGATTTCGAATGTGTAAATGGTGCGGAGGTAGGAAGCCCCGGTCAGTTCGTACCAGTCTCCCGCGGGTGTTCCGCCATCGGGAAGATCGGGAACCACTGACTCCAGGTGTTTGCGCCGGTACTGATCGCGCAGAAACGCCACCAGCTTCCTGTCGGCGTAGAGAGGAATGTTTTCGGGCTTTTCTACTGCGTACAAGTACGGAACGAGAGGAATAGCAATCCAGTCGTATCCTCCAATACCGCGGTAGCGGCTCAGTACGATTCCGGTTTCGCCGGGCGCACAGCGGCGAAGGACAACGGGAGTTGTGGCGCAGACACCACTTAGATAAACCGCGGCATGCCCCGTTCCAGCGAAAGCGGCGTCATGACCATAGGGCTCGCCAAGGAACAGCGTGGCTCCAGCCCGCGCCGGAGGCACCGCGCACAGGCAGAACAGCAGAACAATACTGAAAATCGGTCTCAAGACAGCCTCTAGTCCGCCCAGTGCGTACCAGAGAATGCACCCTCATCCAGGTGGCACTCTTCCAGCATGAGGTTAGGTCAACGCGCCTGACTCCGTAACTGTCAGAATGTACAGGTCGCAGAAGCAGAAATAGTTTATCGAAACGGCCAGCAATCCGGGAGAAGATTCGTGAGCTGAAATGCAGTTTGTGTTTGTCTCGGAATCGGCGCAGCCGACAGTAAAGCAAGATCGCAGTCGACCAATCCAGATTCCACGAAATCTGGGGACCCTGCTGTGATTGCAATCACACTCGATCGAATCACCGGGCGGTTGCCAGAAGCTTACCGAGGACCAGGAAATACGCCCCGATGGCGACGATACCGTTCACACGGATCGCTCGATAGCTTGCCGGCCAGGGAAACATCAACACCCCAAACAGCGGCTTCAATTTGTCCGGCCAGAGGAGTCCGGCCACGCCGAAGACCAGATTCAACTGCACAAGAATACAAAATAGAAAATTATCCATGACAATGATTCCAATGCGTGCCGCAACTCCTATTAAAAACGCGATTGCGAATCGAACGGAAATTACGAAGGTCACTGCTCTCTCAGAGCGAGTTAGCGCCTCACGGGTCGCCTTTTCGACAAACTATCGTGAGCATAATCGCATTGACGCTCACTCAGAGGGAGGCAGGTCTTGTTAGCCTAGGTCCGGGACCAGAAGGGCTGGGCAGTTTTCCACAGCCCCGTTGTGACATCGAACCTTGACTCTGAAATCCCAGAAACAGATCGTCGTCAAGGCGGAGGCGGTGTTCGCGAATACTGCAAACCAGCCCCCAACTCCCTTGTTTTCAAGATTTGGACCTCTAAGTCCCACGGGGGCGCAAGATTTTGCAAGGAGTTTTTGTAGAGCCCGCGCCAGTCAAGGCTTTCAGAGCCTAGAGGAGGGGGTACCCGCCCAACCCAAGACTTTCCCAAAAATAGAACTCACCTCTGAGCACCCCTAGACTGCTCAACCGGAATTTTTTTCATGGAATTTTCCGCAGACGGAAGAGATGGCGACTTCAGTACTAAGCGCTAGCGCGGTCGCGTGATCGCTCCCTGGGACGCTGACGAAACGAGCGCTCCATACTTCGCGAACACGCCCGTTGGATAACGCGGCTGTGGCGCTTTCCACTGCGCCATGCGCTGCCGCAACACGTCGTCGCTGACTTCGACTTCGAGCACTCGCTTGTTCACATCGAAGCGAATCATGTCGCCATCACGCACGCCAGCGATTGGACCTCCAAGCGCTGCCTCCGGAGAAACGTGTCCCGCCATCAACCCGCGAGTCGCGCCGCTGAAACGTCCATCGGTCAGCAGCGCGACGGAACCGCCAAGTCCTTCGCCCACAAGCGCCGCGGTCACGCCCAGCATCTCGCGCATTCCCGGACCACCCTTCGGCCCTTCGTTGCGGATCACGACGACATCTCCTGCCTGAATCTTCTTCGCCGTCACCGCAGCCATCGCGTCTTCCTCGGATTCGAATACGCGCGCCGGACCGCGATGCTCAAGACGTTCATGTCCGCTGATCTTGGCGACACATCCTTCCGGCGCAAGATTCCCCTTGAGAATCACGAGCCCGCCCGTCGCCTTCAGCGGCCTGTCGAGAGGAACAATGACTTCCTGTCCCGGAGTCTCGATGGCGCTCTCCGTCTCGGCGCCGATGGAATTGCCAGTCACCGTTTTTGCGGATGGATGCAGATACTTTCCGTTCACCAACCGCTTTGCCAGCAGCCGAATGCCCCCTGCGCGATGCATATCGGACGCCACAAAACGCCCCGAGGGCTTCAGATCGGCGAGCACTGGAGTGCGCGCGCTCACCGTTTGGAAGTCATCAATTTCAAGTTCGACGCCTGCTTCGCGCGCGATCGCGAGCAGGTGCAGAACCGCGTTGGTCGATCCGCCAGTTGCAGCGACGGAAGCAATCGCGTTTTCGAATGCGTCGCGCGTCAGAATGTCGCGAGGCTTGATCCCGTTCTGTAGAACGTTCATGACCACCTTGCCGCAGTCGAAAGAGATCTGATCCTTTTGCGGATCCATCGCCGGAACGCTGTTGAATCCCATTGGCGAAAGCCCGATCATCTCCATCACCGTTGACATGGTGTTCGCCGTGTACTGCCCACCGCACGCTCCCGCGCCCGGACACGCCGCATCCTCCAGCCCACGAAGGTCCGCGTCGCTCATTTTTCCCGCCATGTTGGCGCCGATCGCTTCGTAGACGTCCTGAATGGTTACATCTTTCCCGCGATAGTTGCCCGGAGCGATCGTCCCGCCGTAGAGCACCATTCCAGGAAGGTTCATCCGCGCCAGCGCCATGGCCGCCGCCGGAATCGTCTTGTCGCAGCCGACCACGCAGACCACGGCGTCGAACATCTGTCCACGACAGACGAGTTCAATCGAGTCGGCGATGAGTTCGCGGCTCACCAGTGAAGCACGCATGCCTTCCGTACCCATCGTTTCGCCATCCGAGATCGCGATGGTGTTGAATTCCATCGGAGTGCCGCCCGCCGCGCGGATCCCTTCCTTCACCTTCGCCGACAAACGGCGCAGGTGGAAGTTGCATGGCATCGTTTCGATCCAGGTGTTGGCCACGCCGATCAGAGGACGGCTGAGATCGGCATCGGTGAACCCGACGGCCTTGAACATGGAGCGCGCTCCGGCGCGGTCGCGCCCTTCAGTGATTCCACGGCTAATGTGTTTGAGATCCATGGTGAAAGATTACACAACTCACGGTTGGAATGGGAAACCGCAAGAGCAATCAACCACGAAGGACACGAACTTACACGAAGGAATTTTCCTTTTCGGCTGTCCTTTGTGAGCCTTAGTGTCCTTCGTGGTTTACGCTTCTACTTCCCGGACGAAAAACGGGGAGCCTGCCTAGCAGCAGGCTCCCCAAGATGCATGACGCTGCCCAGGAGCCGTCATGCTTGCCCAGCTACAAACTTAGGCCCGCGCCGCGGAGCGAGATTCCTCGATCGCCACGCCCGCGGGAGGATGCGGCGATGCCCACGCAGCAGCATGTGGCGCGCCGGAACTGACCTTGATGACATCCGCGATTCCGTACCATTCGCGATAAAGCTGGCCGACTTGCTTCTGATTCACGTCGAGCCCAAGCGTGACCAGATGGTCGTGATCGGCCGGTTCCGCATGCACGACAGGCAGATCGAGCGCGCGGCGCGAAGCCGCGTTCAGAATGCGCATCAGTGTTCCCTGCGTATTGCGATAGCGAACATGAAAGGTCTGCATATACTTGCTCCCTGTAACGGCGGTTCTCGTAGCCCCGACGGGCGACTTGCCCGCCATTGTTCGTAACTATTGCGTCGGTTCTTCTTCCAGCAACATCTCCGAAAGCGCTGCGCCTGCCGGAACCATCGGAAAGACGTTGGCTTCCGGAGCGCAATCAAACACCAGCAACTCCGGCTCGGGCGACCTCAGGAACCGGTCGATCTGATCGCCGGTTTCTTGCGACACCGGAAACTCCCGCATGGCGTCTTCGTTCAGCCGGAAGCTGTGAATCTTGTAGGCCTTGGCGATCTCCACGAAATCGGGATTGTCGCTGAGGTCGGTCTCGGCGTAGTTGCGCTGGTAAAACAGCTGCTGCCACTGCCGCACCATGCCGAGATACTTGTTGTCGATGATGACCATCTTCACAGGCAGCCCGAGACGGTGAACCGTGGCCAGTTCCTGGATATTCATCTGAAATCCGCCGTCGCCGGAAACACAGAGCACGCAAGTTCCGGGTTTCGCGAGTTGCACACCCACCGCAGCGGGAAGAGCGAAGCCCATGGCTCCGAGCCCACCTGAAGTAATGAATCCACGCGGAGAGGATGAGCGGTAACGCTGTGCTGCCCACATCTGGTGCTGACCTACGTCGGTCAGGACGACACTGTTTTCCGGCAGCCGGCTGAAGAGCTCGTCGAGGAATCGAATCGTCGGCTGCGCCAGGCCGCGCGGGTCGAGTTCCGCCCGTTCGGGACCGCAGGCGACCCCGCGCCACTGGCTGAAGTCGGGAAGCGAATGCCGCCGCAACTCCGCCTGGAATGCAGGAATCGTATCCGCCAGATTGCCGATCACGGGCAGATCGCAGGGACGCACACGGTCCAGCTGTGCGGGATCGATTTCAAAGTGCACGATCTTCGCATGGGGCGCAAACCGCGTTGGTTCGCCCGTCACGCGATCATCCAGCCGCGCACCAAACACCATGAGGAGGTCGGTCTCGTTTAACGCCGTGTTCGCGGCCCGTGTTCCGTGCATGCCGACCATACCGAGGTAATAAGACGCCTCCGGAGGAACTGCGCCCAAGCCATGGACAGTGGCGAATGTAGGAATGTTCAGATCATCAAGCAATCGCCGCAGCTCCGGGATCGCGCCCGACAACTTCGCTCCGGCGCCGACCAGCGCAACCGGCTTCGAAGATCGTTGCAGCATGGCCACGATCGTGTCCGTGAAACCACCCTCGGCGTTGGCGTCGGCTGGCCGCGCATGCGGAGTGAATTTCACCGGCCCGGGAAATTCTTTCTTGGCCTTGAGCATGTCGGTCGGAATGTCGATCACGACTGGCCCCGGACGCCCGCTGCGTGCCCAGTAGAATCCCTCGGCGATTGCCTCAGGAATCTCGTCGATCGTGCGAACCAGGCGGCTCCACTTGGTGAGCGACAGGGTCACGCCGAAAACATCCGTTTCTTGAAAGGCATCGGTTCCGATGAGCGCACTACGAACCTGACCTGTAATGCAGACCAGGGGAACGGAATCCATTTTCGCGTCGGCAATACCTGTGACCAGATTCGTTGCGCCGGGACCGCTGGTCGCCATGGCGACGCCAACCTCGCCCGTGACTCGCGCATAGCCTTCCGCCGCGAAGACCGCGCCCTGCTCATGCCGAGTCAGGATGTGCCGGATACCGCTGCCCTCGAGCGCATCGTACAGAGGCATGATCGCGCCGCCGGGATAGCCGAACACGAGCTCGACTCCTTCGGCGCGCAGGCACTGCAAAACGATGTCGGCTCCCTTAAGCATTCACCACCTGTTTTGTATCTTTGGGAGTTTCTGCCGGCTTCTTGCCTTCCTTCGGTAGCCAACTCATCATGCCGCGCAGTTGCGCGCCCACGATCTCGATGGGGTGCTGCTTTTCCTTCTCGCGCAGCGCGTTGAAGTTCGGGCAGCCGGCCTTGTTCTCGGCAATCCACTCCTGCGCGAATTTGCCAGACTGAATGTCGGCCAGGGTCTTCTTCATGGCGGCGCGCGTTGCGTCGCCCACAACCTGCTCGCCGCGCGTGAGATCCCCGTATTCGGCAGTGTTCGAGATCGAGTAGCGCATGCGGCTCAAGCCGCCTTCGTAGATCAGGTCGACGATCAGCTTCACTTCGTGAAGACACTCGAAGTACGCAATCTCGGGTGCGTAGCCGGCTTCAACCAGCGTTTCGAATCCCTTCTTGATCAGGGACGTGAGCCCACCGCAAAGTACAGCCTGCTCGCCGAACAAGTCGCTCTCGGTTTCTTCTTTGAAGGTGGTCTGCAGAACGCCCGCGCGCGTCGAGCCAATGCCATGCGCATAGGCCAGCGCGAGTTCGTGCGCGTGACCGCTGGCGTCCTGTTGGATCGCAATCAGCGAAGGCACGCCGCGGCCTTCGGCGTACACGCGTCGCACCAGGTGCCCCGGGCTTTTAGGGGCGATCATGACGACATCGACATCAGTCGGCGGAACAATCGTTTTGAAATGAATGCTGAAGCCGTGCGAGACGCCCAGAACTTTTCCGGGATGCAGATACGGCTTAATGAATTGCTCGTAGGTCTCTGCTTGCGTCTCATCGGGGGTCAGGATCTGAATCCAGTCCGCGCGTTTGGCGGCTTCGTCCGGGGCGACTACGACCATGCCATCGGCCCGCGCCTGCTGCGCGCTCTTACGATTGGGATCGAGGCCGACGATGACTTTGAATCCGCTGTCGCGAAGATTCTGCGCCTGGGCGTGTCCCTGGCTGCCGTAACCGATGATAGCGATCGTCTTGCCCTTCAATACTTCGGGCTTCGCGTCGCGTTCGTAAAAAATAGTAACCACCGAGTGCTCCTCTCGATACACATATTGCATTGCCACAAGGGAGGAAAGAAGCCCCTGCTTGTTTGCGGAAAAGTTATGATATCTACTGCAAAACCGACCGGTCGGTCGGTATGTGGAAATGCTACCTGTGGGGTAGGCCGGGTGTCAAGGGAGAAGTCTGGTGCCCCCAGCGAGAGGCGAACCCGGGCCTGTAAACGCGGTTTTCCGGTCATTTTGATACGCTTTCTTGGTCGTAAGGATGAACACCGGGAAGAGCCGCGCGAGCGGCCACACTCCAGAGTGGAGGCGTTCATGAACGAATTCGAATGTCTGATTCCGATTTTGAGTGTCAAGAATTTTGCCGTGTCAATGGACTACTACGTGAGCAAGCTGGGTTTCAGCAAGAAGTGGGACTGGGGCGACCCGCCGTCGTTCGGTTCCGTCGGCCGGGGGAAGATCGAGATTTTCTTGAGTGAGGGAGGCCAGGGTCAGGCCGGCACATGGATCAGCGTCTTCATGGAGGACGTGGATGCGCTGCATGAGGAGTACAAGAAGAGCGGCGCGATCATTCGCCAGCCTCCGACAAATATGCCCTGGGGCATCCGTGAAATGAATGTGCAGGATCCCGACGGTCACCGTTTTCGCATGGGCAGCCACTCCGAAGGCCCGGTCGATGAGGAAGGCTGGAAGCGCTTTGGCGAGATACAGAAGTTTGGCGAGTGAACCGGAGCAAGGGCCGTTGCAGCAGCGGACCGCGTCGCGAGCATTGGCATTCCGGGCCGCAACTGTTTACCATGGCACGCGATGGCCCGCGAGACACTGGTTGATTCCCGGCAAGAGATCCTGCGTACGGCGGCCCGCCTGTTCCAGCAGCGCGGATACGACGCGACCTCGATGAACGACGTCGCCGCTGCCCTGAAACTCAGCAAGGGCGGCCTCTATCATCATTTTCAAAGCAAGGATGAGATCCTGTTCGAAATCATGAATCACGCCATGGAACTGACGCAGGAGCGTGTGATCGGCCCGGCGCGAAGCATTGCCGATCCAATAGAACGGCTAAGGGCGCTGATCCGGCTGCATATTGAAGTCGTTCTGAGTCCACGCGACCGCGAGATCACGGTTATGCTGCATGAAAACCATCCGCTGCCCCCTGCGCTTCGCAAGCGCATCAACCACCGCAAGAAGGAATACGTGCACTTCGTGGAGAGCCTGATTGCCGATGCTCAGCGCGCCCGCGGCGCGAAGGGCGCGGTGAGCCCGCGGGCCGCCGCTTTTGCCCTGCTGGGCATGATCAACTGGATTTATCAGTGGTACAAGCCCGAGGGGGAACTGCAGGCGAACAACTTGATTCCGCAATTTACCGATCTGCTGTTTGGCGGCATTCTCACGTAATGACATGAAGGGACCGCAATCTTTGCGCTTGCTGGTCGCCAGCCGCGAGTTCAACACCCAGTTAGAAATCCAAAAGGAGCCGGAATGCTGCGCAGGAAAATCTCGATTGTCTTGCTACTCACATGGTGTGCTGCTGCGAACCTAGCGGGGCAGAACCGGCCCGACGCGCCGCCGGAGTTCGACGTCAAGGAGCACTACACGAAGTACGAGTATCGGATCGCGATGCGCGACGGCGTTCACCTTTTTACGTCGGTCTACGTGCCGAAGGACCAGTCGCACTCGTATCCGTTTCTTATCGACCGCACGCCCTACAGCGTCAGTCCTTATGGAGTTGATCTCTACCGCACGCAGCTCGGGCCCTCGCCCGACTTCGACAAGGCGGGATACATCTTCGTGTTTCAGGATGTGCGCGGGCGATACATGTCGGAAGGACAATTCATTGAGATGCGTCCGCATATCGACAACAAGAAATCGAAGCAGGACGTGGACGACAGCACCGATCTTTATGACACGATCGACTGGCTGCTCAAGTATGTGCCGAATAACAATGGGAACGCCGGGATCTGGGGGATCTCGTATCCGGGATTTTTCACCTCAGCCAGCATTATTGATTCGCATCCGGCGCTGAAGGCAGCGTCGCCGCAGGCTCCAATGACTGATTTGTTCATGGGGGACGATGCCTACCACGGGGGCGCTTTCATGCTGGCGGCGAACTTCGGGTTCTATAGCCAGTTCACGCCGCAGGAAAATCCGCAGCTTCCACCCAAGACATTTGTGCCCTTCGACTGGGGAACGAAGGACACCTACGAGTTCTACCTGCATGCCGGACCGCTCTCGAATTTGAAGAAGTACCTGGAAGGCAAGAGCGCGCTGTGGGACGACCAGGTGGGCCATGACACCTACGACGACTACTGGAAGGCTCGCAATCTGGCGCCGCACATGAAGAACATTCACTGTGCCGTTCTGACCGTCGGTGGATGGTTCGACGCGGAGGATCTGCAAGGTCCTTTCTCGACCTTTCATGCGATCGACAAGAACAATTCGGGGATTTTCAACGCGCTCGTGATCGGACCCTGGGTGCATGGTGGTTGGGCTCGTTATGACGGAGAGCATTTGGGACGCGTGGACTTCGCGTCGAACACGGGAGAGTATTACCGGAAGAACATATTGTTTCCGTTTTTCGAGCAGTATCTGAAGGGCAATGGCGACGCCAAGCTTCCGAAAGCGTATGTGTTCGAGACGGGCACAAATGTGTGGCGCCAGTATTCCGCTTGGCCTCCGAAAAATGCTGAGGCGAAAACCTTGTATTTCCATGCCGATGGAAGCCTGTCGTTTGAGGCGCCGGCCAGTGAAGCTCCTGCGTTCGATGAGTACGTGAGCGATCCCGCCAAACCGGTACCCTTTGTGAACTATGCGGCTCTGAATGTGCCGCAGGAATACATGCTTTCGGACCAGCGGTTCGCCGACAGTCGCACGGATGTCGTCGTCTACCAGACTCCGGTGTTGCAGGAAGATGTAACCCTGGTAGGGCCAATCTCGCCGCGGCTCTTCGTTTCCACCAGCGGTACCGATTCCGACTGGGACGTGAAGTTGATTGACGTGTATCCGCCAGATTATCCAGACAGCAAGCAGGACGCGCCGCGGCCCGAGGACAGGGACAAACCAAGAAAGGACGTACCGGCCCCGCCATTCACCATGGGCGGATACCAGCAGTTGGTGCGGGGCGAACCGTTCCGCGGGAAATTCCGTCACAGCTTTGAGAAGCCGGAGGCGTTCACGCCCGGGAAAGTGGAGGAGATCAACTTCACCATGCAGGACATCAACCACACCTTCCGGCGTGGACATCGGATCATGGTGCAGGTGCAGAGTTCCTGGTTTCCGCTGACAGACCGGAACCCGCAGACGTTTGTGAATATTCCTGACGCTAAGCCTGCGGACTTTGTTAAGGCGACCGAGCGGGTGTATCACACGAAGGCGAGTGGCTTCAGGGATTGCGGTGGGAGTCATTAGCGTAAATAATTGATAACAAGATGGATATACACGGTTGAATCTTGTCTACACTTAACCAGTCAAATGCCTTACCATTAAGTAAGGAATAATTATATGAGAAAGGATTCAGTGTCGGCTGCAACCGTTACCTCAAAAGGGCAGATCACAATTCCAGCTCGAGTGCGTGCAGCTCTAGGCGTCGATTCCGGAGACCGCATCGAATTCGTCGAGTTGGAGGAGGGGCAGTTCGCGATCATCCCTGCCACCCGCTCGCTTCAGGAATTGAACGGACTATTTAAGGGAAGGCGGAAAACGGCCGCCACAATTGAGGAGATGGATGACGCGATCGCCAAAGGTGCGGCCGAATCCTTATGATCGGTCTCGACACAAACGTTCTCGTCCGCTTTCATTACCCACGACGATCCAGTGCAAACCCCAGTAGCGATCAAACTGATGCGTGGGCTGTCTCCTTCTTCTCCGGGGTTCGTTTCGCTGGTCGCGATCGCGGAACTAACGTGGGTGCTTACGTCGCTATACCGGCTGGAAAAGAGCGAAGTTGAACTTGTTGTCGAAAATCTATTGCGCAGTGATGCACTGGTTGTCGAAAGGTCAGAAATCGTGTGGCAAGCCTTTCGGAAGTTCAAGACTTGCACCGCAGGATTCTCAGATTGCCTGCTCGAAGGCTCCGGTGCCGCAGCAGAATGCCTCTACACGTTCACCTTTGACAAACGCGCCGTGACTGCCGGGATGCGATTGCTCGAGAACACATAGTCCTGCGAGCCTTCCTAAATTCAGCTTATTCGGTAGACGTGACGCCAAAGAATTCTTCCACTGCGCGTAAATCAGTCGTCTTCTTGTAATTCGGCAGGCTTTCGATGAAGACGCGGCCGTATTGTTTCTTGAGGATGCGGTTATCGAGCAGGACCAGAAGGCCGCGATCGTGCAGGGACCGGATCAGGCGCCCGAAGCCCTGTTTCAGCGTAATTACCGCTGCGGGGACTTGGTACTGAAAGAACGCATTTCCGCCTTCGGCGTCGATCGACTTCACGCGTGCGGCCACGACTGGATCGCTGGGAACGGCAAACGGCAGGCGATCGATGATGACGCAGCTCAACTGTTCGCCTTGCACGTCCACACCTTGCCAGAACGAGGACGTGGCGAACAAGACCGCGTTGGGAGTGAGGCGGAACTCTTCGAGCAAGGCACTCTTGGGGGCATCCCCTTGTTTTAGGATCGGGAACTCGACTAAGCCCAGAAGACGCTGGTAAATGTCATTCATCTGCGCGTAACTGGTGAAGAGAACAAAGGCGCGCCCCCGCGTGATTTCCAGCAGTTTGCGAATGCGATCTGAGGCTTTACGCGTGAATTCCGGAGTGCGCGGATCGGGCAGATCCGGGGGAACATAGAACAGCGCTTGGCTTTCGTAGTCGAAGTGCGAGGGCAGCACGGATTCGCGGGCATGCTCCATGCCAAGGCGCTTCCGGATGTATTCGAAGCCCCCTCCCACGGCCAGCGTCGCGGACGTCAGGACGGCACATTCTAGCTTCGACCACAAGCACTCGCGGAGAATAGGACCGACATCAATCGGCGTCGCCTGTAAAAAGACATTCTGCCGGCCGCGACCCTCAGGGGATGAAGCCCTGGTGCTCTTTTGCGAGCTGTCGGCACGGCTGGAGCCGTGCCCTTCCCGGCCTCCCCAGCGACCGCCCCGGCGCTCAATCCAGAAGACCGTGTTGCGGTCTTCGGATTCCATGGCGTATCCGAGTTGCACCTGAATTTCCTGCGCACGACGGACGAAGTTGAAGATCTCCTCCGGCTTTTGCGGGAGGCCTTCGAGCTCGCCTGCAAGGCGAGTGAGTGCCTGGTTGAAGGCAACGAACTCGTCGCCGTTTTCCTCCAGGAATTCGCGGCGCGACTCGAAGGCGAAACGTCCGTCGCCGGGAGGAAGCAGGGAGAAGAAAAATTGAGAGCGCTCGCGCAGACTGCCGAGCGCACCGGAAAGCGAAGCGGAGAGCAGCCGGTTGTGCTGCAGGGAGTTTTCGACATCGCGGGCCAGATCTTCCACGCGCAGGTTGCTCACGGAGATGCCGAAGTAGTTCCCGGCGACGTCTTCCAGTTCGTGTGCCTCATCGAAAATGACAGCCGCCGCCTCGGGAAGGATGCCCGCGTCGGGAGCTCCTTCGGCCTGTAGTTTGATGGCTAGATCCGCAAAGAACAAATGATGGTTGACGATGATGATGTCGCTTTCCATCGCCTTGCGACGCATTTCGGTGATGAAGCAGCGCTCAAACTCGCTGCACTTCTGCCCAATGCAGGCGTCCGCGCGCGCGTCGAGCTTATGCCAGAGCAGGCTCGCTTCGGGCAGTTCCGCCAGTTCCGCGCGGTCACCGGTTCCGGTAGTCTTCTCCCAGGCGGCGATGGCGCGATATTGCTCGATCTCTTCGAGTCCGCTCAGGACGGGCTGGTCCGTGAGGTCATAGAGCTTCTTTCTGCACAGATAATTGTTGCGGCCCTTCATGTAGCAGACCGAAAGGTGTCTGGAGGTATCGCCGTACAACGCCTGCTCAAGGAAAGGTACGTCTTTATAAAAGAGTTGCTCCTGAAGATTCTTGGTGCCGGTTGAAATGATGACGCGCTTTCCGGAACGAATGACGGGCATCAGATACGCGAGCGTCTTCCCAGTGCCCGTGCCGGCTTCCACGATCAGGTGACGCTTTTCTTCGAGCGCCTGCTCGACGGCCTGCGCCATCTGCAACTGGCCGCGGCGGAATTCATAGGCAGGATGCTTGTGCGAGAGGACTCCGCCGGGGGCAAAGAATTGGTACAGAGAGGCGTCCTTTCCGTTGGGAACAGAACGGTTCGGCGGAGTGGGAGGCGCGGGCTGGGAGCTTAAAGACACGGGAGTCTCTATAATAGCGATTCCGGGCCTTTCGTATTTAGCACAGCTCACGTGGCGACAGCCGCTTTGGCTGTCATCAATGCACCGGGTAGGAAAACTCGATCGCCGGGCCTGCGGCCCAAGGACAGCCGAAGGCGACTGTCGCCACATTCAAGAACTCAACTTTGACTCAGCCTACTTACAATTCGAATAGCACTCTCGCCACTACCGCCGCTGGCATTCCAACCGTCGCTATCGTAGGACGGCCGAACGTGGGTAAGTCCACGCTCTTTAACCGCATCGTGGGCTCACGGCGCGCCATTGTGGGCGACGAGCCGGGGATCACCCGCGACCGTCTTTATGGGGATGCCGAATGGGAAGGGCGACGGCTGCGGATCGTGGATACGGGCGGCATTTTGCCCGAAGAGAAAGATCTGATTCCGTCGGAGATCTATCGGCAGGCCCGCGTAGCGCTTGACGAGGCCGCGGCCATCATCATGGTGATCGACGGACGGACTGAGCTCGCCGGCCCGGATCTCGAACTGGTGCGTCTGCTGCGCAAGGCGAACCGGCCGTTGTTTGTCGCAGTCAATAAGGTCGACTCGGAGAAGCAATCGTCGCTGATCAACGATTTTCACCGACTTGGTGTGCCGAAGATGTTTCCGATTTCGGCGGAACATGGGCGCGGGGTCGACGATTTGCTGGACGCGGTGTTGGAGAGTCTGCCGGCTGAAAGCTCAACCACAGAGGACGCGGAGGACACAGAGGATTCGACAGACAAAGAGGCAGCTTCCGAGGCCGAAGGTGCTCACGAGGTGAAGGTCTCGATCATTGGGCATCCCAACGTTGGTAAATCTACCTTGCTGAATTGCCTGACTTCTTCAGACCGGGCGATTGTCTCTCCGATTCCTGGCACTACGCGCGATGCAGTCGACGAGATCGTCGAGCACAACGGACGGCGCTTTCGATTTATCGACACGGCCGGTATCCGGCGCAAAGGCAAGACGCACTTGATGGCGGAAAAGCTTTCCGTCGTGATGGCGCGCAAGCATCTGGAGGGCGCTGATATCGCGCTGCTGGTGATTGACGCGACCGAGGGCGTAAGTCAGCTTGACGCTTCCATTGCTGGATACGCGCACGAGAGCGGACGCTCGATCATCATCGTAGTCAACAAGTGGGATCTGGTGATCAGCGGCAAGGAAAAGCCCGCGCGTCCCACGAAAGCCGAACGTATGCGCGAGAGCAAACGGCCCGGCGACCAGCATGCTTACGAAGAGCGCTTGCGCTATGAACTCAAGTTTCTGAACTACGCGCCTATCGTTTTTGTTTCTGCAAAGAGCGGCAAGGGCACCGAGAAAATCTTTCCGCTGCTGGAAGAAGTGGCCACCGAGCGACGCAAACGCGTGACGACATCGCAGATGAACCGCTTCATCGAGCGTGTGGACTTTGAACGCGCGTCTGTCCCCATGCGCCAGCGCGTGAAGATCCTCTATATGACACAGGCTGGGGTCGCTCCGCCAACTTTCGTGCTGTTCACCAACCGCGCGGTGAAGCTGCACTTTTCCTACCAGCGATTTCTGGAAAACCAAATCCGCGAAGCGTTCGGCTTCGTGGGCACGCCGATCTGGATTAAGAACAGAGCGAGGGCATAACCGGTACTCCGATTGGGCCGCGTTACAGGATTGAGCCGGGAAGGCCGCGCTGGTCGGTGAAAAAAGCGATCCTCAGAATTCCGGCGGAGCGCACGCCCTCCAGCACCATTTTGACCGCACCGTATCGTGCCCGCGCATCCGCTCTGATGTACACCTTTCGCTCGATGCCGTGATCTTGCAGGCGGAGCTGAATCTTTTCCGCTAAGGCGGAAGGGAGAATCTGATCGGTGCCGAAGTAGACCTTGCCGTCACGCGAAACAAACACCTGCATCGCGTCCTCGCGAAGAGCGCCCGGCATCGAGACTGGATGCAATACTTTGGGCAGGTCAGCGCTGACCCCGTAATGGCCTGGAGGAATCGTCATGAACACGAGCAGTATGACGAACACAACCATCGACATGACACATGCGAACTGCAACGTGTTGAAGTCGCTGAAAAGCTTAGGCGCAGTTCTAGTCTTTCGTAGCATAGGGTACCCGTCTCGTCCTCCATTCCAGCACACGATCCAAACAACGGAAGATGACCGCCGTAACGTAGGCGTGCGACTGCTGGTGAAAGTCACTCCCCTTCCACCATCCGGTCTTTCGTTAACAATCCGACGCGCTGCACGCCTGCGTGATGGGCCAAATCAATTACATCGGCGACGTAGAGAAAATCCACGTCGGCATCTCCGCGAACGAAGGCTACTTTCTCTGCGCGCTTTAAGTAGATCTGTGCAAGCCGGAGTTCCAGATCTTCCCAGCGCACTTCTTCCTGGTTAATTCTCACCGTCGGTGGTTTGTCTTTCGCAGTCCAGATGACCTGAACCACCACCGTGCGTTCGATCGCGGGTTGGGACTTTTGATCCGCTGGAGGTTGCGGAATCTGCACCTTCTCTCCGTATTCCGGATCCATCGCGACGACCAGCATGAACATGATGATCAGCGTTAACAACACGTCAATCAGCGGTGTGACGTTAATCTGCGGACGGGACGGACCACCGCCTGCCATGGAGAAAGCCATAAAAGTTGCTCCTCTCGGGCACGCGCGTGTGCTGCAAGATCAGACACCTGTTGCCGTCCAGGAGTTCCTTCGGAGCACGGGAGTAACGGTCTCTTCGTTACTTCCCTTGAAGTGGCGGAGTTCGTACGGACCAGCATCTTGCATCTTCCGGAAGTTAGCGGGCATCATAGGAGGCAGGTCGCGGGCGGAATTGGCGGCCCGATGCTTCCGCTTAAGACCGATGACATCTTCCTTGCGACTCGCACAGTTAGCTGTATTGGCCGCCGCCACTTTGCTTCCCTCACTCGCGTACGCCCAAGACAATTACGAAATTCAGGTGTACGGATCAGAGACCGTTGCACCCCGTTCGACCATGGTTGAGATCCATTCCAATTTCACCGTAGACGGTAGCAAGACGGTGCAAGACGGAATGCTTCCTACCAACCACGCCGAACACGAAACGCTGGAGATCACGCAGGGAATCAACGACTGGTCTGAGGTTGGTTTCTATGTTTTTACGAGCATTCAGCCGAACGAGGGATGGCAGTGGGTGGGAGATCACATCCGGCCCCGCGTGCGCGCTCCGGAGAAGTGGCACTGGCCGGTGGGCGTGAGCCTGTCCTTGGAATTCGGCTACCAGCGGGCTGCATACTCGCCCGACACGTGGACGTTGGAAATCCGCCCAATCGTCGATAAGAAGATTGGCCCCTGGTATTTTGCTTTTAACCCGGCGATGGATCGTTCATTTCACGGTCCGAGTGTGAACCAGGGTGTGACATTTTCTCCAGCCGCGAAATTCAGTTACGACTTTACAAAGAAGATTGCAGGTGGGCTGGAGTATTACGGGGCGTATGGTTCGCTCGCCGGATTTGACGCGCTGAGAAATCAGCAGCAACAGTTCTTCCCCACCATCGACGTGGATTTCGGACCGCAGTGGGAGTTCAACTTTGGAGTGGGCATCGGCGCGACCGGTTCGACCGATCACCTCATCGTGAAGTGCATCGTAGGACGCCGGTTTTCCTGGCCCAAGGGAAATACTGGGAGATTGAAGCCGGCACAACCTTAGAACGGGAGCGTCCGGAGAGAACCGTTGTACCTTTGCTCTTATTCGTAGCGCAAGGCCTCCACCGGGTCGAGTTTCGACGCCCGCATCGCTGGAACCAGGCCGCTGATCACTCCCACGACGAGCAACACGGCGGTAGATAAGATTACGGTCACCATCGAGATTCGCAGGTGAATATCTCCCTGGCCGGAATCGTCCTCAAACAGCGGACCCATCATGGGCAGCGTGCCGACGGACCAGGCGATCAAGTAAGACAACAACACGCCGATAGCGCCGCCGATCATCATAATGAGTAGCGTCTCCGCCAGAAATTGCAACTTGATGTGGCGCTTGCGGGCTCCCAAGGCGCGCCGCAGGCCGATCTCGCGAATGCGCTCGTCGACCGACACGAGCATGATGTTCATCACGCCGACGCCACCGATGCCGAGAGTGAGCGTTCCAATGAAAGTCAGCAGGACCTGTAGTCCGATTGTGAGCGCATCGATGACCGGGCGAAACTCGTCCCGACCGAACATCTGGAAGGCTTTCGGATCCGTGGCAGAGAAATTCTGCCGCGTGGCCACGGCGGCGAGCACCTGCGCCATCGCCTTCTTTTCGAACTGCGGTGCGATCGGCTCAAAGACCATCACGGCGGCGTAGCGCGTGTTCCATAAATCTCCAGCCGCTGAATATGGAATCCAGGAAGAATCGTCGTCGCTCGAGAAATAGTTGCTGAGCTGAATCTTTCTCGCCATCACGCCGATCACGGTGAAGCGCACGCCCGAGACCTGCACCGTCTCGCCTACTGCTGGACGACCGCTGAACAATTCCTCCTTGAGCCGGCCGCCGAGGAAGATCACGCGCCGCCGTTCAAGTTCGTCCTCGGCATTGATCCAGCGGCCCTCCGAGGGGACTTCATTGCGCATCTCGCCATATTCCGGACAGACTCCGCGCACCGGCGCTGTTCCCACCAGACGGTCGCCATAGGCAATGCCCGGACGCCGCACCGTCTCGAGGCAGACATGTCTGACCAGCGGGGCCGTCGCTTTCACCATGTCGAGATCCGATTGCTCAAGAACAACTTTCTTTCCGGCGCGCTGGCCGCCGGGTTGTTCGCTGGTCTGCTGCGGCCAGCAGATCACGACGCTCTTTCCGAATGCGTCAAAGCCATGCACGAGAACACTGCGGAAACTATTGCCGTAGGCGATCAGCAGAGTCACCGTGGCGATGCCCCAGACGATGCCCAGCATGGTCAGGAAGCTGCGCGTGACGTTGCGCTTCAGGGCGATCCAGGCTTCGAGGATGATTTCAATCAGCATTTCTTAGACTCTCGGAACCACGAAGGACATGAAGTACCACGACGGTCGCTCAACGGAAAACGTTTTCCTTCGTGAACCCTCGTGGCCTAAGTGGTTGAAGCTCTTATCCGCCTGCCTCATATCGCAGAGCCTCAATCGGATCAATCGACGCCGCTCTGCGCGCAGGATACAATGCCGCGCCCACAGCAATCGCTCCTAGCAAGCCCGCGGCGATCAAACCTGAGCTCCAACTTGGAATCAGTCCGGCAAAGAAGTCGGGCATCGGCAACATGTTCACGAGGGCGCAGAATCCAAACGCAATGCCCAGTCCGATACCGCCGCTCAACAGGGCGATGATCAGAGCTTCAATAAAGAACTGCCGGAGAATTGTGCCTGCCGGAGCGCCAATGGCTTTGCGCACACCAATCTCGCGCGTGCGCTCTCGCACCGCCACCAACATGACGTTCATTACGCCGATCCCGCCGAGAACGAGCGTTACGATGCCGACGGCTCCAAGAAAGAATTTCATGCCGTCAGTCATCGTTTTGAATGCTTGCGCTTCCTGCACCGTATCCCAAATCGGACACGCTTCCTTATCGTTGGGATCATAGCGGTGCATGCGCGCCAGCGCTGCGCGCACTTCACGCTTGCACTCCATGTGCTGATCGACCGATTTCGGCGTCACTAATAGCTGATCGAAGGTGGAATCGGTTCCAGGAGGTTTGTCGGGAAAATCGCGACGCATGGCTGCAAACGGCAAGAAGACTTTGTTCACGTCCCAGCCGTCGTAGCTGGAATCCTGTTTCTTCTTGGCCATCACGCCGATCACCGTGTAGGGAAAGTCGTTGAGATAAACCGTATCCCCAACGGGATTGCGCCCGGGAAACAACTGCTTGGCGGCGTCCGAGCCGAGGAACGCTACACGCCGCGCCTCGCGCATGTCGTCCCAGTCGTAGAAACGGCCAGCGCCGACGTCGAGGCTGCGGATATATCCGAACGGCGGATAAGAACCGGTCACGGTGAATGCTGCATTGTTGAAATTGCTGTGGACGCGAACGGTATCTTGCTCGAGTTCGGGGATCGCGTATTCGCAATCGGGAGAATCGGCCTGGACGACGGCCACATCGGGATCTTCCCAGTGAACGACGCGGCCTGCGTGAATCCCTCCCGCCTGCAGGCTGGTGCGGCCGTGGAAGACGATCATTACGTCTTTGCCGAGGTTGCGGGCCTGCTCCTCCTGACCTTTGCGCAGTCCTTCGCCGGCGGCCACCATGAGCACAATCGAGACGATACCCCAGGCGATGCCGAACATCGTGAGGAACGCGCGCAGCTTGTGGGACCAGAGGGTTCGCAGCACGTCGAAGATGAGATCCCGTAAGGTCATACCACTTCGTTGGACGCAGCCGGGGAGAGAAGGTAATCCCCAGGGCGGCTTACTCTTAGATACGCAATCGGTGGGTTTTTTGTTGCAGGAAAAACTAAGAGGTTCCCGATCATGAGTTCGGGCGTGGGAAGGGCCTCTTGCGCCGTGGTCTTATCTTTAAGTCCGGGCGGAAATCCCGCCGGCGAGTTCCATCCAAGCGTCAAATTCTTTGAGGGCCAATTCACACTGCTTCCGATGTCGCTCCTTGCGATCACGAATCTTCGTTTCAAGCGGGGGGAGAAGGTCGAATGTGATGTTCGCGGGCTGAAAGTTGTTGGGGTCGGCGTGAGTTACATAGTGAGTCAACGATCCGAAAGCTGACACGCGGGGAGCGGTAGCAATCTGGCCTCCGGTGGCCAGCGCGGCAGCGTGCATGCCGGCCAGCAGGCCGGTTGCGATGGACTCGACATAACCTTCTACGCCGCAGATCTGACCGGCGAAGAAGACCCGGGGATGAGCTTTCATTTGCAGAGTATCGCGCAACAGAGTCGGCGCGTTGATGTAGGTATTCCGGTGGATCTGGCCATAGCGCAGGAAGCGAGCATTCTCCAATCCGGGGATGAGACGCAGCACGCGCGCCTGGTCGCCGAACTTCAAGTGATTTTGAAAGCCAACCAGGTTGTAGGAATCGGCGCGGAGATTTTCCTGCCGCAACTGCACGACTGCGTACGGTCTCTTACCCGTGCGCGGATCGATGAGCCCTACGGGCTTCATCGGGCCGAAGCGCAGCGTATCGCGGCCGCGGCGGGCAATTTCCTCGATCGGTAAGCAACTCTCGAAGTAGTTCAGCTTCTCCCAATCGCGTTCTTCGACCGACTGCGCGCTCACGAGTGCATCGTAGAAGAGGCCATATTCCTCGGGAGTCATTGGACAGTTAATGTAGTCTGCCGAACCCTTGTCGTACCGCGCCGCCATGTAGACGCGTTCCATGTCGATCGAGTCGGCCTCGACGATGGGACTGATCGAGTCGTAGAAGTACAAGTGTGGATTCCGTGGCGGAGAAGCCCCAACTCGCTCGCTGTCCGAGTTCTGTGTCAACTCGCTGAGCCGAGCGATTTCGGAAGCGAGGCCATCCGATGTCAATGGGCCGGTGGCGACGATGGTCGTCTCGTCCGCCTCGTTGATCGTAGTCACCTCCTCGCGCCGCACGGTGATTCGTGACTCGCGCGAGATCGCTTCGGTGACTTTTCCGGCAAACGCGATGCGGTCGACCGCCAGCGCATGACCTGCCGGAACCGCACAATCACGCGCAATCTTCAGCAGCAACGATCCGGCTCGACGCATTTCTTCTTTCAAAAGCCAGGGAGCCGTGTTCTCGCTATCAGACTTCAGTGAGTTCGAACAAACGAGTTCGGCGAAATCTGAGGTCTGGTGAGCCGGCGTCGAACGCACGGGACGCATCTCGAAAAGTTCCACATCGAGTCCACGCCGTGCGCACTGCCATGCAGCCTCGGAGCCGGCGAGTCCCGCTCCAATAATCTTGATGATTGGCATCTTCTGATAGTTTATTGCGACGGGCGGCCTTTTGTTCGCGGCGCGTGGATTTTCTCGCGCCGTTGCAGCATTTCAACGAACTCCCGAATCTTTCGAGCGCGCGTTTCCGGCTTTTTAACTGTCTGAATACGAAACAGGACGGCATACCGATTTGCGCCATCGAGTGACGCGAAGAGCTGGCTGGCGCCGGGACTGGCATCCAAGGCGGTTTGAAAATCTTCCGGCACTGTCGCACCTTTCGGCGAGTCATAGGCCGCAGCCCATGTCCCCGTTTTCTTGGCAGCTTCGATGGCTTCCAAGCCCGCGGCTTTCATCTGTCCGCTGGCAGTCAGCCGCATAGCCTTCTCACGATTGATCTTCGACCAGATGCTTTTCCCCGAACGCGGAAGAAAGCGTTGCAGCCATGCCTGCTCACTTTCCCCACGCTTCTGGCCGTCGATCCACCCATAGCACAAAGCTACCTCGAGCGCTTCGCCGTAGGAGACCGAGCTCCGGCCCGAACCCTTCTTGGACAAGCGCAACCACAGCCCGGTGGAGTTGCGATGATGCTTCTCGAGCCACGCGGCCCAAGCCCTTTGATTGGCGAAGAGGCGGATTGGGTCGTCCGCAGCCGCACGTTTCGTTTTCATCACATTCAGAGAGTACGCTCAGCGAGCCGCCGCATTGGTTCATCGCTGAAAACCACCGGCCGCCATTGATCCCGAAATACGGCTCCTAGCTGCTTATACAACTCGATCGCTTTCTTGTTCCAGTCTTCCCAGTGTATTCCGTAACGCAATCTTGGAGTGCTTGTCATCGCAGCACGAAGTAATCCAATCTGCGATGATGAGACAAAGAAATCCAATCTGACGTGGTGGAGAATTTCTATGGCGCGTATCAGCTTGATCAGTCCTGAAGCGGCAACCCCCGAAGTGAAGGAAATTTACGAGAAGATGCTTCGCGGTAAGCCGGGCAATGCGCAGAAGGCGCTTGCGCATCGCCCGGAGATGCTTAAGAACTTTCTGCCTTTTTATGCCAGTGTGGGGCGCTCGCTGGAGCGCAAGCTCTATGAGCTGATTTATCTTCGCGTCTCGTTCATCAATGGATGCCACTATTGCACGCAGCATCACGTCGCTTCCTCGAAGCGAGTGGGATTGACTGCGGAAGACTGGTCTGCCCTTAAGGCGGGAGACTATTCGCGGTGCAGAGATAAAGAGCGCACCGCTCTGATCTATATCGAAAAACTGACGCGTACCCCCCATGAAATTAGCGATGGCGACTTTGCCCCACTCAAACAGCAGTTCACGGAACCGGAGATTATCGACATTCATTTGCTGACCGGGCTGGCAAATCTCACCAACCGGTTCACGGATCCACTGGGGCTGGAAGTAGAGTTTCCGGAGGAGAGAATCTAATCGCCACGCATTTCGCCAATGGAAAAGCTGCTCTATTCATTGGGATCCGTAAATTTGTCGCTAGAGAATTTCCCGCGTATCCCCGATGCGCTTGGTGACGTGTTCGCGGTCCAAGTATTCCAGTAGAGGGATCGCATATTTGCGGCTGACTCCCGTGAGTTCCTTGAAGGTTGCGACATCCATTCTTGGTGATTTCATCTTTTGTGCGGCGACCAGCCGGCGCAATTCTTCAAGGGCGCTGCGATGGAAGACGAGTTCGTCGGAGATCTTCAGCAGTACTTTGTCTCTCAGCAGCAGGGTCACAATCTTTTGTGCCCTGGGCTTGTCCACCTTAAGGCCGGAGATCACTTCTTGCAGAGCGGGAACCTTCAGGCCGGTAGACGCGAAAGCCGCCTCGATCGCCTTTTTCGATTCCGCTTCTTCATCCTTCATAACCACGCCACGACCGGGCTGGCGTACCAAGTCTCCCGCGATTTCGATTTTCTTTTCTCGAGAGAGTCGATCGAGCGCTGCGTTGAAGATGTCTGGAGACGTCTTCAGTGGCTCGCGCAGCGCTTCTTTGGCAATCCCGCCGACGAGCGAGTTTCTTTTGTGGAAGGTCTCGATAGAGCTGACCATGGTGTCTTGTAAATGGATCATGGCCTCTGCGTTCACAAACAAGTCTCCGATCCGTAGCACTTTGTTCGTTTTTATGGCTGGGGCAGCGATCGTTTCGAGAAAGGGCCGGGTCCAGCCGGTTTCCGCAGCCAGTTGACCGATCGAGATTCCACTGTGGCCGCGTCTTCCGATCCGAGCCATCAGAATGGATTTCGGGTCTCCTTTCGCGAGCAACTGCAAGAATCGGTCGTGGTCTGGCATGCGCGGAATCGGAAAAGAATCCAGGACAACGCCGCCACCAATCGTCACGACCGGAGAAAACTGGCGGATGATGAACCGGTCGCCGGGCAGCAAGAGCTCCGCATGAGGAAGCTTAAGACGGGCGAACGCCTCGGAGGCTGGAGCGAGTTGTTTGACGGTATGGAGCGCGATCTCCGCTACCGTCTCCATGGTGTTGGAATGAAAGTGCACGCGTGACCGGGACTTCAGCGCGCGCGGGGCGGAGGGCAGCAAGCTCAGCCGTACGTCGATGCGGCGCGTCGTCGAAAACGTGGCGGGCGGTGCCAAGGTCATGCCACGTGACAAATCTTCCGTGCTTACCCCCGCCAAGTTGAGCGCCGTGCGCTGCCCAGCAACGGCCTTGTCGGCCGCGTGTCCGTGAAGCTGCACCCCGCGTACTCGGGCCGTCCGGCCGGAAGGAAAGACGTCCATCTCTTCCTCGCGTTGGATCGTGCCTGACACCAGGGTTCCGGTCACCACCGTACCGAATCCCTTCATCGTGAACACACGATCGATCGGCAAACGGGCCAGAGCACGCGAATCGCGCGGCTGTACTTCGGCTACGGCCGCGATCATCGCGCGCTTCAAATCGTCCAGGCCTGCGCCGGTCAGCGAACTGACCGCAACGATTGGAGCCTTTGGCGGCTCAAGGAATGTCCCACGCAGAAACTCTTCAACTTCCAACCGCACGACGTCGAGGGTCTCCGCATCCACGGCGTCCGATTTGGTGAGTACGGTGACGCCGCGCTGTACGCCGAGCAGTTGCAGAATGTCAAAGTGCTCGCGGGTCTGCGGCTTGATCGATTCGTCGGCTGCAATCACCAGCAGCACCAGGTCAATGCCTCCCACTCCAGCGAGCATGTTGCGTACAAAACGCTCGTGGCCCGGGACGTCCACAAAACCTAAATGCAGCGGTTCGCCATTGGGACCCGGCAGGTCCATGTGGGCGAAGCCCAAGTCGATCGTGATACCGCGGCGCTTTTCTTCCTGGAGTCGGTCGGCATCGATGCCAGTCAAAGCCTTGACCAAGGCCGTTTTTCCATGGTCGATGTGGCCGGCGGTTCCTACGATGATCGATTTCATGTGCCCCTCAGATATTACCGGAAAGGAATTGTGAGGGATTTCTGGGCGGGAAGGCAGACCGACTTGCGAAGATCTCTCGCTGCTCTTAGTCTTCCAGCATGGCAGAGTCCGCCGCGCTCGGATTCAGGCTGCACACCGGCTGGGCAGCTGTGGTGGTGATTGCCGGAACGCCTCGAAAATTTGAGGTGTTGCTTCGTCGCCGAGTCGAGTTGTTGCCTCCCGGGGACGCTATTCCGCGCTTCGTCTTCCACAAGGCTGCCGAACTGCCTGCGTCTCAAGCAGCGAAGTTGATCGAAAGCGCCGAGATCGCATCTCGAGAAACGGCCCAGATCGCCGTGAAGGACGTCCTCGATCATCTGAACTCTCTCGACCGCAAGGCCAAAGCTGCGGGATTCGCGTGCGGCTCGAGGCCAATTCCCACTGACGTGGGGGTAGTGCTTCGTTCCCATCCCATGATCCACAGTGCCGAAGGCGCGTTGTTCCAGCGGGCGATTGCTGCCGCCTGCGAAAGCTGTGGTCTTCCATCGATTGCTGCCCGCGAGCGGGAAGTCTGGACAAAGGCTGCCACCGCATGGGGTTTAACGGAAGCATCGCTGCGCACGCAGGTAGATGGACTGCGGAAATCAGCGGGCGCCCCGTGGGGAACCGACCAGAAGACAGCCATGGCGTTCGCATTGCTTGCGCTGCGGTAGGGTGACGGGCACCGGCGAAATTTCCTGGCCAAATGGCCGGGATGTCCTACCCATTCGCCCCGCCAAATGCGACAATAGAAGCTCTTCCCATGGCCACCTCCTTGACCTCTGCCTTTTCTCCGGAGACTCTCCGGCAGCATGGCCTGACGACCGATGAATACGAGAAGATCAAGCAACTTCTCGGCGGGCGCGAGCCAACCCTCACCGAACTTGGCATCTTCAGCGTGATGTGGAGCGAGCACTGCTCCTACAAGTCGTCGCGCGTGCACCTGAAGCGTCTGCCGACGCGCAGCAAACTGGTGCTGCAGGGGCCGGGGGAAAATGCGGGCATCATCGATATCGGCGACGGGTGGGCGTGCGCGTTCAAGATCGAATCGCACAATCATCCTTCTTTCATTGAGCCGTTTCAGGGTGCGACCACGGGAGTGGGTGGCATACTGCGCGACATCTTCACGATGGGCGCGAGGCCGGTTGCGGTCATGGACTCACTGCGCTTCGGGCCGATCACCGCCTCGAAGGATGTTTCGCAGAAGGAACTTCACAAAAATCATTCCGTCCTGGAAGGCGTGGTTAGCGGAGTCGCCTCCTACGGAAACTGTTTCGGCGTTCCCAACCTCGGCGGGGAGACGAAGTTCGAGCCTTGCTACTCGGGTAATCCGCTGGTGAACGCGTTTGCTCTGGGTCTGGTCCGGAAGAATGAAATCTTTTACGCCAAGGCGGCAGGCGAAGGGAATCCGGTGATTTACGTTGGCGCGAAAACAGGGCGCGACGGCATTCACGGCGCGACCATGGCCAGCGAGGAGTTCAGCGAGGCTTCGGAAGCGAAGCGGCCGAATGTGCAGGTGGGCGACCCGTTTCTGGAGAAACTGCTGCTCGAAGCTTGCCTGGAAGCGATGCAGACCGGGGCGATCGTCGGCATTCAGGATATGGGTGCGGCGGGGCTTACCTGCTCGACCTGCGAGATGGGCGGGCGCGGCGGGGTGGGCATCGAGATCGAACTGGACCGCGTGCCGCAGCGTGAAACGGGCATGACTCCGTACGAGATCATGCTCAGCGAGTCGCAGGAGCGCATGCTGCTGGTGGCGCAAAAAGGCCGCGAGGCCGAGGTCTTCCGCGTTTTCGAAAAATGGGGACTCGATGCGGTCGAGGTGGGTACGGTCACTACCGGCAACAAGCTGCGCGTGCTGGAACACGGGAAAGTTGTGGCGGAGATTCCGAATCCCGCGCTCACGGACGATGCCCCGGTGTACAAACGTCCGCTGGCGCGGTGGGAACCGCCAGTTCCGCGCGAGATGCCGGAGAGCGTCAAACTCAGCGGCCCCGGCGACTTCACCGCGAATTTGAAGCAGCTATTGGGCAGCGCCAACATCTGTGGCAAGCGCTGGGTGTGGCAGCAATACGACCACATGGTGCAGACCAACACGGTCGAAGCGCCGGGAGCCGGCGATGCGGGCGTGATTCGCATCAAGGGCTCGCAGCGCGGGCTCGCGATGGCACTCGATGGCAACGGGCGCTGGTGCTATCTCGATCCGAGGTTGGGCGCGATGCATGCAGTGACCGAGGCAGCACGCAAGGTAGCTTGCTCGGGTGCGACGCCGGTGGGTGCGACGAATTGCTTGAACTTTGGCAATCCGGAAAAGCCGCACATCATGTGGCAGTTCTCGCAGACCATCGATGGAATCACGAAGGCTTGCGAGGAACTGGAAATCCCCATCACGGGAGGCAACGTCAGCTTCTACAACGAGACGTTGGGGGAAGGCGTTTATCCGACGCCTGTGCTGGGAGTTGTGGGAATTCTCGAAGATGTGCATAAGACAGCCAAGATGCATTTCGCTGCGCCCGGACGCACGATCGTGCTATTGCATGCCGGAGAGGCGAGCGATATCACCGATGCAGAGAGCGAATTTGGGTCCTCGGAGTACGCGAAGGAAGTTCTGGGCGCGGTGTGGGGATATCCGCCGGAGCTTGATCTGGAGAAAGAAGCCGGGCTGCAGAAGGCTGTCATCGATTTGATTCGTCAGGGTTTGGTCGATTCCGTACACGACTGTGCGGATGGTGGGTTAGCCGTAGCGCTGGCGGAGAAGGCATTTCCCAAGGGCGTGGGTGCGCGCATGAACCTGTCGTCCGGCGGTGTGTTTGCGGAATTCGCGCTGTTTGGGGAGGATGCAAGCCGGATCGTGATCTCTTGCGACCCCGGGAACATGGCGCGAATCAAAGAAGTAGCGGAGAAGCATGGGGCGGCCGCGGACGTGATTGGGGAGACGATTCCGGAACGGCTGGAAATCTCTCTCGACGGCAAGGTCATCGTTTCGGCAAAGGTTTCGGAGTTGAGTCAGGCTTACGAAGAGGCCTTGGAGTCGGCGTTGCGAACCGATCCAGAGTTGGTGGCGGCAGACTGATTCAAGTCAGAGGCTTTGAAGCACAGAGGCCACTGGGAAACACAGGGTGCATGGGGTCGGGTTGCGTTAAAGGCTTTCAGAGCCAGGAGCGAAATGTTTTCTTCTGACAAATTTCATGACGAGTGCGGCGTGGTGGCGATTTTTGCCCATCCTGAGGCTGAAAAGCTTGCCTATCTGGGGCTGCACGCGCTCCAGCATCGAGGACAGGAGTCCGCGGGCATCGTCACTTCTGACGGTCTGACTTCGCGGGCACACAAGGCCATGGGATCCGTGGCGGACATCTTCACCGAAGATGTGCTCTCGAAGATGCGCGGTACTCTGGCTATCGGCCATACGCGTTACTCCACGGCTGGCGACTCAGCGCTGCTGAATGCGCAGCCGATTCTGGTGCAATCCAATAAGGGATCGATTGCCGTCGCCCACAACGGCAACCTCGTCAACGCCGTGCAGGTTCGGGCGAGGTTAGAGAGCCAAGGTTCGATTTTTCAGACCAACAGCGACACCGAAGTCATCGTTCACCTGATCGCGCTCTCCAAGGAGCAGACCCTGCCGGAAGCGGTGGCAGATGCCCTGCGGCGCGTCGACGGAGCATTTTCGCTGGTGATGATGAGCAACGACCGCGTCTTCGCTGTGCGGGATCCACGCGGGTTCCGGCCGCTGGCGATGGGAAGGATCGCCGCCCTGGAGGGTCAGAAGCATGACACGATCGTCTTCGCCTCCGAGACTTGCGCGTTCGACCTGATCGGGGCCGAATATGTACGAGATGTGAAGCCGGGTGAGTTGATTGTGGTGGGCCCGGAAGGAATCAGTTCGCGGTTCTATTCCACCGCCGCTCCGCAATCGAGCTGCATCTTTGAGCACGTGTATTTCTCGCGCCCTGACAGCATTGTCTTCGGACGGGCAGTGCAGACCAGCCGCGAGGAACTTGGCCGCCAACTCGCGCGGGAAGCCGGAGTGGATGCCGACCTGGTGGTTCCTGTGCCCGATTCGGGCGTAACGGCGGCCGTCGGCTATGCGGCCGAGAGCGGAATTCCATTCCGCTTTGCCTTGATTCGCAACCACTATGTTGGACGAACCTTTATCGAGCCCAGCCAGAGCGTGCGCGACTTTGGCGTAAAGCTCAAGCTGAATCCGGTGCGTTCTCTGCTGCAAGGCAAGCGCGTCGTCCTGATCGATGATTCGATCGTTCGCGGCACGACCAGCCGGAAAATCGTGCGGATGATCCGTAGTGCGGGAGCGAAGGAAGTGCACATGCGCATTTCTTGTCCGCCGACGGTTTCGCCCTGCTATTACGGCGTGGATACGCCTTCGAAGAAGCAACTGATCGCCGCCAACAAATCGGTCGATGAGATTCGCGACTACATTGGTGCGGATTCGCTGGCTTACCTCTCACTGGAAGGTCTGAAGAAAGCGTGCGGCGAGGGCGAGAAGATTTCCTATTGCTCGGCATGTTATACGGGGAATTATCCGACCGACATCATCGACGTCGACGAGATTCAGTCGGCAGCGGTGCGCCGCTAGTATGTCACTCTAACTTAGGCTTTCGCGCCTGTGCGACTCGCGGGATCGACTGTAGATCAGGAATAATGCGAACGTCGTCCCAACCGGCGAGAAGCTTCTCGACCAAACTGACAATCGTTCCGCTGATTTCGAGGACGAGCCATCCACCGGGACACAAAGCCGTCTGAGCCTGCGGAAGCAGGCGCTTAATGATCTCATCGCCGACCGGTCCAGCGAACACGGCATTGCGCGGCTCAAACTTGCGCACGTCCAACTGCACTTGATCTTCTTCGGATTCCCCGACATACGGAGGGTTGGAAACAATCATATCCAGGCGTGTGAGGTTTAGCCCTTCGAGCAGGTCGGTCTGGTGAAAATGAATGCGCTCGTCGAACTGATGGCGTGCGGCGTTGGCGCGGGCGATTTCGAGCGCTGACGCAGAGATATCCGTCGCGTGGATTTCCGCACTGGAAAATTCTTTGGCTAAGGCCAAGGCGATGCATCCGCTGCCAGTGCCTACGTCAAGCATGCGGAGCCTCTGGAGTTTGGGGTCTGGCTGGTCCAAGTGCGAAGCTCGAACGATCTCCAGCACCGTCTCGATCACATGTTCTGTCTCGGGGCGCGGAATCAGGACGGCAGGAGTTACGATCAGATCCATCCCCCAGAATTCCTGGTGGCCTGTGATGTATTGCGCCGGCACGCCGCGCGTGCGCTCGGCTAGTGCGGACTCGTAGCGAGCCAGCTCGTCCGCGGTAAGTTCCCGCTCAGGATGCGCGAAGAGATAGGCGCGATCACAGCCAAGGGTAAACATGAGCAGCAACTCCGCATTCAGGCGCGGGGAAGGGATGTGGGACGCGGTTAAACGCGCTATGGCCGAGGCGAGAGCTTGCTTGAGAGGCACATCCCTATTTCACCACGGAGACAGGAAGAGGCGGAGGAAAACAGACCGAGCCAGGAAAATCGCGACCTTCGAATCGTCAACTGCAGCCCATCATGCCTCTTGCGGGTTGCGTCGGGCGATTTCGGCATTCAGCACCGTTGCGAATGCAACCCAGGCCCCGTAAGGAATGAAGGCGTTGGCGGCAGCGCGATCGACCTTGCGCGCCGCAGTGACGTAAGAAGCGATCATCCCTTCCAACGCGATGACATCAGCCAAGGCCAGGGTTGGACGGCGTTCCCCGAAGAATAATTTCGACCATTTTGCGTTGGCGGCGAGCTGCGAAATCCACAGGCGGAGCGCGGCGTTGCGCTCGCGAGAAGGCGCGGCACTCCAGATACGCCAGCCGGACCAGGCAATTAGCGCATAGAGCGAAGTCCAGACAGCGGGAAAGACCTTGTCGGGCGGCGTGAAGCTGGGTTTGTCGAGGTTGCGGTACCATGAGTCGCGATTACCGTTTCGGCTGTAGCGCGCACCGTACCAGGCAGCTCCAGCAGTGGCCAAGCCGAAGCCAGCCAACGCGAGCAGGGAGCGGGATTTCTCCTTCGTTCTGGATCTTTCCTTGGTCAGTCGTTCGTTGGACAATCTATCTTTCGTCATGCTTCTTAGGTGATCCTGAGGGGGCCGGGGTTGTCCGCTCTATTTGAGACTGGTGCCCGCTTGCCGATTCCATTCATAGGCGAGGTAGATCATCTGGCCAATGTGATGCTGCATGTGCGCGGCACACTGCATGATCATGTCCAGCCGGTTTTTGGCATTTGTGCCCACGCCGGAATACTCTCTCGACCAGTCCTCACCAGATTGGGCGCTGACGGTTTGCCGCACCATGGCGACGGCCGCGTCAAGCCGCTTCAGCGCCTCCTCTTTCGAAGGAGGATTCGGATCGGTGAATTCCAGCGGGCGGTTGCGGATGTAGCCGCTCTGCGCGATCTGTGCGCCGATGTAGTAATTCAGGTTTCCGGTCAGATGCAGGACCAGGTGACCGAAGCTGTTTCCGTAAGGGAATGGTTTTTGCCAGAACTGCGCGTTCGTGAGGGGAGCAGCCAGTTCGCGGACGCGAGCGGCGTTCGTGCTGTAGCGGTCAACCAGGACTGAGCTGAGCGTCGCATGCAGGTCGGGCATTTTTTCTCCTGCTTCGCGGGCAAGAACGCCCACGTGCTTCACTTAAACCATACTGGCGGCTTCCTGTTTCAACTTCTCCGCCTGATAGTGCGTCGTCAATGCTTCAATGAGCGGCTGAAGTTTACCGTCCATGACGGCTTCGAGCTGGTGGATCGTGAAGCCGATGCGGTGATCGGTGAGGCGGTTCTGCGGGAAGTTGTAGGTGCGGATCTTCTCGCTTCGGTCGCCGGATCCCACCATGGCTTTGCGTTCCTTCGCCAGCGCGCTCTGCTGCTTCTCCATTTCGATTTCGTAGAGCCGCGAGCGCAGCACGCGCATTCCCTTTTCGCGATTCTTGATCTGGGATTTTTCGTCCTGGCAACTGACGACCGTATTCGTCGGGATATGCGTGATGCGGACTGCCGAGTAGGTGGTGTTCACCGACTGGCCGCCGGGGCCGGAGGAGCAGAATGTATCGATCCGCAAGTCTTTGGCTTCGATCTTAATGTCAACGTCTTCGGCTTCGGGCAACACTGCAACGGTGACGGCCGAGGTGTGAACGCGGCCCTGTTGTTCGGTGGCGGGTACGCGCTGCACGCGATGCACTCCGCTCTCATACTTCAGCTGGGAGAAAACCCGATTGCCTTCGATGATGGCGATCACTTCCTTCAGGCCGCCAGCCGACGATTCCGAAGACGAAAGGACCTCGACTTTCCAGCGCTGCGTTTCCGCATAGCGGGTGTACATGCGGAAGATTTCAGCGGCGAAGAGCGTAGCCTCGTCTCCGCCGGTCCCGGCACGGATTTCCAGAATGATGTTCTTCTCGTCGTTCGGATCTTTCGGGAGGAGAAGCACTTTCAATTCTTCCTCGACGGCCTTGACCCGGCCTTCCAACTGGTTGAGTTCATCCTGGGCATAGGCTCGCATCTCCGGATCTTTTTCGTCGACGATCATGGACTTGCTGTCGGCGATCCCCTTGGTCAGATCCTTGTACTCACGATATTTCTCGACGATGGGTGCGATTTCCGCATGCGCCTTGGCGGTCTTCTGGTATCTCGCCGAATCGTTGACGATGTCGGGCGAAGCGAGAGCGTTGGTTAATTCTTCGTAACGGGCTTCGGTTTGGTCAAGTCTTTCAAACATCGTCGTCGGTCGCTCGTCGGTAGTCGTTGGCCTCTCGTCTCAAGAGGCTTTTTCTCGCAATGAATTGATCAAACCATTGAGACTTCTTCCGATCGCATCTGCGGAAGCCAAAATGTACCCAGCGTCTTCGCTACTCAAGTATTGTAATTCCTTCGCGATCATCAGTTGCGTTTGTGCCTCCAGTAGCGATCCCCGGGCGTGCAGCAGGAAGTTCCCAAACTCGCGGTCAGACCGGTGTCCTTTTCCTTCAGCAATATTACTTGGGACCGATACCGCAGCCCGGCGCAATTGTTGACTTAACCCGTACACCTCGTGTTTTGGAAACTGCCCCGTCAATCGATAGACTTCGACAGAGAACTTCATCGCATCCTGCCAGACGCGCAGATCTTTAAATGATGCTGACATATTCATCACCTCTCAAGAAAACTGTAACGCCTGTGTTGTGAGAGGTAACGACTAACGACGAGCGACTATCGACGGTTTCCCGGAATGGGACCGCTAGGCAATCACCAGTTCGCCGCCGCGCTCTTTTTCGAGCGACATCGCGTGATCGAGGGCGGTGATAGCGCATTGAGCCATTTCGTCCGACGGAGGCTGGGTGGTGATGCGCTGTAGCCAGAGCCCGGGAGCGGTCATCAACGCAAAGAGCGATCCGCGATGCTTAGCGGCAAAGCGGATGATTTCGTAGGAGACTCCCGCGATGACGGGAAGCAGAGCGATGCGTGAGGCGAAGCGCGCCCAGAACGTGGTGAACGGGATGAGCATGTAGAAGCCGATCGAGATCAGCATCACCGTCATCAGGAAGCTGGTACCGCAGCGGGGATGATACGTCGAATACTTCTGCACGCTCACGGTGTTCAGGGGATCCCCATTTTCGAATGCGAACACTGTTTTATGCTCCGCGCCGTGGTACTCGTACACGCGGCGAATGTCCTTCCAGAGCGATACACCCCAAATGAACAGAAGGAACAACGCAAGGCGGATGCCGCCATCGATCAGGTTGAAAGCAATTCTTCCACCCAGGGCCGGGTCGAGCTTCTTCAGTTCTGTCGCCGCCAGCAGCGGGATGTACTTGTACATGAATATGAAAAAGCCTAGCGAAAGGAGGAGATTGCCAATGGCTAACCAGTTACTGACGGTGGCAGCTTTTTCGCGAGATTGGGTCTGCGATTGGGAAGATTCCGCCGCGCTTCGTGCGGGCGAGACAGCCGAGTCGGCCGCCGCTACATGATCTTCCTTCTTGCCTTCCATGCATCATGTCTTCAATCGCTACGTTGGCTGAGAAACGCAGGGCTCGATATCCAAGATTCATAGCGTAGCCAAGCGTCATCACGCCGCGCATGATGGGCCAAGCCATCCACTTGTGCTTCTCCGAGGGGCGCTCGAGCGGTTCGCTCATAGTGACGACCTCCCCTGAAGGTTTGCGGCAAGCGATCGCCCAGGCGTGCGGGGAGCGCATCATCACTCCTTCGAGCACGGCTTGTCCGCCGACCAAGGTTTCTTCTCCGCTTTCGAGAGCGGGCAGAAGTTGCACGGCGGCGAGAAATCGCAGGTAATGTCCTAGTCTACGCACGACAGTTTAGATGCTCCTGAAGGAAACACGACGCAGCCTCTAGGATAACACAGGGCGGCGGGAGCTTAGATCGGGTTGTCGACGGGCTAAGTCCAGGTATGTGAGTGGGTTAGATCAGAGGAGCGTCGAAGTCAAGAGACTCCTGCCCAGCGCACCGTTGTCATTCTCGTTGCCATCCTCGTTATTATCGGAAAGCATGCAACGGTTGGCGACAACTTGCGAGGCGATCGCCGGGACGACCAAGAAGCTGCTCAAAACGGCGATCGTTGCCGACTATCTGAAGTCGCGTACGACAGACGAGGCAGCCGTGTCGGCTGTCTTTCTGTCTGGCCGGGCATTTCCAGCCTGGGAAGAGACAACGCTGCAAATCGGGGGCCGGGCGCTTTGGCAGATTGTGGCGGAGTTATCGGGGAACGACGAGGGGCAACTCACGGCCGCGTATCGGCGTCACGGGGACTTGGGAGCGGTCGCTGGCGAAGTTCTATCTCCAGCGCGCCGGTCAAGGTGTAGATGTATTGGAGGTTGAGCATGTCTTCCGTCAGATTGCGGCGACCCGCGGTCCGGCTGCGAAGACAGCCCTTGTACGCGATCTCATCTCGCGCGCCACCCCGCTCGAAGCGAAGTACATCGTAAAAATCATGACGGGCGATCTGCGGATAGGGCTGAAGGAAAGTCTGGTTGAGGAGGCGATTGCTCAGAGCGTATGGTGGAACGCTCGCAGACGTGCAACGCGCCAACATGCTTGTTGGGCGACCTCGGGGAGACAGTCAGGTACGCATCGGAGGGCAGGCTTTCCGAGGCGAAAATGCGGCTGTTTCATCCTCTGGGATTCATGCTGGCAAGTCCAATCGAGTCGCCAGAAGAAGGTCTGAGTTACTTCGCGGAGGCAGCCGTGGAGGATAAGTACGACGGGATTCGGGCCCAGGCGCACGTCTCAGAGGGCGAAGTAAAGTTTTTCTCGCGTACAAGGGATGAGATCACCGAGTCGTTTCCGGAGTTGCCGGACGCGCTGGCCGGGCTTCCGCATGAAGCCATTCTCGATGGCGAGATTGTGGCGTGGGAATATCCCAAGAATCTGTCGGACACACAGCAAGTAGTGGATGCTGCGGTATCGGAGGCTAGCGAACAAAAAGCCCAAGAATTGGGGCGGGCACGACCGTTCAGCGTTTTGCAGCAACGGTTGGGAAGGAAGAAAGTAAGCGACAAGATGCTGCGCGAGGTTCCGGTGGCTTTTGTGGTGTTCGATGTGTTGTACCTGGACGGGCAGTTGGTGATGGATCGTCCGTTGCAAGAGCGGGCCAGGATTCTGGATGAGCTGACTAGCGGCGCCACGGAAAACCTTGAACCACGTAGGACACGGAGGGGCACGGAGGAAAGCCGCTCAAGAATCGCTGGCCTTCGATGCCGATCAGGAGCATGCGACCACGGAAGTAAGTATCATTCGAGCTCCCGTGTTCCGTGCGGAGTCCACCGATGAGTTGGAGGAATTGTTTGCCGCCGCGCAGGCGCGCGGTAACGAAGGTCTGATGATCAAGGATCTGGACTCAGCCTACACACCCGGAAAGCGCGGGAAGTCGTGGCTGAAGATGAAGCGCGAACTTGCCACGCTGGACGTCGTTGTCACCGCAGTCGAATACGGGCACGGCAAGCGTGTTGGCGTTCTCAGCGATTACACCTTCGCCGTGTGGGACGGCGATCGCCTGGTGAATATCGGCAAAGCGTATTCCGGACTCACCGACGCTGAGATTGCTGAGATGACGAAGTGGTTTCTCGAGCATACGGTGGAAGACCAGGGCTTCCGGCGTGTGGTCGAGCCGAAAATTGTGCTGGAAGTGGCTTTCAACAACATGATGCGCTCTGACCGGCACGAGAGCGGATACGCGTTACGCTTTCCGCGGATTGTGCGCCTGCGGCCTGACAAGTCGGCGGAAGAGGCGGACACAATCGAGCGGGCACGGGAAATCTACGACAGGCAGCAAGGGTAGATCGAACGGTCAGGTCTCTCAGTGGCTATGTTGCCGATGATGCTCTTCGCTCTCGGCCACCGGGATGACGCATCCGTGCGCCACTTCGCACACCACGTGTTCAAACTGGATGGTCGTGTGGTCGATACGGAAGTCGTGCAGCAGGCGCTCCTTCACGTCGCGCAAAATCCGCTCGCTCACCGACGGAGGGATGTCGGCGATTGAAATATGGCAGGAGAGGGCGTGGGTCTCGGATCCAATACTCCAAACGTGAAGATCGTGCACGTCGTTGACTCCGCCAACTGCACGGATGGCGGACTCGATCTTCTCCAGTTTCATGCCGCGCGGGGTGCCTTCCAGCAAAATGTTGAGGGTCTCGCGCACAATGCCAAAACCCGACCACAAGATCAGCACGCCAATCGCGAGCGACAGCGCGGAATCAATCCAATAGTTTCCCGTGACCAGGATGGCCCAGCCACCGGCAATGACTGCCGCGGTTGAAAGCGTGTCTCCAACCTCGTGCAGCAGGGCACTGCGGATATTGATATCCCCACCGGAACGGTACAGGAGCAGGGCGATCACGCCATTCATCACGACGCCCGCCGCGGCCACCCACATCATTACGCCCGCTTGGACATGCTCGGGATGCTGCAACCGCTTGAACGCCTCATAGAAGATGAAACACGACACTGCGACGAGTGAAGTGGCGTTGACCAGCGCCGCCAGCACTCCGGCGCGATGGTAGCCATAAGTCTTGGTGGAGCTGGCGGGGCGCGATTGGAAGTAGACCGCGACCAGAGAGAGCAGGAGAGCGAGGAAGTCGGAGAGGTTATGCCCGGCTTCGGAGAGCAGCGCCAGGGAATGTGCGCGGATCCCAGCCACGACCAGCAGCACGATGTAGCACAGCGTCACGGCGAGCGAAATCTTCAAAACCCGGGTTGGTCCGCCTGCGCCATGAACATGCACGTGCATACTTACTAGTGTAAGGGCGGCTCCGGTGGGCTTCAAGCGCATCCTCAACCCGATGTCCGGCACAGAAGAATCCCTGTGGGTGCTTAAGTTGTCTCCCCAAATGCCGATGATGCGTACAGACATAAGACAGGCGCGGGCCAGTATGTCTCTGCGACACCAGCAAGGAAACCGGGAGCTCTGGACGGGCAGCGCAACCCCGGAGTTCGGGGGACGGAGAGCGCTCTATGGACGAAATCGTTAAAGATTTTCTCATCGAAAGCAACGAGAACCTGGACCGACTGGATCAGGAACTGGTCAAGCTGGAATCCGACCCTTCCTCCAAGGAATTGCTGGCGAGTGTTTTCAGAACGATTCATACCATCAAAGGTAGCTGCGGATTCCTGGGCTTTGCCCGTTTGGAGAAGCTGGCGCACGCTGGAGAGAGCCTCCTTTCTCGTCTGCGCGACGGACAACTCAGCCTGAGCGCTGAAATCACCAGCGGCTTGCTCGCGATGGTGGATGCGGTGCGTCAAATGCTTGCTGCCATTCAAGCTTCCGAGCAGGATGGCGAGGAAGACTACGCGCCGCTCATCGAACTTCTAGGGCGCCTGCAGAGCCAACCGACAAGCGAATCTCCGACAGCCAACGGCGTTACGGCTCAAGTCGTCCCGCCTTCGCCGCTACCCACCGCAGAAGCGGAAAAAGCGACTGCGCAGGAGGCGATCCCCCCGTCCGCCGATCCCCCACCCGCGCGCAAGCCCAGACGAAAATCTAAGCGTCCCGAAGCCACGCACGCAGCCAACACCTTGCCGATCGAGAGTGGTGCTGTGCTGCCCAGTGATGTTGCGCCTGCGCCGGAGCACCAAGAAACCCACGCGCACAGCGGCGAGAGAATTTCTGAAAAGAGAGCAGCCCATTCTGAAGAGCCTCCGGCGGCACCGTCGATGCCAGACTCCCGAAATTCCGAGGCGGCAGTTGACACCATCCGCGTTGGAGTCACTCTGCTCGACCGGCTCATGAATCTGGTCGGCGAGCTCGTGCTGGCGCGCAACCAGTTGTTGCAATTCTCGAACAGCACGCAGGATGCGGGTTTGCAGGCCGTTTCCCAGCGGTTGAATCTGATCGCGACGGAACTGCAGGAAGAAGTGATGAAGACGCGCATGCAGCCGATCGGCAATATCTGGAACAAGTTTCCCCGAACGGTGCGGGATCTTGCTCACAGCTGCGGCAAGGAAGTCCGGTTGGTGATGGAGGGTCAGGACACCGAACTCGACCGGACGATTATCGAAGCCATCAAAGATCCGCTGACCCATCTGGTCCGCAACTCCATGGATCATGGCATTGAGGCGCCCGAAGCGCGCAAGAACGCCGGCAAGGATCCGACCGGAATTCTGACGTTGCGGGCATTTCACGAAGGCGGGCAGGTCAACATCGAAATCAGCGACGATGGAGCGGGCTTGAATGGTGAGCGCATTCGGCAGAAGGCCATCGAACGGGGCCTGATCTCGGCGCAGCAGGCTGCGAAAATGCCCGACCGCGACGTTTTCAATCTGATCTTTCTCCCGGGATTTTCCACTGCGGAGAAGATTACCAACGTGTCCGGGCGCGGCGTCGGGATGGACGTGGTGAAGACCAACGTGGAAAAGATCGGGGGCATGGTTGACGTTCAATCGCTCCCGGGGCGAGGCACAACCGTTCGTGTGAGAATCCCCCTGACGCTGGCCATTATTCCGGCGTTAATCGCCACCTGCGGAGGCGAGCGCTTTGCCATTCCTCAGGTCAACTTGTCGGAACTGGTGCGATTAGAAGCAGACAGTGCCGGACAGAGAATTGAACTGGTTCACGGCGTGCCGGTTTATCGGCTGCGCGGACGTTTGCTCCCGCTGGTGTATCTGGATCGGGAACTGGAGATTCGAAGTCGAACCGACAACGTCGCGCTCGAGTCGGCAGCCACTAACATTGTTGTCCTGCAGGCAGGGGACCAGCAGTTCGGTCTCATCGTCGACGAAATCACCGATACCGAGGAAATCGTCGTCAAGCCTCTGGGGAAGCAACTCAAAGGAATCAGCGCTTATTCTGGTGCCACCATCATGGGGGATGGGCGTGTCGCGCTGATTCTGGATGTGCCCGGACTCGCGCAAAAAGCCAAAGTGATCGCCGAGGCGCACGAATCGGCTCGGGACGACGCGCACGGGGAGACGAGCGTGGAAGCAGGCCGGGACGAGCATGCCTTGCTTCTGGCGGAGAACGGGTTGGAAGGCCGGGTCGCGATTCCCCTATCGATTGTGGCGCGCCTCGAAGAATTTCCCCGAACGGTTGTGGAGCGTGCCGGCACTCAGGAAGTCATGCAATACCGTGGGCAGATCATTCCGCTGGTCCGGTTGTCCCAGGTCATTCCCGGCACCAGCGACGCGGAGTTGCTGGCGAAGACGGGCTCGATTCAAGTCGTCGTGTATTCCGAGGGAAAACACACTGTCGGACTGGTCGTCGACCGGATTGTCGACATTGTCGAGGAGCGGGCATCCGTCGAGTCGCTGGTTCCGCGCGCCGGAATTGTGGGCTCGTTTGTGACGCAGCGTCATGTCACCGACCTGCTGGATCTGCCCGCCATTGTGCGAGCGGCTGTTCCCGGCCTGCTGGATCCGGCCGAACCTGAAGCACCGAGAGTTTAGGAGAGCAACCCGATGGCATCCCAACAATTCTGTACATTTCTGCTGCACGACTATTTATTCGGCGTCCCTGTACCACAAGTACAGGAGGTCATCCGGTTTCAGCCCATGACGCCGGTGCCGCTGGCGCCCCCGGCGGTCAAGGGAATGATCAACCTGCGGGGGCAGATCGTCCTTGCGATCGATCTGCGCGAAAGACTGGAGCTTGGGAAGCGCCCGGAGAACGAACTGCCCGTGAATGTGGTGGTCCGGACGCCCGATGGCGCCGTCAGTCTCCTGGTGGACGAAATTGGAGACGTTATCGAGGTAGAGCAGTCCAGCTTTGAAGAGCCTCCCGAAACACTCCGAGGCACGGTGCGTTCGATGATTCTCGGGGTGCACAAGCTGAAGGACAGGTTGTTGCACTTGCTGGACACAGAGAAAGCCTGTCAAGTGCAAGAAGACACTCAGCCGTCTCTGCCGTAGGGAGGTTACGAAGGGACGAGGGGCCATCGCTCCGACGATACGTTCAAAAGGGGTAAAGAGCACTCACTTGCAACCGATATCCAAGGAAGACGACTGCTGGTCGGGACATTGCCTTTGTAGGGGGCTACCTTGCATCTTCCTCGAACGAGCTTGGTTTTGCGGACTGCATTCTTGGTTTTGTTAACTCGGTCTTATTTCAGCTTCGCACAAGAGCAAGCATCTTCGCCGCCGGCAGAGAAACCTCAACAGTTAGGCCACCAGTTTGCTGACTTTACAAGGACCTCGCTTCGGGAACTGAACGACCATGGGCTTTCGTTTCAGGGAATGCTGGTCTATGACTGGTCTAAAACGCTCGCGGCCGATGAGGATTCCACGGGAGGCTTTGGGCGCTATTCCTTTGATTTGTCGATGCCGGTGGATGGCAAGAAGCTTTTCGGTCTGGACGGGAGTGCGGGCTTGGTGCGCCTGAAACACCACCTCAACAACTTTGGAGAAACGTATGACGAGGAGGCCCAGCTGTATTCCAACATCGACGCTCCCTCTCGAACTACGATGTACGAAATCTGGATCGAACAGCGTCTGCTCTCCGACAGACTGCGTCTGAAGGGCGGCAAGATCGACGCCAATACGGAATTTGCCGTGGTCCAGAATGCCGGCGACTTTCTGAATTCCTCGATGGGATACAGCCCCACCATCCTCATGTTTCCCACATATCCAGAACCAAAGCTGGCGATCAGCGCGTTTTTCCATCCCACTGGCAATTATCGACTCGGCCTGGGAGCGTTCCAGACGGCGGGGTTTGGAAGGTTATCCGTCATCGAGCCAGGAGATGAATGGCAGCTCGGTGAGGCAGAACTTCCGGGACGCGCGAGCTTTGGATACTGGCGGCTGGACGGAAAGATTACCCGCTTCGACGGGGACGAAGCATCCGGGGCCCAGGGGTTCTATTCCGTGGTGGAGCAGACCGCATGGCGGCGGCCGTTGGATCAAGGAGAGCGGAAGATCACGACTTTTCTACAGGCTGGCTGGGCAGATGGCCAGGTAAGCCCGTTCACCCGTCACGTTGGCGGCGGCGCCGTGTTGCAGGGACCATTTCGAAAACGAAGCCAGGACGGGATCGGCTTGGCGGGAACTTGGGTGCATTTTTCGTCGGATCCCGATGCGGACTTTGACCAACTGGACGAACTGGTGCTGGAAAGTTATTACAAAGCCGCTTTCAATAAGCATCTTGCCTTGGTTTTGGACTTCCAATACCTGCATCACCCTGGCGGGCTACACGAGAACGCGGACTGTCCCGTGATCACTCCCCGCTTGGTCATCTCCTTTTGAGTGGATGTTCCTCTACGCACGGACTAAAGGCTCAAGGTCGTGCCGCCGATCAATCCATCGTGTGAGCGTCCCGACCATTGTGTCGGGGATACACCGTGGGGCGCGGGGATGTAAGCCATGAGCAAATCCTGCTGGAGGGTATCGTGAACAAAATCAGTTTGAGGATGAAGATGGGTCTAGGTTTCGGTTCGTTGCTCTTGATCATGGGCATCATGGGAGTCATGAGCTACACGTCGATCCACAAGCTCTCCGATCTCACGGATGAAGTCGAACGGCAATTGCAGAAGAAACAGCTCGCCACCGAAATAGACGGTGGGATCGAATTGCAGACCAGTTCCACACGCGGGTATGTGCTGTCGGGCAGCGAGGAGACACTGAAGCGCCGTGAAGAAGGCATTTCCCAAGCAGACAAAGCCATGCAGGAACTGAACCCGGTGCTGCAAACCGAGAAGGGCAAAGCAATTTGGGCCGAGCTTGACACATCCCAGAAGGCTCTTCGGGAATTGCAAGGTCAAGCGATCGAATTGCGCCGCGGCGGCAAACCCAAAGAAGCGGGAGATAGCCTCTTTACTGAGCATGCAATCCAGCTCCGTGGCACGGCGGAGAAGTTGGTTGACACCCTCCAAGGATTGATTAACAAGCTAGAGGAGGCCGCGGTAGCCGAGCACGAGCAGGTCGAGGCGTCGACGGTCCGGCTGATGATCATTCTGGCGATAGTCGGCATTCTCCTCGGCATCGGGATAGCAGTACTGATCGTGCGGTCCGTGACCGGATCCATTGCCCGCATGTTGGGTCTGATTCAGCAGATCGCGGACAAGAACTTAACCGTCGGCGACATGGAGATCACGAGCCACGACGAAATCGGCAAAGCCGGACTGGCCCTCAACCAGATGAAGAACAACCTGCACGAGGTCATCCAGTCGATTTCCGAGACTGCCCAGCACGTGGCCAGCGCCAGCGAGGAACTGTCTGCGACCAGCCAGCAGATTTCTGCTAACTCGGAGGAGACTTCGGCCCAAGCCGGCACTGTCTCCCAAGCAACCCAGAATGTCAGCCAGAACCTGCAGAGCGTCTCTACCGGTGCCGAGGAGATGACTGCAACCATCCAGTCGATTGCGACCAATGCTCACGAAGCCGCGACCGTTGCTTCCAACGCCGTGCAAACTGCGCAGTCCGCCAACGCCACCGTTGGCAAGCTGGGGGCTTCCAGCGCGGAAATTGGTGAAGTCATCAAAGTCATCACCTCGATCGCGCAGCAGACCAACCTGCTCGCGCTCAATGCGACCATCGAAGCGGCCCGGGCCGGAGAAGCAGGCAAGGGTTTCGCAGTGGTGGCCAATGAAGTAAAAGAGCTGGCCAAGCAGACGGCGAAGGCTACGGATGACATCAGCCGGAAGATTATGGCTATTCAGACGGACACGAAGGGGGCGGTGGAGGCGATTGGGACGATCAGTGGAGTGATCAGCCAGGTGAATGACATCTCGGGAACGATAGCGACGGCGGTGGAGGAACAGAGTGCGACGACGAACGAGATGACGCGGAATGTGGCGGATGCGGCGAAGGGGTCGGAGGAGATTACGCACAACATCGCAGGCGTGGCGGAAGCGGCGCGGGGGACGTCGTCGAGCGCCCAGGAATCGCAGAAGGCGGCGAACGAGCTGGCGGAAATGGCGGTGCAACTGCGCAGCCTGGTGGGGCAATTCAAGATCAACGCGACGGGAGCGGCAACCAGCAGTCCATCTCGCCCCCACGAATACCCCAAGAGCGTTGCCACTGCCGCCGGACAGTGAGACGAAGCGAGCTACAAAAGGCGGGCACATGTTGAGAAATCTGAAGTTGTCGGCAAAACTCATTGGTGTGATCACACTGGTTCTCGTGGTCACGTCGGGAATCAGTTTCTGGATCCTGCAAGGCCGAATCAACCAGCAGGCGGACCAAGCCTTCCGCGACAAGTTGCGCCAGATCACAGGCATGGCTTCGGCGACGCGCAACTGGTTTGCCGGCAATATCGACGTCATGGTTCCAGACCATAACTTCAAGCACCTGGAGCAGGTGCCGGTGGTCGTGGCCATGCGCACGGCGGAACAGTACGCGAGTCATGAGGGGCTGAAGTTCCGGACGCCGTCCCTGCACCCGCGAAATCCCAAAAACCAGGCAACCGAGTTTGAGAGACGGGCTCTCGAAGCCTTCGAAAAAGATCCCTCGCTGCAGGAGTTTGTGGAACGACCCACGGTCGACGGCCACGAAGTGATGCGTTACGCTCAGCCCGTGCGGGTGGCTCAGGACTGTCTGCAATGCCACGGAGATCCGGCGGGAGAGAAGGATCCATTCGGTTATCCCAAGGAAGGGATGAGGGCTGGAGAAATGCGCGCGGCATTTGTACTGGAAGCCCCTACCGACACATTGGTGCAGCAGTCGCGGTCGAACATGCTGGCCACCTTCCTGATCAGTTTCCTGACCGTTCTGACCGCCATTGTGGTGATGTTTTTTGTTCTTCGCCATCTGGTCATTCGTCCGGTGAAACAATGCGCCGAATTTGCTGCGACCATCGCCCGGAAGAACCTGGCGGTGGAAGACCTGGAGGTCAATACCGCAGACGAAGTGGGCGAGGCCATGCTCGCCATGAACACGATGAAAAACAACCTGCATGAAGTGGTGCTGGCGATCGCCGACACCGCCGCGCACGTGGCGAGCGCCAGCGAGGAGCTGTCGGCGACCAGCCAGCAGATTTCTGCCAACTCCGAAGAGACTTCAGCCCAAGCCAGCGTGGTCACCCAGGCCACGCAGCACGTAAGCCAAAATCTGCAGAGCGTTTCGACCGGGGCGGATGAAATGACCTCGACGATTCAAAGCATCGCGACCAACGCGCATGAGGCGGCCACTGTCGCCTCCAATGCCGTGCAGACCGCCCAGGCTGCCAATGTTAACGTCGCCAAACTGGGCGCTTCCAGCGCCGAGATCGGCGAAGTCATCAAAGTCATTACTTCCATCGCCCAGCAGACTAACCTGCTCGCGCTCAATGCCACGATCGAAGCCGCCCGTGCCGGGGAGGCCGGTAAGGGTTTCGCCGTCGTCGCCAACGAAGTCAAGGAACTGGCCAAGCAAACGGCCAAAGGCGACCGAAGACATCAGCCGCAAAATCACCGCCATCCAGACCGACACTAAGGGGGCGGTGGAAGCGATTGGGACGATCAGTGGCGTGATCAGCCAGATCAATGACATCTCGGGCACGATCGCGACGGCGGTGGAAGAGCAGAGCGCCACGACCAATGAGATGACGCGCAACGTGGCGGACGCAGCCAAAGGATCGGGAGAAATCACGTTGAACATCGAGGGCGTGGCGGAGGCGGCGCGGGGAACGTCAACGAGTGCACAGGAATCGCAGAAGGCGTCCAACGAATTGGCGGAGATGGCGTCCCAGCTTCATAACCTCGTAGGGCAGTTCAAAATCGATGCGGCTGCCGGAGTCGGTGCTGTCCCACCCGGACATGAACCGGTCCAAAGCCGGGCCGCGCGCGCCGGGCAATGAGAGTGAGACCCCGAAAGGAGAGCCAGGCCGATTGCCGGAAACCGCAAAGAAGCGAGTGCTGCTGGTCGATGATGCCGTGGTGATTCGCAAGTCGGTGTCATTGGCCATCGCGAAAGACCACGATCTTGAAGTCGCAGGCACTGCGGTGAATGGCCGTGTCGCGCTCGTGAAGTTCCAGGCCCTGAAGCCTGACCTGGTCCTCCTCGACGTCGAGATGCCGGAAATGGATGGACTGGAGACCGTGCGCCAACTGCGCAAGATCGACGCCCATGTCCCCATCATCATGTTCAGCACGCTGACCGAGAGCGGGGCGGCGGTGACGCTGGAGGCCCTGTCCCTGGGCGCGACCGATTACGTGACCAAGCCGAGTAATGCAGACATGACGGCCACTTTGGACGCCATTGCCCGGGAACTCATTCCTAAAATTCGGGCTTTGTGTCGTCTGCCGGAAACGCGGACCAGTTTCGCTTCGCCCCCGAAACCGAGCGTGCAGACTCCGGCGACCCTGGATCTCCCTCGACCCCGCTTGCTATCGCCAGTGCAAGTGGTGGCAATTGGAGTTTCCACCGGCGGTCCAGATGCCTTAGCCCGCGTCCTGCCACTCTTGCCCGCGACTTTTCCCGTGCCCGTGCTCATCGCACAGCATATGCCGCCAATTTTCACATCGCTACTGGCATCGCGCCTTTCAGCAAAGTCGACGCTGCCGGTGCGAGAGTGTGTTTCTGGGGAAGCGCTCACGGCCGGCTGCGCGGTCATCGCTCCAGGCGATTTCCACATGGAAGTTGCCCAGAATGATGGACGCAGTATCCTCAAAACGCACCAGGGTCCGAAGGAAAATTTCTGTCGGCCTTCCGTGGATGTGCTGTTCCGCTCAATCGCCCGACTCTACGGCGCCCGGGCACTGGCGGTGGTTCTCACCGGCATGGGACAGGATGGGCTGAAAGGGTGCGAAATGCTCCGCGCGCTTGGTGCCCGCATCTATGTGCAGGACGAAGCCAGCAGCGTGGTTTGGGGGATGCCCGGATTCGTTGCGCGAGGAGGGTCTGGCCGACAAGATCATTCCACTCGATCAGATCGGAGCCGAAATTGTGCGGGCAACGACCGTGCAAATGGCCGCTCGCGCCCGATCCTAAGTTGAGCCTGAGGTTTCAGTTCTTGGTCAGACTATCGAGGTAGCGGTTGTTGTAGAACGTCGTGGTCTTCTGCACGAACTCGAGAATCCTGAACATGCGCTCTCGGCCTTCGCGGTTCATCTCCCGGAACTGCACGGCGACGCCGGTGCCGGGATCGAGTCTCGCTACCACGCCTTCCGCCGTCAAGCTGGCATCATCCATCGAAAATCCCAGCTTGATCTTGCTTCCCGGCGGAAGAATCGTGCTGGTTTCCACGAAGCAGCCACCCAGGCTCACGTCGGTCAGATTCGCGAACAACGGAGTAGCTCCTGCCTCGGTGTGCATTTCGATCGTGACCCGGCACTTCATGCGCGGGTGGGAGCGGCGGTCCTTATAGGACAGCTCCTTCTGTTTTTCCAGATACATGCGGCGGTCGGCTTCGGCCAGAAGTTGTTCCGCATCTTTGCCGTCTTCGGGATACATGGCTCGACCGACGCTCAGCGAAAGAATATCTTCGCCGCAGACTTCGCTTCCCGCCTGACGCGCCAGAGCTCGCATTTGCTCCGCTTTCTTGCCGGACGGCGTCGGTCGTGAGCCCCGGTAGCGATCACTACGAATTCGTCTCCGCCCATGCGCGCGACGTAGTCGTATTCGCGAGAACTGTCTTTGAGCGCCTGCGCAAACAGGCGCAACACTCGATTGCCTTCCAAGTGCCCGAATCGATCGTTGATCTGCTTGAATCCGTCCATGTCAGAGACCATGACGGTCAGCGTCGAGTTGTCGCGCTTGCAGCGGGCCAACTCACGGTCGAGTTGCAGGAAGAGCGAGCGCGCATTGGGCAGGCCCGTCAGGTAGTCGGTGGTTGCCGAGTTTTCTGCTTGCTGGTACTTGAGGGCGTTCTCGATCGATAATGCCATCTTGCCGCTGACGGCGAGCATGATGCGCAGATGGTCCGAGGTAAAGGCATCGCGCTCCCCACGGTAGAGTGCGAGAACGCCGATCACTCCGGATACCCCTTCCAGGGGCACCGCCGAGTGCAGACCGCAAGGTGCTGAATTTCGACGGATCGTTCAAGATATCCCGGTTCTACCGAAGGATTTCCATTGATGATGGGCTTGCGGTTGTGTGCCACCCAGCCAGACAGTCCCTGCCCGATCGGAATACGTAGCGAAGAAAACAGTCGATAGTTGTCTCCGTTCACATACTCAGGAATGAGTTCATCCTCGCGCTTGATGTAGATGGCGATGGCATCGTAAGGCACCATCGGTTTGAGCTTCACCGAGAACACAGAGAGGGTTTCAGTCAAGCTGAGCGAAGCGCCGAGATCCTGGCTCAGTTCGAAGAGGGACTGCGCTTCCTGGCGTGCCGCGGCGATGGAAGACAAGAATGTCGTTTCGCGCCCGGCGTAATCCTGCACCGTCGCGTTTTCGAACCCGGCCGCCGGTTCGAGGCCGCGCTCGATCTTGATGGAAGTGGAAAGTGGGCCGTTCGGATCTTGCGCGGACTTCGCTACCGCAAGCCGTTCCAGATGCTGATAGCGTTTTTGCAGAATGTCGACCACTTTAGGATCAAACGACTTGCCCGATTCGGCTCCCAGCTTCTGCATCACTTCCTTCAGTGGCAAGGCCCGCCGGTACTGACGATCAGACGCCAGCGCGTCGAGATAGTCGACGGCCGAGAGGATGCGCGCTCCGATCGGGATTTCGGCGCCCTTGAGTCCCATCGGGTAGCCGGACCCGTCCCACTTCTCGTGGTGAGCGCGGACAATGGGTACTACGGGATAGGGAAACCGCACGCGCTCGAGAATCTCGGCGCCCACCAGAGTGTGAATCTTCATCTTCTCGAATTCTTCTGGCGTCAGGCGTCCAGGCTTCGAGATGATGTGCTCTGGCACGGCCAGTTTGCCGATGTCGTGCAGGAGAGCGGCCGCATGCAGAGCTTCCAGTTCGGGTCCTTGCACACCCAATTCTTTCGCCACTTCGATGGCATAAATGCGCACGCGCTGCAGGTGCTCGTGAGTTGTGTGGTCTTTGGCTTCAATCGCCAGCGCCAGCGCCTCAATGGTCCGGAGATGTAGGTTCGCCATCTCCTCCACGTGGCGCTTTTCGTCCTCCAGTTTGCCCAGGTAGAGGCGATAGGATCGATAAATGAGGTAGACCGCAGGTACCAGGAGAAGCGAGGTTTCCCAGTTGAACGTTTTGTTCAGCCAAGCCACCGTGCCGGCGATCCCGGCCCCGACCAGGTAGTACGGGAACGACCAGAAATAACAATCGACCAGAATCTGAATGAGAGGACGCCGCTCCGTCAACGAAATGACTGTCGCGATGGAGCCAGCATTGGCGATGAAGTAGACCGTCGCCGCCACTCCCAACAGAACGGGGTGGTTGTCCACCAGCAGATTTGCCAGCGGGTGGTGATAAACGACGTATGCCAATGCCGTCGAAACGCAGCCTGCGCATACATTGAACGTAACCTGGATTGCCCTGGGACGATCTGGATACAGACATTGAGCCAGCATCGAGATCGCGCCCAGAATCAGCGTTTCGGTGAAGCTGAGTTCCAGAACTCCGATCAGGATGAATAGAAAATTTACCGACAGCGTCCCGGTTATCCCCGGCAGAGTTTACCTTGAGCCGCGACGCCAGAATGGCGATGCCGAGGTAGCAAATGAATTCAGCAATATTCTTGCTGCTCTGGTGAATTCCGCCGTAAATCAGCGTGGCGAATCCCGCGATGACGATCACGCTGATGAATAGCTTGGCGGGTAGAGAGAGTCCTCGCCACGAGCGCGAGTGCGCGGGCAGACCGATAGCGACGCTGGTTGCACCAGTCATTCGAGTGGAGACACTGAGGCCCTAGGATTCTCGGGCCATCTCTTAAATAACAGTTAACGCGTTTAGAAACAATGATTTACATAATTTTCGGGAAACTTCAGTAACCGCAGAAGTGACAGAATTGGGAGGGTTTTCGGTCCAGGTCGGGAAGAGTAACGACGCTAAGACTAAGAGCTACCTAGGCTTCAACGTCTCGTTGACGAGCGGCATTTGTTCTGCCAAACCTGTGGTCCGCCGGAGAACAATTCTCTGTCCGGTCACACCGAGTGAGAAACATCCTCTTCCGCCACGCCCTGGTCGGTGCTCGTCGCGGGTGCACCAGCGGAGGACTTACCACGCCGCATGGCGACGATGCCGGTTCGCACCATCTCCATCACGCCGTATGGGCGCAGCACTTCCAGCAGGCCATCGATCTTGTCCTCGGCTCCGGTGATTTCAATCGTGAGCGACTCAGGGGCAACGTCGACTACGCGAGCACGGAACACGCTCGCCAGTTCGAGGACGTGCGAGCGCGCCTCGTGTGTCGCCGCGACTTTGATCATGGCCAGGTCGCGTACGATGGCCGGCTGGTTGGTGATGTTCTCCACCAGCAGCACATTCACCAGCTTATAAAGATTCGCCTCGATGCGGCGTGCCTGGTCGTGGTCGGCGTCGACAGTAATTGTCATACGCGAGACTTCCGGCTTTTCGGTGCGGCCCACCGTCAGCGAATCGATATTGAAGGCGCGGCGGCGAAACAGCGAAGCCACGCGCGTCAGCACGCCTGGTTTATTTTCCACGTACACCACGTAAGTATTCAGCATGTTTTCTCTATTCGTCCGCGGCGGTTTCGACAATCTTGCTCGGTCGCCGGATCATCTCGTGCAACGACGCCCCCGCCGCCACCATGGGGTACACCGTGTCTTCCTGCTCCACCCGGAAGTTGATGAGCACCGGTCCGTCATGTTCTCGCGCTGCCCGCACGGAAGGCACAACCTGCGAACGCTCTGTTACAGTCATGCTTCGAATGCCATAGGCCTCGCCCAGTTTGGCGAAATCCGGATTCAACAGCGGGGTCGCCGCATAGTTGCGCTCGTAGAAAAATTCCTGCCACTGGCGCACCATGCCGAGAAATCCATTGTTGATGATGGCGATGTTGACCTTCAGATTCTCCTGCACGATGGTGGCGAGTTCGCACAACGTCATCTGGAAACCGCCATCGCCGACGACCACCCAAACGTCGGCTTCGGGCCGCGCGACCTTGGCGCCGATCGCCGCTGGCAAGGCGAAGCCCATTGTTCCCAACCCTCCGGAGGTGATCAGGCTGCGCGCCTTCTCATGCTTGTAGTATTGCGCCTCCCACATCTGGTGTTGGCCGACGTCGGTTACGACCACGGTGTCGCCGTCGCGCGTCTCGCGCCACAGGTCGTTGATCACGTGGGCCGCGTAGAGATGTCCGCTGTCCGGCAGGTTCTGGATGTCGCGCACCGCGGCATCGCCTTTCAGCTTGTCGATGGAGTCGAGCCACTCGCTGCGGTCAATGGATTCGACCTTCGGCAGCAACTCGTGCAGAACTTCGCGCAGGTCGCCGACGAGCGGAACATCCACTTTGACGTTCTTGTTGATTTCCGCTGGATCGATCTCGATGTGGATCTTCTTCGCGTTGGAGGCGTAGGTCTTCAGGTTGCCAGTCACGCGATCGTCGAAACGCATGCCGAAAGCCAGCAGCAGATCGGCTTCCTGAATGGTGTGGTTCACCCAGGCTTCGCCGTGCATGCCCATCATCCCCAGATTCAGCGGATGGGCGGCCGGAAACGCGCCGATGCCCAGCAACGTGAGCGCGACCGGAATGCCCGCGCGCTCGGCGAAGTCGCGCACTTCCTGCATCGCGCCCGAAATGATGATGCCGTGGCCGGCCAGAATCACCGGTCGCTTGGAATTGTGAATCAATTCCAGAGCCTGCTCATATTCCTTCGGAGCCGGCGACAGATCGGGACGATAACCGGGCAGTTGCGGCTTGGCTGCTTCCCAGTCGAATTCGCAGGTTGTCTGCTGCGCATCTTTGGTGATGTCAACCAGCACCGGCCCGGGTCGGCCAGAGCGCGCTACATAAAAAGCTTCACGAATCGTTCGCGCCACTTCACTCGCATGCGTCACCAGATAATTGTGCTTCGTGATCGGAAGAGTGACGCCGGTGATGTCGGTTTCCTGAAAAGCGTCGGACCCGATCAGCTTGCTTCCCACCTGGCCGGTGATGCAGACGATGGGCGACGAATCCAGCATGGCGGTGGCGATTCCCGTCACCATGTTGGTCGCGCCCGGACCGGAGGTGGCCACCGCGACTCCGACTTGGCCGCTGGCCCGCGCGTATCCATCCGCCATGTGGGTTGCGCCCTGCTCGTGTCGAACCAGCACGTGATGGATCTTGCTGTGTTTGAGCGCGTCATAAGCGGGCAGAATGGCTCCGCCCGGGTAGCCGAAGACCACCTTCACGCCTTCCCGCTCCAGACATTCCCAAAGAATGCTTGCACCAGTCATACTTTTTGCGGGCATCGATGTCTTTTCCTTCATACAACCCTTCCTGCGTCCCTAAAAAGCAAAACCCACCAAGCCAGCGTTTCTGGCGGGGCGGGATTCGGGAGCCTTTAGGATTTCGTGTTTCTCAGCTCGCTGGTTCCCTCCACACCGGAGAGGGTATAAGGAATCCTACCCCCAAGACTACGACACGAATTCGGTGCAGATAGAGATTATTCATAACAGGTGCACAGATGGTATCGAAGCCGGGCAGTTGCCGCAAGAGGAAAGTCCGGACCGCTCTGCTACTTCGGCGGCAGCGTATTCAGGCGACGCGTCGTCTGCCAGAGTTCGTAAAGATAGCCGTCGGGGCCGCGAAAATAGGTCCATGCCTCCAATTCGTCGCCTTCAACTCCAGTGACAAACTCAACATCCTGTGACTCCAACTCCTTTCGGGCCGCCCGCACGTCCTCGACCTGAAAGGCCAGCACGGGACAAGCGTGGAGCGGATAGTAACGACTCTCCTGTCCGAAGACCTCGAATAGCTGCCCCGAAGGCATCTCGAACTGCGCCATTCCTTTACCGTCCTGGACAATCGATAGGCCAAGAACGTCGCCGAAGAAGTGTACGGCTGATTTCAGGTCGGCAGTACGGACGCCTGCCCATGTATACCCGAGCACACGCATTGGAATCTCCTTCGTTCCCGCAGCGCCGTCGTGCGTCCAGCTCAGATCGACCTACAGCTGAAGGACTCCCTGCTTAACATCTTGCACAGCTTGCGCGACATTTTCAGGCTTTCCGAGATCCCGCCAATAGAAATCATCCGAACGGAACGCCGAGATCTTCGCTCCGTCGCCTGCCAGCCGCAGGTAACAGTTGATGATCGAGAAGACACCGTCTTCGGCCATCATTGAGAGAAACTGCGGAGAAATCATGTGTACACCTGAAAATGCCAAGGCCCGCAGTTCCTTTGATGGCCGAACAATTTCCGGTTCCTGACCACGTCCAGCTCGCCGTCCGCAGAGTTGGTTCTGCTCATCGAACAGCAGATAGCGCGACGTTTCTCGTTCCTGCACGGCAAGAGTTACTAATGCTTGATTCTGTTTATGAGATTCTGCCATGCGGCGAAAGTCAATCGTGCTGAGCACATCGACGTTGTGCAGGAGAAATGGCTCCTCCGCGTTGCCTCCCTCGAGAAAGAACCACGCCGCTTTCTTCAGACCGCCGCCAGTGTCGAGCAAGACTTCTTCCCGCGAAATCTCGATCCGCATTCCGAAGTTGTCGTTCGTCTTCAGATAATCGATGACCATGTCGGCGAAGTGATGAACGTTGACGATTACTTCGCGAATCCCAAAAGAGGCAAGGCGGCGAAGCGTAATTTCTAATAGCGTGTGTCCGGCCACCTCCACCAGGGCTTTGGGGCGGTCATTGGTCAGAGGACGAAGGCGGGCGCCGAGGCCGGCGGCAAGGATCATTGCCCTCATCGTCATTGGCCAGCTTTCTCCGCTGCGGCGTTCTCTGCTGCCATCCTTTCCAGCTCGCGATGCTGCACGACGACCTCGACTCCGTTTCTCTCGCGCAAGTGCTTTGCGAGTTGCTCGGCCAGATACACCGAGCGATGCTGGCCACCAGTGCAGCCGAACGACACCAAGAGATGCTTGAAGCGGCGCTTCTGCCACTCGCTCACATGATCGTCGACCAGCGACATGGCGTGGGTTAGAAACCGGTGCACGCTCTCTAGTTGATTGAGATAGTCGATTACTGGCGCGTCTTTACCTGTGAGCGTTTTGAATCGCTCTTCTCGACCAGGATTCGGCAACAATCGGCCATCGAAAATGGGACCGCCGCCATTTCCACTTTCATCCTTGGGCAGGCCGCGATGAAAAGAAAAACTGACAATCCGCACGACGAGATTGTCGGCATCCGAGGCGAGCCCCTGCAATTTCTCCGAGGCCAGCATGCTGTGGAAAGCGTCCATGAGCGTCGGTAACGCGATCGGCAAAGTTACGTTGTGCAACAGCCAGCGCAGGTTCTTCAGAGCGTACGGTACGCTCTGCAGGAAATGAATCTTGCGTTCATAGAATCCTCGAAATCCATACGCCCCCAACGCCTGCATGATACGGATATATACATAGGCGTAGTAGTGCTTCATGAACGCGTCGCGTTTCAGATCAGTGAAGCCGGCCAAGGTGTCGAGGTAGTGGTCGAGCAGTGTCTGCCGTAAATCCGCCGGGAGATCGGCCTTGGCGTCGTAGAGAAGCGACGCGACGTCATATTGCAACGCACCTTTTCGCCCGCCCTGATAGTCCAGAAAGAAAGGCTGTCGGTCGCGCAGCATGATGTTTCGCGACTGAAAATCCCGATAGAGAAAGTAGTCGCGTCCCGCACTCAACAGAAACTTGGTGAGCCGGCTGAAATCGTCCTCGAGTGCCTGTTCGCTGAAAGGAATACCAGCCAACCGCAGAAAATAGTACTTAAAGTAGTTGAGATCCCAGGAAATGGACTGCCGATCAAAACTCCCGCGCGGGTAACAGACCTTGTAGTTCAAGTCGCGTCCCGCCTCGATCTGAAATCTCGGCAAGATCGCGATGACTTTTCGATAGGCTTCGACTACGGAAGGATCGATCTGCTCGCCTGTGCGGTGCTTGGAAAGGAATTCGAATAACGACGTGTCTCCCAGATCCTCCTCAAGGTAGGCTTCGTGATCGAGATCTTCGCCATAGATCTCCGGCACTGGCAGACGGTGCTTCCGAAAGTGTCGAGAAAATTCGAGGAAAGCCGTGTTCTCTTCCCGCACGCCATACAAGATGCCGATAGCATTGATCTTTCCTGCAGTCAAGCGGATGATCTTGCGCCCCGAACCACCTAGCTCCCCTTGCAAAGGTCGAACCTGCTCAACGGGCGAATGGAAATGCTGTTCAAAGAGCTGTTTGAGGATATCCATGGAGTGTGCGGCAAGATTCACCAGTGCCGATTAGACACATGTAAGACAAAGATATCACCGAAGGGGGATGGCTGAATCGAGGGGCACCAGCGAACAAAACAGCTAGAACTGGAGACACACTATCCGAAGGGATTTTCAGGGGAAAAAACAAAGGTGACGACTCGGGCAAATGAAACGATACGCTGGTTATTCCTGCTTGCGAGCGACGATATCAAAATTACATTTGACTTCATCTTTAACTTTAATGGTCCCGGCGGCCGCCGAAACTGGCGTGATTTCATAGTCGCTCTGCCGCACTGAAAGTTCTCCGGTCGCACGCACTGAGTCGCCATTGATCACCACTCGCGCCGAAACTGGCAGGGCCCTCGTCACCCCGTGTAGCGTCAGCTCTCCGTTCAAAGCCACCCAATAGCGGTCGCCGCTGCCGCTAGCCGAGACCCGAGAGCATTCGTACACAATCTCGGGAAAGCGACTTGTCTCCAGGACTTCTTCGCACATCTTGCGATGGATCTCCTGCCGGTCTTTCGCACTGACATCGTCAGCAACTTCAAGGGAGTCGGCCTGAACAGTGATATTTACCCGCGCACCCTCGAGAGTCGAAACAGCCTGAGTGAAACTCATCTCCCCCTGGTAGTTCCGGATCGCGATTTTGGGACTGTGTCCAAAAGCCGAGAGCAAGCCGGTCGCGAATACTTGCGCGACAAAGGTACTTTCCTTGGCATCGATTACGTAGCGAACGGTGTCTCCCTTCGGAAGCGGTCTCGTTGCATGCACGATCGAGTCTCCCTCGTTCGTTTCGGTTCGGCCCAGTCGGATCACCATCTTGGGGCTGTGGGCTACTGCTGAAATCAGCCCGCTGGCAAACTGTATACGGCCTACATGGCTCGTAGCTTCAAATAGCGATCCAAGTCGGGTAATGCGCCTTGTACCAAGGTACCGACCCCCGCCTGCCCCAGATAACGTCGCACCACTGGATTGGAAAGAATCAATCCGGCACCGAAGACGATGAGCGCCACGCCCCCGAGCATGTAAAGAGTGTCTTTATCGGTAGTGAACTCGGAGTGATTATTGTTTTCCGCCACGATAGTCTCCTTTCAGAATGGTCCCTCAGGACGGTTCCTGCAAAAGTTTGCGGACGACCGAAGCGATCATTTTCACCGCTTCGTCCACTGCCGCCTCGACGGGCCCGCTTAATCCCATCTGTCCTTCTTCGCCTCCGAACGTTGCTGGCTCGCACCCAAGCAGCAGCACTTTCTTCGGTCCCCCATTCATCGTCTCGGCCATCCTCAGAACATTCAGCGGATTCATTCCGTGGGTCTCGACGACGCCTTGCTGAACTTCATCAAGCTTGCTGAGATCGGGTTCGATCAGCGAGACTGCGCCAGGCTCTTGGTCATGGGGATACGCATCCACTAGGATTGTCGTCTCATATCCATCCTGCAGCGCGTACGCAAGGTCGAAGCCGCGAATGCCGAAGTCAACAACCTTTACCTCAGGGCCAAATTCATGAGTGGACAACCGCTTGGCTACTTCAACGCCAAATCCGTCGTCTCCCAGAAAGATGTTCCCGATACCAGCCACCAGGATGCGAGGTTGCTGGGCACGGGTGCTGAGCTGCGCTTCTTCCTTTGGCAAAGGCGCGACTTCCGTTGGATCAAAGAAGAAACGATGGCCCGGTTGGCGGAGCATGCCCAAATCCCTTCCCGGATCATCTTCCATCACCACGCAGACGTGGCTCTTGCCCTCATAGTCCTGCTCGATGCTTTCAATGATGGCGACTTGGCCGTCTAATGCGATGTCGAGGACATCGCCACCCCGCCGCGGATGCAGCCTCACGCGGTCGCCGACGCACACTTCTACTCCGTCGATGGTCAACCGATTCACTGCTGTTTTATCTTCCAGCAACTGCCACTCCCACTCGTTCATGGAGCGTCCTCCTTGAGCGGGCGCAGACCTCTCAGGGCACCGTGCAGTTTCATGAACTGCTCCGCGGGCATCGCCTCGGTGCGGTCCAGAATCTGGCGGGCTCGATCATCGGATTGCCGAATCTCGCTCTTTTCCTCGTCGGTCAGCGTCATGATTCGCAGCGACAGGATTTCGTCGATCTCCGTGCCATCGAACAAATCGCCTGCACTCTCGGGTGCGATCTGCGGATAATCGTAAAGAATGATGGGAGACGCCAGCATTGTGTCTCGTTGTCCTGGCTCGCCGACGAGGACGGGCCATACGCCGATGTTCTGGCACTGCGCCGCGAGTTCCTGCAATTCTGGCGGCGGCTCCAGCAGAGAAACGAACTCGCCGTCTCTTACGCCCAAAACCATGTGGGTCGAAACCAGAGAATGCATCAGTGCCTCGTCGCGGTTCTGAGTGGTCGAGTTTGTCGGTGTGACATTTCTCAACTGAATGCTTACCCTGAACAAATGTTCGCCGACTCGCTCAGCTATTAAATCGACAGTCCCCTCGATCGCTTCTTGCCGGCGTTCGACCTGACTACCATTCTCCGGGTGAGCATGTACTTGAGCCGGAAACAAGAAAGTGTGCGTCTTTTCGTTCCCAAGCACTTTCAATTCGAACTCTGGCAAGCTCACTTCCCGTTCCACCGCCTCCTGCCAGCCGTCCGGCAAGGAGCCTGCCCTCACGAGGGTGGAAGCGTATCTCGAACGGGTTTGCAAATGCAGAAATCTCACCCTCATCTCGAGGACCGTTCCGAACGTCCCAGTGACCAGACATTCTGTTTTCATACTGCAAATTTCCTGGCCGCCTTGCGCCTTGCTGTAAGCCTGTGGATACACCACGCCAAAATTCCAGCGCTGCTGATTTTTCACTGAAGACGGCCGGTAGGGATAAAGCATGTATCCCTCGTAAAGCACGGCTTTCGCGATTTGATCAACCTTCGCGAGATTCATGACCGCACCGCATCTTCCGCTTGCAGCATGGCATCCAGCGCCTGCTCCCAGGTGGGAATCCCGTGCCGGACTTTGTACTCGTAGAGCCGCTCGAAAATGTCGCGACGAAGGCACAACCACGCGGTGTTGGGATAATACGAATCCATCATTTCGCGCCATATTCTTACCGGCAGGCTGAAGCGCGCTTCCTTATCCCATGAAATCAGCGATACCTGCATGTGTTCCTCTTCAGCCGCATAGAAGACGGTGCCGCTGAACATTACGCAAAGCGGGACGTCTCCATCTCCGAGCCCGTGAAAGTACTTGGTTGCGCCAACGTTGAAGTCGAACGTGCACGGCACCGGCAGATCAACCACGGTGGACCCCTGAAATGGAGGCACATTCACGTTCACATGCGTCCAAAGAAGGTTGCGCAATGTCTGGCTCCAGCGATCGGGCTCGCCAAACAGGTCGCGCAATTTCTCCTGATCTTCAGCCGTGTATCGCCGGCGCGTGACTTCGATTTGAACCTGACAGCGGAGCGCAACGGAGTGTATGGTTTCGGCAGGGTTCGTGTTCGTAAGGCGCAACTTGAATGCGATCTGAGGGGATGCCGAAAACTTGGAGACCTCCGCGCCTTCGATCTTGAAGCCAAGGTCAGGCATGCATTCCCTCCGTCACGACTTCGGCCTTGGCGCGCAAGCCTGAGAAAAAGCTTCCTATCTCCTGCCACACCTCGGTGCCGCCGGACAATCCGCGCCAGTGAATGCGAATCAACCCGACAAGCTCGTAGCAGGCATCGATCGGCACGATGTAATACTCTGCAGGAGCCGTTCCGCGAGCTTGGCCAACGCGGTTTACGAGAAGCGCTTCGACATCAGGCTCCAGGGGATTCAACAAGGGGTTGGCCTGCACAATGCTGCTCCAGGCTTCGAGCGGCAGGAGAGACTCGGTCGCACCCGCGGGACTCGGATACAAAGCGCTCACCCGCGAGTCGAGGCTGTTTTGAAAGAAGAAGGCGAGGTTGATCGGAATGAGCAGGCCGTCCCACGCGGCGTCGGTCATCCTGAAGTTCGCGAGGAGCCGAACGTCACGAGGGACGCGTTTGTATTTCGTCCCTGCCTGGCCGCTGAATAGCATGGCACAGGCGTCACAGGCGCAATGAAGCCGGCGCTTCGTCAATTCGATCAGGTGCGCATGCTGGGAGCGCAGCTCGGCGCTGCACATCTCACACTTTTCGCCTTGCTTCTGTGGCTTGCGGGCGAACTGACGTAGACTCTCGAAGGCTTGCGATGTTTCGCGAAATTGTTCCGTCTTCATCATGGTCGGCAATCACAGCAGCAACTCTCAGTCCATGCCCTCACTGGTAAGAGACAAGGACGATTCCACCGTCGAAGTATTTGGAGGGGGTGAAGCATTCCGCGGCGGTGTGCCCAACAGTTTTTCGATCGCGATGAAGCCGGACTCCGATTGTTCTTCCAGACCCTCCACTACCAGCGAGGTCAAGTCGGGAGCAGCTTCATAGATCGCCTCTTCCACCGTGGCCTGCACGGTTCGGCTCGTTGATCCGCAACCATGGCCTTCCACGCGCACGCGAATACGAACCGCGCCCTCGCTGACGCTGATCAATTTGGCTTCCGCACCCATCTTGTGAAGCTTGGAATCGATCTGGTGCAGCTTGCGCTCTACCCTGGTCTGCAATTCTTCAGGATGGAGTCCGTACAGAATCAACAAACTACTGACGAGTTGGTCTGCCGCCAAATCGTCGATGATCCGGGGGCCCGACTCCCCCGCCTGGTAGACAATGTCCAGCATTCGCTCCAGGCCGGTGCCGTGAAGCTCCATCAGCAACTGCACAAGTTCCTTGGCGGCCGTGCGCGAAGCTGGATCAGCGATCGCTTCCAAGTCGCGCACCAAGTCGCCGATTTTCTGTATCCGGTTCTGGAAATCTTTTTCGTCGACCACAATCCTCCCTCACCAATGGCAGCTGCTCAGGGTTCAACCCCAAACATAGGCGAATGCCTGGTCTCCAACACCTTCCCGTTGCCGAGATACATGTGAACGCCGCAGGGCAAGCATGGATCAAAGCTCCGCACGGCGCGCATGATGTCGATCCCCTTGAACTTATCGGGGCCATTTTCCTCGAAGATCGGTGTATTCTGCACGGCGTCTTCGTACGGACCTGGTGTCCCGTAGACGTCCCGAGGATTCGCGTTCCATGGCGTCGGCGGATAAGGATGGTAGTTCGCGATCTTGCCCTTGCGGATCACGACATGGTGCGAAAGGACTCCGCGCACCGCCTCGTGGAAACCGCAACCAATGGCTTCTTCTGGCACCTTGAAGTCGTTCCAGGTCCGGGTTCGGCCGGTGTGAAGTTCCTCCAGCGCCTGCTCCGCGAAGTGAAGCGCGGCGCAAGCCGCATACACCTGGAAATAAGTACGAGCGCGATCCCGTTCAATCGCGTTGCTCCATTTCGGAATCTTCCACTCGAATTCAACCTCAGGCAGCGAGGTGGTCTTCGGCAGGTACATCTTTACGCTTGTCCCGGTGGCTTTGATGTAGCCAATATCCACCAGTCCAGCCAGAGCAGTAGCCCAGAGGCGAGCGATTGGGCCGCCACCGGTGTCGAGTGCAAGGTGGTCGCCGGTTCGCTTGTCGAACCAGCGTGGCGACATCACCCACGTGTACTTGCCGCCGAAATCCCTCTTCTGTGGCCGGGGAATCGTAGTCTGATTCCAGGGATGATGCTTGTCCACCGCGTTTCCGAGCGGGTCGGTTTTCACGAACGTTTCGGAACTCTGCCAGTCGTCATAGTACGAACTGCCCAGCAGGATTCGGATGTTCAGATTGATGTCTACCAGATCGGTCGTAACCAGTTTGCCATCGACGATGACACCGGGCGTGACGAACATCTTCCGGCCCCAATCCGTCATGTTCTGGTAGGTGTAGTCGCAATGCTCGGGATCGTTGAACGAGCCCCAGCAGCCCAGCAGTACGCGTCGCCGCCCAACGTCTTCATATCCAGGGAGTGCTTCATAGAAGAAGTCAAAAATGTCATCGTGCAGCGGAACGACTTTCTTCATGAATTCGACATACTTCATCAACCGGACGATGTAGTCGGTAAAGAGCTGAATCGTGGGAACTGTGCCCACTCCGCCGGGATACAGGGTAGAAGGATGCACGTGGCGGCCTTCCATCAGGCAAAACATCTCGCGAGTCATTCGGCTCATCACCAGCGCTTCGCGGTAAAAGGAACCCGTAAATGGATTGAGCGCTGTCATGATGTCGGCGATGGTGCGGAACCCGTGCTGATTGGAATGCGGCGCCATCGTCGACTGCGCTTTGGCCCAGACCTTGGGATTGGTTTCTTTCACCATCTGCTCGCAGAAGTCCACGCCGACCAGATTGTCCTGGAAGATATTGTGATCGAACATGTATTCGGCAGCTTCCCCGAGGTTTACGATCCACTCTGCCATCGCCGGCGGACGCACTCCGAAGGCCATGTTCTGCGCATAGGTGGCGCAAGTGGCATGGTTATCGCCACAGATGCCGCAGATGCGGCTTGTGATAAAGTGCGCATCGCGCGGATCTTTCCCCTTCATGAAAATGCTATAGCCACGGAAGATCGACGACGTGCTATGGCACTCTGCCACCTGGTGGTTGGCGAAATCAATCTTGGTGAAGATGCCCAGGCTGCCCACGATTCGCGTGATCGGGTCCCAATTCATCTCGACGAGGTTCCTGCCCTTGGTTTCGACTTCTTTGGTCGGTGCAGTAATGGTGCTCATGTCGAATCGCTCCTCTCGCTGGATCTCGTTGTGTCTGTCAGTAGGATCTCGGGTGGTAGCCACTGGTCAGCTCAGCCCGCGGATGCCGCCACTTTGGTTCTTTGTTTACCGTGGCGTGGGTCAGCGAACGCAGCGCACTAACGGCGCGTCCATAGGCACTGATCGTTGCCGAAGACACCTTCGCTCCCGGCGGCTCATCCATAAACGGCATGAATTTGTCTGGGAAGCCGGGCATGGTGCAGCCGATGCAAATGCCACCCACGTTTGGGCACCCGCCAATTCCGGCCATCCAGCCGCGCTTGGGTACATTGCAGTTCACGACCGGACCCCAGCAGCCCAACTTCACAATGCACTTGGGTGACCCGTAGGTCTCGGCGAAGTCGCCCTGCTCGTAATAGCCGGCGCGATCGCACCCTTCATGCACGGTTTTGCCGAACAGCCATGTGGGCCGCAGTTGATCGTCCAACGGAATCATGGGAGCGCGACCAGCGACTTGGTAGAGAAGGTAGAGCACTGTCTCCATGAAGTTGTCTGGCTGAACGGGGCAGCCCGGGACATTCACGATCGGCAACCCGGCCTTGGAGGTCCACTGCCATCCGAGGTAATCGGCAAGCCCCATGCAACCGGTGGGATTGCCTTCCATGGCGTGAATGCCGCCGTAGGTTGCGCAGGTACCACACGCCACGACGGCAATCGCCTTGGGTGCCAGACGGTCGATCCATTCATTCGTCGTGATCGGCTGGTTGGTCTTAGGATCGGTTCCCAGTGCCGCCCAGTATCCTTCTTTCTTGATCTTCTCGTTCGGGATTGAGCCTTCGACGACCAGGACGAAGGGATCGAGCTTTCCCTTTTCCGCGAGGTACCAATACTTCAGGAAGTCGTCGCCATTCTCATAGGCCAGCACAGGATTATGCAGGTGCACCTTGGGCAGCCCCGGAATGGCTCCCAGCAGCACATCTTCAATGCTGGGCTGGGTTGCCGCCGTGACGGAAACGGAGTCTCCATCACAGCCTAGTCCGGCGGTGATCCAGAGGATGTGGACCTCGGAAACGGCCGGGGGACGTTGAGTTTTTCGACCGTAGGGTGCTGCTTCGGCTGCCATAACTGGATCTCCTTTCGACTTAGTTGAGCAGACCTGCTGAGGGCGATTTCACTTCGCGACCACCGATACTTGCGGAAAATCTTGATCAGTAGGATCGATAAAATCGATGCCCGTCCACAAGCGGGCACATCCTCTTTTTTCCCCCACGGAAGTATTGCGGGTGACTCAGGGATTCCCCGATGCGAGCAAAAGGCAGGAGGGACGTATGTACTACCAGGTTCGTCTTAGAGGGGCGATCAGAACAACACAAAGGCGGGTCAGGCGCTTTTCTCGCTGATGTTCCATTGAATGGCATGCTGCACCAGTTCGCGAGCGCTGCGTAACGATAGTTTTTCCTTGATGTGTGCCTGGTAGGATTCGACGGTCTTTATGCTGATGTGAAGTTCCTCGGCGATCTGGCGCGTAGAGTGTCCCTCACCGATGAGCCGGAAGACTTCGAGTTCCCGGTCCGTAAGGTCCGCGATTGAAGATGCCCGTCCTGCGTTGGGGCTGCCGATGTAGCGTTGCAGCATGCGGTTCGCAATGCGCTCGCTGACATAGATTTCGCCGCTCAGAATGCGCCTCAAAGCGACTAAAACCTTCTCGGTCGCCTCCTGCTTCATGATGTAACCTTGGGCGCCGGCGCGAAGGGCTCGTCTCGGCATAGACAGATTCATCATGCATGGAAAGGATAAGGACCGGCAGTTCCGGATAGCGCACTCGAATATCTTTGAGCAGATCCAAGCCATCCGGCCCGTTCAGCGAAATGTCGACAATCAGGATGTCAGGTTTCACCGTGGCGACCGCCTGAACCGCGGTCTGCGCATCTTCTGCCTCGCCGCAGACCGCGAGATCTCGCCTCGCGATTGATGAGCAACGCCAATCCCTGGCGCACGATGGGATGATCGTCGACGACGAAAACCCTGTTCTTCCTAGGCGCCGCAACCGTGTGATTCATTCCTGCCTCTCTGGCTGACGACTGCTGTGAACCGGGAACCTGCATGTGACCACCGTGCCCCGCGGCAGCTCCCGCCTGACCTCCAGGTTCCCGCCGATCATGCCTGCGCGATAATTCATGATGTGCAGGCCCACGCCTGTGTGCGGCGCCAGGGGGCGCTCAATCCCCACTCCATCGTCTCGAATGATCAGTGTCCCCTCACGTTCGCCGGAGAAAAGTCGAATCACGATACTCTCGGCGTGACCGTGTTTGATCGCATTGTTCACCGCCTCCTGCGCGATGTGGTACAGGTGAGTCGCCATTGGACCGTCGTGAATCAGAACGGCCTCTTCACACTGGAAGCGACACGCGATCCCGAACAAGTCTTCGATTTCGGTCGCATAGAGCCGCAGGGCAGACATCAATCCGTGAGCATCCGAGACGACGGGCAACAGTCCCCGCGACAGTTCTCTCGTTTTACGAATCGCATCGTTGACTAACTCAACGATTTTGGCGGCGTCCGCCGCTTCGGGAATTTGCCTCTCCGCCAGCTTCTGCTCTTGCACCTTGGTCATAAACGCGATCCCTGTCAGGTGCTGGCCCAAGCCGTCGTGCAAGTCTTGTCCTATTCTTCGCTGTTCGCGCTCGCTGATTTCAAGGACGGTTTTCTCCAGCCGCTTGCGCTCACTGATATCACGGATGGCGCTCGACACCAGTACTCCTTCTTCCGTCTCAAGCGGGCTTAGGCTGATCTCGACCGGAAACTCGTGCCCATCCTTGTGCTGGGCATACAACTCAACTCCCGCGCCCATTGGCCGGACCCGTGGTTCTGCAAAAAAATTCCTACGGTGCGCCGGATGGTTTCCTCGCAACCGTAGCGGCACTAATTTCTCCATTTCCTCACCAAGAAGTTCCATGCGGGGATATCCAAATAACTTTTCCACCTGAGCATTTACCAGAACGATTCTTCCTTGCTGGTTAACGACCACGACGGCATCAGGAGCTGCCTCCAGCAGTCCTCGGAATCTGGACTGCGCGCGCTTCTGCGCAGTGACATCGATTCCAGAAGCGATGATGTACATGGGCGTCTGCTTGGCAGCGGGCAGTACCGCGGCGGACCACGCGATCGTTCGCGGGCTTCCATCGCGCGCAATCCAGGAACTCTCGTATTCTGTGCGCGATTGGTTATCACAGATTTGCCGAAACATGGCTTGAAACTGTTCTTTTTCTTCGGGCACGAGGAACAGATCCCACACGCACTGCCCTCGCGCCTTTTCCAACGTCGTTCCTGTCATCTGTTCGCAAGCGCGATTCAGGCGGACGACTTGGCCTTCGCGATTCAGCACGACCACTAGCGCGCCCACGGTGTCGAGAATCGCCGACACAACGTTGCGCTCGTCCTGCAGCGCTTCTTCGGTTCGCTTCAGATCCGTGATATCAAATGCTACCCCGTGGATAAACCACGGTCGGCCGTCCGGGTAGCGAATCATCTTCGCTTCACAGTGAAACCAGATCACCTGCCCGTTTCGCGAAATCACCCGGTACGCAGACCGCAGTGGTTTTCCTGACAGGAACATCTCGGACGCTTCGATGCTCCAGCGATCTTTGTCATCAGGATGGACCTGCCGGTACCACAGCACTGGATCCTCCAGCCACTCGGCCTGAGAAAAGCCCAGCGTGGCCTCGATCTGCGGGCTGACATACGCTTCGCCTATACCACGGTCCAGATACGCCATGAAGACAACCGCGGGTAGTTGCTCGACCAGAGCCCGATACTTAGCTTCAAGGTTTGGGAGTTGTGCTTCGGAAACTGGAACGCTATCGAATCGTTCGAAGAAATGGTGAAGGGAACCGAGAGAGCCAACCACACCTTGGTCTTTTCCGTAGGTTCCCGCGAGACCAGTCAGGATGGATTCCGCCTCTTCGGGAGTCATCACAGGCTCGTGCGAGACAGATTCCTTCGCGCTGCTGTCTCCCGTTTTCCACGCCGTGCCCATGGAAACACTCCTGAAGATATCGACCAGCTACAGAGGCAACGAAGTTTTCGCCTGGCTTCTCCAACTAGGCTCTTTATTCAGTGATGCTTGAGTGAACCGGCGAAGAGCATGAATCGCCCGGCCATAGGTCTGTACTGCTTGAGACGACAACAGCGACCCAGGAGGTTGGTTCATAAACGGCATGAATTTATCCGGAAAGCCCGGCATGGTGCATCCAATGCAGATTCCGCCCACGTTCGGGCACCCGCCGATTCCGCCCATCCATCCCCGCTTCCCCACGTTGCACTGCACCACCGGACCCCAACATCCCAGTTTCACGATGCATAGCGGAGACCCATATTCTTCGGCGAACTCACCCTGCTCGTAGTAGCCACCGCGGTCGCACCCTTCATGCAATGTGCTGCCGAACAGCCATGTCGGACGCAGCGCCTCATCCAGCGGGATCATGGGCGCCCGGCCGCTCGCCATGTAAAGAAGATAGAGAATCGTCTCTGTCATATTGTCCGGCTGCACGGGGCAGCCCGGCACGCACACGATGGGAATCTGAGCCTGAGAAGTCCACTTCCATCCGAGGTAGTCCGGCAATCCCATACAGCCCGTGGGATTCCCTTCCATTGCGTGAATTCCGCCGTAAGTCGCGCACGTGCCGGCCGCAATGATGGACCATGCATGAGGGGCAAGCCGAGTAATCCATTCGCAAGTCGTGATCGGCTGTCCGGTGACTGGATCGGTTCCGAAAGACGCCCAATAACCTTCGGACTTGTTGCTTTCATTTGGAATGGAGCCCTCGACCACGAGAATGAAGGGCCGGACTGCTTTGCCTTCGGCCGCTTCGCGGAAGGGCCGCACGAATTCATCGCCGTTTTCGTAGGAAAGAAAGGGATTGAAAAGCTTAACCCTGGGGATCCATGGCAGAGCGCCTGTGACAATATCTTCGATGCTCGGCTGAGTGGCGCCGGTCATCGCAATCGTATCCCCGTCGCAACCCAAGCCTGCCGTTATCCAAAGGATGTCGATCGCTTCGATCGTCGTGGTACTCGTGACCCCTCCGGTTTTACGAACCGCGGTGTCGCCCATCGACTCTCTCCCCAGCATGCGACTGCTGGCGCTGCGTATTCTAGCCTATTTCGGCCTCGGGGCGCTCTGCTCCGCAGTCGCAGTTGAATCTTTAATTCGTGTCAGCGGCGATACAATAGGCGCGTGCCCGTCCCCCCAACCGAACGAGACTCGTCGCACCCGCATCACCGCCATGCAGTCTATGCGTCGGAAACAACTGGCCTGTTACTGATTGCGCTGGTGCTGCTGGTTCTCACGCTGGTTCGTTATTGGCACGAGATCCACTGGAGCTCTGCGCTGAACGTGGATCCGCAGAACCGCGAGATCGTCGCGCCCCTCCCGCTTCTGGTCGTCATACTCGGCCCCACCGCCAGCGGAAAAACGGCACTGTCTCTGGCCCTCGCGCAGAAGTTCGACGGCGAGATCGTTAACTGCGATTCGGTGGCGATGTACCGTGAGTTCGATATCGGTACGGCAAAGCCCACCCTAGCCGAACGTGCTCGTGCGCCACATCATCTCTTCGATTTCGTCGATCCCACCCAATACATGACTGCCGGCGAATACGCCCGCCACGCGCGTCCAAGTGCTAACGGAAATCAGCGAGCGCCAGCATCTGCCGATCGTGGTCGGCGGCACCGGGCTCTACTTGCGTGCGCTGCTGGAGGGACTCTTTCCGGGCCCGCAACGCTCGGAAGAGTTGCGCCAGCGTTTGCGCGAAAGCGAGCTACGGCGCGGCGCCGGTCATCTGCATCGAATTCTGCGCCGTCTTGATCGTCCTGCGGCTGACAGAGTTCATCCGAACGATATTCCGAAGCTGATTCGTGCCATTGAAGTCTGCCTCGCTTCGCGACGGAAAATGTCCGAACTCTGGGATCAGGGACGCGATCCACTGCAAGGGTTCCGCATTGTGCGCCTGGGACTCGATCCGGATCGTTCCATTCTTTACGAACGCATCAACCAGCGCGCAGTGAAAATGTTCGAAACAGGACTAACTGAAGAGACCCAACGCCTGCTTCAGAAATACGGAGGCGCCGTTCGTCCCCTAACCTCCCTCGGATACAAACAGGCCGTGCAACTGTTGAGGGGCGAACTCACCCGCGAGCAGGCCGTACAAGCCGCGCAGCAGGCTCATCGCAACTATGCGAAGCGGCAAATGACCTGGTTTCGTCGCGAGCCTGAAGTCGCATGGCACAGGGGATTCGGTGACGATCCGCAGGTTCAGCAAGAAGCTCTCCGAATTGTGGCGAAATAATTTCCGGCTTTAGGAATGGCTCGTGACCGTTGCACGTTGCACCGCAAGACCCGACCCATTCCCCTCTGCTATCGTTCCAGCATGTCCCGAATCTTTGCTGCCATTCTTGTCTTGATCGCGTTAGTGCCCTGCGGATTCGCCAAAGAGAAACACCAGCATCCCGCGCCTGTCATTCCGTCGCGCGGCGACAAGTGGGCCGAGAAGACGCTCCGCTCTTTGACCGTGGAGGAAAAAATCGGCCAGGTCTTCATGATCTGGTGCCGCGCCAGTTTCCTCAACGTGGAGAACCCTGAATACCTGCAGTGGCTCGAGGCCATGCAGAAGTATCACGTTGGCTCGTTCGCCATGTCGGTTCACGTGGATGGCCCGTTTCTGCTGCGCACCGAGCCCTACGAGGCCGCCGAATTGCTCAACCGCATGCAAAAGGAATCCAAGCTGCCGCTGCTTGTTCGCCGCCGACTTTGAACGCGGAGTCACTACGCGCCTGATGGGGACGACGAATTTTCCTCACGCCATGGCCTTCGGCGCCGACGGCAATCTGGAAGACGCCGAAAACTTTGGCCGCATCACGGCGCTGGAAGCTCGTGCCATTGGCGTGCACTGGAATTTCTTTCCCCGACGCCGATGTGAATTCGAATCCCGCCAACCCCATCATCAATACGCGCTCGTTCGGGGAAGATCCGAAGCAGGTCGGCGATCTGGTCACCGCATACATTAAAGGTGCGCGAGCCGCTGGAATGCTCACCACCGTGAAGCATTTTCCAGGTCATGGCGACACCGCGACCGATTCGCATCTCGGAGTCGCGAGCGTAAACGTCGACCGCGCTCACTTGGATTCAATCGAACTCCCACCCTTCCGGCAGGCCATTGCAGCCGGCGTCGACGCCGTGATGGTGGCGCATGTCACCGTTCCTGCACTCGATCCTGATCCGAACCATGTCGCCACAATTTCGCCCAACGTAGTGTCGGACCTGCTCGAAAAGCAACTGGGATTCAAAGGGCTCATCGTGACCGACGCCCTCGACATGGCAGGCCTGACCCATCTTTTCGCCAACGACATTGGCCGGGCTGCGGTCGAGGCTTTCAAAGCCGGCAATGACATGCTCATCATCCCGGCGGACCTGGGTGCCTCCTACGAATCGATGCTGAAGGCCGTCCGTTCGGGTGAGATTTCAAAACAGCGTCTCGACCAGTCGGTCCTCAAGATCCTGAAAATAAAGGGCGCACTCGACCTCAACAAATCGCGTACGGTCGACCTGGCCGCGATCGCCACCACCGTGGGCAAGCCGGAAAACATCGCGCTCGGCCAGCACGTCGCCGAGTCCGCGATCACCCTGGTGCGCGACAACGGGAAAATGCTGCCCTTGAAATCCAAGGGAACCGCCAAGGGTGGCCTTCCGTATATGACCAGAGAGGAGACCCACAATCAGGTGGTGGCCGTCCTTTTTTCGGACGACGTTCGCACGGAGTCCGGTCGCGCTTTCGGACGCGAGTTCCGCGCCCGCATTCCGGATGCGCACGTTCTCTATGTGGATCCCCGCATCGCCGCGGGCATGAGCGACGAGGTTCTGAAGGCAGTCGACGAGGCGCAAACTGTCGTGGCCGCGGTGTATGTGATTCCGACGGCAGGCAAGATCGGCAATTCGATGGCAATGACGGATGCGACCGGCACGCTGCTTGCAGCAGGTGCTCGATCAGGCTGCGCAAAAGACTGCCGTCGTCGCCATGGGGAATCCGTATTTGGCCAGCGACTTCCCGAAGATCGAGAATTATATGTGCACATTTTCCAACGCGACCGTTTCGGAAGTGGCCGCAGTCAAGGCACTCTTCGGTGAGATTCCAATTCACGGCCACTTGCCCGTCACGATTCCGAACGTTGCCCAGCGCGGCTTTGGCCTCGAGCGGCCCGCGCAAGTCGCATACGGAGGGTTCCATGCGAAGGACTAGGTTTCAAGTTGCCAGCACGTGCGTTTTAGGATTCGCAACCATCGCTGCGCTACTCCTGCCGGCCTGCAGCGTAAACGTTAAGAAGGAACAGGACGGGCAGGATAAGCAGGTCGATATCAACACGCCGCTCGGCGGCATTCACGTCAGCAAGGGAGCCAACGTGGCCGACGTCGGTCTTGCGGTCTACCCCGGCGCCCGTCTGAAGCAAAACGATTCCGACGGCAAAGACAAGAGCGCCAATGTGAACATTTCCAGCTTCGGCTTCGGATTGAGGGTCGTTGCCCTGGAATACCAATCCGACGATGCCCCTGCCAAACTCGTCGCCTACTACAAAGACGAGCTCAAAAAGTACGGCAAGGTGCTCGAGTGCCACACCAGCCACTTTGACGTGGACCCGGATATCAAAGGTTCAGATCACGGATCTCATGAACTGACCTGTGAGGGATCCAGCGGCGACAACATCGAACTGAAAGTAGGCACCAAAGAAAACCAGCACATTGTCGCAGTTCGAGCCCGACGGGAAAGGCTCGAGCTTCTCGTTGGTATACGTTCGCACCCACGGCAAGGACGCGGATATTTAGAAACGCCAATAGTAGAGATAGCCTGCTGCATCAGCAGCGATCCTAGGAGGACCTTTCCATGTTTCATCAACTGACCCTCACATTCGCGCTGCTCGCAGCTCTGGCCCTGCCTGTCTTCGCCCAGCAACCCGACTCGCAAGACAAGCCGTTCGACGTTCGCAGCTCGGTTGGCGATCTACACGTCGGCAAGGATGCCGACGCCGCAGAGACAAGGACTACCTCTGTATCCAGGTGCTCGTCTCAAACACGAAAAAGACAATGACCCTCTCAATTTCGGAATCCTGACCGAAAGCTTAGGAATGCAACTGATGGTCGTGAAATATGAGTCGGATGATTCGCCTGCCAAGATTGTCGACTATTATCGCGCTAAGTTGAAAAAGTTCGGAAAAGTTCTCGAGTGCCATTCTCAAAAACATGGCGGTGGCGTCGACGTGCACGACAGTGACACAGACTCGAAAGACAGCAAAGAACTAAAGTGCGAGGAGAACTCGGGACCAGTCACCGAACTCAAAGTCGGCACTGAAGACAACCAACACGTAGTGGCGTCGAGCCCGGCGATTCCGGCAAAGGATCGACTTTCGCCCTCGTCTATGTGCACACTCGCGGCAAGCGCGGAGACATCTAAAAAGTCGGTCTTGCTAAGACTTCTACGGCGAAGGCACGATGGACCACGAACGAAATGCTTGCAAACGAAGTCCTTCGTGATATTGCGTGCTCTTCGCGGTTCCGCATTTCGCGTTTTCTGCCCCGCTGCGCCAATGGGATACTTTCTGCGATACTTTTAGAGACGATATTCCTTGATCTCGAATGGAACAACCCTGTTACAAGTGCGGACAAACGGTGGAACAGGGCCTTGCATTCTGCCCGCACTGCTCCGCTCCGCAGATACGCGTGATCATCGCTGAGCCCGCGCCGCCACCTCTCGTATTTGCTGCGGCCACCACGTCGCAAGACGCTGCCGTCCTCCCGGCGTCGCAGTCCATCCCGGTCCTTGCCGTGCCCATGCAGTGGTCTCGCGCGTTCAAACCGTGCGCACTGGCCGCGATGGTCGCGTCCATACTCATGTATCTGGGTCTGAACCCATTCGTCGCGATGCTGAGTGTCGGATTCCTCGCCGTCGTCTTTTATCGGCAGCTCTCTCCCGGAATCCTGGTCAAACCCATGGTTGGAGCCGGGATTGGCGCTCTGAGTGGGGTGCTCTGGTTCGCGCTGTCCTCGGCCTTCGAGGCCCTGATCGTGATCTTCCTCCACAAGGGACCGGAACTACGCACCGCGCTCATCGCAAAAATCCAGGAACTGTCAGCCCAAACCACCGATCCTCAGGTATTGGCCATATTCGAACGTGCCAAGACTCCCAGCGGCCTCGAGTTCCTGATGCTGATGAGTCTGGTATTTGCATTTCTTGCTTCGATCGTTCTCGGGGGCACTGGGCGGCGCGATTGGCGGAGCAATCCTTGGCCGCCGCAACCGATCCTAGTCTGTTGAGCCGAGCATCTGCCGTTCATCGTGGATACCTCGCCCCATGCGCAAAAGCAGACCGAGCGAATCGCACCCTTGCGGTGGCTGCGCCTGCCGCGTATGATGCACGGTTTGCACTTTTTCCGATGAATACTCCCGCACGCGGCTCGCTCCTCGGCATCGAACACCTCGACGCGAAGGAAATTCTGCGCCTGCTCAAGCTGGCCCGCCGCATGAATCCGCTGAAGTCCCGTCCGCTGCTGCGCGGCAAGCGGGTCGTGCTGCTGTTTTACGAAGCGTCTACCCGGACCCGTTCATCGTTTGAATTCGCCGCGAAGTCGCTGGGTGCGATGACGACCCTCGTGCAGTCCTCCGGATCAAGCATCGAAAAAGGAGAATCCGTACTCGACACCGGATATACGCTCCGTGCGGTCGGCGCCGATTGCATCGTAATGCGCCATCCGTCGGCTGGCGCGCCGCACCTGATGGCGCGGCATCTCGACATTCCCGTCATCAATGCCGGCGACGGCATGCACGAGCATCCGTCGCAAGCGTTGCTCGATGCCTTTACGATCCTGAAACATAAGAAGTCGTTCAAAGGCCTGCAAGCCACGATCATTGGCGACATCTTTCACAGCCGCGTGGCTCGCAGCGCCTGCCACCTTTTGACTAAATTCGGGGTGAAGGTCACGCTCTGTGGTCCTCCCGAATTCGTTCCCGAGGTTGCCGCCACGCTAGCCCCCGGACTTCGCGTCACACGCCATATTGAAGATGCCCTGCGCGGCACCGACGTGATCATGCTGCTGCGAGTACAAAAAGAGCGCCTCGACGGCCAGAAAATCCGCCTGCAGGACTACATTACGCGTTACCAGATGACCACCGCCCGCGTGAAGATGGCGAAACGGGATGCGATTGTCATGCACCCCGGCCCGATCATTCGCGGCCTTGAGTTGACCGCGGAGGTTGCAGACGGACCACAATCCGTAATCGTCGATGAGGTCCACAATGGCGTCCCCACACGCATGGCGATTCTGGCGCGGGCGCTGGGGAAGGCGAAATGAGCCGTCGATTTGCAGAGATCGCTGCGAATCGTGAGTTCACGTTGGAAATTATGCACGCCGAAATGCTGAGTGCTGAATGCTGACTGCTAAGAATCAAAAACGGGAAAGCTCAAGCCTTCTGATCAAAGGCGGCCACCTGATCGATCCAGCGGCGAAGATCAACGCCGCCCATGGACGTCCTACTTCGCGATGGCCGCGTCGCCGAGGTCGCTCTCCCCAACAAGATCCGTGGCGGCGCCGACGAGAAATTCGATGCTCGCGGCCTGATCGTCGCTCCCGGCTTCATCGATCTGCACGTTCACTTGCGCGAACCTGGGCAGGGATACAAAGAGACCATTGCCACCGGAACCGCCGCTGCCGCTGCCGGAGGTTTTACGCTCAGTCTGTACGATGCCCAACACGGCGCCGGTGGTCGACACTGCGGAATGGGTCGCTTGGCTACGGAATCCCGAGCGCGCGGCCGTGGTGAATGTCTTTCCCATCGCCGCCGCCACCCGCGGCAGCAAAGGTGGCACGCTCACTGACTTCGCGGCACTTCAACGTGCCGGCGCCGTCGCCGTCACCGACGATGGCAAGCCGATCCTCGACGATGACGTCATGCGCATGGCTCTCCGTCTCGGTGCGGAGTTGAATTTTCCCGTCGTGCAGCACGCCGAAGATACGCGTCTTACCGAAAACTGTTCGATGCACGCTGGCCCCACCAGCTTTCGCCTCGGTCTGCGTGCGATGCCGGCGGCTGCCGAAGCGGCCATCGTCGACCGCGACGTCACCCTCGCGCAGCAGATTCGCGAATCGCGCCTGCACGTTGCTCATCTTTCCACCGCAGACGCCCTCAAGGCTGTCCGCCGCGGCAAGCGCGCCAAAGCCCGCGTCACCTGCGAAGTCACGCCGCACCACTTCACTCTGATTGACGAAAACGTCGGAGAGTACGACACCAACTTCAAGATGAACCCGCCCCTGCGCGCTTCGACCGACCTTGAAGCCATTCTTGTCGCGCTCTCTGACGGTACCGTGGACGCCATCGCTACCGACCACGCTCCTCACGCCGCCCATGAGAAGCAGGTCGAATTCGAACGCGCGTCGTTCGGCATCACAGGTCTCGAAACGGCTCTGGCTTTGGCGATCACAAAGCTCCATCGCGAGCACAAGATTCCTCTGATGCGGATTGTCGAGCTTTTCACCGCCGGTCCCGCGAGGGTCTTCGACCTGCCGGGCCGGGGATCGCTGGCTCGTGGCAGCTTCGCCGATGTGACTATTTTCGATCCCAAGAAGCGCTGGACCTTCGAAGCCGCCAAGTCGCGCTCGCTATCGCACAACACGCCGTTCGATGGCTGGCAATTCACAGGGAAGGTCGTGGCGACGCTGGTGGGCGGGAAGTTCGTCTATAACGCTGCTTAATGTCTTTGCACCGCAGCTTGCCCAGTGCCTCTGAATGCCTTAACCGGCCGAGTTTAGCGAACCTTCTCTAATTCCCTAAAATCCCCATCCGCTTTCCAACGTTCTTTAGCACCTCCAGCGCCTGCTGCAAGCTCTTCTTGCGTGTGCGTTGCGGTCATAATCGTTCGAATACGCGCCTTGCCTTCCGGCACGGTCGGAAACGCAATGCCCGTGCCCAGCACGCCTTCTTTGAACAGTTCTCGCGAAAAATCCATGGTCAACTTCCCGTCGCCGATGATGATCGGCGTGATCGGAGTTTCGCTGGGCGGAGTTGCACGCCCCCCGATATCGAAGCCTAACAGGCCGAGCTCTTTCTTCCAGAAGCGCGTGTTCTCCCAGAGCTTTTCCATGCGCTCAGGCTCATTTTCGAGAACGTCAAAGGCCGCGATGCAGGTTGCCGCCACCGATGGCGGGTGCGACGTCGAAAACAAGAACGGCCGTGCTCGATGATAGAGAAAGTCAATCAGATCGCGCGTGCCGCAGACATATCCACCTAGCGCTCCTATCGCCTTCGATAACGTTCCCACCTGGATATCCACGCGCCCGTGCATACCGAAATGATCGATCGTGCCTCGCCCGTTGCGGCCCAACACGCCGGAAGCGTGCGCGTCGTCGACCATCATGATGGCGCCGTATTTTTCCGCCAGATCGCACAGCGCGGGCAGCGGGCCGATGTCGCCGTCCATGGAAAACACGCCGTCGGTGATCAGCAGCTTTTTGCCAGCTTCATTTTTAATGCTGGCTAATTGCTCCTCCGCGTGTGCGATGTCTTTGTGGCGGAAGACCAGAATCTTCGCCTTCGAGAGCCGCGCGCCATCAATAATTGACGCGTGGTTCAGCGCATCGGAGATGATGAAATCGTCCTTGCCCAACACCGCTGACACCGTTCCTGCATTCGCCGCGAAGCCCGACTGGAAGACCACGCAAGCTTCCACATTCTTAAAGCCCGCAATCTTCTCCTCAAGTTCCATGTGGATCTTCATCGTCCCGGCAATGGTCCGCACCGCGCCCGACCCCACGCCGAACTTGCGCGTAGCCTCCAGCGCCGCCTCGCGCAATTTGGGATGCGTTGTCAGCCCCAGATAGTTATTGGACGCCAGGTTGATGACTTTCTTTCCGTCAAACGTGCAGACGGGTGCCTGCTCGTCATCAAGCACGCGCAGCTTGAAGTGCGTGCCTTTAGCCTTGAGTTCGTTGAGTTGGTCGGTGAGGTAGGAAAGCGGGTTCGTACGGGTTGCGGTAGTCATGGAAGAGCCTCGCCACGGATCGGCACGGATTAAGAGCGAAACTACAAGTCTAAACCGAAACCTGACGAAGAGAGAGATGCGCCGGATCCCAGACTGAATCCGCGCAAATCCGTGGCCAAGAAGTTCCGCTCAAAACATGATCGGATTGCCCGTTGCTACGCTGGCCTCGCACAGCCGCTTCATGCTATGAAAGAACTCTTTTTCTCCCTCAGTCAAAATGTCGCTCGACCCGAGCACGAGATTCACTTCCCGCAACAGCGCCGGCGATTCTTTGACCGGGAGCCAGTCTCCGGTGTGCGTGCCGTCGTAGACAACTTTCTTCAGAAGAATCGGAAACTTGGGTCCGGGATTACCCTGCAGCCCGCGCAGAAACTCTCTTACATGCTGGATCCGCGTAATGTTTCCCAAGGGTTCGGAAACGAGATAGCCTTCATGCTCGCACGATTCCTGCACCCACCGGTCGTGCGCCTCCCACTCGTCTTCCTCCGGATCCCCTGACAAAGAAGGCGATCCCGCCTCGTCCCACATGAAGCGTTCGGGAAAAGGATGCGGCTTTGCCCGCCCATCCCGTATGCACGTACAACGAACGAATGCGTCGAGGCTCATCGTTCACATCCAATAGAAGATCAATCAATATAAGATCAATCGGGCACAGGCCCTAGCGCACGCCGTTGGGATACACCAGAATCTTGCTCGCTTCCCCCGTCTTCAGGCGCTCCATGGCCTTTGAGAAATCTTTCATCGGGATGCGATCTGTAATGACCGGGTGCAAATTGAGTTTGCCGCTCTTAAGCAGTGCCGTCATCTGGTACCAGGTCTGGTACATGCGACGTCCATTGATGCCCTGCACCGTGATGCCCTTAAAGATGATGTCCTCTGAAAAATTCAGGGAGATGGGCTTCGAGGTCAGACCGAGCAGCGAAATTCTTCCCCCGCGTCGAACGATATCGAACGCGGTACGAATTGAATCCGGATGACCTGCCATTTCCAGCACCACGTCCACGCCGAGTCCGCCGGTCTTCTCCATCACGATCGCTTTCGACATCTTCCTTGGCTGGGTTGAGCACGTAGTCGGCGTCCATCTCCCGCGCAATGCGGGCACGATGTTCGTTGACCTCAATCGCGAATACCGAAGTTGCACCCACGGCTTTCGCCACCGCAATCGAAAACAGTCCGATAGGTCCGCAGCCGGTCACAGCCACGCTCTTGGCCGCGATCTCCCCGGCCAGCACAGTGTGCACGGCATTCCCCAGTGGATCGAGAATCGACGCGTACTCCTGCGGAATCGCGGGATCGAGCTTCCAGATATTCGACTCCGGGAATGACGACGTACTCGGCAAACGCGCCGTCCGCATCCACGCCAATGATTTTGACGTTCTGGCAAATGTGCGCCTCGCCGGTGCGGCACTGCAGGCATTTCCCGCAGGCCACGTGCATCTCGGCGGAAACGAAGTCGCCTTCCTTAACGCTAGTGACTTCATCGCCAAACGCGGCTACCTCGCCGCAAAACTCATGCCCCGGGATCAGCGGAGGATGAATGCGGTTCTGCGCCCATCGATCCCAGTTGTAGATGTGCAGGTCGGTGCCGCAGATCGACGCGACTTTCACCTTCACCAGCACGTCGCTGCGGCCGAAAGCGGGAATCTTGACCTCGCGAATCTCAGCGCCCGCCGCCGCTTCCGGCTTCACCACCGCCAGCATTGTTGTTGCCATCATTGCCACCTATAAGGTCTGGTATGGAACTCGAAAACTGAATAAAGCACAAAACATATGATTCTAGCACCGCGCGATCATGTTCCTCCCTCGCGTGCGCCATTCCTGAGAAGCAAGCGCCGCAAACCGTAGCCGTCGCAATAGCATCCAAGACCGGGCCCTTTCCTGCTGGAGGATTGATTCCATGCTTGTCCGGTCTATCGCGGTTGTCGTGATTTGCGCCTGCCTTCTCTCCGGCGCATCGGTGTCGGCCGCTCCGGTAGCGGTGCGTTACAAGGAGGGCTTGCTTCACGGCTTTCTCGTGCTGAGCACTCTGGACGGTACGCCGGTCGCGGAAGGAGATCTCACCCAGGTCCCTCATGGCAACCAAATTACAAGCCGCCTGATCTACAGATTCAAAGACGGATCACGCCAGGAGGAAACTGCAATATTCTCGCAGCGCGCAAGCTTCCGGCTCCTGAGCTATCACCTGGTTCAGAAGGGCCCGGCGTTCAAGCATGCAACCGAATTGACGGTCACGCCCTCTTCGGGCCAGGTTACGGTGCAGTACACGGACGACGACGGCAACGAGAAAACAGCGAACGAGCGTATGAAGCTTCCACCGGACCTGGCCAATGGTCTGGTCCTCACGCTACTGAAGAACCTGGCACCCGATGCTCCGCCCATCGAGGTGTCGATGGTCGTGGCCACTCCCAAGCCTCGACTGGTGAAACTCGCGATCAGCAACCAGGGGAAAGACCCCTTCTTCCTCGCAGGTTCCAAACGCGAAGCCCTGCATTACGGAATCAAAATAGAAATTGGCGGACTCGCCGGACTGGTCGCCCCATGGCTGGGAAAGCAGCCACCCGACTCGCAGATCTGGATTCTCGGGGGCGAATCTCCAACATTCGTCAAGTCGGAAGCCATCTCCTACATGGGCGGCCCAATCTGGCGCACTGAACTCGTTGCTCCCGTCTGGCCTAAGTCTGCGGACTCCGATTCGAAGAGCGGAAATGGAGAGAAGCACTAATTGGCCGAGGGACGTAGTGCCCTATGTGGGGACAGCCGCCTTCGGCTGTCCGCCGGGCGAAGCTCGGCAGTTCGGTAGAAACTAACCTAAGGTTTAGAAGGCTTCGGTGCCACCGTCTTAAACTCTTCCGACTTCCCCCGCGGAATCGTTAGCGTCTTCCACTCGCTTGACCGCAGATGTTTCGCTAGAAACACAATCTGCCCGACGTGTGCCGCGTAGTGTGCGATCTGACGATTGATGGCTTGCAGCACAGTGTGTGGCTCGCCCCGAATGGTCACCGTCCGCATCACATCCTCAGGCTTCAGGCCATCGATCGCGCCGAGAACGCAAGCCCATCCCTCTTCCCACCACCGCATGACATCCGCCCGTGTAGTGGCACCGGTCACTTCAAACTCGCGATCGCGGAAGCGATCCGGCTTTTCGCCATCGGTGGTAAGAAAGTCGGTGAAGCGCGAACACATATTGCCCAGCCAGATGCTTGACCAGGATCGCAACCGAGTTCGACTCCGGGTCGAGCGTGACGAAAAACTCCTCATCGCGAAGTTGCGACATCGCTCCTTCGCCCATGCGCTTGTGCCCGCGCATTTGGCGACGCGCTTCGTCGAGGTAGTGAGCCGCAAGATCGCGTCACCATGATCCGTCTCCCTTCAACAATCTAAATGCCCGGAGTCGGAGGAGGAACCATTGGGTATGGCGGTACCACCCACTCGGCACGCTTCCAATTCCAACTCAAAGCCACCCACCAGTCGGGCAAAGAGGTTATACAGTAACGCGCCAATCGCTCCCGGAAATGAATCCCATCGGACCATAAAGGACGGGCAAGAGAACGGCCAGCGAAGATGCCGAGAATTCCAGCAAACGGAGACTTCTGCTGCCCTGCCATCGATCCAACCAATCCGACGATCAGGAAGAACGGCACGAAAATCAGGCCTAGACAACCGTAAATTAAGCCCATGATCTTTGCCACCGACATTACGCCGACCGACTTCACGACATGCATAAATTGCCCCCTTCAGACCGATCCAAGCAACAATCAAGAACCAAGCTGCTAGGCTTTTCCCCAGCCTCCGCCACCCGGCGTTTCGATCCTAATCCGCTCTCCCGCGCGCAGACGAGTGCTGAACTTCGCGGGCATCGTTTCGACCGAACCGTTCTGGCGTGTGATGAGAGCTTTCCCGGCCGCGCCGTCTCCTCCTCCAGACAATCCCCATGGCCCGCGTGTGCGCCGGTCAGCCAGCAGCGTGACGTCGCAATCGGTCAGCACTTCAATCTCGCGAACAATCCCGTCACCGCCGCGAAACTTCCCGCCCCCGCCGCTCTCGGGCCGCATCGAATAGCTCCGCACGCGCAGCGGATACGCATACTCCAGCGCCTCCGCCGGAGTATTCAGCGAATTCGTCATGTGCGTGTGCACGCCCGATACGCCCGACTTTCCGGGGCGCGCTCCCATCCCGCCAGCCACCGTCTCGTAATACGCAAACGGCTCACCTGTGCGCGGATCGACGCCGCCAATGGTCAAGTTGTTCATCGTGCCCGAGGCCGCCGCTGGAATGCGATCCGGAATGGCCTGCGCCAGCGCCCGCAGGACCACGTCGACGATACGCTGCGAAGTCTCAACATTCCCGCCAGCAACCGCCGCCGGAGGCCGCGCATTCACGATCGTCCCCTCCGGCGCGATCACCTGGATCGGCCGCATCAGTCCCGCCGCCGCCGGAACATCCTCGGCCAGCAGGCAGCGAAACACATAGAAGCAAGCCGAATAAGTGATCGCCGCAACCGCGTTCACACTCCCCTCCACCTGAGGATCGCTCCCGGTGAAATCCACGGTAACCATGCGGCGTGCTGTTGCAGGAGCGCCGAGTTTCTCGCCAGGTGCGTGAACTTTCACCTTCACGGCAATCTTCACTGCCCGATCGCTGATTCCATCTCCATCCAAATGATCTTCAGCCCGATATTCCCCAGCCGGCACGCGTCGCAAAAACGCCCTCATCATTTCCTCGGCATACTCCAACAAATCGCCAACCGCGCGCTGGGCTCGTTCCACGCCATAGCGCGAGCAAACTTCTCGCAGTCGCTCAGCACCGGTGTTACAAGCCGCGATCTGCGCCCCCAAGTCGCCCTCGCGCTCGTCGGGAGTTCGCACGTTGTTCAATAGCATCGCGAGCACATCCTGATTCATCGCACCCTGCCGCATGAGTTTCACTGGAGGGATACGCACGCCTTCCTGGTAGATCTCGCGGCAAAGTCCCATCGATCCCGGATACGCCCCGCCCACATCCGCGTGATGCGCCCGCGACGCCACGTAGAAATCGGGTTTCATGTGGGACCGGGCCCCGCGCCCGCGTGATCGCACGTATACCGGCGCCACCAGCGTAATGTCCGGCAAGTGTGTTCCGCCACGAAATGGATCATTCAGCATCACCACATCGCCGGGTTCCATCGGGCCCGCATCAATCGCGGCCCGTACTGACATCGGCATCGACCCCAAGTGGACTGGCATATGGTCGCCCATCGCGATCACCTCCCCCGCCCCGTCGAACACCGCACACGAGTAGTCGCGGCGCTCCTTAATGTTCGGAGAAAACGCCGTCCGGCGCAGCGCCGCGCCCATTTCTTCGGCAATGGAGTGATATAGGTTCTTGAAGATTTCCAGTTCGATGGGATCGCGCCGCATGACGCGCAGTGTACTACCAGTCGTTGGTCGTTTGTCGTTGGTCGCCAGCGAACCTGAATTTCTTCGGCAAGCATGAGTTGTTTGGCGAACGACGATCGACCAACGACGAACGGCCGCATTTAAGAAATCCGCGAAAAAGTGCAAAATTGTGTTGACACTTTATTAATACTGCCGCAATATCTTGTGATATAGGACCATCCCATACTACGAGTAGGGTTGGCCTTTCAAGTACAAGGGCCCGCAGTCAAGAACCTTTGCAAGGGAAAATCGTTCACGGAGGAACCTTCATGGCAACGAAAAAGAAGGCAAAAAAGAAGAAACACTAACCGTCGGCGAGGTAATACCTCGCTAACACCACGATTTCTCACTGGCCTCTTAAGAGAAGCACCTCTTGAGGGGCTTTTCCTTTTTGGACCGCGCCGATCAACCGGCTGAAGGCGGTTGACTCTCCGCCTTACAATTAGGGTTAGGCAACTTGGCCTATCTTCCCTTTCATCCGAACCGACAAGCGGTTCGAACGATGGAGGCCGTATGACACGCTCCAAGTTCCTGTTCCTCGAATCTCTTGTATTAGTCGCTGCATTCGCAACCTCAGGATGCGGTAGTAGTCGCCAGCTTCAGACTGTCGCCATTGCTCCCGCCGCGGCGGATGCCAAGAACTATGCTAAAGGCCAAGTTCCGCTGACAGCCACCGGTACCTACAACAAGCCGCCGTCGCCCGTCCAACTCACCAGCCAGGACGTGGTCTGGTGCGCTGGCACCTCCGACGGTTTGTGCGATGGCTTTGTCGCGCCTTCCGTAATTGTCGACCAGAACGGCGTGGCCCAGTGTGGCCCCACGTTTGTAGGAACAGCGACGGTGCTCGCGGGGACGCAATCTTCGGTAATGCAAAATCCCGACGGAGGTTCACACCTAAAGGTCTTCGGTTCCGCACAGGTGACTTGCCCGTGAACTTCAGGGTCGAAATTCTTCGCTGCCGCGTCTCGTCGGGTGTGTCACAATAGGCAGACCGTGCGGCTTCTGCCGCATGCTCGGCAAAATGGCGGCGCGCAAAAAATCTACGGCGAAGCACAAAGCGGATGAAATCCTCATCCCCGACAAGCTCTATTTCCGCATCGGCGAAGTGGCCACGCTCTGTCACCTGCCCGCTTACGTGCTGCGCTTCTGGGAATCCGAGTTCCCGCAACTGAAGCCGGTCAAGAGCAGCACCGGACAACGCATGTATCGCAAGCGCGATGTCGAAAGCGTCCTGCGCATCAAGCAACTCCTCTACGAGCAGGGATTCACCATCTCTGGAGCGCGCCAGCAACTCCGCACGGAAACCAAATCCGACAAGACGCAGACTGCCATCCCATTCCCGTCGCACTCGGCTCCTGAGATCCAGCACATCCGCCAGGGTCTGCGTGAGATCCTGAACCTGCTGTCTACGCGTCGCACCGGATAAGCCCCTTCAACCGCGCGGTTGCAATGCCGGGACTTCACGCTAGAGCAGTGCGTTACTTCAGTAACCATCATTCCTGCAAAGAGAAAATAGCGGTCGCAAAGTGCGAACTCTTTTTCATTCTCTCTATCGCAGCGGTTAATCCCTGTTCATGCCTCAGGGATTCCTGCTTCTCCGTTGGCATCTGACCTGCTTCTACCAAGCGTGAAAGATTGTCGATCAACGTTCTCGGAGAGTTCTCAATGAAGTTTCTGGCCACCGCAGTTCTCGCCTTAGTAGTCGCCGCGGCCCTACCCGCAGCGGCCGACTCTGTCTATACATGGAATTTCGCCACTATTCCCAATCAGAGCCTCGGCACCACGACCTACAACTACACAACCAACGGTCTCACCATCACCGCAACCGGCAGTTCGAACTTGTTCTACAAAGTCGCCGGACTGGGTGAAACCGGACTGGGACTGGCGAATTGCCCCGAGGGTAGCTGTGACCACGAGATCGAGGCCGGGCAATCCATCATCTTCAATCTCAGCAGCCTGTTCAGCAAGAACGTCACTGGTCTCTCTCTTATGCTGCAGAGCATTCAGCCCGGAGAGTTCGGAAACGTCTGCGACGCTTTCGGTGCCTGTGTCACGTTCGGCTCGAACGTAAACAATCAGGCAGTCAGTATCCTGACCCTGTATACGGATATGCGGAACCATCACAACGGTGAGCTGATCATCACCTCTGGATCTGGCGATGTCCTGGTGAACCAGTTACAGGCCACCACCTCGACCGTCCCCGAGCCAAGCAGCATCCTTCTCATGGGATCCGGTCTGTTGGGAATGGCCGGAGTGATTCGCCGCAAATTCGGCCGCTGAAACGCGTTTTCTTCTGATGAAGTTGAACCCCCACGGTCGGCAGTCCGTGGGGGTTTTTGTATCGCGCTGTTCTTGCCTCGGCTCTTACGCCTCGACCCAGTTGGTGCGTTCGAGAATCGTCGGCGGCTCGTACGTTTTTCCTCGCGCCAGCCGTTTCTCTTCCCGCCGCGTCGTCCACAGCAATACTGGCCCGAGCAGTGCCGGAAGCATGCGCGACATCACGCCGGATTCCTGCTTGAACTCCTGCCGCAGCGCTCGAATCTGTTCGCTGACGTTGCGATCGACTTTCCGGAATTGCCGTTCCATCGCCCACAACGCCGAACTGTACACGCCGCTCAGCTTTCCCATCTCGCGCGCGAACCGTTCCCGCACTCGGCTATCGGGCGAATCTTTGTAGCGCTTCCATCCCGCCATCAAGGTTCGCGAAATGCGGTACAGGCTCGGCCCGTTGAGTTGGAAGTCACGCCAGAACGCCCAATCGAGAAAGCGTTTTGAATCCTCCCGCGAAATCGCCGCGTGCTTGAAGTTGAATTTGAACTGCCCGTGAACATCGGCATAGTCCACATCGCGTAGCAACCGGCCTTCTTCCGCCATCTGCTGGTAGAGAGGGGTCCCCGGTACTGGCGTATACAGCATGAACTGGTGAAAGTCCGTGTCGTGCGACACCGCATGCTCGATTTCCGACACGATGTTGTCTGGCGTGTGGTGCTCAAGCCCAATGATGGTCGATCCCTGTACGCGAATCCCATGCTCGCGCAACTCGCGGGTCAACTCCCGCGTATCCGCTCCTTGCAACTTGCTGTAGCCAGCCCGTGGAGATTCCAGTCCCATCCACAGCCACGACACGCCCAGCTCTACCAACTCTTGCATCGTATATTTGCGGATCGCATTGGCCGACGCAAACACCGACAGCGCCCAACTCTTATGCCCCTGCTTCATCAGTTCTAGCAACCGCATGGCTCGCTCGCGATGCAGCAAGAAGTTTTCGTCCATCACGAAGAACGAGCTGACCTTCAACTCTTCCTCCATCCGGCTCATCACCTCGAACAATTCGTCGCCCGTCTCAAAGAAATTGACAAACTTCCCTTTGCCTCCGAAGAATGCTGAGGTCGTACAGAAGTTGCATCCCATGGGGCACCCGACGGAAGGGATAATTGTCGCTGCCGTCGCCCCTTTACGTTCCGGCAAACGAATGCCCATGATCCGCGTACGCATTCCCGACACGATCGCGGGATGCCGGATCGGCTCGTTCTCGTCCTCGCCCAAGTACCGCCGCATCCACGAAACCCCTTCGCCCTTCACAATGTGATCGGCATCGATCATCGTTTCAACGCCAGGGATCGCGGCTACGTGTCCGCCCACTACAATCACCGATGGCGGTGACAGTTCGCGAATCATCCGGCACATCTCGCGTACCTTGCCGACGTTGACGATAATTCCCGACAGTCCCACCACATCGTAGTGATTGGATTTCAATTCACGCGCGAAGTCGTCACGCGTGGGGAAGTCGAGTACCGTGCATGGCGCGGAAACATTCGCCTGGATCATCATGATTCCCCAGGAGCGATGAAACATGCGCAGCGAAAAACTGCCCTGTGCGCGCGTCACTTGATTGTGATAAAGCTCCATCGGGTTGATGGAGCGGCTGCCGAATTCATCGTCCTGCGCGTACGGCCCGAAAACCGAGCTCAGCAGTACGCGGGCTTGAGATCCCTTGGGATGTTTTTCGAAATTGCGAACAGCGGGATAAACTTGGGGTTGAACACTAGGATGGCTGATATCGAGAGTGCCGGTATGAAGTTCCACTTCTTTTCATCGTCCATTTCTCCCCACATGCCGTTACTGCAATCGTAGTCGTGCATCCGCTTATTGCAGCCATCCGCACAAAGAAAACACAAAAAGATTACAAAGCCAGGACAGGACCTTCCGTAATGCACATCCGCCTCAATAGGGCACGCCAACTTGAACCCGGCGTGCCATCTAACCTACAATCGCTGCGCGATGGCATCGGAACCGCTGGAGATCGAGCGTCTCGACCGGGGAGTCCTCAGCTTCCGCGGCCCCTTGACCATGGAGAACGTCTCTCCCTTCCTTAACGCCGTCCGCCGCGAAGACGCTCCCACGATGATCCTGGACTTCACGAATGTTCCCTATTTGGATTCTTCCGGCCTGGGATCGCTCGTCAGCGCATGCACAACGTGCACGAAGGCGGGTCGCCGTATGGCTCTTACCGGGGTGAATAAGCGGGTACGCAAAGTTTTCGAGATCACGAAAATGGAGCAAATCTTCCTGATGTTCCCCACACTCTCCGACGCCCTGGAGGCTTTCACCAACGCCGGCACGGCGTAATAAGAAGTGAGGCATTATGTGGGGACAGCAGCCCTGCCCTGAGCTTAGCCGAAGGGGCTGTCCACCGCGCGCAGCCCGGCCGGGTCGTTCGAGCGCTCTGATCAACGAATAAGATTCAGGCCGCGCGCCCTGGTCTCGGCTTCTTCGCCCCTCCCGCATTCACCGCGTCCAGCCGGATGCGCGTCACTCGTGCCGTTTCCTCCAACAGATCACTGGTGAAGTTAGTGCCTTCCCCCGCCATCACCGAACCCGCGGCCAGGGCAAAGCGCAACGCGTCTGCCTGATCCTCGAAATACAAAACGACTTGTCCCGACATAGCACTTCTCCCTGGGCCCGGAAGCCCCTAAGTCGTGAGCGGTACGACTTGGATGGAACTGCTGAAAAAGATCAATTCGAACGAAACGACGGCGCTTCGACGAGGGCCGTGGCCAGAGCTCTTCTCGATTCTCCGAGCGAATCAACATCAAGTCAAAGTGATTCTCTTGGTTCCACATACTCGGTAGGCCATCCCTGCCCGTCGAGAAGCTATACTGCGCGTGTCATGCCTGTACTCGTCTCGATGCTCCGTGGCGTCAATGTTGGCGGACACAACAAGATCAAAATGGATGCTCTGCGTGCGCTCTATGAATCGCTCAACTTCGAAGAACCACGCACGTATGTGCAGAGCGGCAACGTTATGTTCCGGACCAAAGAGAGGAACTCCGCGGCTCTCGCAAAGAAGATCCAGAGCGCAATCGAGCGCACCTTCAAGTGCCGCCCGGAAGTGATTCTCCGCACGACGAACGAACTGAAGGAGGCAATCTCCTCCACCCCATTCGCAGCAAGCCGGAATCTCGAGCCTGGCAAAATTCTCGTTACCTTCCTCACTACCGAACCCGCCCCGAACGCGCACGTGACGTTGCTGACCTTCAAGGGGTATCCCGAGGAACTGCATTTGAAAGGACGGGAACTCTATATCTATTTTCCCAACGGTGCCGGCAAGTCGAAGCTGCCCTGGTCGTCGCTCGATAAACTCCTAAAGACAACCGGCACCGCCCGTAACTGGAACAGCGTCACCAAGATCCTCGCGATCGCAGAAGAGCTGGAATCCCGCTACAGCCTGTAAAGCGATCCCAAAGCGGCCGAGAGGCCCAAGAATGCACGAATTTGCATCTTGACGAACGTCAAGGATGAGATAACAATGTTCGGCGCTCGGCTGCCCATTATCCTCTGCGGCGGCTGGCTCGGGCTAGCAGCACCTTAATACATTGGCAGCGCCGGAATCGTTCCGCATCCGTGTCTTTAAGGAGGATATCGATGAAGCCGTCGGGCCTGCGCACGAAAATTTTGGCAGTGCTCTCATGCACAGCAGCGCTGCTGTTCGCATTTCCATTGTCAGCTCAGACCGTCACTACGGTCGTCGGAGGCGACCACGGCGACGGAGGCCGCGCCACCAATGCCAGTTTAGATTTTCCCGCCTACGTCGCCCAGGATTCGAGCGGAAACCTCTACGTCAGCGAATTCGACGGGCAACGTATTCGCAAGATCACACCCGGAGGCGTTATCAGCACGTACGCCGGGACCGGTATCGCGGGGTACAACGGGGACAACATCGCTGCCAACACAGCAGAACTGAACTACCCGACGGGAATCACGTTTGATTCTGCTGGAAACCTGGTCGTGGCCGATGGGCTAAACAATCGCGTGCGCAAGATCAGCCCTGCGGGCATCATCACCACGTTCGCCGGCACTGGCGCTGCCGGATACAGCGGCGATCACGGCCTCGCGACCTTAGCCACCTTTAACCAGCCGTTTGGGCTGACCTATGATGCGTTCGGTAATCTGTACATCACCGACATCGGAAACTGCGTGGTCCGAGTGGTGAATACTTCCAACATCATCAACACCTACGCGGGCAACGGCACTTGCGGCTTCGGCGGAGACAATGGCCCGGCCACTTCCGCCAACCTCAATTTTCCCCGCGGCATGGTCACCGACAGCCATGGGAATCTGTACATCGCGGACACCAACAACTATCGCGTGCGCGAGGTGAGCGTTGCCGGCAAGATCACCACTTTCGCCGGAACTGGCGTGAATGGCTTCAGCGGCGACGGTGGCCCCGCCACCAGCGCGGAAGTCGGGGCGCCGAGAGCACTGGCTTTCCGCAATAACACCGTATACATCAGCCGTGCTGGAAAAAACCGGGTTCGAATGGTCCCGCTCAGTACTCGCATCATTAGCACTTATGCGGGATCCAACTTTGGCTACGATGGGGATGGCCTTCCCCTGCTCTCCTCCGAATTCGCGGCCATGAACGGGATCCTGTTTGATTCCACCGGCGCTCTGCTGGTCGTCGATGGTGGTAACAACCGGCTTAGGAAGGCCTCAGGTGGGGTGATGAAGACGACCGCTGGCGGCTACATTGGAGATACGAAGCCTGCGACCACGGCATCTCTTGTCGTGCCCGAAAACATCGCCTTCGACAAATCGGGCGACTACTTCATAGTGGAGAGCGACGGGAATCGCGTCCGCAAAGTTAGCTCTACCGGCACAATAACCACCATCGCCGGTACCGGAGTTTCCGGCTACAGCGGAGACGGAGGTCTGGGCACAGTGGCAACGTTGTCCTTTCCCTTGGGAGTTGCTGTCGACTCCTCCGGCAACGTCTTCATCGCGGATCAATTCGGTCTGGTGATTCGAAAGGTCGACACTCTGGGCAACATCAGTACGTTTTCTGCAGATCCCAGTTTCTTGGGAATCGCGACGATGGTGATGGATTCCGCGAACAACCTCTACGCAACCGATGCGGGTGCCTGTGTGATCTGGAAGATCACCCCGGCGGCAGTTGTGAGTGTTGTGGCTGGCGTTCGGGGCACCTGTAGCTACAACTCGGATAATATTTCCGCCACCACCGCATACCTGAACACTCCTTATGGCGTCGCGCTCGACACTCGGGGAAACCTCTACATTGCGGACTCCACGAATAACCGGATTCGCAAGGTGACGCCGAACGGAATCATCACCACCATTGTCGGGGACGGCACTTGCGGATTCTCCGGCGACGGAGGCTTGGGAACCTCGGCGGAAGTGTGCTTCCCGGAAGCGGTAGCGGTAAGCGGCGGCACGGTCTACATTGCCGACACTATCAATCTTCGCATCCGCAAACTCGCTGGGGGAACGATCAACACCTACGCCGGATCCGGAATCTCCGGCTTCAATGGCGACGGTTCAGCCTTAACCGTCAATTTTGACGACCCGGTCGCTCTCACTTTCAACTCCAGTGGCGCACTCTATGTAGTGGACGACCTCACGGAACGCGTTCGCAGGATCAAGTAAACGAGTGCCCACTCACCTCGTCGTTCACTGGGGATGAGTGGGCTTCCAAACTCCAGCCTTTCAATCGCAGTGCGCGGCAGTATAATCGCCGGGACGCCATGGCATTAAAACCCGGGACGAAACTCGGGCCCTATCAGATTCAGTCTTTGCTCGGTGCGGGAGGCATGGGCGAAGTGTATCGGGCCCGCGATGCGCGGCTGGATCGCGTCGTAGCAGTTAAAGTTCTGCCCGCCTCGTTCTCTGCCGATCGTGACCGCCTCCAACGTTTCGCGCAAGAAGCTCGCGCGGCGGCCGCACTCAATCATCCCAACATTCTCTCGATCTTTGACATCGGCGAGGAGCAAGGTGCCCCGTACGTCGTCTCCGAGTTGCTGGACGGCGAGACCCTGCGCTCGCGCCTGCGGAACGGCTCCCTGCCGATCCGGCGAGTGATTGACTATGCCCTGCAGATTGCCAGTGGCCTCGCGGCGGCCCACGAGAAAGGCATCGTGCATCGCGACCTGAAGCCGGAAAATCTGTTTCTGACCAATGACGGCCGCGTGAAAATTCTGGATTTCGGCTTGGCGAAGTTGACCCGCCCCGAATCGTCCAATGTCGGCGCCGATGCTTCCACTCTCCAGATCGCCACCGAAGCCGGCACAATCATGGGGACGGCCGCTTACATGTCTCCCGAGCAGGTGCGGGGAAAAGCGGTCGACCATCGCTCCGACATCTTCGCCTTCGGGGCCATTCTCTACGAAATGGTTTCCGGAAAGCTTGGCCTTCCACGGTGAAACCAAGGCCGACACCATGAGCGCCATTCTGAAAGAAGAGACGCCGGAGCTTTCCGAAACCGCGCGCCACGTTCCCCCGGGTCTGGAACGAATCGTGCGGCACTGTCTCGAGAAGAATCCGGTCCAACGCTTCCAGTCCGCGGGCGACCTGGCTTTCGATCTCGAGGCATTGACTGAGATTTCCGCTACAAGTAAGTCAGGCGCGCAGTCGGCGCTTCAACAAGCCAGGTCGCGAATTCTCCGACGTCGCTGTGGCCGGCGCGGCAGGAGTAATCGCGGTGCTGGCGGCCGTTCTCGGTCTTGGTTGGTGGCTTGGTCGAGGCAGCGGCGCGGTATCGCTGCCGGAATACCAGCAGATCACATTCCGGACAGGTTCCATGGGCAACGCCCGGTTCATGCCGGATGGCAGCATCGTGTACAGCGCTTCCTGGGACGGAGCCGAGAATCAGCTCTACATAGCCCGCACGGATGCGAACGGCTCCCGCGAAGTGGGTCTGAAGGACGCGGAGCTGCTTGCGATCTCGAAGAGCGGAGAGCTCGCGATTCGCCTCAACACAGTGGGCTTCTTCGGCTACGCTCGCGGCGGTACGCTCGCCCGGGTCCCTCTCACCGGAGGAACACCTCGCGAAATCTTGAACAACGTGCAGGACGCGGACTGGGCCGCTGATGGCGAAAATCTCGCCGTAGTTCGTTTCGTCCCCGACAACCATCATTGGAGGCTCGAGTACCCGATTGGCCATGTGTTGTTCGACAGCATCAACTGGATCAGCCATCCCAGAATTTCGCCGGACGGCAAATGGGTGGCGTTCGCAGACCACGAGAATCCCCAAGGCGACGACGAAGGCTCAGTTGCAGTCATTGATTCCAGTGGACACGAGAAGAAACTCGCGTCGGGATTCGTGACGTTAGAGGGCATTGCGTGGTCCCCGACGGGCGATGAGGTCTGGTTCACCGGCACGCGCACTGGCACCGCAACCAACCTGCACGGCGTGACCCTGTCGGGGAAAGAGCGCACCATCACTAACGTCCTCGGCGGCGTGTGGCTGCAGGATGTGCAGAAGGGCATGGCCTTGGCGATCAATGTCCGCCAACGACTCGGGATCCGAGGGATGCCGTCCGGCGGAAAAGAAGAGCGCGAACTGGGATGGTTCGGGTGGTCGATCCTGCGGGACTCAACCCCTGACGTAAAGAAAATTCTGTTCGAAGAAGAAGGCGAGGGTGGCGGCCCGAACTATACCCTATTCGTGCGTGACGTCGATGGCTCGCCGCCGGTTCGCATCGGCGAGGGTTCGGGAAAGGCAATCTCGCCCGACGGCAAATGGGTCATCACAAGGCCACCCAAGGCCAGTTTCTTGAGCTTGGTTCCCACCGGCGCGGGCGAGGCGCGGCAGCTAACCCGCGACAACATCACTTACTCCCGGGTTCACTTTCTCCCGGATGGCAAGCAGCTATTAGCCGCAGGAATTGAGCCGGGACACGGAGTTCGCGATTACTTGATCGACCTGAACACTGGCACTGCCAAAGCCATCACGCCAGAAGGTGTGAGTGGTACGCAAGTGTCGCCCGACGGAAAAAATGTTGCCGTGACTGAGTCCGATGGCAAGTACGGAGTGTGGCCACTCGACGGAAGTGGCCTGCGCCCCATTCCGGGTCTCGACTATTCCTATTCTGTGATCGGCTGGACGCCGGATGGTGCCGCAGTCTATGTGATCTCTAGCCAGCTTCGCGAGAAAACGGCGAAGGTCTATCGCGTCAATGTGGCCACTGGAAAAATGGAATTCTGGAAAACATTCGGAGAGGCCAATCCGGCAGGGATCACGAGCGTTGGCCACCCGCGGCTTTCGAGCGACGGCACCGCCTATGCCTACGGCTACATTCAGGCACTCTGCGAAGCCTATGTTTTGAAGGGATTAAAATAGGCACCTCGGCATCGCCGGTTCACTGGGTGAGAATGTCCGCCCCTGGTCTGCAGTGTGCAGCCCTCGAACACAACTCCCATGCCGCCTTCGCCAACTTTGCGCCGAATTTCGTACTGGGAGATAGCCTGCAGCAAACGCACCCCCAGCTCATGCTATTCCTTGGCCAAGGGGCCTGCAATGCATCGCGATCCGCTGGGAACAACTGACTGCGAGCCAAAGCCCGCTGTTATTTCACAAATTTGCGTTAGTTGAATTGGTCGGGACGGGCAGATTTGAACTGCCGACCCCTCGCACCCCAAGCAGCTCCGAAGACTCAGGGTCGAAGTAAGTAAACGACTTTCGGTTTTTCTAGTTGATCTCTTTCCCCCTGTTTTTCCCCAGTTGCGTCACAAAAATGTCACACTCTACTGAGTACGTCGATGAAAATGTTCGGACAGGTGACTCGCATGCAATCCATCAATTTTGACGACTACATCGGGGGCGGCTACTTCTTGGTGAAGCGCATCGCACGGCCTCCAGAACTTGGGGAATCACTGCCTCAAAAAATCCTGACACTCTCGAATTGTTTCGCTGAGATGGCACCCGACGACTGGGCAGTGGAAGGGTACAAGTACGAAGACAGCGAAAGAGCTTCAGAGGCCAAGAAATTCGGAATACCTGCCGAGGTGGTTCCAGAGTTGGTCGAGCTTATGACTCAGGAGTCTGGAACTCTACTGCCTCGTGCCTTTCCCAACCTCTCAGTCGGGGTGGAGTTCTATCGTTATTGCGCCGCTGAGCTTGAAGTTGCTCTTGTCGGTATCGGACTTCATCGTTCCCTGACCACGTCCTTTCACCAGCAACTTGATAAGGACATCAATCACGGCTACGGACTGGTGGAGCGGGTGGAGCTTGACCAGCCGCTTGCAAAGGGTGGTCGTCCACTTGGCTATGAGCCACTGGGCTTTGAGGGTACGCATTTTCATTCATGGCTCTGCCACTCGATGCCAAAAGAGGCTTCAGAGCGACTTGGTCTCTTTCCCAATCAAAACGGGTTCATTGACACGCTCGATGATGCTGTCCGCATCACTCAGCACATGGTTGCGACGGGGGCTGAGCCTGCAATTTGGGAACCTTGGTTGGTCGCACGCTATGGTGTTTGAGCGTTCAACAGAGAATCACAATCACGTCACAATTAGCAAAATGGGAGGCGGAAGCGAACGAGAGGGAAGAAGCGAAAAAGCCCAATAACAAAGCAGAAGAATTGGTCGGGACGGGCAGATTTGAACTGCCGACCCCTCGCACCCCAAGCGAGTGCTCTACCAGGCTGAGCCACGTCCCGACGAGGAAGGATTCCACTAATGCGACGGTTGCCGTCAGGCATCCCGTCAACCAGCGGAGGGGTTCACTCAACAATTCTACACTACGGCTAGGAAGATAACGCGACCACGTCCTGTCACCGCAGCCTATTCCAGATCTCTCCAGTTCGGCCCCACTCCCATGTCCACCTGCAGCGGCACGGCGAGAGCATGCACTTTCTCCATGTGCTCCCGCACTAGCGGTTGCATGATCTCCACTTCGTTCTCCGGAACTTCGAACAACAGTTCATCGTGTACCTGCAACGTCATTCTGGATTTCAGGCCCTGCTCGCGCAGCGCTGCGTCGATGCGGATCATCGCGATCTTGATCAAATCGGCTGCTGTGCCCTGCAGTGGCGTGTTCACAGCGGTGCGCTCGGCGAATCCCCGCTGGTTGGCGTTCTTGCTGTTGATGTCCGGAATTGGGCGCACGCGCCCGAACAACGTCCTCACCTTCATATCGCGCCGCGCTTCGTCCAGCGTCTTGTCGATGAACGCACGCACGCCGCTGTACTTTTCAAAATACGCGGCGATGAATTGCTTCGCCTCCGAAGGCTCAATCCCAAGCTGCTGCGAAAGCCCAAACGCTGACAGTCCATAGACGATTCCGAAATTCACCACCTTGGCTTGGCGGCGATAATCTGGTGTGACCATCAATGGCGGCACGCCAAACACCTGCGAAGCCGTCAGCGTGTGAATGTCATCGCCGCGGCGGTAAGCTTCCACCAACAGCGGATCGCGCGAAAAATGTGCCAGCAGCCGCAACTCGATTTGCGAATAGTCCGCAGTCAACAGCACGTGCCCAGGTTCCGCGATAAATGCAGCGCGAATTCCGCGCCCCAACTCCGTCCGGATCGGAATGTTCTGCAGATTCGGATTCGCCGACGACAGCCGCCCTGTCGCAGTTCCGGTCTGCCCGAAGGTTGTGTGCAACCGTCCAGTCGCGGGATTGATGAGAGCTGGCAGCGCATCCACATACGTCGACTTGAGCTTCGTCAGCTGCCGGTAGTCGAGCACCATGCGCGCAATGGGATGGTTCTCCGCCAACTCCTCGAGCACGTCGACCGCGGTCGAAATCGTCCGTCCCTTGCCGTACTTCACCGGCTTCGGCAGATTCATCCGATTGAACAGAACGTCACCCAGTTGCTTTGGCGATCCAACGTTGAATTCCGTCCCAGCCACTTCGTAAATTTCTCTTGCCTTGATGCTAATCTCGCGCTCCAGTTCGCCCGACATCTGCAACAGAGCGGCGGTGTCGATCTTCACTCCAGCCTGTTCCATGCGGCCCAGCACCGGAACCAGAGGCAGATCAATCTCCTCGTAAAGCTTGAGGAGCCCCGCCTGTTCCACTTCGCTGCGCAGCGCTCCAGTCAGCCGGCCGGTAATGTCGGCCGACTCTGCCAACTCGCCACCCAACTTCAGGTTGAAGCGCCGCAGCGCCACGTCCGCCAGCCGGTGCGACGAATACGTCGGATCGAGCAAGTACGAATACAGCATTGGATCGTGCTGCACCCCCGCAAACTCAACCCCAAGCGCATCGAGCGCGTGAATGGCCGCCTTGAAATCATGGAATGCCTTGGGTACATGACTGTCCTTCAATGCGGACCGAAATTTCGCCCCCGCCGCTCCGGAATCGAGCTTCACGGTCATAGACGAACCCGCCGCTGCCGAGATCGCAACCCGTCGTGCCAGCGGCTCGACCAGCGCCGGCCCCACTGATCCGCCCATCCCACCCAACGACATCTGTGCATCCGGCGCCGGTTCTTCTTTTTCCTCTTCCTCAGTGGTGCCCTTGGGTTCTTCGTGCTCAATCGCCACTGCAAGAGCGTTTCCCGGCGCGGCCGCTTTCACGACGCTCTCCACATCCGCCGCCGACTTCGCCTCCGTGTAGCGCGTGTCGCTCACCTCAACAACCGGCAGCAACTCTTTCAGCAGCGACGTAAATTCCAACTCCGTAAACAGCGCGCGAAGTTCGTCAACGTTAGGATCCCCGGCCCGCATCGATGCCACATCCAACTCAATGGGAACACTCGTATCGATCGTGGCCATGCTCTTGCTGAATAAAATCGTGTCGCGATTGTTCAGCAGCGACTCTCGGTAGGTTTTCCGTTCCACCTCCGCTGCGCGATCCAGCGCCTGCTCGACCGTGCCAAACCTCTTGATGATCTCCACCGACCCTTTATCACCGATGCCCGGCGCTCCTGGGATGTTGTCGATCGCGTCGCCGCGCAGCGCCATTACGTCGATTACCCGCTCTGGCGGTACGCCTAGAATTTCTTCGACCTTCGCCGCATCGCAGATCAGGTTGTCCTTCGGCGGATTCAGAATCTGCACTTTGTCGTTCACCAGCTGCATCATGTCTTTGTCGCTGGAAACGACATACACCGGATGCGCAGCCTCGGCAGCCTTCCGTGCCAGAGTGCCAATCACATCGTCGGCCTCAAAGCGCAGCACCTCCAGAATCGGAATCCGGTACGCCTCCAGCGCCCGCCGAATATACGGCACCTGCTGCGCCAAATCCTCCGGCATCGCCTTGCGATTGGCTTTATAGCCCTTGTACTCCACCTCGGTGAATGTCTGCGTCTTGATGTCGAACTTGCGGACGCTGGTCACCGCCTCGGCCTGCTCGTCACGGAAGGTCGGCCCGGCCACATCGAACACCGCAGCCAGGTACTCGGGAGAAAAATCATCCCGCAGTTTTCGCAGCATATTCACGAAGACGTAGATCGCAGCCGTCGGAAGCCCAGTCTTGGTCGACATCGGCCTCTGCCGCGCCATGGCATGATAGGCGCGGAAAATGAACGACATCGTGTCGATCAGGTAAATACGGCCGTGGGCGGACGCACTCTGAGATGGCACGCCAGTCGCGGCTTTACCGCTCGCAGTTCCAGCGTTCGTGGGTGCTGCTGGCGGAGCCTTTTCCGTAGATTTCTTGCGCGCGGGCAACCCGTTTAGTGTAGCAGCAGGAAAGCCGCTAGAAGTCGATGCGGAAGTCGGCCTGCACGAACTTCTTCGCCTTCACGTGCGAGCTGTTGTGGGAGTTATTCCGGAAGACAAGGTGGTACTTGGCGGGCTGGCCGAAAGTCGGCGGCAATTCGGTATTCACATCCTGGTCATGGGAGTCCTCGGCCGAAAAAGCTGCTTCGGCCGGATGTCCGTTGAGAAAGTCGCCGTACTGTTGCTCGTTCAACACTAGAAACTCTACGTCCGCCTCTTGGTCGCTGGTCTGTGCTCCTGCCCGTTCCAAAAATGATCGGTAGTTTCCCCGCAGCTGCGGGGTCGCAGCATGAGCGGGCACTTCAAACGGCAACTGTACGATGTCTCGAACTCCAAACGTCTGGTGCAGAAGAGCATTGCTGGTTCCCACCACCGATCCTCCAACGTAGTCGGAGGCGACGGGCTTATATTGCAGGGTTTCGACCTTCAGGCCGACTTCGCGGGACACATAATCGGCCAGCGGGCCGACGAAACTGACCGCCCCGTGCGCCTCCTGGGCCTCACCGAGCGTCTTGGGGTTGGCATGGTCCGGCTCTGGGGATGCGGCTGGCGGAGCGGCGGTTTTCTCGGCGATCACTGCCGCCATTTGGTGGCGGTATGCCCATGCAGAATAGACAACCATCACCACGATACAAATTCCGGTCAGCAACCCAAGCCGCCCTCTCATATGTCCTCCACTGCAAATGTTAACGAGAGGCAGGTGGCCTTAGATAGTTATCGTCGGGTCGCGCCTGTTACTTCGGTTTTCCGTATTCGGTGTTGAAATGAAGTTGAATTTCTCCGCAGGTCCCTTGTTCGGGAGAGTAAACCACGCACGTGTCAAACGGTCGCGAGTAGACGTGCAGGCTGACGGCCCGCTGATCAAATTCCCGCGGATTCACCACGCGATGCACGGGGTCTGCAGGATCGACCGCGCAAGGCTGCGCAATATTCATTTCGATAGTGTTAGTGGGCTCCAGTCGGCACGTTCCACCGTTCAGATCCTGATGGACGAGGTGAAAGTTTTCCACGTGCAAACGCCCGATCGGAACCGCCATCCAGCAATTCTGGTCGCGATGATTGTGTACTGAACTCGCCTGCCCAACCTCCCAGCAAATGGCCATGAGCTCGTACAACGGCGTCCTGTCAATCAGATTCCGCGTGTAGTGTTGCCGACTCCAATTGAGATAAGGAGCAAGAGAATCAGCGCTGACAGGTGTCTCCTGAAGAAAGCGGCGAACCGGTTCGGTCGGACCAAATGCGGACTCAGGCAGCTGTCGCAACCCCTCGACCAGCGTTTCGATGGACACGGATTTTACTGCGGTAGTCATTGCTCCACTCCGGAGATTGAGTATAGCCCAACGCGCACAGGCTAAGAATCCGAACCTCATGCTGCAGACCCGGCCAACCTATGGCTTCGATCCCTCCCCCATAATCTCCTTTGTCTCTCCCTCCGCCACCCCCGGATAAGCCGTTTTCTTGCGCCGCCGCAAATCCCGAGGGAGTTCCGAACGCAATAACCACAGACCCGCAGCTGTTGCGGCGGCCCACGTCAGCGTTACCAAAGCCAATTGCATCAGATCTGCAATGCGACTTCCGCGGCCCAGAGTCGCGAATGGCACGATCTTTGCCACTTCAAAACTAATAGCTGCCGCCACCACTGCCGCTACCGCCGCCTTCGCCAGTTCTCCCCAACGCAACTCGCCCAACGAAACCAATTTGCGATAGTGCAACAGCAGCGCCAGGGCCACCAGGTTCGCTCCAATCCCAATATCAGATGCCCAAGCCAGCCCCACCACCCCGAAGGTATGAAACAGAATCTTATATACCGGCAGCGATGCCGCGGTAATGATCGTGACCGCGATCATGGGCGTCAGCGTGTCCCCGGCCGCGTAGAACGCGCGCGCGTAGAGTCCCTGAGCGGACCAAAGCGCGAGCGAAAGTGAAAACCAGAAGAAATAAATGGCAGTAACCTGCGCGTCAGCAAAAAGAAATTTTCCCCGCCGGTACACCAGATCGATCACCGGCAGCGCCGCTGCCATCATCCATCCGCTGGTCAGGAACGATGCCGCCGAGACCCGGTACACCGAATCGTTCACCGTACTGGCGAAATCCTTCAGACGCTTCTCATTGAACAATCGCGCGAAAAATGGCAGCGATGCTTGCCCCGTGGCCTGACCCAGCACCGCAATCGGAACTGCGAACAGCCGCTTCGCATAGTTCAGCCGCGAAATGTCTCCCACCACGCTCGAGGCGTAATGCCGCAAGATCCAATCGTCCGCCGTCACCAGCGAAACCCCCAGCATCAGCGGGACCGACAATCGCACCCACTCCCGAAACGCAGGATTCATGATGTCGAAGGATGGCCGGTAACCCGTCCCAATGCGCGCTGCCCCGATCACGCTCGCCAGAAATGGTCCCGCCACGCTCCCCACCACAGCCCCATGCGCGAGCGATGCAATCCCAAAATGCCGACCGCCGATAACGCCGCCCAGAATAATGAACAGGTTATAAATCAGCGGCCCGAATGCCGGCAGTAGAAACAGCCGGTGCGACAGCAGCACGGCCGAGACCACTCCGCCGACATAGAAGAAGATCTGCGCTGGTAGCAGAATCCGCGTCAGGTGCACGCAAAGCTCAATCTGCTCCGGCTTGAAATCCTTCACGAACCAGCGCACAAACTGCGGCGCGAAGATCTCGGTCAGGATCGTTCCCACAATCATCACCGCGCTCATGACTGTGATGATGATCGAGAAAGTCTTCTGCGCATCGGCGTCGCGCTTCTCGGCCAGAAAGCGCGTGTAAATCGAAATGAACGTAATGGAAGCGGCGCCCCCCGCCACCACATAGTTCAGAAAGTCAGGCAGGGTGAATGCCGCCACATAAGCGTCGGTCTGCGAGCCGGCACCGAAGGCAAACGCGATGTACGCCTCGCGCGCGTAGCCGATCACGCGCGACAACATCACCGTCCCCATCAGCAGGATCGTCGCCGAAAACACGCTGTGCTGGTGCGACGGTTGAAAAAAACGCAGGAGTTTCTTCATTGAGACCCGATTGGAATCTTCAATCTTATCGGAATCTCAATCCGTCCAATAGTTGTGAGTCGAACACTCGTGTCCGATCAGTGCTCACTTTCCTTCTGCCGAAACATAAACCCGATCCGCTGACACTAGATCCACATTCGGCACTTCCGTCTTGAGCTTTACTGGAACGAAGCCGGCTTTCTTAGGTGGCTTGGCCAGAAACGTCAGGAAATATTGATGACTCAAGCGGCGCGATACGTCGTCGAGGTAAGGAGTGAACGACACCGGCGGCCCGTTGAACCCAATGTAATACGATTCGCCTCCGGTTCGGTCCGCAAGCTGCGCCAGATACAGCTGTCCCCAGTAAGTCTGCCAGTAGTCGTGACCGAAATGGCCGACTCCTGGAGTGTAAATCGCAGAGACCAGAATACGGGCGCGCTGCGCATTCTCGATCGCCTCGCTCAGATACGGGTCCAGCAGATCACCACTATCGTAATAAAGATCGATTCCATCGGAGGCCATCAGCACCTCTCGCCGCCCGCTGCTCTGCGGCCACCGCTTGATCAGGTCGTTCAATGAAAAATATGGGCTGCCATTCACGCCGCGGACTCCCATGGGCAGACGCAGCGCCTTCGCCGCCAGCGCATGATCGCTCGTCAGATTCTGTACGACCTGCGCCATGCCATTCTGCATGTACGCGACTCCGATCTTCGTGGAATCGGGCTGCGCATCAATGAACTTCCGAAGATCGTCCAATTGCGAGCCCAGGCTGCTATTCGATCCGTCATCGAGCAGAATGAAAAGTTCGAGCCCCGCATGCTCCCCTTGAGCAGGAATCCAATCCGTCACGGTATCGCGATCCTTCCCCTCATACACCATCACGTCTTCGCGATGGATGAGTGGCACGTCGGACCCGTGATGCGGCTCTGCGGTGACCACCATGTGCACCGGAATGCCGCTCGCTGTGGACCCCGCCTGAGCCGAAAGGCTTTGAACTCCGCAGACTAAAACCGCCAATCCCAATATCGCGATCTCTATGACACCAGATCTGTTCATATACGCTCCTTCCGAAAAACGGACTGTCACGATTACCGCCGCGCAGCCAGAGGCCCTAACTCTTTAGATGTTCCCAAGAAGCAAAAAGGTGGGACTTACCGCGCGGCGAGAAAAGCTCGCGAAGGGTCGGTTGTGAATCTGATATTGGTGGGTGATTGACTGATTTTGGATGGCGCTGATTTTGGGTGGCGCAGCGCTTTGAGCGCTGCGGTAAGAGCCTTTCTCTTTCGAGGGCTTTAGCCTCTGAGGTATTTGTAAACGGAGTATTTCGGAAAACGCTTCGCACCAGGCCGGGATTTTCAACCCGATGAGATAATCCCATACGTGGCCGACTCCACGACGATCCCATTTCGTTCCGCAGTCCTCCGCCGATCCTTCCGCAAAAACTTCCCCGCGGCTGTCCGGGGGGAAGGCGTCCACATCTGGGACGCCGACAACAATAAGTATCTCGATCTCTCCGGTTCCGCGGCCGTCAACTTCATCGGACACGGCGTCCCGGAAATCTCCGCCGCCATGGCAGAGCAAGCCGCCAAGCTGGAGTTCGTTCACACCAGCCAGTTCACCACTCCCATCGCCGAGGAGTACGCCGAAGAATTGCTCGCCTTCGCCGGAGACCAGTTCCGCGGAGGCGCCGTCTACTTCACCAGCGGCGGCTCCGAGTCGATCGAGACCGCATTAAAGCTGGCCCGCCAATACCAAGTCGAAATCGGACAACCCGCCCGCTACCAAATCCTCAGCCGCCAGCAGAGCTACCACGGATCAACCCTCGGTGCTCTGTCCGTCTCCGGCAACAGGCGCCGCCGGGAAATCTATCTGCCTATGGTGCGGGAGTTCCCCCACGTCGGCATGCCTTACTGTTACCGCTGTGCCTTCGATTGCACCGACGGATGCCGCAACTGCGGCCAGCAATACGCTGCCGAACTGGAACACGCGATCGAGTCGACCCATGGTGCAGCCGCGGCCTTCATCTTCGAACCCGTCAGTGGCGCGACGCTAGGCGCAGTAGTTCCTCCGCCGGGATATTTACAGTCCGTCGCCGAGATCTGCCGCCGTCATGGCCTGCTGCTCATCGCCGATGAAGTGATGACAGGCATGGGCCGCACCGGACGCAACTTCGCGGTGGAACATTGGCCCGGTCAAGATGGCGCCGTCGCGCCCGATATTCTCGTCACCGCCAAAGGACTCTCCAGCGGATACGCTCCCCTCGGCGCCGTGATCGCCTCCAGGAAAGTCATCGACGCAATCGCCGACGGATCAGGCGCCTTCCTGCACGGCTTCACCTACAACGCCCATCCGATCTCGTTAGCCGCCGGACGCGCCGTCTTGCGTTATCTGCAACAGAAGAATCTGGTCGCAGCCGCCGACTCCAGCCACTCCGACACTCCAGCGGCCCACTTCAAACAGGCCCTTGAGAGCCTGCATAACGAAGATTCAGTTGGAGATGTCCGCGGCATCGGCCTACTCTGGGCCATAGAATTCGTCGCCGATAAAACCAGCAAGTGCCCCTTCCCGCCCAACCAGAACTATGCCGCACGAATCGCCGCCGCCGCCCTCAAGCACGGCCTGCTGGTCTATCCCATGCAAGGCTGCGTCGACGGAACCTCCGGAGACCATCTTCTTCTGGCGCCTCCAGCCATCATTTCGCCCGACCAGATCACATGGTCCGCCGAGCAATTGCGGGCGGCTCTTCGGGAAGCGTTCGCATCTCTCTAGCGCTTCTCCAACGCTCCGGGATCAGAGCTTAGTGCCACGGCCAGCGGCGCAACGCATAGTACTCATTGATCGGCCGGTCGTCGCGCAGTGCCGGCGTGGCGGGACTCTTCTCGATCAACTTCTCGATCGGAATTTCGTTCTGCAGCAAGGTATCAAAGGCGTCCCAGGCCGAGTCGCTTTTTCCCGGGGACGTATCCCATTCGGCGAGATCGGCGATTGCATCCTCCGACAATTTGCGCTGTAAATCGTCTGCCGTTACATGCGGCAACTGCTGTTCGCTGGCCAGGAAGTGAAAGCCCCATCCATCCACGCTGCCGAACACGCGCACGTGCGGGAACTGATTCCGGAGGGCGAGTGCAACCGCGGCGAAATCCTCCGGATCTCCATCGGGAAGCCACTGCGCAAGGATTCCGCCCGGGCGCAATCGCTTTCGCGCGGCCGCGTAGAACTCTTCCGAATACAACAGGCTCGATCCCGCCGCTTCTACCGGAGGCGGAGGGTCGATTGTAATTAGGTCATATTGCTGCGTTGTGCGCTCCAGGTAGCGGCGGCCGTCGTCGATTACAACATGCGCCCGCGGCGACCGCATCACCTGGTCCCCGTCACTGTGAAAATAGCTGAACATTCGCGGCACGCTGGGCACTAGCTCGACCGCGGTCGTTTGGATCTTCCAGCTGAGCAGTGAGCGGAACGTCGTACCCATTCCAAAGCAGATGTCGAGCGCATCCTTCGGCGGCCGATCGAGAAACGCCAGCGGAAGATGCGCCATCATCTTCGTGATGGGAGTCAGGGTCGTCATGCCGTATCCATTCACCAAAAGTTGCTTCTCCATCCCGTTCCCCATCGCGATGACTGTGGCCGTCGAATCGCGGAGGACTCGCCGCTGCGGATAGCTCTCGTCGTAACCCTTACCAATGACGATCAGCGCGGCCGCCAGCGGCACGACAGCATACGCGACGGCTCGTGCCAAAACACTCGCGCCTGCGCGCGGCCGCAACGCCCGCAGACCAAAAATCAACCAGGGGAGCGCCAGTACGACCAGAGACCAGCGTTCGCTGAAGTAGGGCAGCAGCAAGAAACCCGCCAGCAGAGGTCCCAAAATGCATCCCAGGACATTTACCGCGTACGCGCTTCCCGCCTTTGTGGGATCGCCCCCTGAGCGGCGGTCCACCAGCATCGGCATGAGGAAGCCGAGCAATGCAGTGAAAGGCGCAATGCCTAGCGCCATTCTCAGACCATTGTTCAATTCGATTTTCGGGCTCGACGCTACGAGCGGGAGCAGAGCGGCCAACCCCAGCAGCGACCACAACACGGGACTCTCTCGGGCCGAATCGCCCGCATGCCGCGAACTCCAGCGCCGGTAAATGCGCGAACCCTCGAAAGTGGCCGCAAGGTATACGCACAGAATGCCGGCGAAAGCATAGACCACCGTTCCGAGATAGGGGGTCAGCTGGCGCACCCACACCACTTCCATCCCCATACTCGTCAGGCCCGTCAGAAAAAGTAGTACCATGACCGCGCGACCGCTTGTAGCGGTTACAGTCCCTGTCGCGGATGGTTCTGAACTCTCGGCGGTCGATTCTCTCCAAGCATTCCGTGCGAGCACCAGCGCTACGATAGCAATTACGGCGTTGCACGCGGCCCCCACCAACAATGTCCTGCGAAACCCGAGAAGTTCGATCAGGAGCAGCGGCACCGCCGTGCCCATCACCGCACCAGCCACATTCGCCGTGTAGAGATAGCTGAACGAGCGCCCGGCCTCGCGCGGCATCGTCTGTCGAATCGCCCGCATCCCGATCGGGATCGTCGCTCCCATCAATGCGCACCAAGGAATCAGCACGCAAGCGACCCAAACTCCGGAAGCGAAATAGTAGGCCGGCGACGAAGACAGATTGATCCGTTGCAGGATGTTTCTTCCCCACTCCAATTCGTAAGGGACAACCACTGCTGACCCGCCAATCAGAAGTTCAATCAGCGCGTACAGACGAAGTGCCGAAAACGGACGTTCCCCGCTTCGCCGGTATAGCCATCGGCCGCTTCGCCATGAGCCCAACCCCAGCCCCGCCATGAACACCGACAGCACAATCGAAACCGTGGCCGTCGTCACGCCGAACTGCGCCATCGATAGACGTAGCCATATCAGTTCATACAGGACGCTGCAGAAGCCCGAGATGAAAAAGAAGAGAAAGAACCAGTTCACGAAGATCCTTTTCGGATGGCCAGAATCGCAAACCGTGACCGAAGCGCGGCATGGGAATGAAACCATATCGTCCGCACCCCGGCAAGCAAATTGACCGGAAATGACATGCCACTCTAACAGCCTGCGCTAGAAGGAGTTTGCGGTTGATGACAAGTTGAGTTGCGAATAATCACCTGTGCATTGCCCGCCGCCCCTGTCCGCGTCAAAGTGCGATCGAGCAAGCGCGCGGACCTACGTTGAAAGGCATGGTTCCGATGTTCGCCGAGGAACCGCTTTGTGCGCGCAGGCGCGTCTTGCCTCGGCGCAGCAGGCTGCTGAGGAACTGGTTTCGGGGTGGCGCAGCACCACGCGGTTTCAGGGGCTTTAGGCCCTGCAACCTAAACGAGCACGACCATGCAGCGCAAATCTACGGAGGCAACCATGGCAAGTCCCAATTCCCAAACCCTTACCGAGTTTTGCGAACAGCCCAACCCTCGCGTCCTCTTCGAACTTCGCCGCCCGTTTCCCGACATGCTTCGCGTCCAGGAAAGCTGGCTTGCGGTCGTGGAGAAACGCGCCCTACTTTGGCTCGCGGCCCGCGTCCCGGACCGCATCGGTCCCGACCACCTTACTGCCCTCGGCCTCGCTGCCCAACTTGCTGCGGGACTCTGCTATGCCCTGGCCGCCTGGAACCGTTATGCTCTTCTCGGCGCCATCGCCTGTCTCGCCCTCAACTGGCTTGGAGACTCCCTCGACGGCACCATCGCGCGCGTCCGCCAGCGCCTCCGTCCGCGTTACGGCTTCTACGTCGACCACATGGTTGACAGCTTCGGCGCTCTCGCCCTGATGGGCGGCCTTGCCCTCTCGGGATACATGCGTCCCGCGATTGCCATCGGTCTGCTCACCGGCTTCCTGATGCTCTCGATTCAGTCGTACCTGGCCACGCATGCGCTCGGAGAATTCCGCATCTCCTTCTGGCGTTTCGGCCCGACCGAACTGCGCATTCTTCTGGCACTCGGAAATCTGGCCGTGCTCTGGAGGCCGGTAGTCCATCTGTTCGGAGCCCGCTATCGCCTATTCGACGCGGGAGGCGCAATCGGCCTTGCGGGGATGGGGCTCATGGTCGTCGTCTTCACGCTGAAGAACACGATCCGGCTCTATCGCGAAGAAAGGATCCCGCAATGACTACCGAGACCACGAACCGTTCGAGCGCGCGGGACCTGCCTCCATCGACTCTGCTGCGATGGTGCAAATTCAATGTGGTAGGAGGAATTGGAATCGCCGTGCAGTTCGCCGCGCTGTTCCTGTTGAAAAGTATCCTGCACTTCAACTATCTGGCAGCAACCGCAATCGCCGTCGAAGCCGCAGTCGTCCACAACTTCGTCTGGCACGAACAATTCACCTGGGCCGATCGAACAAAAGCCGATCGGAGTCAACCCTGGCGCCGCTCGCTGCCCAGGCTATTGCGCTTCAATCTCACCAACGGCGCAGTGTCGATCCTCGGCAACCTCGCGCTCATGAATGTGATGGTCGGCGAAGGCCACATGAACTATCTACTCGCGAATGCCCTCGCAATTGTTCTTTGCTCGTTGGCAAATTTTCTGGTCAGCGAAACCTGGGTGTTCGGTCAAGGGTGACCGCACGGGGTGCGAGCCGCGGAGCGGCGAAAGAGTGCAGCCGTGGGTTAGGCCGGGAAAATGACCAAGCCCCGGAGGGCGTAAGAAAAGCCCAGAAAGCGACGCGTTCACCCGATCTTCACCACAACCTTCCCATAATTCTTTCCATCCTGCAGCAGCTTGTAAGCCTCAACCGCCTGCTCCAGTGGAAACACATGCCCAATTTGCGGAGTGAGTTTCCCCTGTGCGATCCAGGCCGAAAGCTGCTTCCACGCCGGTTCCATAATCTCCGCCTTCTGCGACAAATACGTCAGCCACAGTCCTTGCACGCTGGCGGATTTCGCATACATAGCGCGCAAGTCAAGGTGCGGCTGCTTCCCCGTAGCGGTCCCATACTGAATGACCCGTCCAAAGTCGCGCAGGCAGCGCAGGCTCTTCGCCGTATGATCCCCGCCCAGCATCTCAAAGACGGCGTCCACGCCCTCGCCGTGCGTCAGGTTCTTCACCATCTCTTCATAATCGTGCGCCTTGTAGTTGATACCATGCTGCAACCCAAGTTCTTTCACTCGCGCCAGCTTCTCGTCCGAGGACGACGTCCCATACATGTCGACGCCGAGCAGCCGCCCGATCTGCACCGCCGCAGTGCCCACGCCTCCCGCCACGGCGTGAATCAGCACACGATGCTGCTTCCCCGCAACAGCCGGTTGAGTCATGCCCGCCTGCCAATATCCCAGATATGCTGTGAAGTAGTTCACCGGAAACGCGGCGGCCTGTTCGTCTGTCCAATTCTCAGGAACAACCCAGATCATGTTGGAGTATGCGGCAGTCTTCTCCGCGAAGGCGCCCCATTGCACATATCCCATGACGCGCCGTCCGCTACTTTCCTCCACTCCAGCAAACTCGCGTCCCACGACCAGTGGAGGCGGCGGAGTTCCCGGATAGCCTCCCTTGGTGGTCATGAAGTCGGCGAAATTCAGTCCCCCGGCGCCTACTCGCACCAACGTCTGGCCGGGCTTCACCGTAGGTTCGGGAACATCCTGGATCGCGAGCGCGTCAGGCCCCGACAGGCTGGTAAGAACCAAAGCTTTCATGAGAAAAGTTTAGCAGGATGGACGAGCCCCGAATCCCCAAGTTGATAGCAACCATGAAAAGAAAAATGGCCCGCTTTGAAATCGAATCCAGCACGAGCGGATTCGTTCTCAAACGGGCCACCGATCTTCGACTTGGCACTCCGCCTACATCACCACCATGAGCGCGATCCTCATGCCCGGATGCCGCATATCAAACAGAAAATACTCACCATCGATGTAGTCGACGTAGCAATCGTCGTTGTAATCCCAGTCCGTCGGCCACGCGTCGACCAGCACAAACGAATACCCGCCATAGAAAAAGCCCGGTCCATCCTCTACCATCACCGGCCGTCGCACAACGAAGGTGTGGCTTCGCCCAAACTGTTCGCGGAACTTGTCGTCGGGAATGTGCGCGCTCTTCCGCTCAGCTCGGGCGTTCCCCTGGTGCATCGGTTCCGGTTGTCCAGGCCTCATCTGCTCGTGCGACTGCTTGTCTTCCGGCCTCTGCTCTTGTTGCCTCTGTTCCTGCTTCTCTTGCTTCGGAGGCTTTGCCTCCTCCTGCCGCGGAGCCTTCATTTCATCCTGCTTCCCCTCCGGTCGGGGCTCCTGTCCTTTGGGCTTCTCTTGCTGTTTCGGTTCTTCCTGGCGCGGTTTCTCGTCCTGTGGCTTTGGGTCCTGCGCGTAAAGAATCGCCGAACTCGCAACCAGGCACGAAAATATCGCTACATTCAAAATTCTGAAAGCTCTCATAGCATCCTCCAAGACGCTTGATGGACCACGGGCCCGCGCCCTGCTAACGCGGCAGTTCGCAACTTCCATGTTCAGATGCATGTCAATAAGACGTCCGACGAGGGGAATTCTCTGTAAATCGGGGAAGGAATAGGCTGTAGGGTGGCTGTTCCCAGAGGTAGGGCCGTCGTCACGAGAGTCTTACCCCCTTTCCGGCGGGCAGGTATATACTTTTGGCGTTGGCTTATTGATCCTCCGGTCGAGCCCCAACGGCCGGAACGGGGCGCACACATTTATTCCCCTAATTCTTGCGCTCCGCATGCGAAAGGAAAGGCCAGTTCCGCCAGGGGCGGCGACGACTGGCACGGGTGCATCGCCTGGTGGTATGGCACATGGGCTAACTGCATCCGCGGGGAGGTCTACCGTGGATCTTATTCTTGTACGTCTTCTTTTTGTCATCGTTGTAGCGGTTACCTGCTTTGTCATTGAGCCTTTCGGATTGACCCGCAACGTGGACGCGGGCGTGGGCGCTTTGCTCGGGCTGGCAATCGTCGTCTTCGAATGGAAGCTGCGGATGGTGAGCCTGAAGCGGCTGATCGGCGCCGCCATCGGAAGCTTCCTTGGAATCTGTGGCGCTTACCTGTTCGCGCTCGTCATCCGCAACAGCATTCCCGAAGGACACACCCAAAGCTTCCTGCAGATCCTCGTCATGCTCCTCATGGCCTACGTCGGCCTGATCGTCGGAGCCAACAAGGGAGACCTGCTGAATCTGGCGGCCCTCGGCGGCATCTTCGGTGGCGAGAAGCAAGGCAAGAAAAGCTACAAGATTCTCGACACCAGCGTCATCATCGACGGCCGCATCGCCGACATTGCCGAGACCGGATTCCTCGACGGCATCATCGTCACCCCGCAGTTCGTTCTGCGCGAACTGCAACTCGTCGCTGACTCCGCCGACTCGCTCAAGCGCAATCGTGGACGCCGCGGCCTCGACATCCTTCAGCGCCTGCAGAAAGTCGCCACCCTCACCATTCAGATCGTGGAAGACGATTTCCCCGCGGTCCGGGAAGTCGACCTCAAGCTGATCGAACTTGCCAAGCTCTATGAAGGCAAGATCATCACCAACGACTTCAACCTGAATAAGGTGGCGCAGCTTCAGGGTGTGGAAGTTCTGAACATCAACGAATTGGCTAACTCGCTCAAGCCGATCGTGCTCCCCGGCGAGACCATGCGGGTCTTCATCCTGAAGGAAGGCAAGGAATACAACCAGGGCGTCGCCTATCTGGACGACGGCACCATGGTAGTCGTAGACAACGCTCGGAAAATGATCGGCAAGACCATTGACGTCTCGGTGACATCCGTGCTGCAGACGACCGCAGGGAAAATGATCTTCGGCAAGTGGGACGAACGTGCCGCTTATTCGCGGCAGGCAGCGCCCGTTCCCGGACCTGCTCAAGCAATACCGATACCCGGACCAGGACCGACGGTCGTGCCCGCGCCTACCCCGATGGAGACAAAGCAAAGCACGTCGTGAGTCAGGCGTAGCAGCTCAAGCAGTGAATGTTTTTACTTTGCAGCTGAGGAACGCGTGCTCGCGGAACGGCGGGACGTCCGTCGGCGGGAATAGCGGCCGTTTCTGACGGGCTGCGCGTCTTTCATGGTTCCGTTATAGACATAGACCCAGCAACGCAGGCGTTTGCCGTCGTCCATGGTGACTGGCCAGGTCCGCCGAAGGAACAGGCTGGAGCCACGCTTGGTCGGTTCGAATCCTTCGTAGTCATCCAGAGAACTCAAGGTGCTCTGATCGCCCGGCAGTTCGAACACCTCTCCGCGAATCACCGACCTCGACTTCTCGCTCAAGATCGCTCCGGGATATTCCCCCAGATCGTACAATTGCCCGCGCACGGACGCCTGCCCCACCGGACGAAGCCGCCGGACCGTCGCCGCAATTTCCGGCGGCGCGTGTCGCGGAGAAAGCGTGCCGTACACAAAAAGATGATGGGTCATTTCTTGATCCGTTAAGCAACAGGTGGAAAACGCGGCAGGAGCTTCTTCAAATACCCGTATCCATTCCTGTCGTCCAGTACATATTCTCGCACGTCTTTGTGTCTGGACAGAACCCGCAAGTAATAATCGAACAGCGCCGCAATGTCCCGCCTGCTGAGCTGCCCCCTGGCCTCCAGATAGGCCATGAACTCAAAGAAGTTCAGATAGTCAGTGAAATCCGGGTCCTCTTCCCGCACCAGCTCCTGAACGGCTGGGGAGTTCGGCGAGTTCTCATCGAGACACTTGCGAATCCTCTTCAAGTCGGGTGCCTCGTAAAACTTCGTATAGAGGGTCGAAAGCCAGCGAGCTCGCTCGATCGTCGAATTCCGGTAGTAGGTCAGAACCGCCACGAATGCCGCGGCCGTCGCCATCAGGTAGTAGATCGTTTGGGCGTTAGCGGCGAACCAGTGACCGATTTGCTTCACGAACAGCATCAGAACATCTCCAAAGAAAATGATTCCGACATTGTATGTCGAGACATGTCGAGAATGGACAAGCCACGGCATCCACCGAAACCCGAAAGGGCAGATTTGAACTCCCGCCTCCCACGCTCGTATACTTACAGCCCGCTATGAAGGTGATCGTCATTATTCCAGCTGCGGGCCTCGGCACGCGCATGGCTCCCATGCCCAGTGCCATGGACGCCAAAACGAAGAAGCCGCATCCCTCCAAACAGTTCAACGAACTCGCCGGCACCCCGATCCTTATTCACACTATTCGCAAGTTCGCCGCAGTCGAGGCCATCAGCGAAATCTGGGTCGCCCTGCGTGAAAACGAAATGGAAAGCTTCCGCCAGCGCCTCTCCGAGGAATCGAAAGACGTGCTGAAAAAGAAAATCGAACTCGTCGCCGGCGGCGAGCACCGCCAGCAGTCCGTCGAGCACGCCCTCAATGCCATTTCCGCCGCGCCCGACGACGTAGTTCTGGTGCATGACGCTGTCCGCCCGCTGGTCACCGCTGAGATCATTCACGACGTAATCGAAGCCGCGAAAAAGTACGGTGCTGCCATCGCTGGACTTCCCGCCGTCGACACCGTCAAGCAGGTCGAACGCACTTCCGAAGGCGCGATCGTTAAAGCCACGATTCCCCGCGCTGGTGTAGTGCTGGCACAAACGCCCCAGGGATTTCACTACAGTGTCATCAAAAAGGTCTTCGACGAAGCATCCGCCGACGGATTCATGGGCACCGACGAGTCCTCGCTCGCCGAGCGCAGCGGCCACGAAGTCGCGGTAGTCATGGGCTCTCCCCGAAACATCAAGATCACCAATCCCGGAGACATGGAACTCGCCGAGTTCTACTTGAAGAAACAGGCCTAGATTACCCAAGGCACCGTTACACTAGACAACTTGAAACCTGGAACTCGAAACTCGAAACCTTCGACCCGCATCGGCTACGGCTTTGACTCGCATGAGTTCCGCCCTGCCATCCCTCTGAAGATTGGCGGCATCACTCTCCCGCACGATAAAGGCCTCGGCGGACACTCCGACGGTGACGTCCTGCTCCACGCCATCACCGACGCTCTGCTCGGAGCGATTGCGGCGCCCGACATTGGAGCACTCTTCCCGCCGTCCGATCCCAAATGGAAAGGCGCGGACTCCGTCATCTTCCTGCGCGAGGCTCTGAAGCGCGTACGGGACGCCGGTTACAGCGTCGCGAACGTCGACGCAAGTCTCATCCTGGCCGCGCCGAAGATTGGTCCACACTCGACCGTCATCCGCGCCCGCGTCGCGGCCTTGCTGGGCCTGCGGGGAAATTGCGTCGGTCTGAAAGCCAAAACGCCCGAAGGACTCAATCTCGAGAACGCTGCCATCGCCCACGTCGCAGTGCTGCTGGAAAGGGCCCCGCGCCAAAAGAAGAAAGCGTCAAAGAAGAGGATGAGGAGCAAGTAGTCCTCCAGCAGGCCTGTAGGGGCGGCGAAGGTCTCGATCTCCAGGCGTTTCCTTCGTGCGACTTCGTGTCCTTCGTGGTTAAAGGTTTAAGTCTAGCCACTACCCGGTTCAGAATCCGCCCGCATGCACGGCCTGCCAGAAACTCAGATTGTCGTATCCGAGCGCGAATACCGATACGCCCGCCAGCTTATACGTCACGGCCAGCGCCGACTTCAGCGGGACGCTCTTCTCATCTTCATACCAGACCACATGACTCGCTCCGTCTGCGGCGTGGTAGGTGAAGAAAGGCGAGGACGACGCGCTGTCCCATTGCGGCGTGGCACCGGTCTTCGCGATGAGCGCCGGGATGTCCTTCCAGAACACCTGCGCTCCGGTCTTCGCTGTCATATTCCAGTCGTAACCGTACGCGGGGATCCCCAGGCTCAGCTTGCCCGGAGTCACCACCGACACCGAGTAAGCGATGCACGGCTCCACCCAGTTCAATCCCGCCACCGGCCCCGGCGATCCCCACGGACCGTTCTCGTCGTACGTCATCACCTGCAGAATGTCTGCACTTTGACCGAGGGCCGCGAAGTCGAACGCGCCCGTCCACGAATCTTCCGGATTGTCTTTCAGCTCCGCAGGAACAGAGACCACGGTTAAATAGCCCGCCGCCCTCATCTTCTCCGCCACGTCATGAATGAACGCAGTGAACGCCTTTCGATCGGTGTGGTCGATGGATTCGAAATCGATGTTGATCCCGGTATAGCCCCAGTGCTCGACGAGCTTTAGCATCTGGCTGATCGTCCGCGCTCTGATCTTCGGATGATTGAGAATTGCATGCGTAATCTTCGCATCGAATCCAACGGCATCGAAGTTCGATACGGTCGCGAACGTCATCATGCCTTTTGATTTTGCGAACTGAATGGCCTGCGCCGGCGCAGTTCCGCTCACCGTGCCGTGCACGTCCACCGCAAACGTGTCGGTCGGCATCTGGTTCATGTAGCTATAGAACGCCGTAAGCGAGTCATAAGAGGACGAAGCTCCCTCCAGATAAGCCATGATCTGCTTCGACGAATCCGGAGATGTGGCCGAGGCCAGCGTAGCCGACAAGGCCGCCAGGGCCATCAGAAGCGCGACGCGCATGACGTGATTCACGATTGCTACTCGTCCTTCCTCTGGCGTGCGGCATCGATAAACGCGCGGAAAATCGCTCGCGATGCTGCGTCCTGGTCTATCGAGCGTTCCGGATGCCACTGCACCGCAATTACAAAATGATCCGGTCGCGGTTCCTTCCAGCGCTTCGATAATGCCATCGTCGGGACAGCGGGCGACAATCCGCAAGCCTTCGCCGATCGCGTCTGCGGATTGATGGTGCGATGAGTTCACGGGCAGCACGATCGCGGATCTCACTTCAAAACTCGGACCTCCAACCTCTGGGCTGATGATTTCTGCCAGCTTCGAGCCGGCTTCTATCTCGACGGCATGCGCAACCGGTACTTTGCTTCCGGCCTCGTGATCTACTTTGGCCCGCGCCACTTCCGGCAAGAATTCCGGAATGTGCTGCACCAGCGATCCCGCGCGGTACACGTTCAAGCTCTGCAACCCGTAGCAGATTCCTAACACCGGCTTGCGCAGCTTGTAGGCATCGTCGAGCAGAAGATCATCGACGGCGTCACGCTTCGGATCCGCCGCTGCCGTGTGCGGCGAGCGCGCTGCCTTGAATCTTGCGGGATCCACATCGGCCTTGCTACCCGGCAGCAGCACGCCGTCGCAGTCCTGAATCAACTGCGTAATTGCCTCCGGAGTCTGATTGAGAGAAACGCGAACCGGTACTCCTCCCGCGAGTGCCACCGCGCGCTCATACTGCGGAATGGCCCGCTCGGCATACTCCGGATCGGAGCCGTGCGGCATTGGAATCGCAATCCGCGGCGGCATCGTTAACTCATCTTCTCGATGGCGGCGAGCGCTTTGGCCTGGCGGTAGTGGCGAACCTCCATCATCAGGGTCAGCACGAAGACGATGCGCCCCACGACCAGAGCGATCGGCAGCGCAATCTGCCGGTAGGCGATCCGCATGTCGGGATGGACTCCCCGCAGCGAGGCAAGAACCACAGTGCCCAGGATCGCGAAAAGCAAGCTCACGGCGAAGGTGAGCAGCGTTCCGATAAAGGTGACAACGCCGATGCGCACCGGAATCATGTACAAGTGGGGAGAGCGGGATGCGGGGGAGGCAGCCATAACTTGCGTCCCCATTCTACTGGTTCGCGGTACTGTCCCGCGAGGTGACGGCACGACTGAAAGAGGCTGCGGAAAAACGCGGCTGGAAGGAACACCGACCACAGTGGCTTAAGCCCGCATTCATTCCGACGCTCTACGCCCTTGAAAGACCGTTCTTCCGCGGCCTCTGAAGTCGCGCAAATCCCCGACTCCAGCCTTGTGGAGCCGGGGTTCACAGGTCGCTGTGTGTAGAATAGGGCAGATGTCCCAAGCAGCCCCTGCCATCACGCGTAGCCCGGCCGAAGTAGTTCGGCAGACGCCGGTTTCCCAGGCGCCGAACGGTATTTGTTATGCCGTCGCCGGAGAGGTCGCGGTCAACTCGTTTGACCTGGAGCGCATGATCGCCGCCGTCCCCACGAAAGTCGCGACCGCGCTCGAGCGCAAGGCCTACTACTTTGTTCCGCTCACCGTGAGCCAAGGGGACGAAACCGTCATTGCCGATCGCTACGACGTTGCGCTGAGCGACAACGCCGTCTGCCATCGCAACCTGAATCTGGGCGACTCGCAGTGCGTCTTTATTTCCACCCGGCTCATGGACGACAAGTTTTCCGTGGCCTTCGAGTTCTATATCAATGTGGGCCACGCGCTGGTGGAGCGTGCCGGAGTCTCGCGCGACTTCAGCGAGCTGGCGTGGAGCCAAGTCGAAGCGGGCGTTCGCGGGGAAACTTCTCTGGATGCGTGGGAAGCACGCAAGCTGGCAACTGCCGCAGGACCGGACGCGGAGCGCTACAAGAACGAATACCTGGACGCGACTTTCTCCGACACGATTTCGATCTATCTGTTGTCGCTGTATCTCGACGTGGATTACTACGATCTGCGCGAGCGCGACTATCCTCTGCTGGCACCCTCTGCCTTGGCCGAACGCCTGCGCAAAGTGGCAGAACTGTTTCCCCCGAATACGGGATTCGAATTCGCCGTGCTCTACAAGCGGCGCGGGTAAGGCAACTCCATCCTTGTCACGGATCCACGCGCATAGCCACCGATCAAGGTCTAACCGCATCTCTATCGGCGAATACCCTCAGGAGCTCAAGCAGAATCGCCCAATGAGGAGTCCGTCAAAACGTGTAACGGCCTGTTTACGGCAGCTGACGATTTGCACGAAATCGTCTTTGGAATGACCACAGGAATCCGGCTGTCAAAATTAAGGCGAATGTGATGTCGTCCCAGATTCTCTTCGGAGTGATGTCTCTGCGATGCAGAAGGTAAGCGTCTGCATAAATAGCACCGAAGATTAGCGCAAATGCCCCGACGGAAACTAATAAGTACGCCTGCCATGTTGGATGTGCTATCCACGTTGCCTTCTCTCCTCGACGAGCAAGAATAGTGGCGAAGACGAATAGCACCGCTGCTCCGCATGCAAGCACCGCGTCCGGCCAACCAACCCGGTCACTCGCCTCCACCCAAAACAAGAGCCATAGAGCGGGAGCCATCATCGACGCAAAAAGTGCGTAATCCCAGAAACCGCGCGGTTTGGGAAAGGGAATCATCGGCCAAGTATAGCCCTCGCGCTCAAGACCTTGGAAGCCAAAGAAGGTTCGTTGTCGAAAAACCCCCATTTCACGGATTGACCAGTTTGCGGGCAAAGGTTTTGCGTCAACAAGCCCTTGGGCGATGCAAGGGGTTGGTCACCCACGGAATAAGCTACATCGAGCGTCCAATCAGCCTCAACGACGGTCTTTCGCATCGCCCGAGCTCAACCCGGGGCGGGCATCAACCACTCGATAGTCCTTGTAGTCGATGGTCAGGGTGGCGCGCCCTCCCAGCCGAATGTAGCTGACCGACTCATTCCGGGCGGGTAGCCAGAAGGCTCCGACCTTCTTGTACTCGTGACGAATTGCACTCGTCTTCGTCCAAAATGACGGGTTCTGGCTCGGTTCGGCTTCAATGCGGGTTACGGCGAAATCTCTTCCGTCCACCCAAACCTTGCCTCGATATACGAACTTACTCCGGGATTTCGGGCTCACCCGCAGCACATATTGCCCACCATCGTTCGAGGGTTCGTAACCCATCAATTCGAAATTGTAGTTGTCGCGATTTAACTGTGCCCGCGCACTGAATGCGGGTTGGGCTGCCTCTTTCTCGCCTTCCAGGAGCTTTTTAAAGACGCGATCCTGAAGCAGCTTTGATCCGCTCTGCGAGACCACCTTGAACTCTTTGGAGGATGGACTGTTGTAGGTGGCCTGTACGGTCATTTCTGCTTCGCGGTCTCCTGGGAATCCGTGGTAAACGATGCGGTAAACGCGTGTCGCCTCAGAGTGCAGCAAGGCTTGGGCACGCTCTTGATTCTTCCGCACGAGGTTGTCCACCACCTGGTCTGCAGAGAGAGATGTGCTCGATATCGACGCTCCCGAGTCGGCACAAGCGACCTCCGGAACAGGGATGAGCGCCACCCATCCGATCAGGGCGGTTACGATACAAGTTTTCCGGAGGACCGTCATCCGGCGGAGCCTCATTTTGACGCCTCGTGTTCGGCGAAGCAGAGAAGCCAACGCCCCATAGGGCGGCATCGATCCACTCACGTCTGGTTTTTTCGAACTCTACGACGGCGCCTTATTATCGTCTGTTCAATATTGCACACTTCTGAAATGCGCGGCCCACTGGCATCCGAAGGAACTGGGCAGATTCGTTGAACCGCGCAGGCGAAATTCTTTTCGCCACGGATTCGCACGGATTTTCACGGATCAAACTCTCACCACTTCTCTTTTCTGCAGCATCCGCAGAATCCAGTAGCCCGCGTCCTCAGCCGCGATGTGCTTGAGAGTGTGTCCGCTGACGATGTGGCCGATCGCGAAAACCTGGCGATCGCTCTCTTCCGGAATCTTGGCGAGGACGTAGAAGCCAACCACACCGCCAAGTCAGATCCGCGCGTGTACTTCGCTGGAACCAGCAACAGCAGCAACAGAATCAGGATGGAGTAGACCTGCACCCCGGCATAGAAGCGAAGATCGCCGTGGCCTTGCAGTTCTCCAGCGCGCCAGACGAGGACGCTGCCGATGCCAGCGGCTTGCAACACGGGGAACAGCCAGAGTCCCGCGACGACGCCCGATTCCCTCAGAGGCTGAAAGGCCGGAGTCTCTTTGGGAATCCGACGGCACGGCTGAAGCCGTGCCCTTCCACGGTTCGCTTTCCAATTTATTTGCCGTTCGAGATCACGAAGTTCACAGTGCTGACCTGGTTGCCGTTGACCGTGACGGACTTCTCCCAAGTCTTGGCTTCGGTGAACACGGGGCGCTGCACGCTGTGCTCTGTCAGCACGTCGTAAGACTGCTCTTTGCCTGCGAGTCCCCAGCCTTCATGCCAGGCCACAATCTGATACGTCCCCGGCGGCACGTTGGTGAACTCGTATCGGCCACTCTCGTCGGTGACGGCGTAGTAGGGATGCGAGACCACCATCATCTCCGCATTCATCCAGACATGGCCACCGTTGCAACGCAGGTGAACCAGCCCCGGTGTGGACATGGTGCGCGACGTGGTCCGGTCGGGGAACGGGAACGGCAGATTGAACGAGGCCGCTCCATCCATGTGGATGGTGTGCAATGTAGCGTCGGAGCTGATCATGTCGAGCGAAGCCTTTTCCGGTACCAAAAGAATGTGAGGAATGTAGCGGCAGTGCTTCTGGTCCAAATGGCGCCGTTGTTCCGGCAGATCCATGGCTTTGCCGCTGGAGATGTTCTTGAGATAGACGATGGTGTTGGCGACTCCACCTTGCGATCCAATGATCAGGCGGTCAAGATCGGTGGTCTTTTTCGATTCAGGATCGCAAATCTGTGGATCTTTCGTGACCGGGAAGTCGAGAGTGTGAGGAACCGCGCCAGACCATTTGACGGTTCCGGAAATAGTGCCTCCGTCGGTGACGGTGACGACTTTGTAGTCGCTCTGCGAGAATGCCACTTCCGCTACAAGAACGAAAGCTAGTAAGAAGTACTGCCACTGAAATCGGCGCATACCCGTCCCCTACTTGCTCACCAGCCGCCGGTTTCCGCAAACCGGCACTTCAGCTTGAGCATGAGATTTGGCCGTGCTTCTTGCCCCGCTCCCCATACTTCCATCCCAGCCTGCGGGAAATGCTGCACAGGGACCCGGACGTTATCCGGAGCAGCACATGGTTTTGCAGGTCCTACGGTTTCAAACGGGGAGGCCGTGCTCTGGACGGTCTTGTGATTGAAATCACAATCATCGTGCGCTTTTGACGGGGGGGCCGTCGAGATTACCAAGGTGGTGGAACTGATAGGGGAGGGGTAAAACTGGGTGCGAATCGATCTCCGTGGCGGAGTTCTGGCATCGTAAATTTGCAGGCCAGACTTTACAATCATCCGTCCATGACCGTCACCGTTCGATCGTTCGCGAAGATCAATCTGGGCCTGCGCATTGGCGCGGCTCGGGCGGATGGGTTTCATGAACTGCTGACCGTCTATCAGACGATTGGACTGCATGACGTGATTCGCGTGGGCGTGAGGCGTGGGAGCGGGATCGAGATTCAGTGCGCGGACCCGCGTGTGCCGCGGGATGAATCGAATACCTGCTTCCGCATTGTCGAGAAGGCGATGCAGGCTTTGCGTGCGAAAGGGCGGGTGCTGATCGAGATCGAGAAGCGCCTGCCCGTGCAGGGCGGGCTGGGCGGGGCTTCGGCGAATGCGGTGGCTACACTCTTGGGGCTGGAGCGGGCGTTGAAGAAGAGTCTGCCGGCTGCTGAGCGGCTGAGGATCGCGGCGGAGGTTGGGTCGGATCTGCCGCTGTTTCTGGTGGGCGGAACGGTGCTGGGAGTGGGGCGGGGGGAGCAGGTGTATCCGCTGCCGGACTTGCCGGCGATGGCTTGCGTGGTGGTGACGCCGAAGGTTGGGGTGTCGACGCCGAAAGCGTTTGCGGAGTGGGATCGGTTGAGTGGCGATCGACAGGGGCTAAAGCCCGATGCTTCGGAGGGACTCGCCGCGGCCCCTTCGACAAGCTCAGGGCAGGCTCTAAAGGGCCGCTCTTCCACGGTCGTATCGGCGGACGACTCTGGCTCGAGAGAAAACACTGCCGCGCTTCGCCCGGCAGGACAGCCGAAGGCGGCCGTCCCCACAAAAACCGGGACAAAATTGACGGTATCTTCTGCCTCCGATAGAATGAATGAGCTTGGTCGCGGCTTGTCGGCGTGGCTGAGTCAGCAGTGCTCCAGTGCTCCTTCTGATTTTTTGGCTAGAAGGGGCCGGGCCGAGAATCCGCTTCTCTGGCTTGTCCGGGCTGGGATTGAAAACGACTTCGAACGAGTCGTCTTTCCTGAATATCCCGAGCTGAGTCGTGGAAAGCGTGCGCTTTTGCGCGCAGGTGCGAAGTACGCATCGTTGTCGGGCTCCGGTTCGACGCTGTACGGGCTGTTTGCCTCTCGCGAGGCCGCCGTGCAGGCAACGGCCAGACTCCGAAAGCAAGGCTGGGCGGCGCAGGCGACGGTGACCCTGCCGCGGCGGGCGTACTGGAAGCGGGTCGTCGGTTGAGTTTTGGCTGCGGTCGGCTTCGGCAAATTTTTGATTGTTGATTTTCGATTGTTGATTGAAAATTAGGGTGCCCCGCTGGGGTTCCATAAACAATCGAAAGTCAACCATCAACAATGGCTTATTGGGCCGTCGACTAATGGTAGGTTGAGGCGTTTTGCGGGCGTGAGCGAAGCGGGAGCCCGCAGCCGAAATCCCGAGCGCTGTTTGCGAGGGATCTCAAGCTTCCTGAAGTCGCTGGCCAATAAAATTGGGCCGTCGACTAATGGTAGGTCAAGTGCCTTTGGAGCACTTTGTCTAGGTTCGAATCCTAGCGGCCCAGCCAAGAAAACAGCTCTTAGCGGTTAGCCCTTAGCTTTGTCGAGCAGGGTTAAAAGGTTTGGCTAAGAGCTAAAGGCTAAGAGCTAAGAGCAAGCCAGGAGCCCAGAGATAACCATGGCTACTTTAGTCACGCCGACCGACAAGACTGAGAAAGTTGAAAAGAAGAATCCGCCTGTGACTGACGAAAAGACCGAGCGCAAGCCGCGTCCGCGCACGGACGAGAAGTTCAAGATTTTCAGCGGCACGGCGAATGAACACCTGGCCGATGAAGTCTGCCAGTTTCTCGGGATGCAGCGCGGGCAGGCGCAGGTCATTCGTTTTCGCGACGGCGAGTGTTACGTCCAGATTCAGGAGAACGTCCGCGGCGCTGACGTGTTCGTGATGCAGCCGACGTGCCGTCCGGTGGACGAGCACCTGATGGAATTGCTGCTGATGATCGATGCGCTGAAGCGCGCCTCGGCGCGGCGCATTACGGCGGTGATTCCATACTTCGGATATGCCCGGCAAGACCGCAAAGACAAGCCGCGCAGTCCGATTTCGTCGAAGCTGGTGGCCGATCTGCTGACGACCGCGGGCGCGCACCGGGCCTTGATTGTGGATTTGCATACGCCGCAGTTGCAGGGATTTTTTAATATCCCGGTGGATCATCTGTTCGCTTCGCCGGTGCTGGTGGATCACTTCCGCAAGCTGGCGTTGCCGAACTTGACGGTGGTTTCGCCGGATGCGGGCGGCGTGGAACGCGCGCGATTCTTCGCGAAGAAGGTCGACGCGGCCCTGGCCATCGTCGACAAGCGGCGCGTCGAGATGAACGTGGCCGAGGTGATGCACGTGATCGGCGACGTGAACGGCCGTACGTGCCTGATCATCGACGACTTGATCGATACGGCGGGAACGCTGGTCAAGACGGCGGCGGCGCTGGTCGAGAACGGCGCGACTTCGGTGTTCGCGTGCGCGTCGCACGCGGTGCTGTCAGGCCCGGCGGTGGAGAACATCCGGAACTCGGTCATCAAGGAAGTGGTGGTCACGAACACGATTCCGCTGACCGCGGAAGCAGATGCGGCGCGAACGGAGAAGGGCGGCAAGATCAGCGTCCTCTCGATTGCAGGATTGATTGGCCGCGCGATTCAGGCCAATCACGAAGAGACTTCAGTCAGCAAGTTATTTACGTAAATCAGCTATGAGCTTCGAGCCGTGAGCTGGAAGCAAACATAGTTGCTCGCAACTCATAGCTCGAAGCTCACAGCTAAGGACTTTAACTTTATGGCGACTACATTGGAACAGAACATACTCGAAGCGCAACCGCGCGAAGCAGGGACAAAGAACGATGCGCGCGCTGTGCGCCGCGGCGGAAAAATTCCGGCCGTAGTTTATGGAGCGGGCAAGGAATCGCTGTCCATCAGCGTGGATCCGCGGCACGTGGCGCGCATCCTGAACTCCGAGACCGGGCACAACACGATTTTTGATCTCGCCCTGACTGGCGGCGAGCCGACCAAGGCGATGATCGTCGACTGGCAGTACGAGCCCATCAAGGGCCATCTGCTGCACATCGACCTGAAGCGCATCGCGCTCGACAAGGTGCTGAAGGTCAGCGTTCCCGTCTACCTGGTGGGCGAAGCCGCGGGCGTAAAGCAGGAAGGCGGCATCATGGAGCAGATGCTGCGCGAAGTCGAGATCGAGTGCTTGCCTGCGGACATTCCGAGCCACATCGATGCCGACGTCAGCCAGCTTACGTTTGGCAAGGTGCTGCGCGTTTCGGAGTTGCCGCACTCCGACAAGATCAAGTTCATTACCGACGAGAACCAGCCCGTGGCGCACGTCACCGCGGTGAAGGAAGAAGTTGTCGCCACGCCTGATGCGACCGCGGCGGAAGCAGCGGCTCCGGCCGAGCCTGAAGTCATCAAGAAGGGCAAGCAGGAGACTGAGGAAGAAGGCGCCGAGGCTCCAGCCGGCGGCAAGGCGGAGAAGGGCGAGAAGAAGGAGAAGAAATAGCTTCGTGGGGAGAACAGCCGAGCTTCGCTCGGCTTGGCCGGGTCTAAGACCCGGCCCCGCACAGGCTGAACCGCGTGAAACTGATCGTCGGTCTTGGCAATCCTGGTATCGAGTATCAGTTCACGCCGCATAACCTGGGCTTTCTGGCGATTGATCGAATCGCGGGCAGCCTGGGGGTGGAAGTGAGAAACCGGCAGTGCCGGGCTCTGACCGCGCGAACGGTGATCGCCGATCAGACGGTGTTGCTGGCCAAGCCAGAGACGTTCATGAATTTGAGTGGCGTCTCGGTGCGCGACCTGGTGCAAGAGTACGAAGCGAAGCCGGAATCGGACCTGATCGTGATTCAGGACGAGCTGGATTTTCCGCTGGGCACGTTGCGGATTCATACGCGGCGCAGTTCGGCGGGGCACAACGGCATCGAGTCGATCATCGGGGCGCTGGGCACGCAGGATTTTCTGCGTATCCGGATCGGCGTGGCGCCGGAACGGAAGGTTGGAGACGGCGCGGCATATTTACTGGCTCCGATGCGTAAACCGGAACTGGCAATTGTCGACGGCATGCTCGACACGGCCGAAGAAGCGGTGAAAGTGATTTTGAAAGAAGGTCCGGCGGCGGCGATGAATCGCTTCAACCGGAAGCCGGACGAAGCAAAAGATTAGCCACAGATCGGCACGGATTCACACGGATCAAGAAACGTGCTTTAAGGTTTTATCCGTGAAGATCCGTGGGAATCAGTGGCCAAGGATTTGGAGAAACGAATGAATCGTACCTATGAATTGATGTTCATTGTTCGGCCAGATATGACGGAAGAGGATCTGGACAAACTGATTTCGACTCTGAGCGGCGTGGTGCCGCCCTCCGGCGGAAGCGTGCAGCGTGTCGATAAGATGGGCAAGCGCCGTCTGGCCTACACCGTGCGCCGCTTTCACGAAGGCATTTATGTGCTGATGGTCGTGGAGGGCGGAGGCGCCGTGATTCACGAACTGGAGCGCCGCCTGCGCGTGACCGAACAGGTCATCAAGTTCCTCACCGTGCGCACCGACGAAGAGCAGAAGCGGCTGGACAAGGTCAAGGCTTTGCGCGACGCGAAGAAGAAAGTAAGCGCGCAGCCTGCGGCTCCGGCACCCGCGGCCGAAGCACCGGCTGCTCCGGCGGCGGAAGCTCCGGCAACGGCGTAGAGCCATTCGGGCATTTCTTTGCGACCTCAGCGCGCACTTCTTAGCGAACTTTGCGGTGAAAAGCTTTTGGTCGCTGAGAGCGCTGAGGAGCCCCCGCAGAGAACGCAACGAAGAGCGGGCGAAAATGGCAAGATTATCTGGCAGAAAGAAGAGATTCGAGGAGAATTATGGCTGACGAAACGAAAGCACCAGAGCAATCGGCACCGAGCGAGCGGCCGCGTTCCAGTGAAGGTCCGCGATCGGGTGGAGACCGTCCGCGGTTTGGCGGCGGCGGACGTGGTCCTGGCGGTCCTCCGCGTGAAGGCGGTGGCGGACGCAAATTTTTCCGGCGCAAGAAAGTCTGCAAGTTCTGCGTCGAGAAAATCGAAGACATCAACTACAAGGACTACCGCATGCTCGGGCAGTTTGTCGCCGAGAGCGGCAAGATCGTGCCGCGGCGTCTGACCGGCGTTTGCGCACCGCACCAGCACCGTCTGTCGGCAGCCATCAAGAAAGCGCGCAACATCGCCCTGCTGCCGTTTGCCGGGCGGGCATCGTAAAACAGCTTCAGCTTCTAGCTTTAGCTCTAGCTAACGGGCAAGCCTGGGTTTGGCTAGGAGCTAGCAGCTAGAAGCTAGGAGCTATCATGGAAGTCATTCTGAAAGAAGACGTAGCGAAACTCGGGTCCCGCGGCGACGTGGTGAAGGTCGCGGAAGGATATGGACGGAATTATCTGTTGCCGCAAAAGCTGGCCATTCAGGCCAACGAAGGCAACAAGGCCGTCATCGCGCAGATGAAGGCCGCCTCGGTGCGCCGCTCCGCCAAGGAGAAGACGCAGGCCGAGGAACTGGCCAAGCAGTTCGACGGCGTCTCGGTCTCGTTCCAGCGCCGCACGGGCGAGCACGATCAGCTCTTCGGCTCCGTCACGTCGAGCGACATCGGCGAGGCGCTGACCAAGAAGGGCTTCAACATCGACCGCCGCAAGATCCAGTTGCACGAACCGCTGAAGACCGTCGGCGAGTTCAGCGTCCCGGTAAAGCTGCACAAGGACGTGACCGCGCACTTGAAAGTGGTCATCGAGAAGGAAGCGGTCGCGGAGTAAGAGTTCGGACGCGGCCCGGGCACCTGCTCGGGCCGACCTATCAATGCCATAGCATCGTGGCGATCATGTTTCCAGATGCCGGCTGGATCTATTCTTGCTGCCTCGCGTGCCCGAGGGCTTCCGCCATGCCAATGAGAGCCCAGGTGCGTTGACCGGTATCCGGTCTGGAACGCGCCCACTTCAGAACGGGCCCAGGGCCATCTCTGATCGTCCAAGCGCGAGCGATTTCGTGAACGGCATCGGTATTTCCAGCCTCGTTCCCGCCCCCTTTCGACGCATCCGTTGAAGTGCTGGAACTCTGGTTGTCGAGCAACTGTAAGGCTTCTCTAATGTTTCCTTTTCTGGCCGCTACCACCGCGAACTGCTCCAATCCGGAGGCCAGATCTTGAGGATTGGCGTAGCTGCGGAGAAGTCGCTCCGCTCCTACCGGGTCTACGGCGTATTGCCGGACGGCGACGAAAGAAACATACGAACACTTGCCTTGCTCAATCAGCGCATCGGCTGCGGCAAAATTGCCGCCTGCGGCGTTGTGGTATGCGATGTCACAGGGAGTCGCCTGAATCACCATGACCTGAGCGGGTTGCGACGTGAATCTCGCCAGCTTCATAAACAGGGAGGCCAGGTTGTGGTCGCCCATGTGGGATGCAAGCTCGCGCACTCGTTTCTGCTCACCTCGGACGCGCAGGGCATCACCTACCGCGTAAAAGACTTGATCGGACGACTTCGATTTCATGCGCTCCGCTGTCTCGAGCGCTCCGTCAAAATCCCCAGTGGCGATCTGACGCCGAGCAAAAACGAATAGGACGTCGTCCGAGTCACCGAAGGTAGAGATGGTTTCGAGCGCACCGTGCAGATCACCCCCGTGGGCCTGTGCCTCAGCGATCGCCCTGGTCGCTCTGTTACCCAGATCCGTGCCGGCAAGCTTCCTGATCATGTCCTTCGCGCCTTGAATGTCTCCATTCTCGGCCCGGATCTTCGCCAACTCCACGATGGACCACTGCACATCGTCGGTCCGTTTGAAAAGTCGCCCTGTCGCTGCCGCGTCGTCGTAATACCCTTGTGCTGCCTGTTGCTCGAAGATCTGCGGATTCGGGCCGCTGTCGGGGTCTCCCGAACGCTTCCATTCCAGGACTGCCTGTCGGAGCAGGTATTGGTCGGTGATGGGCTTAGGAGCTTGCCTCCACCGCACCCAGGCAACACCAGCGCCAGCGAACGACAGCGCAGCCATGAGCCCAGCAAGAGACGTCAATCCGATCCTTTGGCGAGCTGGCAAGAACCGACCTCCATATCCGTATCCATTGGACACCAAATCCATTGGACACCAAGCGGCCTGCACCGGGAACGTTACGGTTCGGCATCGTCTGGTTGCACGAGATTCAGGGCACTTCCGATGCCAAAGCCTGGGGTAAGGCCTGTAGGCGGTTGTTCTGTTTCCCCCTAAATCTTTGCCCCTGAACCACCTAGCTCCCCAAAAAATCTCCCCGCCAGCCTATAATTTCTGCTCACGGTTCTATCTGATTCCCCGTCTATTCCTGTGCAAGCCCGAAGACAGTAAATGCGGGCGACAGAGGACACGACGACAATGCCGGCCGGTGTTTGGGCAATACCAATTGCGGTTGGCGGACGGGCCCACTCGAAGGAAAAGAGTGAACGAGTAGAAAGATTCGATAGCAACCAGGACCCCGCGCGGGGCCGCATGGCTGGGCAAGAACGCCGTATAGACGACACGATGTTGATTCGCGAGGCCCAGCGGGGAAACCGCGGCGCCTTCGAGGAACTCGTGCGTCACTACGACCAGCCCGTATTGCGACTGGCTCTCCATCTCACCGGGACCGAGCAGGACGCGCAGGACGTTTATCAGGACGCCTTCCTCAAAGCCTACAAGAACATCGGGAATTTCCGCTTCGAGTGTTCCTTCTACACCTGGATCTACCGCATCGTGACCAACCTGTGTCTCGATCATTTGCGCAAGAAGAATGTGCGCAAAGAAGATGCGCCGGTCGCGAAAGACCCGTCGGGCGGGGAGTACGATCTGCTCGATCAGGTGCCCGACGTGCGCGCGGGAGCGAATCCGGAGCGCGACTTGATGCGGCGGCAATTGGGCTCGCGGATCTCGGGAGCGCTCGAGAAGCTGACTCCGCGCGAACGCATGGTATTTGAGTTGAAGCACTACCACGGATTGAAGCTGCGCACCGTGGGCGAGATTTTGCAAACGACGGAAGAGACCGCCAAGAATACTCTCTTCCGCGCCACGCAGAAATTGCGCGGGGCGCTGGCGGATATGCGATGAAAACAAGTTTCAAAGGTTGCAGAGTTTCAAGGTTTCCATGACCCTGAAACTTAGAAACCTTAGAAACCTTGAAACGGGACTGATATGAACTGTGAATGGGTTCGAGAAAATATCGTGCTTCAGGTTTATGGCGAGTTGGCCGATGATGCCCGCCATGAACTGGAGCAGCACGTGGCCCGCTGCGCCGACTGCGCAGCCGAACTGAAGGCGGAGCAGGATTTTCACGCGCTGCTCGACGCAGGATCGCGCGGCCAGTCTGCTACTTAACGAGCCGTCGCCGAATCTGATGGCGTCGTCACGCATGCGGCTGCAGGAAGCGCTGGAGACGGCCAAGCAAGGCAACTTCTTCAGCCGGCTGGCATTCGATCCGGCGAACTGGCTGCTGCAGATGAAATTCTCGCCGGCGCTGGCCTCAGCGATTCTGATTCTTGGGTTTGTCGGCGGAGTTGGAACTATGCGTGAGATTTCCGGATCGCGTGTTCCGCAGGGTACAGACCAAGCCCAGGGCCAAAAGCAAGTTCCCGTCCCCACCGAAGCTTCCATCGCCAGCATCAGTTCCATCGTCCAGGATCCGAACACCAATCAGGTCAGCATCAAGTACAACGCCGTTTCGACGCAGGAAGCGCAAGGATCGCTGAACGACGAAAGGATCCAGCAGTTGCTGCTGTACGCGGCCCGCAACAACTACAACTCCGGCGTGCGCGTGGACTCGGTCGATCTGCTGGCGCAGAAGACAGGGCGACATGCAGGTTCGCGAAGCGCTGATCTACACGCTGCAGAATGACACGAATCCGGGAGTGCGGCTGAAGTCGCTGGATGCGCTGGGCACTTACGTCAAGAACGACACGAATGTACGCGACGCCGTGCTGCGGGCGCTGGTCAACGATGGGAATTCCGGGGTGCGGATCGAAGCGCTGCGGTTGATCGAGCCGGTAAAGGCCGACGGCAGCGTGCGCGGAGTGCTGATGGCGCTGGCGGCCAAGGATCAGAGCCAGTACATCAAGTCGCAGGCCCGCACCATGCTGGCGCAGTTGCCGGAGATTGATTAGGAGATTGGTCCCACGCTGGAAATGGATGTGGGAAGTAAGAACGCAGAAATAAGAATGCGGAATGAAACAAAATTCTGCATTTTGCAACTCGAGAATTGAGGGGGATATTTTGAAACGCGCGCTACAAATCGTCGGGCTGGCCACTGTGCTGGCCCTGCTTGCGCCACTGGCCCTTGTTCCAAGGAGCTGGGCGCAGGAAACACATGTAACCCGTGAAGGCGGAAGCTGGGGTCAGGAGATCACAGGTTCGCTGGCAGCGGTCAAGAATCTTACGAGTCAAAGTTGACATGGGCTCCGTAGTCGTCCGCGGCGGGCAGCAGCAGGGCATCAATTATGTCATTCATACCCGTTTTGGCACTTCTTCCGAGCAAGAGGCGCGCCGCCAGTTCGAGCAGTACAAAATCACCGCGTACGTGAAGGGCGACACCGCGTGGATCGTTGGAGATTGGCAGGGCGGCCGACAGCCTCGTCATTGCTCCTCGGAATTTTCGGTGATGGTTCCTCGCGAAATGGCGCTGGTGAAGCTGGAAACCGAAGGCGGCAATGTGGATGCGACGGGCCTGGCGGGCCGCGTGGAAGCCGAGAGCGGCGGCGGCAGCCTGAAACTCGATGACATTGGCGGCGGAGTGAATGCCGAAACCGGTGGCGGATCGATCGAAGTGGGCACGATCAGCGGCGATCTCGGCCTGCACACCGGTGGAGGCTCGATTGAAGTTCGCCACGCCAACGGCAAGCTCGTAGCCGAAACCGGTGGCGGCAGCGTCGACATCGAGTCCTGCGCACAGGGCGCAATCATTGAAACCGGTGGCAGCAGCATCAACGTTCGTCACTGCAACGGAAAGGTCAAGGTCTCGACGGGCGGCGGCAGCGTCGACCTGAGTGATATTGGCGGTCCCGCGGAAATCGAGACCGGTGGCGGCAGTATCCGCCTCACCTCGGCCAAGGGACACGTTCACGCCGAGACCGGCGGTGGCGGCATTGAGTTGCTTGGAGTGCCTTCGGCGCGGGCCGAAACCGGTGCGGGCGGAATCACGGTGAAACTCGTGAACACTGGCGCCGAGCGCAACGACTCTGATCTGGAAACAGGCGCGGGCGACATCACGGTATATATCGCTTCCGATGTAGCCATCAATGTGCGGGCCAGCGTCGACATGGGCAACGGTCACCACATCAACTCCGAGTTTCCCGACATTCACGTCAGCAGTGAAGGCGACAAATGGGGACCGAAGACGCTCACCGCCGAAGGCAAGCTGAACGGCGGCGGGCCCATGTTGAAAGTGCGGACATCGACTGGCGACATCAACTTCAAGCGCGCCAGCCACTGAGGGACATTGCTGATTGCTGATTTTTGATTGCTGATTGAAAACCGAGCAGCCTGAAGGCCGAGCTCAATCAGCAATCCGCCATCAACAATTGAATGGTGGCGAGAACGGAAATTGGCGAGGCTCGTTGTAGCGAAGTGTGAGCCTCCAACAATTCAGGATGAGGAAATGACCATGCGCAAACACTTCGTGACCAGCCTGATGTTGTTGCCGTTGCTTCTCGACCATTTCGTATGCGGAGCAAAACTGGTCGGTGGATCCGCCCACGCATCCGTGGGTTTTCTCCAGCGAAGAGGGCGGCACCAGTTCCTATCTTGGGGTCGACATCTCCGACGTGACCACCGAGCGCCTGAGCGCTTTAAAGCTCAAAGAGGAAAAAGGCGTTGAAGTAACGATGGTCGATCAGGATGCTCCTGCCGGCAAAGCCGGTATCAAAGAGCACGACGTCATCCTCACCATGAACGGCACGCCGATCGAGAGTGGCGCGCAGTTGCGACGCATGATCCACGAGATGCCGCCCGGCCGAATCGTAAGCTTTGGCCTGAGCCGCGATGGCCAGCCCGTGACAGTGAAAGTTCAACTGGCGGACAAGCATAGCGAGATGGCCTACCACACTCCGAAGCCGGGCGATATTCCATGTAAACATTCCCGAGATCCGCATTCCCGATATCGACATTCCGTCGATCAATATGGTGGTGGTCACGTCCTCGGCGCGCAGTGGATTGATGGTCGAAAACATCACTCCGCAGCTGGGTGAGTTCTTCGGCGTGAAGAATGGCAACGGCGTGCTGGTTCGCACGGTCGAGAAGGGCAGCCGCGCGGAGAAAGCCGGCTTGCGCGCCGGAGACATCATCGTCAAGATCAACGGCCAGCCCGTACACGACACCAGCGACTTCACCAGCGCGGTCCGTTCCCGCAACGGAAATTCCGTGAGCGTGATCGTGGTCCGCGACAAGAAGGAGCAGAACCTGAATCTGACTGCTGCCCGACCGCAAGGAATCGGGCGACGTGATCCAGGAAGAGAGTTTCGGCGAACCACTGCTCGATGCCGATTCAGCCGTCGAACTTAAGCGAGTTGAACCAGGAAGTCGCCAAGCTGCAACCCCAGATGGAACTGGCCGCGCGAAGACGCTCGCACAGCGGTCAGGGAACTCCGCAAGGAGGTCTGCGGACAGCAAAGGAAAGTGCGCCAGCAGCCAGAGAAGCTCAAGAACCAATCTCGACTACAGCAGAAGCAGCTCAAGAAAGATCAGGAGAAGCTGAAGATGCGGGTGGATCAACTCCGCCTCGGGTTGAGGGGACACTCATTCGACATCTAACGCGATGGCATGCGGCTCGCCTCTACCGGCCGCTTGACGTGGTACGTGACAGGCTCGTGAGGCACACGCGATTCCGCCCAGCCTGTTTCGCCGCATAGAGTCCATTGTCGGCCGCGCGAATCATTTCATCCCGTGTCCTGCCGTGGGTGGGAAAAGCCGCAACTCCAGCGCTGATGGTCACCGTGCGCGGCACTCCCGGGAACTGATATCCCTCGACCAACTTTCGCAATTTCTCGCCGACCGCGATGGCCTGCGCCGCGTTGGTCTGCGTCAGCAGGATCGCGAACTCCTCTCCACCGTAGCGGCACACCACGTCGATCTTGCGTACCTGCTGGTGAAAGAGCGATGACACTTGCCGCAGCACCTCGTCGCCCAGCAGGTGTCCGAATTCGTCATTCAGTTTCTTGAACTGGTCAATGTCCGCCATGATCACGGCCATGCCGGTTCCGAAGCGGCGCGCGCGCTCGATCTCTTCCATGATCCGCAACTCGAAGAAGCGCCGGTTAAAAATGCCGGTCAGGCCGTCGAGATAGGCCAGCTGTTTGACCCGTTCCACATAATGCGCATTCTGGATGGAGTTGGCGCAAATGTCCGCCACCGATTCCAGCGATTGCAACTCGCTTGCGCGGAACGCATTGGGCTGCGAGCTATGCAGCGTGAGCACGCCCAGGGTCTGTCCAAACGAAATCAGCGGAATGCTCATCCGCGAAGCGCACTCCTTGAAGAGACGGACCGAGTTCGGCGCGGCTCTCAGATCCTTTTCGATAACCGTGCCGTTGCTCGCGATGACTTGTGACCATGGTTCCTGGGTCGCCAGAATCCGCTCCCCCGGCGGCGTGCAAGCGGTCAGATCGCCCTGATGCGCGCGCATCACCAGGTCGCCTTCCTCCCGCAACAGCAGCGAGACGTGCGACACCTGAAACGCCTGTTGAATCACGGAACACACGCGAGCCAGCAGGTCCTCGAGTTCCATCACGGCCGTGCTTTGTTGCGCGATGGTATTGATGGCTTCCAATTGCCGCGCCCGCTGTCGCTCCAGCGAATACAGGTGCGCATTCTGAAGCGCGATCGAGGCCTGAGTGGAAAACAGAGTCAGCAACTCAATGGTTTCGTGATCGAAGTGGTTCAGCGCGGTCGCTCTGGCAGTCGAGCACGCCCACGACTTCATCGCGCACCATCAGCGGAATCGCCAGCTCCGAGCGCGTGGATTGCGCGGCGGAAATATATCGCGGATCCTGGCTCACATCGGGCGCGTACACCGGCTGCTTCTTCAGCACCGACGCTCCGGTAATGCCGTCATGCCATCCCAAACGAATCTGATCTTTGCCGTCATCCCAGCCCACCTGCGAACGCACGCACAACTGCTGCGCCTCCTTGTCGAGCAGCAGGATGGCCACGTTCGGCAGATGAAAATAGTCACGCGCGATCGCCAGAATTCGCTGCAACACCTCGTCTAAATCAAAGGTGGAGAGCACCGCCTGGCCTGCGTCGTAGAGCACCGCGAGTTTCGGCATGATCGAACGAATTGTACGCTGGGGAAAAGAGGTTACCGAGGTTCCCAAAGTAACGTGCGATCGCGAAGATGTGAGCGCCCTCGTCGCTTGTGCGAGGCTACCGCCACCGTCTCGCGGTCCGGATCAATCCGTAGACAACCAGGCAGAACCAGAAATCCAGCACCATGCCCAGGTCCAGATGGAGCGGACGATGGCGCGCCACCGGAGGCAACGACGGAATCAGCAGGAAATACACCACGTTGCCCAGGATGATCGCCAACAAAGCCTGCAGAAGGTTGAGGGCCACCGATGGTTTAGACACCATAGATCTCCTGCTGGTTTCGACCAGGACCCTTGTGGAGCAAATCCATGTGGACCCGACTCACGCGTAGCCGGCGCTTCCGCGCGCGCTTGTCGGTTGCTCTCCGCTTTGAAGTGGATCCGACTTGCGAAGTTGCTCAAGAAAACCGGGTGCCCCGCGTCTCGCTTTTGAGACGTGGGGATTTTGTTTTTCCGGTCCCGAGCACATCAACTCGTCCAAATCGTCATTTCTCCCCATTTCTTGTCAATAGGCAAGAATTACACGATCGCATCTAACTCGATGAAAGCATTCCGAATATAAAGTGTCTGACCTTGTCCACTTTACCCCCACCAATTTAGTAAACTAAATATAGAGAGTAAAAATTCAAGAAACTCAGGAAGGCGTGGCCCACCGGTCGCGCCTTTCGTGTTTTTGGGACGAGTCAGGGGCGGGAGCGGATGAAGCGTTGGGGGAAGTTCAGCACTCTGAAAGAGCGGGGCGAATGGGTCGAACTGCAATTCATGGCGGCCGCCGCCTCGCGTGGATATCACGTCCTGGGCTGGACCCGCCACTCCGCGCTAAGCCCCAGGATCAGCCGCGGAGCGGCGACATATGTTAGCCCTGGACGTAAGTCCTGGGTAGGTCGGAAAGCAGTGGAACCAGTCCCGTATAGACGACAGAAAAGGTCGTTAGCTATACAGGACGCTCGGATGTTAATCATTGAAACGTCCCGTGTGCCCCGGTTGTCCGGTAGCAAATAGTGGGAACAAGTCGTTCCCTGAAACGAACGCGCGTCATTTCTCACTATGGATTAGCGTTCTGTGGGAAACGGGGAGGCGCTATGTTCGCGAGACCCGGAATATCCGACGTTGAAATCGGCCCGACAGGCCGACGGCGGATCTCCTTCCAGTAACCCGCAAACGGAAGAGTTCACCACATCCGGAATAACTTTCCGTGGATCGCAGATCACTCGCACGCCGGCACCCCGGCGTCTAACCTGACCGCGGCAAGTTTAGGAGTCTGCTGCCATGAAGATGCTGAAGTGGCTTCCGGCCATCATCCTCTGCGTCGGTCTCACCCTTCTCGCGATAAGCGGTGCGTGGACAATTCACACCCTGTTGTTCATCCGCCGGGCCGTCTCCGCTTCAGGCGCCGTCATCGAAAATGTTGCAAGGACCACCGAAGAAGAAGATTCTGACCACAACAAACACCTTGAAACCTACTATTACGCGAGGGTGCGGTTTCAAACCCGCGACGGCCAAACCGTCACGTTTCTTTCGACCACCGGCGTCAACCCGCCGCATCCCGTCGGCGAATCAGTGCCCGTGCTCTACGCCCCCTCCGATCCCACGGGCGCCTTGGTCGATGATGCAACAGAGTGGATATTCCCCGCCGTGTTCTTTCTGGTGGGCGCCATCTTCACCCCTTGGCCCATCATCTTCTTCCGCAAGCAACGCCGGCGAAACAAGGAGAAGGTTTGGCTGCAAAGCAACGGGCAACGGATTCAAACCGACTTCACTCGCGTGGAAATCAATCCCAATGTAAGTGTGAATGAGGCGCGTCCATATCGCGTGGCCTCGCAGTTCCTGGATCCGAAGACCAATCGGATCTTTCTGTTCAAGAGTGACGATATCTGGTTTGACCCTCACAAATACGCTGAAGGCAAACTGATCGACGTTATCGTCGACCCCAACGACCTCTCGCGCTACGTCATGGAGACACCGTTCCTCCCCCAAACTGCCGAGACGCGGTCGGGAGACAGGCTGTTTGTTGTGCGAGGACTCGACGACGTCTACACGCCCACCGGCTCCTTCTTCGTCGCCAGCAACTGCCTTAACACATACTGCAGAATCCCGCCGTTCGCGTAGTACAGTGCTTCCTGCGGCGTGTCGATGCGGACCAGCGCATTGAACTCCTTCGTCTTTCCGTCGGCGGTGGCGCGTACTTTCACTTGTCTTCCGGCGGCGAAGTGCTCGACCAGTTCGCGGATGCCGCTGATCTCGAATACTTCCTCGCCTGTCAGCTTGAGCGATTCCGCGTTCTGGCCGGCGAGAAACTGCAGCGGCAGGACTCCCATGCCGACCAGGTTCGAGCGGTGGATGCGTTCGTAGCTTTCGGCGATCACGGCGCGAACGCCCAGCAGCGCCGGTCCCTTGGCGGCCCAGTCGCGCGACGAGCCTGATCCGTATTCCTTGCCCGCGAGAACGATGAGCGGCGTGCCTGCGGCACGGTATTTTTCCGAGGCGTCGAAGATCGACATTTCGGTGTTCGTCGGCAGGTGGCGCGTGAATCCGCCTTCGGTCGCGACCAGCTTGTTGCGCAGGCGGACGTTGGCGAAGGTGCCGCGCACCATCACTTCGTGATTGCCGCGACGCGATCCGTAAGAGTTGAAATCCGCTGGCTTCACGCCATGTTCCTGCAGATATTTTCCGGCAGGACTGTCTTTCTTGATCGACCCGGCGGGAGAGATGTGGTCGGTGGTAACGCTGTCGCCGAGAACGGCCAGCACGCGCGCCTTCTTGATGTCGTGCACCGGCGCGGGCTTCACCGACATGTCGTCGAAATACGGAGCCTGCCGGATGTAGGTCGAGTCCTGCTCCCAGGTGTAGGTCTCGCCCTTGGGCACAGAGAGTCCGCGCCAGCGTTCGTCGCCCTGAAACACATCGGCGTACGACTTGGAAAACATTTCGGAGGTGATCGACTGCTCCATGGTCTCCTCGATTTCGCGTGACGATGGCCAGATGTCGGCCATGTAGACCGGCTGTCCATCGCGGCCCTTGCCGATCGCGTCTTTGCGCAAGTCGATGTCGATGCGGCCCGCCAGCGCGAACGCCACCACCAGCGGCGGGGACATCAGATAGTTGGCGCGCACTTCGGAGTTGATGCGGCCTTCAAAGTTGCGGTTCCCGGAGAGCACCGACGCGACAACCAACTCTTTTTCGTCGATGGCCTTCGAGACCTCGTCGGGAAGCGGTCCTGAGTTTCCAATACACGTGGTGCATCCGTAACCGACCAGATGAAACTTCAGCTTCTCGAGATACGGCGTCAATCCGGCCTTGGCGAGATAGTCAGTAACCGTCTTCGATCCCGGAGCGAGTGAAGTCTTGACCCATGCGGGAACGGTGAGACCTTTCTCGACCGCTTTCTTCGCCAGCAATCCGGCGCCGATGAGTACCGAAGGATTCGATGTGTTTGTGCATGAAGTGATCGCCGCGATGACGACGCTGCCGTGTTTCAGCGAGTCTTTCACTGAAGCGGACACGTGCTCGTGCACATTGGGATCCTCCACGCCGATTGCGACACTTCCGCCTTCCTGCTCCCACTTCGCGCTGGTCGTCGCGGGAGCCGCGGTCTTCGCCGCCGACTTTGGTTTGATCAACGAAGGCAGCGCTTTGTTGAACGACTCTCCCGCCTGCGAGAGCACCACGCGATCCTGCGGACGCTTCGGCCCCGCGAGGCTAGGCTCAACAGACGCGAGATCGAGCGACAGCAATTCAGAATATTCCGCTTCCGGAGTCTTCTCGTCGTGAAACAATCCCTGCTCGCGGCTGTAAGCCTCGACCAGCGCAATCTGTTCCTCCGAACGTCCAGTAAGCCGCAGATAGCGCAACGTCTCTTTGTCAATAGGGAAGATGCCGCAAGTAGCGCCATACTCCGGCGCCATGTTCGCAACCGTAGCGCGATCCGCCAATGACAGATCCTTAAGCCCCGGCCCAAAGTACTCCACAAACTTTCCGACGACGCCATGCTTCCGCAACATCTCAGTAACCGTAAGAACAAAATCCGTAGCAGTAGCCCCCTCCCGCAACCGCCCAGTAAGCTTCACACCGACCACCAGCGGAATGAGCATCGAAACAGGCTGCCCCAACATAGCCGCCTCCGCCTCAATCCCCCCGACGCCCCAGCCCAGCACCCCCAACGAGTTAATCATGGTTGTATGGCTGTCGGTGCCTACCAGGGTGTCGGGGTAGGCTACGCGTTTCCCGGGGGATTCGTGGACGAAGACTACGCGGGCGAGGTATTCGAGGTTGACTTGGTGGACGATGCCGGTGTCGGGAGGGACGATGGCTAGATTTCGAAATCCGGTTTGGCCCCAGCGGAGGAACGAGTAGCGTTCTTTATTGCGCTGGAACTCGAGCAAGGCATTCATGTCAAAAGCTTGGGCGGTGCCGAATTCGTCGACTTGCACGGAGTGGTCGATCACTAGTTCGACAGGTTGCAATGGGTTGATCAATGCGGGATCACCGCCTAGGGTCTTCATGGCGTCCCGCATGGCGGCGAGGTCGACTACACAGGGGACGCCAGTGAAATCCTGAAGGAGGACGCGGCTGGGGGTGAAGGCGATTTCTTTTTCCGGCTTCGAGTTCTTGTTCCAGCCAGCGAGGGCACGCACTTCTTCTTTGGTGACGTTGCGGCCGTCTTCGGTGCGGAGGAGATTTTCGAGGAGGATGCGCAACGAGAATGGCAGGTGTTTGGTGGAGATTCCCTGCTTGTCGAGGGCATCGAGACGGTAGATTTCGTATTCTTTGGTGCCGACTTTGAGGGCGGATTTGCTGTTGAAACTGTTTACAGACATGATGGCCTTCCTCAGGAAATGACTTGGCGCGCAGGTAGATCTGAGTGCGCAGAATGCAACCTAATAGTGTAATGCGTTTGGGTGGGAATTGCGTAGTGCAGCGGGACAGGAGGTCGACAGAGCGCAGGGGCTGAAAAGCCCTTTTGCCCCGCAACTTTACGCGGCGCTGAAGCGCCGCTCTTCGACCGTGCTGCACAGATTGTTCGCGACGGATAGGAGTTTGCATGCAGGACTCTGAAGCGCGTCCTCCTAGCAGTCCGCTGAAGAACTCCCGTGAGCGCGCCCTGAAAGTCCCTCAGGCGCTGAAGCGCGGACACACTTTGAACGACTTAGCGGCACGAGTGGAACTCGTGCCCTTCCCAAATCCCCCTCCAAACCGAGTCTTTCCGCAGTCTGCTTGAGGCCGCTCTTCAACGATGCCTTTGGTACAATTGATAGCGGCCACCTCCGGGGTGGCCAATCTGTTTCTGGAGTTTGTTGCCCTTGCATTGGTCGTCCAAGATTTTCTGCTCTTTCCTTCTTTTGGTGCTGATTCCCTTGGGTCAGGTTTCCCGCGCCGCAACCAACTCAAATCTCCAACCCGTTTCGAGCAGTCCATACCAGCTGCATCTTTTCCATACGCATACTGGAGAGCGGCTGAATATCGTTTACCGCGACGGCGATGGATATGATCAGGAATCCCTCGCGCGCCTGAACCGTTATCTGCGCGACCACCGCACGGGCGACATTCGTGACTACGATCCGCGGGTGTTCGACCTGCTCCACGATTTGACGACAGCGCTGGGGAATCCGGATATGGAGATCGATGTTGTTTGCGGCTACCGCACGCCGTGGAGCAATGAATTTCTGCGCACCCATGGTCACGGCGTAGCCCGCCACAGTCTTCATATGCAGGCGATGGCGATCGACATACGAGTGCCAGGAGTTCCGACTTCTCGGCTGAGAGATACTGCGCTGGCGCTGCATCGTGGCGGTGTCGGTTACTACGCAGCCTCGGATTTTGTTCACGTTGACGTGGGGCGAGTGCGGCGCTGGTAGGTCGGCAGCAGGTTACGGGTAGGGATAGCCTTTGGCCAAGGCTGCCGCCAACCTGGCGTCGTGTCCATAAATGTCATCGCTGAAATGAACGTCTCCGTTCGCGTAAGCCAGCGCCGTCCCGTAAACGATGAAGACGGGGACGCGCTTCGTTAAGTTGACGGTGACGTTGTCCTTACCGTTCTTCATTCCCTCCTGCACTTTTTCGACTGTCCATCCCGAATTATTGCGAAGGGCCCAATTGGCCAGTTCGGCGGGCTTTTCGACGCGAATGCAGCCGTGGCTGAAATCGCGGCGCGAACGAGAAAAAAGATCCTGAGAAGGTGTGCTGTGAAGGTAGACGTTATATTCGTTTGGGAAAATCAGCTTGATCAATCCCAGTGCATTGGTGGGGCCAGGCTTCTGACGCACGGCGAGCTTTCCCGCGCGTAGTTGCGCCAATACGTCATCCGAAATTTCTCCCGAAGTAACCACATTGCCAGCCTGCGTTGTGACTTCATAGTTCTTGCGGGCGATGTAGCCGCGATCACGCTGGATGGCGGGAACAATCTCGCCGCGAAGGATGCTGGGAGGAACGTTCCAGTAGGGCCGCAGAACAACGTAAGTCATCTCACGGGTGAAGACTGGCGTTTGCGTGCGCATTGCCTTCCCGACCACGACCCGCATATCCAACACAACATTGTTGTTTTCATCGAGAGCGCGCAGCCGGAAATCGGGAATATTGACGATGATCGGAGGCGCGGAGAACTCGGCTGGGAGCCAGCGCCAGCGCTCCAAGGTGAGTTGCAGTTGGAGAACCCGATCCTGAAGGGGCACATTCAGTTGTTTGATCGTGGCGGGACCAATGCGCCCATCGGCATCCATGCCGTGGCGGAGTTGGAAGTGTTTAACGGCATCTACCAGTGGACCACCATAGATCTGAGAGTCTGCGGGAATTGGGGCGTCGGGCGGGAGGTCGCCGACGAGTCGTAAGAGCTGCCCCAGGCGAGGTACCCCAGCATAGGGCTGGCCCGGATCGATCGGCTTGGTGACGGCAGGAAGCTTTTCACCGCCGTCGGTGCCTGCCAGTTCAACGTAACGAGCGAGCGCCTGTTCCGTTCGGCGATATCCGGCGAACGGAGGTTCAATCTGATCCATGACCGATGGCACGTCGCTGGCGGTCAGGATGCGATCCCGCAGAAACTGGGCAAGATCGTATTTTTTCTGCTGCACGTTCAATCCGAAGTCGAGATGCTGGGGATTGACCCGACCGATGCGCAAGTCGGACACGTAGCGCATGGTGCAAACGGTGAGAGCCACATCGAAAGCTGCCACCGCCGGATCGCCAGGCGAGCCCTGCATCGCACGGACTCTTTCCTCCCACCGCGAGGCGTCGTAGGCTTCTGCGTCGAGCCCTTTCTTGCCTGCGTCCCTGAAGAGTTGGATAAGGGACTGGGCTTGCGGGACTGGTTGTGTGCCTTGGAGCCAGGCGGGAGCGTAGCTCGTCGGTTGGTAGAACTCCTGCAGCGAGGCTCGATAATCGCTGAAGTTCGGCCAGCGCATTCCTTGCAGATTCCCGCTAGCGACCAGCGTCTGAATGTCCGTTTGTTGCGCGGCACCCAGGCAGGACAGGCACCCGAGCAGAAACCAGGTTCTCCACGCAGAACGTATCCCGTTGCGCAGGCGTTGAGTTCGCGTCGCAGTTGAGCAGATGTAATTGACCATGTGATTGAAGGTCCATCGAGCCGTCCATCTCCCGGATCAAGATCAACCAGGTGGGGCCGAATGGGATGGTTAGAATCTATGATCCGTGTTTCGTTCTTGGAACTGGCAGAACTGGCAGTCCCGACAGGCAGGTTTGAGTCAGACAAGAACCTACGATCTGAAGTCGCCGCGTGGTTTTCGATTCTAAGATTCTCAGCTCGGGTGGACGCGTTCGATGGTCGGCACTAAATCCGTCACCAAGCGGCCCTTATCAATGCAGGCGTGAGCACCCATCTCGAGCGCGTGGGGCAGAAGAATGGCGGGGTCGTGTTGACTCATGACAACGATTCTGATGGCGGGCATTTTCTCGTGAAGGTGGCGAGCTACGTCGAGCCCACTGATGCCTGGCATGCTGACGTCGAGCAGGACGAGATCGGGGAGAAGATCGGTGGCGCTCTGGATGGCCTCCTTGCCGTCCTTGGCCTCGCCGCAGATCTCCCATTGGGTGCGCGCCAGAATCGTTCTCACGCCACGCCGAACATGTTCGTTGTCGTCGGCGATCAGGATTCTCATGGGATGCGGAAGCCGTTCCCGCATGAGTAAAGAGTATCACCCAAAGCGAAAAACGGTATCAACCAACGATCTGCGCCGTTTGCGGAGCATTCTCTCGAGAATCGCTGGCGTCTTTTTTGGGCGAGTCTGTCCTGGCACGGGGGAACTGGAAGGAGATTTTGGTGCCCTTGTGATTGGACTCGATCATCATGTGTCCGCCGAAGTGCCGCGCACGTTCGCGCATACCGCGCAGACCGACGCCGGAGCCCTGGGACTGAATTTCACAGAGCTTCTCCTGCGAGATTCCCTTGCCGTTGTCCTGCACCTCAAGAGAAAGGTGATCGGAGTCGCGCGCCACACGGATCACCGCGCTCTTACTGCCGCTGTGGCGGTGAATATTGGTGAGGCATTCCTGCACCAGCCGGAACATGACGAGCTCCATTTCGCGGGAAAGGCGTTCGAAGTCTTCCGGAACTTCCAAGGCGATGTCGAGCCCGCTCCGTTCGCTGAGTCCCTGGATGTACCAGCGGAGGGCCTCGGAGAGGCCAGTTTCGTCGAGCAGCGGCGGGTGCAACAGATAGGACATCGTGCGAATTTCCTGGCTGAGTTGCTGCACAAGTTGCTGGCTCTCGTCCATTTGCTTGGCGAGGCGGGGATCCGTGTCAGGCGCGTGCTGAACGGCTTGAGCGAGAGTCATGCCAAGTGCTGTCAGGATCTGGCCGGCGCTGTCGTGCAGTTCGCGGGCGATATGGCGGCGCTCCTCATCCTGAGCCTGCAGCAGACGGCTGGAGAGGTCGCGAAGTTGTTCGGACTGCTGGACGACCTCGGTGGTGCGGACGCGCACTTCGGCATCGAGAGTTTCGGCCAGGTCCCGATACTTTTCTTCAGCGCGCTTGAGGTCGGTGATGTCGACACCCGTGGGATGAACGAAAAGGATCTGGCCCTGAGCGTCGCGAATGGGATGAACGGCGAAGTCCACCAGACGCTCGGTGTCGTCCGCCCAATGGTAGGTGAGGGTTTCACGATAGGGAACGCCTTGAGCAGCCTGGAGAGTGGCGTTGCGAATTTTACCTTGCACCTCTTCCGAGCGTCGCCACCAAGGGGTTTCCCAGAAGAGGCGACCGATGACTTCTTTGGCTCGGTAGCCACAAGCTTCGAGGCAGAGCTGATTGGCGTCGATAACGGTTCCGTCCAGGCCGACGATACCGGCGAAGACAGGAGTCTGCTCGAAAACTGCACGGAACTTGGCCGTGGCTGCGACGGCTTCCATTGCCATTTCGCGTTCGCGATCTTCGATCTTCCTGCGGTCAGTAACGTCGAGAGTGAGGCCATCGAAGCGCTTGGGGTTGCCGTCGGCGTCATAGAAGGTGTGACCCTTGGCGCGAATCCATTTTTGGCGGCCGTCGGGCGAGACGGTGCGGTACTCGATGTCGTAAGGCGAATTGGTGGCAATCGACTGGGCTATGGCTTCGCGCGTGCGTTCGCGATCATCAGGATGCAAGCGCTCGTAGAAAGTGCCGATCGTGACATCCGCGTGGGGAGGGAGCCAGAAATGTTCTTTCACGCGGTCGTCCCACTTGAGTTTGTCGAGGGGAAGATCGCAGAACCAGAAGCCGACCTGAGCGGCGTCGGCAACCAGATCGAAGCGCTCGCGATGGCTGTGCAGGACTTCTTCAGAGTGCTTGCGGTCGGTGATGTCGGTGCTGACGCCGATGATGCGTACGGGCTTGGAATCGTCATCGTAAAAAATCTGTGCAGTGGTCTCGATCCAGCGCTCGACGCCGTCCGGGCGAGCGATGCGAAACTCGGCGCGAAATTCGCTTTTCGTAGCCATGGCGTGTGCCAGGGCTTTATCGACGGCGGCAAGGTCCTCGGGGTACAGCAGGCGCCGCCAGGTCTCGGAATCCGAACTGGCGGTTGCGGGATCGAGTCCGAAGAGTTCCAGTAACTCGGGCGAGGAGATGACTTCCCGGGTTGAGAGGTCGGATTCCCAGGTGCCAGAGTGTCCGACCTTTTGGGCAAGACGGAGCCTCGCTTCGCTCTGGCGAAGAGCTTCTTCCGCCTGCCTGCGAATCGTGATGTCTTGTACGGTCCCGAGCAAGCGCGTGGGAGAGCCGTCGGAGGCAGGCTCGACTTGAGCAGTAAACTCGACCCAAATGCAGACGCCATCGCCACGGAAGACCCGGCTCTGATAGAAGAGGCGGGCGCCGGTTTCCATGGTTCGCTCGAATGCCTCCTGGAATCCAGGGAGATCATCAGAGTGACAGATTTTTTCGCGGAACTCGGCGCCTGTAATCGGGCCCTGTTCGTGAGTTCGTCCAAACACCTGATAGGGGCGTTCATTTTCCCAGAGAACCTGATCCGCCTCCGGATACCAATGCCAAATGCCAAGCTCCGCGGCATCGGTCGCGAGGCGCGATAGCTTTTCGGATTCTGCTATTTTTTCGCGAGCCTCGACCTGGCGCGTGATATCGCGGAAGTAGCAGACGACGCCACTTCCGCCATCCGGAAGCGGAATGCGGCTGATCTGCCACTCATAAATCTCGCGAACGCCGGTAATGGGGTTCACCCAGGTGCGCTCGGGGATCATATAGGGCTCGCCGGTTTCGAGAGTGTGGCGGAACCGTTGGATGATCTCGTCGGCGAGCGGCCGCGGACGGAGTTCGTGAATGACTTCGGCAAAGTCCCGACCGCTGGGGCTGTTCACGGCGTCGAAGAAGCGATGCGCCAGCGGATTCAGTGATCGCATGCGGAAGTCGGCGTCGACCAGGTAAACGCCGAGGGGCGCCTCGCTGATGAGTGTTTCGAACTGTTCGGTTCGCCTGCGCAAGGCTTCTTCTGCCTGCTTGCGCATGCGGGACATTTCCAGATGAGTCTGGACGCGGGCGAGCAATTCACGGGCGCTGAAGGGCTTGATCAAATAATCGTCGGCGCCATGCTCCATGCCTTCGATCCGGGATTCTTCGCCGGCACGCGCGGAAAGCAGGATGATAGGAATAGTTCTGGTCTCGGGATCTTCCCGCAGTTCATGAACGAGGCCGAAGCCGTCCAGGTTCGGCATCATCACGTCGGACAAGACTAATTCGGGGGAACGCTCTCGCACGGCAGCCAAGGCGGCTTGGCCGTCGGGAACCGACACCACGTCGTAGCGTTCTGCCAACAGGCGGACCAGATACTGGCGCATGTCGGCGTTGTCGTCAGCGATAAGAATGCGCGGACGCTGGTCCCCGGCTTTATTGTCCGCGAGCGGAGGACACGGAACGGGGAGTAATTCGTGGGCAGGAAGGATCTCTTCCGCGGTTTCGCTCAGGGTATCGGGAAGCCAGCGCAATGCCTCTTCGACGAAGGGCGCTGCACCGAGCGCAGTTGTAGCGGAGGTGCGGGTTCCTCCGATTCGGTCTTCGGGAAGATGGGCCTTTCCCCGTGGAAGGCTGACAATGAAAGTGGTCCCCTGGTCGAGCACGCTCTCGACGCGCACGGAGCCACCGTGAAGCTTGACGAGCTCCTGGACGAGAGCCAAGCCGATGCCGCTGCCTTCATGGGTACGGCTTCGCGTGTTTTCGACGCGATGGAAGCGGTCAAACAGGCGGGAGATTTCCTGCGGAGGAATGCCCACGCCGGTGTCGCGGACTCGAAGTTCAACTTGGTTTCCGGCCTTCATCAAGGAAACGGCGATGGAACCTTCGAAAGTGAACTTGAAGGCATTGGAGATGAGGTTGAGGACGACCTTTTCCCACATGCCACGGTCGACGAAGACGGGTTCGTCGAGTTGCGGGCAATCCAGTTCGAGTTGCAGGCCGGCTTTCTCGGTGGCAGAACGGAAGACGCTCGCAAGTTCAATGGTGAAGGCGGCAAGGTTCGTCGGCTGATAGATGGCCTGCATCCGGCCGGCTTCAATGCGGGAGAAGTCGAGTAAGGTGTTGACGAGCCGGAGCAGGCGAGAGCCGTTGCGGTTCACCAGTTCAAGTTGGCTCTTGGCGGCCGGAGAAAGGCCGATGTGACTTTTGGCGAGCAGATCCTCGACGGGACCGAGCATGAGGGTCAGCGGAGTGCGAAATTCATGGCTGACGTTGCTAAAGAAGGCGGTCTTGGCGCGATCAATTTCCGCCAGTGCTTCGAGGCGGTTTCGTTCTTCCTCCACGGCGCGCACATTTTGGATAGCGGTGGCGATTTGGCCGGCGACCAGTTCGTAGAAGGTGCGATATTCGGTGTCGAGCTTGCGGGCGGGACTGACTCCCGCGACTAGAACCCCAGCCGTGCCTTCCTCGCCGCGCGACGTCACTGGCAGGACTATCGCGTGGGTGAGCCGCTGCTGTGCGACACCGCCAGGCAGGCCCTCGACCTTTTCGACGGAGATCACTTGCGACTGGCCCGATCGAACGACGTGGGTCAGGGGCCACGGACACTGGCCGGAATTCTCCGCGCTGAGATCCACTACGGTCGGTGCGATGGCTTCCAGTGCCGCGGGAAGGCCGCTGACTTGTTCCAGGCGGGCATTCTTTCCGTCAGGATCGAGAACGTAAAGGATGGCGAAAGGGATGTCGTCGGGATTCTGCGCCAAGGTGGCGATGGCAGACTGGCAAGCGGCCTTGGTGCTTTTCTGTACGAGCGCATGGGCCGAAAGGTCGGACAGGGTGCGGAGGCGCCGCGCGTTAATGACCTTGTGTGTGACTTCCGTCGAGGGACAGAACAGGCCCGCTACCTTGCCGGACTCATCGCGAATGGGGCTGTAGGAAAACGAATAATAGGTTTCCTCAATGAAGTCGGTGCGATTCATGAAGAGGCGCACCTCATCGACGAAGGAAGCCTCGCCTCGTAGGAAGACGCCGTCGGCCAGAGGACCGCAGATGTCCCAGATCTCGGGCCAGACGTCGGCTGCGGGCCGTCCTAGGGCCCAAGGATGCTTGGCAGAACTCAAGACCTGGATGTAGGCGTCGTTGTAGAGGAAAAGGTCATCGGGTCCCCAGCCGACCCACATGGGATGCTGAGAGTTGAGAATCAGCGTGACGGACGTCTTCAAGCTCTGAGGCCAGTTTTCGATGGGGCCGAGGGACGTCAGGGACCAATCATGGTTGCGGATCAGGTGCCCCAGTGTTCCGCCGCCGGAGAGCCAGTCGGGCTCTGGGGTGGCTGGGGCCGATTGGGGATTCTGTGTAGCGGCCGTTCTGTCAGAGCCGTTGCGGCCAAGGAGATTGGCCACCGTCGGCAGCAATTCACGGGAGAGATCGCTTTTCGAGATATAGGCCGCAGCACCGACTTCTTGAGCCTGGAGCCGGGCGATTTCGGGATCGTTTTGGCTGATGATGACGACTTTGGTTTCAGGCAAATCTTTGTGGATAATCCGGGTGGCCTCGAGTCCGTTCATGCGAGGCATGGAAATATCCATCAGAACAACGCTGGGTCGCAGGGCCCTGGCTTTTTCGACGCCGTCCTGCCCATCTTGAGCCTCTCCGCAAATGTGCCAGTGCGGGCGCGCGGAAAGCAGCGAGCGGAGGCCGCGACGGACGATCTCGTGGTCGTCGACAATGAGGATGTCAGCCGGCATCAGCTTTTGGGACCCGAGTGTTCACCTGAATTACCGGAGGGCGTAACTCACCCCTGGGAGCGGACAGAGTACGCAGAAACGGCAGGAATCGGCGTGGCTCTGACCTACGGCGTGAAGATGGTATCCGTCCCGTGGAAGACGAGCACATAAGGTATTTGCTGTAGGCGCAGCGGCTCCGCAGGTAACGAGACCCATCCCGTATAGTCTTACAGAGCAGGCGATCGGCACCATGCTGCCGAGTCATCCGGATATTTCCAGACAGGAGATCGATGCCATTCACCGAGGGGAGTCTTCATCAGGTGGGCGAAATTCTGGCCCTGGCCGCGCGCACGGAGATCATGCCGCGATTCGGCAAGCTGACTTCGGGTCAGATCCGGCAGAAGTCGTCCGCGCTGGATTTGGTCACGGATGCGGACGAAGCCGCCGAGGCAGTGATCAGTGCCGAGTTACGAGCGATGTTCCCCGGCGCAATCATCGTTGGAGAAGAGGGCACGCACCGGGATCCGGGGATGCTGCAGGGGATTGCGAATGCCGAGTTGGCGTTCATGGTGGATCCAATCGATGGGACGAAGAATTTTGCGTCCAATTTGCCGTTATTTGGAGTCATGGCGGCAGCGACAATTCGCGGCGAGATCGTGGGCGGCGTGATCTATGAACCGGTGCGGCGAGGCTGGGCGTACGCTTTGCGCGGCGGAGGCGCCTGGATGGAGTACGAGGACGGGAGCCGAACGTCGCTGCATGTGGCGAAGCCAGTGGCTGTGTCGAAGATGGAAGGGATTGTGGGAACGGGCTTCTTACCCGAGCCACTGCGCAGCACCGTGATCGGAAATATGACGAAGCTGGCAGCGACGGCAAACTTTCGATGCGCGGCACACGAATACCGGCTGGCGGCGGCCGGCTATTGCCATTTGCTTCTGTACAACCGGTTGATGCCTTGGGACCATGCCGCGGGCTGGCTCCTCCACCGGGAAGCGGGCGGATATAGCGCGCATTTCGACGGTACGCAGTATCGGCCCACCGACCTGACGGGCGGGTTGATCTGCACACCCGACGAGGAAAGTTGGAAGGTGGCTCGCAATGCGATGTTGGAGGAGTAGGGAAGCCCGCGCGGCATAAAGAGGGAGCCGCGCTATTTGGCGCGAAGAAGGAGAATGGGAACGCCGATACTGTGACGGACTCGAGTGGCGGTAGAGCCAAGAAACAGGTCCGCGAGGAAACGGTGGCCGTGCGTGCTCATGGCGACGAGATCGCAGGATTTCTGCTCGACCCATTTGATGATTTGATCGGCAGGATCGCCGTAGGCGAGTTCGGCGTCGGCGGAAATCCCCTCGGATTGAAATTCTGCCCGAACTTTTTGCAGGTACGCAGTATCGTCGGCGATTTCGGGACTAACGGCGTCGGAACCATAGGTTCGGGCGGCCCATCCATCGGCGACGTGAAGCAGGACAAGGCGGCTGTGCGCGAGTTTCGCGAGTTGCTTCACGTGTTCGATGATGGCGCGATCTGTGGGCGTGCCGTCTAAGGTTACGAGAATGGTGTCGTACATTTTTTTGTGTGGCCTCTGCGGTCCTTGAGCGATTCGTCGTGCTGAGCGACGCGCAGCGGCTAAAGCCGATCCTGGTTCCTAGCCTAACGGCACCGCTGAAGCGGTGCCCTGAGACGAAGCCCGAACGCGAATTCCGATGCGAAGCCCGAACATCAATTCTGATACGAACGCCGGATAGGAGTACGAATCAATCCGGAACACGAAATCCGATACAGCTTCTGAACGCTAACCCTGAGACAACTTATCCGCCAGTGATGACGTGCCAGGCAGATTTCAACGAATCGGGCAGGCCATAGATGTCCATGGCGGTGATCAGGATAGCACTGGCCCAGCCAGCGACCAGCAGAAACCAGCCATTCTTCCAACTCCCCATCCGCTTACGGGAACTGGTGAACTGCAACAAGGGAAACATAGCAAACGGGAGTTGCAGCGCCAGCACGACCTGGCTCAGCGTCAATAAATCCGTCACGCTGCTGTTGCCGCGCAGGCCGATGACGAAAACCGCGGGCAGGATCGCGAGCGACCGGGTGATGAGGCGCCGCACCCAGGGCCGGATGCGCCAATGCATGAAGCCCTCCATGACGACTTGACCGGCGAGGGTGCCGGTGATGGTGCTGCTCTGCCCGCTCGCCAGTAGGGCAACGGCGAAGAGCGTACTGGCGACGGCCGTCCCAAGCAACGGGGCGAGGGTCAAATAAGCGACTCGGATCCAGTCACTGTCGGAGACGAAGCGGACGACCTGCCCTCCCAAGGTCGTCACACTCTGCTTGCCGAAGAACACAGTTGCCGCGAGCACGAGAATCGCTGCGTTGACGAAGAAGGCGATGGTGAGAGCGACGATGGAGTCAATCGTGTTGAAGCGGATGGCGCTGCGGATGGAGGGCTCATCCTTTTGCAATTTGCGGCTCTGGACCAGAGCCGAGTGCAAATAGAGGTTGTGGGGCATCACGGTGGCGCCGATGATGCCGATGGCGATATACAACATGCCGGCTTGCCGAAAATGCGGGGTGACGAGGGCCCGTCCCATCTCCAGAAAGCTGGGCTGGGTCTGGGGGAGAACAAAAATTTCGATGAAATAACAGACAGCGATGGTCGCGATCAGCACCAAAACCACTGCTTCGATGGCGCGCATGCCGAAGCTTTGCAGGGCCAGGAGCAGCAGCACGTCGAGGCCGGTGATGATGACGGCCCAAAGCATGGGGATGTGAAACATCAGATTGAGAGCGACGGCACTGCCGAGCACCTCTGCCAAATCGCAGGCGCCGATCGCGAGTTCACTCATCAGCCAATTGGGCCAGCGGGTCCACGCGGGATACCAGTCGCGGCAGCACTGAGCGAGATCCTTGCCGGTCACAACACCCAATCTGGCGGAAATGACCTGCATGAAAATGGCCATGAGGCTGGCCAGTCCCACGACCCATAGCAGTCCGTACTTGAACTGAGCGCCGCCCTGTAGATCTGTCCCCCAGTTGCCGGGGTCCATGTAACCAACGCTGACGAGAATCGCCGGCCCCACGAAAGCGCGCCACTGCTCCCAGAATCCTGCTTCGTGGTGGGGGACGGCGATGGTGCTGTGGACGCCTTCCAGCGAGACATGACCGCCATCGCCAGCAGTGCGCGTGACCGCCGAGTCGTCGAAAGGCCTTTCCCTGCGCGGCTTCGATGCTGGCTTCGGATCGTCCATTCTTCAATCTAAAACGGATTCAAAGAGGGCCCGGTGGCGCGATGCGCCAGAGTTGTTAGCTTAAGTATATAGCAGAACATAAACTATAGTTAACTATTTTTGGATAAGGTATCCGTTTGGGCTGGGACGGAAGAACATGAACCACTAAGGAAATGAAGTATCACCCAGCATTTTTGATCAACAAGTGTTGGCCGCGATAGGATCGGGAGTTGATGCAATTGCAACCTCCTTAGTTCTTGGCCCGGCTCAGAATCGGGTTCTGGTTCAGGGTCGGTATCGAGGGCATATAATTGCGCCTACCCATGGGGCTTAACTCTGGCACGAGACTTGGTCCGTACGAGATTCAATCGCCGCTGGGAGCGGGCGGTATGGGCGAGGTGTATCGGGCGCGGGACACGCGGCTCGACCGCACGGTCGCCATCAAGATTCTTCCTTCTCATCTTTCCGAGAACCCCGAGGCCAAGCAACGCTTCGAGCGGGAAGCGCGCACCATTTCGTCGTTGAACCATCCCAACATCTGCACTCTGCACGATGTTGGCCGCCAGGATGGCGTCGATTACCTGGTGATGGAATATCTGGAAGGCGAAACGCTGGCAGATCGATTGCGCAAGGGACCGCTCCCGATGGCGCAGGTTTTGAAGTACGGAATCGAAATCTGCGAAGCACTCGAGAAAGCGCATCGCAGCGGGGTAACGCACCGCGACCTGAAACCCGGCAACATCATGCTGACCAAGACGGGCGCGAAGCTGATGGACTTTGGCCTGGCGAAGGCTCTGGTGGCGCACGCAGACGCGACGTCGGGACTCACGGTCACGATGACGACGCCGATGGGCAGCCATCCGCTAACAGCGCAAGGCACGGTGATGGGGACGTTCCAGTACATGGCGCCGGAGCAAGTCGAAGGAAAAGAGGCCGACGCGCGCTCGGATATTTTTGCGCTGGGCGCGGTGCTTTACGAAATGGCGACGGCAAAGCGGGCATTCGAGGGCAAGACCGCGGCGAGCGCGATGGCAGCGGTGCTGGAGCGCGATCCGGCTCCGATTTCTTCCGTGCAGCCGATGTCGCCGACGGCGCTCGATCACGTGGTGCAGGGATGCCTGGCGAAGGATCCGGAAGCGCGCTGGCAGAGTGCCAGCGGACATTGGGCAGCGAGTTGCGCTGGATTGCGAGCGGAGGGTCCGGCGTGGCGCGCGGCGCCGCCGATTCAAGCGAGGCGCTCGGTGGCGCGAACACGCAATCTGGGCTGCGGTAGCTGCGCTTCTGCTGGCGGCGCTCGCGTGGTCACTGCTGCGAGGACACGAGCCCGCACGAACGTTGCGGTTGTTTCTGCCTCCGCCGGAGCAAACGAATTTCGACTTCACCGGGGACTTCTCGGGGCCGCCGGTGATCAACGAAGAGGGAACGGCGGTGGCGTTCTGCGCGCGGTCGCCGAAGGAGCGCAGCGCGATTTGGGTGCAAACCCTGGGAGAACTGACGGCCCGGAAGTTGGAGGGGACCGAGGGCGCTTCGTTTCCGTTCTGGTCGGCGGACGGAAAATGGCTCGGCTTTTTTGGCGACGCGCACCTAAAGAAGGTCCAGGCGGTGGGCGGTCCGGTGACGGTGCTGGCGGAGGCCTCGAATCCACGCGGAGGAGCGTGGAGCCGGGACAACGTTATTTTGTTCGAGGCGGATTACCGCGACACGCTTTTTTCGATCGGCGCGGGAGGCGGTACACCGGCGCGGGTCACGAAGTTCGCGAACAGCAAGCAGACGACGCACCGGTGGCCGCAGTTTCTTCCCGACGGGAAACATTTTTTATTTTTCGCGGCGAGCCATTCGGGAGATACGGAGCAGGGCGTGTATTACGGATCGCTGGCGGACGGAAGCTACCGGCATGTTCTGGACTCTGATTCGCAGGCCGTGTATGCGTCGGGCTATCTGGTGTATCACATGCAGACCCAACTTCTGGCGCAGAAGTTCGATCCGGAGACATGGAAAAGTGTCCGGAGATCCGGTGCTGGTGGCGAATTTCGTGGAATACGACGCGGGCACGTGGCACACAAGTTTTTCGGCGAGCCAGAACGGAATCCTGATCTACGAGCCGGGAGCAAAGACTCTGGGCCTCGACCTGTTGTGGCTGGACCGGAAGGGAAACACACTGGGAAAGGTTGGGGACCGCGGCTTCTACAAAGGGGCAGGACGGCTTTCGCCGGATGGAAAGCGGCTGGCGGTCGCGCTGGGCGATCCGCAGGCGGACATATGGATTCTGGACGTGGTCGAGCGGATCGAAGACGCGGCTGACATTTGGCGGCGGCACGCACCTGCAGCCTTCGTGGTCGGCTGACGGGCAACGGGTCGTATATGTGAGGCAGAACGGAGCGACGGTGGTATCGGGAAGCACGATCCGGATCCGGTTGGCGAGTGGAGGTGGGCAGGAAGAGACGATCCCAACGCCGAACGATCCGGCGACGCTGCTTTCACCGCAGTTCACGCCCGACGGAAAGTCGCTGGTGTACACGTCGCAGAAGGGTCCGAGTGAAATTGGAATCTGGACAATCTCGCTGGAGAACGGGAAATCGTCGGTGGTGATGCCGCCGCCTGCGCCGCCGGCACGGATTGTTCAGGAACGTCTGTCGCCGGACGGAAAGTGGCTGGCATACAGTTCCACAGAATCGGGGCGCGAAGAAGTGTATGTAACTCACTATCCGAGCGGACAAGGACGATGGCAGGTTTCGCAGAACGGAGGAACGTTCCCATCGTGGAGTGCCGACGGGAATGAAATCTGGTTCGTCGCAACCGATCTACAGTTCCACGCGGCGACGGTGAACAGGAAGAACCCGGAGTTTGAGATCACGCCACTGCGGCCGATGTTTTCGCTGACCTACACATCGCCATTGGGAACGCCATTTGACTTGAGTCCGGATGGGCAGAAGATCCTGACGACTTCGCTGCCACTCGACGCTCCGACGCCGATCGTGCTGGTTTCGAACTGGACCAGCGAGCTCAAAAAATAGCTGCCCCCTCTGGACGGCTAGCTCCCCGCCGTCAAGCCTCCACTTTGCTATTGCTCCCGGAGCGTCCGCATGGGATCGACATTGGCGGCTCGCAGAGCGGGAGCGAGCGCGGCGATGATCGAAACGAAGATCAGGACGACCGTTACGATGCGCGAAGACGGATCGGTCCAGGGGCGCGACATTAAACAGTATGTCTGCGATGAGCCTGCCGGCGAAAACGGATGTGAGCATCCCGATCCCGATCCCAAGAGATGCGAGGATCATGGCACGCCGCAGAACGAGACGCAAAATCTCGGAGCGCGAGGCACCTAGCGCGATTCTGAGGCCAAGCTCGCGGGTTCTCTCTGCGACGATGTACGAGAGGACGGCATAGAGTCCGAGAGCAGACAGCAGAAGCGCGATGGCGGCGAAGCCCGAGACCAGAAACAGCTTCGAAGCGCGGCTGCGCCGCCTGAACCGTGATGCTGTCCGCGAACGTACGGTAGTTGAAAACCGGAGCGTCGGTCATGGTGGCAACGATTTTGCGAACTGCGTTCTCGTAGGCTGCGGGATCTCCTGCAACCTTCATCACGACAATCGTGCGCTGATGGCTCGGGTCCTGTCCATACGGCATAAAAAACTGCGGCTGATAGGGCTCCTGTAGGTCTTCGACTCTGGTATCGCCAACGACTCCGATGATCTGCCGCGCGATGACCGGTTCGTCCGAATGTTCAAACTTCGGGGTGAAGTACTGGCCGAGCGGATCTTCATTCGGGAAATATTTCCTTGCGAAGGACTGGTTGATCACCGCGACTGGCGTGGTTTTCGGATCGTTGTCACGGGGCGCGAAAGTCCGGCCGCGGAGAAGAGGAATCGATAGGGTTTCAAAGTAGCCGGGCATCGTGACGGCAGCCCCAGCGCCCGGAAGATGATCGGGCGAGTTCAGATGAGTTGCAATCGTGAAGTTGGTGAACGTGCCGGGACCCCAGAGGATAGGCAAAGGATGTCCGGCACTTACCCTCTCTACCCCGGGAAGTGCTGCGATCTCGGGGAGAAGTTTGTCGATGAAATGGAACTTGGCCGGGACGGGATAGAGCTTATTGGTCAACGCGATATCGAAGTAGACGGTATGTGTCGTGTCGAAGCCGGAGTCTATGTGAAGAACGTTGAGCACGCTCCGGATAAGCAGGCCGGATCCGATGAGCAAAGCAAAGCCGAGAGCGGTTTGCGAAACCACGAGCGCGTGTTGCAGGCGATTGCGGTGCCGGCCGGAGGTTGCGTTGAACCCGCCTTCCCGCAAAGCATGGGCGGGGTCCAGCTGCGATATCCTCCACGCCGGGACCAAGCCGAAGACTAAGGCCGTTCCTGCCGAGACCACAACGGCAAACGCTAGAACTCGGGCATCGATGGCAATGTTGTACAGTCGGGGCAGATCGCTTGGAACCAGATGAAGTCCGGCGCGCAGGAGTGCGAAAGATGCGAGGATGCCGGCGGCGCCGCCGGCGAGCGCAAGGAGCAGCGCTTCGATCAATAGTTGACGCACGACGCGAATTCGGCTCGCACCGAGAGCCGTGCGCAGAGCCACTTCTGGACGGCGCCCGTTGGCGCGGGCGAGGAGAAGCCCGGCAACGTTGGCGCAGGCGATGAGGAGGACGACTCCAACCGTAGCGAGCAAAAGCGACAGCGCGGGACGGATATCGGAGACTGCTTCGTCCAACAATGGATTGATTGTCACGCCGAGGCGGTAGCGATCCTCGGAATACCTCTGTGCTAGTCCAAGCTGGATTGTGTTCAGATCGGCGAGGGCTTGCTTGATGCTGTTGCCCGGCTTGAGGCGCCCGACAATGGAGAGGCGTTCGTCGTCGCGAAACGAAGTGACCGGAGCATGACCTTCGGCGTCGATTGCGTAAGTCGACCAGAAAAAGGATGGCTGGGCGATGGGGTAGTGGAAACTCGCGGGCATGACTCCGACGATGGTGTACGGTTCATCGCTGATCTTCACCGTTTGACCAAGCGCGTTGGGCGACGAAGCAAAGTCCGAGACCCAGAGTTCGTGGCTGAGAATGGCGACGCGGTGACCTGGTTGTTCCTCTTCAGCGGTGAAGGCGCGGCCGAGCGCGGGAGCTACGCCGAGCAGTGAAAACAGATTTGCGGAGACGCGGCCACCTTCCAGCACTCGAGCGCCTTCCCCGTTCGCCCTACTGAAGAGTCGGTCAATGACGTCGTAAGAAGCGAGCGACTCGAAGGTGTGGCTTTCGCGCCTGCCAGTCAAAAAAGTTGGGATAGGAACTGCCAAGCTGGTTCGCGGCGGCGACATTGGTGGCAGCGACTCCGGGCGGGAACTCCAAAGTATCGATCGCGACCAACCGATCCGCGTGAGGAAACGGCAGCGGTCGAAGGAGAACGCCGTCTACCAGACTGAAGATGGCAGTCGTTGCTCCAACCCCAAGCGCCAGTGTGAGGATCGCAGTCACCGCGAATCCTGGACTGCGACGGAACTGGCGCACGGCGAAAGTCACGTCCTGCAGGACGGTCGAAAGCATGGCTGATTATGACAGGGGTGCGGGCTGGGTTAAGATCCGTCCTCAAAGTGGATACTCCCTAGTTTTTCCCTGGCCGGTGGCGAGGCCGACAAATCAACCACAGAGGACACTGAGGAAGGAGGACAACAGCGCTTAGTGCTTGGGGCGGGCGGCTGGAGAGAGCCAGACTCGTTCGGACGCTGCGGGGCCCAGCGAGACGGTTCCGGCGGGAGTGGAGAGCGTGAGAGTCTGATCGTAGTTCCGCTCCAGCAGACGTAACTTGGCTCCGGGGCGAACACCGCGGTGCTCGAGGAATTCCAGGAGTCCGGCGGTCGCGTTCGTAGATTCCACTGACGGTGTAGGTGTTGTCGAGTTCGGCGTCGGCGAGCAGGACGAGGCCGCGGCGGCGGCGGCTGGCGGGGCCCTCGAGTTCGCTCAGATTGCCGTGTGGGCACGCGCCGCCCGAACCTAACTTCGCCAGCAGTTTCGCTTCGAAGTCGGGAGAGACGGCGTGTTCGAGGCGCTCGGCCTCGTCGTGGACCTTCCACCATTCCATCCCGAAGAGTTCGGAGAGCATGCGTTCGATCAGGTGATGGCGCAGGGTCAGCTTGCGGGCGATCTTGCGTCCGGCGGCGGTGAGGCGGACTTCGCCGCTGGTCTCGACGCTCACCAAGCCATCTTTCTTCAGGCGGCGGAGGGCCATGGTGACCGCGGGCGGAGAGACCTTCAACAGGTCCGCAAGGCGCGCGGAGATGACTGCTTCGCCCTCGCTCTCTGCTTCGAGGATCGACTTGAGGTAGTCCTCTTTGGAGACGGTGATCATTGAGGGTGATTATACGATGGGGGGTTAATTGTGGTTAATGCGTGGATGCACAGATGGACGGGAAACCAGCTGCGCTGGCGCGCCGCAGCGGGTCGGAGACTCAGCCCCACACGATCAGAACCGTCCCCTCACAATCACCGGCCCCATCGACTGTTCGAGCACTCATTCGGCGTGGTTCGCGCAAGAAGTAAAAAGGACAGTCCGGAGCCCCCGAGACTGTCCCTCAAACCCTCCCGGTTAGAAGGGTAACTTGATGACCCTAAGGTACCGTTGGGATGTTGCAAAGGGATTGCAGAAGGATGAATATCTGATGAATTCGGGCGGGCGGTCGCTGCTATAGTAATCGGTTGATTTTGTTCGATCTGTTGACATCATTTTTCTCCTAGTCGAGAGGATTCGATGCCGTCCACAACTTTGCGCAAAACAGAACAATCACGGCGCCTGCAACAGCGGGCCGAGAGCATGATTCCCGGAGGCGTGAATTCTCCGGTGCGGGCGTTTCGATCGGTGGGAGGAGATCCGCCGTTCATCGTGCGCGGCAAGGGCTCGCACATCTGGGACGCCGACGAAAACGAATACATCGACTACATCGGATCGTGGGGACCGCTGATTCTGGGGCACGCCGAGCCGAACGTGCTGGACGCGATTGTGGGCGCGGCCTGCAACGGAACCAGCTTTGGAGCTTCGACGCCGTCGGAGGCGGATCTGGCGGAGTTGGTGCTGGGCGCGTTTCCGTCGATGCAGAAGGTGCGCTTCGTCAGTTCGGGGACGGAAGCGACGATGTCGGCGATCCGGCTGGCGCGGGCTTATACAAAACGCAAATACATTGTGAAGTTTGAAGGCTGCTATCACGGGCACGCGGACGCGCTGCTGGTGAAGGCGGGTTCGGGCGTGGCGACGCTGGGAATTCCGGGATCGGCGGGCGTGCCCGAGGAATTCACGATGTTCACGCTGGCGCTGCCGTTCAACAATCTGTCGGTGGTCGAGCACGCGTTTCAAAAATTCAAGCACCAGATTGCGTGCGTGATCGTCGAGCCGGTGGTGGGGAACATGGGATGCGTTCCCGCGGCGGACGATTATCTGGTGGGCCTGCGCATGCTGACCGAGCGCGAACGGTCCGTGCTGATTTTTGATGAAGTGATGACGGGATTTCGCGTGTCGTTTGGCGGAGCGCAGGAGTTGTACAACATTCGTCCAGACCTGACGACGATGGGAAAGATCATTGGCGGAGGACTGCCGGTGGGCGCGTACGGCGGGTCGAAGGAGATCATGGATCTGGTAGCGCCGCTGGGGCCGATGTATCAGGCGGGAACGCTTTCGGGGAATCCGCTGGCGATGGCCGCGGGATGTGCGATGTTGAAACAGTTGCGCGATCGCAAGGGCGAGATCTATCCGCGGCTGGAGAAACTGAGCGGAGAACTGGTCGAGGGGGTTGCCGCGGCGGCCAAGGACGCTGGAGTTCCGCTGTGCCACAATCGCGTGGGATCGATGTTTACCTGGTTCTTCAATCAGGGGCCGGTGACGGATTGGGATTCGGCGTCGAAGTCGAACACCGAGGCGTTCGGGAAATTCTTCCGCAGCATGCTGGACAGCGGCGTGTACTTGCCGCCCTCGCAGTATGAGGCGGCCTTTCTGGGGGCGGCACACACAGAGGAAGATGTGCAGCGGACGATGGCGGCGGCGAAGCAAGCGTTTGTGCCGATGCGAGGGTAGGATTTTTCTTGTGTCGGGTCGGGTCAAAGACCCAGCCCACACCAGCGCTTTCACTCCACAATCGCATTCATCATCTGTAGGATAGTTGCGAATTCGTAACCCTCCGACTTGTATTTCGTAATCAGGCGATCTGTGGCTTGTACTGTTTGGGAGCGGTCGGCGCCCATCTGTTTGTGGCCGCCGTCATGTAAGAGAACGACATCTCCGCCGCGAATCTGTTTTGTGACTTTTTGTTCGATCACGGCGGATGGAGGCGCGTTCCAGTCATAGCCGGTTACATTCCACATCACAGGCTCGAGGCCCATTTCGCGAACGACGCGAAGGACTGCAGGGCGGCGTCCGCCGAACGGGGGACGGAAGAGATTGGAAGTGTTCTCCGACGGCATCGTGCAACGCAGAACGGCAAGCGGACAGTTCTCTGCGAACTTCAGCCGCGCTCTTGAAGGTCAGCAGCGGATGCGTGAAGGTGTGGTTGCCGACGACGTGGCCTGCATTCACGATCTCGCGGGCGACGTCAGGGCGTTGCTGAACGTAGCGTCCGATCAGAAAAAAAGTTGCATGCACCTGGTGTTTCGCGAGAACCTCCAAAAGGCGCAGGGTGTGGGGATCGTTGGGGCCGTCGTCGTAGGTGAGCGCGAGCAGTTTCGTCCCGGGCGGGAGGCTCGTGAAGGTGCGGCCGTACCACTGTCCGGTGGGCGCCATGGACTGGTAACCAGCGGCAACCGCGGCGGTAGTGGCGGCTGTGGCGGCGAGCATGGTTCCGAGCATGGGAGGATTCTAAAGGATTGCAGATTTCAGATTGGAGATTTCAGATTTCGGAAGCGAGAGTATCCGCGCTGGCGGCTCTGTTCCAGTCAGCAATCTGATATCTGAAATCTCGAATCTCCAATCTGAAATCGCTTTTGTACTGTTAACTCATCCCGCAATTGCCACTGGGCCGCATCCGAGATATCCTCTGAATTCCGAACGATCGCACGAACTCGTCCTACGAAAACATGGCCAATCTTTTCGAACTGCCCCGGTACATTGCTGTGGAAGGGCCCATCCGCGTCGGCAAGAGCACGCTGGCGCGCATTCTGGCGGAGCGGTTGAACGCGCAGCGGGTGATGGAGCCGGACGCGAATCCGTTTCTGGATTCATTTTACGAAGGCGAGCGGGGCGCGGCGTTTCAGGCGCAGTTCACGTTTCTGGTGCGGCGCTTCGAGCAACTGCAAGCGCTTGATCTCGGTGCGCGGTCGCAGAAGGTTGTGGTTTCGGATTTCATCTTCGAAAAAGACAAACTGTTCGCTTGCCTCAACCTGACCGATCACGAACTCGATACTTATAACCGGTACTACAACCATTTCCGGGAGCAGTTGCCCACGCCCGACCTGGTGATTTATCTGCAGGCGACGCCCGAAGTGCTGAAGAAACGGCTAAAGAAAAAGAATGCCCCGGGCGAGCGGGCGGTGAGCGACGAATATCTCGAAGAAGTAGTCAAGGCGTACGAGCACTTTTTTTTTCACTACACGTCGTCGGATTTGCTGATCGTGAATACGTCGGAGATTGATTTCGTCGATCGCAATGAAGACTTGCAGGAGCTGCTGCGGAAGGTGACCGAGCCGATCAAGGGGACGCAGTATTTCCTGCCGCTGGGCGGGCAGGACGCGGTTGGGGCGTAGAACCGTCGCTGGTTGATGGTCGTTGGTCGTTTGCCGTACGATTCAACGTGCGAGCTGACATTCTGTTTATTTTGGTCAAGCTCCTAACCCTTTGAAAGCAATGTGCCATTTTGCATGGCATTGCGGGCGCCGAGGCTAGCGGGTAAAACCCTAGCGTCTTTCGGGTGGCCCGGCTACAATAACTGCAGCGTCATCCAAGCTGTCGACGCCACGATGCATGCACAGGCTCTATCCGCCACGGCGGAGGGGCACTGGAGGACATCATGAGTATCACCCCTATTGGCGGTCGTCTTTTCGACGGTTCCGGCCATAAGATCACTACCGCGTCCCTGCGGGAACAGAAGCTCCGCCACGATCCCATCACTTGCCTTACCGCCTACGACTATGCGTCCGCTCGTCTGGTGGACGAGGCTGGCATCGACATGGTGCTGGTGGGCGATTCGCTGGCGCAAACCATGCTGGGCTACGAAAACACGCTCTCGGTCACGATGGACGAGATGCTGCATCACGTTAAGGCCGTACGGCGGGGCGTGAAAAACGCGCTGCTGGTGGCTGACATGCCGTACGGGTCTTATCAGATTGACTCCAAGACCGCCGTTAGCAACGCCGCCCGCTTTGTGAAAGAAGGGGGCGCCGAGGTCGTAAAGATTGAAGGCGGCGAAAAGCGCGCTGATTTGATCCGGCAAATTATTGACGCCGAGATCCCAGTCGCCGGGCATATTGGGTTGACGCCCCAGTCGGTCAATGTGATGGGCGGCTACAAGGTCCAAGGTAAGAGCCTGGCGGGGATCGAGCAACTTATGCGCGATGCGGTGGCTCTCGATCGCGCCGGCGTGGCGTGTCTTTACCTGGAGGGGATTCCGCGGGAAGTGGCGGCCATGATTACGGCGGAAGTCAGCACGCCGACGATTGGAATTGGCGCGGGCCCGGAATGTGACGGGCAGGTGCTGGTGTTCCACGACATTCTGAATCTGACGTTTGGGCCTCCGGCTAAGTTTGTGCGGCGCTACGGCGATGCGGCGGCTTTAATTACGAATGCGGTGCAGGCTTTTCGAGCGGACGTGCGGTCGCACCAGTATCCGGCGGACGAAGAGTCGTATCATCTGCCGAAAGAGACGGGAGCGGGGCTGGATGCCGTGTTGGAGCGGAAGCGAGCGATGCGACGCTAGCCACAACTTCTTGGCCACGGATTTATGCGGCTAGAGTGGGCGGAACAAAGACGGTGTTGACTCCGTATCCTTAGAGAGGCGCGGCCCCGCCCAGCCGCGACGATGCCGTATTGCATCCGATGGTGCTAGGCTATTCGGAGGGAGGGATTCCATGCTGCTTGCACATTTTTTCTTCCCGTTTTTCGGCTTGCCGTTCCTGATGTATTTTTTGCCGTCGATTATTGCTTTGGCGCGCAGCAAGCGCGATCTGCTCGCGATCTTCCTGCTCAACCTTTTCCTGGGGTGGAGCGTAATTGGATGGATCGTGGCTCTGGTGTGGGCTGCGAAAAATGACGCCCCTGTGATGGCGAGGTAGCTTCGGCCCCGTGATCGGCAAATCTTTTTGCAGCAGGGTGTCGGCGATTCTGGTGCTGGGGATCTCCCTGACTGCATGTTCCGACCGTCACGATGCGGCGAAAGCACCGAGCCCTGAGTCTGTACTGCAGGCGATTCCGGCGGCAGATCCCGCACTGCTCGATCGCATTCACGACATGAAAACCTGGCGCAATCCATATCTGATTGTCCGTCGCGATGGAGTGGCTTTGCTCGATGCGGCCGATAACGCGGAAATCATCCTCAAGCCGGCGGAGTTGCTTCCGGCTCTGGCCGCCTTGCCCGCTTCGAACTGGCCCTATGGAAGGGTGGTGGCAGCGGCGGAGAATACCAAGGCCCCTGAGCAGGAAAGAGTTGAAATCCGCCGGAACAAAGGGATTGTGGGCGGAATGCTGGAGGGAGCGCACATAGCCATCAAGTGGGTGCCCTCGGCGTGAAGTTTTATACGACTCGACTGATCCATCCGTGAAAATCTGTACGACCATCCTCGAAATGCGAAATGCGTCTCGCGCGGTTCGGCACGCGGGTAAGCGGCTGGGATTCGTTCCAACCATGGGAGCGCTGCACGAGGGGCATCTGTCGCTGGTGCGGGCCGCTCGCGTAGCTTCCGACGTGGTGGCGGCGTCCATCTTCATCAATCCGACCCAGTTCGGACCCAATGAAGACCTTGCGAAGTATCCGCGATCGTTTGAGCGCGACCGCGAAATGTTGGAGCGCGAAGGCGTGGAACTGCTGTTCGCGCCGTCGGTAGAAGAAATGTATCCGGCGGGAGCAGTGACTTGGGTGACCGTGGAGGGGCTGAGTGAAAAGCTCGATGGAGGGTCTCGGCCAGGGCACTTTCGCGGGGTCACCACGGTGGTGGTGAAGTTATTTCATATTGTGGAACCAGATGCGGCGTTCTTCGGACAGAAAGATGCGGCCCAGGTCGCCATTATCCGGCGTATGGTGCGCGATTTGAATCTTTCCGTCGAGATTGTGGTTTGCCCGATCGTGCGAGAGTCGGATGGACTGGCGATGAGTTCGCGAAACGTCTATCTCGATCCGCAACAGCGGAAGCAGGCTCTGGTGTTGCACCGTGCGCTGATGCTGGTGAAGCAATTGGCGGGCGCGGGAGAGCGCGACGCGGCAAAACTCGCGGCTGCGGGGCGCGAGGAGATTGCTCTCGAAAACTCGGTGCGCCTCGATTACTTTGAGATCGTGGATCCGGACACACTGGATTCTATTGTTGATATTTCCAATGGGGCGCTCGTAGCGGTGGCGGCGTATGTGGGGAGCACGCGGCTGATCGACAATCTGCTGATCGGGAGATAACGAACCCGTGCAGACGCGCTTCACAGCAGAAGGATATCGCCGATGAGAGTGAACAGGAGAACGACCCCAAGAGAAAAAACTGCAACCGCCATCTGGAAATTGGGATTGCTGACAATGCTCTCTTTCCTGCCCATCCGCTTTAGAGTTCGGAAATATTGAAGGATCATGACAAGTAAGGGAATCGTCCCCACCGCCACCATGAAACCGCCGATATTCCTTGGGGAATGGGGCCGCATGAGTTTCATGGAAGCATGGTCTTGCAGATACTTCAGGATATTGAATATCGTGAATCCAAAGCCGATAAATGACATGGACGTCCGAACCGCGGCCAGCATGGTTCGGTGTGCTGCGAGAATGGTCCGTTCGATCGCAAGGCGATCGGCCAGTTTCAGCTCTTGCTGAAATTCCTTCTCTTCTTTCCGTTCGACCTTTATTTCCCGCTTTTCTTCGTCTAGCATGCGGGTCCTTCGCCGTTTGGATCCGGACGCTTCTGCTCGACCGCACTGATAGTCCTATTGGGCGGCAGTTGCTCAAGCTGAGCTGTCCGCCGCTGAATCCGTGCAGTCCATCTTCCAATCCGTTGAGCAAACTCGTAGTTGTCGCTGACTTCGGGTGTCATTGGTCCCTTCTCGTGGCGCATATCCCGGTTGCTTCTCCCTCGTCCATCATGGGGAAGAGACGAGGCACGCGGGAACTGTCAAAACTGCCGGATTGTTGTGGAAGCTGTTGAGGCGGGAGGAGCCTTGGTTCGCGGGTCCTAATGAGCCCATTTGCAGGGCTTTTCAGTGCAGGCTTCCCATTTGACAAGGGAATGTCCCGTGAGTAATATCGTCACCCGAGCCCGGGACGGTCCCTTATTCCTTCCTCCCACCGGTCCCCGGCAGAATCAGACTTCCTATTGTTGTCATTGGTTGGCAGTGCTTCGGCCTCATCTCGCGATTTTGACGTTAGTCGTCTCGTAGTCACATTGGGTACTGTCCGCACCCGAAAGTTGGAGAGGAGATTCTATGAAAGTTACGAACTGGGGAATTCTCGTTCCGCTGGTTTTAGCAGCTTGCGTCGCCGTGGCAGAGACACCGACCCCGGCAACCACAGTGGACTGCAACCAAGGTCAGTCGATCAGCGCCGCACTCGCGAAGTTAAACAGGCAAACGCCTAACACCGTCACGGTGAGCGGAACGTGCACCGAATACATTCAGGTCATCGGCTTCGAAAGCCTCACATTGCAGGGCCTGTCCGGGGCGACACTGGTAGAGCCCTCCACAGGGACTAATCAGCTAGGCTTCCTGTTCATTGGCTCTTCGCGCAGCGTTACCGTCGATGGGTTCAGCCTCCAGGCGAGCACGACGGGCGCTTCGGCGATCGCAGTCGGTCATGGCAGCACCGACATCCGGTTGCGGCACTTGAATATCACGGGCGGCAGCTCCGGAATCTCAATTTTTGAGCAAAGCCAGGTATCCATCGCGTATGTTACGGCGCAGGATCCTGGATTCACTACGCTCGGCGTATACGACTTGTCAGACGTACACCTTGAGCGCAGCCTGTTTCAGAACACGACTGGCGCGTTGTGGCACGTTGGCCTGTTTGTCGGAGCGTCCCATATCACGATGTACGGCACCACCATCAATAATATGCAGGTGGGAATCGATGCGTATGCTGGCTCCATCATCGACGTGCTTACCTTCACTTCCTACTATCAGACGAGTGGGTCGACGGATGTGGTGATCAACAATTCTGCGGGAACAAGCTACAACGGGGTGACGGTTGACGGGAGCGGATCGCTCAACGTATCGGGGGCAAAACTGCTCATCAACAAGCCCGGACAAACATGGGGCGGCACGACGGGCGGAGTGCTGCTCACTGATGATTCGTCGATGACTGCGGCCAATGGATTCCTAACGATCACAAGTAGCAACGGACAGGGAGTGATGGTTCTCGATAACTCGCACGCGACCTTGAACGGTGCCAAGGTTACGGGAGGCAGTCACGGCGGCCTGGTGGCGACCAATCTGTCAAGCATTGACGTGAGTGCGGGCACTACTCTCACGCTGGTCGGGGGAAACAGCGTGGATCTGTTCTGCGATCCAAATTCGATGATTACCGGGAGCGCGAATCTCTCGGGCGTTCCCACGTCACAATGCACCAATCTACTCTCGGGTGAGACGGTGACTTTGCCTTAGCTTGAGGCTGGAGCAGAGGAGATCGGGGCCCTGGCCGTTGGTGGCCCCCAAGGTCTCCGCCTGAATGGATCAACCAATAATCATCACTGATGGTTTGGAACACACTGTAAGAGCATCTCGGCGGCCATCGCGTTGAACGCGTTCTTGTCCTGCCACACGGACTCACTTGTACACATGCCGGAGTAGCAGCTCACGTCCGGAACGTTCTTCGGGTGCACTTGGTCGATCAGGAACTTGCCCTGGCCGTTGCTGTCGTTCGCAGGAGGAGTGACGCAGAAGTACCAGCTCATGCCAGTTTTTGGATACGTGTAATTGCCGCTGGTCGTGATGACCGAATCCGCGGCCCATTTGTTGATATCGGATTGCAGCGGCGTCTTGGCGTCGCACGTGGTCGTGTTTTCCCAGCCATTCACTTGCTTCCCTCCGGTGTAGGCGTAGGGTGCGTTGGTAAGCAGCGGGCAGAGGTTGAGAGTTGGACCGGTGTACAGTGACTTGTCGCAGCCGTAATCCATACGAGTAACGCCGGGGCCGCCGCTGATCATCACGTAATCGAAATAGTTCGACATTCCATATTGTGCTAGCGAATAAGCGATGGATGCGCCGCCGCCGCTCGTGCCTTGCGCGCAAAAACCGGTGCCGCGATCTGCGTTATGCACGGTGTAGAACGCATATCGGAAGATAGTGGCGGGCCGACAGGCAGCGCTTTTTACGCCGACGCCACCGGTATCTTCCCAGTCGGAAGTCCAGAGGAGCTGTACCACCCGGAACCCGTCGTTGAGATATGTGTTGGCAAATCCAGCGTTGAAGAAGGTTGTGCCACCGCCGCCGTTGGCGAGGATGACGGTTCCGATGGGAGTTCCGGTGGGAGTCGCTTCGCTCAAGGTCGCGGTGAGATCGGGAACTTTCGGGCAAGACACGCTGACAGAGGTGCAGGTAGCTCCATCGGTTGCGCCGAAGGGGCATGTCACAGGGCCGAGTACGGTAACCCTCCCCGACTGCAATGGAGTCGGTTCGCTCTCCGCGGAGGGGTCGTCACCGAAGGCGGGAGTGGCTGCAAGTCCGATGAGAATCAGGGCTATCACGCAGAGGCGATGCCGTCGGGAATCAGAGGTGACCTTCATCGGGAATCCTTTGCGCGGTAACCCATAGCGATATCCCATCAATCGGAGGCGCCTCGCCGCACCATCGCGCGACAGGCCTCTCCACACAGAGGAGAGGTAGCATCTTGGTTCGAGATTCAAGGCTTGTCAAGGTGAAGGAATTTGCATGAGCAGGAGAGGGCGAAACAATGCCCTGCGGCCTCGAAAGTACTGTGCAGGTTTCTTCATCTTGACGCGAGTTGAGGGCAACGGCCAGACTCCGAGACTGGTCGAGCCGGGACCTTCTCCCGACCAGGAGATTCTTCAGATGGCCAGACGCTTTCTTCGGTATGCGTGCTCGTTTTGCTTCGCCGTGATGCTGCTGAGCAACAATCTAGGGGCTCAGTCCAATAACCCGGTGCCACTCATCACCCAACCGTTGGTTCCCGCGAGCGCGTCACCGGGTGGGGCAGGATTCACTCTGGTCGTCAACGGCGCCGGTTTTGTCTCATCCTCGACGATTCAATGGAACGGCATCGCCCGTACCACTCACTTCGTCTCTGCGAGTCAACTGACCGCGAGTATTGGTGCGTCCGATATTGCCAAGGCGGCGACGGCATCGGTAACGGTAACGAGTCCCAGTCCGGGCGGAGGGACTTCGAACGTCATCCTGTTTCCGGTCGGATCGCCGAATTCCGGCTTGGGATTCAGCCGGTCGGATCTGGTCGGGAATGGCAGCGGTGCCTGGGCTACAGTCGTGGCCGACTTCAATGGCGATGGAAAGATGGACATCGCCACTGTGAGTTCTTCCAACAACAATAAAGTCTCGATTTTTCTGGGCAACGGGGATGGAACGTTCCGGAAGAACACGGACTACACAACCGGCAGCTTCCCTTTTGCTATTGTTGCTGCGGATTTTAATCGGGATGGCAAACTGGACCTGGCCACTGCGGATGCGAATGCAACGGGAGTTTCCGTGTTTCTGGGGAACGGCGATGGGACATTTCAGCATGCTACGCATTTGACCGCGATTGGTGGCCCCAGCGGGTTGGTTGCCGCGGATTTCAACGGAGATGGCAACGTCGACTTGGTGACGGCGGACGGCGTGGGGTCGCTATCTCTCTTTAAGGGGAACGGGGATGGCACTTTTCAACCTGCCGCGAACATCGCCGCCGGCGGGGACGCCGACACTGTAATTGCCGGCGACTTCAATGGCGACAACCATCTCGACCTGGCGGTTACCAATCTTTCGAAGCAAACGATTTCCATCCTGCTGGGAACCGGCGAGGGAGGTTTTGGGGCTCCGACCACGTATTCGGTTTCGTTGATGCCGGAGTCGATGGTGACAGCCGATTTCAACGGTGATGGAAAGCTTGATTTGGCCGTCACCATCGCGGGCCAGACGGGGGGGACCCCAGGCGAGGCGTGCATTTTCCCGGGAAACGGCGATGGAACTTTCGCCGCCCCGACCTGCTACGGGGCGGGTTTCAGTTCCGCGGGACTGGCGATCGGCGATATCAATGGAGATGGCTGGCTCGACCTCGTCGTGGCGAGTGACAGCGACAACACAGCCGTCGTGCTTCTGGGCAACGGCGACGGCACTTTTCAGAAGGCGGTACCTTTCGGCGTGGGTTTCGGGCCCGTATCGGTGAGCCTTGGGGATTTCAATGACGATGGACAGCTTGATCTGATCACAGGCAATATCCTCGGCCCTAATAGTGTCTCTGTTCTTTTGCAGGCGAGCCCAACGGTGGGCGCCTCGCTCTCTCCATCGGGCTTGTTCTTCCCTTTGCAGATTGTTGGGAAAACGAGCGTCCCGCAGCTGGTTACGTTAACCAACACGGGGAACTCGTCGCTTACGATCACCAGTATCAAAGCGAGTGGCGATTTCCAGCAGACGAACAACTGCGGCACCAGCCTGGGTGGCGGTGAGGCATGTTCTATCAACGTAACTTTCACGCCGAGCGTGATTGGGAGTCGAAGCGGGATGGTTACCGTCACCGATAACGCCGCGAATAGTCCGCAACGCATGAGTTTGAAGGGAACAGGCACTATCGCATCCCTCAGTCCAACCGACTTGTCTTATGGGGTCATTGCGGTGGGATCCCGCAGCGTGTCCAAGGTCACCACGCTCACGAACGCCGGGGCTGTGCCCTTGAATCTTTCCGCCATCACCATCACGGGAAACGATCCTGCGGACTTCACGCGCACCACCACTTGTACCGCCAGTCTGACTCCCGGACAGAGTTGCACCATCAGTGTGATTTTTGCGCCGACCGCCGCGGGCCGGCGCACCGCTACACTCAATGTGAGCGACGACGGCGGGGGCAGTCCGCAGACGGTGAGTTTGGTTGGGACTGGCAGATGATAGGACTGGCAGATTCGGGCGCTTCCGAGGCCGAAGTCGACTAGGCGGAACCCCTCATAACGTGAGGTGAGTGCGGCTTAGGGAATTGCGGCGACCGTGGCGGGTTGTGGTTCCATTCGCTGGAGCACCAGGCCTTCAACCTGTGTCCACAGCCGAGGATCGCACTGGCTCTGCAGGTGGTTCGGAGAGAACTTGTGTTGGAACCACGAGCCGCCCTCGCACTGCACAGGGTCCTTCTGGTAATCGAAGCGGTAGTTTCCGAGAATTTGCGTTTTGGAATCGTCAGCGGCGACGATCTGGGAGCGGCCGTGGATCAGCCCGTGCGGCTGGTAGAAGTTGACGGCTGCCGCTACATTCTCGGGGATTACCTTGTCGCGCTGCCATGGCTTGGCTACGCTGTCGACCTGCACGGTGAGCAGCACTGGAATTCCTGCCCGGTCCAATTCGCGCGCCAGCATCACTACGGCAGATGCTCCCCAGCTGTGGCCGAAAAGAATGATGTGTGCCTGCGCTTTTTCGGCGTCGCTCAAGATGCCGTCGTGATTCGTGTCGAGCAGCTCAATGATCGATTTGTAAGCTGCTTTCCGGTGCCGGTTCTCAAAGACCTGAATCGATGCATTCTTTGGCAGGCCCTGTCGAATGCGTTCCGCGAGTTGCACCGGGCCATGATGGAGATCGTCATGACGCACAAAGCCGCCAGCGAAACCGACGAGGATGTAAGGTGTAGTTGGGAGCCTGCCGGACACCGCGCCATCCGCTGCCATGAGCAGAGGTGCTGCTGCAACAGCGAGGATCCCAACGAGAATCGGACATCGCGCGAAGCGGGACACGCGGGCTCCAAATATCCTAAGATGATTAACTCCGCAGCGGGGTTGCGGAAAATTATTATTGACTCGTTGGTGGGCGGAAAGCCTTGACTGGCGTGGATTTTCGCCTACTCGACCCGGAGGCAAGTGTACACCCCTGTGTCAAGTGTTCGCGGGAGACGGCGACTTGTAGGCCACGACCGGGTCTAAGACCTGGTCCCACACCAAACCGATCCCACCCAGCCGGTTCACACTCTACTCTTTTTCGAACGAACTTTTCTTGAGACGAAGGAGTTTCCATCGAGCAGGTAACGCAGGGGCTTGTCGGCGGCTTTGGTGATTCCAATGCGGGGAGTCGTTGTGACTGTGCCAGCGCAGTATCCGTCGTCACCGATCCACAGGCTGCCGGTGGTGGAGGTGAGGTCGCATCCGTTGTCGCGAGCGCGCGTGATGGCGAAGGCCTCGCACAGTTTTCCCGGACCATTGGTGAGTTGGATGACATCTTTGGGGACTTGAAGTTCCATGCCGCGGGCTTGGGCCATTTCTTCCAGGCCAGTCAGCGGTTCCAGAGCGCGGAAGAGTACGGATCCGGCGCGGCCTTCAGGCTCGCAGGAGACGTTCAGACAATAGTGGTTTCCGTAGATGAAGTAGACATAGGCGTGGCCCGGTGGCCCGAACAGGACAGAAGTACGGGCGGTGTTGCCGGCGGCGGCGTGTGCGGCCGGGTCTTCTTGTCCGAGGTAGGCTTCGACTTCGACAATGCGCGCCGTGAGCGGGCCATTGCGAGCGGCCGTGACATTGCGTATCAGCACTTTGCCGAGGAGTTCGCGCGCCACGCGACGCGGATCGCGCGCGAAGAACGCTCGATGAAGCGGGCGAATCTCCGCCGATGGCGCTGGGGACTTGCGCATGAAGAGAAATCTTAAATGCCCGGTGCGTGAGCTGTCCGCTTGCGCTGTAGAGCCCCTTCGACTTCGCTCAAGGCAGGCTTAGGCGGCTGTCTCCACATGAGCTTCTGGAATAGCCTAGATTGGTTTCGGCTGCGTGTTTACTGCGGCGGTGACGTTAGAGGGTGTGCCCTCCAAGGACTTGCCGGGTTCGTAGGCGCGCTTCTCATGTTTGGTGCCGACTTTGCAGATTACGTCGTGCCAGCCGTCGTCCCAACTAATCCGCGCCTCGCCGTCGACCAGAGTCCAAGTCCCATGGGACGCACCGATTGATTTTTTCGCCTCTCCGTCAGCCTCAAGAGTGATGTAGAAATGTCCTCCGCTATCGCCCTGCCCCACTTCCCACTTTCCGACGAAGTGATTTCGTCCAGGGGTCATGGCAACTTCTGACGGCCCGAATTCAATCCGCTCGATGTCGGAAGAAATCTTCTCCTTGTGGCCGTCTTTATAAACGATTACCGCTGGAGCCTTCAGATCGATGCGAGCGATCTCGGCCATGGCGAGGCTTTGGCGGTGGCCATCTTTGAACACGATTGCGATGGAGTCGCGAGCATCGGCAGGAAAAGGCACGGGCTTCGCAACAGTGCCGCCACAGACAATGAGCAGGACTCCAGTAATGCCAACGACTCTTATGAGACCGCGCATGTATTCCTCCTGAACGCACGAGTGTAAGCTCGCGGGCCGGGGCTTCCGCCCCGGCGGGACAGCCGAGGCGGCGGTCCCCACATGTTGATCGATACGAAAGGCAGCCAGGAATAGTTCCCCGTCCGCCTTCACGCTTCCTGAGCCACACCCTTCGCCGATTCCTTCAAATAGTCCAGCACTTCTTCGGCGTGACCTTCGGGCTTCACTTTTTCGAAGATATGCTGGATCTTGCCGTCGGGGCCGATGATGAATGTCGTCCGCGCCACTCCCCGGACTTTCTTGCCGTACATGTTCTTATCTTTCATCACGCCGAAAGCCTCGGCGACCGTCTTGTCGGCATCGGCGAGCAAGGAGAAGGGCAGATCATACTTTTCCTGAAACTTTTTCTGCGCTTTCGGGGTGTCGGGGGAGACGCCGAGCAGCACGGCGCCCGTCTTCTGCATCTTTTTATAGGTGTCGCGGAACCCGCGAGCTTCGATGGTTCAGCCGGGAGTGTCGGCGCGCGGGTAAAAGTAGAGCACAACGGTCTTGCCCCGCAGATCCTTGAGTGCGACGTCTTTTCCGTTCTCGTCCTGCAAAGTGAAGTCAGGAGCCTTATCATTGATATTCATGGGAATTTCTCCGGGAAAATTGAAGTGGGGCGCAGCTCACGGCACTGAAACGGCTGCCGACCAGCCGTGTCTGGTCAAGATTTTACACCGCAAGATCGTATATGGCGGGTGGATCTTGGCTATGCTGCTCGTGTGCCTGGCGTCGTCGGCGCTCGTCGCAGTGGCGCAGGAGGAACGGCCCCAGATCATTCCCGGCGAGCGGAAGCCGGCGAAGAAAAAAGAGTCAGGGCCGCGGGCTGTGGCCGTGCTTCAGATGTCCTCGAATGGCAAGGCGACCCTGGTGCCGATTGCGATTCTGGTCAACGGAAGATTCTGGGACGCGACCGCGTACAAGGCCGATCCGATTCCCATGGCATTGGAGTCGGGCACAGTCTACGAGGCGGAGCGGGCAGGCAGTTCGTTAGGCCTGTTCACAGTGAACAGCGCTCTGCACAGCAACGCCGTCAATGTGCAAAATCCGTGGATCGGAACGGGCAAGTGGGCCCCGGCGGGAGCCGAGAAAGAAAAGACACCGATGAGGGCGGACAAGGTTCCGGTGGGAATCGATACCAGCGATGAACCTCCACGGCTGACTAAGAATCCAGGGAAGGAAGCGCCAGCCGCGCCAGCCTCCACCGCACCATCTTCGAACACGCCTGCATCCACTCCGCCATCCGATTCAGGAGACGGGCCGCCGCGCCTAACGAGACACGATCCTCCGGCCTCGGACCCACCGTCGTCGGGTTCGACGCAGCCCGGCAAGAGTCAAACTGGATCTGGCTCAGCGCCGCCTGCGTCGCCGAGCGGTTCCAAGCCGAGCGATACAAAGCCGACCGATGCAAAGCAGTCCGATCGTCCGGCTCCCCCGCCGTCAGACAGCGGAGCCGACTCGGGCAACCGGCCGAAACTTCGGCGCGGCAAGCCCGTCGAGCCGCTGCCGGAAGATGAAGTCCCCGGCTACAGCAAGCCCGGCGCCACTTCGTCGGCCGCTTCTCCGGTGAATGCGGCGAAGGCTCCGGATGCCGGGGCGGAGAAAAACATCGTAGAGTCGGTTCCCGCGATTTCCGATGCGACCGGGCCGCAACCACGTTCCTTCGCATTCGAGTGGCTCAAGGATGAGGAAGGCGAGCGCCGCCAGCAGATGGTCGCGCTGGCCAAGGATCAGGTTCGCGCGTACGTCAGTGCTCGGGCGAAGGCAAATCTCGTTCCGAAGACAACAGGGGTGCAGGCTGCGCGGCGCACAGCAGCCCCAAAAACGAAAGACCCGATTCTTGAGAACGTGCAGATGGCAGCCTACGATTTGTGGACCACGAACCAGCCAATTCTGATCCTCAGTGCCGAAGCGCACATGCCGCCTCCGCCCGCGGGCACGGCACATTCAGAGGTCGATTCCGATTTGCAGTATTCGATCGTGCTCGTGGCCTATCCGGACATCTACAACAACCTTCATAAAGTTTATGTGGGAGTGACCGACAAGTATCACCTCGACATGACGCCGCGGATGGAACTGGTTGACGCGGTCGACGCTGATGGCGATGGCCGCGGAGAATTGCTGTTCCGTCAGTTTTCGGATGCAGGCAGCGGATGGGTGATTTATCGCGCCACTGCGGATAAGCTCTGGAAGATGTTTGACAGCTTGCATCCGGAGTGAGGCCACGCGCGTTGCTGGGCAAGATTAGCAGAAAAAGATCAGGGCGCGGGTCAACTCCGCGCCCTTCGAATTTCTGTTGCGCTGAGTTAATGAGCCGTGGCTTTGCCCAGCGCCTCGGCCGCTTGACGCAGAAACGTGTCGACCGCGTCGCTATACGGCTTCTTGAAGTTGGCTGGCCAATTGGCTTTATCGGCATAGAGCTTTTGAAGATTCCGTTCCATGCCAGGATCGCCACCGGTAAACATTGCCAGCAGTTCTTGCCTTCGTGAAGCCAATTGCAATCCCACCTCACCCGCGGGATCGGCTCCGCTCGAGATGGCTGCTTCGGTGTCTTTCGCCAATGCGTCCCACCCACGCTGCGACTCGGCCTGCACTTCGGGCGACCAGCGCTGGCGCAGGTTCGCGAGTTGTTCTTCGGTGTAGTACTTCTTCATCCAGTCTTTTCTGGTTTGCATCTGAATCACCTCGATGACCTTGCGGAATGGCTCCCAATCGGGCTTCCCACCGCTGGCCACGATCTTCTCCGCGCGTTCGATGGCCTGCACGGCCCGGTCGAGATGGTCCCGCTTCTCAGCGAGAATCTCGCGTTGCTGGCGAAGCGCCGCGGATAGATCGGTATCCTTGCGGTGAAGGATCTCCCGTATCTGGGATAGAGGGAATCCGATGAACTTCAACGCCACGATCTGCTCCAGGCGCGCGAAGTCGCGGTCCGAGTACACCCGGTACCCTGCCGCAGTGCGGCCACTGGGCTTGAGCAGGCCCAGCCGGTCGTAGTGATGCAGGGCGCGGATAGTCACTCCAGCGCGTTTTGCGAACTCGTGCGGAAGGTAGGTCTGGTTCACGATTTCCCCTTATCGAGGTTTTAAGGTCTGACGTTGGGTAAGGGTCAAGGTGATTTTAAAGGGGATCGTGGGCGACGGTCGGGTTTCATTCACCTCGTCGAAACCAACAGGGATCAAGCCAGTGAAGCTGTCAGTTGCTTCCTTTCCGGTAGAATCACTCGCGTACGAGAGGAAGCTCCCTATGCATAGCCCGGCCATGCGTTGTCTGCCCGTCCAAAAACGATGGGTTTTGGGCTGGATTCTGCTGTTCTGTTGCGGCCTGCTAGCAGCCCAGGATGAGGATTACAGCAAGGTGCAGATCAAGGTCACGAAAGTGGCCGGAAACGTCTACATGCTGCAGGGGGCGGGAGGAAACATTGGCGCCTCTGTCGGGGATGACGGGATCGTGATTGTCGACGATCAATATGCCCCTCTCGCGGAAAAGATTCAGGCGGCGCTGAAAGGTATCACGGATAAGCCGGTTCGCTTCATTATCAACACGCATTATCACGGCGATCACACCGGCGGGAACGCATACTTCCAGAAACAGGCGCCAATCATTGCGCAGGACAATGTGCGCAAGCGCCTGGAGTCGGGAGGCGCTGCCGGGAATGGTAGTTCGGTGCACATGGAGGTAAAGCCCGCCGCGAAAGAGGCGCTGCCGATTATTACTTTTGACCATGATGTGACCGTGCATCTGAACGGTGAGGACATCCGCGCGCTCTTCTTCCCCGCGGGTCACACGGATGGTGATTCCATCATCTTCTTTCCCAAATCAAACGTGGTCCACATGGGGGACGATTTCGTTACATATGGCTTTCCGTTTATCGACGTCGACAGTGGGGGCAGCATCAACGGCATGATTGATGGTGTGGAGAAGGTGATCGCACAAGTGCCGCCGGATGTGAAGATTATTCCCGGACACGGTCCGGTTTCGACGCTGGATGATGTGCGGGCCTACCTGACCATGCTGAAGGAAACACGTGACGCGGTGCAGAAGGCGATCCGAGAAAGTAAGACGCTCGATCAGATGAAGCAGGCGAAATTGCTCGGTCCGTGGAAGAAGTATTCCGGAGACTTCATTAATGAAGACACCTTTCTGGAAACGCTGTACAACTCGCTGACCGGGCAGAAGAACGGAAAGTTCATCAAGCACAATTGAAGGAGAGCGAACTCAGTTTGCACCTTACACGCCGCAGGTTTGTGCAATCCGTTCTTGGGGCCAGCGCGGCTATCGGGCTACCCGTTGCATTCTCCGGGTGCAGCGGATCTTCGAAGGCTGCGTCCGCGGCCGCTGAGCCACAGTTCACCGCATCCTCTGAGACCGTGTTTCCCAAGGGATTCTTCTGGGGTACAGCGACCGCTGCTTATCAGATCGAGGGCGCGTGGAACGTAGACGGCAAGGGTGAATCGATCTGGGACCGCTTCTCGCACACTCCCGGCAAGATCAAGAATGGCGACACGGGCGACGTGGCGTGCGATTCCTACCAGCGCTGGCGCGAAGACATTGCGCTGATGCGGGCGATGAATCTGAACAGCTATCGCTTCTCAATCTCGTGGCCACGCATCCAGCCTTCCGGATCAGGTGCGGTGAATCCCAAGGGTGTCGACTATTACAGCCGGCTGGTGGACGGTTTGCGCGAAGCGCACATCCGGCCGATGGTCACTCTTTATCACTGGGACCTGCCACAGGTCCTGGACGATGCGGGAGGATGGACGAATCGCGATACCGCAGCTCGCTTCGCCGACTACGTGCAACTGGTCGCGCAGGCTCTGGGCGACCGGGTAAACGACTGGATGATTTTTAATGAGCCCGATGCTTTTGTGGATCTGGGCTACCTGGAAGGCACGCACGCTCCCGGGCACCAGAGTGTTTTGGATTTTCTGCGGGCAACACACGTGGTCAATCTGGCGCAGGGCGAGGGATTTCGCGCCCTCAAAGCGGCGCGTCCGGCATCGCGCGTGGGCACGGCATTCAGCATGTCGCCATGCGAGCCTGCGAGCGATTCGGCAGACGACAAGTTAGCGGCGGAGCGCGCACACGCCATCACCAACACGTGGTTTCTGGAGCCGGCGCTGCGCGGTCGTTATCCCGAGGCGCTTACGTTTCTGCCAGAAACCGCGATGCGAATCCAGCCGGGCGACATGGAGAAGACACGGGCGCCACTGGATTTTATCGGCATCAATCTTTACTACCGCACCATCGCCTCGGCGCCCGGGACGATGGAGCGTTTCTCGCATGCGCAGGAGTGGCTGTTTCCCGTGAAGATGGACGGCGGACAGCAGGGGCCGAAGAGCGACTTCGGCTGGGAGGTCTGGCCCAAAGCGCTGTATGACATGGTCATGCGCATCACGCGCGACTACAACCGTCCCGTGATCGAGATTACCGAGAGCGGATGTTCGTACAACGACAGTCCCGATGCGAGCGGCGCGATTCACGACAGCCGTCGCATTGAATATCACCGCGAATATCTGGCGGCCTTGGGACGGTCGATCTCCGACGGCGCCGACGTGCGCGGATATCACGCCTGGAGTTTGCTGGATAACTTCGAGTGGGCGGAAGGCTTCAGCCAGCGCTTTGGGCTGATCTATGTGGATTTCAAAACGCAGAAGAGAACGATCAAGGATTCAGGCCGCTGGTATGGGAGAGTCGCTGCTGAGAATCGATTGAAGGCACAATGAACCGAAGCGTAGCCAACCCCACCAAAACGCCGGCGCCAAATACGACGAAGGTGTAGATCATCATCTCGTGCGGACGTCGTGGCAAACCATTCGTCAACGCAATTCCCAGGCCACTGCTGGTGTTAAAAAATGCATGCAGCACAATAGCGACAAGTACGTTGAACTTCGAAATATTGGCTGCCGCCGTAAACAGAAATGAAATTCCCGCGAGGATCAAAAGAAACTGCCAGGGCCTGGCGCTGCTCCAGCCCTTCATTTGAAACAGCGGCAGGTGCCAACCCGCCCATAGTGGAGCGAGAATCAGCGTCGCCCGCACCGGACCGTAGCGCTGCTGCAATCTGGGTAAGGCGAAGCCACGCCATCCTGGCTCCTCAGGCAGAGGGCCACCGAGGAATGTCGAGTAGTTGATCGCGTACGGGGCCCAATGTAAAAGCGACGACCAATGCAGTGCGGAAACAGGCGCCTTAGCGATCGCTGCCGACGGAGCCAGAAGCGTGACGACGAAGAAGGCGCCCAAGCCGAACGCCAGGCCCGTAGCCAAGGTGCCCCAGCCTGTCCACACGCGGCAAATTTTCAGACCGCGATTCGTCAGCCAGCGCGTGATCAGGGCGGCTACCGTCGGGCCGAACGCCCCCGCGAGGAAGATGGGTTCCCCGAAAGTTCCAGCCTTATTGTCGGGAATGAGGGCCGCGACGCCGAGCCAGAATGTCCAGGTCCACGCATAGGTCAGAAGGAAGTAGAGGGTCAGCGGGTGCTTCTGCGCCAAACGAACGGGGAGTGAAAGAGGACCGACAAGTTGTTCCGCCGAACTTGCCATGGGAATGGCGGAACGATAACACAGGTTGGGATTTTGGGTTACCTGCTACTTCTGCTGCATGACCAGTTCGCCATTTTCCACCTTCATCGCGCCGACGTTGTCCGGGAGTTTCAGGCGGTCGCGCTGTTCGGCCAGTTTCTTCTGCAAGGCCGGATTCACGAGCGAGACGGGAACGCTCAAGTCTCCAACTTTAAATTCCGTGGGTTCGAACGTGGCGTAGCCATCTTTTTCTCCGATGTGTCCGGAGACCGTCACCCATACGTCCTTGCCTGCGATTTCGGTCAGGAACTGACCGTGGACCAGGTCGCCTTCGAAGCTCACCTGTTGGTCTTTAATAGTCGGTGCACTGCTGCCGATGTTGGAATCTGGACCCAGCGCAGCGGAACCTCCGGCCGTGCCCAGCGATTGCGCGATCACAGCGCCAATCTCGTCCGAATTGATGTGGACTTCGGCCTTGGGGGTCGAGGAGGCTTCCTGTCCGGCCTCTGGTCTGGAGGGCTGCGAATATCCGCCGGGAGCCGATTGCTGCGTGGCCTGCTCAAACTCCGCCATTTTCTGGTCAAACGACTGAGCATGTTCCGTTATGGCCGCGGGCGCCTGCGAATGCGCTACCGGAGTAGGCTTCTTCAAGACCAAAACGATGGCCACCAACGATGCCACCAGCGTCGCAATGCTGATGATGCGGTCGAGCTTGAATTTCCCCATGGCACTTCCCCAACGGTCAGCCCGCGGACAAGAGGGCCCAGTGTCATGGTAGCGGGGAAAAGACCGGAAGATTAGGTGACCAAAGTGAGGGGTGGGGACATGGTTGTGTGGTTCTTGAATGTGTGGAATAGGTTTGTGTGGGACCGGGTCTTTGACCCGGTCGTGCGGCATGAAAGGCCGCTGGACTTCCTGACCAAGCCTCAGAGGACTGGGATATTTCCATTCCAAATCCAAGGATACTCGGCTTCCGTTTTCACGATCCCAGCCCGCACCGCATTCTGACAAACATACTCAACTCGATCGATGAGGCTGTCATTCGATCGCAAAACGTGATCGAAAAACTCTTCCTGCCAGACTGGGCCTGTCCGCGTCAGGGCAATGTTGATTTGTCGAGCAGATCGGCCCTTGATGGCCTTCATGATTTCAGGTAAGGGGTAGCTCCAGCCGTCTTCGCGTCGTAGCGGTGAGTAGATCAGATGCACGTGATCGGGCATGACAACAGCGGCATGCAGGTCGAACTTGCTTCCGTTCTCATGCAGGCAGCACTCGAGGACAATGTTTCGAGCTTCAGGCGGAAGAATCCAGCGGCGATCCGTCGTGAAGGTGACGAAGAGCGGATGATCGTCTTTTTGGTAGTGAGGTAAGCGACGGCGATATTCATACTTCGGCTGCATCGAGGCCTCGGCCTTTCGGGCCGACTGACCGGGTCAAAGACCCGGTCCCACACAATCAAAATCACACAATCACCACATCATCAACACCACAACATCATTTCAGCTTTTTCGCCAGCAATTCGTTCACGATCTGCGGGCTGGCTTGGCCTTTGGAGGCTTTCATGACTTGGCCGACGAAGAAGCCGAGCATGGTTGTCTTCCCAGCCCGGTACTGCTCAAGCTGTTTGGGATTAGCGGCGAGTACGTCGTCGATCATCTTTTCCAGCGCCGAGGTGTCGGTCGACTGCTGCGGGCGTCCTTCTTCCTCGTAGACCACGGGGAAATCTTGGCCACGCTCGAAGGCGAGATCGTAGAGGTCCTTGAGCATTTTGCCCGAGATAGTGCCCGCTTCGACCAGATCGGCGGACGCGGCTACGCCTTGCATCGAGATCGGAGACTGCTCGATCTCGATGCCCTTGGCTTTGAGGCGTCCCATCAACTCGCCCTGCACCAGGTTGGCGACGCGCTTGGGATTCTTCGCCGCCTTCGCAGCCTCCTCGAACTGATCGGCCAGCGACTTCGAGAATGTCAGCACCTGCGCGTCGTATTCGGTAATGCCGTAGTCCTTCACCAAGCGCGACCGGCGGGCCTCGGGGAGTTCAGGCAAGGACCGGGCAATTTCGGCCTTCCACTTTTCGTCGACCACCAGCGGAAGCAAGTCCGGTTCAGGGAAGTATCGGTAATCGTGCGCCTGCTCTTTCGAGCGCATGCTGTAGGTCTTGCCTTCGTTGGAGTTGTAGAGGCGCGTCTCCTGCATGATCTTGCCGCCTGATTCCAGAACTTCAATTTGCCGCCCTATTTCGTACTCCAGCGCTTCTCGAATGAAACGGAACGAATTCACATTCTTGATTTCCGCCTTGATGCCGAAGTCTTTTTGTCCACGGGGGCGCACGCTCACGTTGGCATCGCAGCGCAGCGAACCTTCTTCCATGTTGCAGTCGCTGACGCCGGTGTAGAGGATGATCTCCTTCAGGCGCGTCAGGTATTCGTAGGCTTCGTCGGGCGAAGCGATATCTGGCTCGCTGACAATTTCGATCAGGGGCACGCCGGTGCGGTTCAGGTCGATCGCGGTCTTTTCGTCGGAGTCGGGAAAGCCTTCGTGCAGGCTCTTGCCCGCGTCTTCTTCAAGATGCACGCGCGTGATGCCGATCTTTTTAGTGCTCAGTACTCGGTACTCAGTACTCAGCTTCTGGCTTCCTTCGCCTGATCTCGATGCTGGAATCGCGATATAGCCATGCTCGGCGAGCGGCTTGTCATACTGCGAAATCTGGTATCCCTTGGGCAGGTCGGGATAGAAATAATTCTTCCGCGCAAAAATGGAAGTCTCGTTGATGCGACATCGAAGCGCCATCGCCGCTAGCGTGGCGAACTCCACGACTTTCTTGTTGAGCACGGGCAGGGCGCCGGGCATCCCCAGGCAGACGGGGCAGACGTTGGTATTCGGCCGCGCGCCAAACCGCGTAGAGCACGAGCAGAAGATCTTGGTCGCGGTCAGCAGCTGGACATGGACTTCCAGCCCGATTACCGGCTCGTACTTCGTGTGGGCGGCAATGGAATCGGCCGTCGTGGTGACCATAGGGAGTGATTATAAAGGGCGGCGCGGACGAGGACATGTCGAAGCTTTGTCATCCTGAGCGAAGCGAAGGACCTGTGTAACTCCCGGCGAGTTGCATAGATCCTTCGGGCCGCAAAGGGCGCGGTCCTCAGGATGACAAGTCTGTTAAAAACTGCCTTACGCCCGCTCGTAAAACCGGAAGAACAGAGACTGCTTCGACACCGGCTGCGCCTTTTCAGTAAGCGCGGCCATCTGTTGCTGGTTGAGTGGAGTGAACTCGCGCGCCAGTTGCACGTTCTGCTCGAGCTGCGCGATCGTGTCGCAGCCGATGATGACCGTGCTGACCGGCAGCGAGAGCGAATAGTACATCGCCTGCCGCATATCCAGCGTGCCCGCGGTCGGCGCCAGCACCATGCCTTCCCACGAATGCTTCTGCTGCTCGATGGGCGGGGGCGTCCACGACGAAAGAATGCGTCCGCGCGCCGGAACCTTCATTCCGATGATGCCCATCTGTTTCTCGACAGCCAGCGGTAGCAGTTGCTCACTGAAGCTGTAGTGATGCGGATCGGCGGCGTTGACCGCCATCAGGATGGTGTCGAACGGATGCCGGTGAATGGCCTCGATCAGCGCGTCGGGCCGGTAGTGGCCGGTGATGCCGAGATAGCGGACGATCTTCTGGTCGCGCGCCTCGAGCAGGGCTTCCATTGCTCCGCCCTTGGCGAAGATCTCGTTGATGTCGGTCATCGTGCCGATGTCGTGCAGTTGCCACAGGTCGACGTGATCGGTCTGCAGCAGGTTGAGCGACTTCTCGATCATGCGCATGGAAGCGTCGCGCGTCCGCTCTTTGGTTTTGGTCGCGAGAAAGGCCTCGCTGCGGCGATGCTTCATCACTTTGCCGACGTACTGCTCGCTCCAGCGTTCGGGGCCGCCATAGATCGAAGACGTGTCGATGTAATTCACGCCGAGATCAAGAGCCTTCTCGACGATTGGAACCGCGATGGCTTCGTTGTTCGACTTCTCGAGAGATGCCTGGCCGCCCAGGCTGAAGATGCCGACTTTGTATCCGGTCTTGCCCAGGTTCCGCGTCGGCATGGCATTGTTCGTTGCAGGGTTGAACGGGAGAGGGTTAGCTGCCGCCTGTCCACGCGCGAGATCTGGAACTGCGGCCGAGCCCAAAACAGCCGCGGTCATCAGTCCGCTGGCTTTCAGAAAAGAACGACGATTGCTGGATGATTTGTCTGACTTAGGTTTGCTCATAAGGACCTCCGGATGGTAACGCACTACCTTAACGCCAATGGCGAAGGTAATCCACGGTTAATTCGAAATGAGCGAGGCTATAACAGCAGCGGACCTCAGTGGCTAAAAACCCGATCTTTCCGGGCTTTGACGGCACGGCTGAAACCGTGCCCTTCCACGATTCACAATGCGGTCAGAACGACTCCAAGACCGACATCCGATCAGGATGACGCCGTCAGAGGGGAAAGGCTGGCGAATCGTCGTGGTTCTACGGGTTCTTCGGCGCGTCCAGGTACTTGTCCACGAGAATCTCGAAGAAGAGCAATTCGTTTCCTTTTGCGTCGGCGACGCCGGTGATGTCGATCGTCGCTCCGGGCAGTGGCGACGTGATGCCTCCCACGTCAAAGAAGAGGAAACCCGATTGCGTGCCGTGAGGCTCGACGGCCTTGGCGGCGAATTGCGAAGACTCGATCTCGTCTCTCTCTTTCTGACCGATGCCGCCCTTTACTTTATGGGGAAGAGGAATCGGGCTGGGCCGCGTACTCGACTGCGGATTCGAAAGCCGGCGGTACAAATCGTCCGTCGTGATCGGCGTGAGTTTCGAGTGATGCGCCGTGGTGATCGTGATTGCCATGTTGGCGATGGAAACGGGCTGGTCGCCGTCATTGGTCACGATGAAGAAGACAGGGAGAAAGCCGTGCGCCGCGAAATCGACTGAGAATATTTTGGCCTTCTCTGGGGTGTCGTAAGGGTCGGCTGCGATGGCGGTCTTCTCGTCGCGATGGAAATCGTGTGCCGGATAGTTGATGGCCGTCTTCGCCACCGGCTTCTCGAAATTCTTGGACGCTAACAAAACCGGCACGCACAATCCTGCGCCAAGCGCCAGCGCAATAGAGCAACCGATGTATCGCAAGGATATTCGCCGCATACCTGAATTATAGAGTGCGGGAAAGCTCGCGCCCGGGGGAAGCGGTTTAGAATGGCTCAGCTTGAGCTACTCTCTCTACAGTCTGGTGCTGGCGCTGGGAATGCTGCTGAGCGCCCCATATTGGCTCTACCAGGTTCTGCGGCACGGTAAGTACCGCAAGGGATTCGCCGAACGGATGGGAGAGGTTCCGGCGCGACTGATTGCGGCGGGCGCGGGCACTCCACCACAGTCGGTCATCTGGATTCATGCAGTGTCCCTCGGCGAAGTACTCGCCATTGTTGGCCTGGTGAAACAGTTACGAAAGAGTTTCCCGCGGCATCGTGTGCTGGTGTCCACCACCACCGATACCGGGCAGGACCTTGCCCGCAAGCGCTTTGGCGAGGAGAGCGTCTTCTACTTCCCCATGGACTTCGCTTTCGCGATCCGGCCGTACTTGCGGGCATTGCGGCCAGAGCTGATCATTCTGGCGGAGACCGAATTCTGGCCAAACTTCCTGCGTCTTGCGCATGCCAGCGGGGCGCGCATCGCGGTGGTGAATGGCCGAATCTCCGACCGGTCGTTGCCGCGTTATCGCCGCTTCACCTGGGCACTACGAAGGATGCTGGCGCATGTTGACCTGTTTCTCGCGCAAACGGAAGAAGACAGTGTGAGACTGCAGTCGATCGGAGCGGCACCGCAACGCATACAGGTGACGGGAAATCTGAAATTCGATGTGAATCTGCCTTCACCGCCACCGATTGTGGAGAGCCTTCGCCGGGCGCTGGCGGCAGAGGGCGCCGGGCCCGTGCTGGTCTGCGGCAGCACGGTGGAAGATGAGGAGCGTCCTCTACTGAAGGCCTTTGAGAATTTGCGGGTCGCGCATCCGCGCGCGGTCATGATTCTGGCGCCGCGACATCCAGAGCGGTTTGACGACGTAGCCATCCTGGTGCGTCAGTTGGGTATTCCGTCGTGCCGGCGTTCGCTGTGGCACGGCGAAGCGCTCGCCGGCGGAGTGCTGCTCGTCGATACGATCGGAGAATTGGCCGCGGTTTATGCACTGGCCGATGTGGCGTTCGTGGGGGGAAGCCTGGTGCCGCGCGGGGGGCACAATATCATTGAGCCTGCACAGCACGGCGTGGCGATCGTGACCGGAAACCATACCGAAAACTTTCGCGATATCGTCTCTTTGTTTCAAGGCCGGGATGCGGTGCGGATTGTGGGTTTGGCGGAATTGCCTCTGACTCTGATGAACCTGCTCGCGGACGATCACGAACGACGCGCTCTCGGGCAACGAGCTCTCGAGACGATTCGATCGCAGATGGGTGCTACCGCAAGAACGTTGGATGCGCTGAAGGCGTTGGTCGGCGCGGATAACGATTCGCAGTCCCTTCCGGCGCGAGCCGCACACACAGATTGAATCCCTTGTCAGCCATTTACGGCGGCGCGGTCCGAGCGCGAAATGCGCTCTACGATCGTGGCGTCCTGCCAGCGCGGCAACTGCAAGGCGCAGTGGTCAGCGTGGGCAATCTCTCGGCCGGCGGATCGGGAAAGACTCCATTCGTGATGCTGCTGGGTGAGTTGCTCAAGGCCCGCGGAATAAAGTTCGACGTGCTGTCACGTGGGTATGGCCGCAAGTCCAAAGGAGTGCGACTGGTCGATCCTGCAGGCCTGCCGCAGGAGTTTGGCGACGAGCCGCTGCTGATTGCGCGCAAGCTGCAGATTCCCGTGATCGTCGGGGAGGATCGGTACGAGGCCGGACTTTTCGCGGAATCGAAGTTCGGGCCGCAACTGCATCTGCTCGACGACGGCTTTCAGCACCGTGCCTTGGCGCGCGACTTCGACATTGTTCTGGTGACACCGCAAGACGCGGACGACCAACTGCTTCCTGCCGGACGGTTGCGAGAGCCATTGCGTTCACTGCGGCGAGCGGATGCGGTTGCGCTTGCGAGCGGTGCTTCGGCAGAAGCGTTTCCAGTCGGAGGGAAAACTGGTGTGGCGCGTGCGCCGTGGCATTGTGCCAGTGAATATTCCGCCGCGTCCGGTGGTGTTCTGCGGTATTGCCCGCCCACAGAATTTTGTGCTGCAGCTGCGGGCCGCCGGTATTGAGCCCGTTGCTCAGGCGTTCTACCGCGATCATCATGCGTACGGCGAGAAAGACATCCGAGACCTACTCGAACTCAGGCGGCGCAGCGAGGCTGGTGGCTTCGTGACGACTGAAAAAGATGCGGTGAATCTGGGGGGATATCTCTCGGCGCTCGAGCCGCTGGCGGTCGTGCCCGTGAAGATGGAGCTGTCCGACGCGGCTAACGCTATCGATACCATTCTGCACAAGATCGACGAACGAAAGCGCGGCGCATGAGAGAATCGGATTCGTAGCGGACATGCTCAGATCAGCAAGCGGCGCTGCGAGTTCAGACTCATGATGAAACATCTCAAAGAGGCCGACCGGCTGAAGAAGATCGTCGAGACGTTCCCCAACCTGACCGTGACGCTGTTGGGAGATCTGGTCGCGGACGAGTTCATCTTCGGCGAGATTTCACGCGTGTCGCGCGAGGCTCCGGTGCTGATCCTGAAGCATCGCGAGCGCACCGTGGTGCCCGGTGGCGCGGCCAACGCCGCGAACAACCTGGCGGACCTGGGAGTGAACGTCCTGCCCGTCGGCATTGTGGGCGACGATGAGCCCGGTCGCCTGCTGCTGAAATATTTTCGGCACAAGCGCATCGCAGTCAGCGGCGTGCTCAAGGACAAGAGTTACACCACAGTCACGAAGACGCGCATTCTGGCCGGCATGACGCACACCTCGCGGCAGCAGGTGGTGAGCGTGGACCGCGAGCCGCAGGAAGCGCCGAACGCTCATTTGACGCGGGAACTCTATTTGGCGGCGAGGAATTACGCGCACGCATCCGACGCGCTTCTGGTCTCCGACTACGGGTACGGCGCTGCTACTCCGGCGATCGTTGGCTACTCTGCAGCAGAAGGGCAAGCTGGGTCCGGTGCCCATCGTGGTCGATTCGCGCTACCGGCTGATGCAGTATTCTGGCGTGACCGCGGCTACCCCGAATGAACCGGAAGTCGAAGAGGCGCTTGGAGTCCGCATTGGGCAAGACTGGAATAAAGTGATCGCCGCCGGAGAGCAGGTGATGGAGCGCATGAAGCTGCAGTCGCTGGTGATCACACGCGGGCGCGACGGCATGGTGGCTTTCGATCACAAGCACAAGCCGGTGGACATTCCCATCTTCGGCTCCGACCAGGTGGCGGACGTGACGGGCGCGGGCGATACCGTGATCGCAGCATTCACGGCTGCGCTGGCGGCGGGTGCGACGACGGAAGAAGCGGCACAACTGGCGAACTATGCGGGCGGAATCGTTGTGATGAAGCGTGGGACCGCTACTGTGTCGCGGGAAGAACTACTGCAGGCGATTGAGCAGTCGCCGCCGGCGACACGGCCGCATTAGAACACACCAGTGAAAGCGCATAACAAAGTCCTGAGCCGCGAAGAACTCCGCGAACGCGTCGTTGCATGGCGGCGACGCGGGCGATCGCATCACCCTGGCCAACGGCAATTTCGATCTGCTCCACGTGGGGCATGTGCGCTACTTGCGCGGAGCGAAGGCGCTCGGTGGAAGGCTGGTGGTGGCCATCAATTCCGATCAGTCCGTGCGCGCACTCAAAGGGGAAGGGCGGCCTGTCATGCCGGCCGAAGAGCGGGCGGAGATCGTGGCTGCGCTCACCGACGTGGATGCGGTCGTGATCTTTCCTGAGCTCGATGTGCGAGCCATCATTCGCGAGATCCGGCCGGACATTCAGGCGAAGGGTACGGACTACACCGCGGACTCCGTTCCCGAGCGCGATGCGGTCGCAGAGTACGGAGGGCGCGTCGAAATCGTGGGCGATCCGAAGGATCACTCGACCAGCGAGATCATCCGCTCGCGCCTGGCGCCGAGGAAACCTTGAGCGGCGAGACAGAACGTAACGTAAACGTCGAGAGCCTTCTCATCGTGCGGCTGAGCGCGATGGGCGATGTCATCCATACGCTGCCGGCGGCGCAGGCTTTGCGCGAGGCGTTTCCCCACGCGATGATCGGTTGGCTCATCGAAGAGCGGTGGGCCGAGCTTCTGTGTGCGCCCGGAACGCCATTGCGTGGGCCACGTTCTCCACAGCGGCCTTTAGCCGATTGGGTTCATCCCGTGAACCTGACCGGATGGAGGACGTCGCTGTTCACCCTCCCGACGTTGCAGCAGATCGCGAGAGTTTGGAATGACGTGCGTAGCGTGCGGTATGACGTTGCCGTCGATCTGCAGGGAGCAATCCGGTCGGCGGTGCTGGCACGGTGGTCAGGGGCGCCAGTTGTGTATGGTGCGGCAGAGCCGCGAGAGGCTCCGGCGAGTATGTGGTATACGCGTCCGGTGGTGGCGCGCGGAGTCCATGTGATTGAGCAGACTCTGTCGGTGGTCTCGGCGGTCGCGGGACGCGGGTTGAACGCTCCACACGTGGAGTTCCCTCGCGACGTCGAGGCCGAGCAGCGGATTGCTCGACGATTGGCCGACGAAGGAATTGAGAAGTTCGCGATCTTGAATCCGGGCGCAGGATGGGGAGCGAAACGGTGGCCGGCGGAGCGGTATGGGCAGGTCGCTCGCGCGCTAGCAGAACAGGGGTTGCGGTCGATTTTGAATTGCGGGCCGGGAGAGGATGAACTCGCTCGAGAGGCAGAGTCGGCGAGCGGCGGTGCGGCTGCGGCGATCCAGTGCTCGATCAGCGAGTTGATCGCGCTGATGCGACGAGCGCGGCTGTTCATCGGTGGCGACACTGGGCCTTTGCATCTCGCGGCTGCGCTGCAGGTTCCAGTTGTGGCGGTGTTCGGGCCCACGGATCCCGCGCGCAACGGGCCGTTTGGGACCCATAGCGTTGTGCTGCGCAATCCGGAGAGTGTGACGTCCCATGCGCGTCGAGCGCAGCCGGATGAAGGCATGCTGGAGATTTCTGTCGATGACGTCGTGAGCGCTGCTCGACGGCTGGTGAAAGGCAGCGGAGGGCGGGCGCGTCCGTCCCATGCGGAGGGTGCGCATGGCTGAGTGGTCGCGAGTAGCGCGGCGCATCCGGGTGCCCTTGGGATTTGTCTTTGCTGTGCTGTACTTCTGGCTGGCGCGGCCAGCTTGGCGATCGCTGGGATTGGGTGCGGTGCTGATTGTGCCAGGGCTTTTGATCCGCGCTTTGGCTTCGGGGCACGTCCGGAAGAACGAGGCGCTGGCGACTTCTGGTCCTTATGCTTACACGCGCAACCCACTTTATCTCGGCTCGCTGCTGATTGGCATTGGTTTCGCCGTGGCGGCGCGGAGCTGGTGGGTGGGAGTTGTTCTGCTGGTGATGTTCTTCGCCATTTATCTTCCGGTGATTCGAGCCGAAGAGGTGTATCTGCGCGGGAAGTTTCCCGCGTTCGAGGAGTATGCGCGGCGGGTGCCGAGGATGCTGCCGCGGATCGTGGCTGCGCCCTCTACCGAGGCGGGCGGATTCTCGATGGAGCTCTATCTGAAGCATCGGGAGTACAACGCGCTGATCGGGAGCGTCCTGCTGACCGGTGTGCTCGTGGTTAAGATGACGTTGCTTTCGTGAGTTCCTGAGTGGTGATAGGGATCCTTCGACTGCGTAACCGCTCAGCTTCGCCGAACGGTCACTCCGCTCAGGATGACAATTTGAAGAAGTCATTTCCGCGCCAGCAACTCCTTAGCGCGGCTCAGTTCTGGACGGGTTGAATTTCCTCCGGCGCAGGTCTTCAACAACATCGCGTAGTACTGCGTTGGCTTCGGATTGCTTGCCGGCGGCTTCGGCGGCGCGGGCTGCGCCGGAGAGGGCGTTGAAGCGGTTGGGATTGAACTTCAGATCGGTCTGATATTCGGCTAGCGCTTGCTGCGGACGTTTGGCTTCGAGCAGGATCTCGGCAATCATTTCGCGCGTGGGGATGCCTTGGGGTTCGTCGCCGAGCGCGTCTTCTTTGTCGGCCATAGGGCGCAGGATCTCGACTGCGTCGTCGTATTTGCCTTCGGCAAACGCGAGCCAGGCTTGCGCCTGCTTCAGATCGTTCTCGGTGGCTTCGGCGAAGTCTTTCTTCTTATCGTCCACAAATTTCTGATGGATGGCTTCGATTGCACTGACGTCTTTGCGAACATCTTCGGGGTGGTGAAGGTGAGCGGCGCCGATGGCTTTGGCCCAATATCCGGCAGATTCTTCTGCGGTGCCAGGCACTGGAACCGGCGTGAGCGCGGCAGCGGCTGTCCAGTCGCGCATCTCGAGTGGATATAACGCAGCGAAGTGCGCTTCGGCCGCGAGATGGGGATCAAAGCCCACGCCGTACATGTCGTGCATTTCGGGCATGGCTTTGACTTCATCCATCAGGGCCCTCGCGTCGGACTCGCGTCCGCTTTGCATGTAGGCGTAGAAGAGAAAATCCATGGCGTGGAACTGATGGCCTTCGCCGCCCATGTGCATGGCGGCGGTTTTGCGGGTGGCGGCTACGGAGGCTAAGTTGGAGTTGATGTCGTCTTGCCAGAGACCGACGCGAGCGAAGATGTGCGAAGGCATGTGCAGCGCGTGCGGGGCGGCGGGCGCGACCTGGGCGTAGCGGCGGGCGGCGGGAATGCCGCGCTCGCGCGAGTTGCGGCTTGTCGTAGGCGTGAATCAGATAGTGCGCGACGCCGGGATGATCGGGTTCGGCGGCGAAGAGAGGTTCGAGAATCTTGGCGGCTGCGATGCGGTTGGCGAAGGTCTCGTCATGGTGAGGTTCGGAGGCCAGCAGAGACAGCGCGTAGAAGACGGCAGCTTCGTGATCGTCGGGAAAGCGTTCGTACACCTTCTTCATGCCATCGGAATAAGCTTTGGTGCGGGCTTCGTGGTCGAGTTTGTCGGAATTGCTATAGAAGGCGGCGATGGCGGCGATGTAGCCAATCTCGCGGTGGGTGGGATGCTGCGCCTGGCGGGCGGCTTCGACTTCACTGAGGCCACGGGCGATGACCTTGGCGTCGGGCTCATTCCAAAGCTGATGCCAGATGCTCATGGCGACGCCCCAGTGGGCCATGGCGCAGTGCGGATCGTCCTTGGCGATCTGAATAAATTCCTTTTCGGCCTCTTCGTACCAGAATGAGTGCAGGAGGGCGACACCGCGGGCAAAAGGTTTTTGCACCGCCGGATCACAAGAGACGGGGAAGTGGACGGTGCCGAGTTGAGTCTCGGTCAAGGCTTCGTGGTGATGGTCCTTGTCGTCGTCGTCAGCGAGAGTGGTGAGCGCGCACAGGAGAGAAAACAGCAGCAGCCAGGCAAGACGTTTCATTGGAGATCCCCACGAGTGTCGTGAGGGGATTCTAGTTAGGAGGGGCTGGAGGGTCAAACTTGGGATGCAGTAGACGATGGCCGCACTGAGTATGGGTGTCAGATTTTTTTTCCGCTGAATTTGTAAAATCTTGGTTTCATTAGGGTTAGCGGTGAGGGATGTACGGGTATCCCGGCAAAATCTTGATTCGAAAGGGGTTGCACGTAAAATATTCCGGAATAAGCAGTTAGCGGGTGATTGCCCAGAGTGAAGGGCGGCCGCTCGTTTGGTGTCTGAGTTCCGGTTGGAGTGTTTGGCCACGTGTCCCATTGTGCGCTTTCTATAGACTCGGTCAAGGTTGTCCGTCACATGGAATACGATTTTGGCTGTGGAAATCTCGGGGATGCGCTCGTTGGAGCTCCGGTTCTCGGCAGGATCCCTTCACCTGCGGGTCACCGCTCTCGAGGAGAAAAGGTCTTTACCGCAAAGATCGCAAAGAAAGGCCGCGGAGAACGCGGAGGATTTCTTGAGACAGCGGTTCAGGTTTATGCGGTTCGCGGGCGGGGGCGCCGGCGCCACATTAGGGCACACGTGCACGTTTTGGAGATGTTAGACGTCTTGCATCACGGGCAAGCCTGAGACTTCTCTGGTGGTTGGTGAAAGGTCGTAGCTGACGGTGGTGATTTCGGGACAGCGGCGGCAGGCGGCTCCGCCTTCCTGGGAGTACCAACGGCAGTCTTTGCGGATGGTGCAGGGTGGTAACGCATCGACGACTGCGGGAAGGATCTGAACGATCCGCGTGGCCAGGCGGCAATCGGCGCCGTCGAAATGGGGGCATTTGTGTTCGGCGCAGGTGGCTGACAGACGATACACCTCGGTTGGCTTCAGAGGAGCGGATAAAGCGAGGATGTCGTCGGTGGCGGGCAGAACTTCCTTGAGATAGACCAGCCTGGGAGTGGGTCCGTCTTGCTGGACCACTCCCAGAATGCGGCAATTGTCCATCCCGGGCTGGGCGCTGGGACAAAGCTTTGACATGGCTGGCCTCCTGCTATTGCTTCAACTGGAACTGCTCGACCGCGGGGATGCCGATGATGATGTGACCTCCGGCGGAGTAGATGGCTCCTTTGCCGCCGAGGCTGGCTTCGAGAGCAATTCCGGGTTGGGCGCCGATTTGTGCGGCGACCTCGTTGGCGAAGGCTTGGGTTTCGCCGAACGTGACATTCGCCAACATGGTTTCGGGAACGGGGATGCCGCGGATCAGATACGAGAATGTGACACCCTGAGGTGCGTCGAGCTTGAATTTTGGATGCTTTTGCGCGGCAGCCTTGACGGCGGACTGCACCGCGCTGGTGAAGTGACTGAGTGAGATGGATTGGGCTTGCGCCATTGTGCCTCCTTGAAGTTTGAGACTCTTGAGACTGCGGAGATTACTCGTTGGTCTTCTCGAAGGATGGTGCGGGGGAAGGAAGGAACGTTTCAGGGTATGTGCTCGTGGCGGGGAACAGCAGATTCCTCCCTTTGGTCGGAATGACAAAATCATGACTGGAGCGGCGCCGTTGGAATTGGTCAAGTTCAACAGCAAAGAACCCCACTTCTCGCAAAGGACGCGAGAAATGGGGCACCCGGGCCATTCAAAGATTCACGGCGCCAGCATCGAAGTGCCGCCGGACTAATCCGTACGCAGGGCGTGCATGGGTTCGATACTGGCGGCGCGGCGGGCCGGGATGAACCCGGCGATGGCGGCGAAGGTCGAGAGGATCAGGACGGCGGCGGCGATTGTGAGCGGATCGTAGATGCGCACGCCGTAGAGCTGGCTCGACATGAGGCGACCGCCCAGGAGCGCGATGGGAATGCCGATGGCGAGGCCGAGTCCTACTTGCATGGAGGCGGCACGGAGTACGAGCGCGAGGACGTTGTTGCGGTTGGCGCCGAGGGCCATCCGCAGGCCGATTTCGCTGGTGCGACGGGCGACGGAGTAGGCGGTGATGCCGTAGAGGCCGACGGAGGCGAGCACGAGCGCGAGCAATCCAAACAGAGAAGTGAGGCGGCTGATGAGTCGTTCCTGGTTGAAGTTTCCGGCGACCTGGTAGTCGAGAGTTTTGAAATCGAGGACCGTGAGGTTGGGATTGATGTTTGCGAGCGTGTGGCGAACCAGAGGCTCGAGGCTGGCAGCGTCGCCGGCGTAGCGAAGAGTGACCGAGTTGGGAAACAAGGAACGAGTCTCGGAAGTGATGTAGCTGCGTTCTGTGATCGTTGTATTCAGCTGGGTCATGGGACGGAAGTACATGGTGCGCATGGGCTCGCGCGGGTTGTTGTACTTGGCGTCGGCGACGATGCCTACGATTTCAAAGTTGCTCGCGTACTTCTGCTCGAAAACTCCGAAGTGGTGGCCGATGGGGTCTTCGTTGGGGAAGAACTTCTTCACGAAGGCTTGATTGACGACGGCCACCATGCGAGAGGTGGCAGTATCCTGATCGGTGAAGCCGCGGCCGCGAATTACGGGCTGGCCGACGGTTTCAAAGAAATGAGGACTGACGCGATCCCACGAGGAGCCAATCTGTGCCTCGGGACCCTGATCGGCACGGCCTTCCACACGGACCCCCTCGCCCCAGTTATTGCCTTCGAGCGTGCTGTACAGGGCTACGCCCACGCTCTGGACGCCGGGAAGAGCCATGAAATCGCGTTCCAGTCGCTCGTTGAAGGCAGGAACAGTGGCGGCGGTGTAGCCGGCGCCGGCGGGATCGAAGTGGAAGACATAGCGATTGGCGGTGGTGATGCCGAAATTCTGATGCTCAAGGTTACGCAAACTCTGCGTCAGCAGTCCGGCCCCGACCAGCAGTACCAGGGAGAGCGCGGCTTGAAAGACGATGAGCGATTTCTGCGGCAGAGAGGCGCGATCTTTTGTCGAGCGGTTTATACCGCGCAGGGCTTCGGCGGGATCGGAGTGCGAAGTGATCCACGCGGGGACGACACCGAAGATGAGTCCTGTGAGTAGCGACAAGGCAAATGCGAAGGCGAGGACCGCCAGGGATGGGCTGGCGTGGATCGGCAGGTTCGGCGAGTCGGGGAATGCAAGGGCCAGAATCATGCGGGCGCCACCGTAGGCGAGCGCGATGCCGACGATTCCTCCGGCGCAGCCGAGGAGGAGGCTCTCGACGAGCATCTGCCGGACGAGGCGGGAGCGAGCCGCGCCCAAGGCCATGCTGATGGAAGTCTCAGCGCGCCGGGTTGCACCTTTCGCGAGCAGAAGATTTGCGATGTTGGCGCAGGCCACGAGGAGAACGAGGCCGGAAATTCCCATCAGCAGGTGGAGGCCGCTGCCAGCTTCCTGTTGGAGGTTTTGAACTCCCCCGCCGGCAGGGGTGATGATGACGTGCTGTTTGGGAATCTCGGTTTGAGCTCCATTCAGGGTGTAGGCGGGTTGGGTGGCGAGCCACTGGCGCAGGGTGTTGGAGATTTTGGCTTGTAGGCTACCGGGATTGACACCGGGTTGGATGCGACCGAGAACGTAGAGCCAGTTGGTCTCGGGCTGTTTGAGGATGCTGGTCTCGCCTTCAATGATTGGTTCCGTATTCAAGGGAATCCAGAGAGCGGGCGGATTGCTGTCGATGCGGTCTCCGTAGAAACCGGGAGGCGCGATTCCGACAATCGTGAAAGGCTTGTTCTGGATGTAGAAGGTCGAGCCGACTGCGCTGGGGTCGGCGGCGTGGTTGATTTGCCATGCCTGATAACTGAGCACCGCGACCGGAGTCGCGCCAGGTTGGTCGTCCGAGGGCACAAGCATGCGGCCGGCAAAGGCTCCGACGCCGAAAGTGGAGAAGTAGTTTCCGGAGACGTATTCGGCGGTTTCTGCCTTGGCGAGGGCTTGTCCGGTGCGGACGTTGACGCTGTTGTGTCCGGACTGGAAGGCGGCCAGCTGTTCGAACTCGGGCGTCGTGTCCTGGAAGTGGCGGTAGAGGTCGTAGGAGAAGAGATCGAAATCACCGTTGTCGTTTTCGTAGCCGCCGTTGACGCAGCAGTCGTCGAGGTCGCCGATGCGGTACAGACGTGGCGGGATTAGCGACGGGGAGAGACTGCAGAAGGATCGCGTGGACGAGCGTGAAGATGGCGACGTTGGCCCCGATGCCGAGGGAGATGGTGAGGATGACGGTGGCGGCGAAGCCGGGGGACTTGCGGAATTGGCGGAGGGCTAGTTTGAGATCGTACATGGTTAGGGTATGGACGTAAGGATAAGGGAAGTGTGAGCAGTTTTGCGAAAGCTGCCGGTGAGATTCGCGCGAGATTCCCTTCGGCTGCGCTCAGGGCAGGCTCTCACCTTCGCCTGAAGAACGACTTCGTTCGGAATGACGCCTTCCGCGGGATGAGTCGGATGAAGTCACGTCGAACACGAAGAACACGAAAAAGCCTCTCGCTTGCGCGAGAGGCTTTTCGGGGGGAGGGACTTGAGAGCGAGGCGCTCGTTCGTCCCAAACTGTTGAGTCACAACCGGACCGAGCTGCGCTCGGCGGACGGGTCAGAGACCCGTCCCCACACGAGCATTCTTATTTCGGCTGTTGAGGTTGATCGGTGCTGGTGGCAGGAGCTCCGGTGTTGGCGGAGAGCTGCTCCAGATCGTTCTTCAGGAGGCTGATTTCGACACGGCCTCCGCTGACGCGCTTGGTCTTGTCATCGGCCGAGGGCGCGGGAGCATTGCCCATGCCGACGAGGTAGATGCGGTAGACGGGGATCTCATGGTTGAGGACGAGATAGCGTACGACCGACTCGGCCATCTTCTGCGAGTTGGTGATGGCAGTCTGTCCTTTCCCGGAGGAGAAACCCTGGACTTCGATAATGTATCCGCGCTGGCCTTTGACGCCGCTGGCCATCTGGTCGAGAGCGTCCTTGGCATTCTTGCTGAGGACGGTCTGGCCGGGACGGAAGCGGATCTCGGTCTGGTTCGAAGCCTTGTACTGGTCGATATTGCCGACCACGGTCTCTACGGTCTGGACTCGGGTCGTGACCTGCTGAGCAGACTGTTGCGCTGCAGTGGCTTTGTTGCTTGCGTCGAGAGCGTGCTGATCGGCTTCATTGGCCTTGTCAGAAGCCAGCTTGATGCCAGCCTGGGCGCGCACGTCGGTGTCTTTGATCGCCTTGCTGTTGGCGGAGGTCAGTTCATCGAGCTCGTTGACGCGGTCGCGGATGGGCTCGGTCTGGCGCTGTACATATTTCTTGCGGGCGAAAGGATTGACGCGTCCCCAGAAACCTTCGCGGGACGGAGGAGCCAGAGGCGCTTTGCCGGTCGCGTTGGCATCGCTCGAGGTCGACTGAGCGGCGGCGGGCTGGTTCTGATCGGAAGACGAAGTGGTCTGCGCGACGGCTGGGAAAGCGAGGACCGCAGCCAGCGGCAGGGCGAAGAGTAGGCGGTTGTTCATAATGACTTCCTCCAAGTTGGGGCGGAGCGTTAGGCCCACCCCGGGCACGCCTAGGCGTGCGTGAAATTGATTGCGTCCCTGAACGGCATTAAGGATAGCCAGCGGATTCGCTGAGCCGGCCCGCGCTGACGCGTCGCTTGGCCTGGAACCTCGAGGCACCGAATCACAGCGGCACCTGTCATTCCTATTACATGTGGGATGCCAAATCGGGCATTAGGGTTGAAGAGCTAAATGGCTGAATCCATGGATATTGTAGTACCGTGTGTAACGTGAAAGATAGCACGAGGTCAGCTGGGAGGGTAATTTTGGGAAACCTGATATAAAAACTGCGTGCAAAAAGATGGTCGGCGGCCGGTATCGTATGTCGTTTACCACACAAATCGTAGCATTGAGTAATCAGGCGGTAACTGGGGGACTTTTGGGGACTAATCTCGGGCGTTTGAGTCGGATGCTGGTTGCGTGCGGAATTCTTTCTTTCTCTTTCTCTGTCGCGAGTTGGGGCGAGGGACCGGGGATGGCTTCGGGGCGAATTCCGGCGGAGCGCTTACAACAATATTCCGATCTGGCGGTGACGTGGATGCAGGAATATCTGCGGATCGATACGACGAATCCTCCGGGGAACGAAATGCGGGCGGTGGCGTTTTACAAAAAGATCCTCGATCAGGAAGGGATCGAGAATCGAGTGTTCGAGTATGCGCCGGGGCGCGGGGACTTGTGGGCACGGCTGCCAGCTACTCCGCATAAGGAAAATCCCCACTTCTCCCAAAATCAGGGAGAAATGGGGCACCCGAGACCGATTGTTTTGCTGAACCATATGGATGTGGTGACCAGCGATGCGTCCCATTGGAAGGTGCCTCCGTTCAGCGGGGAGATTCGCGACGGGTATTTGTGGGGACGCGGTGCGCAGGACATGAAGGATGAAGGGCTGGCGCAACTCGTGGTGATGGTGATGTTGAAGCGCGAGAAGGTGGCGCTGGATCGTGACGTGATTTTTCTGGCGGTCGCAGATGAAGAGGCGGATGGAACGGGCACGGACTGGTTCATCGAGCACCAACGTGAGTCTGCTGGGGAATGCGGAATTTCTGATCAACGAAGGCGGAGAGAATCTGCTGGAGAATGGCAAGGTAAAGTTCGTCGGAGTCGACGTCGGTGAGAAGACGACCTACTGGCTGCATGTGGTGGCGCACGGGAGGCCGGGGCATGGGTCGCGGCCGAATCCGGATTCAGCTCCGAACCGGTTGGTGCGGGCGCTGGACCGGATTATTGCCTACAAGACTCCGCTGCGCGTGTTGCCAGTGGTGGATGAATTCTTGCGGGACATGGCTCCGTACGAACCGCCGGAACGGGCGGCCGCGTATCGCGACGTCAAGAAGGCGATTGAGGATCCGAAGTTTCAGGACGAAGTGGAGAAAGACGAGTCGCTGAACTTTCTTTTGCGCGACACGATTTCGCTGACCATGATGGGAGGATCGGAGCAGACGAATGTGATTCCTCCGGAGGCGTGGGCGAACCTGGATGTGAGGATTCTGCCGGGAGGGGATCCGAAGGAACTGCTGGCGGAGGTGCGGCGGGTGGTGAATGATCCGAATGTGAGCGTGGAGCCGCTGAATGCGGAATTCAAAGTAGCCAACTATTCTGGGACGGATAATGCGTTGTACACGGCGATCCGGGAGGTGTCAGGAAAGTATTTTCCGGGGACGCCGGTCGTACCGCACATCACAAGCGGATACACGGAGAATCAGCGGTACCGGCCGCTGGGGATTGCGTCGTACGGATTCAATCCTTATACGGCGACGGATGAGGAGGGGAATACGGAGCACGGAAATGATGAGCGGATTCGGGTGGAGGAAGTGAGAAGGGGGCCGCGGATTTTGTTTGATGTGGTGGTGAGGGTTGCGGGGAAGTGAGGTCGTCGGCTAGTGAATTCAGGTACTCGAAACGCGAGGTTGCGAGAGCTACGGCGGTGTCATAAGAGCAATCGAGTCGCTCCGTCCGCAGAGCTTTTGGCTGCAAAAAGGCCGTTATCTCCAGGGCGGGAGACTGTTCTCGGGGTACCTTTTTTCCAAGTCCGTCCATCTCCAGCGACCGGTCAAATAGCCTCCCAGCAGACAGATGGCCAAGAGGATGAGGTCGATGAAAACGGTCCAGTGCCCAGACGTCATCGAGCGCACAGAGAATGGCGAGCGATTTGCGAATGCCTCAAAGGCCGGAACGACGAAAACAACCACAAGCCAAGTGAGAAGGCTCGGCAGCACTCCTTCCCGCCATACGAATCGGGTTCGCCCTCGCGCCTTACTCTGGAGCCAGGACTCCCTCATCAATCTGTCGATCTTCGCTTCGTTCTGACGCCAGAACATACCGGAAGGATATCGCCGCTAAGTCGATGAGTCCACCCGATTGTTCCGACGAATCCGCCCTAGTCAATGGAAAGCCAGAATCGACCATTAACGGTTGACGAGAGGCCACAGCCCTTAGGGATCCTTCAACTCCGCTCACGATGACAGGGCTAAGTGCACGACGCCCAGCAGTCGGGCTTTGCCCGGTGGACCGCCGAAGGCAGCCGTCCCCACATAGAACTGACCCTCATCGAATTCGAGGCCGACTATCCCCTGTATGTTTTGACAGTTCCCCGCCCGTCGTTTCTAGCGAAGGCTGGGCAAGACGGTTGCCGTGCTGGGTCCCGACTCGGCCACGCGTGGCGGTCGGCATTGCCTCGAAAAAGGGAAAGGACAAAAGCCATGCTACGAAATACGGATGAAAAAATACGAGAGCGGATTATCAGGAAGGCTTTGCCTGGCTTCCTCGCTTCCATCATGATGTTGCTGCTGATTCTCCCCGCGTGGGCGGGGGACAAGGAGAAAGACGAAGACACCCTGCGGCAAGCCAACCTGGTTTTACAGGGTTTATTGGACAGCAAAAACATCCCGTCGGGCTTATTGTCGAAGGCTGATTGCGTGCTGATTCTGCCGGGTGTAAAGAAATTCGGTTTCGGGGTCGGCGGCAGCGGCGGCCGTGGTCCATTGCTCTGCCGTAGTGGGCAGGACTTCAAGGGCAAATGGTCCGCGCCAGCGATGTACTCAGTCGGCGGCGCTAGCGTCGGTTTGCAGGTAGGAGGGTCGTCGACGGATTTCGTTCTGCTGCTGATGAATGCGAAGGTCGTGAATCAGGTTCTGAACGGAAAAACCAAGATGGGAACAGATGCCACGGCAGCGGCGGGGCCAGGCGCCACCGCGGCCAGTGCGTCTGACGTCGATATTCTGACCTACGGACGAGCCAAGGGCGTGTTCGCCGGCGTGTCTCTGGGAGGGGCAACCGTGGAACCCGACAACGATGCGAATTACCGGCTCTACGGGAAGACGCTGACCTCAACCGACATCGTGCGCAAAGGGGCTGTGAAGCCATCGTCAGAAGGTCAGTCTTTGGTTGCGGTGCTCAACAGCAAGATCTAAAGGGTAGGTCGACCATCCGCGAAGGCGCCTTGCGGCGGAATGTCCAGAATCTTTCGACTGCGTTGCCGTCCGCTTCATGGACGGCAACGTCGTCAGGATGGACAGAAATGAGCACGACGTCCGGCAGCCCGGCTTCGCCTGGCCGACAGCCGAGGGCGGCTGTCCCCACATAACCTCACTCGTCCCACATAAACCTCACTCAACGAATTCCGCAGTGTTTTTCGTATTGCTCGAAGATGAAGTGGTCGGTCATACCGGCGATGTAGTCGCAGATGACTCGCGGCAGGGAATCTTCTTTTTTCTCGACCTTGTCGCGGTAGTTGTGCGGGAGGGCCTCGGGGTGGTCAATCCAGAAAGTAAAGAGCTCTCCGACGATGCGCTCGGCGTCGTCTTTTTCTCCAGCCAGGGATGAACTGAAGTAGAGACTGTCGTAGAGGAAATCCTTGCTCTGCTTGCGTTCGGCCTCGACTGCGGGGCTGAAGGCGGCGAGGCGTTCTTGGTGGTTGCGGACGTCATCGACGGTTTCAATTTTGGCTTGCTGCACGCGGGTGCGCGTATTGGTGATCAGGTCATCGACGAAGCGGTTGAGGACGCGTTTGAGGGCCTCATTGAACTTGAGTTTGGCGGGGACGTCGGGATAGATATGCTCGACTTCACGGTAGAAGCGCTCGAAGGCGGGGACGCCTTCGCGGATTTCTTCGAGAGAGAGCAGATGAGCTTCGAATCCGTCGTCGAGGTCGGCGGTGTTGTAGGCGATTTCGTCGGCCAGGTCGATGAGTTGCGCTTCGAGTGGAGGGCGCTGGTCTAAGAGATATTCGGCCAGTTCCGGATATTTCTGCACGTCGTAGTCGTGCGAGTGTTTGATGATGCCTTCGCGGACTTCGAAGGTCAGGTTCAGGCCGCGAAAGGCGGCGTAGCGCTGCTCGAAATCTTCGACAATACGCAGGGCGTGCAGGTTATGGTCGAAGAACAGTCTGTGCTCGCGCATGGCGGCGTCGAGGGCTTTTTCTCCAGCGTGGCCGAATGGAGGGTGGCCGATGTCGTGGACGAGTGCGAGCGCTTCGGCGAGATCGACGTTGAGGCCTAAGGCGCCGGCAATCGTACGGGAGACTTGGGAGACTTCTAACGTGTGGGTGAGGCGGTTGCGGAAGTGGTCGGAGTAGCGGCGGGTGAAGACTTGCGTCTTGGCTTCGAGGCGACGGAAGGCGCGGGCGTGGATGACGCGGTCGCGATCGCGTTGGAAGTCGTTACGGTAGGGATGCGGGAACTCGGGGAAGCGGCGTCCGCGGGAGTTTTCGACGTGCACCGCGTAGGCGGCGAGCATGGAAAAAGGATAGCAGAAGCAGGAGTCAGTACTCAGTACTCGGTACTCAGTACTCAGGAAACGGAACTAGCGCAGGTTGAGGCGCATTTCGTTGCTGGCTTCGAAGCCGAGGGATTCGTAGAGATGGTGGCCGTCGTCACTGGCGTGGAGAGTGACGCGGGCGAAGCCTTCGCGCTTGCACCAGGCGATGATGGTCTGCATGAGTTGACGGGCGATGCCGCGGCGGCGGAATTCGGGATCGGTGTAGACGTTGAGAATCGTCGCACGGCGGCATTCGAGATCGTAGGGATGTGCCGGCCACGGAGAGATGATGACGGCACCGCCTGCGACTATCCGGTCTCCGTCGGCGGCGAGCCACGCTCGGAAGGAGCCGTTGGCCATGGCAGTCTTCAGATACGTCGACGAGAGGGATGCCATCGAATCGAGGGCGATGAGGTCGGGGTAGTGCATGTCTTCGTACATTCGGCGCCGCTGGCGGAGGATTTCAGGAATATCGTTTGCGGTTGCTTCGCGGATGGTGCTGCCGGGCATGGAGGGAGTCTAGCAAAGGGTTGAGGGTGGAGGTGCAATTCAAGAACCGCAACCCGTGCGGGTCGCGGCCGGGTCAGAGACCCGGCCCCACACGAGCTATTACCGCTTAGCGATTATTGCTTGGTAGATTCTTCTTTTGCCAGCTTCACTTTTGCGGCGTCGAGTTTTTGTTGGACTTTGGCGAAGGCTTCAGAGTCTTGTTCGGCGGGAACGGTTCGGTTCCACTCCTGCACGGCGCGGTCCCAATGGGCGGCAGCCAGTTTCAGGCGTCCGGTTTTCTGGTAGAGATCGCCGAGATGTTCCTGGACTGTGGGATCGGTGCTCATGTGGGATTCGGCTTTGGTTAGATTTTCTTCGGCCTGCTCATATTTGCCGAGCTTGAAGTAGGCCCAGCCGAGGGAGTCGAGGTAGGCGCCGTTGTTGGGTTCGAAGGTCAACGCCTGCTTGATGTAGTTGAGCGACTCTTCGAGCTTCACGCCGCGATCGGCATTCATGTAGCCGAGATAGTTGAGCGTGGCGGCGCTCTGCGGATCGGTGGGCGAAGTGAGCGACAGGACCTTCTTGAACTCGACTTCGGCCTGATCAAACATCTTCTGGCGCTGATAGAGATCGCCGCGGAGAAAGGCGACGTAGGCCTTGTCGTCGGGCTTCGCCGAAAGCTGTTCGGCCTTGGCGAGAGCTTCCAGGGCTTCGTTGTAGCGCTTGGCGCGGGTGTAGATGATTCCAAGGCGAAGATAAACTTCGCGATCCTCCGGGCCGCCCTTCAAGAGGGTGCGAATGTCGGCGACCGATTTATCGAGTTCTCCGGTGTCGGCGAGTTGTGCGTCGAGCACCATGCGCAGATCGCGGTCATCGGGCATTTTCTGGACCGCTTCTTTCGCGACGGCGGTGGCTTGGGGCCACTGCTTGGCCTCGCGATAGGTGTCGATCATTTCCTGATAACCGCTGCGAGCGTTCTCATCGCCGAGGGACAACATCTTGCGGAACGTCTCGATGGCGGCGGGATAATTTTCCTGCTCGCGATAGACCATGCCGAGGCGCTCGATGAAGATGGCGCGGTTGTTGCGGTCGGCCTGGCTGGAACCGGTTTCACTTTTTTCGGTGCGCTTTACGAGATCCTGCAAGAGCTTCACGGCGTCGTCGTATCGTCCTTGCGCCTGATAGACGGAGGCCATGCTGTACGGGACGTCCATGGTATCGGGGACGAGAGTGTCGGCGCGCTTCAGGTTTTCGAGGGCGAGATCGTACTTGGCCTGACGGCGGTAAATCTCAGCCATGCGAACGTACGTCTGAGCATCTTCAGGATTCGAATCTGCGATGACTTTGTACTGTTCGAGCGCGGCATCGAGTTGACCGTCATTCAGGAGATTCTCTGCGAGTCCGCGAATGGCGTCGAGGTTGTCGCGATCGAGAACGATCGCATGCTTGTAGGCGTCGATGGCGCTCTTGTAATCTTTGCGCTGTTCGTAGGCTGCGCCGAGAGCGGAATAAAGCTTGGCGGAGCGGGCCGTGTCGGGGATGGAGCTCAGCACCTGCAAGGCGTGCGCGGTATCGCCTTCGTCGGTGTAGAGCATCGACAGCGTGGTCACGGCTTCTTCCGAGCTCGGATCGAGTTTGATGGCGGTCTTGAGTTCGGCTTCCCCTTTTTGCAAATCATTGTTCAGGCGATAGAGGCGGCCCAGAAGCAGGTGATCGTCGACGCTGTCGGGATCGAGCTTCACGATTTGCTCATACTGATCGATGGCCAAGTGCAGGATGTTGTCGGAGCCGGAGCCACCGGGCATGTCGCCGAGGGAACGGAGATAGATGCGGCCGAGAAGCTTGTGGGCTTCGAGATTCTTGGGGTCGCGCTTGATGATGTCCTGCGCTTCTTTGACGGCATCGGCGATCCGCCCGGTTTTGACGTAGAGCTCGGCCAGAGCAGAAGTCAGGAATTCCGAAGAGGGATCGGCGTCGATGGCGAGGCGATATTCCTCAGTCGCCTTGGTCGCCAGGTCGCTGCGGCCGTAGGCGGTCACCATCTCCTCATACATATGTGCGAGGGTGTAGTGATAATAAGCGGCTGCCTTGTCGGTCTTACGAGGCGAGGACTGGGCGGGCTTCGTGTCCGTCTGACTCGGGGCCGCCTGCGAAGAGGACGGACTCGTCTGAGCGACAGCTGCGGTTGCGGCCAACGAGGCCGTCATCGACGACATCAAAACAAAGCAAAACAAACGATTCATGCTGGACCTGACTGCGCTGGAAGCGCGTTTCCGAAACCACAGCTTATTTGGATGCAAAGCCGTCGGGGGAAAGGTGCTTTTATTCTACCGCGAGGAGTTGAAGAGATGGAAAAAAACAGCGGAAGTCGCATGAATGCTGGGGGAACCGGAGGTACAGGGACCGTAGGGGGACTGTTGATTGTTGATTTTTGATTGCCAATGAACGCGGTCAGATGGTTCTGCGGGAACATATCTTTACAATCCACTACCAACAATAGGGGAATCAACAATTTACTTAGTGACGGAAGTGGCGGACGCCGGTGAAGAGCATGGCCAGGCCCAAGCGATCGGCAGCGGCGATTACTTCGGGATCGCGCTGCGAGCCTCCGGGCTGAATGATAGCGGTGGCTCCGGCCTTGGCGATTTCTTCGACGCCGTCGGGAAATGGGAAGAAGGCGTCGGAAGCAGCGACGGTGCCACTGAGAGGGAGTTGGGCTTTCATGGCGCCGATCTTGGCGGAATCCACGCGGGACATTTGGCCGGCTCCGACACCGACGGTCTGTCCGTCGCGCGCGTAGACGATGGCGTTCGATTTGACGTGCTTGCAGACTTTCCACGCGAAGAGCAGGGCGCGGGTTTCTTCCGGTGTTGGGGCGCGCTTGCTGACGACTTTGAGATCGGAGTCTTGCAGGGGGTGGAAGTCCGCGTCCTGCACGAGAATTCCTCCGGAAATATTTTTCAATACCCAGTTCTGCGAGCCGGTCTCGGACCCCGGACGAATGCGTCCGGGGCTACGCGGGTCGATTACTTCCACTAAGCGGAGATTTTTCTTGGTCGAGAATTTGGCTTTGGCGGCTTCGTCGAAGGCTGGGGCGGCGATGACTTCTAAAAAAAGTTTGTGCATCTCTTCGGCGGCCTCGGCGTCGATGGGGCGATTCACACCGATGACGCCGCCGAAGGCTGAGACGGGATCGCACTCGAGGGCGCGCTTGTAGGCTTCGGCGAGAGTTTTGCCGGTGGCGGTTCCGCACGGGTTGGTGTGCTTGATGATGGCGACGACGGGATCGTCAAATTCCTGGGCGAGATCCCATGCGGCTTGCAGGTCGACGATGTTGTTGTAGGAGAGTTCTTTGCCCTGGAGTTGCCGGGCGTTGGCTACGCCCACGCCGGAGCCGTCGGAGTACATTGCGGCTTTCTGGTGAGGATTTTCGCCGTAGCGCAGGTCGAGCGCCTTCTGAAAAGTGAAACGCAAGGTTGGAGGGAACGAGCTCGCTTCCGGTTGCACTTGAGTGGAATCAGCGCTGATGCGCTCGAGCGTGGAGGCGATGGCGGAATCGTAGGCAGCGGTGGTGGCGAAGGCTTTTTGGGCGAGACGCCATTTGGTTTCGCGTGACAGCTCGCCGCCAGAGCGGGAGAGTTCGTCCGCGATGGAGTTGTAATCAGAGGGGGAAGTCACGATGGCGACGTCCTGGAAATTCTTAGCGGCGGAGCGGATCATGGAAGGTCCGCCGATGTCGATGTTCTCGATCAATTCCTCGAAAGCGACGCCGGGTTTGGCAGCCGTTTTCTCGAAGGCGTAGAGATTGACCACGACCATATCGATGGGTGCGATGCCGTGTTCGGCCACGGCCGCGACGTGCTTGGGGTCGGCACGGCGATGCAGGATGCCTCCGTGGACTTTGGGGTGCAAGGTCTTCACGCGACCGTCGAGCATCTCGGGGAATCCGGTGAGGTCGGAGATGTCTTTTACAGTTACGCCAGAGTCGCGCAGGAGTTTGGCGGTGCCTCCGGTGGAGATGAGTTCGATGTTGAGCGCGGCGAGCTTGCGCGCGAAATCGACGAGTCCGGTTTTGTCGGTGACGCTGAGTATGGCGCGCTGGATACGGGCAGACATGCGGGGCCTCGAATGAGAGTGGATGATGATGGCGACCGAAAATTCTATCAGGGAATGAGTGCGAACCTGCGAGCTGCGCTCGACGGACAGCCGAGGGCGGCTGTCCTCACATAAAGCTCTGTTCCCACCTGGAACTTGCAGACTTCTACGGCAGGTCCAGATCCAAGGCGTAAAGGTCGCGGGTGCTGAGATCACGAAGCGTTAGGATTTCACCCTCCGGCGTGATGCCATAACAAACACCGAAAATGCCGGTGAGCAGGAAATCAGGGTACTTCATTACGGTCTCGGTGGTATTGGTGGAGACCTTCCTGCGGAAGACTCCCCCGTTCTTTCCGGGGCCACTGAAGTACATGGTGCTGAAATAGACGTACTGACCGTCGGGGGACCACTTCGGGTAATCAGCAAGTTGGGCGAGGGTTCGGCTGGTGTGGGCGGACACGTCGTACAGAATGAGTTTTTGAGTCGTATCTTCCAACGCGACGATATGCTGGCCGTCCGGAGAAATCTGTCCCCAGTACAGGCGCTCGGACCCGGGAACACGGGAGATTTGCTTCGTCTTCAAATCCAAACTGTACAGAGCCCGGTTGGACCGAGCCTCATTCGAACTTGAAAACAGGATTGAGGTGCCGTCTGACGTCCACGAGGGATAAGTTTGCCTGTCGCCGCCTTCGGGAGTCGCCAAAACAGGGAGGCCGCCGCTACTCGAGATCAGGTAGATCTTGGGGTGGGAGCCCTGCTGTGCGGAAGCCTGGAAGGCGATCTGTGTTCCATCGGGAGACCATTGCGGGTTGAGCGCGCGCATGGGTGCGAATGTGAGTTGCCGGCGCTCGCTGCCGTCCAATCGACTGCGCACGAGAATGCTGGAGGGAAACTCCACATAGGCCATCCACTGGCCGTCACGGGAGAAAGTAAACTGGTCCGCGGAGATGCCTTTGGCATAGGGAACAAACTGGTTCGCGGCCGCGTCGTAGCGCATCAGCTGTCCGCGTAACTGTTCTCCGACAGCGAATACGCTCTTGCCATCTTTACTTGGAGTAGGAAGGTAGAACGTCAAAGGACCGGTTGTGATCTGCACCGGGTGCGAGTTAACGCGCCGCAGTAGTTCTGTCTTTTCGCGGATCGCCCAGACGTTTCTCGTCCCGTCTCCTGACGAGGTGTAAAGGAAATATTTACCGTCGGAAGTCCAGCCTCCCGGCAGTACTCCACGAGAAGTGATCGAATCCGGCAGCACGGGTTGGATATGACGGCTCGTGACGTCGGCCTGCCATAGAACGGCGGCATTCCGGTGCGAATCCGCAATGGAGAAGCGTAGGAGCTTGCTGTCTGGGGACCATAAAAGGTAGAAGGGCTCGCCTGGCAGGGTCGCCAACTTTCGCGGATTACTTCCGTCGGGATTGACCAGATAGATGTCGGAGCCGATCGCACAAGCAAGGGTGCGTCCATCGGGAGACCAGCTCAAATCGCGGGAACGAAGGTCTCCGACGGGGCGCGGCGAGCCCGAGGGCACGGCAATCCGCCATACGCTGGGTAAAGCTTCGTCGGAATTCGAGCCTGCACGCTGATCGGCAAGGTTGACCACCAGGAACTCCGAGCCGCTCGGAGACAGGTCGTCCACGTCCATTTGCGGGAAAATTGTTTCCAGGGGAAAAACCTCCCCTCCCTCCGGGGAGACATAGCGCAGCACGCGGTCCTTACCATCCCAGGCGCGGAAATAAATGCGGGGACCATCGGTAAGGATTCGCGTGTTGTGAACCAATGTACCGAGGTGGGTGAGCTGTCGGATGTGCGTGACGGTGGGCGCCGGCACGGTCGGGCGGAAGATCACCGCAGCCACCATTGCCACGACCACGAGCGCGTACCAGCGCCACCTGTTGGATGAGACCGGCGCGGGGAGCGCCTTGAGTTCGGGTCTGCGCAGGGCGTCGGTGTCTGATTCGATTTCCTCTTCGATCACGATGTGAGTTGTGGATTGGACTCCTTCCAGCACGAGTTTGCCGGCCTGGGTTACGGGGACGGGAGACGTTTCACTGGCGGTGGCGACTTCGGCGGCGAACTGATAGCCGATTCGGGGAACGGTCACGATCAGAGCGCTCTCACCATTTTCCTCGGCGAGAACTTTCCGCAGGAGGAAGACGTTCTGCGTAAGGTTTCCCTCTTCCACAAAGCTTCCCGACCAGACGCTCTTGAGGAGTTCCTCCTTGGAGATGACGCGGTTGGGGTTTTGGGCGAAGTAGAGGAGGACGTCGAAGGCTTTCGGAGTCAGGGCCATGGGCCTTCCGTGGCGGAAAAGGGCGCGCTTGTTTGGGTCCAGGGCAAACGGGCCGAAATGGTATAGAGACTTCATTTGCCAGCACTTAGAACATGATGAGAACAATTGATAAATCTTGACCGCGCGCTTGAGGACTTCGCGCCCCGGCTGCCGTTAAGAGCTGACAAAGGCGTCAGCTTGCCCCGACGGAACAGGCGCACTCTAACATCGCCCGCGGGAGTGGGCAAGAGAGAGCAGAGGTTCGAGAAGCATGGGATTGCGACGGCGCGTAGAGATCACCATCCAGCGGCGCGAATTGAGTGTGACGCAGGGCGGCCCGCTTCCGGTTACGGAGCGATGTGATATCTGCGACTGCGAGGTCCATATGCTGCCGGTCGAATTGGCGGCGAAGGCTGCCGGAGTTAGTCCTCGCACGATGTACCGCTGGGTCGAACAAGGCAAGGTGCACTTCCGGGAATTGGCTGACGGCGTGGTCTTGGTCTGCGAAAACTCACTTCCCCTTCGTCCGTAAATACACCTCCCGTTTACCACACAGCGCCTAAAGGCGCGCTCCCGATGCATTGCTGAACGGCACGCCTAAAGGCGCGCCCTGATACAAAACTTGCGCTTCGCGGTCAACTGCTTGATGCGCTTCGCGGTGTCAACTGCTTGATTCGCTTGCCGCTGAACATTGTTGAGAACTATTGAAAACTAATAATCCTTCCCTTGAGGACTTGTGAGGCACTTTTTGAGCAGGATGCATCGCGTCCGGGGCGATTTCGAAATATTGGGGCACACAGCGCCGCGGACGTATTGGCGAACGGGGAAATAGGGGATCCGTACGGCGGGGGGGAACGCCGAAATCTGAGACATCAAGGAGCGTTATGAAGAAGGTCTATGGGGTGGTGTCTTTACTGGCGCTGTTTTTGGCGGGCGGCATGACCGCGAACGCACAGCAGGAGCAAAGCTCAATAACCGATGGAAGTCGGAGTGTGGTGGCCGCCGTCAGCGGAACGGGTAAGAAGAATTATGTCCCACTGTGGCTTACATCCACCGGCTTGGGAAACTCGAAAATCTACCAGAGTTCGGCAGGTGAGGTGGGGATCGGCACGACAGCGCCTGGCGCGACGCTGGATGTAAACGGAGCGGTGAACGCGGGAACAGGCTTCAATCTGGGCGGCTCGCCGTTTGCTTTTGGGACGTTGTCCAATCAAAACGCATTCGTGGGATTCTCGGGGAATTCCACGATGACGGGCGTGGATAACACCGGAACGGGAGTGGATGCGCTCCAGAGCAACACGACCGGCTACGAGAACACGGCGAGCGGCTACGGCGCACTCAGGCTGAATACCACGGGATTTCTCAATACGGCGACGGGGCTGGGGGCGCTCGCCCTCAACACGACGGGCCAGCAGAACACCGCGACCGGCGGCGAGGCCCTGCAGAACAACACGACTGGAAACCTAAACACCGCAACCGGTGCGGCTACGCTTGCCGCCAATACCACCGGCTACTACAACACGGCCGAAGGCTGGAGCGCGCTCAAGTTCAACACCACGGGCGCCGCCAACACGGCCAGCGGCTATGGTGCGCTCGCCGAGACGACGACCGGAGGGAACAACACCGCGGTCGGAATGCTGGCGCTCTACTACAACGCGACGGGCAACTCGAATACGGCTCTGGGATATGGCGCTGGACCGGACATCAACTCCACGGCTCTGACGAACAGCACTGCGGTCGGATACGGCGCGGTTGTGAGCCAGAGCAATTCCCTGGTGCTGGGCAGCGTTGGGGTGAAGGTCGGCATTGGCACGGCGACGCCGTCGAACGTCTTCACGATTGCGCAAGGCGCTGGGCAGGCTGTGAGCGATGGCTGGAGCGTGTATAGCTCACGGCGGTGGAAGACAAACATCCACACGCTGCATGGAGCCCTAGGAAAAGTCGAGCACCTGCGCGGTGTTTCCTACGACCTGGAGTCGAGTGGCAAGCACGAAGTGGGAGTGATTGCCGAGGAAGTTGGGGAGGTTGTCCCAGAAGTAGTGACCTGGGACAAGAACGGGAAGGACGCGCAAAGCGTCGATTACAGCCGGCTCACCGCGCTGTTGATTGAAGCCACGAAAGAACAGCAGGCGCTCATTCAACAACAACAGGAACAGATCAAGACCCAGGAGGCGCAGATCGCGCGGCTGGCGTCGCAGATGAAGACCGTGCGGGCGTCGCTGCGAGCAAGCGCACGAAGTGGCTCAGACGTGCGAACGGTGAAGGCTCAGGTAGGCGCCGTGCGTCAGTAGTTGGCGCGTCTCGAGGTACCGAAGGAACAACGAGATTACGCGAGGAGGAATCTATGAAGAAATTTCAGTCGCAAATCAGCCGGCAACGAACACTTGAGATCTCCCAAAAATTCGCAATGGTTTTGATCCTCGTGCTGCTGGTCTGGCCAGCCCTTGCGCGCGCGCAAACCTGGATCTCTCCAACCACGCCGCCGCAATTTAACGTTGGCATCGCCCTGCAGCTCACCGACGGGACGATCATGGTGCAAGAGAACCGGAGTCCGAATTGGTGGAAACTGACGCCGGATATCAACGGCTTTTACAGGTATGGAACGTGGACTCAGCTGGCGTCATTTCCGTCCTCAATGAACTATGCTCCGACGTATTTCGCGTCGGCGGTTTTGCCCGACGGCAAGGTTATTGTAGAAGGCGGCGAAGACAACAATGGCGTGCAGGACTGGACAACATTAGGAGCGATCTATGACCCAGTGGCCAACACGTGGACGGAAGTGTTTCCCCCCGCAGGTTGGACGCGGATCGGGGACGCATCAAGTGTGGTGTTGCCCGACGGGACGTTCATGCTGGCCAACTGCTGTGATAATCCAGCGCAGGCGGCGCTGCTCGACGAAACATCCTTAACGTGGACCGTGCTGACTAGCGCCAGTGGATTCACCGGCAAGTTCGACCGCAACAACGAAGAAGGATGGACCTTGCTGCCCAATGGAGACGTGCTGACGGTCGATACCTATACGGGCGTTGCCTACAATGCCTCGGGTATGCGCTCGGAGATCTACAACCCCGGAACAGGGGCGTGGACCAATGCCGGAAGCACGATGGTGCAGCTCTGGGATTCCAAGGCCGGATGCGGCGGGCCCAAGGGAGCCACGTATGAGATAGGGCCAGCGCTGTTGCGGCCCGACGGCAAGGTTTTCGCGACGGGATCGAATACATGTCCCAGCACCGCGGGCCACACGGCGCTGTACGACACGAAGACGGGGTTGTGGACTAAGAGCTTCGATATTCCAGGTGTGAACGATGCGGCGGACGCTGCCGCGGCCCTTCTTCCGGACGGGAACGTCTTGCTGGATACCAACCCGGGGTGGGGCAAAAATCCGAGCACGCTTTACGAATACGCGTACGACGGGTCGGGATGGGTTTCCATCCCGCAGCCAGTCGGACTGAATCCGAGCAACACGGAAGGCGGGCGGATGCTGGTGACGGCCGATGGCACGGTCCTGCTGACTCACGTGAACACTCCGCAAATGTGGTTCTACATCCCGGCGGGAACGTATAAGACAAAGTGGCGGCCGACGATTACCAGTTGCCCGGCTACGGTTGAACTGGGAAGTACTTATACCGTCAGCGGAACGCAATTCAACGGGCTGTCACAAGGCGCCGCGTTTGGAGATGACGCACAATCGGCCACCAACTATCCAATTGTCCGGATCCAAAACAAGTCGACCTCGCATTATTTCTTTGAACGCAGCCACGATCCCAGCACTATGGCGGTGGCAACCGGGTCGCTGCCTACCAACACTCAGTTCGAGGTGTCGTTCAGCACGGAGTTGGGCGCCAGTAAGTTGACGGTGATCGCGAACGGCATTCCGTCACTTCCCTGCAATACAACGGTGGTTCAGTAGCCCTTCGGAAGTGTCCATTGGACGGAAGTATCAGTCTCGGGCAAGCCGAGCGAACGTGCGTTGCAGTGGGGGGACGCGTGTTTGCTCTGAAGGCTGAGGATGCGGATCTTGGGGGGGATTCGTCCCTCAGCCTTTTGCGAGAACGTAAGAAGGGGCTGATAAGCAAGAAGACAGGCCGCGAAATTCCGCGGCCTGTTTTGATTTTGGTTGTGAATAGCGATTATGGGATGGTGCCTTTGGCGGCCGCAGCAGGCGTGTTGGTTGTGAAAGAGAACCATCCCGCCAGCCCGACATCGCCAGCGATGTTCGCCAAATTGGAAGCTGCGAAGACGCCGGTGAAGTCCGGAGCATTCGTATCATCCGACCACGCTACGATCCAGTATTGAGATCCGCCGCTGACGGCAGTCGAAGGAATGGTGACATCGACTACCTTGCAGCAGGTGCCGAAGGTTGGGATGGCCGACGATTGCGCGCTGGCCAGCATAGTCCCGACGGTGCCGCCGGAGTCGCTGAAGAGGCCCACGTTCACCAGGCTGGTGCCGGAGATCCATTGAATGGCAGCCAGCAACTGGGTTACATGCGAGGAAGTTCTCGGAGTGAACGGAACGCCGATGGCCTGCTCGGAAAGACCGACAGAGTTGTTTGGTCCGAGGATGTAGTAGCCGGTCGTGTCGTTGTAGGCGTTGGAGACATTGGGCCCAATGTTGCTAAAGATTACTTGTGCGCCAGAAGACGGAGTTGTTTTCATCTTCGTGATCGGGCCAGAGTGGACTGTGTGGGCTACCTTCAGGCCAGCTTCCTGAGCTAGGAGCACCCCGGGGCAGAGCGTCAAGGCAAGCATGACGCCAAGTGCGCGCTTCAGTACCATTTTTCTATCCTCCCATCAGAATTGCAGCATCGCCCAAGAATTGATGACTCTTCGCGGAGTCCTTCCATCATGGCCGGAGACATTCGGCCCCCACATTCCATGGAAATGTGTGCGACCAAAAATGCTGTGAGCTGCGGTGGACATGTTTATCCGGAGTAGGAGAGAAGTCAATGAATTAAAGACCTGAGGGGGTGGAGGAAAGGCTTTGAGTCGAAAGTTTTGTGGTCCGCAGCGGATGGAACTCGGCCCAAGCCACGGGGATCTTGAGCGTGCGAGCGGTGCGCTTGCAGCTTCTTAGGTTTTTGCTTTGGCTTTGAGCTTGACGTGCCCGTCGGTGAGTTCGACGGAGTACTCGACGTTGTCGCAATGGTATTGCTTGCGGATCTGTTCCGTCTTCTTCTGAACAAAGGTGGTGAAGGATTCGAAGTTGCCGGAGACATTCTCGCCGGCCTTCTTCTTGGCCGCGACCAGAGTGTTGTAAAGGCGTTCGACCTGTTCGCGTTCGGCCTGGTCGACGCTATGCAGGGTGAAGGGCTGGGATGCTGTCGCGCTGGCGCCCGCTGCTGCGGCATGACCTATACCGTAGACCGGATGGTGCTGTGGTTTGTGTGCGTCTTCCGCGACGCGAACTCCCTGAACGGAGAGCAAGGCATCCTGCGGGCGGCGGTAGCCTTCTTCGCGGATGCGGGACTTCTTGCGCCACAGGTCGCTGTAGATGGCGTAGCGCTGGGCCATTTCGTTGTAGCGGTAACGTTGGGAGAAATTCATGCGGCCACCATCGGAGAACTTCCGCAGCAGACTAAGCACCTTCCACTCGATGTCGGTGGGAGGACGTTTGGTCGGGTTGCTGAAGTAGATCTCGTACTCGATCTTCAGTCGGCGCAGTTGGCCGTCGAGTACGTTCAGTTCCTCGTCGGTGGTCACAGGTGTCTCCAGGTTCAGTCTAGTGAGGAAACGAGCGAGGGGCGAGGTACCTGAGGGTCACGGAGGGGCATGGAACGAAAGTAATTCAGCTGTTAGCTCTCAGCCGTTAGCTCTTAGCTCAACCCACGAGGACTCTGATGATTAGGAAGATCCGGGCTTTATTTGAACGCAGCGAATTTCGAGAAGATTTAAGGAACAGACAGGTGATCCGGGCGGAAGCTAAAGGCTAAGTGCTAATGGCTAAAAGCTTATTTCCCTGAATTCGACGCCATCTTCTTGACCATGGCAAGGACGAGTTTGCGGTCGCTGTCGTTCAGGCTGGTGGAGTAGCGACGAATCTGGCTGAGGAAGCGGACTTCGTCGTCGGAGAGTTGCGGAAGTCCCTTGGAGCCATTGCTGTGGCCGGGCTCGGCGAAAAACTGTGACAAGGGAAGTTCCATGGCGCCGGCGATCTTGGAGAGCGTGTCGAGCGACGGGATGGTGTGGCCATTTTCGACCCGCGACAAGTAGCAGCGCAGCAGGCCGGTTCGTTTTTCGATGTCGCCTTGAGACATGCCCTTCTGCAGGCGGTAGTTGCGGATGGTCTCGCCGATATTCATCGTGGGGAGCATTTCAGGATGGGTCATGGTAACCAGATCGGCACCATCTGGCAAGTGGGAAATTCGTGCCATGCACCGTACGTTCGTGCCATACGAAAAACGCATAGCAAGGATCTGCACCAACTGTGAGGCAAGGCTGTTAGTTGCACAGTGTATAAAGAATTAATAAGGCCGAAACCATTGCCCGTTGCGGCTTTTCGGCGATCGCAAAATCAGCCGCTATTTCTTGAGCGTCATCCCCAGAAAATCAATCGTGCGCTTCCAGGCATCGGCGGCATCGGCCGGACGGTATCCGTCTTTGTTGTTGGGATTTTCGAAGGCGTGGCCGGCGTCGTCATAGATTTTGATTTCAACCTTCTTGCCGAGCTGCTTGAGCGCCTGTTCAAACTTGTGAACATCGTCGGGCGTGATGCCGTGATCTTGCGCGCCGAAGAGGCCGAGGATGGGGGCGTTGATTTTCTTGAGCGCCTCGGGATCGGTGGCGAGGTGGCCGTAGTTGATGACGTCGGCGGCGAGGGTCGGCTCCTGCAGGGCGACGTCGAGGGAGTAGCCTCCGCCCATGCACCAGCCGATGGATCCGACGCGATCTTTCTTCACGTTGGGCTGAGAGGCGAGGAACTCGAAGGCCGCGTGAAGGTCGCGTTTGGCGCGGTCTTCGGGGACTCCGCGCATGATTTCGTGGGCCATGTCAGGAGTGGTGGCGACCTTGCCGCGATAAAGATCGACCGCAAGCGCCGCGTAACCTTGGTCCGCGAGTTTCGAGGCTTGTTCTTTGACCCAGTCGTTCAAGCCCCACCATTCGTGGATGACGATCAGCGCTGGGAATGGTCCTTTGCCTGCCGGCGTGTAGAGAATGCCTTGTACCGTTTCATCGCCGCTCTTATAGGAGACAGACTTGCCATCGGCGGCGAGGGCGGAAGCTGCGGTCAGCACAGCCAGCACGAATATCAGCATTCTCGTCATAGAGTCCCCTTTTCATTCGAGTGGGCGATGGTTCCGCCCGAAGTGCGTGCGGGATTATAACTGCAATTCCATGTACATCGCACCAGCAATGGGATTCTCGCAGTAGGGCGCGATTTCATGGAAGCCGAGTTTGCGGTACATGGCAACGGCGTCTTTCATGACGGGCTCGACGGTGTCGAGGCGCATACGCTGGTAACCGATGTGGCGGGCTTCCGCGATGATTCGGTCGGTCAGGATGCGACCCAGTCCTTTGCCGCGGAACGGAGGGCGCAGATAAAGACGCTTCATTTCGCAGATGCCTGGCGCCAGTTTGTGAAGCGCGACACATCCTGCGAGTTGGGCTTCGTATTCGGCCAGCAGAAGACGGCCTTCGGGCGGTGCGTAGTCGCCCGGGAGATCGGCGAGTTCTTCGTCGAAATTCTGGAAGCAGAGGCTGAAGCCCAGGGACTCGGCGTATTCGAGGAAGAGTTCGCGGGCCCGGGCGATTTGCGTCGGGGATTCCGCTTGGGCAAGTGCAAAACGATTTACCACTGAGGACACAGAGGACACAGAGGGAACCTTAGGAGTTTTGTGATCGGCTCTCATTTCCTCTGTGTCCTCCGTGTCCTCTGTGGTTAGAGATTTCGAAAACTATCCCATCAGCATGCCGCCGTTCACGCTCAGCACATGGCCTGTGATGTAGGACGCGTCGTCTGAAGCCAGGAATGCCACGGCTCCAGCTACATCATCGGGAGATCCGACGCGGCCCAGCGGAATCTGTTTGACGGCGGTCTGCTTGAACTCGTCGCTGAGGGCGGCGGTCATGGCGGTTTCGATGAATCCGGGGGCGACGGCGTTGCAGGTAATGTTGCGGGAGCCGACTTCGCGGGCGATGGCCATGGTGAGGCCGATGAGTCCGGCTTTGGAGGCGGCGTAGTTGGCTTGTCCCGCCTGGCCCATTTGGCCGAAGACGCTGGTGATGTTGATGATGCGTCCCCACTTCTGTCGCAACATGGAGGTGATGACCTGCTGGATGCAGAGATAGGCGGAGGTGAGGTTAGTCTGGAGCACCGAATCCCAATCCGCCCGCTTCATGCGCATGACGAGCTGGTCGCGAGTGATGCCGGCGTTGTTGACCAGGATGTCGATTTTGCCGAGCTGGGCGATGATGGCCTTGACGGTGGATTTCACCTGTTCTTCGTCGGCAACATCGAGGGCGAAGGCAGCCGCCTTGCCGCCGGCGGCGTTGATTTCGGAGACGAGCTCGTTCAGTTTTTCCTGATTACGGGCGGCGACGGCGACGGTGGCCCCGTCTTTGGCGAGGCGCAGCGCGCAGGTGCGTCCAATGCCTTGCGACGCGCCGGTGACGAGGGCTACTCGTCCTGAAAGAGACATGAGATTCTCCCGGGTGCTTAGACTACAAATGAATGCGGAACGCCGATTATACGCGGTGAGGACTCGGCGATGTGCAGAGACGATCGAGCTTCGCTCGATGACCGGGTCTCAGCCCCGGTCCCACCCGGACACCCGATGGCGGCCGCCCCCGACATAAGACATCTGCCGAACCGATTGCACGAATCGCATTGCTTATCCACAAGAGCGGCGAGTAACATTCCAGCACTCATGCCTCAGACTGCGACGAATGAAGTGATCGTGATGCCCGACCCTTCCACCAGAAATTCATCAACAGCCGATGCGAGTTCCGGCGGGTCCGGACACCGCTCGACGCAACGAGCGTCGGCTCCGGATCCTGTGATACCGATCGAGAAGCCTTCGACTGACGCACCTTCGACCGAAGTGTTCGCCGTGTTTGGCGTGGAGCCGGAGATTCAGGCTTACGCCATGGCGAAGTATTCGCGGTCGGCGCTGTCGATGAAGGAATCGCTGCGCGAGATCAGCACGCAGAAGGCGGAGAAGTTTCTTAACACGTTTTACTTTCAGTACGGGCACCGGTCGATTGCGGATCTGGCGCACATTGCTCTGGCGGTTGAGAGGCTTTCGATACTGGCGGCGATTGAGCTTGCGGACGAGCAGCGCTGGGACGGTCAGGAGCGGTCGACGCGGTATCAGGACTTTAAAAAGAGCGGCTATTACACGCCTGATTTCGGGGCTGATGACGAGGGTCGCAAGCTCTATCGCGAGACGCTGGATTTTCTGTTCGCCGAGTATGAAGCGCTATCGGCGCACATGGCCGGGTATCTGATCAGCATCACGCCAAAGCCTGCCGACATGAAGCAGGATGCGTATGAGCGGACGCTGAAGGCGCGGGCGTTTGATATCACGCGGTATCTGCTGCCGCTGGCGACGAATACTTCGCTGGGCGAGATCGTGAATGCGAGGACGCTTGAGACGCAGGTAGCGCGGCTTTTATCACATACCCATAAAGAAATACGGGTGCTGGGGGAGTCGCTGAAGAAAGCGGCGACCGGGGCCGCGTATAACGTCAATGCGGAGTCGCTGCGCGATCTGGTCGAGCAGATTCGGGCGGTGAATCCGGAGTTGGGGTCGCGGGCGGAGCAGGAGCTTCTGCGCGAGGTTCGCGTGGCGCCGACGTTAGTAAAGTATGCGGATCCGAATGAATACGAGATGGCAACGCGGCGCGAATTGCGGCAGGCCGCGCGCGAGTTGATGGCCGACGAGCCACTGGCGCCATCGAAGGCGATTGTGGATCTGCTCGATGAAGAGCCGCTCGAAGTGGAGATCGCGACGACTTTGCTTTACGAGCATTGTCATCATTCGTACCGGCAGATTCGGCAGGCAGTGCAAGTGGCCGGAGAGCGACGGCGGCGGGAGATCATCGACCTGGGGCTGCGGCATCGCGGCGAGCACGACGAGATGCTGCGGGGATTCCGCGCGGGGCAGCAGTTCCGCTTCGACATTCTGATGGATACGGGCGGATTCCGCGATATGCACCGGCACCGGCGGTGCATCCAGGTGATGCAGGGATTCACGACGCAGCATGGATACGAAATGCTGCTCGACATGGAAGATGCGGGCGTGCGCGGGACGGTTTGAGGCGGCCATGCGGCGGGTGCAGACGGCGGTGGAGAAGCTGGCTGGGCGAGGCACTCCCGAGGCGGAGGAGAATTCGCAGTACGCGATTCCGCTGGCGTTCCGCAAGCGGGCGCTGTTCAAGATGGATTTCGCCGAGGCCGTTTACATTTCTGAGCTGCGGACGACGCCGGCGGGGCATGTTTCTTATCGGAATGTGGCCTACGCGATGTATGAGGCGGTGGCGCGGAAGTATCCGGCGCTGGCGAAGTATTTCAGAGTGCACGACGTGACGGCACCGGTGGATTTGCTGCAGAGGTAAGGACTGTGTGCCCCTTCACGTTTGCTTGTCATTCTGAGCGAAGCGAAGAACCCATGTACTCGTCGGGCGCACCGGCGCTGGGGGAATCCTTCAGGGTGCACGACGTGACGGGCCGGTGGATGTGCTGCAATGGTAGCGATGCCGCGTGACCAAAACGAAAGCCAACTACGGGCGCATTCATTTCCTGGGTAGTGTAGTGTTCGCAGTGTTTTTCGCGCTGCTGCCGGCGGTTCTCGTATATCAGATCGGCGGCACGAAGGTTGGGGCAGTCCTCGTTTTCTTTCCGGCGGTCATCTTGCTCACACGCCTGCTGTTGTGGACTCAGGAACGAGCGATGAAAGAGAATGCTAACTCCGTTCGGAGACGCTACGAAGATAACAACGTCGTCCCCTCGCAGCGCAGGGTGCGGCCCGAGGTGATGGCTGCTTATCGGCGCTCGAACGAGAAGTATCGCGAGTTGTATGAGAAACTGGCCAAGTAATGGCCGAGAGCGTCTACCACGGTCCCGGAAGTGATCGCTCCACCTCTTTGAAGAACGGGGTTAACGGCCGCAGGGCCGCTTTCGCGGCCTGACCGGGTCAGAGACCCGGTCCTACACAACCGATCTGCCCCGTTTTGGAACCTTCCACAGGTTAATTACGTTGATTCGCCTTTTCTTCGCTCCAATCTGTATGTATAATCCGGCCAGATTAGATTTCATTTAGGTCTGCACTCATAAAGGAGCCACTCCCATGGCGGACGAACGGGGCAAGGCGATTGAACTGGCGGTTTCACAAATTGAAAAGCAATTCGGTAAGGGTTCGATCATGCGGCTGGGGTCGAAGGAAGCGATCGTGCCGATCGCGGTGATTCCGACTGGATCGATCTCATTCGACGCAGCGTTGGGTGTAGGCGGGTTTCCACGGGGGCGAGTGGTGGAGGTGTTTGGGCCGGAATCTTCGGGCAAGACGACCATTACGCTGCAGGTGATTGCGGAGGCGCAGAAGATCGGCGGCATGGCGGCATTCGTAGACGCCGAGCATGCGCTGGACCCGGGCTATGCCAAGAAACTCGGCGTGGATGTGGACAATCTGCTGGTGTCGCAGCCGGACTATGGCGAGCAGGCGCTGGAGATCACGGAAGCGCTGGTGCGGTCGAACGCCATCGATGTGCTGGTGGTGGATTCGGTCGCGGCTCTGGTGCCCAAGGCTGAACTGGACGGCGAAATGGGCGACAGTCACATGGGACTGCAGGCGCGTCTGATGTCGCAGGCACTTCGGAAACTGACGGGGACCGTATCGAAGTCGAGGACGTGCTTGATTTTCATCAACCAGATTCGCGAAAAGATTGGCGTGATGTTCGGGAATCCAGAAACGACTACCGGCGGACGGGCGCTGAAGTTCTATTCGTCGGTGCGCGTCGACATTCGCCGCATTGCTGCGATCAAGGACGGAGATATCGTCACGGGATCGCGGACCAGAGTGAAGGTCGTAAAGAACAAAGTTGCGGCGCCCTTCCGCGAGGCAGAGTTCGACATTCTGTATGGAGAAGGCATTTCGCGGGAAGGCGACCTACTCGATATCGCGGTCAACAACAACATTCTGGAGAAGTCCGGCTCGTGGTTCAGCTATAAGGGCGAGCGCATTGGTCAGGGTCGCGAGAATGCCCGCCAGTTTCTGAAAGACAATAAAGATGTCATGGCGAAGCTGGACGCCGAGGTCCGCAAGGCACTCGGATTGGCGCAGGGCCCGGCACAACCGGCAGCCGTAACCGCACCTGCTCCAACGAATGGGGCAGCGGCAGGCCGCGTGACCACGATGCCGAGCGCGCCACCCGAGCCAGTGAAAGTGCCGATCGCGGCTAAGCGCTAAGGTTTGTTTTCTCCTTGCCTCCGGGCGCGGCGATTCTTGTTGCCGCGCCCGGGTCTCCCACTGTTCGGTACTCAGTACTCAGTCAGTGCGCGGCAGAGTCGAGGTCGAGACCTGGCGTTACCCGCATAAATTGGCGCTCTCCGCTCGTTAATCTCTGCCCGATTCCTTCATCTTGCAATCCGCAATTGCCATTGTTGGTCCCGCCCGCATAAAATCTCCTATTGCTTCTCTTTGCTCAAAACGCTGAACCTGCGGCCTTCCTGTGAGGATGATTGAATAAGGGCATCGCTGTCTATCCTGGGTCGTTCGATCCGCCCACCAACGGGCACCTCGATCTGATTGAGCGAGGCAGCAAGATGTTCGAACAGCTGGTGGTCGCGATTCTGCGCAACTCGGAGAAGACGCCGATGTTCAGCCTGGGGGAGCGGCTCGAAATGCTGCGACACCTCACGGCCGATTGGAGCAACGTTCGCATCGACACGTTCGACGGCCTGATGGTGGAATACGCCAAGTCGATCGACGCCATGTGCGTGTTGCGCGGCATTCGCGCCATCAGCGACTACGAATACGAATTGCAGATGGCGCTGATGAACCGCAAACTCGAGCCCACGCTGGAAACGGTCTTCATGATGCCGGCCGTCAAGTATTCCTACGTAAGTTCGCGGCTGGTGCGCGAGGTGGCGCAGGCGGGGGGGCCAGTCAAGGATCTCGTCCCTGACGCGGTGGAACAAAAGCTGCGGGAGAAACTGGATCCTGCATACAAACTTCGGGACCCACAATTGGTGGAAGTTCCGAGGAAAAGGAAGAAGAAGGCATGACCACGGCAACCACGGAAGCGCTGAGACTGACCGAGCGAATCAACCGCATTGAGCCCTCCGCCACGATGGCGGTGGTGGCTGAGGCAGACAAGCTACGGTCGCAGGGAATTGATGTGGTCGATTTCGGCGCAGGCGAGCCGCATTTCGCGACGCCGCAGCACATCAAGGATGCGGCCATCGCCGCGATTCAGGGAAATTTCACGAAGTACACCGCGGTGGCCGGAACGGCTGAATTGCGCGATGCGATCGCGCACCGTCATAACGTGGACTTCGATTCCGACTACCGGCGCGAGGAAGTGATTGCGTCGACCGGCGGCAAGCATGCGCTGTTCAATGCGATTCAGGTGTCTGGTGGATCACGGTGACGAAGTCATTCTGCCGGTGCCCTACTGGGTGTCGTTCAAAGACATCGTGCGCTATGCGGGCGGGAATTGCGTTCTGCTGGAATCGGATGAGTCGCAGGGATTCCGCGTGACTGCCGAGATGGTCGCGCAACTGATCACGCCGCGGACCAAGGTGATCATTCTCAACTCGCCATCGAATCCTTCGGGCGCGGTGATGAGTCCCGAAGATATGACCGAGGTCATTCGTCTGGCGCACCAGCGCGGGATTTGGGTGCTGTCGGACGAGTGCTACGTGTATCTGAATTACACGGGGAAGAATTTTTCGGTGGGCGCGCTCCGAGAGTACAAGGAGCGCTTCGTGGTGCTGGGGTCGCTGTCGAAGACGTACGCGATGACTGGATGGCGGTTGGGATATGCGATGGCTCCGTCGGCGGTGGTGAGCGCAATGGCGAAGCTGCAGAGCCAGTCAACGTCGAATCCGACGTCAATTGTGCAGAAGGCTGCGGTCGCGGCGCTGAAGGGTCCGCAGGAGTGCGTGGAGCAGATGCGGCGCGAGTACATCGAACTTCGCGATCATGTGGTGAAGGGATTGCGCGCCATCGCTGGAGTGAAGTGCACGCTGCCGGAGGGCGCGTTCTACGCGTATCCGAATATTTCGTCGTTCCTGGGACGCGGCGGGCTGAAGTCTGCTTCCGACGTCGCGGGGCGTCTGTTGCGCGAAGCTCACGTGGCTACTGTGCCGGGCGAAGGCTTCGGCACGGGTGAACATATTCGCGTTTCGTATGCGACGTCGAAGGCTGAGTTGGATCGCGGGCTGGAGCGCATGCGGAAGTTTTTCGGCGCGCTGTAACGCTCGCTCGGAATTTGGGATCGTTTGGAATAAGTTCGGTTCGGCAAAGGCCGTTCCATTTGCGAGCGGTCTTTTTTGTTGGCGCGGGATTTGCATGGGAAATCTTTATCCATTGTTGATGCTTCCGGGATTTGATCCGCGTCCGTGGGGCACGCTCGATTTGTCGCCGATTTATCCCAACCACAAGTTCGAAGAAAAGATTGGCGAAGCGTGGCTGAGCGGGGACGATTGCAAAGTGGCGAACGGACCGCTCACCGGGAAGACGCTTTCGCAATTGAGCGAGGAGTATCAGCGCGAACTGGTGGGAGATGCGGCGCGCGATCCGAAGCGGTTCCCGTTGCTGCTGAAGTTTCTTTTTCCGCACGAGAAGCTGTCGGTGCAGGTGCATCCCGACGATGCGCAGGCGTTGCGCGTTGGTCAGCCATGGGGCAAGACCGAGTGCTGGTACATCGCGCACGCGAAGCCGGGTGCGCAGATCGCGTTGGGACTGAAGCCGGGAGTCAGCGCGAAACAACTGGAAGAGGCCATTCATCAGAAGCGGGCGGAGGAAGTCCTCAACTGGATCAATGTTTACGCGGGCGACATGATTTATGTAGCCGGCGGCACGGTGCACACGCTGGGGCCGGGATCGGTGGTGGTGGAGACGCAGCAGCAGTCCGATACGACGTATCGCCTGTATGATTACGGGCGTCCGCGCGAGTTGCATTTGAAAGATGGCATGGCGGCAGTGAAGGAAAAAGTGAAGTCGGGTAAAGTGGTGCGCCCGGCGCCCGAGCAGATTCGTGGCAGCAAGAACCGGCACGCTCCGCTGGTCGGAGCTCCGTATTTTGTGGTGGACATGTTTGAGGCGAAAGATCCGATGGAGCTTGCGACGCACGACGAGTCGGGCCTGAGTTCGGTGCAGATACTGGTGGCCGTGGAGGGCTGCGGAGTGATTGAGGCGGACGGGATGGATCCGGTGACGCTGGCGAAGGGCGACGCCGTCATTGTTCCCGCGTCGATTGGCAAATTCATCGTGCGGCCGCAATGGGCGCTGGAGTTCCTGCGGTCGTACGTGCCGGGAAAGCCATTGCCTGAGCCGGAAACGAGAATGTAGCTTTGAGCTTCGATTTTGCTGTGATCAGCCCTGTGAGAATCCGTGAATAAGAACTCTAATTTCTATCCCGTCATTCTGGCTGGAGGTCGCGGCACGCGCTTCTGGCCATTGAGCCGCAAGAAGCGGGCAAAACAGTTGTTGGCTCTTGATGGCAAACAGACGATGATCCAGCAGACCATGGCGCGGCTGCTGCCCCTGGCTCCTGCGAACAAGTTCTGGATCATTACGAACGAAGATTTGCGGCCGGCGATTGCCAAGCAACTTCCGAAGGTGCCGAAGGCCCAGGTGCTGGCGGAGCCGGTAGGGCGGAATACGGCGCCGGCCATTGGGCTGGCAGCGTTTCTATTGCTGCGAGAAAATCCGCAGGCGGTAATCGGCATGTTCCCGTCCGATCACGTGATTGCGGATGAGAAGCGCTATCGCGAGACGCTGGAGCGTGGCATTGAGGTTGCCGCAGCGGGCGCGAACATCGTGGTGCTGGGCATCCGGCCGAATCGGGCCGAGACCGGCTATGGATATATTGAGGCCGGCGGATTGTTTCAGGGAGACGCGCTGCCTGTGCGACGCTTCACGGAAAAGCCGAATGCGGAAAGTGCCGCCGAATTCGTTGCTGCGGGGAATTACTTCTGGAATAGCGGGATGTTTTTGTGGAGCGCGCAGACTTTGTCAGATGCCTTGAAAGAGCATTTGCCGAAGACGGCGGCGTTGCTGGAAGAGATTGCTGCGAGCTATGGTACGCGTAAATTTGCTGCCACCTTCAAACGCCTCTACCCCAAGTGCGAAAACATCAGCGTCGATTATGCCGTGCTGGAGCCGCGTTCGGCAAAGGGTGAAAAGGAAGGAAACATTTTCTGCCTGCCGGCGGATTTTGGATGGAACGATCTGGGATCATGGACGGCGCTGCACGAGCATCACACAGCGAAGAGCAATCCGCCGGAAGGCAACATGGTGACGGCCTCCGGCGTGTTTCTTTTAAATGCTCGCGGCAATTATGTGTACGCTCCGGGCAAGTTTGTTGCCGCGGTCGGCGTGAGCGATCTGGTCGTGGTCGAAACTTCGGACGCGCTGCTGATTACGACCCGGCAGCATGCCCAGGATGTGGGCAAGGTCGTGAAGTATCTAGACGAGAGGAAGATGCATAAGCTGACGTAGTTTCTAGTTTCAGGTTTCGTGCAGGCAGAGAAGTCTACTGGCCCGAGCTCACTCGAAACGCGAAACTGGAAACTGCTGAAACTCGAAACCTTTACCCCCATGGCGCAAGAGATCAAATTCGGAACTGACGGTTGGCGCGGCATCATTGCCGATGATTTCATCTTTGACAACGTCCGGCGGGTGGCGGGCGCGATTGCTTCGTACGTTTTGAAATACGAGGAAGCGAAGCGCGGAGTGTTCGTCGGGTACGACGCGCGCTTTGCATCTCCTAGAGCCGCGCAGATCGTGGCTGAAGTCATAGCGGCCGCGGGTATTCCCGTAAAGCTGGCTAACGACTACACGCCGACGCCTGCGGTGTCTTATGCGGTGAAGACTCAAGGAGCGGCGGGCGGAGTGATGGTTACATCGAGCCACAATCCGTGGAACTGGAATGGAGTGAAATTCAAGGGCAACTTTGGCGGCTCGGCGACACCTGCGATCATGAAGAAGATCGAAGAGGAATTGGCTGCGGGCGCAATGCCCAACGGGACCAAAGCGCCAGCCGAGGAAGTAGACCTGAAAAAAGCCTACGTCGCTGCGGTTTGCAGTTTCGCCGACATGGATCTGATCGCGAAGACGAAATTCAAGTTCGCCGTCGATGCGATGTACGGTTCTGGACGAGGCGTGTTGAGTGGAATATTTTCCGAACGCGGCGTTCAATATGTGGCGATCCGCCAGGAACTGAATCCCCTATTTCCGGGCATCAATCCGGAGCCGATCGAGCCCCACACGGCGATGCTGCAGCAAACCGTGGTTCGCGAGAAATGCGACGCTGGGCTGGCCACGGACGGCGATGCGGACCGCATTGGGGCAGTCGCTGAGGACGGCAGCTTCGTAGATTCGCACAAGATCTTCTGCGTGTTGCTGCGCTGGCTGCTGGAGCGCAAGAAATGGCCTGGAGATGTGGTGCGGGCCTTCAATACGACGCGCATGCTCGACCGCATCGCGGCCAAGCATGGGCGAAAGCTGCACGAAACCTCCATTGGGTTCAAATACATTGCCGATCTAATGATGGAGAGCGAGATCCTGATTGGGGGAGAAGAATCGGGTGGCATCGGGTATTCGCGCTTTCTTCCCGAACGCGATGGCGTGTTGAACTGCCTGCTGCTCGCGAACGTGATGGCGGAAGAAGGCAAGCCGCTCGGGCAGTTGGTAGCGGACTTGCAACGCGAGTTCGGACCGCATTATTACGGTCGTCGCGATCTTCATATTCCCGAAGATGTGAAGCAAAATGCGATCCAGCGGGCCCGGGCGGAAGGAACCAACGCGCTAGGCCGATATCGAGTGCTCACGAAAGAGCATCGCGATGGTGTTAAGTTCTTTCTGGACGCTCCAACAAACGGGAACGGAGCGGAGGCTTGGGTCTTATTCCGCGCTTCCGGAACGGAGCCGCTGTTGCGGCTCTACACGGAGGCGTCCTCGCCGGAGCTAGTGAGCGAGTTGCTGACCGCGGGCGAGAACTTCGTGAGGAACGCCGGCTAGCGATTCGCATCGATATTCGTCAATCTGTATAGATGATGGAAGACAGTCCCAATCCAGCGCAGTCTGATTCGCCTGAAGCGCAACGCTACAACCGCATCCGGCGTTGGCTGGGCATTGCCGATTTCGTGGTTGGATTTGCATTCCTGATTGTTCTACTGATCACGGGATGGTCGGGTTGGTTGCGCGATCTGGCGTACCGTCTGGGATTTCAGAATTACTCCCTTTCGCTGTTTATCTATCTCCTATTGCTCCTTGTGATCAGCAAAGCATTGGGGATCGGGCTGGACTACTACGGCTTTTCGCTCGAGCGCAGATTTCAGTTATCAACGCAGAAATTTCGCTCGTGGGTGGTGGACGAGGTGAAAGGGTTTCTGGTGGGGCTGGTTCTAGGTGCGGTCGTGGTGGAGATTCTGTATTTCACACTCCGCCAGTGGCCGCAGCACTGGTGGGTGCTAACGTGGGCGCTTTTCATGGGCCTGTTCGTTCTGATGGCTCAACTAGCACCAGTCGTGCTTTTTCCGATCTTCTATAAGTTCGAACCTCTCGATGACGAAGATTTGCGGCGACGCCTGGTCATCTTGAGCGAGCGCGCCGGGACGCGAGTGCGGGGCGTGTACCGCTGGAAACTTTCAGAAAAGAGCAAGAAGGCGAATGCGGCTCTGACCGGTCTGGGCGCGACTCGCCGCATCATTCTCGCCGACACTCTGCTCGACAACTACACTCCCGAAGAGATCGAGGCCGTGCTTGCCCACGAACTCGGGCACCACGTTCATCGGCATATACTGAAGAGTATTTTCGTGCAGGCCGCGATCACGTTGTTTGGTTTCTGGGCGGCGAACTGGACGCTCCACTATGCGGTGGACCAGCACATGTTCGAGGAACTCTCGGACTTCGCCAACCTGCCGCTGCTGGCCCTGGTTTCGGTGGTGCTTTCATTCTTGCTGATGCCCGCGCTGAACGCATATTCGCGCTTCAACGAACGACAGGCCGACAGATATGCATTCGAATCGATCGCCAGCGTAGATCCATTCATTTCCTCCATGAACAAGCTGGCAGAGCAGAATCTTGCCGAGCGGACCCCGTCGAAATGGGTCGAATGGTTTTTCCATTCCCATCCCGCCATATCGAGACGTTTGGCCGCGGCGAAGGCGTGGGGACAGAAGCAGGACCCTACTCCCCAGATTTGATTCGGCGATTTAGCGTTTCCCCAGTATTTCGATCACGCGCTGCAGGTCTTCTTCCGTGTCGACTCCTATGCTGTCGTGCGGAGTCTCGCCGACGTAGATGGGGATGCCATTTTCCAAAAAACGCAGTTGTTCCAGGCGCTCACTTTTTTCGAGCGAGGACTCCGGGAGTCCGACAAATCGATCCAAGGCAGGCTTGCGGTAGGCGTACAGGCCGAGGTGCTTAAAGTAGCGAGGCCTAGTGCCGTCGCGATCGAATGGGATGGTCGCTCGTGAAAAGTACAAGGCCCGCCCGCTGAGGTCTGTCACAACTTTCACGGCATTCGGGTTCTGGATGTCGACGTCGGCCGCAGGCGTCATTAAAGTCCCGACCTGCACTGCAGGATTTTGCATGACTCGCAGAAGGGCCTCGATTTGCTCGGGATGTACCATCGGTTCGTCGCCCTGCACGTTGATGTAGATGTCGGCAGCTTCGCGACTTGAGATTTCGTGGACGCGCTCGGTTCCGCTGCGGTGCTCTGCAGCGGTCATTTGTGCCTTCCAGCCGCGTTCGCGGCATACGCTCATGATCTCTTCGGAATCGGTCGCGACAAGCACGTCGGCGAGCAACGGTGAAGAGCGCACCGCTTCGTAGACTGCCCCGATGAGGGGCTTGCCCGCAATTTCTCGCAGCATTTTGCGTGGCAGCCGAGTGGAGGCAAGTCGAGCGGGAATTACAGCGATCGCGTTGAAGGATTGTTCGGTCATGGGAACGCGAGTAGTCTCTCAGTTTGCCGTCAAAGCTGTCGAGCTTTGTTCGGGGACTGCCATAAACGGCTCTGCGCGCATAGAAGACTTCGTTTGACCTATTGGACGGTCGCTCTTAGAATTAACAGTTGGACACAATGTTGGCACGGCTGCGTCCATGCTGCGAGTGCCGGGGCCGTACCGGCGGCAAGGTTCCCTTCGCGCATCCTTCCCGATTTGCAGGCAAAGTGGCGGTGTAGCTCAGGTGGTTAGAGCGACGGTCTCATAATCCGTAGGTCGTAGGTTCGAGTCCTACCGCCGCCACCAATCTCTTCAACAACTCGCAGGAGGTCCGGCGGGACCTCCATTTCCTGCGGTTTCCCGGGGTTGCGGATTGGCGCGGACTTGTTTTCGCTTCTTCGGCACTGACTCCGTCCAGCCTCTCGACGAAACAGATGTGAGCGGCGGGAATCAGGTGTTCATAAGTATCCACAGTCAACTGAATCGAGCTGTGTCCCATCTGTTCTTTCACATAGACGATCGACGCACCGTGCTGCAGTAGCAGCGACCCGAAGGTGTGACGGAGATCGTGCAATCGAATCCTGCGAATCCCGGACTTGGCCAGGACGGGAAGAAACGAATTTGCTGAGTCGAGTCAAATACTTCATTGGCTTGTGATGTCTATCATGTTGTCATCCGCATTTCTGTCGATGAGCTTGTTGTAGGGATCAATGCCGGCCAAAGTTGGCTGCTGATCGACCGTGATCACGAAGGTCTTGTGTTCCTCGGTGAGTTTTTCCTTCTTCAAATAAAGTGGCTTCTCTTCGTCCTTCTTGCCGCTGAATACACCGATCTCGATGTAGTCGGCAAGGGGCATCGGACTTTCCGCTCCGTTGCCATCGGCTTGTAACTTTCTAGCTTGTACATCGAGGGATGCAGTCATTGCGGCTATGTGTACGGGGCCAATGGAGCGGACATCTGGGATCGCAAATGCCCCAAATGCCAAGGCGGCAAACAAGGCTTTCGAATTATTCAAGCGCAGCAACACTGAATTAAGCCACTACGGATCATGTTTGGTCGATTGCTGAACTGTTCGAAGCGGAATAGAATTCCCCGTCTGACTTGGAGGCTGCTGTGGAAGAGGCGAGGCTGAACGCAGTCCTGCAAAACCTGAATGAAATAGTTCTTGATCTAGTTGAGCAGCTAGACGAATCTGTTGTGACGGAGAAAGCCCTGATCCGCACTTTGACAGAGCTTCTTCCCGGCTTTGAGAAGAAATACAAGCAAGCCTATATCGCCGAACAAGCAAAGATCGGGCCAGATGCTCATGAATTGCTCGCGTCACTACAAGTAGAGATGAAAAAGATAAACCCGTGATAACGTCCCGGTTCCCGCCATCGCGCCTTCTCGGTTCCGTGGCTACTACAGTCTGCTGCCCCGCTTTTACTTGCTTCGTTAGCACGTCGCGCTGTCTGTTTGTCTCTGCGCACTGGGAGACTGCGGTTTTCGAAGTATCCGCTTCGAATGATTTGAACATGAAGCTCCGAGTTCGCTTCGGTTACCCCTCTAAACTGAAGCGAGAAGGCAGCGCACTGCTGCACAACATGTTCTGTACTAAACTCGAGAGCCAAGGGGAAGACAGTCATAAGCCTTTGACGGACTGCCTTTCCTCGCTAATAACTGAACTCAGGGAAAACCACGTGGTTTCGTGGATTAAGGTTCGGTAGCCTTTTCATTTCCAGTAGCAACACTGAATTACGACACCGCCCTTCACATTGTAAGTCGTGACGACGGGCATGCTCCTTGTGTAGAGTGTTGTGCGGACTTCCCTGGCCCTGATCTGTAGTTCCGTGAGTTGCAATACCTGGAGGCAATTTTGAGAAACAAGTTCACTTCGTTCGTCATAACCTTGCTCGCTGTCATCGTTCTTGTCTACAACCCAATCTCCGCCACTGCACAGGCGGCGCCTGCGACCGCTCACAAAGCGGCCGCGGCTGTTCCAGCGGTTGACATCCCGATTCCAGACATCAAGTACACGAAGTTTGTGCTCAACAACGGGCTGACCGTGCTGGTGCACGAAGATCACAAGGCACCGATCGTCGCCGTGAATACCTGGTACCACGTGGGCTCCAAGAATGAGAAGCCGGGCAAGACTGGCTTCGCCCATCTTTTCGAGCACCTGATGTTCAGCGGCAGTGACGACTTCAATCACACCTACATCAACGCCATGGAAAAGATCGGCGCCACGAACCTGAACGGCACCACCAACAACGATCGCACGAACTATTTTGAAAACGTGCCCACGTCGATGCTGGACTATGTACTGTTCGCCGAAAGCGACCGCATGGGTCATCTGCTGGGCGTACTCGACCAGAAGAAGCTCGACCTGCAGCGCGGCGTGGTGCAGAACGAAAAGCGCCAGGGCGAAAATCAGCCCTACGGCGTCACCGAAGAAATTATCACTGTAAATACCTACCCCGTCGGCCATCCCTATTCATGGACGGTCATCGGTTCCATGAAAGATCTGGACGCAGCCTCGTTGAGTGACGTGCAGGAATGGTTCAAGACCTATTACGGACCGAACAATGTCACTGTCGTCATCGCCGGCGACATTACGCCCGAAGTGGCGCGCGAGAAAGTGGAAAAGTACTACGGCGACATTCCTGCGGGCCCGCCGATTGCCAAGCAGGAAGTTTGGATTGCGAAGCGCACCGGCACGCACCGCGGCTGGGTGCAGGATCGCGTTCCCGCAGGCGCGGCTCTATCGCATCTGGAACGTACCTGAATTTGGCTCGCCTGAAGAGGCACATCTGGACTTGGCGGCGGAGATCCTCGGCGGAGGCAAAACTTCGCGCCTCTACAAGCGGCTGGTCTACAAAGATCAGATTGCCACCAGCGCGACTTCGTCGAACGACACCAGTGAGATTGGCGGACAGTTCGATTTCACGCTCACCGCGAGTCCCGGGCGGAGACTTAAGCAAGGTGGAAAAGGCCGCAGACGAAGAGTTGCAGAGCTTCCTGAAGAACGGCCCGACTCCCGCCGAGTTGCAGCTGGCCAAGACGCAGATCCTCGGGAGGTACGCGCGCATCGTCGAGCGCATCGGCGGCTTCGGCGGCAAGAGCGATCTTGCTCGCTCGCTGCCAGACTTTCCGCGGCAATCCCGATTGCTACAAGGACTATCTGACGTGGGTGAAGGCCGCTACTCCGGCGACGGTGAAGAAAGCCGCGATCGACTGGCTCAGCGACGGCGACTACGTGCTCGAGGTGCAGCCCTATCCAACCACGTATCAAGACGGTGGGCAAACTCGACCGCTCGAAAGAGCCCGCTGCCGGCGAACCAGTATCGCTCAAGCTGCCAGCGCTGGAGAAATCCACGCTGAGCAACGGTCTGAAGATCGTGCTGGCGGAGCGCCACACCGCCCCCGTCGTGAACTTCACGTTGATGGTTGACAGCGGATATTCCGCCGATCCCGCCGACGCAACCGGTACCGACAGTTTTGAGCAGCGCATGCTCGAAGAAGGCACGCCGACTCGGGATTCGCTTAAGATTGGCGAAGAACTGGAATCGCTCAGCGCGAATTTCAACGCCACCGCCAACCTTGACTATTCGCTGGTCAGCCTCAATACGCTGAAGAGCACGCTGGATCCGTCGCTCGATATTTATGCGGATCTCATTCTGCATCCCGCATTTCCGCAGAAGGAATTTCAGCGGCTGCAGAAAGAACGCATCGCAATGATCCAGCGCGAGAAGGTCACGCCACAGCCCATGGCGTTGCGAGTAGTGCCCGCACTCATCTACGGCAAGGACCATCCTTACGCGGTGCCCTTCACCGGCAGCGGCACCGAAGCCAGCGTGAAGCAAGATGACGCGCGAGGATCTGGCCAAGTTCCACGACACGTGGTTCAAGCCCAACAATGCAACTTTACTGGTGGTTGGCGACACCACCATGGCAGAAATCAAACCGAAGCTGGAAAAGCTGCTCGCTTCCTGGAAGCCGGGGGATGCACCTAAGAGATCCATACCTCACGTCGATGATCCACCGAAGGACGTGGTCTACCTCATCGACCGTCCGGGAGCGATCCAGAGCGTAATTTTTGGAGCGCAATTGGCCCCTCCGCAGAATGATCCGGACGCGCTGGCCCTGCAGTTGGTCAACGGCATCTTTGGCGGAAAATTCAGCTCGCGCATCAACATGAACCTGCGCGAAGACAAGCACTGGTCCTATGGCGTGCGCGCCGTACTGCCGGCTGCCCGCGGCCAGCGTCCTTATATAAGCATCTCCGCGGTGCAGACCGACAAGACCAAGGAATCCATGGTCGAGTTGGTGAAGGAATACAAGGGCATCGCCGGCGAAAAGCCAATCACCGAAGAAGAGCTCAAAGACGAGCAGGAAAATGTCACGCTCGCGCTGCCCGGCAACTTTGAAACCGTCCAACAGCTCAGCGGCGCCTACGGCAACATCCTGCAATATGGATTGCCGGAGGACTACTACGACACCTTCACGCCGAAAGCATTGGCCCTGACACCGGACGTGGCCAATCAGATTGCCAAGAAATACATCCAGCCGGATCATCTAGTATGGGTGGTTGTTGGTGACATGGGCAAGGTCGAGTCCGGAATCCGGGAACTGAACCTGGGCGACGTTCACAAGATCGACGCAGAAGGCAACCCCGTGAAGTGAAGGGGGCCCGTTAAAAGGGCGCGATCCGCAGTTCGCGATCCATCGTCAAAGAGGGCGTCACGCAGGTGACGCCCGGTTCTTTTCCGGCCCACTCCTGCCGTTTCTGAATCGAAAGCCCTCCCCTACCATCTAAGGGTAAGGTCGCAAGCGCGTCTCAGCGCCCACGCTATGAAACTTCTCTATCGCTATTCCAAACAGTATTGGAAGCTGGTGGTGGTCGCGCTTTTGCTGGCCGCGACCAACCAGATCTTCTCCCTTCTCGACCCGCTCATCTTTCGTTATGTGATCGATAACTACGCGACGAAGTATCACCAGTACACGCAATCGCAGTTCGTCCGCGGCGCGGGATTGTTATTGCTGGCGGCGGTCGGGGTGGCGTTCGTGTCACGCGTGGCCAAGAATTTTCAGGACTATTTCACCAACGTGATCGTGCAGCGGCTGGGTGCGGAGATGTACTCCGACGGCATCCGGCACTCGCTGGACTTACCCTATCAGGTGTTTGAAGACCAGCGCAGCGGAGAGACGCTGGGCAAGCTGCAGAAGGTGCGCAGCGATGTGGAGCGGTTCATCACCGCCGCTATCAACGTAATTTTCATTTCGTTCATCGGCATCGTTTTCGTCATGATCTATGCCTTCCGCGTGCACTGGGCGATCGCGCCCGCGTTTCTGCTCACGGTGCCGCTGCTTGCCATTATCAGTTCCGTCCTGAGCAAGCGAATTAAGAAGATGCAGAAGACCATCGTCGCCGAAACCACGGCGCTTGCGGGTTCCACGACCGAGTCTCTGCGAAACATCGAACTCGTGAAGAGTCTGGGACTGGCGCAGCAGGAAGTGGGCCGGCTGAACGGCATCACAGCCAAGATTCTCAAGCTTGAACTCAAGAAAGTGAAATATCTTCGCAGCCTGAGCTTCATTCAGGGAACGGCCGTCAACGCCCTGCGCACCAGCATCCTGTTCCTGATGCTCTACCTGATCTTCCGCCAGGAGATCACCATCGGCCAATTCTTCTCCTTGATGATTTATTCGTTCTACATCTTCACGCCACTGCAGGAGTTGGGGAACGTCATCAATATTTATCGGGAAACGGAAGTGTCGCTGCAGAATTTTCAGGACATCCTCGACACTCCGCGAGATCCGAAGCCCGTTGATCCTGAGCCCGTGAACGAGTTGCTCACTCTGCAGTTCGACGACGTGAGTTTTCAACATCAGAGTGCGACCGGCCTGGCGCTGGACGAGATCAGCTTCAGCGCAGCTCAGGGAGATACGCTTGCCTTCGTAGGACCTTCGGGAGCGGGGAAATCGACCTTGGTGAAACTGCTCGTCGGGCTGTATGCGCCGAAATCTGGATCGATTCTATACAACGGCATCCCCTCGAATCGTGTGGATCTCGATGTGCTTCGCGAAAAGATTGGCTTTGTCACGCAAGACACCCAACTTTTTTCCGGATCGATCCGCGAGAACCTGCTCTTCGTGAATCCCAGCGCAACCGACGAGGAGTGCATGAAGGTGCTGCATCAGGCAGCCGTCCATAGTCTGCTGGCGCGCGCCGATCGCGGCTTGGATACGCTGATCGGCGAGGGTGGCGTAAAAGTGTCGGGAGGCGAGAAGCAGCGGCTTTCCATTGCGCGCGCCCTACTGCGGCATCCGCAATTGCTGGTCTTCGACGAAGCGACTTCCTCGCTGGACTCTCTCACTGAAGAAGAAATAAGCCGTACCATTCGCGAGGTCGCCACCAATCAGGAGGCGATCACCATTCTGATTGCGCATCGCCTTTCGACAGTGATGCATGCGGATCGAATCCACGTGCTTGAGCGCGGGCGCATCGTGGAGTCCGGACGCCACTCCGAGTTACTGGAGCAGAAAGGCTTGTACTACGCTATGTGGCGGCAGCAAGTCGGCGAACGGGCGCTCGCAGGAACTCACTAGTCCGCGGATCCGATCACGGTCTTCTCGCGCTCAGGAAAATCGCGTCGAGACAAAACCTGCCGCCCAGGCTGGTTGCCAATTTATATCCTCTGAAAGCTTCGGTGTTCCTTGCGGCAGGACCGTCAGAGCTGGAGGAAAGAACGGCCCCGACTCTCCCGGCGGAACCGGAAACCCCAGAGTGCAATTGATGTAGCTGCCATGGCCGAATTCCCAAGTAGTCGGAAGGTTTGGGGTCTTATTCAAGTTTGATGGCTGATCAGGCGGGTTGGGGCCGTAACGCCCCAGCGCTCCGTGCCAGTAGGGATCGCCGCGCGTCACGATTCCGGCAAAAGTGTTACCTGCGGGAAAGGCCCACTTCAACACGTCGTCGCAACTGGAAGCCACGACTGATATCTTCTCCACTCGAGCTGCGGCATCCTGGTATTCCCCGGTGAGGGCGGTGTCGTCAATGGCGCCCGCCATGATGACCGCGGTCTTCACGCGGAATGAGTCTGGAAGATGTCGAATCGTTTCCAGTATCACTCGCGCACCCAGGCTGTGGGATGCGAACGAGAGGCTATTCGCCCCAGTGAAATTTGCAGATAAGTACTGAGCCAACAATTGCCCACTCTTGATCGCTTCATTGCCTTCCACGGGATAATCAATGAAGGGAACCCAGCGCGCATCCCCGGGCCACAAAACAGCGACAAAGAAGCCGTTGTCTCCAAGGTGCAACCAGTTGCTCCAGTGACCCAGGTTACTCATCCCGGCCGACCGGTTCACATGAAATCCGTGCGTTCCCAGCAGCACATCTCGGCCTTGAATCTGTTGGAGCAGCTCCGCATCCATCGGAGCCGTGGGGTTCGGATTAGGCTGCGCGTCGGTGCGCACCACAATGTCGCGAACGCCAGGGACGGGATCGCCACCGGCGGACTGTGCGCGCAGATCAATGAAGTAGGTCATCGAATCATTTCTTAAAGGATTGCGCGACTTTGGCCCCCGCCTGAATGGCACTGGAGAGATCCTTCGCTACAGGAGCTAAGGGAACAGCCAGAAGCCCGCAGACGAATGCCCGCAACGAATCCCCAGGTTGGAGATGGCCGCCGGCGATTGCCGAAGCTCCAAGCCATGCCAGAACCACTGCGACTGGAACGGTCAGAAGTTTGGCGCTGTTCCGGTAACGTTGATCGCCCCGCTGATATCCCTGGTCCAGGTTTGCCGTCAAGAGAAGATCAAAACGGCCATAGACATCGGTCTCCACTGATGTAAGAGGGTCGCTGCCCATAGCAAGTTTCGCGGCGATGCTGGTGAGCGCGGCCTTATCAACACCTGCGGCCGCAGCCATTGTGGCTGCACTCGCTTCGGTAAGATTCAACTTGATCAGGCCTTTCGCGATGGATTTTTGGTCGCTCAATGGCATCCCGTTGAGCCAGTTCGCTCGAAGCGTTGCCAGAACGGAAGGAAGAGCAAGGGCAGATGCATTGCTCGCATCGCCGGGGCTCGGAGGAATGAATTTTGAGACGACCTGCTTGATGTCGCCAAATCCACGATTGGAGATACCGCCCCCAAAGCCCTTGGAGACATCCACCACTCCATACGCGGCGGTTCCAAGGCTGCCAATTGCTAAAACGATTTGTGCCAAGTAAGTGCCACTCGCGGGATCCATAGCGCGCCTCTCGTACTAGTCAAGCGATTTTAGGAAACTTCGAGCAGGGCCGGGGGGAAAGGTTCTTGCATCAGCAGGATTACCACAGTCTGTGTCTCGGCTGCAACGAGGTAACCTCCTGTTCGGTTTTTGTAACACGATTCTCATCACAATAGCCAATGATCGAAATCACAGAATGGTTAGCCCAGTCCCCCTCAGAATCAGAACTCCACTCAAAAATAGGTAAGCGTAGACTTTGAGTGGGGATGACCTGAAACTAGCGAGCACCAGGGAGCAAACGTGAAGACGAAGAAGGGTGTCATTGGAATTCTGACCGGTGGAGGCGACGTCCCCGGCCTCAATCCTGCGATCCGCGCCGTAACGATTCGCGCACTGCGCGAGGGCTGTCAAGTGATCGGACTCCGCCGGGGATGGGGCGGATTGGTCGATATCGTTCGCGAGAAAGACTACGACAACAGCGAAAACTTTCTAACGCTGACCGAGGATCTGGTCAACCGCACGGGGCGCACCGGTGGAACCTTCCTGCACAGTTCGCGCACGAATCCAAGCAAGGTGAAGAAGTCGAGCGTCCCCGCGCACCTGCAGTCCACTTACAACGCCGAAAAGAACGACCTGACGCCGGAAGTTCTGAAGACTCTGGACTGGCTCGGCATCGACTACCTTATTCCGATTGGCGGCGACGACACACTCAGCTACGGAGTGCGCCTTTATCGGGAGGGCGTTAAGGTCGTTGCGATTCCGAAGACAATGGACAATGATGTTCCCGGCACCGACTACTGCATCGGTTTCAGCACCTGTGTCACCCGCACCATCGCGATGACCAACAGCCTGCGCACCAGCGCGGGCTCGCATGAACGATTCATGGTGCTCGAAGTCTTCGGGCGCTATGCCGGGTTTACGGCCATGCTGCCCACCATGGCGGGAGCCGCGCACCGCTGCGTGATTCCGGAACACAAGTTCGACATCGAGCGGCTCACCGAGCTTTTGGTCGCTGATCGAGCCAAGAATCCCAGCCGCTATTCCGTCGTCCTGGTTTCCGAGGGAGCGATGTTCGAAGGCGGAGAAATGATTTACGAGGCTGAGACCACCGACGCCTTCGGCCACAAAAAGCTCGGCGGCATCGGAGACCTGGTGTCCGAGAAGTTGAAGGAACTCTCTCCGAAATATAACAAGGGCAAGAGCATCGATACGATCAACCAAAAACTGGGCTACCTGGTGCGCTGCGGAGATCCCGACGCGATTGACTCTATCGTTCCCATGGCCTACGGCAACCTCGCCCTGGACTTGCTTCTGAGCAAGATTCACGGACGCCTCGTCGTCCTCCGCAATGGCCGCTACGACAACCTGCCGATCGATACGGTAACTGCCTCAAAGAAGGTCGTGAATGTGAAGGAGCAGTACAATACCGACCGGCTCCGGCCGCATTACAAGAGCTTCGAAATGAAGCCCCTCTTCATTATGACCAGTGAGGTGGGATAGCGTAGGCTTGGCCTCTGCACAACCGCTGATTCAGATCTGGTGATACTCTGAGTCTCGTTTGCCCTGATCTCTTGTTTGTTTTCGGCAGGTGACGCATGCAGCGACGAAGCTTTCTGAAAACCGCAGCGTTGTGCGGCGGCGCGGCGGCCCTTCCCGCAAGTTGGCTGCTCGGCCCGACGCGGGGCAAGGCCGAAGACGCCACTGATGTCAGCCCGGTTCTTAACCAATTGGGATATCTTCCAGGCGCAACCAAGCTCGTGACTCTGCGCTCTCCATGCGAAGCGTTTCCTGTGCGGGCCGCCAGCGGCGGGGCTGCGGTGATGATCGTGAAGCCTGGCCCAGCTCGCGACGATGCCGCGTCTGGCGATCGCATCCAGATTGGGGACATTTCCCGGTTGCGCGAGCCGGGTGCTTACGTTCTCGCGATCAATGGCAAGGACACGCCACTGCAGATTGGAGAAGATCTCTACCGTCACGCCCTCTGGCTGACCATGCGGAGCTATTACGGCCAGCGATGCGGATGCACCGTCGATCTGGGGAATGGCTACTCTCATCCCGCCTGCCATCTCACCGCCGAGTTTCACAAGTCGTCGGGAAAAGCCGGCCCATACAAGAATCACGGCGGATGGCACGATGCCGGCGACTACGGGCGCTACATCGTAAACTCCGGAATCTCGACGGGAACTCTGCTTTGGACGTGGGAGTTGCTGAACGGAGCGGTGCACAATCTCGATCTCAAAATCCCTGAATCTGGCGGCAAGATTCCCGACTTTCTTGCGGAGATTCGTTGGAATCTCGACTGGATGCTCAGCCTGCAGGACGAAGATGGCGGCGTGTGGCACAAACAGACAAGCGAGAATTTCTGCGCGTTCATCATGCCGCAAGACGATCATCTGATCAGCTACGTCGTTGGTACGGGATCCGCTCCGTACAAGAGCACATGCGCGACCGCGGATCTCGCCGCCGTGGCCGCGATTGCCGCGCGTTGCTACGGACCTTACGATGACGCCTACGCGAAGAGTTGCCTGGAGGCCGCGAAGCGCGCCTACACTTGGGCAAGCAAACATCCGGACATAACGTTCCGCAATCCCGAAGGCGTTCGCACGGGAGAATATGGTGACAGCGACTGTCGTGACGAAATGCTTTGGGCGGCTGCTGAGTTGTGGCGCACTACCGGTGACGAGCAATATCGCCTGGCATTTGAGAGCGGGCTTGGTTATCTGCGGACGGATCGCGGTCTAAACATCAAGACGCCCGGATGGAATGAACTCTCCGCCTTCGCGCTTTGGACATCCGCGATGTCTGGCCGGAAAGGTGGCTCAAGCGAACTCTGGGCACAGATTCGCGAATCCAGCGTGCGTGAAGCGGACAAGCAGGTTCAGCAATGCCGCGAGAACGGTTACGGAAATACCTTATCTCTTGCGGACTACACCTGGGGATCGAATGGTGTAGCAGGGAATCAGGCGCTGCAGCTTATCGTCACCGATCGCTTGCAGAAGAACGACGACTACCGCCAGGCGGCTGCGGAAAATCTGCATTACCTGCTGGGGCGCAACTGCTGGAACTTGTCGTGGGTAACGCAGTTGGGGACGAATCCATTTCAGTATCCCCATCACCGGCCGAGCGGGGCCGATAACATTGCGGCCCCATGGCCGGGACTGCTCTCTGGAGGCCCCAACGGCCATCCCGCCGACCCGGTCGGATCGATGCTGCCAAAGGGGCCACCGATGCGGATGTATAAGGATGCGCAGGGGGCGTATTCGCTGAACGAGGTAGCGATTAACTGGAATGCCCCTTTCGTATTCCTGCTCGCCTCACTCAATGGCGGGTAAGCGCGGAACGCGGCGCTTTCAGTCCTCTACATCGGAATCGTCCCGCTGCCGAGTGCCATCAGGATTTTTCTGCTGCCGCTGCATTTCGTCAAATTGCTGCCCCTGATTGACACGTTCCCTTCCGGGCGGCAACAGCTCCTGCGATTTGTCGCTGTTCGGAGGCTGCGTGATATCGTTGCCTTTGCGTTTTTCCATACCGGAACCTCTTGAAAGACTCAGCGCGTGTGGCGACCAACAAAGATCTCGTGCGCACGGCCGAGGCAGGTTCGCGATCAGCGGGGTGCGCAAAATTGAGATGCAAACCCGTGTCTGAGAGTTGGCGTGACCGAATGCCCCGTCCAGCGAGGCCTCTGGTCACAAGCTCGGCGATCACAGCGCGGAGATCGAGCCCACCCAGACGTCTAGAAGCGCTTCGCGACTAACACAAATTTTGCGACCGTGCACTAGGGTAAAAGGCGCTCTACATACGGCTTTTCTTCGCTCCTAAGCGTCGCCAACCAGAAGACTACAAAAGACATCTTATCTTCGTGCTGGCTGGATGGCGGTCCATAACCACCGTTATTCGCAATAGATAGATACTCAGTTCGCCCGCCGGCCCGAGTTTCAGGGGAGCCCTGCAATGAGGATTGCTCAAGTCGCGCCACTTTACGAAAGCGTTCCTCCGCGTTTGTACGGTGGGACGGAGCGGGTTGTCTCGTGGCTCACAGAAAAGTTAGTTTCACTCGGGCACGACGTGACCCTCTTCGCAAGTGGCGATTCGGTCACGAACGCGCGGCTGGTCAAGTCATGCCACAAAGCGCTGCGGCTTGACGCGGGATGCATCGACCCGATCGCGCACCATACTTTAATGGTAGAGAGGGTATTAAGCCTCGCCGACGAATTCGACCTCATTCACTTTCACACCGACTATCTGCACTTCCCGGCGAGCCGGCGCGTGCAGGTTCCAGTCGTGACGACTCTGCACGGACGACTCGACTTGCCGGACTTGGTCCCGCTCTATGAAGAGTTTGCGGAAACGCCGCTGATCTCTATCTCCGATGCCCAGAGGAAGCCTTTGCCGTGGGTCAATTGGCTGGGAACAGTGCACCACGGCATGCCCGCTCAGTCCTTGACGCCAGGCGCAGGACAGGGTGGCTATCTCGCTTTTCTTGGACGCATCTCGCCAGAAAAAGGGATCGATCGGGCGATTGAGATTGCAATTCGAGCGGGCAAGAAGTTGAAAGTGGCTGCGAAAATCGATCGCGCCGACCGCGAATATTTTGAAAAGAAGATTGAGCCGCTGTTCAAGCATCCGCTTGTCGAGTTTATCGGCGAAATCGGCCACCACGACAAAGCTGAATTTCTGGGCAACGCTGAAGCTTTTCTGTTTCCGATCGAATGGCCGGAACCGTTTGGCATCGTGATGATCGAAGCGCTGGCCTGCGGAACTCCGGTGATTGCACACCCTTACGGTTCGGTTCCCGAGATCATTCCCAACGGTGTAGGCGGTTTTCTCGCTCGCAACATCGATGAAGCCCTGGAAGCGGTGAACCGAATCGGCGAACTGGATCGCGCCGACTGCCGCCGGCATTTCGAGCTGAACTTCACCGACGAACGCATGGCACGTGATTATGTGACAATCTATAAACAACTGGTTCATCCAACCTCGGCCTCGATGACGGTCGAAGAGGGAGTGTTGAATTGGATGGAAGCGGAATCGCCCACCCCCAGTACTACATAGCAACTACCTCGTCCCCGGCGGATGACCGCCCCCGCGTACTCAAATATGGCAGGATGTTTTTTGTGTTCGATCGCCTGGGCGACGTGCAGACGTCGGGCATGGGGGAAGAAGGCCTGTTCTACGACGGGACGCGGCACGTTTCGGAATTGTCCCTGAGGCTCTGGGGCGCCCGCCCTTTGCTATTGAGCTCGACTGTCGCCACCAACAACTTTCTCTTCACTGCCGACCTTGCCAACCTCGACGTGTTAAGCGATGGGGCCATCGCGATTCATCGCGGGACCTTGCACTTGGTGCGCACCAGATTCCTTTGGCGCGATTCTTGTTTCGAGAAACTCTTGTTTGTGAATCACGGACTGGAAGACCTGGAAGTTCCGGTTCGCCTCGGTTTCGACGCCGACTACGCGGATGTTTTTGAGGTGAGAGGCACTGTTCGAGAACGAAGGGGTACGCGCCTGCCGGAACAGGTCAACCAGAATTCGGTGATCTTGTCGTATCGAGGTCTGGATCGCGTCGTGCGGAAAACCTACGTTGAATGCGACGCACGAGGGCTTCAGAGCTCTGAATCCGGCCTGGACTTCGAAGTCCCGCTTCGGCCAAAAGAGAGCGTAACAGTGGAACTTGAAATCTGTTGCCGCTCGGAAGTCTCGACAAAATCCATTGGGTATTCGAACGCGTTGTCCTCGGCCCGTTTTGAGTTAGCGCAGACTGCGCGCGAATTTCCGGAGATTACCAGTTCGAACTCGCGCTTCAGTGACTGGATCGCCCGCTCGATTTCCGACCTCGAAATGATGATGGCAGGAAACCCTGAACCCAACTATCCCTATGCTGGCGTTCCCTGGTTCAGCACCGTGTTCGGACGCGACGGCATCATCACCGCCCTTCAAACGCTGTGGCTGAATCCAAGCATCGCGAAAGGGGTGCTCGAGTTTCTTGCCGCGACGCAAGCCGACACGGTCGACGCCGTTGCCGACTCGGAGCCCGGGAAAATCCTGCACGAGATGCGGCGCAGCGAAATGGCCACGCTGGGCGAAGTCCCATTTGGAAAGTATTACGGAAGCGTCGATGCCACACCGTTATTCATCATGCTCGCAGGTGCGTACTTCGATCGCACTGCGGACCGGCCAACTGTCGAACGGCTATGGCCAAACATTGAACGCGCGCTGCAGTGGATTGACGAATACGGCGACGTGGATGGCGACGGTTTTGTCGAATACGCGCGACACTCCAGCAAAGGTTTGGTGCAGCAGGGTTGGAAAGATTCCAACGATTCCGTGTTTCACACCGATGGCACCATCGCTTCGCCGCCTATCGCTCTGTGCGAAGTGCAGGGCTATGTCTATGCGGCCAAACTCGCCGCCTCGCGCCTGGCTCGGATGCTTGGGGATGCGGACCGATCCTGTGAGCTCGAAGTGCAGGCGGAAACGGTGCGCACCAAGTTCGAAGATGAATTCTGGTGCGAAGATCTAGGCACTTACGCTTTAGCGCTCGATGGCAAAAAGCGGCCGTGTCGCGTCCGCACTTCCAACGCTGGACATTGCCTCTACACCGGAATCACCTCACCTGCGCGGGCCCGACGGGTGGCGGAAAACCTGATGAGCGACGAGTTCTTTACCGGCTGGGGAATCCGGACGGTCGCGAACACGGAAGCCCGATACAACCCGCTGTCGTACCACAACGGTTCTGTCTGGCCTCACGACAATTCGATCATCGCCAGCGGAATGGCAAAGTATGGATGCAAGAAAATGGCGGGGCAAGTCTTGCTGGCTTTGCTGGACTTGAGCAGCGAAGTGGAGTTGCACCGTCTACCGGAATTATTCTGCGGCTTGAAGAGGCGCCCGAGCGAGGCCCCTACTCTCTATCCCGTCGCCTGCTCCCCGCAAGCTTGGGCCTCGGCGGCTCCATTTCTTGTCCTGGAAGGTTGCCTGGGCATCTCGGTGCAGGCCGAACGCGGACGGATTGTTTTCGATCGTCCCTTTCTTCCCGAAGGCATTCCGCAACTCACCATTCGCGGCCTTCGCTGCGGAAAAGTGCAGGTCGACCTGCTGCTGGAACGTCGCAATGATTCCGTGCTCGTTCACCTCGACAACAAGCAGGAAGAAATTGAGATTGTGACCATCGTTTCGTAACCGGCTCATCTACCCTCTTCCCCGTATTTTCCAGGCTTAGCCATCGGCCTATTTTTGGGGCAGTGTATTTCAGTCGCATCAAGCGGGCTCTGGGACGATCCTATCGGGATGTGGTGCGGCATCACACACTGCAGGTGTCGGCGGCTCTCTCGTACTATTTCGTTCTTTCCGTCTTTCCCGCGCTTATTTTCTTCTCGGCGGTTCTGGGTTTCATACCCTTACCCGATTTGTTCGGCCATGTGCTACTGCTGATGGACCGCCTTCTTCCCGCCGATACGATGCACGTGGTTTACTCCGTTCTCAATGACGTGCTCTCGTCGCATCGTGCGACCTGGCTTTCTTTCGGAATGCTGGGAACCATCTGGATGGCCTCGGCGGCCTTCGATTCCATGATTGAGGCGATGGACATCGCTTACGACGCGGAATGCACACGTCCATTCTGGAAGAGCCGGCTTCTGGCGATTGCGCTGGGCATGATCTGCGGCGCTCTGATGCTCGCTGCCCTCGCGGTCATAGTGGTGGGTCCCCGATTCGGAGAGTGGTTAGCGGACCGACTGGCCCTTTCCACCGTCTTCGCGGCCGTCTGGCCTGCGCTGCGCTGGACCATTGCCATCTGCTTTACGATCCTGGCCGTCGAAGTCCTCTACTTCCTCGCTCCGAACGTGAAGCAGCGCTTCGGCGCAACCTTGCCGGGAGCGGTCCTCTCCGTAGCAGTGTGGAATGGTTTGTCTTATTTGCTCGGACTGTACTTCCGCCATTTCGCTCACTTCAACCGCACTTATGGAACTCTCGGCGGATTTGTGGCCTTCATGGTTTGGTTGTATTGGACTTCCTTCGTTCTGCTGGTCGGCGCTGAACTCAACGCCGAATTGGCAAAAGAGAGTAAGAAGGGTGTCGTCCAGCCCAAAGAATCGCCTTCGCAAAACAATGAGCGAGCGATCTCCCCTCCTCCTTTTGACCGCGCCGCATAGTACGTCGCTGCTGTCGGGGCCGCTAGAAGCGCGTGTGATAGCGGCCGTCTACGGAAACACCGCCCAGTTGATCTCGCGCCATGCTCACCGACCAGCGCTTGTTCACCTGGTACTCACCCTGCACCATTTCGCTGCCCGGCTGGGAGACATCCGTCGAAAACGTAAAAAGGAAATTCTTCGTAACCCGCTGTTGAATCGCAATTCGCGCCGATGGATTCTGATTGTTGGTGCCGATCGTCGGATCAATCGATAGGCTGGAGATGCCTGCCAGTTTTTGAACGCTGCCGCTCAACTGGCTGGCGGCTTGGGACGCGATCATCGAATCGGTGCTCTGGCTTGCGGCAGCTGACTCCTGCGTGGTCTTGCCCCGCGCGATCAAGTTGATGACGTCCGCGGTGGCTAGTGGCGGATCGGAAACATACGACGTGGTGAGTTTGTCCAGCGGCCCTCGCATGGTGAGTGTCAGGTTGTACTGTTCCACGGTCGTGGTGACGGAGACGTTCATCACCGGATGCGTCTCGTTGGGATTGTCGAACGTGATCACTCCCTTTTGCAGTTGATATCGGACATTGCGGTAGAACAGTTCGCCCGAGCTCAGCGTGGTTCGGCCTGTGATGATGGGATTCGCCGCTGTTCCTCCAACTTGCAGATTTGCTCGCCCCGCGATGCTGATTTGCGAGCTGGTTGCGTTCAGATTCTCCTGCGATTGCACGCCAATCGCCAGCTTGATCGTGTCTGCGAATCCGGGCTGTGAGAGCGTGCTGCCAGTGCTGAATTGATCGCCGAATTTGGCCAGATCAAAGTCGGGCGTAAACGACAGGCTGTCGATCAGAACGCGGCCGTTCAAAGTAGAAGCATCCTTCGTTCCGCTGAAGGCCAGGTTTGCATCGAGCAGCGACCGCAAGCCATCGGGATAACGAAGGCGTATCGATTTTCCCTGCAGGGCGAGGTTGAACTGCAGCGAGGGCTTGTAGGCAATCGATCCCCCCACGGAAATGTCGCCTCCACCAACGTGCCCCGTCACCTTGGTAAGCTGCACGTGATCGCTCGTGATGTCCACGGTGCCGTTTAAGTTCTCGACCCCCAACGGAGCATCCGCGGTCGTCATCGCGACGTCCTTGATTTGTAATTGACCTTGAATGGTCGGAGACGCTGCCGATCCAGAAGCGTGCACGTCGAGCGCCAGGGTGCCGGAACTCTGGACGTCGGGCGACATGATCTTGAGAATACGCATGTCCACTGAGCCATTTGCCGTTAGTGTTGGAGAGGCCGTCCCACCAATCGGAAATTTGCCTTGCACATGCAGAGATGTGCCCGTGCCGGTAATTTCGGCAGGCTGAAGGGTCACGACAGAGTTTGAATAGCCGGCGCGAATGGTGCTCGCAATACCGATCTTCAGAGTTTGGTAACTCGCTTCGAGGACCGGGATCGAGAGGTGCGCTTCTAGCTTGGTCTTGTCCTTCAGCGGTCCTTTCAGAGTCGCGTGCAACTCCGTCTGACCATGAAAGTCCCGCGGGACGCCCGGAGCGTAAGCCGCCATCAGGACATCTAAGGGAACAGTATTCGTATCGATCACCGCATCAGTTTCGTAATCGCCGGTGAGCGCAATGCGGCCATGCGCGTGAACCGAGGCTTGCGATACTTTCGAGTCTAGATTGAGGTCTGCGTAATGCTGGGCGACACGAATCTCCGCTCTTATCGCGGAAATCGAATTCTCCCGCACCTGCAGCTGAGGCAACTGAACCACGGCTTCCAGTTGCGGATCGTCGAGAGTTCCTTGCCCGGTTACCGATGCCGTCACGGTTCCGCTGACTGAGACATTCTTCGACTGAACAGTTTGCAGCTTTTGCAGCACGACCGACGGCGCGTCGACCCGCACCTTATAAGCTTTCGTCTTCGGCGTGTAGGAGAGATCTGCGTCGACGGCTCCGGCGGCAACCGACAGATTCAATCTCGAGTTGATCGAGCCGTTCGCAGCGTCGAATCTAGCAACCAAGTTCTGGATGGGCTCGCCGTAAGCCTGTGCGTTCGTGATCTGCGCAGAACCTGATCCCCGCGGATCGAGTTGCGATCCGGCCAGGGATATCTTGGCCGACAGATCTCCAGACACCGGATATTGCTGGTTCGCCAGTCGCTGTAGATCTGCAATCTGCAGTTGCTGCGCCTCAAGATGCGCCTCGATCCGATTGTCCGGCTGATACGACCAATTGCGCAGCTCTACGGCGGTGCTAAATGTTGCCTGCCCGCGATGCGCGTTGATCAACGACCCGCTCTGAACCGTTATCTCGGATGGGTTCGCGCTGATCTGAAGGCTGGCCGATTTCCACTCGCTGCCCTCCACCTGCAGGTCCTGTGCGTTCAGCTGTGCAGCGATCGTCGGATTCTTGATTGAACCATGGACAACCGCGTTGAGTCTTGCGGAACCAGAGATGCTGGGAATTTGGGCTTGCGTCGTACCGAAAGACGACGCCACCATAGCAAGCTGGTGCAGGTCACTCGCCGTGACTTGGATCTGCAGGCTTGATTGATCGCTGATCGTCCCCTGCGCAGTCAGCGTTGCCGAGGGCATCCGCAAGATCGTATCGCGCAACTCGACCGTTTGATGAGCCCCGAGGTAGCTTGCATGAATCGCTCCATTGACCGGGACGCGGTTCCCCGCCGCATTCGATTTGCCGCTAGCCGTGGCCTGAACCGCCAAGTCGGAATGTGCCCGAAGATCGCCGATACTCCCCTTCCACGAAATCTTGGCTGACCCCCCGAGCGTTCCCGTAAGCACAGCACCGCCGATCGGTCCGGTCCGGAGCGCGCGCTGAATCGCCGTGAGAGAAATGTTGCGCAGCGTAGCTCGAATCTGCGAATCCGTAGTTGCGTCCAGGTGTTTGATCGCGGCGTTAGCAACAATGCGTCCGCCGAAGGACTCCATATCGAAGTTCTTCAACTCCAAATTGCCATCGGCCAATTGATATGTGCCCTGCAGATTTCGCAACTCGACGCGACTTCCTGAGGCGACCGCGGTCAGGACTTTACTCGCCAGTTCGCCGTTCACTGAAATGTTTCGCAGCAGGGGTTGGCCTGCGAGCTGGCCGGTACTGCAGTTTCCCGTTCAGCACGACATCGCCCGTAGGCGAAACACTCGGAGATATTGAGGCGAAGTCCTGCGTATGAATTTGAATCTGATAATCGCCGTCGGCAGTCGGATTCGAATAGTCGGTAAGAGCAGCGTGCAGGGTAACGGCCGAGGACCCAACTTTCAGAAGTACCGACTGCAGATTGAAACGGTCGGGCGAGGCGTCGAAAGCCAGGTTCAGGCTGTGGGCGAGCGGAGAATATTGAGCACAGTGAATGTCGCCACTGGCGTACGAGACGGATCCCTCGTAGCGCTTTAGGAGCGAGTCAAAACGAATATTGCTTCCGAGATTGTAGAGATCGGCTTCAACCGGAACTGTTCGGTCGTTATAGTTCACCTCGCCATTCGTGAGTTGAGCATGTTGCACCGCCAAATCGAAGACGCTGGTATGGCCGCTGCTCTGGCTCGGTGGCGCGGCGGGCAGATTGTTCTTGCCATCCTTGCTTACTTGAAAATGAACCACCGGATGCTCGATGAGTAGTTCGCGCAATGCGACTTGACGATGGAGCGCCGACAGGATCTTGATGCGCACGGTGAGTTCGTCGGCATGGAGCAGGGGAGGCTGGTTCGGACCCTCCGTGCCGCGCATTGTGATGTTGTAGAGATGCGCAGTCAATGTCGACAGGCTGAAATCGAGCCCGCCGATCTCAGTCCTACCTCCAGTTGCTTCGTCCGCCTGCTCTACGATCTTGCTCAGCGCGTACTGTTGAAAGCTGTTGCTGCGCAGATAGAGATATCCGACAACGACCGCAACGATGAGAAGCATTACCAATCCCGCGAGCCCCCAACCGATTGTCCGTTTCCACTTCATGACCTCTCCTAAAACGCCTGCCCTATCGTGATGTAATACTGCGTCGCGTTGAGCCCCGGCACTGGATTCAGATTGCGTCCGAAGTCAACGCGAACCGGACCGATGGGCGTGGAATAACGCAGTCCAACTCCTACCGTGTTGCTGTAGTTGTTGATGAAGTTGTTAAAGTTGATTGCGCTGTACACGTTGCCGCCGTCGTAGAAGACCACTCCGCCGAGCGACTTCGTAATCCCGAGGGGAAAGCGCGCCTCGGAGTTGAAAATAAACAACTGCTTTCCACCCACCGGCACAGTGACGTTTACGCAACCGGATTCGCCCTGCAAGACGTTGCAGAATGGAACCAGACGCTGCGGACCTGCTGCGTCAATCGGGAATCCTCGGAGCGACGTGCCCCCGCCGGAAAAGAACAACTGACTGGTGGGCACGAAGCTTCCCGCAAACGGCGACGCCAGTCCAATGCGGATGCTGTTCGCAAATACAACGGAATGCACTGGCTTGTAGTAGGCATACTGCCCAAACAACTTGGCGAAGTTGGCGCTCGAACCGAATGCTGTCGGAGTGATCCCGAAATTGATAGTCGAGAAGGACCCTCGGTGGGCGTCGAGCGGCTTGTCGCGTGTGTCGCGGATCAGCGTGGCCGATACTGTGGACAGCCGCACGTGCTGATCCTGCGGTAGCACAAGGTCCGGTACCAGGATGTTCGACAAGTTGGTTTTATTGAAGTCATAGCGTACCTGCAATCGCGTATTCGTCTTGCGGCTGATCAGCCGTTCCACCTGAAAGCCCAGATCTGCCCAGCCTGCGGTAAACAATGGATTCTCGCTGTTGCGCTCCAGCGAAAAGCTGGTGAGAGACTGCCATTGCGAGCCGACGAAGTGCGGCTGCGAATAACTGGTGAGAGCGCGCTGATCGAGCCGCGACAATAGAAGTCGACGCACTCGCCGTCTCCGCCAAACCGCGCATGTTGCGTCGCGTGAATTCAACAACGCCGCGCGGGCTGGCAAAGGTCGATTGGCTTGGCGCGATCTGATTGCCTCCTAATCCAATCGTGCCGCCGCCTCCCGGCAGCGCCACGGTCCCCGTCGGAACGTTTCCACCACGGTGCGATACTTCGAATCCAAATCCGTAGGTGATTTCGTTGCGTTTCGCTTCGTGTACCTTCACCACCGCTGTTTCGTCCGTCTGAGTTGTGATGGGTCTTCGCGGTCCGACGCTGGACCAGTCAAAAATGCCAAGGTCGTAAAGCCGGCTTTCGGCTTCCAGCAGTTGCTCCCGTTTCATGGGCGCTTCCGTCGGAAGCTGCGCCGTCTTCGTGATCAACGGAAGGCGAGTATGCTGCTGTCCCAGGTAGACAACTTCCCCGATCCTTACCACCTGATGCTCCGTGATTGCATAAGCCACATCCACGCGATGCGGGTCTCCCGGATTCGGCGTGACGGTCGCCTTCACTTCGGCATTCAGATAACCGCGGTTCAGGTAAGTCGCCGAAATTCGATTGCGATCTTCGGCCAGCTTTCGCGGCGAAAAAGGAACTCCGACGCGCAGCTGAAAACCTTTCGGCTCCGTCAATTGAGTCGCGGACACATTCTGGTTCCCCGTGACTTGGACATTTTCGACCACGGTCTGCGGGCCCTCCTCGATCTCGAACACAACATCGATCTTCGGTTCGCGATCGACCGTGCGAGGTGTCACTTTGACCTCTTCGTACCCCCGGTCCCGGTATAGCGCCCGTACGTTGTCGGCGCTCTGCTTCAGTAGTTTCTGGCTGACCCTGCCATGCGTCCAAATGTGCGATCTCTTGACCAGGACCTGGTCTGTCAATTCCTTCGCGGAGAGTTCGTAGTTCCCCTGAAAGAGAATGCGATCGACTTTGTGTTTCGATCCGCGATCAATGGTGTAGACAACAAGAATTTGATCCGCTTGCTTTTGGAACTCGGTCGTTACCGTTGCATCGGAGTAGCCCTTCTTCTGGAAGTAGTCGGTCAGGTTCCGCTGGCCCTCTTGCACCAAGTCCTGATCCACAGTCCCTTCGGAATAGATCGGAATGAGTGTCTTCATCAGCCGTCGCGCAAGAAACGGAAAGACCGTGAGTCGGGCGCCTACCGCACGCACGTTGACGACTGGGCCCACCTCGACTTTGAACGAAACATCCACGCGGTTCGTCTCCGCGTTGTACTGTGGAGGATTTTCATGAACGCTGCTCGCCAACCGCTGCTGCTGTGCGAGCGTGCGCTTCATTAGCTTTGTGGCCGCGCTGATCCGCTCAGGACCGTATGGCTTTCCCGCTCTTAGAAGCCCCCCAGAAAGCCGCGCCCGCAGAGACTTCACGGAGTGCAGCAACTTCGCCCCCTCGGGTGTGTCCGGCCCTTCTACCTTGACCGAGGCAATTCGGGCTTGCTTTCCCATCTCCACCACAAAGCGCACGCTTACCAATTGGTGGTCATCGTCGATTGCTGGCTCAGCATGCACTTTCGCTCGGAAGTAGCCGTTCCTGCGCAGGAACTCACGCAGTGCATCTTCCGCGACAGGAATGCGCGACGAGTCGTAGGGATCTTCGTCCGGCAGATTCACGACTTGGAGAAGCCTGGAATACGCAAAGTGTTTTCCGACGTCAGGAAACTCCACCATGCCGAGGTAGTAGGCCGGCTCCAGCAAGAAGCTGACCCTCAGCCCCGAGACCTCTGGCTCAACGTTGATCTGCACATCAGCGAATCCTCCCGCCTTTTTCAAGGCTTGCGCCGAGGCTTCAATGTTCGCTTCGGAGTACGGCGTGCCCGCCTTCTGGATGACAACGGGATACAGAGGCGCCAGATCGCGGTGGGGGTTCGCGATGAGCGCGACCGAACTGACGTTCTGACCTTCATACGCAGCTTGAGGTCCGGGTGGCGCCAGTTGGGCGAGCCCCCCGGCGCTGAAGAACAGAACCCCAAAAACCAACAGGCGCATAGGCGGGCACCGAACCAGCTTTCAGCGAACAGCGGTTTGCTAACCTTCGAAAGGAGGATGTCTTCATCCAAAGCGCACCGGTCGCAAATGTGCCGTGATGTGATGCGCTTGATTACGCGGGAGTTGTCGTTAACCAACCACTCCGGCGCGGCGCCAAAACCAGCAGCAAATTTCGTTTCTGCAATCTTCGCGGCTCTCATTGTGGGGGGCTTGGTCGTGGAATTCCATACCCGGTTTCGGGTAGCGGATGCCAACGGGTCGCTGGCGCAGCTTCGACTCCTGAAAACGTCGGCTCGTCCATCGCAGCACAACTGTCGCTGCTGTTTCTTCATCACACATGCGCGCGCTTCGTGATGGGCAATCAGTGGAGGAATCAGACATGAAAGCTCCCTTCTTAATCGGTCGCTTGCTGTTCGCGGGATTCTTTATCAACAGCGGAATCAGTCACCTGAAACAACGCAAAGAGATGGCGGAGTACGCACGTGCCAAAGGCGTACCGGCGCCTGAACTCGCGGTCACTCTGTCGGCGCTCCCACTTCTGGCAGGCGGCACCAGCATATTGCTCGGTGTGAAGCCGAAGTTGGGAACCATCGCCCTGCTAGGATTCTTGGCTGGGGTCTCTCCCGTGATGCACGATTTTTGGCGCAATGAGGATCCGAACGAACGCCAGACCAACATGATCAATTTCATGAAGAATCTGGCATTGGCGGGTGGAGCACTGGCGCTGATGGGTGTTGACGAGCCTTGGGAAGCGAGTGTTCCGGTAGGTCGGCCGAGTCTCGCGAACAAGCTGCGAAAAGCGGGGCGCAGACTCGCTGCGTAGCCCGACGTAAACTCAAGGTTGCGCGGGCCATTGTGAGAAAGCCGCAAAGTCCGCCGACGTCAAGGACCGTGCTGCCTGAAATCCAGCGAAGCCGCTGAAATGCAATGAAGATTGCCTCCACTTCGTCGTCGAAGCGGTCCTCAAGGCCGGAAGCCCGCCCCTCGTCCCCTGCGCTTCTGCCCGCAATTCGCACCTTGACCGGCCTCCGAAAGACCGCCCGCGACTGCAAAGCCTGCGATCTTTGGAAAGCTGCCATGCAAACGGTTTTCGGAGAGGGTCCCGCGAAGGCTGAAATCATGTTTGTCGGCGAGCAGCCCGGAGATCAGGAGGACCGCGCTGGACATCCTTTTGTAGGACCCGCTGGGCGGCTACTCGATGCCGCACTCGAACAAGCCGCGCTGGATCGCTCGAAGGTGTATCTGACCAACGTGGTAAAGCATTTCAAGTGGGCCGCGGCTGCACGCGGAAAGAAGCGTATTCACAAAAAGCCTCGCTATTCCGAAATCAATGCTTGCCGTCCGTGGCTCGACGCAGAATTGCGCGTGGTCAAGCCCAAGGTTCTGGTCTGTCTGGGCGCCACGGCCGCGCAGTCGTTGCTGGGAAGGGGTTTCAGCGTAACCCGCCAGCGCGGACAGCTGATCCGGTCCCCGCTCGCTCCTTTTGTAATTGCGACCGTACATCCCTCCTCCATCCTGCGGGCTCCTAACGAAGACGCACGTCGCGCGCAGATGCAAGCATTCGTTCGGGACCTTAAGATGGTGGCCGAGGTGGCTAGAAAGGTAGAAGCCGCTTAGCCCGAATGCCGCGCATGCAAAAGGTGGATGTGATCGTAATTGGTGCGGGTGTCGCAGGCCTGGTGGCCGCGTCCGCTCTCGCCGAGTCTGGCCACTCCGTAATCGTCCTCGAGGCCCGAGGGCGCATCGGCGGCCGAGTCTATTCCATCACGGATGCTCATCAAAACATTCCGATTGAACTGGGCGCCGAATTTATCCACGGCCGCCCTCCCGAGTTGTGGGATGTCGTGCAACAAGCCCATATTCCAGTCAGCGAAGTCGACGGCGACAATTGGTGCGTCGACCATGGCCATCTCGCTCCTTGCGAATTTTTCTCTGAAGTCGATGACATTTTGCAGAAGATGAATGACGACGAGCCGGACCAGTCGTTCGAGAGTTTCCTCGAGCGCTGCTGCCCCGACGCCACCGACGACGCGAAGCGCCGCGCTCTCGGCTACGTTGCCGGTTTTAACGCGGCCGATCCCGCACAAGTCAGCGTTCACTGGCTGGTCCATCAAATGAGAGCCGAAGAAAAAATAGAGGGCGATCGTGCGTTCCGGGCGCAAGGTGGTTACGCGGTACTGCTGAAACTATTTCGAGAACGCGTGGAGAAGGCGCGGGCGAGCATCCGAACCAGCACCACTGTTCGCCGGATTGTCTGGAGTCCGGGGGACGTGGCCATCGACGCGGTCAGCGCTGGAAAACCAATCCTATTTCATGCCAGCTGCGCGCTCGTCACTGTACCCCTTGGTGTGTTGCAGGCACGACCGGGAGAAGAGGGGGCAATCGAATTCTCACCGCCCCTCCCGCGGGAGAAGACAAACGCGATCGCCGGCCTTGAGATGGGCAAAGTGATTCGCGTGGTGCTGCGCTTCAGAGAGCGTTTCTGGGCCCGGATCCATCCCAATGGTGCGCCGAACCAGACCTTGGCGGACCTGAGTTTTCTTTTTTCCCAGGACAAATGGTTCCCCACCTGGTGGACTGCGATGCCAGAGAGATTCCCAATCATCACGGGATGGGCTCCGCCCGCCTGTGTCGACAGGCTCAAAGCAGAGAATATCCCGGTTGCTATGCGAGCCCTGCAGCAACTCGCGAAGTTGCTGGGTGCAGAAATCACCCAAATGGAAAGCCTCCTCGAAGAGGCACACTTTCACGACTGGCAGGGCGATCCGTTTTCGCGCGGCGCCTACAGCTACGTGAAAACAGGAGCCGCCGATGCCCCCGAGGTCCTGAGCCAACCCGTGCAGGAGACGCTGTTCTTTGCGGGAGAAGCCGCCGACACCTCGGGAAATAATGGCACCGTGCATGCCGCGATTGCCAGCGCCCATCGTGCCGTGGATGCCATCAATAAGGCCGGAAGAATTTCCGGATGAGACTGAATTGAACCGCAAAGGCTCCTATGCCAAACGCTAAGAATCGACCGCGAAGAAAGCGTGGACACGATGGCCTCCAGCCGGGTCCCTCCGCCCGTATCGCCAATTCGAGTCTGCCCGCTATGCTTTTCGATCTGGACGGAACGCTGGTCGACAGCGTCTATCAGCACGTCCTCGCCTGGTGGCAGGTTCTGGAGAGCAGCGGTATTGTCATTCCGACGTGGAAGATTCACCGGCGCGTCGGTATGAGCGGGAAATCCTTCCTTCGGGAATTGCTGCGGGAAACCGGTTCGCGACGGCGTTCCATCGACCTTGAACAACTCGAGCACAAACACGACCAATTGTTTTCGCGAATGATCCCCCGCATTCACGCGCTCGCGGGGGCGGATCAACTGCTCTCGCATCTCTCGCGGACCGGAGTTCGAAGCGCGATTGCGACAACCGGGGGCCGGAAGCAGGCCTCGGTTCTGCTGAAGAAGCTCACAATTCCCGCCGGACTCCCCATTCTTACGGGAGACGATGTCGAACAGGCAAAACCCGCCCCGGACGTCTTCGTGGCGGCGGCGAAATGTCTGGATGTCGCAATCTCCGATTGCATTGTCATCGGCGACAGCGTCTGGGACTTGCTCGCTGCCGGGCGGAAGAGCGCTCTGGGTGTGGGCCTGCTGTCGGGAGGCTACGGCCAAGAGGACCTCGAACGCGCCGGCGCCTTTCGCGTCTATTCCGATCCCGCCGATCTGCTGGCACACATTGAGCAACTCGGAATTCCGGGTGACTAGCGCCCCTTCTCTCACAGCAGATTCAAGGCAGACCGATTCTCCCGTTTCACCTGGTCCATCGTGCAGGCCGCCGGTTTCTTGTCAGGACGCCAGCGCAAAAACTTCGTCCCATGCCGAAACCGGCCGCCGGTGAAATGGTCGAACTGCACTTCGACCACCAGCTTCGGATTGAGCGGCTGCCATTCAGCAGATCGTTTATTACTCCAGCGGCTCGGCCCACCCGGAGCTTTGCCGGTAAATCCCGGTGGCTTCACCAACTTTTTCAATTTTCGTGTGAGACCAGGCCGATCCTTGGCATTGATGGAAGACGTGAATCCCACGTGATCGAGTTCGCCTACTTTGTTGTAGAGTCCCAAAAGTAGCGATCCGACTTGCGGACTTTTCTCCAGATAGCGAAATCCTCCCACCACGCAATCCGCAGTCCGTAGCTTCTTGATCTTCTGCATGCCGTTCCGCGTTCCACTCTGGTAGGCAAGGTCGCGACGCTTGGCGACCACTCCATCCACCGCAGTACTCATTCGGAACCACGACTGCGCCGCGGAAATATCCAGCGTGGAGGGCGAAAGACGCACCATCCGATTGCCCTTCAGATATTTTGCGACGAATCGCTCCAGTTCCTGGCGACGCTTTTCCAGGGGCTGTTCGACTAAAGATTTCCCCTCCGCATTCACCAGCAGGTCGAACACAATGAATACGCACGGCGTCTGCTTGCTCAGCTTTTCCACCCGCGTCTTCGAGGGATGAATCCGCATTAGCAACTGGTCGAACGAGAGATCGCCGTCGACCGGGATCACAATTTCACCGTCCAATACAAACCTGGTGCCCCGCAGACTTCTCAGTGCATCGACCAACTCAGGGAAATACCGCGTAAGGGGTTTGCCTGACTTCGACTGGAGGTCGATGTTCTTGTTACTGCGAAAGGCCAAACAGCGGAAACCATCCCATTTAGGTTCATACTGCCACTCCGGTCCCGAGGGAAGACTCGTCGCCGGTGCCGCTTCCATGGCCGCGAATGTTTTTGCGATTGGCAATCTCACGAATCTTGCTCAGCACTCAGTTACGGTCTTACAACTCGTTCTTGGATGGAAGGACGGCCTTCGCCGTTGCTATTGAATCTTTCATCCCAACCCTCACTCGGCAGCACGCCTCTAAGCGCTTGGGAGCTTCATGTTGATTCCGCAAACAGCCCCTGTCGAAGGCTCGACTGGAAGCATGCGAAGAATGGATGTGAATACTTACTAACGAGTTAGGAGTTGATTACTTATGAAGGCAGTCAGTTACCAAGGCGTAAAGAAAATGGAAGTGTCCGATCATCCGAAACCGAAAATCAAGTCACCATCCGATGCAATTTTACGCGTTACCACCAGTGGAATTTGTGGCAGCGATCTTCACATGTACGATGGCCGGACTCCGCTGGACTCAGGAACCGTGGTCGGCCACGAGATCATGGGCGTGATCGAAGAAGTTGGAGAAGCCGTGGAGAGCATCAAGAAGGGAGACCGGGTGGTTCTTCCCTTCAACATCGCCTGCGGGTTTTGTTTCAACTGTCACCGTGGTCACACCGAGGCGTGTCTCACCATGAACCCTGAGCAACCGCACGCGGCCTACGGCTATGCCGGCATGGGCCCGTATCAGGGAGGGCAGGCGGAGTTCGTTCTCGTTCCGCACGCCGATTTCAATTGTCTGAAACTACCCGGAAAGCCCGGGGACGACTGGGAAGACGATTTCCTGCTTCTCTCGGACGTATTTCCAACCGCGTTTCACGCGACGGAACTTGCTTGCGTTGCGGCCGGCAAAACTGTAGCCGTCTTCGGAGCAGGCCCCGTTGGCCTACTCTCCGCTTACTGCTCCGTTCTGAAGGGTGCTTCCGAGATCTATGTCGTCGACAACATTCCCGAGCGCCTGGCAAAAGCGAAAGAACTCGGGGCGATCCCCGTCGACTTCAGCAAGGGCGATCCGGTGGAGCAGATCTTTGCTCTGCGGAAGAAGAACAAGGGAATCCAACAAAGTTTGCGGCCGGGCGAAGAGAAAATCAAAGGCGTCGATTGCGCAATCGATGCCGTCGGCTACCAGGCGCGCAGCGACGATGCTCCCGACAAAGAGAAGCCCACGCAGGTGCTGGAAAACTGCATTCGCGTCGTCAACGCAACCGGAAGCGTCGGCGTCATTGGCGTCTACATCGCTCCTGACCCCGGCGCAAACAGCGAGCATGCCAAGAAAGGAATCTTCCCTTTTTCGATTGCGGAATATTTCGATAAGGGCATCACCATGGGTAGTGGGCAAGCGCCCGTTAAGAAGTACAACGAATACTTGCGCGATCTGATCGTGAACGGACGTGCGAAGCCCAGTAAAATCATCAGCCATCGCATCCAGATCGAACAGGCTCCCGATGCTTACGAGAAGTTCGACCAGCGTATCGATGGTTACACTAAGGTCGTCATTCGTTTCGACAAAACCAAGGCAGCCTGAGTCGATGTCTTCGCCCATTGAGGCCGGCGCGGTCCATGCGTCGGCCTCGCGCGTATTGTCAGAGAGTCGCCAACCTCTTTCATGTCAGGGTTCTCTAAATCTCAACGGAGGTCACATCATGGCAGAAAGGCGAAGCACTTCTAAAAAAACAAGCGGGAGCCGGCGGTACGGACAAGCCGCGGGGAAGACCGTGGCGAGCGCGATGCGCCGCAAGAAACGCGGCACACTGAAGTCCGGACCTGGAGGCAAAGGCGGTACGGTAAAAAGCCGAAAGCAGGCCATTGCCATCGGTCTGTCAGAAGCCCGTAAGAAAGGTGCGAAAGTGCCCAGGAATAAAGCGGCGTAGCACCAAAGACTTCAAGCGAGGCAAGCGTCGGGACGATCGCCGAACTGGACCTAGTTCGCTTCGTTTCGCCAGTTTTCGGACTGGCGGTTGATAATTTTGTAACACTCGCAGGAGGCGCTCTCCAGCTTGCTGCGGTTCACAATAGTTACTGCGCCGCGCGTGTATTTGATGAGACCCGCCTTTTGCAGGACGCCGGCCGCGACCGTTACACTCGCGCGCCGCGTTCCCAACATGTGGGATAAAAATTCCTGAGTCAGTGGGACGACCTCTCCTCCCACGCGGTCTTGACTCATCAGCAACCATCTTGCGAGCCGTTGTTCCACCTCGTGCAAACGGTTGCAGGCAGCGACCTGCGTTGCCTGCATCGCCAGTTGCTGAGTATATCGATTCAGCAGTTTTTCCAGCTGGGGGGATTTCCGCAAGGCCTGAAGCATCTTTGCGGAACTAATGCGAAAGGCATCGCCCGTGATCTGCACGATGGCTCGCGTCGCACTCGTCTTAAGTCCAACGATCAGCGGCAGGCCAATGAATCCTTCTTTTCCCGTCAGCCCGACTTCAACTCCCTTGCCATCGCCCATGATCGTAAGGATCGAGGTCATACCGCTATTCATGAAATAACAGAATTCAATGGCCTCCCCCGCGTCATTCAACAAGTCGTAGGCGTGCATCTCCACAAATTCCAACTCGGAAAGCAGCGCTGCGCATTCTTTCGAGGGCAACGAGAGCAGGATCTCATTTCGGATTGAACGAGGATCGATCCCGTTTGAAGATGACTTCCCTTTGGACTTTTCGGACATAACCACTTGGGTCTTCGTCACTACTGCTCCTAACGCAGCCGGACGTGCATGGGTAACACTCAATACTAGCTGAGATGGTTAGATTAACAAGAGCGATTTATATTGCGCGGGAAGCCGTACGCCAGCGTACAATTGTGATATTAGGGCTTCTATGTGGCCCTCCCGTGAGATGGGGTCACGTCCGAAAATCCTTTTGTGATGTCAGCCCATGCGTCGCCGATCCGAAATGTCCGTTCCCGAATGGTCGCGAAAGATTGAAGACATGCGCCACGGCCGGAAACTGAGCCAGCAAGGCTTCGGCAACCGGCTGGGAGTGTCGGCCATGGCCGTCTCTCGCTGGGAGCGTGGCGTAGCGGAACCCACCGGCGAAACTTACATCCGATTGGGCAATCTGGCGGAGGCTCCTCTTTGCTGGTTTTTCTGGAAGCGAGCGGGGCTCAGGCTGTCTGACGTCACCCGCGTATTGCCCGAAGCACATCAGCGCGTTGCCGATAATAGAATCTTCGACGCCCAGTTTGTGAGCGCCGGCAACAAGAAGGCTTCCGGCTTCAAGAAGGCCACCTTGGTCGTGATCCCTCTTCTTCCCGTTCACGCCGGCACCCCAGGCGCTCAGGGCGATACCAGCGACCTCACGGATATAACGGCTGAGTCCGTGTTGGCAGCGCCGCGCGACTGGTGTCCCAACCCGCCCTCCACCGTTTGTCTTCGAGTGAACGGCAATTCCATGTCACCGTTAATCCTTGATGGTTACATCATCGCGGTCGACACCGCTTCCACCGAGAACGATGATCTCGTGGGTCAGATCGTCGTCGCCTGGCATCGGGAAAGGGGATTGTTAGTTTCGCGTCTGATTCGCTTTGATCACATGGACGCCCTGGTTTCCGACCGCCGTGAGTATGAGGCAGTTTCCATTACCGCGGGATCCGACTGGCGTATTGTCGGGAAGGTTTTGTGGTGGACGGGCCGGGCCCGATGAAGCACTTCGGATCGCGACGGGGAACGACGGCTTCCTATGCGATCATCTTGCCATTGCCGTCGTCAAGGTAGAGTTGCTCGAGTACTCTCAGCGCGCGATGCGCATTCCGCAGCGCGGCCAGCTCTGCAGCCTGAAAACTCGGCTTGACTCTGGCGCAGGTAACGTCTTCCAGTCGATCCAGGATCGCATGTTTCGCACGTTCGATTCGCCGCGGCATCTTCGAACTATCGGCCTCGAAGAGCGCTTCTCGATACAGCTTCTCCCAATGATCAGATGGGTCGAGTTCTCCGTTACTTGAGCGCATACGAACCTCCATCTAACGGCGCCGATTAGCAGAGGGGTTAACGGAGTCTACTGTGAATGCCGTGCCGGGTGAATAGGGTGAAACCCCTAGACATACCTTATAAGGGCCACGCCCAGCTATGCGGCCGGGGACATGAAGTCCAGCGCCCGCGCGATGTACGCTTTTAGCTCCTTGCGGGGAACGACTGCATCGAGCATGCCGTGTTGCAGCAGGAACTCGCTGCGCTGAAAACCTGCCGGCAACTTCTGGCGGATGGTTTGTTCGATCACTCGCGGCCCAGCGAATCCAATCAGCGCGCCCGGTTCCGCAATATTCAAGTCGCCCAGCATGGCGAACGAAGCTGTCACTCCTCCGGTGGTGGGATCCGTGAGCAACGAGATGTAGGGAACCTTTGCCTTGTCCAGCCGAGCCAGTGCTGCCGAAATCTTGGCCAGCTGCATCAGGCTGATCACGCCTTCCATCATTCGGGCGCCGCCCGAGGCGGAAACAATAATCAGCGGTGTGCGCGCCTCGGCCGACCGCTCCACGGCACGTGTGATCGCCTCGCCTACCACCGCGCCCATACTGCCACCGATAAAGGCATACTCCATCACGCTGGCAATGACGGGCCTACCTAGCAGTTTGCCCTGGGCGTTAATAACCGCGTCTTTTAGTCCCGTATCCTTCTGCGCCTGCTTCAGCCGCGAGGAGTACGGCTTCAAGTCCACGAATTTCAGCGGATCGGTGGACGCAATGTCACCGTCGAACGTCTGGTACTGATTGTCGTCGAGCAGCTGCGCCAGCCGGGTGCGCGCGTCAATCCGGAAGTGCTTGTCGCACTTCGGACAGACGTTCATATTCTCTTCCAGATCTTTCTTCCAGATAATCTGCCGGCAACCCTCACACTTCACCCACAACCCTTCGGTCTTGACGCGCTTCTCCCCCGAAGTGTCCAGCTCGCCGGATTCGCGTTTAAACCAAGCCATAAAAACAGTTGTCAGTACTCGGTACTCAGTACTCAGTTCGAACCCGAAGCCACAAACTGGGTACCGAGTACTGGGTACTGAGTACTAGACTCAGTATTCGATTCCCCGCTGCGCCATCACGCCCTTCTCGTACGCGTGCTTCACCTGGCGCATCTCGGTCACTGTATCGGCGACCTCGACAATTGTCGGGTGCGCGTTCCTGCCCGTCAAGATGACGTGCACCATCTCCGGCTTCTTCTTCAGGCTCTCGACCACCTTCGCCGGGTCCAGCATGCCATAACTGATGGCATAGTTGATCTCGTCGAGAACCACCAGATCCCATTCGCCCGATTGAATTGCGCGCTCGGCCTCGGCCCAGGCCTCTTCCACCATGCGCACATCTTCCGGGTCGGGCTTCTCCGCGCCCACTTTCACGAAGCCGCGTCCCATCTGCTTCATCACAAACTTGTCGCCGAAGGCCTGCACCGCGTCGAGCTCGCCGTAGTGCCACGAGCCCTTCAGGAACTGCAGCATCAGCACCCGCATCCCCTGGCCAACGGCTCGCAAGGCCGTTCCCATGGCGGCAGTCGTCTTGCCTTTTCCCGGCCCGGTGTTGACGATGATCAGACCACGACGAATATCAGCCATGCGTTAATCGGACGTTTGATTCTACTAGAAGCCGGACCCTCCTCCGTACACGGGCCATCCACTGGGATCGCATCAGTCGATTCGGAAGGTTCAGCAAAATACCCTGTCCGATACTGGACAGTCCAGTCCCGGAGTGGACAACCCGATCGAATCCCAGCAGCGATCCGTTCTATGTTTCAACGATTTGCCGCTCTTCTGCGTGGAAGCGGAGTTGCAGTAAGACTTGCACTATATGTTCGCAGCGGAGCTTGGGGTGCCCTGCACGCAACAGACTGTTGTACGTCGCGCGTCCCCTGGAAAATTTCACGAAATAATATCGCCTCCGCAACGTCTTTATTGTTCAGGGAACGACTACCCGGCACGTCTCGTGGTCTCGCCAATGATTGATGTTGGTACAAATGTCGCGCCGGCTAACTTTTCCACGGAACTTCAGCATCCAACGTTGCGTAGCTCGGTCAGGCGGATCTCTGTCCCCTCGCAAACTGCGGAGGTCTCATCGTGAGCAACAAGTGTGCAGTGTTTCTGTTGTCATTGCTTATGGCACTGCCGGCCTTTGCGGGCCAGCACATCGCCGTGCACCCGCGACCCTCCTCCGTCGATTCGCCAGACCAAGCGACCATTCGCGAGATCGTGGAAATGGAGCGCCAAGCTAAGGAAGCCAGCATCCGCCGCGATGCCGATTTCTCCCAGCGCACTCTCGCTGAAGATTACGTCGCCATCACTCCCCTGGGACAGGTCACCACCAAGCAGGACACCGTCTCCGCCCGCAAGAGCCGCCAGCTTCGCTACGACACCATTGACGTCAGTGACATGGTCGTGCGTGTCTACGGCGACACCGCCGTCGTCACCGCTCGCGCCGACGTCAAAGGCCATCAACTCGGCGAAGACTTCAGCGGCCCCTATCGCTACACCAGAGTCTGGGTCCGCCGCACCGGACACTGGCAAGCCGTCAGCTACCAGGCTACCGTCACCCAATGATGTTCCCTCTGACTGGTTTGATTTACTGGTTTGATTTACTGGTTTGATTTACTGGTTTGATTTACTGGTTTGATTTACGCCGGTTTGATTTGCTGGTTTGATTTGCTGGTTTGATGATTGAATGGTTCGCTAATGCCAAGCTGCTTGAGTTGCTTTTGGGTGGCGCAGCGCTTTTAGTGCTGAGATCAAGCCTCCCTTTTTGACAGGGCTTTACCCGTTGTTAAGTGTTACCAAACCGCTCCAGCGATTGTTCATCAGCTTCGAGTACGCCCCGGCTCCGGGGGCCCACGACCAGGTCAAAACGTGTAACGGCTGATTTGAACAGTTGACTTGATGAGAGCCCAAAGGATGGAGGACGGGAATTCGCCTTGGAAAGTGGGCGCAGCTCAAGTACCGTGGGGCGACGAGCCGAACTGCGCCACCAGCGCAAGAGGAACGAGGACCGGCTCAGAAGAGGATTAAGCGGCTTCTGCCTTTCGAGACTCGTTGACGGCAGCTTCTAGGTCTTCTTTAAAGCTCTCACCGTCTGTGCTCAATTCAGTCTCAAACTGCTTCAGGGCGTGCTTGGTAGCGTCCTTCAGAGCGTGTTGCAGTTTCGACTGGCCGATCACAATCAGCGTTGCCGTGCTCTCAGCAAGCGTGTCCCCAGCCTTCTGCATTTCGGAACGCGGCAGTCCTCGCCAAAAATGCGCCGACAGGGCTCCCGCACCTGCGCCAATCACGGCGTCAAACAGAAGGAACGGTGGGAAGAACAATCCGACCAGCGCCCCCACGGCCATGCCAGCCCATGTCCCGTGCTGGGTCGGCTTCTCGGTTTTGACGATCTTTACCTTACCTGCCTCGTCTTTGCTGATGACTGCGGCATCGTACGTGCCGATCACGCCCGCGGAATGAAGTTGCTTCACGGCTTCATAGCCTGCTTTCGCCTCGTCGAGACTCGTATAAGTCGCGATGTAAACAACAACCGCCTTGTCTGCCATAAATCCTCCTTATCGTTGACATGATTTTCCGGTTCGGCTTGCTCATGAACACGATGAAGTGTGCTGCGGGGCGACGCTGCCGTGAATCAGTCGCCGTCCGTAATTCGCCTTCCGCTCAAAAGTGGAGTCAATCTAAAAGGATGGGGGTCGGCCTAACCCGCCACAACTGGTACATCTGCCAGTAGCGACGTACCGGGCGCAGGTCTTTGATCAAAGTCAGAACTCTGAGTACTCTGCCTCACCCTTGGTGAGTGATCGCAAAGCGGAAAAGAACAGACCTAACCAGAGCAGCGGCCTACAATCGCAAAGGAGAATTGCCATGTTGTCTCATTGGAATCGGATCACGCTTGTTGCGGGACTGTCCGTTCTCGTAGTGGGCTTCGCCTGGCAGAGCGCCATGGCCGACGAATTCACTCACGTAGTTTCAGGCGTGGTGAAGTCTGTGGACAAGGCATCGAAGACAGTCGTGATTAAGACTGCCGACGGCACGGAGCACACGATTAAGTACACGGACAAGACCACTGTTAAGGGTGTGAAAGACGCCGGGAACGGTGTCGAGACGGGTAGCGTCGATACATACTTGGACACGAAGAAGGGCGCCACCTTAACGGTGAAATACACGGAAAAGGGCGGGGAGAAAACAGCAATTGGCATCAAGGATGCTAGCAAGGCGACCGCCAAAGCCGTCACCCAATAGTGAATCAAGGAGGAGCGTTGCGGGCCTGCATCCCTCGCTCGTGACGTCAAGAAGACACGCAGGGATAAGTATGTCTACAGATATGCCCCAGGATCGAATACGGGCTGGGCTAATGCTGTGCGCTTTCCTGCTCTCGATAGTCTGCGGCGCAACCGAATGTACGGCCCAGCCTCAAACGACGCCTGGCGCGCCACCAGACGAGACTTTGCCCCAGTCTGCTGACGACCGGTTGCCGGTCAACCTCGAACAACGCACGGGTGACCTTGATGCAATGATCAAGCGCCAGAGCATTCGGGCACTTGTCCTTTACAATCGCTCCGGTTTCTTTTACGTGGATGGCCGACCACAGGGAATCTATTACGAAGCTCTCCAGAACTTCGAGCGGTTCGTCAACCAGAAATTGCACACTGGCAGCAAGCACGTTCAGGTTACTTTTATTCCGCTGGATCCCGATCAGATTGAGTCGGCCCTGACTGCGGGAGTGGGCGACCTGATCGCCTATGGAGTGACCGTCACTCCCGAACGCGAACAGAACGTGGCGTTCTCCATCCCAATCCTGACAGACGTGAAACAGATCGTCGTCACCGGAAAGGAATTCAGCCGGGTTTCATCGTGGCAAGACCTCAGCGGCACGAAAGTCTTTGTGAATCCGCTCACCACGTACTACAGCAATTTGGAAAAGATAAACGACTCACTAAGCAAGCAAGGCAAGCCGCCCATTCTGATTCAGAGGGCCGACAAGAACCTGATGGATGAAGATCTGATGGAAATGGTGAATGCCGGCATAATCCCTGCAACGGTGACTATAAGCCAGCGCGCCAAACTATGGGCCAGCGTCTTGCCCAATATCATTCTCCAGCCGAGTCTGGTTGTCGCGGAAGGAGAGACTCTGGCGTTTGCCATGCGGAAGGAAAATCCGAAGTTCAAGGAACTGCTGGACGAATTCGTTAAGACTCACGCCGCTGGAACGTCGTTCGGCAATACCGAGATACGGCGGTATTTGGACAATGCTCACTGGGTCAAGAACCCAACGTCCGAAGTGGAAGTTAAGAAGTTCAAGGAGACGGTTGCTTTCTTCAAGAAGTACTCGACTCAGTATGGATTCGACTACCTGATGATTGTGGCTCAGGGATACCAGGAGTCGATGCTCAACCAGTCAGCAAGAAACGGGCGTGCGGTTGGAATCATGCAAGTCGAGCCGACTACGGCCGCAGTACCTCCCATCAGCATCCCTGACGTGATGACGGCGGAGAACAACATTCACGCTGGAGTTAAGATCTTGCGCGACATCGCTGACAAGTACTTGAACGATCCGAAGATTGATCCAGAGAACCGTCTATTGCTGACCTTCGCCTCCTATAACGCTGGGCCGACTCGCATCGCTGAACTTCGCAAGAGAGCGCCGTCCCAGGGACTTGATCCCAATAAATGGTTCGGCAACGTCGAATTGCTGGCAGCGCAGAGTATTGGACAAGTCACAGTTCAGTATGTCAGCAATATCTACAAATACTACGTCGCGTACAAGCTAGTGGTTGAACAGGGGGAGGGCCTTCAATAGGCCGCTTGAGCAGCAATCCACTCCCATCGTCTCAATTGGCGACAAATCTCCATAGCGCTCAAGATCCCTGGATCAAGGCGTCTGACAGGGTTCACCACGACGCAAGGTCTGCGACTTAGCCTACAATGTGGGCCTCATCTCCCACGGAAGGCACAGTCATGCTCTCGCTCCCAAAACGTCGACACGATCTCCTGCTCCTCATTCTGCCCGCCGTCCTCTGGACATCTTCCTCCCACGCGCAGCAACCGCAACTCTCTCCCCCGAAGCGCGCCCAGATCGAATCCGCCGTCACCAAATTCATGGCAATCACCCACGTCCCCGGACTCTCCGTCGCCGTGGTCGAGAACGGAGAATACGAGTGGGCAAGCGGCTTCGGCCTCGCCGACGCCGAGAACAACGCTCCCGCCACCGAATACACGCTCTATCGCCTGGCGTCCATCTCCAAGTCCCTTACCGCCATCGCCGCGATGCAACTCTGGGAGCGCGGACACCTCGATCTCGACGCTCCCGTCCAGAAATACTGTCCCGCCTTCCCGAAGAGGCCGCAGCCCATCACCACCCGCGCAGTGATGGGGCATCTCGCCGGCATTCGCCACTACAAAATGCAATCGCAGGACGATCCCGAAGTCGGCAACACCAAGCACTTCGATAACCCCATCCAGGCCGGACTCGACTTCTTCAAGAACGATCCCCTGGTCTCCGAACCCGGCAAGCAATTCCACTACTCCACCCAGGGATACACCTTGGTCGGCTGCGTCATTGAAGGGGCTTCCAGTGCGAAGTACGTCGACTTCGTGCGCCAAAACGTTTTCGTTCCCGCCGGCATGGAGCACACGCAGACCGACAATCGCTTCGCCATCATTCCCTATCGCACGCGCTTCTACGAGAAGACCGAGTCCGGCACCGTGCGGAACGCCGACTTCCTCGACTCCAGCTACAAGATCCCTGGGGGCGGATGGCTGTCTTCCGCGGAAGACATGGCCAAGTTCGAAGTCGCCATCCTGAACGACAAGCTGATCAAGCGCTCCACCCGCGACCTGATGTGGACCCCGCTTAAGCCCTCCGACGGCTCGAAAGATAATTACGGCCTGGGTTGGGGCTCAAGCGACGAAGGCGGCCTCGCCTTCGTCGGCCACACCGGAGGCCAGCAAGGCACCAGCACCGCTTTCTTCCTGGTCCCCGCGCAGCGCGATGGAGTCGTCGTCCTCACCAACATGGAAGGCATCGACGCCCGTGGACTCGCTCTAGACATTCTGAAAGTGCTCGTGGGCACAACAGGAAACACTCAGAAGAAGTGAAGTCTAGCCAGTGTGCTGAAAAACTCGCAATTCGCATCGCAATTCGTACCTCACGATTTGTATCGGGGCATCGCTTCAGCGATGCGGCAAGCGCGATAAAATCTGTGTCGGCTTCAGCCCCTGCCCCGTGCCGAGTAGCATTAGAAATGCGTTTTTCAGCAGACTGCTCGCCGCGTCCGGAAGCGAACACTGATTTACACAACTGGACAGCCTGTAGTCTGAGCCCGCAGGCCGGTGAACCGCCATTGCCATGCTGGAAAGCTACTTGAGAGGTTTCCTGCGGCCCCGATTCATGGCAGGGGAATTGCGTGCTTCTCTTTCTCGAGGAAGACTGATGGAGGCTGATCCATGCCGCATTTCGAACGCATTCGCGATGTCATTTCCGGGCCGTTTAGTCCCGAGGTGATCCGGCAGCGCACCGCCGCGGGATGGCAATTGGTATCGATCGAATGGCGGCGCGAGTTGCCCGAGTCGGAATCTCCGACCCAGGGAGCATTTACCGAGGACATTCCCTATGGGCTGCGCATCTCCGACGATTGCCAGCGCTTGGAGATCGATCCCATCGAAAATCGGACACTGATTTTGATGATGGAGTTGCTGGTGCAGGACTTCCCTTATTCCAGCATCGTCAGCGACCTGAATGAAAAAGGCCTTCGTATGCGGGACGGCAGGCCATGGAACCGGGTGGCCGTCTTCAATATGATGCCACGCCTCATCGAGGTCGGGCCGCGCCTTTTCTCCACCGAGGAGTGGAAGAGAGTGCGCGAGCGGTTTTCTCGGCCGGGAGAGCAAGAGCTTTCCAGATAACGCGCCCCGCTGAAAGCACCTCATCGCATAGCATTTCTGCCAATCCGTCGCGATGTGGTATACCTCCGAAGTCTCATCGTTATCCCACTCGCAAGAGGAGATTCGGAATGTCCTGCTCCCTCATCCGTCGATTTTTCTGCTGCGCTCTACTCCCAACACTCCACGCAGCCATCACTCTCGCTCAGAACACCGAGCCCAAGGCGCTGCCGGTGATCGATGTTCACGTGCACGCCATGGACGCGAACTTTCCCGGCCTCTCCCCGATGTGTCCCAACACCTCGAAGTTCACAGCGTCCGATCCCAAGCAGAAAGAAGAACCGTTCGGCTGGGCGAAAGAGCCCTGCACTCCAGCGCTCTATCCCTCCGCCCCGGGCGAATACATGAAGGATGTTCTCGCCGAGATGGAGCGCCTGAACGTCACCGCGGTGGTCTTCGGCGATCCCAGGAGCGTGCAGAAATGGAAAGACGCCGCGCCCGCCCGGATTATCCCCGGTACATCTTTCTCGAACGGTATGGCTCCCGGGCAGCGCGTGCCTCTCGATGAACTGCGAAAAGACTTCACCAAAGACGGCTTCAAAGTCATGGGCGAGATCGGACTTCAATATGAGGGTCTGTCACCCAGCGATCCATCGGTCGATGCCTACTTCGCGCTCGCCGAAGAACTGGATATTCCCGTGGCGGTGCATATGGGAACTGGCGGCTCAGGACGCGCCAACGTGACCATGCCGAAATTCCGTGGCTCCATGGGGAACCCGCTTCTGTTCGAGGAACTTCTCGCGCGTCACCCGAAGCTGCGCGTGCAGGTCATGCACGCCGGCTATCCCATGATCGAAGAAATGCTCACGCTGCTGCAGGCGAACTCCCACGTCTACGTCGACGTCGCCGGATTGATCTGGAGCTATCCCATCAAGGAAGTCAACCGTTACATCGAGCGGCTGGTCGATGCCGGATTCGAGGACCGCGTGATGTTCGGAACCGACCAGTTGCTCTGGCCCAAGTTGATGGGCTATTCGATCAGCATTATCCAGAACGCCGACTACCTGACTCCCCAACAAAAGCGCGACATCCTGTACAACAACGCCGCCCGATTCCTGAGGATCGACACGACCCAGAGCAAGTAAGTGGTGCGTGGATGCGATCCGGCGCGGATGCCCGATCGCATCCCGCGGTTCGAGCTTTTAACACTCCTGTAATTAACTCTGCGTAGGCTCGGTGAATGAGAAACTCAGAATGTCCAGTGGGTGGTCGTTTACGATAATATTAACTATAGTTAATACATAATCGTATAAGATGGTTAATCTGTTCGACTGGGGACTATGCACCCGAAACTGTACTGGACAAGGGCTCTACGAAACGCTTGTGATCGCCGTCACGCCCGCTCGTGCGTCGCACGACAGATCACCTTGATCGGGCAAGAGTACCTTGGGGCGCGGAATTGAAATTGAAATTCATTTTCAAGATGGCAGCGAGCCGGGCCTGTGCTCTTGCAGTCCTGGCCGTCGCAGGCCTTACATTCTCATGGGGCCAGCAATCCGGCGATCCCACGTCTTCGCGGCCGGTTCCTGCAACCACCGGGGCTCCGGCGGTGGCAGACGTATCCGACCCACCGCCTGCCGACCAAAGCACCGAAGCCATGTTTCCGCACTTCAAGGACACGCGCTTCTGGCTCTCTGGTCAGGCAAACTTCGTGTTTCAGACCCATCCTGATTTTCCCGCGCTTTACAGCGGGACGCATAGCCTGAGTCAGCGTTATGAGAAAGCGACATCTCGTTTGATGACGCTCTACACCGGAGTGCGCCTCAATAACTCGACTGAGATACTGGTCGACATTGAAGAGGCCGGAGGCGCGGCCCTCAGCAGCGGTTTTGGCCTGGCCGGCAACACCGATCTCGATATCGTGCGCAACCCACTGTTGAGCAAAGCTCCGTATCTTGGACGCGGCATGATTCACAAGGTTTTCGCCCTTAGTGACGACAAGGTCGAAAACCAACGCAGCTATCTTTCGCTTTTCGACGAACTGCCGCGACGACGCCTCGAAATCCGGTTCGGTAAATTCGGCATGCCGGACTTCTTCGATATCAATTCGGTCGGATCGGACACCCACTTTCAGTTCCTCAACTGGACGACCGATAACAATGGCGCATGGGATTATGCGGCTGACACGCGAGGCTATACCGTCGGCATCACAGCCGATTACGAAGATCGCAACTGGGGATTCCGCTTCGCCGAGGCCCTAATGCCGAAGGTCGCCAATGGCATTGATCTGGTATGGAAGCCATGGCAGGTTCACGCAGAGAATTACGAATACGAATTACGTCACGGTGTTATCCCGAAAAAGGCCGGCGTTGTTCGGCTGCTGGCGTACACCAATTCCGCGAACATGGGCATCTATCGCGATCAGGTCATTCAGGCTGCGCAACAGGACACGACTCCGGATATCACGAACCATCCATGGCACATCACGCGCAAGTACGGATTCGGCATCAACCTCGAGCAGAATCTCTCGCGTTATCTGACAGCCTTCGCCCGTTTCGGATGGGATAACGGTAGGACCGAGTCTTTTGCCTATACCGAGGTTGATCAGACCTTCGCGGAAGGTGTGGGGGCAAACGGCGTGTGGTGGCGTCGCAAGCAGGATCGTGCCGGTATTGCTTTCATCAGCAACGCCATCAAAAAAGATCACCAGAACTATCTTGCCGCTGGCGGCCTGGGCTTTCTGCTCGGCGATGGAAAATTGACGTATGGGCGCGAGAATATCTTCGAGTCGTATTACACCGTTCACGTGTGGCGAGGAATCTATCTCGCGCCCGGACTGCAGCACATCAACGATCCCGGGTATAACCGCGATCGAGGACCGGTCGTCGTGCCCACATTCCGGGCACACATCGAATTCTAGGCCCTCTTACCCGCAGGCCGTCTTCCCTAGCGTTTTCTATCGGAGTGCCAGTTCTCCGTTGAACTGCTGAATGATGGAGTAGCATTCGCAGGCGGAACTTTCGAGTCTCTTGCGGTTCAGAATTCTGACGGAGCCGTGAGCGTATTCGATGATCCGTTTCTTCTGCAATCCGCTTGCGGCTAAGCTGACGCTCGGGCGGTCGGTTCCGAGCATTGTAGCCAGAAAGTCGTGAGTGATACGCAACAACCCCGACCCGACGCGATCCTGAGTCAACAGCAACCACCGGCTCAAGCGCTGCTCCAGATCATGCAGGCGATTGCACCCAGCCGTCTGAGCGACTTGCATGCCGTGCACTGCCGCATACCGGTTGAGCAGTGTCTGCAACCTTGGACTTGGCAAGTAACACCGTCTCCAGATCACTCACGTCAATTCTGAAGCCCTCTCCTCCAATCTGCATCACTGCGCAATGCGGGCTTCTTGTCAAACCAGCGGCTACCGGGATGGGGGTGAATCCTTCATTTCCGACTACGCCGACCTCGACACTTTCTCCAGTTCGCGTGGTGAAGACCAATGAGACCATGCCGGTGTTCAGGAAGTAAACGAAGTCCAGCTTTCGATTGGCCTCATGCAAACTAGCCCTTTGTGGTAAGGAAACGAATTCCAGATGAGGGCGGAGGCTGTCGTATTCGGCGTCAGGAATGGAGAGAAGGATGGCATTTGCCACCGGCCTGCCTGCGGGATTGGTCCGCTCTCCGGCGTTTAAGGGTAGGGAAATCCCATTTACCACAATACTTTTGTTTGCTTTGAGCACATCGAGCTCCTTTCGTGCTGCAAACTGCGGCACGGCTTTGGATGCGAAGGATGGGCTCCCAAATTCTGCCGCAATTACTGCACCGGAGGGGAAAAAGGAACTTAGTGCCTAGGGGTTTTCCTGTATTTTGTGTTTCCGTGCGCATGATAGCTTCTGTAGGGCATCACACAGCCCGTATTGTCAGCACATCGTGCGGCGCGCCACCCATGATGATTGCGCATTTGAATGCCGACTCGAATACTAATCGCCGACGATAATCCAGCGGTTAGAACCGCCTTGCGCCGCCTGCTTGAGGACGACAAACAGTGGGAGATCACTGAAGTTGAAAATGGCCGCGAGGCCATTGCCAAAGCCCAAGAATTCAAGCCAAACGTCATCATTCTCGATCTGGTCATGCCCGTGATGGATGGCTTGGTCGCAGCACGCAAGCTTTCCAAACTGTTACCTGATATTCCGCTGCTGATGTACACCATGCACTGGTCGCCGCAGGTGCAGCTAGAAGCTCAGAAAGCCGGGGCGAGGAAAGTCGTCTCCAAAACGGACAGCCAAGGCTTGGTCGCCGCAATTCAAGAGTTGCTCGACGCGCAGGCTTCCACCCCACGTTCGCCGGTCTCGGCGGATTTAACCGAATCGGCACCGTTGCCGAGCATTGCAGCTACCGCGGTCGAGTCCGCGGATGGAAGTGGGGCCGCGAAGGCTGAGTCCACGGCGGCGGGTGAATCGGGTGGCGTTCCAGACAATCAGGCTCCGAACTGACTGGCGCTGCGCTGGTTCCAACCAAAGAAGTCGGTCAATCGTGCGCGAGCGGGCTTTCTCTCCTGCTAACATTCTCTTTTTCCGAGATCCACGGAACCTTAGCGCATGCTCGAACTCTCTACCCCAGTCCAATACGTGAAGGGTGTTGGTCCGCGTATTGGTGAAGTCTTGGCGGCGAAGGGGATCCACACTGTCGGCGATTTGCTTCACTACTTACCCTTTCGCTACGAAGACCGGCTGAACCCGCGTGGAATTGCCGAATTGCGGGCCGGGGAAATGGCCACAGTGGTGGCGGAAGTGCGGAACTCCGGGCTGTTCCGCACGCGGAAGATGCCCATCTTTCAGTTGACCGTGGGGCAAGGCCGCTCGCGGCTGAAATGCCTGTTCTTCAATGCGACCTACTTGCAGGACAAGTTCAAGCCGGGCCAGATGATCGCACTCTACGGCAAGGTCGAGGAGGATCCCCGCAGTCGCGAGTTGCAGATCATCCAGCCGCAGTTCGAAGTTCTGGGGGATCCGACCGTTTCAGGGGACAACGGGGCCGAGAAGAAAGCCGCAGAGTCGTTGGAGATCGGGCGAATCGTCCCCATTTATGAAGCCATCGGTCGGCTGACCCCGCGCTGGTTCCGGCGGACGATTCGGACTGCGCTCGACGACCTGACTCCCGACCTTCCGGAACCCATTCCTGCCGCGGTGCGAGCGCATTTGGGATTGATCTCTCCGCGAGCCGCGCTGTGGAACGTGCACTGGCCGGACCCTGGCGAAAGCTTCGAGGCGCTGCAGTCCTCGCGAACGGCAGCGCACATCCGGATGATTTTCGATGAACTATTTTTCGTGGAGCTGGGAATGGAGTTGAAGCGGCGCCAGCAGAAAGCGCAAACCGGGATTGCGTTTCGGCTGGACGACCGCGTGCGGGCAGCAATCAAGAAGATTTTGCCGTTTCATCCCACGGCAGCGCAGAAGCGGGTGCTGAAAGAGATTGCGGCAGACATGGAGAAGCCTTATCCCATGCGGCGTTTGTTGCAGGGGGACGTGGGGTCGGGCAAGACGATCGTGGGCTTCGAGGCAGCCATCATTGCCATAGAGAACGGGTGCCAGGTAGCGCTGATGGCCCCAACGGAGATCCTGGCTCAGCAACACTATTTTTCGGCACGACGGATTCTGGAGAATGCGGGGTACCGCATCGTGCTTTTGACGGGTTCTCTCGAGAGTGACCGCAAGCGAGAAGTGCGCAGGCACATCTCGCAAGGGAATGCTCAGTTGGTCATTGGGACGCACGCGTTGTTAGAAGAGAAAGTCGAGTTCGCCAAGCTGGGGCTCGTGATCGTCGACGAGCAGCATCGGTTTGGAGTGTTGCAGCGGCTGAAACTGATGAAGAAGTCGGTAGAGGGGGAGGAAAGCGACCGAGCTTCGCTCAGCCCGTCCGGGTCAGAGACCCGGCCCTACACGGGCGCAGAAGAGCCGGACGTGCTTGTGATGACGGCGACGCCGATCCCGCGCACCCTCGCGCTTACACTTTACGGCGACCTCGACTTGAGCGTGCTCGACGAGTTGCCACCCGGCCGTACGCCGATCGCGACTCGTTGTGTTGCTGACGATCAGTCCCCGAAGGTGTGGGAGTTTGTTCGTAAGCAGGTTGCAGCTGGACATCAGGCGTATGTGGTTTATCCGGTGATTGCCGAGAATGAAGAGAGCGAACTGAAGGCTGCGATCAAGATGTACCGCGAGCTGAGCAGCAAGATCTTCTCCGATCTGAAAGTTGGCCTTCTCCATGGCCGCCTCGACGCTGAACTGAAAGAGCAGGTCATGCGCATGTTTCAGCGCGGCGAACTGCAGATTCTGGTGGCGACGACGGTAATCGAAGTAGGCGTCGATGTTCCCAACGCGACCGTGATGGTGATCGAACACGCCGAGCGTTTCGGTCTGGCGCAGTTGCACCAACTGCGCGGACGCATCGGGCGCGGAGCGGCGAAATCGTATTGCATCCTGATGACCGGCGGGAAAGTCAGCGAGGACGGCCAACGGCGGCTCGATGCGATGGTGAAAACGAATGACGGTTTTCAGATTGCGGAATTGGATCTGGAGCTACGCGGGCCGGGCGAATTCTTCGGGACACGCCAGGCTGGGATGCCGGACTTCCGAGTCGCGAACATCATCCGCGATGCGCAACTGTTGGAGGCGGCCAAGCACGAGGCGGCGGCAGTCATCGCGGGACCGAATGCCGAAATCTCCGCGGAAGAAATCAGCCGGGCGCTGGTGCACATGCGGGCTCGCTGGCGGCACACGTATGGGCTGGTCGAGGTGGGGTGAGAAACGCGCGACACTCTGCAGTCGTCTTCACGTTGACAGGGCCTTTGGGACAGAGCAGCGTCTCCAAGTCCCTCGCATCTCCCCCGTCGCCGCGCCTCTCTGCAGCACGTGGTTACACTCGCATCCCATCTGCCGGCTTTCGCGGGGTTGACAGCTGCCGCCAGCGTTCCCACTCTACGACTGCGAGAATTGAGACTGTATGGCCTGAAGGTGATGCTGCCCGGCGCCCCGGTGCCATGCTCTCGGTGATCGTTTGCGAACTGATAGAATCGAAAGGATGGCCGGTTCCTCACAACTCATCCAGATTGAGCTTGGCGCTCCGCTCCGGACGCCGAAACCGCAGTGGCTGCGGGCGAAAGCTCCGGTGGGCGAGAACTTTCACAATCTGAAAAAACTTGCCCGTGGCATGGGGTTGCACACCGTTTGCGAGTCGGCGCAGTGCCCGAACATTGGCGAGTGCTGGAACCACAAGACCGCAACCTTTATGCTGCTGGGCGATATCTGCACCCGGCGCTGCGGTTTTTGTGCGGTCCCTAAGGGACGACCGGAACCGATTGATCTCGACGAGCCCCGGCGTGTGGCGGAGGCTGTCGCTACGCTGGGGCTGAAACATGCGGTCGTCACGAGCGTGAATCGGGATGACGACAACATCGGAAGCGCCAGAATTTTCGCCGAGACCATCCGTGAGATTCGCGAACTGACTCCCGATTGCCGCGTCGAAGTGCTGATTCCCGATTTTCAAGGGTTGGAAGAGTCGTTGCGAATCGTTTTGGACGCCAGGCCGGATGTGCTCAATCACAACACCGAGACGGTGCCGCGGCTTTATCGCGCGGTGAGGTCTGGGGCGCGCTACGAGCGCACGCTAACACTGCTGGAGAACGCCAAGAAATTCTCGCCTGGCATGGTCACCAAGAGTGGCGTCATGGTGGGCTTAGGAGAATCTTCGGAAGAACTCATCGAAGTTTTCCGCGATCTGGGCACGCGCGGTGTCGACATTCTCACCGTGGGGCAGTATCTGCGACCATCGAAAGACCATCTTCCGATCGCGCGCTTCTACGAACCCCAGGAGTTTATTTACCTGCGGAACCAGGCTCTGCGCTTTGGATTCCGCCACGTTGAATCCGGGCCCATGGTGCGGTCCAGCTATCACGCGCACGAGCACGCCGATGCCGCCGCGCTACCGCGGGCGGTGACTTAGCTTGCGGCGAGCGGCTTTCCCCGCCAAAGTTGTTCAACCCCAAATCACGGTTCGCAGGATTAGTATCTCCATGGAAGAAGTCGACTACGGGAGGTCCTTTCCGTGGTGACGGTTCTTCTGCTCGTCCTGGGCTTTTTTGCAGGCTTGCTGGGGGCGCTAACCGGAATTGGCGGCGGCGTATTGCTTACGCCCATTCTCGCGTTGTATTTCGAGATTCCCATTCGCGAGGCAATCGGAACAAGCCTGGTCGCGGTCATTACAACTTCGGCTGCCAGTTCGTCCGTTCACCTACAGCGGCATACCACCGACATTCGATTAGGGATGACTCTCGAACTAGCGACCGCGTTCGGGGCCGCGATCACTGCTTACTTAGTCGGTTACTTTAACCGGAACTTCCTTGAGGGGTTGTTTGCGGCCTTTCTGCTGTATAGCGCGATCACGATTCTGAGCAAGCGTGGCAAAGTGAAACCGTTGGAAGGGGATGAATCGGCTGCTGCCGTCGAGGAGGGCGTCATCCCTCCATACGAACCTAAGCGCTATCCTCTCGGATTGGCTGCATCGCTGGTGGCGGGCGCACTCTCAGGACTGCTTGGTATTGGGGGCGGTCCGATCAAGGTTCCGGTCATGTATATCTTCATGAACGTGCCCCTGATGGTGGCCACGGCGACTTCGAACTTCATGATCGGCGTAACCGCTGCCGCCAGCGCCATGGTCTACTACCGGCGCGGCGACATCATTGTGGAATACACGGCGCCGTTAGCCGTGGGCGTATTCGTGGGATCACTTCTCGGTGCGCGCCTGGCTCCGCGCGTTCATACCAAGGTGGTTGTGTATTTGCTCGTCGGGGTGATGCTTTACCTGGCCGGACATTTGACTCTGCATTTGTTGCGAGGATTGCTATGAGCCAAGTCCGGGAGCCTGCTTTCGACCGCGCCGTCGCACTCGTGTTGAGGATTGGCGCGTTTAGCTGCTTCTTCATCATGCTGACTGGACTGATCGTCGGCTTGTTTGTGAAGGGCGCTATCCCCGTTGGAATTGAGCGGGCGGGAGTGCTGCTGATGCTAGCCACACCGGTGGTGCGTGTGATCGTTGCTTGCTTCTTGTTCTTCAGGGAGAAAGACTGGAAATATGGCTGGATTTCTCTCGGCGTGCTGGTGATCCTGATGCTTGGCTCATTGTTTGGAATCGGGGAACACTGAGAGATCGACCGGCAGGAAGCGTCCTCGCTGGCAGGAACTGCGGCGTTCAAATCGGCATTAAGCGGCTTTGCCCTCCAACTCCTCGATCATTCCATGTAAGCACGCGACCGCTCTGTTGACGCCACTCGTGGAATCGCGACTAAAAGATGTGCAGCTTGATGCTTAGATATTTCTTCGGGTTCTCGCGGATCGCTTTCACCAGGTCGCGCGTCTCGGTGAGCATTTGGTTGGCATTGTTGTAGAGGGCTTCGTCCTTGAAGAGTTTTCCTGCGGTGCCCTGGCCGGCCTCAAGTTCGGTGGTCAGTTCCGAGAGCTTGGTAATCGTATTGTCCAGTTTCTTCGCCAGTTCTTCATCCTTCGTCAGCTTGCCGATCGTGCCCTTGCCGGCGTTGATGTCTTCGGTGATCTGTTTCACGTTGGCGATGGTGTCGTTCGCGTTGTTGTAGAGAGAAGGATCCTTCAGGAATTTCCCGGCCGTCCCTTTCCCCTCCTGCAAGTCGTCGACAACCTTGTCCATTTTGTCGAGAGTGGCAATAAACTTTTCGTAAGCATCGTTCCGGCTGATCAGCCTGCCCAGGCTGCCTTCTCCGTTGCCAACCTGCGCCACGATTTTTTGAAATTCCGCGACGGTTTCGGAAAAACGGTTGTAAAGGGTCGGATCGTAGATGAGTTTCCCCAACGATCCCTTGCCGCTTTCTGCGAACGCCAGAATGCGGTCGGCGCGCTTCAACAGAGCGTCCATGTTCTGCAGCGTGCTTTGGCTGGCCTTCACCACCTGGTTGAAATCTGGATGCACCTGGGTGGGCAGCGTGTCTCCGTCCTGCACTGCGGCGCCCACTGCCTGGGAGCTATCAATGTCCAGATAGGTTTCTCCGAGCACCCCGGCGGTCTCCAGAGCAGTTACCGAATCTCGGCGTAGGGCATAGTTGTATTTCGTGCTGACTTTCATCGTGATCTGGACCGGAGTAACCTGCTTGTCCTTGTCAGGCACGATCGTGATGCTGGTAACGTTGCCGATGTCCACCCCACTCAAACGAACGGGAGCGCCCTGACGCAGTCCCTCAGCGTTATCGAAATAAGATTTCAGAGTGATGCGAGGCGTGAAGAGCCCTGCGGTTCCCGACATGAGGAAGAGCAGAAATCCCAGCGTCAGACTGGCAACAATGACCGTGATCCCAACTCGCAATTGCGACCACTTGAGCTGCTTCTGGCTAGGCAAATGATTTCCTCATGATGCCAGTTCGGGTGGATTGCGCCGGCCGCGCGAACAGCTCGGGATCGCAGCCAGCTCCTCGCTGCATCATAACAAAAAACTGAGGCAGGGCTTTAGACCGCTTTCGCCCGTAGCGCAGGCATTAACAGCAGGGCGAGCGCGTACGCGGTCGCCCCGCAGGCCAGAGTCGCGGTTAGACCGAACTGGATGGCGATCACCATGGCCAGTGACGGATCCGAGCACGCTGGCCGCTGCGTTCATCGCCCACGCCCACTCGACAGCATTGTCGGAAGCGCCTGGTCCCGAAGGATATTCCGGGGCTGGCAAGGCAGCGAGCGCGCGCAGTCCCGTTGGAAAGGGCATCCCCATCACAAATCCCAAAGGAATGAGGAGAACAGCGCTCACGATCAGGCGATACTGGAACCCCAGTCCAACTAGGGCTGCTAAACGAGCCGGTAGAAAAAACACGTCGACAAGAAGCGCCGCGATTACAAGAGCAAGAGGTATCCAGCACCGGTCCGTGTGTGGCAGCCACATCCTCGAAAATAGGCTCCCTGCACCGCTGGAGATCATGAGCAGGAAAATCACGACGGTTAGAGCGTAGGTGGGATGGCCGAGAAACAGCACGAAGCGCTGGATGAACGCGATCTCCACCAAAATGTAGCCTAAACCCACTGCGACGAAATAGAGCAACGGAAATAGCGATTGGCGGCTTCCCCGGCTCTTCAATGCCAGCGGCAGAACCAGGAACGCCAAGACCGCAACCAGTGAAATCACCAGTACCAGCAAAAGCACCAGCACTCCCAAGTTCACTTTCCAGTCGATCCCTTCGCGCAAGCCTTTTTCGCCGAGGATCTGTTGTGGTTTCAGCGTGAAAAAGAAGAAGGGGGCGTTGTCGGTCACGGGCGCGACGTTGTAGGCGTAACCGCGCGCGAATCCGTAAGGATCGTTGCTGGCGATCAGATCGGAAAACGGATTTTCACCGGGCTGCGACGGCAAATAAATAGGCTCGAGTTCCGAGTAGTGATCGAAATGTGTGATTACCGCGGTCTCTTCAGCAGGCGTGAAAGGCGTTTTCTTTGCCAGCACCACGACGGGAATCCCGTCTGCATCCAGTTCACCCTGCGACGCGACGATGAAGTTACGCGCGGGATTCGGCACACCCAGGCGGTGCAGAGCTTCCATGGCCACCGCGACCACGCGCAAAGCTTCGCGCGGCTGGCGGAACTCCCAGCGTGTGATGGCGATCATTCCATCGGGCTTGAGGTGATTGAAGTACTCGGTGAATGCGTCGACGGTGTAGAGACTATTCTCGCTCAGCGCGAAGGCACCCGCTGCGGTCGAGGCCCAGGTGTCAACCAGAGTCATCTGCACGACATCAAAGTGTTGCGGCGTCGAACGCAGAAACGAACGGCCGTCTGTGACTTGAATGTGCACGTCGGGCCGCTCGTAGAGATGCTGGGCATAGTCGGCATAACGTCCGCGCATGATCGTCGTCGCGATGATGGGATTGATCTCGATGCCGGTCACGCTCGAACTGCCATTTGCGACTGCGCGCAGAACATCGACCCCACCGCCGGGGCCAATGATGGCGAAGTCTCCGTGTGGCCGAAGGACGTTCGCCAGAGCCGGCGGAGCGGCCATCAGGTTATGCTCCCAGACTGTTCCCTGCCAGTGGGTGAGATCGGCATTCATGATGTAGGTGGAGGCGTCGGCGTCGATCACGATGGCCTTTGCCTGACCCTGTTTGTCGACTTCCACGCGCGATAGGGCATTCCAGCGCGCGAACTCTACCCATGCTGGATTGCGGAACATGCCCTTGGCGTACACGACATCGATCCAGCGGCCAGATCGGTTCGCCGCAATGAGGACGACGAGTGCAAGCACGAGGAAGGCTCCAGTTTTGCGTAACGATCGGCCTTCAGCCCAGATCAGGCCCGCGACGGCCATGCTTGCTCCCGCGACGAGAATGACGTTGGGTCCACCGACCCAATTTAACAACGGAACAACGGCTAGACAGGCCAGCGCTCCCCCGCACAGGTCAGCGCCATAGAGTCGGGGGATGCGGCGCGTCTCGCGCGCAAAAACGACCGCGAATAAAAGTCCCGTCAGGAAAAATGGGACAGCGGCAGCCAGGTAGAGCGCCGTCAAGCGTGCGAAGTTTGCCCAGGAAACCTGCAGTGCAACGGGCACATGCAGGACGATTTCAAGCACCACGAGCACGACCACCGAATTCATCATGCAAAGCGTGGCGGCGAGCGTGCGCGTGCCTTTGCTCGCTAATCGCGCCTTCAGCAGGTATGCGAACACGCCCCCGGCGCCCAGTCCGAGCAGCGCGATCGAAATGGCGAGAAAGGCGAAGTGATAGAAGAGTACGACGGAAAACAGACGAGTCAGCGCCAGTTCCAGCAACAGGGCGGCGAAACTGGTGAGGCCGAGGCCTGCCAGCAGAGTTCGTTCCGGAAGTTCGACGCTCCGCTCGACGTTCGCGTGAGTGTGGCAGTAAGAACGGGCATAAATAGATTGGACGCGACAGTCTAGCAGAAGAGCGTGGAGCCTCAGCTTTCCAGAATGACCTGCGCAATAGCCTGTTCTTCGGTGTGCGAAATCGACAGCGCCGTATTTTTGACTCCAAGTTTAGCGGCGAACTCCCCGGCTTTCCCGTGGAAGCTCATGGTTGGCCGTCCGCCGGGCATGCGGACGACTTCGCAGTCGCGCCAGCGCACACCGTGATTCCAACCGGTGCCCAGAGCCTTCATCGCGGCTTCTTTTGCGGCGAAGCGTGCGGCATAGCGCTCAACGCGATTGGCCTTGGAATCGCAGTAGCGCATCTCTCCGGGCGTGTAGATGCGCTGTAGAAATCGCTGTCCAAAGCGCTCGATCGACTGGCGAATGCGCGGGACTTCCGCGATGTCGATGCCTGTTCCCACGATCATGTTCAGAATTTCCTCTGCAGTGAATGTTACAGCAGTCGATCCCCCTTATAGATGAGGCGCCCATCGACGATGCGCCCTTCTGCCATCAGCGTGTGTGGTTTCACTGGGCCCTCAGCATCGATGTGGAGGACTTCATGTCCATGCGCAACCAGCCAGTCGGAAACCAGCATCCGGTGGCAGCGGAAATACAGACGTTCGGCACACATGTACGCCGTCCGAGATGTGTCGGCGAGAGCGATCAGTTCTGACATCGCCCGGTCGAATTCGGGCGTAAGCATGTAGTCCGCATAATTGCGGAAACTTTGGTTGCGCAGAGCAATGTTCGGCGAGTCTTCGAGAATTGTCTTGCGGTAACCGCCCAGCGCTTTCATCGACAGATAGCGGATTCCGGCCGCTGGGAGAGTTTGTTCCAGCGAATCACGATTGAATTGCGGCAGCCGCCGCGACATGGGGAATGCGCGAATATCGACCAGAGTCTTAATCTCATGCGCCTGCAGCGAGGCGATCAAGTCCTCGAGCGTGCGAGTGGAATGTCCGATAGTGTAGAGAACAGCCAACAGACTTTGGATGCTAGAGGGCTAGGCCGCGATTCGATCCAGTGCCGCCGCAATCGTCGAATCCTGATCCACAAACACCGTGCGCAAATCTAAAAGCACGCGGCCTTGTTCGACGCGAGTGATGATCGGTGGATCGAATGCTCGCAGACGGTCGGACAATTCGTCGGCACTTAAATCGGCGCAACTGACGGCGAGGAGCCGGGTAGGCAGGACCGAAGATGGCGCCGCACCTCCTCCGATTACTGATTCACCATCCGTGACCGAGAGATTGAGTCTAGGAGAACGAACTTGCGCGATCAGCACCTCGGCGCGCCGGCCGACTTCTTCCCTGGTAAGGCGCATCATCTTCAGGGTTGGAATGGCATCATGATCGCGCTTTACATAGGCAAGCAACGTGGCTTCCAGTGCGGCGTAGGTGAGTTTGTCGACGCGCAGAGCGCGGAACAGGGAGTTGGTACGCATGCGTGCGACCAAGTCAGGGACGCCGCTGATCAATCCGGCTTGCGGGCCGCCCAGCAATTTGTCGCCGCTGTAGGTCACAACGTCGACGCCGGCACGCAAGCTGTCGAGCACGCTAGGCTCGCCACTGATGCCAAAATTCTGCAAATTGACCAGCGCGCCACTCCCTAAGTCTTCCATCAGAGGCAGGCCACGCTCGCGTGCCAGGGCGACCAGTTCAGCCGTGGATGCCTGTTCGGTGAAGCCGGTGATCTCGAAATTGGAGCGGTGCACGCGCAGCAGGAGCCGCGTTCGATCGGTAATGGCTTTTTCGTAGTCGGCGACGCGACTGCGGTTGGTTGTGCCTACCTCGCGAAGCGTTGCGCCTGACTTTGCCATTACGTCGGGTATGCGGAAGGATCCGCCTATCTCGACCAGTTCTCCGCGAGAGACGATGACTTCTCCGCCTTCGGCCAAGCTATTGAGCGCCAGCAGGACTGCGGCCGCGTTGTTGTTGACGACGATGGTTGAGACCTGAGCGGAATCAGGGGACTCGCTCAGCAAACTGCGCAGCAACCGGTCCACATGAACGTCGCGCTTGCCGCGTGTGCCGGACTCGACGTCGAATTCAAGATTGGAAAATCGTCCAGCAGTTTCGCAGATGTGTGCCAGGGCATCTTCAGCGAGGGGGGCGCGGCCGAGATTCGTGTGCAGGATAACTCCGGTTGCGTTGATCACGGGGCGCAGCGAGTAGTTGAGTGCCCGGCGCAGATGCTGTTCCACCACTCCGGCCACTCCTTCAAGAGCAAGTCTCAGTGCGGGAGCATCAAGCAATCCTGAAGCGACTTCCTCCCGCAGACGGGCAAGCACGGCGCGGGCTGCATCGGTGACAACTACAGCTCCGTTGGCGGCAGTGAGCGAAGCCATGGCGGGCATACGGATAAGCTCGTCCACCGACGGCAGTTCGCGAAAGAGCTCCGATTTCGCCACGCTTTTCATTTCCGGATTATCCCACGAACGTCGAAATTCCCCTGCCTTTCGCCGAACAATGCTTACAAAACATGCTTACAACGTATGCAGATATGCGAGCAGATCCTGAATGTCCTGCGAGTTCAGAGTCTGGCTATAGCCCGGCATTTCATTGCGGCCAAGCCGGATGATGTCGGTAACACGTTCGTCGTTGGCCGGGAGGCCGCTGAGAGAAAGATATTTGTTATGGAATATTCCCTTGAGCCCGGGTCCCTTTTTCCCACGGCTGGAATACGGTTCGTGGCAACGGTCGCAGCGGTCGTCGTAGATCCTTCGGCCGGCGGACTGTTGCGGGTTGAGGCCAAGTTCGGCGTCGGACTTGCGGCGCTGGATGTCGCAAGCCGCGGTCATCGCGAGCAGGCTTAAGACCATCAACCCTCTGTAGAAAACTCCCGTGCCAAGATCACCTTGAAACCTTCTCCCCGACATCGTTTCTTTCGATCGCATCAAGCATCCCTCATTCGTGCCATAGGCGGCGCTGCAAGCCGCTTTACAATGATAGAGCACACACCAAGGCGTAAACTGAACCGCTCATGAAGATTGGGCTCAAACGAGTCTACGAACCGGCTTCGCGTGCTGACGGCACGCGGGTTCTGGTGGACCGGCTGTGGCCGCGGGGTCTGACCAAGGCCAGTGCTGGAGTCGACGAGTGGTTGCGCGATCTTGCGCCTTCGCACGAATTGCGTCGCTGGTTTCACGCGTTGCCCGAGCGTCAGCGAGATTTTCGCTGGCCGAGCTTTCGGAAGCAATATCTGAAAGAGTTATCGCAACCGGAAGCCCAGGATTCACTGCTGCAGCTCTACCAGCTTTCTCAAAAAAGAAAGTGCCTGACTCTTCTCTTTTCGTCGAAGAACGAAGCCCGGAATAACGCGGTTGTCTTGAAGGAGTTGCTCGACGGGATGCGTAAGCCGCCGACGGGGACCGGTCCCGGGGCGATCCACAGCATGCGCCGTCGTGAAGCCGCTGTACGGCGACGCTAGCCCGGGCGCCGGTTCTTCCCGCAATCTTCATTTAGAATCGTGCCGCATGCGGTCAGTCTTCCAATGGAATCTGGGCGGGCGCACGCTGGAACTCGGCAAGCGCACGCTGATCATGGGTGTCGTCAATGTGACCCCGGACTCCTTTTCCGATGGCGGCCAGTTTCTGGATCGCGACAAGGCCCTGGAACGCGGTTCGCGCTTACTGGACGAAGGGGCCGACATCCTTGATATCGGGGGCGAGTCAACGCGCCCCGGAGCGCGGGTGGATGCCGTGGTGACGTCCGCTGGGACGAATGAAAAGGTTAGCGCGAACGTTCCCACGGTTAGCGCGGAGGAAGAGTTAAAGCGCGTTCTTCCAGTTATTACTGAGCTAAAGAAGAAGCATCCCTCGGCGGTTCTATCGGTCGACACGTACAAGGCGGATGTGGCCCGCGCCGCCGTGAGCGCCGGAGCGGAAATCGTCAACGACGTCAGCGGATTTCGCTGGGATGCACGCATGGCCAAGACCGTCGCCGAATTGAAATGCGGGGCGGTGCTAATGCACATGCGGGGACGTCCCGAAGAATGGCGATCCTTGCCGCCTCCCGGCGACATTGTCCTCACGGTGAAACGCGAACTCAAAGAATGGGCCGAGAAGGCCGTGCTGGCGGGAGTGCGGCGCGAGCGCATCGTCCTCGATCCGGGTTTCGGCTTCGGCAAAAGCTTTGATGAGAACTATCCGCTGCTGGGGCGGTTCAGTGATTTGCAGTCCGCGGGATTTCCGCTGCTTGCGGGCACCTCTCGCAAGTCTTTCATCGGCCGAACGCTGGGCATGAACGGAAAGGACGTTCCACCCGAGGGTCGACTGTACGGAACGCTTGCAACGCAGACCGTGCTGATTCTCAAGGGTGCACATATTTTGCGGACGCACGACGTGAAAGCGGCCGTGGAAGCCGCGCGCGTGACAGACGCGATTTTGCTCGCCCGATAGCGAACCTGGCCCTATGTTTTTCCAGTCGAGAAAATGTTGAGCCGCTGATTTTCCCGACGATCAAGACAATCTCCCCGCACGCGATTTGAGCCCGCGCAGCGTTCTACACTAGCGATGTGACACTAGATCTCGATCTTATCTCCGCCTGATGGATGTCCTTACCAGGCTCTCGCAAGATCCGCGGGTGACCGTGCGGCGGGCAGGAGTGCCTGACCCCGCCGGCACGTGCGTTGTGTACTGGATGCAGCGCGCACAGCGAGGCATCGACAATCCTGCTCTCGATGTAACCGTCGAGCTGGCCAATGCCCTGGGCAAACCCGTTGTGGTCTTTCTAGCGCCCGCACCGTTCTATCCGAACGCGAACCTGCGGCACTATCGTTTTCTAGTCGAGGGAATTCCTGATATCGCTGACGCGCTAGCTAAAAGAAATATCGGATTCGTGCTGCGCCGTTTTCCCCAGCACAGCCTGCTGCGGTTTTGCCAAGAGGTGAAAGCTGCGCTCGTAGTCGGAGACGAAAATCCAATGCGCGAGCCCGAAAGTTGGAGACGCGTCGCGGCGAAGAGATTAAAGGTCCCACTGTGGACGGTGGATGCCGATGTGATCGTGCCATCGAAGCTGCTTGGAAAAAGCGCAGTATGCCGCGCATATCATTCGCCCGCGGCTGCAGGTGCACTGGAAGAACTTTCTCGTTCCGGCCCTGAACCTGCGCGCCCAGATCGGTTGGCGCCGACCGCTCGGACTCTCATCGCTGCACCCTGATTTTGATATCACGCAAGACTGGAAGTTAGATCGCTCGGTATCACCAGCCTCGAATTGGCGTGGTGGCACCCGCGAGGCTCACTGTCTTCTAAAGCAATTCATACAGCACAAACTGCGCTGGTTATGGCACGAAGCGAAACAAGCCCGAGATCGATCACACAAGCCGGCTCTCACCGTATCTCCACTTCGGCCACATCAGTCCGATCGCGGTTGCCTTGGCGGTCCAACATGCCGATGCGCCCAAGGCTGACAAAGAAGCCTTTCTCAATCAGATCATCACGTGGCGCGAACTTGCGGTAAATCTGGTGCGCTTCCATCCTGACTACGACACCTTCGAGTCTGCAGAGCCTTGGGCGCACCGCACGCTGGCGAAGCATGCTGCCGATCCCCGTCCCGTGCTCTACAGCGAAAAGCAACTGGAGCAGGCCGAGACGCACGATCCACTCTGGAACGCCGCGCAGATTGAGATGGTTTCCACCGGGTGGATGCACAACTACGTGCGCATGTACTGGGCGAAGAAGATCCTCGAGTGGAGCCGATCCCCGGCCGAGGCGCACCGCATCGCTGTGCGCCTTAACGATAAGTACGAACTCGACGGACGCGATCCCAATGGGTACGCTGGAATCGCCTGGGCGATCGTGGGCAAGTTCGACCGTCCATGGTTCGAGCGTCCTATCTTCGGGCAGATTCGTTACATGTCAGGCGAGAGTACCGGCAGGAAATTCGACAGCAAGCAATACATCCGGCAGAATCTGTCGTCGAAACTGTTCTAGCTGGTAAAGGTTTATCGCTTCCGAATCGGAGAAATGCCAGGAAATGGAGTGGCGGCAACCTCCGCCTCGCGGCGGTAATCGAGAATCCGCGATTTCAGAGTATGCGTCCCGACAATCCGCACATCGGCCGTGGCTTCCATGCCGGTTTGCATCCAGATCCCTTGAATATCCGCGAATGTCAGCTTGATGCGAAGCTTTTTCAGCCACCAGGAAGGCGTTTTCTCTACATCGCCCTCAATCTGGCGGACCCGGAAGGAATGTTGGTCTACCCAGACATTGCCTGCCAGCAGATCTCTGTCGGCTCGCTTCGGTCTTAAACCCAGCAGGTAACAGGGAACTCCATCCAGTACTGCTTCGCCGATGTAGGTAAAGCTGTAGTTGTCTCGCGTGATCGCTCGGCTGGCCTTATGATCGCCGGAGGTCGCTTCGACTTCGTGGTCCAAGATGTGGCGCACCAGTTGCGGGCCACGAGTGCTGCCCTCGGACCGTTGGATTCTATAGGCTTTGGAGGCTGGTGGCCGGAAATCGACTTCGGCTACGACCTCAGAGTCCGCTTTGGAATCCCGCGCGCCAAACAAGCGGTATTCGCGAATGACCTGATAGGAAGATTGTGGATGGGTCGCCGCCTGCGCCGCCTCGATAGACCGAACAATATCGTCCAAGGACATCGGAGTAACAGTGCGATTCTGCTCAGCAATGCCAATGGAGCCTAGCAGTACAACCAGTGCCCCATGCATAGCCCAACGCGCCCCAGTGCCCACTTTACATGCCTCTCAGTCCTAGGATGCAGAAAGCACGTACCTTGCCAAAGGAAATGGCGGCAGGTGAACAAATTATTTGAAAGAAACCGGGGACGTATGCAAATTCTTCGACTTGGCCGACGACATTCTGCCTACGCGGAACAACGTACGTGACCTGGCGCGGCAACGTATTGCTCCTTGCGTCGAAAAGTCTGGACGCAGTGAGCATAATTACGCGTTCGCCCACAGTCATAGCGATTTCACTAGAGGGTGGTTACTGTCGTGTCAAGTTGGAAATTGGGTCCGCCGCCCCCACGCACCTAGAACCCTATTGCTTTGTCGCTCCCGGATAGATGCCTTCTAGTGGCTTCGTGCGCTGCTCCTCAAGTTCCGGGTGAGGCAAGGGTTTGCGCGGAAGCATCTCATCCCGTTGAGCTGTGTTGTAGACGAAGACAGCCATGATCACGGCGGCCTGCTTCATGTCCGGCTCCGAAAGGCGCTCGTAGGTGTCCTGATTAGTATGGGCGCTGCGAGTCTCGTAGTCGCGCGGATCCTGAATGAACTGGAAACCGGGCAATCCGACTTGATCGAAGGAGACGTGGTCGGTTGATCCGGTGTTGCGCATCGTGACGGTTGTAAACCCCAGGTCGCTTATGGGAGCCATCCACTGCTGAAAGATGGACGCTACGGCGGTGTTGCCCTCGGTGAAGATGCCAAGGAACCTGCCTCCTCCGTTGTCGGTGTTGAAATAGGCGTCGAACTTAGCGTGGTCGGGCTTGATCGTCACGGGTCCGGCCTGCTGGCGCAAGAACTCCGGGACCACCTGCTCTTCCGCCTTCGTTGAGTAGGAGCGCGTGCCGTAGTGGGAGCTTACGTATCCGGCGGAACCGAAGATACCCTGCTCTTCCCCACCCCACAGACCAATGCGGATAGTACGGCGCGGCTGGATGTTCAGCGCGCGTAGAATGCGCAGGGCTTCGAGCGCGATGATGGATCCGGCGCCGTCATCCGTGGCTCCTGTACCGGCGATCCAGCTGTCAAGGTGGCCGCCCAGCATGACTACCTGGTCCTTCAATGCGGGGTCGGTCCCGGGAATTTCTGCAATGACGTTGCTGCCCGGCTCGTGCTCTCCGTAGAACTTGGTTGCGATATTGATTCGCAGCGCGACCGAAACTCCGTGGGAGACCAGTCGGTGCATGCGGCCAAAGGCCTCACTCGCAATGACTGCCGACGGAATCGCCTGCTTATGCTCCGGCCGGTAGACGAACCATCCGAGCGAAGAACCCGTGTCGTCGTGGATGACTCCTCCGGATCCGCCCGGCCGCAGCACTGCGATCGCATGCTCGTCGGCGAAGAAGTGGCCAACTTTTTCCAGAAACGCCATCTCCCTAAAAACCTTTTCCCACAAGGCAGGGTCGTTCGGCAGCACGTGGCTGTCATTCTGGTCGCCGTCGAGCGGGTATGAGCGGAAGTGTTCGAGTTTGGCCGCGTCGTAGTGCTCGAGCGGGTTGGACGGATCCGGATTAATCTTCGGCGCGTCCCCGTACAGTACGATCTTTCCAGCCAGTTTTCCCTTCCATGCGACAAAGTCCTTCTCCTCTTTCAGGTCCGGAACCGCAACGATTTCACCTGCGGCTTCGCCCGAAGTAGCAGGAGACCACGGAGTCGCTTGCGCCAGAATCGTGCCCGTGGACGGCGCCGTCATCTGCACGGATGTTCCGATCTGCTGCCATCCCATCCCAAACTCGCCCCACGATTCGGTATGGGCGTTGGATGCGCCCATGCGCCGGAGTTGATCGAGCGACCATTCCTCCGCCTTAATGAAGTCAGGCGAGGCGGTGAGCCGCGAACCCACGCCATCGAACAGGCCGCTGGCGTACTCCATCACGTGCGAGTGGTTAAATCCCTCGTCGCGGATGCGCGCGATTGCGTCGAGGTCGAGACTTTCGGCCGCAGGTTCCCCGGCAGTGGTCGGAGTCTTGGGCTTTTCCGCCCCGAAGGCGCAGAGGGAGATCGCAAGGATACCGGCAATCACGATTTTCATGGCGGAGTCGATGATACGTGAGGCAAAAGTGACTCACAATCGCAGCAGTAATCGGTTACACACCGCCTTGGGATCTAAAAGAGAAAAGATTCCAGCGTTCCCCATCTTTCACGACGGTCGAAGGCTGAACATCCTCACCCGTAAACGCTGAAATCGCGCGCAGCCAAAAATGCACAGCCGAGACATTCGAGTGCATCACGCGAACTTCCCACGACCCGGGGAAGCGGCTCCATATTTCACGCGCGATTCGCGTCCCGAGCCCACGCCTCCGGTATCCACGAGTCACAAAGAATTCGGTCATGTCCCAGACGGTCTTGCTACCAGAGACCTCTGAACCTTTCTTCACCAACACAAAACCCACCAGTCTGTGATTGGCGCTCACCAAGAAGGGGTGACGATCAGGATCGCTCCAATAGAGCGGAAGGCTGCTGTAGACGAAACGGCCGTCCGGCCCCAGATCGACCGCGTGAAACTCGCTGAAATCGTGCGCGTACAGCTGAAGCAGATTGGCGAGGATCGGCTGCTGCTCAACTGCGGCCGGAGTGATCTCGAGAATCGGCGGCGTTGCGGTTTGTTCCGTCATCGGCTAAAACGCCTTCGTCGAATCCAGCAGGATCGTGACCGGACCCTCATTCACCAATTCCACTCGCATCATTTCCTGGAAGCGGCCAGTTTCGCAGCGTAACCCTGCCGCCCGGATGCGCTCGACGAAGAACTCATACAGATGGCGAGCGCGTTCTGGCGGCGCGGAGGCGTCGAACGATGGTCGCTTGCCGCGGCGCACATCTCCATACAGAGTGAATTGTGAAACCGCGAGCACGCTGCCGCTCACGTCCTGCACGCTGCGATTCATCTTTCCGCCCTCGTCTTCGAAGATGCGGAGACCGGCAATTTTCTCGGCAAGATACGTGGCATCAGCCTCGGTATCGTCTTGCCCGATCCCCAACAGGACCAGCAATCCGACGCCGATCTCGCCGCTGATTAAATCATTGACCGTTACTTTGGCGCGGCTGACGCGCTGGACGACGGCACGCATAGGGATCTTTCACCTCTCAGTTGCCGGTTTCAGTCAAAATCGATTCATGCCCGGCAACGCACTGCCAGCGGCCGTCGCGATATACGTAGATGTCGGTGAAGCGCACTTTGACGACGACCTTGCCCTGCGTATTGATCGCTGTCGCCAGTCCCCGGATGTAACCGAAATCACCCTGCACGTGCGCGTGCAAATCTGTGAGTTCGTGGTGTATCGCAGGATGTTCGGCGGCTCGCGCCAAAGTGGTTGCTCGGTCGGTGAGTTTGCCATCCGGTCCAGCATCCTCGAATTCGTCGGCCAGAATGCAGGCGAGAGCCGCCGTGTCTCTTTGCTCCAGGGCCCGCGCCCACGTTTGCTCGATTTGAACCAAGGCATTGCCGTCTTTGGATTGTCCAGTCGCGCATTGCGCCACCAGCGAGGCCGAACACAGAACCAGCATCCACCATGCACGCTTCACGCGAACTCCCTTCCAGTCCCGCAACGACGACCCATGATACCCCCGGCGAACGTTTGACCCCGGCAATGCCCTGCCTTTAGGATTCAAGTGTGCAATCCCAATTCAGTCGAGGCTTTGCCGGAAGCAGCAGAGCCCTTCCTTTACACTAATTCACCGTGACAATTACACTACACACTCGCCTTTTTTCGTACCGCAGTGCGTAACCCTGAGCAATGGCGGAGGGCCAAAGCCCGGACAGAATATAGGCGCAGCGATTGCGCAACGGAACGAACCAAATTCAAATCTAATCGAGGCAAGCGAGGAGACACATGGCAGCCGTAGACGAGAAGGTAAAGCAGATTATCGTGGAGCAGTTGGGAGTGGATGAGGGCGAAGTCACCTCCAGCGCGTCGTTCGTGGACGACCTGGGCGCCGACTCGCTCGACACCGTCGAACTGGTCATGGCTTTCGAAGAAGCCTTCGACATCGAGATTCCCGATGAGGACGCCGAGAAGATTCGCACCGTGCAGGACGCAGTGGACTACATCGGCAAGCACGCGAAAGCGGGGAAATAGTTGGGACGCAGGGTCGTAGTTACAGGTCTCGGCTTGATCTGTGGCGTGGGCAATTCCACCGACGTGGTGTGGAAGGCCCTGCTGGCGGGCAAGAGCGGTGTCGCACGCATTACCGGCTTCGACGCCAGCGCTTTTGCCTGCCAGATTGCCGCCGAGGTCAAGAACTTCGACCCTCTGAATTTCATCGAGAAAAAAGAAGTCAAGAAAATGGGGCGCTTCATTCATGTGGCCATCGCCGCCGCCGATGAAGCGCTGAAGATGTCGGAACTGAAGATCACCCCCGAGAACGACGAGCGCGTTGGCGTTCACATCGGATCTGGAATCGGCGGATTCGACATCATCGAGCGCGAACACACTGCGCTGATGGAAGGCGGCCCGCGCAAGATTTCTCCCTTTTTCATTCCGGCCGCCATCATCAACCTCGCCGCCGGGCAAGTTTCGATGCGTTGCGGCGCCAAGGGACCGAACGAAGCCACCGCGACGGCTTGCACGACCAGCGCGCATTCCATCGGAGATTCTTTCCGCATCATCCAGCACAACGATGCCGATGTGATGATCGCCGGCGGCGCCGAAGCTGCGATCACTCCCATGGGCGTGGGCGGATTCGCCGCCATGCGCGCACTCTCGACGCGCAACGACGAACCGGAAAAGGCCAGCCGTCCCTGGGACCGCGACCGCGACGGATTCGTGATCGGCGAAGGCGCCGGCATCATGATCCTCGAAGAGCTGGAATTCGCCCGCAAACGCGGTGCGCGCATCCTCGCTGAAATCGCGGGATACGGCATGAGTGGCGATGCCTACCACATGACTCAGCCCGCGCCGGAGCATGAAGGCGGTTTCCGTGTCATGCGCAACGCGGTGCGCGATGCGGGTGTGACTCCCGACGTCGTCGGATACGTGAATGCCCACGGCACCTCGACGCCGATCGGCGACACGCTCGAAGCACATGCGATCCGCAACTTTTTCGGCGAACGCAAGATCGCCGTGAGTTCCACCAAGTCGATGACCGGGCACCTGCTGGGCGGCGCTGGAGGCCTCGAAGCCGGCATCACCGTACTGGCACTGCGCGACCAGATGCTGCCTCCGACAATCAATCTGGAGAATCCCGACCCCGATACCGCCGGCATGGACCTGGTTCCCAACCACGCGCGCAAGGCCGAAATCGAATACGCCATGTCGAACTCCTTCGGCTTCGGCGGGACCAACGGCGCACTGCTGTTCCGGCGCTGGAACGAATAAATTCGTCCTGTTCGATTTTCCTGATTTTCAACACTGGCTCCAAACCCCTGATTTGACGCGGCTTTTGGCCCGTAATGTCCTTTCTCCTGCCTCCTGAAACAGTAACGACACTTTGGTACTTCGCTCGTTGACCCTTTGTGTCTTTTCAACTCTGCCGACCGCCTCCACAATGGTTTTGAAAGTGGAGTCTTCCCCTACACACCATGGATAAAGCTTTCGCCACAAACATCGCCCCCGTCCTTCCCCCACGGAAAGCAGCCGCCCGTACGGCACTTGTCGGCTTGAACGAACCGGCCCGCGCGCTGCTGTCGGAAGGTTTCCGCCAGTTCGGCATCGAAACCGTGGTTGTGACCGCAAACGCTGCTGAGCGCATGAGGAAAGAAAAGTTCGAGGCCTGTGTGTTGAGCCTGGGCGACGGCGCCGACGCCGTGATGGAAGCAGCGCGTTCCTCGCCGTCCAACAGCCGCTGCGTTCTCTACGGCGTTGGAGGCAACGCGCAGGAAGCGATGCGCTACTCCAAGTATGGCATCAATGCCATGTTCAGCGAACCGCTGGAGCGGCCGGCCGCGCTGAAGCTGATTCGCGCCACCCGCATGCTCGTGCTGCACGAATTCCGCCGCTACGTGCGCATCCCCGTGATGACCGAAGTTACACTCGTCGGCGATGGCCGCCGCATCAGCGCCAGCAGCATTGAGATGAGTACCGGCGGCATGTCGGTCAAGAGTCCCGAAGATTTTTCGATTGGAGCCAATGTAGAAGTGTCGTTTGCCCTGATGACCTTGCCGCGCGTGAATCTCAAAGGGGTCGTGAGCTGGTGCAAACCCAAATCGATCGGCGTGCGGTTCGCTCCCGCCGACGAACGGCGCCAGAAGGTCAAGATCTGGATCGACTCGTACCTCGAGAACTGAGCCGCAGCTAGCCATTACAATAGCTGCGTGCCCGAAGACAGCACTCGCATCACGGCGCTGCCCGCTCTCCCTCCGATCGACCCGCAGCGCTTTACTCTTCGCCAACGCATCGTCCTGCGGATCATCATTTTTCTGGGACATGCGATCATCCGGCTGATCGGCCCGACGCTGCGTATTTCCGTCTCGTACGAGGAAGGTGCGCAGAAGACTTTGGATGAGCGCCCGCTGATCGCTTCGTTCTGGCATTCCTGCATGATCCCCGCAACCTACATCTTCCGAGACATGGGCATCCGCGTGATGAGCAGCGACAGTTACGACGGCGAGTACATGGGCCGCATCATCCACAAGTTCGGATTCCTCGCCGTGAAGGGATCCAGCAGCCGCAATGCCGTCCGTGCTTTACTCGGCCTGCGGCGCGCACTGGAAGAGGGCTGGACAGTGGCGTTCACGCTGGACGGTCCCCGCGGGCCTCGGCACAAAGTGAAGCCCGGCCCGGTTGCGCTGGCGCGCTCATCGGGTCTGGCCATGACGATGTTTCACGCCGCTGTCGACAAAGCCTGGGTGCTGAACAGTTGGGACCGTCTGATGATTCCGATTCCGTTTTCGCGTGTGCTGGTGCGCGTAGGGAAGCTGATTCAAGTTCCTGCAGACGCCACGGACGAAGACATCGAACGCTACACCGCAGAGTTGCAAGCTGCGCTCGATCGAGTCTGCGAATTTTCGGAAGCGAACGTGAGTCGAGCCGGGACGAGTGAATTCCCTTACTACAAGCGGATGTGATTTAAGGCTGCGGCCGTCGGCAGGATGGCGGCATGGGACTGAGAGATGCAGCGACCTCTGTGTCCTCTGTGGTTAAGATCTTGATCTATTCCAGGGTTGACCCCAACTGCTGATACCGGTACTTCTTGCCATCCCAGAAGACCACCGAGGACGTTTGTTCGCCTTCGCCCTTTTCTTCCATATAGACCCCAAGAATCGTCTTCTTCTTCAGCGTCAGCCTTTTCACGGTCAGGGTCTTGAAAGGCATGATTGATGAGGAGGAACTTGGCCTTGGGCGTTTCCGCGCGCCACGCGTCCTTTTCGGCGCCGTGGATGATGAGCAGGCTCACGCCGCGTCGCTCCGGTTCGTCGGAGGCGAAACTGGACGTAACCTTCACATCGCCGAAGCCGAGGAAGCTGTCATAGGGATCGGCAACGACGAAGCTGTATTCGTCCCTGTCGGCCATCGGGTTCTTGCACTTGGCGGCGACCACCAGATCATCGATGCCGTCGCCATCCATATCGGCGACAAACTGCGGTGCTCCCGGCAGCAGCGAGCAGTTGTCTCCGAACTGTTTCTGAATGAATTCGTCCGTGACCGCGGGCGACGGAGAGTGCGCGTGAGCGGGCGGCGGAGGCGGTTGCTTCGATTCTGCGCTGCCGCGACGAGCAGCAGGGCAGCGAGCACTGGGAGCAGCAGAAATTTACGGGACGACATGGTTTTACTCTAGTCCGCTTTTGTGCGTGAGGGTAGAGACTGAGTAGTGACGGAGGTAACAACGCCGCCGACGCTCTCGCCTCGGCATGGCCGGGTCAAAGACCCGGCCCCGCGCCAGCAGAGTCAAGAGCGATAACTGCGGACAGGATCGCACTCGCTAGGACTGATTCACTGGCGGAAGTGTTCCCAGCCGCGCGGCTCAAGTTCGTAAGCGGTTCCTTTGAGATTGCGCACAAGAAGGATTCGTGGACGCGTGATGTGGCCGATGTGGGTCAGCGCAACTCCAGCGATCTGGGCTGGAATGCGCTTGCCGGGGCGAGCGGTGAACAGCAGTTCGTAGTCCTCGCCGCCGTGCAGGGCGAGGTCGAGATCGACTTCGCGAGCGGGCTTGCCGACGCTCGCGCGGGGAATGAGCGCCGACTCCAATTCGGCTCCCACGTTGCTTTCTTCGCAAAGATGCGCCAGGTCGGTCGAGAGGCCATCGCTCGTGTCGATCATGGCCGAGGCCAGCCCTTCTCGCGCAGAATGCGCCCAAGTTCGACTCGAGGCTCAGGATAAAAGTGGCGGGGATAGTCGCGCGGGTTCACCTTCTCTCTTGGGCTTGGTCCTCATCTGCAACGACCGCGGCCGCCGAGCCGCCGAGTTCTCCGCTGACGAAAATACGGTCACCGGGCCGGGCACCCGAACGCAATATCGACTTTCCTTTTGGCGCGCTGCCCACCACGATAATGTCGGCGAGAATTCCGTTCGGCGATTCGGCCGTGTCGCCTCCGGCGAGGGTGACGCCGAATTTTTCGGCGAGGCTGATCAGGCTGCGGGCGAAGCGTCCCACCCAGGCTTGCGGCAAGTCGCGCGGCAGCGCCAGCGACAGAAACGCCGCGACCGGCTCGCCGCCCATGGCGGCGATGTCGCTCAATCCGCGCGCCAGGCAGCGGTGGCCGACCGATTCCGGCGGATGCCAGTCCCGCCGGAAGTGAATGCCTTCCAGCGTGAAGTCGGTGGTGACCAGGGATTCGTGTCCCGGCAACAGGCGCAGCACGGCGCAGTCGTCTCCGATTCCGGTGAAGATGACGCGGTTCGAGCCTGAGAGCGCGCCCTCGGATAGACGATCTCGCCATACGGCGAATCTGGGCAATCAGCGCTTTTTCGGGAAGCGGCACGGCGCAACTACTATACCGCCGCCGATAGGATGGCGAGTTCGCAACGATCGACTCAAAGAAATGCGGGCCTGCCCCAAGAAGCCAAACTCTTCTAGTCAAAATGCTGTATTTCAAACCAAAGACTACTGTAGGCACCTCAGTAATCTGTCCTAGGGTCGCCCCTGGTTACCCCGTCTTCGGTAACCGGAAATGCCCTTGAGCATCGTTGACAGGGGGAACCCAGTTTGTTACCGTTAACCAGTCATTCACAATAACCTTTTGGCCGAGCTAAGTTCTGCAAGTAGTTGGCATTGCAGACGAGCACAATTTCAGGCTCAGGTCGCAGTTCCGGTAGGTGTAGGGCGCGAGAAAGTTTCCATTCCCAAGATGGGAGCGTAGCCCGAAAAAAGTCAGGTGGTCCGAACAGGCGTTTCTGCAACTAAGAAACTGGGCCTGGAGTTCCGGACCTGATGTTTCAACAATTAGAGGAGCGATTTGCAGAAACGCTTTTACATCCTTTTTGTGGCCCGCGGGGACGACGGCCAGTTGCGCAAGATTTCCATCCCCGTGCATTACCTGTACGTATTCGTAGTCGGCGCCGCAATCGGATTCCTCAGCCTGACCGGCATTGCCAGCTCCTATACCCGCATGCTGCTGAAGGTTTCCCGCTACAACCAGCTGCGGACCGAAAAAGACCAGCTCAAAGACAATTATTCGCGCCTGGAGCAGGTGGCCAAGGAGCGCGACGTGCAAGTGGCGTCGCTGGGCTCGATCGCCGGGGAAGTTTCGGCCCTCTACGGTTTGAAGGCGCAGCCGACCCTGGTGACCGCGACCTCCGAGCAGATTCAGAATGCTGAAGTCAGTTCTTCGCTCGACCAGTTGCACGCCCTGCGGACCTCGGCGCTGACCGGTGCAACGATGGTCGGCCTGACCATGGGCCTGACGCGCAATGCCACCACAGCCGACTGGTTCAAGGCGAACTCCGCTCCCAACCTATGGCCGGTCGAAGGCCAGGTGACGGGAAGCTTTGGCGAGCGGATCGATCCGTTCAACGGAGAAGGCGCCTTCCACAGCGGCGTGGATATTGGCAGCAGCTACGGTGCCCAGATCATCGCTCCAGCCGATGGCGTAGTGACCTTCAGCGAGCTCATGGGCGGCTACGGCAAAGCGATCATGATCGACCACGGCAACGGCATCAGCACCCGCTACGGTCACCTGTCGGGTTACGCCGTAACCGCAGGACAATCGGTACATCGCGGCGACGTGATTGGCTATGTTGGCGAGAGCGGCCGCTCCACCGGCCCGCATCTTCACTACGAAGTCCGCATCAACGATACCCCGGTCAATCCTTACAAGTACCTCCGCATGACTGTCGCGCACAGCGGTGGCTTCTCTACGGGAAGCTAGCCGAGACGCCATCAAGTTCCAGCGACACCCCCATATCCTCCATTCGCCCGGATTTCCGGGCCCGACCCACACTCGAACTGCCGTTACCGGCGTAATGGATCGGGCCAAACAGGGTGCGGGATCACGGTGCCGCACGGGCTACCATAGTAGAGGTCCTCTCTGTCCTTGTTCGGCCAGGTCGGACGCTTTGGCTTAAGGACGACTCCATGGAGAATCCCGAAATCAAGCGGTTTGGCCGGTACGAAGTCGTGGCTGAATTGGGCCGCGGAGCTATGGGTGTCGTCTATCAGGCCCGGGACCCGCAAATCGACCGTCTCGTCGCCGTGAAAACTGTCTCGCTCTGGGGACAGGAGCCAGACGAGGAAAAGGAATTTCGCATGCGCTTTCTGAATGAAGCGCAGGCCGCCGGCCGTCTCCATCATGCCGGCATCGTCGCCATTTTCGACGTCGGAGAGAATCCCGAAAACCGCAATCCCTACATCGTCTTGGAGTATGTTGCCGGCGAATCGCTCAATCGGATTCTGGCGCGAGAGAAAAAGCTTCCCCTGCCCAAGGCACTGCAGCTCGCCGAAGAAATCGCCGAGGCTTTGGACTATGCTCACGCCCAGGGCGTCATCCATCGCGACATCAAGCCCGGAAACATTCTTGTAACCGCCGAGGGCCACGCCAAGATCGCTGACTTCGGTATCGCAAAGCTGAACCTAGCTCACTTCACCTTGCCCGGAAAGGTGCTGGGCACTCCCGCTTACATGGCGCCGGAGCAACTGGCCGGCGAAGGAGTCGACGGCCGTTCGGATCTTTTCTCGCTGGGCGTCATTTTGTACGCCATGGTGACAGGGCATTCCCCATTTCAGGGAAACAGCGCCACGACCGTGTGCTTCAAGGTCGCGAATCGTGAGCCGTTGGCCGCCAGCGCGCTCGACTTGAACCTGCCGCGCGAGCTGGACGAAGTGATCTCCCGTGCGATGGCCAAAGATCCAGAGCAGCGTTACCAGCGAGGCGCAGAGTTTGCCGACGACATTCGCCAGTTGCAGCAGCTGTTCAAGCCGGGGTCCACCACAACGCGCCTGAGGTCAGGCGCTCCGACAGGGACGCGGTCGACCGGTACGCGTTCCGCGACCGCGTCGAGAACGAATCCCGTAGCCGAGATGGCTAAGGCAGAGAGTTTGGTTCGCATCGTGGCCCGCAAGGCGCCGATACGGGATTTGATTCTGGGTGCGGCCACCTTGGTAGTTCTCGTTTTCGTGGGAGCTCAGACGAAGTTGCTGGTAATTCCTCCCAAGGGACTGAGTGCCCCTGTCGCAGCCAGCGTCGCCACGCCGCCTTCCAGCAGCGAACAGCCGAATGCTGCGACTTCGGTGACGGTGAAAGAACCGATTCAACCTGTCACCGCGACTCCGTCAGTGCGGAAAACTCACGGTTCTGCGTCCCAGACCCCGAAGCAGATCGTGGTCCCGACGTCCACCCTCGAACTCGCGGTGCAGCATCAGTTTAAAGACGCGACTCTTTTCGTGTGGGTCGATGACAAGCTGTCGCTGACCCGGCCGCTGCACGGTGGAACTCAAAAGCGGTTGGTGGTGTTCAACGGAGTAAGAGGCGTGGACTCCGAGACCCTGAAAATTCCTGCCGGCAAACACGTCCTGCGCGTCCGGGCCTTATCCTCCGACGAAACGATTGACCTGTCCCGCACGATCTCCTCAGAGTTCCTGGGCGGGGGCGAGAAGTCTCTGCAGGTCACGTTCGACAAGCACAACACCGTCATGCGGCTCAGCTGGCAGTAGAGAAGCGCCCCGCTTACTGCCGCAACCCCATCCAGTTTTCCGAGACGACCAGCGAATTTCCAGGATTCTGGGGATCGTACTTTACGGAAGTGTGCAGCCCCAGACGGCAGGAGTGCAGGTTGATCCAATGCCGTAGATAGGTGACATCCTGCGAACACTCGTACGACACGCCGGCAACATCGTACTTGTAGATCAACATGATCGCAGCGTGATAATTGCTCGCGGCCGCCAGTTCCTGCACATCAATCACTGTGCCGTCGGTGATCCGCCCCGTGCCTTCGAGCCAGGCCCTGCGCTCGCGCTCCAGGTCGTCCGGTGTCTTGGGCTTGCGCCGCAGCAACGCATACGCGCCTAGCAGTGCGACGGCGCTTGTCGCAACCAGCCCATAGAGTCGAAGCGAATCCATACGAAGGTGGGTTGAAATCGGGTCCGCGTTCCGCCGACTTCTCTATCAGCATAAGCCGAAAGCGGCTGGGCGCGAAAGTGGTCGCGGGGTTACGGAGGTGCCACCTGCTGTGAAAAACTCGTGACGTCAAGCTAGAGATTCAGTCTTGTTCTAGAATCAGCCGCGGGTTGCTTCGGACGTCAAAATCTTCGACCACAGAGGACACTGAGGAACACAGAGGAATCGGGAACCGATGAGACTCGCAACGATCTGTGCATGGGTTATCTCTGTGGGCGTGGCAACCGCCCAAACTGGCGGGAGGACTGTTCCGTCTTCGTCCCTCCAAGTGTCCGACGACGGTCATTCGCATCATGATTGGGCAGTCTATGGCGGGACGGCAGAGAATAATCACTTTTCCCCATTGGCAGAGATCAAACGCGGCAACGTGCAGAGGCTCGAGGTCGCATGGACGTACGACACCGAAGAATCCGGCGGACTGCAGACCAGCCCAATCGAGGTCGAAGGCGTTCTCTACGGACTGACACCCTCGCAGAAAGTATTTGCCGTCGATGCGGCAACGGGAAAATTGCTCTGGAAGTTCGATTCCGGAATTGCCGGCACCCAGCCCGATCGTGGTCTCGCGTACTGGTCCGATCGAAACAAAAACGACAAGAGGATTCTCGTCGGAGTGATGAACTTCGTCTATGCACTGGACGCCGCGACGGGCAAGGCCATTGCCAGTTTCGGAAACAATAGAGATGGCCGCATCGACCTGCGCGAAGATCTGGGGCGCGATCCGTCGGCGCAATCCATCTATATGACCAGCCCAGCGGTGATCTACAAGGATCTGATGATTGTGGGCGGACGCGAATCCGAGACCTTGCCGGCATCTCCCGGCGACATTCGTGCCTACGACGTGCGAACTGGAAAGCTGCGCTGGTCGTTTCACACCATTCCGCATCCCGGCGAGTTTGGCTACGATACGTGGCCCAAAGAATCCTGGAAGACCAGCGGTGCCGCCAATAACTGGGCCGGGATGACGGTCGATATGCAGCGCGGAATTATTTACGTTCCCACCGGCTCGGCGGCATTTGATTTCTATGGAGCTGACCGGGTAGGCGACGATCTCTTCGCCGACTGTCTGATTGCCTTGAACGCCGAGACTGGCGAGCGCCTCTGGCATTTCCAGGGCGTAAAGCACGATCTGTGGGACCGCGATTTCCCCGCACCGCCTGTGCTGGTCACCGTCAACCGCCAGGGCAAGAAGGTCGACGCGGTCGCCCAGACATCGAAGCAAGGCTTCGTATTCTTGTTCGACCGTACGAATGGGAAACCACTCTTCCCGATGGAATGCCGCAAATACTCAGCCAGCGATGTTCCGGGAGAATTGGCAGCCCTGGAACAGTGCCTGCCCACGAAGCCAGCTCCCTTCTCAAGGCAGTTCTTGACCGAAAATCTCCTGAGCGATCGGACGCCGGAGACATATCAGTGGGCGCTTGAAAAATTCCACAGCTTTCGCAGCGAGGGGCAATTCGTTCCCTTCAGCGTCGGCAAAGATACGGTGATCTTTCCAGGATTCGATGGCGGAGCCGAATGGGGCGGTGCGGCCGCCGATCCTGACACTGGGATTCTTTACGTCAACGCGAACGATCTCGCCTGGACCGGTGCTCTTGCCGAGAACACTGGCGAAAACACTGCCAAGGCTCTTTACATGAACCAGTGCGCAGTGTGCCATGGCGAGAACAAGGCTGGGTCGCCGCCGGCGATTCCTTCGCTGGTAGACGTCACCAATCACATGTCCGCCGCCGACATCGCGTCCACGATCAAGAGCGGGAAAGGCCGCATGCCCGGCTTCTCCAACCTCAGCGACGATCAGATGTCAGCGTTACTGTCGTACTTGGGCGGGGCCGTTACAGATAAGAAGGAAGTCGTGAGCTCCGGGCCGGAGCCCGACATAATCAAGTATCACTTTACGGGATATCACCGATTTCTCGATCCCGATGGTTATCCAGCGGTGGCGCCGCCGTGGGGGACGTTGAGCGCCATCAATCTCAATACCGGTGAATACGAGTGGAAGATTCCTTTGGGCGAATATCCGGACTTGGCGGCGAAGGGCCTCACAAAAACCGGCAGCGAAAACTATGGTGGCCCACTGGTCACCGCGGGTGGGCTCCTGTTCATTGGCGCAACTAACTTCGACAAAAAGTTTCGCGCATTCGACAAAGCGACCGGCCACCTGCTTTGGGAGACAACACTGCCCTTCGCCGGGAATGCGACTCCCATCACCTATGACGTGGACGGACGACAGTTTGTGGTGATCGCGGCCGGAGGCGGGAAGGATCTGAAATCAAAGTCGGGTGGAGTGTACGTGGCGTTTGCGCTGAAAAAGTAAACGTAAAGCGGCCCTATTTCGTCTGGCTGCAGACGTCCTTACTGACCAGGTCCACAAATCCGCCTTCCGGAATCTTCCCGAACTGTTCGTCGTGGGTGGCTTTCTTGCTCACGACGAAGCGTCCGCTGTGATCGCGCGAGTAGAACCATTCTGTCGTCGGAGCGGCTGTTCCGCTGGTGCAATTGAAACGCACCCGCGCTCGCATTTCGACGAACGGTCCGCCCTGCGGAAGTTCTGCCGGCTCCTTGAACTCCACGCGAACCAGAGCGACCCGTTGATTGTTTTTGAGCACGCGCACGGAACTGACCGACACTTTATCGCCGGCTTCGGTCTGGCCGATGGTACGCCAGTCCCCGGCGGCAAAGACCACCAGGCTGACCACAAGCACCGGCGCGAGCACGACAGCGGCAAGTACGATGAGGGCTTTTTTCAACGCTAAGCTTTTCCGCAAAAGCGCATATTGCAACGACACACTGTCGTCGAAAAAGGTGATTCTGTCAACCACTTCCAGCGATTAAAGTCTATCTGCAATTCAATGCCCGTGCTATGGTTATGGGCACGTTTTAGTGAATGCATGATGGGTGCGCTGAATATGGAAACGCTTCATTCCACAATGTTTACATCCCCGGTGGGGCCGCTCTTCCTGGCTGCGTCCCAGAATGGTCTCGTCGCGCTGGAATTTGACGCACGCCTCCCCGGACAGCAGACCATTCGTCCCAACCCGCGCGATCTGCGCGCTGAGACAACGGGTATTCGCTTCGAGGAATCCGCGAGCGCGATGCGACCTTACGTGAAGGGAACTGGAGGAATATTTCTCCGGTAAACGGCGCCAGTTCACCTTCGCGCTCGATCTCCGCGGCACCGACTTTCAACGGGCGTGCTGGCATGCCCTGCTGGCCATTCCCTATGGCGAGACTCGTTCCTATGGCGACATCGCACGCGCCGTCGGCAGGCCTCAGGGATTTCGCGCGGTCGGCATGGCCAACAATCGGAATCCGGTGGCCATCGTGGTCCCTTGTCATCGTGTGATAGCCTCGGACGGCTCCCTCTGCGGCTACGGCGGCGGCCTCGACGTGAAACGAAAACTGCTGGAACTTGAAGGTGCACTCACGGGAACTCTGGCCGCGTAAAGTGTTGCTGATTTTGATTGCTGATTTCAAAGCCACAGAATTGCAGATCGTCAGATTCAGATGCAGATTGGCCCACCTTGGGCTTTTCAATCCGCAATCTGCAATCAGAAATCTAAAATCCGATCCCACTCCCTTTGACGACCCAAACCCAATCCTCCGCACTCCGCAAAGCCGGCCTCTTCTATCTCGTCTTCGTCATGTTTTCCTACACGACCGGCGGCCCCTTCGGACTGGAAGACATGGTCACCACCTCCGGTCCGGGGATGACGCTGATCTACCTCTTAGTCCTCCCGTTTTTCTGGTGCATCCCCGTCTCGCTGGTTTCCGCGGAACTCACCACTGCCATGCCGGTCGAAGGCGGCTTCTATCGCTGGACGCGCGCCGCCTTCGGCGACTTCTGGGGATTCCTTGCCGGATGGTGGAACTGGTCTGCCTCGTTCCTCCTGGGTGGCGCTTACGCCGTGCTCTTCACGGACTATCTCGTCTACTACTTCCCCAAGATGACGTGGTGGGAGCACTACCTCGTCTCGGTCGCGCTGATCGTTGTGCTGACGTGGATCAACGTGCGCGGCATCGAGATGGTGGGCCAAGTTGCCACCGCGCTGGAGATCTTCATCTTCATCCCTGTGATGACGATGATCGTCATCGCACTCCTGCACTGGCATCACAATCCTTTCTCGCCCTGGATTCCTCCCCACCAGCCGACGTTCAAAGTATTTGGCGTCGGACTGGCGCTGGGGTTGTGGCTGTACTCCGGCTACGAACAACTCTCGACCGTCGCCGAGGAAGTCGAGAACCCGCAGCGTTCCTATCCGCGGGCGCTGGCTCTGGTCGTGCCGCTGTCGATCGCCGCATACTTTCTGCCGACGTTCGCCGGACTCGCGTCGGCCGGCAACTGGGAGAAGTGGCACACTGGATTCTTCTCCGACGCCGCTGCGATGATCGGCGGGACATTTCGAGGCAGACCGTGGCTGGGCACCTGGATGACCCTGGCCGCCATGGTGGGCAACATCGCCCTGCTGAACAGCACTGTGCTGACCACAACGCGCATGCCGTTTGCCATGGCGGAAGATGGATACCTGCCTGAGGCGCTCACCCGTAAGCACCCGCGCTACGGCACTCCGTGGTTGGCGATTGTGGTGTCGGCCGTCATCTACGGCCTGCTCGCCTGGCAGAGTCTCGCCGAACTAATCTCGGTATACATCTGGCTGAGGTCGGCGACAACCGTCCTGACAGTGCTCTCGGCGTGGAAGCTGCGCCGCACGCAACCGGAACTCAAACGGTCATTCACGATTCCCGGCGGCCGCCTGGGACTAATCTACGTAGTCGGAGCGCCCGTGGTAATGGCGTTAGTGGCGCTGCTAGGCAGCGACCGGTTCGGGATGGTCGGCGGTGCGATCGCGATCGTAGCGGGGCCGCTGGTGTATGGGCTAGTTAAGAAGAGACCACTTTCTCAGATTTAGGCGGTGCGGGTGGTTTTCAATTTGCTTCGTCCTGATGCCAGATGTGAAACGTGCCGAAGACAGTATCATTCGGCTGTCGGTGTGCTGTCTGCCGCATCTCAATGAGTTCATCGGGAGAATCGGGAATTTCCATTCTCGATTCTAGAAGTTGCACGTCGTCGAGTTCGACTAGAATGCAGTCGAGTCCTTCTACGTGCCGCTTGACCTTTTCCTGAAGTCTCCGGAAGCGTCTCACTGCCGGGTTTGCTTTCAGGCAGGCGAGACCAACCCAGATGTCGCTACCAATCACGAAACTAGCTCCCTTTTGAAGGGTCTAGAGCTTGCGACCAATTGCAGGCTGACCCCCTAGAAGAAACGTCTTGGGATACTTACCTTCGCCGCAGAGCTTGAACGACCCGAAATCTTTGTACCAAGGGCCTTCCGGTACCTCTGGCTTCGTTTCCATCCAGAGCCGAAGTTGGTTCAAGTCCTGCAGGCTGATGTTGCGGTCACGCATCCGCTCGACGAGGTGGTCCCGAAGCGCGACTGGAAGGTGAGGCCAAATCTCAATCTGCGGCATTACCCACCGAAGATGAACCGCCCCATCTCATCGCCCAGTTGCTTTGCCTCTTTCGAATCGCCCGCCGCCCGGAAGCGTTCCGCCAGAGCGAAGAAGGCTTTCTCCTTTTCCTTCTGTGCTTCGAGGCCTTGCTCGACGAGTTCGACCAGCACCCGGTTGTCACTAAGGCGCCTCTTTTTCGCAATGCGCTCGACCTGTTCTGCCAGTCGCGAGGGCAGGGTTACGCTTCTTCGGACTTGCTTGGTGGCTGCCATGGCACCATTATACACCGTTATGGTGCACTCTAGTGCAAAGGTCTTCAACTCACCCAGTCCAGCAACTTGTACCAAGCCCCTGCGAACGGCAAAAACCATGGCTTCCCGTTGTACATACCAAGGGGCGCTCCGGGAAACGGTATTCCGACAAACGGATTTTCCGGCTTATCTCCGGCCATGAGTTCCGCAATCTTCTGACCCTGAAACGTTGCCATGGCGACGCCATGCCCCGCGTATCCAACCGCATAGTACATGCCGTCCATTTGCCCCGCATGGGGCATGATGTCAAACGCGAAATCGAGCGTGCCTCCCCAGACGTAGTCGATCCGGGCATCGCTAAGCTGCGGATAAACATCGATCATACCCCGTCGCAGAATTTCGGCGCTCCGGCGAACAGTGTCACCAGTCTCGGGAAAGAAAGCGGCCCGGCCCCCGAACAGCATGCGCCGATCAGGTGTCAGCCGGTAATAATACAAATAGTTTTTCGAGTCGTAGATCATTCGCTTGCGCGGACTGAGTTCGTGGGCCAGTGCCTCCGGCAGAACTTCCGTGGTGATGATGAACGATCCAATCGGGATCAGCTTCTTCTGCAGCGCGGGTGTCGCTTGACCGGTATATCCGCTGGTGCCGACGAACACCTCATGTGCCCACAGGGGCCCCCGCGAGGTCGCAAGTTTCCATCCCAGTTCCCCTTCACGGGAATTACGCTCGATACTTTCAACGCGTGCGTGCTCAAAGATTTCCGCTCCGGCTTTCATGGCAGCGCGCGCCAGGCCCGCGACGTACCGCGCAGGATTGCATCCCGCGCTAACTTCATCCACCATGCCCCCGTAGTAAATTGCCGATCCAATCTCGGAACTCAACTCATTGCGTTGTACGACCCGCAGCGTATGGTTGAAGTCGCGTGCGATCACCTCCGCCTGGCGGGCATAGTCGTCGAAGTGTCGCTGCTTGCACGCGACCTCTAGATGTCCGCACCGCACAAAGTCACAGTCAATCGCTTCGTCGCGAATGATTTGCTCCACACAGTCGATGGTCGCGAGCGAGGCCGCATACATGCGTTGCGTGAGCTCGCGCCCATACATCGAGATCAGCTTGTTTACGCCCAGCTTCATCCCGGTGAGCACCATCCCCCCGTTGCGCGAACTCGCTCCCCAGCCGATCGTCTCGGATTCCAGCACGGCCACTCTTGCCCCACGTTGGCCAAGTGTGCGGGCTGCAGAGAGACCGGTGAATCCCGCACCGATTACGGCGACATCCACTACGTCGGGCAGGGGCCGGGAGACATCGACAGAGGGAAATTCCGTGGTAGTGAGCCAGTAGTTATGTTCTTGCAGGGGCATAGGATCTGAATCCAACCAGCAACGTCGCTCCGCAGGCCGCCGAAAAACACCCGCGAGCGACCGAGCATTTTAGCAGCGTGCCCCCCAGTGGTACATGTACTCGCGGTCAGGCGGCCAGGGTATTTCCGCCCCCACGGTAATCTTGCTGCTGTTACCGCCTGCCCCTAGTCTGAAGAGGAATGGCCCTTCGCTGCCTTTTGTTTTCCTCGGATGAGGGAGCGGCTACGCCTATTCTTCAGGCGCTGGCCGGTCTCGAGGTCGAGGGAGAACACTGCTCCGAGGCCGTAACCGCAGTCGAGAAGGTCACTCACCAGAATTTTCAGATCGTCATTATTGATTGGGATAAGCAGCCCGAGGCAGCCCTCCTGCTCACCACAGCCCGCGAACGCAAGGCGGCTGAACGGCCACTTACCCTGGCCATCGTGAGTGATGACGCCAGCGTTCCTACCGCCCTGCAGGCGGGCGCGAATTCCATCTTGCGCAAGCCCATTCTGGCTAGCCAGGCCACAGATACCTTAACCACGGCGCGCGATCTGCTTCGCGCAAAACAGGAGTCCGCCACAACTGCCGCACAAGCCGCGGCCGCGGGCGCTTCCGCAGGGTCGGCAACGCTACCCGCCAACGCTTGAGCCAGCAACAGAAAGAGCCCTCCGTGCGGGAGAATTTCTGCATTCCGCCGGACCCGCTCCCGGCGCGCAGTTCGAGACCGAGTCGAATACGCACGAGTCGCTGCAATCGTCCGTCGAGCCCGTCGATGCATTAGAGGACTTGGAACCCATGGCCGCCGCCGTGGACGAGGAAAAGCCAGTTCCTCCTCCGCCCCCTGCGCCCAGCGAGCCCCGCGGGCTGGAATGGTATCTCAAAGCTCGTGGAGTCACACCCGCTGCGGCTGCGGCAGCGCCTGCTCCGGGCCCCGCGCAGTCCGCCGCGGCAAAACCAGAATTGCTTGGGTTTGAGCAGACTCCCTCGCTCTCCCCGGCGCCTTCGACGTCACACAACGCAGGTCGTTCGACACCGCCAGTCGAGAGACCAGACCGACCTGTCGCACATAACGAAAAACACGCGCAGAAAAAGGAAGCCGAACTTTTCGCTTACATGGATGGGCAAGGCTCAGACTCTGAGGGCGCGCCTCGTCCGCCGTCCCGCCTGAAGCGAGCGGTGATTTTCGCCCTCGCTCTTGCCGCCTGTGCGATTGTGGCTGCGCCGCAAGCTCCATGGCATCCGAGGATGCGCGTCGCCTGGGCTCACGGACACCAGACGCTCCGAGGCTGGCTGAACCCGCAACCGGCCACGCCGGTGCAAGCGCCCGTAGCTCATGAAGATTTCGGCCGCGCCGGCGACGAATACAAGTTACCGGTTGCCGAAGCGATTCCCGATGCCACGACCGATCCTTCGCAGATTCAGGTGGTTCCGGTGGTCGATCCGACGATAAGGAAACCGAACAGCCTGGGCGCCAACGCAGAGCCTTCGGCGCAACCTGACGCCACGCCGGCGACGCCCAACGATCAGACTCCGCCCACCCCTCCGGCGGACCCCGCAAAGCAGCCGTCACAATCGACTCCAGTTTCCGGCCCTTCTTCTGACGCATCGATCGCCACCTGCAACGTCGTCGCCTGCTTCCACCATTGCCGCTCCCGCGGTTGCAGTTCAACCGCATTTGGATCCACCTGCAGCAGTCCCGCCGCCTGCGTCCGCCATTTCATCAGCTCCAGTTCGCCCGTTACCGCCTAGAAATCCGGCCCCTCGCCCCGCGTCCACTCCGGGCAACGTTCCGTCGAGTCTGAAATCGCAGATGGCTTCGATGACTCCCGACGCCAGCGGCAACAAGGCTCCCGAGTCGGCCATGCAATCCATCGAACCGGTTTCTGTTCCCGAGGTCACCGAGCGCGCGCTTCTCGCAGAACAGCCGCCGCTCGACTATCCCGCAAGCGCTCGTGGGCAGCAGGGTACGGTGATCCTCCAAGTTCTCATCGGCCGCGATGGATCCGTTCAAGACGCCAAGTTCATGCAGGGATCGCTAGCGTTCGCCCGCTCGGCCATCGACGGAGTGAAGCTATGGAAATTCAAGCCTTACCTCATGAACGGCAGGCCTGTCTCGGTCCAAACCCAGCTGACGATCACTTTCAAGCCAGGCCCCTAAAATTAACTTGTTTGTTTTGTTGAGGACAGCGGCACGCACCCGTCAACGGACAATAGCCCAAACATACCGGATGACACTGCCAGATTTCGCCCGTCTAACTGAATACGCCTCGCTCTTCGGTCTCCCATTACCGAAGAGGCTCAAATCGAGCAGCCGGGCGATCGAAATGCGCATCTAGAGAGATATAATAGGCGAGAGTTTCTCAGGAAGTAGTTCCTTCCAGAAGAAGACCAAAACAGATGTCCATGAAAACCAAAGCAGCGATTCTCGTCACCTCCTTTGCCGTATTACTGTTCGTCGTCGTCGGTTCCATGGGAGGCGTGCATGCCTCCTCCAACGACGGCTCTTACCGTCAACTCCAGGTTTACAGTGAAGTGCTCTCGCGCGTGCGCAGTGAGTACGTCGAAGAGCCGAACATCCCCAAGGTGACGGACGGCGCGCTGCACGGACTTCTGGAATCTCTTGATTCCAACTCCAGCTACATGTCTGCCGATGCTTACAAAGCATTCAAGACTCGCAAGGCAGAGGCTAAGGGCGGCATCGGCGCTGTCGTGTCGAAGCGCTTCGGATACGCCGCGGTCGTCGCCGTATTGCCTGGATCTCCCGCCGAGAAGGCCGGCATCGAGCAGACCGACATCTTCGAATCGATCGAAGGACAGAGCACCCGGGAAATGTCGCTGCCCGAGATTCGGAACCTGTTGGCCGGTACGCCGGGGACAACTCTGAATGTGGCCGTGGTTCGCGCCCGCAAGGCCGAACCGCAAAAGATCACGATCACCCGTGACGTCGTTACCATCCCTCCTGTCTCCGACAAGATGATGGACGATGGGATTGGCTATGTGAAGATCGAGGCCCTGACCAAGGGCAAGACGCAGGAGATTGCCTCCAAGATTAAGTCGCTCGAGAAGTCAGGAGCAAAGAAGATTCTCATCGATCTCCGCAATTGCGCCGAGGGCGACGAGAGTGAAGGCGTCGCGATGGCCAATCTCTTCCTCAACCACGGAACGATCACTTACCTTCAGGGCCAGAAATTTCCTCGAGAGGCATTCAATGCCGATCCGGCGAAGGCGATCACTACTCTACCCGTTGCAGTTCTCGTGAACCGCGGAACCTCCGGAGCCTCCGAGATTGTTGCTGCAGCGATTCTTGAAAACGCGCGCGGTGACGTTGTAGGCGACAAGACCTTCGGTGACGGCTCTGTCCAAAAAACGATTGACCTGCCGGACGGCGGCGCCTTGATTCTCTCCGTGGCGAAGTACTACTCACCCAGCGGGAAGGCCATCCAAGACGCGGCGATTACGCCCAACGTTCTCGTGGCCGACGTTCCAGACGATTCCATAGGTCCGGATGATGAAGAGTCGCCGGCCACCCCGGATCAGGAAGCGAAACCGAAGAACACCGTGGACGATCAGCTGAACAAGGCCGTGGAAGTATTGAAGACCCGAGCCAGCTAGTCTGCTGCGGAATCTGCTTCTCGATACGTCTTAGAATTGATCGCGCGCCCTCTGGCGCGCGATTTTTATGCCGACAGGAATGCTGCATGAAGATGCTATCCTGACCTCGTCCCCAGATGATGTCTCTCTACGAAACTCTTCCACCCGTGGAAATCGGCGGGCGCAGGCTCGTAGGCCGCGTACTGTTCGGGCTGCTTGTGCTGGTTGCTGTTTTAGTAGGAGCGACTGCGGGACTTCTGCTGGTCTATACGACCGACCTGCCGCAGGTCGATGCCCTGGAAGCCTACCGTCCCAGTTCGATCACCGAACTCTATGACGATCATGAGCGCGTGATCGGCTCCTTCGCGCTGCAACGGCGCGTCGTGGCCGGCTACGACGATTTCCCTCCGGTATTGCGCGACGCTCTCGTCTCCATCGAAGACAAAGATTTCTACCTGCACTCGGGAATCAATTTCTGGCGCATCGTGGGCGCTGCTTACCGCGATGTCGAATCCGGTGGCAGAGTCCAGGGAGCTTCCACCCTGACCATGCAGCTCGCGCGCAATCTTTTTCTGTCGCCCGACCGATCCTTCCATCGCAAGGTGCAAGAGACCATGCTGGCTATCCAGATCGAGCGCCGGTTCACCAAGCCGCAGATCTTCACTCTGTATGCGAACCAGATTTTCCTGGGACACGGTGTGTACGGATTCGAGGCAGCGTCGGAATTCTACTTCAGCAAGCCGGCGAAGAAGCTGACCCTGGAAGAAGCCGCCCTACTTGCGGGTCTGCCCAAAGGACCAACGGTGTATTCCCCCATCAACCATCCGGATCGCGCCCAGAAGAGGCGCAATCTGGTCATCAACGCCATGCTCGAAGATGGCAAAATCACTGCCGCCCAGGCCGCCGACGCTCGCTCCGCTCCTCTGGTGCTGCACCTCGCGCACGACCCTAATTCGCTCGCGCCCTATTTTGTCGAGGAAATCCGACGCTACCTTGAAGCCAAATACGGAGCCGATCAAGTTCACGAAGGCGGCTTGAAGGTCTACACCTCACTCGATGTGGACCTGCAGAAAGCCGCGAACCAGGCTGTGCTCGACGGCCTTGCTGCCTACGAACGCCGGCATGGCTGGAAGGACCATCTGCAAAATGTGGTGGCCGACGGAATCGATCGCCGACAAGTATTTTCATCCCGACTGGGACGACGAGCCCGAAGTTAATGGCTACATCCACGCGCTCGTGACTTTCGGTGGCTCCGGGATCGCCACGCTGAAGTTCGGAAGGTATACCGCAGGCGCTCGCGCAAGCCGACGTTGCCTGGACGCAGCACAAACTCGCCGACATCCTCAAAACCGGTGACGTCTGCTACGTCAAAATCCTATCGCTGGGAACGAACGGTGCCGCGCACGTCAGTCTCGAGCAGGACTCCGGCGCTCAAGGATCCCTGCTGGCCATCGACAACGCCACCGGTGGAATCAAAGCCATGGTCGGCGGCCGCGATTTCAACGAATCGAAGTTCGACCGCGCCACGCAGTCCCTGCGTCAGGTCGGTTCGTCCTTTAAGCCCTACGTCTACACAACCGTCATCGATGGAGGCGCCAGTCCCGACGACACGATTCTCGACGAGCCCGTCAGCTTCGAGACTCCTTCCGGCCCCTACTCTCCGCACAACTACGACGAGAAATTTGAAGGCATCATCACGCTGCGTCGTGCGCTCGCCCAGTCTCGCAACATTCCGGCGCTGAAACTGGCGAATAAAGTCGGAATCAAGAACGTAATCGACTACGCCGGGCGCTTCGGTATCACTGCGAAACTGCCGCCATATCTTCCCGTGGCCCTGGGGGCGGCCGAAATCACGTTGATGGAGCAGACCTCTGCCTACAGCGTCTTTCCCAACGACGGAGTGCGCGTGATTCCCGCGTTACATCACGCGTGTGACCGACTACGAAGGCCGCGTGCTCGAAGAAGATTTCCCCGACGTGAAGGATGTCATCAGCGAGCGTACCGCGCGCATCATGACTTCGATGTTGCGGGAAGTCGTGCTTCACGGCACGGGCGTTGCCGCCGCGAAGATTGCCATTCCCGGTAGCCGGCAAGACCGGGACCACCAACGATTTCACCGATGCCTGGTTCATGGGATTCTCGACGACCATGACTTGCGGAGTTTGGGTCGGCTACGACGAGAAGAAATCCTTGGGTGCGAAAGAGACGGGAGCGCACGCCGCTCTGCCCATCTGGATGAACTTCATGACGGTCGCGATGGCCGGCAAAAATCCGGGAGACTTTCAGCCGCCCCCAGTAACCCCGCACGCAGTGGCACAGAAAGTAGATACAGCAGACACCGCACCAGCTGCCGAGGAATCACACTAGTAACGCAGCTCTGGCATTCTGGTGGCTGTTGCGGGAGCGTTCCGCCGGCGCGCTCGGAGCCGGTCAAGGATGCCGCCGCTTTTGTTTTCGACGGCTATAAATCGCAGTTCGGAGAACATCATGCGCAAGCTCAGAATTCTGCCAATTGCCTTTCTCTCGATCGCGGCCCTCGCAGCCGCGCAAATGCCCACAGCCGACAAGCAAGCCGCAGTTGAACAAGTTCTCCGCACCCAACAGGAAGCCTGGAACCACCACGACCTCGACGCCTTCATGTCAGGCTACTGGAACTCCGCTGACCTGACTTTCTTTTCCGGCGCCAAACAGACGAGCGGATGGCAGGCAACGCTCGACCGCTACAAAGCCACCTACGCGAGTCCCGGCCATGAGATGGGCACGCTGGAGTTCTCCGACCTCCGCATCGAAATCCTCGGCCCCGAGGCAGGCTTCGTCCGTGGCGCTTGGCACCTCACCATGCCTGATGGCAAAACTCCGCATGGCCTGTTCACCCTGATATTCCGCAAGTTTCCCGACGGCTGGAAGATTATCCATGACCATACGTCAGCGGCGGAGTAGCCACAAGGTCGCGGGCGATATTTCTAACGGTCTGAGAGTACGGACCCGGAAAGGAAGTTCAGGAAGCGCACGACTTTTACTCGTGTCGTTAGAAACCTCATAAAGAGTGGGCTTACCCCTGCGGCCCGCTGTTTCGCGAGCCCGACTATTTTTTCACACGCAACTGCACGCGCGTTCCTTCCGGCAGGCTCCCCAAAAATTCCACTTTCCCATCGCGCACAACGCCTTCGAACTCCTGCTGAGCCACGGGTTGCGCTGGCGCGGCCGTCCGCGCCACACTTCGTCCCATCCCTTTGTCCATAGCATCATTTGCCAGGCGATCAGCTTCTTGATTGTGTTCCCGCAGCGCATGCCCAATCGAAAACCAGTCCAACTTTGCAATCAATTCCTTGGCGCGCCCATGCAGGTCCTTCAACACCTCGTTCTTCACCTTGTAAATGCCTTTGATCTGCCGCACCAGCAATTCCGAATCGCTGATCAGCTTCAGCGCCTTGGGGCCGTGCTGGATCGCGTATTCGAGAGCTGCGATCAGCCCCTGATACTCCGCGAAGTTGTTGGTCTGGTGTCCAAGATATTCGCTCAGCGCAGCCACCTTGTTTCCCTTTTCGTCTTGGATTACCACGCCGTATCCGGCCGGCCCAGGATTGCCGCGCGCCCCGCCGTCACTGTGCGCGATCAAATAGTGCGCCGGAGGATTCTCACGGGATTCGAACAAAGGTCGGGCTCCGCCACTGCGGGAAGGATAAGAGGGCATAAAGCGAGTCTACAACGCGACCTCAGCGCGATATCCACAACAATCCGCCAGGTCGCGAACGTCACGAAGATCCCAACGCTCAGCGCCCTGCCGCCAACCGTGTGGCGAGCCGCGGAGGCAGCTTCGCAGCAAAAATGCGATCCTGCGCTTCTTTCAAATTGTAGGGCGTGCGGTGGAAGTGGACGACTTGCGCGTCTGTATCGAACAACGCGAATGCCGCTCGCCAGTCGCCATCCCGCGGCTGCCCGACCGATCCCGGATTAATCAAGTACCGCGTCGCGGGCTTCAACTGCAGCGCAACCGATTCAGGCTGCCCCACCGTTTGATACTCGGGACGAAATCCATCCGCCGAAGATCCATTCGCAAAAAATCCTCCCTGCAAATGGGTATGCCCAAAGAACGTCAATGGAATCGTCAACGTAATCAGCGGCGCCAGCGCGTCTCCCAGTGAAACGACATACTCATCTTCGTCATTGGGAGACCCATGGACCAACTGAACCTCAGGAAAATTCGGCAACGAAACGGGTCCATGCGGCAGCGCACGCAGCCACTCGAGATTTTCCAGCGTCAGTTCGTTCCGCGTCCACATCGCAGCCGCCGCGGCCATGGGATTGAAGTCATCGAGTTCCATGACTCCCGTTGCAGCCTTGTCGTGATTGCCACGCACAAAGATCGTTCCCAACTTGCGCGAACGCTCGGCCACTTCATTGGGACTTGCCCCGTAGCCGACAATATCTCCCAGGTTCACTACCGAGTCGAACGGAGGGGCCGCCGGCAAGCGTGGCTTCCAAAGCTTCGAGATTGGCGTGGATGTCGCTTAGCAGCAGTATGCGCACGAATCACCGGACAAACTGCCGATTATAGACTAACCCCAAGGTCTAAGATGCTTGGAGCGTGCCCCGCGGCCAGTGGGGAACTGTGAGCGAGGAACTGTGAGCACATTGCTGGGTTGGCGCTTCAAAAACAAAACGCCGTTTTGGTTCACCCTGATCGTCGGACTCCTCATGGCCGATTCCGTTCTGCACTTTGGCCTGCTGTTCACCGTCTCGTGGTGGGCCTCCGCCTCGCCCGATGCTCTCCACTCCTATCGCATCCCTTTCAGGGATGGAGCGATCTACTTCGTGCAGCCCTTATTGGGTTGGTACTTGAACGTCCGGTGGATTGGAGTGGGGCTGCTGGCGCTATTGGTTTTGCTGTTAGTACTGAAACGCGGCCAACTCGAACGCTCCAGCTGAATTTGTTCGGCCGCGCATGCCTCATCGCAAGTCGTTCACGACCGGGCAGCGCGCCCAGTGTCCCGGAGCAACTTCGACAAGTCGCGGAAGCGCCTGGGTGCATTCGGAAATCCGGAACTCGCATCGCGGCTCGAAGTTGCACCCCGGCGGCATCGCATGCAGCGCGGGAACCGTCCCGTCGATCGTCTGCAGCCGGCGAGTGCGGTCTGTCTTGAGATCCGGCACAGCATGCAGCAGACCACGCGTATACGGATGCGCCGGAGCCTTGAAGATGTCTTCTCTCCTGCCGAGCTCGACCAGATTTCCCGCATACATCACGGCAACGCGGTCCGCGACTTGCGACACCACCGCCAGGTCGTGGGAAATGAAAAGCATCGCCAACCCGAATTTAGTACGCAATTCGGCAAGTAATTCAAGAATCTGCGCCTGAATCGTCACGTCGAGCGCGGTGGTCGGCTCATCCGCAATCAGCAATTGCGGCCGGTTCACGATGGCCATTGCGATCATAATGCGCTGCCGCATTCCGCCAGAAAGCTGATGAGGATAATCGCGCGCCCGGCGCGCGGCATCGGGAATCGCGACATCGTTCATCGCATCGACAGCACGCTGCCACGCCTCCTTTTTCGAAGACGCATTGTGCGCCGCGACCGCCTCAGCAATCTGTTCCCCCACTCGCATCACCGGATTAAGCGCAGTCATCGGTTCCTGAAAGATCATGGCGATGCGCGATCCGCGCAACTGGCGCATTGCATCGTCATCCAGCGTAGGGAGGTTCTGCGCGGCAACTCCGTTTTGCACGAAGAAAATTTCGCCGGACACGCGAGCCTGTGGCGGCAGAAGCCGCATGATGGCCAACGATGTGATCGACTTGCCTGATCCAGATTCGCCGACTAGCCCCAGGACTTCCCCGGGCCCAATGGAGAAACTCAAATCACGCACGGCGGAGTGGGTCCGTGTAGCGGCAGCGGAGGGAACTCCGCCTTGAAGAGGAAACTCGATGTTCAAATGCCGGACGTCGAGCAGAGGCTGCACGGTTTCATGGTAGCAAAGGATTTTGTGGGGCTGGGTGCCCCATTTCTCGCGCGCTGTTGGCGCGAAAAGTGGGGGTTTCGATGGAACGAAGTCGAATCTCGACTGTCACTGCCCCAAAATCAGTGGCAGCCCGTTCTTGTTATTGCCGATCACCACCACCTTGGAATTGGGACTTTTGGCCAGGTTCTCCGTCGCCTCAATGCCTTTCCACTCCAGCAACGAAGGCGTAATACCCTGGGCAACAATCTGCTGGAAGTCGCGAACGCCGGCAGCCTCGATCCGCTTTCGCTGCGCCTCCTGCGTTTCCTTCTGCAGGCGGAAGTTCATGGCCAGCGATTCCTGCTCGGCCTGTTGCTTGGCTTCGATCGCTGCCTTCAGCGTGGTCGGCAACTGAATATCGCGCAGCAGAACGTTCTCCACCGTGATGCCCCGTTTGTTCAACTCCGTCGTGATCTGGTCCAGAATCTGTTTGGCAACCATCTCGCGCTCGCCCGTATAAAGAGCATTCGCCGTGTGCGAGGCCGTAGCCTCGCGGATCGCAGAGCGCAGCGTCGGTTCGACGACAATATTCTCGTAATCCGCCCCGATCTTTTGAAACACTTCCGCAGCACGGTCAGGATTCAGGTGATAGATGAGCGACGTATCCAGGCTCATCATCAGCCCTTCGCTGGACGGAACGCTCGCCGACTCCTTCAGCGTCTGCGTCTGGATCGAAAGCTCGTTATTAGTCTTAAGCGGGTTGATGACGTGGATGCCTTCGCCCAACGTCTCCCCCGATTGCACCTTCCCGAAAAGAGTGAGCACGCCCACATGCCCGGTTCCAACGCGGGTCACGGAACTCAGCAGCAGGATCACCAGCAGAAACGCAGCGATCCCCAAGCCGATCAGGCGAAGAAAGTTGCCCCCGTGGCCGCCGCCACCATCAATCACTCTGCCGCGAGCTGGATCAAATATCGTCATCGTTATTCTCCCTGAGAGATTCTAGGGCTGCGTCACAGCGCGGAAAAGTGGCTTGTATGGCTCCGGCGGTGATCGTTTCGAGCGCGGGTTATAAGTTCTTGGACCTGAAGGGCTATCGGATATTACGGCGATCGAACCTGCGTGTTGTTCTAAGGAAGCCATAATCCAGGCTCCTAGCCGGCACTCTTGGCTGCCGTGCTTTCCTCTTCACCGCCTTAACAACTGTTCACTTTTATACATCTTGAAAACGAAGCGCGAGCCGCAATCCAGTCCGGTTCGGCGCGTTTGCTTGAGTCAAGTTGCGCCTGCTTCCGCCCCGTTGCCGGGGCGAAACACTCCCACTAGTTCCATGTGTGCAATAGTGACCAGACTCCTGATTCGTGAAATGGCAGTATGTCGATACTAGATAAAGACAGTTTGTTCCCGTCTCCCTAGCCGCCCCCAGGAGGACATATGTGGATTGCAAAGCATCTGCGGTTGTCGCACGCCTATTCCGAACTTGAAACCCTGACAGCAGAACGTACGGCAGAACTGCAGAAACTCACCCAGCGTCTGCTGAAAGTGCAGGATGAGGAGAGGCGAAAGTTAGCGCGCGACTTGCACGACACCACCGGCCAAACCCTGGCTGCGCTGAAAATTAGTATGTCGCTGCTTCACGAGGAATGCAAAGAAATGCCGGCCATCCTGGCAAGGGTAGACGAGGTTGAAAAACATGCGGATCAGGCCATCGAAGAGATTCGCACTATGTCTTACTTGCTGCATCCCCCCTTGCTGGATGAAGTGGGCTTCGCTTGCGCGGCCGAGTGGTATATCGAGGGATTCGCCAAGCGCAGCGGAATTAACGTGGCAGCGGATTTCGCCCCTTCGCGGGGACGTCTGCCGCGGAATGTAGAGATCGCTTTATTCCGAGTATTGCAGGAGAGCCTGACCAACGTCCATCGTCACTCCGGAGCTTCCGATGCCAGCATCCATTTTCAACATGACGCTGACGCTGTGATTCTGGAGATCCGCGATTTCGGTAAGGGAATACCACAAGAGCGCATGCGGTTGCTTCATGAAGTAACCGCGGAAACCGGCGTGGGTTTGGCCGGGATGCGCGAGCGCATGCATGAATTGAACGGGACGCTGGACATAGATTCCTCCGCTCGCGGGACGAGCCTTCGGGCCACTGTGCCACTCTATGTGATGCCGCACTCGGTTCCGCCGGGAACCTGCCAGGACCTGTGCGCATCTGCATGCGCCTGACCGAATTAGCGTATTGTCGCGGCGGGGAGAACTTGTTGTTTCCAGGTGCGCGAGCTACTGACCGCAGAAAGCTAGAAGGGTCCGATGCACTCGCAACAGCTTGCTTTTGTGCTCGTAATAGATGAAGCCCGATTTCTTGAACCGGTTCATGAAAAAGCAAATGCGCGATCGTGTGGTCCCCACCATTTCCGCTAACATCTCATGGCTGAGCGCGGGAACCGTGGTCTCCGGTCCTCGGCGCCCATCATAGCGGGCGAGTCGCAACAGTAAGCGCGCGAGTCGTTTCTCGCTCAGGTTGCAATGTTGGTCCACCAAGTCCTGCTGGTACCGGATGTTCCGGGCCAATACGTGTACCCAAAACACATTGGCCAGCTTCACTTGCCGTTTCAGGGCAAGCATCATCACCCTCTTCGTGATGCGGAGGAGGCTGCAGTCTGTGAGGGCGCTGGCAGATGCCATCCGGGTAGGGCAACCGGACATGGAGTCTTTTCCAACAAAATCCGTATCACTCAAAATATCGAATATGGCTTCTTTTCCGGCTGGCGACCTGAAGCTCAGTTTCACCCTTCCGGTTTGAATGACGAACACCGAGTCGGCCGCATCGCCCTGAGCGTAGACCGTTTGTCCCTTCGTGAAGGAAACCAACTGCCGCCCGGTGCCGGCAGTGGTAAGAAACGTTCTGGGGTCGAAGGCACGTATTCGCTTGGCCATTGGCGATGGACCCTTACTCCGGCGAACTCACATTTGATCACAAGAGCGGACTTGAAGCTGTTCAATATCGCTCACATTTATACGGGAATGCTCTGACGGCGCGACATGGTTATGGCCATCATGCTCATCCCGGCCTTGGTCGCCGAGTACCGAGCCCTCGTTCCTGAATCTTGCCCCCTCCCCGCCGCATCTCTTACAGTAGACCTATGAGCAAGATCCATATTCCTACCCCTTTGCGCCAATATGTCGGGCAAGCAAGCCTCGGTGGATGTTCAGGGCTCTACCGTCGGCGAAGCCATGAATGCACTGGTCGCGCAACACCCCGACCTGAAGAAGCACCTCTACACCCAAGACGGCAAACTGCGTGCCTTCGTCAACCTCTACGTCAACGACGAAGACATCCGCTACATGCAGAAAGAAGCGACCGCCCTGAAGGAAGGTGATAACATTTCCATCGTGCCTTCCATCGCCGGAGGCGTCGAATCTGACTGGGGATTCGCAAAACGTGCAATGACACTCGCCGCCACAACCCGCTGTTGTATGTGCCGCCCTTCCTGTTGTTAGCGACTATTGTTAGTGGCATGATCCGTCGCAATTCTTAAAAACAATTTTCAACCGAGGACATTATGGCCACCACCACCGAACTTCCCGTAACGCTCAACAAAGACGAAATCCTCCGCTACTCGCGCCACCTGATCATGCCCGAAGTCGGCATGGAAGGGCAGCAGAAGCTGAAAGCCGCGCGCGTGCTGTGCATCGGCACCGGCGGCCTGGGATCGCCGCTGGCCCTCTACCTGGCGGCCGCGGGCGTGGGCACGCTGGGCCTCGTCGACTTCGATGTGGTGGACTACACCAACCTGCAGCGCCAGATCATTCACTCGACCGCCGACGTGGGCCGCAAGAAGCTCGACTCCGCCGCCGACAAGCTAAAGGGAATCAACCCGTTCTTGAACCTGCAAACTTTCGACACGCGCCTCAGCAGCGCCAACGCCATGGAACTGTTCCGCGACTTCGACATCATCGCCGACGGCACCGACAACTTTCCCACCCGCTATCTCGTGAACGACGCGTGCGTGCTCTCGGGCAAGCCGAATGTCTACGGATCGATCTTCCGCTTCGAAGGCCAGGCCAGCGTCTTCGCCACCGAAGAAGGGCCGTGCTATCGCTGCCTGTATCCCGAGCCGCCACCGCCCGGCCTCGTTCCCTCGTGCGCCGAAGGCGGAGTGCTCGGCATTCTCCCCGGCCTCGTTGGCGTAATGCAGGCCACTGAGGTCATCAAACTCATTCTCGGCATCGGCGATCCGCTGATCGGACGCCTGCTGCTGATCGACGCTTTGGGCATGAAGTTCCGCGAACTCAAGCTGCGCAAGAATCCCGACTGCCCCGTCTGCGGAACCCATCCCACGGTCACGAAGCTGATAGACTACAACGAGTTTTGCGGCATTCGTGGGGAGGAAAAACCTGTGGCCAGCGGAGTTCCCGAAATTCAAGTAGAAGATTTGAAGCGTCGTCTGGACGCAAAAGACGACCTCTTCGTACTCGACGTGCGCGAGCCGCACGAATACCAGATCTGCAACCTCGGCGGATATCTGATCCCGCTCAACGATCTGCCCAAGCGCGTCAGCGAACTCGATTCCAGCCGCGAAATCGTCGTGCACTGCAAAATGGGCGGACGCAGCGCCAAGGCCGTCGCCTTCCTGCAGCAAGCCGGCTTCACCAAAGTCCACAACCTCGCCGGAGGAATCACCGCCTGGTCTGATCGCGTGGATCCAAAAGTGCCGAAGTACTGAAACCAGTTGCCGGTTGCCAGTCATCACGGGGAGCGCGCAAGCGCTCCCTTTGCTTATTACTTTCTCCCCCAAGCATTCGTATCTGAGCTTCCCTTCGGCGATTGCCGTTCCTCCTCCCGCGATATTTGCCTTGCAAAACGTGAATTACTAAAGTGCTGGGAAGCGTGATCGCAATCCTTGCCGAATCATGACCCCAAGACGATAATGCACTTCGCTGACCCTTATCCCCCTGTTTTCTAGATCCTTGGAGACGGAATGAAAAACCTGATCGCGATTATTCTTTGTCTTGCTATTCCACTGACTGTTCTTGCCGGCGACAACGCCTACAAAGTCACCTACGACGGAGGCTCGATCTCCGACGCAAAAGCGGGAACCGGCATGAAGTTGTTCATTGAATCGGACAAGATTCGACTCGTAAAAGACAGTGCCGACGTCGTCACGATTCCCGCGTCGGCCGTCACCGAGATCAGTTATGGCCAGGATGTCCATCGCAGAGTTGGAGCGGCGATCGGATTGGCCGTTGTCTCCTTCGGCATCGGCGCACTCATGGCGCTTACCAAATCAAAGAAGCACTTCGTCGGCTTGACTTGGGCCGATGGCGACAAGAAGGGCGGCTTCGCCATGCAATGCGACAAAAACGATTACCGCGGAGTGCTGGCCGGTCTTGAAGGCGTTACCGGTAAGAAGGCCGTAGATTCCGACGCCATGACCGTCAAGAACTAGCATAACCGCACAACTCCGAATGTCCCAGAGGCCAATAGCACAGAGCACGCTTCAAGGCGGACGACTCTGGTCACTTCATTTCGCTCCGGTGCCGTGCCAGCTGTGATCCCGGCCCTTGCTTTTTCGTCAGAAGTGCAGATAATGACGGATTCCTTCCCCCCGGGAGGCTTCATGTACTTTCTTGTCCGCGCGCTGCGCACGGCCGCACGCGTGTCTCTGGCCGGAACGCTTGCCCTTCTCACACTTCTGGCCACAATTCTTGCCAGCCCCTCTGCTCCTGCACAAAGTACCGTGCCCGGGCCAAACTCCAATCCAACCTATGTGGCGTTACGCAATCTGACACTAAGTGGTGAATCCGTATCGGTCAGAAACCTTGTCTTGAAACGCAATGCCGGAACCTTTCACTTTCGCTTCGGCAGCGTCTGTTTTGTGGCGCCGGTAAATGGAAAAGTAACAGGGGCTGTCTTTACTGGCGAGGGCACCTTTGTGCTCGATCCGCCCATCGAGGCTGAGCGGAAAAGCCTGAATCTTCTGACCAAAGAGTCCGAGTTCAGCGAGAGGTTCGCTCATCTTGTGCTTCGGTTTACAGACTCCACCTACGATGACTTCAAAAGGTTAGGTACCCCTGCAACCGGCACCTGCGACGCAGGACTGTTGAAAGATAGCCAGCACGCAACCCGCCACCTTCTCCGCTACAACCTCGAAGCTCGAATCCTGCAAGACGTGCTCGGAAACGAGAGCGGCCTATTCGTCGCCTTCATCCATGGCCAGCATTACAACGAGAAGATGCTGTATGCAGTGGATCCGCATGGAGTGCCGGAGTTCGCTGAACAGCTAGTTCGAGATACTCCAGTAGCCGTACCCCTGAGCCCCGAAGAAATTGTTCTCATGACCTATGACGATAACAACTTTGGCTACTGGGCGTCTTTCCATCTCCCGCTCGAATACAAGAACGGCGAAGCGAGCGGTACGCAGAGGAACGCGGTGCTTGAGATCAGCCACCAGCAACTCGACACAACCATCGAGAAGAGTGGACATGTGGACGGCAAGGCCACCACGACGTTTGTGTCTCGAGTCAACGGCCTCCGAGTCGCGCCGTTCAATCTCTACCGGACCTTGCGTGTACGGAGCGTGACCGGCGACAACGGCCGACAACTCGCCTTCATTCAGGAAGACAAGAATAACGACTTCCAGTTCTTCGTAATTCTCCCGGAACCAATGGCCGCCGGGCAAAAGTTCTCGATCACGACGGTATACGACGGCAAGGACGCAGTTAGCAATGAAGGAGGAGGCAACTACTTTCCCATTGCACGCGAGAATTGGTATCCCAGCAATCCGGGCTCTCCCTTTGGTGCCTATGCCGATTACGATATGACATTCCGCATTCCCAAAGGGATGAAGATGGCGGCGACGGGAGTGCTCATCAAGGACGAAAGCGACGCTGCGCAAAACGTGTCAGTGTGGAAAAGCGAAGAGCCCCAGGAGGTCGCCGGGTTCAGCTTCGGCAGGTTCAAGGTTGAAGAAGCCAAGTTGACCAAGCCGGAGTACGAGGTGCGTTCGTTCGCGAATCAGGAACCGCCGGACTGGGTCAACAATTTGAAGAATGTGACCAGCAACGAAGGCTCTCCAGCGGAGCGGTTCTCCCCCCATTATGAAGTGGCGCTCGGTTCCATGGACACGACTCAACTGAATAAGAAAGCGCTCGCGGAAGGCGAACTTGCGGTACAGCTCTACTCCGACTATTTCGGTCCCTCGCTCTTTAAGCATCTGGAAGTGACACAGCAGACCGCCTGTAACTTCGGACAATCCTGGCCGGGTCTGGTGTGGATTCCGATTTGCTACTACTTCGATACAACGGTAAGGCACCAACTCAGCCTGGATTTTCGCGATCTTGGTTATTGGAAGGTTGTCACTCCCCACGAAGTAGCACACCAGTGGTGGGGGCACACGGTGGGATTCAGTTCATACCGCGACCAGTGGATGAGCGAGGGCTTCGCCGACATGTCCGCCTCGCTGTATCTGACCTTGATTGAGAAGAATCCGAAAAAGTTCATCACCTTCTGGAACGACGAGCGGGAACTTCTTCTCGAGCGCGACGCCCAGGGCTTCCGCGCCATCGATGCTGGGCCTCTGACCATGGGATACCGCACCAGCAACTCTCGCACCGGATTCGACACGACCCGCAGGCTGATCTATCCCAAGGGGGCATACATCCTACACATGCTTCGCATGATGATGCAGGATAACCGTACCCACGATCAGCGATTCAAGGAAACGATGCAGGATTTCGTCAATACCTACCGCGGAAAATCCGCCAGCACGGAAGATTTCAAGGCAATCGTCGAGAAACACATGACTCCCGAGATGGACTTGGACGGCAACCGCAAGATGGACTGGTTCTTCAGCGAATATGTCTACGGCACCCAGTTGCCTTCGTACACCATGAACGCAACCTTCGATAAAGGAGCCGACGGGGATGTCGTGATGAGCGTCAAGATGACGCAATCGAACGTGAACGACAGATTCCGCATGCTCGTGCCCATCTATCTGGAACTGCCGAATGGCATGTTCTTTCTGGGCCGAGCCCGACTCATCGGCAACAGTACGTTCGACCAGAAGATTCCTTTGAAAGGATTGAAGGAGCCGCCGAAAAGGGCGGTGATCAGTTATTACGATGATGTGTTAGCTTCGCCGAACTAAACAACGATCGACGGAAAAGGGGAGCATTCCCGTGCTCCCCTTTCTTATTCTGTGATCTTCCTGCACCCGTTACTTGCTCGATCCCGCCTGCATTCCCTCACCCGAGTCGCCGATCTCTAGGGCGAACTTCTTGCCCTCAAAGCGCGCTCCCGCCAGAGAACTGGTTCCGTCGTCATTATGCTTCACCACGGCTGCGTTATTCTGCGAGGGCGAGTTCAAGTCCACTACTTTCGCGGGTACTTTCGCCACCACGGTTTTACCTTGCTTGATGCTGACTTCCACGTTAGGACCGCTCCCGTCCCACTCGAGCCTGTAATCGCCGGGTTTCAGTTTAGCGCCGTTGATGGTTACAGGACTCTGCAAGCTCAAGCTGGCTTTCGTCGCTGCGAATGCGCTGGAGGCCAGCAGCAGAGCCAACCCCATCACCAGACTCTTCGAAACTGTCGCGAACTTCATAGCTGCTCCTTTTTTCTTTCCCGAAGTTACGTCGGGAATCGGCTGGGGCGGCCCGGTCCGCGACCAGTGCGAGAAAACACTTGTGTTTCCCCGCGAATGGCCTAAAATGCTGCACGCCGGGGTACAACAGACAAGTCACAAGCTTGTTCTGCCGCTAGGGGGTTTTCTCACCTGGGCCGCCAAACCGAGTGTGAGAGAATCCCCAGACCCCGCGAAAGATATCGAATCAATTCTGACCAGCGTCACCTCTGCGCCAGTCTTTTACCCACTGTGAGGAACTACGCATTCGACGTCTTCAAAGTTCCCCAGGATTTGTAATCTCGTCGTACTTTCTTGGACGCTGGGCGCGCCCTTCCGGTAGCAGCGATCGACGTAATTCATTGTGAAGAAATGGGAACAGCAGGTGTGTGTTTTGTGAGACCACGTATGTGGCGCGGGCGAACTCTACCCACGAAACAGAAGTCAGGGTGCACACATTGCCGGAATTGAGATCTGGACTGGGCGTCGCCGTTTCCGACTCTGCAAATCCTTCACGCGCGAAAGAGTCTTCGGAACGAAGTCGAAGGGGCGATCAGTCAGCATCGCCGTGCTGCCGTTCCACCGACCAAACGTTTGCCTGATCCTTCTCAAACGGATAAACGTGCACCATCCAGTTGAAGATCACCGGATGAAACGTTCCGCCCGCTGCGTCGCACGCTTCCTGCGTTGTAATCGATCCGCGCAGCCCAAACTGCGGATGCGTCCCCAACATTTCTTTTCTCTTGTCTGCCGGTGGCGCGCAGAAGTTCACATGCTCGTGCCACTGCGCCACGCTGAGTGGGACGCGTTCGTCCAGTTGATCTTCTGTGAAACGCTTGGGAGCCGTGTACATCGCTCCGATCAACTTGTAATCGTCGCCATGTTTCTCGTAAAGCAGCGACGTCGGATGTTCCGGATTGAAGTGGAACGCCGCTTCCATCGCGTATCCGTAGTTGGTGAAGTGATACATCTTCTGCGGGACTTCCGGATGGAAGATCTTGTAACCGTCGGCCAGCGCGGCATGATAATCGGTAAATTTCTCTGACGCTTTACGGGCCTGCTCCGCGATCTGTTGCGCGCGTGCGGAATCGCCGGGCTTGGACTGCCGCAGCGCAGTCATCTTCATGTGCGGGCCCATGTCCATGTGTCCTTCCATCGAGTGCATCACGTGCGCACTGGCCTCGCTGTCGTCTTTGTCGGGTCCCATCGGCATATCTTTCATTTGCATCTTCGACATGTCGTGACCCGATGCCCCTGACATATCCATGCCCGGCATCGACGACTGGCTGCCAGACTGCGCCCCACTGGAGGACGCGCTGGGCGTCTGTCCCCACACAATGCTGCACATCAGGCTGGCAAGGATGGTGATGACGATTGCGATTCGATTATGCATAGGAAATGCCCCCACGTTGTCTCTGGATACTAACCCTGCCGCAGCGTGGATGTTTCTGCAAGAAGGCGCAATTTACCTGGGATTACAAAGGTAATCTGAGTCTTACGGTGGCAGAACTAACCTTTGCGCTTGTAGTGGATGGGCCACTGCACTTGCCACGTTTTGCCGTCATCATGCGAGGCTTCCCAGCTCCAATCGAATTCATTGGGGGCAATGTTCTTCCAGACCATGCGTTGCAGGAATTTTGCTCCATTGGGACCCGTAGCTTCGCGCTGCAAAATCATCTGGCCGTCTTTGAGCTCCCCGGTGAAATCGAGATAAGCGCCCTGGTTATCGACCCAGGTCTGTTTCCACTTGCCAGCTTTCACGTCGAAAATGGAGAGGCTCGTTCCACGAAAAGGCGGAGCGCCCGAAAAATTCTCCTGCACGACGCAGCCATCGAGCACGCGCGTGATGCTGTTCGTGCCATGGCCTGCCGGGCTGCCGTTCTGCGCGGGCCAGGTCGCCTCCCACTCTCCCAGCCAGAAGTCCAGTTGCTTCTGTTGTGCGGCGGTGCATGGGTTCGGCGGCGTTTGCGCAGGTGACTGCTGTGAAAGAGTTGCGAGACCAGCGACCAGGAATAGAAGCAGCACGCTAAACAGCTTTGTCATGGGGATTGCTCACCGTTCAGACGGCGCAGATCGCAAAAGGTTATGTATTTGGCGGCACGGCGCGGTTTCTGGTACACCTACTGCTTGACTCTCGAGACCATCGTCTTTCTCTTTGTCGCCGGTGCGCTCGGCGGTGCCCTGAACTCCGTGGCCGGAGGAGGCAGCTTCATCGCTTTCCCCGCGCTGCTGTTCACGGGTGTGCCTCCGATTCCCGCCAACGCCACCAACACAATCGCGCTGTGGACCGCAGCCGCAGCCAGCGGCGGAGCGTATCGCAATCGGCTCGATGTTCCGCGCCGCGTCATGATTCCGCTGCTCGTCGCGAGCCTGGTCGGCGGACTGGCCGGAGCATTTCTGCTGTTGAAAACGCCGGCACACACCTTCATGCGAGTGTTGCCCTGGCTCACGCTGGGAGCAACCTTGCTTTTCGCCTTCGGCAAGAAACTAGCGGGCGGCCGCAAGTCCGTGATTGAACATGAAGCTTCGACCGCGGCCCTTGCGGGAACAACTCTCTTTCAGCTCTGCGTCGCGGTCTATGGAGGCTACTTCGGCGGCGGCATGGGCATCGTGATGCTCGCCATGCTAGCCACGCTTGGCATGACCGACATTCACGCCATGAACGCGCTCAAAAGCGTCTTGGGATTTGTCATCAACGGCGTTGCCGTTGTGACTTTCATGGTGGCGCGCGCCGTGTACTGGAAGCACGGTGTCATCATGATCGTCGGCGGAATTGTTGGCGGATATCTGGGAGCGCACTATGCCATGAAGATGCCGCAAAAATGGATTCGGATCTTTGTCGTGCTGGTCGGTGCCGGCATGACCGTCTACTTCTTCTGGAAGTCGTACTGAACAGAAATCAGCCACGGATTTCACAGATCGTCACGGATGAAGTCTAAAGATTTGGCCTTGATCCGTGAAAATCCGTGCAGATCCGTGGCCAAATCTTTTCACTGCAGCGGCGCAGAAACATGCTCGTGAACAGTGAGCCACTTGCCATCGACATTTTCAAAGATGGCCGTCCAACGGAAATTTCCCATCTCAACCTTCCCCGCTTTGGTGGTCATTTCTTCGTGCACCGTGGCTGTGGCCCACACCAGATCGCCTTGCGAATGGACGTCAGCATCGTCGTTCACAGTGAACTTCGCGCTCTTATACCCGGCGAGCACACCCTTGACGCCCTTCTCGTACTCGTCCCAGCTGCTGTATTTCAGCGGCGCGATGTCAAAGAATGTATGCGGGCCCGTCGCGTAAAACTTGGCGACGTTGGCTGGATCGAGCGTAGACCAGCCGTCCCAGATCTTCTGCAGATAGGCTTTGTCGGGAGTGGGCCCCGCAGTGGACTTCTTCATTGTCGACTTCTTCGTTTGCGCGAAGCCGGATAGCGTCAGGGCGAGCAGGCACAGCGAAACGGTCAGAAAGCGCTTCATCATCGGTTCTCCTCCAGAGAATCCGGGCGGAATTCTCGCACAGAGAACAGGAAACAACAAACTTGAAGAGTGACTCTCGTTTCCGCGATTGCCGAATAGCTATAGCGAAGACCTTCACGTGTGCCATCATGAAGCCACATGGAACTAAAGTGGAGCCCTCTGCGATTGGGTATGTTTGGAGCTGCCGCGATTGTGGGCAGCGTAGGCTGGACCGTCGCATGGTCGGAAATCAATTCCTATGATCCTTATCCCTTGTCCGATGGGCCCACTCTTCCTGATTGGCCACGCTTGGTTCTTCTCGGCGGTTTGGTATTGGTCCTAAGTTCGATGGTGTGGGCGTTGGCCCGCCGACTGAGGCGCAAACATCGGGTTCGCGCACCAACTAGTATCTGCGAGGCTTTGTGTTTGACCGATTTCCACAGACGCACGTTAGAATAATGGAGTTTGCCTGTACTCGCCGACCCGTTCTGGGGACGCCTGCCTTGGCTGCTGAAGCGCCGTGGCGGAAAACACAGCAAGCACAGGAAAGTCAGCACGCCCCTTGGTTGCGCCCGTGTGCGCCCTGGGTCCGGTTTGTAAGTTCCAGTTTACGGGCTGAATTTCAACGACATTTGACGGAGGCAGACGTATGTACGCGGTTATCCGCGCCGGTGGAAAGCAGTACCGGGTGGCGCCCGGAGATGTGATTCGAGTCGAGAAAATTGGCACCGGCACCGACGGTGTGGTTGAGTTCCCCGTGCTGGCAGTGTCCGGCGAAGAGGGTCAGGTCGGACAACAATCCGATGCACGCGTAACCGGCCAGGTCGTCGAAGAAGGCCGCGGCGCGAAGATTCTGGTCTTCCACTACAAACGCAAAAAGCAGTACAAGAAACTTCGCGGACACCGCCAGGCTTACACCGCTGTGCGCATCTCGGAAATCGCTTTCGGCGGCCAGAGCTTCAAGGCTCCGGAACTGCCCAAGAAAGAAGCGAAGCCGAAGAAAGTGAAGCCAGCGGAAGAAGAAGCGCCCGAAGTCCACGCCAAGGCGAAGAAGACCTCGGCCAAGAAGAAGTCCGCTCCCAAGAAGGCCGCGAAAAAGTCGCCTTCGAAGAAGAAATAATCACGTGGGACGGGCGCATTCGTCCGTCCATGTTTTAACTGAGAACTGACAAGCGAGAACTGAGAACAGTCTTATGGCACATAAAAAAGGGCAAGGAACATCACGCAACGGCCGCGATTCCAACGCGCAGCGGCTTGGCTTCAAGGCATTCGGCGGACAACTCGTCCCCGGCGGCACCATCATCGTTCGGCAGCGCGGCACCCGCGTGAAGCCGGGCTTGAACGTCGGCCGCGGCAAAGATGACACCCTCTTCGCCAAGATCACCGGCCGTATCAAGTTCCTGAACAAGGGATCGATGGGCAAGTTCGTGATGGTCGAACCTGTCGAAGTAGAGTAGAGCGATTTCCCGTATCGGTCGCTGATCCTCCATGGCCGCGACCCGTGACGTCCAGGATCATAGACAGCGGGCGGTGTGACGAGTACACTGCCCCGTTCAGATGATCGTCCCCTCCCACAATTTTTCGCGCGGCCGACGGGTAGTGGGCGTGATCTGCCTGCTCCTTGTTCTTGCTCTTGAGCTCGCGCTTTCCGCGCGCCGCGAGTCCCAGACATGGGATGAAGCCTGCCACATCTTCGCCGGCTACAACTACTGGATCCATGCCGACTTCGGAGACAATCCCGAGCATCCTCCGCTGGTCAAACTGCTGGCGACGCTGCCTCTGCTGCGCTTTCCCTTGAAAGTCCCCGAACATCCGGGAATGTTTTCGAAGGAAGAAGACTTCCTCACCGCAACGCCGTTCGTATATTCCAACGACGCGGCGACGATTCTGTTCCGCACGCGCATGGCGGCCGCGTTTCTGACCTTGCTGCTTGCCTTGCTTGTCTTTGCAGTCGCGAGAGAAATGTTTGGCGATGTACCCGCCTTCATCGCCCTCTCTATGTTCGTGTTTGAACCTACCATCCTTGCGCACGGCGCAGTCGTCACGACCGATGTTGGCCTGTCCTGTTTTCTGTTGGCTTCGATCTATGCGTTCTATCGCTATGTGAAGAAGCCGACGACGGCCCGGTTGGTGCTGACCGGACTGGCTGCAGGTTTGGGACTGGCTACAAAGCACTCGGCGATTCTGATTCCTCCGATTCTATTCGTGCTGGCCGTGTGCGAAGTGGCTCGACGGAATGCTTCGTCTGAGGTTCGAGAGGGCAGGTCGAAGTATGCGTTTCGCCTGCTGGGCGCGCTCGTGGTCGTTGGCGTCATTGCCGTTGCAGTCTTGTGGTCGTTCTACGGATTCCGTCTCCATCCGAAGGCGGGAGAGGATGCCAGCACGCGCGTCGTCGAGTACGCCGCGCGCCTCAAGAATCCCGTGCAGGCCAGAATGATCCAGACTGCCGCGCGCTGGCGTCTGTTGCCGCAATCTTACCTGTACGGGCTGGCCGACGTGGGCTTCACCGCCGACTTCAGTCACACGTACTTGCTGGGCACGGTGTATCCCCACGGGATATGGACGTACTTCCCCGTGGCCTTTGCCATCAAGACGACGTTGGGACTGCTCATCCTGCTGGCGCTGCTCCCGCTGTCGCTCGCACGATCGCGTACAGACCACGCGAGAGACGACGAATGGCGGGAGTTGCTCTTCCTGATTATTCCGGCGGCCATCTACTTCCTCGTGGCGATGGGATCGGGCATGAACATTGGCGTTCGCCACATCCTGCCGGTCTATCCCTTTCTGATGATCCTGGCCGCGTGGGGCGCATGGCAACTGATTCGTCGTCAGCGGCGCTGGGCGTATGTCATTGCCATCTTGTTGTTGTGGAATGTCGTCTCGTCGGTACGGACGTATCCCGTCTACCTGGCGTACTCGAACGAGCTCTGGGGCGGGCCTTCGCAGACCTACAAGTACCTGAGCGACTCGAATGCCGACTGGGGACAGCAACTCTGGGCGACGAAGAAGTATCTCGACGGACGGCAAGTGAAGAACTGCTGGTTCGCGTACTTCGCCCAGGTGGTGGTCGATCCCGCCTATTACGGTGTGCCATGCAAGCCGCTCACGACGATTGCGTCGGTCTGGCTGCAGCCGTCGATCGATGTCCCGGCGAGCGTCGATGGCCCGGTGCTCATCAGTGCGGGCGTGCTCTCAGGCTACGAGTTCGGTCCGGACCAGCTGAACCCCTACGACCAGTTCCAGCACACTCAGCCCACTGCCGTGATCGAAGACGGACTGTTTGTCTTCGACGGACACTTCGACATTCCACTGGCCTCCGCGCTGAACCATGTCACGCGCGCGCAACTGGCGGTGGCGGCTAATCATCTGGACGAGGCGCTCTCGGAGGCGCAGGCAGCGGTCGCCCTCGCTCCGCGATCGGTGCAAGCCGAGGCGGAACTGGGCGACGTGTTGCGGCGCTTGCAGCGGCCCGACGAATCTCGCCGGGCCTTCCAAAAGGCTCTGGACGCGGCACAGTCCATCCATCCCGAATTTCAGAGCGGCTGGCTGCCCGGGTTGAAGAAAGTCGTGCTCGAAGGCCGCTAGGCAGCGTCATTCGGTCTCCCGGTTAGACATCCCCACCAACTTCCGCGATGATAGTTAAGGACTGATCGCAACGATCGGTAGCGGGCATACGCATGTTTATTGATGAGGCAAAGATTAAGGTCAAGGCCGGCGACGGCGGCAACGGCTGCATGGCGTTCCGGCGGGAGAAGTTCGTCCCCCGTGGCGGACCTTCGGGCGGCGACGGAGGCAAGGGCGGCGACATCGTGATGGAGTCCAGCGAGCGCCACAACACGCTCGTGCACTTCCGCTTCAATCCCGAGCACACCGCGCAGCGCGGACGTCACGGGGAAGGCTCGAACAAAACCGGACGCGACGGCGAAGGCATCGTCCTGAAAGTTCCGGTCGGGACGATCGTGTTCGACGACGAGACAGGCGACAAGCTTTTCGAGTTCACGGAACCCGATCAGAGTTTCGTGATTGCCCGTGGAGGCCGCGGTGGGCGCGGCAATGCGCGCTTTGCCACCTCGGTGCATCAGGCGCCGCGCGAGCATGAAGAGGGGCGTCCGGGCGAGGAGCATGTCTACCGGCTCGAGCTGAAGCTGCTGGCCGACGTGGGGCTCGTGGGATATCCGAATGTAGGCAAGTCGACGCTGATCTCGCGCATATCGGCGGCACGTCCGAAGATTGCGGACTATCCGTTCACTACGCTCGAACCCAACCTTGGCGTGGTTGCGGTGGGCGATGCCAAGAACGAAGTCAGCTTCGTGGTCGCCGACATTCCCGGATTGATCGAGGGCGCGCACACCGGCGCCGGACTGGGCACGCAGTTCCTGCGGCACATCGAGCGCACGCGCCTGCTGGTGCACCTGGTGGACGTGTCCGATTCGAGCGGACGCCCGGATGTCACCAAGGACGTTGAAGTGATCCTCGCCGAACTGTGGAGCTTCGGGGCCCATCTCCAAGACAAACCGATGATCATGGCCGCGTCGAAGATCGATGTCGTGAACAAAGACAAGCTGGCCGCGCTGAAAAAGTATTGCAAGAAACATAAGCTGAAGCTCTACGAGATCTCCGCCGTGACCGGCAAAGGGATCGAGGAGCTGAAGTGGGCGATGGCCGACGAAGTCCAAAGGTTCCGAGAGCGCGAGATGAGCGCGGTTGAGGAGAAGCAGTAGGGGATCGACCTGCCGGTTTTTTTCGTCGTGTTTTTGTAAAATATTCAATTCATTGAGGTTAGACCCGACCGATCGGCGGCTGTCCCGGCAAAATCTTGAGCCGGAAGGACTTACACGTAAAATATTATGGAATAAGGAGTTAGCGGATGGTTTTGGACCGCTGATCCGGGTTGATCCTCGTAAAATATTGGATTTATTGGAGTTGCGTTTGCGAGGTTGGGAATTCTTGCCGCAAAATATTCCAGCATAAGGACTTATAGCGATGGCTTCCCGCGACGAGAGATTCCTGGTCGAATCCGGGCGGCGGGATGCCAGAGCCGGTTCTGAGCCAGCCGAGTGGGGGGAAATTCTCGCGCACTTGATCATTGTGCGCTTTCTACATCCTCGGTCAAGGTTGTACGTCACAAGGAATACGCTTTCTGCTGTGGAAAACTGTGGAAAACTCTAGCCGCCAGCTTCGTTCTTGTCGCGTTGCGCTTCGGATGATCGCTGCGGGAAAGCCCAGCGCTATAGGCTGCATCGCTGCCCACCCTAGCCGCAAAAGGCGCGGCTAGGATGGGGCACCCGCGGTGGAAACGATGCACACGATAATCAAGGGCGGGCGACCATGCCACGAATCCGTGGTAAGCTCCGCGGAGTCTGCGGTTCCCCCTACCGGCAGGAAAATGGAGTTGGTCATGAATCTCTCGGGGTTGTTTTCGCTTCGTCGCTTCTTCCCGGTTGTCGCAGCCCTGCTTTGTATCTCGTCCACTTGCATACCAGCATGGGCGCAGTTTGAAACTCGGGCGGCCGATCCCTTCCCGGAAGGGGGGGATTCGATCGCTACTGGCGATTTTAATAACGACGGCAAACTCGACGTCGTGATGATGGCAGCTGGAGGGTTCGCGGTGGCGCTCGGCAACGGCGATGGGACGTTTCAGAATGCGGTGACGTACTCCACGCAGCTCGCCTATTCTCTGGCGGTGGCGGATTTCAACGGCGATGGGAATCTCGACGTCGTCGTCGCAGATGAAGATTTAAATCCCAGCACGGTGAGCGTCTATTTGGGCAATGGGGACGGGACATTCAGGGCGCCAATCACCTCAAACACGACAAGCCCCAACGCGTTCATCGTCGTGGGCGACTTCAATGGAGATGGCAAGGCCGATATCGTCGTATGGGACAGTCCCTACATCAGCGTGCTTTTGGGAAAGGGCGATGGTACGTTCAAGACGCCGAGCGACAACAATTCTCTTGTCCAGGTAGTCGGGCTGACGGTTGCCGATTTCAACAACGATCATAAGCTCGATGTGCTAGCGACAGGAGATTTTGCGTCAGGTTACGGGATAGGGGTGTTGCTGGGCAACGGCGACGGGACACTACAAAATTCTATTACCGCCTCGACTGAATTCCGCCCTTTGAGCGTGGCTGCGGCCGATCTCAACGGCGACGGCAAAATGGACGCGGTTTTAGGTTACTATCTCGACGGCGTCGGCGTCTTTATGGGGAATGGAGACGGTACGCTGCAACCACCGGTGATCTATGGCACGACAGACGCTAGCGGCATGGACGTGCAGGTCGCTGATCTGAACCGTGACGGCAAGCTCGATGTCGCAATTGAAGCCGGATCGGGCGTGGATGTTTTCTGGGGCAACGGAGATGGCAGCCTGCAACCGGCGCAGTTCTTTGATTCGGGATATGGGGGCTATACGATAGTGGGTGATTTGAACAACGATCACCTTCCCGACTTCGTGATGCGCTCGTTCTACTTCGGCGCAATTACGATGCTCAACACCGGCGTGGTGAGCTTTTCTCGGACCGCACCGCTTAAGTTCCCGGCACAGCTCATCCATACGAGCAGCACAGCTCAGACGGTGACGCTGACGAACAGCGGGACAGCTCCGCTGTCGATCAGTTCGATCAAAGCGTCGGGACCGTTTAAGGAAAAGAACACGTGCAGAACGTCCCTTGCAGCGAGCGCCGCGTGTACGATCAGCGCGTGGTTTCAACCGACGATCACGGGCAAACTCACTGGGACAGTCACCCTGGTCGACAGCGCCTCGGGGCAGCCGCAGTTTGTCGAGTTGCTCGGCACAGGAACGGGCATCGAACTCTCACCGGGCAGCCTGAATTTTGGCAAGCAGAAGGTTGGCACCACGAGCGGGCCGCAGGTTGTCACTGTGACGAATGTGGGAAGCGTCGCAGTGCGATTTAGAAGCATTTCCATCGACGGAGCGAATTGGAGGGATTTCTCGCAGACCAACACTTGCACTGCACAGGCTCTGCAGCCAGGGGCAAGCTGTACGGCGACGGTGACTTTTAGCCCGAAACAGACTGGTACGCGAGTCGCCTCGTTTTACTTCACTCAGCAGAGCCAACCAGGGGCCAGCCCCGTGCCCGTCACGCTGATGGGCACGGGAGACTAGCGTGGATAACGATCGTGTTACAGGCTGCATCGCTGCCCATCGGGTTAAACGATGCACACCAAAATCAAGGACGGGCCGCCCGAGGTACCGAATAAACTTCACATCATCTGCTTCACCGGAGGCGCGGTCCACTTGCCGGTCAGAGCCTCGTCCTTTGGCCAATAAAGGCGCATCGCCATGAAGAACGGCCCTTGCGGCGCCGGGAGCCAATTGTTCTCCTTCTCTGCGCCCGGGTTTTCGTCCTGGATCAACAGCGTCAGTCCGCCGTCAGCGTCGCGCTTGAACTGCGGCAGCATCGGCGAGTTGAGCAGGTAGCGATTGATCGGATTGGAAACCAGCAAGCTCGCTGGCAGTTCATACATGGTTACAGACCAGAACCCGTTGACGGGAGGTAACTGGCCTGGCGCAAAACGCAGTGTGTAATGGTTGGCACCGTTCAGCTTCTGTGCGTCGGAGTCGACACTGTAAAAGGGATACATCGCTTCCTGCTTGGAATTCCCAAAGATTCCAACCACGGCAGCGCCCATGCGGTAAAGGTAGTTGTTCTTGAGATATTCCCGCGTCCCGAAGACCTCTCCAGAAGTCACCTGCCCCTCGTCGACTCGTTTCTTCAAACCCATGAATTCGGCCCACGCATCCGCAATCCCCTGCTCGAAGGCTGTCTTCATTGCGGGAGAGAGGCTGCTGGCATCGAATGTCTTGCCGGCAACGACGCCGATTTTCGCGAATCGCACCCTCAGATCCTTCTCGGACGGGTGGGGTGGGCAGAATCCCAGGATGAAGTTCAGAATGTTAAAGAACTCGGGCGAGGTCTTCTCCGCAGCGGGCGGGAGCGGCTTCACAAAGTGAATGGCTGGCGCGGCCTGCGGTGCAGGTTGTCCGAGAAACGCCGACAGCGTTTGCGCTTTGTAGCCGGCCTGCACCTTCTTCACATTGTCGAGGTCGGCCGGGTTGAACAGTTGCGTGCGATAGGCGCCTAGCGCCAACTCGGTCTCGGAGCGAATCACTTTCACTACACCTTTGGGAGTCTCGCCTTTCCAGTTCGGACCTGCGATCAGGAAGTTGCCGCCATCATTGCCCGTAGCCCGGCTACCGATGTAGTCGAAGTTGAAGGTGTAGAGGTCAATGAGCTGGATGCTGAAATAGCGCTCCTTTTCGATGGGCGGCACAGTCAGTATGATGGGTTCGGCGCGTAAGTCCATGCCGATCATGGAGTAGGGCGTATCCGAGTTGGGGGTCTGCACGGCCTTATCCTCTGGCGTGTAGACACGGGGGATGTTGCGGAGCTGGTTCCAAGGCGCTTTGAATTCGGGACTTTTAGGATCTACGAAATAGGCATATTGAATGCGGTAGCTGTCCACCATCGGGAATCCGTAGATATAGGCTTCCTTGGCGATGGCGCGGGCCTCGTCGGGGCTGGAGGTCAGCTGGCTTTCCGGCTGTTGTTCGATCAGGGTAACAGGCATTTTGGGGTATATCTCCTTGGCGCGTACGCCGTCGGCTACATCCTACGTATCGGGAATTTTGGCACTACTGGCAGAAGTAACAGGGATGCGCCCGGAGGTTTATTTCGCCCCGTATCTGCCCCGGCAAACGCGGCCGGGGTAGAACGCAGCGTGCGCGAGCAAGGTGCCCCTTCGGCGAGCTCGGGGCAGGCTCTCGCGACAGCCGGCAGGACGCCGGCGCTACGAAACAGCGGCGGCGCAAAAGTAAGAAGGGCGGAAATGCGAGCCGAGCTTTGCTGTGCCTGGACGGGCCAAGGACCCGTCCCCACAAGTTACAAGTCAAAAGGCGGCCTTTGCGAGGCCGCCTTTCCCCAAACGAAGCTCACAGAACCCTGGAATCAGTTTACGCCCTCGGAAGTGGGCCGTGCTGAAAGTGGTATTGCAGAATCCGCGCGGCCAGGGCGGGACTCACGGCTGGTCCTTTTTGCTCAACGGTGCGGACAACTTCTCCGCGGCAGACGACTTCGGTGGCGGAGAGTCCGGCGATCTCCTGCGGCAGGACGAGGTTGATTTCCAGTTGAGCGTTGGGCTGCAGAACTTCGTCGGCCTGGAAGAGCATTCCCGACCGGCTGATATTTTCGGTTGTGCCTACGTGCCAGTCTTTCTCGCCGAGACGGCGGTAGCGCAGAGGCAAATGAAGTTGGAAACGTTGCGCGCGGTTGGGAGCAATTTCCCTGGCCCGCACTGAGCGGAGTGGTTCAGCGGATTGCGTGGACATAGCGACCTCCGGGGGAGTTGGCGTTGCGTCAAGCACTTCGCGCACCTTGCTTTTCAGGTCGCGAAGGTTAAAGGGCTTCTGGAGCAGGCTTACGCCGTTATCCAGCATGCCGTTGTGTCCGATCACATTTTCGGTGTAACCGGACATGTAGAGAATTTTCACGTTGGGACGAATTTCGGAGATGCGCTGCGCCAGTTCGCGCCCGTTCATGCCGGGCATGATCACGTCAGTGAGCAGCAGGTGGATGATCGCTTCATGCGCTACGGCGATCTGCATGGCGACGGCGCCGTCGGCGGCCTCGATCACTTTGTATCCCTGCTTCTCGAGGTACTGGCGGGCAAGGTAGCGCAGGTTGGCCTCGTCTTCGACGAGCAGGATGGTCTCGGTACCGGGTTCGACTTTGCGGTACTCGATGGGTGCGGCGACGACGTGAGTGGCGGGTTCGCCCGAGGAAGCCACGCGCGGCAGATAGATCTTGAACGTGGTTCCCTTGCCGACTTCGCTGTAGACCCAGATGTATCCGCCGCTCTGCTTGACGATGCCGTAGACGGTCGAGAGGCCGAGTCCGGTGCCTTTCGTTCCCTTGGTGGTAAAGAAAGGTTCGAAGATGTGCGATTGCGTGTCGGTGTCCATGCCGGCGCCGGTGTCGCTGATGCAGATCATGACGTAGTCGCCGGGACGCAGCGGAGCATGGTAGCGGGCGTACTCCTCATCGAGCGTGATGTTGGAAGTTTCGATGGTGAGCTTGCCGCCGGAGGGCATGGCGTCGCGGGCGTTGACGGCGAGATTCATGATGACCTGGTCGATCTGCCCGGCGTCGGCGCGTACCGGCCACAGATTCGGGGCCGGGGACCATCACGAGGTCGATGTCTTCGCCGATCATGCGCGTCAGCATTTTGATGTTTTCGGTGGTGACGTCGTTGAGGTTGACGATGCGGGGAGCGAGCATCTGCTTGCGGCTGAAGGCGAGCAGCTGGCGGGTCAACGACGAGGCGCGTTCGGCGGCGCTCGAGATTTCCTGGGCAGGGCCGCGCAGGTGAGGCTCGGCTCCGAGGCGTTCGAGCAGGAATTCCGAGTAACCCAGAATCACCATCAGAAGATTGTTGAAATCGTGAGCGATGCCTCCGGCGAGACGGCCGACGGCTTCCATCTTCTGCGACTGGCGCAGTTGCTGTTCGAGGGCGCGGCGCTCGGTGACGTCCTCGGCGAAGAGTTCGAAGACGATACCTTCTCCGCCGTTGAGTGACGGAGCGGCCGGAAACGCGGACTACGGTGGTCGTGTTGTTCTTGCGCTTCCATTCCGCGGTTAGTCCTTTGAAGGGAGCAGCCGAGCGCAGGAAGTCGGCGAGATCGAACCACTGGTCGTTGTCGGCATAGAGGCCAAAGATGTGGCTGGCCGACCAATTCGTCGGGGGAGGAGTGGCCGAGCAGTTCGAGGAACGCGGGATTGACGTCGAGGATTTTGCCGGTGGAATCGCAGCGGCAGATGCCGTAGGGCGCGTTGGTCACGAGAGAGCGGAAGTTGAGCTCGGAGCGGCGCAGGTCTTCCTGCGCGGCGCGCAAGGCCGCGTTGAGCCAGCAGATCAGCATGGCGATGAAGAAGAAGAGGGAGAGGCGGACGAGCGCGGTTCGCAACTGATCGGGAGTGTGCTGTCCGGCGAGCGAGAAGTAGGCGCAGACGGTGAGGGCGAACGCGGTGGCGACGACTCCGGGCTTCCAGCCGCCATACCAGGCGCTGACCATGACGGCGACGCCGAACAGGGCGAGACGGCTTTCGGAGACATCCGCGAGCAGAATCGTGGGAATCAATGCCAGTGCTGTGCTGAGCACTGCGACTCCGTACCGCAGAATCGGGGCACGTGCGGGCGGGATGCGGAGTAGGGGGAGGGTTACTCGCATGTCAACCATCCTAGTTCCAGAATGGGAAACAGGATAGTTACAGGAGTACATTTTTACTTGACGGAGACAATTCGGCGGGGTGTCCGTTTGCCAAATGCGGGGCGTCCATCCGGACAATGGTATTGTGTTGGATCGTGCATGCTGCGGGCGGGAATCTGGACCAGCAGGCGAGGCTAACCATCACTCTCATGAACATTGGACTCTTTGGCGGGACGTTTGATCCGGTGCATCGCGGGCATCTGGCGCTGGCGCGGGCGGCGCTGGAGCAATACAAACTGCAGCCGGATCTGTTTTGTTCCGGCGAACATTCCACCGCACAAGCAGCGGCAGCCGCTGACGCCATTCGTACACCGCTTTGCCATGCTGGCGCTGGCAACCGCGGACGGAGAAGTCGTTTCGTGCCTTCGCTGCTGGAGGCGCCGGAGGAAGGTGCAGCGCCGGGACGAAAGCGGGAGGAGAAGCCGAACTACACGATCGACACGATCCGGCGGCTGAAGCAGTCGTGCAAGGGCAGTGACAAGTTTTCCTGCTGATTGGCATGGATGCGTTTGCCGAGATTGCGAAATGGCATCAGGCGGAAGCGCTGTTTCGCGAGTGCGAGTTTATTGTGGCAAGCCGTCCGGGATATTCGCTGGCGGACGTGGCGAATGCGCTGCCGGAAAGTTTGCGTCCGCGGGCGGAGGTGACGCGTCCGTTTCATAAGCAGCCTGCGACCGGAGACCTGGTGCTGAAGGGAGCAACCATTCATCTGCTGGCGGATCTGCAGCAACCGGCATCGGCGACGGCGATCCGCGAAGCGGCTGCGGCGGGGAAATCGTTGGGACGGTTTGTGGATGCGCCGGTGGCGGAGTACATCAAGAAGATGGGGCTGTACCGGTAGGAGTTTCGAGTTTTCGACGGTTTCGGCTTCGAGCGGCCGGGTCAGGACGCGAGTGCTATGCTTCTCCGCGGTCGTCTTGAAACTTGAACCCGCGAGCTTCGTGAAAATTCATTTCACCCGTTATTATTGAAGGGCACTGATCTTGGAAAAATTAGGGCTGGCGTCCCGAACCGCCGAATGGAGTTGGAGGAAAGATGGCTCAGAATCACTACGTGACGAAGACGAAACGGCGGCAAAAGAGCAGTAAGCGGAAAGACTCATCGGCGCGGCCACGATGGCGAAGCTGCGTGAACGGGCGGCTGCCGAGGCGAAGAAGGCTGGCAAGTAATTGCTTGCTCCGCAGGATACAAGACGCTGAGCCGGCCGGCTCGTCGGGGTCGGTTACAATGGAAAGCGCGTCGACGACTTCTGAAGAACCAACGAGCGAATGAAGAAGAGCGAACTCAAACAGCAAATTTCCGCCGCCATCCAAGCCTGCCTGGAGAAGAAGGCCGAAGAACTCAGCATCCTGGAAATGGAAAAAGGGTCGGGAGCATTTACCGACTACTTTGTGCTGTGCAGCGGGACGAATCCGCGGCAGGTGCAGGCCATCGCCGATGAGGTGGAACTGCGTCTGAAGGCCGCGGATCTGCGTCCGGCGCACGTCGAGGGCTACAAGCAGGCGGAATGGGTGCTGCTGGATTACGTGGACTTTGTGGTCCACGTGTTCTCGGAGAAGGCGCGGAAGTTCTACGATCTGGAGCGGCTGTGGAAGACGGCGAAGCGGCTAGAGGTCGGCGACCTGAAGGCTGCTCCGAAGAAGAAAGCTGCTGCGCCCAAGAAGACTGCTCCCAAGCCGGTTGCGGCGCGAAAGAAGAAGAAGGCGAAAGCGTAGTTCTTCTTCTGAAGCTTGATCGCGAATCTGAAGGGTCCCATGACATCGAAGGCGGAGTCCAAGCCGGACTGGGGAAACCAGTACCGGCTGGTGGCGTCTCAGAAGTGGAAAGCGAAGTCGGCCGCGATGGGACAGCCCGTGACCGATGCGCTGGTGGAGTATGCGCAGCCAGCGGCGGGAATGCGGGTGCTCGATTTGGCCAGCGGGACAGGAGAACCGGCCATCAGCTTGGCGATGCGCGTGGGCGAGCATGGACACGTGACGGCGCTCGACCTGAGCGCGGACTTGCTGGAGATTGCCGCAGGACGCGCCCGGGCTCGCGGGTTAAAGAACTTCACCACGCGGCAGGCGGACGCGCACAGCTTGCCTTTTCCGCAGAACACCTTCGATCTCGCGACTTCGCGTTTCGGCGTGATGTTCTTCGAAGATCCGATTTTGGCTTTGGGGGACTTACGCCGTGTGTTGCGGCCCGGGGCGCGGGCTTGCTTTCTGGCGTGGGGTTCATTCGATCAGCCGTATTGGCAGAGCATGATGGGAGTGGTTCACCGGCATGTGGGCGGGCCTTTACTGCAGCCCGATGGACCGAATCCCTTCCGATATGCAGAGTCCGGAAGTCTGTCGGCGGTTTCGCAGGGTGCTGGATTCGACGCTGTGGAGGAAGAGACGAAGACGTTGCCGTGGGCATGGCGCGGTCGAGTGGAAGAAGTGTGGGAGTATGCACAATCCGTCTCGGTCCCGTTTCGTGCGATGCTGGAGCGCGTGCCGGCCGAGAAGTGGCCCGAGATTCACGCCGACGTGCATGCGGCGCTGCGGAAGTATTCCGATGGAGAGAAGATCGAGTTTGGGGTGTCGGTAGTGTTGGCGTCGGGGAAGAAGTGACGGAGTGGCTCTTGCGTGAAGATCAAGATTGCATGGATCGGGAAGACGAAGGAGCCAGCGATCGCGTCGCTGACCGAAGAGTATCTCAAGCGAATTTCGCGGTATGTGCAGGTGGAGGGCGTTGCGCTGCGGGATGAAGCGGCCTTGCTGGAAACTTGCGGGCGAGCGGCGGGCACAAAGAGCGGAACAAAATCGACGCTGGTGCTGATGGATTCGCGAGGCAAGGAATTTTCGTCGGAGCAGTTCTCGAAGTTTCTGGAAAATTATCAGGATCGAAATCCCCTGCCCTTGGTATTTGCCTTGGGCGGGGCTGACGGGTTCAGCGAGACGGCGCGAGCGGCGGCCCAGAACACGATCTCGCTCGGGAAGATGACCCTGGCACATGAGCTGGCGCGAGTTGTTTTGCTGGAGCAGGTCTATCGGGCGTTCACGATTTTGAAGGGGCATCCGTATCATTCGGGGCATTGAAACCAAGTGTCACTGTTCCGTCAGCAACTTTGGGCGGGCAGTCTGATGGGCGAGATTCTGGCAGGTCGCATCCGGTTGCACATTCGCTGGTTTGAGCGTAGTTGAAGCAGGTCGCGCTGAACTCTGTCCGGCTGAAGCCGTTTGACAGCGTTCCCGCTCAACCCCTAACCTTAATTTTCTCCAGTTATGAAAGTTCTAGTCCTAGGAAGCGGCGGGCGCGAGCATGCTCTGGTATGGAAGCTGCGACAGTCTCCACGCATTTCGCAGCTTTACTGCGCTCCGGGCAATGGCGGTATTGCCGATGACGCAGAATGCGTCGCGGTAGACCTGCAGAGCCTGGATTCGATTACGGCTCTTGCCACGCGCCTGCAACCAGACCTAACTGTGGTCGGCCCGGAACTGCCTCTGACTCTGGGCGTGGTGGATGAGTTCACGCGGCGTGGATGGCCTGCGTTTGGTCCTACACGAGCCGCCGCGCAATTGGAATCGAGCAAGAGCTTCGCCAAGGAGTTCCTCCAGCGGCACCACATCCCTACGGCTCCCTTTGCGATTTGCGATTCGATCGAGCAGGTGCGCTCGGCGCTCGGGCATTTTCATCTGCCGGTCGTGGTGAAGGCCGACGGGCTGGCCGCAGGCAAAGGCGTGGTCATCGCCAAGAACAAGGAAGAAGCTGCAAGCGTGGCGGCGGAAATGCTCAGCGGCAAGATGCTCGGCGAAGCAGGCTCGCGCGTCGTACTGGAAGAGTGTCTGAAGGGCGACGAACTCTCGTTCCTGGTCTTCAGCGATGGCGAACGAGTCGCTCCCCTGGTAGGCGCGCAAGACCACAAGCGTGTGGGGGACGGCGACACGGGTCCGAACACCGGAGGAATGGGCGCCTACTCGACCGCGGACATTGTCGACGACCAGATGCGCGACTGGCTTGTGCATCACATCGCGCGGCCAGTGGTAGCGGGCATGAAGGCCGAGGGCTCCGAGTTTAAGGGAGTGCTCTACTGCGGCCTGATGATGACCGCTCGCGGTCCCATGGTGCTTGAGTTCAACTGTCGCTTCGGCGATCCGGAGACGCAGCCGATTCTGATGCGACTGGAAAGCGATCTGGTCGACGCGCTGCAGGCGTCGATTGAAGGGCGGGTCAGCGATGGAGATTTCAAGTGGTCGCAAGACGCCTCGGTCTGCGTGGTGATGTCCTCGGGAGGGTATCCGGGGACGTATGCAGTGGGGAAGCGGATCGACGGACTAGAAGAAGCCGGGTCCGTTGAGGGCGTGAAAGTTTTTCATGCTGGCACTTCGAGGCGCGAAGGCGTTTGTTACACCGCCGGTGGGCGTGTGCTTGGCGTGACAGCGCGGGCACGCGATCTTGAGACAGCGGTTGGCCGGGCGTACCAGGCATGCGGCAAGATCAGTTTTGACGGAGCGCATTACCGCAAAGATATTGCGGCCCGCGCATTGCTGAAATAGACTTTTCGGTCCTGTCGCGCTGAGCAGCAGATCCCGGTCACCACGCGGCATCATGTGGCTCCGAAGAGAATCTGGACGATAAATAGAGAGCGAGACGAAAGAGAGAAGGTGCAATGAGCAAACCACTGGTTTCAATTGTGATGGGCAGTGATTCCGACCTGGAAATCATGCGCGAAGCGGGCAAGGCTCTCGACGAGTTCGGCATCGCGTACGAAATCGACGTGACTTCGGCGCATCGCTCGCCCGACCGCACTGCAGACTTCGCGCGCAAAGCCGCGCAGCGCGGTATCCATGTGATCATCGCCGGCGCGGGGGAGCGGCTCATCTGGCGGGAGTGATCGCGGCGCACACGACTTTACCTGTCATTGGCGTGCCGATCCCCTCGACCTCGCTGCAAGGAATGGATTCCCTATTGGCGACCGTGCAAATGCCCGCAGGAATTCCTGTGGCTACAGTTGCGATTGGAAAACCAGGAGCGACCAATGCTGGGATTCTTGCTGCACAAATGATCGCACTCGGCGATGCTTCCATGGCCAAGAAGCTTGACGCCCACAAGGAAAAACTGGCGCGCGGCGTGGAAGAGAAATCAAAGAAGCTGAAGGGATTGTAGATTGCTGATCTCAGATTTCAGATTGAAAGGAGAACGTCTTTTCGAAATCTGAAAATCTAGAATCTGAAATCTCTTCCCATTACAGCTTTAATCCCTTCAAATACTCCCGGAAGGGTCCGCCAAGATCGTTGCGTTTCAGCGCAAACTCGACAGTTGCCTTCAGGAATCCCAGCTTGTCACCAGTATCGTAACGCTGGCCCTCGTACACGTAGGCGTACATCTTTTCCTGCTTCAGCAACATGCGCATACCGTCGGTAAGCTGCAGTTCTCCGCCGGCGCCGGTTTGGGTCTTGGCCAGGCAGTCGAAAATTGCCGGCGTCAGAATGTAGCGGCCGATGATCGCCAGGTTCGACGGAGCCTCCTCGGGCTTGGGCTTCTCGACCATGTTGCGGATTTCAAAAAGCCGGCCATTGAATCCCTCAGCCGGCTGGGCGTCGAAAACGCCGTAAGAGGAAATCATCTTGCCTTCGACCACCTGGGCCGCGATCACGGAACACTGCTTCTCGTCGAAGACGTTGACCATCTGCTTGAGGCAGGGCACAGGACTGTCGATCACGTCGTCTGCCAGGAGCACGGCGAAAGGCTCGTTGCCTACCAGTTCACGTGCCATGAGAACAGCGTGGCCAAGACCGAGCGCTTCCTTCTGGCGCACGTAAGCCACGTGCATCATGTCGGAAATGTTGCGCACGATGCTGAGAAGATCAGTCTTGTGGCGCTCTTCAAGCATCTTCTCCAACTCGTAGCTGACATCGAAGTGGTCTTCGATCGACTGCTTGCCGCGCCCGGTAATGATCAGGATCTGGTCGCAGCCAGACGCCATCGCTTCTTCAACGCCATATTGAATGATCGGTTTGTCGACCACCGGAAGCATCTCTTTCGGCTGGGCTTTGGTTGCGGGGAGAAAACGGGTTCCCAGGCCGGCGGCGGGGAATACGGCTTTGCGGACTTTCATCTTCATGGTCTTGCGTATCGCTGTTCAGTCTTGTTTCGTTTGGTCCGTCTTCTGATGGGGCCGGACAATTGTAAATGGTAGCGTTTGTGACTGGCGACTCAGCGGTTCTTGCAAACCGCCGCTTTGGCTCTTACTGAGACTGTTCCTTCACCACGGTGGATCGCACTTCAGATGCCGAATCGTCGCTGGCCAGTTGCTCTAAAACTGTGCGCAGTGCGCGGAGCACTTCATCCGCCGCGGTCGCTTTCAGAACAAACTTCAGCATGCCATCCGGAGTGAACTGCGCCCCGCGCTGCGAAGACACGAAGCGGGCCAGTTGCTCGGGATCGACGGCAGCATTCTGCCGAAACTTGAAGTTGACGGAATCGCGCTTGCGCTCGATTGCGTTTACGCCTACACGCATGCACAGCAACTTGAGCGAGGCGTAATCCAGCAGGTTTCGCACCGGAGGCGGCGGTGGCCCGTAGCGGTCTTGCAACTCCGCGCCGACATCGCCCAGTTGCGATTCGGTTTCCACACGCGCCACACGCTTGTACATCTGCAACCGCTGGTTTTCCTCCGGAATGTATTCCGAATTGATGCGGATATTGAGTCCGAGATTAAGCTGGGTCTCGGCCTCATCGGGAGCGGCCTCGCCCTTCATCTCGCGGACGGCGCGTTCCAGCATTTGTGTGTAGAGTTCAAATCCGATGGCCTCGATGTGACCGCTCTGCTCGCCGCCCAGGAGATTACCCGCGCCGCGCAACTCCAAATCCAGCGCAGCGATTTTGAATCCGGCGCCCAGGTCAGAGAACTCCTTCAACGCCGCCAAACGCCGCCGGGCAATCGGCGTCAGTTCCACTTCCTTGGGGATAAGCAAATATGCATAAGCGCGCCGGTTCGACCGTCCCACTCGTCCACGCAACTGGTAAAGCTCCGACAAGCCGAGCCGATCTGCACGGTTGATGAGAATCGTATTGCACAGCGGGATGTCGAGCCCGTTCTCAATGATCGTGGTCGCGACCAGGATGTCGGCCTCGTGGTGCATAAACCCGAGCATCACTTTCTCGAGTTCGGCCTCGCCCATCTGCCCGTGACCCACCATGATTCTCGCTTTCGGAACCATTCCCTGCAGCTTCGCCGCAATTTCAAAAATGCTCTCGACGCGGTTGTGCACGAAGTAAACCTGCCCACCACGTTCCAGTTCCTGTTCAATGGCAGACTGGATCAGCTTGTCATCCCAACTCGCCACAACCGTCTGAATCGCCATGCGATCCTTTGGCGGAGTCTCGATCACACTCATGTCGCGCAGCCCAACCAGCGACATGTGCAGCGTGCGCGGAATCGGCGTCGCCGACATGGTGAGCACGTCAACTTGTTTCCGCATCTGCTTGATGCGCTCCTTGTGACGCACGCCAAAACGCTGTTCCTCGTCGACAATAAGCAGCCCGAGGTCGGCGAACTTGAGATCCTTCGAGAGAATGCGATGCGTGCCGATGAGAATGTCGATCTTGCCGGCTTCCGTCTTCTGCAGAATTTCTTTCTGCTGTTTCGGGTTACGGAAACGGCTGATCATTTCAATCGTGACCGGGAACGGTCCGAAGCGCTGCTTGAAAGTCTCGTAGTGTTGAAATGCCAATACCGTGGTCGGCGCCAGCACTGCGACCTGCTTGTTGTCCCCGATAGCCTTGAACGCCGCGCGCATCGCGACTTCCGTCTTCCCGTAGCCGACGTCTCCACAGAGCAGCCGGTCCATGGGCTGTGAAGATTCCATGTCGCGCGTAACGTCGGCAATGGCCTGTGCCTGATCTTCGGTCTCATTGAACTCAAACGCATCTTCGAACTCGCGCACGAATTCGTTTCCCTCCGGAAACGCGTGCCCCTTGGCCATCTTGCGTTCGGCGTACAGCTTGAGCAACTCGTCGGCCATGTCTTTCATGGCCTTGCGCACGCGCGCCTTGGTCTTCGACCACGCCTGCGTGCCCAGATGACTCAAGGCTGGCTTGGCCCCTTCTGCAGACCGGTATTTCTGGATCAGATCCAGTCGCGTGAGTGGGACGTAGAGCCGCGCACCCTCCGCATATTCGAGCAGCATGAACTCGGCGTTGCCATCGCCCTGATTAATCTCTTTCAGGCCCTGATACTGACCGATCCCGTGCTCCACATGGACGACATAGTCACCGACCTGCAGGTCGCGAAAGTCGGACAGGAATGCCGAGACCTTGGACTTCTGACGCTGCGGCCGGGACGCAACCGCATCCGATTCATCGAACAAATCTCGCGCTCCGAAGATGGCGAGGTGCGCATCCGGGAACAGAACTCCGTCGGGAACATAGGCTTTCGCCAGCGTGGTGGTGAGAACTTCACCCGCGAAGTAACTGGTCTCGTCGGCGTAGCTTTCTCCGCCGCGCGTCCGGCTCCCCAGCCGGAACGAAACGTTGTATTCGGTGAAAATGTCAGCCAGTCGCTCGACTTCTCCGGTGTTGGGGACGGAAAAAAGCACCTGATTGCCCGACGCGGTAAGCTTCTGAACTTCCTCGAGCATCGATGGAACCGCACCGTGAAAGCGCGGAGTGGGCTGGGTGAGGAACGTAACGGACGATTCTGCGTCGTCGCTGCGCGTAATGCCGAGATGTTCTACGTCAGCTCCCGAGAGCGAGCCGGCCTTTTTCCACCAACCCTCCGGGGGAAGGTACAAGTCCACAGGCCGCACGAGATTCCCGACGCCGCTGCGTTCGTGCGCTTCTTCCACGCGCGTCCAGAAACGGTCGAACTCAGCCCGCAGAAGATCGGGCTCGTCGAGCAGGACGGCTGCGTGAGGAAGCAAATCGAAAACTGTGCGATCGGCGCCAGCCACGGGGGCATAAAATTCCCATCCGGGAAACACGGTCACGCCGCCCGCGCGCACGGCGGCTTCCACGATCTCCTCGGTGCCGGTGATGCGTTTGCCTGAAAGCCGCGTGTGGATCGCCCCCAGGAGCAGATCGTTGACGGGGGTCTCAGTCAGCGGCAGCAGCAGCGCCTCGTCGATCGGGTTCGATGATCGCTGCGAAGCAGGATCGAACCGCCGGATCGATTCCACCTCATCGCCAAAAAACTCGACGCGTACCGGTCGCTCGGCCTCCGGCGAATAGACATCGAGGATGCCGCCGCGGAGAGCGTACTCTCCTGGCATCTCGACCACGTCTGCCGCGGTGTATCCAACGGTGTTCAAGTGACCGAGCAGGTTCTCGAGGTCGAACGATTCCCCGCGACGCAAAATACGGGCCAGGTCGGTGTAGTACTCTGCCGAGCGCAGCAGAATGGCCGTCGCCGCCACCGGAGTGACCACGATGGACGCCTTGCCCGTGGCAATCTTCCACAGGGCAGTGGCTCGCTCCTCCTGCAATTCCGGATGAGGCGAAAGATTCTGGAACGGAAGTACGTCGCGAGCCGGAAGCGCGACGACGGAATCCGGATCGCACGCTGAGGTAAGTTCGCAAAAGCCCTGCAAGATAGGGACGAACTCTTCGACTGCCCGGTTGTCGTTCACAACCAGCACGAGCGGCCGGTCGGCGTTCCGCCGCAAAAGCACGAACAGCAAAGCTTTTGCCGTAGGAGAAAGTCCAGAGACACGAATGCGCCCCGTGCCCTCCCGCAGGTGGGAGGCTACACGCGTGAAAGCGGGAAGCATTTCTACGTCCGCGAAGAGTTCGCGAACGAAGGGAAGCAGCATCGCTCTTTGATTTTAACAGGAACCGGCAGGGGCTGCGGCGTGATGCGAGAAGCGCTCGACGGGTTTTTCAGCCGAGCCCTCATAGCACAACGACGGTTCCTCCGCTACGTGACGTGTGTCGTCTCACTCAGCTACGATTGCACTCGACGAACGCGGGGATCTTTGGAATATCGTCTCTGCGGCCAAAGTTCTGATATTAAAACCCCGGGGAAAAGCCAGGTTATTCTTTCAGAGATTCAAGGAGCAGCGATGAAGAGAGCGAAGGGACGAGAAGAAATATCCGCAGCCGGCCGTGTTGCTGACCAGCTTCGCCGTGCCTTCGATGGCAGTGCGTGGCATGGTCCCGCATTGCTCGAACTACTGGAAGACGTCGATGCAGGCACCGCCGCTTCTAAACCGATCCCCAAAGTTCACAGCATCTGGGAACTTGTCTTGCACGTTGCCGTGTGGGACCGCGCGGCTTTGCGCCGACTCAGCGGAGAGAAGTGGCAACCGACAGGCGTGGCGAATTTTCCGCTAGTGACCGCGCCGACGGCAGCAGAGTGGCGTAAGGCTATCGCCGCCACAAAACGTACCCACGACACTCTCGTCAAAACGGTTGCCGCCTTGCCCGACTCACGACTCAGGGATCGCGTCCCGGGAAAGCGGTATGACTTCTATCACATGCTGCAGGGCATTGCGCAGCACGAGCTCTATCATGCCGGTCAGATTGCAATCCTGAAAAAGGCCAATGGAAAATAGTCTGAAGTTGTAGGTGCGCAACCGCAGACTTCAAAAGGGCAAACGAACGCACTCACCACTTCTTGAAAATCACCGCCACCGCCATCACTATGAGCGCAAATCCCGCCAAGTAATTCCACCGCAGCGGTTGCTTCAGATAAAGCACCGAGAACGCGGCGAAAACGGTAAGCGTGATGACTTCCTGGATCGTCTTCAGTTGCGCCGCAGTGAACTCGTAAGACCCGATGCGATTCGCGGGTACCTGAAAGCAGTATTCAAAAAAGGCAATCAGCCAACTCACCACGATCACCTTGTACAGCGGCACTTCGCGGTACTTGAGATGTCCGTACCACGCGAACGTCATGAAGATGTTAGAGATGGTGAGCAGCGCGATCGTCCTCATTGAGGCGATAGTCCTTTCCGTGATGATTTGTTGAAATGTGAAGCAGACTCACCCAAGAACAGCTAATCCAGATGCTCTTTCCCTGCTTTCCGTTTACAATTTCTTTCCGGCTACCGGCCACTGAGAATTTCTCCTGCCATCGCCAAGTCCGATCTCCGTCGCTGTAGTGGGCGTGGGCGTCTTCGGACGCAATCATGCCCGAGTCTACAAGGAACTCGAACAGCAAGGGGAACCCGTGCGTTTGCTCGGCGTGGTCGACCCGGATGTGAACCGGGCTGACGCGGTGGCCCGCGAATTCGGCTGCAAGAGCTTTGGCTCCGTCCACCAAATGCTGACGACGCACAGCGAACTCCAGGCCGCTTCTGTCGCGGCCCCGACCGTACATCACCTGCCTGTGGCTCGTGAGTTGATGCAGGCAGGGGTCGACGTGCTGATTGAAAAGCCGCTGGCGACGACCCTCGCCGAGGCGGACGAACTGGTGACGCTCGCAGCCACCCACAAGCGCATCGCCCAAGTTGGACATCTCGAACGCTTCAACCCCGCTGTTCGGGCCACAATTCCCTTGCTCACGCAGCCGATGTTTTTCGAGATCCACCGCCTCAGCGTCTTCACCCCTCGTTCGCTCGACGTGGATGTCGTGCTCGATCTCATGATTCACGATCTCGACATCGTGCTGGCATTCGCCAAGTCGGAGGTGAAAGAAGTTCGCGCGGTAGGCCTGCCCATTCTCTCCGGTAAGGTCGACATTGCCAACGTGCGCCTCGAACTGGAATCCGGCTGCATCGCGAACTTTACCGCCAGCCGCGTTTCCACCGAGCGCGTACGAAAACTGCGTTTTTTCCAGCCTCGCCAGTACATTTCTCTCGACTACGGACGCCAGGAAGTCCTGGTCTTCACGGTCGGTCATGACACGCCATCCGGAACACCTTCGGTTAATCCGCAGATCGGGGTCACCAAACCCCCGGTCGCCTCCGAAGAACCGCTACACGCCGAGCTGAAGTCGTTCCTTCGCGCCGTTCGCGAACGCTCCGCTCCGGTCGTTCCCCTTGAAGATGGCCAGCGCGCGCTGGCATTGGCCCTGGAGATTGTGGCCGCCATTCGCGAACATGGCCAGAAAGTAAATCTCTCTGGTATCGCAAAAGCCACGCGCTGAGCCGCCGCCAAATTCCCAATTTACATATGTTTACACGCCTGCCCCGGTCCCGATTTGTTACGAGCACAATCCCCGGAAAGATGCGAAAATAGAGTTAACTTGGCTGTAGAGCACTGCGCGTCATTGCATTACCTCCTAGAAGGCCGGATGCAACGCCGCGAGTGTATTCGGTGTCTAACGACAGGCGGATACAGCTAAGCTTTGCAGTAAAACCGCGCATGCCGATCACTCAAATTCCATTCCAGGATCCGGTGGCACCTGAAAAGCCTCAACCGGAGCAGCTCGGCCTCTACGATAGGCAAGACTGGGAAACCGCTTACAAGGATCTCGACGCCCATGTTCCCCACCTGCTGATCCAGTTGCAGGACGATCTGCAGCGATCGCGCAAGCGGGAAGCCGCCTGGATCTCGATCATCGTCCACCTCTTGCTGTTCATAGTTCTGGTGTATCTGCCCTGGATTGAGAAGAATGTCTGGCACCACATGGTGGTCGTTCCAGTTGACTCAACCCAGAATAAGAATCTGACGTATTTGACACTTCCGCCCGACCTGCAGAAGCCCACGCGACGTCCCAACACCAATGTCACGTCCGACAAGGACCGAATTGCGATGTCGCGTCATCCGGAACTTGATCCCAAGGAATTACGGAAAATTCTGGCGACGCCGCCTCCGGGAGCCCCCGGCATGACCGGCCCGCGTGCGCCGCAACCCGCAGCGCCTCCAGCGGTGGCGCAGAACCAGCCACGGGTTCAGCAGCCCCTGCAGGGACAGCAGCAGACGCGTCCGCAGTTCCAGACCGACCAAACCGCCCAGCTGCAGACGCCCCCACACCCCAATAATTCGTTCAGCAAGTATGCTGGCGGCATGACCCCCGGGCAGGCAATTCAGCAGGCTACCCAAGGCGCCGCAGCGAACCGTGCTGGAGGCGGCGGCCAATCCGGCGACTTTGGCCTTGGCACGGGAGCCCATGGCCGGCAGCTCGGAAATCTTGAAGTCCTCAGCGACACTCAGGGGGTGGATTTCGGTCCCTACCTCCAGCGTATTCTGCAGGAGGTTCGGCAGAACTGGTACCTTCTGATTCCCGAATCTGCCGAGATGAAAAAGGGAAAACTCGCGATCGAGTTTGCCATTACCAAGGATGGGAAGGTCGCCGATATGCGTTTGGTAGCAAGTTCAGGCGATGTTGCCCTCGATCGCCCCGCTTGGGGCAGCATCACGAATTCGAATCCATTTCCCCCACTCCCAGCCGAATTCAACGGACCTTTTCTCGCTCTCCGCTTCCGCTACTACTACAATCCCGACAAGGCGGATCTCCAGTAGTACCTGAGCGTTGTCGAGATACGAATCGTTTTCCTTTATCGAATATCAAATAGTGTTGCGATCGGCATGGCTAGGTCTCGCATTTTGGATCTCCCGCAGAAGAGAACATCTCTTGGAAAAAATGCCCGTTCTGTTTGTCGGCCATGGTTCGCCGATGAACGCCATTGAGCACAACGCGTTTACCGAAACGCTTCACGGCCTCAGCTCTCGGATCCCGACGCCGACGGCTGTTTGTGTCGTATCAGCACACTGGGTCACCTCCGGATCGCATGTGCTTGCGTCTGCTCATCCAAGAACGATTCACGATTTCTACGGCTTCCCGCGTCCTCTCTATGAAGTACAGTATCCCGCGCCCGGCGCTCCGGAAGTAGCCGAGAAGGTGGCGGAAAATCCAGAGATCGTGCCCGACGACACATGGGGACTGGATCACGGCTCCTGGAGTGTGTTGCGGCACATGTATCCGAAGGCCGATGTGCCCGCGTTTCAACTTAGTCTGGACGATCGCCGTAGCTTCAAAGACCACCTCGAACTCGGGCGCGAGATTCAGTCGCTACGCGAGCGCGGAGTTCTGATCCTGGGCAGCGGTAACATCGTGCACAATCTGCGCCGCATCGATTGGGACCATCCCTCCGGAGCATACGACTGGGCCGTCGAGTTTGATGCCAAGGTCAAGCAGGCGGTGAACGCGCACGATGCAAATGCGCTGGCTCATCCCCTGAAATGGGGTGAGACGTTACTGGCGACGGCCCATCCCACGACCGAACACTACTTGCCCCTTCTGTATTGCATGGGCAGCACCGACGAACGCGACGATGTGTCGTACCCCTACGAAGGCTTCGATTTCGGCAGCATCTCCATGCGAATGATTTTGTTCGGCAACTCGCTCAGCACGTAGGCGAAACAAGACTCCCGTGATGGCCGGCTCACTGCCGCCGCGTCGCTCTTGACAAGAACATCGAGCCGGATCACGATTCGCGACAGGAAGGACACTGTGGCGCAAACCGCAACGCGAGTGGATCTGAAGCCTCAAACCGTAGAGGCCTTTGATCTTTATGTTCGCGACGCGGAAGAGACCATGGAGAAGAGGCTGCGTGCCAGCGGACCATTCCTGTGGTCTGACTTGGACTCTGAGAGAAGCCGACTGGTAGAGAAAGGTCAGGTCGTCGCCCAATTCTGGACGGGAAAAGGGCCGGTCGAGGTTCCGAATGGTTTGATCCATGACTGGATCGGCGCTGCCTCCGTTCCCGGCGCAACCGTCGAGGGCACCCTGGGCCTGCTCCAGGACTACGACAACCATAAGAATGTCTACGCACCCGACGTAATGGATTCAAGGCTGGTAAGCCGTCACGACAACGATTTCCAGGTCTACTTGCGGCTTCTGAAGAAGAAAATCATCACCGTTGTCCTGGATACCGATCACACCGTGCATTATCGCGACATCGACCGAACCCGGTGGGTTTGTCGCTCGCACACCACGCGGATTGCGGAGGTGGAAAGTGCGGGGATGCCGAAAGAAACAGTCTTGCCTCCCGACACCGGACACGGCTTCCTATGGCGACTGTATACCTGCTGGCGGTTCGAAGAGCGCGAGGGCGGAGTATCCATCGAATGTCGCGCCATCTCGCTGACACGAGACATTCCGTTCGGCATGAGGTGGATGGTTGAACCGATCATCCAAAGGCTGCCGAAAGAATCGCTGATCCAAACCTTGGAGGCCACCCGCCGAGCGCTATCTGCCAGGACGGGACAATCGGCGGGATAGCAGCGACAGAGCTCCCTTCCTCGTCTCCGATCTACCTGCTACATTTTGAGCCAGTGCTTCCCGCCGAAGAATACGTGCAGCGCAAGAACAGTCGCCAGGCGCGCGTTCTCCACTACGAGACAATTCACATCCGCCTGGGGAACGTCCGGCTGCTCTTGTTTGTGCTGGCTGTCATCGTTGCCTGGGCATCGCTGCGCGCACATTTGATCTCGTCCTGGTGGCTGGCCGCGCCAGTGGCGGCCTTCGTTGGAATCGCGTCCTACCATACCCGGATTCTCCGCGCACGCGAACTTGCCGAGCGCGCTGCGGATTTCTATGAGAGAGGACTCGCCCGCGTCGAAGATCGCTGGTCCGGATCCGGAGAAACCGGAGATCGCTTCAACGATCCTCATCACGTCTACTCCGCCGATCTCGACCTTTTCGGCAAAGGCAGCCTGTTCCAGCTTCTATCGAGCGCGCGTACGCGCATGGGCGAAGACGTGCTGGCCGAGTGGTTGCTTTCTCCGTCGCCGCTGGAACGGATTCGCCAACGCCATGTTGCGGTCAGCGAACTACGCGATCAACTCGACCTCCGTGAAGATCTCGCAGTCCTTGGCGAAGACGCTGCCGTAGGAGTTCATCCAGATGCGTTGCTGAAGTGGGCGGAATCGCCAAACCTGATGAAGCCACTGTGGATCCGTTGGCTCTCGCCCGTCCTCGCCGCGCTGGCGATCTCAGCAACCGTCTTGTGGGCAGTCTGGAACCTCGCGACTCCACTGGTGTTGATCGTTGTGATTGAGGCCGTCCTGACGTACGCTCTCAAGAGACCGCTGGAAGAAGTCCTTCACGGAACCGAACACGCATTCCGCGACCTGGACCTTCTTTCCGGCGTGCTCGCCCGAATCGAAGCTCACACCTTCCAGGCGCCACGACTCCATGAGTTGCAGCAGGCGCTTCTGACGAGCGGCGTCCCCGCCTCGCAAGCCATCGCGCGTCTCAGGACGTTAGTCGACCGCATCAATTCTCGCCATAACATTTTTGTGCGGATCATCGACGCTCCACTGATGTACTCCGTGCAAGTCGCATTCGCGGCGGAACGCTGGCGGCAAGCTCATGGCGGCACGTTGCGATTGTGGATCGACGCCATCGGACAAATGGAAGCTCTGCTTTCGCTGGCGGCTTACAGCTTCGAACATCCGGCGGACCCATTTCCAGAATTCACAGGCGGTGCCGCAACTTTCGAAGCACAAGAGCTTGGACATCCGCTCGTCCCCGCGCAACTTTGCGTTCGCAACAACGTAAGCATCCACGGCGAGACGAGGATTCTGCTGGTCAGCGGCTCCAACATGTCAGGCAAGAGTACGCTTCTGCGCGCCGTTGGTATGAATGTTGTGCTGGCCATGGCCGGTGCACCCGTACGCGCCCGACATCTAACGCTCACTCCGTTGCAGGTTGGTGCGAGCATTCGTGTCAACGATTCCCTGCAGGAAGGCAGTTCCCGTTTCTACGCCGAGATCACTCGCCTTCGCCAGATCTTCGATCTTGCGGGCGGCACTCCGCCACTGCTGTTCCTGTTGGATGAGCTACTGCAAGGGACGAATTCGAATGATCGCCGCATCGGCGCAGAGGGGATCGTGCGTGCCCTGGTGAATCGCGGCGCAATCGGGCTGGTCAGCACGCATGACCTGGCCCTGACCGATATCGGCGGAACCGTCGCGGGCCATCTTCACAACGTTCACTTCCAGGACGAGCTCGCCAACGGCCGAATCACCTTCGACTACAAACTGCGCGACGGCATCGTCACGAAAAGCAACGGTCTCGAACTGATGCGATCCATCGGCCTCGAAGTATAGTGCCCGCGTTCCTTACCACACGCTGCATCGGTTTTGATTCACCATTGGCGCCCCTGCCTTACAATGGAAGGCTTCCTGAAACTGAGGCATATTCGAGACCACGCCGTTCGTCCGATATTTTTCCGGAGAGTGTGGATCTACCGTGGCGCGCAGCCGCTTGGTTTCATCACGAGTCTGTCCGCACCAGCTTTGCCCGTAGCCTACGAAGAATCTCTGATCGGGGGTGAGCCCGTCGATCGGTTCCAGGGCCTGGCCCTTCGTATCTGCTTTCCATGCCATGTAGGCTAGCAGCAACCCACCGAGATCAGCGACGTCTTCACCCAACGTCAGCTTGCCGTTGATCTTGATGTCATCGACGATCGTGTATGTGGAGTATTGGTCTGAGATGCAGCTGGCGCGCTTCACAAATTCGTTCCCATCCGCCTCAGTCCACCAGTCGCGCAGATTCCCCTGCGCATCGAATTGACGACCTTCATCGTCGAAACCGTGCGTGAGTTCGTGGCCCACCGTGCCCCCTGTGTCGCCATAGTTGGGCGCGGCATCTGATTTCGGATCGAACGCCGGTGGCTGCAACACACCCGCGGGAAAGTTGATGTCGTTCATCTGCGGATCGTAGTACGCGTTGACGGTCGGCGGAGTCATGCCCCATTCGCCGCGGTCCACTGGCTTGCCGATCTTGGCCAGTTGCCGATCGAATTCAAACTTCCGTGCCCGCTCCACATTGCCCAACTCGTCCCCGCGCACAATCTCGAGTTTGCTGTAGTCGCGCCATTTGTCGGGATACCCGATCTTGTTGGCCATCCCATGCAACTTGGCGAGCGCCTGTTGTTTGGTAGCCGCCGACATCCACGGCAGTCCGTTGATGTCCTGTTCCATAGCCGCCTGGATTTCCTTCACGATCCTCAACGCCTGCTGCTTCGCCTCCGGGGGAAAATACTTTCGCACGTACGCCTGCCCCAAAGCCTCCCCGAGATAATCGTCAACATATTCGGTACAGCGCTTCCAGCGCGGCTTCAGCTCCTGCTGTCCGCGTAACGTCTTGCCAAAGAATGCGAAGTTCTCATTCAGAAACGGCGCCGAGAGATGCGCCGCATCGGCATGCACCAGATGCCACCGCAAATAAACCTTCCAGTCCGCCAGACTCTCCTTATCAATCGTCTCGTTCAATGCTTTGAAGAAATTTGGCGAAGCGACATTCAAGGATCCCAAAGAAGGCATCCCCACCTTGGCAAAGTAGACTTGCCACTGGAATTCGGGCGAAGCCTGTTGCAACTCCGTGCTCGTCATCTTGTGATCCAGCGCCTTCGGGTCGCGCCGCTCGACCCGCGTCATCGAGCCCTTCGCCAGGGCCGTTTCAATGCGCATCACCGTTTGCGCCTCAGCGGCAGCCGTTTCTGGCGTATCCCCGAGAAGCTCAAACATCTTTTGCACGTGCGCGAGATATTGATTGCGCAGCTCGACCGACTTCGCGTCGTCCTTTGTGTAGTAGTCGCGGTCCGGCAGTCCGAGTCCACCCTGATCGGCGTCGGCGATCACCTGATTGGCGTCGCGGAAATCCTGGATCGAATCAAACCGGAAAAGAACACTGTCGTCGACCATCGCCGCCGCCACGTCGGCCAACTCCGCCTTGGAGCCGATCTTTGCAATGCGCTCCAGAGAAGGCTGCAGCGGTTCCGCTCCCTTGGCGTCAGCGGCCTTCTCGTCCGTGCACGAGGCATAGTAGTCGCCGATCTTCTGATCGACTGCGTTGCGATTTGCATTCGGCGCCGAGGCGGTCTCCAGAATGCCGCGCAACTGGGCCAGGTTCTCGTCCTGCATCTTCGAATAGGTGTCCCACGACGATTGGTCCGGCGGGATCGGATTGTTCTTGATCCATCCTCCGCAGGAGTACTTAAAGAAGTCGACGCAGGGGTCGATGTTTCGATCCATGGCGGTGACGTCGAGCGCTGGAGTATATTTCGTCGCGCCGGACTGCTGCGCATTAGCCCCCGAACAGATACACGCAACCGCAACCGCAACCACACTCATGCGAAGAATTGCCATGGAGAAAGACCTCATCCGGTAGGAAATGGAAATCGTGAGACCCCAAAGTATAAGCCCAACTGTCAACCGCGATGTCAGAAGTCCACGGTCTGAGAGCTGGGCCGTCTAGCCTTTCCGCAAGTGGATCGACCCATCTCCGGTGCGAATCATCAGCGGGCTGCCACCACCGTTCAGCTTTCCGCGAACTTCATTCTCGCGAATCTTGCCTTCAGTCGTGACCGGCATATCGAGATCGATGTGGCCGTCGCTGGTATGCAGATCGACGTCAGCCGCCAGCTCTCCCGGGATTTCGAGCGAAACGTTGCCATCGCCGGTCTCCAGCCGCCATCCCGAGGCCAACGACGATCCGGCACCCGCGCGCACATCCAAGTGACCATCGCCCGTTTTCAGCTCGAGTTCGTCAAAGCGGCCGTTGGCGGTAATGTGTCCGTCGCCGGTGGATGCGTGGAGCTTGCCATCGACTCCTTCCAGATTTTCGGAGCCATCGCCGCTGTGCAGATCCATCTCGCCCTTCAATCCAGTGATGTCTATCTTGCCATCCCCGGTCCGCAGATTGACCCGGCCCTCTCGCGGCATCTGAATAGAGATGTCCACGCGATGCGATCCCCACTCAACATTGAAATTGTGGTGCGGATAACGTACGTCAATCTCAACCGAGTCTCCGGTTTGATGTTCTTCAATCCGGATGCCGCCATCGCCGATCTTATAGCGCGAGGTGACGACCTTCGCTTCAATCGTATTCTGATCCCAGGTCGTGACCCGGATGTTGGCGTCAGAAGTCTCGACCCGCAGATCAGGCCGACCGCTCAGGTTGTAGGTCTTCGACCACTCGTCAGCGTGAGCAGGCAGCACGGCCACAACGGCGACAGCCAGGACGGCAAGCAGTGAGCGTTTCAAAGAAGCAAGCCTCATAAGATCCTCCGGCGGAGCACACTTCCACCCCGCCTCTTAGACGTGATTACGCGCGTTCGGTGAGGTTAGTTCCATAGAAAATTGAGAACTAGCGAGTTCGGGATCCAAAGTATGCCATGCGAATCAGGGTTCGTTCGGAAAAGGGCAGATACAGCAGAGCGGCGCTGACGGCAAAAGCTGCCCCCAAGCCGATCTGTTCGATCAATAAGAAGGGGGCGATTGCCCACAATTGATCCAACGCCAAGATCAATGGGAACATCCACCGAAATTTCTCGCCCAGCCGCTGGTAGTCAAAACCGACCGCCGAAAGCAAATACAGGCGCAAAGGAATGCCAACGCCGGCCGTAATCAGCACAGCTCCGGCAAGAACCGTCCCGCCCCATCGGGAATGAAACGCATCCCCAATCTCCTGCACGTAACGCAGCAGGAACAGCGCCGACAAATAGAAAGCAAGGTACATCACCTGAATCAGTGCGAAGAGACCGCGAGTGAGCGCACGATGGGGGATCGGTACTTCGAGTTCCGGATGCAATGCCACCGTCGAAGCGGAAGCTTCGTGCTGAAACAGGCGATGCAGTCTCGTGGCCGCTCGAGAGACCAAGCCCACCAGACACAGCCTCTCTCGACATCCCACCCTGCACCGGCGCAATAAACCGGTATCCGCGCCGCGCCAGAGTTTCCACAAACCGAGGGCTGGAAGCCGAGTCTCCTAGCGCCTCGCGCACTTTATTGATAGCAGTATTCAGGCTGTGATCGAAATCTACAAATGTATCGGAGGGCCAGAGCTTCTGCTGCAGTTCTTCTCTTGTGATCACCTCGCCCGCCCGCTCCAGCAGCAACGCCAGCACCTGAAACGGCTGTCCCTGCAGGCGCAACTTCACACCGCTCTTGCGCAGTTCGCCTGCGCTAAGATCGAGTTCAAACACTCCAAACCGGGCGACGCGCCTGTTGTTTTGCGGCAAGGCCATGGACGACGCCGTAGTGTAGCACTCAACACCCCGCCTTACCTGCGCCGCAAGGTCTACCCAGAGTAAGCTCTCGATTGGTCACTTCGGTAATAGCCCGTCAGAGCTATTCCGTCGCGCGTCTTTCAAAGTTAGCCTGTTTGTGAGCAGACTTCGGGGGAGGGCTGTTCGACAGGCGTCCTAGACTCAATGAGTCTGGGACGTTTTGTTTTGGGATCGGCTTTCCGTGGACACAGATCACCGCTCGAGTTGCAAGTTCATCTGTGTCTTAATGAATTTGGTCCAGAACACCTGCCAAGTCTTGCAAGATCCGCAACCCCCACGCAAACGCGAACAGACAACTCCTTTTGCAAAACCAATAGAACAGAACGGAGGATCACCGTTTGCAGACGGTGATCTTCCCGAACCGTGCTGCTCAGTCCTCTTCAGACAGATTTGGAGGATTTACCAACAGAATTGCGATGCCCATTTCGTCCGTTCGCCCTGAAGCCAGCCGTACCGAAAGCTTGAACTGTACGGCGCAATGACCAAGATCGTCGGACACCACATAAGGGAACATCTTGTAGGCAGGGTTCAGAGGAGGTAGCGCCAGTAGTGCAGTCTTTTGGATTACGTTCCCAGACGCAAGGTCTGCGCCAGTTTTTTTGTCGGATTCCAAGCCGGCCAGAGAAACATAGTCGTAATATTGCGCGCTGCTCGGCTTTTCCCCATCATCAGTCTCATGCTCACCGGTGTCTGGGTCGAGCCGTGCGTAGCGCAATAAGTAGAACCCCTGCGACACCTTCTGGAGCTTAAAGTCCAAGATAGTTCTTGGCAGATAGAGTACCGCCAACCCGTTTCCGGGCGTGAGTTGCTTGTATGCCCCGCGAGGTTTGCCCGACGATCGCACAATCAGATTTCTTAGCGGCCACAACTCCGCGATTGGAAAATCAATGCCGTTTACGGTGCGCGAGAGGCGAATCCCATTCTTTTCCAAGCCTTTTCTCAGGTTGTAAGGAATCTCGACTCGCGGTGGTCCGGCTTCCTCAATCTTGAACGACTGTCCAGCCGCTTGCGCGAAAACACTACCGGAAAGCAGCGCGAGAACAGCAACGTCATGCCAGCCAATCGGAGACATCCTCAGAAACCGATGCGCTGGACGCGGCAGAAAGTTTTCTATCTCGGCCATCAATCTCCCGTGCCAGTCAGGCTGATAACTTGTGGGCTATCGGCTTCGCTGTCGAAGACCTGAATGCTGGCGTTGATGATGCCTGTCAACGTGGGCGTAAACGTCACCGTAACGGTGCAACTTGCTCCGGCTACCAGGGTGGGGCCGCAGTCGTTGGTTTGCGTGTAATTGGTGGTCGGTACTCCGGGGTACGATGAAATTCCCTCCTTCCCGCTGGCCGGATCGCCAGTTAGCGTAACTGCACTGACACTTAGCCCTGCCGGACCCATATTCATCAACGTGACCGACTGAGGCGCACTGATACTGCCAACGGCTTGAGAGGCAAACGTCAGGGCCGACGCTGAGAGCGAAATCTGCGTTCCGATTCCCGTCAGATGCACCACTTGCGGACTCGCACCATCGCTGGACGTTACCGTGATTTCCCCATATCGCGTGCCGGTGGTGGATGGGGTGAAGGTGACGGTGATGTTGCAGGTGCCGCCAGCGGCGACTGCGGTGTGGCAGGTATTCGTCTGGGTGTAATCACCGGATATGGTGATGCTCGTGATGGTCAGTGGCAAAGTCGCGTGGTTGGTCAAAGTCACGGAAGTCTTCTTCGACGAGTTACCCTGCAGTACTGTGCCGAAATTCGTGGTGGACTTGCTAAATGTCACGTACGTCCCCATGCCACTCAGGTTGACGGTCTGCGGGCTGCTGGCGTCGCTGTCGGTAACGGTCAGGGTCCCGGTGCGCAGTCCCGACGCAGTGGGTGCGAATGTGATAGGAACACTGCAAGCGGCATACTGTGCTACCGATTTCTGGCACGTCTCCGTGGTTGAGAAGTCACCGGTGACAGTCACCGACTGGAAGCTGAGCGAATTCGTGTTGTAATCGGTGAAAAACACGCTCTCCGATGGACTGGCCGTGCTGACACGTTGAGCCAATGGGAAGTTCAGCGACGGCGTGGACGCCACTGGGCAGGTGCGCGTTTGCAGCACCACCGACTGCAGGGGTGTCTGCACCAGGTTGAAGCTATCTAGCATGTCGTTGGCGTTTGCATCGCGCGTCCCCAGCGCCGCCAAACCGAACCTTTCTTCCACAAACTTCAGGAAGGACGAGAACTCGTAAGTGGTATGCGATATATATCCCGATCGCACGTAGGGAGAGATGATTAATAGCGGTTCGCGCAAGCCGAGGCCGTATTCATCATTTACCGGAGGTGGTACATGATCGTAGAAGCCACCGAAGTCGTCCCAGGTGACGAAGATGGCCGTGGAGTTCCACTCCGGCCCCTGCATCACTGCGTTGACTTGTGCAACGGTCCAGTTCTCACTGTTGCAGATGGAAGCCGTCGGGTGTTCGCTGGTCGGACTTGGGGTTATGAGCCAGCTTACACTCGCAAGTTGCCCATTCTGTGCATCGGTAATGAACTGAGTGGTGAGCGGAATATGGGTGTTCCAAAGAGACGAGTTACGAATTTGACTGATGGAATCGAGGGCATTCCACTCGTATCCCTGCGCAAACTGAGCCGGAGAGTAATAGTTCCATGAGATCCCGGCATTCTGCAGACTATCTGCTAAAGTCAAGAGATCGAAGCAAGGATACACTTGGCTCAGCACACCATTGGTATCCACCACATCCACTATTTTGGTAAGCGGGGCATCGCATCCCCACGAGACAGTGCCTTCGCTGCCGTGTGGAGAGGTTACGGCTCCTCCCGATTGTGCCGCCACCGTATACAGATGGTTGGGAAAGCTGGGGCCGCGGAGCGAAGAATACATCGCATCGGCAATCACGAAATTCTGCGCGTACGTCCAGTAGTTGGGCATATCGCTCTGGTACTGCTGGCTCAGCGAGAGATAGTCGCCATTGATGTTGCCGTCCAGGATGAGATCGAAGCCGTCCATTCGGTTGTAATCAGTAGCAATGAAGGAGCCATACCAGGAATGGTCCATATCACGTGATACTCGGTCGCCGTCATGCGCCAGAGGAATGACCTCCCCGGTAGAGATCGTTCCCGTAGTTGCTCCGTTGACGCCGGGATAGGTGCCGAACATGTTGTCGAAGGAGCGGTTTTCTTTGATGATGAAGACGATGTGTTGGATATTACTGAAGCCGCTCACGAACTCTGGAGTGGCGCTTGCCTGGCTGGAGTAGCCGCTGGTACCTCCTGGCCCCGTTGCGGTTACCACATAGAAATAGGTCGTGTTATTCGTTAAACCTGCATCTGTATAGTTCGTCACAGTGGTGCTGTTGATGAGGCTATAGGGTCCGCCGCTAACGGTGGATCGGTACACGCCGTAGCTGGTAGCACCGTTGGCGGCATTCCAACTCAGCGCGACCTGCGCATTGCTCGCGGTTGCGATTAATCCGGTTGGCGGCGCCTGCGCTGCTATCACAGTGAGAGTCGTCGAGCCCGTGATGCTTTGTGCGACTGCATGGATCGTGGTCGTGCCAACTGCCAACGCGCTGGCTAGACCGCGCGTGCCGGTGGCGTTGCTGACCGTCGCCACTGTCTTGTTGGATGAGTTCCACGTGACCGACTGCGTCACGTTGGATGTGTGGCCGTCGCTGAACGTTCCAGTAGCCGTAAATTGCTGGTTCGCACCTACAGCCACCGAGGGGGCAACCGGCGTAACCGTAATCGAAGTCAATGCCGATGTCGATCCCGTCCCCGTCAGGCTCGTGGTCTGTGGACCGTTGCTGCCACTGTCGGTCACGGCGAGTGAATAACTCAGTACCGTAGCGAAAGTGCACAGGATTGCGCCGAGGAGCATGGCGTACCTCATACCATGAGTTCTCCTTCTTTTATTCCTGCTGGCGGGTGGCGGGGCGGCGTACCAACATCTGCCGGGTCGTTGTCGAGCTACCAACGAACCAGAGGAGCAGTGAGCTTACCATGGTGCTGTGCAGATGGGTAGTAGTTCACCTCAGTCGCGCTGAGATCCCTTCACTCTTGGTAGTAGAATAGCTTCCCATCTCATTTTGTGCAGGGATCGTTGCGGCCTGAGAAGTATTCCCGAATGTGGAGGCGACTGTGGCACTTACAATCAATAATATTTCCAAGACTTATCCGAATGGGGTAAAGGCGCTGAAGAACCTCTCGCTCTCGATCGGCAACAGCATGTTCGGCCTGGTGGGGCCGAACGGCGCCGGAAAGAGTTCTCTGATGCGCACGATTGCCACGCTTCAGGATCCTGATTCCGGCACGATCACCCTCGACGGCATCGACGTGCTCCGCCAAAAGGACGAAGTCCGCCGCATTCTCGGCTACCTGCCGCAGGAGTTCGGAGTCTATCCCAAGATTTCTGCTTTGGACATGCTCCACCACATCGCCGTCATGAAGGGCATGACCTCATCGGCTCAGCGCAAGGAGACCGTCGACGCGTTGCTCCAGCAAACCAATCTGTGGGACGTTCGAAAGAAGGCCCTCGCGACTTTTTCCGGCGGCATGAAACAGCGTTTCGGCATCGCCCAGGCGCTGCTTGGCAATCCTCGCCTCATTATTGTCGACGAGCCTACTGCGGGCCTGGACCCGGCCGAGCGCAATCGCTTTCTGAACCTCCTCTCTTCGCTGGGCAGCGATCGCACGGTCATCCTCTCCACTCATATCGTGGACGACGTCCGCCAACTCTGCCCTCGCATGGCCATCATTGCTTCCGGTGAGCTGCTGCTGGAGGGCTCTCCTAACGACACTCTAACCGCTCTCAACGGCAAAATCTGGTCGAAAGTGGTTGCCACCGATGCCGAGGTGAGAGCGATAGAAACTCAACTGCACGTGATTTCCACGCACCTGGTTGGCGGACAGCACGAGATTCGTGTGTATGCCGACACTTCTCCGGGAGATGGTTTCCACTCCGTTGAATCCGATCTGGAGGACGTCTATTTCCTTAACCTGTCGCAGCAGTCCAAGCGCCAGCTTCCGAACTGACCCGCCGGACAACAAGCGCATGGCCACTGGAGGAATCTGACATGGCACTGTTTTGGGAGTTCTTCACCTTCGAACTGAAGTTCCGCTTCAAGAGCCTCTCGACGTATATGTATTTCCTGCTGTGGTTCATGTTTTCGTTCTTCTGCGTGGCTTCGGAAAGCTTCGGACCAATCGGCAGCGGCAATGGCAAGGTCGTGCTGAATTCCGCGTACGCGAACACGCTCGACAATCTCTTTGCCGGACTCTTCGGCGTCATCGTGATTGCCGCGATTTTCGGAACTTCAATCCTCCGTGACTTCCAGCGCGATACTTATCAGATCCTTTTCACCCAGCCCATCTCCAAGTTCGCCTACCTCGGCGGACGCTGGGCCGGCTCCTTTGTCACCACCGTCTTCGCTTTCTCGGGTATGATGCTCGGCACTTTTCTCGGTACCTTCGCGCCCTGGGCTGACCACACCCGGATCGTTCCCAATCATCTCTGGGCGTACCTTCAGCCCTTCTTTTCCACCCTTGTCGTGCAGATCTTCTTCATCGGCTCCGCCTTCTTCGCGGTCTCTGCCCTCACTCGCAAAATATTCGTAGTCTATCTGCAGGGTGTGGCCCTGTTCATGATCTACGTCATTGGCCTCACCGTCTTCTCCTCCACTCGCTCGCTTGAACGCTTCTGGTCGGGAATTTTCGATCCCATCGGCTTTATCTTGTTCAACGACATCACCCGCTATTGGACGGTCGTCGAAGAGAACACGCTGTTCGTCACCTGGTCGCCTTCTCTCGCCAATGGCGTCTTCCTCTACAACCGCCTTCTGTGGTCCGGCATTGGTGTTCTATCGTTAGTTGCGGTCTGGGCCCTGTTTCCCATGTCCGTGGAGGCGCTCACCGCCCGTTCGCAGGGCCGCCGCGCCGCCAAGGCGAAAGAGCAAGAACTCGCGGAGGCTGCGCCAGAGCGTTCGGGTGTTCCCGCCCGCCTGGCCAGCATTCATCAAGCCTTTACCTCGGGCACTACGTTCAGCCAATACCTCTCACTTACTCGTCTGCGGTTGCGCAACATTCTGCGTGACGTGGTGTTCTGGGCGCTGGTAGCGCTCCTGGTCGCCTTTGGCATCAACAACGGCTATTTTGCCGGCCGGGTCGCTGAAAGAAATGTCTGGCCCGTCACTTACCTCATGGTCCAGGCCGTCGAGGGCAGCGCTATCCTGTTCCTCTTGATTGTCGCCGGCCTTTACGCCGCCGAACTGCTGTGGAGCGAACGCGACACGCATTTCGAAGGCATTCACGACGCTCTGCCGATGCGAGAGTCGACAGACTGGCTCTCCCGCCTGACCGCCGTCGTCGTCGTCGAACTCATACTGCTCGCGTTTGTGATGCTCGTGGGTATTTTCATGCAGACCATCGCTGGCTATCACCATTACGAGTTGGCGCAATACTTCAAGGAGTTGTACGTGGTGACCTTCCCACAGGTCCTCACATTTATTCTTTTAGCTCTCTTCGTGCAAACCGTGGTCTCGAACAAATTTATAGGTCACGGCATTGTGATCGGCGTCTTCGTTTTACTGCAGATTCTTCCCCCGTTTGGCTGGGAAAACACGCTGTATCTCTTCGGCCAGGTCCCAACGTACACCTACTCCGACATGAACGGCTATGGCCACTTCGTCCCGTCGATGTTCTGGTCGATTACCTACTGGCTCTCGATCGCGACCGTGCTGGGAGTGATCTCCATCGCCTTCGCGCGTCGTGGAGCCGAAGACTCGCTGCGTGCCCGCGCCCGTCTGGCCTTGCAGCGAGCGCCCCGACTGGTACCGGCCGCCTTATTTTTTGTTCTGATCGCCATTGGCTCCGGCTCCTGGTACTTTTACAACGCCCACGTCCTCAACGAATATCTCGACGCGAAAGCGCGCCGCCACATCCAGGCGGAATACGAACGCCAGTTCAAGAAGTACGAAGACCTGCTCCAGCCCAAGGTCACGGCGGTCGATGCCACGATCAACATTTATCCCGAGCGCCGATCCTTCGACGGAAACGTCCGCATCACCCTCGAGAACAAAACCAGCCAGCCGATCCCCCAGATCCACATTACCGATCTCAGGCAATCGGTCACTAATCTCCGGTTCGACCGCCCGTTCCACCTGGTCAGTTCCTCGCCGCGCCACATGTACTCGATCTACAGCCTCGACCAGCCCTTAGGACCTGGCGAAACCGTCACCCTCACCTGTAACGTGGGCCATCAAACCCGTGGCTTCAAGGACGGCAATGAGCCGGCTGAGTTCGCTTACAACGGCACGTTCTTCGACTCTGACTACGTCCCCCACATCGGCTACAACACCGGCGTCGAGATCGACGACCCGCGTCGCCGCCGCGAAGAGCACCTGCCGGCGCTCGAAGAGATGACGCCGCGCGGCGACCCCGCTCACTCCGTGAACAATGTTTTCTTCCGGGGAGAGTCCGACTGGATCACTTATCACACTGTGGTCAGCACTTCTCCCGATCAGATCGCCATCGCTCCCGGATATCTGCAGCGCCAATGGCAGGCTGATGGCCGGAACTTTTTCGAATACAGCATGGGATCGACCCACATTCTCGACTTTTTCGCCTACATCTCGGGCCGCTACCAGACTCGTAAGGAGCTTTATCACGGGCCTGGTGGCGACGTCTCTCTGGAGTTGTATTACGATCCCGCGCACACCTACGATCTCGACGACATGCTGGACAGTTCCCGCGCTGGGCTCGATTACTATCAACGCATCTACAGTCCCTTCCAGTTCACGCAGTTCCGTATCCTCGAGTTTCCCCGCTATCGGACCTTCGCCCAGTCCTTTCCCAACACCGTTCCCTACTCGGAAGCGATCGGGTTTATCGGTCGAATCAAGAAACCCACCGACATCGACTTCACCTACTTCGTCACCGCTCACGAACTCGGTCACCAATGGTGGGCCCATCGTTGGCGCCGACGTGGAAGGTTCCAACATGATGTCGGAAAGCCTGGCCGAGTATTCCGCGTTGCAGCTATTGGCACACAAGTATGGCCGCGACCTCATGCACCGCTACCTGCGCCACGAGCTGGATTCCTATTTGCGCGGCCGCGCTGGCGAGATTCGCCACGAGCCGCCACTGGCTCTAGTGCAGCGCGAGCAGTACGTCTGGTACCAGAAGGGCGGCCAGATCCTGTACACGCTGGCCGACTACATCGGCGAAGATAAGCTCAATGTGGCGCTTCACAATTTCCTCATGCAATATCGCTACACCAACGCCAACAACCAGGTCGATGCCGATAGTTCTGTGCGCGCCGCCAATACTTTCGACGATCCTTACCCCGACACTCGCATGCTGGTGGATGCGATCCGCGTCCAGACGCCGCCGGAACTGCAGTACCTGGTGGATGACGGCTTCAATCGAATCGTTCTTTACGACAACAAGGCCGTTTCCGCCAGTTCGCAGAAGACTGCTGACGGCAAATACAAGGTGACCGAGTTGGTAAATTGTCTGTCGGTGATCAGTACCGGGTTCGCCGGTGTTTCTAATGACAACTTGGCCATGCGGGTCGTTAACAAAGCCCACCTTGGTCGTGCCTTTTGGGATTCGCATGGAACTCGTTAGTCTCCGTGAAAGCGTTAACCTAAACTACCGCCGGGGATATGGACCACCCTCAGAACCGCGGGCCCATACAGCGAGCCAGTCTTTATCGTTGGCTGGGTGAGGTTTTCAGATAATGGTCGAACCATCCTACGAGCCGTTCGATGATGTCGCGCTGGTGGTCCGGCTTAAGAATGGCGTGGCCCTCTCCTTCGTAGACCACGAACTGCGTTTCCACGCCAAGAGTCTTTAGCGCGTGCCAGAATTCACGCGATTGCGGCTCCGGCACTTCGCCGTCCCGTTCTCCGACCAAGATGAGCGTCGGTGTTTTGACATTCTTGATGAAAGTCATCGGGGAGCTTCTCGCGTAAACCGCCGGATCGTCATACACCGACGCGCCGAAGTAAGGGATCATCCATTCGTCGATGTCGTTCTCACCGTAGTAGCTCTGCCAGTTGGAGAGACCGGCTCCCGCGACCGCCGCCCGAAAGCGGTGAGTCTGGGTCACGGCCCACATCGTCATGTATCCGCCGTAGCTCCAGCCAAAGATTCCGACGCGCTGGTCATCGACAGGCAAGGTCTTTACCACCTCATCGACTCCAGCCAGGATGTCGCGAAAATCTCCGTAGCCGAAGTCTTTGACGTTTCCCTCGGTAAATTTCTCTCCCTGCCCGAAGCTGCCGCGCGGGTTGGGATAGAGCACGAAATATCCCTTGGCCGAGAGAGTCGCCAGATTGAATCCTCGCGAAGGCCAGCTTGGCCGCACACCGGCCGCCGGACCGCCATGCACCACCACCACCATGGGGTAGCGCCGGCTGGCGTCGTAGTCCTTCGGGTACATGAGCCAGCCTTGGATGCGCATGCCATCGCTCGTCCAGTGCAGGCTCTTCATTTCTCCCCAATCTGCACGAACACCATCGTTATCGTGCGTCAGTTGTTTCCAACTGCCGATGGAACCCACCCAGATTTCCGCGGGATGTTCGCTCGAACTTCGGATCACCGCTGACTTCTGGTGATCGGCCGAGAATGACACTGTCAGTACTTCCGCTCCCGACCAGACTTCGGCAGCTTTCCCATGAGCCACATCGAGCGCAGAAATACCAGACTTGCCGTCGACGTTTTCGGTAAACAGCAGCTTGTCGGGAGCGGCCCAGAAGATTCCATTCGGCGAAGCCGCGATTCCAGGAGTCACGTTGCGAGCAGTTCCACCATCCGCCGGCACCACAAAGATGTCACCTCCCGTGGAACCTTCATCGCTCATCAGCCCTTCAATAAACGCGATGCTCTTTCCGTCAGGGGACCAGCGAGGCTCGGCAACCTGCCAATGAGGCTTATAAACCGGCTTCGGATCTCCGCCCGTCGCGGCCAGCGTATAGATCTGCGCGACGTACCAATTGGAGTCCCCCGCACCGTGCGCTGCCGACAGGGCGAAGTTTTTGCTATCCGGCGACCAGTTGTACTCGTAAACATACATATCGGGTGGCGACACTTGTCGGACGCTCCCGGACGCAACGTCTACTGTCGTCAAGCGTTGCTCGTACACTTTGCTGTCGATCACTCCGGTCTCAGGGGTCATGGGCATCAGGGGGCCGGCGGCCCGGGGCGCGTCTTCCGTGAACAGAATGGCGATCGTTTTTCCGTCAGGGGACCACGCTGGATCGGCCAGGAACCCCTTGAGATTCGTGAGCCTTCGGGCTGCGCCGCCCTCGGCGCTCACGACGTAGAGCTGGGACTGGCCTTCGCTGCCGGCATCCGACAGAAAAGCTAACTGTTTGCTGTCGGGCGACCAGCAGGCGTCTCCCTCATCCGCGGCGCTGCCTTCACTGGCCGCCGAGAGGCGCCGCGGCTTCGCATTGGACGCCTTCAGGTCTTGAACATAAATGGCCGTGCCCCCCTTGCTGCCAGACTCTACCCACGCGACCTCGGTTCCGTCGGGAGAGAGAGCTACGTGCCGGAAGCTCTTCACCGGAGAATTTGTCTCTTGTGCGGGGGCGAAGGCGGCCGCGACCACGAAAATCATCGTTCCGAAGCCGATCCACGTCATGGTCATAGCGGATCGTCCTTGGTTTTTGGTCTTCATTTCGGCGGGAATCTCCAGAATTGGGGTCAGCAAACAGCCGCCATCCTACACCGATTCTGCCCCTTCGCGCACGGTTTGCCTCCTTCCTCGACAGCCCAACGGCATGGTCCGGCAGGGGTTACCAAAAAATCGTACGAAACGCTGAAACGGTTCGCCTTCCCCCTGCACTATCCCTATACGTGGAGGACATCAGCCGATGAGGCGATCAGCCACAGTTCAGGAACCCAGACTTGCAACCACGGGCTAGGGTTCTCGTAAGTGCCGGAGTCGATCCGGGGGGAAGCGGCTCCGGTGCTTCTGAATTTCGAACTTCCCCAGGCCCGTAAGACGTTCGATTCAGCTTTCAGGAGTTTGTTCCTCCCAGTGCAGAGCGCTCGATCCAACCCGCCCACAGTCTGCCGCCGTAGCAACCTCACACTTGTGAAACGTCATGTCTCGCCTCCGCCTGTGCCGGAAAACAGCACCAGCAGCACGTCCCCGGTGCTACACTTTCTGACACTTCAGAACGTGCGGGGCAAGTACTTGCAGTTCCAATCCTTTGACGACGATTATCTGAGCCGGTTGCGGTCCGGCGACTACCGGACCCAGGACCATTTCTCGGCTTACTTCAGCGCCCTGATCAAGATCAAGCTGGGCTCTCGCCTGAAGTCTCCGGAAGCGATTGAGGACGTGCGGCAGGAAACCTTTGCCCGATTTTTTGTAGCCCTGCGGGACGGCAAGATTCTTCAACCCGACCGGCTGGGATCGTTCGTAAACTCGATTTGCAATAACGTTCTGTTGGAGCATTACCGGTCGTCCGCGCGCAGCACTTCCCTGGACGACGAAGAAGAGAACAACTTCCCGGCTTTGAACGTCGATCTGCTGGGTGCGCTGAGCGCAAAAGAGAGAGAAAAAAAAGTCCGCGAGATCCTGGAAAAGCTTTCCGAACGGGACCGCCGGCTCTTGCGCGAAGTGTTCCTGGAAGAGCGCGACAAAGATCAGGTTTGCCGGGACTTCGGCGTCGATCGGGAATATTTGCGCGTCCTATTACACCGCGCCAAGCAGGCATTCAAGCTATCGTATCTAAAGCATTCGGGAGAGAATCCCCCAGATTTTGCTCCCGCTTAGGAACGATGCAATGCACTTGGCGCCCATTTCGTCTGAGGGGGAATTCATGATGGACCACACAGCGGTGGTTCGGGAAAAAATGACGGAAAGATATTTACTTAACGAGCTCGATTCCGACGTGCGGGAAGAGTTCGAAGAGCACTATTTCGATTGTCCGGAGTGCGCTCAGGATGTGAGCGCGGGCTACCAGTTTGTGGAACAGAGCAAGGTCGTTCTGGCCGAACGATCCGAACTGGTTCCCGTTCGTACGATCCCTGACCGCGTCCGCGTGCAACGCGGATGGTTGGCCTGGCTGCGCCCGGCTTTTGCCGCGCCCGTGTTGGCGCTGTTGCTCGCGGTCGTCGGCTATCAGAACCTGGTTACCTATCCCAGCCTGCAATCAGAGCTGAAGCGGCCTCAGGTTTTGCCTGCGGTTTCCGTGAACGTGGGAATGTGGGGCGCGGGTGGCACGGCCACCGGTGTACCGGAGGGCAAGGGACTCGTTCTATACCTGCGAATTCCCCCGGACGGCGCGTATGCGCGGTATACGGCGGAGTTGTATAATCCGGGCGGCAAGGCGGAGGGTTCCTTCACGATCGCTCCCCGACCCGGCCAGGACCTCTGGTCGGTAACAGTCCCACGGATCGATCGGCAACCGGGAACCTACACGTTGGCGGTACACGGCGTCACCAGCAGTGGGGAAACCAAAGACCTCGGGAGCACGTCCTTTCAACTACAAATTCAGAGATAAGTCGTATCCGACGGGAGGTACACTATGGCCACTATGACGGAAACTCCAGGAGCAGTCGGCAAAGTCATACGCTCGCATGACTACCATGCGGAAGCGCATATCCTCAGCGGGCATTTGCAGCGTCCCATCGAGCAGAAGATCGAGCGGCACGCGCCGGTTACATTGAAAGACCGCCGCGGCGGTCACCTTACCCGCTTCGAAGAAGAAGTCAGCATCGAAGGACTGATCACCTTCGCCAAGGGCCACACCCGTGTGTCGGGGGCCCGCAGCCTGAAACACCATGGATGGATCACGCTCTCCACCTCGGTCGTGGAAGGCCTGAACGTTTTCGAAATCATCACGGCCGACCGCGTGGTGTCGCAGGTTTCCACCAACCATCCCTATGAGTATGGTCACGTGCCGCACGTGACATTTCTGGGGACGCAGTTTAAGAACTTGCAGGTCAGCGGATTCCCGGTCACCTTGAAGATCAACCTCGGCTTTTGCGGGGAGCGCCCGGCCGACGACCGCTCGTACCTGCAGGACGCGAAGTTCCTCAACACAGTGAAGGATCAGACGGAAAGAATCGCCAAGGCGAGCGGCCTTCCCAAAGAGTTGAAGGAACAGTACCATGAGAAACTTGCCCACATCGAGAGCCTTCTTAAGACTAGCGACGCGGGCGACCATGGCCACCGCGAGCCCATCACATGTTCCCTGGTCCAGAGCATCGGCGAGATTCCGATCCCCGGCGTGCAGACCTTCGGCCACGTGATCGTGATTCCGGACTTCGGGGCAGTGGCGTTGGGAGAGATCGAAGTGGGCGAGAGGAAGGACGAAGACTCCGAGAGGTACAACCCTTACTTCGAACTGACTGGCATCAACATGAAGCTGGGGTGCGTCGGACACGGGACCGCGGCAGCTGCGACCGCGACCGCCAACGGCGGGACACGGCCGTAGTATTCAATCAAGCCGTTCTGCGATGTTGTTCGTCCACCGCCGACTGGATTTGCGCGTAGGCGAGCCTGATGTTGTATGTCCATTTTTGGACTGATACGGGATCGTTGATCCCGCGTGCCAGCACTAGCGCCTTCTGGTAGTACGACAGCGCTGTTAGGTAGTCGCGACGGTGAAAGTAGACATTACCGATATTTGCCAGGTTGACTTGGTAATTGTGGGTGGTGTCTGCTTGCTGATTAACCTGTGCTGATCTCTGAAACAGCTCAAGCGCTTTGGCATCATCTCCAAAGCCGAGGTAGCAGACACCTAGTTCGCTCCACACCGTCGCGGTCGACAGGCGTGCTCCGACGCTCTCAAATATCTCAAGGGACTTTTCGAGCCGAGGCATAGCTTCCTCATAATGTTCCTGGATCATTAGATTCTTGCCGATGCCCCAGAGGGCCGTGGCTCGAAAGTACCATCCACCCAGTTCGTCCGAGCGATCCAACACGTCCCGATAGATCCGATCGGATGACGAATAACTCTTCTGAAGAAAAAAGATCATCGCTTCTCGCAGGCAGACTTCGGCATGAAGCTCCGCCAATCCTGCCTTACCGCATGCCGCTCGCGCGTCCGTTAGCAGACGATGTGCCGGTTCGTACCGCGCCATCAATCCCAGGTGATAGCCGCGGTGCATGGATAAGCTGATCACCGACTCGGCGTCTCCATGATCGGGAGGGTTCAAAGATTCTTGAGATTCCAGATACTTGAGGGCCTGCTCAGGCTTTCCTCGCAACCTCATGATCTCCGCCCGAACGAAACGAAGCTGCCAGAGCTCAGTGCCATTGCCCCGATCCCCAACTCGCTCAATCTCCTCCTCGGCGATACGGTCTGCTCCATCCAGATCGTCTAGATGAAGAAGATCAAGTGCAACCTTCGATGGAGATTCGTCCATATTGGAACTCTCGGAAAACGATCTGACCTGAAGAATTGAGGGCCCGGTGGCTAGCCCTGAGCGGCTAGCCACCAAAATGGGGGAGACTACGGGCGAGTCGTTCCGTCTGACCCCGGTTTGGGATTTCCGTGGATGGGGATCGGGTGGATATCGCCATCGGCTGCCAACTGTGAACTAATTGTGTTTTCAGTACCCGCGGGCATCGTGTTGACCGCGTTCGCCTGGTTCCCTGGAGCTGTTGCTAGTACTGCTGCTGCAAGCATAGGTGTTCCTCCTTGGGACGAACTTTATACGCCAGTCGGCGAATCGCCAGAACTACGTTTTTTGTTTGTTACGAAAACCGGACGCGGCCTCGATTCGTGGGCCGATGCTGACGCCGTCGCTTGCGATCGGTTTACCAGATCGGGCTAAGCTAGACTCTCAGGCTAATGGGACAGACCATGCTCACTGCACGACCTCCGCGTTGTTTGAAGAATAGAAGCAGGGGCCCGTGGCTGGCGAGGTCGCCAGCCACCAAAAGTGAGATGGGTTTACGGATAGGTTTGGCCGTCCGTACCCGGCTTCGGTTTTCCGTGGTTTGGGATTGGGTGAATATCGCCATCGGCGGGTACCTGTGAATTAATTGTCTTTTCAGTACCCGCGGGCATTGTGTTGACCGCGTTCGCCTGGTTCCCGGGAGCTGTTGCGAGTACCGCTGCAGTTAGCATAACGTGTTCCTCCTTGGGATGAACCTTGTACACTAATCGGCGGAATACCAGCTCTAGGTTTCTGGACTTGTTACGGAAATCGGACAAGCCATCAGCCCCTAGTTACTTTCGAAAACACTTGCCCATTCTTTGTGAGAAGGGCCTTTCAAAGTAGGCTTAATCTAAACTCCAACGCTGATCGGACAGACATGCTCGCCCCCCGGAAGCTACCACGTTGGCGCTATGCACGACCTCATAGGCGGTTGTCTGTGTTTCTTCTGTTGTCGGCTGCTATTTGTTCTCTTGTTGTTTGTAACCGGGCCCCCAGCCCGCAATTGGCCTACGACCACGCCAGAAGAACATTTATTCACGGCGACCTCATGGTTAGCCAAGAGGAGGCGGAACAAGGCTACGAGCGGTTTCGATCCTCAAATCCGGAGTGGGCGTGGAAATTTAGGACGTTGGAGGCGGAAATACTGTTGTGGCGCGGGAAATACCCAGGCGTGCTGACTTTGCTAGACCATTCCTCGTCCATGTCCCTCCCTCCGGACGTAAACATCCAAATACTCACTCTTGCAGGAATAGCTCACGCCCGTCAGCTTCTTGTGGATAAGGCTGAGCAGGAGTTGGATTATGCGGAGAAGCTGTGCTCTGGCTCTAGTCAGCCCAGCTGCGGAGCGCTTTTCCAAGGACGAGGCCTTGTAGCTCTCGGTCGGAATCAGTTTTCACGGGCACGGAGTTTCCTTGAACGAAGCCTTGCATTCTCACGTGCAGATCGTAATCGTTTTCTCGAGGCTACCTCTCTTCTCAACCTCGGCGCGGTGTCTCTCAAGGAGGGTTACTTCGACGAGGCAGTCGACTTTTCCGATGAGGCGAATCAAGTATCCACGGCCTTGGAAGCGAAAGACATATCGCAGGTTGCGCTGCTCAACGTTGGCTGGGCGTATTTCAGGATGGGCGATTCTGAGAAGGCCCTGGAACTGTCCCTGGAATCCGAGAATCGCGCCCGACAGCTGGGGGACTCATTCAATCTGGAAAACGGGCTTACGAATGCGGGCTACGTATATATGCAAGGACAAGGCCTCGATCGCGCAGAGGAGTCATTTCGGCAGGCACTGGAATTATCACAGTCGGAAAATAGCAAGGAACACATGCTCAACGCTTTGCGCGTGTTGGCGCGATTGTCTTTGCAGACCGGCGACTTGGACAAGGCCGCCGACTATGCGCACCGGGCGCTCCAGATCGCCCATGAAGGTAACAATCATCCGGACGAACTCTACCCCCTGCTTGTCGAGGGACAGGTCGCGGCACGGCGCGGCGACGCGGCCAAAGCGCTGCAGGTCTTTGAGACAGTCGAACAGGATCAGGACTGTCCAGTTTCTCTGAAGTGGGAGGCCCAACACTCCCTAGCTCGCCTCTATGAAGATGACAAGCAAGTCAACCCCGCTGACCTCGAATATCGCGCAGCCCTCACCACATTCGAGGCTGCCCGAGCCACCGTGAAGCGCGAAGATTTTCAACTCTCCTTCCTCACCAATGCGTCCCGCATCTACGACGACTACGTCCATTTCCTAGTCGCGCAGGGCAAAACGGACGAGGCTCTCCGCTGGGCCGACTACAGCCGCGCTCGAACTCTGCTGGAGGGCTTGGGCGTTCTGTCGAAAGGGCCGTCGAAGGCCAGCCATGCCGGACCTCCGCCTCTGAATTCTCGCGAGATCTCCCGCCGCGCCAGGGGCGTGCTTCTTTTTTATTGGTTGGGAGAGAAGCAGTCGTATCTGTGGGCGATCACGCCGCAAAAGACCAGCCTGTTCCCGCTGCCTCCGGGCGCCGAGATCGAGGCCCTGGTGCAGCGCTATCGGAACGCCCTCAAAGGCCCGCAAGACGTACTCGAATCCAGCGAAGACGGGCGGGCGCTGTATCGCACTCTGATCGCACCCGCAAAAGCGGTGCTTGCCGGACAACGCGAAGGTCTTCATCATTCCCGACGGCAGCCTCAACAACCTGAACTTCGAGACCTTGATCGTCGCCGACCCGAAGCCCCACTTCTGGATCGACGATGCCGACGTGGCCAACGCCAGCTCGCTGCGCGTGCTCGCTGCGTCGTTCGCCAGAAAGAATAGCCATCCGGCCGTCCGCGAAAAAGAAGACACCCGCCGGTTGCTGCTCATCGGCGACAGCGTCGCTCCCAGCAAGGAATATCCCGAACTGCCGCGCGCCAGCCAGCAGATGGCGAACGTCGCCAAACACTTCCCCGCAGCGCAGGAACAGATTTACCAGCGCGCACAGGCGACTCCGGCGGTCTACCTCGCCAGCAATCCTGAAAGGTTTTCCTACGTTCATTTTGTCGCGCACGGCACAGCGAGCCGCCTGAGTCCCCTCGACTCCGCCATCGTGCTTTCCAAAGGCGCGACTGACACCGACTCCTTTAAGCTCTACGCCCGCGATATCGTGCAACATCCTCTGCAGGCCGACCTGGTCACGATTTCCGCATGCTATGGCGCTGGAGAACGCGCCTACTCCGGCGAGGGTTTGGTGGGACTCGCCTGGGCGTTCCTGCGAGCCGGCGCCCACAACGTAATCGCCGGTCTCTGGGAAGTGTCCGACGCATCCACCGAACAGCTGATGGATCGTTTCTACAACGAGCTCGATAAAGGATCGTCTCCCGATGCGGCCCTGCGCGCCGCCAAGCTTTCGCTGCTGCACGGCAGCCTGTATCACAATCCTTTCTACTGGGCTCCCTTTCAGCTCTACACCGGCTCGTAAGAGCCAGACAAATTAAACCTCACAGAAAATGGGGACGCCCCAACTGCGGGCGTCCCCGGTAAGGCAATCAAGCCTTACAGCCGAAAGCTACTTCTTCACAACCGCCGCCGTCGTGACCACCTTCTTCTTGCTCATCTCCTGAGCCTTCTGAAGGTGCGCCTTCCGGATTTCGTCCGGATTCGGGGCGCGCGATCCCGCGGGCCGCTTGGTCGGACGGTGCTGCGTGAATTCCGCCGTCTTATCTGCCATGCGGATGTTCTCGAAGCCCTTGCGCTTGGCCATGATGCGATAGTCGAACGCAATGCTGGAGGTTCCGCCACCCAGTTCATGCACTTCAAACGAGGTTGCGGACTTCTGCGACACGTACAGTCCTTTGCAGTCGCCGTTCGGAGTCAGGAAAACGTGATAGTCAATGCCGGTGTTGACGGCCTGACCAAACAGGTTTTCCAGGTTAATAACCGCGGAACCGTTCGAGAGCTGTCCCGAGCCGGCGTCTTCGAACCAGTTCTCCGGAGCTTCAATGGCGTACAGAGCAACTTTCTTCGAGCCGCCGTCGACCGGAACCACGGCCGACTTGGAGCCGCTGCAGAACAGGTTGCCGCTGACATCAATCGTGCACACGCCACCAAAGTTTCCGCCGACGGTCTCCATGACCAAAGCGCTGCTGCTGGTCGATTCTTCGTTCTCCAGAAACACGGTTGAGTCGAGACTGTTGTTGTAGGAGACAAGACTCCATCCGTTGTCTACGGTAGTCAGAGCGCCGATGCCAGGATTACCACTCGAGGTATTGCCGCTCGTATCCGCCCAGACGCCAATGGGGTAAAAGCCGCCGCAGCAGATTGAGCCCTGAGAACTGGCGCCATACGCTTCGCTATACAAGCCGATGCCGATGCCGCTTCCGGCATAGCCCCAGACTCCAAGGTTCTCTTGCGTCGATCCATATTCCCATCCGGCAGCGCCGGTGTTGAAGGAGCTGTCCACGAAGGAATCGGACCGGCTTCCATAGGCGCCCGTGCTGCTCGCCTCGAACACGCCGCCGTCAAAGCCATTGCTGAACCCATCGACGCCGGTGCTGGAAGAACTGAATCCATACACTGCAATTCCAGAGCCGGCAGTGATATCGATTCCATCCGCGCTGGTGTTGTTCACCGTAATTCCCGGATTACCCGTAAAGTTCTGCGTCGCCGTGAACGTATTGTTCGAGCTCAGCAGGGGAATCTTCGTGGTATCGATATTGAGGTTGTAGGTGTTGCCCAGTGACATGGCTCCTGCGCCGGTCAGTCCGGTGCCGGGAGTCAAGGTGAGCGAGGAGTGTTGCAGCATCGTGTTCGTAACGCCCGCGGTCGCGATGCTCAACGTTCCGCTCGTGGTGATTGGACCTCCCGTGAGTCCGGCGCCGCTGCCGACGCTGGTCACAGTTCCAGTCCCTGTGCCCAGAGTTTTGCAAGTCCATGCGGTGCCGCTATATTGCAGAACCTGGTTCGCACTGCAGGTCTTCAGTCCGATCGTGTAAGTGCTGCCCAACGTCATCGCTCCAGGAACTGTCAGGCCTCCGGCCGTGCTGGAGTTCAAGGTGATCTTCGAATTTTGCAGCATGGCATTGGTGATGCCCGCCGAAGGAACTTTCAAGCTCAAGGTGCCGCTCGTCCCTCCGCCGGAAAGTCCGCTGCCGCCCGCGGTCGTGACGCCCGTGATCGTGCCCGTTCCCGGGAACGTCTGACCCGAGATGAAGGTCACCTTGCCGGTGGAATCGATCTTGAAGGATGTTCCACTGACCGCGACCGTGTTGTCGGTACTCTTCGGGAACAACGTCAGAGTGTCACGAACGTCGGTCTTGCCGCTGACGTCGAGAGTCGCAGCCGGTGTGGTCGTGTTGATACCGATCTGCGAGCTCTTCTGGAACATGATGGAATCCACAATGTCGCTGGTGGAATCCCACATCGGAATAAAGTCAAGAACGCCTTTGCCAGTCACGGCTGGATTCACCGGGGCCGACGAACTGGCGGCCTTGGAAGTTGTCGAGGAGGCGGCAGTCGAGGTGCTGGCCTTGCTGGCGCCTGCCTGCGCTGAATTTGCCAGGACAAAAGCCGAAGCCGGAAGTCCGCCGACAGTTTCCGCGTCCCCCGCCTTCAATGCATAGGGAGCGCTGACCAACAGAACGCGCGGTTGCTCGGCCTGCCCGGAGATTTGTACGCCGACCCAGCGTGCCTGTTCCGACGTAAATATTTCTGCCGGCAGACCCTCGGTTGTAGTCGAGCCGAGCAGCGCCGTGTAGTGGCCATTGGCATCGGCCTGCACATTTTGCGTTTCCAGCCAGAGCGATGCTCCACCGGTTTGTTCGGTATAGAGCGAGAACGTGATGCCCACCACGCCCGTGAGCGGATTGCCGTTGAGATCTTTCGCAGTTCCCGAGAAACGCACCAGTCGCGGCACCGTGGTTGTAGTGGTTGCAGCAGCAGCTTGTGCTTGTGCAGCAGGGTTGGCGTTAAACAGCAAAGCAACGGCGCAAAGCGCCAAGACGAGAGTTACCGCAGACGCAGGATCTCCTCATAGTCACCTCAAAATCGGATGTGTTGTTTTCGAGTTACGGTCTTGGGGCGTCAGCAGAGTTCGTAGACGCCCCGGGATGAGCCGACTGTTCCCCTGAGGATAGTGTTCGAGAAACGGATTCCGTTTCACGATGGGGCCCGGGACCCTGAAAAGGCGTCCATTTCACCGCGATGTCGCGGATATCAGAAACAGAATGATTCGCCGGGACACGCGGGAAGAGACTCTAAGGCGTTGCAGGCGTAAAGGATTGGAGTCTTACTCGGTGGTGTAGTTGATCTCCATGCGCCGAACCTGAAGGCTTGATGCATAGAGAGCGAGTGCGGCGACAATCAAAATTCCCAGCACGGCCACTGGAGCAGAGACAGGATCGGAGTTGGAAACCAGCAACGCGAGCACAGGCGAAGTGCCTGGCTGAACCGGAATGTCCACCGGGCATAACGATTTGAGGTAGTAAATCACGCTGAATTGTTTGAGCACTGCCGGCAGGAACGGATTGATGCCTTCCCAGATCAAGATCGCCGCCGCGGGCAGGATTGGATTCCGAAACAGCATCCCCGCAACCAGAAAAAATGCTCCATAGCCGACGCAGGCGAGAATCGTCACTCCGACGTAGACGGCAGCATGTTCAAGACCGTGGTTGTGATACAGATAAAGATCGCGCGCACTGGGACTGAAGTGCCATAAAAAGGCGAGGGTCTGCAGTATTTCGCTGGTTACAAAGATCGCGCATGTGGCCAGCAAGCCGGCCAGAAATTTCCCCACCATGAGGACTTCACGGCGTATGGGAGCGAGAAAGTAAAAGTGCAGGCTCCGGTCGAGGATCTCGCCTCGAAACAGATTCATGAAAATTCCCAGGCAGCCGAAAAAGATGGCGAGGCGAAGAAAAAAGAACTGAAACACTCCGGCGAACATGAACGAGTCCTGGCCCAGATTGTTCCCTTCCTGAATATTGGCGCTCTCGACCTTGCCGTCCGCCACCTCAACAAACAGATCGTTCTGACCATCAGAATATTTGTAATTCTCGTGAGAGACTTCCTCGGTTGAATCCGAACCGGTCGGTCGATGGTCAGTCCAGTGGAACGTGACCGGGGGCTTGCCGAGTGCCGCAATCACTTCCTCCTTCGTCATGCCAGGTTTAACCGCCATCAGATCCTGGTAAGTCAGGGGCCTTTGGCCCTCGTCGCGCGAGTTGCGTGAGCCGGTGCTGGCGCTGGGAAGTTGCAGCAGACGTAAGCGATGAACATCAGGACTGGAAGCGCTGCCAGCACGTAGATCCAAAGACCGCGCTTCGCGAAAAAGGTCTTCTTCATCTCGAGCCGGATCACGGCCTTGATCTGCGCCCACCAGATTTTCGCTGTCATGGTCGTCGGCATTTTTGTCATCGGACCACCTCTTCGTTCCCGATCAAATACTCGTAGACCGAAAGCACGTCATCATCCGCCGGAGCGATCGATTCGATATCGATTCCATTCAACGCCAGATCGTTCAGCGCGAGGTAGAAGTGGTCGGCATCCCGCGTCTTCAGCAGCAATCCGCGCTCGTCCTTGTGTATGGACACTTCGATCGTGCACTCGTCCTCCAGTATCTTCGCGGCAAGTTCTCGCGGCCGGCTGCAGCGAACCAGAATCTGCGTCGGATGCTCCTGGATCTCACTGCGCACGTTCTGGATCTGGCCCTCCGCCACTACGTACCCGTTACTCAAAAGGATGACCTGATCGGAGATCACATCGACTTCGTGCAGGATGTGGCTGGAAATAATCACGTAGCACCCTTGCTCGGCCTGCGACCGAAACAACGCGATCATCTCCGATCGCGCGAGCGGATCCAGTCCGTTCAGCGGTTCATCGAGTACCAGCACTTTCGGATCGTGAGCCAAGGCTTGCGCCAGCCGAATTCGCTGCCGCATTCCCTTGCTGTAAGCCGCAACATTTCGTTTCGCGGCATCCACCAGATTCACGCGCTCAATCGCCCGCCAGGCAAGTTGCTCGGCGCTTTGCGCGTCGCGGCCCGCGAGCCGCAGATAGGAATATAGAAACTGATATCCCGTCAGCCCTTTCGGAAACGCATCGAATTGCGTGGAATACCCGAGAATCCTGAATAAATTTTCGGGATCGTCGGTCCTATAATCGAGCACCTGCACGCGGCCTCGCGTGGGCCTCACCAGGCCGGTCATCAGATTCATCAGCGTCGTCTTGCCCGATCCATTCGGACCCACCAGGCTGGTAATCCCCGGCGGAATCGACAGATTCACGCGATTCACGCCCAGAATCTCGCCATAAAACTTCGACACGTCTTCGAAAACGATGCGATCCTTCACCGGATCACCTCGTAGGCGCGGACCTTGCGCATGAGCAGGGCGAGGCAGATCGCACAGTACACCAGCAGAGCGATCCACGCCTGCGCCACCGGAATCGCATGCGTCGAATCGACCTGGAACAACGCGTTCCACACCGTTCCCATCAGGTAGGCGACGTTGAAAAAGTGGCCGACATCGGTTTGCAACACGGCATTGATGGCCTGCGCGAAGCCGGCGCCGAAGAACATCACGGCCAGCAACAGCGCTCCTGCCACGATTCTCCACTTCACCCACGCCGAAAGTGCCATCGCCAGCAGAGACAGAATTGCAATCCAGATCAGAGAAGAAAGGACCAGGCTGCCCGCGATCCAGAGATTATTCCACGTCCAACTCGCTCCCGCAAGGCTGGCCTGCATGATGAAGAGAATCAATCCCGGCACCCAGGTAATTTGCGAAAGCAGAATCGCCAGCACCGACGATTTGCCGAGCACGTACTCGGTTCGTGAAAAAGGACGGCAGAAGTACAACGGAAGCGCGCCATTCGCCAGGTCTGGTGAAATCAAACCCGGCCCCGCAAACGCCGTCAAGAGAAACGCAAACACACCCTGTACGCTGATGAAATTGAAAAAGAACTTGTTGTCGATGGCGAGCACGCCGCGCGGTACGCCGATTTCCTGCAGAAAGCTCGCGCTGTGCGAGAGGTAAATCATGATCAGACATACCACTGGAAAAAAGAAGCAGATCACAAACAGCGCCGTCAGAAACTTGGACCGGAACAGGTTCCGCCTGGAATAGCGAAAGAGCACAAGCCACCGCGACCACGCTGGAGTCAGCGCTCCCGAATATGCCTTGTAGCTACGCCGGTAAACAGCCATTGGTGCTCTCCATCCATGGCGCTAAGATTCGCATCTCAGCGGTCATCTCAACTCTCATCTCAGCTCTCCATGGCCTTCAGAAAAATGTCCTCAAGCGTGTCGCGCCGGAAGTTCAGCCGCCGGATGCGTACCTTCTGCTCCGCGGCTAACCGGAAGATGTCGCGCGTCTCAACGCCATCCGCCAAAATCATCTTCATGCGATTCGCCGTCACGGCACACTCGCAGCCCAGCTTTTCAATCGCTGCGGTGAAATCGCCGTTCGCCCCGTAAGTCTCCAATTCCAGAAATCGTTTGTTGGCGCGACGTTCTTCGTCCAGATTCGAGTAATGCGCGATCCGTCCCTGTTTCAGAATCAGCACCTCGTCGCATGTATCCTCGACGTCGCGCAGCAGGTGCGAGCACAGCACAATCCGCATCTCCTTGCCGTCTCGAATGTCCTTGATCATGCGGATCATGCGCTGTCGCGCCGAAGGATCCAAGCCGTTGGTCGGTTCGTCGAGAATCAACAGCTTCGGCCCGTGAACAATCGCCTGCGCCAGCTTCGCGAGTTGCTTCATGCCCAGCGAATAGGTGCCGAGTTGCCGGTAGCGAGCTTCCGCCAACCCCACGTAGAACAGCGCCTCATGGGCTCGCTCGAGAGCCATGTCCGTTGGCAGACCGGAGAGTTCCCCCATCATCTGGACGAACGACACCGCGCTCATCTTCGAAATGAATGCATCATTCTCCGGCATGTAGCCCACCAGGCCGCGAATCTTTCGGATTTCAGTTCCGATGTCGTAGCCAAAGACCCGCGCCGAACCGGCAGAGGATTTGTAAAAGCCGAGGAGAGTATTGATCAGAGTAGACTTGCCCGCGCCGTTCGGCCCCAGCAGGCCAATGGAGCGTCCACGCAAAGATGCGGTAAGACCGTTCAGGATCTCCCGGTTGCCAAACCGGACCGACAGACCCTGCATTTCAACCAGTGGCAACAGCGGGACAGCAGGCGGCGTTTGCTCGCTAACGCCGTTTGCCGCCCCGCTTTGTGTCATCGTACTCACTGAGTTTGAGCCGCCGAATGGTTGATGGCGCCGCCCAGAAACATTTGTGGGAGGAACGGCCCATTATTGCCCATCGTTAATAGTGTGCCCAGATCGAAGCCCATGAACCCAGTGTTGCTCGCGACTACGATCCGGTCGGGTCTCGCCATAGGCATAGATCAATCCCGGCGCCGTATTTGCAGTGAGCGCGTCGATCGATTGCTGCTGCTGCTGGGTCAGAGCTCCGCTGGATTTCAGCTGAGCAGCCAGAGGGCCCACGACCGGCCCGAGGTTGTGATAGAAGATCGCCGAAAAATTCGTGTATCCATCATTCGGCAACAGCGCCTGGAAGCCGGAGGAATGCGTCAGCGTATATCCCGCCTCGCGAGTTTGAATGGCCCGCGAGATCGTTCCCATGTCCGGTGCAGCGATCAGATAGTTGTCGACGAAGGTGTAATCAACTTCAGAGTTCGGCTGCTTTGGACTGCTGATCAGGAAGTAGGTCCGCGACCCAACCTGCCGGTTCGTCAATTGCAACGAGTGCCCCTTCGCCCCGCCCTCGCGATTGAAGCTGTCGACCAGTTTCGCGATCGTCGACTGCAGTGTTGTCGGATCGTATACCTCGAAAATCAGCTTCCAGCGCGGCGTCGGCACCATCGGGCCGTCGAATGCCATCGTAACTTCCCCGCCCAATGGCGCTGCCATGTCATTCAGTACATTCACGCCCGTCTTGCTCTCGAACTCAGACAAGTGCTGAGTGAAGTCCGCATCACCGCTGCCGATCATCTTGAAGACTTCTTCCATGATGCTTCTCGGGTTCTTGATCACGGCCGAGGTCACCATGCTGGCGTCAGGCGAAACAAATTCCAGCGATCCCATGGAAGCCGGTGCCGCCAGCCACGACGCTACACCCTGCCGCTCGGACGCGAAAAGCAGGTCAGCATGGCTCTCGCTCTTGCCACCCACCTCCCGATGTTCCATCGTCAAATAACGCACGTCGCCAATCCCCGGCGGCAGCTCATGCGTGCCGCTACCACTCTGTACGTTCTGCGTGACAATTTGTTCCATGTCGGCCGAGAAAAGCCATTCCGCGCCTTGTTGGTAGGATCGCACGATCTGCTGGTAGAAGGGCGTACTGGCGAACTGCCCGCTGCTGCCCTGTTTTGCCAAGGTTGCCTCACGCTGCAGTTCCGCCAGATTCGGACTGGCGATCAAAAGATCGTTGCTAACGTAAACCAGCAGCGGGTGGCCGGGCGCGGGCGTCGCAGCCCACGGGTTCGGGATCGTCTGCAGAGCAGCTTGCGTCCGCAGGAACGTTTCCAACCCGCCCTGTTTGACTTTCGCCAACACGACGGGAGCTGCATATTCCGTTCCATCCTTGGCAACAGTAAACACGATCTCATCCCCCAGATAGCTGCTGAAGGTCTTTATCTGATTCAGGACATCCTCCAGCTTCGGCCCCTTTCCGTTTTGCTGCTGCTTCCACCAGCTGCGCAGCGCAGGGCTCTGCTGCAACCGATCCTGGAAGAGCCGATTGGCTTCTCCCAAAGTGTTGGTGAGATTCGGAATCGCCGCATAGATCACGGTGTGATCCGGAACGTAGGGTAAGAGTTCCGAGCTATAACGCAATCCCGGACCCGGAATCGCCGCCAACTGTTTCTGCAGTATGGAGAAGTCGCCCAACAGGGCAAGGTATTTCGCGGAATTCTTGCTCCACGCGATCTCGTCCTGTATGGGAACCTTCGACACACTCGCGCTCGAAGTTGCTTGCTCCCCGGCGCTCAAGTCGGTCGTGTTGCCTGCGAAATCGGCTCGCACCACGCCTTCGATCACGGCCACTCGCGAACCCTTGATCCCATGATTCACGGAAAAAATTGTTCCCTTCACCGAGACCAGGCCGTCATCGGTCGCAACATACAGGCGGCCCGTGCGCTGTTTGGCGGCCTGCACGATGACCTGGCCGCCATCCAGATGAATCGTCGTCCCCTTCCATGCCCGCGAGACCGAAAGATCGGAGCGCTCGCCAATCTCGACCAGCGATCCATCGAGCAGGCGCACCACCGCCGTCGATCCTTTCGCGGTGCGGATCTCGTCGCCGTTTCTGATTTCATAACCTGCCGGAATCAGCCGCATTTCCGAGCCAGATCCCGTATAGAGCGCGCCATCCACGGTCTGCACCGAGGCACGAACAACATGCTGCCCGGGCAGGAGACCGTCACTGAACGCGACCACGGCAATCGCCGCGGCAAAGACTGCCGCCGCGCCCATCGCCCAGCCCCAAGCCATCGACCTTGGACGCTTCTTCTCAAATCGCAGGACCCTTTGCGGTTCCACCGACCGGGCGCGATCGAGTGCGTGCCGGCAGGCGACGCACGCATGCACATGATCTTCAAACAGCAGCGCACGCGCCGGCGCCAGCTGTTTCTCAAGATATCCTGGGATCAGCGCCTGAAAATCATCACAGCTTCGCAGGGTGTGCGCGCTACGGTCGGCGGTTGGAGCGGCCCCCGCAATCGATTTCCAAACCCGTTCGCCGGCTCGCGCGACAACCTGCTCGTCCACATTTTCGTTTCGAATTTCCGACAGCAAACGGTCTAACTTTTCATTCTTCATGGCCTGTCTCCCTGATACTTCGTCTATTAGGTGCGCGTCAATCGATAGGTGCCAAGAGCCTTGCGAAGCTGCTGCCGGGTGCGGTGGACAAGAACTGCCACCAACACCTGTGAAATACAAAGCATCCGCGCAATCTCTGGATTGCTGAAGCCTTCCATAAATCGCAATGCAAAAACTTCTGCCGACCGCGGCTTGAGTTGCGCCATCGCTCGCGCCAAGGCCTGCCGCAGTTCTTGCGGATCTTCTTGCGCGGGTTCGGCTGGAATATCTGGAAGTTCCACCGTGCGATCCGCTTGTCGCCCTCGAATCACATCCAGCGCAGCGTTAATCGCGGCCCGGCGCAGATAACTCTCTTCGTTTTCCAGGGCAGTTTCGCCCATGCCTCGCCGGAACAGGCGCAGAAACACCGTCTGCGACACGTCCTCGGCGTCCGCCGCGTTGCCGGTAATCCGGTACGCCGTGCGGAACACCAGGCCGTGGTGCGCCCGAAACACCCGCTCGAATTCGCTCGGGACTACGATTGCCGGTTCCTCTGCCAGTGCGCTTCGCAGGGTACGCCTCCCGTTACTTGCTTTTCACCACTAAAGACGGCCGGGGGGTACGGTTATTACAATCCTTCCGTCTTTATTTTGGAGGCGATTTTGAAGCGCGATTCTGAGTCGGATCCTACGTCGATAAGACCAAGCACTCCCTGCGGTGCGGGATTCAACCTGTATCATATTTAGGTTTAACGGGTTAGCCCCTCTATCATGGCGAAACTGAACATCAAGCCAAAACCAGATTGCCTGTGGGACCTGATCAGCCTGGGCGAAGTGATGTTGCGCCTCGATCCTGGCGATGAGCGCATTTCCACCACGCGCCACTTTCGCGCCTGGGAAGGCGGCGGCGAATACAACGTTGCTCGCGGGCTCAAACGCTGCTTCGGACTTGAGACCGCGATCGTGACGGCCCTCGCCGACAATCCCATCGGCCGCCTCGTCGAAGACCTCATGCTGCAGGGCGGCGTCAGCCAGAAATACGTCCGTTGGGCGCCCTACGACGGAGTCGGCCGCACCGTGCGCAACGGCGTGAACTTCACCGAGCGCGGCTTCGGCATCCGCGCCGCTCTCGGCTGCTCGGACCGCGGGCACACTGCCATCTCCCAATTGAAGCCCGGAGAGATCGACTGGAATCAGATTTTTTCGAAGGATGGAGTCCGCTGGTTTCACACCGGAGGAATTTTTTGCGCGCTGTCCGAGACCACTCCCCTTGTCGCCCAGGAGGCCATGGAAGCCGCCAAGCGTGCCGGAACCATCGTCTCCTATGATTTGAATTATCGCTCCTCGCTTTGGAAATCGATTGGCGGAAAGGCGAAAGCGCAGGAAGTAAACCGCCGCCTTGCCCCGTTCGTCGATGTGATGCTGGGCAATGAAGAAGATTTCACGGCGGCGCTGGGATTCGCAGTCTCCGGTCTCGACGAACACCATTCCAAGCTGGAATCGGCCGGGTTTAAGCAGATGATCGAGACGGTCGTGAAGACATATCCTTCGATGGCTGTGATCGCCACCACGCTTCGCCACGCGAAGACCGCCACAATCAATGACTGGGGAGCACTTTGCTATCACGATGGCGCCTTTCATGAAGCCCCGGTGCGAGAGAATCTGGAAATCTACGACCGCGTGGGCGGAGGAGATTCCTTCGCCTCTGGATTGATCTACGGATTTCTCGCGGGAAAAGATCCGCAGTGGTCGGTCGAATGCGGCGCCGCGCACGGCGCACTCGCCATGACCACTCCCGGCGACACCACCATGGCGACGCTCGCGGAAGTTTTGCAAGCCATGAAATCCCGCACGGCCCGAATCGAGCGATAAGAATCCAAATGACCATTGACGAAGTAATTCGCAGAATCGAAGAAGTAGGAATCGTACCGGTCGTCCGTGCGGCGACAGTCGACGAGGCAACGCGCGCGGTCGAAGCCATCTGCGCCGGCGGAATTCCCGTCGTCGAAATCACCATGACCGTCCCGAACGCGGTGACCGTCATTCGCGAGGTGGCCAAGCAGTATGGCAATAGAGTTCTGATCGGCGCGGGCACGGTCATCACCGCCGACCAGGCGGAATCTTGCCTTCGCGCCGGTGCCGAATTCCTCGTCAGCCCGGGCTTGTCCGTGCCGGTGCTCTCCGTCGCACGGGCTTCTGGAAAATTGGCGATCCCCGGAGCACTGACTCCGACCGAACTGATGAATGCTCACGATCAGGGAGCACGGCTGGTCAAGATATTTCCGTGCGGCAACGTCGGCGGAGCAAAGTACCTAAAGTCGCTCAAAGCCCCATTTCCGAAGGCCGAACTGATTCCCACCGGAGGAGTGAACGCGGCGAACGCCGCCGACTTCATCGCGGCTGGAGCTTTTGCGCTAGGAGTTGGTGCCGACCTCGTAGATGCGGCGGCGCTACGCGAAGGCAATCTCGAGAAGATCACTACAGCCGCGCAAGAACTGGTGCACGCGGTCAATGGTGCGCGTGCTGCGCTCCGCGAAAAGAAGGCCCGCTAGGTCTCGTTGCGCCCATGACTGTAAGTCGTTGAGTCCCCGTGGAAGTGATTGAGTCCCCGTGGAAGTCGTTGAAAATTCGTAGAGAGCCCTACGAACCTCCAGGACGCGAGATTATTTTCCGGACAATACATTCTTCATCTCAGACAACGATCGTCGATGGCAGGGCCCTCTCCGGCTCGGGAAATGGCATTCCCTGTGACGTCGGCCCAGCATATTTGAGGCGGCGAACATCCTAGAGGGCAACATCGCTGTACAATATTGTATGTACAACTGGATCTAAGTGCAGCGGATTGATCCACTTACTGATTCACCGCGCTGGCCAGGACCCCGCCATCCACCGGCAGAATGTGGCCAGTCACGAAGCTGGCCGCGTCGGAAGCGAGGAAGACCGCCGCTCCCACGAGTTCTTCAAGTTCGCCGAACCGTTTCATCGGAGTTCGCATCAGCACTTCGTTTCCGCGGCCGGTTCCGACCAACAATTTTTCGCTGAGCGGAGTGCGGAAATATCCGGGCGCAATGCCGTTGACGCAGATTCCATGTCGAGCCCATTCGACCGCCAGCGATTTCGTGAGCGACGCCAACCCAGACTTGCTGGCCGAGTAAGCTGCCACTTCAAACAACGCGAGGAAGGAACCCATAGAGGCAATATTGATAATCCGCCCGTAGCGCCGCTCGATCATGTGACGTCCAAAAACCTGACAGGACCGCAGCGTGCCCGTAAGATTCGTATCCAGGATTCGGTTCCAGTCTTCTTCCGAAAAATCCAGCGTCGGAGCCCGCTTGGTAATGCCCGCTGCATTGACCAGGATGTCGACCTTTCCGAACGCATCGACAGACGCCTTCAACAACTGCTCCAGTGATTCCCGATCGTCCACATCACAGGGCACGCGCAAAGATCGGCGCCCCAGAGATTCAATCTCATCCGCCAGCGTTTTCACGAGCTCCATTCGCCGCGCGCTGGCAACCACGTCCGCGCCCCCCTGCGCCAGCCCGAGCGCAATCGTCTTCCCGATTCCAGAACTGCCTCCCACTACGACCGCCACTTTGCCTGCAAGATCCAGCTGCTTGTAAGCCATATCCTCCTCGAATCCTTAGAATGTTCGCCGCGCAGCGCTACCAATTGAACATCGTTCCATCGAGTTTACGATTGACCGGCAGATACGCGCGTTCGTACGGAAATTTCTCCGCCAATTTCTCGTCATAGTCCACGCCCAACCCCGGCGCGTCGCCCGGATGCAGAAAGCCGCTGTTGAACGAATACGAATGCGGAAACACTTCGTCCGTCTCCTTCGTGTGCCGCATATACTCCTGAATCCCAAAATTATTGATCGAAATATCGAAGTGCAGCGCCGCCGCCATCGCCACCGGAGACAGGTCCGTCGCTCCATGACAACCGGTCCGCACATGATAAATCTCAGCCAGCGCGGCGATCTTCTTCAGGTGCGTCAACCCGCCGCCGTGCACCACGGTCATTCGCAGATAGTCGATCAATTGTTCCTGAATCAGAATGTGCGCATCCCAAACCGAGTTGAAGACCTCACCAACAGCCAACGGGTAGTCGTGTGTTTGCGAATGATGCGGAACCCTTCCTGCAACTCTGCCGTCACCGCGTCTTCCAACCAGAAAAGATGATACGGCTCCAGACTCTTCCCCAGTCGCGCCGCTTCAATCGGTGTCAGCCGGTGATGCACATCGTGGAGCAGATGAAGATCGTCGCCGAACTTCAGGCGCAACGCCTCGAACAACTTGGGAACATGCAGAAGATATTTCTCGGTCGACCACGCATTTTCTGGCGGCAAGCCTTTTTCCGCAGGCTCGTAGTAGAGCTTGTCCTTGGCGACTCCGTAGGTGGAGGGTAAGCCTGGGATCCCGCTCTGCGCTCGGATCGCCAGATATCCCAATCTCCTTATATTTCGCGACTTCTTCCGCAGTCTCCGCGACGTCACGGCCATTCGCGTGGCCGTAGACCATCACTCCCGTTCGGCTCTGCCCGCCGAGCAGGTTGTAGACGGGCGTCTTCAGCGCTTTGCCCTTGATGTCCCACAGCGCCATGTCCACTGCCGCAATCGCGGTCATGGTCACGGGTCCACGCCGCCAGTACGCGCCACGGTATAGGTACTGCCATATGTCCTCGGTCTGAAATGGATCGCGCCCGATGAGGCAGGGCGCCAGATGGTCGCTCAAATACGATGCCACCGCAAGCTCGCGGCCGTTAAGTGTCGCATCTCCCAGCCCGTACACCCCTTCATCCGTCGAAATCTTCAGCGTGACGAAATTCCGTCCCGGACAACTGACGAACACTTTGGCATCCGTGATCTTCACGAAGTCTCCTCAGATCAACCCCAAGAGTGTAGCGAAAAGACTGTAGCGAAACACGATTGAGGCGAAAGAAGAAGTGTAACGAAACCGTCCGGCTTCGCGCATCGATCCGGCACCGGACTTGACTCTATACCGAGGTATAGAGTCACAATCGAGCATGCGAATCGGGGAACTGGCCACCAAAGCTGGCGTCAACATACAGTCGGTGCGCTTCTACGAGCGCCGCCGGATCCTGCGCGAACCCGCACGAACCGCCTCGGGATACCGCGTATACAGCAAGAGCGACCTCGACGACATCTGCTTCATCAAACAATGTCAGCAACTGGGATTCACGCTGAAAGAGATTCAACCTCTTCTGAACCTGCATCGCGCCGCGGCGCGGCTCACCGCTTCCGGCGTCAGGCGACCCGCCGAATTCCGCGACATCGCGCAACTCGCCCGCGTCAAACTCGAGCAGATCGAGGAAAAAATGCGCGCCTTGAAGTCCATGCGTCTTCGTCTGCTCACCATGGTTGATCGCATCGAGACGGTCACGTCCGTGGGATGTCCGGGAAGTGCAGTGCCGACCAAGGGCGGCAAACGATAAATACCCCATCCGAGCAAACGAACCAGAGCTATCTTCCTCTTGACTCTCTACCTTGGTGCAACCTGCACACTCTCTCGTGAACGCCGTTGAACGAGGAGGTCGCAGTGAATGCCAATGCCGTTTCTCTCAAAAACACACGCCCAGCCTGGATGTTCATGCTCGCCGCTCTCGCTGCTCTGAGCCTGGCATTCGTGTGGAAGGGCGCCGGGAGGATGATGAACATGCAAACGCGGGCAGCAACTGCCTTCGAATTCGACCAGTTGAAGCCTCAAGACGCCACCAAGATCGTCGTCGAGGTCAGCGCTGCATCCGAGGGCTGCATTCGCGGCAAATTGCTCGACAAGCAGGACGAAACTCACTACGTGCGCACCGCCCGTCTGGCGGAAATCATCTGGAGCAAAGACACGGCGATCGTCATGGGGAAAGCCGACGACATCCATCCGGGCGCGATTGTTCACATTACCGGCAAGGTCGCCGCCGACCACCGTGTGCAGGCTCAGCAGATCGTGATTCTGACCGGATACGTGCAAGTGAAGTAGCTGCGGCTTACAGAAATGATCGTGTACTTCATCGGCAGCCTCGCCGGGCGAGTGGCGACCGTGTTCTGCGTTCTGGTGATTGGGTTACCCTACCTGCTGCGCCGCAGTCGCCTGAGCCGTGGTCTTGGCCTGGCGCAGGAGCGTGCCACGCCCTATCTCCGCTGCCTATGGCCACACTTCTGGATCGGATATGGAATCCTCGCCCTCTCTACCTTGCATGCCGGAACCGTGATGCGCGCTATGGCGCGTGCGAATAGCATTGGAATTCTGTCGGCCACCGCCGCCTTCTTCCTGCTCTTGTTCGAGATTGCCTTGGGACTGAACTTGAAAGACGAGCACCTGTCCACCCGGCGCCCGATGCGCCAGCTGCATTTCTGGGCGATGGCAGCATTCGTTGCGGCCTTAGGTATGCATTTGTGGCTGAACGGATAGCGCCGCCTTGCGGTGACCCTGGCTCGGCTTCGCCTCGCGGGGACGGCCGAAGGCGGCCTTCCCCACAAGCAATCCTCCTAGCCCCCAGGTCTAGTTCGACACCTTGAACACGTACAGCCTTCCGATCGGCGCTTGATTTTGATCCGCCGAGCCGAAGTAGACCGAGCCATTCACCACCGCGGGCGATGACGACACGATCTGCTCGTTCAACGTAAGCAACTGCGTAACCGGGAAGCAGAACGAAGTTCCGCATCCGTTCGCGTTGAAGACCATCACCATGCCGTTGTTCTCGCTGACATAGACCAAGCCGTCCGCGACAGCCGGTGCCGAGGTGATCGCGGCCTGTTCCCCAATCGCCTGGCCCGTCCACAGCGGGCTGCAGGTCGAGCTTCCGCATCCTGACGCTTTGAACGCATAGAACAATGAGTCGCCGTCGCCCACGTAGACCACGCCGTTTGCCACCGCTGGCGACGACGAGATGAAAGGCCCGGTCGTTCCGGTCCACAACGGGGAACACGTGCTGGCGCCGCAACCCGCAGCGTTGAACGCGTAGAGATCCTTGTCAAACGATCCGACGTAGACCACTCCGTTGGATACTGCCGGGCCCGACTCGACGATCGAACTCCCAGCTTGGCCGGTCCACAGAGCGGAACACGTGCTCGCGCCACATCCACTGGCGGCGAAGGCATAGAGCTTTCCGTCTTGCGATCCCACGTACACGACGCCAGCAGAGAATGCGGGCGAAGACGTGATTGGGCCGCCTGTCGACGCGGTCCAAAGCGGATTGCAGTTCGAACTCCCGCAGCCCTTCGCGGAAAATGCGTAGAGCTTTTTATCGAAAGAGCCCGCATAGACGACGCCGTTCACCACCAATGGCGAACTTTCGAGAATGCCGCTGCCCGTGGTTCCCGTCCACAACGGCGAGCAGGAGGACTTGCCGCAGCCCTTCGCGGGGAACGCATAGAGCTTGTGGTCCGCCGAGCCAATGTAGACGACACCGTTGGCAACCGCCGGCGACGAGGTGATGTCGTTGCCTGTAGCGCCGCTCCACAACGGCTGGCACAAGGTCTGTGTTCCGCAGCCATTGGCATTGAATGCGTACAGTTTGCCGTCGAATGATCCGATGTAGACGACTGCCGTTGACCACCGCCGGCGACGAGAAGTCGACCAGGTCGCCCATCTGTCCCTGCCACGCGAGCGAGAGAAACTTCGCATTGCCCGGGTTAATCGTGTTCTCAAATGCGTTCACGCCCGTGCGCGTCGGCAGATTCTTGAACGACGGCCAATTCGTTTGCACCGTGAATGAATCCGACGCGGTGACTCCGCTGGCCAATCCGCTGGCCTCCACGGAGTGCGCTCCGGGTTGCGCAGTTTTGGATACCGTTACGGCCATGGTGAAATTGCCGCCACCGTCCGCCGTTGCGGATCCTAGCGTTGTAGCCTCAAAGGTAACGTTCACCGTTTCACCGACAGAAAATCCCGAACCGGTGATAGTCGTTTTAGTAGTAGGCGGTCCTGAGTTTGGTGAAAGCGAAACTGACGCCGCGACCGCGAAACTAGCGTTTGCTGAAAGTCCGGCAGCTAAAATCCCGTGGACCATGAGCTGCCCCAAGCGTGACTGGAATCTGAAAATCATCGCACACCCCTTTCGGCTGAAGATCAGCCGTTGTGGCGTTTTATAGCAGAGCGTCGCACGACGTTTGTCGCAGGATTGTCAAAGAAATATCGCCGACTTGACGTCAGCGCGAGACGACTGGATCCACCCACGTGAGGATGCTGAATCGATCTTTGTCCCGCCCGTTTGCTTCAAGGTCGAAAAAATACCTTAACGACGTGTAAGTTATTGAAAGTGCTGACGAACAGAAACTGCCGCAAAGTATTTATTCTTAGTTTTCCTCCGTCTTCCACAGGGAAGTCTCATCCTCCACAGCTTCTGCACAACAACACATCTTTTTTGTGTTGCGAGGCGCAACGATCTGGATAAAAGTGGGTTCAGCGAAACGTGATGTTTCCTGAGCTTGCCGAATGATTGCGGCAGAGCCAGCGGCAGCCGGTGATTCTCGAGGGTGAATCGCCGGGGGATTTCCAGAACACGCGCGCAAGCGCGACTGGTTGCCCGGGCATTGCGGCCTCCTCCCCCACCCTGCTCTTTGCTCTTTGAGCGTGGAGCAGGAAGGGCCGCTGGCCACCGCAGGGTTTGCACGTTCGTGATCGCAAGGTCACGAACCGGCAACACGCTTCAGCAAATGCGGCACTCCATTGGAGCGCTGTCGGGCTGAAGCGGTCATTCCGCCGCCACGCGGTGACGAGCAGCGCAGGAAACCACGTACGAATGCGGTCCGGGTGGCTGGCCTGGACCGCATTTGCTTTTTCGGGCAGAACGGAACCTCATTGCGCTCCTGTCTCGTCTGGTGCTTTTATGCCACCCGGGCGTCAACTGCGGGGCTTCCACCAAGGGAGGGCGCGCCGTTTGGTTGGGACGGCTGCGGTACAAGAGAATCCTTCAGTCGCAGGAATCGTTCTTCGAAGAATTTGCGCGAAAGGTAGGCAGCCGCGATCGCACCCCCGCCTGCTAGCACGAATCTCAGCAGAACCAGTGCAAAATGACCATTGGAGGGGATCCACTGCGGCAGAAAATGTCGGCAGAGCCGGTCATAGATGCGAAACGCTAGAAGGTGATCGAGGTAGAGTCCGTAACTAATGTAGCCGAGAAAGCGAAGCGCGGAGAAGTTGACGTAGCGCTTCGCGGATCCACTGCCGGCGAGAAGGAAAAGCAGCAAGATACCGGCGAAGAAGACGTTGATCAGGCTTAGCTGCAAAGCCCCGCCCAGCAACTCATTCCGGGTGAGAATTCCGAATGGCGCTCCAATCATTCCCCCCAGAATCGACAACACTAAGAGCGAACCGCAGACGGCTTTTACCTGCGCTCGAGTGACCGAGGTGCGAAGCAGGATTGCCAACAAGCTCCCTGTGGCTAAACCATCGGCAACAAACCAGGTATACCAGTCGAGACCCGATCTGCGTCCCAGCACAAACGAGATGGCGCGAAGGATTGGAACACCCACGACGATTGCCCCCGACACCCACGCCAGACGTCGCATTGTAAGTTTGCGCACGGCTGCAGGCCATGCGATGTAGAAGTGCTCCTCCACGGCCAGTGACCACAGCGGGCCGTAATCGCAGGCGACTCCGAAGAAATCCGTCATGTTTGCCAGATAGATAAAGCTCAGTCCGACAAACGCAGCCGACGCGCTGCGCAGTACCAGCAGCAAAATCAGCAGAGCGTAGTACGCGGGAAGGATTCGCAGGGCTCGTCGCGTATAGAAGCGCCGGTAGTAATTTGGGCGTGCCTTCGAATCGAGGAGTATTCCCGTAATCAGAAAGCCGGAGAGGACGAAGAAGAGGTTCACACCGATCCATCCGGGCTGCGTGGCGGTAAGGAATCGACGGGCCCACGGGCTAAACGACATGCCGGAGTATTGCCAGGAGAAACCGTGCAAAAAGACGACACCCATGACCGCAATGCCGCGGAGCGTGTCGAGTTCCGGCATGAAGGAACGGAGGAGCACTGTGGTAGGACGGGATTCCGCCGTGCCGGAAGGATTCGCAGGCATGAGGCATTGAAAATCAATCCGCGATATCGCGTCAACCCTGCCTGGAATTGCCGCTACCGATCACCCGCGGCGCGGAGGTGAGTAAGGGACTCGTTTTCGCGCAGCTTCCACAGAAAATGCAAACGCTCCACAACTTCTGCACAGTCCTTCGCCGCACATTCGCCTAATCCTGCCCCAATGTTTCTAAGGCGTTTCGAAAGTAGTCCGACGGCGCTCTATACGCAGCCTGGATTTTCCCGTTTTGCTTTTCATTCGCCTCCGTCATATATTGACGACGAGGAGCCCTGGGGTTCAATGGCCACTACCGATTACACGATCAGCACCCTTCCCGCCAACGTAGAGGCCGAACGCTCGATCCTCGGCGCGATCCTGCTCGACAACTTCGCCTATAACCAGGCAGCCGAGCATCTCCGCATCGAAGACTTTTCCCTCGACTCGCACCGCCGCATCTACTCGCGGATGGTCGATCTCGCCGAGTCCTCCCGGCCCATCGACATGATTACGCTGATCGAGGAACTCGACCGCCACAAGGATCTGCAGCCTATTGGCGACGTCGCCTACGTGTCCAGCCTGGTCGACGGTGTCCCCGACCGGCCCAGCATTGAGCACTACGTCAAGATTGTCCGCGACAAGGCTCTGATGCGTGGGCTGATTTCGGCGGCGAGTGCCGCTATGGCGCGGGCATCGGATCAGGGGGGCGACGCTGCCGAAGATGTTCTCAGCGACGCCGAAGCGGCCATCTTCCAGCTCTCGGAGAAACGCATCGGCCGCGGCTTCATGGGCATCCAGGAAATCGTCCGTGAGTCCTTTGGCTCGGTCGACGCTCTCCTGCAGCGCGGCCAACGCATCACGGGACTCGCCACGCACTACACCGATCTCGACGAGATGACTTCCGGCCTGCAGCGCTCCGACTTGGTGATCATCGCCGCTCGCCCCTCCATGGGCAAAACCGCCTTTGTCATGAATATCGCCGAGAACGCCGCCATTGAAGATCAACAGGTCGTCGGCGTCTTCTCCCTGGAAATGTCGCGCGAAGCCCTGCTGATGCGTCTCCTGTGCTCGCAGGCGCGAGTCGACGCGCACAAGATGCGCACCGGATCGCTGTGGCAAGACGACACCAGAAAAGTTGTCCGCGCCATGGAGCAACTCGCTCATGCTCCCATCTTCATCGACGACACTCCCGGCATTTCTCTGAGCGAGATGCGTGCCAAGGCTCGGCGCCTGAAGCAGGCACAAGGCGGACGCCTCGACCTGATCATCGTCGACTATCTGCAGTTAATGTCGGGCGGTGGCAAGCGTTTCGAAAATCGTACGCAGGAAGTTTCTGCTATCTCCCGCGGCCTGAAAGCTCTGGCCAAGGAATTAAGCGTCCCGGTAATCGCACTCTCCCAGTTGAGCCGAGCTCCCGAAAGCCGTGGCGGAGATCATCGTCCCCAGTTGGCCGACCTGCGTGAGTCCGGATCGATTGAACAGGATGCGGACCTCGTCATGTTCATCTTCCGCGAGGAAGTCTATAAACAAGACGATCCCGAACTGCAGGGCAAGGCTGAGATCATTATTGCCAAACAACGCAATGGCCCCATCGGCAAGGTGCGCATGGCATTCCTGAAAAATAGCACCAGGTTTGAGTCACTGGCCGAGGGTGGAATCGCCTCCGACGAGTAGTCGCTCCGTACAGGACTTACTGTAGGGGTGGGTAGGTAAGTCCCTTAGGACCTTTGGCTTGCGCGAGGGGCGCGTGCAGAGGTGGCTACCTGTGGAAAAGCTTGTGGAATTGAAAACCCTCTTTCCAGCTTCTTTTCGCAAAAACCGATCGGTCGGTTCCGAGAGCCGTTGTTTCTCACCTTTAAATCCATGAGTAGTAACCAGTTATGCAATTCATCCGTTATTAACATAAGTGGTTGGAAAGATCAACCCGCGCATTTCCCTTTTTGAGATTTGCACATTTTTGGTCTCTAGTACTTTCGTTTTAGCCTGATTTTTCGCGGGTTTTTGCCGCCCCGACTCGCCTGACGGAACAGCAAAAGATTGATCGGAGCCATCGTTTTCTGCGATGTCGCTGCTCTCGTTGTTACGAAAGCCGAACTGAATTAGTTGCTGCTTTCGCCAACCTTGAGGACTGCCAGAAAAGCTTCCTGGGGAATGTCGACGCGGCCAATGCGCTTCATCCGCTTCTTGCCTTCCTTCTGCTTCTCGAGCAGCTTGCGCTTCCGCGAAATGTCGCCGCCGTAGCACTTGGCGATGACGTTCTTGCGCATGGCGTGAACGGTCTCGCGCGCGATAATCTTCGCGCCGATCGATGCCTGAATGGGTACCTCGAACATCTGGCGAGGGATGAGTTCCCGCATCTTCGAAACCAAAGCTTTGCCGCGCTCGTAGGCGAAATCACGGTGCACGATGATCGAGAGTGCGTCGACGGGTTCTCCCGCAACCAGAATGTCGAGCTTGACCATCGGCGATTCCCAATAGTCGGCGAGGTGGTAATCGAGGGACGCGTATCCGCGAGAGACCGACTTGAGCCGGTCGTAAAAATCGAGCACGATTTCGTTCAGCGGCAATTCGTAGTGCAGCATCACGCGTGACGAGCTGACGTACTCGAAAGTCTTCTGCTTGCCGCGCTTTTCTTCGACGAGGGCGAGGATTCCGCCGACGTATTCCTCGTTGGTAAGAATCGTCGCCAGGATGACCGGTTCCTCAATCTTTTCGATTTCGCTGGGATCGAGCCAGCGGGACGGGTTATCGATTTCGACCATCGTGCCGTCGGTTTTATAGATTTTGTAGCGGACGCCCGGGGCGGTCGTGATGAGATCGAGACCAAATTCGCGCTCCAGCCGCTCTTGAATGATCTCCATGTGCAGCAGGCCGAGGAAGCCGCAGCGGAAGCCGAAACCGAGCGCCGCGGAACTCTCAGGCTCGAAGAAGAAAGAAGAATCATTGAGGCGGAGTTTTTCCAGAGCCTCGCGCAGTTGTGTGTGCGCGTGCGCATCGATGGTATAGAGCCCGGCGAACACCATGGGCTTGATTTCTTCGAAGCCGGGTAAAGCCTCCAGTGCGGGATTGCCGTCGTGCGTGATGGTGTCGCCGATTTTGGTGTCGGCCACATTCTTGATGTTGGCAATGATGAATCCGACTTCGCCGGCGACGAGTTGATCGATTTCCACTGGCTTGGGCGTGAGCACGCCAAGCGTTTCCGCGTCGAAGGTTGTGCCATTCCACCAGAGGCGAATGCGATCGCCCTTCTTGAGCGTGCCTTGAAACACGCGGGTCAGGACGATCACTCCGCGGTAGGGATCGAACCAGGAATCGAAAACCAGCGCCTGCAGCCGGTTGTCCGGCGAGCCTTTCGGCGGAGGCACGCGCTTCACAATGGCTTCGAGCACATCGGGCACGCCCTGTCCGGTCTTCGCGCTGATCAAAACCGCGTCGGATGCATCCAGTCCGACCGCTCCTTCAATCATTTCTTTCGTGCGCGGGATGTCGGCGCTCTGCAGGTCGATCTTATTGATCACGGGAATAATCTCGAGCCCGTGATTGATCGCCAGATAAGAATTAGCCAGTGTCTGCGCCTCGACTCCCTGCGATGCATCGACCACCAGCAGCGCGCCCTCGCACGAAGCCAGCGACCGCGAGACCTCATAAGAAAAATCCACGTGACCGGGTGTATCGATCAGATTCAGCTGGTAAGTCTGGCCGTCCTGGGCGGTGTACATCATGCGGACGGCGTGAGCTTTGATGGTAATGCCGCGTTCGCGTTCCAGGTCCATGGAATCGAGCACCTGGGCCTGCATTTCGCGCGCGGTCAGCGATCCGGTCAGTTCCAGCAGTCGGTCGGCAAGCGTGGATTTGCCGTGATCGATATGCGCAATGATCGCGAAATTACGGATGTGGGCTGCGTCCATGGGTGAGTGGCTAATCTTCAATTCTAACAGGGGGAGCTTTCCCGATTCGGGCTTGCAAACGTCCAATGTGATGTCTGAGTGTGACGACGAACACAAGCAGAGCGTATGGAGGGTATTACAGTGTGCTTGGGCCCGTGGTGTAACGGAAACACGGCACCTCGCGACGGTAGCAGATGCGGGTTCGAATCCCGTCGGGTCCACGCTTCGGTTCCATTGGAGCGGAGGTTCTGTGGGGGCGAAACGCGAGGATAGCTCCCAACAAAAGTAACTTGACTCTCTCAGATGGCGAGACCATACTGAGGTTGTCGCGGGGTGCCGTATTAACCCGAATGTTGAAGGGCCTTGGAATTTCGAGGCCCTTTGCTTTTTGGCAGAAGTCTTGCCACGCGGTCCCGCCTGGTTTACTCTCATCTGCCATTCAGGGAGGAAGCATGCATAGAGCGATCGGCCTACTCTTACTCAATTGTTGTTCTCTTGCCGTAGCTCAGACTCTTTCGCCGGCAGTGCAAGCGTTCGTCAAAATCAATGCGCCCGTGATTGCTCTGACCCACGTGCGCGTGATCGACGGCACCGGCGCACCGGCACGCGAAGACCAGACCATCGTTCTTAGCCAAGGAAAGATTGCATCACTCGGCGACGCATCCTCGGCGAACGTTCCTAAAGATGCGCAGATCCTCGATCTTCACGGATACAGCGTGATCCCCGGACTCGTGGGCATGCACGACCACATGTTCTATCCCATGGGAAATGGCATCTTCGGAGAGATGGCCTTCAGCTTTCCCCGGCTGTACCTGGCAGCTGGAGTAACCACTATCCGCACCACCGGGGCGCTCGAGCCCTACACCGATCTCGAACTCAAAAAGGAAATCGACTCGGGGCAAACTCCGGGACCGAAGATTCATGTCACCGGACCGTATCTCGAAGGCGCAGGCTCGTGGGCGTTGCAGATGCACCAGCTTTCCGGTCCGGAGGACGCGACCAAGACCGTCAATTTCTGGCTCGACCAGGGCGTCGATACTTTCAAGGCGTACATGTTCATTACGCGGGCGGAGCTTGGAGCGGCCATTCAAGCGGCGCACAAGCGCGGAGCCAAGGTCACGGGACATCTGTGTTCCGTCACATTTCGCGAGGCGGCTGATCTGGGGATTGATGACCTGGAGCATGGATGGTTTGTGGATACGGAATTCGTGACCGATAAGAAGCCAGATGAATGCCCAGAGAAGAAATCTGAAGACCCGTTCATGATGGCGAAGCTCGATGTAACTTCAGGGCCACTGCACGACTCGATTCATTATCTGGTGCAGCATCACGTTGCCGTGACGTCGACGCTTCCCGTGTTTGAGATGGGCAGCTTTCCGGGACGGCCGACGTTGCAAAAGCGTGTGCTCGACGCGCTGTCACCGGATGCACGCAGCGCGCTCCTGGCGAATCGGGTTCGGTCGACCGACAGCAACTTTCTGAAACAGCGGTGGGGCAGTGAAGTTTCTCCTTGGCCCGCCGCGTTCAAGAAGGAGTTGGAATTTGAGTATGCGTTCTCGAAAGCAGGCGGGCTGTTGCTGGCTGGACTCGACCCCACGGGCATGGGAGGCGTCATCGCGGGCTTCGGCGATCAGCGTGAGGTGGAACTGCTGGTGGAAGCGGGATTCACGCCGTTGGAGGCAATCCACATCGCCACCGCCAACGGCGCACAGTTCCTGGGAGATCTCGATCGCGGAACCATCGCCCCCGGCAAGCAAGCCGACCTCGTCGTGATCAAAGGCGATCCTTCGAAGAAGATCGAGGACATCGAGAACGTGGAAACCGTTTTCAAAGACGGTGTCGGCTATGATTCGGCCAAGCTCATCGAATCGGTTCGCGGGGTGGTCGGGAGCCGGTAGAAGACAGTACTCTGTACTCAGTACTCAGTACTCAGTACTCGGTACTCAGTACTCAGTACTCGGTAAAATCGAAATCCCATGCTGGTGCTCGCCTCCGCATCGCCGCGTCGCCAGGAACTTCTGCGCAACGCGGGCATTCCTTTCACCGTGCAGGCAGCGGATATCGACGAGACTCCTCTGCCGGGCGAAGGACCACGCGAGTGCGCAGAACGCCTCGCGCACGAAAAGGCCCTTGCAGTCGCGCGCACGAGACCGCAGGACTTAGTTCTTGGCGCCGACACGATTGTCGTAGTCGACAACTCCATCCTCGGCAAGCCCCGCAACGCCGACGATGCCTCCCGCATGCTGCGCCTGCTCTCCAACCGCGTGCATCGCGTGATCACGGGGGTGTGCGTAGTCAGACCGGTCAGCGCCGGCCAGGTAAAACCGGGAACTGAGAACAGGGAACTGAGAACTGCCTCCGAAACAACACTGGTGACGATGACGGCCATCTCAGATGACGAGATTCGCGACTATGTCGCCACCGGCGAGCCCATGGATAAAGCCGGCGCCTACGCCATCCAGGGCATAGCGTCCCGCTGGATTCCGCGCATTGAGGGGGATTACAGCAATGTGGTGGGTCTGCCGGTCGCTCTCGTGTACCGCATGCTGCACGAGCAAAAACAATTCTGAAAAACGGCAGCGAACTTCAGGATGGCTAGGACTTCTTTTCCTCTTCCTTCGTCGCTTCTTTCTTCTCGGCTTCCGGATCTTTCATCGCGGCTTTGAAGTTGCGGATGCCTTCGCCCAGACCCTTGCCCACGGCAGCGAACTTGGCGGTGCCGAACAGCAGAAGCGCGATCGCGATTACCAACAACCAATGCAAAGGCTGAAACTCACCCATAACTCCTCCACAGGGACGGTCGCCGCGAGCCGCGCGTAAGTCAGCCGAAGGCCCCTCAGAAAATTCTAGGCCACCCCACCCACGGAGTCAAAGACAAGACGCGCTCCGCACCTTCTTCGCCGCCCAAGCTCACCAGACGGCGTCGCAAGAGTCTATCCTCGAAGAAAGCCCCCGGAGGCGCCTCAGATGTCGAAATACCGTACTCTTGCGTTAGCACTATTACTCTTCTTTCTACCGGTGGTGCAACCGGTCGTGCCAGTTCGGGCACAAAGCCCGGCACCCGTACCATCAACTCCGTCGACTGAGCAGCGCAAGACCAGCGAACCGTACACCGGAGATCTCTCAATCTTCGAATCGCCCGGCCGCGACGAGCGGCTGCAGATCAATCGCGTCATGGACATCCTCGGCATCGCGCCTGGAAAGACGGTAGCTGACATCGGAGCCGGCTCTGGATGGTTCACCGTCCGCGCCGCGAAACGTGTGGGTGAAACCGGCGTCGTCTATGCAATCGACATCAATCCTGAAGCGACCCAGTACATCGGCGACCGGGCTCGGAAAGAACATCTGCAGAACATAAAGCCAATTCTCAGCAAGCCGGACGACCCCCAACTGCCCGCCGCTTCGGTGGATGCGGTGCTGCTCCTCAAGACCTATCACGAAGTCGCGGAGCCCATAACCTTGCTGCGCAATCTGCGGACAGCGCTTCGCTCCGGCGCGAAGGTAGGAATCATCGACCGCAACGGCAACGGAGAAGATCACGGAGTCGGCCGCGATGTGGTGATTCGCGAAGCAAAACAGGCCGGCTACACACTGATGGATCAATACGACTTCGTCAAGGGTGACAAGATGGATTACTTCCTGGTGCTTACTCCAAAACCGTAGCTTCGTCGACAACGGACCAGGTTGTCCGCGTCAGGTCGGCAAACGCTGGCAAGTCCGCGTCAGACGCGTTGAGCATCTTTCAGGCGCTCTCGATCATTCCCGCCAGAAGCAGTGCGCGCCGCGGTAACTCTGCGATCACGATGTGTTCGTGCACGGCATGCGCTCCCTGGCCGTCGCCCCCCATGCCATCGAGCGTTGGGATTCCCATCCCCGCCGTGAAGTTCCCGTCCGAGCCTCCGCCCACTGCGGCCTCTTCGAGTTTCCAGCCAAGCTGCTTCGCGATCGCCCGTGCCTTTTCGTAAAGCGCCGCCACGCCCGCATTCCGTTCCATCGGCATGCGGTTCACTCCACCTTGAATGCTCAAGGAGCAGCGCTTGTCGAAAGGCTTCAGAGCGCGGAACTTTCGATCGATTACTCCTGCCTGCTTAGCCTGCGCGATGCGCACATCGATCTCCGCTGTCGCCTCGGCAGCGATCACGTTCGTGCGCGTTCCTCCTCGAATTACGCCTGGGTTCACCGACAGACCGTGCGTCAAATCGTTCAGCTTCGAGATGGTGGTGATTTGTTTTGCCAATTCCAGGATCGCGCTATGCCCCTTCTTCGGATCGAGCCCCGCATGCGCGGCCACGCCTTTCACGGTCAGCGTGTACTCTCCCACACCTTTGCGCGCCGTCTTGACCGCACCTCGCGGACCCGCTGGCTCCAGCACCAACACCGCCGCGGAATCCTTGGCGAGCGCTTCCGTGATCTTGCGCGAAGAGTAGCTGCCCACTTCTTCATCCGAAACCAGAAACACGGTAACCGGCCGCGGCAGCTCCGTGTGCCACGCTTTAAGGGCCGCGATCGCGTAAAGCATGAGCGCGATGCCCGACTTCATATCGAGCACGCCCGGCCCATGCATGCGTCCGTCGGCCACGTGACAGGGCATGTTCGCCAACGTCCCCAGGGGATAGACCGTGTCGAAGTGTCCCAGCAGCAAGACTGGCTTTGTCTTTTCACGTCCGCCAAAATCGATCTGCACGCTGTCCGCGAAGTCTTTTGCGCGATGCACTTGCGCGCGTCCACCGGCCGCCTCGAAAGAACCGGCAAGAAAGGCGCCCATCCGGTCTGCTGCCGCTTTGTGGTCGCTGGGGGATTCGATTTCGACGAATTCCCGAATCGTCTGAACGATCTGCTCCTGCCGGGATTCGAAATAGCGCAGCCGCTCGCTCCACACTGGGTCCGGCTGAAATGCTTCCGTTTGTTTCTGCTTGCGACGTACCGCTTTTTTGCCCGGCATCTTCCGCTCGTCTCCAGCCCGGGGCAGAGGACGCTCCTTCGGGCACAAGTCGTACAGTATAATCTTCAAGCCGTTTTGAGACGAACCAGTTTGAGATCAACATGACTGAGAGTACCCCTGTGCCGGAACCTTCAGCCGGCTCCAAGAAGATCGCACTCGATATCCACGACATTCTCAAGATCCTGCCACACCGCTATCCGCTTTTGCTGATCGATCGCGTGCTCGATCTGGAGCGCAAAAAGCGCATCGTGGCCATCAAGAACGTGACCATTAACGAGCCGTTCTTTGTCGGACACTTTCCCGGCCTGCCCATTATGCCCGGTGTTCTGATCGTGGAAGCGATCGCGCAAGCCGGTGGCGCGCTGCTGCTGACCGAAGTCGAAGACCGCAGCGACAAAGTCATGGTCTTCACCGGCATCGAACGCGCAAAGTTCCGCAAGCCCGTCACTCCTGGCGACCAGCTGCGCCTGGAGGTCGAGGTCGATTGGCTGGCGCTCCGTGCCAGGCATGACCGCCGCGAAGATGCAGGGCTACGCCTACGTGGGCGATAAGCGGGTCGCCGAAGCGATCGTGTCGTGCCAGTTGGTCGACAGTTCGCGCGGACGCGGTTCGAACGGCGGGAGCGGCGATGGAGAATAGCGGTCGCCGAGACCTCGGCTAACTCGCTCGCAGCCCTATGAATTCGGCTTCCATGAACCTACATCCCACGGCCCTGATCGATCCAAGCGCGAAGGTTCCGCTCTCCTGCAAAATCGGACCCTATTGCGTAATCGGCGCCGGCGTCGAACTCGGCGAAGGCTGTCACCTGGTCTCGCACGTGGCCATCGAAGGTCCCACGAAGATTGGCGCCGACAACGCCTTCTTTCCTTTCTGCGCGATCGGCATGGCGCCGCAGGACATTACTTACAAAGGTGAACCGACGCGCCTGGAGATCGGCGATCATAACGAGATCCGCGAGTGCGTCACTATCAACCGTGGCACGGTCAAGGGCGGAGGCCTCACCAAAGTTGGCAGCCACCTGCTCATCATGGCCTACACCCACATCGGACACGATTGCGTAATTGAAGATCACGCGATGCTGGTGAATGGTGCAACGCTCGGCGGCCATGTGACGGTCGAAGAGTGGGCCGTCGTCGGCGCCCTCTGCCCAGTGCATCAGTTCGTGCGCATCGGTGCACACTCCTACATCGGCGGCGGCACCACGATCACGCAGAACGTTCTGCCGTACTCCATGACTTCAGCTGCGCGCGACACCCACGCTTACGGCATGAACAAGGTTGGGCTCGAACGCCGCGGATTTTCCAAAGAGCGAATTGCGAAGATCCACCACGCCTACAAGATTCTGCTCGCCTCGAAGATGAATACCACGCAGGCCCTGGAAAAGCTGAAGTCCGAACCCGACCGAGGCGAGGATGTAGACATGCTGATTCGCTTCATCGAATCGTCCGAGCGTGGAGTAATCAAATAGTTGCCAGTTGCCAGTTGTCGGTTGCCAGATACGGAGGAGGCAGATGTGGGGCTCTCATACGGGGATCTCATCGCTTGGCAAAAATCGATGGATTTCGTTGAGGAAATCTATGCGGCTACTCGCCGATTCCCCAAAGATCAGCTCTATGGGTTGACGAGTCAGCTTCGACGCGCTGCGGTATCGGTACCGAGCAACATCGCGGAAGGTCAAGGCCGGCTGACGCCGGGCGAATTCAAACAGTTCCTTGGTCACGCTCGTGGGTCTCTGTTAGAGACGGAAACCCAGATCTTCCTGGCAGGCCGACTTCCCTATATTTCTCCCGAAGAAATGAATCGTCTCCTCAAACGTTCCGAGGAAGTTGGGAGAATTCTCAACGGCTTGATAGGCTCAATTTAGCGTTATCGTCGGTCGCAGTAACGAGCAACGGGCAACTGCTATGGAACACTATAACTGGCAACTGGCAACCGGCAACTGACAACTGCTATGGAACGTCTCGGTCTCATCGCCGGCAACGGCAAGTTTCCTTTCCTCGTGCTCGACGCCGCTCGCGCACAAGGATACGAAGTCGTGGTCGCCGCGATTCAGGAAGAAGCCTTTCCCGAAATCGAATCGCACGGCGCCGCGGCGGTTCACTGGCTTTCGCTCGGAGAACTTTCCAAGCTGATCGAAACCTTCCAGCGCGCAGGTGTTCGCCGCGCCATCATGGCCGGACAGGTGCGCCACAAGCAGATTTTTTCCAGCATCCGTCCCGACTGGCGTCTGGCCAAGCTTTTGCTTTCACTCACGACCCGCAACACCGACTCCCTGCTGGGCGCGGTCGCGAAAGTCCTGGCGGATGAAGGCATCACACTGGAGAAATCCACCTGGCTGCTCGAACCGCTGCTGGTCAAGCCCGGAGTCCTGACCGAGCGCCAGCCCACCGAGCAGGAGCGCAAGAACATCGACTACGGACGCTCCGTCGCCACCCAACTCGCCCAGCACGATATCGGACAGACCGTCGTGATCGCCGAATCCGCCTGCGTCGCCGTCGAATCCATGGAGGGCACCGACGCCACCATCGAGCGCGCCGGGCAGATCATGCTTTCGCTGCACGGCGACGCTTCCACCCTCAGCCGCGCCCTGACCGTGGTAAAGATCGCGAAGCCGAATCAGGATATGCGCTTCGATGTCCCCGTCATCGGCGTAAAGACCATCGAGATCATGCAAGCAGCCGGAGCGAGTTGCCTTGCGGTAGACGCCGCCAAGTGCCTGCTGCTGGATGGACAGAAGATCATCGACGCTGCCAACGCGGCCCGCATCGTGATCGTCGCGCAAGGCACGTAGCGATCGCATCCTCAGAAAATGTGGGCCGACTCTCGTCCACGGGCGTAGCCTTCGCGAATCGTTACTGCGGCGCGTTCTCACCCTTGATTTGAAACTCTCCCACGCGATTGCTCTGAGAATCCACCACATACAGGGAACCGCCTGCGTCCATCCACATGCCGGATGGATGGCTGAAGTTCGCCCCTTTGACTGTGCTGAGATCAAATGTGCGAAGCATTTGCCCTTCGTGACCGACGACCTGGATCTGGTTCAAAACCGGATCACTCACGTAAATGTTGCCTCGGTTATCTGCAGCCAATCCGGTGTGGTGATCAGCATAAGCCAGGTGAATCACGCGCAGGAAATGGCCCGCGGTATCGAAAACCTGAAGGCGCGTGTTGCCTGCATCGACCACGAACAGCTCCCCACCGGCCACGACCATCGAACCGGGCAATCGAAACTCTCCCGGACGGTCACCGCCCCCGCGGTTTCCGAGTTTGCGAATGACTTTCCCTCGCTGGTCCATAACCACGATCATGTGCCGTTGCCGATCGCACACGTAAATGTGTCCCGTAGCCTTATCGATAGCGATCCCAGCGGGACTGTCGAAGTATGTTTCTCCTCCTCGCAGCTTCCCTAAGGAACGGCGAAATTTTCCTGCCGAGTCATAGACGAGGACGGTTCGACTGCTCTGATCGACGACGTACAGATTGTCTTGACCATCCACGGCGAGCGCGATGGGAGCGTGCAGACGGTCGCCGCGTCGATCTAAACGATCATATTTCGAGTGAACAAAGTCGAAAATATGAACCGTGTTAGCGCCGGGATCGGCGACGAAGACACGCTGGTTCGAGTCTGTCGCTACGGCGGACGGTGAACGCAACTCATCCACGTGAGTCTCAGGGTCCGCGGGCCCTGCAACGATGTCGAGCGTGCGGTCCAGAATGGCGTGCTCCCGTTTCACGTCATCGGCCGACGAGAATGCACGTACAAAACTGAGGCTCGCTGAAGCCTCTGGGACACTGGCTTGCGCCCGACGCCGATGCTGAAAGAGTTGCGAATGGCGCGTCCCAAGTCGCCGCAGGGCCACCCACGACGCACAACACGAGCGCTCCCCAGACAACAGCGGCGGCACGAACTCTCTTACAGGTTCGCTGCGAAAACATGCCCTGGCTCCGTTTACCGAAGCGCGCAAGATCCAACCATTCCTGATTAAACCCATTCTTGCACGTTTCGCCAGGTCAAGTGTTGTAGGGCAGCGCGTCAAACAGGTCGACGTTTATGAGTGGCCGATTTCCCCTGTGATCCTCTGTGTCCCCCGTGGTTAGCCTTTGTGTCCCCGGCGAAAGCCAAGACAAGTACCGGAATCGGTGCGATCGACGGGGAGACGTATGATACTCAAGGAGCACCGACCCGTGACCACGCGTCCACCCAAGGCACACACTCAACTCGCCCGAGCCGCAGTCCAGATCTTTGCCGCCAACGATCGCATCAACCAGATTCTGATCGAACGCCTGGACCCCGCTGCCTGGAATGCCAAACCGCCCGGCAAGGTCCGCACCATCGCGGCAATCTTCACCCACATGCACAACGTCCGCACCAAGTGGATCCGGCTCACCGCCCCCCACCTGAAGGTTCCTCCACAGCTCAATCGCTCGCGCTGCACGCCGCAACAGGCCCGCAAGGGATTAGCCGAAAGCGCCGCTCGCTGCGCCGAGATGCTCGCCGAAGCGCTCGGCGGTGACGGCCGCATCAAGCAGTTTCGCCGGGACGGCTGGGCGAAGCCCTGGCCCGTTGGCCCGGAGATGCTGTGTTACATGCTCTCTCACGAAGCCCACCACCGCGGCCAGGTGGGCCTGCTCGCGCATCAGCTCGGATTCCCCTTGCCGAAAGAAGTCGCATATGGCATCTGGAATTGGGAAAAGCTCTGGAAAGACGGAGGCGCGCGCGGGCCCGGTTTGGACTCCTAAGGAATCGCTCCCAGAAGGCTACCCCATCCGTCGCGGTCTTCGACGGGCCCTGCCCTGAGCGAAGTCGAATGGTGAGAATTGCTCTTACTGCGTGACGCGAAAATTCACATTGCTCTTCAGCGTCCCGCTCGGAGTCGTGACCACAACCGGCCCAGTGCTCGCGCCCGATGGGACGACCGCCGTCATGTACGTATCACTGACCACACTAAATTTCGTAGCCGCAACGCCGTTGAACGTCACGCTGGTTGCGCCGGTAAGTCCTTGGCCGAAGACGATAACGGATGAACCAACCTTGCCCATAGCCTGTAGGGTTTTGACGAAGGGAGGGAGACCGGTAGAAAGCCTGAAGAGACTGCCTGCACCCGAGAATCCCGCGATTTCAATCGTGCCGTAAAAGTTGCCGTCAGTTGCTTGCGTCAGTTGGCTAGGGAACTGGCCGTCGAGCGTCTGGAAATCATAGAGCGTTATCAACCCGCGCGCACCGATCTCGAAGATGCTGCCACGGCCGATTGAACCGCCATCACTCGTCGTGCCGTAGAGGTTGCCATCTGATCCCATGGTCAATCCAGCCTGCGGGAAAAACCCATCGGAGCAACTGGGCGACGCGCAAAAGCTATAGAGTCTCTGAAATACTCCTTGGGTCGATATCCTGAAGATGGTGCCTTTACCATTTGAGCCACCCGACAGGGTCGTTCCGTAGAGGTAGCCGTCTTTGCCCTGAAGGAGAGTTACATTCGGCGTCGCACCGTCAATGCAGTTTTTCAGGGAGCAAAAAGTATAGAGAGTAGTGAGCGCGCCCCCTGGAGTGATCTTAAAGACCGTGCCGTAATTGCTCTGCCGGGGAGTAGTTCCGTAGAAATTACCGTCGAGGGCCTGAATCAGCCCGTCATTGGGCGCTTGACCGTCGGCGCAATCGATCTGAGAGCAGAAGCTGTAGAGAGTATTGAATGCTCCGTGGGAAGTGATGCTGAAAACAGTCCCGTTGGAATAAGCTCCTCCAATCGACGTAGTCCCATAGAAAGTTCCATTCCCAGCAGACCTCCAGTCGAAAATTCGCCGCTGGTACCGTTAAGGTCGTAAAGCGTAGTTAGCACACCGTCGGAGGTCAGCTTGAAAACTGTCCCTCCGTTGTAAGCGCCACCGTTGTCAGTGGTGCCGTAAAAATTGCCGTCAGCGCCCTGCACCGGCGATGCGAACGGATGAGAACCATGCGTACTGTCGAAGGTATAGAGAACGGACAGCTCGCCACCCGTGGTGGATTTGAAAATCGTCCCACAGCCGAAGAGTCCCTGACACAGTTCGTTAGACCCCGCCACTCCCCGCTGCCCCGTGGAGATTACCGTCGATCCCTTGGACAAGTGCGCCGCGTGGCATTGTGCCAAGGAATCCACCAAGGACCGTGAGAGTCGTGAATGTTTGCGCCGACGCCGCAATCGCCATCGCCGCAAACAGCACACAGCCCAGACAAACTTTCTTCCAGTAACTCATATTCCCCTTCGAGCTCGCGCGCTCACTTGCTGATCCTGAAACTCACGTTGCTGGTGAAATTCCCCGCCGGAGTCGCCACCACCACCGCACCCGTAGTCGCAACCGCAGGGACCACCGCCGTCAAGTACGTATCACTAACCACACTAAACTTCGTAGCCGCAACGCCGTTGAAGGTCACGCTAGTCGCAGCGTTTGATCTTCCGCAAGCCTGCTAGTGCATCTCGAACTCGATCAAATTGTTCTGCCCGTCCCAATAAAATCCAGCCACCTTTGCGTTCCCACTTACGCAAGTTGGCTGAGATCCCTTGGATCCTGCGTTAGGGTCTTCGAAGTAGTTGAAAGCGCCTGCAGCCGTGTGTTTCCACCCCTGCGCAGCGGCCCCGGTGCGAGTTCGGCTTCTACCATAAACATTTCCGTCATCCGCTATTCCAATCACGTCGCCGGCATTCAACCCGGCCACGCCAAACGTGGTTATGTTTCCGGAAGCATCGCGCACGAACACGTCGCCGGCTACCCCGGTAATTTCACCGCTGGCGTTGATTCCCCAGACGTACGTGCCCCCGCCCGACACGACGTCAAACGAGGTAACATTACCCAATGTGTCTCTGACATATCCGTGAGGGATGTACCTTGCGTCCTCATAGGTCCCGGCGACCTCCCCGTTCTGGCTCAGGATCGCATTGGTCACCAAAATTCCACCCGCTACGTCAATTGTTGTGTAATTTCCCCCGCGATCGAGGATGAAGCCGTGTTCAATCCCACTCGCGTCGAAATATACGCCCGCGATCTGTCCAGCGTCATTGATGGAAGTGGCGTACGTCTGGTTCCCAGAGCCCGGCACATCCAGCGTAATGTACTGCCGGTCGAAGGAATTGCGAAAGAACCCATGAATCTTACCGTTGTCATAATAGCCGACGATATAACCTCTGGCATTGATGCTCTGGGCGTACGTTCTTACTTGGCCGGGAACCCTGACGGTTGTGACGGCGCCGTTCCACAAAAAACTGTCGTATCCAGCTGTCGTGGGGTAATAGCCGACCACTGAACCCCACTCGTTAATCCCGGTGGGCGTTGCACCCTTTCCATTGGCTGCGGGGATCGTGAAATCCGAGAAGGTGGCCGAAGGTTGAACCTGCGCATCTGCGAATGTCGCGCAAGTCATCGCAACACCGAGGATCAGTGGGAACAGATTGTGAATCCGCATGGAACACTCCTTACCATTTTGTTTTTCTTGTTCCCCGGCTAATCCTTGCCCGGAGATCCGTGTCGATGGCGCGAGCGATTGTACATCGCAGGGACGATCTCGAAGAGGATGAAAGAACTTGCAGGGTCAGGACGCCAAGCGCCAACTGTTTCGACAGAAATCATTCCAATTTGTGTGACGAACGATGATTACTCAAGAATCCGAAAAGGGAGAGACGGTGCCAAGATGCTCCTCCGCTAGCGAAATCGAGCCCTCGCCCCCAACCCACTGGGCTCCGAATCCCCAGCTAACTCTTACAGATCGGGAGGAAGAATAATCCGAGATACGCCAGCGAAATCGCGACGAGAGGAGCCGCGCTTCTCGCGAAATGGTCAGTGCCCCGCCCTGCCCCGGATGCTCAACTCAGCCTCCGCCGACACGTCCGAGATCACGACGTGCAGAGCATGCTCCTTCGCATCGTACGTCGTCTTCAACGGATACGTGCTGCTCGAGAACTTCGCCTCCGCGTGCGCCGATGGCCAGTCATACACGACGACCTCCACCAGCTTCCACCACGGAGCATATGAGCCTTCCCGCTTATGAAATGTCAGGTGCATCGAGTTGGCGTCCGACTGGCAACTCAGGCTCTGCCGCAGATATGCCCCATGTTGATAGGCGAAAGTATGGCCGTCATCCAGATAGAGCGACCCGCTGCATTGCGCTCCGGGATACACCCGCAGTTCCAGCGGACCACCCGGCGTCTCATCCGTGTTCTGAATCAAGGGCTGCATCGGCAGGATGCTTCCGCCGCGCACATACACCGGCAAGGTCTCGAGCGGCGGATGAATTGTGCGAGGCTCCGGGAACTTCCCCGCCATGCCCGCGTTGGCGACGTCCACGATCGAAGGCCCGTGCGGCTGCGCCGCCATCTTCTCGCCCGTCCAGAAGTCGTACCACAGACCCGGCGGGAACGAGACGGCGTAGTCGTTCACCATTTCACCGAAAGGCGGCGGAGCGATCAGCAAGCTCGGGCCAAGCAGGAACTCCGTATCCAGATTGTCGAACCCCGGCGCCGACGGCGCAAAGATCTCCGGGAACTCCAGGAACACCGGACGCATCAGTGGAAGCCCGGTGCGCGACGCCTCATCAGCCAGCGAGTAGATGTAAGGCAGCAGCCGGTAGCGGTGTTCAATGTAGTGGCGGCGAATCGCCTCCTGCTCCGGTCCGTTGTTCCATATTTCATGCGGCAAGCTGCCCTTGGTCGCGTGATCGCGGAAGAACGGAGAGAAGGCCGCAACCTCGACCCACCGCGTGAGCAGCGCCGGTGGCGGCGAGCCATTGAATCCGCCCACGTCGGCGCCGACAAACGAAATACCGCTCACGCCCAGGTTGAGCACCATCTGCGTCGCCAACCGAAGATGGTTCCACGTCGCGGAGTTGTCGCCGGTCCACGTGAACCCGTAGCGCTGGCCTCCCGCATACGTCGCGCGGGTAAGAACGAACGGACGCTCGTCAGGACGCAGCTTGAGCAGCCCTTCGAACGTTCCGCGCGCGTTCTCGAGTCCGACAATGTTATGGATCTCAGCATGCGTCGCGGTTCGAGTCGCAAAGCCCGGCTCCTCGATGCGATGAATCGTGTTCAGCGGCATTGTCTTGTCGGGGCCGTCAAATACCGAGGGCTCGTTCATGTCGTTCCAGAATCCGGCGACGCCATCCTTCACAAATTCGCCGTAGAGACCGCCCCACCACTCGCGCGTCTGCGCCCGCGTGAAGTCCGGAAACACCGCAGGGCCCGGCCACACCACGCCGACGAACTCGCTGCCGTCGGGGTTCTTCACGAAGTGGTCCCCTGCATGCCCCGTGTCGTACGGCATGTAGCCCTGCCCAGCCACGTGCGCAATGTGCAGGTCCGTGATCGTGACCAGGTGGAAGTGCTCCTTCCGCAGATCAGCCACGAGTCCCGCGAAGTTGGGGAACGTTTCGGGATTGACCGTGAACGGCCGGTTCTTGAACTGGTAGTCGATGTCGAGGTAAACCACGTCGGAAGGAATCCGGCCGGCGCGAAGACGATTGGCAATCTCGCGCACCTGTGACTCCGGCGTGTAGCTGTAGCGCGACTGCTGGAATCCCAGCGCCCACAGCGGAGGCAGCGGCGGCGTTCCCGTCAGATACGCGTACGACTCCACGACCTGTTTCGGAGTCGGGCCATACAATACGTAGTAGTCAATCGGTCCACCTTCGGAGCCAAACAAGATCGCGTCCCGCGCCTGCTTGCCGAAGTCGAACCATGTGCGCCAGGTGTTGTCGAGGAACAGGCCATAACTGCGACCACCACCAATGCCGAGGAAGAACGGGATGCTCTTGTACAGCGGATCGACCGATTCTTGCGGTCCAACGTCCGTGTTCCAGAGTGTGAAGGATTGGTTCCTGCGGTCGAACGATCCCGCCTTGTCCCCGAGGCCAAAGTAGTGCTCGTCGCCCGGCATTTGCTTCGAGATGGTGAAGCCACCGAGTTCGAACTTGATGGGACGGCCCACGGCATCAGCGGAGATGACCTTGCCAGCCAGATCGCGAATGACGACGCGGAGCGGATTGCGTTCCACACGAACTTCAAGCGCCGCGGTGCGGAAGCCCACGAACGCAGGGTCGTCGACTGGTTTCACGTCAACGGACTTGCTGCGCGGTCCGGACGGCACCGCCCACGATGCGTCCTCCGGAAGATCGCCCGGAGCAATCCGAACGCGCACGATGTCATCGCGCAGCGCAGTGATGCGCACGGTCGCAGATCCGGCCTTCACTTCAACGCCATCGCGCAGAGGCTGCGAGCTGGTTGCCGCTTCAAGTGTGCTGGGAGCTGACGCTGCGGCGGTCTGCGCGGAAGCAGAATCTGAAGAGAAGATTGTTATCGCGAACAACAGCAAGAGGACTGGCCTGCAGCAGAGATTCATCAGTAGGCGCTTTCCAGTAATGATTACCGAGCAGAAACATCATACACACCTGCATGGAACATATGATGTGCTGCGCGTATCCCATGGTCTGGAGCCAGCGCTTGCCGCCTCACTGCACCGTAACTTTCACGGTGGCCTTGGAACGGCCGTAGGCGTTCGTTCCATACAAGGTGTAAGTAGTCGTGGCCCCGGGCGTGACCACCACGGATGTTTCCCTCACGGCTCCGACCTGCGGCGACACGACGAAGTACGATGCTCCCGTAACATTCCAGCTCAGCGTGACCGGCTGTCCTTTGGAGACCGTCGAAGGATTGGCGGTGAAGGTGGTGATGACAGGCACCGGCCCAGTGGGCACATTCGCCGGGGTGTACAGAGGGCTGATCAGCACGACTTCGAATGCCGATGCGGGCACGCTCTTCAGCGAGTCGAGGTCATCATTGTTCCAGCGATTGTCGGGATCGCCGCTAAGGTATATAGAACTCCCGTTGTCCGCCATGATCATGCCGTACTTTTTCAAAGCCGCCAGAATCACCTGCGACTGCGGTGGGAACCCTGAAATGTCGTAGGAAGCCTTCAGCCTCATGCGCATGCCCATGGGCGCGGCGTAAGTGTTCGTCGAGTTCGCGGCCCAGTGCGCCGCCGGGGGAGTAAACGCTGCCTGGCTGTTCTGTAATGTGAAGCGCAGCGCGTGGTTGATCGCTCCGCTGGACACTTCGTCGTAGCGCGCGAGACCGGGAAAGACCGGGAGTCCCGCGGCATCGGCGGACGTCCACGTGTAGGGACGCTGCTCATCGCTGAGGAGATCCCATACGGCTCCGGAGTCCGCCTTCCAGGATCCATTTGTCTGCAAGTACGAGTGATACAACTCGTAGAGCCAGCAGTTGTCGCGATCGAGCACCAGGACGTGGCGATCACCGTTGCCCGGATTCGGATAACCCTCGATGGGAGCGGTCTTGGGAACCGGCATTGGACCGGGATCGCTCTCGCTGCCGTAGGCCGTGTAGGTGATGTTCACGAATGGCGATCCACTGACCACGACATATGGAATGCCGATGGTCTGTCCGGCATATAATCCAGCACCGAAGTCGGGATGCAGCGTGCGTCGAACTGCCAATGAAGTTGATGTAGTTGTCAGAGTTGGGATCGACCGATGCGCCGGAGATGTCCTGATTCCACAGGTTGTCCGCGGGGAAGGGCACGAATCCATTGAGACTGGCGGCGCGTCCCAGACTCATTTGACTGCACGACTGCGCTGCGGCCGGAAGAATCGACAGTATGAGAGAAGGCAACGAAGAAGAACAGAGAGGCTATACGCCGCATGAAGCACCTCGAAGATGCAAATCTATACCGCTCGTTGAGGCGTTGCGTTAAGTCAGAGGACCTAGAACTCCTCCATGCCCTTTGGGTCTCCCAAGACCGCTTGACAGAGGAATCTCCCGCGGGTGTATTTAACCTAATAGTTATTTAACGTAATCGGTTCATTACAAGCATGACTGACCGATTAAGCGAAACCTTCGGAGCACTCGCCGACCCAACGCGGCGCGCGATTCTGGCGAAGTTGGCCTCGGGCGAGGCTTCGGTTACCGAGTTGGCGGAGCCGTTCTCTATGAGCATGCCGGCGATTTCCAAGCATCTGAAAGTGCTGGAGCGTGCTGGATTGATTTCGCGAAGCCGCGAGGCGCAGTGGCGGCCTTGCCGGCTGCAGGCCAGGCCCCTTCAGGACGTTGCTGGATGGGTCGAGCACTACCGGCGTTTCTGGGAGGAGAGTTTCGACCGACTGGATCTCTATTTGAAGGAACTGAAAAGACAAGATTCGAAACACAAGAAGAAGGAGAAGAAACATGTCCGCACGCAACGCAAAGGCTAGCGCTTCATTGGAATCCTCGGAATGGGATCTGGTCCTGACGCGCGTTTTCGACGCACCCCGGGAGCTTGTGTTCAAAGTGTGGACTGATACGCGGCACATGGCGCAGTGGTGGGGCCCGAATGGATTCACGAATCCGGTTTGCGAGTTGGATGTGCGGCCTGGCGGCGCGATACGGATCGACATGCGCGCACCGAACGGCGTGGTGTATCCGATGAAGGGAGTGTTTGAAGAGATCGTCGAGCCGGAACGGCTCGTGTTCATCAGCAGCGCGCTTGATGAAAAGGGCAACTCTATGTTCGACATCTTGAACACGGTGACTTTTGCCGATCAGGGCGGCAAGACATCGTTGACCCTTCAGGCGCGAGTCATCCAAGCGACCGCAATCGCGCCGCAATACCTCAAAGGGATGGAGATGGGATGGACGCAGAGCCTCGATCGGCTGGGCGCGCACCTGGAACACCTGGTGAAGGCATAGTCACCGGTGGTGGAAGGACAGAGAATTGCTCTGCTCCTTCCAGCGGTTCTACACTTTGATCTCCAATGAAAGGGGGCATATTCATGCCATCCGGAAGCGAGCCGGTTTCGAAGGGGATGCTGTGGACGGGGCGCATCATGAGTGCGATACCGGTTCTGCTGATGCTGCTCAGCGCCGTTATGAAGTTGCTCAAACTGCCCGCCGTCCTGCAAGGCGTGGCGCATGCTGGATTTTCGGAGAGCTTCATTGTCCCCCTCGGCGTTCTCGAGTTGGCTTGCGTCGTCGTTTACTTGATTCCACGCACGTCAGTGTTGGGAGCAATTCTGCTGACCGGTTTGCTTGGCGGAGCGACCGTCACCACTCTGCGCATCGGCGATCCGACGTTTCCCATGCCGGTGGTTTTGGGGATGATGGCTTGGGGCGGATTGTATTTGAGGGACACGCGCCTGCGCGCGCTCATCCCGCTGCGGAAGGTCTAGGAACACGGTGGTGAGGGAAACGTCATGTCAGACCCTTCGGCTTCTCTGTGCGAAAATCCCCACTTCTTGCGCAAAGAACGCGCGAGGAATGGGGCACCCACGATTTTCATTTCCTTTGGTGAGCCGCGACCCATGGGCACTCAGGCGGGCTCGTGAAGGCGCCCGTCCCACACGAGACGTGCCTACCCGGCAGGATCAAGACCTCAACAGAGGGCGGGTCAAGCAAGTGGGGCCGCCGCTGCCGTTGATGCAGAGTTCGCTGCCGGGGAAAGTGCGAAGGTCGAAACCGGCTTGGCGCAGGTGGTCATTCGTCTTGTGGTTCTCTTCGATCGCGAGCAGACGCTTCCCGCCCAACGCGAGTACGTTGCAAGCTAGAGTGTCGCGCTCGGAATCTTCGATCTGGATGAACTGGAATCCTCGAGCCTTTAGCAGTTCCACGGTTTCGACCGCAAGCCAAGGAAGATCCACTAGAGCTGTGTGCTCATCGAGCAGGCTGATCAACGACATCAAGTGCAGGCAAGCTGACGGCCCGGGACCGTAGGGAAGCGGGGCGGACAGAACTTCGATTTCCTTCGGGCGAAGCAGTTTGCGCATCTGCTCAATGCCGTCTGCGTTGGTCCGGTATCCATGACCGATGAGCAGTGTCTTCGCATCGAGCCAGACGATGTCCCCAGCTTCGGTGGTGCCGGGAGGAGCGATGGTTCCGAAGCTCGCAATGCCTTGCGCTTCGCACCACGAACCATGATGCCGCGCTTCTGCCACGCGGTTGGCTTTGCCGGGGCGCATAAGGATGAGGCCAAAGTCGGTGGCGAGGGAAGCGTCGTGGGTGTATGCGGCATCGATAGAAAGCTCCGGTGCCGGTGCGAGTTCCATGACCTCCGCTCCGGCCGCACTGAGCTCGCGGCACAGAGTTTCGTGCTGCGACTGAGCCGTGGCGAAATCGGGCGCATGATGAAATCCAAAGTCATGCCAACGAGCCACGTGTTCCGGTTGGTTCCATCCCGCACCGCGAGGCGAGCAGACTAACACCCGCTGAAGTGTTCCGACCATGGAGTGGCCGTTGAAAGCGACACTGGTTTGGGAAGATGTGGACAGCGGGGGCCTCCTTAGCTCAAAGCATGATTCTAGGGCGTCCGCTGCTCGTTTTCCAACCATCGAAGACTTACCACAGAGGGCACGAAGTCGCACGAAGGAAATCCCTGGAAAAAAGCCTTCGTGATACTTCGTGCCCTTAGTGGTTCAAGTCGTTCCCTTTCCTTGCTTATCGGAATAGCCGACTTCGCTGGATCGCCTATTCCGAGGCGGCAAAGGAAACGTGGGCGTCTGCGGGGGGCATCAGGTCGCGGACGGAGTGATCATCCTTGTGCTTGTCCTTGCTGTGAGCGCTGCGCTTGTTAAGCCAGCGCTTGAGATGTTTGCGCGCAGCCGGGCTGAGCTTGGTGAAGAAGAGTCCGGCACGGCCCTGATCGCTGGCCCAGATCACATCGGCGTGGCCATGAACGGTCACATCCGTACCCGGCAGCACACAGCGGAAGGCCACGTTTGAGTTCATCGGCACCGGTTCAGAGGCTTGTACGGCGAGGCCGTGTTCGCCGATGTCGATGCTGACTCCGGGCAGCGTTCCGCTCTCGAGATCGAGATAGACCAGGGTCTTCACTTCGTACCGGCCGGACTTGCGCCGATTAGACTTCTTCGATCTTCGGTCCGCCTTCAAGGCGTCCTTTACTTGCTCGGCCTCGAGAGGTCGATACAGGATGCGGCTCGCGCCGGATTGGAACGCTTGACCCGTGCCGGGCCACGCTCGGCTGGCCACGGCCAAAAGCGCCGGTTTCTGATTTGCGGGCAATAGCGCCGCCATGCGGATGACTTCATCCGCGCCTGGAAGATCGAAATCCACGATCAGCGTCGAGCAGCGGCCGGTCATCACAAGCTCCAAAGCCTCCTGTCCGGAAGGGCAACTCACCAGCTCGACTTCAAGCTGTTCCAGGGTGGCTTGCAACGTTTGTAGGGATCGTTTGTCTTGACACAAAACCGCAGCAGACTGGCGCATGAGCTACAAAGTACGGGCTAACCACGCGACGGTAAATGTCACAGCGGTAATCCTCGGACTGGTTACCGAAGCACTCTGTAAATGGGCGGAAATACTGGTGTTATCCTCTGGCGGCAGCTTAGCCGCCGGTGCCGCTGTTATAATAGAAAATTGCGCTCATGACTACGAAGCGACTGATTCGATCCACGACGGTTTTATCGGTGCGACGCGACGGAAAGGTCGTTCTCGCGGGTGACGGCCAGGTCACGCTGGGCGAGTCGGTCATCAAACATTCGGCTAAGAAGATTCGGCGGCTCTATAACGACAAGATTGTCGCGGGATTTGCGGGGTCGACCGCCGACGCGTTCACTCTGTTCAGCCGGTTTGAGGCCAAGCTGGAGCAGTATCATGGCAACCTGGGGCGCGGTGCGGTCGAACTGGCGCGCGACTGGCGCACCGACAAATTCCTGCGCCACCTGGAAGCCCTGTTGCTGGTAAGCGACAAGGAGCAGACGTTTCTGCTTAGCGGGCAAGGCGATGTGATCGAGCCTGACGGTGCAGTGGCCGCCATTGGCAGCGGCGGTCCGTATGCGCAAGCTGCAGCGCAGGCGCTTGCCGAACATACGGAACTTTCGGCGCGGCAGATTGCCGAAGAAGCCATGAAGATTGCGGGCAAGATGTGCATCTATACCAATGACCGGGTGACGATTGAAGAGCTGTAGGCGGTCGCTGGTCGTTAGCCGCGGGTCGTTGGCTTGAACCTGAGTCCGCGACAGTGTAACGGCAAACGACCAACGACCAACGACTGATTATGGCTATCTACCTTCCCTCCTCCGCTGAAGAAGAACAGCTTGCGCTGGATGAACTGACTCCGCGCGAGATTGTCGTCGAGCTCGACAAACACGTGATTGGCCAGAAGGACGCCAAACGCGCCGTAGCCATAGCGTTGCGCAACCGCATGCGCCGGCAGAAGCTCTCTCCTGACCTCGCGGAAGAGATTATTCCCAAGAACATCATCATGATTGGACCCACAGGCGTGGGCAAGACCGAGATTGCGCGGCGGCTCGCGAAGCTGGCGAATTCTCCGTTTCTGAAAGTCGAAGCTTCGAAATTTACTGAAGTCGGGTATGTCGGCCGTGATGTGGAATCGATGGTGCGTGACCTGGTAGAGATCGCGATCGATAATGTGCGCGAAGAGAAACTGGAAGACGTTGCCGACAAGGCCGAACTCAATGCGGAAGAACGGCTGCTGGATATTCTGTTGCCGCCATCCCCTCCGCCCCGGCCCGATGGGAGTTCGACGACCTCGGGTGGCGTCGTCATTGACGGCAGCACGTCGTTGGCGGAGTCTTCGAGCCGGACGCGCGAAAAACTGCGGCAGCAGCTGCGCGAAGGAAAGCTCGACGACCGCACCGTAGAGATTGACGTCCGCGAGCGCAACTTCCCGTCATTTGAGATTTTGACGAATCAGGGAGTGGAAGAGATGGATGTCAACATTAAAGACATGTTGCCGAACATCTTTGGACAGCGCACCAAGAAGCGGAAGATGAAGGTAAATGAGGCCTTCGAATATTTGATTCAGGAAGAAGAGCAGCGCCTCATCGATATGGATCAAGTCACGCGCATGGCGATTGACCGCGTGGAGAATTCGGGCATCGTGTTCCTTGACGAGATCGACAAGATCGCAGGACGCGAAGGCGGACATGGGCCGGACGTTTCCCGCGAAGGCGTGCAGCGCGACATTCTTCCGATTGTCGAAGGGACGACCGTCAATACGCGGTATGGGATGGTCCGGACCGACCACATTTTGTTTATCGCGGCGGGTGCCTTTCACGTGTCGAAGCCGAGCGATCTGATTCCAGAACTGCAGGGGCGATTTCCGATTCGCGTCGAACTGCAGTCGCTCACCATGGAAGATTTCGTGCGGATTCTTACCGAGCCGAAGTCGTCGCTGGTGAAGCAGTACACGGCGCTGCTTGAGACTGAGGGCGTGAAGCTGGAGTTCACGAAAGAGGCGCTGGACGAAATCGCGCACTTTGCCTTCCGCGTGAACGAGAGCACAGAGAACATCGGAGCACGCCGGCTGCATACCATCATGGAGCGGGTCCTCGACGAGCTGAGCTTCGAAGCTCCGGAGAAGAAGGGCGAGCACGTGACGATCGACGCGGAATACGTTCGCAAGATGCTCACCGACATCGTGAAGGATCAGGATTTGTCGCGGTACATCCTATAAAGCGATCAACCACAGAGGACACTGAGGACACAGAGGGTTTTGCTGAAGACTTCCTCTGTGTTCTCAGTGTCCTCTGTGGTTTATCTTTACTCGCCAATGAAAATTGATCGCAGCCGTCTGCAACCCCGTAATTTTCAGCGCGGAAGACAAACTAATCAAGTCTGCACATGAGCGGGGATATACTTCTTCGCAGCCCCATCATGAAGCGCCACGTCCTCATCTTCGGTCTCGTCGGCGGCCTCCTCATCGCCACCCTCCAATACACCCAATACCGCTTCATCATCATCGAGCACTCCGTCGAGCTCTACGGCGCTCTCGTCGCCATCCTCTTCGCGACCTTCGGCATCTGGCTCGGCCTCCGCATCACGCGGGGTCGTGAAATCATCCGCGAAACGGTCGTAGTCAAGGAAGTGCTTGTCCCCGCGGAAGCCCCCGCCCTCAAACCCTTCGCTCCGAATACGGCCCAGCAGCAGACCCTTGGCATTACGGCCCGCGAGCTCGAAATCCTCACCCTGATCGCCCGCGGGCTCAGCAATCGCGAAATCGCCACGCAGCTTTTCGTTTCCGAAAATACCGTCAAGACACACTGTGCCCGCGCCTTCGACAAGCTCGGAGCCGCCCGCCGCACCCAGGCCGTCCAGCGCGGCAAGGAACTGGGCCTGCTGCCGTGACCGCGTCCCCCGAAAGCATGATTTTCGCTCCATTCCTGCAAAATCATCCGAAAAGGTGACGACATCCAGCCCCGTTCCACCGTATCGTGACTCCATCCTCAATCGCACAGGAGACTCACATGAAGAAAACAGTCCTCACCTTCGGCCTCATCGCCGGCGTCACCATCTCCGTCCTTATGGGACTCTCGCTTCTCCTTGCCAACAAGATCGGCTCCGGCCACAGCATGGTTCTCGGCTACACCATGATGGTGGCGTCGTTCCTGCTCATCTACTTCGGCATCCGCAGCTACCGCGACAACACTCTTGCGGGTCAAATTTCCTTCGGCCGTGCCTTCGCCTGCGGCATCCTGATCACCCTCATCACGACCGTCTTCTACGTCGCCATGTGGGAGATCATTTACTTCAACTTCATGCCCCACTTCATGGACAGCTACTTCGCCGCGCAGATTCACAAGGTCCAGTCCTCCGCGCTTGACCCCGCCACCACCGCCGCGCAGGTCGCTGCCATACAACACTCTCAGCAGCTCTACCAGAACCCCTTCGTCAACATGGCCTACACCTTCATGGAGCCCCTGCCCGTCGGCCTTATCATTACTCTTGTCTCCGCTGCCATCCTCCGCCGCAAAGCCCCCGTCGAACCCGCCGCCACTCCCGCCGTCATGACCACATGAAGCAAAAGGCCGGGCGTAAGCCCCACCTTCCGTCTGGACGTGTCCTCGGCGTCCTCTGTGGTTTATCTTTGGTTAGCCAATGAAAACTATCGATCGCTCCCGCCTGCAGTCCCTGATGCAACGCGAACAGAAGAAGTTTGTGGACGAGCGTCCGAAGTCGAAGGCGCTGTTCGAAAGGGCGCGCAAGTCGCTGCTGGCGGGCGTGCCTATGAACTGGATGGTGAAGTGGGCAGGAGCGTTCCCTCCGTTCGTGCGGGAGGCCCAAGGCGCACACTTCTTCGACGTCGACGGGCACCGCTACATTGATTTTTGCCTGGGCGATACAGGAGCGATGACGGGGCATTCTCCACATGCAACGGTAAAGGCAATGGAGGAGCAGGCACGGCGCGGCATCACGCTGATGTTGCCGAGCGAGGACTCAATTTTTGTGGCCGAGGAACTGCAGCAGCGGTTTCAGTTGCCGTACTGGCAGTTCGCGCTGACCGCGACCGACGCGAATCGGTTCTCGATTCGGCTGGCGCGGCAGATTACGGGACGTCCGAAAATTCTGGTCTTCAACTGGTGCTATCACGGCACGGTCGATGAAAGCTTCATTACTCTGGGCGCCAACGGCGCAGCGGGACCGCGGCCGGGGAATATTGGACCGCCAGTGAATCCGGCGGTCACGACCCGCGTCGTTGAGTTCAACGATGTGGACGCGCTGGAACGCGCGTTGGCTACGGGTGATGTGGCTTGCGTGCTGGCCGAGCCTGCGATGACGAACGTTGGCATCGTGCATCCGCAGCCGGGGTATCACCAGGCGCTGCGCGAGATCACGCGGAAGTATGGAGTGCTGCTTGTCATCGATGAGACGCATACGATCTGCGCCGGGCCGGGCGGGTTCACGCGCGCCGAGAATCTCGACCCTGACATTCTTGTTTTCGGCAAAGCGATTGGTGGAGGCATTCCCGGGGCGGCGTATGGTTTCTCGCAGGAAGTGGCGGACCGCATTGTGGCCAAACATGAACTGGAAAACTGCGACGTCGGCGGGATTGGAGGCACGCTGGCGGGTAACGCCCTTTCCCTCGCCGCCATGCGCGCCACGCTGACGAAAGTTCTGACCAAAGAGGCGTTCGACCGCATGATTCCGATGGCGGAGCGCTGGACAGCGGGCGTGGCGAAGGCGATCTCGGATGCGGATCTTCCATGGCACGTGACGCGTCTGGGATGTCGCGCAGAATATCTGTTCGGGGCACAAGAGCCGAAGAACGGCTCACAGGCCCACGACGCAATGGACTTCGAACTGGAACGGTTCATGCATCTCTACGCCATGAACCGGGGAATCCTGCTCACGCCGTTTCACAATATGGCTCTGATGTCGCCGCAAACTGAGCAGGAGGATGTAGATCGGCATACGAAAGTATTTCGCGAAGCAGTAAAGGAGCTGGCAGGGTAGGCTGATGTTCGCCGGAGGATGGTCTGTTAGTCTGTTTTCTTCTGTATGAGACGCTCCCCGCTGACGATTGTGCTGGTTCTGGGCATGCCGTTGCTGTTCACGGCATGTGCGACGGTGGGGCCGCCGCAGCCTCCGTCATTGCAGTTGCCAAAGCCGCCCTCCGACCTCCGGGCTGTGCGCAAGGGCGATCATGTGACTCTCACCTGGACCGATCCCACCGTCACCACGGATCGGGAACGAGTGCGAAGCGCTGGCCCAACACGAATCTGTCGCGGGTCGGAACCAACGTTGACGCAATGCGGAACTCCCGTGGGGGAGGCCGCCGCAGAGCCAACGACCGGCGCGAGTCAGTCTTCGAAACCGAAGGTAGTACGATCCTATACGGACGCGCTCCCGCCTGAATTACAGCGCGACGATCCTTCCGCCTCTGCGACCTACGCTGTCGAAGTGCTGAATGCAGGCGGGCGAGGGGCTGGACTGTCAAACCAAGTGCGCGTTTCGCTGGTGCGCACACTTCCGCCGCCGCGGGACTTTGCCGCGCGCGTCACAGGTCAGGGCGTAGTGCTGACTTGGACGAATGACGTTCCCCCACCGACCTCACCGTCGACCCACTATGTCGATCGCGTTTACCGGCGACCCGAGGAGAGTGCTCCGACAATTCTTGTCGGCGAGGTTCCAGCGGGGAACGAGCACAACCTCAGCCTCACTGATTCTGGTATCGAGTGGGAGAAGACCTACGAATATCATGCCGAGACCGTGACGGTGATGGCACCGGAAGGCAAGCCTGCGGTGCAGGTGGAAGGCGACGACACCCTCGAGGTGAAAGTGTTCGCGCACGATGTGTTTCCGCCGGCGGTTCCCTCCGGGCTACAGGCCGTGTCCTCGGGGCCGGGGCAGAAAACATTTGTCGATCTGGTATGGGCTCCGGTGAGCGATGTTGATCTCGATGGATACAACGTCTATCGTCACGAAGAGGGATCGGCTCCGGTAAAGATAAACGCGCAGTCGATAAGAACACCGGCTTACCGTGATACGAACGTTGTCTCAGGCAAAACCTATTTCTATTCGGTATCATCCGTGGATGTTCGCGGGAACGAGAGTGCGCGGTCGGAAGAAGCCAGCGAAACAGTACCGTGAGGAAGCTTCAGGACCTGGAATGACTCGAAGGAAAACGTCTTAGTTTTGGCCGGATTCCAGGCGGGCGTGATAACCCTTGCGAGACCGAACCTGTAAATGTTTACCGTCCTTTTCAGCGGTGACGCTAATCGAGCGGTAGCTTCCATTGGGCTGGAAGTCGGCGGGTTTATAGGCGACGAAGTAGCGGCTGCGGATCAGCTCGTGCAGTTTGTCGAAAGACTTTCCCAGCGTCTGAATATTGTCAGGAAAGATCGCTTCGCCTCCGCTGCGCTCCGCTAACATTTCCAGAACCCTGTCGGCATCGGTTTTGTCTCCGACACCCTCTTTCGTGCTGACGGTGTAGATGGCTACGCCCGTGCGTTCCGCAGCGCGGATGGTTCGTTTCAAGGTGCCGTGGCTGGAATTGTCTTCACCATCGCTCAAGATGACCAAGACTCGCGCCACTTGTTGGTCTTCGGGATAGGCCGCCAGCTTCTCGCACGCGAAAGACACGGCGTCAAAGAGCGCGGTTCCTCCTCCGTTCGTGAGCTTCTGAATACCGTTCGCCAGTGCAGGTTCTTGACCGGTGAAATCCTGCGTGACGGTCGTCTCATGGGAGAAGCCGGCAATAAAGGCGAGGTCAGAGCTGCTGTAGAGCATTTTCTCGACGAACTTCGTCGCGGCGTGTTTCTCAAACGCGAAGCGGTCGTGAACGGAACCGCTGGTGTCGACGAGTAGAGCCAGGCGCAACGGAAGCTTCGATTGCGGAGCAAACTGCACTACTTTTTCCGGCGGCTTGTTGTCATCGAGAATCTTGATGTCGGATTGCTGCAGATCGTTCACCATGCGTCCATGGCTGCTGACCGAGAAAAACATGGTGACCTGATCGACGTTGGTGCGGATCGTCCATGCTTCGGAGCGCGTGGGAAGACCTGGGAGTGGGAGCTGCGCCGCGGCTAGCCTCCACCGTCGCCTGGGGTCGGTTCGGTGACGGCGCCGCAATCTTCGCAGGCTGCAGCATCCGATTCGTTTCCAACGGCGTTCAACTGCGCCTTCAATCTCTCACTGTTGGGAAAGGTCTGGGGACGGAGCGAAGCTACGAGCGTCGTCTGTGGAGGGTTCGCCGAAGCCTCCGCCCGAACCATCCTGTTATGAGTGAGGGCAGCCAGATTCTGGCGGGCCACGGGAGCGAAGGCGTTCGTTGGATCTTCGGCCAAAAAGAATCCAAGTTCCCGCTCCATGGTTTCGAAGTCGCCGAGCGACATGGCCGCAGATGCGGCAACGTAGTGAACGTTCGCCATCCCTTTGTGCTCGAGCGCGTGGACCTCTCTGTGCTGTTTCGAGGGTCTGATGGTACTGATGGGTGCCGTTCTGCGCATACGCCAGAGTGGTAGAGGATACGGGGATCGTTGGGGCGGATGGAATGCAGCCCGCTCGAGTTCGGGTTCGGCAGTGGCATAGTCGTTCATGGTTAATGCCACCACTCCGAGATTCAGGAACGATCCGGGGAATTTCTGGTCAAGGTGGGCGGCCGTTTCAAATTCACTTTTGGCGAGAGCGGGGTCTTCCTGATCCAGGTAGGCAAGGCCAAGGCCAATGTGAGCTGAGACAAAATTGGGGTAAACGTGGATCGCTTTTTGCAGATGGGCGATCGCCTCCTTCGAGTTCTGGGCTTTCATTAACGTGGTAGCACGGTTGAACTCGTCGACGGCTTTGTTAGGGGCTTGCAGGTCGAGCGCGGATACAACACCGGAATCGACCAGATTCTGATCTTGCTTGCGCCGCTCTGCGCTCTTCTTCGCGTCGCGATTCACCTGATCGAGATACAGCAGTTTAAGGTCGATCTGAGCCAGCGGATCGGGGCCCATGTTGACCCCAGTCGTCACTTGAACCGGGCCCTGCGGATCATTTCGCTGTGCTATGGAGCAGATCGGAGTACACAAGCACATGAGGACGCAGACGATCCAGCGCTTAAGAATCCTGGGCGATTGATGATTCAGCGCGGACGGCACGGAGTTGCTCCTGAGAAGACGCGGTCATCCGTCGGCAACCGGTCACAGACGGCTAGGGAGGCTTCGGGCGGTCTCCGGTTGGTGGAACCTCAGCCCGCCCTAGGGCAATTAATATACCATGCGTCGCGTTTGGGTTGATTCAGCTTTCCGCCCGGTTTCTCAGGAGAAGCATGCGCACTCGGAGAGCAAGAATGTCAGAGTCAGAAAATATTTCCCGGGTTTGCGCCTCAATTTCCACGGATATGGTTAGATAGAGGGCGATGAAATACTGCCGGTTTCAATTCAATGGCCAGGCCCAGTACGGGCTGGTTGAGTCCGTTGGCGGGCGGGACGCGATTGTGCGCATGCTGCTCACTGCGCCTGAAGAGGCCGACGGGGACATGGAAAGCTTGCGCACGCGGCGGATCGAGTCGATTCCGCTGGAGGAGGCGGTGCTGCTGCCTCCGGTGCGTCCGTCGAAGATTGTGTGCATCGGGCGGAATTATCGCGAGCACGCGGCGGAACTGGGACACGATGTGCCGAAGGAGCCGCTGATATTTCTGAAGGCGACGTCGGCATTGCTGCCGCCGGGCGGCATAGTGCGGCGTCCGAAGATTTCCGAGCGCGTCGATCATGAGGGCGAACTGGGCGTTGTGATTGGCAAGACTTGCTACCAGCCGGCGGCGGATGCGGACATCCGGCAATACATTTTGGGCTACACGTGCGTGAACGATGTGACGGCGCGCGATCTGCAGAATAAAGATGGGCAATGGAGCCGGGCCAAGGGGTTCGACACGTTTTGTCCGGTGGGGCCGGTGGTGACGGACGAGATCGATCCATGGGCGGGCGTGGGCGTGCAGACGCGCGTGAATGGACAGATTAAGCAGGATGGCAACACGCGGGATTTCATTTTCGCTCTGGACGTGGTGATCCGGCATATTGCGCAGGCCATGACGTTGTTTCCGGGAGACTTGATTCCAAGCGGGACGCCGGCGGGCGTGGGCCCGCTGGTGGCGGGGGATGTGGTGGAGGTGAGCGTCGAGGGAGTGGGAACGCTGAGGAATGTCGGTGGTAGGATGAGTGAAGAGAGCCCGGACACATTCCCGGGGAGGGAGCGCTACAACTCTCAACCATAGATTAGTGCCGCGCTCCCTGGGCGAACCCTCGATCGCCCACGGCAGCTGCGTCCGCCCCGCATGATCTCTTACTGCAGTCGGAATCGTTCCTTCATCAGCCGTTGCAGACGGGGCTTGTAGAGCAGATCGAAGGCGAGTTCCTTGTCGGGGAACATGGCGAGGGCGGCGCGCTTGGCTCCGGCGGCCAGTTCGGAGGCTTCTTCTACGGTGAGGCTGGGATCTTGGCCAATCACCGACATCACCATGCTGATCATCACTTGCAGGCGGCGGATTTTGCGGGCTTCCTCTTCGCGCTCAGGGAGGGATTGCTGCTCCGGGATGGGAAAGCTCGATCCTTGTCCGGCCTGCTGATCCATGTTCATTGTGTCCCCTTTTTTCGTCCCAGGTAAATGTGCCCCACAGTTTTGGATGACGCGGCGCGGTCCGGCGTTGCGCCGATGGTTCCTGCCATTCTGCCCGATTTGCCAAGGAATGCAACTGCACAAAGGTGTCGTTCTGGGGTCATTGCTGTAGATTCGTCGCGGGTGAGAAGCGGTAGCATGGAAGGGTTCCGGGGACGAAACCAGAATCCCCACTTCTCGCAAAAAACGCGAGAAATGGGGCACCCGGAGCTTCGCTCGTGGACAGCCGAGGCAGCTGTCCCCACATGAGCAGGGGAAGAGTAAAATTGCGGGGCAAGGTGGGAGTCGATCAGGTCGATTCCAGATTGGAGATGTGATGGCAGAAACTGGCAATCCGGCCGCCGACGCGCAGCCGCGTCCTGATCCCAACCAGAAACTGGTGAAAGTGTTCGACTCGGAGCAGGAATCTGAGGCGCTTGGTGGTCAAGGGATTGCTCGATTCCGCGGGCATCGACAGCGATCTGACTTCGGCCTCGCTGGTGCAGGACGCATTTCCGGGGCTCGGCGGCATGTTGATTCTGGTACGCGAAGAGGATGCGGAAACCGCCAGTCGCGTGATCGCCGAAGGGCTCCGGTCGCCGCCGGACGACGATGCAACCGCCGAGATTCCAATTATTGAAGAGCCGCCACAAAAGGCGTGACGGAGTGGCCGTCGAGGTAGAACGTCACGGCTCCATCGAGATCGGTGCGATAGAGACGGGCTCCCACGTTGGCCAGGCGCCTAAGAACTTCGGTGCGCGGCAGGCCGAAGGAATTTCCAGATCCTACCGAGATCATTGCGAACTCTGGCTTGGCCGAGTCCAGCAGTTCTTGCGTGGTTGCGTTGGCGCTGCCGTGGTGACCGATTTTCACGAGGTTCGCCGTAGGATGCTCCAGTAAGACGATTCGCTTCTCCACCTGCTTTTCAGCATCTCCTTCCAGTAGAACCGACGTGTCCCCGTAGCTTACCCGCAGCACGAGAGAGTCGTTGTTCTGGGGCTTTGTGCCGACCGGCCAGTCTTGCGGCGGGAACAATACGCGGACCGCGGCTCCGCCCAGATCGAACTCGTCGCCCTCCCAGTGGCGCACGACTTTGATATGGAGAGCTTGCGCCGTGGCAAGCACATTCTCGAGAGCTTGGCTTGGAGGCAACAGGCCGACCCACAATTCTTTCGGCCTGAAATTCTTCAGGATGGCGATCATTCCACCGATGTGGTCGGAGTGGCCATGGGTGATGGCAACAGCGTCGAGACGCGAGATGCCGCGTGTCCACAGGTAGGGGGAGACGACGTCTTCGCCGAAGTCGAGTTGCGAACCGCCGGGACCGATGGGACCGCCGGCATCGATTAGCAAGGTGCGGCCTTGCGGGGTGACGAGTAGAGTGGAGTCGCCTTCTCCGACGTCAATGGAAGTTACCTCCAATGCACTCGGATGCAGGCGCGGTTCCGGCGGAACAAATGCGAGCACGAGAGACACTGCGAGCATGGTGGTGAGTCCCGCCGCTGTGAAAAGCGGACGGCGGCGTGCGGACCACATTGCCACCACGAGCGCAGTTGCGGCTAGCGCGCTCATCAAGAGTGACGGCATGGTGACGCGCAGGTCGGCGATTTGGAGAGCACCCAGTCCATGTACCGTGCCAGTGATGCCGTCCACAGCCAGCGTGGTCAGCAGCACCGGTACTTTTGCCAGCCAGGGAGAAATGGAACCGAGAATCAGTGCGGCCAGGGCGGCGGGCATCATCAACTGCGTCAAGGGCACGACGGCAAGGTTCGCAGGCAATCCAACGGTGGTCGCGCGATGGAAGTAGTACGCCATGGGAAGGGCGAGTCCCATCTGCATGACTGCAGAGACAAAAAGTAATTCCGATGCTGTGAGAAACACAGCTGCCGCGGAGCGGACCAGGCGGCGCGACCATTTCTTTCCTACAAAGCGCTGGACGCGCGCCGCGATGAACTGCAAGTCCACGCGGAACTGGGCCACACGCGGCGCGAGCATTGCGGCGTAATCGTTCGAGTCCCAATTGACGAGGGCTTGCTTCTGCAATTGGGAGGTCCGCTGCAAGATTGGCACGCCGATGGCCGCCACGATCAGCACGCAGACGAAGGTCATCTGGAAGCTGGCAGTAAAAAGCTGCCGAGGATCGAAAATGAGTAGCCCCAGGGCCGCTGCGCCCAGAGCGTTGACCATGGCGCGGTCACGGTAGAGGAGGCGCGTACCCAAATAGATGGCGCACATCAGCGTGGCACGCCAAACTGGGGCCCCGACCTCCGTAGCGAAGGCGTAGGCAACACAGAATCCGACCGTCAGCAAGGTCGCGGGAATGTCGCCCAGGCGCATTCGCCGCAGCGTCCAGAAAACGACGAAAGCAAGAATGCTGACGTTCATCCCCGAAACGACGAGGACATGGTAGGTGCCGGAGCGCTGGAAGTCGACTCGCGTGTCGCGGTCGATGAAGGCTTCTTCGCCGATGACCATCGCATCAAGCAAGGCGGCCTCGCGCGGAGGCCACAGTTCATGGACCTTGCCGACCACCGCACGATGCAAGCGACTGCGCCAGTAGGCAATCCGGCTGCCGGCAAAACCTGGGATTCGTTCGACATCTTCGATCTTGGCGGAGCCGAGTGCGGCGATGCCACGATCGGCGAGGTATCCCTGGTAGTCGAACGCGCCAGGATTACGGAAATTGCGCGGCAGCTTCAGTTTTCCTGAGAAGCGGATGCGATCGCCGTGGTGGAAAACGGGCATCGCCGCCTCCGATCGATTCGCGCCGGGCTCTGGGTTGGCATCGGCATCGTCGGCGCTTGGGCGCGGGCCGTAGATGTTTAGTCGGATGCCAGAATGAACGGCTTCGCTCTGACCCGTCGACGTCAGGACTTGCTCCGATTCGACGTCGATCGTCTGTCTGATTTCGTTGAAGCCTCCTGATTGCAGGCGCCCGTCGCGCGTGACGTGGGCGATGACTTGGATTTCCTGCCGGTCGGCATAGGGAACGATGCCGGTGTCCAGTCGGGGGGAGGCTGCGCGTACTTGAATGTGAAATGCGCCCATCAGGAAGAAAGCCCCTAGAGCGAGCAGCCATCCTAAACCGGGCCTGTGCTTCGCGAAGTAAGCTGCGGAAGCCACGAATGCCATTGCGGCGACAACCCACCACAACGCAGGCCGCCACAGGTAGACTCCTGCGACGATGCCGAGAGAGTAGAACACTGCCGTCCAGAGCATGGGTTGGCGGGAAGCTTTGAAGTGGAAAGCAGGAGGCGGGGCCACTGGAGTGGGCGCAAGAATCATGAAACTGAGTTGCCTTGAAGAATTACCGGACCTTGCACCCGAAACAGCAGCCGGGCTTGCCCGGCCGGACAGCCGAAGGCGGCTGTCCCCACATGAATCTCAGCGAACCAGGTGCACGACGCTTTCGAGGTGGTAGGTTTGCGGGAACAGATCCACCAGATGCACTTGTTCGACGCGATAACCGGAGCCGGTCAGGACTACGAGATCCCGCGCCAGCGTGGCCGGATCGCACGATACATAAACAACGCGTGGCGCGCCCAAGGTCGCCAACAACCGCGCCACGCGTTCTCCCAGGCCACTTCGAGGCGGGTCCACCACCGCTAGGTCGGGCTTATAAGGGATATAAGGGAGGACTGTGCCCTTCCCGACTCGCCCCGAATTTTCCGCACGGGCCAGGTACTGCTCCGTGGTGGCCTGAACTGCCTCTCCATTCGAGGACTGATTGTAGGAAAGATCGGCTGTGGATGTCTGTGACGACTCAACAGAAACGACGTGATGAAAGTCACTGGCTAGAGCTGTGGAAAACAGGCCAGCGCCCGCGTAGAGGTCAAGCGCGAGTTTGCCGGACTGCCCGGAGGTGACGACCCTTACCAGTTCGTCGGTTAACTGACGGTTGGTCTGAAAGAACGAGCCCGCGCTGACGCGATACGCGGCACGCTGCGTTTGATAGGTCAGGAACGAAGCGCCCACGGTGACGAGAATTTCCGGTGCGCCCGCCTTGCGATCGCCGGGATTAGGTTCGCGGAAGGCGACGACCCCGGCGATCTCGGGCATAGCGGCGCGGAAATCCTCCGCCCAAGTGCGAACTGCTGCGCGGCGTGCTTCGCGACTGCATCCGACGTCTACCAGTAGTTGAGTGTCGTCCGCATTGCCGAAGAATTCTATTTCGCGTACGCCGTCCGGAATTTTCCCCGCGCGTCCACTTTGCCATAACGCTGCGAGGCCGCGGTTGATGAGCGGCGAACTGATGGGACACTCTTCGACCGGCAACAATTCGTGGGACGCCATCTTGAAATATCCGGCGGCAAATGTCGGTTTGGTCTGTACTCGCAGGCGCGACCGGTTGCGGTAGTTCCAGGGCGGTGAACGATGGACCTCGATGTCGAACGGGAGGTCCAGTTTGGCTGTGCGGCGCAGGGTCTCGCGCAGGATTTCTTTTTTGATCTCCAGTTGGTGTTCGTAGCTGGTGTGCTGGTAGTGGCAGCCACCGCAACGGCCGAAGTGCTGGCAGCCCGGTTGGATGCGCTGCGGAGATGGCACGAGGATCGATTCTGCCTTTGCCCGGGCAAAGCCGGGCTTCTGCTCGGTGAGCGAAGCCTCGATTTTTTCGTCGGCCAGGACAAAGGGGACGAACACGGCCTTGCCGCGTCCGTGAGCTTCGCCGGTGTCAGGAGCGGCGGGCAGATGGGAAAGGCCGTCACCGCCGTAGATCAGCTTTTCTATTGTGAGGAGCAAGAGTCTCCAGTGAAAGTGACTTCAGGTACTGATCTCGAGCTTGAGGTCTAACGACTTCTTTGTGCACTGCTCACGTGCACAATTAGTGGATTGAAGTTTGGATCGAGTGAGATCTTCAGGTCGTTAACTTCCTCTAAACCCCTGGAAGAATGGCAACCTTCCGCCTGATCCCTGGTCGTGCTCTCAATAACACGCCCATCCGGCGAGACTTCGGCAACCGTTGCGGCCGAAATGGCGCACCGGGAGTCGCCGCTCTCTAGCCCGCAGCCTCTACGGTGAGTCTTAACCCCACCGCCCTGGTGACTGCTGCCAGCGTGGACAATCTGGGGTTGCCGTGCTTCGACAGAGCACGGTAAAGACTTTCGCGTTCAACCCCGGCGGTTTTGGCAATCTTAGCAATTCCGCGAGCCTGCACAACCCGGCGCAGAGCGATCAGCAGAACTTGTGGTTCGCTGTCTTCCTCGAGGGCTGCTTTCAGGTACTCCACAGCAAACCGCGGATTCTCCCGCAGTTCACGAATTACTGTTTCATCGTGGGAAATACTAGCTTTGCGTTTCACGTCGTTCTCGCCCTTTCCTGGTAATCCTTGAGATTCGCGAGCGCCTTTTCAATATCCAAGGACTGCTTGCGTTTGTCACCGCCCCCAAGAAGCAACACGCATGCCCTGCCAAGCATCGTGTAATACACCCGGTAGCCCGGTCCCCAATCGATCCGCAGTTCGCATACACCCCCGCGAAGGGGCTTGCAATCGGCGAAATTACCGAGCGCCACCCGGTCAAGACGAACCATGATCTTAGCCTGAGCGCGAGCATCTTTCAGCTTCGAAAGCCACTCACCGAACACGTCTTTCCCGTCGAGAGCTACATAACGCTGAAGCTCGATCACTTTTTACATTGTAACATATAAGTTACACGAAAACTCTGGCCTACCTCCGCACCGCCCAAGCCATTCCATCTGGCTGCTTCCCGGCGGAGATCTGTCCGGCCACTTCCAGCGTCCTCAGATCCACGACGGCGACTTTGTCGGCCATGGTGACGGCTACATAGGCGCGGGAGCCATCAGGAGCGATCAGGATTCCTGCGGAGCCTCCTCCCAGGTTCAACTGCTTCACCTCTTTGCGTGTGGAGGCGTCGAGGACAACGAGGCTGCTGTCTCCGGAGTGCGCACCTAGACCAGAGATCAGGACGCGTTTGCCGTCCGGTGTGAACTTCAGGCGGTTGGCGCCCTTTACTGAGATGGGAAACGTTTGCACCGCCTTCTTTGTGGCGACATCGATGATGGTGACGGTTGCGTCGCGGGCGTTGGCGGCCCAGAGTTCTTTTCCGTCGGGTGAAATGTCGAAGCCTTCGCAGCCCTGGCCGGCAGGGACATTGGTCACTTCCCAAGTGAGGCGCGGGCCACCTGGCGGATTGAAGCCGCCACTCGGCGGGGTGGTTTGTTCGATGATGCTGATGGTGGCGGAATTGACGTTCGAAGTGAAGATCTTGTTCAGTCCGCTGGTCACGATGATCATGTGGGTGCGGTCCTGGCCGGTGCCGAGGATCCAATCGATGTGCTGGGTGGCGGGATCGTATCGGCCGATGATTTTATTTGTCTCCGCCGTGAAATAGAGTTTGCCGCCCGCGAAGTCCAGGCCGTGACTGGAATGCAAAGCTCCCAGATCGATGGGAGGCAGCGCCTTGCGAGCAACCAGGTCGACAACGGATATGGTGTTCAGAGTACTGTCGGGACCGCCATAGTTTGAAATATAGGCGAGCTTACCATCGTCGGAGGCGATAATTTCGTGAGGATCGGGGCCGGAAGGAATTTGCGTGAGGACCTGCAACGTCGCTGGATCGACGATGGAAACGGTGTGGTCGCTCTTTGAAAGTACCAGCAGGGATGCAGGCTGCTGCCCAAGTGCGAGACTGAGGCTGATTGCTGCGAATGCAAGGCCGAGAATACTTCGTCGAAACATTCTCGTTGCGCTCATCACTTTTCCTCCAGACTTTCTGGGGAGTTAGTTTACAACGCTCTGCCTGCCGCCGCGCCGGAAGCCCATGCCCACTGAAAGTTAAAGCCGCCCAGGTGGCCGGTTACGTCGACCACTTCGCCGATGAAGAAAAGGCCTGGAACCTTTCGAGACTCCATTGTTTTGGCTGAGAGTTCGTCGGTATCGATGCCGCCGCAGGTCACTTCGGCTTTTTCATAGCCCTCCGTGCCTGCGGGGACGATGCTCCACGCATGCGCCTGCTGCTCGAAGGCGGCCAGCGCGGCGTTCGTCCATGATTGCGGGGTGTGCAGGTCAAGCCAGCGGTCGGCGAAACGTGCGGGCAGAATTTTGCGGAATTCGGAGCGCAGCGTTGGTAGTGTGCGCGGAGTCTTGGGATCGTGGAAGACTGCGGTCAGATCGTTTCCCGGTGCGAGGTCGATTTTGATCTCTTGCGGCTTCTTCCAATATGAAGAAATCTGCAGAATCGCAGGACCACTCAGGCCGCGGTGGGTGATGAGCATTTTCTCGCGGAACTGCTGCCCGTTGCACGCTGCGATCACTCCCGTGGATACGCCCGTGAGGTCGGAATAATGGGAATGTTCTTCCGCTCCAAAGACCAGCGGTACGAGTCCGGGCCAAGGTTCGCGAATCTTGAGGCCGAACTGGCGGGCGAGTTCATACCCAAACGAGGTTGCGCCGATTTTCGGAATCGAAAGGCCTCCGGTAGCGACGACCAGCGCCGGCGCGCGGAATTCCACGTTCGCGGTCTGGATCACAAAGTCCGTGTTCCGGCGTACTTCTTGAACTCTCGTGTTCAGGAAGATCTCTACTTTAGCGGACCGGCATTCTTCCTCGAGCATCCCCAGGATGTCGCGAGCGGAGCGGTCGCAAAATAGTTGCCCCAGCGTCTTCTCGTGATATGGAATCCGATGCTTTTCGACGAGCGCGATGAAGTCCGCGGGCGTGTAGCGGGCCAGCGCTGACTTGGCAAAATGGGGATTCGCGGACAGAAAATTCTCGGGCCCGCAGTGAATGTTCGTGAAGTTGCAGCGCCCGCCGCCGGAGATGAGAATCTTTTTGCCCAGACGGTCGGCGTGCTCGAGGACAGCGACGCGACGTCCGCGCTTGCCGGCCTCGATGGCACACATCAGGCCAGCTGCGCCGCCGCCGAGAATCACTGCGTCGAAAGGATGAGTCACGTGGGCGTGTACAGCTTACCTCAGCGGCTAAAGCCGGACGGAGTTTTGCGCTTTACGCGGCCCTGAAGGGCCGCTCTTCCACGGTGGTACGCTGCAACGCCGCACAACCGAAGGTCCCGTAGAGGGACACGAAGCGTCTGTGTTTCATCAGTTCTGAAGTTACGTCCTCCCCTGAAACCTCTCGAGACTTTTGTCACATATAAAACAAGCTCAGTCGCGGAAGGTGATATTTTTCCATCAGGCGCTTGTGAACATACTGCTTCTGGAGCTGATCGATCTGGGGCCCGGACATCTTGCTTCGGTAAGGAGCAAGGTCGCGGTCGGCCTCGGCGCGGATGGTGACGATCTCCTCGTCTGGCGTTGACGCCAGCAGTACCGCAAAAAGTTTTTCCTCGAGCACCGTGAGACGGCGCTCCAAATCTTCCAGGCGGGCAGCGGGTTTGTTTTCTATTTCTCCGGCAAGCTGGCGCAGTGTGCTTGCAGCGTCGTGAGCCACCGATCGCGCAGAGATTCCGCCTGCGTCGGGTAACTTCGCGGCTTCCAGCAAATCGGCGTTGTGCCGCAGGAAGGGCACGACTACTGCCGGTTCAAACCCTTGACTGGCACCGGGTTTGGGCGGAAGAGACGAATCTCCGGCTGCCGCTCCTACGGCCGCTTCCTTCATGTCTTCGGCAGCCGCTAGAACCAACTGCGAGCAGTAGGCGAGACTATTCACCTTCTTGGTTTTCGAGGGCTTCCGGTCGTAGCGGTCGAAAGCTTCATCGATTCCGCGCAGCACAGCCTCCAAGGGGATGCCGGCATCCTTCCAGGTTTCAATCAATGCCCAGTCGAGCGTCGAGAGCAGCAGGCCTCCGCCGCGTCGTTGCAGGTAGCGGTCTTCAATCTCTGTAAAGTAGTTGAAGTAATTTTCCACGACAGGTCAGCGTACTGAACGCGTGGACGAAGGCGCCGCCACACCGTCCCCATTTTTCGACTTTTGCGAAGCGGGTTTGGACGAGGATTTGGCGGCGGTCTGAGGCACGGATTTCACAGCGGAGTCTTTCCGCGCGGTACTGTTTCGTTCCCAGATGATGCGCAAGCCTTCGAGCGTCAGGAAGTCATCGACGTGCTTGATGTATTTCGATCCGGTGCCGATCATGGGTCCGAGGCCGCCGGTCGCAAGCACGTGGGTTTCCGCGCCCAACTCCGCGAGCAGAAGTTCGAGGATGCCATCCACCAGCCCGAGATATCCGTAATAGAGTCCCGACTGCAAACTGCCGACGGTGTTCGAGCCAATTACGCGGGCGGGTTTGCGAATCTCGACGCGCGGCAGACGGGCCGTGCGCTCAAACAATGCGTCCGCCGAAATGCCAATGCCGGGACAGATGACGCCTCCGAGGTATTCTCCCTTGGCCGAAACGCAGTCGAAGGTGGTGGCTGTGCCGAAATCCACGATCACGCAAGGGCCACCATATTTTTCGAACGCCGCGACGGCGTTGACGATTCGGTCCGCTCCCACCTCTGCGGGATTGTCATAGTGCACCGGCATTCCGGTCTTGACCCCGGGTTCGATTGCAAGAGGACGCAGATTGAAATAGCGCTCGCAGACCTGCCGCAGCACCGGATCAAGTGGCGGCACGACCGATGAAATCACGATGCCGTGAATTCCCTTCGACTCAAGGCCAGCCATCGAGAACAAATTGCGGAACAGAACGCCGTATTCATCGACGGTGCTGGTGCGTGAAGTGGCAACGCGCCAGTTGGCCACGAGACGCTCGTAGCGCGGAGTTTCGTCGGAGTCGCCCGCAGTATTTACCTTGGCGACGCGAGCGAAAACGCCCAGGACGGTGTTGGTGTTGCCGACGTCGATGACTAGCAGCATGATTGGCCCGAAGCTTTTAGCTTTTAGCTCTTAGCTTTTAGCTGAACCTGAATACTGAGGGTTCGCTTACTTTCCCCTTACGGTTCCGCTCAGAACGGTTTGCAATCCCTTAGCAGTTCGCACTTGTAAGAATCCCCGCGGATCGAGACCTTCCGTCGTTCCCTCGAGGATGGAGCCGTTCTCTTCGATGCGAACAGCCTTCCCTTGCACCCAGGAGGAGTGCTCCACGAAACGCCGCAAGATCGATTCCCGCGCCGCGGGCTCTTCCAGCAACTCGCGGTATTCGCGGTCCAGTGATTTTAACAAAGCCGCTACCAACTCAACGCGCGACCACTCACTGCCAGTTTCGAGGCGGAGTGAGGTCGCGCCCAACTCCTTCGGAAAACTAGCCTGATTCACATTGATCCCGATTCCGACCACGATGTAGCGGACGCGAGTGGCCTCGGAATTCATCTCAGTGAGAATCCCACAGACTTTTTTGCCGTCGATGAGAACATCGTTGGGCCATTTCAGATCAGCAGCGACCCGCGAGTCTACCTGCTGGATGGCGGACTGGACGGCAAGTCCCGCCGCGAGCGTGAGCACCAGGACTTCTGATGGCGGCACTGTCGGACGCACGACCACAGAGCAATAGATGCCGGTCGAACGCTCAGACTGCCACGAGTTGGCTCCGCGGCCGCGGCCCGCGGTTTGCTCTTCGGCCAAAAAGACGCAGCCTTCCGGAGCACCTTCCGCCGCGGCGGCCATCGCTGACGTGTTGGTCGATCCGATTTTGTAGAAGTGGTGAAGATGTTCGTCGAAGATGGTGCCGCGCAGAAGTGGCCGCAGGATCTCCGGCAAGAGCAAGTCTGGCACTGAGCGCAATTGATATCCGGTTGCGGGATGACCCGCAACGTCTACCCCCAAGCCCCGCAATTGCTGAACGAGACGCCACACTTCAGATCGGTTCGATGAGATTTCCTGGGCGATCTTGGTGCCGCTGACGACCACCGTGGCATGCTCCATCAGCAGACGCACAATTCTACCGAGCCGCAGGTCGGTAGGCTGTGGCTGGTGCGCGGCGGGACCTTTGGCCCGCGCCCCGCCTTTACGAATTGTGCCCGTCTTGCTGATGCGGAGATTATGCGCGAATCTCCGTGAAACAACAAACGCCTGCGCTATTGCGCAGTCTCAGTGAAGGTGGCCACGGGATGTCCGAGCCCATATTGGCCTTCGGCTGTGACCCGCACCGTTCCCGCAGTTGACGGCAACGTCAGTACCACCGCCGCTTTACCGGTAGAGTCGGTGGTAACGATGCGGCTAGAGAGCGAACCGGCATTGGTGGTGAAGAAGACCGTTCCTCCCGATGCGCTGCCGCCCGACTGACCAGGGACCAAGGTTACGGAGAGGTTCAGCTGGCTACCCTTGGCGCCTTTCTGCTTGTCACCTGTTTTGGTGAACGATGCCTGGGGATTGCCCACAAGAATGTAGCCGCCCTGTTGCTGCGCTACGCCTGCCGTGTCGGTACTCGGCACGCTGTAATGATAGAAGCCGGGCGTGGTTCCCGCGGTTACCGTGATCTTTCCGTTATGGCCTTTGCTCAACGTGGGCTGCGACACGACTACGGTGATCCCGCTGTCGGAAGTCGGAGTTCCCAACGTGACGGTGGCTGATCCTGACGTAATCTTTGGCTGCAGGACGACAGTTCCGCCAGCGGCGACCATCGTCGTGTCAGGATTCAAGTCCCACTCTGCTCCGGGCAACTGTGTTGTGCCCGTGATCACCAGCAAAGTTGCGGTGTAGGGAGCGACAGTCACCGTTGGAGACCACGAGGTGGTATTCGACGCGACGATCTGAGTGGGATTCGTCGAGGCGAGCGTGTATGAAGTGACCTGTGAGGGAGTGAATCCATTGGTTGTGAACTGGGCCTGCACGGTGTTGGCTGGATCCTTATTCAGTACCAAGACCGTCAGAGTCTTGCCCGTAGAGTCGAGTGCGGCATAGCTGCTGAAAAGATTCGGATCGCCGGTGTTCGTGTCGGAGACGGAGGTCGTCGCAAATCCGTGATGCTTCCCGTCATAGTTGGTGAACAGCTTTAGCGCGAGGTAGTTGGGATTCGTGGGTGAAGGGGCAGTCCAACGTGATGCAAGGTACATCCGCTCGCGTCCGAAAATGCCGTAGGCATCGGCATCTCCGAGCGCGGTCGAAAAATCAGACTCACCTGCAAACGAGGCGCTCCATTCGGTAAAGCTGACTGGCGTTCCGGGATAAATCATGTTTGCCGTCGCTCGGATGCGCGGAATGCGGAACGGGACCGTCTTGTTGGGCTGGATGAAAGTCGCCCAGTTCTGATTGATCGTTCCCGACTCGCTGACATACGTTGGATCCCAGTAGTCGCGATAAATGCGTGCTGTGAGAGCCTGCTTCTGAGCCTGGGTCCAAGTTGAAGTGTCCGGGCCATCCGGATAGGCGTGGACGTCGAACACATCCAAAGATCGGAGTCCGGCAACCTTGTCCTCCCAGTAAACTTCGTTGAGCCACCATGGCAGGAGATCGACGCCGGCGTGCGCGCCCTTATCCGACCCGTTAGCGCCATTCCAATAGAACCACCAGCAACAACTCACGGGACCGAGCCGGATCGCTTTCGAATCCCAAGCTTTGAGGTTGCGCGCTTCGGTGACAAAGGTGTCGCGCATTTCGTTGTAGGCCGTGGGGCTGGGATGGACATCGCGATGCGTGCCGCCCCAAATGTCGATCTCGTTATCCATGTTGTAGAAGTGAGGGGCGGTGCCGAAAGCCGTGGCCAGCGCGGCAGCCCATTGGTTGCGGTAAACGCTGCCCGGAGGATCCTTGCTGCCAGGCTGGTCCAGAAGAGGGAAGTTGGCATCGTTCGGATTGGCCGTTAAGGTTGTGCTGCAATCGGTCTTCAGGCCGTCCCCGGCGTCGGTGTTGTAGGGATCCACGGAGCATTGCGAGCCATACTTGGCGACCGAAAAGCTCCAGTGGCCGTTGCTGCCGTTCTCTGCGCTCTGCGCGACCCACGGCAGCATCACCATCGTCATCAGCGGATGGCTGCCTGCATTCTTCACGTCGGTGATGAACTTGGTGGAATCCGCGTCGCCGATTTCCGAATAATTGAAGTCCTCGAAGTAATAGTCGTTCGCGGCGTTGTAGGTGAAGAGTTGCCAGTTGTAGCGCGAGGTGGCATTTCCGCCCCAGCGAACAACACTTAATCCGCTGTCAGTGATCGTGGGTGTGTCCTGGGGATAGGCACCGCCGTAAATATAAGAACTGATAGTGTGGCGGTTGTTGAGCACGTCCACGGTGACATTTACATTTGTGGTGGCTGGCTTTTCAGTTGAGGGGGAATCCGAGGAGTCTGATTTCGAGTCCGACGTCTGTGGAGAGCCGATGCGAGAAGGCTGAGCTTTTGATTCGGGTGCGCCCGCATGAGCGCTCACTACAAATACGGCGAGGCACAGAGATGCTAGGGAACGAGCAAAGGGATACATAAGGGGAGGACCTCCGTTGCGGTCAGTTTAACGTGGGAGCGGCGCGGTTGGAGCACAGAAGTACATCTGTTCTGAAATCCGGAACTGCAAGAGGAATAGCAGGGAATCGAGACCCGGTCGAAGGGTTTGCAGCCCCGTCAGAGATTTTCAGGCTGGAACGACTCGCATGCTCATATCTGCCGCCTGCACGGAATGGGTGAGCAAGCCCACCGAAATGAAGTCGACCCCCGTCTCGGCATACGCACGAACATTGTCGAGGCGAATTCCGCCCGAACACTCGACGGGGATGCGGCGACCGTCTTTCTGCACTTCGGGTCGCGAACAGAGTTCAACGGCGCGGCGCACGTCGTCGACCGACATGTTATCGAGCAGAATAGCCTCGCCCCCGTTTGCCAAGGCGAGTTCGAGTTCCTCGAGTGTGCGCACCTCGATCTCAATAATCTGCGAGCCGCGGCGGTTGCGAATGGCGTGCTCCAGAGCGGGAACGATGCCACCCGCCAGCGCAATGTGATTGTTCTTGATCAGCACGCCGTCGGAGAGATCCAGACGATGATTTTGTCCACCGCCGCAGCGCACGGCATTCTTGTCGATCACGCGCAGGCCGGGCGCAGTCTTACGAGTATCGAGGATACGCGCCTTTGTGCCAGATACGGCTTCCACGAATTTACGGGTCAAGGTTGCGATTCCGCTCATGCGCTGCAGAAAATTGAGAATGACGCGTTCGCACGAGAGAATCACGCGCGCGTTGTGGCGGATGACCGCGACCGACTGTCCCGCATGCAAACGGACGCCGTCAAAGATTTCCGGATGGGTGGTGACTTCGTAGTGAGCCGTCACGGCGCCGTCGAGGGCGGCATAGACATCCAGGATGCGCGCCACACAACCGATTCCCGCGAGGATGCAATCCTGCTTGGAGACGATCGTCGCCGACGCCCGCTGATTCGGATCGATGCAGGCATAGCTAGTCGCATCGCGCGTTGCCCGGTCTTCGACCAGCGCGTTCTCGAGAATTGCCGTAATGCGTCTTGAATTCCAGTCCATGGAAACAGTTGCCAGTCGCGTCAGTTGCCAGTAAGAATCGTGTGGGAGCCGCCCCCTCGGATGTCCGGCGGATCGAAAATCCGTCTCTTTGCTTCATCCCACGTCGAACTTCGTTTGCTCCCGGACGAATGCGTCCGGGGCTACGTTCAGCAGCCCAGTTCCTTCAGCTTACTCTTCGTCTTCTCCTGCAGGACGAGCAATTCCTGGCCGCGCCGCCGCAGTCCCTCCACCACTTTCTCAGGAGCCTTGGCCAGAAACTGTTCGTTCCCTAACTGCTTCTGATTGTTGCCTAATTCTTTTTCGATCTTCTCCAGTTCCTTCTTCAGACGGTCAGTCTCGGCGGCGACGTCGATCTTTCTTTCGTAGATGACGTGCACGTCGAAACGTGCCGTACCACGGGCGCCGGTACGATTGGCAAGAGACGTGTCCACGAAGGCGATCTTGTCAACGTTGCCCAACCGCTCGACCGCGCCATGATTCTGCTCGATCATTTTACGAATGCCTGGCTCGTGCGCGAAGACTTCGATCGGCACCTTCACCTTGGGCTCGACCTTTAACTCCGCCCGTAGGTTGCGCACGCTGACAATCAAGTCCTGCAGGATCGCCATTTCGGTTTCGGCGGCCAGATCAAATTGTTTTGGATCCGCCTGCGGATACGCCGCCAGCGCAATCGATTTAAGAGGGGGCTTGCCCTCATAGATCGCCTGCCAGATTTCTTCCGTGATAAACGGCATCACGGGGTGCAACAGACGCAGCGATCCATCGAACAAGTTGACCAGATTCGTGCACGCCGCCTGTGCCGCAGTCTTGTCAGCACCCTCTTCGAAATTCAGGCGAGACTTGATCAGTTCCAGGTACCAGTCGCAGAACTCTCCCCAGAAAAAGTCGTAGATGCGATTCGCGGCCTCGTGGAAACGGTAAGTCGCGAGCGCGTCGTTTACGTCCGCAGCAACACGATTAAAGCGCGACAGAATCCAGCGATCCTCCAACGTGGTTGCCTGGAACCCACCAACACCGATGTGAAGCCCGGCCTCGGCTTTCGCGGGACGCAGACCCGGCTCGATTCTGTCCACGTTCATGAACATGAACCGAGCTGCATTCCAGATCTTGTTAGCGAACGCCCGATAGCCATCCGTGCGGCTTTCGTTGAAAGCAATGTCGGTCCCGGGTGCAGCCATCGCCGCCAAGGTAAACCGCGTCGCATCCGTGCCGAAGCGTTCGATGACGTCTAACGGATCGACCACGTTCCCCTTGGTCTTCGACATTTTTTGCCGCTCAGCATCGCGCACCAGCGCGTGAATGTACACCTGCCGGAAAGGCACGCTATCGTCTTTCTTGTCGCCCCAGCCGCTGGCCTTTTTGATGGCCGGATCCTGCTCGTGTCCCTGCATGAAGTAGCAGCCAAACATGATCATCCGCGCCACCCAGAAGAACAGAATCTCGTATGCCGTAATCAGCAGCGTCGTCGGATAAAACACTGCCTGATCGCGCGTCTTCTCCGGCCAGCCGAGCGTGGTAAACGGCAGCAAGCCGGACGAGAACCAGGTGTCGAGCACGTCAGGAACCTGTTCCAGCTTCGTGCCTCCGCACTTACCGCAGGTCAGAGGAGCCTCACGCGCGACGGTCACATGCTTGCAGTGGTCACAGGTCCACGCGGGAATGCGATGTCCCCACCACAGTTGTCGCGAGATGCACCAGTCGTGGATGTTGTTCATCCAGTTCAAATAGACCTGGCGGTGGTTGTCGGGGACAATCGTGATCTCGCCGCTCTCGACGGCCTCTTTGGCGCGATCGGCCAGAGGTTGAATCTTGATGAACCACTGCTCTGACAGGCGCGGCTCGACGATGGTTCCGCAGCGTTCGCACTTGCCGATCGAGAGTGCATAGTCCTTTTCGGCAACCAGGAATCCTTGTTCCTGCAAGTCAGCAAGCACGCGTTTGCGCGCTTCGAACCGGTCAAGGCCGGCATACGCTCCGGCGTTCTGGTTCATATGCGCGTGCTCGTCCATCACATTGATCTGCGGCAGATTGTGTCGCAGGCCCGCCTGAAAGTCGTTGGGATCGTGCGCCGGCGTTACCTTCACCGCCCCAGTGCCAAATTCCGGCTGTGCGAGTTCATCGGTGATGATCGGAATCTCGCGCTTCATCAGCGGGACGAGAACGTGCTTCCCATGCAGATGCGTGTAGCGCTCATCCTTCGCGTTCACCGCGATCGCGGTATCCCCCAGCATCGTCTCGGGACGCGTGGTCGCGACTGTAATGAATTCGTTTGTGCCGACCTTTGATTCAACGACTGGATAGCGAATCTCCCATAGCTTCCCGGCCACATCTTCGTGCTTCACTTCGAGGTCGGAGATCGCCGTCTCGTGCCACGGGCACCAGTTCACGATGTAGTTCCCGCGATAGATCAGCCCTTCTTCATACAGGCGGACGAACACCTCACGCACGGCGTGCGAAAGATTTTCGTCCATGGTGAAGTATTCGCGGTCCCAGTCGACGGAGGCGCCGAGGCGCTTCATCTGGTCAAGAATGGCGCCGCCGTAGAGTTTCTTCCACTCCCACACGCGCTCAATGAACTTCTCGCGGCCCAGGTCGCGGCGTTTCTTGCCTTCCTTCACCAGGTCCCGCTCAACCATCATCTGCGTGGCGATGCCCGCGTGATCCGTCCCGGGCAGCCATAAAGTGATGAACCCCCGCATGCGATGCCAGCGCACGATGATGTCCATCTGCGTCTGGTTGAGCATGTGCCCCATGTGGAGACGCCCGGTGACGTTGGGTGGCGGCAGCAGCAAAGTGAACACCGGACGAGTCTCGCCCGGTGGCGGCGTCTTCACGGAGAAGAGCTTCTCTTTGATCCAGTAGTCGGCCCAGCGCGTCTCAATCGCACCCGGCTCGTAGGCTTTGGGCAGTTCGTGCGGCATATTTAGTACGTGTGGGCCTGAGTCTTTAACCCGGTCATGCCAAGCGCAGCTCGGCGAGAGCACACACTCAGAAGTGATCCTTGATCTTACAGGCGCGAGAAAAGAAGGGTCAAACGAGCGGAGGGGTGGAAGGAACAGGCGGCAAAACTGCCACAC
>CAWBHM010000015.1:0-639465 GCA_963788555.1 uncultured Acidobacteriaceae bacterium | reverse complement strand
ATTTACGGATTTGAGGGACTACCGGCGTAGTCCCCAATTCCAAAATCACTGGATCGTGGCTGTTTCGGGCCTCAAATTCTTCAGGGAAACTTCCTTCGCCCTATCCTTCAGTTGCTTTTTGATCGCGGGTGGCAAAACAAGATCTGCTACCCGGCTATTGGCTCGGCGCTTGGTCTTTTCAAATGCTGAGCCGTATGTATTCATGGTCGTCTTGATGTCGGCGTGCCGCATGAGGCGCTGCTGCACCCCGAGCGGAGTGCCGATATCATCAATCAGCGTTCGATAGGTGTGCCGAAAACTGTGCCAACCCACTCCTTGCAATCCGATCTTTTCACCGGCTGGTCGCAAGTAGTCTTTCTGAATGGCGTCGCCGTGGACTGGGCGCTTTGTATCCGCATTAGCGAATAGCCAAGCCTCCGGCGTTTCGACACATCGCTTCCGCCAATCCTCCAGAACGGACGCGAGCTTGGAATCCAGAAAGACTTCGTCCTCTGAAGCTCCGGTTTTTCCGCCGTTCCAGACGTAGCGGCCCACAATAGATCGGGTCAACGTCAGCGTCCGCCCCTTCAAATCAAAGTCCTGCCACTGCAATGCCCTGATCTCACTGATGCGCAAGCCCAGGCACATTGCGATCATGACCATCACTTGAATGTGGTACGGAAGCTCTGCGAGAAGAGCCTGATATTGCTCGACCGTAAGCACAACTTTCTTGCGAACCCGTTTCGTCACGCCCTTGATTTCGACTAACTGCATCGGGTTTCTCTGAGTCTCCAAAATTTCCCATTTCATCGCGTACTCAAAAATGCGATGCAGGAGACCCTTTATGTTGGACTTCGTTTTGGGAGAATGCTTCAGTTCCTTCAACCATTGTTCCACCTTGAGGGGCTTTTTCACTTCGGCCACGGGAGCCTCGCCCCATTGTGGCAAAATGTGCACTTTCAAAATGGATACGTAGGACTTCTTGGTTGAATACCGTTCTGGCATTGCTTCGTGCATGTATCGCCTTACCAATGCTCCGAACGATTGGCCGCAGGACTGTTCCATTCGCTGGTATCGAAAGTCCCTCGATCCCTGCCATGCGTGAGCTTCTGTCGGCCATTCCTCTGCGTCTCCCGCCAACATTACGCTGCGCTTGCGCGTAATGCCCATTTCATCCACCTCGTAGAAGCGCCAAACCCAGATATCCGGGCCTCGCGCTTTTTTCTTGCGGACGATCGTTCCGACATCTTGCTGTGTGCGCTTCAAGAAGCTTTCCTCCTTAAAACGCGCACGGATGACGATTCCGACTCTACACGACAACGCATGTGGGAAACTAGCTCAGAAATCCGAAAACGCCAGCGCTTGCGGACCCCGTTGCCTATGGGATGTGCGGGAAGCCAGCCTTCCCGAGCCATCTTCTTCACGGTGACCGGGCTGATCTTCAGAAAGTCTGCTGCTTCTTCAGGTGTTACGAAGGGTTCGTTGTCTTCGGCTGGATTCATCTTTGTACTCCATCCCCGGTTCTTCCGACAGGCCGAGATTGCTGGGTTGCAGCAATCTCACGCTGTGCATCATCTGACCGGGGAGCAAAAACGTTGCACTTGACACTAGCCCAGACATACCAATACAGTCAATATGTAACGTTACATATTTTTCATCAAGGATGCTCATGGCACAGAAGGCAGCGACGGCCCATCAGCCAGTGATTTCGATCCGCATCTCCGAGGCGCTCCGTTCCAGGCTGGAAACACTGAAGGAAGTCATTGCCCAGAAGACCGGCAAAACCGTCTCGACATCCGAGGCCGCAAAGCAACTGCTTGAGTCGGCTAGAGACGACCGTCTTGAGTTGGCAAACCTGCTCACTGAGCCGACAGATTCTCTGCTCAATATTCGTGGGAAAGCGGAGGCACATCTACCGCTCACGCAGGCCGAATGGGCTCTCGTGGCACACTATTGCGCCAAGGGTGCGGAGTCGTTTGCGAGTACCGAACAGGGCCAGCTTTCCTATGAGTCTTTGGCCGACATTCTTGAGGCATTCCTCGCCGCCTATGCAGTTGCGCTCAGAAAGAAGAAGGTGTCTCTAGACTTCTTCTATTTGATGACGCTTCCCGAGGACAAACAAGTCGCCACAAAGGACCCGAATGCCGTCAGTAGTGAGGACCTTCGTCGCGTCGTTACCCGCACCATCCAGACGCTCAGAGACCCGGCTCAGAAGCGCCGGAGACCGCTACTCGCTGTCCGCAATCTCTACACACTTTTGGACGAGGAAAAGTTCGCCAATATCGAGCGGCTTAACGACGTACTTTGGCCGCACTGGAATACCCTCTGGCGGGTGTGTGCGCGAGGCCATTACGCAGTTCACCGCAAGCCCTTACGACCGAAAACCGCTGGCGACGACGATGACTTTGAAGGCCCAATGCAGCGCGGATTGCCATCCCAGGAGGAGGGCGGATACCGCCTTGATTTGGTGCGAGAAGAGGGGAACGATTTCTCCCCCTACCTGCATTTTCCTGGCCCACTTGCGCCCCGCTACCCGGTAAATGGTTACGCGAGAACCGCGGAATTCCGAAGAATGTTGGAAGGGCTCGATTTGACTCGCCCACTCGCGCAATGGAAAGGGCACTATTTCTACGCCCATGTTGGAATCATGGAGAACCAAGAGTTCGATGTGAATTTCTGTGCTCGTGACAATGGAATTAGCTTCGTCTTCCCCATGGAGCACTGGAAGTCCATTCAGAATCTGTTTCGCCGTGCATGGCAGTCGCCAGACGTGATGCAGGCGTGGGACACGTTGGCGCTGGAATATGGCGAGATGTGAACGAGGCGGTGCTTCGCACCGGAAGAATGATGGACACGTCACCCCCAAATTGGGAACTGCAGAGCGCTAGACAGCGCTTCGATGTTTACGCCGGTTAACGTTCGCTGCATCAACAAATTTCGTCACATGCTGAGTGACTGCGATATCGAACGATTGTGACAAAGGGCTCCTAATGGTCGATCACGTAAACGCGTTGAAGGGCAAGAAATTGCTGTGAACCGGCGATTTCGCTGCTTAGTGTAAGAGGAGTCGGACGCAGCACGGGTGACAAGGCGGTTTCCCCAATGAGCATTCCCAGCATTCAAGCCACTCCACAGTCCAGTTTGCCATTCGGCGAAGAGACAAAGCCCGGTTTCCGCACCAAGACTGCGGCCACGCGGCTGACTCCGGACGAACTGGCCGAGATCGAAGCTGCCGCCGAAGGCGCGGGGCAGGCTCTCTCCGAGTGGCTGCGCGGGACCGCTTTGCGCGCCGCGCGACAGCGGCCCGCCGATTCCAGCGAACTGGTGTTGGCAGAACTCTGGGCGGTGCGTTATGCGCTGCTGAATCTCTTTCATGCAGCCTCTCAATCGGCATCGGAAGGCAGACAATTGTCGCCTGATTCCGTCCTCAAAATTCGCGACCAGGCAGACGCACGAAAGCTTCAGCAAGCGCGCAAACTGCTTGATGACTTCTTCGCCCGCGAGGGCAAGGAAAGAGCTCGTATGCCATGAGTGCTATGCCTTTTCCCGGAAGCTTTTCGCTCTTGACGCCGTTGCTTTGGGTAGCCGCGATGCTCCTTTTGCTACTGGCTGTGCGGAGCGTGTTGCAGAACCGGTCCCCACGTAAATGGCGGGATAGGGAGACGATCGAATGGGGCCGGCCTCAGCTAAGTTTGATCCAGAGGTGGAGAATAAGGATGGGCGGAATCCGATTCAGACTGCCGAGATTTTCGCAGCGGCAGATGCCAGAGATTGCGCCGAAACCAACGCCATCAGTGCCCCCGAATGCTCCCGCCGATCCACTGAAGAAGCCTACCCAGCCGATGCTCGCGCTCTTTGGTTCGACCGTCAGTGCGCCCGAGACCAAACCCAAAGAGGCGTTCGCCTGGGAGAAGACGAAGGGAATCGAATGAGAGACAAATTGCCAAGAACACCACTTCGCGCTTGAGGAACGTCCCGTATGCTCACGATCTCGAAACCGCTGTCCGCCAGCCAGGCGCAGACCTACCATGCGCGGGAGTTTGCCTCGCAGGAACAGAACTACTGGAGCCGCGATCAGAAGGGTCACAATGAGTGGCAGGGCAGACTCGCCGAGCAGTGGGGGTTGCAAGGTGGCGTTGGTTCCGAACACTTTGCACGACTGAGTGAAGGCCAACATCCGCACACCGAAGAGCGGCTCGTGCGGCATCAAGTTTCGAGAACCTATGAAGGCAAATTCGGCAAAGATGTAACCAGCGCCGAGCATCGCGCCGGGTGGGACGCCACATTCTCGGCTCCCAAGTCGGTATCGCTCACGGCGCTCGTAGGCGGCGATGATCGGGTGCGGGAAGCTCATCGGGAGAGCGTTCGCGCGGCACTTCAGGAGCTTGAACGATACACGCAGGCGCGGATCGGCAATGTCCATGCCCCGGAGACGACCGGCAAATTCATCGCCGCCACTTTCGAGCACGACACCGCGCGGCCCGTAGATGGCTACGCGGCACCGCAGCTTCATACTCATGCGGTGATCTTCAACATGACCGAGCGCGAGAACGGTCTCGAAAATGGGAAACAGCTGCGAGCTTTGCAGCCACACGAGATGTTCGTGTCACAGCGCTACATCACGGCGGTCTACCGATCCGAGTTGGCACTGCGTCTGGAAAAGCTGGGCTACGAACTGGAGCGCGGCAAGCATGGACAGCCGGAAGTAAAAGGCTACACAAAGGAATATCTGGAGGCTTCCAGTCCGCGACGTGAACAGATCAAAGACCATCTCCGAGAAAAAGGAATCGACGGAGCCGCGGCAGCGCAAATCGCCGCCCACCATACGCGCGATCGTAAGGAACTGCTGTCGCCGCAAGAAGTCTTACAGCGGCACCGCGAGTTGGCCGCACAATACGGGCATCAGGCGGACCACGTCGTCGCACAGGCGCGCCAACATGGGCAATACCAGATACCGGAGCCAGAAGTTCAGGCGAAGCAGGCTGTGACATGGGCGCGCGATCATGTCTTCGAGCGATCCGCAGTGCAAGACCGCCGCGCGATCCTCGAAACAGCGCTGGTGCGCGGCATGGGAGAAACCAACTATGCCCAGGTCCGACAGGAGTTCGAGCGGAGGATTGAGGCCGGGGAGTTCCGCGAAGTCTCGCATGTTGGTGCCGGGCGACAGTACACAACCGCTGTGATGGTACGCATGGAGCGTGAGATCGTTGGCCGGATGCAGGAAGGCAATCGGCGCGACTACGGCGATCCCATGCTGGTCTCGCCGCAAGTGCGCATCGCCACGGAGGACCGCCACCCAGAGTTGAATGCGTCGCAGCGCCAGGCAGTAGACGAAATCTTTCTTTCGCGGGAGAAGGTTGTCGGTTTAGATGGCATCGCAGGCGCAGGCAAGACAACAACTCTATCCGTGATCCGCGAAGGCGGGGAGGCCGAGGGTTACAGGGTGGAAGGTTTCGCGCCAACGTCCCGCGCGGCGCAGAAGCTCGGGGAAGCAGGCATGGAGACATCGACGCTACAAAAGCATCTGGTGCGTGGACAGCAGCCAGATACCGGCGAAAAACGGCTCTATGTACTCGACGAATCCTCGCTGGCGTCGACCAGGCAGGTGCATGATTTTGTGAACCGGCTCCATGCGAATGACCGCGTGTTGCTCGTCGGCGACCGGCGGCAACATGAGGCGGTTGAGGCCGGACGGCCTTTCGCGCAGCTCCAGGACGCGGGAATGAAAACCGTGAAGCTCGAAGAGATCGTGCGCCAGAAAGACCCAGAACTGAAGCAGGTAGTTGAACAGATGGCGCGGGGTGAAGTGCGTGAGGCGATACAGAATCTTGCCCGGCAGGGCCGAGTCCATGAGATTCAAGGCCACGACGAGCGGATCGCCGCTATCGCGAAGGAGTACGCACAATCGCCGGAGAACACGCTCGTGATTTCTCCCGATAATCGTGCTCGCATGGAAATCAACGAGAGCATCCATACGGCGCTACAGCGGGGCGGGCTCGTCAGCAATGACGAGCACAGCATCCGGATGCTCGTGCCGCGTCAAGACCTCACCGGCGCCGACCGCACATGGGCCGAGCGCTATCAGGTGGGCGATGTGCTGCGCTATTCGCGCGCGTCGAAGGAGACCGGCATCGGGAAAGGCGCGTACGCACAGGTGAAGGACATCAACTCGTCGAAAAACCAGCTGACCGTTGGACTGCAGGACGGCACGGAACGAACTTACGATCCACGCCGACAACAGGGCGTCTCGGTCTTCCGCGAGGAGATGCGGAAGTTTTCAGTGGGCGACCGCATCCAATTCACCGCCCCGGCCAACGAACTGAAAGTTGCGAACCGCGAGCTGGGGACCATCGAGAGCATCGACGGACACGAGCGGCTGCACCTGAAAATGGACAGTGGCCGCGCGGTCGAACTCGATCCGCGCAAGCCTTCGCATCTCGACCACGGTTATGCCATGACCAGCCACACTAGCCAGGGACAGACTGCCGACCGTGTCTTGATCCACGTGGACACCGACTTAGGCGCTAAGTACCTGCTCAACAGCCGCATGGCATACGTTTCTGTCTCGCGTGGACGCTATGACGCGCAGATTTATACGAACAACGCACAGACGCTCGGGCAAGAACTCAGCCGCGACGTGTCCCATTCGCCTGCGATTCAGCAAGAGCCAGCGCACAAGGTAGAACCACAAACCACGCATGCGAATCAGATCAGTCAGGGTTTCGGTCTGGGTCTGTGATGCGGCATTCCTGAATGACATGCCCCGGATAGCCAGAGCATAGCTGAGGCTTGGCCAGTGTCAAGGCCGCGCTTCGCACGCCGCGTTCGCGGTCGAAGAGCCTTGACACTGGCCTTTGCGCCTCGGCTTATTATTCAGCTATCCGGGGGAATGTCAGATTTCTAGTTCTACGAAGCGGGCTCCGCCCAAAGTTGAACCGCTGTTGGTGGAAATTGTCCTCTTACACATCCGAGACAGTGCAAAAACCCGACGGGAGGCGGCGGAAGCTCTGGCTTTGGAACCGTATTCCGGATTACCACGACGGGAGCGTACGAATTACTTTACAACTTTCCTCAGAGCGTAGGTGAATTTCCCCCAGTCTACTCTCGTGTAGCACACCTATGGCCTGCTATACGGACCGCTTCTGAAGGTGGTACCGACAACTACGGACCGTCTATGACCTCAACATAGGACTCAGCCCATTCGTCGCTTTCGTGATCCCAACGGCCGCAGTACGTAAATCTGCACAAATCCTGGGCCAAGGACTAACCGGGACGAACAGCGTGACCTTCAACGGCGTTGCTGCGACAAGCTTCAAGGTTCTCACCGGATACATAATGACTGCAGTTGTGCCGAGCGGTACGACGACAGGACCAGTCATGGTGACGACTCCCGGTGGAGTGCTGAAAAGCAACAAGAGTTTCAGAATCGTCGCTACTGGTGGCGCGGGAAAAACGAAAGCTGGATCGCCGATATCTCACGTTGCCAAGAACCCTAATTGAGGCCCATTTGTCAACAGCTGACTATCGCCAATCATGCTCATACCGACCGGCAGGTAAAGCATAGAGTGAGTGACGGCCTTATACTTCTCGTAGCCGCCTCGCTATGTATCTCAGTCGGTGAGCGATTTGCATCCAGATCGTCTCCTCGGAATCTTTCGAGGAGATGATCATGCCTTAACGATCTGAAAAGATGTTTTGTCGTTGACACCTTCCATACGCGCGGAAGATAATCCTATCCTGTTCAGCTTGAAGGAACTCTGCGGAGGGGGCAGGGTTCGCAAGCTTCTTGCTGTTTCCTTCCCCGCATCGAAAACGACAAAGGTGTGTTTGGCGTATTTTCTTGCGTATACTTTTGCAAAAAGAGGAAGCGGCAATGGGGAAGAGGAAGAATCCCGGCAGTCTTCGCATCGGTCTCCCGATTCTCGCCGTCGGATTGATTAGTGTCTCCGCATTCGGGCAGGGCACAATACCTAATCCGTTACTTGTACTGCAAGACAGCGCTAGCGACGGCGCGACCCTCCCACTCTTTTCGGTAGTAGGCGGATCAGGGTCCTCCACACAGGGCATCCAGGTCACCAGCCAAACAACAGGAAGCGGTGGCCCGCTCACGATTTTTCAGCCAACCGGCCACGGGGGTCTCACGCTCTTGCAAACCGGCGCGGCAACCAGCTCGAACGGCGTGGACTCCCCGCAATTTTCGACATGCGCCCAGCAATGGACTGGTTCCGGCACCTCGACCCCGCAATGCTGGATATTCCAGGTTAAGGGCGGCGGCAACGCCACAACCATGCTGCCCAACCAGCCGGACACCCTCCTGTTATCACGGACTCCGACGAATTCCACGACGAATATCACCCTCCAGGTTCCTCAGGCGCTGAACTTTGCCGCAGGCGACTCCACGCACGGCGGCCAATTGACAATCGGATCGGTGCCGTCAAACGCCGCTGATCTGACCACGAGGCCCGTAACCTTGGTGGGGGGCTTTACCAACAACACGGGCGGCATGGCTGGCAACCTTCAACTCTTTCCTGGTTTCCTCAACACGACAAGCACCTTCACGGGTGCGCCACTGGAAGGTAATCTCCAGATAGGGATGGCGGTTCAAGGCGTATTCCACAATGTGATGACGCAGACCCTGCTCGCTTGTTATTCGACGACCGCCCAGACAGCGCAGCTTTGCCCTGATCTAACTTCTCCCCTGCTGGGAGTGTTTCTACCGGGCTTCGCCTGCACTGCGGGCGGTACGTGCAGCAGCGGCAATTCCACAGCTGTTATGACTCCTCCCAGCCGAGCGCTGGTATTGGCCACATCGTCTCATACATGGGTGGCCGGGACCCCCGTCTGCCGCGACCCTAGCGCTGGAAACTCGGCTTTTGCTGCTATATCTACTACAGGCGCTTGCCCGATTGGGCAAGCCGTGGGTGTTGCAGTAGGCGATACTGGAAGCCAGCATCTTGTTGATCTGGACTTCGCTCCGCAAGGAACTACCAGCTCTGGCAACGCGACTACTTACGCCACAGCTGGCTCCTCGCTATCGAGTACCACCCCGGCGGGAACCCTGCTCGCTGCTGACGGCAGCGGAAACGTCAGCGGTTCCGGGATCAGCGACGGATTCACTACGCCCCCGTACGTACCGCAAGTCGTATCGGTCTACAATGCGCCCGGCTCGACCGGGTCAATTCTCAGCACCCCGATCGCTTCAAGCGCCACAGGCCAGTACAGCATTAGTGTTTACATCAATTTGACCACGGCCTGCACCACCGCCGGAGCGGGAAGTCTCACACCCAGCGTAACGTATACGGATTCTTCCAACGTCTCGTTCACAAGGACTCTGGCGTCGATTCCGGCGTTAGCAATTGCGACACTTCCAGCCAACAACAATTCAACCGTGAATTTCTGGAGCGTCTCGAGCCCAGGGACGATATCAATAGCCGTAAGCTACGCCCCATGTTCGATGGGGACACCGACGTACGACGTTCATTTTGTTCTGACTAAATTGCAGTAATGCCCTAATCCCTAAAGACTTAAAGATATGGTCTGCTTACCTAAGGAGCGACGACCATGAGAACAAATCTCTGGAAATTGATCTACCTGAGCCTTGCGCTGCCCTCGATCACCGTTGTTAGCTCGTCGGCTCAAACGTTTACGACGCTCGCAACCCTGACAGGGGCGGAAGGCTCCGTTCCCTTTTCGTCGCTCATACAGGGGCGAGACGGAAGCCTCTACGGAACGGCGGCCATGGGCGGCGCGCACGGTCTCGGGACCGTGTTTAGGGTTACACCAGCCGGCGATGTGAGCGTAATTCACGATTTTTGTGCCCAACCCAACTGTACCGATGGCGCTTATCCCGTAGGCGCGCTCGCGCTTGGCATCGACGGCATCTTGTATGGGACAAGTGAAGATGGCGGAGTAAACGGTCTCGGGACAATATTCAGGGTCTCTCCAGGTGGCTCGTTCAGCGTGCTCCACAGTTTTGACGGTACCGACGGTGCCCTTCCCGCCGCCGGCCTGGTGCTGGCCTCGGATGGGAATTTCTACGGGACGACGGTCGAGGGCGGAAACAGCAGTTCCTGTTCCCAGTGCGGAACTGTGTTCAAAACAACTTCGACGGGAGCCTTGACCGTGCTCCATAGTTTCGGTGGCGCCGACGGCGCTTACCCAGAGGCGCCTCTCGTGCAAGGCAATGACGGCGGCCTTTACGGGACGACCTTCGAAGGCGGAGCCAGCGGCTGCTATTGTGGCACGGTTTTCAAGGCAACTCTGGGTGGCGGCTTCACCACCCTGCACAGCTTTGACGTCACCGACGGTTCCAAATCGATCGCGCCTCTAGTCCAAGCAACGAACGGCGCTTTCTATGGCACAACCGAGGAGGGCGGAAGCGGAGGCATCGGAACTATCTTCAGGATCTCCTCCCGGGGGACTTTAGCGACTGTACATCAATTCGATCTCACCGACGGGGGAAGCCCCAATTCCGGGCTGGTACAAGCCACCGACCGAAATCTTTATGGCGAAAGCCCAGACGCCGGAGACGGGATCGGGAACATCTTCAGTCTTACTCTTCCCCGAATGCTGGCAACGGTGGATCTATTTCCCGCTCAGAGCCAGGGAGGGGGAAACACCGGATTAGTTCAAAGCACCGACGGAAAATTCTATGGAACCTACGGAGACCCCGGCGCAGTTTTCAGCCTAGATATTGAGCTCGGCACCTTCGTCACGTTTGTAATTCCTACCGGCAAAGCTGGGAAGACCGCTCAGATTCTCGGTCAGGGGCTGACTGGCACCACTTCCGTCACGTTCAATGGCGTTGCAGCGACCAGCTTCAAAGTTGTCTCCGACACGTACCTGATTGCCGTGGTCCCGACTGGCGCAACCACCGGAAGCCTCCTCGTCACCACACCGACCGGAACGCTGACCAGCAACGTGAGTTTCCGCATCACCAAATAAGGCCGAGCGAGGGGGATTGGCAAGAGTGACGGGCTGACGACACATCACAAGGAGCTTCGCTATGTCAAAGAGCTTTCGCGGCGTTTTCTCTTCGGTCGTCATTCTCTGCGTGGCGTGCCTACTTTTGTCCCACACCGCGGCCCCGCAACAGATCACGGCTGGCGCATTCAGCAGCTCACCGATGACCGTGCGCGTGTCGGGGATGAATTTCACAACTACCTCGACCTCGCTGGTCCCAATAACCGGCCTTTCATGGGCGCTGCCGTCGACCGGCACGCTAACCTACTCTTTTGATTGCGAGGGGTCATTCAGCAATTCGGCGGTGAGCGCGACGATTGCCTGGGGAATCTCTACCTCCGCGAATGTCACGAATTTGAATGCAGTTATGCTAAATTCGAACAGCCCGTCGGCAATGGTCACCAGTTCGCTGGTGAATGTGACCACAGCGGGCAACAACACAATAGGCTCCCAGACCCTCCCCAGCATGGGGGCCGGCACGAAGCTGTATTGGCACCTTTCCGGCACAATAGAAAATCAAGCCACCACCGCGAACACTATTAACATCATCGCGGACACAAGCAGCGGCACGCTAACGGTCTACCGAGGATCATTTTGCTTCTTCACGCCGTAGCTCGATACGCCTCAGCCAAACCAATCCTTCTCCGGCGGGCGTGGTGAATGACTCTGAGCACCTTCCGCCAAGTGGCCGCAAAATTCGCCGCGAGTGGTATGCTCAACGACGCGCAGCGACCTAAAGATTTCCAATCGCCCGCTAGGCACCATCAGGACGAATCCCTTCCGGCGCGGCAGGCGAGTCTCCGCGAGACGCGTTAGCTCTTGTCCCAAAATCTCTGGACTACGTTTCGACAGACAAGCCGCGCACCTTGGCCATCCCAGGATGGGCCCGAGCGTACCGAGGCCCGGTCTGTGTCAAGATTCTGCGACCGCTTGACGCGGCGGGCTCCGCCCGGTCTTGACACAGACCTTAGCGGCCTCGGCTTAGGCTTCATCTATCCCGGGAATGTCAGAAAGATAAGGACGACTTCCAACCCAACCTTCGAGACTGGTGTCACCGTTCGCTCTCACATCATAATGTCACCGTACGCTCTCTTTACAGATTGTCACCGTTCGGTTACTCTGTGAATGGGTGTTCTAATTGAGGTGTTCATGTATGCGCATTCGAACCGCTGCCGATTTGGGGGCCTTCATCCGCGAGCGTCGTACCGAATTCGGAATGGATCAAAGTGCCCTGGCCAAGAAAGCAGGGACGAGCCGGAAATGGCTTGTCGAAGTGGAACAAGGGAAACCCCGTGCCGAAATCGGTCTCATCTTGCGCACGCTGAAAAGCCTCGGAGTGTCCGTCGATCTGAACGCGGATTCCTCCCTTGAGACTCCCTCTGTCGTTAATACAAAAACTCCGAATATCAATAGCGTCCTTGATGCCTTGAAGAAACGGCCATGACGAATCAACTTATTGCGCTTTTGGATGGCCGCGAGGTGGGAACGATCCACTACAGGAACGGTAGACTTTCGTTCGTCTATACCGATACTTGGAGAGCCGATCCCAATGCTTACCCGCTGTCGCTGTCGATGCCGCTAGCGTCGGCAGAGCACGGCCATGCGCGGATCGAAGCGTTTCTGTGGGGACTGCTACCCGATAATGACCGTGTTCTCGAGAACTGGGGCAGACGCTTTCAAGTTTCTCCCAGGAATGTCTTTCGTCTGATTTCACATGTGGGTGAAGACTGCGCAGGTGCCGTGCAGTTTGTCCGTCCGGAACGTCTTGACATACTGCAAAAGGAACCGGCTTCCAGAGAGGTCAAATGGCTTACCGAGGAAGAGGTTGCTGAGCGGTTGAGAGCATTACGCGCGGACCATTCTCAATGGCGTAGTGCTCAGGACACGGGACAGTTCAGTTTGGCCGGGGCACAACCAAAGACGGCTCTTCTGTTCGAGCGCCAGCGATGGGGTGTTCCATCTGGTCGAGTTCCTACCACTCACATCCTCAAACCACCAACGGGCGAATGGGATGGCCATGCGGAGAACGAGCATTTTTCACTGCGTTTGGCCAGAGCTGCTGGACTGATCGTTCCCAACTCCACCGTCCACAACTTCGGTGACGAGATCGCAATTGTGGTGGAGCGCTACGACCGCGTACGGAGCGGGGGACGCTGGTCACGCATCCATCAAGAGGACATGTGTCAGGCGTTTGGTCTCCATCCTACGAGAAAGTATGAAAGTGACGGCGGACCCGGAGTGCGCACCATTTCAGAATTGTTGCGTGAACAATCGAGCAATTCCGAAGAGGATGTGCAGTCGTTCGTAGATGCCATCATTTTCAATTGGCTTATTGCAGGAACAGATGCCCATGCAAAGAACTATGCACTGTTGTTAGGCGGAAACGGCGCGGTACGACTTGCGCCGCTTTACGATTTAGCAAGCATTCTGCCCTACCAGACCATCAACCTGCAGAAAGCAAAACTGGCCATGAAGATCGGCGGGGAATACAGGCTGAGGAATATCAGACTGCGGCATTGGAAAAGATTCGCAGCCGATCTGCGATTGGACGAGGTCTGGCTCATGGAGCGTATCAGGACAATGGCCACATCTCTTCCAGATCACGCAACCTCAATCCGAAATGAACTTGAGGCGGAGGGACTGTCACACATAACTATGACCCGGCTGGCACAAAGGCTGAAGGCGAGAGCCGGATCTTGCCTGCGACTCTTGTAATGAAGTGGCTGCGCTGCGATTACGATCAAGTTGGTAGATCGAGCAGATGGGACATTGTGTGTAGATCAGCATCTAGATTCGAGGGCGCGTCGCACCCCCCAATTTATTACAAAAGCAGCTTGACGTCACCATATACCACCTGTTCTTGACATGGCGCCTCTCAGCGTGTTTACTTCCGCTGTAGAACAAAATTGGGATAGGGGTGAAGCATGTTAAACAATGGCGTAACCATTGCTCCACCGCCAACGCAAATTCGCGGCTTTAATATTCGGCGTACCCTCGCTTGCATAATCCTCAAGGCCGTCCTCCTAGTGCTCATGCTCGGCGTAGCGGCGATCACCGAAGCCCAAAGCGGCGTCCAGATTACGGGCCCGGTACCGTGGATTGATGTCATGGCCTACGGTGCGAAGGGTGACGGCGTGACGGACGATCACGGCAGTATTAACACCGCGATTTCAAAGTGTCCCAACACCACAGCCACCGGGTGCACCGTGTTCTTCCCATTAGGAACGTATAACATTACAGGCTCTATAGTCGTGGGAACCGCCAACCCTGGCGTGGCCTTGGTTGGGCAGTGCATGGTTGTAGGAGTTGGAACCTCATGTTCAAAGATAGAAAGCAACATCGCTAGTATTGTCATGCTGCAAGTCGGCGACACGGGGCTGGCGAATACATATCAAGGACTAAGAATCAGTAACCTGCAATTTACCGATACCTCCGGTGCCGGAAATGTGAAAGCTGCCGTGCAGATAAACTTAGCGCAGCATTTTCTCCTCGACTCGGTATTCTGCAATAACTTAAAGGGGACCTCTGCCAGCACGGGAGTCTGCCTGAACCTAGTTGGCGGCACGGGAGGCGCGTCGACCCAGTATGGCGTCGTCTTCAACCTCGCCACGACGAATACGAGGTTCCCGGTACAGACGGTCGGTAAGACCTCATCCGTCAACCTGTTCGGCGGGGACATAGAATGCAACTTGGCGACCGCTGGCACAGGCTCCGTTGGAATGGATATCGGCTTAAACCACGGGAACGGCATTGCTGATCATAATGGTGGAGAGTGGGGCGTGTTCGGCACTCATATCCTCAACTGTGATACTGCCATCGGTTTGGTCGACAGTAACGCCTTCCAAGACTACGCGATACTCGAGCAAACCGGTTCTTATCTCAACAGTGGAACGGGCGTGAGCATTTCAACAGTATTTAGTCCTACGCATACTGTCGGAACGGTCGTTGCTGGAAATATGATCTCGTTTTCAACGGGCGTCTCTATTGGCAGCGGTGTCGACCCGATCACTATCTCTACCACGTTCGCCAATTTTCTCGGCGGTACCAAGATAAGCGGCTCGAGCAGCAATTCGGTAGTGGTCAGCCCGACGGTAGCGTCGAATCTTCCCATGGGTTTGTCTCTGGGCATTCCAGGTCCGACGGCGGGCACTACGGGCAACCTTGATCTTCGCGAATTCCACAACTGCCAATACGATCAAACTCACTCCCGCCGCCCCAACGGCGAGCCGCACATATACCGTTCCGGATGGCGGTGGCAGCAGCAGCATCGGGCTAACAACTGGCACTCTGACGAATGGAGATTATGCAAGTTGGGATGCCAACGGAAACGCCAAGGATTCGGGAACGAGCGCAGGCCCTTATTCTATCCCATGGATCACCGCGTCTAATAATGCGACGACAGTCACGTTCAGCACAACGGCAAACACCGAGAAATTGTGGGGAGCCGTGCTGACATTTCCCCTGACCAACGACCCAGGTGACTTATAACGTAAATACGGCGGATAGTACGACCAATGTATACGGTCTGGGCATCCTGAACAGCTCTGGCGCTGTGGTGCTGCACATTGGGCCGACAGCCGGTAGCACATTGATGACCATGGGGGTTCATACCGTCAATTGGGCCGAAGGTTCTGTGACTCTCCAACCCGGTAAGTATTATCTCGTCGTAACTACAAACTGCGGGACGGGGTGCGCGGTTATAACCGGCGCAGGCACGAATACCTTATCGTTCTTGAACGCGAGTCTCCAAACAGCGAGTAGCGGGGGTACCGTAACAGCGGTTACTCCGCCGAGCGATGGCTACAGCTTTGGCTCAGTCACGCCGTCCTGGGCCGTCCATTGAGCCCTTTCAATGCCTACTCCGCAACCCGCTAGTGCATCTCGAAGTCGATCAAATTGTTCTGTCCGTCCCAATAAACCCCAGCCACCTTTGCGTTCCCACTCACGCAAATTGGCAAAGATCCCTTGGATCCTGCGTTAGGGTCTTCGAAGTAGTTGAAAGCGCCCGCAGCCGTGTGCTTCCACCCCAGCCCAGCGGACCCGGTACGAGTTCGGCTTCTACCATAAACATTTCCGTTATCCGCTATTCCAATCACGTCGGCGGCTTTCAACCCGACGACGCTAAATGTGCTTATGTTTCCCGAAGCGTCGCGCACGAACACGTCGCCGGCTACCCCGGCAATTTCGCCGCTGGCGTTGATTCCCCAGACGTATGTGCCCCCGCCCGACACGACGTCAAACGAGGTAACATTGCCCGATGTATCTCTCACATATCCGTGAGGGATGTACATCGCATCCTCATATGTCCCGGCGACCTCCCCATTCTGGCTCAGGATCGCATTGGTCACCAAAATTCCACCCTCGACGTCAATTGTCGTGTAATTTCCCAAGCCATCGAGGATGAAGCCGTGTTCAACCCCACTTGCGTCGAAATATACGCCCGTGATCTGTCCAGCGTCATTGATGGAAGTGGCATACGTCTGATTGCCGGACCCGGGTACATCCAACGTCGTGTATTTGGGGTTGCGAAGAAACCCATGAATCTGGCTAGTGCCATAGTAGCCGACGATCCAACCTGCGCTATTGATGCTCTGCGCGTAGGTCCTTACCTGACCGGGAACCCTGACGGTTGTGACGGCGCCGTTCCAAACGAAACTGTCATATCCAGCTGTCGTGGGGTAATAGCCGATAACTGAACCCCATTTATTGATTCCGGTGGGCGTTGAACCCTTTCCATTGGCTGCGGGGATTGTGAAATCCGAGAAGGTTGTGGACGCTGGGACCTGGGCATCTGCGAATGTCGCGCAAGTCATCGCAATACCGACGATTAGTGAGAACACATTGTGAATCCGCATGGAATACTCCTTAGCACTCACGCGGCTGGGGGATGGCCGGACGTTCTGGGACAAAATCCTGTCCCGTAAACATTACACTGCCTTATGTTCTGCCACAAGATGAAACGTTCTGCATGAAACGTTTTGCAACTCGTCCTTGGGGTTCCATTGGAGACCATCCTTTGCCACCCCCAGTCCCGAATGGGCACCCGCCGAACAAATCCATTGTCGTGCCCCCGTTAACGCCGTACACTGGCCAGCGACCGATTTGTTTGATCGCCGTTGCGCGACCGCATTTCCCAAGCAGACCTTTTCGAGGAGGACTACCTTATGACTGCGCTTAAGCCCAACTTCTATGGTTGGATGCCCCACGTCTTTTGCTTGCTGGTCCTCTGCGTGGGATCAACTCGCCAAGTCGCGGCGCAGCAGGTCGTCATCACCGGCGGCAAAGAAACTTCCGCGGCCTCGACGTCGAGTTATGCAAGCAGGAATGTTCCGGCAGGGACGACTCCCTCAGGCCCGGTGGATGGTGATGACTGGTACGACAACACGCAAAACGCTGAAGCGTTCCAACAATCTACTCATACGACCGTCTTCAGGGGAGGCACTGTCAGTGGCTGCGTTAATGTGTCACCTGTTACCGCGAGTGCGAATCTGACTTCCGCTCAGGGGTTGATGTCGTGCACTATTCCGGCGCAGCTACTGAACACTCCTGGAAAAACCCTCAAGGTCTGGGCTGCGGGTCTGTACTCAACGAACGCGAGCGGCCTCGCTGGAACAATTACAATATCCATTCGCTTGGGAATGGGCAACGACATTTGCGCACGTGTGCCGAATGCAAATTTTCCTCTGGGAATCAGCAGCAACACTTGGGACATGACGTGTTACATCACCACGCAAACGGCTGGGGCCTCCGGCAAATTTGAGGCCCAGGGTCTCTTCACGCTCGTTACAAATGCAACTACGACCAATCAGGCCCAGGTGTTCCCCGTCCTGAATACCACGACGGTTCCCACTGGAACAGTAGACACGACCTCTAATGAGACACTTCAGGTATTCGTCACTTTTTCCGCTAACAACGCCAACACTCACAGCGCACAACAGAGGCAACTCGTAGTCGAGGTCGTGAATTAGTCCTACGGCAAAGCCTCAAGGGGGGAGGGTGAAAAGCAATTCAGGGCCGACTCGCACTTTGCTCACTGCAATTTAAGGAATCCCGCTGCCGAGCTCACCGCACGAAATACCGCAGCGTTCGCTGCGGCTGTCGGCTCTTCTAAGACCACCGCTGTCCGCTCAGGGTTGATAGAAGCATCAGGCATCCCGTGGCGTTACAAGACGGAAGGCATATTCTGCCCTGGGAAGCAAGAAAATCGCGAAGTGAAAAGGAACGCTCGTTCAAACCACAACATAAACCAGCCTGAAAAGGCAGAGTTCGTACAACTTACGACTGATTGTGTGGACTTGGGGACTAAATTGGGGACTACGGCCTGTTTCTTGCACGAACTTACAGGTGCTTGGGTGTCATCCGTGCGCTTGTAAGTTGTTTGGTATCAGTTTCCCTTTGAACTCATAACCCAAAGGTCGGTGGTTCAAATCCACCCCCCGCAACCAATTCTAAGACCTTCAAGCTACGTAATTTACGTGGCTTTTTTATTCCGCCACGCATTCCCCGATTTTGGGTCCATTGGGTCCAACAACAAAATTCAATCCAACTTTGCTAGCAGCCAGACGACGATGTTCAAGCTCTTGGTGAGTGTGTGAATATCTGTCCGTTGTTCGCAAAGAGGAATGCCCAATCCACTGCTTCTGCAAATTCGCAGGCGTACCGTACTTACGCAGCGTGGTGACTCGCGAATGCCGGAAGGCATGAAGCCCGGCCTTCGGCAGTTCGAGACGCTTCAACAGCGGATGGGGAGAAGAAGCAGTCAACGGGTTGCGCATTTTGGATCCAGCCACCATGCCCAAATGTTGGGACAACATCAACCACCACAAAGATCGGGAAGTCTCACAAACGCACCTCATTCTGAAGTGGGAAAGTGGGCGGCTCTGGCGCACGCCATGTCTCCCTTTAACGCAACTGGAAATTGCGCTCACTCGTTGCAGTTCCTTCTGACTCAACGCGAATGTCCTTCCTCTCATGGGGTGACATTTTCACGTTGCTGTTAGGGGTGACAGAATTATGGAGCTAAGACAGACTGGAACCTCGACTCTGGTCTAGAGATCAAGCATGATCCATGTTGGCGCATGGTCACTCGCGTTTTCCTGCCCACGCGCCCATCGGTCAACACCGCCGTCCACCAGCCGGTCCGACAAATTCGGGGAGAGCAGAAAGTGATCGAGTCGCATGCCTTTGTCCTTCTGCCAACGTTCAAACTTGTAATCCCAGAATGTCCAGAGCGGCCCGGCCGGATGTAGCTTCCGCATCGCGTCGGTCCAGCCTTGAGCCAGCAAACGCGCAAAGGCCTGCCGGCTCTCGGGTTGGATCAACGCGTTGTTATCCAACGATCGAGTCGGATAGATGTCCTGCGGTGTCGGCACGACATTGTAGTCACCGGCCAGCACCACGGGTGCGCCGCTCGCCATGAGTTCGGCGGCGTGGGCAATGAGACGCTCAAACCAGGCCAACTTGTAGTTGAATTTCGGTCCAGGCTGCGGATTCCCATTGGGGAGGTAGATGGAAGTGATCAGGACTCCCTGAACCGCCGCTTCAATGTAGCGAGCTTGATGATCTGCAGAATCTCCCGGCAAGCTTGTGCGAGTCAGCACGGGAACATGGTTTCGCGCGAGAATGGCCACACCGTTCCAGGAGCGCTCCCCTTGCCAGACCGCTTCGTACCCGAGAGTCCGAAGGGCATTCACGGGAAAGGCTTCCTGCTCTGCCTTGAGCTCTTGGAGACTCACCACGTCCGGTTCAGCTTTCGCTAACCAAGCCAGGAGGTTGTCGAGCCGCTTATTGATGTTGTTAATGTTGAAGGTGGCGACTCTCACCAAGCCCCACCCCATAGATAAGTAAACCTCCGAACGCGAATAGCCCGACCGCAAACAGTTTCATGTGACGAATCAGCATCGGACGCACTTCCTCGCCAAAACGATCGTGCCATTGCCAGGGAGTAAGGATCAACACCAAGGAGGATACGACGATGCCCCATCCGACAAGCCAGAAGACCCTCGGCTGCCACATAGCCCCAGAGCGAATGATGAGTGACGCGCCGATCAGTAGGCGGACAATTTGCTCCGTATAATGTGCTCGCGCCGAACTCGCGAATGACATGAAAAAACGTTCCGCTACTGCTGGCTTCGCGAAGACGACGACCGTAAGACCAACCAGGAAAAGGCCGAATGCAACAAGAATGGTTCCTGCGACTGCGCTCATTGTAGTCATGGCGTAACGTCATTCAGCGGCAACAGGTAATCGACGGACACATCTGTCCGGACTTCAATATACCGGACACGTTTTAATTCGTCAGTTGGCGGGCTGGCCCACCTCTGATTCTTGTCGGCGCCATTAATAACTGAGGCTGCCCCACCCTTCGCGATTTTCGAAGGATGGGTACCTCGGACGATGGCATCAGGGGCTTCGCCGACGCAACCATTTTTCCATTGCCAGCGATGAACAGCGACGTCACGGAAGGCATTAGAAATCCGCGTCCGTGGTGCCCACCTTTCGAAAATCGCGAAAGGTGGGGCAGCCTCAGCTTAGGATAGTGTCAACACTATAAAATCAAAGGTGGGCCAGTCCCCCAGACTGCTTCGTACCCGAGAGTACGAAGGGCATTCACGGGAAAGGCTCCCGGCTCCGCCTTGAGCTCTTGGAGACTAACCACGTCCGGCTCCGCTTTCGCTAACCAAGCCAGGAGGTTCTCGAGCCGCTTATTGATGTTGTTAATGTTGAAGGTGGCGACTTTCACCAAGTCCCTTTCGGGCGCTGAACAGCGCTACACACCCGGCAATGCGTATTGTATGTTCATCGAAATGTGCCTTGAGCCCTGCCTCAAGATCAGACTGCCGGTCTGACAAATTGCTGAAAATTCCTTTTGCGTTGTAAATCTTCATCAGTTGCTTGGCCAGCGGGTTGTGCCGCACACCTTCACCCAGGATCGTAGAGCCAAATATTACCCCGCCGTCTCTTAACAAAGGCTTCACGTGCTCAAACACGATGCTCTTGCTCGCCAAATTGCCAGGGAGGCAGTGCAAGAGATAGTTGAGCGAAATGGAATCAAATCCAGACATGCTGATCTCGATGCGCTGAAGAGCGTTGCCCAGATAGCAGGACGGATTGTAGCGACGCAGGCGCTTTGCTGATTTTGCGAGGCTGTGAGGGTTTAAGTCGAACAGTGCAATCTTCGGCGCGATCGACGGGAACCTGCATCGATCGAGAAAGTAACCAGTTCCCACACCGATATCCAGATGCTTGTCAGAGATATGCTGGTTGTAGAAATCCATGAGCACATGCGTGGAACATTGCCAGACAAAAGAATTGGAAAACCCCAAGACCGCCCAGTCATAGAACGCCAAAGCCAACGGCGTATAGGCGGCTGCTCCTTTGCTAGCATCTCCCTCAACTCCGTAGATGTTGGGTTCGTGGTTCATCTTCTCTGCCACGTCGTTTCTAGCTGCGACGAAGGCTTCAATATCCACCCGGGCGAGTCGTTACACAAAAAGCCCTGTCAGGCTCACGAATAGATCCCAGGCGCCTCATGTCCAAGCTTCTGCACGTACTCAACGTACGACCCAGGATAAACGGTGGGATGGCGGTCCGTCCCGCTCTCACCCCCCAGTTCCAGCACACGTGAGCCGAGACCGCGAAGGAACATGCGGTCATGCGATACGAAGATCATGGTGCCTTCAAAATCCTTCAGGGCGTCTACCAGCATCTCCTTGGTCGCTAGATCCAGGTGATTCGTCGGTTCGTCGAGCACCAGGAAGTTCGGCGGGTTAAAGAGCATGCGTGCGATCGCCAGCCGCGATTTTTCACCGCCGGAGAGTGCACGGATCTTCTTATCCACGTCGTCGCCGGAGAACTGGAATGCTCCTGCCAGATTCCGCAGCGCCCCAATACTGTCCTGCGGAAAATCCTGTTGCAGCTGTTCGGCGACGGTGAGATCGGGACTGAGCACGTCGAGCGATTGTTGCGCGAAGTAGCCCATATACAGGCTGGCGCCCAGCCGCACGCTTCCCGCATCCGGAGCACTGGCTCCGGCAATCATTTTAAGAAGCGTCGTCTTACCCGCGCCGTTTCTTCCCATGACGGCCCAGCGTTCTCCGCGCCGGATGGTGAGATTGAACCCTTCGTAAATCACACGCGGGCCGTAACTCTTGTGCAGATCTTCAATGACGGCGACCTGTTCGCCAGATCGGGGTGGAACACGAAAGTCGAATTTCACGACCTGCCGCTTTTTTGGCAGTTCGATCTTTTCGATCTTATCCAAAGCCTTGATCCGGCTCTGCACCTGGGCCGCTTTCGCCGCGTGCGTCCTGAAACGATCAATGAAGCGTTGCTCTTTGGCCAGCATGGACTGCTGCCGGGCAAATGCTGCCTGCTGATTGCTCTCTCGCACCGCCCTTTCGCGCTCGTAGAAGTCGTAGTCACCCGAGTATGTGATGATTTCGCCGCCATCAATCTCTGCGATCTTTGAGACCAGGCGATTCATAAACTCGCGGTCGTGCGAGGTCATGAGCAGCGCGCCAGGAAATGACTTGAGAAACTGTTCCAGCCAGATGATGGATTCGATATCGAGGTGGTTCGTCGGTTCGTCCATCAGCAATACATCCGGCATTCCGAGCAGGACCCGTGCCAGCGCAACCCGCATCTTCCATCCGCCGGAGAGAGCGCCCACGTCGCCGTCAATCTGATCGTCTTTGAACCCAAGACCGTGCAACACTTCACGGGCTTGCGATTCGAGCGCGTAACCGCCCAAATGCTCGTACTCTTCCTGAACGTGACCGAAGCGATCAAGAATGCGGTCCATGTCATCAGCCTTGTCGGGGTCGGACATTTCCCGCTGCAAGGCTTCGAGTTCGTGGTGCAGATCGCCGACGCGTCCGCTCCCTGCGATCGCTTCATCCAGGACCGAACGGCCCTGCATTTCCTCGACGTCCTGGCGAAAGTAGCCGATCGTCAACTTCTTGGGGACAGAGACCGCGCCCTCGTCGGGAGTTTCCTCGCCGACCACCATCCGGAAGAGCGTTGTCTTGCCCGCCCCATTGGGACCGACCAGTCCAACTTTTTCGCCGGGATTCAACTGAAACGAAGCATCCACGAAGAGCAACTGCTTGCCATACTGCTTATTGATGTTTGAGAAAGAGATCATTTTGGGAGGTCACTTTGAAAGAGGAACTCGCGGCTCGGTGCCTCTTCCAGTGTAGCGTGGCCGGGTTGGATCACTGAAGGTTTGCCCGCGACCCTTTCACAGATTCCCAAAATGGTGGTTGCCCCACCCTTCCCGCGCTTTTTGCGGGAGGGTGGGCCTTCCGCGCGCCTACAATCTGCATGAATGCACGTCAAACCAGTTCGATACCACAGCCAGCACTGCCTGCACTTCATCACCTTCAGCTGCTATCAGCGCATGAAGCGGCTGGATTCCGTTGCCGCCCGGGATACGTTCGAGCAGGAACTTGAGCGCGTTCGCCGCTGGTATGGCTCGTTTGTGACCGGTTACGTCGTGATGCCGGAGCACGTCCACCTTCTTCTAAGCGAACCCGAGCGGGGGAAACTTTCGCTGGTGGTACAGATGCTGAAGCAGATTACATCCCGAAAGTTGAAGGCGCCCAATCAGCCGCGATTTTGGCAAGTTCGCTATTACGATTTCCCAGTGTGGAGCGAAGCGAAACGGATCGAGAAGCTGCGCTACATCCACCGCAATCCTGTGAAGCGTGGATTGGCGGAGCGCCCAGAGAATTGGAAATGGAGCAGCTTCGCACACTACGCGACAGGAGTGGAAGGCCCAGTGGAAATCGAGTCGCAGTGGACGGCGCGTCGCCGCGAACGGCTGGGGGTTGTACCAACAGTGTCAGAAGCCCACCCTCCCGCACAGAACGCGGGAAGGGGGGGCAACCCCAGGTTCGGAACCTTTGAACGGCTGGGCCAGCCCCCAACTGCTTGCCATACTGCTTATTGATGTTTGAGAAAGAGATCATTTGGGAGGAGCAACTCGCGGCACAGTGCCTCTTCCAGTGTAGCGTGGACAGAAAACTGCCGGCCAACGCTGGCGTTGGATTATTGAAGGGCGGTTGATCCGCCCGCAATCGGCGCAAGTGGGAGTGGAACGTCCGACTTCTAACAACAGGACCTCAGAGGACTGCGTGTTCCCCTATCGCGAGCCTCGTATTGTGAGACCTCGGGCCTATCAAGGTTTGATCCCAGCGGCTTCGACGATACGCGCCGCGCTTTCACTCTCGCTCAGAACAAAACGCGCGAACTCCGGCTGTGTCATGCTCATGGGTTCAGCCCCATGCTTCGCAAGTTGGTCGCGCAAATCGGGCGCAGCCAGGACGCGCGCGATGTCTTTCGCTAGTTTGTCCACCACTCCGGCAGGAGTACCAGCGGGCACCCACACTCCATACCAAATCGGATAGTCGAAGCCGGGGACGCCAGCCTCCGCGATCGTCGGGACCTCCGGTAGCAAGGACGAGCGCTTCTTAGTGGTCACGCCTAGTGCACGGAGCTTGCCCGCACGGATATCAGCCAGAGCGAGCTGGATGGGCGCCATCATGTAAGTAGTATGTCCTGCGACCGTGTTGGCGATCACGTCAGCAATCGCATCACCCGGTCGGGCGGGCACATGCACCGCCTTGATGCCCGCCGCTAGATTGAATTTCTCGATCCCCAAGTGGGAGCCAGTGCCGACGCCAGTGGAACCAAACTTCAGCTGACCCGGCTTCGCCTTTGCTGCCGCGACCAATTCGCCAATGGTAGTGATGCCCGTCAATTTACCTGTGACCAACACGTAGGGCTGGGTGGTGAGTGGAGCGACCGGGATGAAATCTTTCAACGGGTTATACGGCAGGTTCTTCAGGACGGCGGCGCTGTAGGCGTGAGCGCTGGTGTTTACGAGCAACGTGTAACCGTCGGGCGGCGACTTCGCGACCAAGGCGGGGGCCGCTGTACTTCCCGCGCCGGGGTGGTTCTCGACTGTCACGGGCTGGCCCCACAACGCAGAGAGCTTCGGGCTGACGGCACGGGATATCACATCAGGCCCGCCACCTGCCCCGAACGGCTCAATCATGCGCACAGGCTTAGTTGGGTAGTCTTGCGCGAACGTCAAGCCATTCGTGATCAAAAGCAGAAACATCACCAGCAATCTCATGTGCCCCTCGCCTCCCGGCGAGCTCACAACCATCCACGCACCGCGCAGCCCCCGGTCCGGGTCTTAGTGGAACTCTCGAAGAGTTTACTCCGTGTCTTTAGGCAAAGCACTCGGTGCGGGAATTGGGCGGGTGGCCCGGCCTTCAAACTGCAGAACCCACCATAGCGGCGGGTGCCCCGTCCTTCGCGTACTTTGCGAAGGGCGGGTACGACGACGGCATCCACGACGAGTAGTGTAGAACGGACAAAAGTTGCGCCGACTGCATCGCCGCCCACCCTTGCAACAAGCGCAAGGATGGCCCCCGCCCCAAAATCCACACTTGACATTGCCAGAGAATCCACTACCATATGGTTGTGGATAAATTAGGTACAACGTTTGCGGCTTTGTCTGATCCAACCCGGCGGGCAATGGTCGAACGACTCTCACATGGGCCTGCCTCTGTCCATGGATTGACGGAACCGTTTGCACTCTCGCAGCAGATGATTTCAAAACATATTGCCTACCTGGTGCGGGCGCGGATTGTAATCAAGACGAAGCGTGGACGGGAGAGTGTGTGCACGCTCAGGCCAGCGGCGATCAAGACGGTCAGCGACTGGGCGACCAGCTATCGCCGGTTCTGGGAAGAGAGTTTCGACAAATTAGAAGTAGTTGTGAATCAAATGAAGAAAGAGGAGACCAGAGATGACAAAAAACACGGTGAACGAGATCGAGCGGATGGTCGTCACAAAAGTTTTTGATGCCCCACGCGAGTTGGTTTGGAAGGCGTGGACAGACCCGAAGTACGTGATGCAGTGGTGGGGACCGAAGGGCTTTACTGCGCCCGTTTGCAAGATGGATTTCCGCGTGGGAGGAAAATCTCTCCTCTGCATGAGAGCGCCGGATGGGCAGGAGGGCTGGAATGCGGTTGAATACCACGAGATTGTTCCCCTAGAGAAGATCGTTTCCTCCATGTACTTTTGCGACTCGGAGGGAAACAAGATCGAGCCTGCGCAATTAGGAATAGAAGATGAGGCTATCGACGGTGCGTACGACGTGACCATCTTTGAGGATCTCGGAAACGGCCAGACGAGACTCACCCACATTGGAAATGAACCCATGGAGAGCGCGAAAAACAGCGGTCAACTGGAGGGCTGGAACGAGACACTCGAGAAAGTTGCCGCAGTGGTTACGAAGCTAGCGCAGGCGAAATAGGAAGCTGAAGCTTTGGTTCGCAAAACTCAATCGTGGAGAAAGAATGAAAACAATACCGTTTCTCGCTATCGTCCTGCTGGCATGGGCATTTCCCGCCCATGCCCAGGACGCGATGAAGAAAGATGCAGCCGTCAAACCTCCCTAACGCCGATCCGGAATTGAAAGTCGTGCTCGATTCCTGGAATGAGATCGGCCGCAAGCTGACGGAGATGGCCGAAGATTTTCCCGAGGACAAATATGACTTCAAGCCGACACCCGCGGAGCGGAGCTTCGCCGAGCAGTTGCTGCACGCGGCGGGCTCATGCTACTACTTCACGAATCCTGCGATGGGGCTGAAGCCTCCCGCGGCAGAAGATCCGAAGCGCGACCAATACAAGTCCAAGGCCGACATCGTTGCGTTCGTCAAGAAATCCTTCGCCGATGGCGCAGCCGCCATCCAGTCGAAAGGCGAAAAAGGCATGACGACGGAGGTTGTTTATTTCCCTCAACAAAAAGCGCGCGTTCTCGACATAGCCTACGGCCTCATCGAACATAGCGGTGAACACTACGGCCAGCTCGTCGTGTACTACCGCCTCGCAGGCCTTGTGCCGCCGGAGTCGCGGCCCAAGAAGTAAAGCTCAAGAGACCATGTACCCCGTCCTTATCGCGCCGTTTGCGCGAATGGGACATAAAGACCGGGAAAGACCGGGGACAGGAAAGACCGGGGACAGACGGGACGTTACACTTGTTTTTCATTACTGCCTGAGAAAATAGTCGGAAATATGGGGACACGGAAATATGGGGACAGACGGGACGTAACCCCGATTATCTCCTCCCGATCTGGGAATCACACAGGCAACCCCAAGCCATCGTTGTCGGCGGACCCGGTCATCCCTGTTATTTTCTTTCTATGGCTCGACTGCCGCGTGTCGTGATCGTCGACGTTCCTCATCATGTTACGCAGCGGGGAAATGCGCGACAAGTAATTCTCGCCAGCGATGCGGACCGCGTCACCTACCTTGAACTGCTGCGAGAGTATTCGCAACTTTACGCTCTCTCTCTGCTGGGCTACTGCCTCATGTCGAATCACGTACACCTGATCGCAGTTCCGCAAACTCCACAGGCTCTCTCGCAATCTCTCAAACAGGCACATGGACGCTACGCCGCGTACTGGAATACCCAGCAATCGTCGAGCGGCCACGTATGGCAGGGACGATTCTATTCCTGCCCGTTGGATGAATCGCATCTATGGGCAGCGTTGCGCTATGTGGAGTTGAACCCAGTGCGCGCGGGAATAGTCGCGACGCCGGAGCGGTGGAGATGGTCGAGCGCTGCAACCCACTGTGGCCTGACGAACCCAGACCCGCTGCTGGAAATGGCACGCTGGCGGAAGCGATGGACGGCTGCGGAGTGGCAGCACTTCATCGCTGACGCGGAATCGGCCGTCGACGTGAACCGATTGCGCCACTCCACGCACACCGGGCGACCGCTGGGGAGTCCGGATTTCGTGGCAGGTCTTGAGGAATTGACTTCGCGCCCGCTCGCTCCGCGAAAGGGAGGGCGTCCCAAGAAACCCATGGCCGATTGCAGGCAAGCCACCCTCATCTCGGTTGCTTAGATTTTGGAAGAAACCGGTGAACGTCCCGTCTGTCCCCAGGTTTACGAGCGCCGGCAGTTCCACGCGACCGCGCGAGGACTATTTTGGGCGGGGCGCGAACAATGGAAGCTTCTTTTCGATTCCCATCGGGATCTCGGGCGGGACTGGACCGAACTCCGGGCGCTTTGGAACGCTCGGCCGTAATACATTTCGCGGCCCGGCATATTATGATTTCGATTTTGCGCTCATCAAGACGACTCCGATTGGCCACCGAGAAAGCGGTTTGGAGCGAGCGGACCTGCAATTCCGCGCGGAGTTCTTTAATTTGTTTAACATCGTCAACATGGGGCTGCCCGCGAACACGATCGCGGGCACAGGGTTTGGCATGATCAGCAAGACCGCGGGAACCTCACGGCAAATTCAGTTTTCGCTAAAGCTCATCTATTGAGGCGTCGTGCAGCGACACAACTCCGAGATCACGGGCAACCCGGAAGTCATTGCGCGCCAGAACTCGGCTTGTAGGAATTTTCATACATCGAACGATAAACCCACCTCGGGGAAGTGCCCGTCGGACGCATGGGGATCACCGTCGATCGGTAGTTTCATTCCGTTGATAAAAAGGGCGTCCTAGATGAAAGGTGGGTTTGGGTTTCTAGGAACCGGTACCGCAAAGGCACGTTGCAGCCGCCATTTGATTAATGCTGGTCAAACCAACAACTTAGCTCTCGACCTGATTCCGGTCTTGTGACCGCTCTTTCGCCGGCGAGGATGATTCGCTCATGTGTCGCTGGTGTCCGTCACAAAACTGTCAGATTATGCGGCTGTTGACAAAAACGTCGATCGAAAACCGTTTGAGCTGCCTCAAAGCCATCGACTCATCGAGGCGCGTAACCATTGCTTTTCATTGGATTTGTGTTGGTGCCGGGAGGGGGAGTCGAACCCCCAAGACCCGAAGGTCGGCGGATTTTGAGAGCGTCGCCGGAGGATTCGTAACCCACTGATTCTTAATGGCATCAGTCTCATACAAACATTTGTACTGCTTGATGGTGGGGTTCCGTGCTGGTTCGTGAGGGTCGGTTAAGCACAGTTTAGACACACCGCGTTAGGAGTTCGCTTACGTTTTCGTCAGGTTTGGACCGTATCCGGTGTGTGCCGGAATGGTGGAAAAGGCAGAACGGTGGCCATGGTCGAGCGCGGCTCCTCTCGAGACCTGTCACCATTTTCTCTGTCTCACAGGATCGCTCCAGCGAAAGCTAGAACCTTAGTTCTCGGAGACGGAGCACTGGGCCGTTTCCAACACCAGATCGTAGCTGTGAACGAGGCGACAGCGGTGGACGTTCCAACAGGTTTCTCCCAGGTTTCTGTCGGTGTGAAGATCGGTGGCCGAAACTGGCACATCAAAGCGGGAAGTCACCCACCAAAGTGAGAGCTACAAGTTCGTCCCCCTCCCCAAACTCACATATCAGCTTCTCTGCGTAGAGCACAGAGCGAAGAGTAGGACTGTCCTTGCAAATGATCGACAGTCCGCCATGCTTTTTCGTTAACCTGACTCGGCCCGAATGCTCAAGATGGTTGGCACGTGCGGCTGGGTCAGAAACATTCACCGGCCATGGCGCTAGGTCAAAGAACGGTGTTCCCGGAGTGGCGCCGGGGAGGGCTTGCGTCTGCTGATCCTCCACCTCGCCATTGAAGAGAGGAACGGCACACTTCACTAACCTGCCTGACGGATGCTCGAATCCGAGTTCAAGCTGACTAAACACTGGATCAACGAGTTGCCAGTACAAGTTGGTGGCTCGGGGATTTCGAGCAATAGCAACGGTAATGTACCCCTTCCATTCCACGTTTACCACTGCTTCGTACCTGTCGTTCGATACCCGCGCAAGCCTTGGAAACATCTCGCAGTGCTCCCTTTAGTTCATAAAAAGCAAGTGAGTTATGGCATAGGCCACAGCCTCACCTGGTTGTCTCTCGATCGTCAACTGAACGGCGTAGCCCCCGAGTCTTGTGTAGATCCGCTTTCCGGCAATGCTTTCTAACCCTTCAGCAGCTTCCTGCTCAACGAGCGCTTTGACTTCATCGATTGCCAATGCAGCGGCAAGCTTGGTTGCGCCTGCACTTCCTGCCTTCAGGAGTAGTTCCTGCAGGTGTTCGGTCGCATTGTCCTTGACGAAAACCTCGCCGACATCCGTAAGCACACTGAAGCGCACTGGAAGCGTGCGGAAACATGGGGACAGACGGGACGTTCACTAGTTTTTCATCGCATCCGCGGACTTAGAAAATGGGGTACGTCCCGTCTGTCCCCAGGTTTCCTCCGTCCCCAGGTTTCCTCCCCGCCGTTGTGTCACGTTGCCGACAGTCTCCGACACGCGGTTGCCGTCGGCGTCGCAGACGGTTACGGCCGCTTTTTGAGCAAATCATCGCGCAGCTGTTTTTGCACTTCCTCGCTTGTCGCGGTCGTACCCTGCCTTCGCAGTTCGTCATATTTGTGAGTACACTTCTCAAGTGAGAAGGCTGATCCGAACGAGTGCACACTACCATCGAATTTATCGATCAAAATGGGACCACCTCCTACGAGCGCATCCTTGTAGTCACCTGTTTCCAAGTGCTTCTCGCTGTCGTAAAAGAACACCCAAGCAAACTCGGATTCCTCAAATCGGTCTTTAAGCAGAACAACTCTTTGCTGGCCAAACGCCTCAGTCTGCTTTTGCAGCGAGTCACTTGCTATCGAGAAAGCTCTGTCTTTATCAATCATGGTCTCGCTCAGTTAGTTCTCATGAATTTGGCTCCGGACCCCACCCCACTGGTATCCGCTGGGCCTCCAATTTGGCCATCTAAGAATCGAACGACGCCACCTTGGTTCACAGCATTAAAAACGTGGCCTACCGTGCCACTTCCCGGAGGCGGTGGCGTGTAAACGATACCGCGTGATCCAGGTCCGGCCGCTTGAAGCTCGGCTTCGATATCGCCGGTGGAGCTAACGTCGGTGAACGTGTTTCCATAATACTTTTCCAAGACCGATAGCGGCTCGGGGCCACCCGGCATGGCAGATGTTGCGTTCCCCGCCAACGTGTTGTCGGTCGCCATTGCACAATTCGCGCAGTTCTGAGTGAAACCCGGAGCTGGGAAATTCGGGTTGACCTTGCGAATGGACCCCACCACTGCGTCTGCGTCCGCTTGAGTTGCTGGCACTTTTGCGAAGACAAGTAGCGATGCAGATCCAAACGCCAGAGCAGCATCGAAGAGTGCCAGCCCCTGATGACCCGCTTTATAATCCTTGGCGGCAGCTGTACCCCCCATGTCGAGGATTATGAGCGCGAAGAGGAAACGAGCTACTCGTATGGTGGCTGTTGCTCCCCCGACGGCTCCCATTATTGCAGCAATGGCTAAGTTCAGTGGGTTGCGTTCTGCGTCCTCGATCTGGTCAGGAGAGGCCCCCCGGTAATACTCCGAGATCGCTGTCAGTCCTATCTGAACCCCAACACTGACGACGGCCCCAATAACCGCCTGAGACTGGATCACGCTCAGTCCGAAAATCGTGGTATAGGTTGCTGCTGTCGATACAGTTGTAATGAGATCGTCGTGCCCAGAAGGATCGATGCGGTTCACGGGATCGGCGCTAGCATACAAATATTTGTGAAGTGACGACGGAGTTTCGAGGTCCCCTTCGTAGCCGTCCATGCTCCAGAATCTGCCCGTGGCAGTGTCGAGGTAGCGGGCGCGGTTGTAGTAGAGGCCGAGGGCGGGGTCGTACTGTTCGCCCGCGAAGAGGTAGTTATTGGGCGTGGAGCCGATGGAGTTGATGAGGTTGCCGAAGGCGTCGTAGTCGTAGGTGTCGGTTACAGCCCCGGTCGAATTGGTCAGCTGGCGTACGCTTCCATGGCCGTCATAGCCGTAGAAGCTTGTGGTGAGCGTGGAGTTCAGCGTTTGGGTTTCGCTGATGCGTTCCAGTCCATACGAGTACGTCCTCGTGACGGTGCCGTTCCGCAACTCGTCCACTACCTGCGCATAGCCAGTCGGGTTCAGCGTATCGACAAGGTAGTTTGTGGTCACCCCGGCCACTGTCTCGCTGACTCGATTTCCGTCCCCGTCATATGCAATCGTAACGGCGCCCTTCTGGATCAAATGGTTTTCGAAGTCATAGGCGTCAGAAACTCCGGCGGAAGAGACCGTGTTTCCGTTGTTGTCGTACTGGTCGCTCGCGAGCCGGTCGTCCGCGTCGTACGTGTATGTCATGCCTCCGGCTGGCGGCAAAGTTGAGCTTAATGTCTTGCGGTTACCTACGGAGTCATACGTATAGCTGGCCACGCCGTTCTTGCTGGCGGGATCGTTAGTGACTGTTTCCGACGTCAAGCGGTACAGCGAGTCATACGCATACGCCACGGCCCTTCCGCTGAGTTCCGCGACTGTCAGCCGATTCCCGGCTGGCCCGAGCGTGTATGCGTAGTTCGAAATCGAAGTGCTGTTCTTGGACGATCCCATCTGCGTGAGACGATTCAGGCCATCGTAGGTATAGGCGTGCGTGACCCCATTCGGATAAGAGAAGTTCTGCAGATTTCCGACGGCGTCATAGCTGTAGCTGGTCGCGCCGGAAGCATCCGTGACGGTGCTCAGCCGATTCAAAACATCGTAGGTATATGTATCGGAAGCACCGCCTGAATTTGCCGATTTCAATGTGAGCAGATTGCCTGCCGAGTCGTAGGTGTAGTTCAGCGTGCCAAACGGAGTCTGCTTCTGCGTCAGGCGATTGCGGGTGTCGTATCCGTAGGTGCTCGTGCCGGAAACGTCCGACATGGTGTGCCGCAGGCCGTTCGCCGTGTACGTGAAGCTCACGACGGGAGCGCTGAAGCTTGGGTCGGGAGTCTTCGACAGCAGGCGGTTCGAGCTGTCGTAGGCGTAGGTGGTGGTCTTGCCGTTGAAGTCGGTCTTCGACTTCAGATTGCCGGCGGAGTCGTAGACGTAGCTCTCGGACTGTCCCGCGGGCAGAGTGCGAGCGATGCGGCGTCCGAGCTGGTCGTAGGCGTAGGTGGTGGTGTGGTTGTTGGCGTCGGTCTGCGCGATGCGGTTGCCCACTTCGTCGTAGCCGTAGGTGGTCACCAGATTCAGGCCGCCTGGGTTTCCTGGAACGACGGCGTCCTGCGTGACCGAGGTCAGGCGTCCCAAGGCGTCGTAGCCGTAGGCCGTCACTTTTCCGGCCTGGTCGGTCCTCGACGTGACGCGTCCCAGCACGTCGTATGCGGTGGTCGAAGTCGACTGGTCGGGATAAATCACCGCGGTCTGGCGGTTGAGCGTGTCGTACTGATACTGCGTGGTGTTCTGGCGCGCGTCTTTCACCGAGAGCTGGTTGCCGGAGTTGTCGTAGGCAAACGTGGTGACGTGGCTGAGCGCGTCGGTCAGCGTGGTACGGCGTCCGGCGTCGTCGTAGCCGTAGGTGGTGGTGTTGCCGTTGGCGTCGACGGTGGAGCTGACGCGTCCGGCGGCGTCGTAGTTGGTCTGGGTGAAGCTGTTGTCCGCGTACGTGGTCTTGCTGAGGCGCTTATCGGAATCGTAGGTGTAGGTGGTGGTGTGTCCGGCGCGGTCGGTCGAGGTGAGGCGGTCGTTCTCGGCGTCGAAGGTGGCGGAGTCGGTGGTGCTGTCGGAGTAGGTGGTGGTGGTGAGGCGTCCCATCGAGTCGTAGGTGTAGCTGGTCTGGCGGTTGAGCTGGTCGATGGTCACGCTCTGCTTGCCGATGGAGTTGTACTGCACCTGCGACTTGGTGCCGTCGGCGTAATCGGTCTCGGTGAGGCGATTATTCGCGTCGTACTTGTAGTTGGTGGTGATCGTCTGCGGCTGGCCATTGACGGTGCGAGTGACGGTCTGGCTCAGCTTGTTGTTGTTGGCGTCATAGGTGTAGGTGGAGACGTGGTTGAGGGCGTCGGTCTGCTGCGTGAGGTTGCCGGAGCCGTCGTACTGGAATTGCGTGGTCTTGCCATTGGCGTCGGTGACGGACGAAGGCAGGCCGTTGGCGCCATAGACGGTCGAGGTGGTCTTGCCGTTGGCGTCGGTGGTCGAAGTCAGGTTGCCCTTGCCATCGTAAACGTTGGTGGTGGTGTGTCCGAGCGGATCGGTGACGGTGAGGACGCGTCCGCCAGCGTCGTAGGTGTAGGTGGTCTTGTTGCCCAGCGGATCGGTCTCGCTGAGGCGGTTGCCCGTTCCGTCGTAGGTGTAGGACGTGGTCTTGCCCACGGCGTTGGTCTCGGTGAGCTTGTCGTCGTTGGTGTCGTAGGTGTAGGTGGTGGTGTTGCCGAGGGCATCCGTCATGGTGAGGATGTTGCCGTCGGAATCGTAGGAGTAGATGGTCGGGTTGCCGAGGCGGTCGGTGATGGTGTCGACCTGGCCGGTCAGATTGTTGTTGTAGTTGATGGTCTTGCCGTTGGCGTCGATCATCGACGTCAGGTGGTTGGTGGAGTCGTAGTAAGCGGTGACGGGAACCACGCCGCGGGGATCGATGATCGTCTGCAGATATTGCACGCCCTGCTGATTGCCGTTGTAGTAGAAGGTGGTCTGGTTGCTGGAGGCGTCGGTGAAGGTGTTGAGCAACCCGTAATAGTTGTACGTGTATTTGAGGGTGTTGCCGTTCGGGTCGGTGATCTTGGTGATGCGGTTGCTGGAATCGCGCGTGAACGAGATGCTCTTTCCGGTGGAGCTGACGATTCCAGTGGAGCTGACGGTCAAGGTGTTGCCGTTGGGGTCGGACATATTGGTGACCCCGAGCTGCTGATCGATGGTGTACTTGTAACCCTCACGCGTCGTCAGGATGAAGACGGTCGGATTGTAGGGCTGCGAGTTGTAGTCGATGAGGTTGACGTTTCCGGGGACAGAGTTGTCGACGAGAGCGGCCCCGCCGTCGGCAGGAACGAGGGTTGCCCCGTCGGTTCCAGGGCTACCGGGCAATTCCACAAATCCAACCGTAGGAGCAGTGATCGGGCCTCCGGTCTGGCATTGCGGCGTCGAAATCGCCTGGAAGTTGTACTGGCGGCCATCCGGGAAGGTGACCGTGGCGGTGACGTTGTTGATGCTTTGCAGGCAGTAGCTGGTGAATCCGGCGCCGTTGAAGGTTTCGTTCCAGCTCTTACCCAGTACGCGGTTCTTCTGCAGTTGCACGTTGGCGATGCCAAGCGACCAGCTCGTGCCGAAGTCGCGCGGATTTTGATCGCGACTGTCGTAGGTTCGCGTCACCGTGATGGGCAGACCGGCCACGGGCACGGACAAGTCCGTAAAGGTCAGAGTGAAGTTCCCCACCTTCATGTTCTTGCTGACGGTGAAGGAGGTGGTGGTCGTGCCGGTTTGTCCGTAGTCGTTGGTTGCGCTCAGCCGGAGGCTGTAACTGCCGTTGATCAGGGTCGTCGGATCCAGCGTGCCGAGCGTGCCGCTGTTGATTCCAAGCGTGGCAATGCCGCTACCGATGGTGATCCAGTTCTGCGTGGAAGCGCCGTCCTGCGTATTGAGGCTGTACGCAAGTGTGTAGGTCACGCTGCCGTTGGTGGTGACGGCTGGGCTGACCGACCCGATGACGGTGGTGGGGGCCGTAATGTTCTGTCCGTCTTGCGGGGTGGCGAGGCTCACCTGCGGTGGGCCGGGAGGCGGAGGTGGAATTACAGAAACTGCCACCGCCGCGGTTGTGCTCAGAACCGAATTGCTGACGACCACTTGCAGATAGTACGTGCCTTGTGCCTCGAAGCTGACTTGCGTTGAAGCCGACGTCGGAGTGCTAAACGTGGCTGGGCCAGCGCCAGAGGATTCTGACCACTGGTAGGTCAAGGATTGACCATTGGGGTCCGTTGCATTGGCGGTCAGCGTAATCGTCGACGGCAATGTGACCGTGGCAAAAGGAGGCGTGACCGAAACGCGTGGCGCCCCGACAAAATTCACGGAGACGGACGTGTTCGCAATGGACGTTAGCTGGCCGTCGGTCGCTGAGAGTTGCAACTGGTATTCACCTGCAACTGGGAACGTCACCGCCGTGACTGGCTGATTCACATTCGCGAACGTAACGGGCGCAGGCCCGCTCACCTGACTCCAGGTGGACGTCAGAGTTCCGTAGGGCAAACCATCATCGGTAGCTACGCCGTTCACGGTTTCTGTGTTGTTCGGGAGGGTTAACGATGGCGGGCTATTGACGTACACGATCGGCGGCTGGTTGGGATTGGTGACAGTGCCACTTCCGGTGACCACCACTGTCGCACTGGCGCTGCCGACCAGTTGGGTATCACTGGCAGTGAGGGTGAAATAGTAGTATCCCGGCGCGGTGAAGGTGACTGTCGTAGTGGGCTGGGTCGGACTGCCGAATGTAACTGCGGCAGGACCATTCTGCATCGTCCAGACCTGAGTGACGGTGCTGCCAGAGGGCTGGCCATCGTCGGTGACGGCGCCACTCAAAGTGACGCTGTTGGTTGGCAGCGCGATGGTTTGATAGGACGGATTGATGGAGACTTGCGGAGGCTGGTTCGCCGGATACACCGTAACCTGCACAGGATAGCTGGTGGTCAACTGACCGTCGGAGGCACTGATGGTCAGTTCGTAATAGCCGGCGACCGGGAAGGTAGCCTGTGTGACCGGCTGCGTTGCGTGGGCGAATATCGCCTGGGCTGGACCGCTCACTTGCGACCACAGCGAGGTCAACGTCGAACCCGTAGGTAGGCCGTCATCGGAAACAGTGGCGTTCAGCGTCACGCTGGTAAGCGGCAACGTCGTCTGGTACGGGCCGCCGGGGTTCACATAGGGCGCCTGATTCTGGGCGATGACCGTGATGGTAACCGTGGACGTCGCAGAGAGTCGGGAGTCGTCCGCCGAGAGCTGAAGAACGTAGGTGCCAGCCGTGCTTAACGTGGCCTGCGTTACCAGGCTGGTTGAGTTTGAGAATATGACGGGGGTCGCATTCGAGGGCCCGCTGACTTCCGTCCACTGTACCGCCAGTTTGGCGCCGGATGGGAACCCGTCATCGGTAGCCGTGCCATTGAGAGACACCGAGTTGATAGGCAAGGTAATCGTCTGGTTCGCGCCGGCACTGACCGTCGGAGCCTGGTTCTGTGGCGCCGCCACTACCGTGACCGTTACGTCCGAAGTAGATGTGAATTGCGTGTCGTTCGCGGTCAAGCGCAGGTCATACGTGCCCGCCGCGCTGAACGTCGCGCTGGTACTCGCCCGACTTGCATTGCCGAAACTCACGGTTCCCGCGCCGCTTACCTGGGACCATGTCACCGAAAGCAGACTTCCCATTGGCAAGCCGTCATCCGCGGCAACGCCTGCGAGATTGGCCGTATTGGGAAGAGTAATCGTCTGGGAAGCTCCAGCATAGACGGACGGCGCTGCGTTGGTGGCGGAGGAACTCCAAGTCACGGCCGCGGTGGCTGACGCCAGTCCGACTGATGCAACAATCGAATCTGCCCCGGCATTGGTGCCGACGTAGCAGTACTGTGCGATGCCGGAAGAATTCGAGTCGACATAGACACTCGAAGGGTTCGCTCCAGTGACGCTGAAGCCAACGCCGATGCCACCTGCTTGATGACCGAAGGGATCCAACACACTGGCGTCCAGACAAAGAGTAGTGCCGGTGAGTTGCGTCACGGACGTAGGTGTGAGAACGACCGAGGTTCCCTGGCGTGCCGAGTCAAAAACCACGCCCGCCTGGTAGGAGTACGCGTCCGCATTTCCCGTCCCATAGAGCGACACGCCGAATGGTGCAGCTGCTGTTAGGTGGTGCATGCCTGGAACGGTTGGAACCTGCGCACCCGAGAACGTAGATGAACCGAGCGGCGTAAAAGTGGCATTGGTGACAGGTGCACCATCGATTTGCACCGAACTGGCGGAGGCGGTCGGAACAACGATGTTGAGGTAGTTGTTTGGAATGCCGTAGTAGCCCTGAACGATGGGAATGGTTGGAGTGACGACAATGTACTGGCCGCCGAATTGTTCATACGCCGGGATCAATTGCATCGACGGGTCGCCGAGGATGTTTTCCTGTGGAGACTGGTAATCCTCGCTCGTCATGAATTGCACAGTAAGTACAGGTTGGTCCGCATTGATGACCAGAGGATTGGCAGTGAAGGTGTCATAGAACTCGCCACGGTTTAGGGTCGCCGCGACTGCGCCGTTGATAGAGACGTTGGTTCCGTCGGTGGCGGCGAGGACGCGAATCAGGCTTCCTTTAGGTTGCTCCGCAAAGGGCATCACCACGAAGTCCTGTCCCCAAAGATCGGTGGGCGGAATCTGCTCGACGAGATGATTGCAGGCCTTGTAAATAAGATTGCGATTGAACGGAACGTTCGCGCAACTCGCGCCGCCATAGACAGCAAGCGGTTTGTCGGAGGTGATCTGGGTGCCCGTAAGGTCGACAGTAAAGTCGGCCGCATACAGCTGATATGTCCTGCCCTGATTCAGAATGACCTGGTAGGGCTGTGCGGCGACCCTACCCGTTGTAGCAACCGGCGGTGTGATCGTCACGGTGGTTCCATCTTGCGCGGCGACCATCGCTACCTCACTGCCGCCGAAGAAGATTCCGGGGCCTTGAATGCCGATGAACTCCTGGGGATATGCAGGAACGACGTAGTCGGTACCGAGTACTGGTGTCGGGAGAGCAAGGTAGCCATCAGTGGTATACGGTACGAAACTAAAACCGACGACTGTAATCTCTGACGACGAGGTAACGTGGATGCCCTTGTTCTCCACGACGTCGGACTGATCTCCCGCCACAGTGACCGGGAGAAGCACGGTGGTCGATTGTCCGGCCGCGATGCTGAAGGTGGATGAGAAATTCAAGCCCGGGATTGTGACCGTGCCGGACGTACTCGAGTCAGAAGTGATCTCCAACTGCGGCTGGAAATTCGGATCGGTCGAGTTATCTGAATTTCTGGGGAACATCAACCAGAAATCCGTTCCCTTGTTGCTCATGTGGCCGAACAGTTTGCCGACTGACACGTTGACAGTGGACGTGCTGACCAGCGCCGAATCGCTGGCAGCAAGTTGCAGCACGTAGTTTCCGGCCACAGTGAATGAGGCTGAAGTCACGGCCGCGTTGGGATTTGAGAAGGTCACCGTGCCAGGACCACTCACCATGCTCCAGGACAAGGTCAGCGTTCCGTTCGGAAGACCATCGTCTACAGCGAATCCGTTCAGTTGCGCCGAGGCAGGAAGAACGACGGTCTGATCCGGGCCGGCGGTAACGTAAGGCGGCTGGTTCTGCCCACTGGTTCCTGACGTATAAACATAGACGAACGTGTCTGCGGTGCTGGTCAATTGGGTATCGCTGGCTGTCAGGCGCAAGTCATAAAGGCCCGGAGCGTTGAACGTCGCCTGGGTGACTGCTTGCGTCGGACTGGAGAACGTCACCGATCCGGGACCGCTGACTTGGCTCCAGGAAAGATTGAGAATTCCGCTGGGAAGCCCATCGTCCGATGCAGATCCGCTCAAAGTCGCCGTGGTAGCGGGCAGGGTGAGAGTCTGATTCGGCCCGGCACTGACGACGGGCGGTTGGTTAGGTCCGTTGCCAGCCTTCACTGTGATCGTGACTTGCGAGGTACTGGTGTATTGCGAGTCATTGGCGCTCAGTTGCAGAACATAGACTCCCGGCTTAACCGAGAACGTTGCCTGCGTGATCGCCTTGGTGGGACTACTAAAAGTGACGGGGCCCGGTCCGCTTACTGTACTCCAGGCAATGACCAGCGTGCCGTTGGGCAATCCGTCATCGGTAGCCGTACCATTCAGGGTCAAAGAGTTCGTGGGCAGGGTTATCGTCTGATTTGGTCCAGCGCTTACCACCGGCGGCTGGTTCGCAGAAGAATTGACCGTGACCGTGGTCGTGGAACTGGTCGAGAGTTGGGAATCGTTGGCCGTCAACCGCAGAACATAGGTTCCTGCCGCGGAGAACGTGGCGTTGGTCACGGCCGTGCTTGGGCTGCTGAAGGTTACCGTGCCCGGCCCGCTGACTACGCTCCATGCAACGGTGAGTGTGTGATTCGGCAAACCGTCGTCAGTCGCAGTGCCATTCAGAGTTACGGAATTTGTAGGCAGAGTGATGGTTTGATTCGATCCGGCGCTGACGACTGGCGCCTGGTTCTGCGCCTCGCGGAATGCGACCATCTGCATGATGAAGCGACCGGATGCGGACAGCGGAGCCGTCGCGCTGTAGCTTCCGGTCGCGGTGACGATTTGATCTTCCAAAATGTCTCCGCCCGGAGTGGTGATCACGCGACTGGTGTAGCCTGATCCCGCAGCTGTGGTCGTGTACTGCACCAGGTTCGCGGCGACCAGCAAGTCGTCAGCATTGGTGGTCGTTACCGGCCCGCAGGTACTGGTCGTGCCATTCGTTTCTTTTCCAATCGAAACGTCGAACGGATTGGCTGGGTCGAGTCCACTGTATTCAGCAATCCGGATATCGGGAGTCGGTCGCGGCAGCCGAGAACGCCACGGTCACCGTGTTTCCGCCCGCGGTGGCTGCTTTGATGTTCTTCGCGTAGTAGATCGACTGTGTGCCGTTGCTGATCTGGGTTGTTGGTCCGACAACCAGCGAATACGCGTTTCCGGCAGTGTCGGTGACGGACTTTACCGTTGCGGCCGTATCTCGCCATCCAACTACGACGACGTTCAGGTCGCCCGCGACTTGGGCTGCGACGTAAGTAACAGGTGCCGTCTGAGTTGTGGCGGGCGTTGAGTAATTGCCCTGAATAAAGTTGACCCCGGGCGGCTGGGGCGCCGGAACAACCATGAATGCCGCGCCATTGCTGCCCACCCCGGAAAGGCTGACCACTACGTTTCCTGTGGTTGCCCCGGCCGGTACCGTAGTGACGATCGAAGTCGCGTTCCAAATTGTCGGCGAGGCGGGTGTTCCATTAAATGTGACCACGCCCGGCGTTGCGAAGTTGCTGCCCGTAATCGTGACCGTCGAATTAGCCGGGCCGGAATTCACCGAGAGCTTCGTGATGCTCGGCATCGGGAGCACGGTGAATGGGCTTTCATTACTCCCAACCCCGCCGATCCAGACCTTGGCACTCACACTACTGATAGGCGTCGTCGACGGGACGGTCGCAACAATCGTGGTTGCATTCCAGCTGATGATGGGCGCCACGATTCCATAAAACTTCACACTGTTCGTGCCCTGGGTTCCGAATCCGGTGCCGCTGATGGTTACCGCTGTACCGACAGGGCCTGAGGTGGGCGACAGGCTGGTAATAGTTGCGCCTCCCGATGGTGTGTTCAACGCAGCAAAGCTCGACCGCGCCCCAGTCGTCTGAGACGTCCCCCCGCTCACGGACGCGGACTTGACTACCGTGACAGTGGTTGTTGCAGGTGGGCTATCGGCTTTGCCGTCATTCACGATCAGTTGGACAACATAGAGTCCAGTAGCCTTTGGCACGAAAGTCGGAGACGTCGTGGCGGGATTCGCCAGCGTCGCCGCTCCGCCCGCTGGCTGCGAGAGAATAGACCAGCGGTAACTCAGCCGGTCATTGTCCGCATCTCTCGAGGCGGCGCCGGAAAGATTCGCTGTAGATCCGAGCGCTACCGTCTGATGAGCTCCGGGATTCGCAATTGGCGCCGTATTCGATGTCGAGATTATCACCGTTGCGGGCGGCTGTTCAGGAAGCCATCGCTCACTACAAGCTGCACTACGTAATTTCCGGCCTGGTCCGCAGTGAAGTAAGGCTTCACCGCTGATGGCAACGAAAGCGCCGCAATGCTGTTTGCCGGTTTGGTGAGGAGAGACCATTGGTACGTCAGGGGCCTTCCGTTCCCGTCAAAAGACGCGCTGCCATCGAGTTCGACCAAGGAACCGGAGCGCACCGTCTGACCCGCTCCCGGCTTCGCTACGGGTGCAGTTGGTTCACTCGGTAATCAGCACAGTACTCGGCACACTATTCACAAATCCGTCATTCACGATCAGCTGCGCCACATAGGTGCCGGGAAGATCAGCCAGAAAGCTCGGCTTAACCGCGCTTGTGCTCGACAAGGTTGCTTTGCTGCCTGTCGGCGCGCTCAATATCGACCAGCGATAAGTGATGGCGTTCCCATCCACATCGGTGGAACCACTTCCGTCTAACTCGACCGTCTCCCCGGCTGTGACAGGTCGCGAGAGTCCAGCATTCGCTACAGGAGCAGAGTTGATCGTGCTGATGGTTACGGTGGAGGGCGCGCTATCGCTTTGACCGTCATTCACGGTCAACTGCACGGTGTACACACCTTCCATGTCGGGGACGAAAGTCGGATCCATGACTTCGGGATTCGACAGATGTGCGCTCGAGCCTCTCGGTGCGCCAACCAGCAACCAGTGATAGGTGATTCCATCTCCGTCTACGTCCGCGGAGCCACTACCATTCAGCTGTACCTTCGACCGAATCCGCACCGTTTGATTCGGCCCCGAGTTGGCGCTGGGAGGTGAGTTGTGCGTTGAGATGACCACGGTGCGGGGTTCACTGTCAGCTTGCCCATTGTTGACGACAAGCTGAAGCGTATAAGTGCCGGACTTGTCCGCTACAAAGGTTGGTCGGGCCGCGGTTGGATCACTTAGTGCGGCACTGCTGCCCGCGGGAACCGAAAAGAAAGACCACTTGTAGGTAAGTGAAAGGCCAACCAAGTCCGAGGAAGCGCTGCCATCGAGTTGCACGGTGCTTCCGGCATTCACAGTCTGCGCTAAACCGGAATTCGATACCGGAGCGCACAGTGGCGCACCTTTGGACGCCCGGACAGTGCGAGCGTCACCGTCAGGGCCTTTGAGCGTCCAGACCAAATCCTGATTAGTGAAGGGCACGCTAAAAATAAAGCGCTGCCGTCCTGGCAAGAAGTGAATCGGCGGGGTTTGTCCAAGTGACGTTGAACTGACTTCATTGTCGCTCCCTGCGGGCACGCTGATACTTGTCGAACCGTCGTTTTGATAACCGAACCAGGCCACGTATTGGCCGCCGTTATTAACCACGCATTCGACCACGGGGCTTAAAGCATTAACTCCGCCGGTCGTACTCAAGGGCGGAGCCGAGATTGTGCTGGCCTTGGTTGTCAACTCGGACTGACCGCTCGCACTTTCACCAGGATGAACTCCCTGCGCGCCGGTGACTGCGGAGTTTGAAGGAATGCGAGGTTGCGCGCTGGCGCGAGATTCCGCCAATCGCGGAGCAGACATCGGCCCCGCTGTCTTCAGTGAGCTCCACCGGGAGTTCCCCGCTGACCGGTAACTGATCGGAAGTTCATCCGCGCGCACCGGCATTGTTCCTGCCACCGTGGCATATACGAGAAACAGCGCGACGCACTTTTTGGCACAATCAGCAACTTCTGCTCCCAAACGTTTCCAGGATGCACGTGCGAATCGGGTAGACAGAAAGGTAACGAGAGCGCCAGTGGCGGATGTCATGCAATTCTCCTCAGGTTTACAAAATTCGGAAAAGATAACGAGCGTTGGAACAGGGGAGGCCCGTCATCGTCGATAAGCTTCTAAGTCTGTCCGCCTTGCCAAGGTCTTGAGCCTTGTTCTTGCGTCGCGCAACCGCGGCTGCCTGCAAGCTGGGACAGATGTCCGACGTTTTCCTGAAACCTGGGGAAGTTAAGTTTCAGGTTGAAAAACTCAGGAGTGTACCGATCCACGGATCGCACGTCAAATAAATTCTTTTGGCATTGTTCGGATTTCGTAACAAGATCAGATGTTGATGATAGAAATGTTGTGCGGGAGCGGGACTAAGTTAGCTCAGCGGATACATTGACTAGTTCCAAACCGACTTCGGATTTCGTAATCGCACGGTTCCCTTACCCTCCTCACACCTGTGATGTTGATGGGCGGGAACATATCTTTTCCGGAATTGTCCCGTGCAGTCTAACCGCGTACAAGAAACAGTTAGTCCTGAAAGGCCAGAAGAACTGAGATGTTCCAACGCCGGAACATATGCGTCGTGGTTGTCTGACGGGGTGTCCAACCAGCAATCCGCTACTCCCGCAGGTGCAGAATGCACGCCTTGGCAGGCTCGCGAGGAGGAGTCTCGTGCCTTAGCACGGGAAAGTAAGGAGTATTTCGGACGTTCCTCCAGACGCGTATGACCGCGGCCGACTCTCACCACCCTGACATCTGTGAATCGCAGAAAGTGCGGCAGGAATCTGGGAGCTCGGCGGGAGCCTGGATCGCGAAACTGGGCCTCTTTTTATGCCGAATCAGTGAAGGCGACTGCAGGCCGGCGGCCTAACGATCAACGCCGGCCCGAGCTGGATGTGCTCAACGGATATTTCCTGCGACTTTCCGCGGTGGAATATTCTGATTCAACCGGAAGAAGTTATTGGGATCATAGTCCGACTTGACTGCTACGATGCGGTCCCAGCGTTCGTGATAGGCCTCAGGCACCCGATCCTGTTCATCGCCGCTCATGAAGTTTGTGTAAACACCAGGGGTCATTGCGGGCCGAAGTTTGCTGAAGGTTCCACGAATCCAGGCAACATTGCCGGCATCCGCGGATGGGTCCGACCAGTTCGCCAGCAAGTTCAGGATGAACGGAGAGCTGCGATCACCGAATGCGGTCTCGTCGGCTCCGATCCGTGCCGCCGCGCCGCCGAGATAGGCCAGTTCAATCTGGGTTTCCGATGATGGAATCGTGGCGGCTGCCTCCAACAAGCGATCAATGCTTCCATCGTCGAGGTAAGTGAAGTATCCGGATTTCGTGTAGTACCGACGCCCGTGCGGGAAATCGAAATCCGCCATAGTTTGTAATGTTCGGAACGACACAATTCTGCTGCTCACAGAATCCGGGCTGCACGCGGAGAGAGCGCGCTGCAGATAGGGACGTCCGGCTTCGGGATCACCCGTCCATATCAAGGAACTGCTGGCCACGGGGCGCCCGCGAAGTTCCGTGGGTACCTTCTTTGTATGGAGGGCAAGGCGAAGATCAATATTCCACTTCAACTCGATTGGCGCCTCGGCCATGAAGTCTCTCCAAATTTCAAGGAGGCCCCGAATGCCGGACTCGGGAGTTACGCCTTCAGCCAGCGCAATAGACGTGAGCGGATGGAGCTTCACTTCGAATTCTGTCACCACTCCGAAGTTGCCGCCTCCTCCGCGGAGGGCCCAAAATAAATCCGGGTTGTCCTTTGAGTTGCACCGCACGACGGAACTATCCGCCGTGACGAGAGTGAATCCTTCGACGTTATCGCATGACAATCCAAATCGCCGAGTGAGCCATCCGGTTCCTCCGCCCAAGATCAGTCCGGAAGCTCCGGTGTGCGAGACGACGCCGGAGGGAAAAACGAGCCCTGCCTTCTGAGTTGCACCATCAATCGAACCCAACAGGCAGCCTCCCGCGAACCTGGCGCGGCGTGCCGTTGGATCAACTTCGACTTGGCGCATTCTCGTCAGGTCGATCACCACGCCGCCGTCACACGTACTAAAACCAGCCAGGCTATGTCCTCCACAGCGGACAGCAGTCAGAATTGCGGTTTGCGAGGCGGCCCGGATCACATTTTGCACATCGCGTGTATCAACGCAGAGCGCTATGAGGCCTGGCGTTCGAGCGACCATGCCATTCCAAATCGCCCGTGCATCCTCGAATCCATTTTGGCCGGGGCGCAGCAGGTCACCTTTGAATTGTCGGCGGAGCGAAGAATAGACATCGTCGACGGCTTCGGCCATTTCGTGCTCTCCATGAATGTCCTCGTAAACCACGAGGCATGCGCTTTCCTAAATGGTCTTGGGATGCCGTCTACGCAGGTACAAGAGGGAGATCAGGCCCAAGAAAACAGAAAATGCTGGAACCGACCATTGCAATCCTTCAACAAAGAAGGTCGTAACCGAGATTGCAAGGAGCAGCAAAATCCCGACCACAGTAAAAAACGGGTGGGCCCACAGGCGCATGGGTAAACTCAACAGCCTCTCGTGCGAAATGGCTTTGCGAAACTGGAGGTGCGTGTTCAGAATTACTAGCCACACGAAAAGCATTCCGGCTACTGCAGTCCCATAGAGCGTGAGGAAAGCATCCTTGGGAGCAAAGATAGCCAGAAGAATAGCTGCGACGATCCCCGCGGTTGAAGCCAGCAGTGCACGATGCGGCACCCCATTGCCGCTCACTTTGCCCATCCAATCTGGCGCATAACCTCCCTGTCCCAGAGAGAAAAGCATTCGAGTTGACAGGTAGAGGTTCGTATTCACGCTCGACAATGCCGCGGTCAGCACCACGAAGTTCATGATCGCAGCCGCGAACGGTATATGCGCCGCAGCGAATGCCGTCACAAAAGGGCTGCCCGAGAGCGTGGACGAAGCGCTGGTCTGGTTCCAGGGAACCATCGTCACCATAATCGCAATCGCCAGCACATAGAACAAAATGAGCCGCCAAACAATGCTTCGCATTGCGTGGGGAATGGTAACTTCCGGCTGCTCGGCCTCTCCCGCTGTGACCGCAATGATTTCTACTCCCATATAACTGGTGACTGTGATAGTGAGCGAAAGCCAGACTCCCTTCCATCCCGCCGGGAAGAATCCTCCGTGCTGGGTTAAGTTGGCCACGCCAATTGCTCCGCGCGAGCCAAAGCCAAGAATCAAACACATTCCGACAATGATGAAGGCGACGATGGCCGCCACTTTGATCGTTGCGAACCAATATTCAAACTCACCCAGGCGGTTCACCTGCATGGAATTGAGTGCCACCAAGGCGGCAGACACTAACACGACCCAAATCCACTGAGGAACGTTCGGAAACCAGAAGGAAATATAGATCCCGGCGGCGGTGACTTCAGCGCCGATCGCGATGATCTGCGCGACACCGTAAGTGGCTCGAACCGAAAACCCTGCCCACGGATTGAGATATTTCTCCGCGTAAACCCCGAAGGCGCCGGCAACCGGATGCACGACTGCCATCTCCGCCAAAGCATACGACATGATCAGAGCGATGCCCGCGCCCAGAAGATAAGACAGAATCACGGCGGGTCCAGCGAGGTGAATGGTTACGCTGCTTCCCAAAAACAAACCGACACCGATGGCGCCGCCAATGGCCATCATGGTGAGTTGCCTTTGGCCCAACCGGCGGTGAAGACCTTCAGCTTCCAGCATCGGCGCCGTCTCTGCAGGCGTAGCCTCGGCTAATGAGCCTTGTTCCGCTGAACTGAGTTGATCAGTCATAGCTGCCGACGCTGGCGGGGTCAGAAACCATAAGATCGATGTTCTTCTTGAGAACTTCCACAACCGCCTTCACATCGTCTAGCGTGTTGTACACGTGGAACGAGATCCGTAGCCCGTCGTGACGATTCGATGCGACGATGTTATTCTCGGCGAACTTCTGCACGAGTGAAGTTGAATCTTTGCACTGCAATACGACCAGTGGCCCCGTACTACCGGCGGGCGTTTTGGCCCGAATGCCCAGGTCGTGGGCGCTACTCAACAGCGACTGTGCGAGTTTCTTGATGTGGGCTGCCACATTCTCCAAGCCGATTTCTTGTAGCCGTTGGAATCCGGGCAGCGCCGCGTACACATTCGGCACGGATGGAGAACCCGACTCAAATCTTCGCGCGGTGGGAGATAAATCGAATAGTTTGGGATCGTAGGCGAACGGATTTGCTTGCGCGAACCATCCAGTGACTGTAGGAACCAACGATGAAATGAGTTCCTTGCGCACATACATAAAGGCCAGACCGGGAGGACCGAGCAGGTATTTAAGGGTCCCGGTTAGAAAAAAGTCCAGATCCATCGCTTTGACATCAATGGGACGGGTTCCGCAATCCTGATAATCATCGAGCATTACGAGAGCACCGGCGCGGTGGGCGATTTTTGTGATGGTGTCTACATCGGAACGAAATCCGTTCTTGAAACAAACGTGGGTGAGCGGCACGATCAGCGTGTTGCGGTCTACCATCTTTTCGTAATTGGCTGCCGGAATGCAGTTGCCTTCGGCACCCACAAATTGCACCTCGGCGCCTCGAGAACGTTGCCCAAGCCAGACGTGACCCATCGTAGGAAACTCGAACTCACCCATTACAACTTTCTTTCGCTCCCGGAAATTCAGCGCACTGGCGACGCCATTAATGCCTGCCGAGACACTGGTCACAATCGCAACTTCATCTGGGCTGGCATTGATGAATTGCGCAAAGGCGCTTCGCGCCGCCTCGTACTGATTCACCCATAGCTCCCACGGCGAGCCTTGCTCGTGCCAACTCGCCATGAACTCCTCGAGTCCAGCCTGCACCGCATCGGACAGCGGTCCCTGGGAGCAACTATTGAGATAGATTTTGTGTTTGAAGATGTTGAAGCGGGAACGGATCTGGCGGATTTGCGTGTCGGTTAGCATGACTTTGTCATCTCAGCCAGTACACTTCCAAATCTACTCACTTCTTGGACCGTATTGTAGTGGACCAATGAGGCTCGGACTGCGCCACTCTCTTCGGGGAGTCCGAGTCGCGCCATCAAACGCGGAGAGTACATGTGGCCGTCGCGCACGCCGATATTCTGTTTCGCGAGTTCCTCGGCGACCCTTGCAGGTGGCACCTTCGGCAAATTAAAGCTAAGCGTTGGGACTCGCTGGCCGATGCGATCTTCCTCCGCCACGCCGTAGACGATCGCGCCGCAATCCTTAAGCACCCGAAGCATTTCGAGCGAAAGCGATTCTTCGTAGCCTCGTATTGCCTCGAACGCACGGCGCAGAGCAGAACGCCTCGATTCCGATTTCTCCGTTGCATCGTTCCCGGCCATGCTTCGGCCTAGAGTTTCCAGGTAGCCTACCGCAGCATCCATCCCGGCCACATTTTCGTAAACAAAAGTTCCCGCCTCAATTTTTCCGGGTGGTTCGTCGGGGATGAAGTCCTCACGGAAGGTGGGTAGCTTCTCCAGCAGTTCACGTCGTCCCCACAGGAACCCCATGTGGGGACCGAAGATCTTGTAGCCCGAACACACCAGGTAATCGCAGTCAAGGGCTTGCACATCAATCAGCCCGTGCGGGCCAAAATGCACGGAATCGAGAAAGATTTCGGCTCCTGACGCGTGGGCTACTCGTGCAACCGCCGCGACATCCACAATTGAGCCGATGGCATTCGAAGCAAGCGTGCACGCCACGAGACGCGTTCTCGAAGACAGCAAAGGGATGAGGTCGTCTACATGCAGATTTCCATCGTCCCTCATCTTCCACCAGGAGAATTTCGCTCCACATCGTTTGAGCGCCAGCCAAGTGGCGACGTTCGCTTCGTGGTCCATGTCGGTTACGACCATCTCATTCCGCTTATCGAGAGTCTGTCCGATCGCCAGACTCACCAAGCGAATAAACGATGTGGCGTTCATGCCAAACGCGATTTCGCTCGCGTCCCGCGCGTTCACAAGATCAGCAACGCTGTGCCGTGCACGCAAAATCATCTCGTCGACTTCGCGACTCTTCGCGTAGCGTCCGCCTCGCTGCACGTTGCAGTCGAGGAGATGATGATTCACCGCGTCGAGTACGACCTGCGGGACCTGCGCGCCTGCCGCATTATCAAAAAAGACGAATCCCGGAGTCCGAGTTAATGCAGGAAAAGCAGCACGAACGGTTTCAATTGGAAAGTGTGCATCCAGTCCGGGCGGAAATTGGGGATCGAGAACGCTTTGGGATTTCGCTTCCAAGCCTATGCTCCTGGTTATCTCTGAAAAGTTAGCCCTGGAGTCTTGCAAAATGAGCAGCGCCAAACCTATACTCCGCTGCAACAGTCGTCAACCTGAAAGCAAACCAATGCCCGTATCCGCGAGCAGTTCCAAGCTGATCTACGACGCTTTGAAGGAATGCAACATCCGCCTGGTCTCAGCTCTGCCGGAAACCTGGTTGGTGCATCTCATTCGGTTGACGGACGAAGATCCGGAGATGATCTTGGTGCGACTGGCAAAGGAAGAAGAAGCAGTCGGCATCTCGGCCGGGGCACATTTTGCCGGGGTCAGGTCGGCCATGCTGATGCAGAACCACGGCTTCCTGGCATCCATTAACGGTATCGTCTCTTTCGCGCATCTGTACAAGATCCCTCTTTTGATGCTCATCAGCTACCGCGGGTCTTTGGGGGAACGCGACCCCTGGCAAACGCAGGGTGGAAACGTCACGGAGCCCCTTTTGCAAGCGTTGCGTATCCCTTACTTCTTTCTGGACGCATTGGACACCGTCCGAAAACGTATTCGGCAGGCCCAGACTCTCGCTGAAAGCAGTTTGCAGCCGGTCGCCCTTCTGCTGACGCGCGACTTGATGTGGGAGGAATGATGCTCCGCCTGGATTGTCTTCGGTCGGTTTATTCGGAACTAGAAAGCTGTCTTGTCATCACCATCATGGGAGCAGTCGCGGCTGAACTGCACTCTCTGGGTCACCGTCCTAATTTCTTTTACTTGCAACACGCGATGGGACTGGCGTCTTCGACGGGGTTGGGGCTGGCTCTGTGCCTGCCCGAACAGAGAGTGGTTGTTTTCGATGGCGACGGGTCGCTCTTGATGAACCTTGGCAGTCTTAGCACCATGGCGCGTTATCGACCGAAGAAGCTGGTCCACGTCGTTTTCGATAATGAGAGCTTGCTCTCGGTCGGTGGTTTCCCGACAGCAACGAGCACAGGGACGGACCTGGAAGGTATTGCCCGCTCCTCCGCCATTCCCCAAGTCATGACGGTTCGAAGTGTCGAGAGTTTTAAGGCTGCGATGACCGATGCAATGCAGGGCAGCGAGCTGACAACCATCATCGCCAAGGTCGAGGCCAAAGGCCCCGCCGCCTATGTTACCGACCTTTCGTTGTTGGAGAATCGGTTTCAGTTCCGTCGGTATATCCAATCACTCAACTCCCGCTAACACCGTGGGGTCGAACCGCGCTCAAGCAGATTTGGCGTGTCGGAAGAAAATCTTCAGGAGAGCCCAATGTCTCTGATCTTGGCAACACTGCTCGAAGAGCTAACTGCCGGCCGGCTGCGGGTCGTGGATTTGACCCAAACTTTGAGTCCGCAGACACCCCTGCTGCCGCTGCCGTCGCAGTGGAACAATACTCCTGCATTTAAGATATGGGAACTGTCTCGCTACGATGAGCGCGGCCCCGCCTGGTACTGGAATGGATTCGAAACCGGCGAGCACACTGGCACCCATTTTGATGCTCCCGTCCATTGGGTGTCGGGGAAAGATCTTCCGGACAACACTGTGGATCGAATCCCCCCGAGAAAATTCATCGGACCGGCCTGTGTGATCGATATCAGCTCACATGTGTCAAGAAATCCGGATTATCTGCTTACGCCAGAGCATATCCGCCATTGGGAAGAACTGTACGGCCCTATTCCGGCCGGCGCATGGGTTCTCTTACGCACGGACTGGTCGAAGCGAACGGACGCCAAGGAGTACATCAACCTAAAGGAAAATGGACCCCACACTCCCGGCTTAGCTAAAGAGACCTCTGCCCTACTTGCCGAGGAGCGGGATGTGTTAGGCGTCGGCGTGGAAACGGTCGGGACCGACGCCGGGCAGGCAGCCACCTTTGATCCCCCATTCCCGAACCACTATCTGATGCACGGCAGTGGCAAGTTTGGGCTTGCAAGTCTTTCCAACCTTGATCAGCTTCCGCCAACCGGCGCTATCGTCATCGCTGCGCCTCTGAAAATCGTACGTGGCTCCGGCAGTCCGCTGCGAGTCATTGCCATCACACCTTGATGCGCCGCGAGCCATGGCAGACAAACAAAAGCGGGCGCACGTCATCAGCAAAAGTTTACATGCTATTGTGTCGAGGCCAACGAATTCTTGCCGATGATCCGCAACTTCGATGGCCGCTTCTTCTGCAGTCAGGAGTCTGGGTCTTGGAGCCGCCTCATGTTCGAGATCAAGTGACCTAAGCCTTCGACGGAGCGTGAAGTGGCCTGCTAGGGAAGTTTTGGGAGCGCAACAGAGTAAGGGAAAACATGAACAGTATGTGAGACAAACTCGCAGAATCTGGCGCGATCTCGTTCGAACGGTACTTGGCTGTGTTCTGATAGGGACCATTACCGTCATCTGCTTTCGGCTTCAGTTGAATTTCAGCATCACCGGATTCATCTACCTGATCGTTGTGGTGTTTCAGTCGCTTGTAAGCAACTTCGCGTCATCTGCTGTCGTTTCCGTGGTTGCAGTTCTATGTCTGGATTTTTTCTTCGTGCCTCCTCTCTTTTCTTTTCAGGTCACCAACCCACTGGATATTCTCACGCTCACTGCGTTTTTGACTACCGGTTTGGTGATCACTCGACTCACTACCCGAGTGCGCGAGGAGGCGGCGATATCGGATCAACAGCGGCGTCAAGTGGATCGACTGTACCAACTGGCGCAACGGTTGCTGGCTTTGGATCCCGAGAAGACTGCGCACGCGAGATCGGTCGAACTGTTTCAGGAGGTTCTTGGACTTCGGGCGGCTTGCTTGTTCGACGCTGTTGATGCGGAACTCCACTGCACCGGAGATCTTCCTCCCGGACTCACCGATCAAACCAGGTTGGCATATGCTTCCGGCCGAGACAGCGAGGATTTAGATTCGGAGATTCTGATTCGGTACCTGCGAGCAGGTACGACCGGAATCGGCGCGATCGCTTTCGTCGGCTTGCAAGATCCGGAACTGGTAGCGGGACCTGTTTCGGCGCTGGCTGCAGCAATGCTGGAAAGGGCGCATACCTTCCGCATTGCCAGCCACGCCGCAGCCGCCGCTCAGGCGGAATCGTTTCGGGGAGCGATTCTGGATGCGCTCGCGCACGAGTTCAAGACGCCGCTCGCGACCATCGTGACGGCCGCGGGCGGTCTGCGCGAACTCGGCCCTTTGGCCCGGGAACAGGTCGAACTCACGGACATTGTTGAAACCGAAGCTTCCCGGCTAAGTTTGCTAACCTCTCGATTGCTCCAGATCGCGGGGCTGGACAGGGATGAGGTCAGGCCGCACTTGCAACCAACGGACATTGCGCAACTGGTGACGCAATTGGCCGATGAATATGAGGAATGCTCGGCCGACTGCAAGTTCTCTTTGACGAAAGACGCAACGTCTACTGAGGTGCTTGCCGACGGGGAGCTCTTGCGACTTGCGGTTCGGCAACTGCTGGACAATGCCTGCAAATACTCGCAGCCGGGTTCCACCATAAAGATTGGCATTGAACGGCAGCACGAACTCGTGACTGTCCGTGTATGGAATCGCGGGAATCCCATTTCGCTGAAAGATCGCGCCAAGATCTTTGAGCGCTTTTATCGCGGCGTCGAGGCGCCGGACATCACTCCTGGCTCGGGTCTGGGCCTCTATGTCGCACGAAAAATTGCCAAGGCGCACGGCGGAGACATCGAACTGGAGTGCGACGATGCCAGCGGAGACGGGAATGCTTTTCGGTTGACCATTCCCATCGTAGGAATCGATTCTGTTCACGCCAGCGGGACTGAAGCGCACTGACTCAGCTCGCCGGACCTGTGCCAATGGATAGCTTGCGATCTGCGAGCTCCAATCCGCTCAAACTTTTTAGGAAATCTTTATGAGTTCTTCATGGCAGTGCCTCTATCTTCACATGAGGAAGCTCGCGTTGCGATCGGTTTCTCGCCTCCACCTCAAGTGACGATGGCGGGATGAAGGCGGGAGTCGCCCGCCAGCGCGTCCTCCGCGGTCGACGCGTGGCGGCGTCAATGTATGACAACCTCTTCGGACCCAATTTATGTACTGGTGGTAGATGATGAACCAGCCCTGCGCAAGGTATTTCGCACTTCGCTGGCCTCCAGTGGTTTTGTGATCGTGGAGGCGCGCAGCGGAGAAGAAGGTGTCGAGATCCTCCCGCAACATCCATTTGATCTGGTGCTTCTCGATATGAATATGCCGGGGATCGGCGGAGTAGAAGCTTGCCGAGAAATTCGCGCCCTCGCGCCCAAAGTCGGGATCCTGATGGTTACGGTGCGCGACTCGGAACACGACATGGTAAGAGCGCTCGAAGCGGGCGCCGACGACTATGTCACCAAGCCGGTCCGCTTTCGCGAGCTCGTGGCCCGCATGAGAGCTGTGCTTCGCAGGCTGGACGTAGTAAGTGCAACCGAACCGGCAGTTATTCGCGTCGCCGATCTGGAAATCGATGTAGAGCGTCATGTGGTACGAAAGGCTGGAGATGTCGTTCATCTGACGCCTACTGAATTTGAGTTGCTGGCTCTACTCATGCGGAATCGGGGGGTCCCGGTTACTCACGCGAAGTTGCTGCGTTCCATCTGGGGACCGGAGTATGGGACGGAGCTCGATTACCTGCGATCGTTTGTCCGGACTCTTCGCAAGAAGATCGAAGATGATCCTGCGCGACCCGCCTACATCCTGACCGAACCATGGGTTGGGTACCGATTTTCCGACCTTGTTAACACTACTCCGCACCTCGACGGAGATCATCCTCTCTGAGATTACATGCGACACAACTCCGGGGCTCCTGTCTTGCTGCGCAGCAGCGAAAGCGGCACCAATCGAACGCGCTCTTGTGACCCTCGAAACGTCACCGTTCGGTTGTACCGGTTCGTCCTCCAAGGCACAGAATCAAAACGTCGATAGTACGGAATCATAAGTTTTATGGACGTTTGTCGAAATCTTCACGATTTCTCCATGCCTGCCAATCTATGTTCCACAACGAGATCCAATTGCGAAGACTGTTTCCAGCAGAAGCCAGTCGCGGTCGGACTGGTCTGCTGGATGATCTTGTGGGATTCGATCAGCAGGAGCGGATCATGAACAAATCGGTGAGGTTTCGAGTCGTGCTCGTTGCAGCCGTTCTCTCCTTATGTTTGCCATTCACAATTCAACCTGCTCATTCCGCGATTGCCACAGCCACTCTGACCGGAACAGTAAGTTGCTCGCGTTGCCATGGGTTGCATGCGCGCAAGGGGACGAACCGCCTCTCCTGCACGATGCTCTGTGTTAGCCAGGATGCGCACTACGTTCTGCTGGTGGGCGACAAGACATACGCCGTGGAGGGTGACAGGAACGCAATTCAGAATTTTGGCGGCGGTGATGCCACCGTGACCGGGCGTCTCAACGGGGATACGATTGAGGTCGCGACGATCAGCCGCTCTCATGACAGGCTGACAAGAAGCAGGTAGCGCGAGGACTGTGCCGGCACGGACACGTTCATTTCCAAATCAGCGTCTTCTATGCGGCTCAATCAAACTTTTGATGTTGAATCTTCACAGATTCTTCATGACTTGCGCTCTACCGTTCAATCCTCTGGCCGGCCTGCAGAATGCGACCGGCAATGTGGCTCACATGACGATAAGAACGGCTCACCGCGATTTAGAGTTCAGTTTACTGCGGACATTTCTATCCGTGGTTGGGCACGGCAGCATGGCCCGGACCGCCGCGGCGATTTCTAAGACTCAGCCCGCCGTCAGTCAACAAATGCAGCGACTGGAGAGGATCGTCGGACGTAAGCTGTTCTACCGAAGCCGGGGCGGCGTGACGCTGACAGGTCATGGTGAATTGTTGGTAGCATACGCGAATCGTGTTATCGACCTCAACGAAGAGGTTTTGGCTCGACTCCGAGAAGAGTCTGCATCGGGGCCGTTATGTTTGGGAGTAAGCGAGGAAACGGCTCTGGCCGGATTAGCGTGCGCGCTGAAGAGCTTTCAGAAAACCCATCCCGACGTTGAGTTGAAGCTCATTGTAGCCACTCCGGCCCGGCTCAAAAGTCTCCTCGATCACGGAGAACTCGATTTTGTCATTGGTGATCCGACTCGGATGACGGACCCGCCGGTCGTGGAGTGGCGATCCCGCTTAGCCTGGCTCGCCAGCACCGATATTTCGATTGACCCGTTCAAATCCTTGCCGCTGATCTTGTGCGAAAGCACGAGTCGCTGGCACGAGGCCATACTGGCATCCTTACGCGGAGCTGGATGGGAGTGGCGCGTGGTGTTTGAGAGCGCGAGTGTGGATGCGACCATGGCAGCGCTAGACTCCGGCATCGGCGTATCCGCGCTCCTGCCGGAGACTGTTCGGAACCGGCGAATCAGTGAAGTGAAATACGCTCGGTTGCCCGCGCTTCCTGAGGTCCGCTTCGGAATGTTTCGCAGCCAGACCACGCCAACCAGAGCCCGAGCTTTGATGGAGACCGCGTTGGCAGCGTCGCTTAGAGCATTGGCCGGAAACCACCTGACGCCGCTGTCGGAAGCAGAGGCATGGCACGCTCAAGGCAATCTTCAGCCTCCGAGGAGCGATCAAGAGCAGATTGGTGCACTGCTTTAGGCTATAGCGTCGGTCGGAGTCGACAATCGCAAACCTTCTCTCCACAATGACGAGCACACTCCTGCGCGCTAGCCAAAAGAAGGCATTCTCTTCGATGTGGTTGGGGATGAATGGGCTGGAGCGGCAACTTTGCTTGCTCCAGCATAGGAACCGCTCCGTCTTTATGAACATTTTATGCCGTCTTTATAGCACCCTTGTGCCCTTCGGAGTCTAATAAGCCACATCAGCAATAGGAACGTGGGGCCGTTGAACGAAGTACGTGTTGGTAAGCCGGGATCAGAGTGTCCAAGAATTACGTTATGACACAGCCTGGATCCATTAGGTATACCTTTTAGCTAATCTGTTATCGGCCCCAAAAGAATTATCTATTGGACCGTGGTGACTGATGGATTTAAGTTGTGGCGACTCTGAGCCGGTTGCCTGCGGCGCAAGGTGTGGGATGTGAAGTGCGGCAATCGGCGGAGAATGAGATAAAAGGGGGCGTTCATAATGAAGAACACTGTCGGTGGCTTGCACTCATGCGGCAAATCAAAGCGCGAGTTCGAATCCGAGTGTGAAGGAAAGAGGTATGAAGCCGGTAAGAGGGTGAGGCGCCTACCGCGCAGAACTGCGGCAGTCGTATGCTTTTCGATGTTTGTCGTGTGCACGGTTGTTCTTCAGGTTGCGGGCTGCGAGGGGCAGGCTCCGGCTCCACCGGATACTCAGGTGAAATTGGCGGCGCTGCATGGGCCGTTGCCTGTCGACAATGGCGGGACCAACGGCACTGCGTCTGCGGCGGCCCAACCAACAGCCAAGCCCGATCCGGAAATTTCGCTTGACATTGCCAAAGAATTGGCTGTCATGAAGGCGCGCATCGACCAACTGGAGGCAGAGCTAAAGAGTCGCGCCGGCGCTGAATCCGCAGCAGCGCCTGCGGTTGCTCCAACGGCGAAGATAGTCGGACCAGTTTCTCCGACTGCAGTTGTCAGTCCCGTGGTGGAGCAGCAGGCGGCCACTACGGCCGCCCAGCCCGAAAAGCCAGAGCCAGCGGCTCCGTTTGCATATGCCGACTGGACTTGGCTCAACGGCACTGCTCGTAACAAAGACGCGGTCTGGGATTCGAAATTCTTTACGCCCGAAATCAGATTCGACACCAACTTTGTCAGCAGCTTCAACCATCCCCAAGATGACACCATTGGCGGGTCGAGCGAAATCTTCCGGTCAAACGAAATTCAAGTGGAGCAGATTAGCTTCGGCGGCGACTTCCACTGGCAGAATGTTCGCGGCCGGGTCTTGACCATGGGAGGGATGTTCGGCGTAACGACGCCAAGGAACGACGCCAGCCCTGGGCGCGGCCAATGGGACCTGCGTGGAGCGTACAAATATTTTTCTGAAGCGTACGGCGGGTACCACTTCGACGTCAACCATGGGCTCAACATCGACGCTGGAATTTTCGTTTCGTACATCGGCCTGTTCAGCTATTACAACTTCGACAACTGGGCATATCAACCGTCCTATGTCTCGTCGAACACGCCCTGGTTCTTCAACGGCTTGCGCATTCAGTGGTTTCCCACCGAGAAGCTAAAGATTGAGCCTTGGATCATCAACGGGTGGCAATCCTATGGCAGGTTCGGCAACAGACCTGGCCTGGGCGGACAGATTATGTACCGCCCGAAGCCATGGCTAGCGCTCGTTTTCAACAACTACGGCATGGGTGAAGACACCCTGGGAGCCGGTAACGGTAAACTCGGCCGCAGTCGCATTCACACCGACGACAGTGTCGAAGTCAAGTACTACGATCATCCTGACAAAACTCTCGACAAGATGGCCTTCTCGTTTACCGGCGATCTCGGTTGCGAATACGGCGGGGGCGTGGCTTGCTTTGGCGATCAAAGAGATGGGTCGGGCAACATTACTGCTCACAAGCAAGCATTTTTAGGCTGGATGGCCTACAACCGCTTCTGGTTCAAGAAGGACCTGTACGGATTTACGGTCGGCGGCGGACAGATGAACAACCCGGGCCGCTACTTGACGCTGCTCCCACCCATCAACGGAGCGGATGCGATCTCCGGAACGCCGTACTTTACGGCGAATCCCGGCGACCCCTTCAAAGCTTGGGATAGTTCGATCACCTTCGACTGGATGCCGAAACAGTACATCACCTTCCGCTGGGAGTACGGCTATCGCCACGCAAACGTTGGTTATTTTTCAGGTCGCGGCGGGATAACGCCTGGCGTCAACGGCACTCCTAGCACGGTTCCAAACCCAGGCGCTGGATCTTTAGTGGGAGGCACTACGTTTGTGCCGGGGCCGTTCTTGTCCCCGACGCCGGGTTTCACCTGTGTTGCAGGAAGCACCGGTTTCTGCCCGGACCTCCGCAAGGATGAAGGAACCCTCAGACTGGCGATCATGGTGAAGTTCTAGCCTGCTTGATCCAGAGGACGAGACAAAGAAATGCGTCATATGAACCGGAGCGGCATTCGGCAACTGAATTCAATCACGGTGCTGCTCCGTTCTTTTATTGTTGTCTCGCTGTTATGCCTGCTGGCCCTGGTGGGTTGTAATGCGCGTGCAAATCCAGCGGCGGAGGCGCCGCCACCGGCGAATGTCGTGCCCGGTGCCGATCCCGCATTGTTCAAGGTGGATCATCCTGAACAATTTCCGCTCGTGGCTGCGCTAGAGCGTTCCGCGACTTCCGAGTTAGTGGTTACGGGCGCAGTCACCCCCGACATCGCTCGCAATGTCCCAGTCGTATCCCTCGCTTCCGGCCGTGTCGTTGGCATTCACGCGCGACTCGGTGACACGGTGGAGAAAGGCCAATTGCTGCTGACCGTTCGAAGTGACGACGTCTCGGGCGCTTTCTCTGATTACCGAAAAGCGGTTGCTGACGAAGTTCTGGCACGCGCGCAACTCGAGCGCGCCGACGATCTGTTCAAACACGGCGCGATGGCCCTGAACGATCTCCAGGTCGCACAAGACACGGAGGAGAAAGCCAAGGTGGATCTGGAAACCACCGCCGAGCATCTGCGTTTGTTGGGCAACGATCCGGATAAGCCGGCGAAGATGGTGGATATCGTCGCTCCCGTGTCGGGAGTGATCACGGATCAACAAGTCACTAACGCGGCGGCGGTTCAGGCATTTAGCACACCGAGCCCATTTACGATTTCTGACTTGTCATCGGTCTGGGTAATGTGCGACGTATACGAGAATGACCTTCCAAATGTCCGCATTGGCGACTCGGCGGACATCATTCTCAATGCCTATCCTGACCGCGCATTCAAGGGACGAGTCAGCAATATTGGCGCCGTCCTCGATCCCAGCATCCGAACCGCAAAGGTGCGGATTGAAGTGCAGAATCCCGGCTTGATGCGACTCGGCATGTTCGTGAGAGCTACCTTCCACGGGCAGTCCAAAGAAATGCACACGGTTGTCCCGGCATCGGCTGTACTACGGATGCACGACCGCGATTTCGTCTTCGTTCCAGTGGCTGACAGCAACTTCCGTCGCGTCGAAGTTGTCAGTGGAGACGTGCTCGCCGAAGACAAGAGTTTGCAGGAGATCAAATCAGGGCTCAGGCCAGGGCAACAGGTAGTCACGAACGCCCTGGTTTTGGACCACGTGCTCGCTCAATAAGACGGATGGCGAAAGCAGATCCGGCCTCGCGAGTACGGCTCATGGCGGACATTCCAGATTAGTGGGCCGATTGGGAGCGGTCGGTCTGGAACGTTAGCAAGCGAAGACAGGACAGGAAATGATTCGGGCCCTCGTAGATTTTGCCCTCAACAACAAATTTGTAGTGCTGGCCATTGCCATCTTGCTGGCCGGCTGGGGCGCCATCTCGTTTCACAACCTGCCGGTGGAGGCCTATCCCGATATCGCCGACAACTACGTAACGGTGATAACGCAATGGCCCGGCCGCTCTGCGGAAGAGGTCGAACAGCAGGTCACGATTCCCATCGAGATTCAGATGTCTGGGATGCCGCACATGTCGTATCTGCGATCCGAGTCGATATTTGGTCTGTCGTTCGTGATCATGATTTTTGACGACAGCTCGGTCAACGATTGGAACCGGCAGAAGGTGCTGGAGAGGTTAACTCAGGTGAACCTGCCACCCGGGCAAAACCTGCAGCCGCAAATCGGCACTGACTGGAGCACCACAGGACAGATCTACTGGTACACGCTGCGAAGCACCAATCCTCGCTACGACCTGATGGAATTGCGCTCGATCGAAGACTGGTTTCTGCTGAAACAATTCAAGTCCGTCCCGAATGTGGTGGATGTTTCCGACTTCGGAGGTACGGTGCGCGAGTACCAGGTGCGTGTCGATCCGAACAAGCTGGTCTCCTACGGATTGAGCATTGGCCAGGTGGAACAGCAACTCGCCAACAACAACATCAATGCTGGAGGCAGCTTCCTCGAAGTGGGTCTCCAGCAGATGAATGTCCGCACCTTGGGACTCTTCAGCAATGTTCACGACATAGAAGACACCGTCTTAAAAACCCAGAGCGGCACGGCTCTTCGGGTAAGAGACATCGCGGAAGTGAGCCAGGGCCCCAAGATCCGACTGGGCCACATGGCAAGAGCGAATCACCTGGAAGATGGGCGCATCATCGACGAACCAGACGTGATTCAGGGCGCTGTGTTGATGCGCAAGGGCGCCGAAGAACAGCCGACGCTCGACGCCATTCACAAGAAAGTAGACGAACTCAACAACGGCCTTCTGCCGCCTGGCGTGAAGGTTGTTCCAATGCTCGATCGCAGCGACCTGCTCCATTTCACACTTCATACGGTCATGCACAACCTGGCCGAAGGCATGATTCTGGTCAGCGTCATTCTCTTTCTGTTTCTGTTGAACGTTCGTGCTGCGCTCATCGTCGCGCTGACAATTCCGTTTTCTCTTCTCTTTGCGTCGATCTGGCTCGATCTGAGCCACATTCCTGCGAATCTTCTCTCTTTAGGTGCGCTCGATTTCGGAATGGTGGTAGATGGCGCGGTGGTCATGGTCGAAAACATCGTCCGCCACATGAGCCGTCTCAGCAACAACCCCCGATCGACACATTACAAATCACCGGGGGACGCGATCCGGGAGGCGGCACATGAGGTGCAACGGCCGGTCTTCTATGCGATCGCCATCATCATTACTGCCTATATGCCGATCTTCACGCTGCAAAGGGTGGAAGGCCGCCTGTTCAGGCCGATGGCGTGGACGGTTGCCCTCGCGCTACTCGGGGCCATGACGTTTTCGGTTCTCATCGCACCCGTACTGGCGGGTACATTCTTCCGCAACGGTGTCCACGAACGGCGCAACCGAGTCATGGACTACCTGACGGAGCGTTATCGAGAACGCTTGCGCTGGGCGGTTGAGCATCGTTGGGTCGTGGCCGGGGTGGGTATCGCTGCCCTCGCCGGTACGATTTACCTGGGGTTTGGAGGCGTGATTGGCGCGGAGTTCTTGCCACATCTCGATGAAGGCGCGATCTGGGCGCGAGGCACTTTGGCGAACAGCACCAGTCTCTCGGAAGGAGAAAAGTTCACTACGAATGAACGTTACGTTTTCGCGTCCTTTCCTGAAGTGAAGACCGTGGTGTCGGAGGTTGGCCGTCCAGACGACGGAACCGACACCGGCGGATTCAGCAACACAGAATATTTCGTCGACTTAAAACCAAAGGACCAGTGGAGACCTGTTTTTCATCGCAACAAGGAGGAACTTGTCGCTGCGATGAATCGCGCAGTCGAGAAATATCCCGGCGCGATCTGGAACTTCTCTCAGCCCATTGAAGACAACGTGGGAGAGACGATGACGGGAACGAAGGGTTCCCTGGCACTCAAGATTTTCGGGGATGACCTAAAAGCCCTCGAACAGAAAGGCGAGGAAGTCACGGCCGTCATGTCGAGCATTCCGGGCATGCATGACGTTAAGCTCTTACGCGATTTCGGGCAGCCCAATCTCGATCTGACGGTGAATCGCCGCCAGGCTGCGCGGTTTGGCATCAACATGGCGGACATACAAGACGCGATTCAGACGGCCGTGGGGGGAAACGCGGTGAGTCAGGTGCTGATTGGGGAGCAGCGCTACGACGTGGTGGTGCGTTATCAGGCTCCCTATCGAGATACTCAGCAGGCCATTGAGAGGGTGCGCCTGCTATCTCCTACTGGAGAACGCGTGTCTCTGGCGCAACTAACCAGCGTAGAGGTCAAGGACGGTGCCTACGACATCTACCGCGAAGGCAACAGTCGATACGTAGCCGTGACGTTCAATGTGAGAGGCCGCGATCTGGGAACCACGGTCGAAGATGCGATCAAACGGATTGCTGACAACGTCAAGCTCCCAGCCGGCTATCACATTGGCTGGTCGGGCGAGTATGAAAGCGAAAAACGGGCAGAGGCTCGACTGGCATTGATCGTGCCCCTGACCATCCTCGTCATCTTCATCATCCTCTACACCATGTTTCGATCTTACAAATGGTCGCTGCTCATTCTGCTGAACGTCGGACTGGCTCGTGTCGGCGGCTTTCTGGCTCTGCTGGTCACGGGCACGTATCTTAGCGTGTCTTCGGGGGTGGGCATGCTCGCGCTATTCGGCGTATCGGTGCAGACCGGCGTGATCATGCTGGAATATATCAATCAGCTTCGCGCACGAGGATACTCGATTGCCGATGCCGCAGTCGAAGGCGCAGTTCTGAGGCTTCGTCCCATCATGATGACGATGCTGGTGGCGACCCTGGGACTTCTGCCCGCTGCCCTCTCGCATGACATTGGGTCGGACTCGCAGAGACCGTTCGCAATCGTCATCGTGGGCGGCCTGATTTCTGATCTGCTGCTGAGCATTGTCCTGTTGCCAACGTTCTACGTCTGGATAGCAAGAGACGGCGATCAACTCCCGGAGCCGGAGGGATCCCTTGAATAATCCCAACTGGTTCCGAAGGGTCGATGCGGCTGTAATCCTGCTCGCAATGCTGGCGCACATGCAAACGAGTCCCGCATTCGGCCAAAGCGCGGGACCAACGAGCATCACGTTGGACGAAGCGATCCAGATGGCGCTCCAGCATAACCACAACCTGCTCGCGGCGCGGACCACGATTCAGCAGAGCGAAGCAGACGAAAAGGCGGCGAACGTGCGGCCGAATCCGTCATTGTTTGCAGATTGGGAGTATCTGCCGCTTGGCTCACCAGCTCGCCAGAATCCAGACGTTTATGGCGGCCAGTCCATCGGCGACTACCTGCATAACAATACAGAGGCCGACATTGGACTCAGCTATCTGATCGAGCGCGGGAAAAAGCGGCAGCATCGGTTGCAAGCGGCGAAAGATATCACAGCCCAGACGCGCTCGCTCGTGACCGACAACGAGCGCAGCCTTACCTTTAATGTTGCGTCCCTGTTTGTGACCGTGCAGCTCGCGGAATCGGCCCTCGAACTCGCCGACAAGGACCTGAGAAGTTTCCAGAAGACAGTCGACCTGGGCGAATTGCGCTACAACAAAGGCGCGATCAGTGAGGACGACTATCTGAAGATCAAGTTGCAGCTTCTACAGTTCGAGACGGATTATCAACAGGCCGAACTGGCCAAAGTGCAGGCGCTCTCCGACCTCCGGCAGTTGCTCGGCTACGAATCCGTTACTCCGGACTATGATGTGGCGGGGGCTTTCGACTACCAACCCCTCAAGGGCAACCTGGAAGACCTCCAGTTGAAAGCGATACAAAACCGCCCCGATTTGCGGGCGGCGCAACAAGGCGTGACGGCGGCGCGGAGCCAGTATGAGGTACAGAAAACGATTGCCAAGCCGGACGTCACCGTGCAGGGGAACTATTCCCATGTCAATGCCCTCAACGCCGTGACGTTCTACGGAAGTATTCCCCTCCCGATCTTCAATCGCAACCAGGGCCAGATCGAACACGCGCGTTTCGCCATCACACAAGCGCAAGAGCAGGAGAAAGCCACGAATGGCCAGACCCTGACCGATGTTCGGGACGCCTACGAGGGACTGCGGGTGAGCGATCGGATTGTTCAGCTCTATCGTTCGGGCTATCTCGATGTGGCGCAGAAAGACCGGGACATCGCCGAATATGCTTACCAGCGCGGCGCGGTGAGCTTGCTCGACTTTCTCGATGCCGAGCGGAACTATCGCGCGACTCAGCTTGCCTATCGTCAGGCCTTGGCTTCGTACCTGCTCGCGGTAGAGCAGCTGCGCCAAGCGGTCGGTACGCGGGCGCTACCGTGATTAGGCCGCATTTTGAGCACTGCGCAATCAGCGTAAAGTTCGCACGGCGAACGTTGGATCGGTCGCCCAAGGAGCCGGATCGTTGAACAAGCAAGACGTACGGAACCGGATCGAAGAACTCGGAATTATCCCCTCCATTCGCGTATCGACAACGGAGGACGCACTTTTCGCTGCCGAGGCAGTGGCCCGTGGCGGGATCCCGATCCTGGAGGTCACTTTGACCGTCCCGGAGGCGATCAAAGTAATTTCCCACGTGGTGCAACAGGCTCCAGATGTGATTGTAGGCGCCGGGAGCGTTCACGACGTCGAAACCGCCCAGCAGTGCCTGGATGCAGGAGCGAAGTTTCTTTCGAGTGATGGCCTCGATCCGGATACGGTGAAGTTCGCTGTGCAGCAGGACGTAGTGGTGATCCCCGGAACCCTAACACCGACCGGCGTCATCAGCGCGTGGAAACTGGGTCCGGACTTCGTCAAGGTTGTCCCGTGCGGGCACATCGGCGGCGACAGTTACCTGCGAGACCTCAAGGCCATGTTTCCGAACGTGCCCATGATCGCCGCCGGGGGCGTGAACCAGCGGACCGCATTCAGTTTCATTTCCGCCGGGGCGGTGGCGCTTGGCGTGGGAGGAGAGTTGATCCCGAGAGAGGCCATCCGGCGTCGACAACCGGATCGGATCGCCGAACTGGCCCGCAGGTTCCTGGAGTCGGTACGCAACGCTCGCCGACGTTGAACAGAAAAATATAGGAGGGTACGAGCCGTTTTGAAACGTTTTGTTCGTCAACGTCATGGAAAGGAAAGATAGAGTCTTTCGTGAATCAATATCTGGCAATGCTGTCCGCGAGCATAGCGACCTTTGCTGCCACAAACATCGATGACGCCCTTCTCCTGACGTTCTTTTTTGCGCGCCGGGTTTCGGCACGACGCATTGTGGCAGGCCAGTACATTGGTTTTGCGGCGATTGTCGGTGCCAGTTTGATCTGCGCCTGGGCGGCTCTCGCTGTACCGCATCGGTGGATTCGTCTTCTGGGATTGCTGCCGCTCATTGTCGGAGCGAAGCACTTGCTAAAGAGGACTCGGCCTGAAAACTCGAGCCCCGGCAACAGCGACAGCAGCGCCTTCTCCATCGCTGCGATTACTTTTTCCAACGGAGCGGACAATATCGGCGTTTACGTGCCGTTCTTCGTGAAGGGGCGTCCTTATCTTTGGCTGATCTTGATCGCGTATGCCGTGCTGGTTGCTCTGTGGTGTTTGGTCGGAAGATGGTTGGGAGGCCACCCATTCGTGACGCGCTCATTGGATCGGTGGAATCATTGGTTTGCGCCGCTGATTTTCATCGGGCTGGGGATCTATGTCTTGACTTTGTAAAGAGTACTGCTCACATGAACGAAGGAGGCTCACATGAGGCTTGTTAGGTTTGAAGATATCAATGGCAGGGAAACGTTCGTCAACCCGGACCGCGTGAACCATGTCAGCGACTACGGAAGTGGTACAACCGAAATCAACTTTGGCGATAAGCAGGCGAGCGTGTTCGTAGCAATGGAGATCTCGGCAGTAGCATCAACCTTGCTGAAAGCAGCAGCACCTCGATGAGACGCCGCTTAGCCCCCCAGCAATCCCAATCTTGTTCAATCAGGCCAGGGTTTCGGCAGGCTCACCGATTGCCACCTCGTCTTCGCTCTCGATCCGTGCATGAGTCTTCGCGACCAGCATGTAAATGGACGGCACCACGAATAATGTGAACGCCGTACCGATGATCATTCCGCTTACCAGCATGATGCCAATGCTGTTTCTCGCCCCCGCACCCGGTCCTGATGCGAGCACCAGAGGGAAATGTCCGAAGACGGTAGCGGCCGTGGTCATCAGGATCGGACGCAGCCTCGTGCTGGCCGCGCCAGTAATTGCCTCAAGCTTACTCAGGCCGGTCTCCTGCAAATGGTTCGCGAATTCCACGATAAGAATTCCGTTCTTCGCGATGAGACCGACGAGGGTAATCAATCCCACCTGACTGTAGATGTTCAAGGTCGTAAAGCCGAGGAACGAGAACACCAGGGCGCCGGAGATAGCTAACGGAACTGAACCCGCCAGAATGATGAAGGGATCCCGGAAGCTTTCGAATTGTGCAGCGAGGACTAGATAAATCAGAATCGCCGAGAGCAGGAACGTGCCTAGAAACTTGCTGCCCTCTACCCGCAACTGACGGGACTCTCCTGCGTAATCCACCGTGAAGCCTTGCGGCAGGACCTGTTTGGCTTCGTTCTCCAGAAACGTCAGTGCCTGGTCCAGAGGTACATTGGGTGGAATGACCCCTTGGATACGCACGGCATTCAGCTGCTGGAATTTATTGAGGGATCGCGGCTCGGTCGTCGTCCGCAGAGTAGCAAACGTCGAGAGCGGCACGAGTTTATCCGCAGACCCTTTCACGTAAATTTGTGAAAGCTGGTCTGGAGTGAGGCGCTCCACGCGTTTGACCTGTGGAATCACTTTGTAGCTGCGACCCTGAATACTGAAACGGTTGACGTAGTTCCCGCCCAGCATGGTGGACAAGTCCTGGCCCGCCTGGCTCAGATCAACGCCTTGGGAACGCAGTTTGTCGCGGTCGAAAACCACCTCGGTCTGAGGCTGGTCGAACTTAACGTCCGTATCGGCGAAGATAAAGATGCCGCTGGCCATCGCCTTCTGCACGATCTGCTCGGCAATTTGACTGACCTGCTGCGGCTCTGCCGCCGACGCAATCACAAAATCGACTGGGAAGTTGCCCCCACCGGGAAGAGGTGGCGGAGTGAGCGGAATGACTCTCACACCTGAAATCTTCGAAAGTGGCCCGGTCGATTCGATCAGCAATTGCTGCGTGGTTTTCTTGCGCTGGCTCCATGGTTTGGTCACCATGCCGCCAAAACCGCCACTCGGATTCGTGATTTGGAAGATGCTCCCACTCTCTGGAAACGAGTGGTACACATCGTAAACTTGCTGCGTGAACAGATTGGTTTGGTCCAGTGTGGAGTTGGCGGACGATTGAATCACTCCGAACACTACTCCCTGGTCCTCCGCAGGCGCGAGTTCACGCTGGGAGAACATGTAAAAGGGGATCATGAGTACCGCGACGACCGCCCAAAGTGTGAGCACGACCGGACGATACCTCAACGTCCCTGCCAGTAACCTGCCATAAAGATTGCGCACGCTCTCGAAGCGCCGGTTGACGATTCCGGAGAACCCACGCTCCGTGTCCCCGGCACGCAACAGCTTCGATCCCATCATGGGTGACAGAGTAAGCGCTACTACACCCGACACGACGACTGCGCCAGCCAGCGTGAACGCAAACTCGCGGAAGAGCGCGCCCGTCAGCCCTCCTTGAATTCCGATCGGCGCATATACTGCGGCGAGCGTAATCGTCATAGCGATGATCGGCCCGACCAGCTCGCGAGCAGCGTCCTTCGCCGCCTGGAATGGTGACTTGCCCAAATGCAGGTGACGCTCCACGTTCTCCACCATGACGATGGCGTCGTCAACGACCAAGCCCACAGAAAGCACAATCGCCAGAAGCGTCAGGAGATTAATCGTAAAACCCGCCAGGAGCATAAGAAACACGGCTCCAATCAACGAGATCGGAATCGCGATCACCGGAATCAGGACCGAGCGGAAGGAACCGAGGAACAGGAAGATCACCACGACAACGATCAACAACGTCTCCACCAAAGTGTGGAGAACTTCATTAATCGCGTCTTGAATGTATTCCGTAGAATCGTAGGGAATTCCCAACTTCATGCCGGTGGGCAATTGCGCCTGGATCGCCGGTAACTCCTTGCGCACATTGCGAATTACTTCCAGGGAATTCGCGGTGGGAAGCACCCATATGCCCATGAAGGTCGCCGTTTGACCGTTGAAGCGGACATCCTGGTCGTAGTTCTCAGCGCCCAGCGACACGTCTGCGATTTCTCCAAGCCGAACGACCACCCCGTTCTGCTGCTTGATGACCATCTGTTTGAATTCATCCGGCGTACGCAGATCGGTGTTCGCCACGAGATTCACCGATACCATGGAGCCCTTGGTGGCTCCCAGCGCCGACAGGTAATTATTCTTCGCTAAGGCATCATGCACGTCAGACGGGGATACGCCGCGTGCCGCCATCTCTCCAGGCTTGAGCCAGATGCGCATTGCGAACGTGCGATCCCCAAGGATGTCGGCGCGCTGCACGCCGCTGATCGCGCTTAGCTTGGGCTGAACTACACGGGTCAAATAGTCAGTGATCTGGTTCTGATCGAGATCGGCGGAAGAAAATCCAAGGTACATCGCCGCAAACTGATTGTCGGCGGTCTGGAGATCGATGACCGGAATCTGCGCGTCCGGAGGGAGGTCATTGCGGACTTGCGCTACTTTCGCCTGGATCTGCGTGAGGGCCGCGGTGGTGTCATAGTTAATCTTCAAGTGCACCAGGATCGTGCTCAATCCCTGGGCACTCGTCGACTCCATGTAGTCGATCCCGTCCGCACTGGCGATTACCCGCTCGATGGGCGTGGTGATGAAACCGCGCACCAGGTCGGCGTTCGCGCCAACATACACGGTCGTGACCTGCACGACTGCAATGTCGCTGCGCGGATACTGGCGCACACTCAACGAACGAATGGCCTGTAGGCCGGCGATCAGGATCACCAGATTTACCACGATCGCCAGCACTGGACGCTTAACGAATAGATCCGTGAACTTCATACATGCTCCTCCAGGGATGAGCCAGCCCTAGCTGTTGTGTTTAGCTATCCTCTGGTTTGGGACTTGCACTGTTTTCTGGTTTCACCGTGTTGTTCACCTGAACCGGCGCGCCATTTCGCAGCCGGAACACTCCGGAACTCACAACTTCATCTCCGGGATTGATTCCCGAGGTGATCGCGACTTGATCCCCGCGAGAGCCTTCGACCTTAACGACTTGCTGGCGCACGCCGCGATAGGCATTCCCCTTGGCGTCCTTCATTTGCGTCACGACGAAGACCGAGTCGCCGTATGGTGCGTAGTTGATGGCTGACGCCGGCAACGGAACAACTTGGCGCGGCTGCCCGAGCGGGAGTTCGACTTGCACAAACATTCCAGGACGCAATTTGTTTTCTTTGTTCGTAACAATGGCCTGCACCTGGATGTTTCTCGTCTGCTCATTGATGACCGAATCAAGCGCTAGAATCCGGCCCGTGAACGCCATGCCTGGCAGATCTCCATTCGTGACCCGCAGGACATGGCCAGGTATCACCTTGGGCGTCTCTTGCTGGGGCACGCCAAAATTCACATAGATGGGGCTTAGAGACTGCAGCGCAACAATCGCTTGCCCGGCCGCCAGGTACTGGCCCAAGCTGACCTGGCGAATTCCGAGTAATCCTGAAAAGGGAGCGTGAATCGTCTTGCGAGCGATGGCGGCACGAATGTCCCCAACCTGCGCCTCCGTAGCCTTTTGCTGGGCACTAGCGTTGTCGTATTCCGACCGGGAAATGACTCCCGCCTTCACCAACTCTTGGGCGCGACCGTAATTGATGCCCGCGAGATCGCGCTGAGCTTCCAAATTGGCTAGCTGCGCCCGTTCCTGGCGGGTATCGAGCTCAACCAGAATGTCTCCCTCTTTGACCCACTGGCCGGATTCAAAATGAATCTTGTCGATCGTTCCCGGCAAGTCGGCACTGACGGTCACGCCCTCAATCGCAGCTGCGGTACCGATCACCGAAAAAGTAGAAGGCCAGCTCTCCTTCCCAGCGACTACAGTTGTGACCGCAGTTGGCGGTGGTTGGAAGCTCGCCCCCTGGGCAATTGCAGCCTCAACCTGCTTGAACTTTGCAAATCCAAGGCCCCCTAAAAGCGCGGCCAGCACGACTAACATCAGGATCATTCGTTTCGCCATAGTGCTCTCCAAATCTGGAACAAAACAATTGAGTATTGTCTGGGCGGCTAGTCAGACGCAAAAAGCAGTTGTTCCCAATAGATTTCACTAACTGGAAAAAGGATTCAGAGTTCTATTCGGTTCGTGGAGGTTCGGTTGGTGTCGAATCGGTCGCCGAGCGCTTTCAGAGCGCTACTCCCAGGCGAGAGTGAGGCACTCAGACAGATGCGAGGTTGCAAGTTCTATGTGCAGAGCGCTCATTGCGCTTGCGGGAGAGCCCATGCGAACATCACGCTGCCGCTGCTGGTCAGCAAGTACTGGCGCCCATCGAGTTCGTAGGTAATGGGCGAACTCACGATATGCGAGCCTGAACCAGCGTGCCAGAGGGTTTTGTCCGTCACTCGAATCCAACGCGAGGAAATTTCCGTGCGCATCGCCGGTAAAAGTGAGACCTGAAGCGGTTGTCAACACTCCGGCTCCAGATCCTTCAGGGCCAACTTCATGGCTCCAACGGATTTTTCCGGTTTGGTAGTCGATCGCCTCAATCACTCCTTTGCCCCAAACGTCATAGTCAGCGCCCGCCCAACCATAGACTCCATCGGCCGGCTTGGCGAAGTAAAGACTCCAACTGGGATGAGCGTCTGACGATGAACAAGCCATTTTTGAGATCGAAGCTGGGAGAACGGTAGTTCGTCATGCCACCCTCGTCGGGCGCAATCAGTCGTCCGTCGGGAGCCGGTTCCTTCGCGGGATTTGGAATCGGACGTCCTTGCTTATCGACTCCGAGCGTCCAGTTCACCGGACCGAACGGAGCGGTCATAAGACTCTTGCCGTTCGTGCGGTCGAGAACAAAGAAATAGCCATTGCGCGAGGTCTGCATCAGCATCTTCTTCGGCTCGCCGTGGAAATCTCCGTCGACCAGCACGGGAGTTTCCACCGCGTCCCAATCGTGCGTGTCGTGCGGCGACGCCTGGAACGACCAAACAAGCTTGCCTGTGTCGGGATTGAGCGCAACGATTGAGCATGTGTAGAGATCGTCGCCGGGGCGCGTTGAGCCGTTCAGCACTGGCGTCGGATTTCCGGTTCCCCAGTAAACAAGATTGAGGTCGGGATCATAGGTTCCAGTCATCCATGTCATTCCGCCGGTCGTCTGATTCGGAGTTCCTGCTGGAGGCGTCGAATTCCACTGCCACTGCGTTGCTCCAGTTTCCGGATCGATCGAGCGGATGTAGCCGCTCAAGTTGTCGAAATCGCCGGAAACTCCGATGAGCACGTGTTTCCCTACGACAAGTGGGGCCATGCTCGTCCAATAGCCCTTCGTGACGTCTGCAACATCTACCTTCCAACGCACGGTTCCGTCTTTGGCGTTCAGCGAAATCAAATGCGCATCCGGAGCGGAAAAGAAGAGATAGTCTTTGTACATGGCCACGCCGCGATTCCCGATGTGTTCCCCTTGGCTCGTCGGTTTGTTGTAGTGCCAGATCAGGTGACCGGAGCGCGCGTCTACCGCCCAAATATTGTCGGGAACGGTAAAGTACAAAATGCCATCGACAAGCAGCGGCGAAGATTTGATCGGCGCGGTCTGGTTTGTCTGAAACGCCCAAGCCAACGCAAGAGTTGCTTACATTCTGCGGCGTGATCTGATTCAGAGAGCTGTGCCGCCTGCCGGAATAGTCGCCGTGATATCCCGGCCAACTATCTGCCGGCGGATGCAGAAGCATCTGCTCACTCGCTCCCTGGGCCTGCATGATAGCGGGTGATACGACCGCGAAGAGGGCGCTCACGGCGACAAGAAATGCATGCCTCACAAGATTCATATCGATTAGGGGCCTCCGAAGTTCTCGAACCATAGACAGATTTCCGCTACTAGTGCAACGTTTGTAGATACGCCATCAGATTGTGGACGTCGGCATCCGTGTATTTGCTGAACAGCTCCACGTGAGCATCCAGGGCAGTATCCACCTTGAACGTGCACATCGCTGGTCCGCCATGATCGATAGGAGCCCGTGGAATCGATGAGCCCAACCGTAAACTCATCCAGATATTCCAAAGTTCCATTGATCGTCTGACCAGACGCGAGTGTGACTGAGACTTTCGGCTTCGCGTGTCTGGGATAGAGCATCTGTTTCTTCGAGTTCCAGGCCGCTGTAACGCGATGCGAGTCCAGCCAGATCGCCGGTCGGCGAATGGCAGGCTGCAGCATCCGCCCGCACCATTGAAATACTGCTTTCCGGCCTCGACGTTTCCGGTTTGGAGATCTGAGGCGTCCACTCCTTTGCGGCCGCCGCTCCCCCGTCGTCCACTGGCGCTTGCCAGTGCGAGATTTTGCTGAGTGTGAATAAAGGCCACCAGCGAGGCGATCTGCTGATCGGAACGATCAAAGGGCGGCATGCCTTTGTCGGGGCGTCCATTGCGAACAACGGGGCCGATCTTGTCGCCATCTACATCCGCAGCCACCAATTTCGAGCGTGTGAGATCTGGCCCGCTCTCTCCGCCACCGGCATCGCGGCCGTGACAAAAGGAGCAATCTTGCCGGAAGAGGGCACTTCCCTGCTGCACGAGATCTGGGGAATATGTTTTGGTCGAGCCGGTGAGATTTGGGTTGCTTGCGCTACCTGATTGCTTTCCGTTGACCGGCGTCTGCGCCTCGGAAGGCGCAAAGCCCAGGAAAGACAGCGTCACAAGCAAGAGGATGCAATGCTGAGGTGAGCGTAGAGGGGTCATCGTTGCGGCCTTAGTGCTGCTCACCGGACGATTGCGGCCGCGGATGACGTCGTCGTGCTGCCCTCGGTCATGCCCAGCACCCACTTGATCGCCTCAAAATACATCTTGCGGATGTCAGGGTCGTTCCACGCTTCCTCAGTGTGGCCGAGAGTCGAATAGAAGACGCGTCCTTTGCCATACATTTTGTCCCAAGCCACTGCGAAATCATGATCCGTCCTGTGGACGCGCGGATTGTTAGCGTAGTTCAGCTTCGAAGGATCGAGACTAAGGAGCACGTTGACCTTCTCGCGCGACCATTCCTTGGGCTGATAGATCTCGTCGTACTTGATGAACGCTTTCGGAAAATGGCGGACCGCGGGAAAGCTCGGATCTTCGTTAATGATGGGTGCGTTGAATGTGGACCAGGGGTGCTGGTCGAACCATCCGCCGATCATTTCTCCATATTCCGGCCATTTGTAATTGGTGTCGAGGGCGGCGTGAACGCCGACGAAGCCCTTTCCATCCTCTTTGATAAACGACATCATGTCGGCCTTCTGGCTGTCGTCGAGGTCAAGCTCGCCAGTCGTGCTTACGAAAACCAGGGCGTCGAAGTAGTTGAGATTCTTGGTGTTTCTTCCGAGATCTTTCTTCGTGATCAGCTCGACATCAGTGCGAAGGATGGCATCCCACAGACCGCTGTCACGCCCCATGTTGTAAATGGCGACCATTCCGTCGGAAACCGAGTCGTGCTCAAATCCCTTGGTCTGGCCGATTACCAGAAGGTGTTTCAGCTCGCACTTGCTTTTCGTGCGGTGGGGGCGGAAGCGAAGGATCCACTGCCGGCGGATTCTGCGCGGTCATTAGAATCGGTAAGAACAAAAAGAGCAAAGAGGCAAATCGAACTGGACGCAAGCGATCTCCTTCCAACGGAAGTTTTACGTGAGACCGGTCGGCGTAACGCCTGATCGGCCTCCTCCCAATTTCCGTCGAAGCCTAAAAGGTAACATATGGCTGCGATAGAATGAGGCCTTTGAATTCAAGGAGAGAAGAGCATATGCGCGTTGGAGTCTTTACTCCCCTGTTGTCGCAACTGCCGCTTCCGGTGGTTCTCAAGAAACTGGCGGCGCTCCATATTGATACCGTGGAACTGGCCACGGGAAACTATGTCGGCGATGCGCACTGCAAGCTATCCATGCTCGAAAATCCAGCCTCGCTAGCAGAATTCCAGAAGATCCTTGCCGATCACGGCACAAAAATCAGCGCGTTGAGCTGTCACGGTAACCCGCTTCATCCCGACAAGGAACGCGCCAAGCAGGACCGCGAAGTGAGCCGCAAAACGATCCTCCTGGCCGAAAAGCTCGGTGTCCCCATGATGGTGGACTTCTCCGGATGTCCTGGCGACTCGCCGAATGCCAAGGCGCCCAATTGGGTCACCTGTCCCTGGCCGCCCGACTTTCTGCAGGTGTTGGATTGGCAGTGGAACGAAGTGGTTGCGCCCTATTGGGTCGAGCACGCGAAGTTTGCCGCCGACCACGGTGTGAAGATTGCGGTCGAGATGCATCCCGGTTTTGTCGTCTACAACCCCGAGACTATGCTGCGGCTTCGCTCGATCGCCGGTCCGAATGTGGGTTGCAACTATGATCCAAGCCATCTCTTTTGGCAGAACATCGATCCGATTGCGGCCGTGCGGCGTGCTTCGGGATGCTATCTTCCACGTCCATGCCAAAGACACTCAGATTTATCCCAGCAACCTGCCGCGAACCGGCGTACTCGATACCAAACCGTACACACAGGAGCGTGACCGCGCCTGGATATTCCGCACCTGCGGCTACGGTCACGGCTCGGAGTTCTGGAGCGAGCTCATTTCTACGTTACGCATGTTTGGTTACGACTACGTCGTTCTCCATTGAGCACGAAGACAGTCTGCTCTCGGCGGAAGAGGGGCTGACGAAAGCTGCCAACTTTCCTAAATGGAATTGTGATCCGCGAACGGCCGGGCGCTGCCTGGTGGACCTGAGTGAATGGTCGACACTGGAAATGAATCGACGTGGAGTTGGGAGTTCTGGAGGGGAAGAAAAACCTACGATGAAAACGATCAGAACCGCGATTTTTGGCACAGGCTTTATGGGGCGCGTGCATCTCGAAGCTGTACGACGGACGGAGTCTGTCGAAGCGGCTGCGATCGCAGGCAGAAACGCCGAAGCAGCGCGACGACTCGGGCGCGGGCTTTGCCGATCCCGACGACCACCACAGATTACCGCGAGATCCTGCGCGATCCATCGATCGATGCTGTCCACATCTGCACGCCGAACGCGCAGCATTTTTCGATGGCAAAGGATGCGCTCAAGGCGGGCAAGCACGTGCTCTGCGAAAAGCCACTGGCCACCAGCGTGGAGGAAGGGGAAGAACTCGTTTCTCTGGCGGCAAATGAAGGACTACGAAATTGCGTGTGCCACAACTTGCGCTACTACCCGATGGTGCAGCAGATGCGCAGTATGCGCGAAGCCGGAGATTTGGGCGATATTCTCGTAGTCCAAGGCACCTATTCCCAGGACTGGCTTCTGTACGATACCGATTGGAACTGGCGCGTTGAAACCAAGGCTGGAGGCCCTTCCCGTTGTATGGCCGATATTGGCTCGCACTGGTTTGACATGGCCGAGCACATCACCGGCCTGCGCGTCAATTCGCTCTGCGCCGACCTTCAGACGTTCCACCCAACGCGCAAGCAGCCGAAGCATTCGGTCGAGACCTTTGCCAATAAGTTGCTGGGGCCAGAAGACTACATCGAGACGCCCGTCGATACGGAAGACTTCGGAGCCGTCATCTTCCGGATGGGAACGCGCGCTCGCGGCTCCATGACCGCCAGCCAGGTCTCTGCCGGACGCAAGAACCGTCTCAGTATCGAGGTCTACGGCACACGATCTTCCGTCGCGTGGGACCAAGAGCGACCGGACGAACTCTGGGCAGGCCATCGCGACACTGGCAATCTGGTCTTTGTGAAGGATCCATCTTTACTGAAGCCCTCGGCACGCGGATTCGCCGACCTGCCCGGCGGCCACAGTGAGGGCTACGACGACACCTTCAAGCAAGTCTTCCGACGATTCTATGCTTCCATCGGCGCGCCTAATGTGGCGCCTGAATATCCGCAGTTCGTTGATGGGCTGCGGCAACTGACGATTCTGAATGCAGAAATGCAAAGTCACCGGACGCGAGGTTGGGTGGATGTTCCATCCTTCGAAAGTAGCAAGTAAGGGGAATCCGCACGCGCGGGCAGTCGATCCTGCCATCTACACGGTGATTGTCCTTCTCTCGACGGCGCCTAAGCTGCAGCTAGATAGACGTACCGCAGTATGAAGAGTCCCGTGAGTATCCAAATCAGCGGATTGATTTCGCGAATCTTGCCCGCGGCGACCTTCACCACCGTGTAGGAAATCAGACCGAGACTAAGGCCGGTGGCGATGCTGAAAGTCAGCGGCGTAGCCAGCATCGTAATAAACGCGGGGACCGCTTCACTGAAATCCTGCCACGCGATCTGTGCGATCGATTGTGTCATCAGAACGCCAACTAAAATCAACGCAGGAGCTGTTGCATAAGCGGGAATCGCCGTTGCAAGAGGCGAGCAAAACGTCGCGAGCAGAAAGAGTGCGGCGACCGCGACATTGCTCAGTCCAGTACGGGCCCCGGCGGCAACTCCAGCGGCGCTTTCGATATAGCTTGTCACCGTGGATGTCCCGGTTAACGCCCCGAAGACCGTGCCCACCCCGTCCGCAACCAGGATCCTGCCAGCGCGGGGGATCTTGCCATCTTTGACGAACCCGCCCTGTTCGCAAACCCCGACAAGCGTCCCAACATTGTCGAAAAGATCCACAAACAGGAAGGCGAAAAGAATTTCCAACAAACCGAGATGCGTCGCACCGCGAAAGTCGAGTTGCAGAAAAGTGGACGACGGGTGGGGCATGGAGAAGATTGCGGTGGGCCGGTGCGTGATTCCGCGCAGAATGCCAAGTAGCGTTGTGCCGAAGATGCCGACCAGGATCGCTCCGTGTAACTTTCGCGACATCAGGATCAAAGTTAGGGCGAGTCCGAAGCAGGCAGTCTGTACTTCTTTGTCCGCAAAACTGCCGAGGCCAACGAATGTATCCGGATTGGCTACCACCAGCTTTGCATTCCGTAGGCCGACGAAAGCGATGAACATTCCGATTCCGGCTGCGGTGGAATGCTTGAGACAATCGGGCATTCCGTTCACGATCTGCTCGCGCACGCGCGTAACTGTCAGCACAAGGAACAGAACACCGGAACAGAAGACAACGGCAAGAGCGGTGCGCCAGGGAATGTGCATGGCGATGCAAACGGAATAAGTGAAATAAGCATTCAGAGACATTCCCGGCGCCAGCGCGATCGGGTAGTTTGCATAAAGGCCCATGACGAGCGTGGCCACCGCAGCCGATATGCAGGTCGCAAAGACAACTCCCTCTGGTGGCATCCCTGCCTTTGCGAGAATCTGGGGATTCACGACAATGATGTACGCCATGGTCACAAACGTCGTGAGGCCGCCCAGCATCTCTTGCTTTACGGAGGTCTGGTTCTCGGTCAGTTTGAAATAGCGATCGATCAATCGTCCTCCAGGGACTGCGATTTATCGGGTGCTCGAAGGGACTTAGTATTCGATTTTGTTTGGCTTGTCCGCCCACGCACGAAAGGCCGCCAGCGCTTCCTCGCGCATCATCTGAATTATTGGAATTCTGCGCTGCGAATGGGGCAGAGCAATTTCGCGATAAATCAGAGAATCGTCAAATCCGATCTTCGACGCATCGGCGTCGGCGTTGCCAAAAAAGACGCGAGCAAGGCGGGCCCAGTAGATTGCACCCAGACACATGGGACACGGTTCGCAAGAGGTATAGATCTCGCAGCCCTCGAGATCGAAGGCGCTAAGTTTTCTGCAGGCTTCACGAATGGCTAGCACTTCCGCATGCGCGGTAGGATCGTTGGTCGAAGTGACCTGGTTAGCGGCTTCCCCAATGATGACGCCATCTTTCACGACGACCGCGCCAAAGGGTCCGCCGCGTCCTGAGCGGACGTTCTCGATCGAGAGCTGAATGGCGCGAGCCATGAAAGGATTGTCCATGGAGTGGCTCTATCGCTGCGTACTCGCTAACGATTTGCTGGCGGCAGCAACCCGCGAACCCGCAAATCAGTCGACATGGACTCTTTCGCAGCCGCTTCGCTGAGAAGCGAGTATAAGCCGAGACTTCGAATTTCGTAAAATGCTGGTTAAATTTGGGAGGAGTACATCTTGGGTTTGGGATTGCATGCCTTTGTCGCTCGGCGCGTGGTCACTCCCGACGGGATCCGGCCGGCGGCTATTCTTGTTGAGGGAGAACACATACAAGGTGTCGTTTCTCCCGATCAAGTGTCATCCCGTTACGAGATCCACGATTTTGGCGAGGCGGCCATTCTTCCTGGGCTCGTCGACTCCCACGTACACATCAACGAACCCGGCCGGACGGAGTGGGAGGGGTTCGAAACTGCGACGCGCGCCGCGGCAGCGGGAGGTTACACGTTTGTAGTCGACATGCCCCTCAACTGTGTTCCTGCGACCACTTCCGTCCCGGCGCTTCGCGCCAAGCGTGAGGCTGCCCGCGGTAAGTGCCGCGTCGACTGGGGCGCCTGGGGTGGGGTAGTCAACGACAATCAGATGGAAATCGAAGGCCTCGCTGCTGACGGTGTTCTCGGCTTCAAGTGCTTTCTAGTCGATCCTGGAATCGACGAGTTCACTATGGTTACCGAACAGCAGCTACGATTGGCCCTGCCCAATGTGGCCAGAAGTGGGCTGCCGTTGCTGGTCCATGCAGAACTCCCAGGACCGATTAAACGTGCCACAAGCACTCTAAGCAACGCCGATTGGAGCCAATACTCGACTTACTTGCAGTCGCGCCCAGAGCAGGCCGAACTGGACGCGATCCGGATGATGCTAGGACTGTGCCGCGAGTACCGATTTCGTCTGCACATCGTCCATCTCTCGACCGGCCTCGCCCTCCCGGAACTGCAGTCTGCGCGTGCTGAAGGACTCTCCGTAACCGTGGAAACCTGTCCACACTACTTGCATCTCTCGGCTGACGTTATTCCGAATGGGGCCACCCTCAATAAGTGCGCGCCGCCAATTCGGAACCGTGAAAATTGCGAGAAATTGTGGCAAGGCCTGCGCGATGGGAATATAGATTTTGTGGTTACCGACCACTCGCCGTGTCCTCCGAAAATGAAGCGCCTCACAGAAGGAGATTTCCGCTCTGCATGGGGAGGAATTGCCGGCCTTTCCGTAGCGCTCCCGCTGATGTGGACTGAAGCCAACCAACGTGGATTCACGCTGCTCGATCTAGCGCGATGGATGGCCGAGGGCCCGGCCCGCCTTGCTGGGTGCGAGATGCGCAAGGGTCGCATTGCTGCGGGCTACGATGCGGATTTGGTGGTGTTTGACCCAGACGGCGAATTCATACTCACGGGAGACAGACTACATTACCGTCATCCGGTCTCTCCTTACCTTGGGGAGACGTTGCTCGGAGTGGTGAAGGCCACCTATCTGCGCGGGAATTGTGTTTTTGCGGATGGAGAATTCCCGGGCGACGCCGCAGGGGTGGACTACAGCGCCAATTCCAAGCATCGATCGATCCCATAAGCTTTTTCTATCTTCGTTCTTCACACTTCCGCGCCATTCTAACCACAGTCTGTCATACACTATGCCATCTGCATCTGAGGACGATCGAGCGATGAAAAATGGGCACTGAGCGCATCGTCGGCACGTCGGTTCCGCGAAAGGAAGGGCGCGATAAGGTAACCGGAAAATCGCAGTACGTCGACGACATGGTTTTGCCCGGCATGCTGTTCGGCGCAACGGTCCGCAGCCAGATTCCGCGTGGCTACATCCGTAAGATCACCTTCGGTCCCGGAGTCGATTGGAATGAATTCGTCGCCGTGTCGGCGAAAGACATCCCCGGCAAAAACTGCATCTCTCTGATTGGGGACGATCAGCCGTGCCTTGCAAGTGGATTCGTCAACCATCCCGAGGAACCAATTCTGTTGTTGGCCCATTCCGACCGCCATCGTCTCAGCAAAGCAGTTCAGGCGGTATCGATCGAATATGATCCGCTGCCCGGCATCTTCACGATTGAAGAGGGGGAACGCCGCTCCCAAATCGTCTGGGGAGATGACAACATTTTCAAGACCTACTTGATCGAGAAAGGCGACCTCGATCGCATCTGGGAAAAGGCCGACTACATCGTGGAGGGCGAGTATTCGACGGGCGCGCAGGAACAGCTCTACATCGAAAACAACGGGATGATCGCGTCTTTTGACTCGGAGAAAGGGATTACGGTATGGGGCTCGCTGCAGTGTCCATATTACGTTCACAATGCGCTCATGGCGCTGTGTAAACTGCCTGCGGACAAAGTGCGGGTCGTACAGATGGAAACGGGAGGCGCGTTCGGCGGTAAGGAGGAATATCCGTCAATGATTGCGGCGCACGCTGCTCTGCTTGCGATGAAGTCCAAGCGGCCGGTCAAAATTATTTACGACCGGCTGGAAGACATGGCAGCGACAACGAAGCGGCATCCGTCCCGTACACGCCACCGCACTGCGGTCAGCCGCGACGGGAAGATTCTCGGAGGGGAGATCGACTTCACGATTGACGGAGGGGCCTACCTCACTCTATCGCCGGTAGTGCTTTCACGCGGAGCCATCCACGCTGGCGGACCCTACTATTGGCCAAGCGTTCGGATTCGCGCGAAGGCCGTCGCCACGAATGCTCCTCCCCACGGAGCGTTCCGTGGATTTGGAGCGCCCCAGAGCCTGTTTGCCATGGAACGACACATGGATCGCATCGCGCAGAGAGCGGGCCTTTCCCCAGTCGAGATTCGACGCCGAAATTTTCTGCAGCCAGGGCAAGCCACTACCACGGAACAGGTCGTGCAAGAACCGATTGATCTGGGAAAGCTGCTCGATCGGGGGCTGGAGGTTTCGGAATATGAATCTAAGAAACGTCGTTTCGCGATCCAGAATCAGACGGGCAGCTTCAGAAAGGGCATGGGCATCGCAACGTTTCTGCACGGTGCTGGATTCACCGGGTCGGGAGAACGTTATCTGAATTCTGTGGTCGGAGTGGAAGGTTGCGCCGACGGCAGTGTACAGGTGCTGGTTTCCAGCACCGAATTTGGCCAGGGAACAAAGACTGTCCTAAGCCAGATTGCTGCGGAAGCTCTCCGTCTGCCATACGAGAGCGTCTCTGTGGCACAAGCAGACACGCTGGAAGTGCCTAATAGCGGGCCCACGGTTGCATCCCGTACGGTAATGGTCGTAGGAAAGCTAGTGCAGTCCGCAGCCTTGGGTATTGCACAAACCTTAATTTCGAGCGGCCTGCTAAGCGAGGACTATTCTGCAGATGCGTTCCGCGCAGCCTGTCAGCAGCATGTTGCGAAGCATGGCCAATTCCGTTGCTGGTCGCGTTACGAGTCACCGCCTGGCATCTTCTGGGACGATGAAAAATATCGAGGAGAGGCCTATGCTGCATTTGCGTGGGCCGTTTATATCGCAGAGGTCACGGTGGATTTGACGACCTATAGCGTTTCAGTGGACGATTTTGTCGCGCTGCAGGAAGTCGGCAAGGTTCTACATCCCCTGCTCGCTCGCGGACAAATCATCGGTGGCATAGCGCAGGGCATTGGCTTCTGTCTTTATGAAAAAGTCGTTTGGCAGGACGGACGCATGTTGAATGGGCAGATGACCAATTACATCATGCCGACATCGAGCGACCTCCCGCCGATGCGCGTGCTTTTTGAGGAATTGGGAAATGTCCACGGTGCCTATGGCGCAAAGGGGATTGGAGAACTGCCCATGGATGGCCCAGCACCGGCGATTGTGAATGCGGTCGAAGACGCGCTCGCCGTTCGTTTCGATTCCATTCCTCTACTTCCGGAAGACATCATGGACGGACTCGACAGAGAGGGGCTCGCGGCGTCGCGCACGAAAAGCATCCGCTCCACAGGTGGAGGGCGATGAGCGATTCGGTCGAGACGCACGGGAAATCCGAAATTTCATTTACGGTCAACGGCGAACCTAAAACGGTACGCGCTTATCCGATGGAGCGACTGCTCGATGTGTTGCGGTTCGATCTTGGATTGACAGGCGCAAAAGAGGGGTGCGGCGAAGGCGAGTGCGGTTCGTGCTCAGTTTTAATGAACGGCACGCTGGTGAATAGCTGCCTGGTGCCGGTGCTCCAAGCCGCAACTGCGGACATCATCACGATTGAAGGCTTGGCGGCAGGAGAGAAACTGAACGTTCTACAAGAGACTTTTCTGGAATGTGGAGGGGCGCAGTGCGGCATCTGCACGCCCGGAATGATTCTCGCCGCTGTTCACTTGCTGAACGCAGAACCCGATCCTACGGTCGACGAGATAAGGGAAGGCCTCTCCGGCAATCTCTGCCGTTGTACCGGATACAGTCAGATTATTGAAGCCGTTGCGGACGCTGCTCGCCGCCGCAGGACGACTGCATGAGATCGAATCCCTCGGAATACGAAATGGTTGCACCTCGCGACTTGCAGGCGACTGTCGCCCTTCTGGCGCGGGAGCCGGGATCGTGGATTCCGATCGCCGGTGGGACCGACTTGATGGTGCTGTACTCAGCCGGCAAATTGTCGGCGCGGAAGCTGGTCAGCATTTGGAACCTCCCGGAATTGCGAAGAATCGACACCACTGCAGGCGAGGTTCGCATCGGGGCAGCATGCACCTACACCGACATTCGTGAGCATGAAATTATTGCGGGCGAGTTTCCTCTGCTCGCCGTGGCGGCTCGGTGCACAGGTGGGATCGCGAATCAGAACCGCGGAACAATTGGGGGTAATATCGTTAACGCATCGCCTGCTGCGGATTCATTGCCTGCCCTATTGGTCTACGAAGCTGAAGTGATTTTGGTGTCAGTTCGAGGCGAGCGGCGGGTACCCTATGCTACTTTTCACACCGGATACAAGAAGACGGTCCTCGCGCCCGACGAATTGGTTCAGGCTGTATGCGTCTCTCGTCGATACTCGGGATATCGTAGCTATGCCCGCAAAGTCGGCGCTCGCAGGGCGCAGGCAATTTCAAAGGTGTGCATCGCCGCTCTGGGGCAGACAGAGAATGGGATCGTGAAAGATGTGCGAATCGCGCTCGGAAGCGTTGCCCCCGTTCCTCTTCGTCTGCGGAACACCGAGCAGGTGATACTAGGGAGGAAGGTAGATTCCTCGACGTTAGTCCTGGCGAGAAACGCCGTGACTGCCGAAATCCATCCGATCGACGACATTCGATCGACCGCCCGGTATCGTGCAGCAGTGGCTGGTAACCTCGTCGCCGAATTCTTGAATCGCCTGGATTCTGAGCAACCTGTCGGCGCTGGCCGAGCGGAGGATGTTGTCACCCGATGGAATTTGATGCCGACCGATGAAGCGCTAAACGCGATCCTACCCTGCTGCGGCTCCAAGGCATGGGCACGAGGAATGGTAAATCGGAGGCCGCTCAACGACGAAGGTGAACTCTTGGCAGCGTCGAATGGAGTATGGCGCACCATCGACCGCTCCGACTGGATGGAAGCGTTCCACAGCCATCCAAGAATCGGGGAGTCACGAGCCCAGCAGTCTGTCCCCGCGCAGTCTGCTTCCTGGTCGACGCAGGAGCAACAGCGTATGTCCCAAGTTCCCGATGCTGTACGCGCTGCTTTGGCCGGGGCAAATCGCGAATATGAGCAGCGCTTTGGACACATCTTCATCGTTTGTGCCACTGGCAAATCGGCGCCGGAACTGCTGGAGATTCTTCGGCGGCGCCTCAACAATGACGCAGAGACAGAACTTCTCGAAGCTGCGGAACAACAGCGGCAAATTACGGAAATCCGGCTGAGAAAATGGATTCAAGGATGAAACGCATTTCGACCCATATTCTGGACCTCGTTCAGGGTAAACCAGCCCAGGACACAAGCGTGCGACTCGAGAAAAAGGACAGCAATGGCAATTGGCAACAGTTGACCTCGGCGCGCACTGATCAAGATGGCCGTTGCCTTCAATTATTGCCGGAGGGCGGAGAACTCACCGCAGGCGTGTATCGTCTGATTTTCGATACCGGGAGCTATTTCTCGCTACAGAAGATCGCGACACTGTATCCAGTCGTGGAAATCACGTTTCAAGTGCTGGATGGCGAGTCGCATTTACACATTCCATTGCTCTTGAGCCCCAACGGGTATACGACCTATCGCGGAACGTGACCGGAAGAAATACTCACGTGATGGAGCAGACAAAGTGATCTCGTCAACCCGCGAATGGCTGAACCTGCTGGTGCGCTGGACGCATGTTTTTGCGGCGATCATGTGGGTGGGGCAGACCTACTACTTCACCTGGCTGGACGGGCAGTTTAATAAACTCGCCCGGAACGTTGGTTCGGCTGGTGCAAATCCATCGATCTGGATGGTCCACAGTGGCGGCTTCTACACCGTCGACAGGCAGAAATCTCTCGGGGTCAGTCCCGAGCAAGTGCATTGGTTCCGATGGGAAGCGCTGACGACCTGGGTGAGCGGAATGGTGCTTCTTGTCCTTGTTTACTATTCAAGTAGCGGACTCATTGATCCAGATGTGGCCAATCTCTCGCAACTGCGCGGCGTCGCTATCGGGCTCTTTGTGTTAGGAGGTGGGTGGATCGTCTATGATGTGGCGCTGCGTTCCCCTTTGGGCAGATCAGAAACTGTGTTCGCATCATTTTCTTTGGTGATGATTGCCCTGCTCGCGTGGGGATTGGCCCACATATTCAGCGGACGGGCGGCTTACATTCACGTAGGTGCCGTTTTCGGAACAATCATGTCCGCCAATGTCTGGTTCCGGATCCTTCCATCCCAGCGCAGGATGATCGCCGCAGCTGCCGCCGGCGACAAATTCGATCCATCACTCAGCGCTCAGGCCAAACTGCGATCCAAACACAATACTTTCATTGCCATTCCGGTTGTCTTTATCATGATCAGTAATCATTTTCCCGTCGCGACTTATGGGAGCAGGTATGCCTGGGAGATCATGGTTGCGCTTGTTCTTGTCGGCTGGGCGGCAGCAAAGGTGATACGGGAGTCCTGACATTCAGCGAGCGCAAATGCTCCGTCGTTCAAGCTTGAATCGTGCAGATTGCTGAGATCAAAATACGCGCGGGAAATGTCATCGACCGGTGTCAGAAGGTCGCGTTATTCTCAGAAGATTCCGGCAGCACGCGTCGAACATTCTTGTCCCCAGCCATGCGTAGTTGCCATCAGGAACTGGCTCAATGGATGGAGCCACTTGGAACTGAGGTACGAATCGATGCCGCCGGGAATTTCCGCGGGGTCTATCCGGCTACGCACCCGAACGCCCCCCGCCTCATGGTTGGGTCGCACCTCGATACAGTTCCCAACGCTGGTGCGTACGACGGCGTTCTTGGGGTTGTACTCGCCATTGCTCTGCTGGAAGAACTGCAGGGTCGAAGACTTCCCTTCGCCATCGAGGTCGTCGGTTTCTCCGAGGAAGAAGGAGTACGGTTCCGAACTCCCTTCATCGGCAGCCGCGCGTTAGTTGGCAGGCTGGATGACGCACTTCTCGACCGTCCCGATGCGCAAGGGATCTCCGTACGGAAGGCGATCGAGAATTTTGGACTGAATCCCCAGCTAATTCCGCAGGCCGAGTTAGCCAACGATGTTTTCGCCTACTGTGAATTTCACATCGAGCAGGGGCCGGTATTGGAGGAATTAAATCTGCCTCTCACAGCGGTTGAGGCGATTGCGGGACAAAGCAGACTGGAGTTCACATTCCGTGGGCGGGCCAATCATGCAGGTACAACGCCCATGCATCTGCGGCGTGATGCGCTCGCCGGCGCCGCCGAGTGGATCTGCGTTGTCGAACGCGCTGCCCATGAAGTCCCCGGGTTGGTTGCGACTGTCGGAAAGATCGAGGCGAGGCCGGGAGCGACCAATGTGATCGCTGGTGAAGCGCGGCTGACGCTCGACATTCGCCACCACTCCGATGAGATTCGTACCCGTGCCGTTGCGGATCTCACTCGTCAAGCCCAAGAGATTGCTACTCGTCGTGGACTGTTAGCGCAGGAAAACACTCTTCTAAACCAGCGCGCCGTCGCGATGGACCCAATCATCGTTAGCGAGATTGAACGGGCCATTGTTAAGACGGGATGCAAGCCGCATCGCATGGTGAGTGGCGCAGGTCACGATGCCATGATCCTGGCAGAGAGGGTTCCGAGCGCCATGATTTTCCTACGGACCCCGGGCGGAATCAGTCACGATCCGGCGGAGTCAGTCACACAAAATGATGTCGAGAAGGCGATTGAGTGCGGGATGCACCTTCTTGAGCAGCTTGCATCCTCTCCCCAACTCTTCAAAAGGACAAACCGTGCATAATCTTGGCCGGACACGTAGCTCCCAGCAAAGCAACCATCTGCTATTGACTCCCGACACATTTGTGCGCACCACTCTGCCAGGGATGAAGAGGTGTTCAGCGGTTGTGCACATCAGTCCAGCGTCAGGCGCCGAGTTCACGCAGTACACGGCAGAGATCGAGGTCGATGGAGAACTCGGCCCAACGTCGGCACAGCGCTTCATTTTTGTAACAGAAGGCAACCTGAAATTGGAGGTTGAAGGAAAAACGAAGAAATTGAGCGCTCGCGGTTATGCCTATCTTCCCGAAGGATTGAACCATCGCGTCACGGCGACGAAAGCAAGCCGTGTCGTGATCATCGAGAAGGCCTATCAGACGCTCAGTTCGGTCAAACCTCCACACTTGATTGTTTCAGAAGAGAGTGCCGTCTCCTCGCATCCGCTCGGGGACGATCCCACTTTGCAGGTCAGATGCCTTCTTCCCGATGAGATGAGTTTCGACTTCGCGGTCAACACAATGGTCTACCAGCCAGGTGCGGCGCTCAGCATGGTCGAAATGCACGTCATGGAGCACGGACTCATCATGCTCGAAGGTGGGGGAATTTACCGGCTGGGCGATTCGTGGTATCCGGTTACAGCAGGGGATTTCATCTGGATGGGCCCATGGTGTCCACAGTGGTTCGGAGCGATCGGCAAGGTGCCTGCGAAATATCTGATTTACAAGAACTGGAACCGCCATCCTCTGGCAGACTTACAACGATGAGTCTCGTAATCGACCGCGATCGCCTTATTTCTGAAATCGAAGAACTAGCGTCCATTTCCGAAGCCCCGTCCCCTGTCGTCACGCGAGTTGTCTTCACTCCCTCCGATCTCAAGGCTCGAGCCTGGCTGAAAAAACGTTGCGACCAAGCTGGACTTAGGGTGCGAGAAGACGCAGTGGGAAACACCTTCGCGCGCTGGGATGGCTCTGACCCGTCGGCTCCCGTCGTCGGAACGGGCTCGCATATTGACGCGATTCCGAACGCGGGAAAATACGACGGTGTCGTGGGCGTGCTCGGAGGCCTCGAAGCGATACGGGCGCTGCGACAAATTGGATTTCGTCCAAGGCACTCGATAGAGCTTTTAGTCTTCACTGCAGAAGAACCAACGCGCTTTGGAATCGGGTGCCTTGGAAGCAGGCTGTTATCAGGCACGCTTTCGCCGGATGCAGCGAGAAGACTGAAGGACAATACCGGCGTTACGCTTGACGAAGTTCGAGGGCAGGCGGGATTCACAGGTGACCTCGTGCAAGTGCAGTTGCCCAGCGGCCACTATCATGCTTTTGTCGAACTACATATCGAACAGGGTCCGCTGCTGGAGCAGGAGCGCATTCCTCTTGGAATCGTTACAAGCATCGCTGCACCAGCGAGCCTTTGCGTCTTTATCGAGGGGGCGGGCGGACACGCCGGTGCGGTCTTGATGCCCAACCGCCGCGACGCTCTCTGCGCCGCTGCGGAGATGATTCTGGCCATCGAGACAGCCGCGCGAACCAGCGGAGCCATCGACACCGTGGCGACCGTCGGAATATGCGACGTATTTCCGAGCGCCATCAACAGCATTCCCAGCCGCGTGCAGCTTAGTCTGGATCTTCGCGATACCGATCTTCATCGTCGCGACCGCGTCATGCGCGCGATCGAGATCGCATGCTCTTCGATTTCGACGGAGCGGGGTGTCGCCGTCAATCTCGAATTGATCAATGCTGATGCCCCCGCAGATTGCGCTCCGGAGATTATCGAAGCACTTTCTCAATCGTGCCGTAAGCATGAACTAAACTTCTTGCGCATGGTGAGCCGTGCCTATCACGACTCGCTATTTATGGCTCGAATTGCCCCCGTCGCCATGCTGTTCATCCCCTGCCGTAACGGATACAGCCACCGTCCAGACGAATATGCCGCCCCGGAAGACATCGCTCGAGGAACTCTTATATTGGCTGAAACCCTTGCTGAGCTATCCGGCTAAGGTTACCTAGAGGGAGGCGTTCGAATTGAGAGATTCGCGAATCCTGGCGTAACCCGGCTTGATGGCGGAATAGATGAAGTCGCAGCGCTCTTTGTAGGGCAAGAATGCACTCTTCATCGCATTGATCGTGATCTTCTCGAAATCATTTAGGGTCAAACCAAACGTTTCCGCTGCTGCTTCGAATTCCTGCGTCATGGTGGTACGACTCATCAAACGATTGTCAGTATTCAGAGTGACGCGGAATTTCTCCTGATAGAGAATCTTGAACGGATGCTGCGCCAAACTCGGCGTCGCGCCCGTATGCACATTGCTCAGCAGGCAGATCTCCAGCGGGATGCGTTTGTCCAGGACATATTGCGCCAAGTCGCCCAACTTCACTGCCTTGCCCTCCACGACAGCGATGTCGTCGATCAGCCGGGTTCCGTGCCCAATACGGTGCGCCCCGCAATATTGAATGGCTTGCCAGATCGATTCTTTTCCGTAGCCCTCGCCGGCGTGGACTGTGATGTTAAAGTTTTCGCGCTGGATATAGTGAAAGGCGTCCACATGTTTCTTTGGTGGATACCCGCCTTCTTCCCCCGCCAGATCAAAACCAACCACTCCCCGGGCGCGGAAATCGACGGCCAGTTCTGCCATCTCGAGCGAGGTATTCATGTTGCGCATCGCGCAGATGATCAAGCCCGAAGAAATCCCGAAATCTCTTCGTCCTCGCTCCAGTCCTTTGAGCACCGCCGAAACAATCTGCTGATGGGTCAGACCTTTGTGGGTATGAAAGACGGGGGCAAACCGGGTCTCAAAGTACAGCACTCCATCGCGGCTCAGATCTTCGGCTTGTTCGTAAGCGACGCGCTGCAACGCCTCTTCGGTCTGCATCACGGCAATGGTGTGCGCGAATCCCTCGAGATATTTCGAGAGGCTGCCTTGATTTGCGCCCCGGAAAAACCACTCAGAAAGAGCCTGAGGTTCATCGGTTGGAAGGTCGGTGTATTTCGCATCTCTGGCCAACTCGACCACCGTCTGCGGACGCAGCACACCATCCAAATGCTCGTGCAAAAGAACCTTGGGGAGGCTTCGCAGTAATTCTCTATCGAGTCGCATGGGACCATAGCCAAACAAAGTCGGCCAAACGTTGGAAGATGATACACCAGTCGGGGTGCTGCTGGATTTTGCAATGGCGTGGTTTGCAGTCTGGGGCGTGGAGCCTTGCGGCAGAAGAAGAGAAAATTCGTGATCCGTGCTGGTGGAGAACTGTGGCGGTTGGACCGCGACGTTAATCTTGGGGCCCTCCAACCTATCAGTACGTCTTACAACTGGTTAGCGCCCCTCGATGCAAAGAGGGCGGACCTCCCTGCATCGAGGGGCACGAACATTCCTCACTGGTAGGTGAAGTTCAGTTCGTCGAGATATGTGGTGTACGCCGTCTGTTTGGAGTCGCCGTCCATTTGAAAATTAATGGTGATTCCCCACCATCCGGGAGCGGAAAAGGGATTGTAGGTCCAGTTGAGGGTGTGGGTTACGCCATTTAGCGTGATCGACTGGTAAAGCAGTTGATTGCTGGACGTTCGTTGAACCTGGATGACCAAGTGGTTCCAGGCGTTCACAAGGGGGTAGCACGAGATGCCCGTCGGAATCCACTTGTAGCTTGTGTTATCCCATATATCCCATTCATTGCCACCCTCTACGCGGCATTCGTGGCCCCAGGTGAAGCCCATACCATTGAAGAACTGGTTTACGTCAAATTCAAGAGCTTGCGACGACCCAACATTGCTGCTGTAAAACCACACGTCATAGGTGAAGTTGTGGAGCGTCGGCACCAGAGTATGGCTGGTATCGGGAAGACCCTGGGACGACAGATCGCCGATCAAGTGGTTGTTCCACAGCACATCGGAGTAATCCATGGTGCCACCAAGGTTGTACTGGGTTGAATTCCCCGAAAGAGTCGGAGACTTTACCCACTGATACATCGCCCACGTGGTTCCTGGCCCGCTCGGTGTGCACCAGGTACAGTCGCTGTAGTTCGGGGGTTGCTGGGCGTAGCCAGTCCATCCACCCGAGAGGTGGAGATTCGAGAAGGTTTTTCCCGAAGAATTTACAGTGATCGTGATGGGAGTGGTTGCAGCTCCTCCGCATTTGTCCCACTCTTCGACCGTCGTATGGTAGGTCCCCGCACTCAGAGTCAAACTCGTATTCAGGCTTGCACCATTGGCCACGTACGCCAACTGGCCGGGCGCAGTGTAGATGCCCATCGACGAAACGCCCAATGAGCACGTCGTAGTCGCGGTAGCAGTGAAGGTTACAGGTGAACCCACTGTGCTGTTGTTCGCGGGTGACGTTACATAAACGGCGCTCTGGCCGGTCTTGACGGTGATCGTAACGGTTTTGGTGGATGCTCCGCCGCAGTAGTCCCACTCCTCGACGACGACGTTGTACGTCCCAGGATTGAAATTGAGACTCGTGTTGAGGCTTGCCGCATTCACGGTGTACGCCAACTGGTATGGCGTGGGGTAAATGCCCATCGAGGCTACACCCTTTGAGCAGGAGGTCGTACTCGAGGCGATGAAGTTAACGGAGGTCCCCTGGGTACTGTTATTGGCTGGGCTGGTGACGGTCACGCCAGCAAAGGCTGACGAAGCTGCTGCTAAAATGCACACAACAGTAGGGATAAGGGCAAGCTTCTTCATTAGGGCTTCTTCTCCGGTTGGAATGTATTTTTTTGGAGCCGGTAAAACCATTCAAAACAGAGGGATCTCAGCGACGTCAGGCCGGGACACCCTGCATCGTGCTGGCCGCTATAGACGCCCTATCGAGCCTGGGCGTAAGCGGAGATCTCTGAGCGGAGAAAGGTCACTCTATACAGGATCTACCCGAGTGTCAAAGGGAAAAGCTTGTAAAACACACTCGAAAGTACTCACTAGGGCTAAGCCCGATTTTGTACTGCTTCGCCGCAAAAGACTTGGAGAGAAAGGGTTTGCGACGCAAGGCGGTGGTGGGCTGGTTCAACGATGCGGTGGGATGAAGCCAACACGAGTACCGTTTCGGTACGGGATACAGCGTTGTCTAACGGTCGGCGTCAATTTGCGAAAAGGCTCACTTCATCCAGCCAAACCTTGAAGGGTTGTTGAGCGTAGTTGCCGTCCATCTGGAAGGCAACGTCGATCTCCTCCTGATACCAATTCGGCTGCGCCGTGTAATACGTGTCGACGGTGTAGGTCTGATCAGCAACACTCACATTTATGTAGTGGACCTGATTGCCTATCCGTTCCAAGTTCCACACAAGATGGATCCAAGTGTTCGATGGGAAGTGATTGCACGGCACAGATGTGGGCATCCACAAGCCGTGGAGCGGGTCCCAAATATCCCAGTGATGCGTTTGGTCGAAATCACACTGGGTTCCCCACGTCCACCGGGTACCGCCGAAGGCTTGGTTTACATCAAACTCCAGCGATTGCGGGGCATCGCCGTTGTCGACATAAAACCATAGATCGTAAGAGAAATGGCTCACGTTATTGCCACCACCGAGGGGAGTCCAGTACAGCTCGTTGGAGTATGCCTGCTTCCCTGCCAGACTGAACTTCGCCGACGATCCATCTAGCGAAGGAGTGGATTGACGGAGGGATAGACTGGATTCGGCCACTCCTAGCCCAGCCGCGCACGTCGATCCGGCGATCAATGCAGAACAGGAGACCCAATTCGTTCTATTTTGAATGCCCGTGGCACCCGCGTCTTCAGCAACAACATTCACCTTCATAGTGGTGGTGGCGATGTAGCCTGCTACGTCTTCGGCAACCATCTCAACGGTGTGTTGCCCGTCCGGCATCCAAAGGAATTGGTTGATGTTGGTGTCAGGAGAATACAGAACGGCAGCGCCATCCACATAGACCCGAACAAGATAGATTGGATCCGGTGGGGTTGCCGTGGCGACGATTGGCACCGGCGAGTGCACGCTGGCGCCATTTGCCGGGCTCGAAATGGCCACAGGAAAACCGCAAAGTGCGGCAGGAGGAGGCTCCTGGGCCGGAGGCACCACCGACGTATTCGCCGGCGGCGTTGGAGTCATAGCACAATTTGCTACGTTCGTGGGTAGGCCCTGACAGCCGGCCAATATGCCCAGCGCCACAGCTAAGAGAACCGATCCAAGAACCAGAGCCTTACGCCCCCTGAGGCGAGTTGGTGGCGTACTTCGCATTTCAACCCCTCGTTTCGCCAAAAGAATGAATGAAAGACCAACATCTGCGAGCGGTCAGAAATGCGGTCGCTAAAAAACCCACGATATTTGAAAGAACCCTTACCCAAAAATCAGTAGGCTGTAAGGTTCACCTTATCCAGCCATACGTTGTAAGGCTCCTGCTTGTAATTCCCGTCCATCTGAAAAGCGACATCAATTTCTTCCAGCGTCCAGCCCGGTTGATTCGAATAGTACGTGTCAACGTTGTAGGTTTGATCTCCGACGGTGAGGCTTATGTAGTGCACCTGACTTCCAACTCGCTCCACATTCCACACCAGATGGATCCACGTGTTGGCCTGGAACGTCGTGCAGGGGATGGAAGTAGGCTTCCAGCCATTGACGTCATCCCAGATATCCCACTTTCCTGAGCCGTTAAAATTACACTCCGAGCCCCAGACCCATCGATTCCCCCCGAACGTCTGGTTGAGATCAAACTCCAAGGCCTGCGCGGCCGTGGGATTGTCGATGTAAAAATACAGGTCGTAGGTGAAATGGCTCACGCTATTCCCGCCGGCAACGGGATTGAAATACAACATGTTGCAATATCCCTGCGGGCAGGCCGACGTAATCCCTGTGCCCATTGAGAACTTCGCTGATTTCCCATCCATGGCGGGAGTGGACTGGTTCTGCGTCATCGTCGAATCCGCCGTGCCCAGTCCCGCAGCGCAGATTTGTCCATCTCGTCCCGAACCAGTGGGGAACGTCGCGGAGCAGGACTGCCACCCTGGCAGCGTCTGAATGTCGCTAATCGTCGTTTGCGATTGCGAGCTGACCGTGACATTGACAATCGTTGACGAAACGTACCCCTGATTGTCTTCCGCCATGACTTCGAGCTTGTGAGCGCCAGGCGCCAGGAAGAGTTGCGTATTGATGGAGTTCGTGAACGTGTAATACGCCGCGTACTGGTCATCCACGTAAATCCGCATGAAGAAGATTGGGTTTGTGGGAGTTGCGGACGCAACCACCGTCGTCGGTGATGTGACGGTCTCTCCGTCCGTGGGACTGGTAACCGTCAGGGGGTAGTCGTTGGATCCGGTATTGTACGGCGGCGGAGTGGTCGCGGCCGGAGCCGGAATCGTTGGATCGCTTTGAGGAGACCAGGTGATCGGCAATGGCGGAGTCGAGGGATAGCTTGGCTGACTCGGCGGGGGAGTTGTAGTCACGGGCTGGGTTTTCGACGAAGTGCCGCATGCCGTCAAGGCCGCGACCCCTAGGGATAAGAAGACGAACGACAGGGTATGAATAAAAATCTTATTGCGATCACGGTGATCCGTGAATGCGTCGGGGAAACTCATTTTGTTTGACCTCGGCATAGTCAATGTGGATAGAAGACCCAGCGGCTGCGAAGCGGAGATGAGACTTGCGAGCGAGCGGCGCAAGACTGCAGGAATACAACCTGGTCAACTGAACTCACTCTGACTTTAGGTGCGGCGGCACTGGCTCAGCAATACCCCTGCCACCCTAAGAAGCACGGGTGCAACCCCTGAGTCTCGCGGCGTATCGTGCTGGAGGCTTGCGAGACCTCAGGTCGCGCGATATGAGGTCCGATACAGCATCTGGGGTATTGTTTGCCGGTCCCCATCAACATAGTTTTCGAGATAACCCCAGTGGATGACCACTCCGCTTCGTCGCTGGAAATTCAACATAGGAGGAACATGATGCAAAAGGACTCATTGCGGCAGCTCTACGTCAATGAATTGAAAGATCTCTACAATGCCGAGACCCAACTCGTGAAGGCCCTGCCGAAAATGGCAAAAGCCTCCTCGAACGCCGAGCTTCGCCAAGGATTCGAAGAACACCTGCGGCAAACGTCGGAACACGTTTCCCGGCTGGAGCAGATTTTCGAGATGCTGGGAGAGAAACCGACAGGAAAGAAATGCCTCGGAATGGAGGGCTTGGTCAAAGAGGGCGCCGAGACGATGCAGGAAGACTACGAGGACGCGCTCATGGATTCTGCAATCATTGGCGCGGCTCAACGGGTGGAGCACTACGAGATTGCCGGTTACGGAACCGTGCGCGCTTTCGCCGAATTGCTCGGCGAAAACGAGCATGTATCCCTGATCGAGCAGACTCTGGAAGAAGAAAAGCAGACCGATGAGAAACTGACTCAACTGGCAGAACAGATCAATGCGCAAGCCGGCGAGGGTTCAGAAGACTCAGAAAGTCGCCAGCCGTCCAAGCAAGTGAAAGGCAACAGGCGGGCAGCCTAGTCCAAGGTGGAAGGACGGACAAAAACGTCCTTCCACAGGATTTCCTTGAGGCTGTGCAAAATACGGGATTCACCCGATGTCCCGCTTCATTCATAAACTCTATCTTCCATTCGGCCCTACACATAAAACGGAACTCCAGCACCCGCCAAACTGGCGCCGTATTCAGTCGAGGTCGGAGAATGAGTACTGCTATCACTTCACATCCCCCGGTGGCCTGGCACGTCCTGTATCAAGCGGCTCTGTTTGAAACCGACCGCGAGAAGATTCCATACCGGATCGCGGCGGCTGAGAAAGCAATCCTTTCGCGAATCAAAGAGCTGTTTGTGACAACCGCAGACCACATTGAAGAAGACATGGTTCTGGACGACGCCCTGTACGCGATGCGCGCGCTCCGGTCTTGCGTTCTTTCCGAAGCCATTGTGGCCTGACAGTCTCGTCCCCAGAAGCTTATCGGTTCATCGTTGATCCGGCGGGACTGCGTCCGCGTCGCGGCGATGCGCAAACCCAACTTCAGCAACCGCGCTCCCCTAGATATACATCCTGATGCGTGCTAGGAAACACAGCCGTCCACGTTGGGGGCAACGCTGTATTGTTGCGCGCCGGCAATGGTCTTACATTGCTGAAAAGCGAGAAAGTTGAGTCTCTCATGTCCACTAAAAGCGTACAGCCTCTCCCACCCGCCAAGAATCTGAAACGCGCTTTCGAATGCGCAGTGCGCGACATTTATCAAGTCGGCCTCACCGGTCAGGTCTCACGGTATCGGACTCCCATCGTCCAGCGCGCGGGCGTGTCCGCTGCGCCTTCCCATGTGGATGCGGAAAAGCGAGCCCTGTCGGATGCTGCGAAGGCGCTAGCACAGTTGTGGAAGGTCGCGCCCAGCCGGTAACAATCACCGGCGGCCGATTGTAATGGTGGAAGGATGCAACGGCGGTTCCTTTTGTGGCGCAGTCTTCTTTCGCATTGCCACGAACCCTGTGCTGATCAGTATCACCATTAGCAGAGCTAATGCCGCCGTAGTGATAACCCGCCCCGCCTTTGGATTTCCCGCAATCATATCGACTACCTGAGATGCCACGCTCTGTTGGGCGTTTGCACCTTTATTGTGCCCAGAGGCCTTGATCCAGAAAGAATACGGGTACCGGACGCCTGTGAGGCCTCGCCCAGTACCCCGTTGTCCACCGAATCCAGCGCCAGGTTAAGGCTTAGACCGCCTTCCGAAGCGTATCCACGCTCTCGGAGCCACGCCTCACCGCCGTCTCCCCGGAACACGTATTGCAGCTCGCTACCACTTCCTTGCGGCGTTCGCGGAGGCGGCTCTGAAACGTGTCCCAACGGCCGCCGATTCCAACCGCGCTGTTGCCGATCACGACCGAGTCCGTTCCCGCAGGCACCGCCCGCTCAGATGCCGACGAGGCCGCCTCAAGATCCGCACGATTTCCACCCTCCCGAACAGGGCCCCGCCCACTTGAAGGCGCCCCCTGCACGTCGGCCGCCGCTGGTCGCGACACGATATTTCCTGAGGCTTGCTGCGGTGTAGGAGTTATATTGCGATCGGTCTCAGCGCGATGCATCACCGGATCCGCCACCCACTTGGATCGGTAGCGTCCTTCGTAATCGGCCCACTTGCGATCGGACCCCAAATCAGATTCTTCGTAAGGTGGGAAACTCTCAATCTGACGCTTGCTAAGGCTTACCTCGAAATCGTCGTCATGCTTGGCTGAGGCGCGTAGCCCTTCAGCGGGAACCAGAAACTTCTTCGTGCTGAGCCAGCCGCCCGTGTCAACGACGACATAGCGAATCGTTCCGTCGGAATGATCGAAGACCACATCGTCGATCTTTCCCAGCTTCTCGTCATTCAAGCCATACAAGTGAGCGCCACGAATGTCCTCACTTGCCTCCGCGAATCGAGTCTCTCTCAGGATGCCGTAGTGTGCCATCTTTCCTCCTTGTTTGGTATTTACCTTTTGTGATTGTGAGTGTGGACGGATCGAACCAACCATGGAACATTGGAAGTGCATTTGAATCCAATATCGGTTCGCAGGCGAAGTGAAACAATCCGCCGTTCCCTGTAGAGAACACAATCGCGGCAGAGAAACACGCTTCCGACAGGCCGAGATTGCGATCAGATCTGCCCGGGATCCTCTGGATCCGGCTCGCGCACGGGCATGTCCGGGTTTTCAGGGGGATCTGGCGGCTCCTGGATCGGAAACGGCTCAGGCTCAGCAGGCATCCGAAAGCTGTACGGATTAACGGGATCCATTCGTTGTTGCATGGCGTTCAGATGCCATAAAGCAGCCGAACGGAAGCCCCGATTTGTTTCGGGTGAAAGCCTCAGGCCACGTTCAAGGAATCGTTCAGTCGCTCCCGTATTTGGTGCGCAGGAATCGCCTCGACAATAAGCAAAAGGACCCGAAGAACCAGACGCGCAGGTGAGAAGCGGCGATAGAAGCCAAGCGGGCCGGGAACCCGCACCTAGAGTGTTTCGCCATCTTAAGTGTTCTATGGTGCTTGATCCCGGTGTCCGCTAGGCGTATTCGGAGGAGTGATACTGCTAGCGGGTGGCACTAAGAGCGATATATGCCAAGCCGCTCACAGAGACCGCGACGAAAACGTAGGGCCAGAGCTCAAATGTGCGCCTCAGAAGTGACTGTGTCGTGCGATCTTGTGGCATGGCGAAATAGCAGATGACAGTCTCATTTAACGATACACCTCGTCGCCGAGCAATAAGGTGAATTATGTAATCACCTGAACAAACAGTGTCCCGGGTGTAAGTACGCGGATCGTGAAGAGAAACTCTGTTCGGCGGGATTGATTAGATCGCAGCGACCGAGGAAACGCGGATCGTTTTCCCAGTGAGTTCGCCGGTCACTCGGACGCGCTGACCTGCGAGCTTTTTCAAGGCTGACATGTCGCCATCGAGAAGATACGTAGAATCGGCCTCAGCCAGCGAAAACTTCGCGCCGCCATGTACACACACGCGGACACAAGCGTCAGCTGTTTGGGCTAGAGCCGCGGAGTGCTTGGCACCGCAGCGAGAGCACGTCACCATCCCCTCGTACGTTTTCTGAATACTCATCTCTTGCCGCGCCGCGGCATCGTCGGTAGCCGCGTTCGCAGCCACTCCCAAGGTTGCGAGGAGAAGTGCCAGCGCGCACGCAATCACCGTACCCAGCATCACGATCTCAATCCAAACACGGTTCATCTTCATGGCGGTCCAATCTCCTTCCGAGACAGGAATAATGATGGATGCCCCCAACTCACTCGGAGTTGGTCACGATTGAAAGTTGCAAGTGGAATGCCAGCGTCGCCTAAATCGGCTGCGGCCTAAGTTGCTGATAGGAATCGGTCAAAATGGTGCCGCACGGAATAATCCTGCTCGAATCGAATTGCGCTCCGGAAAACATTCCCCAACGCAGCGATAACGAGATGATCTTATGCTTGGCAATACGCTTGGCAATACCTAGGCCGCGACTTCAGCCGCCTTCGCCATGCCCAAGCCTGCGGCTTCTTTTGCTCCTGCACGGCGCAATAGTTCGATCGCGCAGTCGGCGTTGCCACGTTCCTCGCATGAGACGTACACCATCGCTCCTACATCGCACAATTGATGACCGAGTCTCTTTGCCTCGTTTTCGGAAAACCCAAGATCGACCAAGGTACGTGATCCGCGAGACATGGATGAGAAACTCTGCCCGGTGACCAGGGCATGGAAAAAAGCTTGTGAACGAATAAAAAGACCAACTGTCGGAATGACCACAGCCCCGAATTCCGAAAACCATCCGATCATCCGAGCGCTGGTTGCACTCTCGTCTCGTCCAACATCTGTGATCTTGGCGTCTCGCACCACACTGGCTACCGGGTGTGCCGGAGAAAGCACCATACAGATATCTTCGTTGCCAAAACCTGCCCGATTCAGTGCATACACCACCTCAGGCAATGCGACGTTGCGGGGATACATTCCGTAGGCGGCGGTTCCATTGTTCATGTCAGATCTCCGGTAGCCGGATCCCGAGGGATGAGCGTGGCCCCTCGACTGCAAGACTGGTTAGCGTACGGCTAAACTAAGGGCTCCACGGCGTCGTTGCACTAGGGTGAATCCTGTACCCAAACGGAAGGGAGCGACCCCTGAAGGGTAGAGTTCAGGAAAGTAATTCAATCTTCACGACGCGGATCGTGTTGCTAGCCGTATCTAGGGTACCGATGATCTTTACCTGTTGATTTTCATACTGCTTAATGTCGCCTTGTTCGTCAAGCTGATAGGTAGTGTTGCTCGCAACTTTCAGAAGATATCTCGTTCCGTCTTTTACGATTTTGCCTGTGAACGTCTGAGTTGCGGGACTGTGTTCCTGAGTTTGCGAATTTCCCGGCTCCGGGGCTGATGACTTGTTCTGCGGATCCGATTGCGGTATCGGCGTGTCACGGGGCGGTAGCGGCTGAGGGGCCGGCTGAGGCTTTTGGAGCCAAGACCATGCGATCAGTTGCTGCGATGTCAGCGCGTCTTCAGGGAATTTATGGGTAAGCTGTGGCTCTTGCGCCAAGGCCGTGAGAGACCCCGCCAGGAGACAACCCGTGAACCACTTCGTCATCCCTTTCATAAGAGCACCTCACTCGTTAGACGAAGCGGTTGCGGCTGGCACGTCCAGTCCAACAAATCTTTATAATTTTTAACTCCGCTGAGTCAACTGATCCATCGAGTGTTTTCTGTAGCTAGGTCAAAACTCTTGCAACCGCAAGTTACGCTCACAAGATCACACGTCGACCTAGCGAAGGAGCTGTTCATCTACGCGGGACGAGCCAGGACTCTTATCGAAATGTGCGAGAGTGAAGTCGATTGCAAAAGAAAGGAGTGCCGCGATTGCAAATGCGCTACTAACACCATTCAGATTTACGACCAGACCTAGCAACGAGAAGACCATAAGAAACGCACCAAATGCTCGTAACATGACTGGACCTCCGCAGCCGAAATCTCCCCACATTTGCCATTGAACTCCATCTCGGCGCTTCTCGGAATACAGCGATGCCCGAATCTGAGCGCAGTTTTCTACTCGCTTGATCGATTATTTTCACTTACCGGGGAGGATTAACAGGAAGAGCAGTTTTGTGACCCGGACCCTTTTGAGGTCCGGGTCAACGGATTATCACGACGAGGAACGGCAGCAACTTCCCTACCCTCGACCTCGCTTCTCCTCGACCGTCTCCTCAGAGTCAACATCATCCGGAACACGTTGCGGAGGTTTCGAGGCTTTGGCATCGTCCGCCGCTTGCTTTGCCGCGTCTTTCGCTTGGCCCCAGGCGTTCTGCACTTTGCCCTCGGCTTGCTTTGCGGCGCCCTTGACTTGTGTCTTAGCGTCGCCGGTCCATTCTCCCGCTTGCCGCTCGACGCGTCCCGCTACGTCCTTCAATTTTCCCTCAACTCGATCCTTATTCATGGAAGTCCTCCTTTATTAATTGCCTTCTCATCTGCCAACTGGGTGCTTAGCACACCCCAACCACAGAGTGAGATGTTGAACTCCATTAAAGGTTTGTTAGGTTTTTACCTAGAGAATGAAGGTAGGAGAAAAGGGCGAGGCGCCCCGAGAAGGAGCGCCATCCTTGTGTTTCGCGGGTTTTCAGGCTGCGCTTCGACCTTGAATAATGCGTATCAGGACAGCAATAACCGCAAGTACCAGCAGGATGTGAATGAATCCACCGAGGGTGTAAGAGCTGACCATCCCCAGCAGCCACAGGATCAACAGAAGGGCAGCAATCGTCCAGAGCATTCGGTATCGTCCCTTTCAGCCGACAAGTCCGCTTACCCCAGTTAACTTAAGCTCGAAGTCAAAGCGCGCCTATCCAGTAAAGTACCTAATCGTTTCGGCAAAGCACTCTATCTTTTATCCCATTAGATCGGCTGACCGGAATTCTCACTTAGAAGACTTGAACAATTCCGTTTCGTACGGCGTATCGGGTTAGATCCGCTACAGAATGCAACCCCAGCTTACGCATGAGATTAGTTCGGTGCGTTTCGGCGGTCTTGACGCTCAGATTGAGGGTTACCGCAACTTCTTTGCTCGTCTTTCCTTCTGCCAGCAATTGGATCACTTCCCTCTCCCGCCCTGTCAGGATATCTCCGGAATCGTCCTCACTTACCTCGTTTCGTTCTTCGCGATTGTCGCGGTCAAGGTAACCCTCCAGAACCATCTGGCTGACTCGCGTGGTAAAGAATGTTCGTTGGCGCTGTAACGCCTCAACCGCAGCAACCAGGTCTCGGCCCGCATCGGACTTGAGCAAAAATCCGCGCGCGCCCGCGCGAAGAACTTCTCTCACAACTTGATCGGAGTCGTGCATCGTCAGAATCAAGATCGCAACGTCAGGTGAGGCTGCCAGAATCTGCCGCGCCGCCTCTAAACCGTTGAGGTTCGGCATGCCGATATCAAGAAGGATCAGATCAGGGTTCATTTTGGTTGCAAGTTCGACGGCTTCACGCCCATCCTTGGCCTCCCCACATACCTCCCAGCCTGGGTGGCTTTCAAGCAGCGCTCGGATACCCCCTCTCGCCACTTCGTGATCATCCGCAATCAGGATTCGAACCATTCTTCACCTCGTGACTAAGATGTCCGAGCATTGGTGATGCCGGTAACGCGGACGGTCGGCGCAGCCTTCGCGACCAACATCCGAGTAACCAAATGCAAAGCACAAATCGTGCCAAACCTCCAGCCAGTTGTATCTAAACCACTTCGAGGGCGCCACGTCGAGATACTTCGTGTAAGTTTTTCAAAAGATACGATCGATAACATTGGAAACTCGATTACTGACACTACAGCGTTTCCGGTATTCCTTGTCAGGATCCGACTGTATGCGACTCTAATTGGGCTGTAAGCGCCGCCAACAAAATCCTCGGCGGAAAACCCGTAGGTTGCATCCAAAGGATGCACGGAGGCTTGTCCAAATGCGTTCTGGTACCTTTCGTTTTCTCCGCTCGGGGATGAACATGGCTGTTTTTGTCGTGGCTGCGGGCGCAATTTTAGCCGCCCAAGATCCTGACCTCGGTCCGCCTCGGACTCCACAGCCACCCCCGTCCGTAGAGCAACCGGAGCCCGCTGTTCCACAGACGCAAACGCCTGATCAACAACCGGCGATCGCACCTGAGGGTGCGGCAGATGATTCCGGAAGATTCGTTTTCAAGAAGCAAGTTCAAGAAGTCGTGCTGCACGCGACCGTCGTCGACGAGACAGGTCGTCTCGTTACTGGACTGGATCGGAGTGCTTTCACTATCTATTTAAATGGCATACCAGAACCGATTACGTCGTTTCGCCGTGAGGACGTTCCGGTCGCCATGGGCATTGTCATCGACAATTCGGGCTCGATGCGGGATAAACGGGAGAAGGTGAATCAAGCGGTGCTCAATCTGATTCGCGCCAGCAATCCCCAGGATGAAGTCTTCGTTGTCAACTTCGGCCAGACACCTTATCTGGATCAGGATTTCACATCGAACGTGAACTTGCTGCAGACTGCCCTGCACCAGGCCTCGACACGCGGAAGTACCGCCCTTTATGACGCCGTCGTGGCATCAGCAGTGCACCTTCAAAACAATCCTCGCCTCACCAAGAAGGTGCTCCTGGTGATCACCGACGGACAGGACAACATGAGCCAGGAAACCCTGCAGGATGCGATTCGCAAGTTGCAGCCCAACAAGGGCGCGACTGTCTATGCCATCGGATTGACCGACGAGGGAATGACGCGATCAGGACGAGACGCTCTGCAGAATTTAGCCGCTAGTACGGGTGGGGTCGCATTCTTCCCTCACGGGCTTGACGAGGTGAATGAAATCTCGCAGGCGGTCGCACACGACATTCGTAGCCAGTACACGCTAGCGTTTAAACGGGGAAATCCCGCGCAGAAGGGTTATCAGGCAATTCGCGTTGACGCGAAGGGACCCGGCAAGAATCGACTCACAGTGCGCACGCGAAGTGGATACTACCCAGGCGAGACCGTTAAGTGAGAGGTCTCGCCTCGTTCAAAAAACACGGAACTACTAGGCGGCCGTAGGCCCGGCCGGGCTCTTCGGCGGGGGCGGGGGTAACTCGATCTGTATCAGGTTGTTCTTGATCGCATAGACGACCAGATCCCGAATCGAGTGAAAGCTCAGCTTCCGCATGATATTGCTACGGTGGGTTTCCACCGTTTTGGTGCTCAGATTCAGCAGCGAAGCGACTTCTTTCGAACTATTCCCTTCCGCGAGCAACTGAGTGATCTCGCGCTCGCGCGCCGTCAAGGTCGGAAGCTTCGGAGCTTCATTTCTCGAAACGGTTTGCCCCTTCTCCAAAAACCCGGCCAGGACGAGATCGTTCACGCGGGGTGTGAAGAACATCCGCTTGTTTTGCAGCGCCTCTACTGCAGAGACGAGATCCCGCGCGGCATCCGACTTCAGGACGAACCCGCGCGCTCCCGCGTCCAGAGCTTCCCGGATGACCTGATCTGAGTCAGTAATGGTCAGTACGATAACTTTGAAATGCGGGTCATGTTGCAGCAACTGTCGCGTCGTGTCGAGGCCATTTAAATTCGGCATCCCGATATCGACGATCACTACATCAGGGTTGAGCTGGAGAGCTTTGTCGATCGCCTCGCGACCATCGCTGGCCTCGCCGCAGACTTCCCAACCTTCATGCTTCTCAAGAAGCGCGCGTAATCCACGCCGCACAATTTCGTGATCGTCAGCCAGCAAAATTCTTAACTTCATGATTCACCCCCACAGATCAAAAGGTGGACCGCATTTTCAAACAATTCGTGTCAGCCCTATCGCAACTCTGCCCTATCCCGCCCGTTAAGCGCAGTGAAAACCCGATGCTGACTCACCGCTTCCACGGCAGCCAGCAAGTCGCGAGCGGCATTGGATTTCACCACGTATCCCCTCGCCCCGGCTTCCAGGGCCTCCCGCATCATTTGCGGAGAATCGTGTTGCGTAACGAACAGAATTTCGAGTTGTGGCGACTGTCGACGCAGGAGACGGCACGCTTCCAAGCCGTTCATCTTTGGCATAGTGACATCAAGTACCATGACGTCGGGATTCAGATCCTTTGCCTTCTCAACCGCTTCAGCCCCGTCGGAAGCTTCCCCAATAACTTCCCAACCGGCGCGCCCTTCCAATAATGTCTTCAACCCCTGCCTCACTACGGGATGGTCATCTACCAAGAGTATGCGAATTGTCATGCAGTTCCGTTCTTCTGGGGGGACTCCAACCAGACGATTCGCCACATTTTACCTCAGCCCGTGTGATATGCCCGATGAATGTCCGCCAGATCGCACACCACTATTCAGCGGTGCAGAGGACCTTAGAGCACCTACCGAGACTATCGTCCGATGAATCAGGGTCCAATACAGGGAATCATGTATTCCGGCGGGTATACCCAAACGAAGGAATCGCGCACCAATCGATCGCTGAAGCGACCGCATCGCTAAAAGCCATGCTGTGGGTACGGATCCGACAAGGGGCTAGCCCGCTTTGCGAATTACCTGGGCTTGGTGCAGGCTGGAGATACGAGAGATCGCGGCGACCATCATGCTGGAAAGCAGCTGCATAGTGGCTACGTCGCTATCGTCGAAGGCTCCGGGAGACGAAGAGAGCACTTCAAACACACCCAGAGTGCGGCGGTAATGACGCAATGGCGAAACCAGGATTGAGCGGACGCCGAGGCGGCGGCAGCTGGCCAGGTCCACACGTGGGTTACGCTCGGCATCGTGACAGAGCATGATTTCTCCGGAGCGCACAGCCTCGGCGGAGATGCCGGCGTCGGTTTGCAGGCGAACGCCGAGGTCGGGAGCGGTTCTTCCGGCGCGGGCGCGGCAGACAATTTCGTCCCCGGCGCGGAGAGCGATGGCGGCCCCGGTGGCTCCAGTCAAGTGCTGGGCGCGTTCGGTGATCGCGCTGATGGCGGGCTCCAGATCCAGTTCGGCGGGGTGAATCTCCATTTCTTCCGGCGAAGACACCGCACGGAAGCCGGACGCAGGATGCGCAGCGTTGGCGACGCGAAGCTGGCTGCGCATGCGCCAGCGAAGGCATGCGAGTGTGGTCGGCCATGCTGACAACGTCCGGATCCGGTACGGTGCGGAGCAGATCGCGGACGAGGTTGTTGAGCTCCATGTCGGTGATGAGGTGCGCGGTCTGCTGATTGCGCAGCGATCCACCCAGCACGCGAGACAGTCCGAGCAAGGCGTGACTTCCACACGCCAGGCAGTAGGGCTTGCTGTTGGTACTGATCAGCTCACACTGGACGCAGAATGTGGCGGACTGCAGAGGGACAAAATTAACGTCCTTGAATGTCGTGCCATACACAGTCTTGCCAAACATGATTGCTGAATCCTCGCTTCTATCACGGTGCAACGAAGGTAAACAGAGAGCGAAGGTCGAGAAAGTGACGGCAGTGGTTCCCCGTGTGGAAAAAGAGGCTTAAAACCACACATGGGTTCGAAAGTATGCAGAATCTTGCAAACATTCTATTCTGCTGAGCCCAAAAGCCTTGAGTAGGGCGGTTGTGACGCTTTATTTTTGTCGGGAGTATTGATTTCAGGCTAGGGGTCGGCTATGCTAGCGAAACGTTCGCGGTCCACCCGCAGAACGATTGACTGGGGGAAATCATGGAATGGACAGCACCTGCTTTTGAAGAAGTTTGCTTGAACTGCGAAATCAACTCCTACGCCAGCGCCAAGCTGTAAACAGAAACGCTCTCCCCTGAACTCTTCGTTCGAAGGCCGCGCACCTATTGCGTATGGCTCGCCCGGTTTGGTGTGCACTAGCACGTCCTCGTCCGTCGCGCGATCGATACCCTTCCAGCTATTCAGCTGCCGTCTATTCCTCTTATTAATTCTGTCTACTATCCTGCTTGAGCGGCAATCAGTGAAGAGTCCTGCTCGGGGATCGCAATAATTTGTGCCTGATGAGCAAGCGTGCGGTCGAGAGCATCGGCGAGCGCCGTTGGGAAGGCCGACGTCAGCAGATTGATGTCGAGTTGCAGGTCGCGCGTCGAATAGATGCGGTGCACGGTCAGCGTTCCGCAGTGCCGGTTGGCTGAACTCAGCAGGTTCAAAGCGACGGTCCACATAGATGAAGGATCGAGCACTTTCGGCGTCGAGGCTTTACTCCACCGGAATGAATTTCCTCCGCGACGCGCCAAAGGCGGATCGCTCGTCTCAAACGAAACGGGCTCCGGGATCAACTGATTCAGCTTCAGTTCGAAGCTGTCAAAGTCGTTGCTGCCAAAGGCTGCGGTGAGAATCCGCCGAACCTGTTCGTAATCCCGAGCGACTTTGAGTTCCTCGATAGCGCGACGGATCGCCAGATTGTTCACGAAGATCTGAGGCTGGTCGAAGGTGCGATGAGCGACGCGCGCCAATTCTCCAAACTCCAGGTAGCCCAGATGCTGCACACCGATCCAAATTCCAATTCCTAGCACCGCCAGAACCAGACCAAGTGAGCTTCCCGTGGGCCAGAGCAGGAACAAGCTCAGCATGGCGAAGACGGCGGAGACGCCATAGAGAAGAATCACAACCTGACGGTGCGTCATGCCGTGTTGCAGCAGCTTGTGGTGAATATGCTCGCGGTCGGCGGTGAAGACCGGGCGTCCGCTGATTAAGCGGCGGAGGATGGACAGCGAGGTCTCGAGAATCGGCAGGCCGAAAGAAACGACGGGGATGGCGACGGCAACAATTGTTGGAGCCTTTTGCGCTCCGTGGAGCGCGAGCGCGCTCAACACAAATCCGATGAAGAGGCTGCCGGAATCGCCGAGGAAGATGGTTGCGGGATTGAAATTGAAACGCAGGAAGCCGAGAATCGCGCCCGCCAGTGCGAGCGTCATCACCGTTACCAGGGAAGGACCGTTAAGCAGAGCGACGACGAATGCGACGAGCGTGGAAAATAGGGCGGAGCCTGCGGCAAGGCCATCGAGACCATCGATGAGATTAAACGCATTCGTAATGGCCAGCACCCATAGAACCGTAAGTGGCAGGCCAACAAACCAAGGCAGAGTGTGATCGCCGAAAATCACTGGAATATTGACGATCCGCAGGCCGCCCATGAAAAGCATCGTTGCGGCCACACCCTGCACCGAGAACTTGAAATAAGGACCGACGCCGTGGATGTCGTCGTAAACACCCAGGAGAAAAACGAGCGAAGCCGGCGCGAGAATCGATGCGAGCGTCTTCAAGGAAAAGGTCGAGTGGAATCGGGGACTATGCATGGCCCACAGCGCAGCAGCGGCCATGCAGCACGAAAAGGAAAGGAAAATAGCGACTCCACCCAAGCGAGGAAGAGGGTTGGAGTGGAGATGGCGTTCCTGGTTGGGAGCGGCGACCCAACCGTGGGCGGTAGCGAAGTCACGCACGTACCGCGTCAGTACGAACGCGGACAACAACGCAAATACAAAAGTCCCGAGGAAAATGCCCGTCAACTATGCCACCTTCGGCAAGCAGACATGCAAGATCGTACGTCCGCTCAACGCATTTTCTAAAAGTATTGCAGCAATGACCCGCGGTTAATAGTTAGTGAACAGATTCCTGCTGACGTTGTGGGTGCTCTCGACTGTAGCAGTACCGTAATGGGACTTTCAATCATGGGGGATCAAAAAGCTGTGGAAAACTCATCCGGGTTGTGGTAGATAGCGCGGGCGCAACCCGCACTGCTGTGCTAAACTGCTTTTCAATTCTCACTTATTACTTCAAGGGACTTGTGATGGAGTCGGGCGTTTCGAAGTTCACGGGCCGCGACCGCGTGATCTTCCTCGTGCTAGCTGCATTCCTTTTGGTCGTGAGCGGTGCCACAGGCCAGCAGCCTGCGGGCGGAACGCCGAGTGGTCAGAGCAACAACTCGCCGGCTGAGCTTCCTCCGTCTCAACCCGCCGCTGAACCCGCGGCTCAACCGTTGTCGCAGGCGGCAACGAGTGCGTCCGGCATAACAACAACGACGCAAGATGCGCCAAAGGATTCTCCCGATCCATCGGCGCTGGTGAAACTGGGCCCTGGGGATTTGCTTGAAGTCAGCGTCTATAACGTCCCGGAACTGGCCAGCAAGGTACGAGTCAGCAACTCAGGCGACGTTTACCTTCCCTTGATCGATTATGTCCATGTGTCGGGACTCACGCAGGAAGAAGCACAAACGCTCATTGAGAAACGGCTCGTGGATGGGGGATTCGTGCGCAGTCCGCATGTAACCATCTTTGTAGACGAAGCGAACTCCCAAGGAGTTACGGTAATCGGCGAGGTTGCCAAGCCGGGTATCTATCCGAATGTGGCGGATCACAAGCTTTACGAGATCATTTCCCAAGCAGGTGGGTTCAGCGCATCCGCGTCGCGCAAGATCGCGGTCATTCGACGGAGCCAGCCGGACCCAATTCGGGTCGATCTTCCGAGGAACCTGGCCGACGACCTTAGCGGAAATATCGACATCATGCCGGGGGATACGATCAGCGTGCCGCGGGCACCCATTATTTACGTAGTGGGTGACGTTGGCCGTCCGAGCGGCCTACTGGTGGACAATGGCTCGCTAACGGTGCTTCAGGCACTGGCTCTGGCGGGCGGTACGAATCGGACTGCGAAGTTGGGCGCTGCCCGCATCATTCGCAAAGGCCCAACGGGGATGATGGAGACGAAGCTTGAAATCAAGAAGATGCTGGAGGCTAAGTCTCCCGACGTGACCCTGCAGGCGGACGATATTCTTTTCATTCCTGTCAGCGCAGCCAAGATTGCGGCGGCGAGGACTGCCGAGGCGGCACTGGGAATGGCAACGGCGGTTTCGATCTACGCCGTGCATCCGTAAGCTTCAACATCTGAGATCGGCGCCGGCAGTTTACGGCTGGCGGAGCAGCGTCTGCAGGACGTCGATGTACTTCTCCGCGGTATGGACGCGAGAGAAATTTTGCAGCATGTATTCCCTTCCCTTTTGCCCGAGTGCGCGGCCGAGTTCGGGACTTGCCGACAGCTGATGGATGGCTTTCACAAGCGCGCCGGAATTTTCCGGCTCAATTACAAGGCCGGCTCCGGCCTCCTCGACGATTTCCCGCGCCTGGCCGTCCACCCCAAGGATGACCGGGCGAGAGCAGGACATGAACTCCAGCATCTTGGTGGGAATGACGGTTTTGAAGACATCGGTTTTCTTCAGAAGCACGAGACAAGCATCGGACGCGGAGATGAATGCGGGGATTTTCTCGCGCGGTTGCTGATCGAGAAAGTGGACATTGTTTAGCGCTCGGGATTGAGCGAGGGCTTTGATGCGCGCTTTTTCCGCGCCTTCGCCTACGAGAAGAAAGTGCGCGGTCGAATTTTGGCGCTGCAGCTGGTCGGCAGCATCCAGCAGGGTTTCCAGGCCATGGGCCATGCCCATCGTGCCGATGTAGCAGACCAGGAACTTTCCTTCCGCGCCAAGCTCCCGCCGGAGGGCATCGTTGGCCGACGGGGTAGCTGGGGCAAAGAGATCCGTCTCAACCCCGTTTTCGACCACCGCTACTTTTTCTGACGGGAACGCGCCAACGTCGAATGAGATGTTCCTTGAACGCCGGGGTCACGACGACGATGCGGTCCGCGCGCTGGTAGAGGAACTTTGCCACGCTCCCTAGCATATGGTGCAACAGCGAATCCTCATTCCCGACGCCGACCGCGGTTAGCGATTCCGGCCAGAGGTCCCGGACTTCGAAGACAAATGGAATTTGGCGGGAGTAGGCGATCCACCATCCCGACAGGCCGACCAGGAGTTGGGGCGACGAGGCAATGACCACGTCGGGACGCGGGATGGTCATGCCGCGCAGTGCAGCCGAGAGACAGAAGGATGCGTAGTTTCGCATGCGCTCATGCGCCTTGCGGTTCGGCAGGGGCCAGAGCCAGGTGCGAAAGACATCCACCCCGCCCGATTGTTTCTGGTCGATCCGTTCGTTGTAGGTGAGCCGTCGCAGCCGGGCGCGCCATTCCGGCGGAACAACTCCGGTCGGATGATTGGGAAACCCGGTCAGCACGGAAACCTGGTGTCCGGCCTGCGCCCAGTGGCGCGCGAGTTCGGAGGCGCGGGCGGCGGGCGCACCCATCTCGGGCGGGAAATATTGTGAGACGTAAAGGATCTTCACGCGAATCTAGAGGCTATCTCATAAACCAGTATTCGGGGTAGCTTGGTGCCGGTGCAGAGGTTGACTTGGGTGGTTGGGGGCGGTTCGGCGGCGAGGCCCTCGGCACATGGTCGGAAGTGGGCGTGCGGTGTCTATAAGGCATGAGGGCATACCACCCTCCCAAGCTATACCGGCATCACACTCCAAAGTTGACGCCGGGGAACGCTAAAGCGGCGGGCTCTCCAATTTGTCTTTGTCTGTAAATTTAGTTTGGCAGTCATGTAACAATCGAAGAGTTCCACCGTCTTCTTTATTATGCGCACGATTCTAGACATCTTCGCGCAGATCTTCCGCAATCTGTGGGCGCATAAGCTGCGCTCATTTCTGACGATGTTCGGGATTGCCTGGGGCGTGGGATCTCTGCTTCTGCTCGTGGGCGTGGGTGAAGGGTTCCGCTCGGGCAACAAGCGAGAACTGGCCGAGTTCGGCAGGAACATCATGTTTCTGTTTCCCGGACGTGCGCCCGCGGTCAAGGGCAGCATGACCTCCGCCCGTCCTTATCTTCTTACCTATCAGGATTACGTGGACGTACGTACACAGGCGCCGCATGTGGGGAATGCGTGTCCGCTAATCTCTCGCGGCGACCTGCATCAGGTCAGCGAATTCGCGACGGCAGGGGTCGAAATCCTGGGCGCAGAACCTCAGTTGAATGAGATCAGCTATCTGCCGCTCAAGGAGGGACGCTGGCTCAACGAGATGGACGAGTCGCAGAAACGCAATGTGATCGTCCTCGGCAACGAGCTTCTGAAGAATTTGTTCCCCGGCCGCCCATCGGTGGGCGCGTTCATCCTGATCAACGGCATAAGGTTCGAAGTGATTGGCAGCATGCCGCATCTGGGGCGCGGCGACAACACCTGGCTGAATATGCGTGGCTACATTCCTTTCACCGTGATGGCAGAGAACTTCCCGCTGAAGGGACAGGGCCACCAGAACTCGATTTCCTATATCGAATACCAGCCCCGCGTGACGGCGGAGCATGCACTGGCGGAGGAAGACGTCCACAAGATCATTGCCCGCAATCACGATTTCGATGCCAGCGACGAAAACGCGTTTGACGGATGGGATTCCATCCAGGAATCAAAGATGGTGGGAACGATTTTCGACGTGATGAACATGTTTCTGGGAGCGGTGGGAATGGTCACGCTGGCCCTGGGAGCGATCGGGGTCATCAATATCATGCTGGTCGCGGTCACGGAGCGCACGCATGAGATTGGATTGCGGAAGGCGCTGGGGGCAACGAACCGCAGCATTCTGTTTCACTTCTTCCTGGAAGGATTGCTTCTTACCCTAGGCAGCGGGGTAATCGGCATGGGGATGGCGGGTGGATTGATGGCGCTGATGGGAAACATACAAGGGCCGGGCGGATTCGATCCGCCGAAACTGGTTCCGATGTCCGCCTTTCTGGCGATCGGCAGCTTGACGCTGGCGGGAGTGATAGCGGGTCTCTATCCCGCGCGCAAGGCGGCGATGTTGCAGCCGGTAGAAGCCCTCCGGCAAGAGGGATTCTAGAAGGTCCTCTATGTTCCATGATCTGTTCCAGGAAGCCTACGGGGCGATGCGGCACAATCGCCGGCGCACTGCGCTCACCATGCTGGGAATGGCCTGGGGGATCGCCACCGTAGTGATGTTGCTTGCTTATGGCGATGGCTTTGGGCAGGCGTGCGCGAACATCTTTGCCAACTTCGGCACCAAGCTCGTCATCGTGGTGCCGGGACGTACTTCGATGCAGGCCGGTGGGCAGAAAGCGGGCGCGGTCGTCCGCTTCACGCAGGATGATGTAGACGCCCTTACGTCGAACCTGCCGCAGATCACTCATATCACCCCTGAGGTCAGCAAGCAGACCAGCATTCAGTACGACACCAGAGTCTTCACCTGGGCCGTCACCGGCAATTATCCGAATGTTCTCGACGTTCGCGCCCTCAAGATAGAGCAGGGGCGATTCTACAATGCGGAAGACGAGATTCAACGGGCCCGCGTGGCGGTGATCGGATCGGAAGCAAAGGAGAAACTGTTCTCTGGACGGAACGCGGTGGGGGAACACATTCGGGTGAACGGCCTCAGCTTCGAGATTGTCGGAGTACTGCAGGCCAAGATGCAGGAGGGAAATGACGATATTAATCGTGTGATCTACGTTCCCTTCAGCACGATGAGCGATATCAAGAGCACCCACTACCTCGACACGATCTGGTTCACCTACCAAACGCCGGAGTACGAGAGCCTGGAACAAGCGGTGCGCTCGATCATGGCGACGCAGCACAAGTTCAACCAGAGCGACCGGCAGGCGGTGGAGGTATTCAACCTGATGATGCAGGTGCATCAGTTCGAGATCATAACGATCGGGTTGAAGATTCTGATGGGATTCATTGGGACACTGACGCTCGGCATTGGCGGCGTAGGGCTGATGAATATCATGCTGGTGTCGGTCACGCAACGCACGCGGGAGATCGGCGTACAGAAGGCGCTGGGGGCTCCGCGGCGGTACATCCTGCTGCAGTTCCTTGCCGAGGCTCTGGCGATCACTTTTATTGGCGGTGTGCTGGGAGTGATACTGGCCTACGGGGTTGCGCTGTCGGTGGGGAGGCTCACGTTGTATAGCGCGTTTGCGAAGAATGGCGAGGCCGGGGACATTCGGTTGATCATTGCGCCGGGAACGCTGATCGCGTCGACACTGATTCTGGGTTTCGTGGGACTGGTGAGCGGGATGATTCCGGCGTTTCGGGCCTCGAGGATGGATCCGATTGAGGCGTTGCGGCACGAGTAGCGGCACAAAAGAGACTACCCGGGGACTGGCTATTTTTGATTTGTCTTACGCAACTCCGAAACTCAGTCACCGCCCGCGGCTGCGCACACTTTCTTCGTCCACATCTGAATCCACCTCAGCCTCCGACTCCAAAGCAATATGCCCCGCGCTCGCCGTATACAAGTATTCGCGCATGCACCGCAGGCACGGAACATACCCTTGCTGCATCGCCTCTTTCGCAGTCATCGTTCGCTCCGTGTCTTTGTTATGAATCACTCCGCAGCCGGCCACGTGGAATACTTTGGCATCCGCCGTAACCACCACCTGCATATCAGGGGGGATTCCCTGTCCCGGCTGCGCATGTTTGGACTTCAGCTGCGGCGTCGCCGTCGACGAATTCGCGACTCGGAGCCCGCCAGCAAACAACAACAACGCCGCCACCGGGACCAGCCATGCGGACCAGGTCGACCATCGACGGCTATTCACCCGCGCACTCTGCGCCAGCCTTCTTTCCAACCGCCGTCCAAACCCCGACGGCACCTCAATCATCCGCTCGTCGCCATACAACCGAACTACATTCCGCGTACCTTCCAGCACCGACATGCATCGTTTGCACGTCTGGAAATGTTCGTCCATCGCAGACCGCAGCGCCGCACCTACGTCGCCCTCGAGGTAATTCGAGATCTCGTGCCATACCCGTTCGCAGTTCACGACTTCTCTGTCTACCATGGCTTGCTTCCCTTCTCGAATGGCAATCGGCTGAACCAGCCTTGCTTCCATCCGGCGGCCAGAAGGTCGCGCAACATCAGCCGGGCCCGCAGCAGACGCGTCTTCACCGAAGCGACGGAAATGCCCAGCGCCTCAGCCGTTTCCTGAATGTTCAATTGCTCCATATCGCGCAGCACGAAAACTTCCCGGTACTTGCGATCGAGCGTCGCCAAAGCCGACGCCAACTTCTCCCGGACTTCCTTGCGCTCCAGCGCCTCCGATGGAATCTCCCTCCAGTCGGCAAAGTCACGCGGAGCATAGTCGCTCTCCTCGTCGCGCCGCTCGTCGATACCCTCCATCACGACCGTTCGTTCCCGACGCCGCCGCATCAACGCCTCATTCACCGTGATCTGAATCAGCCAGGTACTGAAACGAGCCTCGGCGCGAAACTGCCGGATGTTGGCAAACGCCTTCAGCATCGCCTCCTGCGCTACATCCTCCGCGTCGGTCTCGTTCCGTAGAATCGCCAGCGCCGCGCCGTACACGCGCCGCTCATAGGGCCTCACCAACTCATAGAACAATTCGTTTTGTCCGCGCTGCACCCGCGCGATCAAATCCTGCTCACGCGTCGTGCCCGGATTGTTCAGGACCACATTCGGTTCGGCCATCTCGTCGCGTCCGCTCGTCAGCGAAGTTTCTCAGTACTCCGGATCTTTTTTCCAACCCGTCAGCATGGAAACAAAGTTATTCCATCCATGCAAAAGCACCATCACCAGATGTCCGAACACAAACCCCAAAATCGCCCACATCACCAGGAAATGCCATAGCCGCGCCCAATGAAATCCGCCCATCAGCCAAGCCAGCCACGAAAACTGCACCGGCTTCCACACCGCCAGTCCGGTCAAAACCGACAGCACTCCAAGTCCGATCGCGGTCGTATAAGCGTACTTCTGCAGCGGGTTGTACGCTTCGTGCTGCGCAGGCTTCGGTCCAAAAAAGAAATAATGCCGCACCATCGGCCACACACCAGGAATATCCCGACGCGTGAACAAGACCTGCCGGTAATTCCCGCTGAAAACCTGATACCCGAGATAGATCACGCCGGTCGCGATATAAATCCACATAAATGTCAGGTGCCATTGCAGCGCTCCGCCCAGCCACCCGCCGATTGCGAACGCCTTCGGCCAGTTCAACAAATCCTTCTGCGGAATCTTCGCTCCGAAACTGGGGAACGCCCGAAAAATCTGCAGCCCGCTCCCCACCATCACGAACAAAGAAATCGCATTCACCCAATGGCACACCCGCACCAGCAGCGGATGCTCATACGCCGCCCGCGCAACCGTCTCGCTTTCGTCGACGTTCGTCCTGGTAATCTCGACCACAGCACCGCTCATGCGCCCCCCCAAACTCTAAGGTCTCAAGGTTTCGACGTGTTAAGGTTTCAAGGTTTCGACGTGTTAAGGTTCGACCAAAATCGCATTGCATCTTTGAAACCTTCGAAACCTTGAAACATTGAAACCTTCTTTTCACAATCCGTAAAACTCCGAGTACCCCTGATCCTCCCAGTACCCAACCTTGTCCAGCACATTGGTGACTTTCAGATCGGTCAGATACTTCGCCTGCTTGTACCCAACCTTGGTCGGGATATTCAACCGCAGGGGCGCCCCATGCTTTCGCGTCAACGGCTGGTCGTACATCTCGTAACAAAGCAGCGTCTGCGGATGCAGCGCCGTCGCCATATCGAGTGATTCATAATAATCATCCGCGCAACCCACAGTCAGAAATCGCGCCGAAGTATCGGCGCCGATCATAGTCAGAAAATCGGACAGGCGCACGCCCCCAAACCTCCCAATCACGTCCCATCCCTCGACACAAATATGCCGCGTATTCTGCCGCACCCGCGGTAGTGTTTGAATCTGCTCCAACTTGTAGTCCCCGGGCTTCTGCACCACACCACTCACGCTCAACCTCCAGTTCTCAACAATCACGCCCGGATCATCCACGTCATACCCGTTGATCGGAAACTTCTCGAACGGCGTCACGTCCGCATCCGCGAAGGTCGGCGCCAGATGCCCCCGCCGAAACAAGCGCGCCGACGCCCAATCATGGAATCTCAGCCCCTTCTTGAGTAGCGAATCCTGAACCCGCGGAATGGCAAATGCCCCTAACGCCAAAACGGGCAGAACCTTCAGCAACTCCCGTCGCGACGCCTGTCCGAACCTGCGCTCACTCATCGCTACACGCGCAGGCTTTCCCTCCACAGGACTCGATTGAGCAACTCTCGACTCCACTGCCGCTCGCTCTGCAACCTCCGGTCCGACCGGCTTCAGATCGCTAGACGGTTCGCCCTCAGTTGGTTTGTCGTTTTCCGATTCCATACCCCTCCCACCGCTCAGAACTTACCCATCATGGGATTCAAGAGGCTCGCAAAAGTTACGGCCACGATACCACGATGCGTCGGCTGTCCGGGCTGGCGAGAGATCCCAGTGCTCCAACTCCTCGCTGAGACTGGCCTTTTCACTGGCTTTCGGCGCATACTATCCTTACAACTTTCCTGGAGTTCGACCCCTGCATGCTCGAACTGAAAACGCTCGTCTCGAGGACCCACCATCGCCTGCTGACAGGCCAGCTCGCGCGTGGCCCTGAGGAGCCGAAACAGCGGCGCACGATGGTCGCCGCTCTCACTCTGCTCCTGATTGCCTTGGGCGGAGTTCTCTACCACGACCGGGATTTCTGGTTCCCCGGCACGCAGGAAGTGCTCGATCAAGCACAGCCACAACCGGAGCCCCAGCAGGCCTCAGCGGCCATCTCCGCCACCGAGGCAGTTGCGGCTAAACCCGTATCACCGCCTCACAAGAAGGCGCAGCGCTCAAAAACGCAATCGGTCCCGACGCAGGCTCCTCCCACTCCCGCAGATGAGTCCGCTCCCATGACCGCTACCGCTACCAGAACGGTGCTCCCACCGCTCGAAGTTGAAGTCGTCGCCGGAAACGTCCACCACACCATTCACCCCGGCTCTAACTCCGTGCGCGTCGATCTCCAGCCCGAATCACCGACCGAGCAAGTGGCCGAAGCGCCCACTGATTCCGTCGCTCCGGAGGCAACCGTCGCCACCAACGCCGCCGAGCACGTGCAAATCTCCGCCGACACTGCCGAGATCGTCAGCCGTCCAGTTCAGCCAGGCTATCCTCTCCTTGCTCGCCAAATGAAAGTGGAAGGTTCCGTGATTCTGCAGGCGCTTATCGGCCGCGACGGTCTCATTCAGGATCTTCGCGTGCTCAGCGGCCCACCCATCCTGGCCACCGCTGCGCAGGAAGCGGTGAAGCAGTGGCATTTCAAACCGCACTATCTGGGCGCCGACGCCGTAGAAACCCAGGCCAAGATCACGGTCAACTTCACCATCTCGACGAATTAATTCGAACGCGATTTCCCAGCGCGCATCTCTACGCTGCAGATTGCAATCAAGGAAGGATTCGTCCGCATAGAAGTAAGTTGATGAAACGGCCCGAGCACAGCTAAATTGGCGAGCGGCTAAGGATAACCGCTAGAAAGACTCGCAAAAATAACGAGCGCCCTGAACTCTTTCGAGTCCGGGGCGCCCGGGCAGCCCTCCCCCAGAACTGCTCACTCAAGAAAATAGAATGCTGGCAAATTCCCGGCCATGGCACTTCCGTGCCATACGCGCCTTAAACGCGACCTCCTTCTATCTGTCTGAAAAGTCGAAATTTCGTGGAATTCGGCCCTAAATCCGCCTACTCGATCCCTGAAGGAACTGTGGATTTCGCCGATAACCCAATAGTCAGGGATCATCCCTCGACCAATCATGTCTTCGTTCCACGACTCCGACGTCTGTCGCAGCATCCTCGAGAACCTGCCTGCCGGACTGTGCGTGGTTGACACGCAAAAGAAGATCGTCTTCTGGAGCGATGGCGCCGAGCGCATCAGCGGCCACCTGCGCCACGAAGTCATCGGTCACTCGTGCGTCTCGGAACCTCTCTTGCACTGCGATCAGCCAGGATGTGAATTCTGCAAGGAAGATTGTCCCGTCGCCCGCGCCATCAAGACCTCGCACCCTGCGGAGGCTGTTGGTTTTGTACATCACAAAGCCGGATATGAAATTCCGGTCCGCATCCGCGCCGTTCCTGTCCACAACCAGCGTGGATCCATCATCGGCGCTGCTGAAGTTTTTGAGGATCTGCAGTCGTCTGCGAACCTTGGGCCTCGCGATAACTCTCTGACGCTTCCCGGCTGTATCGATGAGGTCACTCACGTCGCCAGCCACGCGGTCATGCACTCTCACATGCTCCACACGCTGGCCACATTCGTCGAGGTACAAGTCCCATTCGGCGTGCTCTGCCTGCGTCTCGAAGGCTTGCCTCATTTCCGTGCCAGCCTTGGTCCTGAGGCTGCTTCCTCGTTACTGCGCGTAGTAGCGCGTTCCCTGGAAAGCACCCTGTGGACCACGGACTATGTCGGACGCTGGAGCGACGATCTGTTCCTCGTGATCTTGAATGGCTGCCGCTCCGAAACGCTCTGCTCCGTCCGCGAACGGGTTCGCCGCATGCTGGCCGGGGACGGCATCGAGTGGTGGGGAGAACGTCGCTCTGTGCCCATCTCCATCGGCGAAGCGTCCGCGCAGCCCGATGACACCGTCGAAACCCTCATGGAGCGGGCTATGAAATCACTGGAGGCTGCTTCGGCGTGGCGGGCCCAAGCTGCCTCCATGGTCAGCGGCTCATCTTCGAACAGATCGTGCGGGAGTTAGCCATGTTTGCCATTATCGGTATCGTCATCGTCTTCGGATGTGTGGTGGCTGGCTACCTCATGGAGCACGGCAATCTCCGAGTCCTCATCCAGCCGGCTGAACTTATCATCATTGGCGGCGCCGCTGTGGGTACGCTTCTTGTCGCCAACCCGCTTCACATCCTCAAGAAAATCGGTGGCGGGATCGGCGGAGTATTCGGCGGTTCCAAGTTCGGCAAGCAGACCTATATCGACACCTTGAAGATGATGTATGACCTTCTCAACAAAGCCCGCAAAGATGGACTGATGGCTCTCGAGTCCGACGTGGAAGATCCCGAAAAGAGCCCGGCTTTTTCCAAGAACCCGGCGTTCCTCAAGAATCATCACGTCCGAGATTTCGTCTGTGACTCCCTGCGCATGGCCATCACCGGTGTCGATGCCTTCGATCTCGACCAAATGCTCGACCTCGATCTCGAGGTTCACCATCAGGACTCCGCCGCGCCTACCGCCGCCCTCAGCACCATGGCCGATTCCCTGCCCGGCCTCGGAATTGTCGCCGCGGTTCTCGGCGTCGTCATCACCATGGGTGCCCTCGGTGGACCGCCGGAAGAAATCGGAAACAAGGTCGCCGCCGCCCTCGTCGGAACTTTTCTTGGCATTCTGCTGTGCTACGGATTGGTTGGGCCCATCGCCGCGAACATGACCAAAGCTGCCGAAGAAGAACACGCCTTCCTCTACGTGATGCGGGTTCTGATGGTCTCTTTCCTGAAAGGAACTGCCCCCATCATGGCCGTCGAAATGGCGCGGCGCGCCGTCCCCGGCCATGTGCGGCCTTCCTTTCAGGAGTTGGAAAAAGCTTGCCGTAATAAAGGAGGGGAGGCGGAACCGGCGGCTGAACCCGCGGCGGAGGCAGCCGCCGCGTCGTCGTAACCACCTCGCTCCTCCCAAGAGAACATGGACAAAACCCGCCCTATCATCATCCTGAAAAAGAAAGGCGGCCACGGCGGCCACCACGGTGGCGCCTGGAAGGTCGCCTACGCCGATTTCGTCACCGCCATGATGGCGCTCTTCATCGTGCTCTGGTTGCTCAACTCCAGCAAACAGGTGCAGGAAGCCGTTGGCGGATATTTCAAAGATCCCACCGGAACATCCAAAAAAGTCGGCTCGAACATGGTCGGAGCGGGAGAAAACTTCACCCTCACGCGCGACAACATGCCGAAGCTCAAAGAACAACTTCAGATGGCCATGAAACAGATGGCAGACTTTGAAAAATTGAAGAGCCACATCGAAATGACGGTCACCGCGGAAGGCCTTCGTATCGAATTATCGGAATCGGCCAGCGGCACCTTCTTCGACACCGGCCGCGCTAAACTGAATGGGGATGGCAGCGAGATGCTCATCACTCTCGCGCAGGAATTGGGCACAACTCCCCAACAAGATCTCCATCGAAGGTCACACCGATTCCAAACCCTACGCGCCATCCGCAACCTACGGTAACTGGGAACTCTCCTCCGATCGTGCCAACGCCGCCCGTCGCGTCATGCAGTCCAACGGAATCCGACCCGACCAGGTAACTCAAGTCCGCGGATTTGCCGACCAGCGTCTCCGCAAGCCCGACGACCCACTCGACCCCTCCAACCGCCGCATCTCCCTCATCGTGCAGTACATCATCAAAAACAATGACGACGAGGACGACAAACCTGCCGAAAAAGGACAGAAATCCGAGGGCAACGAAACCCACGCACCTCAGGAAAAATCCACCACGCCACCCTGATCACCCGGTGCTCAGGCCTAGAAAACAGACTGGTAGAAATCCCGTTTGACCCGTGGATACCCTTGTGCCACACTTCAGCAGGTTCGTTTATGCCGTTCCGTCGCGCCCTGGCGTTGCTCCGTATCGCGCGGCTCTTCTGCGTCCTTCCCGTCCTCGCCTGTTTGGTCGTCAACACCGCGATCGCCCAGAGTGGCAGTGTCATCGACCCGCGGCCGATCCAGTTCTTCGAAGTCTACGATACGACCCCCGGCACCGGAGTACTCGTATTCTCCGTTTCTGCCGAGCGCAGTGGCGTTCATTTGGATCGTCAGGCGTTGTTGCGGCTCACGAACCACACCAGTCAGACTTCTACATGGCAGACAACTCAGGATACGTCGCGGGCAGTCTTCACCAGCATCCCCTTCGGAAGTTACGACCTTGAAGTGAGCGCCGTCGGTTACCTTAGCGCTCAGAAAGAACTTCACGTCACAAACACGCTCGTACCTTCAGTGGTCGACATCGTCCTCCGTCGCGATCCCGATGCAATCCGTCTCGATGTGTCCGACGCGGTGATGTCGCCAAAAGCCAGGAAACAAACCAAGCACGCGGTCTCGGCCCTCAAGTCAGGAAAGCTCGACGAAGCGCAGAAGCATCTCAACGATGCTTATAAACTCGCGCCCGCCAGCGCCGAACTGAACTTCCTTCTCGGATATTTATATTTTCAAAAGAACGATCTTGCGCAGGCCAGTACTTTCCTCGGGACTGCAGTGAACCTAAACCCTCACAACGCTCAAGCCCTCACGCTCCTTGGCAGGACGGGCCTCGAACGCAAAGATTACCCGGCAGCACGATCAGCGCTGGAGCAAGCCGTGCTGGCTGACGATGAAAACTGGATTCCACACAATCTTCTGGCCGACACCTACCTTCACCAGCAGGACTATGACAAAGCACGCGACCAGGCGCAGATCGCGATTGCCAAAGGCAAGACTACTGCTAGCCCGGCTCAACTCGTCCTCGGTCAGGCCCTCGTAAACCTCGGTCACGATCAAGAGGGAATTCAGGCTCTGAATCTGTTTCTGGAGGAATCGCCGAAACATCCGCTGGCGCCTCAGGTTCGCAGCCTGATCACCGAGATCCAGGACCACCCGTCCCCTCCGGCTTCACCCGACGCCACTCCGACGACCCAGGCTCGTCTTACCGGCGTCGATCCCTTGGAGGCGCTGGCTGCACCGAGTCTTTCCTTGAAACCGTGGATGCCCCCCGGAATCGACGAGGTCAAGCTGAGCATCGTACCCGGAGTCGAGTGCCCATCGGGACAGGTCCTTGCAGAGTCCGGCAGAAGAGTTCAGGAACTGGTTGAAGATGTAGCACGCTTCGCTGCGGTCGAGGATCTATTCCATCAGTCCCTCGACCAGTACGGAATTCCGATTCGCACGGAGACCCGCAAGTACAACTATGTCGCATCCATCTCAGAACCTCAACCGGGATTCCTTTCCGTTGATGAATACCGCACCGACAAAATTACCCCGGCTGAATATCCAGACCACATTGCCAGTACGGGATTCGCCGCTCTGGCACTCGTCTTCCATCCTGACATGCGCGACAACTTCACCATGACCTGCGAGGGCCTGGGAGACTGGCACGGGCAGACCACTTGGCTTGTGCACTTCCGCCAGCGCCAGGACCGCCCGAACCGCATGCACAGCTACAGGATCGGGGATCAGGAATATTCCGTCGACCTCAAGGGAAGAGCATGGATCACTCCCGACAAGTTCCAAATCGTGCGGATTGAATCCGAGATGGTCAACCCTATGCCAGCGATCCGGCTGCTCAGTGAGCATGAGGTCGTCGAGTACGGGCCCATCCCATTCCCCAGCAAGAACACGTCTCTATGGTTGCCGAAAAGTGCCGAAATCTATTTTGATTTCCGCAAGCACCGCTACTACCGTCGCCACAGCTTCGATCACTACATGTTGTACTCCGTCGACACGCAAGAAAAACGCAAAGAACCTGTAGCGCCGCCTGCCATCGAGAAGAAATCTTAGGCCCCCATGCTTCGTATCAGTCACCTCGAATACACCTGCTCCCGCGCACTCTCCGTCCTATTCGTCGGATGCGCACTCCTCGTAAACGCTCACGCACAGATCCCCCAGGGCCCGGGCCCGGGCGACCTTGCCAGAAATCCGAACAACATTCCAAACATCGCGAGCTACAACACTGCTCCGGGCACAGGAGTACTCGTATTCCGTGTGTTCGCCGAGGAGGCGGGCGCTCGCATGGAAGGGCCGGTCCGCCTCGAACTCATGAATCTTGCTAATCACTTAGGTGTGTTCCAAACAGTTGAAGGCGATAAAGAAGGCGTATTCGTCGACACAGCGTTCGGAAGCTATGAAATCGAAGTAAGCGCGCTGGGATATATCAGCGCGCGCCGAGAGGTGCAAGTCGTGAACACAATGCACCCGGAGCCGATTGACATCGTGCTGCAACGGGATCCCTCAGCGATCAACCTCGATGTCACGCCCGGCATCATGTCGGCGAAGGCGCGAAAAGAAGTCCAGGCACGCGGTCTCTCAACTGAAGGTCGGCGACCTCGCGGGAGCGCAGAAGCATTTGGACGCCGCCTACAAATTAGCCCCTTCCAGTTCAGACTTAAGTTTTCTTCTCGGTTATCTGTACTTCCAGCGGAAAGACTATGCGCAAGCACGAACCTATCTGACTGCCGCCGCATCCCTCGGCCCTCACAACGCGCAAGCCCTGACTCTGCTGGGCAGAACCGACTTGCAAGAAGAAAACTATCCCGCCGCTCGATCCGCCTTGGAGCAAGCCGTTCTAGCCGACGATGGCAATTGGCTGCCTCATAACTTATTAGCGGACGCCTATCTTGGCCAGAAGGACTACGGTAAGGCCCGCGACGAGGCGCAAATTGCGATCACAAAAGGCCAGAAGTATGGAAAGACAGCTACCAGTCCCGCCGAGCTAGTCCTCGCGCAGGCGCTCATCGGACTCGGCCACGAGCAAGAGGCTATTCAAGAACTCGAGGTCTTCCTGAAGGATTCGCCCCAGAATCCCATGGTGTACCAGGTCCAAAACCTGATCGCAGACCTCAAGAAAAGTAACTCCTGCGGATCGAGGCACGAAGAATCCAGATATCAACACGTCCCACGCTGATCCACTTGGAGCCGTTCCCGACCCTGACCTGACGACTCAGACCTGGCGGCCTCCCGACGTTGACGACACTCGGCCAACTCTAGTCCCCGGCGCTACGTGCCCCAGCGCGCAAGTAATCGACCAATCGGGGAAAAGAGTGCAAGAACTCGTTCGGGATCTCGCTCGCTTCGCCGCCAACGAACAGTTATTCCATCAGTCGATTGACGCTTTTGGCTTTGCGACTCAAACCGAGACGCGAAAGTACGACTACGTCGCAACCGTGTCGGAGCCCGAACCGGGCTCTGCCTTCATCGAAGAATATCGTTCCGACACACCCGGGCAGGCAGGTTATCCCGACTCCATTGCCAGCACAGGCTTCATCGCCCTAGCCCTTGTCTTTCATCCCAACATGCAAAAAGACTTCGATTTGGATTGTGAGGGACAGGCCGACTGGCGCGGACAGGCCACCTGGTTGGTACATTTCCGGCAGCGTCACGACCAGCAAAATCGAATGCACAGCTATGCGCTCGGCGGTCAAACTTTCCCCGTCGATCTCAAGGGAAGGGCGTGGATTACCTCCGACAAGTTTCAAATTGTGCGCATCGAAGCGGACATGGTCAACCCCATGCCTGAAATCCAGTTGCTCAGCGAGCACCAGACCGTGGAATATGGCCCGGTGCCCTTCCCCAAGAAGAATACGACTCTCTGGTTGCCGAAAACTGCAGAGATCTACTTCGACTTTCGCAAACACCGCTACTTTCGCCGACACAGCTTCGACCACTACATGCTGTTCTCGACCGATACCGAAGAGAAACGGAAAGAGCCTGTAGCCCTGCCGACCGAGGAGAAACCCGCGAAAACCCCGTCATAAAAGCCGTCCTTTGCTGTGATTGCTGCCCACGACCTTGAAATAACTTTACAATTTCCATCCCTGTCTCACCCCACCTCGGACTGTATAATCCCCGGTTGATTCCCACTCAGGAGCGCTCATCCATGAAGAGGTCCCGACTACTCGTCTGTTCGATCGTGGTGATTCTTACGCTGGTTTCCGCAGCGTGGTCCCAGGAAAAAATTGATCTCGAAGCTATATCCCGCATTCGCTACGAAGGCTTCCACAATTCCAAAGTGATGGAATACGCCACTGGACTCATGGACTCCATCGGCGAACGCCTCACCGGATCTCCTAACATGAAGCGCGCCAATGAGTGGACCCGCGATCAGCTCACCGCCGCGGGCCTGAGCAACGCGCACCTCGAATCCTGGGGGCCTTTCGGCCGCGGATGGGCCAATCAATATGTGAACGCGCGCATGACCACGCCCGACATCGTTCCTCTCATCGTCTACGCCAAGGCTTGGACTCCCGGCACCAACGGCGTGGTCACCGGCAAATGCGTCCGCGCCAACATCGAAAAGAAAGAGGACTTCGACGAAATATCGCGGCAAGCTCGCCGGAATGATTGTCATCACCGGACCCGACGCCGAAGTGAAGCCCATCACCGAACTTCCCTACAAGCGTCTGAGCGACGACGACCTCGCCAAGACCTCCGAATACGAGATTCCCGGCGAGCGCCCGCCCTTCCGCATGGCGGAGTTCGCTCGCCGCCGCCAGTTTCAGAAGGATCTCAACCAGTTCTACGCCGACGAAAAAGTTCTCGCCGTCATCGACCACAGCCGCGGCACCGCGGGCGGCGGCACCGTCTTCGTTCAGTCCGGCGGATCCTACAAGCCCGGCGAAACTACTACTGTTCCCCAACTCACCATGGCGTCCGAGCACTGGACCCGCATCGCCCGCCTGCTGCAGCAGAAGAAAGACGTCACCCTCGAACTGAACGTCATCAACACCTTCTACGACGATGACCTGATGCAGTACGACACCATCGCCGAAATTCCTGGCACCGATAAGAAGGATGAGATCGTGATGCTCGGCGCCCACCTCGACTCCTGGCACGCCGGCACTGGCGCCACCGACAACGGCGCCGGCACCATCGTCATGATGGAAGCCGTCCGCATCCTGAAAGCCCTCGACATCAAGCCCCGCCGCACGATCCGCATCGGCCTATGGAGCGGTGAAGAAGAAGGCCTCCTCGGATCGCAAGGCTACGTCGAACAGCACTTCGGCTCGCGCCCTCGTTCCGACGATCCTGCGATGAAAGACATGCCGACTCTCCTGCGGCGCGACGCGGGGCCGGTCACTGTAAAGCCAGAACAAGCCAAAGTCTCCGCCTACTTCAACGTCGACAACGGCACCGGCAAGATTCGCGGTGTCTATATGCAGGAGAACGCGGCTGTCGCCCCGCTCTTTAGAACATGGATGGAGCCTTTCAAAGATCTGGGCATGACCACGCTCACCATGCGCAACACCGGCGGCACTGACCATCTTTCCTTCGACGCTGTCGGTATTCCGGGATTCCAGTTCATCCAGGATCCCATCGAATACGAGACGCGCACCCATCACTCCAACATGGATGTGTACGATCGTCTGCAGCCTGAAGATCTAAAACAAATCTCCGTAATCGTAGCCAGCTTCGTCTACGACGCTGCCATGCGCGACCAGATGCTCCCCCGCAAACCCATCGAGAAGCCTCTGCCCAAGGAACCAGAAAAGAAAGACGAGTAAGAGAGAAGCGAAAGAAACAAGAACGGTTGCTGCACCATGAACGTGCGAGCCTTCCAGGCCCGAGGTGTCGAAATTCGCCCAGGCTTCAGCTCGTGAGGGCACACGCGCAAGAAGTAATGAGAAACTGATTTGCAGATTGCATCGAGCAGACACTCAGGAGGAATAATCATGTTTACTCCGCGGCCCATCGGACACGCCCGAACTCCCTACCAGAGCACCAAACAGATTCCCAAAGGACCGGGCGCAAAACACGAAGCGGAAGGCACGCTCGAAATCCTCCCGCAATTTGAAACCGGCCTCACCGACATCGAAGGCTTCTCCCACCTGTTCGTTCTTTGGGTCTTTGATCGCTCTGAAGGCTACGAACTCGTTGGTATACCTCCCGTTGATGATCGCCCGCACGGGGTATTTGCAACTCGTTCCCCCAGGCGCCCGAACCCAATCGGACTCACCGTCGTCGAACTCCTTGGCCGCGACAAAAATGCCCTTCACGTCCGTGGTCTCGACATGCTCGACGGTACTCCCATCCTCGACCTCAAACCGTACATGTCCAGCATCCCGCCAGAGCAACTCCGGCGTGGTTGGCTGGCTGAAGCCGAGGCCCGCCTCCCCAAATAACCCCGCCAAACCTGTGCAATTTCCTTCATCTTGCGGTGCTGGCGAAAAGTGATGTAGCGTTCCAAGGCAGCGTGCGTCCAACCCCCTTGCGCATCCTGATCGCACCGTTTCGAACCCAGGAGGATCGTCATGGAGTTAAGCTCGACCACGGAATTTCCCCGCTCGTACAGACGCTCGATTCTGCAGTTCCGGCTTCGGCCCATCCTACTCAGCGCGGCCTTGCTCTTATGCGTGGGTGCTCTGGTGCAGGCCCAGACAGTCAGTACCGTTTACAACTTCGCGAACAATGGCACCGGCGGCACCAATCCGTGGTACGTCACTCTGGTGCAGGGCACCAATGGCAACCTCTACGGCACGACCTACAACGGCGGAGCCTTCTCCCAGGGCACGGTCTTTAACGTGACCACATCCGGCTCTCAGAAGGTGATCCGCAACTTGGGGGCGAGCACGACGGACGCGGCTTATCCCACGGGAGGGCTCACCCTCGGCACCGACGGCAATTTCTATGCGACGTCGCAGCAAGGCGGCCCGCACAGCATGGGCACGATCTTCAAAATCACGCCCACCGGGACGCTGACGATCCTGCACAATTTCAACGCCTTTGTGGATGGAGCCTTTCCCTGGGGACCTCCGATTCTGGCATCGGACGGCAACTTCTACGGCACCACGAGCGGAGGCGCCATCAACGGCGACGGCATCGTCTACAAGATCACCAGCTCCGGCAACTTCACCGAAATCTATAAATTCGACGTCACTCATGGCTTCTCTCCGATCGCGCCGCCCACGCAAGGCACGGACGGATTCCTCTATATCCCTGTCGCCGAAGGGGGGACGTCTTATTGCGGCACCATCCTCAAGATGTCCACGGCGGGCGTGATCAATAACACCTACAACTTTCCCTGCGGCAGCGGCGGATCGTTTCCCATCGGCCCGCTGGTGCAGGCTTCGGACGGTAACTTCTACGGCACCACACAGAATGGCGGCACCAATAACGAGGGCGTGATTTATCGAGTCACTCCGAGCTTGGCCGTGACCGTGTTGCACAGCTTCGGCGCACTCTTCGGAGACGGCACCTATCCGAGCGCCGGCCTGCTGCTCGCGACCGACGGCAACTACTACGGATCCACGTCGGACGGCGGCGCCAACGGCGATGGCACGCTCTTCAACACTTCGATCACGGGAACCTACAGCAGCCTGTACAGCTTCAACAACACGGTGAACCTGACACAGACGGACCCGTTGTCGCCTCCGGTGCAGGCCACCAACGGTCTTCTCTACGGCGTCACTGAGTTCGGTGGTTCAGCCAACAACGGCACGGTTTACAGCCTGGATATGGGCCTCGCGCCGTTTGTGAACATGGCGTTGTTCACCGCCAAGGAAGGCAACGCGGTCACGATTCTCGGCACGCATCTGAAGGGCACGAGCCAAGTGACATTCAACGGCCGCACCGCGAACTTCAAGGTCGTCTCCGACACGCAGCTGGCGGCGACAGTGCCTACAGGGGCAACCACCGGCGCGATTCAAGTCACAACTCCCGGCGGAGTCTTACAAAGCAGGAAAACGTTCGTGGTGAAGCACTAGATCGAAGGTCATCGCTCAATCGCTCAACTGAATTACGCTGCCCCATCCTGACTCGCGCGATTTCGGCGAGAGGGATGGGGCAATTGTTTTGGCTTCCGGCTTCCGGCTTTTCCGCGGGTCAGGGTACCCCCTGTGGAAACTAACCGTGCCCGAAGTTTGCGAACCGTCATGTCCGGCTAGGCGGGATAGCAGTAGAAACGAAGCTTTCCAAATGGGCCCTCTCCAAGGACCTCATTTGGGCCTCCCCAACCAGGAATATTGCCACCCGAGGGATACGTTTTGGTAGTTGCCGCCAAACCGGATGTAGCTACCGTCGCTATAGCTGAATTTCAGGACCTGGTGCTTGGCGATTCGGATGGCGCCGGTGCCCCCGATACGAGAATTTTGCTGTTTAGTGAGTGGGTTCTCGATGCCAGCTACAGTCGTGGCTCCTCCGTACCAGAAATTTCCATCCAGTGAGACCCACCATCCGGGCTTGAAATCGTAGCTCAGATGCCCTTCGAAGGCTGCAATCGGCTTCTGCGATAGAGACCTTGTCCCCGGATAGTAGCTATTCCGCGACCAGTAATCGTGATTCATGGTAAAGAGCCAGACTCCGGCATAGCCGTCGAGAAGCCAATTGCCCCAGCGTTGAGAGTAGCCAAACTCCGGTTTGAAGGACCATCGATTGGCGCCCCAGTTGATCAACTTGGTTGGATCGTACTGGCCCGTCGGAGCGATGACCTTCAAACCCGCGCCTAGCAGCATTTTCTGATGCCATTTGACGAACGCCTGTGGCGGCATCGCCGGACCACCCTTAAGGTTGACCGAGAGGCGATAGACCGAGTCCGCCATACCGGAGCGGTACAGGTTTTGACCCGCTCCCGCGAGAGTTCCCTGAAAGTTTCCGATGGCGTAAGGCAGCGCGGCAACGAAGTTGGCGGAGCGGCCAAACAGGCCAAAGGAGTGGTAGTAGCTAAAGATGGGGATGCTGTATGTCCCCTTTGCGTCGCTGACGGGGAGTGCGCCGTTGAAATTGATACTGCCATCGTAGAATGAGTAGATCAGCGTGATCGCATTCGAATGGAGCGGCGTGATGACATAGGAGCGCGGCGCCAGATCTTGGGCACGCAGCCCCGGAGATGGCAGCAACGTAGCCAACAGTCCTACTAAGAACAATCGAATCCCGAAAGCCTTCACGTTCTCTTCAACTTTCTCGAGATCGGCTAGGATCCCGCCCGTGCATAGACGCGTTGCGCTTGGGGGGACCTCCAGCACAAACGGCGTAAGGCGGATACCGCAACAGCGGCGTCACTCGGTTTCGTCTGTTCGCATCACCGGATGAGTGCAAGGACCAAGGTTCAGCGGACTGCTTAGTCTAGGAGCACAGTTCTGCTCAAAGTAACTGGCAGAACTGACAGCGCGGATAGGGGTTATGAGGCTTGATGGTTGTTCCAAAAGGACGGAGAACGAGATGCGGGCGCGACACCTCTGAACCCTGTCGCCCATGCCCCGAGACAATTCAAAGGCAGGGATTCTCCGACGCACCTGACACTATTACCAGTATGCGCTGAGGGGCTTCCTGCCCTAGCATCGGGTGTGCCTCATGCTCATCCTGCAACCGGGCAAAACATCTCGCGCTATCGTGTCCTGGAGGAATTGGGCACCGGCGGGATGGGAGTCGTCTACAAAGCTCAGGACAATGAACTGGGCCGATTCGTCGCTTTGAAGTTTCTGCCGGAGCATGCAGCCCAGAACCCAATCGCACTGGAACGGTTCCGTCGCGAAGCACGTGGGGCATCTGCGCTCAACCATCCCAACATTTGCACCATTTACGAAGTCGGAAGCCACGAAGGCCAGGCCTTTATTGCGATGGAGTACCTGGACGGGGTGACGTTGAAGTACCTGATCGGCGCCGGGGTGCTGGATACAGAGCGGATTGTCGCCATTGCAATCGAGGTTGCCGATGCGCTCGATGCGGCTCACACCGAAGGCATCATTCATCGCGACATCAAACCGGCCAACATTTTCGTCACCAAGCGGGGACACACAAAGATCCTCGATTTTGGCCTGGCGAAAAGTATGGTTCGGGAGACCATCGCCAACCAGATCGCGGCGGAGGCGACGCAATCTTTGGCCTATGTCGTCGAAGAACATCTCACCAGCCCGGGGACTGCTCTGGGAACCGTGGGCTACATGTCTCCCGAACAAGTACGGGCCAAGCCGTTGGATGGTCGCACAGATCTATTCTCGTTCGGCGTCGTGCTCTACGAAATGGCGACGGGGCGGTTGCCGTTTCAAGGAGGCAGTTCGGGCCTGATCCTGGAAGCCATCCTGAACCGCAATCCGGTGGCTCCGGTGCGCGTCAATCCCGATATCCCGCAGGGCCTCCAAGATGTGATCCACCGCGCTCTCGAGAAGGACCCAAACCTGCGTTACCAGCACGCGGCCGATATGCGGGCAGAGCTGCAACGCCTCAAGCGCGACACCGATTCAGCCCGCAGGGCCGCGGACCAAGAAACAGACTCGTTCCCGGCACCGGTCACCGGTCGAGTCACCTCGACCAGCAAGGGGAGGACGCGGACTTCCTCGGTGCAGACTACGGGCTTGCGTCCACAGCGTGTCTCCAAGATCATTGACTCGCTGGCAGTTCTGCCCTTCGAAAATACCAGCGGAGACCGCGAGCACGAATACCTGAGTGATGGAATCACGGCGAGTCTCATCAATATCCTCGCCACCGTCCCGAAACTGCGAGTGATGGCGCAGAGCACGGTCTTTCGCTACAAGGGCCGCGACATGGATGCGCAAGCGATCGGGCGTGAACTGAATGTGCGCGCCGTGCTGACGGGAAGAATGATGCAAAGCGGCGGCTCGTTGCGCATTGGAACTGAATTAGTCGACGTAGCAACCGGCTGTCAGTTATGGGGCGCGCAATACGATCGCAGGCCGGGCGACATTTTTGCGGTGCAAGACGACATTTCGAACGAGATATCAGAAAAATTGCGATTGCAGTTGACCCGCACAGAAAAAAAGCGCCTCACCCGGCGCCACACGGAGGATGCCGAGGCGTACCGGCTTTATCTGAAAGGCCGTCATCACTGGAACCGGTGGACCGAAGAAGGCTTCTACAAAGCGATCGAACACTTTCAGCAAGCGGTCGAGAAAGATCCCGCCTACGCTCTCGCTTATTCGGGTATCGCCGATTCCTACGTTCTGCTGGGATGGAACAGCTATCTTCCGCCGAAGGAAGCGTTCCCGAAAGGCAAAGAGGCGGCGGCGAGGGCTCTGCGGCTCGACCCCGATCTCGCCGAAGCACACACGTCGCTCGCGGCGCTGTTGTGGCTGCATGACTGGCAGTGGGCCGAAGCCGAGAAAGAATTCAAGCGCAGCCTCGAACTGAGTCCCACCTACCCCACCGCCAATCACTGGTACGCCGAGTTTCTGATGACCATGGGGCTTCACGACGAGGCGGTCGCGAGGATGAAGAACGGACAGGAACTGGATCCGTTAGCGCTCATCATCAACGTCGGGGTGGGATGGGCCCTCTATCACGGCCGCAGATACGACGAGGCCAACGTACAACTGCGCCGAACGGCCGAATTGGATCCGAACTATCCCATCACCTACTGGATTCTCGGGTTGCTGCTCAGAAGAACGGGCCGGTACGGAGAGGCCGTCCTTGAAGGTGAGAAGGCAGTAAAGCTGTCCGGGGGCAGTCCCCTGATGCGAGCCGCACTAGCGTCCACGCTCGGCGCAAGCGGCAGGGCAACAGAAGCGCATCAGATGCTGGAGAATCTGACCAAACTGGCAAAGGAGAAGTATGTGGCGCCTTACTTCCTCGCGGGAATCTGCGTCGGCCTGGGAGAAAACGACCGCGCCCTGGAATACCTGGAGAAATGCTACCAAGAGCACTCCAACTGGCTGATTTACCTTCATCTCGATCCGAGCATGGACGGTTTGCGGGACAACCCGCGTTTCCAGGACTTGTTGCGGCGAATCGGCCTTCCCGCACTGACGACTGCGATTTGCGCCTGAAGGCCGCGACAGCGCAGACGGGACCCTTGCGGGCAGACGCCGCGGTCTGCGCTCAGGCTTCCCTTTATGCAACGCGGAACCACCCTTCGGGGCCGAAGGGTGGTGACGACGACTGGTCGATGAAAACTACTACTTTCCCGCCCCCGGCGCGAGGAACCATTTCGACGCCGTGTCATCCGTCTTCAGGAAGTTCAACAACGCCGTGGACACCTTGATCCGTCCGGAAGGATCCGAGGGATGCGTTCCATCGATATACGCATCCTGGCACGACCAGACCAGACCATCGCTGCGCGGAATCATTCCGTTGGTCCAGTAATACGGCCCCCACGCCATCCATGGCGCCATCACGGTACCATTCGACGGATTGAAGTTCAACGCTGGATCGCCACCGATCTGATCCTCGATCGCGTTCTTCACCGCAAAGCCGTTTTCATACGCAAACGGTTCCGGATTCAGCGTGGCGGCTCCATCCGAATAGCCCGTGTAGTTCATGCTGGAGTAGTACGCCAGCTTGATATTGGGAAATTTGGTTTGCAGATTCTGAGCAATCGATTGCAGCTGCGATTGCAGGTTGACCATGTCGTGCGGAAACGTTCCGCTGGGCCCACCATCAACGTCCAGAACCCACGCGCCCACGACCTGGAGCGGAGTTACTCCGGCATTGGGCAGGTAGTCGTAGGTGATCACATTCCAGAAGTTGTTCGTGGAAGAAGCGAGCAGTGCCGCGGTAGCTCCGCCAGTAGCGCCGTCGACGACCACCAGGCTCGGATTCTTCGCGGGATCGGAGTTCGCCATGTTGACGAAGGTCCAAAATGGCTGCTGGCTGATCGACAATCCGATGGAGACAAAAACATATTTCCCGGTCGGACTATAGTTTCCGTTCGCATCCAATGGCACAATCGCGGATGCGGCGGTTTGCCCGTAAGCGTCGTGCGCGGGATCATCCTGATTGCTGCCGTTGGCGTAGAGCCCGCCCTCTTCGGCTCCCAGATACAATTTCGTGCCCAAGTCAGTGAGGGGCACCAGTGGCCCTGAGCCATCGCTCGCATTCACGCTGATGTTGTTGCAATTCTTGTATCCCGAGTACGCGCCCACGGGAAGCGTAAACGCTTTGCTGGCCCGTTGCTGGGTCTTCGAGGAATCGGCGACGCGCGCCGTGAACGTGTAGTTCCCCACTGCAACGGTGGAAGGAATCGTTCCGGTGATCTGTCCGGAGGTCGAGAGCGACAGGCCCGTTGGCAAAGTCGATCCGGTGGCGAGGGTCCAGCTATACGGCGTCTTGCCGCCAACTGCACTCAATGTTGCCTCGTACGGATACGCTTGCGTCCCCGAAGGAAGCGTCGGATAGCTATCGACTCCCAACACCGTCGGATTCACGCCGTTGCCCCACAGACTGATCCCGTTGGGCGGGGCGACGTCATAGGTCAGCGAAATCGTGCCGGGCTGGCTGGCCACCGCCGTCGGAACATAACCAATCGTGAGCTTCAGCGAGCTGCCGGGAGCTATTGCTTTCGTAGTCGTCCAACCCGACTGCGCGTAGGGATACGTCACGATCACATTGGTGACGGAGAACGTGGCCGTTCCAGTATTGGTAATGGTGAGAGTCTGTGCCTTGCTCGAGGTTCCGAGCGGCGTGTTCAGGAAGCTCAGGGAACTCGCGCTAAGCGTGGCGATCGCGGCTGGGTTGGTGCCGTAGCCGTTCATGTTGACCGCCTGGCTCGGCTGCTGGGCCATCGCAAATGTCAGATGCCCCGCGTAACTCGCGGCCGCGCTCGCGGTGAACTGGATCCCGTAGTCCTGACGCTGGCCGGGAGCAAGCGTGACCGGAAGCGTTCCGCTCACGACCTTCAGCTGCGAAATGCTGGGCGTGATGGAGTTGACGGTAACACTTTGAGTCCCGCTGACGTTGTACACGCTGACTGTCTGTACGACGCTGGTTCCGGCGGGGATGTACCCGAAGTCCAGCCCGGTGGGAAAAATAGCAGGATTGGTTTGTGCGGCGAGCGGTAATGCTCCAGCACAAAGCAGAAATACAAGCATCAGAAGCGGCGCGCGTTTGTCTCTCATGGATGGCCCTTTTTGTTAACTACAAATGCGGCCTATTCTATGAAAATTTCTTCTGCCCGAAAATGATGAAAGAATTTGCATGTTTGCACTCCCACCTCTGTGGCATTGACTTTGACCTTCCCTTGTCCGGAGATTTGCCTGAAATCTGCGAAAAACGACAATCCCGTGACAAATGCCGCTGATTCCATCCGGATAATATGATTTCGGCTGCGTTCCACGAGGAGAATCCCGCACCAATGAACGTTGATTTTGCCCGCATGAAGCGTTCCGTCGCCAATTGCTTCGCCGTCGTGATCCTGTGCGCTCTGATTGCGCTCCCGGTTCACGCCCAGACGCTGACCACCCTTGTGAACCTAAAAGGCAGTAACGGCGCTAATCCTCTCTTCGGCTCCCTCCTGCAGGGCGCGGACGGCAATCTCTACGGCACGACTTCGGCGGGAGGCGCCCATTCGCAGGGCACCGTATTCAAGATGACTCGGTCCGGAATCCTGACCACTCTTTACAGCTTTTGTGCCCAGAGCAACTGCGCGGACGGCTCCGCCCCATACGCCGGTCTGATTCTGGCAACCGACGGAAACTTCTACGGCACCACCCAATCCGGAGGCGCTAACCGCAGTGGCACGGTTTTCAAGATCACGCCGAATGGAGTGCTGACGACGCTCCACAGTTTCAACTCGCGCGATGGCGCGATGCCCTACGCGGCTCTCCTACAGGCCACCGATGGCAATTTCTACGGCACCACTGAATCTGGCGGCGCTCACCTGCTGGGCACAATCTTTAAGATCACACACAGCGGCACGTTCACGACGTTGCACAGCTTCAACTCCACCGACGGCTCTTCGCCAGAAACGCCGCTCATTCAGGCCAGCGACGGAAATTTTTATGGCACTACCTACAACGGCGGCACAGAAGGCTACGGTACCGTCTTCAAAATGACGATGAGCGGCGCGATCACCACGCTCCACGTCTTTGGAGACGCCGATGGTCGTGCGATCACTGGTGGACTGGTTGAGGCCCCGGATGGAACTCTTCTACGGCACGACCACGCTCGGTGGCCCGGGCGGATACGGCTCCGTAATCAGCGTAACTTCTACGGGAACGACGACGATTCTGCATGGCTTCACCGCCACGGACGGCGCTTCCCCGAATCAACTCGTTCTCGGTACCGACGGTAATCTTTACGGAACAACGATTTCGGGCGGCGCCAACACGGACGGTACGATCTTCGAGGTCACTCCCCAATGCGCATTCACCACGCTGCACACATTCGCAGGCAGCGACGGTGCCGACTCGTTCGCGGGACTGCTGCAAGGGACGGATGGAAGGTTCTACGGAAGCACGCGTGTCGGCGGCTCCAGCAATAACGGGACGATCTTCCGCCTCGACGTCGGCCTCGGTCCGTTCGTGGAAACCAATCCCACCTCAGGCAAGGTAGGAACCAAGATCAAGATTTTTGGGACCGCTCTGACTGGAACCACGAGCGTTACCTTTAACGGGACGGCTGCTGCTTTCACGGTTATCTCAGCTTCCCAGATATCCGCTAGCGTGCCCACTGGCTCGACTACGGGCGCAGTCGAGGTCATTACTCCTGCGGGTTCGCTCGTGAGCAACGTGCCTTTCCAGGTCCTTCCGTGAGGCTTAGCCTTTATCCCGCGCTTATGCGTTGCCCCGGTGCATGTCAGCGTGTCGACGGCTCCCGACAGCCGGAGTCCTCAGGCGGATGCTTTCTCGACGCGGGAAAGTTCCTTCGATTATCAAGTCCCTGTTCTAAGTCGTTCACTCGCAACAACCTGGCGAATTTGAATTGCGTTTGACAGGCACGCTGCGTTCTGGAACCGCACGTGCATTGGTTTCCACAGACGGGAGAAGATTGTTAAGGATGGCTCCCGCGTGCAGAAAACTTAGGAGAACCAATTCATGAATATGCGTAAAGGTCTTATGTTCTCGATCGTCGCGTCGATGTTGATGCTGTCAGTCGCCGCTTTCGCTCGAGACAAGAATCGCCACAACGTTGTTCTTCCCCAAACTATAGAGGTAGGGAGCACCAAGCTGGCGGCCGGTGAATACACGATGGAGTGGAATCAGACTGGATCGATGGCACAGGTCAACTTCCTGCAGCATGGCAAGAGCCTGGCGCAGGCGCCCGCAAAGATCGTCGAACTGGGGCATCCCGCTGCGAGCGACTCCGTGACTTTGAAGACCGAGAGCGAAAGCTCTGTAGCTCTCGAGCAGGTCCAATTCGGAGGCCATAAAGAAGCCTTTTCGTTCGGCGACGCTCCGAGCGGAGAGTAAAGTTTCGTCAAGAGCGGGCAGCGGCGCCCGCTCTTTTTTTCATACCTAACATCGGTTCACAAGTCCGCATTTTTTCGAATCTTGACTCTGCCTTCCCGCATCACTCCCGAAATTTATCGTCGATAGTCTGTCTACGACTCGACAGAACAAGCCCGTCGGAAATCCACACCGTCCTCCGACATACGGATAACCTCTTGCGCTGCTTCCAGATTCGTATACCCCGTCGGATTCCGTCATTGGTGCGGAACGTGCCTTTACTCACGGCAAGTGGGGTTTTCGCTCTCATCAGTTTATGGAAGTTAAAAGGGAAGCACTGACCAACCCCTCGTGAGGCAACTATGTGGATTGTCCGACTCGCTCTTCGACGGCCTTATACCTTTGTCGTGCTCGCGATTCTGATCCTGGTCCTGGGGGCTTTCTCCATCGTCCGGACGCCGACCGACATTTTTCCCAACATTAATATCCCTGTCGTCAGCATCATTTGGAACTACAACGGGCTCAACGCGCAGGACATGAGCGACCGCATCGTGTCGGTGACGGAGCGCACCCTCACAACTACGGTCGACAACATCGAGCATATCGAGTCGCAATCGCTCAACGGCATCGCGGTGGTAAAGGTTTTCTTCCAACCCCATGCTAGTGTCGAGCGCGCGATCGCCCAGGTCACGGCCGTCTCGCAGACGCAGCTTCGCCAATTACCGCAAGGAACCACTCCTCCGCTCGTGATCAGCTACAGCGCATCAAGCGTGCCGATTCTGCAACTCGCGCTCTCCGGAGGAAAACTTTCTGAACAGCAACTGAATGACTTCGGTCTGAACTTCATTCGAACCCGCTTGATCACAGTGGAAGGCGCGTCTGTGCCGTACCCATACGGCGGTAAGCAGCGCCAGGTACAGATCGATCTCGATACCGCTGCTCTGCAGTCGAAGGGACTCTCACCGCTCGACGTTGTCAACGCCGTCAGCGCACAGAACCTCATTCTGCCTTCCGGCACCGCCAAAATTGGCTCCAAGGAATACGACGTCGATATCAACGGCAGCCCGACGGACATCGCTGGCCTGAATCAAATCCCGATCAAAACCGTAGGCAGCAGCACCATCTACATTCACGATGTCGGTTGGGTGCGCGATGGCTTCCCTCCGCAAACCAACATCGTGCGCGTCGACGGCCAGCGCTCCGTCCTGCTTACGATTCAAAAAGCCGGCAACGCCTCGACCTTGGACGTCATTTCGGGCATCAAGTCTCTGCTGCCGCAGATCAAGTCGAGTCTACCGCCCGAACTCGACATCAAGCCGCTGTCGGACCAATCCATTTTTGTCCGTGCCTCGATTGACGGCGTTATTAAGGAAGCCACGATCGCCGCCTGCCTCACCGGTCTGATGATTTTGATCTTCCTCGGAAGCTGGCGCAGCACGCTGATCATCGCCGTCTCGATCCCGCTCTCGATTCTGACCTCGATCATCGTGCTCAGCGCGCTCGGCGAAACCATCAACATCATGACCTTGGGCGGACTCGCTCTCGCGGTCGGCATTCTCGTCGATGACGCCACTGTCGAAATCGAAAATATCAACCGCAACATCGCGCAGGGAAAAGAGATTCAGCAGGCGATTCTCGATGGCGCGCAGCAGATCGCCGTGCCCGCGTTCGTTTCAACACTCTGCATCTGCATTGTGTTCGTTCCTATGTTCTTCCTGACCGGCGTCGCGCGCTATCTCTTCGTGCCCCTCGCCGAGTCCGTCGTGTTCGCTATGCTCGCTTCGTACTTGCTCTCGCGAACTCTCGTTCCGACGATGGCGAAGTATCTGCTGCGTGGTCACGAACAGGAAGCCGGCCACATTCCGGGCTCCAGCCGCAATCCGCTGGTTCGCCTACAGATTCGATTCGAAGAAGCCTTCGAGCGCCTTCGCGACCGCTATCACCGCATGCTCGAGGCTTGCCTGAACCACCGCCGCGCATTTCTGGCGGGAGTGCTCGCCTTCTCGGCCATGTCGCTTATTGCGCTAATTCCTTTCCTCGGCCAGGATTTCTTTCCGACCGTCGATAGCGGACAGTTCAAGCTGCACCTTCGCGCGCCGACCGGCACACGCATCGAGGAAACTGCGCGCCTGTGTGATTTGGTCGAGCACTCGATCCGGCAGCAGATTCCGCCGAAAGAAGTTTCCAGCATCATCGACAACATCGGCCTTCCCTACAGCGGGATCAATTTGTCTTACAGCAATTCCGCTCCGATCGGCCCGGCGGACGCCGACATTCTGGTCAGCCTCTCGACCGATCATCGCCCCACCGACAAATATGTTCACGACCTGCGCCTCAGTCTGGCCGACCAGTTTCCCGGCGTCACGTTCGCTTTCCTGCCGGCCGACATCGTTAGCCAGATCCTTAACTTCGGCCTGCCCGCGCCCGTCGACATTCAGGTCGCCGGTAACGATCTCGACGGAGACCGTCGCTACGCCGACAACATCCTGCAACGGATTCGCAGCATCCCCGGCACTGCCGATCTGCGCATTCAGCAACCCTTCGATCAGCCCGAACTCTACATCGACGTGGACCGGACCAAAGCCAACGAAATCGGATACACGCAGCACGACGTCGCGCAAAACCTGCTGGTCTCGCTGAGTGGCAGTTTTCAGACTTCTCCTACGTTCTATCTCGATCCCAAGAACCGCGTCAGCTATTCGATCGCAACGCAGACGCCGCAATATCGCATTCAAACCTTGCAGGACGTCGAGAACATTCCCGTAACCGGGACGAACCCCTCGGCGCCACCGGAAATATTAGGCAGCCTCGCCTCTGTCGCGCGCCGCGTTCACATGCCCGTTGTATCGCACTACGACATTCGCCCAGTCATCGATATCTACGGTTCCGTGCAGGGCCGCGATCTGGGCGCGGTGGCGAAACAGATCAACCAAGTCATTGCCGACACGCAAAGCTCCCTGCCTCGCGGCTCGCAAGTCATCGTCCGCGGGCAAGTGCGGACCATGCGCTCCTCTTATATCGGCCTGCTGGCTGGCCTCGCGTTCTCGATCATGCTGGTCTACCTGCTGATCGTCGTGAACTTCCAGTCGTGGCTCGATCCTTTCATCATCATCTCGGCGTTGCCCGCGGCGCTGGCGGGAATCGCGTGGTTTCTCTTTGTCAGCCACACCACAGTCAGCGTGCCCGCTCTCACCGGAACCATCATGTGTATGGGAGTCGCCACCGCGAACAGCATTCTGGTGGTGAGCTTCGCCACCGAACAGATGCAAGAAGGAAAAGATGCCATTGCTGCCGCGCTGGAAGCGGGCTACACGAGATTCCGTCCCGTGCTGATGACTGCGCTCGCCATGATCATCGGCATGGTGCCGATGGCGCTGGGACTCGGCGAAGGCGGAGAGCAGAACGCCCCCCTGGGCCGCGCCGTTATCGGCGGCCTGCTTTTCGCCACCGTCGCAACCTTATTATTCGTGCCAACGCTCTTCAGCCTGCTGCATGGCCGTACGAAAACCAAAAAGCAAGATGAAATGAAATTCCAGGAAGCGCAATGAAAAAGCACGATCAAGAGAATGGGGAGAATATGCAAGTAGAACTCGACACGGAGAAGCAGGTCATCGTTCAGGAAGCACCGCAACCAAATCTTGCGCCCAAGAAATCTCGATCCACGCATTGGCTGGTGGGAGTCGCCGCGTTCGCGTTGGTCGCCGGAGCGTTGGCATTCGGCATCCTTCCACGCGTAAAGGCCCGCACGGCGCTACGGACCGAGACCGCGACCATGGCGATCCCGACCGTCGCCGTCGTGCATCCGGAGCGAACAGCGCAAGGCGAACAAGTTGTCCTACCCGCGAATGTTCAGGCCTTCATCAGCGCGCCAATTTATGCCCGAACCAGCGGCTACCTGAGAAAGTGGTACGTTGACATCGGTGCGCACGTGAAGCAGGGACAACTGCTCGCCGAAATCGAAACACCGGAAGTCGACCAGCAGCTTCAGCAGGCGCGCGCCGATCTCGGCACCGCACAGGCAAACTTGCATCTTGCCGAAATCACCGCGAATCGCTATGTGGACTTGCTCAAAACCAACTCCGTTTCACAGCAGGAGACCGACAATGCGACCGGAGGGCTGGCCGCAAGCAAGGCAACGGTCCAGTCGAATCAGGCCAACGTTAGCCGCCTCCAGCAATTGCAGTCATTCGAAAAAATCTACGCTCCCTTTAGCGGCGTCATCACCGCGCGCAAGACCGACATCGGAGATCTCATTGATGCCGGAGCCAGCGGCGGCTCGAAGACGGACTTGTTTGACATCGCGCAGCCCGACAAACTGCGCGTCTACGTCAACGTTCCCGAAGCCTATTCGCAAGCTGCCAAGCCGGGTCTCACCGCCGACCTCACCTTGGCAGAATTCCCCGGCCGCCGCTTTCAAGGCCGCCTGGTGCGCACCGCCGAAGCCATCGATCCATCGTCGCGCACCTTGCTGATTGAGATCGAAGTTGTCAATCCCACTGGTGTTCTGCTGACCGGATCGTATGCCGAAGTTCATCTCAAACTCCCCGCCGGAACTTCTTCGTATGTCGTGCCGGTGAACACGCTGCTCTTTCGAAAAGAGGGATTGCGGCTCGCGGTCGTGAAAGACAACAAAGCCGTGCTCACCCAAGTGACGCCCGGTCACGACTTCGGCGATCGCATGGAGATTGTCGGAGGCCTGCAAGGAGATGAATTGATCATCGTGAATCCTCCGGATTCCATCGTCTCCGGCCAGGCGATCCGCGTTTCGCAGTCCAACCCAGGAGACGCGCTATGACTTTTCTCGCCTTCGCCAACACAAAGAGCTCGGCCACGCTGCTGGCAACATTGATCCCATTGCTCCTGGCCGGATGTACTGTAGGCCCAAATTACGCCCGACCCAATGCTCCTGCTCCTCCCGCGTACAAGGAGTTACCTCCCGACTGGACCACTGCCCAACCCAGCGATGCCATCGCTCGCGGCAAGTGGTGGGAAATATTTCAAGACACAAGTCTCAACGGCCTCGAAGAGCAGATCAACGTGTCGAATCAAAGCCTGAAGGCCGCCGAGGCGCAGTATGTGCAAGCGCGAGCCCTGGTTCGCCAGAATCGAGCCGACTATTTTCCGACGATCACGGCTGGATTCTCCGCCCTTCGCGATCATCAATCGCAGAACCGTCCGCTGTTCAGTCAATCCACCAGTAACTACACCGACATTACCCTGCCGGTCAGCGCATCCTATGAAGCCGACATTTGGGGACGCGTGCGTCGTACCGTCGAGTCCAGCCGCGCTCAAGCGCAAGCCACCGCCGCGGACCTCGAAGGCGTGCGCCTCAGCCTGCATGCGGAACTCGCATCCGATTACTTTCAACTCCGCGAACTAGATGCGGAGGAGCAGCTTCTCTCGGACACAGTCAAGGCTTACGAACAAGCCCTCGACCTAACGCAAAACCGCTTCAAGGGCGGAGTCGCCTCAGCCGTCGACGTAGCCCAGGCTCAAACTCAACTCGAAACCACGCGCGCGCAAGCCATCGACGTCGGCGTACAGCGGGCCCAATTCGAACATGCGATCGCGGTGCTCATAGGCCAGCCAGCTTCTAAGTTCAGTCTGCCGGTGTCGCCGCTCGATTTGACGCCACCAACTATTCCTGCGGGCATGCCTTCGGAATTGCTCGAGCGACGCCCTGACGTGGCTGCCTCCGAGCGCCGCGTCGCCGCCGCCAACGCCAACATTGGAGTCGCCAAGGCCGCGTACTTTCCAAACGTATCGCTCACCACGTCGGGCGGATTCGAAAGCAGCACCATCACGAACCTTCTCTCGGGACCAAGCGGATTTCTGGTGGCTGGAGCTTCCGCGATGGTCACGGCCTTCGACGCAGGCCGCCGTCACGCCGTCTCCGACGAGGCAAAGGCCGCATACGATCAATCCGTCGCCAACTATCGTGAGACTGTTCTTAGTGCGTTTCAGGATGTGGAAGATAATCTCGCGGCCCTTAGAATTTTGCAGGATGAAGCAAAAACTCAGCAGGCAGCGGTGACCGCCGCGCAGGCGTCTCTGAATCAATCGCTCACGCGCTACAAAGGCGGAGTCACAACCTATCTGGAAGTCATCACCGCGCAGGGCCTGGCTCTGTCCGACGAGAGAACCGCCGTCCAGATCCTGGGCCGCCGTGTCAATGCCAGTGTATTGCTGGTTCGCGCTCTGGGCGGCGGATGGGATAGTTCGTCTCTTCCGCAAAGACCAGAATGTTGCGGAAGGTTAGTCAGTGAGACGACGGGCGCTCCTGTGGCAAGTTCCGAATCCGTCGTAACTGTAGAATCGGGCACGGAATAAAGAAGGCAATCCGAAACCTACTAAGAATTCCTCATTCCGGCTGCCGCGCGATCCCCAGCCGTCGCATCTTGTAGATGAGCGTGGTGCGAGGCATCCCCAACCGATTGGCAGCCCCGGTAGAACCGCCAAGGACCCACTGGGTCTCCCGCAGCGCTTGCAGAATGTGTTCACGCTCCGCGTCTTCCAGCGTAATCGGCGCCGCAGATGAGCCTTCCCGCGGCCGTTCCGAGACCCGCGCCAACTCCGCCACGGGGGCACACAGCTTCTTCCCTTGAGACAAAATCACTGCCCGCTCAATGAAGTTCTGCAGCTCACGAATATTTCCCGGCCAGTCGTACCGCATCAACGCCTCCATCGTCTCGGGAGCGATGACGTCGATCTTCTTACTCATCTGCTTGCCGTAGTGCTCCACAAAATGAATCACCAGCAGCGGGATATCTTCCCGCCGCTCACGCAGCGCGGGAAGCTTGATGGGAAATACGTTGAGCCTGTAGTAAAGGTCCGCGCGGAACGATCGCTCCTCCACCATCTTCCCCAAATTCTGATTCGTCGCCGCCACCAGCCGAACGTCAACTTGAATCGACCGGCTGCTGCCCAGCCGCTCAAATTCCTGCTCCTGCAAAACGCGCAGCAGCTTCGGCTGCAATTCCAGTGGGATGTCGCCGACCTCGTCGAGAAACAGCGTTCCTTTATCGGCAACCTCAAAGCGTCCAACTTTCTTCGCGATCGCGCCCGTGAACGCGCCTCTTTCATGGCCGAACAATTCGCTTTCGAGCAATCCCGAAGGAATCGCCGCACAATTCAACTTGGCGAACAAATTTTCCCGCCGCGAGCTCAGGTTATGAATCGCCCGGGCGACTAGCTCTTTCCCCGTACCCGTCTCGCCCTGAATAAGCACTGTCGAGTTGGTCGGAGCCACCGTAGAAATATGGCGCAGCACCTCTCGAATCGCCGGCGTCTCGCCGAGAATCTCGTCAAACCCACGCTCAGCGCGAATCTCAGTCCGCAGATAGGACGTCTGTCCAACCAGCCGTTCCCTCGACTCATCGACATCGCGATACTGCATCGCGTTATCCAGCGCAATCGCAACCTGGGTCGAAACCTGCTGCAGAAAATCTGCGTCGGCTTCCGAGAAACGGTGCGGATGCCGGTCGAGCAAATGCAGCACTCCGATCTTGCGATCCCCGCGGATCAGAGGCAGGAAGCATCCCGACTGCACGCCTTCCTGAAAGTTGATCTGCAGCGCGCTCACATGCAGGGCTCGCGGCGCAGTTTCATATAAAACCGGCTGCCCAGTGCGAAACGCTTTGCCCGGACTCGTTCCGTCAATGGGCAACTGCATTTCCTCCTGCAGGAATCCTCGCCCTTCGGGAAAATCCAATCCATGAATCTCGAGTTTTTGCTTCTGCAAGTCGGGCAACGAGAGGCACGCTCCGTCGCACTGCATGGCCAGACGCACCCGGCTGGGAATCACTTTGAACAATTCGGTCAGAGACAAGTTCGAGACGACGGCGTTGTTCACATCGAGCAGCAGTTTCAAGCGGTCCCGCTCACGCGCGACCTGCTCCTGCAGCTGCGACGCATCCTGATAGTTCAGTGCGTTCTCCACAGCGACCGCGACTTGACTGGCAGCTAGTTTCTGAATCTCCAGCTGATCCGGTGCATATGCGTTCGGCGCCGGATTCCCCAGGCTGAAGGCCCCCAGCCGTCTTCGCGGAGTGCTCAACGGAATGCCGCAAAACGATCGCACTCCATACTCCCTCATCAGCTTCACGGGCCGTTCAAACCGCTGCTCCTGGTCCAGATCGTTCAGCACCAGAGGCTGCTGATTTTTCCAAACCCACGCCGAAGGAGATTCGTCCATGGAAAACTCCATTCCTGGACGCACCGTGTCGGGTCCGTTGGAATCCAGAATGTGGACGCGCATGACATCGCGCGCAGGATCGTACAACAACACGCTCAAGTAGCTAAAATCAATGATGGGATGAAGCCGGTGCGACAGATCGGTGAACAATTCTTCCAGCGTGCGGTGCGACGCGATGGCCGACGCCACCTCCAGCAAGGCACGGTAGCGTTCAGACAGGCCGTGGTCTTTCTCTTCGGCGATACTCTGCATCTCTTCGGAATCCTCTCCAGCCCCAAGCACACCGTGTCGAAAGCTGTCGACGCGCTGACCCAGCAAAACCGCCTCTATACAAGTCAGATGAGGCAACGCGCCTTGGGGATTCACAAGCGCTTTACCTTCAACGATCTGCAACGTTGCTGGCTTTCCCTGGGATGGGCAGCAAAATGCAACAGAAAAAGGCAGACGCTGATAATGCACATTACCGGCAATCAATAAATATGGAGGCAGAAAATGGAAACTCGACGACTAGGCAATAGCGATCTTCTGATTACGCCGATGGGCATCGGCGCCTGGGCTATGGGCGGAAGTGGCTGGACCTGGAGCTGGGGCCCGCAAAACGATAACGACTCAATCACTGCGATCCACGATGCGCTCGATCGCGGCATCAACTGGATCGATACCGCCGCGGTCTACGGCCTTGGCCATTCCGAAGAGGTTGTGAAGCAAGCCCTGCACGGCCGCCCCCACCGCCCCTACGTCTTCACGAAGTGTGAACGCACATGGGACGCAAACGGCAAAATCGGCGGGACCTTGAAAGCTGAGTCCATCCGCCGCGAGTGCGAAAACAGCCTGCGTCGCCTGGGCGTGGATGTTCTCGATCTCTACCAGATTCACTGGCCCGATCCCGATGCCGACATTGAAGAAGGATGGACCGAGATGGCGCGCCTGAAAGAACAAGGCAAGGTTCGCTACATCGGCGTGTCGAACTTCAACGTCGCACAAATGAAACGCGCGGCCGCGATCGCGCCCATCACTTCGCTGCAGCCGCCCTACTCCATGCTCGCCCGCAATGTCGAGCCATCCATTCTGCCTTATGCCCGGCAAAACAACATCGGCGTGATCGTTTATTCGCCGATGTATTCCGGCCTATTGAGCGGCGGTATGACGCGCCAGCGAATCTCTTCCATGGCAGCTGAAGACTGGCGCTTGCAGAATCCCAACTTCCGCGAGCCGCAACTGTCGCGCAATCTCCGCCTGGTCGAGTTGCTGAATGAAGTTGGCGCCCGCCACGGCCGAACTGCCGGAGAAGTGGCGATTGCATGGACGTTGCACAACCCGGCGGTCACCGCGGCGATCGTCGGCATGCGCAATCCCAAACAGGTCGCAGGCGTCATCGGTGCCGCAACCTTCCGGTTGTCCTCGAAGGAATTCGAAGAAATCGAAGAAGCCTTGCAGCAGGAAGTAGCTCTGCAACACAGCTAAGGGTACAGAAAGATAAGGAAGCGGAACGTTCCTCGGGGAGCGCTCCGCTTCCGCCGATCTCGACCTTCCATGCGGCTTCGCGGCCCGCGGACAATCACTTCTCAGGTCGCATGCGAACTTACGCTTCTTGATTGTTGGATCGGAGACCCTCTGCGTGGGTACCGCGCCACCTTCCCCGGGGGAAGGTGGCGGAGTGTTGCGGGTTCGGGTGTACTCCGCCACCTGAGAACGGATTGGCCCCTGGGGAGAGCCGCCTCCGTCCCCTCAACATAGATTCATGTCCGTAAAGTGAATCGCCCCTCCAACTACTTCACTTAATGGCTTCCCCCGCCAAAGGTGAAGTTGACACCGGCGGAATACCGGAAGTTGTTCTGCGATGAATTGTTGAATTGGTTGGTAAAGCGGGTCATGAGGTAATCGATCTCCGCAGGCCGGAACTGGAATGAATGGCCGATGGGAATGTCGATGCCGCCACCGATCGCCATGGCAAAAGCATTTCCTGCTGGCGAGCCCCCAGTGACGCATGAGCCCGCGCAAGCTCTCGTCAAATTTGCATAGACATTGCTGTGCGCGCCGCCCAAAAGCAACTGCGCAAACGGCTGGAACTTCGGCGTTCGGAACTTAATCTGCGGACCGAACATGTAGGTGAACAAATTGCCTTGGGCTTGGAGATTCCCGTAGAGCGGAGATGTCCAGCGGATGTTGTTGCTGCCGTATCCCTGAAGATCCATCTTGATTCCAAAGTAGTGATTGACATTCACGACGAGCGCCCCACCGCCGCCGTTCAGACTTAGGCTTTGCGTGCCACCGGCAACCGGGTAAAAGCGGCTATACGAATAATCGGCCGCAACTTCAGCTCGCGGGAAGTCCTGAGACCACGCGGCCAGTCCCACGAACAAAACCGCGCAAAATGCAAATACCTTGGCAAACTTCATCTTCTCTACTCCTTAGGTTCCTGCTGGATTGGGGCCGCGTGTAGGTTCATCAGAATCTACGGCCGTCTTGTGCTCATAATGCCCATTCCATGAAAAACGCGATACTCGTAAAAGTGACAGGTTGGCAACAAATCCAGGCGGGACCACTCATGAACGCTTTAATTTTCAGCCAACACGGCTTGAGCGCTGAAAACTTGGTTTTGGAAGCGCAATCTTCCGAAACAAAACATTCCTGTGGCGTGAGTGGTGGTTCCAGATGGCACAACACAACAACAAAATTGCCGAACGGCAGCGCTAGTCATGGAGAACAGTGTGGGTTACAAACAATCAGACGCCATCTCCCGCGCCTCCGGCAAGGATGAAAGTGGCTGCGATGCGATCGACCCACGAAGTTCCGCTTCCAAGGCCGCCAGTTGAGTTTCAATTTCCTCCGCGGCTTTGCGCTTGCGGATAACTTCGTCACGATACCTCCGCAGGAAATAATCGATAGTCTCGACACGGATTCTGATTGAGCCCGAGGGTTTGTTCTCGTCCAGATCCTTAAAGCAGAAGTACGGCGTGCCCGACTGCTCGATGATTCCCTCGATCACGCCATAGATGGGCGCATCGTGTCCACACTTGAAGCTCGAAACCTCGAGCGCCACCAGGTTCGGATGCCGCGCCGTAAACTTCGCTGCCCAAACCTTGTGGTTTGTGCTGCATGAATACGAGTTCTTCCAGGCATCGCCGATATCCAGAGGGTGACTAATCACCCCGGCACGCACATCGTCGCCAAACAGGCGCTCCAGCATGTCTTCATCGAGGGGCAGCGTGTTCTGCGAAAAGATGGGATAGCCCAGCTTCTGGAACTCTTCCATGATCTCGTGATTCAGTCCTGGATCATGGTGATACGGCCGGCCCAACATGACGATGCCGATGCGGTCCTCGCGTTCAAGCTGGTCGAGTACCTGGCGCGCTTTGCGACGGATGCCGCTTTCGTAATCCGCCAGCGCCTTGTACCCGACCTCAACCGCACGATCGTTTTCCTCCTGCGACAATCCAAGAATGGACTGCCATGCCTGCAGCATCTGGTGGGCAAACAGTTTTCGATCTGCGAAATTCAATACCGGATCCACGTACTGGACGTCGTGCTCGGCGAAGACGTCATTTTCCTTGGTGAATGCTGCTTTCACCGTCTCCGGGGTTGCGGTTACTGTCGGGCAGGCATTCGCGCCGACAATCTTCACGAGCGGTGAAGTCAGCACGTCGTACATCGGGAAGAAGATGACATTCAGCGGCTTCTTGCGATGTTTCTCCTGGATCAGGTTGTAGACGTGCGAAATTCCGATCTTCGCCGGGAAGCACGGATCAATCGCGCCGCGGCTTGCTCCCGCTCGATAAAGGTCGGAACTGGTGTAGTCGGAGTAAACAATGTTTTCCGGCTGTATCCCCAAACTCTCCAGGTATCCGTTGAAAAGCGGCGCGTAAGTATAGATGTTCAGCACGCGGGGAATGCCCACGCGGATCTTTTTGCGGTTCTCCATCAGCGGAATGCGCTCTTTCGCCGCCTTGTTCCAGAATTTCGCCACAGGAATGGGGTCGGCAACGCTCTTTGCGTTCACCGGCCGGAAAACTTCGTGGGCGGCGATATCGACAAAGTTGGGGTGCTTGCCTTTAATTTCATCCAGGCCGGCCTTGATGTCCTTCATATCGTTCACGTCTTCGACCAGACCCTTTTCGCAGGTGGCGATAATCAGGCGCTGCTCGCCATGCATCAGCGGAACCTTAGTGACCTTCTGAATGGGAACAAAGCTAATCTCGTCCTTGGGAGCAGTTCTGATGTCAATGAATGTGCGCAGACAATTGTTCTTACAGAAATTGCAGCGCGTCGCTTCGTTACGCGTAGTGCGGTACTGAATTTTCCGAACGGCGTCCAACCCGACAAACGTAGTCTGCTGTCCCATGCGCCACAGCCGCAGAGATTCTGCCGCCGCTCCAATTGCACCTGACTCGCCGCAGAACTCGTGCACGATAATCTCGGGCTTCTTCCCCGCAGCGCGAAAGCTGTTATGGATGAAGTCCACTTCCGCTTTTACGACGGCCATGTTGTTCTGCGTACCGCCTTGTAGCACGAAGCGCGTGCCGAGCGCCGCGAGATTGGGAATGCTGGCCACGTACAGGAATACGTTCTTGGGCAGGACCGCCGCCAGACCTGCGAGGATTTCTTCGGCTCGCCAGCCCTGACGTTGAAAGTTAACGATGTCCGACTGCATGAACACTGCGCAGCCGTAGCCGAAGACGGGCATGGACTGGGCTGAGAAGGCCAGATCGGCATATTGCTCGACGCCTAACCCGAAACCTTCGGCAGTGGATTGCAGGAAGTAGCCATTGCCGGCGGAGCACTGGGTGTTCAGCTTGAAATCTTTCACGCGGCCGTTGTGCAGGATGATGATCTTGATGTCCTGCCCGCCCACATCGACAATGACGTGCGGATCTTCGTAAAACTTGAGCGCCGATTCGGTATGAGCGACAGTCTCGACCAGCGCCACATCCGCGTGGAGAACGTCTTTCAAAATGTCCTTGGCATAGCCGGTGGTGGCGACACCCAGAACCTCGAGTTTGGCATTCTGCGCTTCGACTTGCCCGCGCAGATTCTCGAACATCTCAATCGTGTCCTGGATCGGATTGCCGTTCGAGAGTTGGTAGGCCTTGCACAGAATGTCGCCGCGCTCATCCAGCAAGACAGCCTTGGTGGAAGTCGATCCTCCGTCGATGCCGATAAAACCACCGACCGTCTGCCCCTTGTCGAAGTTCGCGGGAATGAACTTCTTGCGGCGATAGGCTTCCTTGAATCCGTCCAGTTCTCCTTCTCTCGAAACCAGACCTTTAGCGCCAGACTTGGCTTTCTCCTCCTGGCGGCCGAACTCGATGTAATACACGAGTTTCTCGGAGCCCTGGTAGCAGCCGATGCAATCGTCTTCGCTCTTGCCGAATTCAATGGCGCCCAGCGCCGCGAAGTATTGCGCATTGTTTGGAACCTTGATCATGTCTTCTGGCTTGGCTCCATCGGGAATGGCAACCTTGCGTTCCTGCCACATGCGCGGAATATTCGCCTGCCAGGCCTCGCGCATGCCTTTGATGAAGCTGTTTGGACCACCCAGTAGCAGCACGTGTGGCCTTAGTGTGTGTCCCCGTGTCAGCACGCTCAGGTTCTGCAACACAATGGCCTCAAACAGCGATGCCATCAGTTCGTCGGAGGGCGTCCCGACTTTTTGCAGGCTATTGATGTCGGTCTCGGCAAATACTCCACACTTGCCAGCCACCTTATGCAGCTTGATCCCGTGATAACCCTGCAGAGCTAGCTCCGCAGTGGGAATCTTCAGTTTCGCGTTGATCTTGTCGATGACGGCCCCGGTACCGCCAGCGCACTTGTCATTCATCGAGGGGATTTTCTTCTTGCGTCCCGTCTCGTCGTCGTCCTTGAAGACAATAATTTTCGCGTCCTGTCCACCCAGTTCGATCACCGAATACACTTCGGGATGCAGTTTCTCGACCGCCAGCGACACAGCTGTAACTTCCTGCACAAACTTCGCGCCAATCTGTTCGGCAATCCCGCTGCCTCCGGAACCAGTCATGAACATGCGCGTGTTGTGCCGGTTGATCCCAACCTCGGCCTCCATCCGGCGCAAGAATTCCAGAGTCTTTTCCGGCTGCTTGGTCTCATGGCGCTGGTAGTCCTGCCACAGAATCTCATCTGTCGCGGCATCTACGACGGTTGCCTTCACGGTAGTGGAGCCGACGTCGAGCCCAACCAGATACCGCGTGTGATGGTCGTGTGGTTTTTGATACGGAGCTGCAGAAATCTGAACGAACTGCGGCGCTTTGGGTTCATTTCCGGCTTGATGATCGTGCATTTGATTCTCTCCGATCAGGTTCCGCGCAAGAGTGAATGATCGACCGGCGGCGAGGCTCGCGCCGCCGGCCACATGAGCTATGCAGCATTGGGAAGGGCAATGCCCGGCACCCGCGCACGGCGCCAGATCCGGGTGCTCTGGTCCATCCGATCGCTCACATGCAGGATGAACTGCGCTGCTGTGCCCGCGATTCCTTCGCGATGGGGTATCTGGTAGAAGGGACGCTTTAATTCGCGGTGCTCGCCCATGTACTCGCGAATTTGCTCCAAGGTTTTGCCGGTGGAATTCAAGCACTGCTCGAACTCGAGTTTGGCTTTTACCTTCGCTTCGCCCAGCGCCATCTGCACCCGGCTGTGGGCGTTGACCTCACCCTCGCCCGAGGTCTCGATCGGAAGGAAAATCATGTCCTTGAACTTGTTGATGACGGCGGATTGAACTCCATCGGACTGCGATGACGGCATGCACCCGAACGGTTTGAGCGCCAGCACCATGTGACACAGATGATGGACCGTGTAGTACACGTTCTTCCCTACCTCAAGATGGCCTTCTCCGCCGCGCGCAAATTGGTTGTAAAAGGGATGAGCCATCGCGGCCAGCTCTGGCTGGGGTACAAGGTGATGCGTAATGCCGCCGAGATGCTTGATGGTGCGGTGATACAGACCATTCCACATCCACTCGCCGACCCCGAGGCCAATCAACTTCTTGCGCAATCCCAGGTCGTTGGCCAGATGCTTTTTCAATTCCCACCATTTTGGATTTCTGTGCGGACGATTCGCCGGCCACTTGGCTTCGGCGTGCGCCTTCGCCTGATACATCAAATAGGCCACCCAGGTCGCGATCGGCTCGACCAGCACTTGTGCACCTTCCCGCTCGAGGAATTCGAACATGTGGAAGTTGCCGTCGCCCTCGGTGATTTGTGCCCAGAATTCGCCGGTGATCTTCACCAGAGGCTTCACGCGCGTGCGATCGACCTCAATGGAGTTCATCGTTTCCTGCGCATCATGAAGAGCTTTTAGGTAATCCTTGCCCCACATGTGCTCGTGCCATTTGCCAAAGACGTTGAAGGTATTGCGCAGAATTTTGTTGTTCTTGAATTTCGGCTTCGCCCAATCCGGGGCACTTTTTTCAATCTCGAAAGACTTGCGGGTCCTCAAATCCTGACAAAGATCGCCGACCATCTCACGAAAGACGCGATCTGTCTCACCCTTCCTCACCTCGTACGGGCGAATCTGGTAGATGAGGTCGTTGATTACGTCGCCCAGATGCATGGCGTTCAGCATGCCGAATCCGAAGTCAATCGTGAACTTCAATCCGGGCTCACCCGAGGCGGCTTTGATGCCATCGCTGTCCTTGAACAGCAACACGCGGAAACCGTCGAAACCCGCGTTCTTCAACGCAAATCGATATTCGGCCTCATACATGCCGAAGCGGCAAGGACCACAGGATCCCGCTGTAAAGAAGACATAGTTGTCCAGAATGTCCTGGCGCGGAATACCCTCCTTTTCCAGAAACTGGAGGTACTGCACCAGATTCCCCACCGTGAAGTAGGTCGGATTGCACTGCCCGTTGTTGCCGTATTCCTTTCCGATCTGGAAGGCGGGCACATCCGGCACGGGAAGCTTTTCGCAGCGATATCCGCAGCCCTGGAAAACCGCGCGAATCAAATCCTCATGCTTCCAGGTGAAGCCGCCGAACAGGATCGTCACGCGGCTACGTTCTTCCGCCGTAAAGGCGCGCTCCATCGGACGGTGGAAATGTGTGGGCCGGTCGAGTCCGGCAATCTTCCGTAAGCGCATGCGCTCCGCTTCCAGTCGCTTCTTGATTTCCGAGTCGTTTTCAATCTGGACGAAATTCGTCGCCATAGGGTCCTCCGGCGGTGTTTGGGATTTGAGACGTGGCTGTGGACGTGACTGTAGGGAGGTGGAGGAATCGCCGGCTGCGTCGCACACGGACGAACTCCACGGAAGGCGGAACACCTTCGGGACGAGTGGGTATCCCGGTTACAAATAGCTTTCTACTGTACAGCATTTCCGAACTCCAACAATTAGCTAGGAGGTTCGAAGTCTTACACCGGCGGAACCGCTGCGAGGGAGTTCCGTAGGCGCCGGATTTAGCGATAGACCATGTTAGGGATGCGGATACTTAAGAAACCGTTGCGTGATTTTCTCTGTATCCCACCCACGGAGGAAGCAAGGCCCACTTTGTAGATTTTTTTATCAAACTTTCACCCGGAGTTCAAGTAGGCAGGGAATTTGGCGCAAGATCCAAAAAAACAGACCGCTATCTATCGAATTTCTTGTACTGGTCCAGGTTGTCGAAATAAGGTATTCACCCCTCCAGATGAGCACTCTTGCTCAGACATAATGCCAGGTGGAGCGCTAACGTCGGACTGTGCATCCAGCCGAGTCCGTGCAGAAGCGGATGGTCGCTTGCCGCATTTTGCAGGAACGAGCCATGCCGAAGCGAATTGGAACAGGAGAACCCGAAGGAAATCGTGCCCGATCGCGGCAGATAATATCCCGGCGGGGCTCAGTCCGACCGGAGATTCTTAGACTTCGGCCCGGCTTAACCCAGTTGCACAACCAAGATTCGAATGGAGTGATTATGACTTCTCAAATCGTCAATCTACCCGTGACCGCTACGATATCGATCAGCTGCGATTTCTGGCCGGAAGGCGATGATTGGAAGGGTCTCTGCGAACGTCCGTCGGTAACAGTCCGCGGAAGCAGTTTCGAAGATGCCAAGAAGAATATGGCAGCTGAATTACAGGTTCATATCGAAAGAATCCTGCGGGAGAATCCTGAGAGAAGTGAGCGGCGAATTGCCTGATCCGAGCGTGCAACATCGTTCGCCGTGTGCCCCATGATTTGTACGTGCTTGCCGTCAAACTTACACGATGGATCCCCGACCTCGGCGTAGCGGATAGGCTCTCTGACGTTTCGATTCAACACGTTAGGCGCGTGGATGCCAAAGGCCACCTGAGTGCACCAACTAAACCGAGTGAGCATTCTTCTCCTCTTTCAGGTTCCCTGAAACTAAGTCAGCCATCTGAAGTTCTCTTCTTCTTAGCAACCACAACCCTTAGGAGGTTGAATATGTTTGCACGTAATATCTCGTTTCATCTGAAATCGAACATGCTTTCCGACTATACCCGGACCTTTGAAAATGAAATCCTTCCTTTGCTTCGCAAGCAGAAGGGCTTTAAGGAAGAAATCACGTTGTCAAATCCTGGCAGCCAGGATGCGGTCGCGATCAGTCTGTGGGAGAACAAAGCCAATGCAGATGCTTACAACACGACCACCTACCCGGAAGTGCTGAGGACATTCGCGAGAATGATTGACGGAACGCCCAAGGTTCAGACCTTTGAATCCGCGACGTCGACCTTCCATAACGTCCTGGCAGCAGTCTAAGTGAGATCGTCAGTCGTACAGGGCGGCCCTCGTTGAAGGGCCGCCTTTTTTTGTATAGGCAGTGCTGTTCAGAAAATGTAATAAACCTGGGAAGCAGTTTGGCTAAGTGGAGGTTTTTCGTTTCCGAGCCGCGTAATTCGTCCATATCAAGAGCTACGGCGACTACAACTTCTTCAGCGACGGCTGGTGGAGCCTCGTGCGCCCGTCGAGATCCCATTTAACAAGCGCGTCATCTTCGTTAGCTCGCTCAACGGTGCCGAATTGGCCGGTTGGCTTGCCGAAATCGCCCAAACCTTCGACGCGATCTCCATCATTCAGTTCCTGGCCGGTAAAAGAGGGTTCCGAGAGCGCTGGCTTCCGGGCACGATCTGATTCAGGGACCGCGCCACGATGGGATAGCGGAGGTTGGGCGGCCTTACGCAGTCTGGGAGTCGGCTTATTCGGGATATGAGTCATGTTCCATTGTCTCTTTCCCCCCAGGCGTAGTAGCGTCCTTCGCTGCGACTACTGATCTCCCGGTGTGCGAATCATAAACTGGAAGGAGCACTGCGGCTGGTCTAAACAGCACAGTTCTGACAATGAACGCGGGCATCGGCGCTGCCCCTAGTCGTGGAGAACGATATTCAGAAGTGAGCTATGAACTTGCAGTCCGCTCTCGCCGTATTTCACGAAGCCTAGTTTCCTGAACCTGTTCATGAAGAAACTGACCCGTGACCTGGTGGTACCGACCATTTCGGCCAGAGTCTCCTGACTGATCTGGGGAATTACAGTCTCAGGCGCGCCTTCTTTACCGAAACGAGCCAGCAAGAGGAGAACCCTCGCAAGTCTTTTTTCGCTGGAATTGAACAGCTGGTCAACCAGATCCTCTTGGTATCGGATGTTCCGCGCCAGCAGATACGCAACAAACAGTTCGGAGAACGATTGTTCCTTGTGAAGCGCGAGCATCATAGCCTTTCTATCAATGCGCAGAAGTTCGCAATCTGTCATTGCAGTTGCAGCGATCATGCGCAACGACTGTCCAGCCAGACAACCTTCTCCGAAGAAGTCTCCCTCGACCATAACGCCTAAGGTCGCCTCCTTGCCAATTCTGGAAACGACAGTGAGTCGAACCTTGCCTTTCTGAATATAGAAGACTGCATCGGCCGGATCTCCCTGCGTGAAGATTGTCTCCTTCTTGGAAAAGGACAAAGCCTTCCTGCCCGCGCCGATACTCGCAAGGAATTCCCTTGGGGCGAAACCGCGTTCTTTCTTGTCCAATTTGGTTGGTAACGCCAAGCAGGCTTTCTCCAGGTCGAGCTGCACTCTGGAATATCTTGTCACACTCGTGCCCCACGAAGGTGTGCACTTTTGCTCAAATTTGGAAAGGTAGTCGCGGACTCCAAAAGTGGGACCGAACCCTTCGAGAATTTGTCTGAAAAATGAGCAATATTGTGCATCTTTTCGCCTGGAAATCCTGCACAATGCACTTGTGAAGACTAAGGAACTCACCCCAAAGCAGATCTTATCCGTGCCTTGTCCCACTTGCGGCGCACCAATCGAGGAAGCTTGTACCCTGCTTACGAGCGCCCCGCGAACCGAGCCGCACCGGGATCGGAAACTCTCCGCCGCCGACGCCGTGGAAATGGCAGCAAATGGCCAACTGGTCAGGCAGTGAAGAGACTCGATATATCGTAAGAAGAGAGAGTGAGCAATTTTGATCAGATTCTTTCCGTCAGAATCTTGACCATGGGGGCGACAGGATTTGGCCGATGCCCTCGACCTCTCACTCGACGTCTCGTAGCAAAATGGTTCTTTGCATCGACGATAACCAGGATCTGCTGGATTGCGAAAAGGCTTTCCTCGAAAGCTTTGGATACACTGTTCTGACAGCCCCCAGCGGCGGCGAGGGACTACAACTCGCTTCCATCCATTCGGTTGACATTGTGGTCGTCGACTATGTCATGCCCGAGATGAACGGACTGGAAGTCGCGATCGAAATGAGACGGCTTTTGCCGCAAGCTCCAATCATCATGCTATCTGCCGACCCGAACCTTCCTGAGCAAGCCTTGAAATCCGTGGACGCTTTTGTAGCCAAAGACTGTTTGGCCAGCCAGTTGTTACCCACCATTGCGCAACTGCAGGAATGCTAACGTCCGGGAGGTTTCCCAAATTCCCACCGGCAGCGCACTCTCAGAACGCCCATGCTCAAGATGGATCGCGAACCTCACATTGGGATGTCGGGCTCTTGCAATTAATTTACGAAAATGAGCAATTTTGACCAGTGGCGCGATAGCAGGCGCAGTATTCTGCACACTCCGGTAACGGGGATGTCCCCTGCGGAGGGGGACGGCCCCACAGGACAGGCATGGGTTAGTGTTCAGCCAACCCGGCTACGTTCGACCCTCACGCCCGTCCATTTTCAACCTGAGAAGGCGCTCCGGCCCAAAACCGGGGCGCTTTTGCACATCAGTGCTTCCGAGAGAATCATCGCGGTGATAGCGCTCAAAGACAGCAATCAGGCATCCGTCGGATCCAACCCGGGGGTCAGCCCCATTCTCGTCGCAACCAGCACCTCCAAGAGAGTTGCGGTGTTGCGGACGCTTCCCGAGATGACGAGGAGCCCTTCCGAGACGAGAGGATGTTGTTCCGCTAGCAAGTCGAGACGGTCACTTACGTTGTAAAGTTGAGTCGCTTCGAGCAGGATCGCATTCGAAGGCATGGTTGCACAACTTTCCGCAGAGCCTAAGGAGAGAGAACTTCAGATGGGCTGACTTAGCTCAGGGAACCTGAAAGAGGAGAAGGTGTGAACCACCTCAACTACATCATACCACCGGCGTTGGGTGCTTTGCCCAACTGCAACCGTCATGTGGCAGTACGATCGCACCTACGGCAATCCAGTGCGTGGGCATGTGCATCAGGTGAGCGCCGTACATCCGTCCGCTGATCGATTACGAAACCAACCGCATAGATTCCAAACGTCATGGCATCTCCTTGCTCGATTGCGCCGTTGTGTGCCATCGATTGTTTCTTGGCTCCAGCCCTCAATCAATCCACCAAGACGAGCAATAGTGACCAGTCTTCTGCAGCCGAAAGTTGGATACTGGCGACTCACCAGGTTCTGGCGAATAACCGAATCTCGTGAACCAAGGCTGTTTTTGGGGAGGGTTTCTATGAACTTTAGTCTTACGGATCCGAAGATCATTGCACTAGCCGCCATCGTGATCGTCATCCTTGCAATCGGCGCATGGTCGTTCGTGCGAAATCGCAGGAAAACGACCGCAGGCCTGCGGCAAAAGTTTGGACCAGAGTACGACCGTGCCGTTCTGACCCATGGCTCGGAACGAAAAGCGGAAGCCCGGTTAGCGGATCGCGAGAAGCGCATTGAAAAATTGAATATTCGCGATCTTGATCCGATGGAGCACGAACGCTACGCCAAACAGTGGCAGTCCGTACAATCTCGTTTTGTGGATTCTCCAAAGGGCGCAGTCGCAGAAGCCGATGACCTGGTGTCATCCGTAATGACGGCTCGCGGCTATCCCGTGTCTGACTTCGATCAACGTGCTGCCGACATTTCTGTCGACCATCCCCGGGTAGTGGAGAACTACCGGAACGCGCATGCGATCGCGTTGCGGGTTGGAAAAGACGCTGCAACCACGGAAGATCTCAGAACCGCGATGATCCACTACCGCTCTCTGTTTGAGGAACTGGTCCAGGCACCTGCAACGGTTGAAAGAAAAGCAGTAGCTTAGGAGCTGAACTGAGATAGGAAAACATGATGAAACCAAGCACAGAAGACCGAGCTGAGGGCACGCTCCATGAAATAAAAGGGAAGATCAAAGAAGAAGTCGGGAAGGTGACGAACCGTCCCGACGTAGAAGATTCCGGGAGCGCGGAAAACAACGCTGGCATCGCTCAGGAGTGGATCGGCCGTGTTAAGAAGGCGGTCGGCGAGTAGAGAACGGTTCAATAGCCGCCTGCAAGGGCACAGGAGGACACATTGTCACAAACCGTGATGGAAAGAACATCTGAACAAATTGCGGAAACGGCCCGCCAGGCTTCCTGCGCAACCGCCGCCGTCGGCGACGCGTTCAAGGATGGCGTCGAAACCGTGAGGCGCGCCGCAAAGCACAGTGGTGATGCGGCAGAAGAGTTTTTGAACGAGACATCTCAGCGCCTGCAGCGACATCCCGCGCTGACGATAGCGACGACATTCGCTCTGGGTCTCACCGCCGGGACATTGATCGGCTGGACGATGAAACGAAAATAGATCGGCGGACGCGACAGGCTATCGACAGACTAAAGACAGGAGCATATCCTGCCGTTGCTCTTTGGTACATGTTAAGGAAGCATCTCAAGGAGGAGAAACCATGATGGAGACAACTGCGCAAACGAAGTGTGCGCACATCCCCTGCCGGTGCGAGGCGCAACCTGGCGAGAAATATTGCGGTCCAGCCTGTAAGGAAGCAGGATCCAAGGAAGTTGAGATTGCGTGCCAATGTGACCATGGCACGTGCGCTCTAACGTTATGAAGAACACCAACTCCGCGTCGGTTGAACTCACCCTTGCTGCAAAAGGGATCAATATGAAACTGCGCAGGCTTATCCCGCTGTTGCTGGCGATTGCGGGCCTCGCGTGCCTGTCAGCGCCGGCAGCAGCGCAAGCACTGGCCGATTCGGAAGATTCTTCCAACTCGGTCGCAGGCATTACCCCAATCCTCCCTGATCTGACGTACATCCGTCCGACGGAGAAAACCAGGCTACACAATTATTTCTTCGACACTTTCGGGCCCTATCCCATTGTGCTCTCGGCAATTGCCGCCGGCATCAACCAGGCGGACAAGACTCCTCCAGAGTGGGGGCAAGGCGCTGAAGGATACGGCAAGCGGTTTGGATCCGACTTCGCCATTGCGGGGGTCACCACGACGACGCGCTATGCACTCTCCCGCCTCTTCCGGGAGGACGCACTGTACTACCGCTGTGCATGCACGGGTGTATTTCCGCGGCTGCGTCACGCGGTGATTTCTTCCTTCACCGCCCGCCATGGCGCCGATGGCCATAGCGCCTTTTCATTCCCCGCCGTAGTCGCGCCCTATGCCGGCACAATGACTGCCGTTTATGGCTGGTATCCCGCGCGGTACGGCCCCAAAGACGCTTTTCGCATGGGTAACTACAGTCTGCTGGGATACATCGGGTCAAACCTTGCTCTTGAGTTCTTCTACAGCGGGCCACACTCCTTGCTTGGTCGCATGCACCTGAACAATGGGCACGGAGCGCCAAATCCTGATTCAAGGCCGTGATCGACCGAAACCGGACGACGACTGCATGCGGGTGCGTGAGGGCTGCCAACCCGCTCCGTGCTGTCCACCGCTTTCAGCGAACGGATTTTTCCCGCTTATAGACCGCACGCTACGCGGTCGAACCCATCGGCTTTTCGCCCTTCGTGACTAGCTCCTCAGTGAGCTTGTGGGCGTTCATGGAATGCTCGCGCGCCTGTCTGCTGAGTTCGTGAGCGGTCAAATGATCTCCCTTGCCGTGGGCAACGGCGGCGGCCGTGTGAGCGTGCGCCGCGAGGTTGTGGAGTTCTGCGGCTCGACTGTGCGGGCTTTGTGGCATGGTGTTCTCCTCGGCGTTGCTAATCTGGTTTATAAAGCGTGCTGAAAGCTTGCGATTCGTATCAGGGCTTCGCTTCCGCGAGGCCGTTAGGGCTGCAAAATGAGAGCCAGCTTCAGCCGCTGCGCAGTGGCTCGTAGCTATGAAGTGGGTCTCCTAGCAAACTGTATAGCACGAGTGTCATAGGTTCGTCCCGCGTCCGAGATTGCAACGCCATCGTCCAGACTAAGCAGCATTCTTTTCGCCAACTCGTTGTCCCGAGCCTGGAATCTCCAGGCCGTCGCATTTCTCGGCCTGCAACTTGGCGGCCTCAACGTCGTGAACCAGAGCGTGTTGAGTGTGCCCGTGAGCGAGATAGGCATGGTGCGCCGCCTTTTCGACTTCCTCTGTTTCATGGTACTTTGCCGCCTCTTTGAAGTGGTGGGCGGCTCGCTCGTGATGGTGAGCCGCGCCCTGGTAATGTTCCCAAGTCTTTGACATACGATGCTCCTCGCAAACCTGCCGTCGTTCTTCGGACTTCCTTAGATAAGTCCCAGCACGAACTGTGACACCGTCCGGGTGGGAAAACTGACCTCTATTGCTCAGTGCGGGTGGAGAACCCAGATCGCTTGATGCGCCACAGACCCTGAAGAAATGCACCTTCACCGTCGACAAACCGCCGGGGCAGAGTGCGCGATTTTGACCATCTTTTTGCTCGCGTCCGATCCATGATCGAAACAGCTGAGAACTCAAGAGCTGTGGAATCGAGCTTTCCCGCTGATCGACCGTCTTCGTCTTATGGGTGAACAACAAAATGCATAGCCCGATCAAAGCGCTCCATGCACTCTCGGCGTCATTGCCTGTTGGGCGGTTCCGCGGGTCCGCAGCAATCATGCTGACGCTCTTTCTCCTCGCGTCGAACGCGCTCTCGCAATCGGAAACCAAAAGACTAGGAATGTCCGCGAACGAGTTGGCGCAGAAGGTAATCACGAACGAGTTGAAATTTCAAAATCAGGATCCCGGCCGCTGGATGTACCGGCTGGAAAAGGAGGAATCTGGAAAGAAGCAAATCCAGGAAATCCTCGAGACAAACAACGGCTCCCTAAGTCGCCTCCTCTCCGTTGACGGCCGGCCCCTCGACTCCAAACAGGAACTGAAAGAGACTCAGCGCCTTCAGCAGTTGGTGAGCCATCCAGATGAGCAACGAAAATTGCAACAGGCGAGCCTCAAGAAGGCGGAACAAGGCGAACGCCTGTTCAGACTTCTGCCGAATGTATTTGTGTTCGACTACGCCGGTCGTCAAGGTGACCTCGTAACACTCACGTTCAGACCCAATCCGAATTTCCAGCCGCCGTCCCTGGAGGCCCGGGTCTTTCACAGCATGCAAGGGGAGCTCACAGTCGATACCAGGCATGAAAGACTTGCGGCAATCAATGGCCATCTGGTGGAGGACGTGAACTTCGGAGGCGGACTCTTAGGACACCTGGACAAAGGCGGAAACTTTGAGGTGAGGCAGGCCCAGGTTTCGCCGGATCACTGGGAAATGATCCTTCTCACTGTGGATATGAAGGGCACGGCTCTCCTCTTCAAGACAGTTGGCGTGTACGAAACCGAAAACCACACCGACTTCCAACGGGTGCTCGACGAACTGACGCTCGCCGAGGCGGCAGGCATGCTCAACAAGAAAGTGGTTGTCGCGAACAATCGCTAGCACATCGCAAAACAGAGCCTGCTAACCCTACGCGGCCGTCGGTATCACTTTCAGAAAGCGCAAGAATGGCTGTAAGAAACCAGGAACGTCACCGCACCGGGCGCATCGGCTGGCTCCGCGCCGCGGTATTGGGCGCGAACGACGGCATCCTTTCAACATCAAGTCTGGTTCTCGGTGTCGCGGCTGCGCATGCGACTCACAGCAACGTATTGGTCGCGGGAGTTGCAGGCCTGGTGGCGGGAGCTATGTCGATGGCTGCCGGCGAGTACGTTTCGGTCCACTCACAGGCAGACACGGAAGAGGCCGAACTCGAACTTGAGCGCGCGGAACTCAAGGCAGACGGCAAGGGCGAGGAGATCGAACTCACCGCAATCTACATCGCTCGCGGACTCGATCCTTCGCTCGCGAAACAAGTGGCCATTCAGTTGATGGCTCATGATGCGATCGGTGCGCATGCCCGCGAGGAACTGGGCATTACAGAAACGTTCCGTGCTCGTCCCATTCAGGCCGCGTTCGCGTCGGCTGGTTGCTTTGCTGTCGGTGCAGCCATGCCTCTCGTCGTTACTAGCGTGGCACCGGTGGCCGGGCTGATCCCACTCGTCGCTGGAACCTCACTGCTGTTTCTCGCACTCCTGGGCGGATTGGCGGCACGCGCGGGTGGCTCCGGAGTCATGATGGGTGCAATGCGCGTTACGTTTTGGGGAGCGCTCGCCATGGCCCTGACCGCAGCGGTCGGATCGCTGTTTGGAACCGTCGTGTGAGCTGGACTACAGTGGAAAGCAGTGCGGTTTATGTGCACCAGAACCTGATTACCCGGCAGCGTTGTCATGATGCGATCGTTGTTGCTACGCTGCCGCCGGCTCCCGCATCGCATTCATGTAGCTATCCATCGATTGGGTCAACTGCGCGTCCACTTCGTCAGCGATGGTCATCACATCGGGCAGCAACAGGCTGAAATCCAGGCGGCTTAGATTGCTCTGCAAGGTCCCGAACAGCGTTACCTGAAGGATTCGCGATTCATGCACCAGCATTGCGGGAGTATACCCCTGCCGATAACGCAACTGACCATGCGCTACGGCTGCCGGCGAAAAAACCGCATCACTGTCCTGGGTGGTGGCGCTGGACTTTCTCAGTCGGACAATCAGGTCTTCAACGACCTTCCCAAGATGTCCAGTCCGCTCCTTGTCGCTAAGCATGAGATGGTTGAGTTCTTTGCTCTGGTTTACTCGTGCTAACCAGTCTTGGACGATGCCGGTCATACAGCGCTGCAAGATTGCAGCCACTCTTTCCTTCTCCGTCCGCGCAACAGGTTTACGTTGAGTCATCTTTTCGCGAACGAGATCGGCGAGTTTTCCGACCTCAAATGGTTTCACGATGATTTCGTCCGCCTCCAGAAGGATTGCCGCCATCGCGGTCTGCACGTCTGGGTATCCACTCACAATCAGAGTCAGTGCGTTCGGCTGAGAGTGGCGCATCGCGCTCACCACCGTAAAACCATCCCCGGCATTCGGCATGTGCAAGTCCGTGATGAGCGCGTCGAAGATCTCGGTCGCGATGAGTCGCAGAGCCTCTGTCACATTGGCGGCCGCGACTACCTCAAAGCCCTTATGTTCAAGAGTTACCGTCATCATCGTGCGAACCGCGTCGTCGTCATCCACAAGCAATACCTTGTGCGAAATACAGGGTTCAGTCGTAGTCATCCGTCACCGCCTCTTGGTTCACCAACCAATGACAGTGTGGCTCAAATCTATTTTTGGAAATGTATAAAACCGGACAGTTGCCTCAACCAGCAACGGTTAGCCTGTTGTTAGGTTCGTGCGCAGCAGTTTCTCTCGCGGACGTCCTGATGAATTTACGCCAAGTTGCTCGAATGAGCACTGGAGGTTGACATGCTTTGGACCGTTTTTGTTGTCCTCATGATTTTATGGCTTCTCGGGTTCAGCCTGCATATCGGTGGAGGCCTGATCCACTTGCTTCTGGTGATTGGGTTGGTTGTTCTGGTCATCAACTTACTGGGCGGACGACGAACCGCCATTTGAAGCAAGCCCGTTCGATTGCAAGGCGCAAGGAGTTCCCCGTGTGCCTCCTCGCGCCTTCATCTTTGAGTCCCGTCCACCCGGACCGCTAAGTGTAAAACCGAACCCTTGGTGCGCGAAGCAGCCAGCGTCCTTGCAAGCGCACGCGGAAGTCCCATTGCTCTAGAGACCTCGGAACTGGGCATTTGCCAATGGCTGGGAAAAATGGCTGCTCAGGTAGGATTCGAATCCGCTTGAAAATACAAATCCAACAAGTTACAAGGCTGCGGATGGCCGTTTTAGACATCTAAAACGCGCTTGGCCAGTTAACAGCACGCAAGCAGCACGCAGACGTGAGTGGGAAGCTTGGCCTTTCTGCCAGCCATCGAGTCAGCCTGTGACGCGGGTCTTCGTGCGCTTCATCGATCAAGCATTTTGATTTGCCGGCAATTACATCCCTTTGCTTGTTGATGATAACTGTCGAAAACAGATGGGATGAGAAGACCGGTCTCCGACGGGATGCTGTACGCTCCCAAGTTATCGAGGTGCTCAAGGCACAGATAAAAAGGAGACCGGCAATGAAGAAGATTAGCACCGTAGCGACGAAGCAAAGCAGGAATATTTCTCAGCAGAAACTGACCATCGGATTGGATCTCGGCGATCGCAACAGCTGGTACTGCGTGCTGGATGAAACCGGCCAGATCCAACTGGAGCAGCGAGTGCGGACGACAGCGAAAGCATTGCAGGAAGTCTTCGGGGCGATGCCGCGCAGTCGCATCGCGCTGGAAATCGGGACGCATTCGCCCTGGATCAGTCGCCTGTTAAGCGAGTTGGGGCATGAAGTGATCGTGGCCAATGCGCGCAAGGTGCGGCTGATCGGGGAGAGCCGCAAGAAAGACGATCGGCTAGATGCGCAGACACTGGCGCGGCTGGCCCGGATCGATCCGCAGTTGCTATACCCGGTGCAGCATCGCAGCGCGCAGGCGCAAGCGGATCTGATGACGATTCGGGCGCGGGCAGGGCTGGTGCGGGCACGAACGGCGCTGGTGAATACGGCACGCGGATTGGCGAAGAGTTACGGGGAGCGCTTGCACGGATGCAACGTGCGCAACATGAATCCGGAGAAAGCCGAAGGGTTGAGTCCGGAACTGCAAGCCGCGCTGGAACCTCTGTTGAACGCAATCGAGTCGCTGAGCGAGCGCATCGTGGAATACAACGAGCGCATCGAGAAGCTGGCGCAGCAGAGTTATCCGAAGGTGGCCCTGCTGAAGCAGATCAAGGGCGTGGGCACGCTGATCGCGCTGACCTATATGCTGACGCTGGAAGATCCGCATCGTTTTCAAAAGAGTCGCGACGTGGGCTGCTATCTGGGATTGCAGCCGGGACGAAGAAACTCGGGGCGGAGCGAGCCCCAGTTGCACATCAGCAAAGAAGGCGATCCCTATCTGCGCACGCTGCTGGTGCAGGGAGCGCAGCACATTCTGGGACCGTTCGGCATCGATTGTGATCTGCGGCGCTGGGGACTTAGGCTGGCCGAACGGGGCGGGAAGAGCGGGAAGAAGCGAGCGATCGTCGCCACCGCAAGAAAGCTGGCGGTGCTGCTGCATCACCTATGGGTGAGCGGAGAAGTGTACGAACCGTTGCACAACAGCAGCCGAACGACGGTGGCGGCAGCCGCGTAGAACAAGACAAAAACAAAGTCAAAAGCGTTCCAGGAAGGAAAAGACAAAAGCCCAAAGCCGAGTTCCGGTGACTGCGACTATGGCCTGGCCCGGGTTCCACTCTAAAAGAGCAGAACCACAGGGCGCCAAACAGATGGCAGCACCGGCTGAAACGAGAACGCCCAACATGCACCGAGCGAAACGAATCGCTCCTCGAGAGTGCGGATGGAAGCATGGCGACAGTGGCCACTCGGCGGGAAGAACAAACGTTGTTTCACGAAATGAAAAAAGAATCGACTTGACTCCGACCGGCCTTCTCATGGAAGGCCTTAGCGCGCAGAATGCAGATCAGGCCGCATCCTCCGCTAAGAATTTGGCGAAAGAACGGATGGCCTTCAGCTTGTCCTGACTGAAACCGCGTAGCTCTTCTTCACTGACTCGGATCTCGTACAAGAGTCTCCCAAACACTTGCGTCAGGTGCGAGTACCGATAGTCGTACTTGCGGTCGATCTCTTTACGTCGTTGGGTTAGGTATTCCTGCAGGTCCCACAGGTCCGACGGTTGCTTAATCTGGCCGGCGATCTCTTTTGCTTCCTGCATCAACTCCTGGAGCTCCCGTTTCAGAGCAACGTCAAAGGCTTTGCGGGCGATCGCTTTCTCTGACCTCGACCATGTCATATCGCTCGCGCTGGCATACCCGTAAGGGATAGGAGATTGGGATGGGCTGCTCATGGGCTGATCCTCCGTTCCGACATTCTATCTCTTAGCCAGGAGTGTAGTCGCCCTGCTAACGTCAATGGCCTATCCGTAGGCGGTAACGAATTGATCTTGCCTGTCAACTTTCTATCCCGGCGTGACGGATACCGCGTCTGCATCACAGATCGGGTTGAATGATGGGGACGAGTTCACTGCCGATTTCACCCTGACTGCAGTTCCCGCAGTGCGCCTGCGACTTCAGCACTTCAACACCAATCCCCAACAGCCCAAAAATGCATTCCTGCACCAGAAAGTGTTTGGCACCACGATCGATCCGCCTTCGCAGCGGCAAATGCCGGTTGACGACTCTGTCGAGCTCAGGGGTGTCCCTCCAGGCAAGTATGTGCTCAAGGTGGACTCCTACGGTCCCACTCCTTCGACTCGCATGACCCTCGTCGATCTGACTACCGATCTGGATTTTGATGCCGATGCCGCTTCAGCGCCGCCGATCATCAGCGGGGTCATTCGTATGGACGGCAACGTGAATTTGCGTTCCCAAGCCTTTGTGCGGCTCTGGAATATCCGTACGCACGAGATGATTGATACGCAGATTGGCCAGAACGGCGAATTTCATTTTGATCCGGACTTCTTGCGTCCGGGATCCTATTCCGTTTTTGTCGTCAATGGCGAGAATTCGATTGTCGCCAGCCTTTCGGCGGAAGGGGCACAGGTCGTGGGTCAGAGCATCCAGATCACAGGGTCCAAACCGAAGCCGATCCAGTTGAGCATCGTCTTGTCCAGCACTCTGTCCGCTATCAACGGAATTGCCCGCCGCGACGGACAGCCGTTCCCAGGGGCGATGATTTTGCTGACTCCTGAAAATCCGGAAATGAATCTTCCGCTCTTTCGGAGAGATCAAAGCGACAGCGATGGCACATTTACGTTGCGCGATGTACTGCCCGGCCGCTATCGAATCGTGGCAATCGAGAACGGTTGGAAGATGGAGTGGGCCAAGCCGGACCTACTCAACTCCCGCCTCGACCACACCGTGAGCATTGAAGTTCAACCGAGCAAGACTTACCAGACTTCCGTCAACGTGGAGTGAGCGGTCTTTGATTCGAGGTGCAACTGGAACAATTGCCCGCCGAGAGAGCAATCCCTCGACCCTTTTTGCTGGCGGGTATTGGGTGTCAGTTAAGGTGATTGTGACGCCCATTCGCCACGACGGCATGGCGACAATCCTCCGTCCGGCGTTTTGCCAACTCAATCATCACTCCTGTTGGTCTTCTTGACGGCGGACCATATCATTATCATCACTACGCTCGTTGGCGGCCTCCTGCTAGAATCCCCGCGAGGGGGATTCAATGACGAATATGGGTGGTGTAGTGCAGATGTTGAAGAAAGAGCATGATCGGTTGACCAAAGAAATAAAGGCGATTGGTGCAGCGCTCTCAGCTTTCGGAGCGTCCTACGGTAAGGGAACATCAGCTCGGAGCGCGATTTCTGCGGCCGGAAGAGCGAGAATCGCAGCTGCCCAGAGAACACGCTGGGCGAAAGTGAAAGCGAAGGGCGAAAACGCAAACGTCGTCGCAATGCCTAAGAAGCGAACGATGTCAGCCGCTGGCCGCAGGAAGATTGCTGCCGCACAACGCGCCCGCTGGGCGAAAGTGAAAGCTGCAAAGAAATCGGCTTGAACGGGAAGCTCAACCTAAAAAGACGCCCAGACTCACCGAGATGAGCCTGGGCGTTTTCATTGCTCGCTCTTGCGGCATTCGGATATCCGCACCACCATGAATATCTACGGAGATGCAGCATCGGCAGACATGCGCACCGCGCACGGCAAGATCGTGCAAATGGCGCTCCAAGGGTAGGCAAACGGCAGGGGCGGGTTCGTATCTAATTGAAAAAATGGCTCCTCAGGTAGGATTCGAACCTACAACCCTCCGGTTAACAGCCGGATGCTCTGCCATTGAGCTACTGAGGAGTGTGGATCGGGGCTTGGGGCCGCGATCGTTTTGTGACTTCTTATCATAGCATTCCTGCTGCGGTCTGAAAACATTTCGCGCGCGGCTTCGTCTGCCTTTCCGGGGGACTATTCTGGTAGGCTAGGCCGTTGGATTCGAGGTGCTTATGGCGGGAGGGGTACGTCGGGTGATGGTTTTCTCTTCTTTATTTTTATTTCTGGTGGCGGCTGCGGTGTTTGCGGGGGACGATTCGAACGCGTCGGCTCAGTCTTCTCAATCTTCCTCTACTTCTCCTCGTTCTCTTCCGCAGACTCCAACCAAGACGGTCATCGACATGTATCACGGCACGAAGGTGCTCGACAATTACCGGTGGCTGGAGAACGGGAGCAGTCCGGAGACGCAGAAGTGGGTGGAGGAGGAAATGGCCTACACCCGCGGCGATGCTCGAGCGGCTTCCGGGGCGCGAGGCGATTCATCAAGCGCCTGACGCAGTTGCTGTCGATTGGCAGCGTGACGCCTCCGGTGATTGCGGGGCGTCATTATTTCTATACCAAGCGCGAGGGCATGCAGAACCAGCCCATCCTCTACGTGCGCGAGGGCCTCGACGGCAAGATCGCGTGCTGGTCGATGCCAACCAACTCGCGGCCGACGGGACGATCGCGCTCGACTGGTTTCAGCCCAGCGAAAACGGGAAGTATGTCGCGTACGGCACTTCGCCCAGCGGCTCGGAGATGAGCACGCTGCACATCGTCGAGACCAAGACCGGCACGATTCTTCCCGACACGATTGAGCGCACGCGCGCTGCGTCCATCGCGTGGAAGCTCGACAACTCCGGCTTCTATTACACGCGCTATCCGAAGAAAGGAGACGTCCCGGCCGGCCAGGAGATGTACAACCGGCACGTCTTCTATCACCTGCTCGGGGACGATCCCGACGACGACGACAAACTGATCTTCGGCGAAGGGCGCGATGCGGAAGACTGGCCGAACGTCTCCCTGTCGAACGACGGGCGCTGGCTGCTCATCAACGTCTCGCAGGGATGGACCAAGTCCGAACTCTATCTGATGGACGCTGAAGAAAGGCACGCCGCCCACGCGCATCACCACGGGCAAGAATTTTCTATACGGCGGCGAAGTCTACGACGGCAAGCTCTACATCACCACGAATGAAGATGCGCCGCGCTATCGCGTGTTCGTCGCCGACGCCGGCAACTACGATCGCGACGCGTGGAAGGAACTGATCCCGCAGAGCGACGCCGTGTTGCAGGGCGCGGCCGTTTACGGCGGAAAACTCTTCGCCCAGTACGAACAGAATGCATCGTCGCAGCTGAAGCTATTTGATCTCGACGGCAAGAAGCTCAGCGACATCGCGCTTCCCGCGATCGGCACCGTCTTCGGCACCGGCGGCCGCTGGAATCGCGACGAGGTGTTCTTCGGATTCCAGTCGTTCACGATTCCGCCAACGATCTACCGCGTCGATCTGAAGTCGCTTGCGACCAGCGACCCTCAGGGGCTAAAGCCCACATCCGTGGCGGAGTCTAGCGCACCCTTCGGCGCGTCGCTTGCTCAGGGCAGGCTAAGCTGAAGCCGTGCCCTTCCCAAACCGTTGATCGAATGCCTTCTTCGACGATCGAACCTGTCTCTGGACCAAGGTCGATGCGCCCTCGATCGATCCCTCGGCCTACGACGTGAATCAGGAATGGTTCAAGTCGAAGGACGGCACGCGCGTCCCCATGTTCGTCGTGCATAAGAAAGGTGTGACGAAAAACGGGAAGAATCCCACGCTGCTCACCGCCTACGGCGGCTTCAACGTGAGCCTGACGCCCAGCTTCAGCCGCACCGCGTATCTCTGGATGGAGCACGGCGGCATCTACGCCGTCGCCAACCTGCGCGGCGGCGCCGAGTTCGGCGAAGACTGGCACCGCGCCGGCATGCTCGACAAAAAGCAGAACGTCTTCGACGACATGATCGCCGCCGCCGAGCACCTCATCTCCGAAAAATATACCGACAAGAATCATCTCGCCATCCAGGGCGGCTCCAACGGAGGCCTGCTGATGGGCGCGATGATGACGCAGCGTCCCGACCTGTTCCGCGCCGTGGTCTGCCAGGTGCCGCTGCTCGACATGCTCCACTACCAGGATTTCCAGATCGCGAAATTGTGGATCCCGGAATACGGCACGTCGGAAAACGCCGAGCAGTTCAAGTGGCTCTACGCCTACTCGCCGTATCACCACGTGAAGGCGGGCACGGAGTATCCCGCAATCCTATTCATGACGGCGGATACCGACACCCGCGTCGACCCCATGCACGCGAAAAAGATGGCCGCGCTGATGCAGGCGGAAGCGAAGAATGGAGCGAGCAAGACGCGTCCGATCTTATTGCGGATCGAGAGCAAGGCGGGGCATGGCGCGGGCAAGCCGGTGACGAAGCAGATCGAAGAATTTACGGATGTGTATTCGTTTTTGTTTTGGCAGTTGGGAAAGCAGGGGTGAAACCGTAAGGAGGGACAGAGATTCGTCTATGGTACGATGGCGCCATGGAGCTATCGATCTGACAAAGTCCGCTCGATCCGCGCCGCACGGTGTCCCCGGTACAGCGGATGGTAACGCCCGTCGGGGAAGACCATTTCTTCGTTGGGCAGGCAGCAAGCGAAAACAACTCTCACGACTGGTCCAGTTTTGGACCCCCAATCATGAGCGTTACGTGGAACCGTTTGCGGGGTCAGCTTGCCTGTTTTTTGAACTAGCGCCTACTTCATCCGTTCTTGGTGATAGCAATCAAGCGCTGATAGAGGTGTATCGCGTGGTTAGGGATGAGCCCGAACGCTTGTATCGAAGGCTCTGTCGTATTCCCCGCAACCTACTGACCTATCGGCTTTGGCGTCAACTCAGGCCTGAATCACTCGATCGCGAAACGAGAGCGCTCCGATTTCTGTACCTGAATCGGAATTGCTTCAACGGGATCTACAGGACGAATTCAGATGGTGAGTTCAACGTGCCGATGGGGACGCGGCCAGGCGAGTACTTCAGTAAAGAAGACTTACTTGCCTGCTCTGAACTCCTCCAGAGGACCACTTTAGTCGCGGGAGATTTCGAGCGGACTCTAGGGCGAGTAAAGGCAGGAGATTTTGTCTATCTCGATCCACCCTTTGCAGTAACATCGCGTCGGATATTTAAGGAGTACGGCAAGAAGACGTTTGACACGGATGATATTCCAGAGACTAGCCGAAAGTCTCGAATGGGTAGTAAAGCAGAGTGCTGATTTCCTCGTTTCATATGCCGACTGTGCGGAAGCACGGGCGCTGGCCCTCGGTTGGCACTCTGCGAGACTCCCAATCAAAAGACACATCGCCGGTTTCGCCCGAGACCGGAAGACGGCGTACGAATGGCTTATTAGCAACCGCCCAATCGTCGGATAAGGGAGTCCACTGAAATGGAGCACGATGACGAACAGGTGATGCAATGAGTGATGACAAATACGGGGTCAGAGCGATTGGCGTGAATAGTTTGCCAACCGAAAAACTCAAGCCCAACCCCCACAACCCCAGAATGCTCTTTGATCGTGCAGACCTACATGTCCTTCAGGAGTCGATCGCCCGGGTTGGAATCCTCGTTCCCCTGACGGTCTACCGGGAGAAGAGTAGCGGCCACTATGTGATTCTAGACGGTCAGCGGCGATGGATTTGCGCCCAGGAGGTGGGACTAAAGGCGATTCCCGTCAATGAGGTCGCCGAACCGACTCTTGTCCAGAACATCGTGACGATGTTCCAGATTCACAAATTGCGGAAGGATTGGGAGTTGATGCCGACAGCCCTCAAACTTGAACTTCTGATGCGCGAATTGGGAGAGACGAAAGAAAAACGTCTCGCCGAATTGACCGGCCTCGATGAAGCGGTCGTAGTTCGGTGCAAGAAGCTGCTTTCCTATAACAGACGTTACCAGGACTCAATGCTGGATGCTGATCCCAACAAGCGTGTGAAGGCTGACTTTTTCATTGAGTTGTATGCCGTCAGGAACGACCGTGAGGTCAAGAAATTTTCATGGTTCAATAAGGACAAATTCACAGACGACATGCTCAAGAAGGTTGAGCAGAAGGGTATCAAGGCGGTCACCGACTTCCGGATAGTAAAGCAGCACATAAACAACGCTGTAAAGGCGAAGAAGACAGCCGTGATTTCCAAGCGACTCCAGGAGTTCGCGGCGCAGCCATCGTTGACGCCCGATCACCTCAACATAGAGTCAGCGAAAATCGTTGCGGAGGCGAAGAAGGTTCTGAAGTCTGTGGAAAGCCTCTACGCTCAAATCAATGCCATCGATGTTGACGAGTATTACGGAGAGGAGGCAATGTGGAACAGACTCGAGTCGCTTGCCCACTTGATTCGAGAGAAGCTGCGGGTCCTAGGGCGGAGGGACAACGGGTGAACCGTCCCCTCGCAACAGGCACCCCCATCGACGCGAAGAGATACAAGCGATGGATTTCGCGATTTGGATCGTATCGAGCGGGTGTGATCAATGTCACGATTGAGAGCTGGCTGCAACAATTTGCCCATGAGGATCAGGATCTCGCCGCTCGTGTTCTTGACGCTGTTGAGTTCTACGGTCAGAGCCAGATTCACGCGGCTTATCGCCAGGCCTTGTCGGCATTGCCCGGATGGCATAAGTCGGCGTCAAAAAGGAAAGGCCAATGGCGATTCGCAGCGATGTCTGGGAGTGCCGGGGAGAGCGGCGATGCAATGCTCTATCAGTTTCGGATCGCGAATGGACTCGACGCAAAAGGTTTCAATCACATTTTCGTATCGAGAAGTGATCTATTCGCCAACCTATGTTACCCGATAGTGACCCCCAGAAGCTTGGGCAAGAGGATGTCGTAGTTCTCTTGGACGATTTCAGCGGCACCGGAACTCAAGTCTGCGATGCTTGGAACGACCCTGCGACCTCGTTCGGAGCCCTCCTCGCTGGCGTGGGAAAGACATACCTTATCTTGGTGGCTGCGTCGAAAACGGCACGAACGCGCATATCGACTGAGACCGCATTGTCTCCAGTGCTGGCGCACGAATTGTACGAGGCGGATAACGTGTTCTCCGATAAGTGCAAACATTTCACAGCCACCGACCGGACGAAACTCCTCCACTACGGAAGGATCGCAGACAAAAGGAATCCGATGGGATTCGGCGACTGCGGCTTCGTAATCGTCTTCCAACATCGGCCTCCCAATAACTCAATTCCGATCCTCCATGCGGATCACTCGAAGTGGACCGGTCTCTTCCCCCGACACGAGTAAGGGACCGGAAAGTCGTGCGACTGGAAAGTCATGGACTGGAAGCCCGGCAACAGACGGAACGTGCTCCATTCTTGCACGCTGAACCTCCGCAACTCGAGTTCAAAACCAACTTGTTTAGCTTGGTCGGTGGTGAGGACGCAGAGACAACCGATTTATTGATTTCTCGTTGAAGGTCTCGATAATCTCGCACAGCATACTTAGCAACACTAAAAAAGACGGCGAGGAAGATGGCGACGGCTAACAGCCACAGAGTTCCACGCTCAATTTCTTGTTTGCTGAGTTTGCTAGAAAGGAATTCAAAAGCCTGCTTAGACGTCATGGCGCTCTCCTGAGTTCCGAGCACTACCCCTTGCTACTGCTGGAAGGCCACTCAACCTTCCATCTCCATTCTTATCGCGCATCGGCAGCCGGGGAAAGGTCTCGAAAGGACATGACTCCTGTCAAATTACGCAAGGGTCGGTTGGTATAGTACTGATGGACAGGAACTTCCGTGTTTGAGGGTGCAAATTATGACTACTACTCGGCCACCTCCGGTTCTTGGATTGTTGTGATTAGTGTTGTTGTCATCGGTATTGTTGTCATTGGTATTGTTGGCGAGTGGCCCAGTCGATCAAGTGCGACAACCAAGATCAAAGGGCCCGCTTTAAGTCGGCTGGTGGCCCAATGAAGCCCCACTCTATCTCGCCAAAATGCGGCGAAATAGAATGGGGCACCCGGGTTCGCTTCGAGCGTGGAGTACAGAGATCCCTTCGGCTTCGCTCAGGGCAGGCTCTTCGACTGCGCATGCCGGCGCGCTTCGCTCTCGGCATGCTTCGCTCAGGATGACAATGCGTTGAATGGGACGGCCCATCTTCCTGGGCTGCGTGCGCTTCGTCACATTGATCTGTGGCTGCGGTCACTGCTTTTTGATTCGCGTCCTCTTTATTTTTGAATATCTGCCTGAAAATCTGGGTGAGATGGATTCTGGGTCCTGACGGGCTCGGAGGGAGAGGAGTGTTTGTGAGGCTCGTGGAGAAAAAATCGGGGAGCGGGGTGGCGTGGGTTTTGGAGATGACGGAGGCGGAGAGGGTGGCAGCGGACAGCAGGTCCCTCGACTACGCAGGATCATTCGCTATCGCGAATCATCCTGCTTCGCTCGGGATGACAGGTCATGAGGAGATGCTCGCGACAGGTTACGGTGAGATGTTCGCGACAGATCGCGATGGAAAGGTTGCGATCGTGGGTCTTGGTGAAACAAATGAACGCCGGTCGCGCGGCATGATTCCCTGGATGGAGGCGGTGGCGGATCCGTGCGAGAAGTGGTGGGAGGGGATGAGGAGGGATCCGAAGCGGTCGGGGGAAATTTCGCAGGCGGCGTTTTTGTTGAAGGCGCGGACCCTGGGATTCAAAGTGGCGCTGCCTTGGGGGGACAGCGAGCGGTATGACTTTGTGGTGTGGAGGGAAGGCGGTGCGATGTACCGGGTGCAGGTGAAGGGGACGGGGAGATTGCATCGGCGGGGATATGAAGTGCAGCCGGTGCATTCGACGCGAGGGCACGGGAAGAAGCGGTATACGGCGAAGGAGATTGATGTGGTGGCGGCGCATGTGCAACCGGTGGATGTCTGGTACTTGTTGCCGATTAAGAAAGTGGCGGCGGGCGAAGAGTTTGCGATTTTATCCGGACATCGAGAGCCGGAGGCCGATGTGGGAGGAGTATCGGGAAGCTTGGGAGGTGTTGGGGTACCGAGGCTCGGCGGCGGAGATCCTAGAGTGGTGCTTCGGAAATAGTGATCCTTAAAGAATGCGCCTCGATCCGCTGATCTGTGGTGTTCGGCAAGGAGGTCAAAAGCCTTAACCACAGAGGCCACAGAGGATCACAGTGAAACCCGAGACTTATAAATCTCGATCTGTTTGACGCACTACACGGGTCTGAGAGGCGGAGGGTTGACCACCATTTTTGCGTGAGGTGGACGAACCGCGGCGTCTAGAACCGGACGGGAACGTCGGGGGGATCTCGTCGGCGCAGGTCTGCGGAAGTTCGGCAGCGGCTGGCGATGCGGTTCATGTCACGGCAGCGCGGGCAGTGACACTTCAGATAAGGATCATCCGGCATCGCAACGTGTCCGCAGCTGACGCACGAGAAGCCCTTCGTCCTTGGCCGCCGAAGCATCGGGCGGAATTCGCTGCCCATGACACAATAAGGACAGCGTACGATCTCGTCTGACATTCTTTCTCGTTCTCCTTCCCTTTTGTCCAGCGCACCCGGTGAAGCTTGACGACGGGTGCAGCAACGCTGGACCGGCTGGAAGGGATGGGCGAAGTCCCAAGTCTGCCGAACAGAACATTCCTGGGCCGCGAGAGTTTTACTTTAGAACAGTAATAGCGCTTATGTAATGGCCCGAAAGTTCGAGAGTAGTAGCCCAATAGTGGCAATGCACCGCTGGGCTGGATCCTTCGACTTGCACGGAATCGCGGGGCGCCGAGGAGCGATTCCAATCGCGGCGGTTACTTCTTCACCGCTTCCCTTCTTCATTTCTTTACTTATTCATTCTTCACTTCTTCAACCAACCTTGTAACTCGAGCCAGTCGGCGAAGCGGTCGATCCAATGATCCGTGGGAAGGTTTTGCTTGCGCATGCCGAAGCCGTGGCCTCCTTTGGCGTACATGTGCAGTTCGGCGGATTTGTGGGCGTCTAGCCACTTCTGGTAGAGGGCAACACTTTGTGGAGCGAGTCCTAGGTTGTCGTCGGTCGCGGCCGCAACAAACATCGGTGGTGCGTCGGCGGGAACGGTGGCATCTTTGAAGCGCTCTCCACCCGCATAGATTGGGGCGACGAAGGCTGGCCGGCCTTCGGGCGTGTAGCGGAAGGCAACTCCGGCGGCGATCGCTCCACCGGCGGAGAATCCGATGATGCCGACGCGGTCGGGAGAGATGCCCCATTCGGAGGCATGCTGACGAACATAGATGACGGCGGCTAAGCCGTCGGCGACGGCGAGAGGAACGATCTTGGCGGCCATCTCCTGAAACTTCTGGTGGTCGGCAATCAGGTCGGTGAATTCCTGAGTGGCGTCGTCGCCGGTGTGCGCCAGGCGATACTTCAAGACGAAGGCCGTGACTCCTCTCGCGGCCAGATACTTCGCGACATCGTTGCCCTCGGTGGTGATGGAGAGGGCCATGAAACCTCCGCCAGGACAGATGACGATTGCGGTACCGTTCTTCAACTCGGGAGAAGGCTTGAACACAGTCAGGGTGGGCTTGGTCACGTTGGCGACGATGTCCGTGTTCCAGAGTTTCGAGAAGTACTCTTTCTCGGGATAGTTCTCTGGCGTCGAACCAGGAGGAGTACCGGGATAGAGGGGCATGACATCCTGTGCAGGGGCGAGTGTCGCGAGGAATATCACTGCGCAAAGGATTCGGAGGAGGAAGGTTTTCATGGCCGGATAGTCTAGCAGAGAGCGGGGACTAGGGCAGAAGGCAGAAGTTGGAAGTCAGAAGTCAGAAGTCAGAGGTCAGAAGTCAGAAGTCTGAAGTCTGAGGCCCTGAGGTCTGAAGTCTGAGGTCAAAATCCCCGCACCCGCAAAGACCACGAGAAGAATGGGGCAGCTTTCAATGAGAACAGTTAGTGGACTCTCGTCAGTAGGAATGCGTGAGTGACAGCGCTTCCGTTAATGGTGACTGTTCCCGATCCGGTGATTTGCTGGTTGCGGTTGATCGCTGTGCCGATGGACAGGAACCATCCCGAACTGGTGGAGATGGCCTGATTCAGATTCTTGATTCCGTCCGCTTTCGAGTATAGGAAGGCATTGAAGAAGCCCTGGCCATCGGCGAATTCGCCGGTGACCTGATTCAGGTCGTTGATGGCCATGGGGAGTTCTTCGATACTTCCGGGAACGAATGGGATGCGCTGTCCGCTGCGGCCATTGTTCCAGAGAATGCCCCAGGTGTACTGGAAGGCCTGCACGGCGCCGGAGTATCCGGCGATCAGAGAGTTGTTGTTGATGCCCGTCGCATAACTTCCGTCGTAGCTTCTCACGTCGCCCAAATCCTGCATGCCGCGTTGCGGCGTCCACAGAAATGCGTGAGTTTCGCCGCCACCGGGCAGGCCGGAATATCCGACAACCTCGCCGAGATCGTTGATCGCAGTGGCCACGCTACTGCTGCCACCAAGTGTGCCAAGGTCCTGCATTCCTCCGGTTTCCGTCCAGACAAAAGCATGGACGGTGTTGCTCGAGACGAAGGCCCCTCCGACGACCTGGCCTGCCTTGTTGATGGCATAGGCGTAACTGGAAGCTTGTGACAGCGAGCCTAAATCTTGCTTGCCCTGAGCCTGGGTCCAGACGAACGCACGAGTAAGACCATTGGCAAGATCGGCTTGGCCAACGACTTGGGAGGAATCGTTGAGGCCCCAAGCCTGGCTGTTTTGACCGCCGAAGGTTCCGAGATCAGTGAGGCCGGAAGTAGGCGTCCAGAAAAAAGCGTGCTGCTCGCCGCCAGAAGTGTAGGAGGATCCGGCGACCTGTCCAAGATTGTTGAGGGCGTTGCCGAAGCTGATATCGAACGTGCCTCCGGGATCGAGCGAACCGAGGTCGGTCACGTTGAAAGTTTGGGCAGCTGCGAGGGAAGACAACAGCCAGGCAGCGAAGATCGCGAGTGCAAACCGGCGAGAATATTCCATCGCGGACTCCCTTCCCGAAAGCATCGCTTGAGCAGAAGCAGCGAAGATTCTGGATTGCCTTGACGGATTTGTCAATGAATAAGGCTCACATATTCAGCACTTTCGGATTTCATTCGGTCGGACCGGCTATGCTCGCAGGTCAGCTGTGACGCCCCGAAATTGTTGCCGTCGAGGCGAACAATTTGCATAGCGAATGATTGCGCTCCCTTTGGGGGTCCCCTTTTATTTCAGCGGGTTGCGGGGTTGGCAGGGTTCATGCAGGTTTCCCTTCTAGACAAAGGAGGACACCATGAGCGCGCTGCGAGTGGTACGTCGATGGATGTGGGCAGTAGTGGGGATTTCGGCTTTGCTCGTCGTTCCGGCGATTTTCGCTGAGAATCAGGTGATGGGCGAGATTGAGTTTGAGGGCAAGTCGAAGATCGAAAAAACTTCTGGCGTGTGGGTGGATGGAGGATATGTCGGGTATCTGAAGGAACTCCATGGATCGAAGAAAGTCCTGTTGCTACCAGGTGAACATGTGATCACGGTGCGGCAGGATGGGTATCAGGATTTTGTGCAGCGAGTCGTGGTGCAACCGGGACAGAAGCAGGTGGTGCGCGTCGAGATGCTGAAAGCCGCGACGGAACCGATGCCTTCGGTCACGGCGACGGTGAAGATTGAGGTGAATCCGAATCGCGCAGCAGTTTTTGTCGACGGACAATTTGTGGGGCACGTCGGAGAGTTTGAAGGCGCGGGACGCGGGATGCTGGTGGCGCCGGGTACGCATAAGATTAAGGTTGCGCTGCCGGGGTATCAGACGTTTGAGACGGAGATCAATGCGGTGGCGAACCAGAAGGTCGAGGTCAAGACCGACTTACTGAAGACGGATGCAGCAGTCTCGGATCCGATGCTCAAGCCGGCGGGAAACGATCACGCGGCGCCGCCGCCTCCTCCGGAACCGGCGACTCCTCCGCAGCGGTGATGTTGTTCTCTCTCGAAGCTAAAAGCCCCACTTCTCGCAGAGAACGCGAGAAATGGGGCACCCGCTCTTAGGGAGAATTCAGAGCCACGCCAAGGCGCTCAGCAAAATCAAATTCCCACCCTATCTCTCCCAACAACGGAGAGACAAGGTTTGGGGCACGTCTCGAGGCTGTTTTGCAGGGCAGTCTATAATTGCTCGCGACAATGGCACTGACCTCGGGCACGAAGTTCGGTCCTTACGAAATTCAATCGCAACTGGGCGCGGGCGGCATGGGAGAAGTGTATCGCGCGCTTGACAACCGTCTTGATCGCACTGTGGCAATCAAAGTTCTGGCCTCCCACCTTTCCTCTTCGCCGGAACTGAAGCAGCGCATGGAGCGAGAGGCGCGGTCGATTTCCGCGCTGAACCATCCTCACATCTGCCAGTTGTATGACATCGGTTCGCAGAACGGTACCGATTTTCTGGTCATGGAGTTTCTGCAGGGAGAAACTCTGGCAGAGAGGCTGAAGAAAAGTCCGCTTCCACTCAGTGAAACACTGAAAATTGGGATTGCCGTGGCGGAAGCGCTGGCGGTTGCGCACCGCCAGGGGATTGTGCACCGCGACTTGAAACCGGGAAACATCATGCTGACGCAGAGCGGTGCGAAACTGATGGATTTTGGACTGGCGAAGCCGCTTGGACTACCGACCACGGGACTGGGATCGGGAGCGGCGCCGTCGTTCACTGCGGCCGCGACGTTGAGCGGGCCGAGCCCGCTAAGTCCGCTGACTACTGCCGGAAGCATCATCGGGACGATTCAGTATATGTCTCCCGAGCAAATTGAAGGGAAAGAGGCGGACGCACGGTCTGACATTTTTGCGTTCGGGTCGGTGCTGTACGAGATGGTGACGGGCAAGCGGCCGTTTGGAGGAAAGAGCCAGATCTCGCTGGCGTCATCGATTCTGGAGAAAGATCCGGATCCGGTCAGTGTGACGAATCCTTCGGTCTCGCCGGCTTTTGAGCATGTGCTGACAACGTGCTTGCAGAAGAATCCGGAGGATCGATACCTGGCGGCACATGACATCAAGATTGAGTTGCAGTGGATCGGTGCGGGACGATCGGCGCCGGCGGCGACTGCGGTGGCCGCTTCGACCTCGAATCGCCGCCAGAGCCTGGGATGGATCGCGAGCATCGTTGGCGCGCTCGTGTTGGGAGCGATCGGCGCGCTGTTGTTGAACCATCCGACGCAGTCTGCGCAATCGGTGCGAACCGTGGTTGATCCTCCGCCGAAGGTTACGTTGAATCTGACTGGAGATTTTGCCGGACCGCCGGTGTTGTCGCCCGATGGAACGGCGCTCGCGTTTGCAGCCACAAGCGCGGACGGAAAGACAGACCTCTGGGTCCGGCCGATGAATACGCTCGATGCTCACATGGTGGCCGGGACCGAGGGCGCGATCTTTCCCTTCTGGTCGCCGGACAGCCGCTCGCTGGGATTCTTTTCCGATGGCAAGCTAAAGACGATCGATCTGAATGGAGGCTCGGCGCTGGCGGTTTGCGATGCACCTTTTGGGCGCGGCGGGAGTTGGGGTCCGGGGGGAGTCATTATTTTCACCCCGGGCACGCAGGCGCCGCTGATGCAGGTGAGCGCGACTGGGGGAACACCGGCCCCTGTCACCAAGCTCGATTTGTCGCGGCATACGTCACATCGCTGGCCGTTCTTCCTTCCTGACGGGAAGCATTTCATCTATTTAGCCATCAATCACGATCCGTCCCGGGCGGCGAATGACGCTTTGTACTACGCGTCCCTCGACGGGCGGGAGAACCGGCCGCTGTTCCAGTCGCAATCGAATGCCGTTTATGGGAGCGGCTTTCTATTGTTCGCGCGCGGCGGACAGTTGATGGCCCAAGCTTTCGATGACAAGAATGGAACTTTGAGCGGAGAGCCCCAGGCGATCGCCAGCGGTGTAGTTGACGACGTCAGCACCTGGCACACGGATGCAACCGCTTCCAACAATGGACTGTTGGTGTTAGGCAGCGGCGGGACCGCCGATTGGCAACTGGTGTGGATGGATCGCAACGGAAAACAGATTGGCACCGTGGCGGACAAACTCACGAACCTGCAGACGGCGCGGATTTCTCCACAGGGCGACCGCATCGCGCTGCAGATCGATACGGGGATGAACGACATCTGGGTGCTTGATCTGGCACGCGGCGTGCGCACGCGGCTGACGTTTGGGCCGGTATCGAACACCTTTCCCGTATGGTCGCCAGACGGTAAGTGGATCGCATACGATTCCGATCGAAACGGCCACGCGAACTTGTACCGGAAGCGGTCAGACGGGAGCGGAACGGAGGAACTCCTGCTCACTGACGATCTAGTGGTTCTGGCCAACAGTTGGTCTGCTGATGGAAAAACGCTCCTCTACCAGCGCGGCCCCGCGGGGAACAACTGGGAGATTTGGGCGTTGCCGCTTGAGGGCGAACGCAAACCGCGGCTCGTCGTACCCCACTCTGGGAGTTCGTTCAGCGCGCAGGCAAACCTGTCACCGGACGGGCGTTGGCTTGCGTACGCGTCGAACGAATCCGGCACGGCGGAAGTATATGTGGTGGCCTATGGCGGCGGGCAAGGCAAATGGCAGGTTTCGACCAACGAAGGTTCGCGCCCCCAGTGGAGCAAAGATGGCAAGGAGCTTTACTTCGCGAATGACATCAGCCGTGTCTTGTCGGCGGTGCCAGTGAAGGAAGTCAACGGTGCGTTACAGTTTGGAGCAGCACAAGCGTTGGTGACGACTCCAGCAACGCAGCAGTTCATCTACGACGTTTCGCCGGATGGGAAGAAGATTCTCTTGAATGTCGTATCGCAGCAGGTCAGCCAGTCGGTCACGGTGATTACGAATTTCACGGCGGGGCTGAAGAAGTAGGGACTGGCAGCATTGCGTCTCAAGCTTCTTGGCCTCATTTCAACCGCTTGTTAATCTTCGCGCGAGATCCCTCCCTTCGCCTGAAAGGCGGCTCCGGTCGGGATGACGCCAGCATCTCTTTCGCTGGCGACAGCGAGCGGGCGGGTTCACCCACGTCAGACCGAATCGCGCCCGAATCAGCTCACAAATCCTGGTTTCGCGTACGATCACAGCCATGAGTGATTGCGGTCACGCAAGCAGCGCTTCACTAACGATCCAAACAACTTAAACATCCCCTCTAACAGCCTTGGCACCTTTTTGGGAGCCATTCCCGGGTGAGTAGTTGATTCCTGGTAATGCTCGGGCGGGCGCGGCTCATTAGAATGACGCGACCGTCATGAGAACTCTCCCGATCCCTCCGATCACTTTCCTTCTTGCTATTTTCTTTCTAGCGGTGTCGGCATGGGGCGTGGAGCATCCCGGGGTGATTCCGAGTGGCGCGGAATGCTCATCTTGTCATGCAAAGAAAATCAGCGGCAAATCAGTACACTCGGCGATGGCGACACCATGCACGGTGTGCCATCTGGCAAAGACCCAGGGAGATATGACGACGCTAAACCTGGCGATGCCGAAGGAACAGATCTGCTTCGCGTGTCATGAGAAGTCTGCGGCATTGCAGCATCATGTGCCCGCAGCAAAGGGAACATGCTTGGACTGTCACGATGCGCACAGCAGCGATCAGCGCATGTTGCTGCGAGCGGCAGGCGGGCCTACGGTTTCGGCGATCAAGAGCAGATGAGAGGCGACTCGCGTTCTTAGCTCCCCCTTAGTCGTTCTATAGATGTCGTACGGGGAGAACCTTGGCTCTGAGGAACTTGCGGCGCATCATTGCCGGGACATAAAAGCAGAGTCTTCGAAAATGCAATGCGCGGGTTGCAGTCAACCGGAATAAAGTGCGATGGGAGCGTGGACAGGAACACGGAATCCACCAAGCATACATAGGTCCGCATCACCTCGCTGCGACACGGATTCGGGAGGAGCGGACACCCGAGAGCGGAGAACCGAATCGCGACGATGAGATGCGATGGTCGTTTCGGCGGGTTGGCGTGAGCAGGAGTTCCCCAGTGACGACGAAGATTCCCTACTGGATTTTCCGTTAGTGACTACATTTTCCCGGATTCCCCCGGGTCGCGGCCGTACCAGCTCTGCATGGTCCCCTGGTTGAGCCCCAAAGTCGCAGCCCACGAAATGCTGGTTGACGCTTTTGCGTGAATTGCATCCAAATGAGGCGCATTTGTGTCGGGACAGTGCGCCCCGGAGCCTTGCTTGGACTATTCATCCGTAAAGAGAATTTGCAGAGCGCTAGGGCCAGCGGCTACGGCCATTATTCTTTCGGCCATATGTTATTGCCAGACACTCTATGGCCAAACAATCGCCTTCGGGCCGGATGCGGCGGAGACGTCCACGAATGTCACCGCGACGCCGAGTTTCAACGTGTCTGCATTTCGCGCAGGCGAATTTGATGATGACACTTCGTCTGAGGGGGCCCCGGCTCAGCAGAATTCCGAGCATCACGGCGGGCTGGTTTCGCGATCGGTGAAACGAGTTCTAGCAGACCAGAAAGGACTTTATCTAGCGCCATTCAAGCCATCGAATTTCAAGTGGGACGCCATTGTGTTGGCAGGCACTGCAGGCTTTCTCGTGGCGGACCGGCACATTGAAAACGCTCTTCCGAGCGGACACTATCAGGCTTGGCAAAACACTTCCAACATCGCGATCGGAGGCTTGGCCGCAACGCTGGGCGGTGTTTGGCTCTATGGAATCAAGTCTGACCATCCCCACGCCCGTGAAACCGGAGAACTGGAACTCGAGACCCTGGTCAATACGTTTTTGATTTACACACCCATGCAATTGATCGCGGGACGGCAACGTCCGGGTGAAGGAAATGGACATGGGGATTTCTTCCAGCATCCGGCTATCAATACATCGTTCCCCGGCGGACACGCAATGTTTACATGGGCCATGGCAACTGTTGTGGCTCACGAGTATTCGCAGCCGTGGGTGCGGGCGCTGACTTATGGGGCGGCTTTCACCGTGACGCTGAGCCGTTTTATGGCAAAGGACCATTGGGCGTCCGATATGTGGGTTGGAACGGCACTCGGACTGGGCATCGGGACGTACACATTTCACGCGCATTGCGATCCGGAACTCAGTTCGTCGTGCAAGCGCCACTACGCAAGGATGATGAAGTTCAAGTCGAAGGCAAAATTGGAAAGTACGCCGCTGGGATCATGGCCCAATGTGAAGCCATGGGAGAGCTACGAGAGCGGACGTCCAATTTCCCAGTGATGGCCGAAGGGATCGACGACGCGTCCGATGCGCCAGTCATGTTCGTCGCTGACGGGATAGACCTGCGAAGCACCAGCCGCTAATGCACGCGCAAACACGGAGTCGGGATCGGCCACCGTCAGGATGATCCGGACCGAAGAGCCGCCCAGCGTCTGAGGACTAAAGTTGAAATGTTCGGGAGATTCGTCACTCAGCCAGAACTGCGCGCCCTCGACAGAGAGCTGCGCGACGACGCTGCCTCCGTCCTCCATGCGAAAGACTTCGATCGCTCCGAAAGCGGCTTTGTAGAAGTCCACGGCACGAGCGCCGTTGCGAACACAGAGCCAGGGCTCGATGGTGGTCTTGGTTGTGGCGCGATCTGGCATTCTGGTACTCCGTACGTCCGCGAGTTACGTCCGCGAGGTCGAGTTGAAACTTGGCGAGCGGGCAGATCCGTTGTCGAATATAGCGCATCCCGGTTGGATCTCGCACGCCATCGCTCGTGCGCCTGACTGTGGCGGCCTTTGATACCATCTTGCAGCAGAATTGCTTGGGAGGGCTGATTGACTGAGAACAGGATTCCCGAACGAAAATCCGCACTTGCCGTGGAAACACCGTTGCACCTTCGCGTGTTGGGCATCGTGCTCGCCGGCGGCAAAGGGACGCGGCTATTTCCTCTGACGCGCGAACGCGCCAAGCCCGCGGTTCCCTTCGGAGGCAAGTACCGCATCATCGATTTCGTGCTCAGCAATTTCGTTAATTCCGGAATCAACTCGATCTACGTGCTCACGCAGTTCCGCAGCCAGTCGCTGCTGCAGCATCTGAGCGAAGGATGGCAATTCGGCGGATTGCTGAAGAGCCACTTCATTATTAATGTTCCGGCGCAGATGCGCTCCGAGACGGAGAGCTGGTATCAGGGCACGGCGGATGCTATCTTTCAGAACCTCAACCTCATCGAGCAGTCCGACCCACACGTGGTGGCTATTTTTGGTGGAGACCATATCTACCGGATGAACATCGCGAGCATGATTGATTTCCATATCGCTAAGCATGCGGACGTGACGGTTGCAGCCATCCCCGTTGATAAGCAGTACGCCGTCGGAATTTGGCGTCATTGAAGTGAACGAAGAAGGACGCATCCGAGCATTTCACGAGAAGAAGGCGGACGCGCCGACGATGCCGGGAGATTCCAGCCGAGTCTATGCCTCAATGGGCAACTATATCTTTTCCACGCGCACGCTTTTGGAGCTGCTTACGGCAGATGCGAAGGTGCCCGGCAGCCGTCACGATTTTGGGATGGATATACTGCCGAAGCTCGCGGGCAGCGGTGCCTATTTATGCGTACAACTTTGAAGCCAACCGGATCCCCGGGAGAAGCGGACGACTCTGTTCCCTACTGGCGTGACGTAGGCACGATCGAGGCGTACTACGAAGCGAACCTGGACTTGAACCACGTCAAACCGGAGCTCAATCTCTACAATCGCGAGTGGCCGGTGCGGAGTACAAGCTACCCCGATCCGCCGGCGAAGTTCGTATTCGACGAGGCAGGTCGCCGGGGCGAGGCTCTGGACAGCATTGTGTCAGGCGGATGCATTCTCTCCGGAGGACTGGTGCGCAAGTCGGTGCTGGGACGTGGCGTTCGCGTGCACACGGGCGCGCTGGTCGAGGGCTGCGTGATCATGGACAACTGCGACATCGGGCGCCACGCCAAGGTGCGCCGCGCGATCCTGGATAAGAATGTGCGTATTCCAGAAGGCGCTACAGTTGGGCACGATCACGCTGCCGACCGCGCCCGGGGATGGCATGTCACCGATTCCGGCATTGTGGTGATCGGGCGGGAGCACAGCACCGTACCATTGGCGCCGATGATCGCGTGATTTTTGAGCGTAATCGGCCCCTGCTGTGCGACAGGGTTCCGCCCGAGGTATAATTCCGCTACCGCCACCGTCTCACCTATACAAAAATGCCTGTGCGTAAGATCGATACCACCGAGGAGCGGGAGACTTGTGTCTCTTGCCGCTATCGTTATCCAGCGGTCCGCCGATTTTGTCCCATGTGCGGAGTGCCTGCGCCAGAAAACAAAGACGCTCTTGTTTCTGGCGATCCCGCGGCGAACACGGCCAAGGAGTCAAAGCAAAACCGGGTCGGCAGCTGCAAGCAATGTTCGCCGCGCTATCGAGAAAACCGATCACGGTTGTTGTCTCCACAGTCCTGCTGGTTGGTACTGCGTATCAGTTGGCAGTTCGAGGCCGATCGATCGAGAAGACGGCCGCGCCCTCGGTTGGAGCAACTGCTTCCGAGCCAAGAACCGAAAAGGCATCTGTTCCGCTTCCGCTGAATGCGTCTGATAAGCCCCCGGCCGAAGGTGAAGAAGTCAGCGTGGCGAAACCGGAACCGGGAATGATCTCGAAGCCGGCGGATGACGATCCAGCCCAGTTGTGGAGCCAGGTTCGCCGAGGAAACACTGGAGCAGAAGTTGCTCTCGCGAAGTTGTACCTGCAGGGGACTACCCTGGAACGAAGCTGCGAGCAGGCACACGTGCTGTTGGTGGCTGCGTCCCGGAAGCAAAGCAAAGAAGCCGATAGTGTCCTGGCTGGCACCTATGCGCAGCAGTGCCAGTGAGGATGCGGCAGCCCCCCTCGACTTTTGGGGTTCCTCGTTACGCGAATTGCGTTGTCACAAAACGCAAGCTGGCCGGGGAAGATCGCAAGCACTGTACGGATTCTCGTCGTTGTTTCTTGTTCTCAGCCGCCATGCAACCTTAGCGGTAAGACATTCGCAGAATTGATTCAGGAAGGCGCTCGCCCTGAATTGGGATCTTGGACGCTGCCGTATGTATCTCATCAAGATCGTCCGACGTCAGCTCGACTGAAGCGGAGCCGATGTTCTCTTCCAGCCGATGGATCTTCGTCGTTCCTGGGATCGGAACGATCCAAGATTTCTGCGCGAGCAACCAGGCTAGTGCGATTTGAGCGGGAGTTGCGTTTTTTCGCCGGGCGATCTGATTCAGAAGATCAACCATCGCTTGGTTTGCCTTACGACCCTCCTCGGTGAATCGAGGGAAAACTCCTCGCATGTCCGTTTTTTCAAATTTTGTTGATGCATCAATCTTGCCCGTCAAGAATCCTTGTCCAAGCGGGCTCCAGGGAACAAAACCGATCCCCAACTCCTCGCAGATGGGAAGCACGTCTGGCTCGGGGTCTCTCGTCCATATCGAGTACTCGCTTTGGACCGCGGCGACCGACTGGACCGCGTGGGCGCGGCGAATGGTGCTTGCACTCGCCTCAGAAAGGCCGAAGTGTTTTACCTTGCCGGCCTGGATCAGATCCTTGATTGCGCCGGCGACATCTTCGATGGGCACATCAGGATCGACTCGGTGCTGATAAAAGAGATCAATGACATCGGTCTTGAGGCGCTTGAGTGATGCTTCAGCAACCTGCCTGATATGCTCGGGCTTGCTGTTGAGCCCGCCCGACCGTTGCCCATCAGGAGCGATATCGAAACCAAACTTCGTGGCAATCACTACCCGTTCACGATGGGGATTGAGCGCCTCGCCTACAAGTTCTTCGTTCGCGAACGGCCCATAAGCTTCCGCCGTATCGAAGAATGTCACACCGCGATCGACGGCTTTTCGGATCACATCGATGGCTTGCTGCTTTTCGATAGCCGGACCATAGCCGTAGCTCAAACCCATGCAACCAAAGCCGAGCGCCGACACCTCAAGATTGCCAAGTGTGCGCTTCTTCATGCAATCTCCTTACTGCTACGGGCGCTACTTCACGCTGTTATAGTCTTTCGCTCACAGGCTCTAACCAAATGGTTTTGCCCTTTTGAGTCGGCGTAACGGCTATATAGGAAAAGCTACTTTTCGGTGATGCACCGTGCCAATGCTCCACGCCTGGAAGACATTTGATTACATCCTCCTTGTGAATCACCTGTATTGGCTTTCCCCTTGATTTGTGCGGGAAAAGCTTGTTCCCGCACGGCCCATCTCTTCATAAAGTCCACGAGCGCCAAATTTCGTCGCAGATTCTCTCTCGATGTTTGTGGCTAATTCTTATTGCTATTCATTTTGACCGGCCTAAGCAGATGCGAGAACGTGAGTTGGGCGAGCTTCCACTTGCCGTTTTCCTTGATATAAACCTCAGTCACCATAAAAGGATTGGTGACTTCGTGCTCACCGACTGCTGCCTGCAAATCAATGTCCTCTAGCAGGATGGCTGTGTTACCAAATATGCGAGCATCAACTGCGTAAACTACAGCTTTTTTGTACCAGATGCCACCGCTTTTAATGGTAGCTAGTTCCTGGGTTTTTCCCCATGTCCCTCCCATGTGAGTGAACATGGCTTTGTCATCAAACAGTGTCTCTAAGGAATCGACCTTCTTGTCTGCCATCCAATCCCATTTCGTGTTTGAGAGGTTGATGACTTCTTGTTGCTCGGGTGTATGACTTGCCGCAGTTTTAATCGTTTCCGTTGGCGGCTGTGGCGACTGCTGCGCGTAGGACGATTGCGCAATCATCGTTAATAGAAACAGACCCATAATTGAGGTTAAGGTTTTCATGGCTCTCTCCAACGTCTTCATTTTGTTTCCCTTGCATCCTCGAATTTATGGGTAAAGGGCCGTCAACTGGTAGCCCGATCCTGCCTACTTATTGCCTATTCCTCTCGTCAGGCGAAAAACCAATTGCTTTCTGGAAACACGCGGCTATCTTTGATAAGGACGGTAGAGATCGTTAACATGAAAAACACAAAAGAAAAGGCGCCTCTGAAAGAGAACCAAGCCCACGGGTCGCAGGCTGAACTCGCGCAGAAGATTGCCTCCTTCATGGGCAAGGAAGAGAATCGGACAACAGAGATTCCCGGGGTCAGCCTCCACCAGCGGACTGCGCCTACTCCGCCGTGCCGGATGACGTACCATCCCGGAATCATCGTGGTCGCACAGGGGAGCAAGCAGGTGAACCTTGGCCGGTCCAGCTTTATCTACGACGAGTCGCGCTTCGTCGTGACTGCGGTCGATTTGCCGATCGTGAGCTGGGTGGCCGAGGCGACCGAGGAGGTTCCCTGTCTCGCACTGTCAATCAACTTGGACATGTCGATGGTGCGGGAGATGCTCAGCCGTGAGGAAATTCATGTCGCAGAAGCTCCATCTGGCAGTCCCGCTATGTCAATCGGCGAGACCACGCCGGAATTCCTGAACGCATGCTGCCGCCTGCTGGATCTGTTGGACAGCCCGCAGGACATTCCTTGTCTGAGCGGTCTGATTCAGCGCGAGATCATCTATCGCGTCCTGCGGGGAGCGGCGGGAGCGCGCTTGCGCGCAGTAGCAACACTCGGAGATCAAAGCCACCGGACGGCAAAAGCGATTGCCTGGATCACCGCGAACTACGCCAAGCCTTTGCGCGTGGAAGAACTCGCAGAGCTTGCCAGCATGGGCGTATCGACACTGCATCATCATTTCCGGATGCTGACCGCGATGAGTCCGCTTCAGTATCAGAAACAGCTCCGCCTTCAGTCCGCGCGGAGCCTGATGCTGAACAATGGTCTTGATGCCGCCAGCGCAGCTTTTGAGGTCGGCTACGAAAGCGCTACGCAATTCAGTCGCGAATACAGCCGCTTCTTCGGCCAGCCTCCGATGCGGGACGTTCGAGCCCTTCTTTCCCCAGGTGGTCCGAAACTCGAATTGGTCGGTAGTCCCTGAGTGAGTGTGCGTCGCCTTCATCGATAGACTCAAGCCTTGTGGTTGGAAATCTAGTCGAACTCGTGTAGACATCAGCCGGCCTTCTGAGCGGTTGGTCGCTAGCCTTCTCTAATCTGATTGGGGAAGGTTTGCCCCATTCCTCGGAAGTTAACGGAACACTTCCTGTCGGGCCACAAGTTTCGGATCGTCGATCAGCGAGCCGAAGGAATCGATATCCCCGTCCCTGCGTTGCCCGGGTGCGCAATGTGCGCGGCGCATGCTAACATTCGCGCGTGGGCGATTCCGCTTGCCTCCCAAGTTCTGTCTCGGCCGTAGTAGCCGCAACGGTCGATTCGCGGCACTCTGCCCTCGTCCGCATCACTCACTGGATCACCACTCTGTGCTTTCTTGCCCTGCTCGTGACCGGAGGTGAAATTGTTATCTCGCACCCGCGCTTTTATTGGGGCGAGGTGGGCAACGATTTGACGCAACCGTTGTTCAAACTTCCGATCCCGGCCTCGAGGAATCTGGTGCCAACCGGCTATAAGTACGTGCTGCCGGACCAGAACGGCTGGAGCCGGTATCTCCACTTTCAATCGGCGTGGCTATTGGTGTTCACTGGCTTGCTGTATGTAATCTTCTCCGTGCTGAGCCGGCATTTGCGGCAGAACTTGCTCCCGGGGGAGGCCGATCTGTCTTGGCGGGCGATATCAAAGGACATCGCTAACCATTTGCGTTTCGCGCGGCCGAATGCGGCGGATGCATGGTCGTATAACGTGCTCCAGCGACTCAGCTACTTGTTCGTGATCTTCGTTCTTTTTCCGTTCGTCATCTGGACGGGTCTCGCGATGTCTCCTGCTTTCGTTTCTGCGGTTCCGGCGGCCGTCAATGTGCTGGGTGGCCAGCAATCGGCACGCACGCTTCACTTCTTCGTCACCTTGGCTCTCGTACTCTTCCTGCTGGTCCACGTTGGGATGGTTTGGTTCGCTGGATTCAGGAGCCGGATGCGAGCGATGATCACGGGGCGCGCGAGTTCACGTATGGAGCGCACATGAGCGAGCTTTTACGCGGCGAAGATTCACCCGATAAACTGGCATCCGACAAGGCGGCATCCGGCAAGCTGTCACGTCGCAAGCTGATCACAACCGGAATCGCAGCCGCAGCCGGCGTCTCGGGGCTGGCAGTGGCGGCGCGCATGGCGCAGAAGTATGGACTGGTTCCTCCCGATCATGGCGGAATCTACGGCCTCGGCGAAACCCTGACCTATGCTTCCCATCGTCTGCTCACGAGGCACTCGCTGGCACGGGAATTCTCCCGGAGCCAGATCTCGAAGCCTCCGTTCGCAAACGAGATGGCGTCCGCCGAGTGATGAATTCAAGCGCCTTCAGGCCGGAGGATTCGCTGACTGGCGGCTCTCCATCGACGGCATGGTCGCCCGGCCTGCCTCGTTCTCGCTGGCTCAGCTGAAGAGTTACCCGTCTCGCAGCCAGATCACGATGCTGCAGTGTGAAGAGGGCTGGTCGTACATCGCGGAGTGGATCGGCGTGCCTCTTTCTGAAGTCCTGCGAACCGTGGAAGTCCTCCCGCAAGCCAGGTACGTTGTCTACTTCTCGATCCAATCCGACTGGTGGGACAGCATCGATATGGCCGATGCTCTTCATCCGCAGACTTTTCTCGTCTATGGCATGAATGGCGGAGAGCTCCCCGTGGGCAACGGCGGGCCGCTTCGCCTGAGGGTGCCCCGCCAAGTCGGCTACAAGAGCGTGAAATTCATCACCCGCTTAACGGTCACCGACAATCTAAAGACTTTCGGCAAGGGTCTGGGCTCGGCGTCTCCAGAAGGTGGCTATGCCTGGTATGCCGGCATCTGAAAGGGGCTTGTTTCAGGCAAGTGCAGAGGCACCTGAACTTTGGGTACGTTACCAGCGTGCCACCACCAGTCGAGCCATTCTCAAAACGACGCTCTTATCGGAAACTGAATACACCATGGAAACCGGGCCAACGACGCAGAAAGACACGATGAGGTTCGAGAAGCTGTCCTACCTCGTACTTACTCTCTGCATTGTTGTGCTGGTCTACGTGCTGGTCGCGCGGCCTTTCTAGGCGCGACGTGAGTTTCCACGAGTCCCGACCGCTTCACGGTTTGGATTCCTGAAGGAAGACCACGTCCGACGAGTGCTACGGGGGTGCTATCAACCTAGGTGCGGGGCTGTTATGGCTGAAAGCCTTCTTGCATCGATGGCGAGCGGCGAATCCCCCCGCAAAGCTGGGCGACCATGGGCAGCAACTCCCGGCTGGCATCGAGTTTGAATACAAACGCGTCGACCAAGGCCAAGGCAGAGACTGGGACTTCGCTGCCGGACAGCAAGATCACCGCCAGGTCTGGCCTGAGGCGTTTTATTTCGAGGGCAACGTCGCCGCCCCTCATGTCAGGCATCTCGTAGTCGAGCAACACGGCATCAAACTTGCAATCGGTCACCAGTCCGAGTCCCTCTTGCGCGGACGCAGCCGTGATGACGGCGTATCCAGACCTTTCAAGCAGGGCCTTTTCATAGCACAAGATCGCCGCATCATCATCGATGCAAAGGATAAGTTTTTGCGAGACGGCATGAACTGGAATCAAACCTTAGCCTCCTGCTAACCTCAGGCCCATCACAAGCGCGCCTCTTCAATCCGTGCAGGGATACGAAACCTTACTTCACGTACTGCGGTATCGAGACACTAGCGATGAAAAATGTGGCGCAGCCAACCCGTGAGAGGTGGAAGCACTGCGCCACCCAAAAAGGAGAAGTTACCGAAACGCCGGGCAACTTCCCTCTGCCAGAGAACCCAGCCCTTAGCTGAGCATGGGCGACGGCGCGGTGAAAACTGTCATAATTACTAGTTTTGGGGGAAGAGCGTGTCAGAGAGGAGTACACGTCGATTCGCGGGGGCACTGGACGTGGTAGAATCCTCGAACTTTCGACTGAACGCCGCTTTGCGCGGGCTGTTCGAGTCTCAAACCTCTCTCGGGAGGCACCTCAATGATCTCTCGTTCCCTTCCCGTCGTGCGTTTGGCGTCCTTATTCGCTAGCTTGATGGTGGCGGCTTGCATCCCGGGCGCTCTAGCGCAACAAGCACCAGCAAAACACCTGTCGAAGCGCGTCGTGGGCGATTACGTGTATTGGAGCAAATACAATAATCCGCCTTACGGTGCGGCGCAGATTCCTTACCATAAACTCACGCACATCAATCACGGCGGAGTGTCATTCGATGCAACGGGAACCTTGACGGTGCCCCAGGGGTTCCTTGAACCGGAACTGAACAACAGCGCCCATGCCGCGGGAGTGAAAGTCTTGTTGCTGCTGGGTGGCGATTTTGCGGGGCTCGAAGCCAGCGGAGCTGAGCGGATTCTGATCGACAACGTTGCGGCATTCGAAAAACAGTATGGCTACGATGGCGTCGACGTCGATTGGGAATATCCAGAAAGCGGTGGCGATCGAACCTTTCTGGTGGATTTGATGGCGGGGTTAAGGCAATCGAACGCCAGTTATGTCTTGTCGATTGATGCGGCTCCGTGGGGCGGTTACGGGTACGACCTGAAGAACCTGCAGCTCTCACTCGATTACGTCAACATTATGATGTACGACTGCGCGGGTCCGTGGACGGCACATGGACAGCTCAATTCACCCATCTTCTGGGACCGGCGTGATCCCGCACCCTACGAGTGCGAACCGGGAGGAAGCGCGGATCATGCGGCTACATATTTCCTGCACCAGGTTCCGGCCAAGCAACTCAACATGGGGACGCCCTTCTATGGCTATCACTATGCCAACATCCATCATCTGTTTGGGTTGTGTCCGAACGCCGCATTCACGGCCGATGGCGAATGTGATGGCACCGTGCAAGCTGGAGGCTACGGCCTAACGCTAAAGCCGCTGATCAACCAGAATGGCTGGAAGACCTTTTACGATCCCATCGCGATGGTGCCGTACATGTTGAAGGTGGATGGCAGTGACGGCTACATCACCTACGATGATGCCTTCTCGACCTATTTCCGGGTATGGTATGCCGACTGGCAGCGTGGATTCGGCGGAACGTTTATGTGGTCGCTCGACGCGGACTATGACGGTCACTCGCAGGACTTGCTGGATGCCATGTACAACGCTTCGGTGGGTGGCACTGATCGAGAGGTATCTGTCGGAAAGCCGCTAAGCTTCTGATTCGATTCGACGAGGACGCTAGAAAATCGTTTCTGCAGCCGATTTGGGAAGACCTGCTCCTCCGCCGCCTGAATAGGTTTGACCCGTGGTGTCCCACGTGTTATAAATGCCCGTTTTGCGCTGGTATTCCGGGACTAGAGTCTTATTTCTCTGGTCAGGTCTTTTGCGGTGTGCTTCTTAACTAAAATCCAGTGCGGACTCCGACGCGGCCAAGCTCCAACACTCCTTTCAGTTTTGCGGTGGAAGCGTGTTCGGAATTCCGAAACAGCAGAGTCATGGCTCGATTAGACGACCCCGGGTTGCAACATGGGGACTGTGAGCCGGATGCTGCTTTCGGAAGGCGGAGTCGAAACACGTTTATAAATTCCTGAAAACCGTTTCTTCGGAGGACTCATTATGCGTACCTGGCTTGCCATTGCTGCGTTCTTTCCACGCCGCGTGGCGACGAAACTCTCTCTGCTCGCCGCGCTGCTGACCGCAAGCGCTGCCACTGCTCTGGCTCAACCCGCTGGCGAAACTGCCGGCGGTGAAGCTTCCCTGAGGCTGCCCGACCTGTCGCAAGTCAACTTTTTCAATGGCGCTATTGATGGCCATAAGCTGCTGCTGATCGGGATCCTGTTCTGCCTGTTCGGGCTCGGCTTCGGCATGACGATCTTTATGCGGTTGAAGAACCTGCCAGTGCACCGGTCAATGCGAGAGATCTCAGAACTGATTTACGAGACGTGCAAGACCTATCTCGTCACGCAGGGCAAGTTCATCCTGCTGTTGTGGGCTTTCATCGCCGTCATTATTGCGGCTTATTTCGGATGGCTGTCGCCGGTGCCGGGCAAGTCAGTGGGCCTGACGCTACCCATCATTCTGGGTTTCAGCCTTGTGGGAATCGCGGGAAGCTACGGTGTCGCGTGGTTCGGCATTCGCGTAAATACGTTCGCCAATTCGCGGACAGCGTTCGCTTCCCTGCCGGGCAAACCGTATCCCGTGTACCAGATTCCGCTGGAAGCGGGCATGAGCATCGGCATGATGCTGATCAGCGTGGAACTGCTGATCATGCTGTTCATTCTGCTGTTCATTCCGGGCGACTATGCGGGACCATGCTTCATCGGCTTCGCGATTGGCGAGTCGCTGGGCGCGGCGGCGCTGCGTATTGCGGGCGGCATCTTCACCAAGATTGCCGACATCGGGTCGGACTTGATGAAGATCGTGTTCAAGATCAAGGAAGACGACGCGCGCAATCCGGGCGTGATTGCCGACTGCACGGGTGACAATGCTGGTGATTCGGTTGGACCGTCGGCCGACGGCTTCGAAACCTACGGCGTGACGGGCGTGGCGCTGATCACGTTCATTCTGCTCGGAGTGAAAGATCCCAGCGTGCAAGTGCAGTTGCTGGTATGGATCTTCGTGATGCGCGTGATGATGCTGGTCTCGAGCGCGTTGTCTTACTTCATCAATGGCGCGATTGCCAAAGCGAAGTACGGTTCGGCGAACGAGATGAATTTCGAAGCGCCACTGACTTCGCTGGTATGGCTGACTTCGATTATCTCGATCGGCATTACTTATCTGATTTCTTACTTTGTCATTCCGCAACTGGGCGCGGACGGGTCGCAATGGTGGAAGCTGGCGACGATTATTTCGTGCGGCACACTGGCGGGCGCGTTGATCCCGGAACTGGTGAAGGTGTTCACTTCTACCGAATCACGGCACGTGAAAGAAGTTGTGGTGTCGGCGCAGGAAGGTGGAGCTTCGCTCGGCATTCTGTCGGGATTCGTCGCGGGAAATTTCTCAGGCTACTACCTCGGCCTGGCGATGATGATGCTGATGGCCGTCGCCTACTACATGAGCACGATGGGACTGGCGCTGGCAGCGGGAATGCTGGCTCCGGCGGTATTCGCGTTCGGGTTGGTGGCGTTCGGATTCCTGGGCATGGGACCGGTGACGATCGCGGTCGATTCCTACGGTCCAGTGACTGATAATGCGCAGTCGGTATACGAACTCTCGTTGATCGAAGCGGTGCCAAATGTGCAGGCGGAGATCAAAAAAGATTTCAACATGAACGTGGATTTCGAGCGGGCCAAACACTTGCTTGAGGCCAATGACGGCGCGGGCAACACGTTTAAAGCCACAGCGAAACCGGTGCTCATCGGGACGGCGGTGGTGGGCGCGACGACTATGATTTTCTCGATCATCATGGCGTTGACCAACGGGCTCTCTGGAAACCTGGACAAGTTATCTCTGCTATACGCGCCGTTTTTCCTCGGACTGATCACGGGCGGGGCGATGATTTACTGGTTCACGGGCGCTTCGACGCAGGCGGTGACGACCGGAGCTTACCGCGCAGTCGAGTTCATTAAGGCCAACATCAAACTCGAAGGCGTGGAAAAGGCTTCGGTATCAGACAGCAAGAAGGTGGTCGCGATCTGCACGAAGTACGCGCAGAAGGGGATGCTCAACATCTTCATCGCGGTCTTCTTCGGGACACTGGCTTTCGCCTTCGTCGATCCGTTCTATTTCGTCGGTTACCTTATCTCGATTGCAATCTTCGGTCTTTACCAGGCGATTTTTATGGCCAACGCGGGCGCCGCGTGGGATAACGCCAAGAAGATTGTGGAAGTCGAGATGAAGCAGAAGGGCACGCCGCTGCACGATGCAACGGTCATTGGCGATACCGTCGGCGATCCGTTCAAAGACACGTCGTCGGTGGCGCTGAATCCGGTCATCAAGTTCACCACATTGTTCGGATTGCTGGCGGTGGAACTCGCTGTGAAGCTGGCAAGCGATCAGGGAACGACGCTAACGCGAGTTCTGGCGGCGGCGTTCTTCGTGGTGTCATTCACCTTCGTGTACCGCTCGTTCTATAGCATGCGGATCAAGCAGGGCGCGGAGTAGAGCACAGCATTAGACATCGACGCCATCCGGAGTGATCCGGATGGCGTTTTTGTTTGGTGCAACTGAAGTGTCGTCGAGAGCTATGCTCGACCGACAGCACCCATCGACAAGCTCAGGGCATCCTCGGCGTTCGTTCCCACCCAAAGCCTAAAGCGACTGCTTCATTTTTGACTTTACGCTGTGCGCGAGTTTCTCGATCTGTTCGGCCTTCTTGATTGCATCCATCGACATGACGCCTTGCCCCGTTTTCTCCAGATCGTCTTTCAATTCCGAGGTGAGCTGAAGCATTTTTTCGGTGTCGCGCTTGATCTCGACCTGGCGCTGCAGGTTGGCGGCTTGGGCCTGCTGCTTTTGAACGTCGTCACCGGATGTGTTGGGCACGTTTCCGCCGGGGCCTTGCGTAACGGACGAGGGATAGTGTGGCGTCTGCCCCGGGGTGAGAGGGCTCACCGTCATCAGAGCGAGAAACAGCAGCATGAGTGACTTTGGGATGGGCATGAAGAACCTCCAACAAAAGACCCAGACGCGCCTCGAGCACCGCGGGGATCGACTTCAAGGCATTATGGACCAGTATGAGAAGAGGAGACAATGGAATTTCTGCGGGCTAAGCGACGGTCTGCTATGAACCTGGCCATACTCGGAGGTTGCGAATTCAGCGCCGGAAGAATCAAGCGACATTCTATCCGTCACTGCAGCGAGCAAGCAGCCGTTAGTTAGGACCCTTCATCTTTTCCCTGACACTGTGGGCAAGCTTCTCAATCTCTTCGGCTTTCTTGATCACGTCGAGGGAGAGAACATTTTCATCTGATTTGTCTACGGACTCTTTGAGTTCGACCGATAACTTCAGCAACTTGTCGGTGTCGTGCTTCAGAGAGACGACACGCTCTTTGGCGGCTTTCTTGGCCTGTTCGGCGGCGATGCGGGCATGGGCCTCGTCTTCATCGGCGGGCGTCACGTCGAAACGGTGGGGAGAGCTCTGCGCCGGGGTCTGCGCAAGCGTGGGAAGAGCAAAGGTGCACAAGAAGACCGTCCATACGAAGAAGGATCGCACGGAAACCTCGCAGAGAGCCGGACGCGCACTCCTCTGGTGAAAATTATACGTCGGGGCTTAAGAGGAATTAACCACTCAGGGCACAAGCAGAGGCAAAAACTATTCACGACAGAGGACACGGAGGAAAACGCAAGGCATTCACCACTTGGGGCACGGAGGAACACAGAGGAAGAACAAAGGGCCAGAACCTGCCGGCTCTGGCCTTTTTTGGATTCGAACGCTTACAGAGCGCTCATGTTAGCCAGGAACTCGCTATTACCTCGGGTCTTGCTGAGCTTGTCGATCAGCAACTCCATGGCTTCGACGGGCGACAACGGGTTCAGTACTTTTCGGAGAACCCAGATGCGCGAAAGATCTTCCTTCGGGATCAGGAGTTCTTCTTTACGCGTTCCGGAGCGTTGAATGTCGATAGCCGGGAAGACGCGCTTATCGACCAACTTGCGCTCGAGGATGATTTCACTGTTGCCCGTGCCTTTGAACTCTTCGAAGATGACGTCATCCATGCGGGAGCCGGTGTCGATCAGGGCGGTGGCGATGATCGTCAGCGATCCGCCTTCTTCGATGTTGCGGGCCGAGCCGAAGAAACGCTTCGGACGCTGCAACGCGTTAGAGTCGACGCCGCCGGAGAGCACTTTGCCCGAGGGCGGAACGATCGTATTGTAGGCGCGGGCGAGACGAGTGATCGAATCGAGCAGGATCACGACGTCGCGCTTGTGCTCGACCAGACGCTTGGCTTTTTCGATCACCATTTCGGCAACCTGGACGTGACGGGCCGCGGGTTCGTCGAACGTCGACGAAATCACTTCGCCTTTCACGGAGCGCTGCATGTCGGTGACTTCTTCCGGGCGCTCGTCGATCAGCAGCACCATCAAAACAACTTCGGGATGATTCGTGGTGATCGAGTTGGCGACGTTCTGCAGCAGCATGGTCTTGCCGGCGCGCGGCGGAGAGACGATAAGGCCGCGCTGTCCCTTGCCGAGGGGCGTGAGCAGATCCATGACGCGGGCGCTGGCGTTCTCGCGAGTGGTCTCGAGTTTGAGGCGCTCCTGCGGATATAGCGGCGTCAGGTTGTCGAAAAGGATCTTGTTGCGGGCTTCGTCCGGCGATTCGAAGTTGACGGCCTCAATCTTGACGAGCGCAAAATACTTTTCGCCCTCGTGCGGCGGACGTACCTGGCCGCTGATCGTGTCGCCAGTCTTGAGATCAAATTTGCGGATCTGGGAGGGCGACACGTAGATGTCGTCGGGGCCCGGAAGGTAGTTGTAATCGGGAGAGCGGAGGAAACCGTAGCCATCGGGCAGGATTTCGAGTACGCCTTCAGCGAAAATGTGGCCTTCTTTTTCGCTTTGCGCCTGCAGGATCTTGAAGATCAAGTCCTGTTTGCGCATACCGCTGGCACCGGGCAGATCCAAGGTCCTTGCGATCTTGGTCAGCTCGGTGATGTTCTTTTCTTTCAGTTCAGCAATGGTCATGATTCACCTGAACCCGTGCACTAGAACGTATTCGGTAGTGTCGACGGGAGATTTTTCAAAAGGAGGGGACGCAGGAAAGACGCAAATACCACCAGGCAGGAAGGCGGGGCTGGTTAAGCAGCCCGCCGTTGTGCCTCAGCAAAATTCTCTGGTTCCGACAAAACTTCTTGCCGCTCCGAGTCAGCAATCCGGTCCAACACACCGTTCATCGTTTCCTGGATTCTGGTACTGGGCCGATGGAACTTCCGCGTGGCCTTGGAGGCAAGCTGACAAAGCATATAACGGTTACGAAGAGTCTGTAAAGCATCAAACACACGATCAGAGCGCATGTGCTTTCTATCTCCTTACTTTATGATTGTGGCCTTCCGCATTCGTCCTTTGCCAAGAAGGTGACAGGATCCCCACACTGCATCCTAAGTCACTGATTTCTAGTAAGTTGTAAAGGAGTTAGCGTAAAAACTCACCTTTTGAATAGATGCGTGACAGGACTCCGAAGATGCTCGATTTTCTGGGCTAGGCTTCGCAGGCGTAGAGAGAATAAAACAGCCAAGAAGCTTCCGGATGTCCTAGAACTCGTTAATGTAACTGCAAGTGGGTAAGAGGTCAAGTATTTATTTGTCAGCGTCCGATTGTCAGTGTCCGACGACGACTCACCTTAGCAGCCCTTCGTGGCATCTCATTATGAGACTCAAAGGCCGCAGGATTTCCCTATTGTTTGGCGAGTGCGGCGGCAACCCCTACGGATTCGGGACCCAACCCTACTACCGGAAAAACGCAGTTCGGCCTTCTAATCCTACTGTGCTCGGCTTTGCCGCCGCCATTCCACCATAAGGCGCCTTGTTGCGTTTCCAAACATCAAAGAGATTTCTTTCCGTTTTCGGAACCCAAATCGGGAAATCGGAGGGGGCTGTCAAAGTCATCATTCGGATCTATGCCTCTTGGAAGTTAAATGGCTACGCCACCGATAGCGACCCCGCCAAGCCGCGACCGCCGATGCCTGTTGAGCCCATTCTGACACTCAAGCTCGGCCCCGCACCGTCGGGTGTGATTCAAATCACAGACCGGCGAAACCGCCGCCGCTACCGTGGAAGTAGATCATTTTACTGACTGTGAGGGCTTTCCATGTCGGTTGCAACCTCCACTACGCGCGTTTTGAACTCCCAACTTGAAAGCAAGATCATGAGCGCCGAAGAGGCGGCGGCTTTGATTCGCTCCGGCGACCAGATTGGCATGAGCGGATTCACTGGGTCGGGATATCCGAAGACGGTGCCGATTGAACTGGCGCACCGCATTGCCGATGCGCACTTTCACGGGCAGAAGTTTCAGGTCAGCGTGTTCACCGGGGCCTCCACCGGGCCGGAGCTCGATGGGGCGCTAGCGATGGCGGGCGGGATTCATCTGCGGCTTCCCTACCAGTCCGATCCGGAGACGCGCAAGCGGATCAACGCCGGCGAAATGGATTACATGGACATTCATCTGAGCCATGTGGCGCAGTTCGTGGAGTATGGATTTCTGGGCAAGATGGATGTGGCGCTGATCGAGGTGACGGCGATCCTTGAAGATGGCCGGGTAGTGCCGAGTTCGTCGATCGGGAATAACAAGACATGGATCGATTGCGCGGAGCGGATCATTCTCGAGGTGAACTCCTGGCAGCCGATGGCGCTCGAGGGGATGCACGACATTTACTACGGTCTGGAGCCGCCTCCGAATCGCAGGCCGATTCCGTTGGTGCGGCCGGGCGATCGGATCGGGACGCCGTATCTCAAGATTCCAGCCGAGAAGATTGCTGGGATCGTGCTGACCGATTCTCCGGACCGCAATAGTCGCGTTCAAGGCTCCGGACGAGGCTTCGAAGCGGATCGCCGGGCACATTCTGGAGTTCCTCAGCTGGGAAGTGAAGAAGGGACGGATGCCGGCGAACCTGCTGCCATTGCAATCGGGCGTGGGGAACATCGCGAACGCAGTTTTGTTTGGGCTGGAGGAAGGGCCGTTTGAGGGGCTGACTTCGTACACGGAAGTGATTCAGGATGGAATGATCCGGCTGCTGAAGTCGGGCAAGCTGACCTCGGCTTCGGCGACTGCGTTCTCGCTCAGTCCAGCGATGCTCGATGAAGTGAATGCCGATATGGCCAGCTACCGCGAACGGATTGTCTTGCGGCCGCAGGAGATTTCGAACAATCCGGGGATCATTCGGCGGCTAGGCGTGATCGCCATGAACGGGATGATCGAGGCCGACATTTATGGCAACGTCAACTCGACGCATGTGATGGGATCGCGGATTCAGAACGGCATTGGCGGGTCGGGTGACTTCGCGCGCAACGGATATCTGTCGATCTTTATGGCTCCATCGTCGGCGAAGAAGGGGACGATTTCGACCATCGTGCCTATGGTTTCGCACGTCGATCACACGGAGCACGATGTGCAGGTGCTAGTTACGGAGAATGGACTGGCTGATTTGCGCGGACTATCCCCGAAGGAGCGGGCGAAACTCGTGATCGAAAAGTGCGCCAGCCCAGAATACAAGCCGTTGCTGCAGGACTATCTGTCGCGCGCAGAAGGGTTGTCATATGGGAAACATACGCCGCACCTGCTGACGGAATCGCTGAGCTGGCACAGCCGGTATCTGCGCATCGGGAATATGCTTCCCAGGGAAGACAACTAGACACAAGAACCCAACAACCACGGAGGCTAAAAGAGTGTGCGTGAGAAAGTTCGCGGCATTCAACGGGAACGGCGCCGTATTTCAGGATAATGTGCAGTCGTACTTCACGGTGGAGCCGGCCATCGATCTCACGGCTTCGTCCTTCTTGGGATTCGCATGGGAAACTGCGGGAGCGCCTTCGGGAACTCCGTAGTCCGGATTCTTAATCACTCTGAGGGGAGTGATCTAACTTGCTCTCCTCAATCTTCTTTAGTCTCGTCAGAAAACCCGGCAGTATAACGCTCTGTTAGCGCGGCCACAGCCAGCCGAAGGTTCCCCCGGTCAGCAGTGCGTATACGAGTCCATCGATCACTTCTTTGATGGTCATGCTCCAGGTCTGCCCTTTCCAGATGCTGTTGCTGATGTTTCCCAATCCGTATGCAAGGAAAGCAGCAGTCCCCACGATGCGAAAGACCTTCAGGTAGTACGCACCAGGCATGACGGTGTGCGCCGTCAGATAGGCCACGAAAAAGCCAATGATGAGGCAATATGCAAACCACTGGCCGAGGAATTTTGGCATGACGGGCGGTCCGCTGGGGAACAGGGTCAGCATCCCGACGGGTCCCTGCTTGTATTTCTCGACCACCTCGGGCGACTTCATATCTTTATGCGTGGCGAAGGGGAAGATGTAGAGGCCGCGCTTCAGGCCTGCGGCGCGAAGAAGAGGGAGAACTTTATCTTCGTCAGGCAGTTTTTGATAATCACTGCGGTGATAAGGCAGCACCATGTGCATGATGGAGCTGGCAATGAATACGATCACGGCCGAGAGCACAATCGGGAGCCAGAGAGCAGAGAGTGGAGTCACGCGGAGTCTCCTCGTCGAACAAAGTGGACTGCCAGACGTCTCCGGGAGGCTACCCCTGAGCCTGCCAGCGGTCAAGAGTTTTAGCAGATTGCAAATCTTTGAGTGCAAGGTGGAGTGCTAAGGCGCGTCTAGTTGCATCTAAAGGAGACCATGACAGCCGAGACCAACAACGCCCGCGTTCAAGTGATTCATCCGGAAGGTCGATCGCACGGCTCGGTGCAGCTCAAGTCATGGCTGGAGCAACTGCTCGCCCGCAATGGCAGCGACCTGCTGCTGGTCCCGGAGGCCCCGGCGTCCGTGCGCGTAGAAGGTTCTCTGGTCACGATCGGTGACAGTCCTCTCACCGGCGATGAGATCGAGAGCGCAGTACTACCCGTGCTCGCGGCCCACGCGCGGGAAGACTATGAGCGGGACCACATCGCGGACTCATCGTATCGAATCGAGGGCCTGGGGCGGTTCCGGATCAACCTGCATCGCGAGCGCGGACTCGCTGCGGCGACCGTGCGGGCGCTGCCGTCGAAGATCCCGGCGCTCGACGAACTTCATCTTCCGGCGGGCGTCGCCGGACTTGCGAAGTTGCAGCGTGGCCTGGTGATCATTGGAGGAGCGACCGGCTCCGGCAAGACCACGACGTTGGCTGCGCTGGTAAACGAAATCAACCAGAGAGAAGCTCGCCATATCGTGACGATCGAAGACCCCATCGAATACGAGCACCGCCACAACCTCAGCGTGATCGAGCAGGTCGAGATCGGCATCGATGCTCCGGACTTCCCTACCGCGCTGCGGGCGGCCATGCGGCAGGCGCCGGACGTGATCGTCGTGGGCGAGATGCGCGATCCGGAGACGGCGAGAATTGCGCTCTCTGCCGCGGAGACCGGACATCTGGTGTTCACGACACTTCATACGACCGACGCCGCGTCGACTGTATCGCGCATCGCGGACTCTTTCCCCCAGGAGCGGCAGCACTCCATTCGCGCAGAGATGGCAATGGCGTTGGCCGCCATGCTGACCCAGAGCCTGATTCCGCGAAAGAATGGTGGCCGTGTGCCCGCGGCGGAACTGCTGATGGTGGGATACGGAGCGCGCCAGCATATCCGCAAGAACGCGTTACAGCATCTGCAACAGGAGATCACGATCACCCGCAAGCAGGGGTCGTTCACGCTCGAGGAATCGCTGGCGCAGTTAGTCATGCAGAACGACCTAGGCCGCGAGGAGGCGATGGTGCGGGCTCTTCATCCGGAGGACCTCGACGTACTGCTGAAGGCGAAGGGATTCTAGAATCGGCTAAGCGAGGCCGCTCTGCCTGGCCATAGCCAGCGCTTCCAGGGCCGCGCCGCGCGCACCAGCGGTATCGCCGTTTGGCATGACGTGGATGGGAATGTCGGCCTGCTCTACGCGTTGAGTCGGCATCCCGTTGCGGATTTCTGCCAGAAACCAGGTCTGAAATCCCTTGCTGGTTTCGAGGACGCCACCACCGACGATCAAGGCGTCAGGATCAAACGTATTGATCATCTCATCGAAAAAGAGTCCTAGGGCGTGGGCCTGAACCCGGAAAATCTCCTTGCACGTGGGATCGCCCTTATCCGCGAGACCACGAACGTTCTTGGCCGCCTGATGAGGATCCTGCTTCGCCAAGGGATGATCGGGATGACGCCGCAGATGATATGGCAGCAGAGTCCTTTCAATCGCGGTAAGAGAGCACAGCGACTCCAGGTCGCCGATTCGGCCACAATTGCAGTGGGGCTCGATACCTTCGATGCCCACGATACTCTGGTAAGGAATCAACACGTGGCCGAGTTCCCCTCCGAACCCGTTCTTGCCTTTCACGACGTTGCCATCCAGGATGATGCCTCCCCCATTGCCTGTGCCGACGACGTCGGAAATCGAGGTCTCGCGGCTGTTGGCTCCGAAGATGGCATAGTGCCCCCAAAGTGCGGCGGCGTTCGCATCGTTGAGGTAAGTCACGGGCTTGCCGAGCTTGTGCGCCAAGCCCTCACGGATATCGAATCCCGCCCACATGGGATGGACAAAGTTCGTGGAGCCCCGAGCGCTGAGACGTCCGGCGGCACTCGACGGCCCCGGAGTGTCGAGGCCAATGGCGACGATGTCGTCAAGCGCAATACCTGCCTGGTCGGCGGCAATCTTCAGGCCATCCGCAATCTGCTGCAGGCACACCTCCGGTCCCTGTTTCGAAAGCGCTGGATGCTCGCACAGTCCGTCGATGAGAAACTGCTCTTTCCCGTTCACTAACGTGTAGTTGATTGCAGTTCCGCCCAGATCCACTCCGGCTACGACTTCCACGGTTTTGTCCCCTATCCTCGATGACTACGGCAAAAAGCTTAGCAGAATTGGAGCGACGAGCCCATCAGGCGCGGATTTTGAACACGAGAAACGTCAGGCGTGGTTCGATAGATCGATTCCAAATTTCTCTTTGAGCCGTCGCTGGATCCAATCTTCTGCCTGGGCAAGCGAGCGGAATGTCATGGTCTCCCATCCAACCCGTTCCACGAGCGCTCCCCACATGCGTGCCAGAGCGTAACCGTGATCTTTTGGAGAAGCCACGGCCAACAGCACGCCCGGCACCGCATTGGCCGCGATAGTCGCATTTTGCGTAACCACTCTGGAAACATCCTGGTAACCGATGTCCATGGATTCTACTGCGGTCAGGTCGATCAGCGTGTATCTCCACTTGCGAATCTCTTCGGGTGTAGCCAGGAAGGTTGCGTTGGCGACGAAGAAGTCTTCGATGACCATCGGGCCACGACAGTGATAAATCACGCCCATGGCATCATGCCGAACTTCCACTTCGATTGGCATAGACGTCGTAAATTATAGTTGGCTGATTTTCGCTGCGTGATGCGTCCGTCGCATCTGTTCGGTTTTCGGAACAGAGACGAAGTGAAAAGGTTCGCATTTGATGCGTTGCTAAATTGTGCGAAGCAGTACGCTTTCTTCTGCGCGCCACGCACTGTCGGTCCGATGCGATCTGATCTGCGAAGGACCAGGAAGAGGTCTGCCTGTGCCCGGCTGAACCAGAGCCCAACCCGAGTTTTGAGATTAGACTCCGACTGCGAACACGCAGGAACCAATTCAACCTCAAGCCCAGTAGGTGCGATCCAGGCTGCGGTATTGAATGGCTTCCGCAATGTGCTTGGGCTCGAGGTTCGAAGAGTCTTCGAGATCGGCGACGGTGCGGGCGACCTTCAGGATGCGGTCGTGGGCGCGGGCGCTCAGACCTTGCTGGGTCATGGCGCGTTCGAGAAGGCGTTCGCAGTCGGCGGAGAGTTCGCAGAAAGTGCGGATGTGGCGGGACGACATTTGCGCGTTGCAGTAGAGTTTTTCGCGGGAAGTGGCGAAGCGCGCGAGCTGTTTTTGGCGTGCGCGGATGACGCGCTCGCGAATCTTGGCTGAGTTTTCGGGTTCGTTGGTCGAGCGCATTTCCTTGTAGTTCACGGCGGGAACATCGATGTGGATGTCGATGCGGTCCATCAGCGGGCCAGAGATCTTAGAAACGTAGCGCTGGATCATCGGCGTGGTGCACTGGCAATCGCGGGTGCGGTCGTTGTGGAATCCGCAAGGGCAGGGGTTCATGGCGGCCGCCAGCATGAAGCGGGCCGGGAAACGTGAGCGACATGGAGGCGCGGGCGATGATGACCGTGCCGTCTTCGAGCGGCTGGCGCAGAACTTCCAGCACGTTGCGGGGGAATTCGGGTAGTTCGTCGAGAAAGAGCAGGCCATTGTGAGCGAGCGAAACTTCCCCGGGGCGCGGGATGACGCCGCCGCCGATCAGGCCGGCGTCGGAGATGGTGTGATGCGGCGAACGGTAGGGGCGCGTTCCGACCAAGCCCGTGCCTTGATCGAGCACTCCGGCGACGCTGTGGATCTTCGTCGTCTCCAGCGCCTCTTCGAAGGTGAACGGCGGCAGGATCGTGGGCATGCGCTTGGCAAGCATGGTCTTGCCGGAACCGGGCGGGCCGATCATCAGGATGTTGTGGCCTCCAGCGCAGGCGATCTCGATGGCGCGCTTGGCGGTCTGCTGTCCGCGAACGTCTTTGAAGTCGACGAAGAACTGCTGGGACTCGCGCAGGAGCGAATCGGCGTCGGCCTTGATGGGAACGATGCCGTTGCCGGAGTTCACGAAGTGGATCACGTCGAGCAGCGAGCGCACGGGGTAGACATCCACGCCTCCGACCATGGCGGCTTCTTTGGCGTTGGCTTCGGGAACGACCATGCGGGAGATCTTTCGTCCGCGGGCCTCGATGGCGATGGGCAGAGCCCCACGAACGCCGCGAACGCCGCCGTCGAGTGAGAGTTCTCCGACGAACAGGCAATCCGTCATGTCCTTCTTGGTGAGGCCGCCGTAGGCTCCCACGATGCCGAGGGCCATGGGCAGATCGAATCCCGATCCTTCTTTCTTGATGTCGGCGGGGGCGAGGTTGATGGTGATGTGCGTGGGAGGAATGTCGTAGCCGCAATTCTTCAGCGCAGCGCGGACGCGGTCGCGGCTCTCGCGGACGGCGGCGTCGGGCAGGCCGACGGTGTGGAAGTGGTCCTGATCGCACTTGATGCCGGAGCAGTCGACCTCCACCTGGATGATGTTGGCGTCGATGCCGTAGACGGCGGCGCTGAGAGTTTTGTAGAGCATGAGGTCAAAATCCCGCCTTCTCGCGAAGAGCTGCGAGAAACGGGGCACCCGGGCACACGAAGTCCTGATGTACCAGATACCTACCTTAGAGATTCGGGACCATGCCTTGGCTGTGACGGATGTCACCATCGGGCTGTGGAAAACCGATTCGCGGCTACGGACGATTCCAGGAATAACGCTGAGCCCTGCCGGTCGCGGGCTGCGGCGCGTGCTAAACTTTCGCGTCAATCCAGATCCAGGGAGCGCCATGTTTCGAGTCGCACTTGTATGCATTTGGTTCTTTGCCTGCTTGGCGGTTACCGCAGTTGCCCAGAGCCCCGATCTTCCTGAGCCTGGATCGGTTGAGGCGATCGCTGCAGCAACCACTGATCCACACTTTGTATCGCCCTGGGTGTCGTACATTCCGCAATCCGAGCAAGGTACCGTCGCCTGAAAACTTTCTCGGGCGAATCATGGGCGCGCCTGGAGAACTTGCTAGGCACCGAGAAGGCTTATGCGTACGCTCGCGCTTTGGCCGCAGCCAGTCCACGAGTCCGAGTGTTCACGATTGGGCACAGCGAAGAAGGGCGCGACATCCTCATGCTGGCCATCGCCGATGAAACCGGCATCCGAGATCTGGATCGTCTAAAGGCAGCCACAGCCGCTCTGGCCGACCCGCGGCGCACCGACCAGGCCGCCGCCGACAAGCTGATCGCATCCTCGCGGCCAATTTATTACTTCAACGCAGCTCTGCACTCCGATGAGACCGGATCGACCGAAGCGATGCTCGAACTGGCCTACCGACTGGCGGTGTCGGAGCAGCCGATGATCCGGCGCATTCGCGAACGAACCTGGTCGTACTGATCAATCCCATCTCCAATCCCGACGGCCGCGACAAGATGGTCGACTGGTTCTACCGCTATCTCAAGGGCAAGACGGATCGCAATACGCTTCCTCGACAGTCGCCGCCGTACTGGTCGAAGTACACGTTCGTCGACATCAACCGCGACACGCACCAGCAGACGCACGAGACCACGAAGGCTGTCCACCGCATGTTTCATGAGTGGCATCCCACGGTCGTGCACGATCTGCACGAAGGGTCGCCGTTGATGATGACGTGGAACGGAACGGGGCCGTACAACCCCAACATCGATCCCATCACCTACAGCGAATTCCTCGCGCTCAGCTTTCACGAAGTCGAGGCCATGACGGCGATGGGCATGCCGGGAGTCTCGACCTGGAATTTCGGAGAGGCATTCGCGCACTTGTATCTCGATTCCGTGGCCATGAATCACAACAGCATTGGACGCGGCTACGAAACCTTCGGCAACGGCAGCGCGGAGACCGAGAAGCGGTCGATGTCGCCGTCGGCTGCATCGATGGAGTGGTACCGGCCGCTGCCTGCCCCGCGCGAAGTCACCTGGTCGGCGCGCGACAATCTTGAATTATCAGGAAACCGGCGCGCTTGCAGCGCTGGACCAAACGGCTAGCGAATCCAAAGAAATGCTGCACAACTTCTACAAGAAGTCCTGGGACTCGTGGCAGAAAGGTCTGACGCAGCCACCGTATGCGTTTCTGATTCCAGAGGATCAGGGCGATCCAGCTCGTGTGGCGGCCATGGTAGGGCGACTGATGGGACAGCACATCGAAGTCGCACGCGCGCAGACGGCGATTCAGGTCAAGGAAGGAAGCTTTCCGGCTGGAACCTACGTCGTGCGTCTCGATCAGCCTTATCGCAACTACGCAGTGGATCTGCTGACGCCGCAGCATTATCCGAAAGATGGAGAAGCGCCGTACGATGACGTGTCCTGGGAGCTTCCGGCGCACTACCATTTGCAGGCAATACCGACCGCTGACACCTCGATCCGATCGGTTGCGCTGACTCCATTGGTCGATGTCCCGCAACCGGAGGGGCGCGTTACAGGCAGCGGTCCTGCTTATCTGCTGAAGGACACGGGACAGGAATCGTTTCTCGCCGCCCGCTACCGCCTGGCGAATTTTGAGATCCAAATTGCCGAGAGAGAGTTCGAGTCCGGTGGAACGAAATTTCCCGCCGGGTCGTGGATCCTGACCGCTCAGTCCGGACTGCAACGATGCCGTTGGGTCGACCGCAACAGATCTGGGTCTCGACTTCATGCAAGTCTCTGCTGTGCCGGACGTGCCCCGCCACCAGGCCAAAGCACCGCGCATTGGAGTTTGGGTTCCATGGGCCGACACCGATTCGATCGGATGGATCCGCTACTCGCTCGATCAGCGCAAGGTTCCTTACACGTATCTGCGCGACGAAGACATTCGCGCCGGCAACCTGAGTGCCCGCATCGACGTTCTACTGTACGGTCACGTCGATCTGGAACTGGCCGAGCAGATCGAGGGTTTGCCCAAGACCTGGTCTCCCATGCCTTTTAAGAAGACGGCGCAGACGCCGAGTTTCGGCACTCCTGCGGAATCGGACGACATCACCGGTGGCATCGGCTATGAAGGGCTCGCCCAGATTCAGCGCTTCGTCGACGATGGCGGCCTGATGGTAACGCTGGGCAGCGGCAGCATGCTCGCGCTCGAAGGTGGCCTGGTGCGGTTTGTGCGACGATCTTCGGGAGGCGTGCCGCGCAGCACGGCGGGAGGTGGGGGCGCCTCATCCGCGGCCTCGCTGCAAGCCGCGACGCGGACGCCCGGTGCTCATGTCCGCGTCACGTTCGATCGTGCGGATCATCCCATCGCGTACGGCTATCCCGAGCACACCTACGTCTTCCGGCAGAACTTTCCGTTGTATAACACGCCGCGCCGATGGCTGCGCATGGCGTATTGCACAACCTGCCTGGATGGTCCCGAAGACCGCAGCGGCGTGGTAATGGAGTGGGGTGACAGCGACGGCAAGCCGTTTGTCGTCAGTGGCCAGGCGTGGGGCGAAGAGAATCTCATTGGCCGCCCCGCGATCCTGGACATGCCTGTTGGCAAGGGGCATGTCGTCAGCTTCAACTTCAACCCCATGCACCGCGATTTGAACCGGGGCGATCAACGTCTGCTGTGGAACGCCATTCTGAATTGGCAGGCGATTCTTGCGAGCAAAGTCATCCCGTCCGATAATTCGACGCCAGCTCCAGAACCAGATGAGTAGAGGTGTGTGCACCAAAGTGTCCAACAATCCGGTTGTTGGCTATAGTCGTAAGCAATTAGGATGATGGGTAGCTCTTATCGGCAGTTCCGCTCATGAGCCTTGATCCCGTTCCTACTTCGAATCCACCCCGCCCCCCCGGAAACCTTGAACGGGAAGAATCTCAATTGTGGCGATGGGCGCTGGGATTTATGCTCTTGCTGGCCGTTGCGCTGGCGGGACTGCTCTACGAGCGACTGGAGAACATTCCGTTCCAACTTCGCGCCATTCCTTTCGGGATCCTGGCTCTTTCCATCCTGTTCGCGGTGTACGCCTACGGGCGACGTCGTGAAGTCGGCGAACTCAAAGGCTTGCTGCGCGGATTGCAGGAGCATGTAGGCGCAGCGCCTTCCGAAGAGCAACTCGACCAGCTGAGCCAGGTCATCATGCGCTCGCAGCGCAACTTCAAGGAGTTGATCGACTCCTTCGATGATCCCGCGTGCGCAGTCTCGCTCGACGGCACCCTGCGGACCGTGAACAAGCGCGTGAGCGAACTGACGGGGCTGCCTTACTCCGAACTGGTAGGCCGTAAGATTTACGATCTGATCGAGGAGCCAACTCAGGAAGATGTGGAACGTGGCTTGGGGCGCTTTCTGGACAAGAAGCGTTGGGCGGGAACGGTCGCGGATCCGGCTGAAGAACAATTCGCGTCCTCTGTATTTCGAATGCGTTCTGAACGGCATCGTTAAGGGCGACGAAGTTGTCGGCGCGAGCATGCTAGGCCGCGACGTGACCGAGCAGCGCGAGAAGGAACTGCGCTTCACCGAATTGTTCGAGACCTTGCAGGAAGGCGTGTACTTCAGTTCGCCGGACGGTCATCTGCTGGATGCGAATCCAGCACTCGTCAGCATGTTGGGGTACGCCGAGAAGCGAGACCTGCTTGCCGTGGAGCCTGCGGCATTGAATTTCGAAGTTGGGGCGCCGGTGCTGGGGCGGGCGGTTGACGATCGCGGTGGAGTACGCACGCGCGAGATCAAACTGCGTCGCAAGGATGGAAGCGCGGCGGTATTTCTGGATTCTTCGCGCGCCGTCTGGGACACATCCGGAAACATCATCCGCTACCAGGGAACGCTGGTCGACATTACCGAAAAACGGAAGATGGAGCGGCAACTGGCGCAACAGGAGGAGTTCCGCAGCCGGTTGCTGGAGAGTTTCCCGGATCTGATTCTCGTCGTCGATCTCGACGAGCGCTACACATTCGTCAGTTCCCGGGCTCACGATCTGCTGGGGTGCGAACCGCAAGAGATGCATGGGGAAACAGATTTCGGAGCTTGCCGATCATTCCCCGGAGTTGGCCGCGCTGTACCACGATGTGGTTTCGGGCAAGGCAGATTTTCGGGGCCACCGGAATATAGCGCTCGGCACCGCGATGGCACAGGGCGAACCATGCGCGCCGCAGGCAGTCAGCTGGTCGACGCCGAGGCGAAGATCAGCGGAGTCATCATCTCGGTGCGTGATATCACGGTCGAACGCAAGCTTGAACAGCAGGTCGTGCAAAGCGAGCGTCTGGCTGCGATGGGAGCGATGATCGGCGGCGTCGCCCACGAACTGAATAATCCCCTGACCGCCATCATGGGCGTGAGCGAACTGCTGCAGGACGTCGAAACCAATGAAGGATCCCGCAAGCAACTCGGCATCCTGCAGCAGCAGGCACGACGAGCTGCCGAAATCGTTCAGAATCTGACGTACTTCTCTCGTCCGCCAGCACCCGGCAAGAGCAGAATCAACCTGGTCGAAGTCGTGGAGCGCACGCTGAACCTGCACGCGTATTCGCTGCGCAAGAACAACATCACGGTCGACTTTCTCAAGGAATCCGGAATGCCGTACGCCTTGGGCGATCCCCACCAGTTGATGCAGGTCTTCCTGAATCTGATAGTGAACGCTGAGCAGGCCATCCGCGAAGTGCGCGACAAGGGTACCCTACGCATTCGACTGGGCAAGGGCGACAATTCCGTATGGGTCAGTTTTCACGACGACGGTCCCGGCATCCCGAAAGAAACTCTGTCCAGCGTCTTCGATCCCTTCTACACGACCAAGCGGCCGGGCCGCGGGACGGGCCTCGGCCTGAGCATCTGCAAGTCGGTGATGAAGGAACATCACGGCAGCGTCGAAGCTTCCAACGCTCCGGAAGGCGGAGCGGTGTTCACGGTGACCCTGCCAGTCTCGGGCGTATCCTGAATGGTTTGATTGCGTCGATCAATCATGCAGCTTAGGCTTGCGCTACAGGCGGTTTGTCGTAGTCTTTCTGAGAACTGAGAACGCCCCTTCCTATCCTGTTAAACTCAGCCTAATGAATTTCCTTGCCCGGCAAAAGAAGTTGCGGGAGCATCTTGCCACCACGCGGTTCGATGCGCTACTGATCAGCCATCTGCCCAATATCCGATATCTCTGCGGTTTCACTGGGAGCGCTGGGTTGCTGCTCGTGGAGGAAGCAGGGAGCGTTTTCTTCACCGACGTTCGCTACGATACGCAGGCGCACGAAGAGGTGAAGGGCGCGAAGGTGGTGATTGCGAAGAAAGCAGTGCTGACTGCTCTGGGCGAATTTCTCGAGGCGCGGCGCAAGCGCACTCGGGGATGGACGATCGGCATTGAAGCCGAGCACTTTACGATTGCCGAAAAGAAGCGCCTGGCGCAGGTAACGCCAGCCGGAATCCGGCTGAAGGATGCGCCTTCCGTAGTCGAGCGGGCGCGCATGGTTAAGGACGGCGACGAACTGGGTCTCATTCGGGCTGCCGTGGGGCTGGGGGCAACGCTATTCGACCGGGCTCTTGAGGTAATACGGCCGGGAGTGAAGGAAACCGAGGTCGCTGCAGAGATGGAATTGGCAGCGCGGCGGGGTGGGGCCGAGGCGATGTCGTTCCCGACGATCATTGCGTCTGGAGCGAGATCGGCGCTGCCACACGGGCGCGCGTCGGAGCAGCCGATTGCAGCGGGTGGGTTCGTGGTCTGCGACTTCGGTGTTATACTTTCAGGTTATTGTTCGGATCAGACTCGCACCGTGTGGGTGGGGCCTGTTCCGGAAGAGGCGCGCCGAGCGTACGAGGCGGTACGGGAGGCGCAACAGGCTGCGGTCGATGCCGTTCGCTCCGGCGTAACCGTCGGAGAGGTCGATGCCGCAGCCCGTAAAGCATTGCGGAAATCTGGTTTAGGGCGTTATTTCACACACTCGACCGGGCACGGAGTTGGGCTGGAGATCCACGAAACTCCCAGGGTGGCGAATGGGCAGCAGGATGTTTTACAGCCTGGGATGGTCATCACGATCGAGCCGGGAGTATACTTCCCCGGCAAATGGGGTGTGAGGATCGAGGACATGGTAGCGGTCACCGCCGGCGGGTGTGACGTGATGACGCCGACGAGCAAGGATTTTCTGGCAGTTTCGTCTTCTTAAGGTTTACTTCAGCCGGGCAGGAACAAGGTCCGGCTTCTTCGCGCGTTCCGGGATTCGATTGCGCGGGTTCTGTTGGCAACAAGCGGCAAAGGGTCCCACCCTATACGAATGAATCAAAAAGAGCTGAAAGAACTAATCGAGTTCTTAATCGAAAAGGATATTGCCGAGTTCGAGTTGGAGCGCGGCGATGTCAAGGTCCGGATCAAGCGCGCCGGAGAGCACGCCGTTGTGCATTCGCATGGAGAGCCGCGTTTCTATGCGGTGCCTCCGGCCCCAGTGGCGGAAGTCGCAGTGGTGCCTGCTGCCGCTTCGCCCGCTGCTGCGCTGGCGCCGTCGGCTGCGGAAGAAGGGCTTCACATGGTGAAGTCCCCGATCGTCGGCACGTTCTACGAAGCTCCGTCGCCGGGTGCTCCGCCGTTCGTGAAAGCCGGGGACACGGTGGAAGTGGGGCAGGTGCTTTGCATCGTGGAAGCGATGAAACTGCTCAACGAGATTGAGTCCGACGTCGCCGGGGAGATCGTAAAGAAGCTGGCGGTCAATGGCCAGCCGATCGAATACGGCCAGGAATTGTTCGTTGTAAGGCCGAAGAAGTGAATCCGGGATCAATCTGGGCGCGCTCTAAACGCGCCTCTTTGTGTCTGCCAGTTATGAGCTACGAGCTTCGAGCCGCGAGCTTGAATCAAGTAGCTCGAAGCTCATAGCTCTGAACTCTTAACTCATGTTCAAAAAGATTTTGATTGCTAATCGCGGGGAGATTGCGCTGCGCGTGATCTGCGCGTGCAAGGAGCTGGGCATCCGCACGGTCGCTATTTACAGCGAGGCGGACCGGAATTCGCTGCACGTCCGCTTTGCCGATGAGGCCATCTGCATTGGGCCGCCTCAACTCGCGCTCAGCTATTTGAATATTCCTGCCGTAATCAGCGCGGCGGAGATCGCCAATGTCGAGGCTGTGCATCCCGGCTACGGGTTGCTGGCGGAGAACGCGAACTTTGCGGAAGTCTGCGAAACCAGCGGCATCAAGTTTATTGGGCCGCGGCCGGAAGTGACGCGCCTGATGGGCGAGAAGGAAAAAGCTCGCACGGCGATGAAGCAGGCTGGAGTACCGATTCTGCCGGGCTCGGACGGAATCATCGCGTCCGACGGAGAAGCGGTGGAATGGGCGCGGAAGGTGGGCTTTCCAGTAATTGTGAAAGCGTCGGCCGGAGGCGGTGGACGCGGGATGCGCATCGTCCGCACGGAAGAGGAATTGCCGGGACTGTTCCGGGCTGCGCAGGCGGAGGCGGCGGGCGCGTTCGGTAATGGCGACCTCTACATGGAGAAGTATGTCGAGCATCCGCGGCACATTGAGTTTCAGGTGTTGGCGGACGAGCATGGCAATGTGGTGAGCCTCGGAGAGCGCGAGTGTTCGATCCAGCGGCGGCACCAGAAGTTGCTGGAGGAGTCGCCTTCGACGCAGGTTACGCCCCAACTGCGCGATGAGATTGGCGCTGTGCTGTGCAAGTCGCTGGCGGCGATCGGGTACAGCAACGCGGGCACGATTGAATTTCTGATGGACCAGGACCGGCGCCTTCATTTCATCGAAATGAACACGCGCATCCAGGTCGAGCATCCGGTCACGGAGATGGTGACCGACGTCGACCTGGTGAAGAGCCAGATCATGATCGCGGCCGGAGCGCACATGCGAGACGTGCTGCAGGGACCGATTGTGCATCGCGGACACGCGATTGAATGCCGCATCAACGCGGAGCATCCGGAGAAGTTCACGCCGTCGGCGGGGAAGATTACGGCGTTCCATCCTCCAGGAGGAACCGGAGTGCGAGTCGACACGGCAGCTTATGCCGAGGGAGTGATTCCACCGTATTACGATTCGCTGATTGCCAAGCTGATCGTGCGCGGGAAAGACCGCAGCGAAGCGGTTTCGCGCATGTCGCGGGCGCTGGAGATGTTCATCGTGGAGGGCATTTTTACGACGATTCCGCTGCACCGGAAGATTCTGGCGGATGAGGACTTCCGGGCGGGAAAGTTTGACACGGGATTTATTGAGCGATTCCTGAAGAAGAACGGCACGTAGAGGCGGACGCATACGTCCCCGCTGCGCCAAGCGGCGCGTTCAACGCGTCGGATTCGTCCGGGGCTGCAGTTTCCGCAATGATTCTCCTTCCTCGCCTCTACGCAATTGTGGATTCATCTGTTCACGAGTCCACTGAGGACCTCGTCGCATACGCTGAAGAACTGGTCGCTGGCGGGTGCACGCTGCTGCAGTACCGCAACAAATCGGGCAATGCGCGCGTGATGCTGGAGCAGGCGCGGGAACTTAAGAAGCATCTGGACTCCCACCCTAACGTCGCAAAAAACGCGACGTTAGGATGGGGCACCCAAGATCAAGTGCGTTTGATCATGAACGACCGAGCCGATTTGTGCCTGGCCGCCGAGTTCGACGGAGTGCATGTGGGGCAGGAGGATTTGTCTCCGGAGTCCGTGCGGGGAATCATCGGGCCGGAGCGTTGGCTGGGCGTCTCGACGCACAATCCCGAGCAACTGCGTGAGGCGGATCTGACTTCGGCGGACTATCTGGCGATCGGGCCGGTATTTGCGACCTCCAGCAAAGAGCAGGCCGATCCGGTGGTGGGCCTCGAAGGCGTGCGCCGGGCGCGGCAGTTGACTCGCAAGCCGCTGGTGGCAATCGGGGGAATTACGCGAGCGAATGCCGCCTCCGTGATCGAGGCCGGGGCCGATTCGGTGGCGGTGATATCCGATCTGATACGGGAGCCGCGAAAATCAGCAGAGGAATTTTTCCGCATCTTGAGGTAAGGTAATCGTCGTTAGTCGCTGGTCGTTGGTCGTTTGCGCAAAATCTAACGACAACGACGACGAACGGCTTTTGGAGGCTTCCTGAGCACAACGACAACGCAGCCACCCGCGGGCAGCGACTGGGACATCCACAGTCATCAGGATAAGGAACTGGTGCAGGGCTTGGGCCTGACCAGCGCCACCATGCTGGTCATGGGATCGATGATCGGCTCCGGCATCTTTATTGTGTCGGCGGAAATCGGGCGCGAGGTCGATTCGCCGGCGCTGCTGATCGGGGCCTGGGCTGTGGCCGGGTTCATGACGATTGTGGCCGCGCTCAGCTATGGCGAACTGGCCGCCATGATGCCGCGGGCCGGCGGGCAGTACGTTTATCTGCGCGAGGCGCTCGGGCCGCTGTGGGGATTTCTCTACGGCTGGACGCTTATTCCTCGTAATTCAGACCGGGACCATCGCCGCCGTGGGCGTGGCGTTTGGCAAGTTCCTGGGCGTCTTTGTTCCCTCGATTTCTTCTTCCCACTGGCTTCTGCACATCTGGAAAGTTCCGCCGATTCATGTCGGGCCGATGGTGCTGGGCAACATGGATGTCGGCATCAACACGCAGAATCTGATGGCGATCCTGCTGGTGATTTTCCTTTCGGTCGTCAACATCTTTGGAGTGAAGACGGGCGCGGTGATTCAGAACATCTTCACGGCCGCCAAAGTTTCCGCGCTGCTGGGATTGGCGGTATTCGGATTCGCTGCTGGGGCGCAATCCGCAGGCGCTGGCCGCAAATTTCGGAGCAATTTCTGGCGCAACGTCGGGACTGGGCGCGCAGCACGCGGTGCAGGTCGGGGTCGGCGGACCGATCGTGATGGTGGGTACGCTGACGATTCTGGCGGTGGCGCAGGTCGGTTCGCTGTTCTCGGCCGACGCCTGGAACAACGTGACCTTCACCGCCGGGGAAGTGAAGAATCCCAGCCGCAACCTGCCGCTGTCGCTGGCTCTGGGCACGGGCGTGGTCATCGCGCTCTACATCGCCTGCAACTTTATTTATCTGAGTGCGCTGCCGCTGGACGGGGTCGCGGGCGGAGCGACGATTCTGGCGCGCGGCATCAAGTACGCTGCCGAAGATCGCGTCGGCACCGCGGTGATGACGCAGATGTTCGGAGCGGCCGGCGGACTGCTGATGGCGGCGGCCATCATGATTTCCGGCTTTGGCTGCGCCAATGGGCTGATTCTTTCCGGCGCGCGCGTCTACTACGCGATGGCGAAGGACGGCCTGTTCTTCCGCAACGTCGCCAAGCTGCATCCTACATACAAGACGCCGGCGGTCTCGCTGATGGTGCAGATGGTGTGGGCCTGCCTGCTCTGCGTCTCCGGCAGCTACGGGCAGCTTCTGGACTACATCATTTTTGCCGTGCTGGTGTTCTACATTCTGACGATCGTGGGACTGTTCGTGCTGCGGCGGACGCATCCCGACGCGGAGCGGCCCTACCGGGCCGTGGGTTATCCGATTCTGCCGATCATTTATATTGTGATGGCTTTATTCATTGATGTCGTACTATTGCGCTACAAACCGCAGTTCACGTGGCCGGGGCTGATTGTGGTGCTGCTGGGAATTCCGGTGTATTACGCGTGGTCGAGGAGGTCGCGACGTGGCGACACAAGTGAGTCCGCCTAAGACGCCAAGGAGAAACCAAACGGATGGCAAATCTGCTGGCAACCAAGCCGCTGAACCTGCTGATGGAAGAGGCCCGCGAGACGGGCGAACATAGCCTGAAACGCACTCTGGGAGTCTTTCAGCTCACCGCGCTGGGCGTGGGCGCGATCATCGGCGCCGGCATTTTTGTCATGGTGGGACTGGGCGCGCAGTATGCCGGTCCGGGACTCTCTTTGTCGTTCGTTCTGTCCGGGCTGGGATGCGCGTTTGCCGGTCTGTGCTACGCCGAGTTTGCGGCCATGATTCCGCTGGCGGGCAGCGCCTATACCTACGCATACGCCACGCTGGGCGAATTGCTGGCATGGATCATCGGCTGGGACCTGACGCTCGAATATGCGATGGGCGCCAGCACCGTGTCTTCGGGATGGTCGAATCACTTCATCGAACTGCTGAATATTTTCCACATCAAGATGCCGCTGTGGCTGGCCTACGATCACTGGACTGCGCTGAAGACTGCCGAGAACATTGTCGCGCGGCAGATGGCGGTGGCCTCGGACTCATCTCTGGTGCCGGGTACGCAGGCGTTTCTCGACAAGGTGAGCGCGCTTACGAGCGCGCGCAGTCTCCGGAATTGTTGCAGCGGGCGCATGAATTGCTGGGCGCGCCGCATCTGTTTGGAATGGAAATCGGCTTCAACCTTCCCGCCTTCCTCATCGCGCTCGTCATCACGGCGATTCTGGTGGTTGGCATCAAAGAGAGCGCGAGGTTCAACGCTACGATCGTCGTAATAAAGGTGGCGGTGGTGCTCTTCGTGATTGCGCTGGGCTCTCACTACATCAATCGCGCAAACTGGGGCATGGACTGGCACTCATACGCACCCCACGGTTTGGGGGGAATCTGGCAGGGCGCGGCCTACATATTCTTCGCCTACATCGGGTTCGATGCCGTATCCACCACGGCGCAGGAAGCCAAGAATCCGCAGCGTGACTTGCCGATCGGAATGATCGCGTCGCTGGCGATCTGTACGGTGCTGTATATCGCCGTGGCCGGTGTGCTGACCGGGATGGTGCACTGGCAGCAGATCAACATTGAAGCGCCGGTCGCGCGTTGCATTCCTGGATCGGGGGCTGACCACGGCGGCGAACATTATTACGCTGGGCGCTCTGGCCGGACTGACCAGCGTGATGCTGGTGATGTTGCTCGGCCAGACGCGGGTGCTCTACTCGATGGCGAATGACGGCCTGCTTGCCCAGGAAGTTCTTTGCGGATATCCATCCCAAATTCCGCACGCCGTGGAAGAACACAATCCTGGTCGGCTTGCTGGCGGCGATTGTCGGCAGCGTGACGCCGATCGACGACATCGGAAAAATGGTGAACATCGGGACGCTGCTGGCCTTTGTGATCGTGTCGATCTCGGTAATGGTGTTGCGACGCACGAATCCCAGCCAGCCGCGACCGTTCCGCACGCCGTGGGTGCCGCTGATTCCGATTCTGGGCGTGATCTCGCAACGGCTACATGATGTACAACCTGGGCTGGGTGAACTGGGCGCGGCTGTTCATCTGGCTGGCGATTGGGCTGGTCGTGTACTTCAGCTATGGGCGGAAGCACAGCCGGGTGCAGGCGCTGGCTGCGGGTCGGACGCCGGAAGCCCAGGTGAATCGCGACTGATTGACGTGCTTTACGGGCCCTCCGCACAGCGCGGAGGGCCTTTTTGTTTTAAGATCGCTCGTTGGTTGCGAGTCGCTTGATCGTTGGCGTCGACGTGGCACAACGGTGCGATGGGCTTCGCTAACGACCAGCACGACCAGCGACTAACGACTGCTCATGAAAGCCTTCCGCAATCTCCGGACGATCGGCGTGCTGCTGCTGGTCGTGATGGCTGATCGGAACTGCGGGTTATCACTACATCGAAGGCTGGCCGTGGTTCGATGGCTTCTACATGGTGGTGACCACGCTGACCACCATCGGATATCAGGAAGTGCATCCGCTGTCGCATGCGGGACGCGTCTTCAACGTGTTCGTGATTCTGGCGGGCGTGTCGCTGTTGTTGTTGGGAGTCGGGGCGCTGAGCCAGGCTTTGCTAGAATTCGAGCTGCAAAGCTTCTTCGGAAGGCGGCGCATGGAGCGCGAAATCGGACGGCTCGACGGCCACTACATCATCTGCGGCATGGGGCGCGTGGGACGCAGCGTGGCGCGCGAATTGGGACGCAAGCCGGTGCCGTTCGTGATTCTCGAGAACTGCCGAGACCAAGCGCCAGCGCTTTGCGTCGGAGAATTGGCTCGTGATTGCCGGAGATGCGACGCAGGAGCAGACCCTGCGTCAGGCACAGATCGAGCGGGCACGAGGATTGATCGCCGCCACTACCACCGACGCTACCAATCTCTACATCGTGCTGACGGCGCGGGGATTGAATCCGCACCTAAAGATCATCGCGCGGGCCAGCGAAGATGCGGCGGAGAAACATTTGCTGACTGCCGGCGCTGACGCAGTGGTTTCGCCGTATTCATTCGCTGGGCAGCGCATCGCGCAGTCGCTGCTGCGGCCGCATGTGGTCAGCTTTCTCGATACCGCGACGACGCATCTCGGCATGGATCTGGAGATTGGCGAAATTCACATCACGTCCGACGTCGACGTTCGCCGGCAAGACGATTGAGAGTTCGCGCATCCGGCAGGAGCGAGGAGTGATTGTGCTGGCCATCAAGCGGCGCGAGGGGATGCGCTTCAATCCCGCGCCCGACGAGCGCATCGAGGCCGACGATTTCCTGATCGCCATGGGCGAACCCGCGCAGTTGCGGCAACTCGAGCAAACCGCAGCGGCCTCATGAGAATCCAAATCGCATGAAAATTGTTACTGCGGAAGAAATGCGCGCCATCGACCGCGCCACCAGCGAGCGCTTCGGCGTGCCGTCTTTGACTTTGATGGAGAACGCCGGCGCTGCGGTGGCGGAGCACGTGTTGGCGCATTACAGCGCCGCACAGAAGATTGTGGTGTTCTGCGGCAAAGGCAACAACGGCGGCGACGGCTTCGTGGCGGCGCGGCTGCTGCACGAGAAGGGCAAGACCGTTCAGGTCATTCTGCTCGCCGATCCGGTGGACCTGAAGGGCGACGCGGCCGAGATGTTCGGCAAGCTGCCCATGCAGCCGATCGTTGTCCACTCCAGCGAAGATTGGAAGAGCGAGCGCGTTCGGATTGCTGCTGCCGGCTGACTTATATCTCGACGCGATTCTCGGCACCGGGTTCAAGCCGCCGGTGAGTGGGCTGTATGCGGAGGCCATCGCGCTGATGAACGCGAGTCAGGTGCCAGTGGTTGCCGTCGACATTCCGTCCGGGGCCGATGCGGATGCGATGAGTCCGCAGCAAGGAATTATGGCGCGGGCGGATTCCATCGTCACCTTTACGGCGCCGCGCCCGGCGCATGTTTTCAGCGGGCTTACACTGGGGGCCGACTCACGTCGCAGAGATCGGATCTCCGCAGGAAGCAATTGTTTCGTCGCTGCAACTGAATGTGATCACTGCCCGCGACATTGCGCCGCTGATTGGTCCGCGACCGGCGGATTCAAATAAGGGTAAGTACGGGCACGTGCTGGTCGTCGGAGGATCGGTCGGTAAAGCGGGGTCTGTGGCGATGGCTGGGATGTCCGCTCTTCGAACTGGGGCGGGGCTGTCGACCGTTGCGACGCCGAAGTCTGCATTGGCGACGGTCGCCGGATTTCATCCTGAGGTGATGACTGAGGCGCTCGAGGAGACGGGAGAGGGCACGATTGCCGCGAATGCTCGCGAGCGATTGGACGCTCTCATGAAAGGCAAGAGTGTGCTGGCGATCGGGCCGGGGATTTCGCAATTTCCAGAAACGTCTGAGTTGGTGCGGAACGTGGTGAGTACGAAAGACTTGCCCATTGTTCTGGATGCTGATGGGCTGAACGCTTTTGGGGGCCGGTCGAATGAACTGAGCGGCAAGGGGCGACTGCTGGTGATCACTCCGCACCCGGGCGAAATGGCTCGGCTGTCGGGGATGTTCGACGGCAGATGTTCAGAAGGATCGGTTGGGAGTGGCGCGGCAATTCGCGCGCGAGCATGAACTGATTGTCGTGCTCAAGGGGTATCGAACGCTGGTAGTCGAGCCAGACGGGGAAGCATGGGTGAATATGACGGGGAATCCAGGAATGTCGACTGGCGGCACCGGCGACATTCTTACCGGGATGGTTGCGGGGATGATTGCGCAGCACCCGAGCGACCCATTGCTGGCGGTTTGTGCCGCTGTGCATCTGCATGGGCTCGCGGGGGATGTGATGCGCGAGAGTGTGGGTGAGCATTCGATGGTGGCGACCGATCTGCTGCGGGGGTTGCCTGAGGCGTTCAGGCGCGCGCAGAGGGCGTCGCGGGAGAGGTTCGTCAGTTGGATGGGCTAGAACGGTTCACTGGGGCTAAAGCCCTTCTTGATGGAGAGGGCTTGTCGCGGCGCTAAAGCGCTGCTCTTCCACGTAGTTCTTCGGAGTGCTCGTCGTTATTCTTCCTCCACCGGTTATTCTGCGGCGTAGTGGTTTTCCGTGCCTATGTGATTCTGCAACGTCCCTACCTTGAGTTCGGCAACTGGATGGTCTGTCCCGATTGCGCGGAACGGCGGGCGGCATCGAGGATCTCGGTCACCGTCACATTGGTTTCAAGCGAAGACAGCGCGTCCGGCTTGGCTCCGTCGAGGATTACGGCACGGAGGTACGACAGGGAATTGTCGTACGGCGCGGGGACGGGCTTGGCGGCGATTTGCTGTTCACGGCTGTCATTTCCGCCACGGCGTACACGAATGTCGTCGCGCTTCACCGTGATCACGTATCCCGTTTGACCGTAGACTTCCATATCTTTGCGATCGAAAGGCCAGTTCCACGAGGCTTGCACGATGGCTTGCGCCTTGGGATAGGTCAGGATGATCGTGGCCTCGTCGTCGACTCGTGAATAGATTTCGGGCTTGATCTGCTGAGTGACAGCGGTGACGGTCTGGGGACGCTGGCCATTCATAAGCCAGGTCATGAGGTCCGCGCCGTAGCATCCGAAGTCGAAAAGCGCGCCTCCGCCGTTCAGTTTGGGATCGGTGAGCCAGGCGAGGAATTCCGGTTCAACGCCAATTTCTTTCGGGCCTTGATGGCCGTCGTGGATCACCACTTTGCGGACGTCGCCGAGCGCTCCGTCATGCACGAGGTCGTAGGCGGCGTGATTGCTGCGGTACCAGGAAGTCTCGTAGTTGACCAGCACCTGAATCTTGCCGGATTGTGCTGCTCTCTCGATAGCCAGTGCGTCTTCGAGGCTGACGGCAAGAGGTTTTTCCATCATCACGTGAACGCCGTGACGAGAGCAGATTTCGACCACGCGACGGTGATCGTACGTGTTGGTGTAGACAAGGACCGCTTGCGGATGAGCCTTCGCGATCATGTCTTCAAGATCGGCGAACAGCAGGGAGTGGTCAAAGCCATAGCGAGTCGCCGCCTGCGAGAGGAGACGCGAGTCCGGTTCGGCGACACCGACGATCTGGATCTCGGGACTGTGCAGCGATGCAGTCGAGAAATCCATGGACGTGGCCATGAACCAGGCCAACGATGCCGACGCGGAGCGGCGGGTGCGCCGGTGTGGCCTGACTGAAAGTGAGCGTAGCGGCAAGCACGGTCGAGAGGAAGAGTTACGGTTCGGATCATGGCACCTCCGTAAGTTCAGATAGTCATGGTAAATCGGCTTGTATGCGGGAGGCTGAAAATCGGTCAGTTGTGAATTCAGGGACTGGCCGGTGGGACATTTACCAGCTGGTTAACGCCTTCTAACTGCTTCAGAGGACAGGGCGAGATGCGGCCACTTGCCGCTGCCCAGCGCGGGAATCCGGACGACGGGCTTCAGTAATCTATTACGCGATACGGGCTGGTGCCATAGTCGTAAGTGCTTATGACCCACTTCCCCCAACCGCACCCTTCGCGGCGCGCGGCCCGGGTCCAGCTAGGAGACTCTGTCCTGGCTGCGATCCGCTTAGAAGACGGCCGGCGCACCAAAGCTAAACTCCAATCCATTTCCGTAACCGGTGGCTTGCTGCAGTTGTCCCAGTCGCTGGGACAGGGCGACTTCGTCGAAGTCGCCTTTCAGACGCAGGCTGGGCCGGTGCACGGCATGGCCGAAGTTCTCAGCCCGACGCGGAAGATGTCCGACGGCGTGCTGCAGCCGTTTCGTTTCGTGGCGCTTGAGGACGAGGACCATCGCCGCCTGCGCACTTCGCTCGATCACGTTGTCGATCGGAAATCTGCTAGGAATGAAGTCCAGCGGATTCTCCACGTATTGAGATCTGAGCTGGCGTTCATCGGAGCTTTCGTACATCCAGCTTTCGGGGAAGGGCACTCTCGCTATACTGGTCGGGTGGACGGCCAGATCAAAGCGCCAGATGTGCGGGCGAAAGATCCGCTGCGGGAGATCACCACCCAATCGGCGGAGGAAACGATCGCCTTCGGACGTACGCTGGCCGAATTGCTCTCGCCCCCGAAGTTAGTGCTGCTGCGCGGCGATCTGGGCGCGGGCAAGACCACCCTAGTCAAGGGAATCGCGGCTGCCTTCGAAGCGGCTGCCGAGGAAGACGTCACCAGTCCCACCTTCACGCTGGTGCATGAATATCGCGGGCCCCGAGCCAATCTCTACCACATTGATCTGTACCGCATCGACACGCTGCGCGAACTGGAAACGCTGGGGTTGGACGACCTGCGCTCGGAGAACAGCATTCTGCTGATCGAGTGGGGGGAGAAGTTTCCGCGGTTGCGTGCGGGAGCGAGATGTCGAGATTGCGCTGGAACGCGAGAGCGAAAACGGACGGAGGATCAGAATCAGCAGCTAGGGCTTGCTTTGAGCTGCGGTGGCCGGAGCCAGGATTGATCTTGCGCAGACCACGGGAGTGCTCCACTCCCGCACCATCGAGAGCAGAATTGCTGTCGCAAATAGAACGAACGCCAGACGCCGGTTTCGCATTCTTTCAATTATCCCATGCACACTGCTGACTGAGACGGTCGAGTTGCGCTCGAAGGACAGCCGAGGGCGGCTGTCCCCACATAAGCCGGCTTGTCAGAATCCCATGATGTTGTAGCCGCAGTCCACGTAGATCACTTCGCCGGTGATGCCGCTGCTGGCGTCGGAGGCGAGGAAGACTCCGGTGTTACCGACTTCCGCGACCTCGACATTGCGTCCGAGCGGAGCGCGCTCGGCGTGGCTCTTGAGCATGTCTCCGAGGCCGGAGATGCCGCGAGCAGCGAGGGTTTTGATCGGCCCGGCGGAGATCGCGTTGACCCGAATCTTCTTCTTCCCCAGATCGCTCGACAGGTAGCGCACCGTGCATTCCAGCGCCGCCTTGGCCACGGCCATCACGTTGTAGTGCGGAACAACTTTCTCGGCGCCGTAATAGGTCATGGTGATGATCGAGCCGCCGTCTTCCATCAACGGAGCGGCGGCGCGCGCGACGGCGATCAGCGAATACACGCTGACGTCGTGGGCGACGCGGAAGCCTTCGCGCGTGGTGTTGACGAAGTCGCCTTTGAGTTCTTCGGCAGGAGCGTAGGCGACCGAGTGCACCAGCGCGTGCAGTTTGCCGTGGCGCTCCTTGAGTGTGGCGAACAGTCGGTCGATGTCCTCGTCTTTCGACACGTCGCACATGTAGGCTTCCGCGCCGGGCAGAGACAGGATGAGATCCTTGGCTTCCAGTTCCATGCGCTCGTTCTGATAGGTGATGGCCAGCTTCATGCCGGCGGCGTGCAGTCCCTGGGCGATGGACCACGCGATCGAGCGCTTGTTGGCGACTCCGAAGACGACAGCAGTTCGGCCCTGCAAGTCTGAGGACATGAGTGCTCCTTGGAATGGGAAAGAATAACAGCCGCAGGCGGTGGTTTACCACGGAGGCACCGAGCGTCGGACATCGCGACTGACGCAGAACTCGAATTCCCGACCCTCTTGTCGCAATGAACGCGGATGAACGGATGGCACCAGCCGCCGTTGATCTCACTCGCTGCGACTTCTTCTGCAACGGCGCGCTTCCACCGGCCAACTCGCCGCCACGAATGACATGCCGTACACGACGGCCAGGATCGCGAATGCGGCCACCAGGCTGACTTTGTGAGCGACCGCCCCTACGCAGACGGCGAGGACGAGTTGCAGAAATGTTCCGGCAAAGTAAAAGGCGTTCTGAACGCGGCCCATCAGGTGCTTGGGGACCATCTCCATCAAACTCGTATTCATGGCGACGCCACCAACGCCGCGAGCCGAGCCCATCACGAAAGTAGAGGGAGATGGCCAGGAAAAGAAAGGGCGCAATGGGAGCGCAAACGACGCAAACCGAGAGCAGCGCCATGGAGAACGCGATGGCACGGCGGCCACCGAGCCAGGCGATGGCCTGCGGTGCGTAAAGAGCGCTGACGAATGCTCCGGTTCCCCACCCTGCGTTGAGCCAGCCGTAACCGTTGGCTCCGGCATGGAAGATGCGATCGCTGAGCGATGGCGTGACCACGACGCCGGTGATCATGGCACCGAGAAACAAGGCCCAGCTGGCTCCGAGCATGACGACGGCACGATGATCGCGCAGAAAGTGCAAACCCTCGCGCATCTCGCGCCAGAAGCGTTCCAATTGGCTTTCCGCGGCGAGAATATCGGCCTTCAATTCCTGCGGACTCAGTACGACATGACGTCCCTTGCGCACGGCGAAATAACAAAGAAACGAGACGACGTACGTCGAAACGTCGATCGAGCAGCACTCCGCCGAGGCCGATGTGGTCGTACATGAAGCCGACGATCGCGCCGGCGATGAGCCATCCGCCCTGCACGCCCGCGAGCAGGAATGTGTTCGATTGCACGAACTGGCCTTCCGGCGTGAGTTCCTGAATGAGTGCGGTGATGGTTGGCCAGAACATCCAGAAGCCAGCCGCCACCAGAGTATTCATCAGGTAGAGTTGCCAGACCTGCGCGCGGTGCTGGAAGGCAAGAACGGCAACGACTGCGATGACGACGCCACGTACGGCGTCGAGCCACATGACCAGCCGGCGGCGATCTTCCCGGTCGATAATCACGCCGGTAAAGGGAAGCATAAGCATGGCCGGGACGGTTTGCAGCACGGCAAATGTGCCGAGAGCCATTTCGGAGTGCGTGGCCTGCAGAATGTACCAAGCGACAGCGGCCGAGTTCATCCCGCTGCCCAACATGGAAATCACGTTGGCGGCGAAGACGAAACGCAACGGACGCTGGCCGAGGATGGCACGCATCCGTTCTACTCTAGCGAGGGAAGGTGCGAATGCGCAAAGAACCGCGAAGCAATCGAGGACACGAAGTATCGCCGAAGACACCCACACCCGATGCGCTGTCCTTGGTGAGCCTTAATGTCCCTGGTGGTGGATGCCTTTGTTCTTCAGAGCCCGAAGTGATCTCGGCCCTTGCGTGCACGGCGCATTCGGCGCTACGATTCGCCTGCTGCTCGAAGTTTGCAGTCCTAATTCTCGCGTACACCGGAGGCGGGTTATGAGACGCTGCAGCGGTTGGCTGTTTCTTTTTGTTCTTGTCCTGTCGGTTTTGATTTCCATCCCTTATGCAAGCGCCCAGGTCGATCGCATTGTGATTGCGGCGGGCACCGACGAAGATCATGCGCTGCAGGCCATTTCGAGCGAGCAGGATCCGCAGAAGAAGCTCGCCATGTACGAAGAGTTCGTGCAGAAGTTCTCGTCGAACCCGGCGGCGGTAGCGTTTGGAAACTGGCAACTTTCGCAGGCCTATCAGGCGAGCGGCGATCTACAGAAAGCGCTCGACTACGGAGACAAAGCGCTGGCGGGTTCTCCGCGTAATCTCGATATTCTGGTGTCGCAGGCGAGCATCGCGCAGCAGGCCAAGAACAACACCAAGCTGATGGATTACGCGGCAAAAGGCGGGGAGGTTTGTCTTTCAATCGCCAAGCAGGCCAAGCCCGAAGGCATGAGCGATGAGGACTTCGCGCGCAAGGTGAACGAAGAGAAATCCGCAGCTCAGAACAGCTGCGATTTTCTGGAGACCTCCGGTTTCAACGCGATTACGGCCGAAACGGATCCCAAGAGTCGCATGGCGGAGATCGAAAAATTCACCGCGGCTTTTCCCGATTCGAAGTTTCAGGAGCAGGTGTCGAATTATGCGATGTACACCCTGGGACCGGGTCAACTGAACGATCAGGCGCGGCTGGTTTCGTTCGGGGAGAAGATTCTGGCGTCGAATCCGAATTCGCTGGCGGCGTTGCTGCTGCTGGCCAATTACTACGGAGATGATAACAAGCCGGGGAGTGCCGCCAAAGCGATCTCGTATTCGCAGAAGATGATCGAGGTGTCGAAGCCGGATGCGCCGGATGCGGACAAATCGCGAAAGGTTTCTGCGGGAGTGGCTCACAACACGATCGGCTGGGCTTACCTGAAGCAGGAAAAGACTGCGCCGGCGATCGCCGAACTGAAAATTGCTGCGGCGTTGCTCAAGGGGGAAGACGAACAGCAGTACGCGCGGGCGCTTTACGGTCTGGGCTTCGCTTATGGCAAGTTGAGCAAGCTGACCGAGGCGCGCGAGGTCTTAACTGAGGCGGTGAAGATTCAAGGTCCCTTGCAGGCGATGTCACAGGATCTGCTGACCAAGGTGAATAGCGCGCGGGCCAAAGGGAAATAGGTCCGGAGTTATCTGTTCCCCGTAAACACAAAATCTGAACCACAGAGGACACGAGGCAGAGTGTAATGCAGGGATGCCCTACCCATTCTGTGGTTTAGTTCCTTATTTTTCCGGCTTGACCAGATCTTCGGAGAGCAGTTGCGCCTTCCAGGCCAGGGTGCGGGCGCGTTCGAGATCACCCTCGTCGGCCGCGGTTTTCGATTGTGACATAAACTGGCGAATCTGACTGACCTCGTCCCGCTCGTTTGAGTTGAGCTGTCGGCCTGCGATCTTCTTGAAATTTGCGTCTGTCGTCTCCAGCATTTGGTTGGCGGTGTTCCGCTGATTTGACGCCTGACTTCCCGTTGTTCCACCAGCTAACTCAATACTGGGTTCTGAGGTTCCTCCCTGCCGCACGATTACTTTCGATGGAGGGCAATTCACGGGAGGAGTTGCGTTTGCAGTACTCGCGGTACTCCCCGTTGAAGCCGGGCTCGTGGGTGCGGCATTCTGTGCGGCGGGGGAACTGGTGGCGCAGTCGGTCGAAGAAACTTTCTTTTTGTGATGGGGTCGCTTGACTGCGGTGCTGCTGCCATGGGTACTTGAGGATGTTTGCGCGGGAGTCTTGGTGGGTGGTGCCGTTTCCTGATTCTGAGATTTCGCTGGGTCCGTCTGATCGCTTGCGGACGATGACTGCAGTGCGCTCAGATTTGGTGCGTCCGCGCGGGTGCCCCGGGGTCCCTGAAGCGGAAATCATACAGACGAGAAGAATAGCGGCCAGAGTCATAGTCGAGAGCCAAACGATCAAACATCCCAAGGCAACTGATTTTAACGCTTTGCGCGCGGGCTGCGGCGAGTGAGATTGCGAATTCTTTGGGTACGGTATCGGTCAATTGCCGCGTTGCGCGGCGGTAGCGTCCGCGGTGTCCTCATGACCTGCTTTCTGAACGGCACCAGCAACGGGAATATGAAAACGAAAAATCGTTCCCGATGCCCTCGACGGATTCAAAATCCACTGAGCCATAGTGCCACTGCAGAACCTGATAAGTCTGCGCCAGGCCGATACCGCTACCGTCTTTTTTGGTTGTGAAATAGAGTTCGAAAATCTTGTCGTGCATATCTTGCGGGATTCCACCACCCTGATCGCGAACCTCAGCAACGACCGCGTTGTTTTCGCGACGGGCAGAAATGGTGAGGACGCCACCCTGGGGCATGGCCTGAACGCCGTTGATCACAACATTGAGAAAGGCCTGTTTCATGAGATCGACGTCGACCTTGATCGGCAGTCGCTGCTCCGGCATGTGACGCTCGATGGTGACGCCGTGCTGCTCCGCGTCAGGAGCGGCGAGTTGAGCCACGTCTTCCATCAGGCGGCGCAAGTCGACTTCTTCGAGATGAAGATCGCGCGGGCGGGTGAAATCCACCAGGGTCTGGACGACGCGGTCCAGGCGGCGGATTTCGCTGTCGATGATATCCATGTGCCGGCGCGTGTCGGGTTCCTGCTCTGCCAGTTTGTTGCGCAGCAGTTGCAGGTGAAGCACGATCGCGTTGATCGGATTCTTCACTTCATGGGCCACGCCGCGGGTGAGGCGTCCACTGGCGGAGAGTCGGCGGGACATTTCAATCTCGTCGCCGATGCGGCGCACCGACTCGGGATCGCGCATGATGAGCAGAGCGCCGATCTGCGAGTTCTTTTCCTGCACAAAGTCGAGCGAAACCTGCACGCGGCGGCCGCCAGCGGCCTCAAACTCCCGCTGCGACAACGGACGACGGCGTTCGAAAGCCTCGAGGAGCGCTACGCCCAGCATGGGAATCGCGGGCGAATACCTCCTGGACCGTATGTCCCAGGAGTTCCGCGCGGGGACGTCCAAGAAAGCCTTCCACGGGCGCGCTCACCAGCACCACGCGCGAATCGCGGGCGAAGAGCATCAGGCCGTCTTGCAGCTTCGACATGAGTTGGTCGACGTTGTCTTTGAGGGCCGAAAAAATTTCGCGGCTGTCGCGAATCTGGCGGCCCAGGTTCGCGATTTTGAGAGAGACCAAGCCATACTCATCGTGCCGAGACTCGTCTCCAGAGAGCGCCTCGGCATCTCCAGCGCTGACACTGTCGAGATTCAGGCTGATCTTTTTCAGCGGGCCCAATGCAAGGTTGGAAATTCCCGCGGCGAGAAACAGCGACACAAAAATCGAGCGCCACCGAAATATAGAGCGACTTCATGAGGCGGGCCTGCACCTCACTCTTGAGAAAGACAGTCTGCACGCCAATGCGGATGGTGCCGAAAGGCTCGCCATTCAATTCGAGGGGATAGGTCACGTCATATACCGCGGCTGGACTGAAGACGAGCCGGATCTGTTCGCGGAAGCGGGCGCCTATCACCTTTTGAAAGTCCGGCCGCGGCGGAACGACTTTGCCGACCATCTTGGCATTGGTATGCAGCAAGGCTTTGCCGTTGACGTCGACGATGCTGACGTCATAGATGAATCTCCAGTCTCCGGGGTCGGACTGCAGCAGGTTGTTCAGAGCGACGTCGGTCTGCACGTATTCCGCCAAGGCGCGGCGCACGGCGGCGGAATTGCTGGTGTCGATCGGATGTGCTGCTGAAGTCCGGCACTGCATTGGACGCGGCATAGGCTAATTGGTGCGTCAGGCTGGTCGCAGTCTCGTTGGCATTGGCGATGCGCAGGCGGAGAATTTGAGAGATGTACAGATACGAAAATGCGGAAACCATCGCCGTCACCATGAGAGTGATGACCAGCACGATGATGGTTTTTCGTCGCAGCATGAATGGAATGGGCGGCTCGCTCGACAAGCTTGCTCGACAGCAGTGGTCAGCCAGCGTGCGAGGAAATCTCAGCTACTGGGGACTTCCTCCTTGCCGGGAACCGCCTCAGCGCCGGCGCTGCCATATTCCTTCAATTTGTTGTGCAGCGTCTTCAAACTGATGCCGAGAATCTCCGCGGCCCGCGTCTTGTTGTTGCTGGTCGCCTCGAGAGTCTTCAGGATCAGCATTTTCTCGGCTTCTTCCACGGTCGTTCCGACGCCAAGGCGAACGGCATCAGGATCGTTGGCCGCAGTGCGAAGAGGAGCCTGTCCAAAACCCGGCGGCAGGTGCTTGGTCTCAACCACGCCGGCGTCGCAGACGATTACCGCCCGCTCGATCGTGTTGCGCAGTTCGCGCACATTTCCCGGCCACGAGTAACTGCTGAACTGGTTGAGTACGGCTTCACTCACGGCAGCCACTTTGCGGCCATGCTTGCCGCTCATCTCCGCCAGCAGCAGTTGCACCAGGCTGGGAATGTCCTCTTTGTGCTCGCGCAGGGGAGGCATGTGGATGTTGAACACATTGAGGCGATAATAAAGATCGCTGCGCAATTCGCCGCGGGACACGGCCTCGTCGGGGACCTTATTCGTCGCCGCGAGCACGCGGACGTCCACCGAGGTCTCAACTTTGCTGCCGAGACGGCGTAGTTTCCGGTCTTCGAGAACGCGCAGCAACTTGGCTTGAGTGCCGATCGGCATCTCGCCGATTTCGTCCAGCAGCAGGGTTCCTCCCTCTGCGAGTTCGAAACAGCCGGTGCGGCGTTCCAACGCACCGGTGAAGGCGCCCTTTTCGTGGCCGAAGATTTCGCTTTCCATCAACGTCTCGGGAATGGCGGCGCAGTTGATGGCCACAAAAGGCCGATCTTTTCGCGGGCTCAGTTCGTGAATCGTGCGCGCCACGAGTTCTTTTCCCGTGCCGCTCGCTCCTGTAATCAGCACCGACGCAGTGCTGGGAGCGACCATTTCGATGAGGCGGAAAATCTCCTGCATCTTGCGCGAAGCGCCGTTGAGGCGTCCCAGCGATCCCGCGTCCCGTAGCCGGCGCCTTGTGGCCTCGAGTTCGGCACGTGTGCCCAACAGGGCCGATGCATTTCCCAGCATTGTCCGGAGACGATTGGTGTCGATGGGTTTGGTCATGTAGTCGTAGGCGCCCATGCGCATGGCCTGCACGGCGCTGTCGATCGTGCCCTGGGCGGTGACCAGGATCACCGCGATGGTTGTGGCCTGCTCAGCGAGGCGACCGAGTAGTTCAAGGCCACCCATGCGAGGCATTTTGAGATCGGTGATGACAATCGACGGAGACCATTGCGTGGCCTTCTCCAGCCCCTCGGCGCCATCACGGGCCGTTTCCACACGATAGCCCCAGGAAGATACCAGTTCAGCCAGACCCGACCGCTCGTTCTCTTCGTCTTCGACAATCAGTATTTTCTCGTGGTTCATCGGGTCGCTCTTGCTCCAGTTGTTCGGTTCGTCACTGTTGCTTCCAATCTCGGATCCTACGGTCAATCCGGTCGAATTCCCACGATACGCGGCCCGCTTCCCGAGCCGCAAGGTCCGGATGGCCGTAAGAAATGGCTTTCACGATAAATTTCAATTTGAGACGGTTTGCCCCTCGACTGGTTGGCTCTGCGTGCGATCCCTGCAGTCTACGCTTTCGGTTTAACCAAGGGTACGGTAGAATTTACAGTTCCCAAGCGTTAGGGCCTCGTTGTATACGGAATAGCGTTATATTTTTCCCCTCACAGGTCTAGTTGTACATGCCCCAGGGGAACCAGCACATTCTTGGAGGACTCCATGGTATTGAACAGCACCTCTCGCACAAGCCGCCGATTGGTGGTTGGCTTGGCGGCCGTGACCGCAGCAGTTCTGATTTGTTCTTCCGCGTACGCTCAGAGCGATTCCACACCGAAGTGGGACGTATTTGCCGGATATCAATACCTGTTCCCCGGCGGCAATGTACCCGCGCCACTTAGCGATCCGAACAATCCCACGGTATTCAAGTTTCCAGCAATGCCAAAGGGTCTCGGCGGTGCCCTTACATACAACTTTGCTCCACACTTTGGTCTGGAAACGGATTATGGGTACAACCGGGACGGGGGCACAGGCTCCTCGGAGTGGACGCTGGGAGCCGGTCCACGGTTTATTGCACGCGGCGAGTCGACTGCGATCTTTCTACACGCTCTGGCCGTTTTGAATCGGGTGAGCTATGGCAGCGGATTCGTAACCAACAACGGGATCGGCCTTGTGCTCGGCGGCGGCATGGATATTCCGTTCACCAAGAAATTTTCCTGGCGATTGTTCGAAGCGGACTACGTGTGGTCTCCGCATAATTTTGCCAGCCTTGCTGCTCCGGAATTTGCCAGCCTTCGGCGTCCTCAGTTTCAGGGGGTAAGGCTAAGAACAGGTGTTGTGATCAACTGGGGCGGCGAGCCAGCGCTGGTTCCGGCGGCAGCCTGCTCGGTGCAGCCAGCGGAAGTCCTCGTGGGCGAGCCGATCACGGCCACCGTTACGCCTAGCAACTTCAATCCCAAGCACACTGTGACTTACAGCTGGAGCGGAAACGGTGGCAAGGTGACGGGAAAAGATACGACCGCGAGCATTGATACTACGGATGCGACTCCGGGTAGCTACACGCTCACGGCGCACGTCACAGACCCGAAGGCCAATAAGAACAACGAAGCGAGCTGCACGGCGAACTACACGATCAAGCCGCTGCCGCCAAAGAATCCTCCGACAATGTCGTTGTCGGCCAATCCGACCAATCTGGTTACGGGTGGAAGCGTGAATCTGTCGGCCAATTGCACCAGCCCTGACAGTGTTCCGGTTTCTGTTGCCAACTGGACCTCCTCGGCCGGTACTGTTTCCGGGACGGGCAACTCGGCAACTTTGAGCACGGCAGGGCTACCTCCTGGTCCAGTGACGGTCAACGCGACCTGCACTGACTCACGTGGTTTGACGGGACAAGCGTCGGCGCAAATCACGATCGAAGCGCCGCCGGTCGACAAGAACCTGGAAGCGCGGCTCTCTCTGGGGCACAGCATTTACTTTATTGTGAACCAGCCCCGGTCGACCGATCGCACCGGCGGTCTGCTGCTCACTCAACAACAAACGTTGATCACGCTGGCGACCGACTTCAAGAAATACCTCGAAAACAAGCCGGACGCTCATTTGATTCTCGGAGGACACGCAGATCACCGTGGTACTCCGGAATACAACAAGGCGCTCTCGCAGCGTCGTGTCGACGGTGTAAAGAACTTCCTGGTTGCACAAGGCATTGCTGAGGGAAGCATCGACGTCAGAGCCTTTGGCGAAGAAGACAACCTCACCACTGATCAAGTCAAAGAGTCTGTGGAGGGTAATGCCGATCTGAGCTCAGAAGAGCGAGCACGGATTCTCAAGAACATCAATGTCATCCGCATGGCGAGTAATCGCCGTGTTGACATCACTTTGAGCACGACGGGCCAGTCGTCGTCTAAGGTGTTCCCATTCAACTCAACCGATGCTTTGACGCTGATCGGCGGCCGCGAGGGCGCCAAGAAGACCACGAAGCCTGCTGCGAAGAAGCCGGTGAAGAAACAGTAACAAGAGCATTTGCGACAATGCACACGGAGGGCGGTTATCCGCCCTCCGTTTTTTTTGGGGCACGGGCGTGGAGTAGGGTCTCGGGGTGTGGGGAAGCAGGGAATAAACTCTTGGGCCGGAAGAATCTACACGACCAAACCCACGGTGGCAGCGCCAAGTCGCTGATTCAATGAGGTTGTTTGTGGTATTCGGGTTGCCACTTCCCTGTCGGAGCGAACACGGGCGAGGATGACGCTGATGAGCCGGTACTGCAGACTTCGACGTCTGACGATTTGGCCTATGCTACTGGCCCTATTTGGGACCGTGAGCTGCTCTCGCCCCGCTGCCCTGCAGAGCGATGAAGCGGCTGCACACGCGGACCAGCACCAAGTTCCATTTCATGACGGGCCAGGAGCGGCGGTTGCCGATCCAAGTGAACTCGCGGCGTCGCCAGACGATAGACAGAATCCGGGTGAAAGCGGACTTCCTTTCCACGAACCCCAAAACCTCCCTGCGGGAACGCTGATCACGGTTCGACTACAGAGTTCGATATCCTCCGAGAATCCAGGGGACAGTTCCCACTTCGAAGCGGTTGTCGACGAACCCATTGAAGTCGCCGGGAAGAGGCTGGTTCCGCGAGGCACCAAGGTCTTTGGCCAGATCGAGTCCGCACGGGCGTCCAATGTGAGCCAAGCTCATGGGTATTTGCGACTCGTCCTTCGATCCATTGATTGGGGGGGCGTGAACCTGCCGATTCAGACCTCCAGCCTGTTTGTGCCCGGGAACGCCGGCATGGCTCAAGTCCGACAGACTAGAACGCCGCCAGGAGACAATTCTGCTGCCGTGATTCGGATCGAGAAAGAGCGTCGGCTCATTTTCCGCCTGACGGGCCCTGTTTATCTTGCTGTCCGAGGGACTCAGTCCGCCAATTCGCACTAAATTCCTTTCCGCCCGAGTTTTCCACAGAAATAAGTCCCGTTTTAGTGACATCTGCCCTATTGCCGCACACGGCAAATTCTCTATAGTCGGCTCGAAACGGAATTGCTTGGACGAAAGCTGGGCGTCCAAATTCCCATTTCGGGAAAACCAAGGTATCGGACCACAGAATGAGTGATTCCTTTAGGGAATCCACCCGAGCAAAGTAGGAATTATGAGCGCTGCAGCGAAAGTGTCGTGGACGCCACAAGATACGAAAACGGAACTACGAACGCTCTTTGGGAATGCTCCAGGCGGTTTGGCGCAATGCCAGCGCGACGGCAGCGTTACTGCGCTCAATTCGGCGATGGAGCAGATGCTCCGCTCTGATGGCGTAATGGCGCGAGCGCGGTGCTTCTCGGATCTCCTTCCGCAAGAAAATCGGGCCCAAGGCGAAAGACTCCTTTCTGAATTGTTCGAACGCGAACGAGACAGTTTTCAAATTGACTCCCAGGGTGCCGATGGGAACAGTCTGCACTGGACGGTGTGGCGAGTGTCCGGCGCGGCTAACAGTCCCGACTGCGCCCTGGCGTGGGCGGAAGATGGCCCCAAGAACCACGAAGCCGAACAACGCCTGCGGCAGGCCCAAAGACTCGAAGCAGTAGGACGATTGGCCGGAGGCGTGGCACATGACTTCAATAATCTTCTGACCGGCGTCTTGTTGTACTGCGATCTGCTCATGGCTCATCTCGAGCCATGTCATCGCGTTCGCAAGTATGCGGAAGAAATCCGCAACGCGGGAATGCAGGCCACGGGTCTTGTAAGGCAATTGCTTGCGGTGGCTAAGCCGACGAATTCCGAGCCGCGCCTGCTGTCGCTGAACGAGATCGCCGAAGGCATGCGCAACCTACTGGTTCGCCTGATTGGTGAAAACATCGAGTTGAGATTCAGCTTGATCCAAATCTGGGACTGATCAAGATGGACCCCACGCAATCTCAGCAGATTCTGCTCAACCTGGTGCTGAACGCGCGCGACGCAATCCCAAGCGGGGGACAGATCACGGTGGAAACCAGCAACTGCAAAGTGCAGGTTCTGACGGACTCTCGTTCAGGAGCCAGCACGACCTCCCTTCCATGCGCTCTATTCGTTGTCGGCGACAACGGGAGCGGCATGGATGATGCGACGCGCGCGCATCTGTTCGAAGCTTTCTTCACGACCAAGGCGGGAAAGGGCACAGGGCTCGGGCTGGCGACGGTGCACGACATCGTGACCAGCAACGGCGGCTTGATCCATGTGGAGAGTGCCTTATCGCGTGGCACCCGTGTGAGCGTGCTTCTGCCGCTCGTTCCGCAGGCTTTTCTACATACCCAGGAAACCCACGACTTTCATCCCGAGACGATCCGGGGAGTACTCATACCTGAAGAATAAATGAAGAGGAGTAATTACGATGACGTCCGCAGCCTTGAGTCCGATAGCCGCCACACCGCAAATCGCAGCCGCCAACTTTCTTAACCTTCTGATCGTGGACGATGAACGATCGATCCGCGAAGCCTGCCGCGAGGTGGCGCAATCGCTGGGCTACACGGCGTATATTGCCGATTCCGCCGAGCACGCCTACCGGTATCTTGAGACGCAGGCCTTCGACGCAGTCCTGTTGGATCTGCGCCTGCCGGGTGTTGGCGGCCTGGACGCCCTGCGCCGCATCAAGGAGCGGCGTCCCGAAGCCGTGGTCATTGTGGTGACCGGTTACGGGACCGTGCAGTCGGCGGTGCAGGCCATGAAGAACGGCGCCTACGACTACGTGACGAAGCCGTTCAGCCTCGACGAACTGAAGATGCTGCTGGAGCGGGTGGCCAGTCACTTGAAGCTGAAGTCAGAAAACCGCCTGCTGCGCGAGAAGGTGAAGTCCAAGCAGGGATTTGGCGGCATCGTCGGCCGGGCTCCCGAAATGGAGAAGCTTGTACCGCATCATTGCCAAGGCTGCCAACAGCGTGCACCCGGTATTGATCCTGGGCGAAAGCGGCACCGGTAAGGAGATGGTCGCCCGCTCCATTCACTACTCCGGCCCATTCCGTGACAAGCCATTCATCCCGGTCGATTGCGGATCGCTTGTTCCGACCCTGATTGAGAGCGAACTGTTCGGCTATGTGAAGGGCGCGTTCACCGGGGCCAACCAGTCGAAAGACGGCCTGATGGCGATGGCCGAAGGTGGAACCATCTTTCTCGATGAAGTTGGAGAGCTTCCTGTCGATCTGCAGGCCAAAATGCTGCGGGCGATTCAGGAGAAGGAGATTCGTCCTGTAGGCAGTACGCGGCGGGTGCCGATTAATGTGCGCATCCTCGCCGCTACCAACCGCGATCTGGAGCAAGCCGTCATGCAGGGCGAGTTCCGTCGCGATCTTTATTTCCGTCTGAATGTGCTCAGTCTTCGTATTCCCGCGTTGCGAGAACGTCGCCAGGACATTCCTCTGCTCATCGGTTATTTCCTCGACCGTATGACGCGCACCTCAGGACTGGAAAAGATACTCAGCGACGAAGCCCTGAAGGCGATGCTGGCCTACGACTGGCCGGGAAACGTTCGCGAACTGGAAAACTGTCTCGAACGGACCTACGCCTTCACCAGTGGTCCGCTCATTCACACCACAGATCTGCCCCGCGAAGTTGCCAATCTGCCGCTTCACGAGTCGCCGAACGGGAATGGAAATGGGAATGGACACGGCAAGATCATTCCCATGGCTGAACTCGAGAGAAAGACCATCCTCAACGCAATCACGGAACTGAACGGCGACAAGCTGCAAGCTGCCCGCTTGTTGGGCATCGGGAAGACGACTCTGTACCGCAAGCTCAAGGACTATGCGGCCCACGAATTTCAATCTTGAGCGCCCGATTTTGAACTGCCTTGCGGGACGGTTGTGCCACTAAGGGAAGCCACGCTGGTGCCTACATTGCTAAGATCCGTATTTTCAACGTAACGCACTGTGGCTGCAGACGTGCATTTGGAAAGGCCATGATTCTACTCATCACGTCGTCAGCTAGCGGATCACAGTGTGCCGATTCCTTGTACGCCGCCACCGGCCAGGAGACGCACTGGGCCCAGAACCTGCAGGAGGGTGCCACTCGCCTGCGCGAACAAACCTACTCTGCCGCGGTCATCGACCAGTTTCTGCTCGAAACTGAGCCCGATGAAAGCGATCAAATGATCGAACATTTGGGCACGGCTTTCCCCGTCTACGTCAACTTCGGAGTCACGGGAATGGAACGTCTGGTGCGGGAAGTGCGTTCGGCGCTGCATCGCCGCAAGCGTGAGGAAGGTGCTGCCCGCCGCGCAGTCGCTGAACAGATGCATAGCGAAATGCGCGAGACGCTTACCGCCATGCTTCTGTCGTGCGAACTGGCGATGTCTGTCCCTGAAGTTCCCGCATCGTGCCGCCGAGAAGATTCGCACCATCGACACTGCTCGCCCGGGAGCTGCGGCTGCGTCTGGAGGTGAACTGACGGTCCGCGTGAATCAGATCGTTGAGGGCGAAGGATCGCCGGCGTCCTCCACTCCGATCTGAACACGAACCTGTAAAACGAATGTGCCGGCGGATGAGCTGTTTGAATGGATGTCGATGTAGCACCCGCCCCTGGGCGAGCGCGCGAGCCCCTCGAGCGCTTGCGGCGATCAGAACGACTGCTCGAAGCAATTGGATGCCCCGGTGAATTCCTGAGCTAACTCCGTAGTATTTTTCCGCTATTGTGTGCTTCCGCGAGGTCCGTTAACGTTTCGCTGCTCATTCGTTCTGTGGATTGGGGTCCCAGACAAAATCTAAACGCATGACTTGGCCGCGGTCAGTCCACTTGTGAATGCCTGCGATCATGCCGTCTCCCTGCCCACCAGATCGAAGCATGTTTCACAAAAAAGAGACTGAACACACCTTATGACCATGCTCAGAAATCTGATCTGTACCGTGCTGGCAATGTTTCTCGTCCTAAACGCCTCTGCACAACAAATCTCGGGAAGCATTCGAGGGACAGTTGTAGATCCGACGGGGGCGACGGTGCAAGGTGCCACCGTCAGCGCGACTCAAACCGAAACTGGTTTAACCCGTACTTCGACGACCGATCGGTCGGGTGGATATGTGCTACTCGAATTGCCAGTCGGCCACTACCGCGTGCGAGTTGAAGGGAAGGGCTTCCAGACCTACATCCAGCAGGGCATTGTTCTGGATGTCAACGAGACAGCGACGGTCCCTGTTCGTCTGGCGGTTGGCGCCGAGACCCAGCATGTCGATGTGCTGGCCGATGCTCAACTGATTCAGAGCACGGTGAGCAGTCTGGGCAAGACGGTTTCCGAGCGCGAGGTTCTCGATCTGCCCCTGAATGGCCGAAACTTTGCTCAGCTTGGCTTGCTCCAGCCCGGAGTCGTGCCGCTCACGCCGGGGCTGGCGGAAGCGGGAGGATCCCTGCGTGACGGCCAAGCCTATGCCGTCAATGGCCAGCGCCCTGAGTCGAACAACTTTTTGATCGACGGAGCGAACAACTTCAACGGCGTGGATGGAGGCTTCGTTCTCAAGCCACCCATAGATGCCATCACCGAGTTCAAGATTCTCACCCATAATGCGACCGCTGAGTTCGGCGATACTCTGGGCTCAACCACAAATATCATCACTCGCTCAGGCACCAACGGATACCACGGAACTCTCTGGGAATTCCTCCGCAACGATGTATTCGACGCCACCAACTACTTTGGCACGACGACGGAACCGCTCAAGCAAAATCAATTTGGAGCGACCTTCGGCGGTCCCATCCGCAAAGACAGAAGTTTCTTCTTTGGATACTTCGAGGGCTTTCGCAACCGTCAGGGAGAAACGGATTCCTCCACCGTACCTTCGAAGGCCGAGTTGCAGGGAAATTTCGCCGAGATCTGCCCGGAGGGCTTCACCGGCGGCTTCTGTAACAACCCCAACCACCAGCTCTTCAATGTGTTTCTTAACCAGCCATATATCAACAACCAGTTTGACATGTCTTCGATCACTACCCTGACGAAGAATCTCCTGAACTATTTCCCAGCGCCGAACAATGGGACCAACGTCTATACCGCAACGCAAGTAGTGCATGAGGACACCAACCAGTTCGGATTGCGGCTGGATCAGTACCTGGGAAATTCCGACGTTCTGAACTTCCGCTACGCCTACAGTGATGGCACGCAGTTCCATCCGATCGCGACGTCAGGGGCTAGCGTGCCGGGTTTTCCCGTCGGACAAGATCAGCGGGCACAGAATTTCGTAGCGCAAGAGACGCACACGTTTTCTCCGACGATGATCGGCGTCTTCCGATTCTCGTACCTGCGAAACAAATTTCTTTACGGTGAGAGCGAGAACCACACTACCCCGGCGAGCCTTGGATTTGGCTACGAACCGAGCCTGGACGCAGCCATCGGTCCTCCCTTCATCCAGGTGAACGGTTATACGACCATTGGCGATCCGATTACCGGCCCGCGCGATACCTACGAGAATGCTTTTGATTATTCCGGTTCGCTGAGTTGGGTGCACGGGCGGCACGAACTCAAATTCGGAGGGGGTTACCAGCACCTACAGGTCAACGTGCTGCAGGGCATCGCTACGAACGGTTTCTTTGTGTTCGCACCTTTTCCCGTCGTCCCGGATGCATTCGCCAGCTTCCTCTTCGGCCAGCCGGTCTTCTTTCTGCAAGGTCGCGGAGATTTCTCGCGCGGCATACGCGGGAACTCCCTGAACGCCTATGCGCAGGATACGTATAAAGTCTCCCCACGCCTGACGTTGAACATGGGCCTGCGCTATGAGCTTCCGTTCCCTTATACCGAGATCCACAACCGGCAGACCCTTTGGATTCCCGGCCGCCAGTCTACGGTTATGCCCAACGCACCGCCGGGACTACTCTATCCCGGAGATGCTGGCGTGCCTGCGGGCCTGATTCCTACCTTCAAGAAAGGATTTGCGCCGCGTGTTGGATTCGCGTGGGATCCCACCGGAGAATCGAAATGGCTGGTCACGTCGGCGTATGGAATCTTTTACGAGCCGTATTACACGGGCCAAGGCGGACCGCTGCAATCGCCGATCAGCGCTCCTCCGTATTTGCAGACCCAGCAGATCAGCCTTACTCAGACCACATTTCTTAATTTTCCTGATCCCTACTTCGGCAACCCGCCGCCCAACGGCACGTTTGCAACGCCGCTCACGAACCTGACGCTAGCGCCGAACTTGCCGCTGCCGTATTCGCAGGACTGGGACCTGAACGTGCAAAGATCCCTCGGCTCGGATCTTCTGCTTGAGGTTGGCTACGTGGGAACCAAGGGGACGAAGTTGCCGCGTTTCGTCGAAGGAAACCCTGCCGTCTACATTCCAGGGTTTGATTCCAGCGGTAACCCGATCTCCACTTCCAGCAATGCGGACTTCCGGCGGATTCATTCTGGGTGCACGCTCGCGCTCAACTCTCCGCCGTGCATATACTCGTCTACCGGACTGATCGAAGGGATCGCAAATTCTTCGTATAACGCGCTCGAAGCGAGCTTGACCAAACGCTTCAGCCACGGCCTTTCCTTTCTAGCGTCGTACACATACTCGAAGTCCATTGATGATGCCTCGTCATTCAACATGACGGGTTCCGCTGCCAAGCCAGTGGCGGGAGAGAATGATCTGGCACAAAATCCTTTCGATCTTGGTGCCGAGCGTGGGCGCTCGTTATTCGACGCGCGGAACCGGTTTGTACTGAGTTACCAGTGGAGTCTGCCGTTCTGGAGACAGCCCCACGGCTGGTATCAACAGGCGCTGGGTAACTGGCAGATCAACGGAATCGTCACCATGATGAGTGGAACGCCGTTTACCGTCTTCGATTCCACCGATTTTTCGGTGCAAGGCTCGGCGCCGGAAATTACCGGGTTCTTCTCGAATCGGCCCAACGTTGTTCCCGGACAGAATCCCAACGCTGGACCGCGCACGCCGGCCGCATGGCTGAACCGAAGCGCCTTTCAGCAGATTATCCAGGATCCCAACTCACCGGTGCAGCAATTTGGCACCGCGGGCCGCAACATCGCGCAGGGGCCCGGCTACGCCGACTGGGACTTTCTCAGCGTTCAAAAACATTCGAGTCGCCGAAGGCAAGGAATTTCAGTTCCGGGCCGAGTTCTTCAATCTCCTGAACCACCCGAACTTCCGCCTGCCCGACAGCGACATTAGCTCGCCGACCTTCAATCAGATTCTCGCGGCACAGGACGCCGCGTTTGATCCAGTTCGCCCTGAAGTTTATGTTCTAGAAGACCCATGTGGGAATGGCCTCGCTTCGAGCGGACTGAGCAAGGCAATGCACAATCTTGCACACTCCCCCGAAGGGAAAACTCTTCCCGTCATGCTCAATTCCCTCTAGAATGGATGCGCCTGGAAGGCGGAATGCCAAGTTCCACGCGGCATTTCGCAGTTGTTGCCCGGAGGTTCTGTGCACGTTCTCGTCACCGCCGACTCGCTCTCGGGATCCTGGACCTACACTCGTGAACTAGTGACAGGACTAGTCACGCGTGGTGTACGAGTCACGCTGGTGAGCTTCGGCGAGATTCCCTTGCCGGAGCAGACCTCCTGGATGGATCATCTGCACGGTCTCGACTACCGGCCCACCGCGTTTCATCTTGAGTGGATGCAGGACGCCGAAGAGGACATGCCCGAGTCGTCCGCGTTCCTAACAGCCTTGGTTCGCGAATCGCGGCCCGACGTTCTGCATCTCAACCAGTTTTGCTACGGAAACCTGCCCGTCGATGTGCCCCGCGTCGTGATGGCGCAGGGCGATTTGTACACCTGGAATCACGCGGTTCACAGTCGTGCTCCACGAGCCGAGCGCTCCCTGAACTGGTATCGCGATACGGTTGTGAGCGGCCTCGCTGGCGCGGATGCGGTGATCGCGCCTTCCGCCTGGATGCTCGATCGCGTTTCCGCTTTCTATGGGAGGCCCCATCGAGGCGAGGTGATCTATCCGGGGCGCAATCCCATCTTCTTTAATCCTTACGTGAATAAAGACGATTGCGTGCTCGCCGTCGGCCGATTGGTGGACGCGAGCAAGCAGGTGTTTCTTCTCACGCAGCAGCCCTACTCGGTTCCGGTGTGCATTGTGGGGGCGGAACACACGGTGCCGATGCCCCGGATTCCGATCCGTGCCGACGTGAAGGTCGCCACCGAGCAGACTTCTGTTGCAATACGCGGTCCACAGACAGAGGCGCAACTGCGAGCCCTCTACAGCCGGGCATCGATCTACGCCGCAACGGCGCGATACGAGCCGCTGGGCATGGCTGCACTGGAGGCGGCTTTTTCACGCTGCGCCATCGTGGCCAATGACATCCCGAGCTTTCGTGAGATTTGGGGCGACGCCGCCCTTTATTTCCGCACAAACGACGCCGCCAGTCTCGCCGAAAATATTCGGATGCTCAACGCGGACCGGGCCATGCGCCGAGCTTACGCTGAACTGGCGTACTCCCGCGCCCGCGAACGCTTTACTACCAAGCGCATGATCGACGAGTGCCTGCACCTTTACCGCAGCCTGAGTTCGGTACGCGTCGAAGCGGCATAAGACTTATTCACCACGAAGGTCACGAAGTCGCACGAAGGAAACGCCTGACATCAGGTCCTTCGTGTCCTTTGTGGTTCATGTTTTTTTCTCATCCCGCTCCAACTGGACCTTCCGAGACAGACGCCCTCCATTAGTGATATCTTTTTAGCCTTACTAGAAACCCGTAAGGTTGGAGGATTCATGGCGCAGGTAAAGATCACTGTAAGACCGAATGGCCCGTTCCGGGTCGAAGCTCCCGAAGGTGCGATCGAGTTGGTGGATGCCAACGGCACTCCGTACGACCTGACCGGCAAGACTGCGTTCTCGCTCTGTCGATGCGGCGGATCGGTCAACAAGCCGTTCTGCGATGGAACTCACAGTCGCATTGGATTTCAGGGCGCGGAACTAGCCGTCAAGAAGGCGGACAGCGGGTCATCCTCCTAACAGAGCTTGCGAGTTTCTGGTGGCACTGCGCTGACGGCGCTTGCGATAAATGCGTTCGCTTGATTTGGGCTTTAAAGCCCAGAATCTGGAGCGGTGCCTCGGCTTCACAAGAGCACTTCGTTTGTCGGAGGAGATCGTGCACGATTCACGGGACCGCGAACTGGGAATGCATCGCAAGATCACACGCCGCGATTTTCTCAACGGCGTTGCGGTGACTGCCGGCGCGGCCATGATGCCGTGGGACCTGTTCGCCGATCCTAGACAGGCAGCCGTTGGTCCCGAGAGTTCCCCAAGTTACTATCCACCGGCACTCACCGGCATGCGCGGTAGCCATCCGGGGTCGTTCGACGCCGCGCATAGCTTGCGCGACGGCACTTTCTGGGATTCAGCTGGCAAGCCCGAGGACACCGGCGAGACCTACGATTTGATCGTCGTCGGTGGAGGTATCAGCGGACTGGCTGCTGCTTATTTCTATCGTAAGACGACCGGCGGGAAGGCGCGCATTCTCATTCTCGAGAACCACGACGATTTCGGCGGACATGCCAAGCGCAACGAGTTTCACGTGAACAACGCATTCCGCCTGGGTTTCGGCGGGACATTCTCCATCGAGAGCCCGGCTCCCTATAGCGCGGTTGCCAAGGGTGTGATCGAGGAACTGGGCATCGACGTGCCGTCGTACTCCAAGTATGTGAACAAGAATCTGTATCCCTCGGCCGGAATGCACGCGAAAATCTTCTTCGACAAAGAGACATTCGGTGCCGACAAACTCGTAATCAATCCTCAACCACGAGGCGGAGGCGAGAGCGGGGACGCATCGGGCCCGTTGCCGGAATTGCTGAAGCAGTTTCTAGCGGACGCTCCGATTGCCGATCAGGCCAAGCGCGACCTGCAGACTCTGTATCAAGAGCCGAAAGACTATTTTCCGGGCCTGACCTCAGATCAGAAGAAAGCGAAGCTGGCGCGGATGAGTTATGCCAGTTTCCTGAAAGAGGTCGTCGGAGTTCATGAAGACATCATCAAGATGTACCAGGCGCTGCCGCACCCGCTCTTCGGCGTCGGTATCGATGCGGTCGCAGCCCAGGACGCGTGGGGATTTGATCTGCCCGGCTTCGATGGTCTGAAGTTAGACGACTCCCCGGGGAAGGGTATGAACCGCGACGCCATTCCCAATGAAGAGGCCGAGAAATACTTCTTCCATTTTCCGGATGGCAATGCCACCATCGCGCGGCTGCTGGTGCGCAAGCTGATTCCAGATGCTGTTCCCGGCAACTCTTCGTCCGACATCGTTCTGGCCAAAGCAAACTATGCGAAGCTCGACGACTCTGGTTCGCCCGTTCGCATTCGACTGAACAGCACGGCCGTTCGGGTGAAACATCTGGGGGACGCCGCCAGCGCCAAGGAAGTAGAAGTGACCTACGCGCGCGGCGGCAAGGTTTATACCGCGAAGGCAAAGAATTCGATCCTGGCCTGCTGGCACGTCGTGATTCCGTACATCTGCGAAGAGCTTCCCGATAAGCAGAAAGAGGCACTGGCCTCAGCGCAGAAAGTCCCGCTGCTTTATACCAACGTTGCTCTTCGCAACTGGACCTCGTTCCAGAAAGTCGGGGCAAATTCCATTTACGCGCCTGGCATGTATCACTCTTACGTGAATCTCGATCTGCCGGTAAGCATTGGGGGATACGAATGTGCCCGCAAGCCGGAGGAGCCCATCATTGTTCACATGATGAAGGCAGCGTGTCATCCGGGACTGCCCGCGCGCCAGCAGCATATGTACGGCCGCATGGAGCTTTACACCACGGACTTCGACACCATGGAGCGCAAGATCCGCGAGCAACTGGTCCGCACGCTGGGCCCGGGTGGATTCGATCCCGCGCGAGACATCGCGGCCATCACGGTCAATCGCTGGCCCCACGGCTACGCTTACGAATACAACTCGCTGTTCGACAAGTTCTGGCTGGAAGGCGGCGAGACGCCCTGCGAAGTCGCGCGCAAGCCCTATGGACGGATCGCGATCGCTAACTCCGACGCGGGAGCCTATGCCTACACAGATGAGGCGATTAATCAGGCATCGCGTGCGGTAGGGGAGATCTGGAAGGGCTAACGGTTCATGGGGGACAGCCCGTCAGAAGCGCTAACTTAAGAAGAATTGCCTCTGGATTGCCGACAATCCGGGAATTAACCAGTTCGGTAAACACTATACCGTCAGGCAGGAGTAGCGTCGGGGAGCGTGGCGGATAGAGTGCGAAACGTCGAGCCAAAACCCTGGCCCCCTCGTCGAGTTGACCCTTCTGCGGTATGATATTTTTCCTCGGTAAGCCCGTTGCGGAACCAACTCAAACGCCATCCAAGAGAGGCGAACCATGGCCCGGGCGGATCTACAATTGCGATTGGCGCGCTCGCCCATACTGCGCTACGGTCTTGCGGCCACTTTCTTCGCCATTGGCCTGTGCTTGGCGCTTCTGGAGCAACGCTCCGGTCTGCGTGATCTTGAAGTGTTGCTTTGCCTATTCGCCATTGCCCTGACCGTCTGTATGCGTGGCCATGTCCTGCGATCCTTGCAGTTGCGCTCTCGAGCTTGCCCGAACAACAATCGGACCAGAGCAATGCATTCTTTACGACCAAGCGCCAGGAGATTGGCATAGGTAGCCGTTCCATTGTTGAATTGCATCGCGCGGCCGTTTATGGGCTGAGAAAACACGGAGTGCAGTGCAATCTTTTTGTTCAGCCTGCCGGTCGCCGGGCGATGCCGTTATATGACGAAGCAAAAATATGCCAATGTCTAAAGCGAATTGGTGGACCAACCCTCCTTCCAGCGTGAAGTTTGCCGTCACCCTCGTTTCGGTTGCTTCAGCGGTCATCGTCGCATGGGTGTTGTGGCATTTCTGGCATTCCGAGGCCTTCGCGTCGGTGTTTTTCTGCGCCATCATATTCAGCGCTTGGTTCGGCGGATTCAGGCAGGGTTTGCTTGGGGTCACACTCTCTGCTCTGGCCTTCGATTATTTCTTTCTGTCCCCGACCCATTCCTTTTACTTAGATTCGAGCCAACTGCCTCGTCTAATCATCTTCGTGGTGTCAGCGCTACTGATGGGCTTAGTAACCGCCTCCCAAAGGAGCACAACCGAATCACTCAAGCGGGTGCGAGATGATCTGAGTACAAATGTTCAGGAACTCGAGAGAACCAACGAGGAATTGCGCGCGGAGAACTCTGAACGAAAGCTGACCCAAGCTGCGCTTCGACGAAGCCAGGCGTATTTGGCGGAAGCACAAAGGCTCAGTCATGCCGGGAGTTTTGGCTGGAGGGTCGCTACCGGCGAGATCATCTGGTCAGAAGAATCCTTTCGAATTTTTCAATACGAACGAACGACGACTCCGTCCGTGGAACTTATTCTCCAACGGACTCATCCGGAAGATGCGATCTTCGTGAAAGAGACAATCGAGCGTGCCGCGCAAGCCGGGAAAGATTTTGATTTTGAACATCGGTTGTTGTTGCCGGATGGTGCCGTCAAACATGTCCATGTCGTGGGCCATGCCGAAAGATTTCAGTCGAAGGAACTCGAATACGTAGGAGCGGTAATGGACGTCACCGCAGCAAAGCAGTCGGAAGAGGCGCTCCAGCGTAGCGAAGCTTATTTAGCGGAAGCGCAGAGGCTGAACCACACGGGCAGTTGGGCCTTCAACGCGACAACGCCTCTCTATTGGTCGGAGGAGAATTGCCGAATTTGGGGCTTCGATCCGCAGCAGGGCCTTCCGGACCGTGGAATGATTTTGCAACGGATTCATCCGGAGGATCGTGGCAGGTTGCTCGAAGAGGTCCAGAAAGCCGTGCGCGAAAGAAGGGACTACGACGTCGAGTTGAGAATCGTGCTACCCGACGGAGCAGTCAGATACATCCACGCGTTAGGCCATCCGGTTTTTGGCTCGAGCGGAGAGCTTATTGAAGTCGTCGGTACGAACATGGATGTGACGGAGCGCAAACGCGCCGAGGAGGCGTTGCGGCAGGCGCAGGCGGATCTCGCGCACGTCAACCGCGTGACCACGATGGGGGAGTTGACGGCATCTCTGGCGCACGAAATCAAACAGCCGATTGCCGCAGCCGTAACCAACGCAAAAACTTGCTTACGATGGCTTCGGCGCGATTGCCCCAATCTAGAAGAGGCAGGCGAAGCCGCATCAAGAATAGTCAAAGACGTAACGCGCGCAACCGACATCATTAGCGGCATCAGCATGCTCTTCAAGAAGGGCGCTTCGCACTGCGAACTGGTCGACGTAAATGAGCTGATTCGAGAGATGATTGTCCTGCTGCGCAGCGAGGCGAACCGTTACTCGATCTCGATCCGCACCGAGCTTGCCGAGGCCCTTCCCCAGGTCATGGCAGACCGTGTGCGACTGCAGCAGGTTTTGATGAACCTGATGCTCAACGGCATTGACGCCATGAAGGGAACGTCCGCCCGAGGTGAGCTGACCATCAAGTCGGAAGCGGGCGATGGTCAACTCCTGATCTCGGTCAGCGATACCGGTGTGGGATTGCCCCCGGAGCAGGCAGAACAGATCTTCCAGGCATTCTTTACGACGAAGGATAGCGGAACTGGTATGGGGCTGCCCATCAGTCGCTCGATCATTGAGTCGCATGGAGGCCGCTTGTGGGCCAGTGGAGCCTCCGGGAAAGGTGCAACTTTTCAGTTCACCCTGCCCACCACAGGCGTGGCGCACGCCTGATCTCCAACCGGTCCCGTTCGATCCAGACCGTTCTCGTCTGACGAACGAAGGTTCGGCGGCTTCTTGTTCTGACACTTTGCGAAGACGAGGGACAAGCCCCTATGGTTCCGTTGTGAGAAACATCCAAACCTGCCTCTCCCTTGCGAGAATTGCAATTCTGTCGCGCCACCGCTGATCTTCGGCGAGTCTTCCGGAAAGGGGCGGCCGGCTTACGTTCCCAGAAGTGGACTTGTGGCTCGACGGGCGGATTACTCAGAATTACGCGGAACGGATTGACACGCTCGCCGGGGCCGGATATGTTTGGGCCAGTACGCTAACAGGGCGTCTCCTACCCGCGGCAAGGGAAATATCCCACCTGTTTTCGTTTTCAGGCGCGTCGTTACCTTCTTTCAGCCTGGTATCAGCGGGACACGGGCAAATATGAAAGGAGGACTTGTGACCCCGTCGAAGTTATTACCCTCTCACTCATCCTTTGAGTCCATCCGGAAGCAGGCAAAGAAACTGGCTCGCCAGGTGGCCGCTAGCAACCCCGATGCTGTGGCCCGCGTACACGCCCAACTGCCGGCTCCGATTCTTCCTCTGTCGCTGCGAGATGCCCAACTTGTGCTGGCCCGGGAATATGGCTTCCCAGGCTGGCAGGATCTTCGCGCGGCGGTGCTCCGCCAGGAAGGCAAAGGCCTGGAGTGGGCTGCCGCTGAGGCGGAGCGCGCCATCCACGACAATAGTGTCGAGCGATTGGCACAACTGGTTCGGGAGTATCCGGCACTTCTATCGTGGCATGGCGATTCCGGAGAATCTTTACTTCAGTTTGCCACCGGCTCGTTTGGTGACAGCGGCGATCCTTACCGCGAGCAGATGTTCACACGCGTCGAATGCGCCGAGTTTCTCTTAAATGCTGGGGCCATCGCGAATCCGGCGATATGGGAAGACGCAATTCGTGCCCGCGCCAAGGGAGTGTTGCAGCTCCTTTCGCGCAAGGGTGTTCTGCCGCGCAGGCTCGATGTTCTCGCCGCACTGGGTGACGCCGATGGCGTACGCGATTGTCTTGAGTCAGCACAGACCCGACCTGGTGGCGATGCCGCCGCCGTCACGCAGGCATTCCTCTGTGCCTGCCGATTTCAGCAGCGTGCGGTCGCCGCTCTCCTTCTCAACCGTTGCATCGAGCTCGACCCCGCGCTGGCGCGTCGAGTGGAGGAATGGCGTGGAAGAAGCGGATTCATCGACTACTTGGCCGAACATCCGCAGGAGTATGGAAGTCCCTGGCAGACCGTCGTTATGAACGAACTGCTCGCGGCGATCGATAGAAATGACCTCGAAGAGTTCAGCCGGTGGTTAGAGCGGGAACCCGATCTGCTCGGCGAATCCAATGTGGCGCTGCAAGTGGAACTATTAGAGCGAGCGGTTTTGAAAGATCGCGGGCTTCTTATCACGCGGCTGCTGGAGTCCGCTCCCGCATTGGCGATGAGGCGCCCTCCTTCGTCCGCGCTGGCGTTCGCTCTCGAATATGGGAAGGCGCATCTCATTCCGATGTTGACCCCGATTTGGCCGCTCCCCGATGATCTCTGCCACGCGGCCGGAGTAGGGGACGTCGCGCGAGTCAGGGGTTGGTTTGATGAGGCCGGCCGTCCGAGGTTGGGGAGTCTCGCTCAGCATTACCCTGCCAACAACTCTTCTGTTTTGCGAAACCTGCATTGGTTCCCCGCCAACGTGCAGAACATACTGGACGTAGCGCTGGCCTGGGCGTGCATGAACCAGCATTTTGAGATTGCGTCTTTCCTGCTGGAGCGCGGAGCCAACATCAATACCAACTGGAGCACGCATGAGCCCGCTAGCATCTTGCACGAATGCGCCATCCGCGGGAACTATGAAGCAGCGCAGTTTCTCATTGAGCACGGCATCGATATGAAAGTTCGAGATTATCGCTGGAACGCCACCGCGGAAGGGTGGGCGTACCACGCCGCCAAGGACCAGAACATGGCGGAGTTCCTGGCGCGCGCCGAAAGCGCCCGCAAAGTACAGTCGCCTTGAAAGGTCCGCCGGGCAGTGTTCGACCGCTGTTTGTGAACGTCAATCCCGCTGCTGGTCCTCAAGCTGCGCAGCCTTGTTGCGCGCGTCTTGGGCTTGCTGTTGCATGCCCTTTGCTTGGTAGGCATCGGCGAGCGCGTTCTCTAACTCCGCATCGTCTCCCGTCCGCTCCCGCTCCTTCTGGTAGGAGGCGATGGCGTCGTCGTACTTTTTCAACTGAGCCTGGGAAATGCCGATCCGGTAATAGATGTTTCTGGCCTCCGGTTCAAGTTGGAGCGCGGTATCGTATTCTTTGATTGCGCTCTCGTGAATGTTCTGGGCGGCAAGCGCGATTCCCAACCCGAAATGCGCATTGGCGTTGTTGGAGTCTTGGGCGACGAGCTTGGCAAATTCCTCTTGTGCCTCTTTCGGTTGCTCCTGTCGCAGATATATAGAAGCCAAATCCATGCGAGCCCGTGCGTTTTGGGGATCCAGGTCCAGCACCCGTTTCAACTCGCTCTCGCCCTCAGGGAATTGCCCTTTGTTGAAGTAAGCGTGCGCCAGCGCATAGTGTGCAGACGCATCCTGCGGGCTTTGCTGGACCTTCTTTTGCAGTTCCCCGATCATGCGATCGAGATTCCGTTGCGCGTCGGTGGCCGCGCGAAGGTGAATTCCGGAGCCGCGCCAGCGCTGTACTCCAGCCGCACCACCGGCCAGTGCGAGGATCATGAAGAGCAAAATGCCCGTGCGACCGGCGGTCTGATCGTGCCCCGGCGCCAGCCGGGCAATCATCGCTCCAAGAATGAGTCCGCTGACCAGTCCGCCGACGTGGCAGGCATTGTCGATGCCCGAGACTACGCTGCCAAAAAACAAGTTGAAGCCCGCGAAGAAAAGTAGACTACTCAGCGTGCCCTTGATCGAGATTCCGGCCATAGAAAACTCGCCCAGGTAGAACGACGCGATCAGAGCTCCGGCCAGTCCAAAGATCGCACCGGAAGCGCCTACGCTTAACACTCCAGGGTTCCATGCCACGCTCGCCAAACCTCCGGCAACCCCGGTGACGAGGTAAATGGCGGCATAGGTCCAGCGGCCGTAGAGAGACTCGCACAGCGTACCCAGATTCCACAGGCACCACATATTCATGGCGATATGAAAAAGGCCGCCATGCAGAAACATGTAGGTAAGCAACCGCCACCACTGCCCAGACAGAGTGAATGGACCGAAGTTGGCGCCGAAGTGGACCATGACTTGCCCGGTGAAGTCCATCGACGGGCCGCTGGCTGCCACCATTGCGATAAAGACCATCGCATTGGCGCCAAAGATGACCTGCGTGAGAGAGATGCCGGATTCGTGCCGCACCCAGGGCGCGGCCATCACCGGCTGAACGCCGTCGTCGCCCTCTTCGCCGCGCTGCGCTGCCTCGTGCTGCTTACACCACTGGCAGATCTTCTTTCCAAACATTAGTCCGGGCAGTTGCCGCCCACATCGAATGCAGTTCGCCATGAGATTAGTAAGAGATTATCAGCAGTGGAGTAGTTATTGCTCTGGACGAGAAGGTTTTGGGAAGGCGATGGCCTCAGTCGAACCATGGAAGAGCGGCGCTTCAGCGCCGCGTGAAAGGCAATGACGAAATCGGGCTTTAGCCCCTGAGGTCCGCGGGAGAATCAATGAATGGTCTTCGTTTTCCGCGACATGTAATCCATCAGGAGGTATTGCCCGAGTGTGTAGGGCGTCGTGAAGTAGGCCTTGCCGCGGCACATCTCCGTAACTTTCTGCACGAACTGCACCAGCCCGTAATCGGACGCCAGCATGAACGTGTTGATCAGTACGCCCGCACGCTTGCACTTCGAAACTTCCTCCAGCGTCTGACTGACCACTAGAGGATCGAGGCCGAAGGCGTTCTTGTAGATGCGCCCATCTTCGAGCGTCAGCGCCGAGGGCTTGCCGTCGGTAATCATCACGATCTGCTTCATGTCTTTCCGCTGCCGTTGCAGGATGCGCTGGGCCAACCGCAGTCCCTCGCGCGTGTTCGTGTAGTAAGGGCCGACTTTAACCCGCGCCAGTTGCGATAGCGGAATCTCTTCCGCCGAATCGTGGAACAACACCAGCGACAGCGAGTCCCCCGGATACTGGGTGCGGATCAGATGCGACAGAGCCATCGCGACTTTCTTTGCCGGAGTAAAGCGATCTTCGCCGTAGAGAATCATCGAGTGCGAACAGTCGAGCATCAGCACCGTCGCGCACGAGGACTGGTACTCGCATTGGTGCACTTGCAAGTCTGAATATTCAATGTTGAGCGGCAGCGTCAGGCCTTCACGCTGGATCGCGCTTGACAGCGTCGCCGTGATATCGAGATTGAGGGTGTCGCCAAACTCGTAGGTCTTTGCGGACCCGCTGGTCTCAATGCCAGTCGCAAGGTCGCGCGTGTCATGCCGTCCAAAGCTCGATTTTCCCAACGATCCCAGCAGGTTGCGCAGCGACTTGAAGCCGAGGAAGTCGAGACTTTTGTCGGTGATTTCGAATTTGGCCTGCTGGGCTTCGCCAGTCTGTCCACCGACGCTCGACTGCCGCGCCGGATCATGCGGCTCATCGATCGAGATGTAGTCTTCCTGCTGCATGCGTTCGATGAGTTTCTCGATCAACTCGTCGAGTTGTCCGTCGGCGACCATCTGCTCGATCTGTTCCCGCAGGTTCTCGTCGAACATCTCCCCGTTCATCAAAGCCTGCTCGATGGCCCGCCGGAGTTCGTCGAGTGTCTGCTCACCCTCGGGTAGTTCGTACCACATGGATTCCTGAAACCCGCTTTGCAACAGGTAATCCGAGAGCGCGCTGAGCAGGTCTTCCATGCTCATCTCGCCAGCGGGGTCGGGCACGTATTTGGAATAGCGAATGCGTTTCATGGAACGGACCTTGGTCGTTCGTCGCTAGTCGTTTAGAGTGTGACTCAAGGAATGACCAATGACCATCGACAAACGACGGCTTTAATTAAACTGCCTTCTCTGCCGGTACGGCTTCTCATCGGGCTCGAATGATTTTTCTCGCACAGCCTCAGGCTTTTTCTCGCCAGCTTTGAATACTCGCTCCTCGCTGCGTCCGATACGTTTGTGCGCATGCAGGCCTTCGAGGATGAACTCCGCCGCCGACACTTGCTGCTCAGGGCTGTCTTTCTGCGAAACGCTCAGCGGACCGAGCTTGTCGACCAGACCCTGAATCCCCTTCAGTTTCTCCAGCGCTTCGACAGCCGGGACAGAATCGGACAGCTGAATCTCTCCACCCAGGTCGAACCACTGCACGATCTGCTGCACATTGGCGCCCGTGTAGTACTCGTCATACGTCTTAGCGATGGCCGCGCGGATCAATTCGCGCCCCACGTGGTCCGCGCCCTTCATCTCGCCCTCGTATTCCAGTTCGAGCTTTCCGGTAATCGCGGGCAGCGCCGCGTATACATCGCTGATGCGCGGAACCACAACCTTCTCGTCATTGCGAATCGCACGTCTTTCGGCGTTCGAGACCACGTTCTCCATTGCCGAGATGGGAAGCCGCTGGCTCACGCCCGAGCGCTTGTCGATCTTCTTATCCTCACGTGCCGCGAAGGCCACACGCTCAATCACTTCCTGCACATAATTCGGCAAGTGTAGAGGATGCCCATTGCGCCGGGTCCACGCTTCCTGCGCCGTGATCGCGATTCCTTCCTCGACGGTCGCCGGATAGTGGGTGCGAATCTCCGAGCCGATGCGGTCCTTCAGCGGCGTAATGATCTTGCCGCGCGCCGTATAGTCCTCCGGATTTGCGCTGAATACCAGCGCAACATCGAGCGGCAGGCGGATGGGGTATCCCTTAATCTGCACATCCCCTTCCTGCATGATGTTGAACAATCCCACCTGAATCTTTCCCGCGAGATCGGGCAGTTCGTTGACGGCGAAGATGCCGCGATTGGCGCGGGGTAGTAAGCCATAATGAACCGTAAGTTCGCTCGACAGTTCGTGCCCGCCCCGTGCCGCCTTGATGGGGTCGATGTCTCCGATCAAATCGGCAATCGTTACATCGGGCGTTGCCAGTTTTTCAACGTAGCGGTCGTCGGGTGATAGGTAAGCGATCGGCGAATCGTCGCCCTGCCGCGCAACTTCCTCGCGGCAGCGCCGGCAGATCGGAGCATACGGATTATCGTGAACCTCGCATCCCGCCAGATACGGCATATGGGGATCGAGCAGGGTCGTCAATGCCCGCAGGATGCGGCTTTTGGCCTGTCCGCGCAGTCCCAGCAGAATGAAATTATGCCGCGAAAGAATCGCATTGATGATCTGTGGCACTACGGTGTCGTCATAGCCGACGATGCCGGGAAACACGCCAGCGTCGCCATTCCCGCGCAGCCGCGTCGTCAGATTCTCGCGCAGTTCGTCCTTAACGTGTCGTGTACGCAAACGCTCTTCGGAAAAGATACTGCGGCGCAGATCACCGAGTGTGCGCGGAAGACTACTCATGAAAGGATCCCCCCACAAACCAACTTTCCCAGATTATACGCGCCGTAGCGGTAGCGCGTTTTGCTGGTGGCAATGCTTGGCGGCGATGTGACGGCCAAGCCCTAAGTCGAAGAGCTCATCGCGCGTGTCCGTTGCCACCGGCCTTCTCGCGCGCCCGTGCCGCGCGCCGCAAATTGGGCAGAATGCCCTCAAGATAGGTCGCCACGGCCTGGATGCGCTCGGTCTCCGAACGCATCGCCAGCAATTTCTGCTTGAAGTCGAGATCGAGCGGAAGAGAACCGGCAAGATAAAACGAAAGCGCGTTCTGGTCGGCTGCCGAGAGATCCTGCACCGCACCCGCCAGCGAAAGAATTTCCAGATGAACTTGAATGGCGCGTGCCTTGTCCTCAGGCGCGGCGGCGCTGGGTTCATCCGGCAACCAGCAATACTTCCGCCTGCAGAAACGAACGTTGCCGGTTCAGTTCGAGCACCTCGAACCGTTTGCGGCCCTCCGCAATCAGATCCATACGCCCATCGGGATATTCCTTCGTGACGGTGACGATCTCGGCCGTGCACCCCACTTCCGCGACGCCGTCGTCCAGGGCGCGCACCACGCCGAAGGGCGCATTGTTCGCCAGGCACTCCGCAATCATCTCTTTGTATCGCGGCTCAAAAATGTGCAGCGGCAGCGGAGTGCCGGGGAGCAATACGACGTCGAGGGGGAACAAGGGAAGAAGGGGCACGAGGTCTCCAATATCGAGAGCCCGCAGAGCCGAGCGGGTTTTCCGATTGTACGACATACCTTCTGTCGAGTTCGTATTCGATCACTGTGTCATTGAAGAAAGACAGTGAACCATGAAGGTTTGATCTTCCTTCGTGTGACTTTGTCCTTAGTGGTGAGGGATTGGTCAGAGTGGGCTACCACCAACGCTGCTCGGACCTTGACTTGCCGCGTCGCGGAGAATACAACGCGAGCATGGAACTCGCGGGGAAAGTGGTCGTGGTCACCGGCGCCTCGATGGGCATCGGCGAGGCAATTGCGAAAGTATTTGCCGAGGAAGGCGCCAGCGTAGTTCTGCTGTCACGCGATGCAGCAAGGGCGGAGGCGGCTCGCAGCGCGCATCGGTTTTCTCGATCGTACCATAGCTCTCTCCTGCGAGGTCCGTCACTCCGAGGACATCGATCGCGTGCTGGCCTTAACTCTGCATCATTTCAAGCGCATCGATGTCTGGATCAACAATGCGGGGCACGGTCTGCTCGATTCCGTTGCCGAGATCGACATGCAGGCGTGTCGCGAGCTGTTCGACACCAATCTGTTTCGGAGCGCTCTCTGCCATGCAGGCAGTCATTCCTGTCATGCGGCAGCAGGGAGGCGGTTCGATCATCAACATCTCGAGCGTGGCGGGTCACATTCCCCTGCCGTTTCACGCGTGCTTACAGCGCTACCAAGTTTGCGCTGAATGCCATCGGAAAGGCTGCGGGAGTTGAACTGAAGAAAGATGGCATCCACGTGCTTACGGTTTGTCCCGGCTACGTGCGCACTGCCTTCAGCGAAAATGCAGTCCGCGGAAACGAACTGAAGAAGGTTCGGCCGGCCTCAGTTCGCGGAATTCACCGCCGAGCGAGTCGCGCGCGCCACCCTCCAGGGATATTTGAAGCAGAAGCGGGAAGTGATTGTTCCGTGGACGATGCACGTGCCCGTGAAGCTTTATCAGTTATTCCCAAGCCTGGTGGAGTGGGCGATGGGCAGGATGGCGAAGTAAGGCGCAGTCGAAACGCCGAACGCGATTATCCCAACTCACTCAGCATGGCTTCCATCTCCGATTGCGCGTGCAAGTTGCCCGTGCGTCTCGCTGACGCGATGCCGTCGTTGAGCATCTTCTTTGCGTCGTCAACCCGCTCCGCTCGTACTAGAGTTTGCGCCGCCATGAAGTATCCCGCCGTGTATTCGGGATGGCCTTCGAGCAGAATCGAAAACTCCGCCAGCGCCCGGTCGAAGTCGCCCTGCTTGGAATACTCCATGGCAAGTCCGTAGCGCGCGAATGCGTCTTTCGGATTTTCCGTCAGGATTTCATTGAGTGTGGCGATGCGATCCATAAAGTCAGGCAGCCCCTGCTGCTGAGATTACTACAACTGGAAGCGCCAGGCGCAGCCCGAACTCAAGGAACTGGCGATACCTCTGGCAACTGATTACAATTGCCAGTCCCAACCATTCCAGATTCCGAGACAACGAATTGGCCTGCCCTTATTTCATGCCGGTGGCGAGATTGGAAAACGGAAATTGGCCCCACCCTTCGCGGCTTCCGCTTGGAGCCGGATGGTGCGGTCACTGCACGGCTCCTGGCCACGAGGCCGAAGTACCTCCTCAGGATGTGTTGGAAGCCTTCTGCAATCTGGGATATGCCAGTAACTGTAACTGGTCGCCGCCGGGACGGGCTTGGGATGCGGTGCGCTTCGCCGTCTCTGCCCCGCGGGATACACACTCGAGTCCGGAATCAAAATCCGTAGCGAACCCTGCCCGCGTCCTGCTTCTCCACTATGTGTGCGAGCGGAATCATCGGCCCGTCGAACATGGCGATCTGGAATTTGATTTGTCGACAGCCCTCTGGCTGCGACGGCATGAAGATGCTCGCATACAGAAGATGGCGGAGTGTTTCCTGGAATCGTATCTGAAAAAGAAAGCCTGAAAAGCCCAGAGGGAAGAGGGAAGATTACCAATGACCGACGACACACTGGCGCCGCGGCCGGTTCGCGATTCGCAGTCCGAGATGGCGGAAATCGTTCTGCCCAACGACGCCAATCCGCTGGCCGCCCTGCTCGGCGGGCGACTGATGCACTGGATCGATCTGGCCGGGGCCATGGCCGCGCATCGCCACTCTCGCAACTATGTCGTCACCGCTTCGGTCGATCACATCGACTTCCTGGTGCCGGTGCGGGTGGGGGATCTGGTGATCCTGCGATCTTCGGTCAACCGCGTCTTCCACACGTCCATGGAAGTTGGGGTTAAAGTCTACGTGGAGAACTACATCGCGGACACGGCACAGCACGTGGGCTCTGCCTACCTGACGTTTGTTGCCATCGACCCTGCGGGCAAGCACCTGAAAGTCCCGCCCGTGATTCCCGAGACCGCTGAGCAGCAGCGCCGCTACGATGATGCCGGCAGGCGCCGCGAGATCCGGCGTGCAGAATTGGAACGGCGGAGAAAAAATCGCTGATTTCCACTCACTGTTGTGATTTGCATCACATAACATGCTTATGGATACGCGTTAGCCTATCGGGGCGTCGAGGTTCTTCATGGATAGTGCCCTCTTAGTTCATCGCCTGCACTTCGCGTTTACCATTACCTTCCATTATCTCTTCCCGCAACTGACCATGGGACTGGCTCCGCTCATCGTGGTACTCAAGACGCTGGGTCTTGCGCCGCAATGATGAAACCTATCACCAGGCGGCCCGTTTCTGGGCACGGATCTTCGGCATCAACTTCGTGATGGGAGTTGTGACCGGGATCCCCATGGAATTTCAGTTTGGCACCAACTGGTCCCACTTTTCGCGGTTTGCAGGAGGCGTGATCGGTCAGACCCTGGGCATGGAAGGGATGTTCGCGTTTTTCCTGGAGTCTGCCTTCCTCGGACTGTTCTTGTACGGAGAGAAACGGCTAAGCCCGCGCGCCCACTGGTGGTCCGCGGTCGCCGTGTTTTTGGGATCGTGGCTGTCTGGATTCTTCATCGTGGCCACCGACGCGTGGATGCAGCATCCCGTGGGCTACGCCAAGGCCGCCGATGGCTCGGTGCAACTCAGCAGCTTCTGGGCTCTCGTCCTGAATCCGTGGGCATGGTGGCAATACGCTCACAATATGTCCGGCGCCGTAATTACAGGTGCGTTCGTCATGGCATCGGTGGGCGCATTCTATCTGCTGTGGGGCAAGTTTGAAGCGTACGGGCGCATCTTCGTACGCGTTGGTGTGGTGGCCGGATTGATCTTCAGTGTCCTGCAGCTCTTTCCTACCGGCGATGGTCAGGGCCGCCTGATCGCTGAGAACCAGCCGGTAACTCTAGCTGCCATGGAAGCCCTGTTCGCCAGCCAGCCGGGTGCGCCTCTGGTGCTGGTCGGTCAGCCGAATGTCGAAGAGAAGAAGATCGACAATCCACTGGTGATTCCGAATGCGCTCAGTTTTTTGACCTATCGCGCGTGGAAGGCGCAGGTGCAGGGCCTGAATGCGTTCCCTGAAGATCAGTGGCCGTCGAACATCGCGCTGCTCTACTTCAGCTACCACATCATGGTGGGACTGGGGACGATGTTCATCGCGATCTCGGTGATCGCCGCGTTTCTGTTGTGGCGCGGCAAGCTGTTCTCCAGCCACTGGATGCTGTGGATTCTGCTGCTGGCGCTGCCGTTCCCCTATATCGCGAATACCGCCGGATGGATCACGGCCGAATTGGGGCGGCAGCCGTGGCTCGTTTTCGGGCTCATGCGCACCGCGGACGGTTACTCGAAGATGGTTTCCGCCGGGAACGGGATGTTTACGCTGCTTGGGCTTCATGGGAATGTACACGGTGCTGGGAATCCTGTTCCTGTTCCTGGTGCGCCGCGAAATCGAACAAGGCCCGGAAGTCGAGACGGGAGTGGTGCACTAGGAGTCGGTTTCTACGTGGAACTCTTCGCGGCCGGGAAAGAAGTATTTTGGGAAGGGCACGGCTTCAGCCGTGCCATCAGAGCCTAACAAACACGCGGGCTTCAAGCCCCTGAGGGACCACGAGGTTAACGATGGCAACTGTTTGGTTCATGATCGTCGCAGTAATGGTGGCAGCGTACGTGGTCCTCGATGGCTTCGACCTCGGCGCCGGCGTCATCTACCTCGGCGCCGCCCGGACGCCCGAAGAGCGCCGCAGCATCATGCGCGCCATTGGCCCCGTGTGGGACGGCAACGAAGTCTGGCTGCTCGCCGCCGGAGGCACACTCTACTTCGCCTTCCCACTGCTCTACGCCTCCAGCTTCAGCGGATTCTATCTGCCGCTCATGATCGTGCTCTGGCTGCTGATGCTGCGCGGAATCGGCATCGAACTGCGCGCGCACATGAAGAATCCTGTCTGGCTCGGATTCTTCGATATCATCTTCTGCGTCTCCAGCCTCCTGCTCACGATCTTCTTCGGCGCTGCCCTGGGAAATGTTGTCCGCGGTGTTCCTCTCGGAGCTGACCAGTATTTCTTCGAACCGCTCTGGACGAACTTCCGCGTGAACCAGGGGACTACCGGCACGAACAACGGCATCCTCGACTGGTACACGGTTCTCACCGGCGTGATCGCGCTGGTCACGCTGACGGTGCACGGTTCGTTGTACGTCGCCGTGAAGACAGACGGCGACGTGAATCGCCGCGCCCGGGCCGTGGCGCTTTGGGCGTGGCCGGTGCAGCTGGTCTTGACTGTCGTGGGATTAGTCGCGACCATCTACATCCGTCCCACGGTGCTCGATAACTACAAGCAGCACGTAATCGGATTCCTCATCCCGGCGCTGGTCTACGGCTCGCCTGGCTCTCATGATCTACGCGATGCGTAAGGGCAGAAGACAAGACCGCATTCGTCGGGTCGGCCCTGTACATCGTGGGTATGCTGGTGGGCGCGGCGTTCGCGCTCTACCCCGTGGTGCTGCCGGCGAGCACCGATCCCGCGCGGAACCTGACCATCTACAACACCGCCGCGGGCCAGCATGGACTGACCGTCGGCCTCACCTGGTGGATCCTCGGAATGATTCTCGCCCTCGGCTACTTCACCCTGCTGTTCCGCATGTTCAAGGGCAAGGTGCGGCTAGAGGGGGAAGGGTACTGAGGGTTTTGGAACGATGTTTTGGGAAGGGCACGGCTTTTAGCCGTGTCGACAAGGCCGGGGAATGACACGGGCTTTGGCCCCTGAGGTTCGTCCTTCGCGTCTACCGCTCGCTTTCTCAGGGCAAACTCGCGTGGATGCCAAGACCCTCAGCGACCCTGCGCAGGCGTTTGTCTCTTGTCCACAGAAGAGTTGGCGCATCGATCAAGACAGAGGCGATCAAGTGCGCATCGGTCAGACCGATTCCCAAGTTGTACAACCGGCGAGCCTCAATCATCAGCCGCAGTTCGCTGTTCCGCGCCACTCGCACCTTGGGCAAAAGGTCGAGCAGCGCAAGAGTCTGCGTCCGGTCCTTGAGCGATCCCAAGGCCAGTTCCGCGATGATGAACGGATGGATGGCAATCTGCCCATGGTCGAGATGCTTGCGCAGTTCTTTGTTGTCCGAGCGCAGATGATCAATCCAGACCGAGGTGTCCGCGAGAATCAATCGTTTCCCGCGCGCCGGCGTGGGATCTTCTTTAACCGTGGCATCGTGCCTCCCAGGGAAGCCAGTCTGCGCGCGCTTTCGCGCTCGATGAGAGCCTTCAGGGCTTCGCGAAGCAAGGCCGTTTTCTCGGCCACCCCGGTGAACTCCTGGGCGGTGCGGACGAGATCGTCATCCAATGCGACAGTGGTTCTCATTGAATCTCCATGCACGGATTATAACACCGAATGATGTCGCAACATGTGCCTTACGCTTAAGAAGTTAAGACTTTTCCTGGGTAAGAGAGTCCTTTCTTCGACGATATCCTCGCCTATCGCCCGCTGGATCGCGCTTTCTTAAGCAGATATATCGTGCATGCGACGGCTGCGATCACTCCAATAATGAAGCTGGGGAAGATCGCTCCAAGAGGAGCCTGTGCTTCACCGGCATAATAGTGATTTGCCCATGTGCAAGTAACGGGCAGAGAAAAAAGAAACCCTGGAAAGAAGAAAGCAATTCCCGTGATGATTGCCCTGATCCGCGCGCGCAATAGCGAGCGGGTGTTGTCTGGTGAATCTTGCATACGCACGTGCTTGCCGATCTCTCTGTCGACCAATTGTCTCTTAATTCTGGCTCACCTTCGATTTTGCTACTGAAGCCGATATTTGAGCAACCATCTCGACATCAGCTGTTCCTCGCCCCTCGCACTCCAAAATCGACTGTATAATCGAAGAGGGTTGCCCACCTTCGCAATTCCTATCTGGAGTGTGATCCTTTGAACGCACATATGCCGCATCAGCATGGACAAGGTCCGACGCCGCAGGGGCCGCAGCCGCTGCCCGGCGTGGACGCCATCATCGCCGTCGGTTCGGGAAAGGGCGGCGTGGGCAAGACCACGCTCTCGGTGAATCTGGCCGTCGCCCTGGTCAAGATGGGCCACAAAGTCGGCCTGCTCGATGCGGACGTGTATGGTCCCAACGTCCCGCTCATGCTGGGGGTCAACGACCAGCCGCGCATGGTCGGCGAGAACCGCATTGAGCCGATTCAAGCCTTTGGCCTGAAAGTGATTTCTGTGGGATTCCTCAATCCCGGTGACAAGCCGATCATCTGGCGCGGGCCCATGCTGCACCAGATCGTGCGGCAGTTCCTCGGCCTCGTGGAGTGGGGAAAACTCGACTATCTGATCGTCGATCTGCCGCCGGGCACGGGCGACATCGCGCTCTCACTGGTGCAGACCGTACCGCTGACAGGCGCGGTGGTGGTCTCGACTCCCTCCGACGTTTCGCTGCAGGACGCACGCAAGGCCATCGAAATGTTCCGCCAGATGAAAGTGGACGTGGTGGGCGTGGTCGAGAACATGAGCTACTTCACCTGTCCGCACTGTCAGCACGAAGTGGACATCTTCTCGCGCGGTGGCGCCGAAAAAATGGCTGAGAGATTTAACGTGCCATTCCTGGGAAACATCGCACTCGACCCGGAAGTGCGTAAGTCTGGGGATGGCGGCACGCCGGTGGTGCTTGAAGGCGAGAACTCGCCGCACGCTAAGTCAATCTACGAATTCGCGAAGAACGTAGCCATGCGCACAGCGGAGATCAAGGCCAACGCCCCGGCCAGCGTGATTCAGATTCAGTAAGAGCTTTCACCGCAGGGGATACAGGGGACACCGAGGAATTCCTCTGTGTTCTCCGTGTCCTCCGTGGTTTATGGCTTCTTGAATCGTGCCAGACGAAACGTAGCGGTCGGCGAGCGGCTCCCTCAGAACCAACTCTGCCATCATCTCCCCGACCGCCGGCCCGTGCTTGAATCCGTGGCCGGAGCCTCCGCCGAGCAGCCACACGTTGTCGTTCATCGGATGCCGGTCGATGATGAAGTGACTGTCGGGAGTCTGCTCGTACTGGCAGACCCGCGTCTCGACCAGCGGCGCATCCTTGAGAGCAGGGAAGCGGAAGCCGACATATTCACGAATATCTCTTAGCGTCTCGGGAGTTACGACGCGCTCGCCGTCGGTCGGATCGAAGGCCGGCCCGCGCGTGTCGTCAGCGATCTTGAATCCGCGGCGGTCGCTGCCCGGGATGCCATAGCGAAAGCGTCCGCGATGATCGGCCCACACTGGCAGATGCGAGTCGCTGAATCGATCGTCCCCGGCGGGGGTACCGAAGAAGAAAATGTCCTGCTTGGTGGACTGCACCAGGTTGCCAACGGTTTGCGGGAATAACATTCCGAGCCACGGCCCGCACGCAAAGACGTAGCAGTCGGCCTTAAGCGGGGAGCCGTCCGACAGGGGAAGACTACGCAGGGGAGCGCTTTCCAAGCCGTCGGCCAAGACTCCTGCCTGCCGGTATTTGCCCCCCGCGGCGACAAACGCATCCACCACTGCCTGGCAACTCGCGCGCGCATCCAGATATCCGCACTCCGGCTCGAAGATGCCCCACTCGATTCCCTCGAAGTTAATCTGCGGCCAGCGCTTCCTCATCTGCGCAGTCGAGAGTTCCTGAAACTTGATCTTTGCCGCGCGCAGCGCCTTCACCGAACCGCGCTCAAACGCATCGTCCCGCCCCGAAGCCATCCACAACACGCCGGTGCGATGCAGAAACTGCCGCTTCCACCGTCGCTCGTACTTCACCCAAAGCTGGAGCGCGCGGGCCGCCATCTCCGTATAAGGTTGATCGGGACCGTAGGTTCCGCGCATGACCCGCGTCTCCCCACCCGAAGAGGCTCGCGAATTGCCTGGTCCCCAGGCGTCAAGCAGCGTAACCCGCGCCCCGCGCTCCAGAAGATGCAGGGCGGTCCACCCGCCGAAGGCTCCGGCGCCTATGACTGCAATGTGAGGTTTGGATTTCATCAGGAGAAATAGAGCTTACCAGCAGGCAGCCCCCAGGTTTCAAAGTTTCAGGGTTTCAAAGTTTCAATGGACTCTCTGCGACCTCAGACCTCGAAAACTCTAAAGCGCTGAAACCTTGAGACTGTGGAACCTCTGCCCCCACCCCCATTGTTGGAATCCCGGCAGCCCCCCAGCTTTGGTCCAAAACCCAAGCTTCTGCATCTAAAATAGTTAGGTAAAATGGATCGGAAGCGGTTTCTCCTCCGGTTACTGCCGCTCGGGTTGAGACACACTGACAAAACCGATTATGCCCGCTGACCCAAATATCGGGAATCGCGAACGCGAAATTCTGACCGCCATCGTGGAGACCTTTATCTCGACAGGTGAGCCGGTCGGTTCGCGCACGCTGGCGCGGTCGAACCGCGAAGGGCTGAGCCCCGCGTCGATCCGCAACGTGATGGCCGATCTGTCGGACGCCGGCTTTCTCGAGCAGCCGCACGCCTCCGCCGGACGCATCCCGACGACCGAGGCATACCGCTATTACGTCGAACAGATTTCGGGAACGGCTCGCCTGGCACCGCAGGAAGAGACCATGATCTCCGACTCGCTCGCCGGCATCACCGACGTGCAGGAGTTCATGGAGCGTACCTCGCACGTACTCTCGCTGATCTCGCGCAACGTCGGCGTGACCGTTGCCACCAGCGGTCCGAAGAACGCGCTGGAGCATGTTTATTTCTCCCGCCTCGGCGACCAGAAAGTTCTGGCCGTGCTGGTGACCCGCTCTGGCCTGGTGCGCGATCGCGTGCTGCGCCTCGATCTGTCGCAGTCGGAACTGGACCTGGCCGCTCGCTACATCAACGAAAATTTCCGTGGCTGGACCATGGAATCGATGCGCGCTGAACTCGGACGCCGTCTCGAGAAGGAACGCAGCGAATACGACCGGCTGATGAATTCGATCGAGCAGCTGTACAAGCAGGGTGCGCTGGCGGCGGAGCAGGGGATCGCAAGTGGTGTTCGTCGAAGGCGCGTCGAATCTGGTGACGGGCGATCATGACCGGCAGCGACTGCAGGAGATGCTCAAGACGCTGGAAGAAAAGGAAAAAGTCGTACAGTTACTGAGCGCTTATCTCGACGTAAAGCAGGAGGCAGTCCGCGTGGTGATCGGACCTCGACCAGGCATTCCCGTCGATGCAGAATTTTGTGCTGATCGGAGCGCCTGCGCACGCCGGCAATGAAGTCATGGGTTCTCTGGCCGTCATTGGGCCCACACGTATGGACTACCAGCACACGATCACCGCGGTCTCGTATATCGCGCGCCTCTTCGACAAGATTTTGAATGAATCGGAGTAATGGATAGTGGTTATGAAGAAAGCGAACGGAAAATCGCAAACGGAAATGGCAGGGCTTGATCTGGAACACGAACTTCCTCCCGCTGATGGCGATGATAGTTCTTCGCAGACCGCGACTGGCGGAGTCGCGCCTGCAGAGGCGTCGAATTGCAGAAGCTGAAGGCGGAGCGTGATTCCTTGCTCGATCGCCTGGCGCGAGCGCAGGCAGAGTTCGAAAACGCGCGGCGCCGGGCGTCCAAAGAGCAGCAGGATTTCCGCGACTACGCCGCCGCAGAATCAATCAAACCATTGCTGCCGGTGCTCGACAGCTTCGAGCGGGCCCTGCAGGTTAAGTCGGAACCGGGCGACTTCCGCAGTGGCGTGGAACTGATCTACAAGCAACTGCAGGATGCTCTGGCGAAGCTGGGCGTAAGTGCCATTTCCGCCAAGGGTCAGCCATTCGATCCGCATGTGCATGAAGCGATCGAGATGGTGGAAACCTCTGACGTGCCCGATCACGAGGTGATGGAAGAATTGCAACGTGGCTACAAGATCAAGGACCGCCTGCTGCGTCCTGCGATGGTGAAGGTCGCAAAGAATCCCTGAAGTTTAAGAGGGTGCCTCACATTCCCCCTTCGGCACCAGCTTGCCCTAGATTCCATAGTTGAAGAAAGGCTTTGTTCTGACGACGAACGCAAAACGCGATTACTACGAAGTGCTCGGCGTGAGCCGCACAGTCACCGAGATCGAGCTCAAGAGTGCCTATCGCAAGCTCGCGCTGCAGTACCATCCTGACCGCAATCCGAACAATCCGGATGCGGAAGAAAAATTCAAGGAAGTCAGTGAGGCCTACGCGGTGCTCGCCGACACCGACAAGCGCGCCGCCTACGACCGCTACGGCCATGCCGGACTCGGTGGTGGAGCCGGGCCGGGTGCGGGTTTTGATCCCACGGTCTTTCAGGACTTCAGCGACATCTTCGGAGAGTTCTTTGGCTTCGGCGACATGTTCGGCGGGGCTGCCAGTGGCGGACGCCGCCGCAGCCGCGTGCAGCGCGGCGCCGATCTCCGCGAAGATCTGACTCTGGAATTTGAAGAAGCGTTCTTCGGGACGGAATCGCGGGTGACGGTGCGTCGCCACGAGGCGTGCGAGGATTGCCATGGTTCGGGCTCGGCGCCGGGGAAAGGCCCGACCACTTGCCGATCATGCAACGGGCGCGGGCAAGTCCGGTACCAGCAGGGATTCTTCAGCATTGCGCGCACCTGTCCTACCTGCCAGGGATCAGGAAGCGTCATTACGGATCCTTGCCCGAAGTGCAAAGGTGAGGGCCGCATTCTGCGGCAGCGCACCGTGGATGCCAAGGTTCCTGCCGGAGTGGAAGACGGAACGCGCATTCGCTTTTCGGGCGCGGGCGAAGTCGGCGAGTTTGGCGGGCCCGCCGGAGATTTGTATGTCGTGCTGCACGTTAAGGAGCATCCATTCTTTGCGCGCGAAGGCAACGACCTGCACTGCGTCGTGCCGATCTCAGTGGCGCAAGCGGCGATGGGCGCGGAGATCAAGGTTCCGACCATGGAAGGCGAGCATACGCTCAAGATTCCCGACGGGACCCAGCCTGGAGCCACGTTCCGCATCCGCAACAAAGGTGTGCCCGTACTGAACGGGCACGGTAAGGGCGATCTCTATGTCGAGGTGCGGGTGCAGGTTCCGACCAAGCTAAACAAGCGTCAGAAGGAATTGCTGCAGGAACTGGATGCCCTGTCGAAGGTCGACAACCAACCCATGCTGCGCTCCCTGCTCGAGAAGATGAAGGATATCTTCGGGTAGACGACGATTCACTGCGTAGCGGCGCAAGCATACCTTCATCATCCGAACTCCATGACCCGACGCCGATGGATCGCCGACGAAGTCTCGGGCAACACGGCCGCCCTTACCGACGAGCATGCTGACCATCTGATTCGAGTCCTGCGCGCCCGCGTGGGACAGGAATTTGATATTGCTGCCGGAGCTGTGGTCCGTCGCGGGCGGATCGCCACGATCCGAGAGGGCCGGGTCGAATTCGAACTGGGGGATGAGGTGACCGCTGCCGCCACAACCAACGTCTCGCTGCTGCTCGCCATCTTCAAGTTCGATCGCATGGAATGGGCGATTGAGAAATGCACCGAGCTGGGAGTGTCCCGCATCACGCCGGTGATCGCTCGGCGCACCGATGCGCATCTGGCTGCCGCTGCGGTGAAACGAGCGGAACGTTGGCGCAGACTCGCGGTTCAGGCTTCCGAGCAATCGCGGCGTGTAGCCCCGCCCGAGATCGCCGTGCCGGTTAAGTTGCAGGAGGCCATCAGCCAACACACCAGTTCGTCACGGGTCGTGCTCGCGGAATCAGAACAGAAGACTCTCCTCAGGGACGTTCTGGCCGCAGAAACCGGAGGCGAGATTTGTCTCGCGATCGGTCCCGAGGGCGGGTGGACTGACGACGAATTGCAGCTCTTCCAAAAGGCAGGATGGATCTCGGCGTCTTTAGGCTCAACGATTCTCCGCGCCGAAACTGCGGCGATTGCTGCCACTGCCATTACAATTTCGGAACTCACTTGATTGCGATCTAGCCACCCGAGGAGAGAATCAAGTATGAACGCAGGACACATCTACTTCGAAATCCAGGCTGACGACACGAAGCGAGCCATTGCTTTCTATTCCCAGACGTTTGGATGGAAATTCTCCGAGATTAAGGGACTTCCCATTGAATATTGGACAATCGAGACTGGAGGGTCCAGAGGAGGCTTGCTGAAGCGGCCAGCCTCGACGCCACCACCTCAAAGCGGCACGAATGCGTTCGTTTGCTCGCTCCAGGTCGAGAATTTCGATGCGACTGAGAAGATCATCTTGAATCTGGGCGGAATCACGGCTCTTCCTAAGTTCGCGGTGCCCGGCACCTGCTGGCAAGGCTATTTCGTGGACACCGAGGGCAATACGTTCGGCATTTTCGAAGTGGACGCGAACGCCGGAAAATAGCAGGGGTCAGCTCGTCACAAACCTCGTTGAAGGCGGGCATGGTTTGCGCGCCTTTGCACAATCGCTGCAGGTGATATCCTGCGTGCAATGCCGTCTCCGAAGTCTAACTCTCGTCCCGCTCGGTTCATTCCAGACGATCGCCAGCGCGAAGCGATCGAGCACGTCCATGGACCAATGCTAGTGGTCGCGGGCGCTGGTACCGGCAAGACCTCCGTCCTGACTCACCGCATCGAGAGCCTGGTCCGCGAAGGCCACGCCGAACCCCACGAAATCCTTGCGCTGACCTATACCCTTAACGCCGCGCGGGAGATGCGTGACCGCGTGAGCAAGTTGCTGGGCGGCAGAAAGGTGAACGCCGCCACGTTTCATGACTACTGCCTCGAAATGCTCAAGAGCGCAGGCCAGGACTTCGGCGTCCTCGACGATAAGGATCTTTGGATCTACCTGCGGCGCCGCATTCGCGAGCTCCGACTCGAACACTTCATTCGGACCGCGAACGTCGGACAGTTTCTCAGCGATCTGCTGAAGTTTGTCGATCGCTGCCACGATGAGCTTGTCACTCCGGAAAAGTACGCAGAATACGTGGAGCGCCTGGAGCGTAGAGAAGTTCCGATCCCGCGGGTCGCGAAGTCGAAGAGCGTACTGGATGACGAAGAAGTTCTCGGCCGCTGCCGCGAGATCGCGCGGGTCTTCACGACCATGGAACGCTGGCTGCGCGAGGAGAATCTTGGCACCTTCAGCCACATGATCACGCGGGCGCATGTCCTGCTGTACGGTAATGAAAAGGTACTGGCCGAGGCACGGTCACGGGCACGCTTCATCCTTGCCGATGAGTTTCAAGACGCGAACTTCGCGCAGATTCAGATTCTTGCTCGGCTCGCCGGACCGGGCGGCAATCTTTTCGCGGTCGGAGATCCCGATCAGGGAATTTACCGCTTTCGTGGAGCGTCCAGCGCGGCGTTCGAGCTCTTCCATCGTCACTTTCCCGAGGCGAAGCGAGTTGTCCTCGACAAGAACCGCCGTTCGACGACGCCGATCCTGCGCAGCGCCTTTGCGCTGATTGATGGGAATCCGCCCGTGTTTGCCAAGCACTCCGACAGCACATTTGCTTACCGCCGTACGCCGCTGCAGTCTGCCCGCGAAGAAGATGCCGCAAAGGCGGGGAGGCCTCTTACAAGTCCTCCGGTATCGGTGGTGGTGCTGACCACAAGAGATACCGAGGGACCGGAGGTGGTGGCTCTTCTGCGTGACACGCAAAAGAAATCGAAGTGCAAATGGTCTGATTTCGGCATCCTCTATCGCTCGCACTTTCACCGTGACGATGTAGTGCATGAGCTGGCGGAAGCTGGTATCCCATTCGTCATCGAGAGCATGGACATCTCGGATACCCCGGAAGCTCGCGACCTGTTTGCGTGCCTGAATGCCGTGGTATCGGCGGGCGATGACGTCAGCCTGTTCCGCGTGGCGGCATTGCCCTGGTTCCACGTGAATCCCGATAAGCTTCGCGAGGTCATGCGCTCGATCGCACGGGACAATCGGGAAGGGCAGGTCGTACCTCTTTCGGCGGCGATGGATCGAGTCGATGGGGGCTCCGAGGTGCTGGCAGCGGTGCGGCGCGCCCGCGAAGAAATCCGGCGCAAGGAAGCGAAGGCTCGGGCGGCGCTCGACATCATCGTCAGGGAGTTTACGCTCGATGCCTCATCGCCCATCCTTCAGGCGGCCCTGCATTTCGTCCAGGAGTGGGAAAAGAAGAAAGTCAACAAGACGACCGAATTGGAAGAACTGGTCGACTATCTCGCATACTTCCGCGAGGCGGGAGGCGTTATCCCTCTGGAGGCGAGCGAGACCGAAAACGCCGTCCGGTTGATGACCGTGCATGGCGCCAAGGGACTGGAGTTTCCTCACGTGTTCATTCTCCGGGCCAATTCTGGCTCGTTCCCTTGCTATTACAAAGAGACACTGGTGGCCTTTCCGGCGGAATTGCGCGACCCGGATTCCGTGACCGAGGCCGACGACCCGACGCTTCACAAAGAGGAAGAGCGCCGCCTTTTTTATGTTGCCATGACTCGCGCCCGCGACACCCTGCACATCTATGCGCGGGAAGGGACAGGCAAGATCAACAAAACCCCTGCCGGCTACATGCGGGAGCTGATCGAAGACAAGACCCTCACTCCCTGGCTGACTTCGGTTCCGGCGCGGGGCACGCAAGCGAGTCTCGATATTTTCTCTGCCGCGGCCGTGGCTTATCCGGCCGAGTCGCTGACCAACGTGTGGTTCGACCTTCCGGTGCTGGACGGGTTGCACACTCGCCTCAGCGCGTCTGCCGTGGACACCTACGAACGCTGTGGTTTGCAGTTCAAACTGGAGCGCGACTGGCGATTGTCGGCTAAGCCGGCGGCAGCGATGCAGTACGGGGCTGCGATCCATCGCGTCCTGAAGACCTACTTCGATTCCGTCAACCTGGGACGTCCCAAGAGCGACGAGGAACTGATCGATCTGTTCCGACACGATCTGGCCGAGGCCAAGATTCAGGAAGCGTACCAGCACGAACTGTACGAGAAGCAGGGCGTCGATCAACTGCGCGACTTCCTGGCATCGGCTCGAGCATTGCCTTCGGTGGAGGTTCTTCATACGGAGCAGTCCTTTGAGATCCGGGTAGGGGAAATCTCGGTGGTGGGGCGAATTGATCGCATTGACCGCCGTCCTGATGGCAGCGTTGCCATCGTTGACTACAAGACCGGCAAAGCGCGCGATCAGGAAGACGCCGACGAGAGTCTGCAACTGTCTTTGTACGCGATTGCCGCCCAGGAGAAGTGGGGATACCGCGTGGGCGCACTGATCTTTCACAACCTGGAAGAGAATGTTCCAGTCATCACGACCCGCACGGAGAGCCAGTTGCTCGCGGCACGGAGCCGCGTGGAGGCGGCCGCTCAGGGGATCGCGGAAGGTCTGTTCATTGCGAAGACCGGGATCCACTGCAACTTCTGTGCGTACCGGAGCTTGTGTCCTGAGAAAGAGAAACGCATTCCGCATCTGGTGGAGAGTGGTGCCACGCGGATCAACTAGTCAGCCGCGGGGGAGAATTGTTCGGGCAAAAACTTAGGGGACGCTCTTGAGCGTCCCCTTTTTTACTTGTACTGAACTTGCTTAGTGCTTCTTTTTCTTCTTTGCCTTTTTCTTGGTTGCCATTGTTCCTATTCTCCCTTCCATTTTTCATGGAAAATGTCGCAGTGGTGTTTTACTGCAACTAGTTGATGTATAGAGTTAATGAAAAATGAAGTCAAGAAAAAAATGATGATGAATCGGCGCAAGTCGTGACACCAAAGTCACGACGAGAGACCTTCTCAAGCAAAAGTCAATAAGAATTTTAACGGAGACGTGGAGTCGCCTTCGATTTTCATCACCATCGAGTGCGGCAACGCGAGTTGAAGTTGCATACGACACTCAGAATCATTCTGCGATTGGAGAGACTGCACTGATCTTGGCGATGGTCTTGCTCGGCGACGCATTCGCATGCTCGTGCATCTATAATGAAGAGCGCGAAATCTTCGCGGGAGCTTGATTCATGGCCTCTTTTGACGATGTAGTCATCATTTCCGGCTGTCGTACGCCAGTCGGAAAATTTCAAGGCAGTCTCTCCGACTTCACCGCTCCGCAACTCGGCGCCATTGCTGTGCGCGAGGCCGTTAAGCGCGCAGGTGTCGAGGTGGCGGAGATTGATGAGTGCATCATGGGCAACGTCGTCTCTGCCGGACTCGGTCAGAATCCCGCGCGACAGGCCGCGATCTACGGCGGACTCTCTCCTGCAACAGGTGCCATGACAATCAACAAGGTATGCGGCTCCGGATTGAAATCCGTCGCGCTCGCCGCGCAAGCCGTGCAAACCGGAAACAGTTCGATCGTCGTCGCCGGCGGCATGGAATCGATGACCAACGCTCCTTATCTTTTGCCGCAAGCGCGCAAGGGATACCGTCTGGGTAACGCGCAGATCGTCGACTCCATGGTGCATGATGGCCTTTGGGATATTTACAACGACTACCACATGGGGATCACCGGCGAGAACGTCGCCGAAAAATACGGCATTACGCGCGAAGAGCAAGATCAGTTCGCACTCAACTCACACCGCAAGGCCCTCTCTGCGATCAAAGAATGCCGCTTCAAGTCGCAGATCGTTCCCGTCGAGATTCCAGCGAAGAAGAAAGGCGCGCCGCCCACCATCTTCGACAAAGACGAGAGCCCCCGCGAGGACACTACGATCGAGGTGCTGCGTTCCCTCAAGCCCGCGTTCAAGAAAGACGGAACCGTCACCGCCGGCAACGCGCCTGGGGTGAACGACGGAGCAGCGGCCCTGGTAGTCACCAGTGCGAAGCGTGCGGCCGAACTCAGCGCGAAGCCCATGGTCCGCATCGTTGCCCAGGCGACCAGCGGCGTCGAGCCCAAATGGGTCATGATGGCTCCCGTGGGCGCCGTTCGCACCATCTGGGAGAAGACTGGCTGGAAGAACGAGGACGTCGACCTGTACGAACTCAACGAAGCATTCTCGGTGCAGGCGCTGGGCGTGATGCGCGAACTGGGATTGAATCCCGACAAGGTCAACGTGAACGGCGGCGCCGTGGCCATCGGCCATCCCATTGGCGCCAGCGGAGCGCGGGTGCTTGTGACGCTGATCTATGAAATGATCCGGCGCGACGTAAAGCGGGGAATCGCCGCTCTCTGCCTGGGTGGAGGGAACGCCGTGGCGATGGCGGTCGAGCGTTAGATCGTTCCGCGCTTCGCTTCCAATAGTCTGGGGTCAGACTGTGGACGTCTCAATCCGAACTGGTCTCGCTTTCGCACTCTTACTGATCAGTCCCACTCTATCTGCCCAAAGCCGGTTCGACGGCACGTGGGAAATGAAAATGGCCACTCTGCGTTTCTCCTCTGCGATGTTACTGCGGACAGAAATCGTCGCCCTTCTGACTTGATTGGTGGGCCAAAGAGCGCATCCCGTGGAAACGCCTGGGTCGCTCCATATATTGCTGTTACCAGATTCATCGCAATCAAATCTCGATAAGACTCACCCATGAGAGCCTCCGCTAAGTATGGTCGCACGGAAGACTCAGCGGCGACTGTCGCAATTGAACAGCAGCCCCTAAGAGTTCGCAGTACGGGACATCCGAAGCGCATTAGCGAGCATCTTCGAGAACTGAGAACTGCGCCCAAAAACAAAACCGCCGGTTCCGGGACAGGTTCTTCGCGGAAACCGGCGGTCCTCAATCTTCGAACTACGCTGCTAGGTCTGAATGATTCGCGGCGTGATGAAGAAAATCAGCTCTTGGTTTGAGGTGTTGACCTGGGTGTGCTTGAACAGGTTGCCGAGGTAGGGCAGGTTGCCGAGCAGCGGAACTTGCGTGATGTTGATCGAGTTCTGCGTCTGGATAACGCCGCCGATCACTACCGTGCCGCCATCGGTCACCAGCACCTGCGTGGTGGCCTGCTGCGTGATCAGTTCCGGGTTGCCCTGTACTTCCTGACCGAAGTTCGGCGTGGTATTTTCCACGTCTACGTTCAGGAAGATGGTGTTTTCCGAAGTGATCTGCGGGGTCACCGTCAACCGCAGGAACGCGTCGACGTAGGTCACGGTTGGCGGACCGCCCAACTGCGCCTGGGTCACGATCGGCACGCGCACGCCCTGTTTCACCAGCGCTTGAATGTTGTTCTGCGTAACCACTCGCGGACGTGAGAGCACTTTCAGCAAGCCGCGCGATTCCGCCATGGAAAGGACCATGTCGATTCGCACGGTGTTGCTGGCGTTCAGGAACGTCAAACCACTCGAAGGCTGCGTGACTCCCAAGTTCGAGAACAAGGGAATCGTCTGTCCTGTACCGGAACCAGTCGCCGGGGTCGTGATGTAGCCCGGTGTCAGGCCGCTTACGTTCGTCGGGGTAGTGCCCACCGTCGAGTTGCCGCCGATGGCGCTGTGTCCTTCGCCCCAACCAAAGCCGAACTGCGTGCCGATGTCGCGAGCAAACTGCCGCGTCGCCGCCACTACGCGGGCTTCGATTTCAACTTCCTGCGTCTTGCGATCCAACTGCGTCAGCAGGCGGTCGATGGTCGGAATCGTCTTCGGAATGTCGTTGATGATGACGGCGTTGGTGCGGTCGTCCGCCACTACGTCGCCGCGCTGCGAGAGGAATTTCTTTACCGTGATGATGACGTCTTTCGCCTTGGCATAGCTCAGGAAACGCGTGACCGAGACTTTCTCCACGGCCAGCGATTCTGATTCAATCTGCGCCCGGCGGGCATCCGCTTCGTGCTTGAGAGTTTCCACCGTGGCGATGCGCAGAACGTTGCCTTCCAGTTCGCGGGCCAGGTCGTTGTTCTTCAGCACGATGTCAAGCGCCTGATCCCACGGCACATCGTCGAGAACAACGGTCAACGTTCCGTGCACATTCGGGTCGAGCACGACGTTGAGGCCGCTGATTTCGTGAATGAGGCGGAAGAAGTCTTTCAGGTCGACGTCTTTCAGGTTGACCGAGATCGGCTCACCCGTATATTTCGGGCCCGCCGCGGCAGGTTGCTGTCCGGCCTGAGCTTTTTGCTCCGCCGCCAGATTGACCGCGGGAGTGATGCCGGTCGAGTTCTGAGCCTGGGCGGAGTGCACGCTTACCGGAAGCAGTTCCGCGGCAGTCTTGTCCGAGAAGCGGGCAGCCGCCTCCTGGGCGCGAACTGTCGGCTCATCCGCCGCTTCATCTTTCTTTACGTCGGCAGAAGCCTGGCTCTTAGCCTGATAGGTCGGCTCCACGACGACAAAGTCGGTGGGCGCCGAATCCTTGGCAGTGGGCTTCGTCGCGGGTGCAGTCTCTGCCTTCGGCGCAGACTGCGTTTCCATGACTCGCGGCGAGAATGGCGACATCGGCTTGCTCGCCGGAGCAGGCGAGCTCGCAGCTACCGTCTTTGGTTCAGAAGAGGCTTTCGCCACCGTGTTGGCATGCAGGGTCAGCACCAGCTTTCCTGCCGCGCCCGGCGTCAACTCGTAGGCACACGCTTTGTCGAGGTCGACGACGATGCGCGTGGTCGGATGCGTCTGGCCATCCATTCCAATACGCACGCCTTTGACCCCAGCCGTGCCCACCGCGATGCGGGTCTGTCCGGTCGCCATGACGGTCTCCGGCAGATCCACCACGATGCGGGCGGGTGAGTCCAGAGTACTGAGCTTCGGCGCCAGCGTGCCGCGGGAGCTCATCTCGACCCGGATGTCGTCCGTGCTCCGGACTACGTTGACTCGATCGAGCTGGTTCGGTGTCTGTGCGGCCGCGGCCACCACCAACACCAGCAACGATACGAACATGGTCACTTGTTGCTTTCGCATTTCGCCTCTCCCCACCCGCGGGCCTGGCCCGCGTGTCCTTCTTCCAATCTGATTTTTCGGCTGTCCGGTTGCCCGGCTGGCCGTCTTGCTTAAACCGCCGGAGTGAAGATTCTCTTCACCACTTCCCGCGTGAACGGCTTGCCCAGCTTGTCCTGAATCGTCTCCTGGAACACTACCGAGTCACCCGTAATCTTCACCACATAACCGTTAAACACGGGATCGTTCTCCCGCAGAAAATAAGCTTTGTTCAGGTTGTTGGTCACCACTGCGATGAAACCCGAGTCGGACTTCACCACACCCCGCAGATTGATTGCGCCAATCTCCAGGCACTTCTTTCCGGTCGAACAACCCGAGCCGTTGGTCTGCACGACCGGGCTGAAGAACGGATCGCGTTTCCCGCTCATCGCCCATTTCTTTTCTTCTGGCTTCGGAGCCGGCTTGGCCGCAGGCGCACTCCCCATCGGAGCCACCGGCTCAGCCTTAGCTTGCTGCTTGGGCTCTGCCTTGGAAGGCTGAGCTGCGGGCTTTGCTGATTCCTTCACCGCTGCCACTTTGGTCGTTGCCGGAGCCGGAGCAGCCTTCGTTGCTGCTGACGCCGCTTTCGATACCGCCGGCTGGGCTACCGCCGGAGCGGAAGCCTTGGCTGCAACCGCCTTCACGGCTGGCGCAGGATTGTTCTTGGCTGCGCTGGGCGCTCCCCCCTGCGCATGCAGAGTCAGGATCACCTTGCCCGCAGCATCCTGCGTCAACTCATAAGGCAATGGCTTTTCCAGATCCACCACGACGCTGGTCGTAGGCGGAGTCTTGCCGTCCATCCCGATGCGCACGCCCTTTACTCCGGCGCTGCCCACGGGAATCTTGTTCTGTGCGCTGGCCACTACCGTCTCCGGCAGTTCCACCAGGACGCGTTCCGGCGAACTCAGCTTGGTCACCTTGGGCGTCACCGTCTGGCTCGAGCTGATTTCGATCTGGACGCTATCCGCGCCCGGAACGACATTCACCCGCTGAAGCTGGTTGGTCGACGACGAAGACGCCTTCGCAGCGGGAGCCGGTATCGCCGCGGGTTTCACCGCGGGAGCCGGAGCGCCCGGTGCTGGCTTGGCCGCCGTTGTCGTCTTCGGAGCCGGGTTGGCCGGATTCTGCTGCAGCGATTTTGCTGCGCTGCGCGCGTTGTCGATCGCGTCCGGGTTCTGGGCCGCAGCCGCAGCCCAAGAACCGCCCGCCATCATGGTCACTGCCAAAATGCTGGTTGTCAGCTTCATAGCCATCCCTACTTACCCGCCGGCGTTCCCGGTTTGGTCCCGGCTGCCGCGGAAGGTGTCAAGTCGTGACTGAAGTATGTGGTCGCGGTGAACGTCGCGGTAATGCTCTCATTGGGCGCGTACTGATACGTATGCTTCACTTTCGCCCCGCCAGGATTTCGGGTCGTCGACAACAGCAGTCCGCTGACGTTGACGATCCGCTCCAGCTTGCTCACGCGATCAAAGAAATTCAGCGCCGAATAATACGGCCCGTCCAGTTCGAGATCGAACGGAACTTCCGTGTAGTACTGCTGCGACTTCGTGTCCTTGGCCGTGAAGCGCCGCAGTTCCACGCCCGCTTTTTGCGCCTCTCCGTCCAGCATGGTGATGAAGCCATCCACCTGCTTTTCGTCGGGAACAATGCGCTGCTCGATTTCCAGCTGCTGTTTGAGCTCGGCCAGCTGCTGCTCCATCTGCTTCAGCTTCGGCCGGTAGGACTCGAGCTCGTTGTTTTCCCGGATCTTGTCTTCGAGGGCATGCGTCGCGGCTGTGTTGCTGTCGTTCTGGCTCTTGAACAGAGTGAAATACAGCGCCGCCGTCACCACCGCTCCCCCGAGGAGCACGGTCCCCCACTGCTTGATGCCCGACATTTCGCTAAAATTCATCGCCATAGGTCCGCCTCTACGACTTTCCCTTCTCGCAGGTCAGCGTGAACTGGAATGCCTGCATGTCCTTGATCTGCTCGTCCTGATAGGTTTCCTTGATCTCGACATTCTTGAAGTAGCCCGTCTTCTGCAGGTTCGCAATCAGATTGGCCACAGCATCCGCGCTCAACGCCGTTCCTTCCAGATTCACAGTCGCGCCCTGATCGTCCATCTTGCTGAGCCACACCGCTTCGGTGTTATTCACCGTCTCGCCCATCATGGCCAGCAAGTTGACCGGACCCGTCTGGTTCTGGCGCAGCCCGTCTATAACATCCACGCGGCGCTTGTAGTTGTTGGCTTGCGTCTGGCGCTCGAGGAATCGCGACTTTACGTCGGCCAGCTCGCGGTTCTTCTGCTCGGCTACTTTCATCTTCACCGCGATCGCCTTCGCCTGATGATCCAGCCGGTACCAGTAGCCCAGGTTGAACAACCCGGCAATCACCAGCACCGCAAGAATCTTCAGTTTGGGCGAACCCATGTCGCCCATTTCCATCGTGGGCATCGACGGTCCGCCGCCGCCACCGCGCTTGCTCTTCCCCTTGGAATTTTCGAGCAGGTTGATTTTGATCATAGGGATTCAAAGCTCCTCAGGGCCAAGCCCACTGCCACTGCCATCTGGCCGGGATTCTGCTCCACCAGTTCCGCCCCGTGTCCTTCCGCCGGAGGCGTCACCCTTTGAAACGGATTCAACAACTCCACCGGCATCGAAAACTCTTGCCGCAACGCTTCCACCAGGCCCGGCACCTTCGACGACCCGCCCGCCAGGTAGATCTTCTCGATGTGCTCCCCGGCCGCGCTGGCCCGGAAGAAATCGAAAGTCTTTTGAATTTCCAGCACGATGATTTCGGTGACCTGCTGCAGGATCGGATGCTTCGCGTCCTCGCTCACCGTGCCCACCTTGTTGCCCAGCTTCAGCGACTCGGCGTCTTCAAAGCTCAGGTCCAGTTCCTTCTGCAACGAGTCGGTGTACTGGTGCCCGCCTACGCTGACGTCGCGCGGGAACAGAGGCGTCGTGCCCTTCACGATGTTGATGTTCATCACGCTGGCGCCCAGGTTCAGCAGCGCTACCACCTGGCCCGGCGCCGGCTGGTAGTTGTACTCGTAGCAGTTCTGCAGGGCCAGCGCATCAATGTCGACGATAGCCGGGGTTCGTCCCGACATCGACAGTACGTTGGTGTAGTTCAGAATCTTGTCCTTCTTCACCGCGACCAGCAGCACGTCCATCTGCGGACTGCCCACTTCGTCGGAGAGAATCTGGTAGTCGAGGCTGACATCGGCCAGATCGAAGGGAATGTGCTGCGCCGCTTCCTTCTCGATTGTCTCGGCCAGTTCCTGGTCGCTCATCGACGGTAGCGAGATCTTTTTCACGATGACCGAGTGTCCGCTCACCGCGGTGGCCACGGCCTTGGTCTTGATCTCGTTATCGACGAACAGCTTCGAAATCGCGCTCGAGACCGTGCCCGAGTCCACAATCATCGAATCGACCACGATGTCGGAAGACAGCGGCTCCAGACCCAGGTGCGTGACTTCAATCTGTCCGCCCTTCTTCTTGAGCTCAACCGCCTTGATGCTTGAAGAGCCTACATCCAGGCCAACAATGGACTTCGATCCCAATCCAAACATGTGCCCACCTTTGTAGGGCCGGCATCCCGCCGGCTCTCAGTTTTTGCTACTGTGACCCGGCAGCTTTCGCGGCCGCCTTCGGTTTCCGTTTCGCCTGCGGTTCCATCTCGCTCGACTTCTCTTCCATCCACTGGTCCAGCCGCGATTTCTTGAAGCGCCAGCGGTTACCCAGCTTGAATGCAGGAATCTTCTGCTCGCCCACGTACTTGTAAAGCGTGTCCGGACTCACGCCCAGATACTGCGACGCTTGCCGGATGTTCATCACTTCTCGCGAGTCAGCCATAGTTCCTTTTGCCTTTTCCACCCACGCCTTCCCGCTCCGGTTCCCCCGGCCCGCGGGCGTTTCTCTGGGAGACTGCCTCACCCTCAATATCGGCTCCGAGGGCTTTCGGTGTTCCGAGCATATCTCAACCCTGAAAAACCCCGCCTCCAAGCGAATCTCCGCGTTTTACTGGGTTTTTTACCTGTTTTCTGGAATTGTCGAAAATACCGCCAGTGGCTGTTTACTATATATTGTGTAGAGTGATGACTTGGACACAATTACGAGGAGTGATGATGCAACTAGCGCCCGGTCACCGGAGCACCGGTAACTGAAGTACTAGGCACGGTACGGAGGTACTATGTCGCTCGCCCAAATGCTGGATTTCCAGACCTTTACGAGGGTCCGGCTCATCCCGCAGTTGATGACTTTCATGCGATTTTTCTAGTTCGCTGGCGTCACGCTCTTGACGGCATCCCCTACTTTCGCCGCAGAACTGCCACTGTAATTCGCCGTCGCCGAATCCGCATCGACTTCTGTAATCGTCGCCGTGCCCATCTGATTGGTGATCGTCTTGATCACCTTGCCCGAGGTGGGATCTTTTACCGTTCGCACCGGCCGGCTGATGTCGACCGTGTCGCCAACCTGCACGCCGGAACTCCGTCCGATATTCAGAATGATCGTGCTCCCGCTAACGTCGGCCACCAATCCCGTAAATTCGACCTTGCGCGCGGGAAGAGCCTCGGCTTTCGCATCCAGTTGCGTCGCCATCTGGGTCACAGCCGCATGCACCGCTTCTCCAAGAATGGTTTCGCCAAAATTCTTGCTGGTCATATCGTATCCACCGCCAGCGCCGTTTCCGCCACCTCCGCCCGCTCCGACCAGCGACGTACCTTTGCGCGTCGACTCTCCCGTGCCCGTGACTGCGGCCAGGATTTCCGCAGTGGTCGTATCCACCAGGCGCGCGGTAATCCCGACAACAGCCTTCGCCTCGCGTTTCTGTACACCACCCAGGCCAAACTTGCTCAGGCTCGCGACTCCTCCCCCGTACGTCTTGTTCTGATCGTCGCGACCAAACTGCGTGATGCTACCCATGATGACGGCGTCCACGCCGAGGATCTTTCCAATCTTCGCTGCCGTTGAGGAATCGACCCGGTCGCTGTTGGCAAAATTCTGCTCGTTGAGAATCTTGTCGATCGCGTTGCGCTCGATCAGCGAATACTTGCCGTCGGTGACCAACTGCTGCACCAGCAGATCGGAGATCCCCTTGCCTACATCCACGTTCGTTCCGAACACCGCGGACACAGTGCTCTGCACAGTGGCATAGTCGAAGTTGAGTACTGCCACGCGCTTCTTGTGCTGAGCCGCTGCGCTTGGAATCAGTCCGCACAACAACACCACCGTCGCGATTGCCTCAAAGCAGAACTTCTTACGCATGGAGAACTCCCGTTCCTCTCGAAGTAGCAAGTTTTGTTTGGGGGACCCGACCGCGGAAAAGAAACCTGCGCCCGAAAGAGTAGCGCCCGGCTACGAGCTGGTCAAGAACCTTGTACCAACTCTTCAACCTGGCACGCCGCGTTCCGCCCACGGCACTTTTATCTTTCGTTCCTTCTGATGTACTCTAGGTCGCTCGGAGGAGCCTTGCGTTATCTCGATCGCCTGCAGCCCCTTGCCCTTTTGCTCATGCGCCTTGCGCTGGGCGCCATTATGGTCGCTCACGGCTACCACAAGGTTTTTGGCGGATTGCAGCACCACGCTCACATGGTCGCCAGCATGGGGATACCCGCCTGGTTGGGATATGTCTCCGCGTTCACCGAGTTTCTCGGCGGACTGATGATTCTGGCAGGATTTTTTACCCGCGCCGCCGCTTTCGCCATCTTCATCAACCTGATTGTCGCCATCTGGAAAGTTCACCTCCACAACGGACTCATCGGATCCCCCGACCACCCCGGCTACGAATTCCCTCTTGCGGTTGCCTCCTTAGCCTTTGCCCTCATCTTCTTCGGTGGCGGTCCAATCGCCATCGACCATGTCCTTCGCGGCGGAGGCAGCGGCGCCTCCCGTCACCCCTAGGGCTTGGGCGCAGCAACAATCGCAACTTGTTCCCATTCTCTGGGTTTGATTTTGGGTCCTGTCCTCCGCCCGTATAGGGGTTGGACGGGCGCGGTCATTTGAAATTTCCGCCCTCCGGAAACTATGATGAGTCATCACCATTGCGCTTGCATCCGAACGGTTTGGCAGCGGCATCTTATTGCCAATACTGCTTCCATGCACACCAGCAGAATCTAAGGAGGTTCCTTTGCGAAAGATAGTGTTACTCGCCGCGATTAGCGGATTGGTCTTAATCGCCAGCTTCGGCCAGGCGCAACAAGGTGATGCCATGTTCTTCGGTGGCACCCTATTGGCTGCTGGGTCAAACAACTGCCCGGCAACGGGAGGCAGTTGCTTCGTTACCGAAAAGGGAGGGTTCTACCCCGGCCTTGCGGCTGACGTTATTTTCCACAGGCGTCTCGGCGTCGCTTTCGAAGCTGCCTGGAGAGCGAGCCAGGGAGATTACGCTGGACTCGGCATCCCCTACCGCCCCATCTTGTTTGCGTTCAATGCTGACTACCAACCCAAGTTGAGCAAAAAGGCCGGCTTGGATCTTTTGGGCGGCATTGGCTGGCAAACCACCCGTTTCTATGGTTACCAGCCCACCAGCAACTGCTACTACTTCGGCGCATGCTACACCAGCAGCAACCACTTCCTGGTCGATGTGGGCGCCGGCCTCCGCTATTATGTTTGGGGGCATGTGTTCGTCCGTCCCGAGGCTCACTACTACCACATCGTGAACAATACTGCTGACTTCAGCAACAACAACATCATTCGCGTCGGAGCTTCGATCGGCTATACCATTGGTCCAGACTGAGAGTTGGTCCAGATCAAGAGTTGATTGGATGGCGGCCGAAAGCCCGGATTCAAACGGTTCCGACCGCCACTTTTCCTTCCAATGACTCGCGGCCCTCGACGGGACGCTGCGTCCACGGCACACTTCCAGATTTGTACAAAAAAGGGGGCTGTATTTGAGAAAGTTCGCGCTGATCCTATCCGTGTGTGCGGTTCTTTTGTTGGCCACTCTCGTTCATGCTCAACAACTCGATATTGCCCTCAGCGGTAGTACGCTGTTCTCCGCCAAGAACCCCACTGCTTCCCTGGCATACCCGCTTCCCCCGGAGAAGGGCGGCACCTACCCCGGCATCAGCATCGACCGTATTTTCAAAAATCACTTCGGCTATAACGCGGAAGGTAGCTTCCGCTACAACAAGGCAAACTACAACAACTTCCAGCAGTATCGCCCGTTTCTTTACGACCTCAACGGCCTCTATGCACACAAGCTGGCCAAGAAAACTACTGGCGAACTCATGGCCGGCATCGGCGGGCAGACCGTGCTTTTCTACAGTACTTTCTCGAACTGCGGATACTCTTCCGGCTGCCCCACTCATCTGAACAGCACTCAATTTCTCATGCATATTGGCGGTGGTGTCAGCTACACCGTGTGGCGAAAGATCTTTATCCGCCCCGAAGGTCACTACTACTACATTGTGAATAACAGCTCCAACTTCCACTCCAATAACGTTTATCGCTTCGGCGCTTCCATCGGCTATACGTTCCCTCGCGACTAGCGTTCTGATCGACCGCAAGCCCAAAGAAAAAAGGCAGCGTCTTAAACGCTGCCCTCTTTTTTTCGATTTTGCTGCCGTCTTATTTCATCGCCATGCAGATCTCGGCTTCGTGAATCGCCTGGTTCAGATGTTCGATTGCTTTCATCCGGTGGCCGTCGAAGTCGTGCTCCGCGCTTTCCAGTTGATGCTTCGCATTCCGCATAGCCTCGAGCGCTTCGTCAATGTGCGGATGCCGTTCCGGCACCGGAGCGGCGTTAGCGGGGGGCGCCACAACCACGGCGGGCGTCGCCGGAGCTTTGGGTCCAGCCGCAGCCGCCGGGAAGGCGAATGTCAACAGAAGCGTTGCCATGGTGAGCAGACTCAAGAACCCGATCTTCTTCACGTGTTCCTCCTCGTCCGACTTCCGGCTCGGACGCAACCGGTGTGATTTCTGTCTGCCGCAGATACCCGCCCCCGCATCCCGAAGACCCCGCGACACCCGCACAGTATATCCATACATTCCAGGGCTTGCCGCTGTGTAAAAGGTTACTTCGCGGATGCTGCCCTCAACTCTTGCGGCGGCTTCGCCACCACACGTACACTACCACCCCTGCCACCACAATCGCGGCTAACAGGTCGAATCGTTTTATATCCTTCTCCAACCTTTGCCAGTGTTGTCCAAACAAATACCCGACGGAAGAAATCGCCGTCACCCACAAGCCCGCCCCCAGGAAATTGAAAACGGTGAACTTCCGCCACGGCATCCGCAGCACTCCCGCCAGCGGTCCCGCGATGATTCGCATCCCGAATACAAAGCGCGCAAAAAAGATAGTCATCGCGCCGTAACGCGCAAACAAATCTTCTCCGCGCGCCAGCGTCGTGTCTCGAATCTTGAACGCTGCCTGGTACCGTACAAGCATCCGCCGTCCACCGTAGTAGCCAAGGGCGAATCCTAGATTGTCGCCCAGCGTCGCCGCGAGCGTAGCCACCGCAATGATCCAGGGCAGCCGCAGTTCGTGCTGGGAATATGCAAGGAAACTCGCAAGCAGCAGGATCGTTTCCCCCGGAACCGGAATCCCTGCATTCTCCATCAACAGGGCCGCGCCCACCGCCCAATACCCATACTGCACCACCGCATTCCGCAACAGGTCGAGAATGGAGTGGCTCATGATTGGGTAGCGCTGGCGTCCCGCCGGCTGTCGCGGAGGCGTCTCGCCTTCGCATCGCTCAGAGTAACCGGCAATTCAGAGTGCTATCGTTTGAGAAATTCGATGAGCGCCCGGTTGAACTCCTCGGGACACTCTTCATAAGGGAGGTGCCCCACCCCGGGGAAAACTAACCGTCTCCACGTTCCTGAAATGCCGCGCCAGCGGTTCCATGGACGAAACGTACACCGCCGGATCCTTGCTTCCCCACATCAATAGGGTCGGAATGTCCGCCAGACTCGGCAACAACCTCTCCAATTCCTTCAGATCCGCCGTCCAGGTTTGGACAATGCTCAGCGCGTGCTCAAACAGTCCCGGTATCGCCAGCGGAGCCTTATAGCCATCGAGACTCCCCAGTGGAATCTTGCCGCGGTCGCCATACAACCGTCCATGCCAGTACGGAAACAGAAACGGCATTCGTTCCACTCCGACGCGGAACAATGCGGCACCCACGTTGCTCCCGAAAAATGGCGCCAGCCAGGTTCCATGTGCGGAATAGGGATTCACCGGACACACCAGAATCAGCCGTTGCAGCCCCCGCCGTGAACCACCGGCCCTCACGCATTCCGCTGCCGTCGCCATCGCCACCGCCCCGCCCCGCGACGTTCCCAGCAAATCAAACGATGTCAGACCCAGATTTTCCACAAATTTCAGCACGCGCAAAGCGGTCGCCCGCATCGAATGCTCAATCGCTCTTGGCCGATCGGAAAATCCCGCTCCCAGCAAGTCGGGAGCGTAGACCGTGGCATAAGGCGCCAGCGCGGGTAGCGTATACCTCCACGAAAACGAATACCCCAGCAGCCCGTGCAGCAAAATCAACGCCGGACCGGAACCGGTCTTCAGATACCGCATCCGCGCCCCGTCGAAATCCATCCAGCACTCTTCGACGCCGTCGCCGGACGTCGTACATCCTCCCGCGGCCATCTCCTGAGTTTCACTCATCACAAATCTTTTCGCCCGTACAACCGTTTCGCGTCCGCCGGATTCTACTTAAGTGAACGCCTCTGTCGCTTCACTTGGGGAGCTTCGGCTCCCCGTTTTTTGTGTCATCAATGGGATTGTGGGTGCCCCACCCTAACGTCGCGCCTTTTGCGACGTTAGGGTGGGGATTTTGACTTTGTCTCCCGCATCCGGAACACATCCACAGCGTAAATCCTTCACAGACGGGCTCAGTTTGCCGACTAGGTACGCCATATGACCAAAAATACTATGGCCGACCTGCACGCGGCCCGGGCCGGTTTTTACGCCGCCTTCCTCTTCTTCCCCAGCAACTTCTTCAACACCCGAATCCCCTTATCAATGTGTTTCTCCTCCATCAAGAACGGAGGCAGGAATCGCACCACGGTATCCTGCGTGCTGTTAAACAACACGCCCTCGGCCAGCGCGGCATCGACAATCGGACGCGCCGGAATCTCCAGCTGAATTCCCTGGATGAATCCCCGCCCGCGTACTCCCGTCGCCGCCGCCCGCTTCTCCACCAATTCCTTCAGCTGCTGCTGCAAGTACGCTCCAACTTTATTCACATTCTCCAGCAGCTTCTCTTCTTCCACAATCGCGAGAAACTCCAAAGCCACCCGGCACGCCAGCGGACCTCCACCAAACGTCGTCCCATGTTGCCCCGGCGAAATCGCCGTCGCGAATTCTTCCTTCGCAATGAAAGCTCCCAACGGCAACCCAGCGGCGATCGGTTTGGCAATCGCCACAATATCGGGAGTCACGCCGAAGCTCTGAAACGCAAAAATTGTCCCCGTACGCCCCAACCCGCACTGAATCTCATCGAAGATCAGCGCCACCTTGTGACGATCCGCCAGCGCACGGCACTCCTGCAGGAATTCCACCGAACACTCATAGATTCCGCCTTCCCCGAAAATCGGTTCCAACACAATCGCGCAAGTATTGTCATTCACCGCCGCTCGCAGCCCTTCCAAATCGTTCTGCTTCACAAACGTCACGTCTTCCAGCAGCGGTTCAAATCCCTTGCGATGTTTGTCCTGCCCCGTAAGCGAAAGCGCCCCGAACGTGCGCCCGTGATACGAACCCTCCAGCGCCACCAGGCGGCTCTTCGCTTCGCCACCCGCGCGATGTCCCGCCAGCCGCGCCAGCTTGATCGATCCCTCAATCGCCTCAGTCCCGCTGTTCGAGAAGAATGCCCGGTTCAGCCCCGACAACCCGCACAATTTCTCCGCCAGCGGCCCCTGGTACTCGTGGTAGTAGAGATTGGAAACGTGCACCAGCTTCGCCGCCTGCTCCCGGATCGCCTTCACAATCCGCGGATGCGCGTGCCCCAGCGCATTCACTCCCAGCCCGGAAACAAAGTCCAGATAGCGCTTCTCCTCGATGTCCCAGAGAAACACTCCCTTGCCACGGGTGAGCACGACCGGGTAGCGGTTATAAGTCTGCAGCAAATACTGCCGCTCACGTTCTGCGATTTGTTCAAAGGTATTCATAGGAAGACTCAATTTTACCGGAAAGGGCAGTGGAAACGGGCGGCTACATCCAACTGAGTTCAACGAGCGCAATGGAGATGTTTCGACAGTTATAGGGCTGAGGATTCGTGGAGATGACCAAACAGCTTTCCGTCCGGTTCACAGATGACGACCAGGTCGCTTAAATGAAACTCGTCGTCTCGACGTTCTATTGACCAACTGTGGTCAGGTGAATGGCTCACGCCAGAGACCGAGAATGTTGTCTTATCGCTGGTTTCGATTGCGAGTGTGCCATCGGACGAGACTGCGATATCGGTTATCTTAGCCCCGACCATCTGCGCGATAGCGGCGGCTTTCATGGGAGCATTCCTAGAGGAAAAATGTCGAAGCTCTTGAACGGGAAAAGAAGCCTGCGCGTCCTCCCATCGATGTCGGTCGCCAACCCACCAATCAGCTTCAAGTCGCAGCCACAGCACCGATGGCACGCCGCCGATTAATTCATGTTCAATCTCCTGCTGGTCGCGGGACACGTTGCGCTCAAGGCGAACGATGAAATCAGCCCAGTACTCAAACGTCGCGATTTCTGCTCCGATGAAGAGTGCTCTCAGGAGCCGCTGAACTTCTTCGGGTTGCAGTCTCTTGTGATTCATTTCAGGCAGGATTTTAAAGCATGGCACTTAAATGTTGAAACCAAGCCATTTCGCTCATTGCGGGGTTTTGAGCGTAATTGGGTCTTGATCGCCAACTGTGCCGTGAGTCGTGGTAAAGTTTCGTCCTGCTCTCCCCGAGCGCCTGCTGCATTTCAACTTTTCTTCGATTGAAAAGGGTCATCACTATGCACGCTCGGCACCTCTCGCAGTCGATTCGCCTGTCGGCGGTGGTTTTCGCCACACTTGCGCTTGCCGGAATCGCGTTTGCCTCCAGCCCGCAAGAGAAACCCTTGTATTCGTTCCAGGGACCGTCGGCACCGAACGGGCAAGATGGAGAGGGGCCGAACGAGTTGATCTCCGATGAATATGGAAACCTTTACGGAGTCACAACGGGCGGCGGAATTTGCCTGCTTCCGCACTACGAATCCTATCCCTGTGGGATCGTTTTCGAATTGTCGCCTCCGGCGAGCACCGGTGGCGCATGGACCGAGACGGTGCTGTATGAATTCGGCACCAACCTCGCCGACGGCTCCAACCCCGTGGGCAATCTAGCGCGCGACAAACGGGGCAATCTCTATGGAGTAACGGTTTACAGCTCCAGTAGTGGCAATGGCGGCACTGGTTGCGGGGACTTCTATGAGCTATCGGCCCCATCGCAGCAGGGAGCTGCGTGGACGGAGACGATCCTCTACACGTTTCAAGGTTATGTGTACAACGATGGTTGCGAACCAATGGGCACTTTGGTCTCCGACGCCAAAGGCAACATTTACGGACCAACGGCCTTTGGAGGAACCTTCGCGGGTTCAATCGCTCCCAAGGGCTACAGCACGGGTGGCATTTTCGAGATGTCCCCTCCAGCCACTGTCGGCAGCGCTTGGACCGAGTCCTTCACTCAAAACCTGGGTGGTGCCATTTATCCGCAGGGAGGGCTCACCATCAATCGCAAGGGAATTCTCTACGGCACTACCGGCTCCTATGGGTCCAATTCTCCGACCATCTTTCAGCTCATCCCGCCTGCCACCGCCGGGGGCACGTGGACCGGAACCACCATTTACACGTTCCAGACCACTGACGGCTCCCCCTCCGGCGGATTGATTCGTGACGCCAAGGGAAATCTCTACGGAACAACTCAAAACGGCGGCACGGCCAGTGCGGGTTCGGCATTCGAGTTGTCTCCTCCGCAAAGCGGATATTCCTGGACCGAAACCATCCTGCACTCATTCCAACGGGGCAGCGACGGATACGCTCCCCTCGGGCGCATGACTTTGGACAAGTTGGGAAACCTGTACGGCACCACTGTCGGAGGCGGCATCACTTCCAATTACTGCACGCCGTGGCAGGGCTGCGGTACAGTCTTCAAGCTGACTCACGCATCGAATGGCTGGAGCAAACTGATCCTGCATCGCTTCCACGCCCCACCGACCGATGGCTACTTTCCGTCGTCTGCGTTGCTCATTTCCGGCCAGGCGATCTACAGCACAACAACCGTGGGTGGAACCGTCTCCCAAGACTCCTATGGGACGGTTTTCCAGATCAATTGATTTGACAATTGCAGGGATCACTATCCGAGAACTTCTGATTTATGTTCGGATCGCCGCTGCCACCAACGTCGGCAGCACCCTTCTCATGGAAGGCCATTTAAGACGAGAACGCCAGATACTTCGCCTCGGGAATTGTTCAACTGCTCTACTGCATCAGATGTTGCAGCGCCTTTACGCGAGCCGATTCGAAATATTTGGTCGCGCTGATCGCTTGCGAAAGTATTACCTTCGTAAACTTCTTTTGTCTGTGTGCGGATGAGACGACAGAATTAAACCACTCGTCGGCAATTTGGAAATTCTCGTTCTTCTCGGCACCCGCAAGCGTCGCGATGCGGCGGGCATTGTACATTTGCACAATTTGCTGAGGGTAGCCGACACCTGTATCAAGTGGTTGGAATTGATATCCGACCGGTGAGTAGCCACCTTTAAGAAACTCACAGCTTGCGGCGACCGTCTGGCCCCCCGCAGGAACCTCCAGTACGATCGTATCTGCTGGACGCGTCACTTCCTGGTAGGGCTCAGCCGTCACCACGATCGCGAAGCTGCGCACAGCGGACTTCGTATCCAACTCGAAACGGTTCCCTTTGGCTTCCATTGCTCCCAATTTGAACACCTTTCCTGCTGGGGTAATGGCCCACACCATGTAGGTTTCAAACTGACTTCCCAAGCTTCCCGGTGCACCCAGTCCGTTGGCTTGCGCTTCGATCGTGACTTCCACCTCTCCCATTTTCAATTTAGCCTGCCCGCTTGCATTCGGCGCCAGTTCCGTCCCCTTGAGTGTCGTTGTTACAGACCCACGAGCCGGTGGATTGATGACGTTCACAGTCTTCGTCACAAGTTGCGGCTGAAATTTAAGGTCCTGCTCCGCGACCGCGCTCCCAGATTGTTGCGCCTGCATGACGCAAACGCCTGCCCAAAACAAAATCAGCAGGAAACCGCTGGCCATTATGTGTCGGACTGAGTTCTCCATGGCGATTGTGGGGGCCTCGGCGGTCTTGGCAGACAGATGGCTTGCAGGTTCTTGTGCGATCCGGTTTTCACGCATAGGAGTGATGTCCGCCTACCAATCGGCAGGCCGCTCAGCCTACATCTTATGGATGGGGGCTATCGCGGCTACTGGCAGAAGTGACAGGCAGGAATTGCGGGCCCGCTAATCCAACCGGCGTGTTCGGAGCGATACAAGTAGGGAACCAAGATGCGCCAACGGCCTCGGTACGATCTTCAAGCTGAAGGTTCACTAGTCGTCAGTTGTTGTACTCACCCATTACACTCAGAATCTCTGTTCCGCGCATCTTGCGTGTAATAGAGATTGTTCGTCAGTCATTGGCTACGCGTTGCAGCCCTTGGTGATTCACCACACGTGACAGAGTGACCCACATCACCGACATCACGCCCTCACGGGTATCTCCTGCATACGTCTCGCCTCTTCGAAGAGCAGTTCCCGCCTGTTGAGACGCCGCATCGCAACACCCCCTGAGGCGACTGACCGAATTACCGGGAAGCCTGGGCCAAGTTCATCCTCTGGAGGCTCTTCATGAATCACATCCGCATCTCGGCTTTGGTTTTATCTGCTTGCTTTATGTCCGCTGCCTGGTGTCAGCAGCCGGACAAAACCGTCAACACCTGGAGCCAGTTCCATGGCACCAACATGATGCGCTGGAACCCGTATGAGAAGGTAATCAATGTCAACAATGTGGGAAGCCTCCGACTGAAGTGGAGCTACTTCACCGGCGAAACGGCCTCTTCGCCCGTCGTGGCGCATGGTGTGGTTTATGCCGGCGCGTACAGCGGAATCTTCTACGCGCTGAACGCCAGCAACGGTGCGCTGCTGTGGAGCTACCAAACCGCCAGCGGCGGCACGGATCTCTCCTCGCCGGCGATAGCGAATGGAATGGTCTATTTCGGCTCCATCGACGGCCTGGTGTACGCGCTGAATGCCCGCACCGGCAGCAAGATATGGAGTTACCAAACTGGGGCCACAATCGTATCTTCCCCTACGATTTTCAATGGGGTCGTGTATATCGGTTCGAACGACGGCAACGTGTACGCTTTGAACGCCAGCAGCGGCGCACTGCTGTGGAACTTCACCACGGGGGGCTTTGTGACCTCCGTTCCTGCTGTTGAGAACGCGATGGTTTATGCCAGCTCCTATGACGGGAACGTGTATGCACTGAACGCTAGCACCGGGGCCAAGGTCTGGAGCTATTACGTCGGCGGTAATTACGAAGACTTAGCTTCCTCGCCCGCTGTCGCGAACGGCGTGGTTTACATCGGCTCGGGCGACGCCTACACGCTGTACGCGCTGAACGCCGGCACCGGCGCCAAGCTATGGAGTTCTTACCTGGGCGGTCCCTGGATCCCGTGGTCCTCGCCCGCCGTCGCGAATGGAGTGGTTTATGTCTGTTCGGGCAACAGTTTGTTTGCCCTGAACGCCAGCACCGGCACCACGTTGTGGAGCTATGACACCGGCAATTCTGCAAAAGCCTCGCCCGCGGTAGCGAATGGAGTGGTTTATTTCGGCACCAACAATTGGGACTTCTTGGCGGTGAATGCCAAAACCGGTGCCTACCTATGGGACCACGGCACCTACTACTCTGAGACTCCCTCTCCCGCAATTGCGGATGGCGTGGTTTACGTCGGCGACAACGGAGGCTACCTTTACGCCTTCGGTCTCAGATGAGCGATGGGAAGCGGGCTGGAGCAGATTCCAACGTCCTGGCATGAAAATGTTTCACTCCAACGCGAACATCAATTTGTTCCAGCCTGCGCGACGCTGTCAAGGCGCGGAGCACAACCAAAGCCGGCAGATATCGGTACGCCACCCAACCCTACCAGCAGGAGAAACCTAAGGAGGACCTATGAAGAAACACACTATTCGAGGCGCGCAGCGCCGCAGGCAAGCGGACAGTATTACGTTGGCGCTCAAGGTAGGACTTGCGTCCATCCTCTTCTTAGCTCAATTCGTACAAGCGCAGACCTATACCGTACTGCACACCTTTACCGGATCGGATGGTGCCAATCCCAACGCTGGCATAGTTGCCGATGCGGCGGGCAATCTCTATGGCACCACACAGTACGGCGGCCCTTCGGGAAACGGCACAGTGTTCAAGCTAGATTCAGTCGGTAACTATTCAGTGTTGCACGCATTCAGCGGCAGCGACGGGTCTCAGCCGCGCGTTGGCCTGCGAGTGGACTCCTCGGGGAATCTCTGGGGAACTGCGTGGATCGGTGGGTCGCTCGGCGCGGGGTTGGTGTTCAGATTGGACCCCAGCGGAAATGAGAAAGAGTTCTACAACTTCTCTGGAGCAGCGGGCGGTGCCCATCCATGGTCATCTTTGATCTCGGACGGGGCAGGAAATTTCTACGGCGCAACCTGGGACGGCGGCAACCAAACCAGCTGCCACTCGTGCGGAGTGGTGTACAAACTGACTCACGACGGCAAGGAGACCGTTCTGCACATCTTCAATGGCGGGACAGACGGCGCAAACATGGTTGCCGGTGTTGTCAGGGACGCCGCAGGCAACCTGTACGGAACCACCTACCAAGGAGGTTCGGGACAATGTGACTATCAAGCAGGGGGATGCGGAATCCTTTTCGCCTTGGATCCTTCCGGTAACGAAACCATTTTGCATACCTTCACGGGACATGCTGACGGAGCTGCTCCATTCGGCGGTCTGGTCCAGGATCCAAGCGGCAATCTATATGGCACGGCTTCCCAGGGCGGCGCCTCCAATTCCGGCGTCGTCTTCAAGTGGGACTCGGCTGGAAACTTCTCGGTACTACATAGCTTTAGCGGGCTCGATGGGTCTGGCCCCCAGGGAGACTTGCTGCGGGACAGCAGGGGCAATCTGTACGGCACGACCGCACTAGGCGGCGCATACAATGCCGGCACTGTGTTCAGATTGGATCCGGCTGGGAATGTGAGAGTGCTGTACAGCTTCACTGGAGGGGCGGACGGCGCGTATCCCGCACAACTACGCTTGCTTCTCTACAAGAGAAACCTTTATGGCACCACGAGCGGCGGTGGCGCGGGCTACGGAGTGGTCTTCAAACTAACTCCGTAGGCGCGAGCGTCTATAGGATTCCCAAAGAGTATTTCAGACGATCGAACTTTCTTCGAAATCGTTGTTTCAGAGGAGAGGCTGCCGTCGAAGACGACGGTTTCAGATTGCAAGACCTTCAGGATTTCGAATCCATTGTCCCGCTTCACCGATAAGAATGCGATCGTCCCTCATGCTGAATTGCGCTGTCGGTTCTGCGCGATAGTGGGCGACAAGGATTTTTTGAGGCGCAGGCTCACAGCTGATTTCTCCTTCCTCAGCTGCAATGAGCGTGCGTGCCATAGGATGGTCCTTATCCGCAGGAAGCTCGCGGGCCAGTTCCGACTTGGTGACGAAATCGCCTACTTCGGTAGCATCGCTGTTCAAACCACGCCTTAGCATGATCTTGCGCCGGCTGTTCGCTCTCATCAAAGAACGGCGCGCGATACATAATGGAAGGGCTTACGGGTTTTCCCTGGACTCGGCTACGTGGCCGCAGGTACGCATTTAAGGCAACAAACTCACCTGCACTCCTTAGACACTCGTATTGCACCGGACACTCCGTCAAGTGAAAATCGCAGCATGAAAACCGCCTATATAGTCCGAGAACTGGTATCGCAACCGACAGGTGAGAATGAATTTCGCACCCACTATGAGTTCGGCACATTCCGGACCTACGAAGAGGCCAACGAATGTGCGATCGCGACAAAAAACGCAAGATGCTTTCCTCAGCGAGAGCATTTTCCTGTGTCCAGGCAGGAGGACGTCTTCGTTAACTAGTACGTTTCTGGGGACGCATTCAAGAGCTGTTGCGGCCAGTCGCTGAGTGAACTAGAGATTTTGCAACAGCTACGAAACTCTGAGTATTGCCACCTGGGTTCGGGCCTTGCGCACCCCAAGTGAAAAGCCCCAATCCTCGCCAAGAACGCGAGAACTGGGGCATTCTTATACCTTCTTTAACCTGTTACCAGGCAGTATTGAACACCAGGTTATAACCGTTGACGCTGCCCAGTCCGGTAGCCATGTCCCAGCCCGGGGTTGCGCCAAAGGCCGGCTGGTACGAGTTCGCACCCGTCGTCTGCGTGATGACCGCAGAGCAGGTCGCGCCCTTTCCGCCTCCGCCTGTGATCGTGCACTTGGGAACGCCGGTGTATCCGCTCCCGGCTATAGTCAACGTAACCGCGCTTACCACCTTCGTGGTCGCGTTGATCGTCGCCGTGCACTTGGCCTGCGTACCGCCGGCCCAAATTGTGGTACCGGTGGGTGAGGTGTATTTCGACAGGTTGTTGGGGACCGTGATGCTGCAGGTCGGAGTACCGGTGTAGCCCGATCCGCCGTTCTTCAACGTCAGTTTGGAGATCTTCTGCGTGCTGATTGCGCCGTTCGTGCCTGACGGAAGATAGCAATCGGCCTTATACACAGTGCCGTTGTAGCGGCAGTTGACGTCGATATCACCCTGGGTGACGTCGTTAAACACACAGCTGTTCCCTGCCTGTTCGTTGATCGAATAGCAGGACGTGTTCCCTTTTGTCCCGAATTCCGTCTTGGCAATCGCGTAATACGTCGTGTTCGGGTTACCCGGCCGGATGTTCCAGTGCTGATTGACGAGCGACTGAATGGCGGCCATCAATGGCGCGGAAGCAGAGGTTCCCCCGAGTCCCGTCCATCCGCTGGGAGCGCCCGTGCAGGTCGTCCCGCCGTTCGCCTTGTCGGAGAAGCAGATGAGGATGTAGTGCCCCCAGATGCCGTTGCTGCCGAACAGCGCGACGTCGGGAATGTCGCGGACGTTGTCCCCAGGATTGCCGAAGACACCCTTCTGCCAGGACGGCTTCGCGTATCCCGCGCAGTTGGTGTTCTCGACGTAGGCATAGCTCTGGTTGCCGGTTCCGGTATAGCAGCCACTCGGTCCGCCGCCGCCGGCAATCGTACTCAGAAAGCTCGCGCCGGTCGTGCTGTTGCAGAATCCATTCGTGCCGGTCGAAGAGCTGAACCCCTCGACGTTATATACGAGGTAGCTGGCGCAAGAATCATTCCACGGAATCTCTGGAATATAGGACTTGGCCGAGCCGAAGTTTGCGTCATTCGATGAGTTCCAGTAGGTGCTCTGGGCGGCGCCGCCTTCAAGGGAGTTGTAAAGATCCTCGAAATCGGTGGCGCCGACTGAAACCTGGTACTGGCTATCGCCCCAACCGGTTACGCCAATGCCTGGGTAGGCATAGCTGTCCCCATTGGTGAACAGGCGTGCGCAGGCAGATGGTCCGTTGTCACCGGCCGAAGTAAATACAGAAACGCCAGCGGCAGCCGCTGTCTGAAATGCCGAGTTGAAGGCAGCGTTCGATGCGGCTCCGTTGACCACTTCACACTCGCCATAGCTCATGCTGATGATCGGCGGAGGACTTCCCGCGCTGACGATATTCTGAATCGCGATTAGACCACCGAAAGTCGTCGTCGTGTCGCTGCAGGAGATCACTTCGACCGTAGCGCCCGGCGCGGCCGCAGTCACCATCTCCACATCGAGGTCGGCTTCAATGTCGTCTCCGTTCGTGCCCGGATTCGTGCAGTTTCCGGCGTCGTTCGGATGCACAGTCGTCAGCGTGCCTCCGTAAGAAGTGAGATTGAACTTGCTCTGATAACTCGCCCAGTCGGAGCCGTAAGAGTTGGTGTCTTCCACCACCGCAACAGTCTGGCCAGCCCCCGTGATCCCGGCGGCGTAGAGCGGCGTCAGGTTGTAGATGGTCTGGAAGTCCTCCGGCACCAGCGCGTAGCAGTTGCTGCCGCAACCGGCGAAGGTGTAATCGGTCTTGAGTTTGTGGTACGCCTGGGGATGGAAATCGTGCATCGAGACTACACCGTGCACCGCGGGCGCTAGCGCAGCCGGAATCTGGGGATCGCTCATGTTGGCGATGTGCGGCTTTCCGCCCACCTGAAGGCTGTGAATCTCGGTATGGAACGCGGTGCGAATCTGCCCGGCGGTTCCCGTGAAATCAATCACCATGTGGTTGGGATAAACGTGTCCCACGGTGAATCCTTCCGAGCGGAGCCAACCCGTGATGGCATCGATATCCTGCTGCGCCACGCCGTATTTCTCTCCCTGCTCAGCGGCGCTGATCCAGTGACGGAAGTTGGGTGACGTCTTGTCGGAGAGCGAATCGATGTACGCCGCGAAAGCGCTTTCCGTTTCCGGTGCGCGCTTCAGTTGCAGCAGCATGTGGTTGAGCGCGAATTCGTCAGCGACCCGGCCACGATCATGCCGGGCAGAAGCTTCGGGACGCGTGTTGCCATAGAGGGTAACCAGCTGGGCATTGTCGATGGGCTGAGTAATCAGGGCGCGCGGTGCATTGTTCGCCGCCTGAACGGACGAACCGAGACTCGCCAGCAGTCCCACCAACACCATCGCAGCTGCTAACACGAGAAATTTCCTTGTCATTTTGTTGTTCACCTATTTGAAATCGAACCCTGGGACGTCGAAACACCAAGGCTGAAATTCTATCCCAGATTGCACCGAATGGAAGGATGAAGAAAAATGCATACCGCACGAGATTGCAGCCGGAGGCAGCAACTCGAGTCTTGCCCCGAAAACGAATTCGGCGACCGCCCTCTACTCGTAGCGCAGCGCGGTCATCGGATCCACTTTAACCGCCCTGCGTGCGGGCCCGGAGCACGCCATCGCCGCAACCACGCTCAACAGAACAGTCACCACCAGCAGCACCAGCGGATCCCGGGAACTGCCCTCCGCCCATCGCGCCAAGACTTTGTTCAGCGCGAGCGTCAGTACGATCCCCAACGCGATTCCGCTCCCCACACTAGCCACCGTCGATGCGAACACAATCCGCAACACGTGCGCCCGCTGTGCGCCCAGAGCCATCCGAATCCCAAACTCGTTCGTCCGCTGCGCCACTGAATATGAGACAACGCTATACAGCCCGACCGCCGCGAGCGCCAGCGCCAGCAAGGCAAATGCGCCGAACAGCCACGCCACCAACTGCTCCTGCTCATACTCCTGCTGCCCTGTGATCCAGTGGTCCAGGTCTTGCACCTGGCCGTTAATTTGCTGGTCGGGATCGAGCGAGTTCACTTGCACCCCCACGGAATGCAACAGCGACAAGGGCGGCACTTCCGATCGCACCAGGATCTGCGTCCACATCCGCATCGACAGTGTGTATGGCACGAACGCTTCGGGCAGAATCGGATTTCTCAACCCGTCATCGCGCTTGTCGGCAACGATACCCACAATCTGCAGCCAGCCGTCAGAGCCCGGCGCGGACGTGGAGTAGGGCGGCTCGTCTTTCATGTCCGGAACCCGGAGAGAGTGCTCGAGCGCATCGCCATTCGGAAAGTAAAGCCGCGCCATCGTCTCATTGATGACCGCCACATGCGCGGCATTATGGTTTTCCGCCTCATCCCAAATCCTTCCTTGCGCGAGCGGAATTCGCAGCAGCGGAAAATATCCTGGACTTACGAAGTTGACGCGAATCTTTTGTCCATCCCGTTGCGTCTTGCCCAAGATCTCGACCCCGGTCCGCCATCCGTTCGAGGGTGGAGTCGCGTTGCTCGAGATCGCTGCCATGGTCACGCCCGGAACGGTCGACGCCTTGTTCCGCAGTTGCTCGAAGTAAGCCTTGCGCGCTCTCCCATGTTGGATACGCACCGTCATGTACCGGGATTCCCACCGACATCACATTGTGCGGATCATACCCTAGAGGCGTGTGGATGAGTCGCAGAAATCCTTCCATCGCCGCGCCCGCTCCCGCCAGCATCACCAGCGTCAGGGAAACCTGCACCGCCGTCAGGACGTTGTGCGTACGTCCGTCCGCGCACACCGCCGGCAATCTTGCGCGTGCTCGACTGCATCACCTGGCTCACCTCTGGCCGCGAAAGCTGCAGCGCAGGCCACAGGCCAAACAGAATCCCCGTGAGCAGTGCGATCACCCACGCTGAAAGCCAGCACCGGCAGATTGATCTGGATCGCGGCCTCATGCGGAAAAGAATATTTCGGCAGCAACTCGACGATGAGCGCCAGCGCCCGGTACGCCAGCAGCACGCCGAGCGCCGCTCCCGTCAGCGAAAGCAGCAACGACTCGGTCAGCAGTTGGCGGATGATGCGGCCCCGGCTGGCGCCGATCGCGGTACGCACCGCAAACTCATGCTGTCGCGACGTGCCGCGCGCCAACAGCAGGATCGACACATTCCCGCATCCGATGGCCAGCAGCAAGCGCCACCGCGCTGAACAGCAGATACAACGTTCCACCCAGGTCGTGCACAAACTGTTCATTCAGCCCCACCACGTGAAGCCGGAAATGATCCGAAGGGAAATGCTTCGGCGTCTCTTTGGCGAATTGCTGGATCAGTGGCCCCAACGCGGCATCGGCTGCCTTCGTGCGTGACGCCACGGCTTCAATCGAATCCCGACGTAGAAGGCTTTGACGGGATCCTGCGTAACTTTCTGCGGCAGGTAGACGTCGCCATCCCCCCAGGTGAACCGTGGGCCGGCCACGCCCACGATGGTGTAGTTCTTGCGCACCAGTTGCATGTTCTGACCCAACACCGCCGGATCGCCGTTGAAATGCCGTTGCCAGAACTTGTAGCTCAGTACGACGACGGGCTGCGGTTCCTGGCCATCGATCGCGTCCGAGGGAACCAATCCCCGTCCCAGCGCCGGCGGAACTCCCATGAAAGAAAAGCCGTTCGACGTGAAGTAGACCCCTTGCACGTCTTCTGGAAGGTCGTGTCCAGTGACGGTCAGACTCCAGTCGTCCTCCATGAACGCGTCTTCCACCACCGGCGACTTCCGGATCTGCTGCCACTGCGCGCCGGTTAGCCCGAAGCCTCTTCGCTGCTGCGAATTGTCGAGCAAACCTCATGTGAATCATTCGGTCCGACGCGGCGTACGGATACGGATTCATCAGAATTGCATAGACCACGCTGAACACCGCCGTCGTCGCGCCGATCCCCAGTGCCAGCGAGATCACGGCGGTCAGAGCAGAATCCCGGACTCTTGAATAGTTGGCGCAGGCTGTAGCGGAAGTCCTGAAGCAAGGTCTGCATGGAGGTTGTGCCTCAGACGGATGGACGGGCGAGGCGCAGGTCAGTCACCAATCGCGACCAAGAATCGTTTGAAGATCCAAACTATCCGCCCCATTGGAAAATCTCCAGCCACGTGAGTGGACAAAATATGTGCGGTAGCGTACAGTCTCTGCTGTATTTCATTCCCCATACCAAGGGCTATGGTGAAATTAGCTACTTCCTCTATTCATCTGCTACGACGGGGGTGACGTTCTGATGTTTCAGGAGTTGTACCGTGAAGGGCGAAACACCCCAATTCGAGCTGGCGCGTCTCCGCAAAGAACAATCTAGAACGCGGCACGACGAGGTCTTCGGTGGCCTGTCGGCAAAGGAACGCTCCTCTTACGATGCCAAGCAACACCGCATTCGCGACCTGGAGCGCGTCTTGTCCGAGGACGATCCACTGCAAGAGCTGGTTTTGTTGGGTCGTGAAGATGGACCCGACAAATGGGCGCAGGAAAATTCCCGCGAGGAAGACGCGGGCGCATAAGGGATCACCGAATTTCTCAGTACAGCATTCCTCAATAGAGCCCTGGCTGCCCTTCCGGTCGCGTCTTCCACCTCCGGTGCACCCAAAGCCACTGATCCGGATACTTCCTCACATAGTCCTCAATCACCTTGGTAAACATCTGCGTATTGGCGGCAATATCCGCCTCTAGATTTCCCGTTCGTACCAATTCGAGCGCCGGATCAAATCGTAGCCGGTATTTCCGCAATGCTGGATCCCAGATCGTAAATCCCGGCACCACCGCCGCATCCGTACGCAACGCGATCCTCGCCAGCCCACTTGCGGTGCAGGCAGGAATGCCGAAAAAATCCACGAAGATCCCCTGCGGTGGCGTCATATTCGTGTCCATCAGGATTCCAACGGTCTCGCCCGCCTTCATCGCCGCCAGCAATCCGCGCACAAAATCATCCTTGTCCACGGTCTTGTTTCCATACATGGTGCGGTATTGCTGCAACAACCGGTCGAGATACTGATTGTCCATCGGCCGCATCACCACGTGCAGCCAGTGCCCATGCAAGGAATGTGCAAATGCCGACAACTCCCACCCGCCGAAGTGCCCTGTCAGAAACAGCACTCCCTTGCCTCGCGCATAAGCCCGCTCGTAATTCTCCAGCCCGTCATAGACGACGACGTGGTCAATATTTTCCGGTGTGTATCGGGGAAATTGGCACAACTCTGCGAGCTGCCGTCCTAGTGACGTGAACACTCCGCGCAGAATGCGCGCCCGTTCCGCCTCACTCTTTTCTGGAAAGACCATTTCCAGATTGCGCATGCCGACCTGGCGCAAGCGGAAATGCAACAGATAAACCACCTGACCGATCGAGATGGCACACGCGCGCGAAAGGGAGCGTGGCAAAATGCCCAGGATCTTGATGAACGGCCAGGCCGCCGCGTATTCGAGTTTCCGCCGCATCTGGGGAAGCGTGACCCTATCACCCGGAAAATTTACTTGTCAAACGAGTCTCTGAACTTGAAAGGGTCAATGGAAGACATGCATGGAGGGTTATGTGGGGACAGCCGCCCTCGGCTGTCGATCGAGCCAAGCTCGACAACGATTCGCTACTCATCAATCCGCTCGGAGTTGTGCCGCTCAAACACCGCCCGCAGCGCCTCCGGAGACCGGTCCGTCATCGCATGAATATCCTGAATCAAAGAATAGATGTTCGAGGTCATGACCAGCAGATATCGACACACGCCAGATCCCGGATTCCAATACGTATGCGGCGTTCCCCGCGGCACAAAAACGGCAGAGCCCGCAAGCGCCTCCACCACATCCTTCCCCACCCGCACGCACAGCTTTCCTTCCAACACATACCAGGCTTCATCGTCGTTGCGATGCAGATGAAGCGGAGCGATCCACCGTGGCGGACCAGGCGGGCCGCCCGGGTCTTTCCACTCGGCCACTACGAAGTTCGCGCCCACCGACCCAACAACATTTCCCGCCAGCGGAGGAGCAATGATCGGAGAACTCATATTCCATCTCGAAACTCTCCAAGCCGAAGAGGAGGCGCCGAGCCCTCGCTACTTCGCCGCCTCCTGCGCCCACTTCGCCAGCGTACTTAAGAAAGGATAGGCCGTTGAAGGCGCTTCCACCTCGCCCGTCAAGGCCGCTTTAAAGGTCATCATGTGCCCGTAGAACTCCCGCGTGCTGTTCTTGTCCTGCTGCAATACCGCGCCGTTCAGGCTCACTCCCGCAAACACGCCGCGCGTCCGCGAATAGGTCAGCACCTGCGCGTGCATCTTCCAGTCCGTGTTTCCTTCTGCATGACGTCCCACAGGTCCCGCCGCCACCGACGCATCGGCTCCCAATGCTACCTTGCTCGACAACAGACGTTGCATCCCATCGTTGTTCATGACCAGCATCACCAGGTCCACTGCTTGTCCGCCGATTTGAAATCCGAAACTGCCTCCGGCGATGGTGAAAAACGCCGGCGTGCTCCAGCCCTTGGGGGTACGGCAGCTCGCCAACCCTCGGCCGTACTTTCCTCCCACAACGAACCCGCCTTTAAGCATCGACGGAACCACCGCCACACATTCCGCCTTGCTCAAAATATCCTGGGGAACGCCCGAGTCGGGCGCCGATTGGATTTGATTCAGCACATCCGCAGCCGCCTGCACGCGGTCTACGGCCTTCGATGGTTTCGCTTCATCCTGTCCCGCACAGGCTAAGGCGCACAGACACACAACCAGGGTCATCCAAACAAGTCTTTTCATTATTCCTCACGCATTCAAAATTGACTTGGATCCAGTGATTGGATTGTAAATGAGGTGAAGACAGTTGCACTCCTCGGCCCGAACAAAATGGGTTATCGAGTTTGCGCCTGATTTCTTTTTCATGCTATAGTCCTCGCCCAGAAGCAACGCAGTTCCGGCCCCAAGCAATACTCCCCCTCCGTCAGTGTTCGATTTGATCAGGCTCCGACCCGTCTTGCCCTAAGGAGAAGCATTCCATGCCGTATTCCTGCCTTTCACTCACCGCAAAACTCCTCCGCATACTGACCGCAGCGCTCGCGCTTGCGGGATTTACTTTCCTCTCGGCAGCGTTCGCCCAGGCACAAACCGAGACAACCATTTACGACTTCGGCACGACCGCCCCGGACATTCCGTATAGCGGGGTGGTATCCGACGCGGCCGGCAACCTCTATGGCGTCGCACCCTTCGGCGGCTCAGGGAACCACGGAGTGGTCTACGAGTTGTCTCTCGTGAACGGCGCCTGGCAAGCAGCGGTCCTCTACAACTTCACCGGCGGAACCGATGGCGCTACTCCTTACGCAACTCCGATTTTCGACGCCGCCGGTAATCTTTACGGCACCGCTTCCGGCGGAGGCGCTCACGGGTACGGCGTTGTCTTCAAGTTGTCGCCCAGCGCCGGCGGTTGGCAACAATCCGTGCTCTACTCCTTCACCGGCGGCAATGACGGCATGGCCCCGATGCTCGGAAACATCGTCATGGACAAAGCGGGCAATCTTTACGGGTCGAACGTCGCCGGCGCAAACCTTACCAGCGAGGCCTGTAACAACACCGGCGGCTGCGGCGTGATCTTTGAGCTGTCTCCCGTCGCCAGTGGACAATACAAATTCCATCTCGTGCACACTTTCAGCGGAGGCTGGGACGGCGTCGGTCCCGCATTTCTTACCTTCGACTCCAAAGGCACCCTTTACGGCTCGGCTGCCGGTGCATGGGGCGGCTGGGAAATGCCCAACGCTCCGGGACTGATCTTCAAGCTCACCCCAACCACTACCGGTCCGTGGAAAGATTCCGCTATCTACGCCTTCACGGGCAGCACTGACGGCGGTGGTCCTTCCGCCGTGGTCTTCGACAGAGCGGGGAATATGTATGGCACCGCCGGCTATGGCGGAATCATCAACAACTGCTGGTCCGGTTATGGCCCCATCGGCTGCGGCGTAGTCTTCAAAGTAACCCCGGAAGCCAACGGCAAGTGGAAGGAAACTGCGATCTATGCCTTCACCGGCGGCTCCGACGGCAGTGAGCCCGACGCCGGTGTAGTGATCGACAAAGGGATCCTCTACGGCACGACTTGGGGCGGTGGCGCCTCGAACGGTGGCGTTGTGTTTCAGCTCTCGCCGAACTCCCGCGGCACTTGGACCGAGACCGTCACTCACTCCTTCGCAGGTCCCGACGGCTATATCCCGCGCTCCACTCTCATCGTGGATCACGCCGGAAACCTCTTCGGAACAACCTACTCCGGCGGCACCAGCGGTTATGGTGTGGCTTTTGAAATCACCCCGTAGGTCGCCGCCGCTGCGATCAAGATCCTTGCCCGCTCTTCGTCTAAGGAGGGCGGGCAGGCTTTTAGAGTGGAAGGTTTTCTCTGATTTCCGGGGATCGGTGCGGACAAAAAAATGCGGGGCTGAAAGCAGTGACCCTAATCGCCACTCTCAACCCCGTCTCCCAGGTTCTGTGGTAGGTGAAGCGAGTATGCGTCAGGCTCTGCTAACTCCGACAAGATTACGAAGGTAAGTGTCCCGAAGTTACGCTGAGCGTTGAGTCCCAGCTCGCGACGTCCAGGCTCGCGAGCTCGAAGCTTCCCTACTTCGTCGTCACCAGCGAATGCGTAATGGCATGCACCGACAATGCAATCCGGTTCTGCACGCCCACCTTGCGCATCAATTTCGCCACGTGCGCTTTCACCGTGCGCTCTTCAATCCCTAACTGACCGCCAATCTCTTTGTTCGATCGTCCCGCCACCAGCATCTCCAGCACTTCTTTCTCGCGATCGGTAAACGTCACGCGGCCTGCCGGAAAAATCCGTCCCGGCGCCGAAGACACCCGCTCGATGAACATCGAAAGCACCTTGCGCGGAGCCCATACCGATCCCTGATTCACGATGCGAATCGCCTGCGCAAACTCCGCCGGCGTGGCCGCCTCGTCCACGTATCCCTTGGCCCCGGAAGCAATCGCCTTCAGAATCGTTTCTTCGTCAATTCCAGAACCGGTCACGATGATCCGCAGATCCGGCCGCGTGGCCTTCAGGCTGGCCATCACGTCAAACAGGTTTTGTCCGGAACGGTTGCCGAGCAGGATGAGATCGATGCCTTGCAGCGTGCTGATCTCGGGCAGTGCCGCGGAGATGAGTTCGAACTCGGGCTCGGAGTCGAACAATGCGCGGAACCCAACAAAGCGCAATGGATCGCTTTCCACCACCGCGATTTTGATAACTGGTTTTCTGGCGACTGCTGCTTTCATAGTTTTCCCTGTAGGGTCTGAATTCTTGTATCCAGCATAGTGATAATTCATCGCGAAGCAAAGAGAAGGTGACCGAAGGGAAATTACGGGAGTAACATGGAAAAATGAGGCTGAACTCAGCATTGGCAGCTCGAAGTTCGCGCCGCGTCGATTGATGTTCTCAAACACGTCACCCCAAGTAACCTCATCCCCGGAGAAACCGTTCGCATGACCGATCTTCGACAAGACTCTTACGCACGCTGCAACATCATCGACGCAATTTTGCGCTCGTCGCTGCACTGCTTGTTTCGGCCGCATGCTCTGCCCAAGACACCGCGCCGCTCCCTCCGCAGCACCAACGCTCCCGCCTACACACCCAAGTTTCACGGCGATCCCGCCCGCTCCGATTCCGAAGCGGCCGCCCTCGCCTACATGCGCGTCGTCATGCGCGCCCAAGTGGTCTTTAACAAGCAGTACGGCCACTACGCCACCTCTCTCTCCCAGTTGGTTCATAGTGGGACCTTCACCCAGCGCATGGTCAACCCCGAACGCGGCGACTACACCGTCGGCTTCAAGTCAAAGAAAGACAACTTCGTGCTCACCATGACGCCGAAAAATCTCGACGCCCAGCACCGCTCCTTCTACGCTGAGAACGACGGCAAGATCCACGCCGACGAAAGCAAACCCGCCGACAGCAATTCGCCAGTCGTGGAGACTCACCACTGGTAACTGAGCAAGTAGGACAAACTAAAAGAGACTAGGGTGCCTCACGCTGGTAGCGTTCTTTGCGACCAGAGCCTGCCCTGAGCGAAGTCGAAGGGGTGGGGATTTTGACTTTTGACTTTTGACTTTTGACTTTTGACTTTCGCTGACCGGCGCTATTCCTGTTCTTCGCTCTCCGGAATCACCACGACCCGTACCGTCTTCCGATCCCCCTCGCCCACCCGCACCGCACTTCCCTGAGCTTCGTACTTCTTCAGAAATTCCGGATTGTAATAAGCCTCGCCGTCCACGCTCTCCCAAGCAAGCACCGTGTAGTCTCCCGGCTCCACTCCATGCAGAGTGAACCGTCCACTCTGGTCGCTGACGGTCTTGCGATACCGCTCCACGCCGCCCACGCAGCCGCAACTCCGGCACAGCCACGATCACCGCATTCGCCACCGGCTGCCCCTTCGCATCGACCGACGACTCCATCCACCACGCCCCCATTTGCACTCGCCACCAGATCCAGCACAACCGCGCCGCCATTCACGCTGATCCCCGCATCGCCCAAATCGCGACTGCCGCTCAGCACCGACTTCAAAAACAAATCGCCACTCGCGCCGCCATCCCCCGCGAGCTGCACAGAATAGTTTCCCGGCGGAACGCCCTTCCACTCAAAGCTCCCGTCCGCACCCATATGCGCCACGTGCGAGAATCCGTCCCCGCTGCTGAACCCGCCCACCACATCGTCGTCCCCGTCCGCCGAACGCAGCTGGAGAAAAATCTGACTCGGATCGAATCGCCCGCCATTCCTGTTCTCGACGCGCAGTCGCCCGTGAACCCAGCCTCCCGGTTGCGGCGACAGCCGCAGGTCTTCCACATTGTTCGACACAATCTGCAGCGCCTGCCGCGCCATCATCGGTGTCGACCCGTTCTCCACCGTCGCCAGAATCGTGTACGACCCCGGCGCCACATCGCGAATCACAAAGCTTCCGTCCTGATGCATCTCCGCGCCATTCAGCACCAGGCTGAAATCGCGCGACTGCAGCATGATCGCCGCCGACGACCGCGGCGGGAGATTCACCACCGACCCGCGAATGCTCAAGCTCGGACTCGGCGTCAACGAAAAGTTCACTGGAAGTTCGTCTCCCGCATGCAACTCAAGCGGCGCAGCCTGACTGCGATCCGCTGTCCCCGGATAGTACGTCGTCTGATACGACGTTTGGGAGCCAGCCTTGTCAGTCGTAGCGTGCGTCTCGGATGCTGCGCCCGCCGCCTCAATCAGGCTCTCGGAAGTCCGGCGGCGGACTCACCGACACGTAGTAATTTCCGGCCGGAAGTCCCGCGACGCGATATTCACCCAGATCGTTGGTCCGTTCCGCCCCAGCCTGCTCCAGCCGGCTTCGCCCCGAAACGAACGTCTGCCGCAGCACGGCCACCTGCGCGTTGGGTAACGGATCTCCATCTTCATCGGTCACTCGTCCCCGCACCACGGCCGCAGCCTGCAGCCGGATTCGCAGGTCCTTCAGTTCCTGCCCCGCCGTCAGAGTCAAAACGCGCCCGTCGGTGCGAGCTCTGTGCTTATCGACTTCCAGCAATCCCGAGCGCTCTGCGAAAAGGTGGTAGCGACCCGGCACGATTCCCTCAATATGAAATCCGCCATCCGGACCGCTGACCGCCGTATAGTCCCCACCCTCGGCCTGATTCTCGGCGATAAGTTCAATGAGCGCCTTCTTCACAGGCTCGCTGCCGGGCTCCTTCGTGACCACGCCGTCAATCTCAGCACGCGCGGCCGCTTTCCCCGGAGCAGTGGCGGCAACTTGGGCCATGACAGAGGCGCCCAGCAGCAGAATCAGCAGGTATGAGGAATGTGGCTTCACAATTTCAGTCAGGGGACACCAGAAGTTGCGTTCAAGCGGGCCGTGAGGATCGGCCATATGCATTCTATCCCGGAAGGCGGCCCGACCCAAGCACCGTATTTCCGATTTTCCTTCGTGTACCTTCGCGCCCTTCGTGGTGAATGATTTTCGGCCGCCGACAAGAAGCCAAAGAAAAGCCCTTGACATAGACATCCCGCGGCCCTATATTTCGATAGTTATCTAATTACACACCCGTCTAACTATGTCCCCATCCTCCAACGAAGCCTTCAAAGCCATCGCCGACCCCACGCGGCGCGAGATCCTCCGCCTCCTGCGCCGGGGCGAGATGACCGCCGGAGACCTCGCCGAGCGTTTTGACATGACCAAGCCCACCATGTCGCACCACTTCGCGGTTCTGAAAGAAGCCGACCTGCTCATCAGTCGCCGCGACGGCCAGCAGATCTGGTACGCCCTGAACACCACCGTCGTGCAGGACTTGATGGCTTGGGCGATGGACCTCATGCGCGGCAACGACGGTTCCCCTAAGGATGAAAGGTACGGCGCGAAGACACCCATAGAGGAAGACGCAAAATGACGATGAATCCATTGACCCTGAATCAGAAATATTATCTAGGCGCGGCAGCCGTCATTCTGGCCACGCTGGCGGGAACGATTGTGGCCTACCCGCATCTGCCACTCATCGTCGCAACCCACTGGGACGCCTCCGGTCACGCCAACGGATGGAACCCTCGGTGGTCGCTGGTCCTCTACGAACCGGGCTTGATGCTGGGTACGACGCTAGTCTTTTCGATGATTCCGTGGCTGTCGCCAAAGAAGTTTGAGGTCGATTCCTTCCGGGCCACCTACCTCTACATCATGATCATGATCGTCGCCATGCTGGCCTACGGTCAGCTGCTGATCTTGATCTCGGGGTTAGGAATCGTACTCGATGTGACCCGCGCAATGGAGGGCGGAGTCTGCCTCCTGTTCGCTCTCATGGGAAACGTCATGGGCAAAGTGCGGCGAAACTTCTTTATAGGCGTTCGCACTCCCTGGACCATTGCCAACGAACGCGTATGGAATGCCACTCACCGCCTCGCCGCCAAGACGTTCTTTGTCGGAGGCTTACTCGGCCTTCTCGCCGTCACCCTTCGCGCACCGTTCTGGCTGTCAATCGTAGCCATCTCGATTGCGGCGCTTGTGCCCATAGTCTATTCACTCAAGTTCTACAAACAACTGGAGCGCCATGGTCAACTTTAGCTTCACAACGCACTCGGCCGCTCGAGGATGTCTCTCCAGGGAGGGCAGTATGAAACGCATCCTGATTCTCGCAACCTTCGTCGTCGGCGCAAGTTTCGCTCACGCCCAGGACATCGCCGGGGACTGGCAAGGAAGTCTCAGTTTGAACGGCACCGAACTCCGCTTGGTTCTGCACATCACCAAAGCGCCCGACAACACCCTGAAGGCTACCCTCGACAGCATCGACCAGCCCGGAGCCAACGGCATCCCCGTAAACTCCATCACGCTCAAAGACTCCAAGCTGAACCTCGACGTCGCCACCGTACACGGCACTTACGAAGGCAAAGTCTCTGCAGATGGAAACACACTCATCGGCACCTGGACGCAAGCCACGCCCTTGCCCCTTGAATTCAGGCGGGCCACGGCCCCCATCAAGACCGAGCACAAACCCGCGAAGCCTTCCGATATCGACGGCGCTTGGATGGGAACGCTCGACACCGGCGCCCTCAAACTCCGCATCGTCTTCCACATCCTCAACACCGAAGACGGCCTCACCGCCACCATAGACAGTCTCGACCAGGGTATGAAAGGACTGCCCACCACCTCCGTGACCCGCGACGGTTCCTCGCTGAAGATCGAAGCCAAGAATATCGGCGGAGTCTTTGAAGGCAAGATCGCTGCCGATCTCTCCTCCATCGACGGCAAGTGGTCCCAAGGCGGCGGCACCATGCCACTCCTCCTGAAGCCCGCGAAAGATCAGGCAGAACTCGAACTCAAGCGCCCACAAAATCCAATCAAGCCATACCCGTACCACGACGAAGAAGTCACCTACGACAACAAAGCACAAAACGTCACGCTGGCCGCAACGCTGACGATTCCGCAAGGCAAAGGCCCATTCCCGGCCGTCGTCCTGATCACCGGCTCAGGCCCGCAGGATCGCGACGAAAGCCTCCTCGGCCACAAACCGTTCCTCGTTCTCTCCGACTACCTCACTCGCCACGGAATCGCGGTCCTCCGTGCCGACGATCGTGGCACAGCCAAGTCCACCGGAGATTTCGCAACCGCTACCACGGCCGACTTCGCCACCGACACCGAAGCGGGCGTCGCCTACCTGAAGACGCGTCCCGAAATTGATCCCCACAAGATCGGCCTCATCGGCCACAGCGAAGGTGGAGTCATCGCCCCCATGGTCGCCGCCCGCAACAAAGACGTCGCATTCATCGTCATGATGGCTGGTACTGGCGTCCCCGGCGATCAGATTCTTCCCGCTCAAGGTGAAGCCATCGCAGTCGCTCTCGGCAAGAGTCCCGAAGAAGCCGCCAAGAATGCCGCCAAAGAAAAAGAAATGCTCACCCTGGTTGAAACAGAGAAAGACGAAGCCGTTCTCGAAAAGGAATTAAGAGAGAAGATGGCAGGCGACGTCCCCGAGCCCCAGATCGGCGCTCAAATCAAACAGGTCACCTCCCCGTGGTTCCGCTACTTCCTCACCTACGATCCCGCGACCGCGCTCCGCAAGGTGACCTGCCCAGTCCTTGCCATCAACGGGTCGCTCGACAAACAAGTACTCCCCAGCCAGAATCTCCCGGCAATTCGCAAAGCTCTGCAAGAAGGCGGCAACAAGAACTATGAAGTCGATGAACTGCCCGGCCTGAACCATCTCTTCCAGACCGCCCAAACCGGCTCCCCTGCGGAATACTCCCAGATCGGAGAAACCATCTCTCCCGTGGCCCTCGACAAAATGACCTCCTGGATTCTCAAACAATAAAGGTGCGGTTGCGTACGCACAATTCGGTCTGTGATCACCGTTGACACCGGCTGCCTCGGGAGGTACGTTGTCTGGGACCTGGGAAGGCAGCAGCGTGAAGCGACTTCATTGGATCCTCGTTCTCTTCTTGTCCGCGGCGTCGGTGTACGCATCCACGATTCCCCCTGTGGACCTGCCCGCGACCGCCTTCAATGAAGCGGATGCGCCGGTCAACTTAGCTCCTCCGTCACTCCCTCGCTTCAAGTTCGCCCCGCCCGTCAGCAATCTCATCCTCCTGCCGAGCCTGTCGGCCCGCTGCGAGCGCTGCGGTATTCAGAGTTGGACCCCCGACCCCGTGGCCACGCAAGGACAGCGCAATCCACATCGTCTGCAATACCTCCTCTGTACGTTCTTAATCTGACGGCAACCCTCACTCGCACCAAAACCCTTGCTGCGCCTCACTTCTCGATCGACTGAGTGTCGGCGCCCTCCACACGCAACAGGGTCAATTACAAGTCGAACGATCGCGATCTACCACCGGATAAGGGCTCCGTTATGGATCTCCCAGCCGGTTGCATGAGGTCCACGATTGCCGCAGGAGGAAGCCTTATGAAGTACCGAGTGAAATGGGAACTGGACGTCGAAGCCGACTCCCCCGAACAGGCGGCGCACAAAGCCTTGGAGGTTCAGCGCGATCCCGAATCCATGGCTGCGGTCTTCGAGGTCTTCAACGGGACAAAAAGTTTAGGGATGTTTGATCTTGATCACTTGGAAGAACTGCTCGTCTTCCTGCTGAAGAATCTGGGGAGCACTCCGGCCGCTTCCGTACCCATGGCGGATGCGGAGACAAAGAAATGAAACCTAACTCGTGTGCTTAGCTCTCGTCATTCCGACGCCGAGCCAACGCGAGGGCCGAGAAATCCGCTACTCCCAACCGCTGCGCGAATATCAAGAGCCCTAGCTATCCTTGCGATAAAGCAAATCGCGCATCGCCTTCCGTCGCGCCTCATTTGCTTCCGCTAAAGCCTTCCGCTCGTCCGCGTCCATCCCCCGCTTCGCTGCCGGTTCATCCGATTCAGGTTCGCTGCACGACGGACATCGGTTCGCAAAGCCCGGCTTGCCCGGCTTCAACTCAAACTCTTCCCCACAGCCAGCACACGTTTTGATAGGAAATGCCATGCCGCTTCTATGATAACAATTTCAATCTTGTCATTCCGCCCCCCGAGCGAACGCGAGGGGTGGAGGAATCTGCTTCACCGCGCCTGTTTCACCATCTCCACCAGCACGCTCCGCGTCTCCGCAGCATTCCGCACCTCGCGTGGGAACGCAATGCGTGCCCCGCGCATGCCGTCAGTAGTCTTCACTCGCACATGAAACCCCAGCCGGTCCACCGCCGTCATCGTCGCTTCCTGCGACTCGATTCCAGCAAATTTCCTCGCCAGCAACACCAGCGCATCCTTATGATCGGCATTCATGTGCTGAATGATTCCGGCCATCGCATCCGCCAGAGGATCCGCCTGGCTACTGCCATATTCGGACGCAGCCACCCAACCCATCACGCCAAATCCTCCGACGTAATAGATGTCCACTACATCCAGCCGGTAAAACGCAAAATCTTCAAAATCCACCCAGTACTTGCTGTTCGCATGCCGCGCCAGGTAAAGATTCCGTGCCGCTGGCAAGTCCGCCTCTGGTACTCCCACGACATTTCCCACCAGCGTGACTCGCGACGCCCCTAGCGGATCGCCTTCGGCGTTGTCCTGCGTCACCAGCAAGCTCGCCCGCGGATCCGCTTTCAAATTTTGCGTATGCATCGCCATCGTGCTGATCAGAAAGATTGGACGCCCGCTTTCATCCAGCGCATAAGGCATCACCGATCCAAACGGAAACCCCGGCTGCTTCCGCGACAGCGTCGACAAACTTCCCACCCGCCCCATATACACGAGTGTCCGCGCCCGCTCCGCAAACGGAGGCTCGGCCACCGCCGCCTGCCCACTCGGCCCCGGCCCCGCATGTTTCCCGATGGAAGAAGCACTCATAGAATTCGGAGGGTGCCCCACTCTTGTCGCGATTTGTGCGACAGGGTGGGGATTTTGATTTTCTCAGATTATCTGATTACTAATTCAAGAAATACTGCCGATACAACGTATCCCGTTGCGCCGGACGAAATCCCGCATCCCGGATAATCCGCCGCAACTCTTCTTCCGTCGTGCAGTTGGTCACGCCCGCGGCCCGCACCACGTTCTCCTCGAGCATCACCGACCCCACATCGTTCCCGCCAAATCGCAGCCCCATCTGGCACACTTTCAAACCCTGCGTCACCCAACTCGACTGCACATTGAGAAAATTCGAAAGATAAATCCGCGAGATGGCCAGCACTTTCAGATAATCGACCGCCGTCGCCTCGTCCCAATGCCGGCCGCCCAGCGCCGTATTCTGCGGCTGAAAACTCCACGGGATAAATGCCGTGAAACCGCCCGTCTCCTCCTGCAACTCGTACAGCCGCTGAAAGTGGTTGACGAGATTTTCATAGTTCTCGCCCACGCCAAACATCATGGTCGCCGTGGTCCGCATCCCGATCTGGTGCGCCGTCCGGTGCACATTGAGCCAGTCATCCGTCAGGCACTTCAGCCGTGCGATCTTGTACCGCACTTCGTCATCCAGCACTTCCGCTCCACCGCCCGGAATCGAGTCCAGCCCCGCATCCCGCAGGCGCAGAATCGTATCCCGAATCGACAGCTCGCTGTACTCCGCAATCGCAATGATCTCCGACGCCGAATAACAATGCAGATGCACCTGCGGAAACCGCTCCTTGATTCCCGCGCAGCATCTTCTCGTGCCAGTCAATCTTCAAATCCGGATGCAGCCCACCCTGCATCAACACGCCCGTCCCGCCCAGTTCCACCGTCTCGCGGATCTTCTCGTAAATCGTATCGAAATCGAGAATGTATCCTTCCTTCGCCGCCGGTCCCTTCAACGGCCGGTAAAACGCGCAGAAGGTGCAGTACTCCGTGCAGAAGTTGGTGTAGTTGATGTTGCGGTCGATGATGTAGGTAACCACGCCCTCGGGATGCAGCTTCCGCCGCACCGCGTCCGCCTCCATCCCAATGCCAATCAGGTCATCGGACTCAAACATCTCCAGCGCTTGTTGCTTGGTCAAGGTCATAGGGCATCCACAGAACATCCAATTTTATCGAAGTACGAGAATCCCTCCAAATCACTCAGCAAATGATTTTGCTTTTCTCAGCGTACTTCGCGGCCTTTCTCTGCGAACTCAGCGGTTAAAATGCTTTTCCACCGCCAGCATTCCCACTGAGCCCCCGCCGCAAAATGAACCAGACCGCTCTCCCCAATGTTGCAGATTTCTTCATCTTGCCAAGCCCATCCTTCCCTGACTACTATTTAGCCCCGGTTCAACTAGCCGGAATTGCGGTCCCCCAACCGTGCGGCCAATCTCCCTGCCACTGCTCGAGGAGACGATATGCGCTTTCGGATTTTCACTCTCACCACCGCCCTTCTGCTCATAATTCTTGGCTTTAGCGTCCTCGCGAGCGCACAGACCGAGACCGAGGCCACTCTCTACACTTTCTCCGAGACCACCACCTTCTGGCCTCAGGGAACTCTCCTCGAAGATTCCGCGGGCAACTTTTATGGCACTACCCGGGGCGGCGGAGCCAATGGAGTCGGCGCCGTAGTCGAACTGTCCCCGCCAGCCGTCAAAGGCGGCGCCTGGACGCTCGCCACTCTCTATAGCTTCGTTCCCTATGGCAGCGGCGGATACGTCCCGGTTTCTGATCTCGTTCGCGACCAGGCCGGTGCCTTTTACGGAACCTTTTATGCTGGCGGCGACCCTATCTGCAATTGCGGAGGAGTCTTCAAGTTGGTTCCGCCCGCCGTCAAAGGCGGCACTTGGACCGAGTCCCAGCTCTACGCCTTCAAGGGAAATGCCGACGGCCGTCTTCCGGCACCCCTCGCCACTCTTGCCCTTACCAAGTCAGGAACTCTCTACGGCGTAACGTCACGAGGCGGTACGTGGGATAATGGCGCCGTCTACCAGCTGACTACCAAGAACGGCATCAGCTACACCGAGAGCGTTCTCTATTCCTTCGGCGATCTGACCGACGGCAGCACGCCCAGTGGCGCCATCCTTCTCGACGCAACCGGAAATCTCTACGGCGTCACCTCTCTCGGCGGTTCGTTCAACCAGGGCACACTGTACAAATTCGTGCCCGGCACCAACGGCGGCCTCGGAACCGAATCGATCCTCTACTCCTTCGGCGCCTCCACCACGACCGGAAGCTTTCCCAATGGCAGTCTGGTACTTGATGCCGGCGGCGACATCTACGGCGTGACCAACGGAGGAGGCGACGCGACCGGCGACGGTGTCATCTACATGCTCGCTCCAGCCAAAACCAGCTGGACAGAAAGCGTTCTCTTCGCTTTCAGCACGGACTTCGGAACCAATCCTGTTGGCGGCCTCACCTGGAATCACAAGACGAACCAGCTCTACGGCACCACCAGCAGCCAGAACATGCACCCCGCGGGAGACGGAACCGTATTCAAGCTCTCTCCCCCGGCGGTGAAGGGCGGCACCTGGACCGAGGCCACACTCTACCAGTTCACCTACCGAGTGAACGGCGGATATCCGACCGGTGCTCCCACATGGGACGCCACAGCCAATGCCCTCTACGGCACCGCCATCAACGGCGGCGTCACCGGCTGCGACCTGTTCTGCGGCGTGATCTGGCAGATCGTAAATCCCTAAGAGGACGAGCCGATCGCTCTTGCTCGCAATGGGTGCCCCATCCTTATCTCGCCGCTTTCTGGCGAGATAGGGTGGGGCCTTTGATTTTGATGAGGCGACGGCCGCATGTGGGCACGCCTTGTGTGGGGACGGCCGCCTCGGCCGTCCAGCCAGAGCGAAACTCGGCGCAAACGTCTGCACCCCCAACCAAAATGCCTACTCGTCCCCCAACGTCGTCGTGACGATCAAGAACTCCGGCGGCACGTGATCGATCAGCCACACGCCATTGTCCGCTTAAACCGCTCCTGGATTTCTATGGTTTGGTTCGACCACGGATAAAGACTAGACTGGGCTGCACTCTTCGGATGGGGAAACGCAATGGCGGATATCGAAGCGAAAATTAAAGAGTACATCGACAGCCGGTTGGTCAGCGGACAGACCGGTTACCTCGGCTACTACGACCGCACCGCGCGGCGGATGAAGCGGCGCCACCTGCAAAACCGCTCCGCCGCCGCCGTCGGCGCGGTGCTGATTCCAGTTGTGAGTAACGTGAGTTGGGACGCCCCAATCTCCGCGGCACTCCGATTCATGTTGCCACCATCGGCGCGTCCCTCATTGGATTGATCGTCGCCCTCATCCTTGCACTCGAAGGCGTGTTTCACTTCAAGGAACAGTGGCAAAACTTTCGCGGCACCGAGCAGTACCTGCTCTCGCAGAAATACCGCTTCGAAAACGGTGTGGACGAATACCAGTCACTCTCCGCCGAGGATGCATTCAAGCTGTTTGTTTCCAGAGTAGAAAAGGCAATCCTCGATGAAAACAACGTGACCCTCAACATCCTCGGTCGCTCGGAAGGGATGCAGCCGCCGCCCCCGAAGTAGCCGCAGCGTCGTCCCTGCCAGCAATGTTCCTCCCACCCTTCCGCAAAAGACGCGAAAGCATGCGCCACGCCACCCGTGAAGCTTTTTTCACTCTTGACAGTGCCTGGCTTCTGAGGGACACTCTGCCCGCAGTTTGTTACTTCGCTTTTGCCTTCCCTCATTACTAGTGCGGCGCAGTTCGGGCTCCTGTAAATCGGTTCGATAGGAGATTACTGTGCGCAACCTGCTCAGAATTATCGGAACGGCTCGCTTGGGACTTCTTGGAGTTATCTGCCGGGCTTACGCGCCACCAGTTGCATGCAATTCTCTGGATTCTGGTCACAAGCGGAAACGGAAGCGGCCCCGCCAAGCTCTACGCCTATCAAGCTGTGCCACCGCTGCCGGGCCAACAGTTCGCTTTCGAGTGGAGTGATATAGCGAACGGCCCTTTGGCGACCAAATTCATGGTGCCGACCGTTATCAACGGACACGTATATGTGGGAGGCCAGAAACCAAATGCAAGTTGCACGTCCGGAATCGCCGGGAGTTGCCTCGGGCGCGTGGTTGCTTGGCACTGATCGAGGTAAGAGGTAAAAGGGGGAACCAGATGAAAGGGCGATATACATTCGGCGTCTTGCTCTTGTGCCTCACGGCTCTCACGGCCCAGACGGGTTGGCATTACCAATTCACTCCGGCGGGCAATTTCCCGGGTGCGACTTCGACCATTCCCCTGGCCATCAGTCTGTCTCACGTTGTGGGCGACTATCAAGTTCCCGGCGGCGTGCATGCGTACATCCAAACCGGAAGCTCATTTATCAACGCGGAGCCCTCCGGATCGCTCGACTCCTATCTTTCCGGTGTGAACGCTCATGGCGTTGCTGTTGGCGGCTACTGTCCTAACGGCTGCAATCCCGAGACTGGACAGTACGGGTATACCTACGACTACGGAACCGGAAAGATACGGAAGATCACCTTCCCAATGACCGGAGCCGCAACGGCCGCCTATGGCATTAACGACACGGGGATGATTGTAGGCGGCTATTGCCCGAATACCTCGGTTTGTCCACAGGGACTCTTTAATCCTGCCTCGGACGGCTTTATCTATCAGAAGGGCACGTATACAACTTTGGATTTTCCTGGCGCGCAAGATACGACGGCCTTCGCCATCAACAACGCAGGCACAATCGTCGGATACTACGTCATCAACAACACCGGCCCTCATGCCTTCCTCTGCCAGAACAGCACCTTCACGACGATCGACTTCCCCGGTTCCGGCTATACCCTTGCAACGTCAATTAACAACTTTGGAGTAGTGGCGGGGCTATTCTCGAACTCCACCGGGGTCCATGGATTTATCTACTCCAACGGAGCGTTCACCCAAGTCGACAAACCGGGAGCCATCTCAACCAGCATCTCGGGTATCAACGATCGCAACCAAGCGGTGGGCCTGTGGTACCCGACAGTCGGTTTCGATAATTTCAAAGCGGTGCCCATAACTGGTTCCGTGCAGCCGTCGATCGCTCCATAGCTCGAACACCTGAAGGCTATCGAAACCTCGCGCTTTCAATCAGTTGAACGTGTTCAACTTTTCCCTTGACTCGATCCACCTCCCGCGCTATTGTGGTTTTGAACACGTTCAACATTCAAACCCGGAGGCTCACACCATGACCGCCAACAACCTCATCGTTACCACCTATCTGGTCTATGTCCTCATTAGCGTCTCGCTCACCGTCTGGGTCGCACGTACCCTGTACAAGCGCGGTGCCATCTTCCTGGTCGACGCCTTCCACGGCAACGCGGATCTCGCCGACTCCGTCAACCATCTTCTAGTGGTCGGCTTCTACCTCATCAACATCGGATTCGTCTCCCTCGCGCTGAAGACCGCCGACGTCATCGACAACTCCCGCGCCGCCATCGAACTGCTCAGCGACAAGATGGGGATGGTCCTGCTCATCCTCGGCGCCATGCACTTCTTCAACCTCTACGTCTTCTCCCGCATCCGCCGCAATGCTCGGCTCGGCCGCGACCCGTTGTCGCCGACTCCCCCCGTTGCTCCCGACGCCATGCTCAAGGTCGCCATCCCCCGCTGAGTGCTTACAGCGGGTCTAAGCAAGCAGGACGCAAGCAAGAAGCAAGCAACGACGCAAGCCAAGCAAAGAAGCAAAGGAGGTACGCATATGCAGAAGCTCTACGTGCTCTACGATCCGAAATGCGAACTCTGCCGCCGCCTGAAAGACTGGATCCTGGTGCAGCGCTCCTGGATCGGCATCGCCGTCCTCGAAGCCGGATCCGACAAGGCCCGGCGCCTGTTCCCCGAGCTCGAGCAGATTGCCACCAGCGACGATCTCGCCGTCATCAGCGACGAAGGCGCGGTCTACCTCAACAACCATGCGTGGATCATGGTTCTCTACGCGATGGTCGAGTACCGCGACTGGGCGGCCCGCCTCTCGCATCCGCTGCTGGCGCCGCTGGCTCGCCAAGCCTTCGCAGCCCTCTCCCGCAACCGCCACCGCATCTCCACCTTGCTAACCAAGGACGATCCGGAAGCCATTGCCGGCGAACTGCGCCAGGTGGAACTCGAGCCCTGCGCCTTACCCGCCGGCAACGCGCCCGTATCAACCGTTCGCGAGTACTTGCTATGACGACCACAACTCTCAAGCCCTTGTCTCTGAAACCCATGTCCCTGAAACCCAGGACCACGCCGCGCGCGGAAGATACCCGCCGCAAGATCTACGAAGCCGCGATGGAACTGTTCCGCGAGAAGGGATTCGAACCCACTACCATGCGCGACATTGCGGCCAAAGCCGGCGTGGCCCTCGGCGGAGCCTATTACTACTTCTCCTCCAAAGACGCCATCGTGCTCGCCTTCTATGCCGAGATGCAATCCAACAGCAACGAGCCCGTGCTGCGCGCGCTCGAGGGCCACAAGAAGCTGAAGGACCGCATCCGCTGCATCCTCGAAACGCGTCTCGCTCTCCTCGAACCCAACCGCAAGTTCTGCGCCGCGCTCTTCCGCCACGCCCCCGATAGCGCCGATCCCCTCTCCCCTTTCAGCGACGAGACCCGCACGATCCGCGAAGGCGCTATCGAACACATGCGCATCGCCCTCGAAGGCAGCGACGCCAAAGTGCCGGCGGACCTGCAGCCGCGCCTGCCCTATCTGCTGTGGCTCTATCTGATGGCCCTGATCATGTTCTGGCTCTACGACCGTTCTCCCAACCAGCAGAAGACCCAACGCCTGATGAACAAGAGCCTGGGCCTCCTCGTGAACCTGTTACGCCTGTCTGCATTGCCGCTGATGAAGCCTCTGCGGAAGGCCGCGCTGGACCTGGTGGAAGACGCTGGAGTCTGAATCGAGGAAACCATATGCCGGAAAACAGTCCAACCAAGACAGTCGCTATCACAGGAGCCCTCAGCTACACCGGCAAGTACGCGACCCGGCTACTACTCGATCGGGGATATCGTGTGCAAACACTGACCATTCATCCCGACCGGGAGAATCCATTCGGCGACAGGGTCGAAATTTTTCCCTATCACTTCGAAGATCCCGACACGCTCAGCCAAATTCTTCGCGGTACATCCACTCTCATCAATACATACTGGGTGCGGTTCCCGCGCGGAAGAGTCTACTTTCGAAAGTGCCGTTCAAAACACTCGCACGCTGATCACTGCCGCAAAAAACGCCGGCGTGAAACGCATCGTGCACGTCAGCATCGCGAACCCATCGACGGACTCTCCTCTGGGGTACTATCGCGGCAAGGCTGAATTGGAACAGGCCGTAATCGACTCCGGCCTTTTCTACAGAATCCTGCGACCGACAGTAATCTTCGGAACGGAAGACATACTCATCAACAACATCGCATGGTTCATTCGCCGCTTCCCTGTCTTCGGCATTCCAGGGAACGGCCAGTACCGCGTTCGTCCGATCTACGTTGAGGACATGGCGCGGCTTGTCGCTGACGCCGTGGACCAACCGGGGAACTCTGTGCTCGATGCAGTCGGCCCCGAAACATTCACGTTCGAAGAGTTGGTGAGGCTCATTGCTCGACAAGTGGGCCGTTCGGTGCGCCTCGTTGACCTGCCAATGCCGTTGGCATATCTGGCGACCCTTGTGACTGGGTGGTTTGTGGGAGACACCATTCTCACGAGGGAGGAATATCAGGGATTGATGAGCAACCTGCTCGCGCCCGAGGGACCTTCCTCAGGCCCGACCCGCCTGAGCCAGTGGCTGGCCGAGAATCGCGACCGCGTCGGCATGCGCTATGCCTCGGAAGTGGCGCGCCACTATACACGCCAAACCAGGAAGGGGAAGCCGTTGACACCTTCGACAGCCCCACCTAGACTGCCTGTGTAGAGCTTCGCGAGGGCTATTCATGGCTTGGTTGCAAAACAAGTTTGAGAAGAACTTCCTGATCTCGACGGTCGACTACGTCTTCAACTGGGCGCGCAAGTCGGCGGTGTGGCCGATGACGTTTGGCCTGGCCTGCTGCGCGATCGAGATGATTGCCTCGTCCACTTCGCGCTTCGACATCGCGCGCTTCGGCTCGGAAGTCTTCCGTCCCAGCCCCCGCCAGAGCGACCTCATGATCGTTGCCGGCACGGTGACGCTGAAGATGGCGCCAGTCGTGAAGCGCATCTACGACCAGATGCCCGACCCGAAGTGGGTCATCTCCATGGGCGCTTGCTCGTCGGTCGGTGGCCCGTTCAACACCTACGCGGTGCTGCAAGGCGTCGACAAGATCGTTCCCGTAGACGTCTACGTCACCGGATGCCCGCCGCGCCCCGAGAATCTCTTCTACGCGCTGCTCAAACTGCAAGACAAGATCGACACCATGACGCTGGCTAGGAAGCCCACGGAAGTCCGCCTCGATCCCAACATGGTCGAGAACTTCAAGCGCCAAGTCATGATCGCGCAAACGCTGCAGCCGAAATAGCTGTCAGCTCTCAGCCATCAGCACTTGGCAACTAGCACTTAGCCAATTGGGGTTTCGCAATCACGATGTCGCTGACTGACTAAATGCTAAGTGCCAATTGCTAACGGCCATGTTCTCAAAACTCACCACCCAATCCGACCTCCCCGCCACCGACACCGCCAAAGAGTTCCCCTGCGGCGCGAAGACCATCTGCGTCGCCAACGTAAACGGCACCTACAGCGCGATGGACAACGTCTGCCTGCACCGCGGCGGCCCGCTCGGCGAGGGCATGATCGAGAACGGCAAGATCGTCTGCCCCTGGCACGGCTGGGCATGGGATCCCAAAACCGGCGCAGCTACCCAAGATGCCAATGCGAAGATCGCCGTCTATCCTCTGAAGATTGAAAACGGCGATGTCCTGATCGAAATATAGCGCTTTGAAAACGACCAGGCCCACAATAAAGGGCTTCCAGTTCCGTCTACATATCTAGCGACGTTCCAGCTCGTTGGAGAGAGTTGTCATGTCTGTTTCCAAACCAGCAAGCCGCTTCGTTTGGACTGCAGTCATTTTTCTGGTAGTGATCGGCATTGCGGCGGTCACTCGGCGCACGCTGGTTCTGCTGTGGCCGAGTTTGTCTGGGGGAAAGTCGAATCCGGCGGCGGTGCTCGATGCCGGATTTGCGCGCCACATGGCGCTGACCCTGGTCCACATTCTGCCGGGCGGGTTGTTCCTCGCCCTCGCGCCCTTGCAGTTCATGCCCAGCATACGTCAGAAGCATTTGCAGTTTCACCGCTGGAGCGGAAGAGTGTTGGTCGTCTGCGGCCTGATCATCGGAGTCTCCGCACTGATCATGAGTTACACGATGAATATCGGCGGGCCCAATGAGACCGCGGCGACTACGCTCTTCGCCATTGTCTTTCTGATTTGCCTGACCAAGGCATACTTGTACATCCGGCGCAAAGAGGTCGCGCGCCATCGCGAGTGGATGATTCGGGCCTACGGCGTCGGATTAGGAGTGGCCACGACGCGGCCAATCGTCGGAATGTTTTTCGCCTTCCGCCGGCTCACGCCACACGAATTCTTCGGGATCGCCTTCTGGCTGGGATTCACGACTACGTTTCTTGCCGCCGAAGCATGGGTCGAGTACACGCGGCATCACAGCGGAGATACTCTGACAAGCTCAGCGCGAGATCGATCACTCGCCGCTTAGAGCGCGTTTGCCGAAGGCCGCACTCGCTCATCCGAGATAACGCAGGAACTTCGCGGGCTGATTGTCGTATCCCGGGAAGACGTTCGCCAGATTCTTGTTTCCCATGTGGCGGGCGACGGCTTCTCCGATCACCTGCCGGAAGTCGGTGGTCAGCGCGAGGTCGCGGCCTTCGTAGAGTTGGGACTGGTCGAGGCCGGGCCAGCGACCGTACACCTTGCCGCCCTTCACGGGGCCGCCCAGAACGAACATGACGTTGGCGTGGCCGTGGTCGGTGCCGCGGTTGCCGTTCTCGCGAGCCGTGCGCCCGAACTCTGACATGGTCACGACGACCGTGTCTTCGCCAAGATCGCCGAGATCGGTCCAGAAGGCGGCAAGCGATTGTGAGAAGTCTGTCAGCACGTTGGCGAGTTGGCCTTCGGTCGAGCCTTCGTTGACGTGGTGGTCCCAGCCGCTGATGTCGGCGAATGCGACCTGCACGCCCAGGTTCGCTTTGATCAATTGCGCGAGCTGCCGCAGGCCATCCCCGAAGCGTCCCTTGGCATAGTTGGCGCCCGGAGCGGGACTATATTTCCCGGGATCGGCGGTCTTCAGCATCTTCACGGCATCGAATGTTTCCGTGCCCGTTCCGTGTAGCACACTGTCGGACGAGTGGTCGTACATGGCCTCAAAGGCGCTCGCAGCCGGCGAGGCTTTTGGATTTCTTCCGCCCACCGAAAAGTCATTGATGTTATTCATCGCGACAGCAGGCTCGGAACCGCTGAGGATTCGCGGCACAGACGGCCCCAGCGCGATCGCGCGAAACGGGGAATTCTGCTGCACCGGCGGCATGCTATGGAGCGAGCGATTGAGCCATCCGTCTTCCGTGATCTTCACGCCCGGTGTTCCGGTTTCCATGAAATCCTGGGCATCGAAGTGAGAACGCGTCGTGTCGGGCGATCCTGCGGCATGCACGATCGCCAGATGTCCCTGCTGCCAGAGCGGTTGGAACGCCGACAAGGAAGGATGAAGTCCGAAGAAGCCGTTCAGATCGATCACCGACTTGCGCGGGATATTGATGCTGGGCCGCATCGCGTAATACTGCGGTTCGGCGTACGGGACGACGATGTTCAGTCCATCGGCCGCGCCACGCTGAAAAATGACGACCAGGCGCTTGGTGCGGCCGCCGTTCTCCACCGCCCCGAATGCGGCGCGCGTGAGGAAACTCGGCACCGCCGCCGTGCCAACGACGGCGAGCGCGCTGTTACGAAGGAAGATGCGGCGTGTAATGGACATGGAAACAGCTCCTAGCTTCTCGCTACTAGCTTCCCTTTTCGGCCTCCGCTGGTTAGCCAGCAGCTGGAAGCCAGGAGCTAGCAGCTACCTCTTCTGAAACTCCGGCGAACCCAGCAGCAGCCCGGCCATCGTACTTGTGTCCGGCGGCCCCTGGGCTTGCCTTGCGGGGCCTTTCTCTCTGCCCGTCTCTGTCTTGCCCATCGGTCGCCATGTTCTTCGCCGGATCCTGAATCTGCGCGACGATCGAGTCGTGCGTTTGCTTTGACACATCACCGGCGAGCAGCTTCGCCTCCAGCGTAGCGAGAGCAACGGTCGGATCCGCAGGCGGAGGCGGACCTCCGGCCAACTGCACGGCATCGACTTTCACGCCTCGAACCTTGCCCCCGGTCAGCCCGAGAGCGAAGTTCATGCGACTCAGCAGCGCGGACGAACTCACCCAGGTGTCGGCCTTCATGGAATAGCCCGTCGGCGGCTGTGCTGCATAGAGAGGCATTCCCATGTTGCCGATCTGGCGCGCCAGAGGAAAGGCGTCGTCCACATCGGCACCAGTGGCGCGCACCGCGGATGCTACGAACTCCAGCGGCGTCTTGACCTTGGCTCGATAGGTGTCGGCCGCCCAGAACTCCGGCGACTGGAACATCGTGGTCAGAACTTCGCGAATGTCGCCCTTCTTCTTCTCGAACGTCTTCGCCATGCGGTCGACGAGCGCGGGCGGCGGATCGTCGGAGACAAAGCGCTGCGCCGAGCTTCAGCGAAATGAAGTGCGCCGTCTGCGGGCTGGTCGCCAGCATGTGCAGCACTTCCTTGCCCTCGTCTTCGCCTTTGGGCTTGATGCTTTTTTCCCAGAACGAATTTCGGGCCGGGCTCGTGCATGCGCGGATCGAACTTGAAGCCCATGCCTTCGTACGGTTTTTCGATCGTCCAGCCCGTGAAAACTTTGGCGACCTCGGTGACGTCGCGCTGCGAGTAGCCGCCGTTCACGCTGAGCGTGTGCAACTCCAGCAACTCGCGGCCGTAGTTTTCATTCAGGCCGTTCGCCTGCTTGCGCTTTGCGTTCGGATTCGGCTGCTGCTGCGGAAAGCGGCGTGGGCGACCGTAAGGCCCGTACGGCCCGTTGGGACGAACCGGATGCGCCGGCATGCCGAGAGCCTGCATGGAATTCGGTCCGACGCTCATCCAGTTGTCGAGATAGAACAGCATCGCCGGACTCTTGGCGGTGGCGACGAGCAAATCTTCAAACTTGCCCAGCGCGCGCGGCCGGATCACATCCTGCTCGTAGTTCGTGATCAGCACGCGTTCCGGCCCTTTGCCGACGAACACGTTGAAGTGGTTGAACCAGAAATCGGTCATCACCTCTTCGAGCTGGCGGTCGCTGTAGATGGCGCGCATCAGCTTGGCTTGAACCAGTTCGGACAAGCACGACGGCCTGCGGATTGTTCATGGCCATCAACGTTTCCTTCTGCTTTGGGATCCATGCCGGCGAGAAAGTCGTCGCCCTTGTTGCCACGCAGACGAATCGGCGAACGCAAGTTGCTCGTCGGTCGACATCGCCATCACTTTCTTGTAGCGCTGGTCGGGAGGAAGATCGATGAGTCCCTGAATCTTCAAATCGGCATAGAGACGATCTTCGCGGCGACGGGCCTCCGCCTCGTCAGCGGGTGTCGGCTTCGCACTCTGCGGGAGCCACGGACATCTCGCTGGAGGCATGCGCCGTTGGATCGCCGTCATCGAGTCGCGCGTGCTCGTCGAATTGTTGTCGGCCGGTGCTGGCGTCTGCGCTGGCGCTGCGGCGGCCGCGAATTCTTCAGCGGTCTTCGCAGTATCGTTGGCTGCGGCCGGAGCCGGTGCGGGTGAGGTCGGCGCGCCGCTTCTACGTTCCGCTCCCTCCTTTCCTTCTTCTCCTGCATGCGCGCGATCTGAACCTGAAAGACGGCGCGCTTGGCGGGATCGGAAGGCATGGGCCGCTTGCCGTCAACGACTTGCCGGATCATCTGATTGTCGGGAAACTCTTCGACGATTTCCTTGCGTGCTCATGTGCAGCGTGCGAAATGGAGCCAGGCGGGATTCGATCGCGCTGTCAGAAATTTTTTCGGGATGCAGTTGCAGATCGATCCAGCGGTCGACACCCATCGCCATGACCTGCTGAACGTCTCCAGGGCGCGGACCAAAGGTGAGGCGATTCAGGGCCTGCACCGCGCGCTTCTGCTCGTTCGGGTCGGAATCGGAAGACTTGTCCTTCTTTTTGGCGAGCAATTGCGGAACCGCGCAGGCGAGGCTCAAGCACAGAAAAAACAGCGCAAGCTTACCGACGCTGGATCTCAGAAAACGGGATCGCAGAAAACCGGATCTCATGAAAGCTCCCAGACAGGCAGGTCCTTTAATTATGAACCCGAACGGCAGAAAAAGTTGCTGTCGTCGCGTGATTCCCGCAAGGGGCGGAAATGATTGCAGGACAAGGAGTTCGGAGCGCGAAAGTCAGGAGCGAGGTTAGTGGCCGCTCTCTTTGGTGAGATACATTTTTCCGCGCGACACTTTGTGCTGCAAAGTGGCAGCGAGCTGATCGATGTCGGTGGCCGCGATATTCACTGACATGGCGTCGAGCAGTGGCGTGCGGCTGCTGCCCACGGCGTCGCGACGAACCTGAATCAGCAAGGCCCTGCACCACATTCGGATCAAACTTTTCCGGAGCCAGACGAACCAGATCGCTGAGCGCGCTGCCCACCGAAAGCGGTCCGCGATAGGGACGCGCGCTCGTCATGGCATCGAACGAGTCAGCGACGCCGACGATGCGCACGGCCATGCGGCAAGTCGTCCTGGCCGAGTTTGTCAGGATAGCCGGAGCCGTCGCTGCGCTCGTGGTGCCAGCGCACCGTCTCGGGAATCTTCGGCCAGGGAAACTGCACGCTGCTGACGATCTGATGGCCGACGGTGGTATGGTCTGCCATCTCGCGAAATTCGTCAGGATTGAGCGCGCTCGGCCTTGCCGAACAGGCGGCGATCGACCGCAACCTTTCCGATGTCGTGCAAGATATCCCGCGCTGCGCAGAGCTGCCACTTCGCTCGATTCCATGCCCATGGCCTCGCCGATCGCGGCAGCGTAGCGACCCACGCGCAGACGAGTGTCCGTGAATGTTTACGTGCTTGACGTCGATGGCGGTGGCGAAGGCTTCGAGCGCGTTGTCATAGAATCCGTGCAGCGAAGCCATCAGCCGCAGATTTTCCGAGACGCGTTGCGCAATGCGTCTGCGTGAGAGCGTGGTTCTGAACGGCGAGCGCGATGTAGCTGCAGAGAAGTTCGAGAGCGTCGAGTTCGCTGTCTTCGTAGAGCGCGTCGCCGGGGCGGCGGCCCAGAGCGACAACTCCGGCCAGACGTCCGACTGCCTTCAGAGGGGCGAGGCACTTGAACAATTCCGGCGCGACGTTGCCATTGGAACTCAAGAACACGGAATACGTGGAGGAATTCAGCACAATGGGACCGCGCGCCGCGGTGAGCGCGTGCACGTGTTTCGGAAGGAGAGGAATGAAGGCCGGGATTCGGGCATCAGCGCGAATCCCTGAGCCGTGGCGGAAGTCAGCATGGCGGGCTTGTCGTTGAACAGAAAGAGCGCGCCTTCGCGCGCGCCCGCCGCTTCCATAATGGCAGACAGCATGAGCCGCGAAGTTTCCGAGAACTCGCGCTCCGCCGTGAGCGCGGGACCGAGTTCCGAAAGCGCCTCAACCGTGTGCAACAGCCGCCGTAAATTGTGGGTCTGTATCGCCACGGACGAAGTGGGAGCCAGATCGCAGAGCAAGATGAGGGTAACATGCGGGAAATAGCGCGCGCGAGAGCACGTGTTGGTTAGTTTGATGCGGTAGTGACAAGAATGAAAACATCGTGACGAAGCTGATTCCGCCACCAGAGGGCCATGGACGCGGATACTTTTACAGCGTAAAGGCTTCACCACAGAGGACACAGGGGTTCACAGAGGAATTCTTGCCTCTTCCCCTGTGGACCTCTGTGTCCTCTGTGGTTGAGATTTTAGAAATGTTCGCGCAGTTCCGCGAAGCGGCCGACGATGAGCAACTTCTGTTTCGCTGGAGCGGGATTGACTTCTTCGTGCTCCAGGATCCAGGTGTTGCCGTGAGGCACGAAGACGGCGTGCAGGCCGGCGGCGAGCGCGGGATTAATGTCGGACTTGGGACTGTTGCCGACCATCCAGGTCGTATCGTGCGCGAGTTCGTATTTTTCCACCACTCGCGAGTAGGCTGCGGGATCCTTCTCGGCCACGATTTCGACCGCGACGAAATATTCTTTCAGACCGGAGCGTTCGACTTTGCCCGTCTGCTCGGCGATCGCGCCCTTGGTCATCAGGATCAGGCGATGGCGCTCGCGACAAATACTGAAGTGTCTCGGGAACCTCGGGCAACATCTCCACCGGATGATCGGCGATGGTGTGCGCGAAGCTGTGGATCTGTGCGTGGAGCTCAGGCGTGACGGGTTCGACGCTCAGACGCTCGAAGGTATCGACCAAGGCGTGTGCGAAGCTGTGCAGGCCGTATCCGTGTTTCACAATGCAATCGCGCTCCACGTCATTGAGCACTTCGCGCACCTGCTCGGGAGAGAACTCGTGATGATTCAGGAACGAGATGAAGCGCGCGATGGCGCGCTCGAAATAGATGTTGTTCTCCCACAGCGTGTCGTCGGCGTCGATGAGGAGAGTTTGGGGGACAAGCTTCTAGCTCCTAGCTGCTAGTAACACACAATCGCCGAAAAGGCGCTTTTCTTACGCTGACTGCTGTAGTGATCGGAAAAACTCAAGAATTTTGAAGCCAACATATTCTTCTCGCTTTTCGTGTCGATAATAGCAGTCCCAATAGGATGCGATTCTCTGCCCCGTCAGAGCCAGGAACGCCGGATTGTGGCAGAGGAACTCTCTGTAGACAACCGTGTCCAGTGCCGGCAAGCTCTGATAAATGACGTTCAGTATCTCTACGACATACTCGCCTGCAAGCTGGACGACGAAGGGCGGAATCCAAGTGTGACTGAGGCCGACAATGCGAGCCAGATGCCGTTGACGTACGAATCCGTCAGTATGCCTGGTAAGCAAGCAATCCACAATTTCCTTTTGGAGCAAGGTCAAGGAGTCGACGTGGATGAAAGTAGGATCGAGGTGCAATCGATTCGGTATGGTCACATGTTCTGTACCAACGCGGACGGAAAACGTCTCTCTGAGTGCTCTCACAGCAGGAAATGAGGAGACCGCTTCGAGGGCATCGTGTCGGAGGTTGGCTGGAAAAGCACCGGCGAGTTCGTCAGCGCTCAAGTATATCTTGGTCATCGTTGCGTGGGTTTTGAGGTTCGCTAGCAGCTAGAAGCTTCCCCTACACCCAATCCACTTTCGCTTCCGGTCCGATGATTCCAGCTTTGTGGCCCATGTCGAGCAGGCGGCGGACGGCTTCGCGGCCGTCGGGGCCGTAGTCGAGGGTGCGCTCGTTCACGTACATGCCGATGAACTTGTCGGCCGATTGCGTGTCGAGATCGCGGGCGAACTGCATGGCGTACGACAAAGCTTCCTCGCGATGATCGAGTCCGTACTGGATGCTCTCGCGCAGGGCTGCGGAAACTGCGGGCATCAACTCCGGACCGAGAGCGCGACGAATTGCGTTGCCTCCCAAGGGCAGAGGCAGGCCGGTCACTTTTCCCCACCACTTGCCGAGATCGACGATGCGATGCAGTCCCGACTTGTCGTAGGTCAACTGGCCTTCGTGAATGATCAGTCCGGCCTCGTACTTGCCTTCGAGCACCTGCGGAATGATCTGGTCGAAGGGAACGACCTCGGTTTCGACTCCGGGAGCAAACAGTTGCAACGCGAGATACGCGGTGGTGAGCGTGCCGGGCACCGCAATGCGCTTCGTCTTGATTTCGTCCGCTGTAAACGGGCGCGGCGAAACGATCATGGGACCGTAGCCCTCGCCCACGCTGCCGCCGCAGGTCATCAGCGCGTACTTGTCCTGGACGTAAGGATAAGCGTGGAAGGAAATCGCGCTGACGTCGTACACGCCTTCGCGCGCCTTCTGGTTCAGCGTCTCGATGTCGCAGAGCGTATGGGTGAAGCGCAGGCCCGGCGTGCGGACCTTGTTCGTGGCCAAGCCGTAAAACATGAAGGCGTCGTCGGAATCAGGGCTGTGAGCCACGGTAATCTCGCGCACCTGACCGGAGGCACTGCTGCCCGGCGCTTTTGTTTCGGATACGACTGTCATCTTGAACTCCCGGAATTCAACTACTGAACTTCGCTTACCTGAGTGCTTACGTGGACTCTTCGCGCTGCGACGCTCCAGCGAGTCGCGATGCCGGCGGCCAACATCACTTTGATGACCTCCGCGGCGAGGAACCAGTACAGGCCGAGGTAGGCTGCCTTCGCCAGCGAGTGCGTGAAGACGTAGAGCCAGGTCAAGCCGCCCGCGAACAGCAGGATCTCAGCCAGGAATCCTGCAACGGCAGCGCGCGCAAAACTCTTCGTTCCGCGCTCGAAGATGTAGCCAGCAAGAAAAGCGACGAACGGATACACCATCAAGAACCCGCCGGTGGGGCCAAGCAACTGTGCGATTCCGCCCGGACCCAGTGCGGACTGAACACGGGCAGTCCGACCACGCCTTCGACCAAATAGAGCGCAAGAGCCGCGAATCCGCGACGGCTGCCCAGCATCATCCCGACCAGCAAGACGCCCATGTTCTGCACCGTGAGCGGAACCGGGGTCAGGGGCATCAAGGGAATCGTGATGCGGGCGCACAGCGCCACCACCAGACTGGCGCCCACGACGAGCGCAACCTGGCGCGAGGCCTCGAGGGCCCGCTCCTGCGGAGTGCTTAGAATACTTGAATTGCCGACTTTGCCATAACGCGAACCTCCAAATCGCAGCCAACTTCAGCGTTCAATGCTGTTCGGGCTGGTGTGGGCGCTCGACCTCACTTAACGGAGCGTCGTGCGAAGGATGCGCTTTCTGCAGGTGGCGCCGCAAGTGCACGTACAGGGCGATCGCCACGCACACTACCACCAGCGTGCTTACACCCAGGATCAGAAACCACCAGATCATCCGCACAGCCGATTAGGATAACAGATGCTGGTGGCCTCGGATGTGATTTGCACGCACGGGAGATGCGTCCCGCGATGATCTGACCAGCGATTGCCGAAGGAGTCTAGGAGGCCTTGCTTTTCCGCAAACTTCTGCCGCATGGTCTCGACGCGCTTGATCATGAATTGCAGGCGATTTCTTCCCCACTTCGTGCGGGTGACGACCTTCTCCAGATTGAGAAACGAAGTCGGGGTCGTTCAGTTTCTCTCGCAGTCTTTCACGAAGGGATGAATCTTGGCATAGATCAGAAACAGTTCGCCGCTGAAACCGGGTTGCAGGAACAGTTCCTCGTTCAGTACGCCCTGCAAAACAAACGAGGTGACGATGCCCCAGTAACCGCCCACCTGGCGCAGCCATGCGTTCTCCTGCGTTCCCACGGCCCAAGCGACTTTCAGGAAATCGTCGGCGCTCTGCGGAAAGAATTCCGCTGCCCACCAGTTGCGGGCTTTGCGCATCTCGGCCTCGCGGCGCAGATCGTAGAGTTCCAGAATCAGGTGAGCATCGGATGTAGTCGGTTTCTTGGCCATGGTTGTCTCCGTTTATTGAACTTTGCGGGGTCTCGTGAAACGCCCCCAGGATGATCTGTCATTCCGAGCGCAGTCGAGGAACCTGCTGTCCAGACTCTGAGTCCCCTGTGTCCTCCGTGGTTAAAGATTTCAAACCCAGGGGACACACAGAATCGCAGAAACCTTGTTGCGCGGGAAATGACGCCCGCCCTAGGCCGTGGTCGCCGCCGCTTCCGCTGGTGGTGCAGGCCGCTCGAAGTCGCATTCCTTGTTGGGGCATGCGATCACCGGGCCCGCTTTCAAATTCTTCTCCACCAAGTATTCGCTGCCGCAAGCTGGACACTTCTCGGCGATCGGCTTGTGCGCCGAAGTGAACTTGCAGTTGGGATAATTTCCGCAGCCGTAGAAAGTGTTCCCCTTGCGAGCGCGCTTTTCGACGAGGTCGCCATCCTTGCATTCGGGGCACTTCACGCCAATGAAGTTCTGCTTGACGTACTTGCACTCGGGATATCCGCTGCAAGTGGTGAACTCACCGTACCGGCCGTGGCGAATCATCATGTTGCGTCCGCACTTCGGGCAAAGTTCGTCCAGCGGAATATCGGGAACTTTCTTTCCCTGGTCGAGACGGCGCGTGGTCTTGCAGTCGGGATATCCCGTGCAGGCCATAAACTGGCCGAAACGTCCGCGCTTCAGTACCATCACGCGGCCGCAGTTTTCGCAGTATTCCTCTTGCGTGGTCTCCTGCACATCGGCCGAATCGAGATCGGGCAGGTTGATGGGATTTTCTTTGGTAAAGGTGCAGGTGTCCTTGTTTTCCTTATCGTAAGTACTGCAGGCGTAGAACGATCCGTGCTTGCCCCACTTGATGACCAGCGGCGCGCCACAACGCTCGCACTTCTCGTCCGTGGGCTTCTCCATCCGCTTGATGTTCTCCATATGCTTTTCGGCATATTTGAGATCTTTCAGGAACTTCTTGTAGAAGTCGGCGAGAGTGTCCTGCCACTTCTCTTTGCCTTCTTCGATCTCGATCGAGTTCTTCTTCAAGGCGCGCGGTGTACTGCACGTCGAAAATATCGCGGAAGTTTTCCACCAGCAGATCGGTGACGACCAGGCCAATCTCGGTCGGAGAGAACTTTCCGCCGATTTTCTGCACGTACTGCCGCTCCTGAATGGTGCGTGAGAATCGCGGCGTAGGTTGAGGGGCGCCCGATGCCGCGCTCTTCGAGTTCTTTCACCAGCGACGCTTCGTTGTAGCGCGGAGGCGGCTCGGTGAAATGCTGCTCCGGCTTCAGTTCCTTGAGCGTAAGCTTCTGTCCGGCTTCGAGCGCGGGCAGCTTGTGCTTCAGTTCCTCGTCTTCTTCGTCCTTGCCTTCTTTGGATTCTTCGTAGACGCGGAGGAAGCCGTCGAACTTGAGCACCGATCCGGTCACGCGGAACCAGAAGACCTCGTTGCCATTTTTGGCGTCGATGTCGACCGTGGTCTGATCGAAGACCGCGGGATTGATCTGCGAAGCCACGAAGCGCTGCCAGATCAGCTTGTAGACCTTGAACTCATCTTCTTTTAAGTACTGCTTGATCTGGTCGGGATGACGCATCGCCGAAGTTGGACGAATCGCCTCGTGAGCACCCTGCGAGTCTTTCTTCTCTTTGAATGTGTTCGGGTGTTTCCGGCAGGTAGGTCGGACCATATTCCTTGCCGACGTACTCGCGCACTTCCTGGATCGCCTCAGGCGCGACGCGGGTCGAATCGGTACGCATGTAGGTGATGAGACCGACCGAGTCCTTCTTCACCGAGTTCGACGCCTTCATACAGGCGCTGCGCGATCATCATGGTGCGCTTCACGCTGAAACGCAGCTTGCGCGAAGAATCCTGTTGCAGCTTGCTGGTGGTGAATGGAGGCGCGGCGTTGCGGCGGCGCTCTTTCTTGTCGACCGAGCGGACGACCCAGTCGGCGGTTTCCAGAGCGGCGCGAATCTTCTCGGCGTCCTCGCCGTTGGTGACTTCGACCTTCTCTTCGCCTTTGCCGACGAAGCGCGCGTCGAACGCCGGTGGCTTGCTGGCAGCGAGGTGAGCGTCGATGGTCCAGTATTCGACTTTTTGGAACGCCTTGATCTCGCGTTCGCGTTCGACAATCAGACGCAGCGCAACCGTCTGCACGCGTCCGGCGGAAAGGCCACGGCGGACTTTATCCCATAGCAGCGGAGAGACCTGATATCCCACGAGCCGGTCGAGCACACGGCGGGCCTGCTGCGCGTCGACCAGATTCTGATCGATGGCACGCGGATGTTCGAAGGCGGCCTGCACGGCGCGCTTGGTGATTTCGTTGAAGGTAACGCGCTGAATGCGCGGAGGAGGTGCTTCCTCGCCCTTCTTCAGCTTCTTGGCCTTCTTCTTTCCTTTGCCATTCCCGTCGAGTTCGAACGCCAGATGGGCGGCAATGGCCTCGCCTTCGCGGTCCGGGTCAGGCGCCAGATAGATGGAGTCGGCCGAGGCCGCCAGCTTCTTCAGCTTGGCCACAACCTTTTCTTTGCCCGGGATGACGACGTAATCGGTCTCGAAGTCGTTCGTGATATCCACGCCCAGAGTGCTCTTGGGCAGATCCTTCACGTGGCCGAGCGAGGCCTCGACCGTGAAGCCCTTGCCCAGATATTTCTGGATGGTCTTCGCCTTGGTCGGCGATTCGACAATGACTAAACCTTTTGACAATGTATCCTCAATTTCGCTGGAGTCCGTTTCGAAGCTAGCACGAATGTCAAGCGGGTAACAAGTTACCGGGCGGAAAGCTTCTAGCTTCTAGCTGCTAGCTTCTAGCTAAAACTGGCCGCCCTGGACGCTGGGTCAGCGCGGTCAGCATGCGTTGGATTTCAAGGGTTTTCTCTTCCAAATCTCTGAACTCCTCACCCGACAGAAGCTGGAGGTCCCTCGCCAAGAAGCAGGTGATATTCCAGTTCATTTGCCGAGCCCCGCGCGATCTGAACGAATCGCTTCAGTCTCGGCATCTGACCGCCGACCGCATCCCTCTGCAATGTTTGCTCCGATGGAAGCGGACGCACGCCGTATCTGACTGGTTAGTCCATAGATTTCATCTCTCGGAAATCCGCGCGTCGCTTTGATAAATCGCCAGCGTCAATTGATGCGCCTTGTCCCAAACTTTCAAGTTCTTGAAGTCCTCCATCGACGATCCATCCTTTCACGAGGCTCAGCTAGAAGCCAGGAGCTAGCAGCTAAAAGCTTTTCACAAAATTCTTTCCCGGCATTTGCCTGACTTTGCCCGCCAGTTCCAGTTCGAACAGGGCGGCGAAGATTTCCGAAGACGACAGATCGTTCTCCAGGCGCTCGACAATTTCGTCGATGTGCGTGGCTTCGTCGGCTTTCAGCAGGCTCAGGATTCGCTTTTCGTGAGGAGGGAGCCCTTCGTCCGGGAATAGAGATGCGGACGAGGAGCCCGAGGATTCAGGCGAGGCGGGCGGAGTCAATGCAAGTCGTACTTCTGTTGGGAGATCTTCCCACACGTCTTCCCAGGTCGCGACCAGCTTGGCGCCCTGCTTGATAAGTGTGTTCGGTCCCCAGGAATTCTTGTTGGTGACGTTGCCGGGCACGGCGAAAACGTCGCGATTCTGCTCGAGCGCGCAGCGAGCGGTGATGCGCGTGCCGGAATATTCCGCGGCTTCGACGACCAGTACACCGACCGACATTCCGCTGATGATGCGGTTGCGGATGGGAAAGTTCTGTGGCGCGGCAAATGTTCCCAACGGAAATTCGGAGATCAGCGCACCGCCAAGAGCCAGAATCTGTTCGGAGAGTCGCGAGTTCTCTTTCGGATAAATGACGTCGACACCCGTGCCAAACACCGCGACCGTCTTGCCTTTCGCGGAGATCGCACCGCGATGGCTGGCGGTATCGACGCCGCGCGCCATGCCACTAATAATGACCAGGCCTTGAGCGGCGAGGTCGCATGCCAGACGCTCGGCCATGCCTGAACCATAGGGCGTAGGATGACGCGTTCCTACCATCGCAATGCCGGGCTTGGTCAGTACCTCGGGATTCCCGCGCACTCGAAGAATCAGCGGCGGATCGTAGATTTCCTTGAGGCGTGGCGGGTAGCAGGGATCGTCCATCGACAGCAGGGTGATGTCTGCTGCGGCGGCCTGCGCAATCTCTTCCCGCGCCGAGTTCCGCAGACTTGCCTGTGGCCAGCGACTGCGCGGAAACGGCTTGAATGCCAGTGGCCTCGAGCTCGGTCAGCGAAGCACGGAAGACTGCTTCGGCGGAACCGAAGTGCTCGACCAGTTTGCGCGACTTTGTCGGCCCAAGGCCGGGGGTCAGCGAGATGGCCAACCACTCGAGGACATGACTGGCAGCTGGTGATTACCGCGGCGTTAGACAAAATGCACTCCGAGCGGACTCTAATTAGCGGCGAAGAAGCGTGTCAAGGTCACATGTCACAATGGGTTTGTTAAAATTGTGGAAAATGCGACGTTTCCGTATTTCCGCCATTTCCTACCTGAATACAGCCCCTCTGATGTGGGATTTTGAGCACGGGGACGCCGGACGCGACTTCGATATTTCATACACTTTGCCCTCGGCATGCGCCCGGGCGTTGGCGGATGGGACGGCCGACATCGGCATCATTCCGGCGGCGGCGTATGCCGAGATCCCCGGACTGCAGGTGCTGCCCGACGTTGCGATTGCTTCGCGGCGGGCGGTGCGATCGATCCTGCTGGTCAGCAAGGTTCCGATCGAGAAGGTTCGGACGGTCGCGCTCGACACTTCGTCTATGACATCGGTGGCGCTGACGAAGGTTCTGTTCGAGAAGTGGCTGGGCGGCGGAAGGAACTTCACGGCAATGGCGCCGAACGTCGATGCGATGCTGGCGGAGCATGATGCCGGATTGCTGATCGGTGATCCGGCGCTGAAGATCGATCGCAAGCGCTACCACACGCTTGACCTGGCGGAAGAATGGATCCGACACACCGGGAAGCCGTTTGTGTTCGCGTTCTGGGCGGTTCGCGGAGAGGCTTTGCGCGAAACCTCGCCATCGCAGGATTTGGCTGTGGTCTTTCAGAAATCGCGGGACCACGGGCTGGAAGCTGCGAGCCTCAACCAGATTACCCGCGAATGGGCTCCGCGGCTTGATCTGACCGAAGCTGATGTGCGGAGCTATCTGACTGAGAACATTCACTACCAGCTGGACGCCGGATGCCTGGACGGCCTGCAATTGTTCTATCGGTACGCGGCGGAGATCGGGGCCTTACCCGCGGCGCCGGCACTCCAGTTTGTAGATGCGACCAAGGAAGTCGCGCTGTAGCCCGATTGTACATACAAATACGACTCCATATTTGTACGTATATTTGGGATCAACAGCCCAACCCCAGTTTACGAGCCCGATCGTCGCCTACAATGCCATTTCCTGAGCCGGAAACGGCCCTAGCAGCGACGATCTCCACCGATACTAGGGATAGGCCCGTCCGCGGCGAGATTACGCGCCTACGGCTTTCCAGGGGCGTCCTACCAGTTATCAATGGGTTACACGAAGACTCAACAACTTACGACGACAACGACACCGGCAGTCTGTCTTGATCGCCCTTGTTCGGAATGAGTTAAGCTAAAAGTCGCGCCTTTGCAAGACATCCGTGAGTCTATTCCAGCCCATCCCGAATGCAGGCAGCGCGGCCGATACGACGCGGCCGCTGGCAGATCGCATGCGTCCGCGCACGCTCGAGGAATATGTGGGCCAGGAGCACCTGATCGGCCCCGGCAAGCCACTGCGCACGCAGGTTGATCGCGACGACACGGGATCGCTCATCTTCTGGGGACCGCCGGGCACTGGCAAGACGACGCTGGCCAAGATCATCGCGAACCTGACCAAGGCGGAGTTCATCGAATTCTCCGCCGTGCTTGCGGGGATTAAAGAGATTAAGCAAGTGATGGCCGACGCGGAGCGTGCGCGGCAATACGGCACTCGGACGATCGTCTTCATCGACGAGATTCACCGCTTCAACAAGGCGCAACAGGATGCCTTCCTGCCGCACGTGGAGAAGGGGAATATTCGGCTGATCGGAGCGACGACTGAGAATCCGTCGTTCGAGATCAACTCGGCGCTGTTGTCGCGCTGCCGAGTTTATGTGCTGAAGCCGCTGACGGAAGAGCAGATCGTGCTCCTGCTCAGGCGGGCTTTGACCGACCACGAACGCGGGTTGGGAGATAAGAATCTGGCGGCCTCGGACGATGTGCTGAAGAAGATCGCCAGCTACACCAGCGGCGACGCGCGCAGCGCCTACAACGTTTTGGAAGTCGCTGCGGGACTGGCACAGAAGAACGCGCAAGGCGAGATGGAGATCACCGACGACATCGTGCGCGACGCGCTGCAGAAACGCATTCTGCTTTACGACAAATCGGGCGAAGAGCACTACAACCTGATTTCCGCTCTGCACAAGTCCGTGCGCAACAGCGATCCCGATGCGGCTTTGTATTGGCTGGGGCGGATGCTCGAAGCCGGAGAAGATCCGCTCTATGTGGCGCGGCGGGTGGTGCGCATGGCCGTGGAAGATATTGGACTGGCCGATCCCAACGCGCTTTCGTTATGCATGGCGGCCCGCGATGCGGTCGACTTTATTGGCATGCCTGAAGGCAATCTGGCGCTGGCGCAAGCGGTTGTATACCTCTCTGTCGCACCCAAAGTCGAACGCGCTGTACACGGCCTACGGCGACGTTCAGCAGGATGTCGAGCAGACCGCGGCGGATTCTGTCCCGTTGCATTTACGCAACGCTCCTACCAAGCTGATGAAGGGACTGGGCTACGGTCACGGATATCAGTATGCCCACGACCTCGATGCCAAAGTTGCGGACATGCAATGCCTGCCCGACAATCTGCGTGACCGCGTCTACTACCGTCCCACGAATGAAGGTATAGAAAAGCGCATACGGGAACGCATGGACGAGATCAAACGGCAACGGTCTCGGGCCGGCGAAGCTGGTCCAACCGCGCCAAAGAAAGAATCGTAGAGGCGCGGCGCGACATCTCATTTTGTATCAGGCGTGTGAAGGACTATATCTCATGGCTACGATTCCCAGTGCCGCTGGCAGTGAGATTTTCCCCGTTCGTACTCTGCCTCCCGATCTTGTAGAAGATCTGCAGCGTGTGCAAAAAGCTGCGCAGAAGATTGCGTCGATTCTCGATCTCGATCAACTCATCGAAAGCGTTGTAAACGATGTCGCCCAGTCCTTTGGATGTGTGGAGGCAAGCGTTTATTTGCACGACGAGGTCCATCACGAGATGGTGATGGCTGGAGTGCGCGGCTGCACCCTTCACCAGAAGGGATTCCGGCTGAAGATCGGAACCGAGGGCATGGTCGGCTACGTTGCTTCGACGGGCCAACTACGATATGCCCCCGACGTACGCAAGGACGAGTATTACATCGCCTGTGAGCACGCGACGCTCTCGGAAGTTGCGATTCCCCTGCGGGTCGGAGAGCGACTGGTGGGTGTGTTCACGGCGTCGCATCCCGCGGTCGACGCCTTCCCGCGCCAGCAATTGAGGATCCTGCAAGCATTGTGCGATCACGTTGCGGTAGCGGTCCACAACGCACGGCAGTTGCAATCGGAGCGGGCGGAGCGCGTCGCACTCGATCGCGAGGCACAGGAAGCGCGTGCCATCCAGCAGGCTCTGTTGCCGAAAAGTTCTCCGTATATTCCCGGCTTTGTGATTTCTGGTCTCAGTGTTCCGGCGCGCGCCGTGGGCGGTGACTGGTACGACTTCATCCCGTTTTCGGATGGTCGTTGGGGACTGGTTCTGGCGGACGTCTCTGGCAAGGGCACAGCGGCAGCTCTGCTCATGTCGGCTACGCGCGGCGTGTTTCGGTCCCTGGCCGAAGCCTGCTGCACTCCCGGCGAAGTGCTGACCCGACTGAATGAATTACTGGTGAACGACTTCCCTGCCGGCAAGTTCGTGACCATGGTCTACGGGGTGCTGGATCCAGCGACACGCGAACTGGTATTTGCCAATGCGGGGCACCTGCTTCCACTTTTCATCGACGATCAGGGCGAACACTTTCTCGACACGGAGCGCGGGTTGCCGCTCGGACTGAGTTGCGGAGACTATTCGGAGACCCGCGTTACCCTTTCCGAAGGATCGCGGCTTGTGTTCTATAGCGACGGAATTACCGAGGCGGTGAACGCGAACGAGGAAGAGTACGGCCTGTGCCGTCTGTCAGAGCATGCGATGAAACCGGGAGCGTCGGCAGTTAGCATAGTGGACGACGTACGCTCCTTCGCGAATGGTTATGGCGTGCGCGACGATGCAAGCGTGGTCTTTGTAGGAGTCGGACACTGACCCATCGCATCCGCGCAGTGGATATTCCCGGCAGCGTTCCTGCCGGGCTTTTTTTGTCCTCTGGAGTTCCTAGGCAACCCTCTCTGGCGTGTCGCCATAGTGCCCGCGAGGCAAGGTGAATACGATGATAAGGCTGGCGAGGATCAAGATGGCGATGATGAATACGCTGCCTTCGGGGCCAGTGGTTCCACCGCTCAGCAAGGGCTTTCCTGCCGGATGCGTGGCGAGAAGATGATGCTGGACCACCAGTCCGCTGTCGGCGACGCCATAGAGGAAGGATTGGCCCCAATCCCACGAGGTGTGGAAGCCGATGGCCCACCATAGCGATCCGGTACGCCACAGCGCGAAACAGAAAACCATTCCGGCCAGCCCAGCAGCAACCACTCCGATGGGAGATTCACCGGGGTTGCTGTTATGGCTGAGCCCGAAGAGGAAAGAAAAAACGAGGGCCGAAGTCCAGAAGCGCCAAGGCCGTGCTGTGACGCGTTTTGAAAGCCCACTGGTAGAAGCCCGCCAGGCCGCGAGTGAGCGTGTACTGGACATAGCCGCGAGTGGCGTACTCTTCGAACAGGCCAACCATGAGAAAGCCGAGCAGCCAGACGGCTCCGTAGAGGAGAATGTCGCTGCCAAAGAGCAGGCGGCCATCGAAGACGAGGAGTCCGGTCTTCCAGAGTGTCAGGATCAAGCAGCGAGAGAAAAGCAAATCCCCAAGCCAGGCCAGCCAAGAAGTGCGCGAGTTTTCGGCGGTCGCCCAGGCCGTACACGGAGTTGGGGCGACGCTCGATTTTCGACATGATCCAGGTAACAAATAAGATCAGGAGAAACTGACTGGCCTCGCCGGCCAATAAGTAACCTGGCTTGGACATCGCTTGCTCGACGCCCTGGGCGCTCTTCGCAGACGTCGGATACAGCCTGTGCACGACGAGGTTCACGCAAAAAGCGAGAGCCGCAAGGATCGCGATGAAGATGAGAAGGCTCCAGCCGGCGCGGAGTCCGTCTTTGCCAATGAATACTTTGCGGAGGGTCGACGGCTGTGGGCTTGGGGCTGGTTCGCGCGGGAGCAATTGGTTCGACGGGCGGCAGAGCGATGTCGTGATCCAAGACGCCTCCTAATGCGGCAATGCTCTCTTCAGGGCTTTCGCGCCTCACCGGAATCGCGCGTGATGTTCTTTCAGGATGCAGCGATCCATAACGACGAAGATCCCAGCCTGGCGCGCCTTTTCGGCGGCCTTCTGGTGGATCTACATCTTCCTGCATCCAGATCGCGGGAACTTTGAGCTGGATTGCCTGGTCGACAATCTCCTCGACAAACTCCGGACGGCGAAAAATATTCACAATGTCGATCTTCTCGGGCACGTCGGGCAGTGAAGCGTAGGCCTTCTCGCCCAGGCATTCGTCGATATGCGGGTTGACCGGGATGATGCGATATCCGTGACCCTGCATGTAAGCGGTGACACCGTGACTGGGACGCAATGGATTGCACGATAAGCCGACCACGGCGATGGTCTTCGCGCGGCTTAGAAGGTCGGCGATGGGATCAGGCTGCGTCATCTTCTCAAATCGTGCCGGCTACTTCTTAGCTGCCTGATCTTCTTTTTGCTTGTACATCTTCAGCGCCAACTTGCGGACCGTCTCCGAAACCTCTTTGTTGCCGGAGATGTTTTTCAGGTCAGCGCTCAACAGGTGTTTCATCAGGCCCAGCCCCAGGTCGAGGGGAGTGCGCGGGTTCGATACCAGGTTCCGCACCACCTTGTAATTCTTCATGAAGCGGCGCTTCAGGGGAATCTGGCGCAGGACCGATTCCAAAACGTTCTTCTGGCTGGCAAATTTCTCCACTTCGCCGTCCGAAAGCTTGGGAGCTTCCAACACAGCCAGAGCCACAACTTTTGTGCCGTCGCGAATTAGAAGCGAGCGCTCTTCCTTGTTGCCTTTGAGCGCCAACTGGATGCGGCCCTTCACGTCGAGGCGGTTGATCTTCTGGAGAGCGTTCTCGCGCACGACGACTTGCGGTTTCTTGGCGGCGATGGGCTTTGGCGCGACCGGCTGGGCTGGGGCGGCAGGCGTCGCTGCTGCAGGGGCCTCAGCGGTATCCACCACGGGAAAGTAATCCTCCCCCAGGAGTTCGACGATTCCGCCAATCGCCTGGAAAGGCTTGTCACCTTCCGCAGCAATGGCGTGTTCGTGTTCCTTCAGATAGGCGGAGAAGGCTTCGTCGTCGGCCCATTCGTCGCCAGTCCTAGCAGTTGCGGGCGAAGCAGGAGTGTCCGTCGCGGGATCAACTGTCTCATCCTCGGCTGGTGGGGGCGTGTCATCCTGCGGAGAAACGGGAGGCGCGCTGGCGCTTGATACCTTCCGCAACTCCTCAGCCTCTTCTTTTTTCAAATAGGGGTTGGACCGGAGAGTCGCGATGACGCCGCTTAGCGAACGCACTCGGGGGCTCTTGAGCATCGCCTCAATGGAGTCGCGGGAAGCGCCGATTGCCAGTTTGACCAGTTGTCCTTCTGAGATCGTGGGATTCTCCAGCAGCGCGGGCAGCAGCCTCGGTCGCAAATTGTCGGGTGCAACAAGATAGTCCAGCACTTCGCGCGGTGTCTGAGGATCGGACGCGGCGGCGAGCGATGCTTTTTCGTCCCATCCGGCCAGGGTCATGCGGGCCAACTCGCCGAATACCGGGTTGTGCCGGGCTAGATAGACGAGGATCTCAATGTTCTCGGCCGCCGGTACCTGCAGGGCCCCGCGCGCGGCAAACTGCATCATGTTCGAGGGCAGCTTCGAAGCGCGGATTTGATCGATCATGCGCGCCATAGATTCACACCTCAACGGCGGGTTTGGAGCTTCTGCCGTGGGAGATTGCTTTCCCTCGGGCAAGCGATTCTAGTTCGCTCACCGCCAGTTCCAATTCGCGAGTGATGCGATTCCGCTTGCGGCGGAGAAATACGTCCCGCAAAGTCCGATAGTACCAAAGAGTGCCTTCGCGTCCACCGTTGAACCGTGACCAGACAGATTCGCCGATTGCGCGGTAGTCGCTGACAATGGAACGAACGTTGTTGAGCTTATCGGCAGCTGAAACCAGCTGCGTATCGGCGTCGGCAGCCTTCAGATGACGAATATATTCTTCCTTGCGCTCGCGCCACGGGGGCTTGGGGTAGGTGTCGGCGTCGGTGCAACCCTCGACCACTTTGGCGACGCGCTGGCCGAACCGGCGTCGAACTTCTTTCAGCATGGGAGCACCGCCGCAGTCCTCGACCACGTCGTGCAGCAGTGCAGCGATGGCAAGCTCTTCGTCGCCTCCAGCCTCAAGAACCAGGGACGCCACACCCATCAGGTGCGTGATATAGGGAATGGTGGATGCCTTGCGCGTTTGGTTTTTATGCTTCTCGGCGGCGAACTCGAACGCGCGCAGGAAGCGAGGACCAAGTTTGATTTTCCTCTGAGCCCTCAGCGCACTCTGCGGTGGAGTTCTGTTCAGCGCCTTCTTCACTGCTTCTCTCCGCGCCGGGCCAGCAGATATGCCCGAATGAACGGCTGTAAGTCTCCGTCGAGCACGCGATCCACGTCACCGACTTCGGTCTTGGTGCGGTGATCCTTGATCATGCGGTACGGCTGCAGCACGTAGGAGCGGATCTGCGATCCGAATTCGATGTCGAGCTTTGAGTCTTCGATTTTCTTGGTGGCGGCGCGCTTCTTCTCCATTTCGAATTCATAGAGTTTCGAACGCAACATGCTCATGGCGCGCTCTTTGTTCTTGTGCTGCGAGCGCTCATTCTGGCAATTGGCGACCAGACCCGTGGCAATGTGCGTAATGCGGACGGCAGAATCGGTCGTGTTCACGTGCTGTCCGCCCTTGCCGCTCGAGCGGTACGTATCGATGCGAATATCTTCCGGCTTGATGACGATCTCGATGCTCTCGTCAATTTCGGGGGACACGTAGACGCTGGCGAACGATGTATGCCGGCGCTTGGCCTGATCGAAGGGAGAGATGCGGACCAGGCGATGCACGCCAATCTCGCCTTGCATGAGTCCGAAGGCGTACTCGCCGTTAACTGCGAATGTCGCGGACTTTAGCCCAGCCTCTTCGCCCGGCTGATAGTCGTAAAGAACGGTCTCAAAGCCTTGCCGCTCGGCCCATCGCAAGTACATGCGCAGGAGCATGTCGGCCCAATCCTGTGACTCGGTGCCGCCGGCTCCGGGATGGATCGTGACGATGGCGTTGCGCGCATCGTTCTCGCCCGAGAGCAGAGTCTCGGTCTCCAGCTTGTCGAGCAGTTCGCGGAGCGCGCCGATTTCGCGCTGCAGGTCGGCGTCGACGTTCTCGCCTTCTTTTGCGAGGTCGAAGTAGGCAGCGATGTCGTCGCCGCGGCGCGCCAGATCGGCGTCGGTCGTGAGCACGTGCTCCAACCGCTTCTTTTCGCGCATCACCTGTTGGGATCGCTGCGGATTCGACCACAGATTCGGGTCGGCGGACTGCTTTTCAACTTCGACTAGCTGCGGACGAACCTTCTCCGCGTCAAAGATACTCCCGAAGTTCGTGGACCTTCTTGCTGAGTTTTTCGTATTCCAGCACCAGCTCTTGATTCATGAGGACGCGTCAGCCTTTTTGCGATTTGTGGAGCGGTTTTCAGAGCGGTTCCCGGAGAATGTAAAGCGCGTGAACAATGCTCCCAGTGAAATTATCGCACACGCATACGCGAACCAGTCGCCGTGGCGCGTGTAGAAAGTAGTGACGGAGGTAAGGGCATACGGTGCGACCAATGCCGTTCGCTCTTTGCGAGGAACGCGTGCGACAACTCGTCCCAAGGGATCGATCGAAGCGGTGACGCCCGTGTCGGTTGCGCTCAGTAACCAGCGATTATTTTCAATGGCACGCATGCGCGTCTGGTTCAAGTGCTGCGCGTAGGCGCCACTGTCGCCATACCATCCGTCGTTGGAAATATTCACCAAGACTTGCGCGCCCTGAGCGGCGAACTGGCGAACCTCATCCGGAAATATAGACTCGTAGCAGATGAAGATGCCGAGGCGCTCGTCGCCGGCGTCGAGCGGCTGGCGCGAGGTACCGTGCTGAAACTCGCCAACTTCCCTCGTCAAGCCTCCGGCGAAAGAGAACAGGCTGGGGAAGGGTAGATACTCGCCAAAGGGCACGAGGTGGATTTTGTCGTAACGCCCAGTCCACTCGCCGGTCGGGCTGACTAAGACTGCGGAGTTAAAGACGGGAGGGGCCTGTCCTCCAGCAACCGGTGCCGAAGATGTTCCGATCGCTCCGGCGAAGGTCCACTTCCTGGTGTTGCGAGCCATCTCGCTAACGGCGGCGCGGAATCGTGCGTCGTTCGTGAAGAATGGCGCCGGAGATTCCGGCCAGACCACCAAGTCGACGTTCGGCGCGGAGGAGGCGACCGTTTTTTCGGTAAGGGCGGTCAAGTCATTCAGAGTTTGCTGTAGATATGGACGGCGTCCAGTCGACGGAGACTGGGATATTTTGCTGCACCAGCAAAGCTGTACGATCCGCCTGCGACGGCGGGGCGTCGATTAATCTTCCGGCCTGCAGGACCGCAGCCGCAGCCAAAGCCGCGGCCAGCAGGGCTCCTCGCTTCTCGCGCGGAACCAAAAAAGCCGCAGCCACCGCGACATTCACCAACACGATTTCAAACGAAATGCCGTATACGCCCGTCGATGCGGCGATCCGGGAGAGGGCGATATTGTCCACCTGCGAAATACCCAGCAGGAGCCATGGGAAGCCCGTGATCCGGTGCGCGCCAATTCCACCGCGACCCACAAAAATGGTGCCACCACCAAGGGCCGCCGGAAATCGCGAGCTGAATTCGCGAGGAGAGCCACGAGCAGGCCGAAAAAACCGTGATACAGGCCGAGATAGCAGCAGAAGAGAAAAAGGGCGAGCACTGCCACAGGAGCGCTTAGCGCCCCGAACTGGCGCATCGTATCGTAGATCCAGTAACAGGTGCCCGCATACCAAAGGATTCCGCAGACGTAGCCCAGCAAGAATCCCTGGCCGGGAGTCGCAGGGCGAAGCCGTACGGAACCAGCGAATCTCGAGTTCTCCGGCCGGACGTGCGCGCAGGAGAGCTACGATCAACGGCGCCAGCGCGAACCAGGAAAGCGCATAAATGCCGGGAAGAGGAAAGATGATGACCTGAAGGATGGCCGACAGAACGACCAGCAGCCAGGCACTGAAGTGAATTTGGCGCACGGGAAAGGATAGCAAAAACAGCTCCTAGCTCTTAGCTCTTAGCTGTTAGCTCTTAGCCTCTCTTGCTCCACGGTTTGTGCCACGAGCTTTACGCGAACGAAGTTTGCAATTTCTGGCGTAACGTACACCGGCGGCGTGATGCGGAATATGGGGTGGTCTTTTACTGGCTTCAGGGACACTGACTGCCAAACTGCATCAGCGGTTCCTTGATGCACGATTACGGCGTCGGCGCGATCCAGAAACTCGCGGGCTGAATTCTTGAAATCGGCAGTGGCGGGGTCGAGCACTGTCAGGTACAAATCGGGACGCACAAACTTCAAGACGCTATTGGATTCGATGATCACGTTGCGAGCGCCTTCCAGACGCTGCCGCAGGGTGGGCATCGCCTCTGCCAGTCTTCCCTGCTCGGTGCGGACCCAAAGCGATTTCGCCGCGCCTGCCAGCAGGAAACGTGAAGTGTCCGATTCTCCAGAGCGGTCGCGCTCTTCAGAAATCGCCCAGGAATGGTCGCCCGTAGCACAATCGCACGCCTCGCCGTTTGCTGAGCAGATACCGTGGCCGTATTGCGTGATCTTCACCGCGGTCCAGTTGAACTCGGACAACGCGGAGATGAGACCAGCCATAACGCTAGTCTTGCCAACGCTGCGAGAGTGTCCGCCGATGACGACAATTGCCATAAATTCGGGCTTCCGGCTTCCGCTATCCGGCTTCCGGTTCGAAACGCTGGTCCGCGCACCGGAAGGCGGAAGCCGAGAGCCGAAAGCCGTATGTTACTTCTTCGCCAGCCTCGCCAGCGTTGCCAACTGCTTGAGATATTCGCGCAGCGGCTGCGCGGGCGTTCCCCAGAAGGCAACGCCCTTGCCGCGCAAAACCTTGTTGGGAAGAACGCCGCCCTGGCCGCCGAGCATGACTCCTTCTTCAATCCGAGCGTGCTCGCCGATGCCGACCTGCCCGCCGAGCACGACACCTTTTTCGATCACAATGCTTCCTGAGAGCCCGGTCTGCGCTGCGATCACGACATCTTCGCCAATCTGGCAGTTGTGGCCAATGTGCACCAGATTGTCGATCTTGGCTCCGCGGTGGATGCGGGTCTCGTCGAGAGCGCCGCGGTCGATGGTCGTGTTCGCCCCAATCTCGACATCATCCTCAATGACGAGTCGTCCGACCTGCGGGAATTTTTCATAGTGACCGGTCTTTCGATCGCGGACGTACCCGAAGCCGTCACTCCCGAGCACGGCGCCCGCATGCACAATGACCCGGTGGCCCAGCACGGTGCCCGGATAGATCGTAACGTTGGGATAGATTTCGCAATCGTGGCCGATTTTCACACCCGCGCCGATGGTGGAACCCGCGCCAATCCGCGTGTTCGACTCGATTTGAACTCCCTCGGAGATCACGGCCCGTTCTTCTATCGAAACATCGGCTGCCAGCAGCGCAGAAGAATGGACCACCGCGGTGGGGTGCACGCTTCTCTGCGTGGTTGAGCGTCCGTCGAGTGGCGACGCCTGCTGAAAGAATCGCGCGGCGCGCGCAAAAGTGAGTTTGGGATGCTCGCTGATGAGAAGCGGCCGCGGGCAAGGCACAGACGCCGCGAACTCTCCCGCAATGATCGCGCCCGCCTGGGACTGCAGTGCCGCTGCCAGATGTTTCTCGTCCTCGACAAAGATGAGGTCGTTCCGGGACGCCGACTGCATGCTGGCAACAGAGCCGACCTCGACGCTGCCGTCGCCAATCAGACGGGCTCCGAGGGCCTCAGCGATCTGTTGCAGAGAGCGCTTCATGGCTCCCACTGTATAGCAGCGGGGCGAGACGAAGGAAGAGCCGGGTGGGCAGAAACACGGGGTTCACACAATGATGCGCCCGCGGCTCAGCCTAGATCCCTGTGGTCGTGCAGGTAGCAGTTCCCTGACACATGATGAAGTTGCCGGTTCCAGCGCACCCTGCTGGAGCGCTGGGGCCTGGCGCAAGCGTCCAGGTTCCCACTACGACGCCATTGCTCAGCGTTCCGTTGGTGGTTGAGGTGCCATTCGAGGTGCCGGTCAGCTGACCGTTCGTCAGGGTCAGGACGCTGCCCGTGGTGGTCGACGTCACGGAAAAGTTCAATGTGCCGGTGACCGCGCTGTTCGATCCGGTCACTAAGTTGGTGATGGAACCTGTTTCGTTCGAGCTGTTTTCACCATTCGCGAAGCATGAGCCCGCATTGAAAAAGCTGAAGCCTGTGATATCGAGCGGCCCGCTGTTGAACACCGTGAACGTGGTCACAAAATTCAGCAAGCTGGCATCGCCAATGCCGCCCGTCATCTGGGCCTCCCAGTTCCCCTCGGTGGAGGTATTAATGGTCGAGGATGGTGCGGTATTCGTGCCGCAACTACAAACAAAGATTTCCAGCGCCAGCAGCATCAGGATTGCAAGCTTCTTCATGTACCGTCCTTGAATTGGGATCTCTATGAGAATAGAGAGATGCGGGCAGGGGCGTCAATGGATGTAAGGCCTCTCGCTACGGAGGCCCCTCCCCTTCGGTCAATCATTGCGGAAGCCCAGGTGTACGCACGCCCTGGGCGCGGGCGAGGGCGCCCGCGCCACATGGTTATCTGGAAACACGGCGCGACGGCTGGGCGAGACCCAGGATCAGCAACGCGATCGAAACCCCCAGAAGAAAGCCGCTGGCGAAATGGGAAAAGTTGCCATGCGTCCACAATCGCAGGCAGATGCCAAGTGCCAAGGCCAACGCGCCTGCTCCAACGGACAAACTATTCCAACTGCGAGTCATGCTGCCTCCCACACATGCGCCTTCCACACCAGACCGCGCACGCGAAGACGTGAACCAAGCGTCCTGACTATGGAGCGTTCGCGGGCGAGGGTGCCCGCGCCCGACAAGCACTACGCTCCGCGTTTCGTTTTCAACTCGGCCAGCAACTGCTCGATGCGATCTTCTTTTTCGAGCGCGGCCAGGCGGTCGTCGAGGTTGTCGCCGGCGATTTCCGACTTCGCCTGGCTCACAGCCTCCGAGTGCGCGACTTTCCGCTTCATGCGGTCGAAAGCCGCCGCCTTCGATCCGTCGCCTGAGGCCAGACGAGCGTCGCTGGCCTTGCCAACGGCACGGGCGCGGCGATGCTGCGCGATGAGCACGTCGGACTTGGCCTGTGCCTCGGTCAGCTTCTGCTCGAGTTGGCGCAGCGCGGACTTCAGATTCTCGACCTGCGCCTTCTGGTCGGCGACCTGCTGCGTGAAGTTCTCGCTCAGTTCGCGATAGCTCTCCACGCGCAGCAGCGATGCGCGCGCCAGGTCGTCTTCTTTCTTGTCGACGGCGAGTTCGGCCTTGCGCATCCATTCGGCCACTTTGCCCTCGTTTTCTTTCTGCTTGCTTTCGAGCAAGTGCTGGTCGGCGATGGCAATCGCCACCTGCGTCTTGACCTGCAGAAGCTGGTTCTGCATGTCGAGAATGACCTGCTTGATCATCTTTTCCGGATCCTCGGCCTTATCGATCAGGTCGTTGAGGTTGGCCCGGACCAGTGTGGAAACGCGCTCCAGTAGTGCCATATTGAACCCCCTTCTTGAGCTTCTAGCTTCTAGCTCTTAGCTTCTAGCTTCTAGCCAACCCTTTCGAGTTGGGTCTATCCGTTTCTCTGCCCAAGTTCTGTATGTTCATCACTGCCTCTCAGTTCATGCGCGCGATGGATCTGCGCGCACTCCGGACAATCTGTTGGCTTGCGGCGGAACGATAGCGCCGATCAGCATGCCGATCGCGACTCCGATGAGCCAGCCAGACGCCCATGTTCCCGGCCAGAACGCCAAACACCGCGCCCAGCGCTGCTCCCAGCGCGATACCCAATCCGGCGTGTTTTGATTTGTTCGTCATAACCTGCTCCTCAAGGCTCCGCTCCGGCTTCGCTACCGGCGAAGCCTGGTGCGAAAGCCGGCCAGACGCCGTGTTCCACAGCGGGAGCGAGCCCCGGCTCGTTCCCGCACCCCTCGCTATGCCTTCGGCAGATCCCCCGGCTTCGGCGCTTTGTCGCCGATCTGGCGCACCTTGCCGAGCAACTCCGAAAGCGGCATGCCGGACAGCGTCTCGAACAGCGCCGGCACTTGCGCCGCCATCTTGGTGATGTCGCCGGTGATCTTGTTCATGCCAGACGACATCGCCATTTCCGGTCGACACGATGGTGATCTTGTCGACATTGGCCAGCGGAGCGGCCAGCGCTTTCACGACCTCGGGCATGCTGGCGAACAATCGGTCGATCACCGCCGCCTGGTTGTACTCCTGGAAGGCTTCGGCCTTCACGTTCATCGCTTTGGCTTCGGCCTCACCTTTCTTGAAGATGATTTCGGCTTCGGCCTCGCCTTGCGCGCGAATCGATGACGCCTGGCCTTCGGCTTCCGCGATCAGGCGCTGCTTCTCGGCGGCGGCGAGAGTTTCGATTCGCTGCCGCTCGATTTCGGCGCCCTTCAGCACGGTCGCGATCAGTTCCTTCTCGCGGCGATTGATTTCCGCTTCCTGCACCTTGACCTGCTGCTCTTTCTCGATCTGCTGCACCTTCACCTGCTCAGCGACGACTTGCTGCTGCATGATGTTGGTCTGGATGTCGTAGGCCTTGTCGGCCTGCGCCTGCTGGCGCTTGGTGACTTCCAGGTATTGCGCCTTCTTGATTTCCAGGTCGCGCTGCGCTTCCGCCTGCTTGGCCAGCGACAACGTCTCGGCCAGCACGCGCTCCTGATCGGCCTGTGCCTTTGCCACCGCCGATTCCCGCGTCGCCAGCGCGCGCTTGATCGCCGTATCGCGATCGGCTTCCGCCGCGGCCACATCGGCATCGCGCTTGATGCGGGCAACGTCAGGCGTCCCATGTTGGTGATGTATTCGTTCTTGTCGCGAACTTCCTTGATGGTGAACGAGATGACTTCCAGCCCCATCTTGTTCATGTCGTCGGCGCAGGTGCCGCGCATGCGGTCGGAAACCATCTCCGGCTGCTTCACGATTTCTTCCACCGTGAGCTGGCCGATGATGCCGCGCAGGTGACCTTCCATCACCAGCCGGATCAGGCCCTGGCGCTCGTCATCGGTCTTGGTGAGGAATTGCTCGGACGCGGTCAGAATCGATTCCGTGTCGGACTTCACCTTGATCTGCGCCACGGCTTCCACCGTCACGGCGACGCCCTGCTTGGTGTACAAATCCTGCTGCGGCGCTACGTCGAAAGACATCAGTTCGAGAGAGAGATCCGGCAGACCTGCACCATCGGCAGCACCATCGTGCCGTGTCCCTTGACGACGCGGGTTCCGCCCAGGCCGTACACGATCGAGTGCTTCGTGCGGCCCCGCTTTGCGATAGAGCCTGGCCATTCCATTCATCAGAAACAGAATGACCATCACGCCAAGCCCGACGAAGATCCAAATCGACAGCGACGTTGGGAAAAGCCATCGAACATAACGCCTCCTGTTACAAATGCAGTTCAGAGAATGGTTCGTGTGTCTGAGTTACTCGTTGCCGGGGAAGTTGCGCCCATCAACTCCGAATGGGCCGGCTGCGAATTCAAATTAAAATTCACGATCGAATGGTTGCCATACCAGCAAAATCCCAACACGACGTATGCGACCAGAAGCACTGGCCACGAAACGGCTTGGCTTCAGAGCCCTGCGCGATCAACGCCGTAACCGTGAACAGCACCAGCATGACCGCCATAATCCCGAGACCCAGCATCACTGCGCCTTCGCGGGTCGTATAACCGTTGGGCTGCCAGTTGGCGTCGAAGTGAACAGCTATACGAGCCGGCAACTGGTCCCACGCGCTCCAGTAATTTGCCGCGGTGATCGGCAGCACCAGCCACATCAACGCAACCATCGGCTTGTACCAGTCCCGGTTCATGGAATCTCCTGAGATCCAATGTGGACGATCGGCTCGGTCGAGCTTAATGAGCTGCGACTGTCGTCTCGTCTGCTTCTCCGGACATCTCGCTCCACAAGCGAACGTAGGCAATTCCTTTTTCGTAGCGCGTGACGACGACTTCGGTTCCCTTGGCGATGGCGCTGCCGTCTTTCGCTGCGCGCGCCACACACGCGACGCGTCCCGGCTTGCGAATAGATCAGTTCGCCTGTGCCCCCTTCGCGAATCGGCACGGACAGCTTTCCCAGCACGCCGACCATTTCGTAATCCGCCGGATCCATGATACTCCTCGTCCGAGATCAGGATCTTGCTGATGAACAGAAAAATGATTCCTCCACCGACCAGGCCGCTCGCTACCGACAGCGTCAACCCCAGACCGACCCAAACGGCCGAAAAGCGCGTAAGCAAATATCCCGTGCCGCCGAACCAGGCCAGGAAGGCCGCGATCACGGAGGATTGAACGGCGAAACACTCGCGCTGTGGTGGGACGCGTGATTCGCGCCCGATGCATGCGCCGCGCCTGTGCCTGATGCGGAGCGCGTGTCCACCCGCAACCGGAGCATGCGCGAGCGGGCAAGTGCGCAATCCGCCGTGTCCATGAAAATGCGGCAGGTGCAGGCGGCCGATGCGTGATCCTCCAAACACAAACGAAAAGAAACTGAAGCAGAAGCCGATTGCGAAACAAATCAAATAAAAGTCTGACCAGTCAAACCCTGTCGACGTCATCGGATTCGCCTCCCTTCCGTATTCGTAGCCCGGCCCCGGCTGGCGCGAGAATGATTGCCGTTGCCGCCCGCGACGTCAGGCCGCAGCGCCTCCAGCAGGCGATCAGCCAGGCCAGGCGTTTCGAGAATTGCGCCCAGCAACAAGAAACTGCGTCGCGTATCTTTTTCGCGGGCGGCCTTGATCAGCACGTTGCTGACTTCCGGATCACTGGCAAACTTCTCCGAACCTTGCAGCAGCCAGACATCAAGCTGGCCTTCCGTCGTGCGCAGGTCCGAAGTCAATTCCGCGTGGTAGCCGTCCGGGTCATCCACCAGAAATCCGGGATGCACTTTGAAAAACTTGGCCAGCAGCGCGCGCGACGACTGCGTCATGTGCGGGCGCGCCCCGCTTTCGATCTGCGAGAGATAGGACTGGCTGATGCTGTTGCCTTTGCCCAGTTCTTCGCGGATGGCGCGCACCAACTCCAGCTGCGTCATGGGCCGCCCCAGACCGCGCAACGATCCTTCGACCTCGCGCAGGTACCGGATTTTCTCGCCCAGCTTCATCGGCCACCCACTGCTCTGTATTCCAAATCGAGATATTTATATTGCAATTTGCGATGTATGTCAAGATTTGGATATGCCGCATTTTCAGCGGCTTAGCAGGGAGTCAGAACGCTCAGCGACTGGAGGCTCCTTCACAGCGCAATGTCGCCATCACAAAGCAAAACGCCCCCGGTGGGTTGACCGAGGGCAGTTCCGACTTCTCTCTCGTCGTTTGCTCTGGAAACCTCGAAGGACAGCTCTACTTGCTGTTTCGCGGCCGTTGTGCTTGTCGCGGTAGATCTGGCGCGACTGGCGGTTCTGCTGACGATTGACCTGCGCCTTTTCCTGCGGCGGTCAGCTTGCCGCCGTTGGCGGCGCGGTCGTTGCGCACTTCGTTGTTGATGCGCGCCTCGTTCTTTTCGAGATGCGCGGTTTCGCCGGCTGTCAACTGCCCGCTCTTCACGCCCTGCGCGATGCGGTCCTGCTGGTTCTCCTGGCGCTGGCCGACTTCGCTCTTCGGCGCCGGATCGGCGTTGCTGCGTGTTCTGGGCCACAACCGGAATCGCGCTAGCATCGCAAGTGCTGCGCCCAACAAAGCATTCGTCCGAACTGGCTCTTCATAAGATCTCTCCCTGTGGTATTTATTTGTCTGTGTTACTGCGATCTGTGGCCACACGGAGAAGAAACACAGCGCGTGTCAAGAAATGTTGCGCGGATTTTAATGTCGTCTGATTCCAGTCGGGATTGAGATCCGCCTGGTTACTAAAGTTCTGCGAAGCCCCGACTGAAAGCCTTGCTGGACGGGCTAGTTCTGAGGTGCGCGTGTCGAGGGTCAAAGTGAAGCTACAACCCAGCTTCAATCCGCGATCGGGGATCGAGATAGTCGCGCAATGCGTCGCCGATGAAGTTGAAACTCAGCACGGCGAGCATCACGGCGAGCGCGGGAAACAGGACGAGATGCGGCGCGTCGAACAGGTGGGCGCGGCCGTCGTTGAGCATGGTTCCCCAACTGGCGGTCGGCGGAGGGACGCCGAGTCCGAGAAAACTCATGGTGGCTTCGGCGAGGATGGCTCCGGCCATGCCGATGGCAGCCTGCACCACCACCGGCTGAATGATGTTGGGCAGAATGTGGCGAACGATGATGCGCAGATCGCTGGCGCCGAGTGCGCGGGCGGCTTCGACAAATTCGCGTTCGCGGGCAGCAAGAACTTGTCCGCGGACCAGGCGCGCGTAGCCGACCCATCCGCCGAGCGAAAGCGCGAGCACCAGATTGAAGATGCCGGGGCCGCGAAAGGCGACGAACGCGATAGCGAGCAGAATTCCCGGGAACGAGAGAAACGCGTTCATCAGGACGACGTTGACGAAGCGGTCGATGCCACCGCCGTAGTATCCGGCGATCGAGCCGATGACGAGGCCGAGCGCGAGCGACGTAAGGACGACGCAACTGCCGACCACCATCGAGATGCGCGCGCCGTAGATGACGCGCGAGAGGATGTCGCGGCCCAATTCGTCGGTGCCGAACCAGTGCGCGGACGATGGCGGCTCGAGGCGCGTGGGAAGATTGATCGCAGGCGGGATCCTGAGGAGCGATCCAGGGAGCGAAGAGGGCAAAGATAACAAAGATCACGACCAGCACCACGCCGATCGCGGCGAGCGGATTGTGGCGAGCATTTCCGGCTAGCTTGCTCCGAATTGAGATGGCCGTAGTGGACATGAATTGCTCCACCTACCATATCTCAAGTCGCACCTTCTGGAATTGATGAATCAGTTCAAAATCAGCCCGGTTCGTGGTAATCAGCCGGGCACCATAGGACCGCGCAGTCAAGGCGATCAGCACGTCGAAGTGAAGATCGCGAAGCTTGTCGGGGGCAAACCCCCGCGCGGAGCGGATTTTGCCCAGAATCTGACCTGACTCCAGCCAGTTCTTTTCCGTAGGAGTAAGGATGGGATGATTTTTCGCGAGCGTTCGAATGAACTCTCGCTCGGCAGCCTTGGTCGCGCCGCGCCACAACTCGGCCAGGACGACGGACGAGGTTCGAATCAACCCGGTAATCGACCGGAGTCGCTCCTGATGGCGTCCGGTACGCAGATCATCGACAAGAATCGACGTGTCGAAGAGGATGAGATCGCTCATCTCTTGCTATTCATCGGATCCGGCGAACTTGAGTTTGCCCGCGTTCTTCTTCATGAGATCTTTAAAGCGCTTGAGCGCGACAATCTCGCGGAGAGCCACGTGAACCGCCTCCGTGCGGGATTTCGCACCGAGGACTTTCACGGCTTCGTCGGCCAGGTCGGTATCGAGTCGGATTGAAGTCATGGTTACAGCCATAGCCCTGCTCCCAGAATTCCGTGTATATACATCGTACCTCATCCGTATATACATATCAACCTGGTAAATCGGGCTCGCCGGCTGCCGTCCCGTTGCCAGACAGGTCATGCGGCTGCGATTATGGGTCGCCCGGTATCGACTTCTACTCGAAAAGGTCTCGGTCATGCTTAAGCATCTGTCTTCCGCACTGACACTTGTCATCATGTCTGGCAGTTTGTTCGCGCAAAACCCAGCCTGGCAGCCCGCTCCCGGCCACCTGACGCTGAATCTGTGGCCGCACGGCGCACCCGGCACCACGGCAGATTCTACCGCCGAGGTCGACGCCACAACCGCTAAGGATAGGCTGGTCGCGGGCAAGCGGGTGATTCGTCTGGGAAACGTATCGGTCCCAACGCTCACCGTTTACGCACCGAAGGATAAGAACACCGGAGTCGCGGTTGTTGTCTTTCCTGGCGGCTCCTATCAAATTCTGGCGATCGATCTGGAAGGCACCGAAGTATGTGATTGGCTCGCCTCTGTGGGAATCACGTGCGTGTTGGTGAAATATCGTGTGCCTGACTCGGGCCCTTATCCGAAATCATCCGCGGCATTGCAGGACGCACAGCGCACGCTGGGGATCGTTCGATCCCATGCGGCAGAGTGGCACGTTGATCCGACGCGGATCGGAGTGCTCGGATTCTCGGCTGGCGCTCACCTCTCGGCCGCGCTCAGCACCCATTTCGAGCAGCGTCTCTATGATCCCGTCGACGATGCCGACAAGATCAGTTGCCGGCCTGATTTCGCCGTGATCGTGTATCCCGGCTATCTGGCACTCTCCGAGCAGAACTTCGCGCCCAACGCCGAGATCCATGTTACCGAAAAGACGCCGCCCTCTTTCATCGTGCAGGCCGAAGACGATCCGGTGCATGTGGAGAACTCTACGGTATATTTCCTCGCTCTGAAGAATGCCAAGGTTCCGGCGGAGCTGCACATCTACGCCGATGGTGGACATGGATATGGACTGCGGCGCACGGAGCTTCCGGTCACTGCTTGGCCGAAGTTGGTGGAGACCTGGCTGCGGACGATTCACGTTGTGCCTGCGGTGGCACCGTAACTACAGTCGCAGAATTGAGCGCAAGGCTTAGCGCAGATCTTCGTTTCGAGCCTGCACAGAGCGGTTAAGCATCGCGTGTCACGTTTGCGATGCGATGAAATCGGTGGCCGTGACGCAACATTAAATTTGTGACCCATATTAAATTTTGGTTTCCGGCCTTGAGATCGTCCACAGATTGTGTTTTGATAAAGGGAATGTCGGGACCGCGTCGCCGGTCCACATTGCGCGCCTCAACCCTCAACCTTCAGCTTACATTCTGAGGAGAAAAATCATGAGTAAAGTTTCCTACATTCCCAAAGACTACAACACCATCACACCGTATCTGATCATTCGAGGCGCCGCCCAGGCCATCGATTACTACAAGAAGGTTTTCGGCGCGACGGAACTGTTTCGCATGAATGGCCCGGATGGCAAGGTCGGTCACGCAGAATTGAAGATCGGCAACTCGCACATCATGCTGGCCGACGAGAACACCAGCATGGGGCAGGGACATACCAGTGCGGCGACGATTGGCACGAGCCCGGTCAGCCTGTATGTATACCTTCCCGATGTAGATCGGGTGGTCGAAATGGCCGCCGCACAAGGTGCGAAAATCCTGAAGCCGGTTGAGGATCAGTTCTATGGAGACCGGTCGGGCTTCCTTCAAGACCCGTTCGGACATCTTTGGGGCGTGGCCACGCATATCGAAGATGTGGCGCCCAAGGATCTTGAAGAACGCGCGAAGAAAGTAGCGCAGGCCGCTTAGTTGAACCAGGACAGGGAGGCGGGGCCGCGGCGTCCCGCCTCCTAGTATTTTTTAATCCTACCCTACCCCAAGGCCCCCGCGATGCTCCCCAAAGCAGCTATCCCCGATGTACCTTTTATGGTACACTGGCAATGAGATCCAAACATGGCTTCCGAGAAAACGCCACGGAAGATTGATTTAGTTTTCTTTCGCAGTGACTCCGGGAGCGAACCGGTGCGCGAGTGGCCGAAGGACTTGGACGAAACGGAGCGCCGCGCCATCGGAACGGATCTGTTGCGAGCCCAATGGCGTTGGCCAGTAGGCATGCCGTTATGCCGGCCGATGGGAAAAGGACTGTGGGAAGTGCGCACCGATTTGCCCGGGAAACGTACCTCGCGTGTATTCATCTGCTTTTATCACGACCGACTGGTGGCACTGCACGGGTTCATCAAGAAAACGCGAGCCACTCCCGAGGATGATTTAACGCTGGCGCGGAAGCGCCAGAAGGAGTTGGGACGATGAGCAAGAAGAATCTGGGATCGAGCATTGACGACTTCCTGAAGAAGGAAAACATCTTCGAGGAAGCGCAGGCGCAGGCCGTCAAGGAGGTCGTGGCGTGGCAACTCGCTAAGGCCATGGAGAAAAGAAAGATCTCCAAGGCGCGCATGGCGGTCCTGCTGAAGACGAGCCGGTCGCAGGTGGATCGCATTCTCGACCCGAAACGCGACATCACGCTGTCGAGTTTGCAGAGGGCGGCGGCGCTGGTGGGGCAGCGGGTGGTGATTGAATTGGTGTGATCGGAGAAGAGGGCCTAGGAGTGACTGCCGCTGCTTAACGCCTTCAGCTCGTCCCGAAGCATGCTTACAAGCTGTTTCCAGTGCTTTCCTTGGAATGGGTTTGTATAGCCTGCGGGCGGCAGCGGTCCACGTTGCGATTGGTAAGGCCAATCGCAATGCTATGCTCGGGATGACAGGTTTAGGGCTTGTCGCGAAGGCCACAGATGCCTCCGACTGATTACAAATACTGAAGAACATCTGTCATCCCGACAGAGTCAGTTGATCTGCGAAGCGGATCAACTGGCGAGTGGAGGGACCTGCTTTTCTGGCTGGTACATATGCCTCGTGAACCACTCGGCTGCTAAGTCCTCCCAAGTTGGATTTCGGCGCTCAATTAGCCAGACCTTCTTCACTCGACTCCAGCGCTTGAGTTGCTTTTCGCGGTCAATTGCTTTGGTTACGTCTTCGAACGATTCGTAGTACACGAGGCGATGACAGCGGTATTGCATGGTGAATCCGTCGATCAAGCCGTTCTTGTGCTCAAATACTCGCCGTCGCAGATCGTTCGTCATTCCGATATAGATCACGCGCGATTTACTGCCGATGATGTAGACGCTGTAGCAGTGGTCTTTCATAGCGGACGAGACAGCAGGTCCCTCGACTGCGCATTGCGATTGGAAAGTCCAATCGCAATGCTACGCTCGGGATGACAGATTTTTAGAGTCAATTTATCGACCGAGAAGAATCTCTCCCCTCAAGATGACCGTTTTGGGATTGCGATGGATGAGTTCATTGCTGATTCGTTCCTCATTGCCGGATTCTCGGGTTCGCCACCGAGTACAGCACGTCGGTCAGGAAGTTCACTGCGACATACGTCAGGCCGATGGCGAGGATGCAGCCTTGGACGAGAAAATAATCACGTCCTGAGATGGCGTCAACCGTGAGACGGCCGATGCCGGGCCAGGAGAAAATCTTTTCGGTCACGATGGCGCCGGCGAGAAGCGCGCCGAATTGCAGACCGAGAACCGTCAGCACGGGGATCATGGCGTTGCGCAGGGCATGACGGTAGACGACGGTGCGCTCGGACAATCCTTTGGCGCGAGCGGTGCGGATGTAGTCCTGGCTGAGTTCTTCCAGCATCGACGTACGCACCATGCGGGTGAGGATAGCGGCGAGCGCGCTCCCCATGGTGAGTGCCGGCAAAACGAGGTTCGCGAATGATCCCGCGCCGGAGACGGGAAGCCATCCCGCCTTGATCGCGAAGAGCAGGATCAGGATTGGGCCCAGCGCGAAGTTAGGAAACGATAAACCAAACAAGCTGACAACGGAGAGCAGGCGATCGTCCCAGCGATTGCGGCGGCGGGCGGAGCGAACTCCGGCAGGGATCGAAAGCAGGATCGCCACGAACAGCGAGGCCAGCGTCAGCTGCAGAGTGTAGGGATAGCGCTGGGCGATCAACTTGGTGACGGTCTGGTTGTAGCGGATGGAGCGTCCGAGATCGCCGTGCAGAACGCCTTTCCAGTAGTGGAGGTATTGGTCGCCCAAAGGGGCGTCGAGGCCGTAGGCGTGGCGGGTCGCGGCGATGTCGGCCGCCGGAGCGCCTTCGCCCAGCATCTGCGCGATGGGATCTCCGGGGACCAAGTGGATGAGCAGGAAGACGAGGCTCACGACCAGCCAGATGACCGGCAGCGTGTAGAGGACGCGTTGGAGGAGGCGGGAGAGCATCAGTTAGGCTTCGGGCTCCCGGCTCCCTGCTTCGGCTTTTGTCCTTTGTAAAATCTCGCTGAGTATTCGATAACAAGGCGCTCTAGCACGGTCGGAAGCCGAAAGCCGGGAGCCCAAAGCCGCATTTTAGTCTCCACCCTGCTTCGCTGCCTCGGCTTCGCCTTCTACCTTCGCAGTCTTCTCGATTCGGACTCTGGCGATTCGATGACCTTCCAGCTGTTCGACCGTATAGCGGCGGCCTTCGTATTCGAAAGAGTCGCGCAGGGTCGGAATCCGTTGCAGGCGGGCCAGAATGAATCCCGCCAGCGTCTCGAATCCGGCATCGCGCGGAAGGATCAGGCCATACTCGGCCTCCAGGTCGCGGATGTTCACCGATCCTTCAAGCACCAGCACCGATTCATCTTCCAGCGCGGGCTCGCTCGGGGAGACATCGAATTCGTCTTCAATGTTGCCCACCAGTTGTTCAAGGATGTCCTCGACTGTGATCACTCCAGCGGTCGAGCCGAACTCGTCGACCACAACGGCGAGATGCCGCCGCCGGTCTTTGAACTCAGACAGCAATTCCGCGAGGACCTTGGTTTCGGGCACGACCAGAACGTCGTGCATGATCTGGCCAATCTGCATGCGCGCGATGCGTGTCGAGGTGGACTGCCCTAGATTGCTGAGGCGGAGACGCATCCAGCGCATCAGGTCCTTGTAATAGAGCACGCCGACGATGTGTTCCGGACCGCGCTGCGGATCGTACACCGGGATGCGGGAATGCTGGCCTTCCACCACGCGCGCCAGAGCTTCATCGAGTTGCAGGTCGGAGGGCAACGAAAAAATGTCGGGACGGGCGACCATGACTTCGCGAACGGTAATGCTGTCGAGTTCGATGGCGCTGTGGATCATCTCTTCCTGAAACTCGGGGATTTGTCCAAACTGGCGGCTGGCGGTGACGATGAGTTTCAGTTCATCGGGCGAGTGGACAGCGCCCCCGCGGCGGGTCGCTTGCGCCCCAAATAGTCGCAGGACCAAACCGCCGGAGCGGCGCATAAAAAAGAGGACCGGGCGGGTGAGAGTAAGGAAGGCCTCCATGGGCGCCGCCACGGCCAAGGCGACTTGCTCGGCACGCTGCAGGGCCAGCGTCTTCGGCACCAATTCCCCCAGGATGACGTGCATGTAAGTGATCAGGCTGAACGCGATGCCAATCGCAATCGTGTGGGCGTAAACCGCCGCGTGCGGAACTTCGTGGACGAAGCGCATGCTTTCCACAAGCCGCGCAACCATGGGCTCTCCGATCCAGCCGAGAGTCAGGCTGACCATCGTGATGCCCAGTTGGACGCCGTTGACCACCTCATCGAGATTCTGATGGAGGCGCTGAACGATGCGCGCACCGATCCGCCCCGCTGAAATGAGCTGCTGGATGCGGGTATCGCGCACGCTCACCAGGGAGAATTCCGCGGCCGCGAAGAAGGCATTGGCCGCTACCAGGAGGAGGATGAGAAAGACCCGGAGCAGCACAAAAGCTATCATGGAACGGTAATTCTAACATTTGAAAGGCAGTTGTTCGTCCGAGGAGGAGCCATGTGGGGACAGCCGCCCTCGGCGGTCCTCGGGCCGCAGGGCCGATGCCTTGTCGACGATTTCCGGCCAGCATGCAGAAGTCGAGCTACGCTCGACGGACAGCCGAAGGCGGCTGTCCCCACATGGCCTCTCCTCGGCCACACAGGTGCGCCGGGTCACAAATTTCCACTTGGCGATCAGCTATCCTTTTAAGAGGTCGTGGGTCTAACTGGCAGGCGGCAGATGGGTTAGGGTCAGCGGCAGTCTTTTTAGCATCCAGGCCGAAAATCATAGTTTTGAGGAACAAAAACTATTAGGGCCGCGTACAAGAGAGTGAGGGCGGCAAATGGCTCCCCAACTCCACTTGGCGGTGTCAATCCAAAGCAACAACAGGAGGCGTTGTGAACGGTAACGGAAATAATAAGAAGAAGCGTCGCAAACTGATTATTTGGGGCAGCGTTGGACTGGGAATCGTCCTGCTGATTGCAGTGGGCGTGTTCGCGGCGACGCGTGGTGGGACCAAGATTGACCCGTCGAAGCTCGCCAAAGTGGAGAAGGGCGACCTGGCTAAGAGCGTGGTGGCGACCGGCAAGGTCACGCCGATCACGAAGGTCGAAGTGAAGTCGAAGGCCAGCGGCATCGTGAAGAAGCTGATGGTGGACTACGGCGACCGTGTCAAGAAAGGGCAACTCCTGGCCCAACTCGACAAGATCGAAATCGAAGCGCAGGTGGAACAATCGCGTGCGGCTCTCGAAGCTGCGGAGGCGAACCTGAAGAGTTCGCAGGCGGACTTCGAGCGTGCCAAGGTCGATGCCGAAGGTCCCGATGTGCCGCTGCTGAAGCGCGCCTACGACCGTGCCACCAACATGGCGAAGGATGGCGTCGTTTCCACGTCCGCGCTGGAAGATGCGCAGAAGAATTACGAGATGGCCCTGAACAAGCAGAATGTGTCGAAGGCACAGGTGACTGTGCTCAAGGCCAAGATCGCGCAATCTCAGGCGAACGTCGCGCAGGATCAGGCGAACCTGAAGCAGTTGGAAGAACAGCTCAGCTACACCGACATCATTTCGCCGATCGACGGGATTGTGCTGTCGCGCGATGTGCAGATGGGCGATGCCGTCAGCTCGATCCTGGTGTTAGGTTCGTCGGCCACGCTGGTTATGACGTTGGGCGACACCAGCGAAGTGTACGTGAAGGGCAAGGTGGACGAGAGCGACATCGGCAAGGTCTATCTCGGACAGCGAGCACGCATCAAGGTGGAATCATTTAAAGACAAGACCTTTGACGGCAAAGTGACCAAGATTTCTCCGATGGGCGTGGAGAAAGATAACGTCACCACCTTTGAAGTGCGCGTATCCATTCAGAATCCCGGCGGCGAACTCAAGGCCGAGATGACCGCCAACGCGGAAATCATCCTGGAAGAACACAAGGCCGTGCTGCAAATTCCGGAAGGCGCGATCCTGTACGACAAGGATAAGAAAGCCTCGGTGGAAGTGCCGGACCCCAAGGGTAAAGAGGGCAAGAATAAAGTTGCCGTCAACATTGGGATCTCGAACGGCGCGAAGACCGAAGTGCTGAGCGGACTGAAGGAAGGCGATCAGGTCGTACTGCAGTAAGAAGCGGCGTCCCGCTTCACGCATCCGGCTTCTGGTTCGAAGAGCTTATCCGTACCCCGGAGGCCGAGAGCCGGAAGCCGGACGCCGTTTAGGGACCGTTATGACTCTCTCCGAAATCCTGCGCCAGGCGTTCGCCACCTTCCGGGCCCACAAGATGCGAACCTTCCTCACGATGTTCGGAATCGTATGGGGGATCGCGTCCGTGATCATCCTGGTAGGGCTGGGACGCGGCTTCAGCGTCGACCAGAAAAAGCACATGCAGACGCTGGGCAAAGATCTGGTCATCATGTGGGGAGGGCGCACCAGTTCGCAGGTAGGGGGTCGCGCGGCTGGTCGGGAGATCCAGTTGCACGTCGACGACGCCGAACTGATTCGGGGCGAGTGCTACCTGGTCAAAAACGTCAGCCCGGAGTTGCGCCGGACGATTCCGGAAGTCAGCCAATACAACCTGGCGAACCGCGGTGTGGTCGGCATGTGGCCCTCCTACCAGGAGTTCCGTTCATTACAGATTTCCGAAGGCCGCCTTATCACCGAGGATGACGAGCGCGAGGGACGGCGCGTCCTCTTGCTGGGATCGAAAGCCTATCGGCAACTGTTTCCCGGGCAGCCCGCAATCGGGGCGACCGTGCTGGTGCAAAGCGTTCCTTATTTAGTGGTTGGCGTACTCCAGGAGAAAAAACAGAACTCAAATTACAGTGGCCCGGACAACGATTACCTTTTCGCACCGTACTCGGCGGTGTCGCGCGACTTCCCACCGCCGACCAAGCCGGGCGCCGGAATCACACGCGGATATCTCGATGACATCGTCTTCGAAGTGGGCGATCCCGAAGAACACGAAGCGGCGGTTTTGCAAGTGCGAAGCGCCCTTGCCCGGGTGCACCACTTTGATGCGCGCGACAAGGACGCATTGTTCGTCTGGGACACCATGGATGGCGCCAAGATGCTGGACAAGATCTTCGGCGTGGTCACCATCTTCTTCGGCTGTGTCGCGATTGTGACGTTGTGCCTGGGCGGCATTGGCGTGATGAATATCATGCTGGTTTCGGTGACCGAGCGCACCCGCGAAATTGGCACGCGCAAGGCGATGGGCGCGACCAAACGCGACATCCTGCGCCAGTTTTTCGCAGAGTCCGCAATGCTGACGGTGGCTAGCGGCATTCTGGGCTTGTCTGCCGGGATCGGCATCTGCACCGCCATGGAAGCGCTGCCCTTGCCCGACTTCGTCCCGCATCCCATTGTTTCCTGGATTTCGATTACTGCTTCGATTCTCACACTTTCTTTAATCACCGTGACCGCCGGCATGTATCCCGCCCAGCGCGCCGCGGATATGACACCCGTGGAGTCCTTACGCTATGAATAACCGACACACTCTCCCCAAACTCTCAGTGTCCAGCCGATCTTTGCTTGTGCCGATGTCTGTCGCGCTGGTCGTGCTCGTCGCTTCCACCGCCGTTTTTGCGTCGAGCTTTCAGGGTCAGTTCGAGAGAACGCTGCAAGTCAGTGGTCCCGTCGATTTGGAAGTCCTCACCCGTTCGGGCGACGTCACCGTGCGCGCCGGTTCGAGCGGATCGGTTTTCATTCGCGGAAAGATACACGTGGGCGATCACTGGCTGATGGGAGGCCGGGAAGCCGACGTCCATCAGATCGAACAGAATCCGCCGATCAAGCAGGACGGCAACCGAATTCACATCGAGTACGTCGACATGCGGAATATCTCGATCGACTACGAAATCAGTGTTCCCGTAGACACCACCGTCAGCACACACAGCGGCTCGGGAGATCAGATCATTGAAGGCACGCGCGGCAACGTCGATACCCAGACCGGATCGGGCGACGTGAAGCTGGCGAACCTGACGGGCGAACTTCACCTGCAGACCGGTTCGGGCAACATACGCGCGCGGCAGATCTCGGGCTCGGTGCGAGGTGGCACAGGCAGCGGAGATGTCGAGATCGAAGAAGCCTCCGCGGGCAACATTGACCTGCGCACGGGCTCTGGAAACATCACTGCACGTGGCGTGCAGGGCGAATTCCACGGGGAGACTGGCAGCGGAGACGTGACGGCCGAAGGCACGCAAACGGGTTCGTGGGAGATTCACACGGGCTCAGGAAACGTACATGTGAAGTTGCCCTCGAATGCCGCCTTTGATGCGGACATTTCTACCAGCTCCGGCAGCGTGGATGTGGGTGAACCCATCGAGATGACCGTGCAGGGACGAATCGGGGACTCCCATAAGCAGATTCGCGGCAAGGTGCACGGTGGAGGGCCTCTGCTACGTGTACGCACGGGCTCGGGAGACATCCACATTCAGTAGGACGGCATGGAGCTTGTCATCCTGAGCGGAGCGTTCTTGTCATCCTGAGCGGAGCGAAGGATCTCTGTACTTTGCCGATCGCGAGAAAACTGCATAGGTCCTTCGCTTCGCTCAGGATGACAGGGCATTTGAGAATGATTGCATGTACCTGAAAGAACTCATTTCGCAAGGCTGGCAGTCGCTCATGCGCGATCGTTTGCGCTCAGCGCTCACCATGCTCGGCATCGGGTGGGGCCTGGTGTCGGTAGTGCTGCTGCTTGCGTACGGGCAAGGGCTCGGCGGGTGCGTTCTGCATGCGTTCCTGAACATGGGCAACAATGTAATCGTCATGTGGCCGGGGCAGACCAGCATGCAAGCAGGCGGCCAGCGGGCGGGGAAGAAGGTCACATACGAACTGGAGGACGTGGAAGCCGTTCGCGACGAAGTCCCAATTGTGCGCGCGGTCAGCGGAGAAATCGACCGCGACTTTGGATTCAAGATTGGCACGCGCGTGGTATCGATCATGGTGCGCGGTGTGGATATGCCCTACGGACAGATGCGCAAATTGGATCTGGCGGACGGACGCTACTTCAACGAGAGCGATTTCGCGGATCATCATCGCGTGGTCATTCTCGGATACGAGGCCGCCAAAAAAGTGTTTCAGGGCGCGCCCGGGGTCGGCCAGCACGTCGAAATCGGGGGTCTAGATTTCGAAGTGATCGGTACCATGCGCAACAAGATTCAGGACTCGATGTATCAGGGTCCGGACAATGAGAACGCATTTATTCCCTTCGCACTGATGCGTGATCTCAAAAATATTCGCGATCCTGACGAGATCATCATCCAGCCCACCGCGCCCGAACTGAACAAAAAGGCGCTGATGGCGGTGCGGGAGGTGATCGCACGCCGGCACCACTTCGATCCCAAGGACGACAAGGCCACTCCCGAGTGGGACACGATCGAAGATCGCGCCATGATCAACGGCTTTTCGCTCGGGCTGCAGGCCGTGCTGGGACTGATCGGCGTCTGTACGCTCGCCGTTGGTGGCATCGGTGTGATGAACATCATGCTGGTCTCGGTCACTGAGCGCACACGGGAAATCGGGCTGCGCAAGGCGATTGGAGCGCGGCCGCGTCACATTCTGGTCCAGTTTCTCCTGGAAGCGCTGGTCCTGACCTTTGTCGGCGGGCTGATCGGAATGGCGGTCGCCGAATTTCTGACTTGGGCGATCCCGCCGATGCCGCTCTACGACGAGTTCTACAAGACCGCGGACCACGAAGGCGCAATCTTCCTGCACGCATCGATGAGCGTGATGATCATCTCGTTTACGATCCTATCGCTTGTCGGAATCGTCTCGGGATTCTTCCCTGCCCTCAAGGCATCGCGGCTGAATCCGATTGAGGCGCTGAGGTATGAGTAGCAGCGCCTCGGATAAGCGCCAGGAAGACGTAGTCACTTCGCTATCGGTTGACCTGCACCAGTCGCGCGCTCCGGTGAACCGACCAAAGGGATAACACTGCCATCGCCATAATCGATGGAGAGGAACTTTCCGTCGTGGATACAGGCCACTTCGTAGGCCGCGCGTCGCCCGTCGCTGAGTTCGAAGCGCCTCAGTGGGGCCCCATCGTCCGGGCTCAACTCGTAAACAACTCCAGCGTCCGCTCGTTTAGCGTTCCCGGGTCTTGCGATGATGTACAAGTTCCGATCGCTCGGAATCACGGCGTCGATCTGGTCACCTTTCGGCAGCTTAGGATGGATCGCCCGAAGCGCTCCACCTTCGCCGACTTCCAAAAGTGGAAACGTAGTGTCGTTCTGCACAACAAGGATCGAGCGTCCCTCCGGGACGAGCTGTGTCGGGGCGATGGTGTGAGGGTGGGGTGCGTCGGCTCCGCTCACCATGGATTCCGGGACGTCGCCCTTCGAGATCTGCAGAAACTTCAAGAGCGTGCCGTCGTCTTTCAGCATCGCCAGTTTCGGCGAGTCGTCTTTTTCTTCGAATCCAAAGGCAAGAAATGTCCCCGAAGGGAAGATGCCAAGATGCTGTATACGAAATGTTTCCTCGACTTCCGTGGTTCGCCGGTACTCTCCGTCGCGGCTGAAAGTGAGGATGTAGAGCTGCTTTTCCCCGGCATTGTCGGTAAACTCACGATGGCTGCCGTCCTTCATGGGAACAGTTTGCTTCGCAGGTTTGTTTTCCCTTGACGCTTCGACCAGGAAAATCACCTCAGAATCGGACGCGTAGTGATCGATCTCTCTCGAAATGTAAAGCTCGGGAACCTGATCGAGACGGAACACCTGGCCGTGTGCCGCCGGGGAGATCGAGACCAGTTGCAGCGGCGGCACGAGAGGCGGCTGAATCCCGGCGTCCGCGGGCGTTGTGCCGACGAAACTTACGAAAATAGTTCCATCGCTTGTGCATTCGAAAGGCAACTGAAGAGCAAACGTGTCGCCGATGCCGGAAACGGCTTTCTGGCGCTCCCAAGAGACGTGATACGAAGGCGAAGCGGCGGAAGCACTCTGTCCCCATGCCGCTACGGGCAGAATAGTCGCAACCAGAATGGTGAGTTCGACCGCGGCCTTGTGCATATAGTCACCTCGCGGCGTGTCAAACATTCTAGCTTGATGACTGGCCATTGATGATAGAAATGATCATCGCCTGCATTCATTTCCGGTCTGCGCGCGATTGCCTATTACCTCCGTGCCTTGACGCACAGGTTCCCTGCAAATTAACTTCGGATGCACGGGGATTTTTGCGTCTTATTTCGTCTTCGTTATTTTGTCTCCCAGCGAGGAAAAAGTTGCCTTATCGTCCGGTCATCACTCTTACCACCGATTTTGGAACCAACGATCATTTTGTCGGCGCCATGAAGGGCGTCATTGTCGACATCGTTCCTGACGTGCAGATCGTGGATATTTCTCACGCCGTGCAAGCCTTCGACGTGCTCGACGGCGCGCTGGCGATTTCCCAGTCCTACTCGTACTTTCCTAATGGAACGATCCACGTGGTTGTCGTGGACCCGGGCGTGGGCACCACGCGGCGGCCGATCCTGGCCTCGAGCGACGGATTTCACTTCGTCGCGCCCGACAACGGCGTGCTCTCGATGGTCTATGCAAAGGAAGAACGTATTCACGTTCGCCACATCACCTCCGACCACTACTTCCGGATGCCGGTCAGCAATACATTTCACGCTCGCGACATCTTTGCCCCAGTGGCAGCCTATCTGGCCAAGCAGGTGGACTCGCACAAGTTCGGAGATGAGATCGAAGACTTCGTGCGCTTTGCTGCGCCGAAACCGAAAGCGGCCGGCGAAGGGCGCTTGCGCGGCGTGGTGCTGAAAGTCGATCGCTTCGGGAACTTGATCACCAATGTCACACCGCAAGACGCTCCCTCTCTCTTCACGGGCAAGTCGCCTTTCAAGATCGTGGTGGGAGGCAAAGAAATCACCGACATCCGCAACGCTTACGCGGAAGGCGCGCCTGGAGAAGTCTTTGGCATTATCGGCAGCATGGGCTATCTTGAAATCGTCGCCAACCGCGGGGCTGCGGCGCAGATCACCGGCGCGGGCAAGGGCAGTGAGGTCAGCATCTTCTTAGGCGAGGCTGCGGCAGCTGGCAAGGGCGCGTAGCAGTACTCAGTACTCAGTACTCAGTACTCAGTACTCAGTACTCAGTACTCAGAGAGAAGCAAACACTTGCAGTTGGTCTGCGGCAACAGCTTTTGTTCAAGGTGGACTCTTTTTCTTCCGTTGGCAAGAATTCACGAGGCAGCACGGTACCCAACTGAGAACTGAGAACTAAGAACTGCCTACGAACCTTTCGGACGGGGATGGACGTAGCGCTCCATCTCTGCAGTCCACTTCAGAAAGCGCCACAAATCACGGCGCTCGCGCCACATGAACTCCCAGAATTCCAGGAATCCGATCTGCGTCATCTTCACGCCGGTGTAGGTTTCGATGCGCCACAGCAGGTACGGACTCCGCCACGGAGCCAGGCGATGGCCCTTGGTGGCATTCCACAGGAAACGAAGTTTGTAGCGCATGCAGTCATCATACCCACAAGGGGCCGGATTGTGGGCCGGTTTGCATCGGACTCTGAAAACCGTGAACCACGAAGGACACCAAGGTTCACGAAGGATTTCGTGAATTAGGTTTTCCTTCGCGAACCTTCGTGTCCTTTGTGGTAGAGATGTTAAAATCCAGTTTCCGGCTGGACTTTTCCCGCATGCCTGACGCAGATGCCCGCCAAAAAGCCGAAGACCACTACTATGCCGCACTCGACCTGATGGCCGACGGGCATCTGGAGCAGGCGGTGGCGGCCTATCAGGAGTCTCTCACCGCCGACCCAACCTTTACCGAAGCCATGCACGGACTGGCCCGCGCTCTGCAGGACCTGCAGCACTACGATGAGGCGATCGTGGTGGCACAGCGACTCGCGGAACTCGATCCCGACGACGTTCTGGCGCACACCAGCCTGTCCGTGCTGTATCAGAAGAAAGGGATGATTCCCGAGGCTGAAGCGGAAGGCGCCAAGGCGCGGGTGCTGGGGTGGAAACAGCAGTTGAAGAAGGGCAGCTCTTAGCTCTCTAGCTCTCAGCTCTTAGCTGTTAGCTCGAAGCGTTAAAGGTTCTGCATCCAGACCGGCCTGCGAAGCGAGAAAAGCTAACGGCTAAGAGCTAAAAGCTTCTTTCTACAACCCGTACTTCTTCATTAAATGCCGAAACGACCGGTACGAGATGCCGAGCACGTCGGCGGCTTTGGTTTGCACGCCGCCGCTCTGGTTGAGAGCATTCTGCAGCAACGAGCGTTCGATTCCCGCCACGTAGGTTTCCATGCCAAGCCCCTCGGGAAGCGTCACATCCGGCCCAATCTCGGGCAGAGATCCTCCCGCCGAGGCTGCCGCGGCGCGCGCTTTGGGCCGTTCCGCAGGCAATTCGACGTGAAGTTCCTCGGTGGTTTCGAGAGCAACCGCGCGTTCGACCGTGTTCTCCAACTGGCGAACGTTTCCCGGCCATTCGTATCCGCACAGGGAATCCAGTGACGGCGCATTGACGCGCAGGATACTGCGGCCGGCCGCGGTGGCATACTTTTTCAGAAAATGATTCGCCAGCAGCGGAATGTCTTCGCGGCGCTCTCGCAGAGGAGGTACACGGATAGGAATCACGTTGAGCCGGTAGTAAAGGTCCTCGCGAAAAACGTTTTCGGCAACCGCTTTATCCAGATCGCGGTTGGTGGCGGCAATCACGCGCACATCAATGGAAATCTCCCCGGTACTGCCGACCGGACGCACCGTGCGCTCCTGCAAAACGCGCAGCAGCTTCACCTGCATGGCCATGGTCATTTCGCTGATTTCGTCGAGGAAGATCGTGCCGCCATCGGCAACTTCGAACAGGCCACGCTTGTTCTGGTTGGCTCCCGTGAAAGCACCCTTCAGGTAGCCAAACAGTTCGCTCTCCAGCAGGGTTTCAGGAAACGCTCCGCAATTGACCGAAACAAAGGCATCAGTGGCACGCGGCGAACAGACGTGTACGGCGCGGGCTACGAGTTCTTTACCTGTACCACTCTCGCCATGGATCAAAACCGTACTGGCCGTGGAGGCGACGGTTCGCACCGTCTGTTTGAGCTTCTCCATGGCGGCACTGGAACCAATAATGTTCTCCAGCGAGTTGCGGGTCGCGGCATCGCGGCGCAGAGCAAAGTTCTGCTTGCTGAGATTGAGTTTTTCGACCGCCCGGTTGATCGCCAGCTTGATTTCATCGACCAGCCCAGGGCTCTTGCGGATGTAGTCCGTGGCGCCTCCGGCTTTCACCGCCTGCACCGCTGCCTCGTAGTCATCGACCGCTGTAATCAGGATGACCGCGGAATCGGGTGATACTTTGTGCGCATGGCGCAGCACTTCGATGCCATCGATATTCGGCATCTTAATGTCGGTGATAATGACGTCGTAGAGGGCACCGTCAATCTTGTTCTTGGCGTTCTGGCCGGCCTGCACGGTTTCGACACGGTGTCCCTCGCGGCGGAGAGAGATGTCGAGCATTTCGCAGATGGAGCGTTCGTCGTCGCAGACCAGAATATTAGCCACGGAAACCTCCTCCTACGGCGGCCGCAGCGGGTCGCGCCGCAACCAGCATCCGAGCCTTCTCCGTCGTACTTTCACTGGTAGAAAGCGACCGCTCGGCATCGAGACGGCGTAGTCTCAGGACAAACGTGGTTCCCTGACCCGGCTTCGATCGTGCCCAGACCTTGCCTTCATGCGCCTGCACAATCTGATAGACGATGGCCAGTCCGAGCCCAGTCCCGCCCTCGAAGTTCGACTGAAAGGGCTCGAAGATCTTTTCGATCTGCTGCGGAGTCATGCCGGCTCCGGTGTCGGTGAATCCAACCTGCCAGTCGTCGCCCAAAGATTCAATCGTGACGGTCAGCAAGCCCCCGCCCTTCATAGCGCGAACCGCATTCTCACAAAAATTCCAGAAGACCTGCTTGATCTTGTCTCCGTCGGCAATCACCAACGCCTGACGCACCGCAAAGCGCCTCTCGATCGTGATGCCAGTCTTCTCCGCGGTCATGCGGTGATCCATGAGCGTGAGAGTGTCTTCGACCAACTGGACTAGATCAGTCTGGTCGAAGTGATACTGCTTGGTTCGCGAGTACGCCAGGAAATCGGTGATGATGCTGTTCAGCCGCTGCGACTCACGGGTCACAATGTCGAGCAGCCGGCGGTGATCTTCGTTCATCTCCGGAACCGCAGACAGCATGCTGACCGAGCCGGCGATGGAAGTCAGCGGATTGCGGATCTCATGGGCGATGGCCGCAGCCAAGCGGCCGACGGCGGCCAAACGGTCCTGCATTCGAACTTCACGTTCGAGACGGCGAATCTCGGTGAGATCGTCGAGGACATAGACGTATCCCAGGTCGCCGCGATCAGGGACGGTCAATGCCGTTACCCGCACTCGAACCGTTTTGCGAAATTTTGTGGGTGCGTCGAAGCGCACCTCTCCGTGCGTCTGCTGCGATTCCACCGTGGGCAAAGGATCCAGAAACAGTCGATGTACTGGTTCACCCACTAACTCAGACGGAGTGCGTTCCAGAAGCCGTTGCGCCGCGGCATTCACGAGCGTGATGCGTCCATCAAGACCGGTGGTGACCAGCCCGCTGCTGATGGAGTAAACGATGTTTTCGTGCAGCGCCTGCAGGCTCTCGAGTGCGCCGCTGGTGTCTTTCAGTTGCACGCCCACCTGCCGCAATTTTGCCGTCAGCAGGCCCGCTAGATACGCCACGGCGAGGAAGGCAAACAGGTTGACGAAGATGATGGCCTGCAGTGCCTTGGTGCCGGGATGCGTGGTGCAGTAGGAAGGGACGACCCCGTAGTAGTTCAGTTCCAGCACCGTGCCATAAAGGATGAACGCCAGGGCGGCAACGAGCTGCGCCCAGACGCGAGGTAGCAGGACACTGGCGACGATAATGACGAGCGGATAGAGAAAATTAAGAGAGCTGTCCCATCCTCCGGTCTCGTGGATCACAAGACTTACGAGAACCAGATCAGTCAGAACCTGCAGCGTGGCCTGGAGCCGGTGCTCTTGCCAGAAAGAAAGCAGCAGAACGTAGAACAGCGAAAGGCTGTACCAGAACAAAATCGTACTGATGAAAAGCCGCAGGGGAAGCGGCGCGAGGCTGAAGTGGGCAACTGCCAATTCAATGGCGAAAAGCAAGGTCAGGATGAAAATCCGGACCCGCACCAGCCATACCAGCCAATTGCGCTCGTCAAACGTCGATTGCATGGTGAAGACCGAAGGTTTCAAAGTTTCAAGGCTTCAGAGTTTCAAGGTTTCAAAGTGTCATACTTCGCACTCTGAAACCTTGAAACGTCCTCGCTGAAACCTGTTCTTATCCAGCCAGCTTGGCGATCATGGCGAACAACGGCATATAGAGCGAGATGACGATGCCGCCGACGCTCACGCCCAGGATGGCGATGATGATCGGCTCCAACATGGCCAACATGTCTTTGGTGGCCGCGTCGACTTCTTCTTCATAGAAGTCGGCAATCTTCTGCAACATCGAGTCCATGGCGCCCGTGGCTTCGCCAACTCCGATCATCTGCGTCACCATGTTGGGAAATACGCCGCATTCACGCAAGGGATCGACGATAGTGCGGCCTTCTTCGATCGCTTTGCGCACTTTCATCAACGCCTCTTCCAGTACGGCGTTACCCGAGGTTCGAGCCGTGATCCCCAAGCCTTCGAGAATCGGCACGCCCGAGGTGATCAGCGTGCCCAGCGTACGCGTGAAGCGGCCGACGGCGATTTTGCGCAACAACCCTCCGATGACCGGAATGAAGAGCAGCGTCTTGTCAAAGTAGTAGCGACCCCGCGGATGCTTGCGAATCTGCTTGATGCCGTAGAAGATGCCAAAGCCGCCGACGCCGACCATCCACCAGAAGGTCTGCACGAACGCGCTCAGGCCCATGACGATCCGGGTGGGAAGCGGCAGCGCGACGCCCAGTCCGGCAAACAGGTTGGCGAAAATCGGCACGACCCACTTGAGCAGCGCGCCGACGATCAAACCCGCCATGCCAACGACTGCCACTGGGTAGATCAAAGCCGACTTCACCGCCGATTTCAGACGCACGGCCTTCTCGACGTAGGTTGCGAGGCGCTGCAAAATGATGTCGAGAATACCGCCGGTTTCACCCGCTTCGATCATATTGGTCGTGAGGTCGTCGAACACCACGGGATACTGCCGCATGGCGTTGGCCAGCGTGGCGCCGCCTTCCACCGTCGTCCGCACGCCAGTCAGAACCTTCTGGAATGCCTGATTTTCCTGGTTTGCGGCCAGGATTTCCAGACATTGCACCAGCGGAAGGCCGGCATCGATCATGACCGAAAACTGGCGGAAGAAGATCGCGATGTCCTTGGTGCCAACTTTGCCCGAGCCGAACGTGGGCATGGAGAATTCTTTGCCTTTTTCGCGGATCGCGCCGGGCGTGATGCGTTCGCGCCGCAACGCCTGCGCCAATGACTGTTTGTTCGCCGCCATCCGCTCGCCGGAAATCTTCTGCCCGGATGCGTCCTTGCCGGAAAATGTAAAGACTGGCATGGTTTAGCTTCTCCTTACTGAGTTACCTGCTGGTTCGATCTCTGCTCAAATCTTGGGTTGAAGTCTCTCTGCGCAATTCCTTTAAATGAAAACGTTCAGGTTCCGCCCTACTTGGCAGCGCCTCTGGTCAAGACCGATCCTGAATTCGTGGGGCGGTTCACCAGTGTCGCCCCGCGGTTGATCATTTCCTGCAATTCGTCGACGTTGCTTGACCGTGCCATCGCTGTTTCCAGCGTGATCTGCTTCTGGAAGTAGGCGGTAGCCAGCGATTGGTTAAATGTCTGCATTCCGAACTTTTCCTGCCCAGACTGCATGGACGAATAAATCTGGTGAATCTTGTCTTCGCGGATCAGGTTGCGGACAGCCGCGTTTGGAACCAGAATCTCCATGATCATGGCCCGGCCTTTGCCGTCAATACGAGGCAGCAAGCTTTGGCACATGATTCCTTCCAGAACCAGCGACAGCTGCGCGCGAATCTGAGGCTGCTGGTGGGCCGGGAAGACGTCGATGATACGGTTGATGGTCGAGGTGGCTGAGTTGGTGTGCAGCGTGCCGAAAGTCAAGTGGCCGGTTTCTGCAATACGCAGCGCCGACTCGATGGTTTCCAAATCACGCATTTCGCCGATCAGCACAACGTCGGGATCTTCACGAAGCGCTGCGCGCAAAGCGTCGGTAAAGCTTTTGGTATCGGCGTGCAGTTCGCGCTGGTTGACCAGGCAGTTCTTGTTCATGTGCACAAATTCGATGGGGTCTTCGATCGTCAAAATGTGATCATGGCGCTCGCTATTGATCTTGTCGATCATGGCCGCAAGCGTCGTGGACTTGCCCGAACCGGTTGGACCTGTCACCAGCACCAGACCGCGCGGCTTGTCGCACATCTTGCTGACAACAGGTGCGAGACCGAGCTGGTTGAATGATTTGATTTCGAAAGGAATCAAACGGAACACAGCGGCGGTGGCGCCGCGCTGGTTGAAGACGTTGGCGCGGAAGCGGGCCAGTCCTTTCAAGCCAAACGAAAAATCGAGTTCCAGGCTCTCTTCGAAACGGTGCTTCTGGGAATCGGTCATAACGCTATAGGCCAGCTGTTTGGTCTCGGCGGGCGTCATCTGCGGCAAGTCGAGCGGGACCAGGTGGCCGTGCACACGAATCTGAGGCGGCGAGTTGGTGGTGATGTGCAGATCGCTGCCGTTCATCTCCAGCATTCTCTTAAGCAGATCGCTTAACGACAAACCCATAGAAGATTCCTTCCCTTTCAGTTGCTACTGCCAAATCAATGAATCGTTTCGCGTGCGACTTCTTCCAGCGTGGTCATCCCTGCCATTACCTTGATGAGCCCGCTGCGGCGCAGCGTGATCATGCCGCGCTCAATCGCCTTCTTCTTCAATTCCAGTGCCGAGGCTCCGACCAGAACCAACTCCCGAATCTCGTCATCGACTTCCATCACTTCGTAGAGACCGCAACGCCCCTTGTACCCAGTGTTGTTGCAGACTCCACAACCCTTGCCCTTTTGAATCTTCACCGTCTTGGACTCTTCCGGAGTAAAGCCCGCATCGATCAAGGTCTGCGGAGGGACATCAAAGGGCTCGATGCAGTCCTTGCAGATACGCCGGACCAGTCGTTGAGCGCAGATCAAGTGCACCGAAGTCGCCACCAGGAATGGTTCAATACCCATGTTCATCAAGCGGGTGATGGTTTCCGGCGCGCCGTTGGTATGCAGTGTCGAGAGCACCAAGTGTCCCGTAAGCGCGGCCTTGATAGCGATTTCAGCGGTTTCAAAGTCTCGGATTTCGCCGACCAGAATGATGTTGGGATCTTGCCGAAGAAACGACCGCAGAGCAGCGGCGAAGTTCAAGCCAATCTGCTCCTTCATCTGCACCTGGTTGACGCCGCCCAGCTGAAACTCAACCGGGTCTTCCGCTGTCATGATGTTCGTGTCGGGCTGGTTCAGGCGCGAGATTGCCGAGTAGAGCGTGTTGGTTTTGCCTGATCCCGTCGGTCCCGTAACCAGCACCATGCCATAGGGCTTCAGAATCGCTTTCTCGAACTTCACCAGCGATTCGGCCTCAAAGCCGAGTTTGGTCATGTCGAGACGCAGGTTCTCTTTATCGAGCAACCGGAGCACGATTTTTTCGCCCCACAACGTGGGAAGTGTGCTGACGCGGAAGTCCAGCTGTTTCTTGCGGCCGCCGACATTCATCTTCAGCATGATGCGTCCGTCTTGCGGCAGACGCTTTTCGCTGATGTCGAGCTTCGACATGATCTTCAGGCGCGAGGTGATCGCATCTTTCAACTTCAGCGGCGGAGACATGATCGACTGCAGCACGCCGTCAATACGGAACCGGACTCGGAATTCCTTTTCGTAGGGCTCAATGTGAATGTCGCTGGCGCCCCGCTTCACCGCGTCGCCTAACACGACGTTCACCAATTTCACAACCGGAGCTTCGTCGGCCGCTTTCTCCAGTTCGGCCAGCTCCATTTGCTGTTCTTCGGATTGCAGTTCGACGTCGCTGTCGCCCATCTCCGACATCGACTGCATCACGGTTTCGAGATCTTCCTGCTGGCTGGTACCGTAAGCCTTTTCAATTCCCGCGAGGATGGAACTTTCCGAAGCGACCACCGGCTCGATGTTGAAGCCGGTCATGAACTTGATGTCGTCCATCGCGAACACGTTCGTAGGATCGACCATCGCGATGGTGAGCGACGCTCCCACGCGGCTCAAGCGGAAGAATCTGGTAGCGCTTGGCGGTTTCGAAAGGAATCAGCTTGACGACCGCAGGGTCAATTTCAAAATACGAGAGATTGATGGCGGGAACGCCATACTGGCGGGAAAGGAAGTTGGTGACATCCTCATCCGTGAGGAAGCCGAGCTTCACCAGGGCGGAGCCCAGGCGGCAGCTTTGCTCCTTCTGAACCTTATTCGCTTGTTCCAACTGCTCTGGGGTAATGATCTTCTCTTTGACGAGAAGGTCACCCAGCCGTTGAGACATACGCAGATCTCCTATCCACGAGGGTGGAACGATGCCTCGCACTCGTGCAGGCATAGCGCAAACGGCCGCCCATCATTGGGAGAGACGCAGCTCATTCGCGTTGACATAAATTGTCAACGCAAGCCGATTACTTCACCACTTACTTTGGTACTTGACCTTTACGGTTGTTTTCAACGAAAAGCGATGATTTGGGCTGAACCCCACGCCAATTGCGCCTTTTCCCGCCGGCCGTCGACAGCGTGACTGCCCCGGTACATGCACTTCAGTAAGTCTCACTGGGGCTGCAGGCGTGTGGGAGCCACCAGTTGGAGTCTCGGTTAGACTCGACCAAGGACCTTCCCGTGTCGCGAGAGCACAAATCGAAAACCAGCGAGGAACAGCTTCAGCAGTATTACCAGGCACTGTACCGTGCCTGGGGACCTCAGCACTGGTGGCCCGCGGAAACGCGATTTGAAGTGATTGTCGGGGCCTATCTCACGCAGAATACTGCCTGGACGAACGTAGAACTCGCGCTGGCAAACCTGCGAGCCGCGAAGCGATTAAGCGTGGAAGGAATTCGCCGAGTGACGTTGCCCAGACTCGAGCGCCTGATCCGTCCTTCCGGATATTTTCGCCAGAAGGCTCAGCGGCTCAAAACGTTTGTCGCCTTTCTCGACAAGGCGTACGCCAGCTCGTTGGATCGCATGTTCGCACAACCAACCAAAAAACTCCGCGAGGAACTCCTGAGTTTGAACGGAGTGGGCCCCGAGACAGCGGATTCCATTCTTCTCTATGCGGGAAATCATCCGGTGTTCGTGGTGGACGCTTACACACGCCGCATCCTCGACCGGCACGAGATTTTGCCGGAGAAGACGGATTACGAGGAAATCCGCGAGTTGTTCCAACAGTCGCTGGAACCCGTGGTTCTCGCGGTCGAACACGGGTCTGCTGATGCCGCATCGCAACTGGAAACCGGGATCCGGGGAGCGGCTCACCCACCCTCCGCGATGAGCACGGCCACGCGTACAGCGCTCGTGCAGGTTTACAACGAAATGCATGGTCTCATTGTGGGAGTGGGTAAGAACTATTGTGGGAAATCAAAAGCAAAATGTGAGGAATGTCCTTTACAGAGCTTCCTGCCTTCGAGTTAAGTGATCAGTACGAACCCAGCTCCCGCAGAAGCAGGCCGAGGATGTTCTTTCCATTCCGTCACGCTTGCTTTCTGATCGTGTTTCTCGCTGCCGCCGCAAATCCATCCAACCCGACTTTGCGCCAAGCTGCCGATCAGGCTCACATTCTTGTGGGGGCTGCCGTGCGTCCGTCTTTGTTCTCTGAGGCCGCCTACTCCGCGACTGTGGAGCGCGAATTCAACATGATCGAAGCGGAAGATGCGATGAAGTGGTGGACCGTGCGGCAGAAGTCCGGCACCTTCGACTTTCGCGAGGGCGACGAAGTCATCCACTTCGCACAAGCTCATGGCATGAAAGTTCGCGGGCACTGCCTGGTCTGGGATCACAATAATCCGGATTGGCTCGTGCAGAGCCACTTCACCGCCACTGAGTTGTCCCATTTGTTCCAGGAGCACATCATCACGGTGATGAAACACTACGCCGGCCAGGTCTTCGCGTGGGACGTGGTGAATGAAGCGCTGGATGAGAATGGCCACCTGAAGGACTCGCCGTGGTACAACCAACCCGGAATTGGACTATCCGACAAAGGCAACGCTTATGTGGAACAAGCCTTCCGATGGGCCCGTGAGGCTGATCCGCTGGCGCTACTCTTCTATAACGACAACGGTGGAGAAGGGCTTGGCAAGAAATCCGATGCCATCTTTGCAATGGTGAAGGATTTCAAACGCCGAGGCGTGCCGATTGACGGAGTCGGCCTGCAGATGCACATCTCGGAACTCGACCTGGATACCGCCGCCATCGCCGCCAATATCGCACGTCTCACCGCACTGGGTCTTCAAGTTCACATTACCGAACTCGACGTGTCTTTGCCGCTGGACTCCAGCGGCGTGGCCCGGCACGACGACTTTCTGCGCCAGGCTGAGGTGTATCGCGGAGTGCTACACGCGTGCCTGCAAAATCCAGGCTGCACCGCAATTCAGACCTGGGGATTCACCGACAAATACTCATGGATCGGATCGCACTCTCACGGCGCGAGCGGGGCGGCGCTCCTTTTCGATCGAGCTTACAAGCCTAAACCCGCCTATGACGCCGTATTGGGGGAAATCTCAGCCAAGTAGAACCACCGGCGTCAAGGCCCCATCCGTGCAGCTTTCACCGGCGGCTCTGCATCTATAATGACCTGCACATCTTGGCTGTTTGGCTCAGTCCGAGACCAGCATCAACCGGGATGCAGACTGCTCCGTGGCACAATCGACCCCAATCCCGCCCCAGAAGACCTCGCACCGCAAGCAGGTCATCATTCTGCTGGCGATTTGTGTCTTTATTTTGCTTGCGATCCTTGTCTCCCAAACCGCCTTTGACCTCACTTTCCTGCGTCCCGGAAACAATCAGGACATCGTCGTCTTCGCTGCTCTCTCGGCGCTGATCTTCCTGCTCTTCGTTGCGCTCACGTTCGTGCTGATGCGCAATCTGCTGAAGCTTTTTGCCGAACGCCGACTAGGAGTACTGGGCTCGAAGTTTCGCACGCGCATGGTCGCCGGCGCGCTCCTACTTTCGTCGTTGCCCGTGATGGTCATGTACTGGTTTGCCTACGGATTGATGAATCGCTCCATCGACAAGTGGTTCTCGACCCCCGTCGAGGAAGTGCGTGCCGACACGCACGCCATGGCAACGCTTCTGGCGAGCTACGCGATGCAGAACGCCCGCGCCGAGGCATCGGCCATCGCATCCATCTCCGGAGGTTGAGCATGGCTTCTCCGGCCACGGATTTTCGCGCGTCGTAAGTGAGTTTCAACGTCACGAACTGACGCTGCAGGGTGGATTCGCACTGGCAGTGCAGGATGACAACGAAGAAGCCAGCTTCAATGCGCCAGCGCCGTGGCCCGTCCTGAAGAGCAAGCTGCCGCTGACCGAAGCGGCCCAGGCGCATCCCGCGCAATTCACATGGCAGCAAACTGACTACACCCTAGGCAGCGCGGCGGTCCCAGGAGGAGGTCTGATTCTGGTCGCGATTCCGTTGCCGCGTGAATTCTCGCAAACCGTACACGCAGGTCGAGGCCAGTCAGCAACGCTATTACGATCTGGCCCGCGAGCGAAAGCTCGTGCGCCGCACTTACATGGGCCTGCTGCTGCTGCTGACGATGATCGTGCTATTCGTCACCACGTGGCTCGCGCTGTTTCTCTCGAAGATCGTGACGCGGCCGCTCTCCGGCACTGGCGGAAGCCACGCAGGAAATTTCCCGCGGACGTCTCGACTACCGCGTGCCCGTCAGCGCCGCCGACGAGATCGGCGACCTGGTGCGCTCCTTCAATCGCATGGCGGAAGATCTGGAGGGCAGCCGACGGCAAATTGAGGCTTCCAGCCGCGACCTGAGCGCCGCCAACGCGGAACTCGACCAGCGCCGCCGCCAGATGGAAACGATTCTCGAAAGTATTCCTACCGGCGTGCTCTCGTCTGGATGCCGAGCGTCGCGTCACCCACGTCAATCAGGCGCTGCTTCGCATGTTTCATCCCGATGCAGGACACGAGCCCTCGCCTCAGATTCTTCGCGGAGCCTCGCTGACCGACGTCTTCCCCGCCGAAGTCCTGGAAGACTTCGAGCCTCTGCTCCGCCGCGCCGACCGCATGGGCATGACCACCAGCCAGATGGAAATGCAGTTGCCCCGCGTCTCGCTGAATGTTGCCGTCACGGTCGCGACCCTGCGACATCAGGGCGAGTCGCTCCGGATACGTCGTCGTATTTGAGGATCTTTCCGACCTGCTGAAAGCCCAGAAGCAAGCCGCATGGCGCGAAGTGGCGCGTCGCGTGGCGCATGAAATCAAGAATCCGCTCACCCCAATCGCGCTGTCGGCGGAGCGCATTCAGCGGCATCTGGACCGCGCCACCGCTGAGGATCCTGCGTCGCTCGACGTAGTGCGCTCCTGCGCCGAAACAATTGCGGGAGCAGCCGAAACGGTGCGCCGCCTCGTCGACGAGTTCTCCACTCTGGCGCGCTTCCCAGTCGCCAAGCCGCAGCCGGCCGACATCAATGAGGTCATCGAGAACGCGCTCTCCATGTTCAACGGCAGGCTCGATGGGATCGGCGTACACACAACGCTCGCCTCCGATCTGCCCAAGGTGATGGCCGACAGCGAAGCCATCAAGCGCGCCGTCGCCAATCTCGTCGACAATGCCGCCGAGGCATCGCAGGATTCCGTTGTGCGCGAGATTGAGATTTCGACCGCTCTCGTGGCCAGCCGTGACGCCGTCGAAATCACCGTGGCCGACACTGGCCACGGCGTCACCCGCGAACTGAAAGAGAAACTCTTCCTGCCCTATTTCTCCACCAAGAAGCGCGGCACGGGACTCGGCCTAGCTATTGTGAGCCGCATCGTGGAAGATCATCACGGCTCCATTCGAGTAGAAGAGAATCGTCCCGTAGGCACGCGCTTCATCGTGGAACTGCCGGTCGTCCCCGAACCGACACCAGCGACAGCCACCGTCCAACATGCATAACATCCTGATCGTTGACGACGAAGCCGGCATTCGCGACTCTCTGGCCGGCATTCTTGCCGACGAAGGCTACGCGCCATCGTCGGTCGAAAGCGGCGAAGCCTGCCTCGACCTGCTTCGCAAGACTCCCTTTGACGTTGTCCTGCTCGATATCTGGCTTCCCGGCGTCGACGGCCTCGAGACGCTGGAGCGGATTCGCGAGCTCGATAATCCTCCCGAAGTCATCATGATCTCCGGACACGGAACCATCGAGACCGCGGTTCGCGCCACCAAACTCGGCGCCTATGACTTCCTCGAAAAGCCGCTCTCCCTCGAAAAGACCCTGATCCTGGTCAAGAACGCCATCGAGTCCAAGAAACTTCACCGCGAAAACGTGGACCTGAAGAAGCAGCTCCAGGTGAAGAGCATCATCGTGGGCGACAGCATTCCCATGAAAGCCCTGCGCCAGCAGATCGGCTTAATGGCTCCCACCAATGGCCGCGTTCTGATTTACGGCGAATCGGGTACGGGCAAAGAACTCGTGGCCCATGCCATCCACGCCCAGAGCCTGCGCAAAGACGAAACCTTCGTTGAGGTCAACTGCGCCGCGATTCCGGAAGATCTGATCGAGAGCGAACTGTTTGGACACTACAAAGGATCCTTTCCCGGAGCGGCCGCCGACAAAGAAGGCAAGTTTCAACGGGCTCACGGAGGAACGCTCTTCCTCGATGAAGTCGGCGACATGAGCCTGAAGACGCAATCAAAAGTTCTGCGCACTCTTGAAGAACAGCGCTTCACGCCCGTAGGAAGCGACGAGACCATCACCGTTGACGTTCGCGTGATCGCTTCCACCAACAAAGATCTCGAAGAGGAAATATCGCGCGGCAACTTCCGCGAGGATCTCTTCTATCGGCTCAACGTCATTCCCTTCTTCGTCCCGCCCCTGCGCGAACGCAAGGAAGACATTCCGCTGTTCACGCGGCATTTCCTGAAGGAACTGGCAGCGACCTACGGACGTCGTCCCCGCGAAATCACCGACGACGCTATCGAAATTCTGATGCGCTACTCCTGGCCGGGGAACGTGCGCGAATTGCGCAACGTGATCGAGCGCATTGTGATCATGAATCCCACGACGACGCGTTTCGACAGCAAGCACCTTCCGCCGCTCGTCTATCGCGAGGGCAGCCGCCGCGCTCCCAAGAGCGAGTTTTCCACGCTGCACCAGGCACGCGACGCATACGAGCGCGATTACATCCTCAAGACCCTCGACCAGAACCATGGCAACGTAAGCCGCACCGCCGAGGTGCTGGGCCTGGAGCGCAGCCATCTCTACCGCAAGATGAAAGCGCTGGGAATCGCGGCAAAGGAATGACTTACCGGGGATCTCGGTGCATCCAGTCCCCATCGTACTTTTCGTCAATCGAAATACCCGTGGACGGAATCTAATCACCATGCGAATGCGCAAGGGCATCATCGGATTTATTGTGGTGATCCAATCCGTACTTTTTTTGACCCATCTCTTCCTCTATGAGACATGGACGTTTTCGTCCTCTCCCACTGGCGCCGCCGATCCAATCTGGATCAAGCTGGCTCTCGGCTTGCTGTCAGTGAGCTTTGTCACCGCGTCGATGCTCGCGTTCAACTACACGAATGCTGCTGTCCGAGTCTTCTACCGGGCGGCCGCGGTGTGGACCGGCATGGTCAGTTTCCTTTTCTTCGCAGCCATCACTTCATGGATCGTCTTCGGCGTGGCAAGAATCGCCGGCCTCGTTGTGAACTTCCACCAAATCGTGGAATGGCTCTTCGGCGCAGCGGTGGTAGCCGGTCTTCTCGGCGTCTTCAATGCCAGTTGGACAAGAATTACTCGAACCACCGTCCGGCTTGCGAACCTGCCTCCATCATGGCGCGGGCGAACCGCTGCGCTGATCAGCGACGTTCATCTTGGACACGTACGCAATGGCAGTTTTTTGCGCCGCCTGGTGGCCAAGGTTCTTCGCGAGAAGCCGGATGCAATCTTCATTGCCGGAGACTTGTATGACGGCACCGCCATCGACGCCCAAAGCGCCGCAGCGCCGTTGAGCGCTTTGAAGGCTCCCCATGGTGTCTATTTCGTTGCGGGCAATCACGAACAATTCGGCGACGACAGCAAATATCTGCATGCTGTCGCCGCGGCGGGCGTGCGCGTACTGACCAACGAGAAAGTGGAAGTGGACGGTCTTCAGATTATTGGTGTGCCCTATCGGCATGCCACGCGCGACGAGCACCTCGCATCGGCGCTAAAAGGAGTGGGCGTAGACCGCGACCGCGCCAGCATTCTTCTGACGCACGCTCCGGACCACCCGGCGACCGCGGAAGCCGCTGGAGTTTCGTTGCAGTTATCGGGACACACGCACCTGGGACAATTCATCCCCTGGAGTTGGATGGCTCGGCGCATATACCGCGAGTTTGTATATGGCTTGGGACAGATCGGGAAGATGCAGATTTTCACTTCGAGCGGTGCCGGCACCTGGGGACCTCCTCTGCGCTTGGGATCGAATCCGGAGATCGTGATGCTTCAGTTCGACTGAAATTCGCCGACCTGATTCAGTCGAAGTCGATCTTTTCAAATCCCAACCCCTGCAGAAGGCTGGTAAGGGTCGAGGCTGCATTCTGCTGGGCGGTTCGCAGAATGCCATCGGCCATCGCCGCCTCTTGCAACTGGCGCTCTGCTTCCTGGCGAACCTGTGTTTCCAGGTCCGGATCGGTCGGCACGAGCAGCCCCGTTTGCCGCGAATACACGCGAGTCTTCGCACTATCAATACGAGTGCTGAAGATCTGCGGCGCAGGCACGCGCAAATGGACTTGCTTTCCATCCACCTGCACGTCTCCCGGCTTGAGATTCGAGAAATCGATGCCTGCCACAACTTCGCCGTGCACGAGCATCAGCAGGCGGTCTCCAGCCAGGAAATTCGGCAGCACCGGATTTTCTTTCGCCCCAGAAACGATCTTGTCCATCGTATAGATCACGGTCTCCAGCCGCTGAAGGCGCTGGATGCGATCCACCACAGTGGGCTGGCTTACATCGATGGTCAAGGTTCGGCCCGTCATCGCGGACCACACTCGCCCTAGCAGCGTTCGCCCCGAATTCCGCGACAGCACGAGCCACCCCATCGAGGCGATGCATATCACGCCAAGGAGCAGTCCGGCGACGAGGGCCAGCGCAATCGTTGAGCGCGATCGCACGGGTTTAGCAGAAGGCGACGGAGGTTCGTTACTCATCTCGCAAGGGTATCACTGGGCAAATGATCGGAGAGGGAATGCGCCGGAAGAAAGAATGTCTTGGCGAAGAAAGAAACCTACCGCTTCACCATGTGGATTTCAGTTCCGTTCTTGTGGAACTTCACCTCGTCCATGAGTTGATTGATCAGGAAAATTCCGCGGCCATGATTGGAGTAGAGGTTCTCGCCCACGGTGCAACTGGGAATTGCCTGGGGATCGAAGCCCGGTCCGGGATCGCGCACGATGATGAGGATGCCGCGCTGTTCGTCGCAGGCCACCAGGCACTCCACGATCTTGCTGGGATCTTCCTTCGCGCCGTGAACCACAGCATTGGCCAACGCTTCCTGAAGCGCAAGTTCGATGGCGTCTTCTTTACCATCGACGCATTTCATCTGGCGGACGGATTCCATGACCTGCTCGACGACCGGGTCAACGGCCTTGCGGTCGGCCGCAAGCGTGACTCGCACGCGCAGGCTTAACTTTTCTGGATCGAAGTCGTGCTCCGGGAGTTGTTCCTCGGAAGAAGCCCCAGATTCCATGGTTGGCTCGTTCGTCCCCTGTCCGCCCGTGGAAGCGCGGCTATTGCGATTCTAGCGGCAAGCCGCAAATCGAGCAATGGCCGCCTTATTTGAGGCGCTCGCTACAATAACACAACCTTAGTCCTTTGTGTGGTTACGGTCGTCGTCCCCAACGCTGCTCAACGGATCATCCAGTTTCGCAGACTTCAATTCGAACATCCGGTGCTCTAGTTGTCTGCGCCAATCGAGTTCTTCCACGAAGCGGCGCGAATCGCGCCACCCGGGCTCGGCCTTCACGTAAAGCTCGAGAAAGACTTTCGTCCCCAGCATGCGCTCCATCTGCAAGCGCGCTGACGTGCCGATCTTCTTCAGCATCTGGCCGCCCTTCCCCACCAGAATTCCCTTCTGGCCTTCGCGCTCACAGTAGATCGTCGCCGCGATCCGGGTCAGTCTTGCGCCTTCCTCGAAATTGTCGACAATCACCGTCGTCGCGTAGGGAATTTCCTCGCTCGTATTCAGCAGCACTTGCTCGCGGATGATCTCCGCCGCCATGAAGCGCGCGGGCTGATCGGTGATTTGATCTTCGGGGAAGTAAGCTGGGCCCGCGGGAAGAACCGCGATCACCATCTCCAGAAGTGTGTCGAGTCCCTTGCGCTTGAGCGCGGAGATCGGCACCACCTCCGCGAAGTTATACAGCTTCCGGTACTCCTCGATGAGCGGCAGCAGCTTTGACTTCTCGCGGATTAAATCAACCTTGTTCAGAATCAAAAACGCTTTCGTCTTCGGGCGCTTGAGCAAATCCAAGGCGAACTGGTCGCGCGGATCAAACTTGCGCGTAACGTCCATGATCACGAGCACCAGGTCGCAGCCTTCGAGCGCCTCGCGTACCTCGACCATCATCTTGCGCCCCAAAGAGCTGTCGGGCTTGTGGACTCCTGGCGTATCAACCAGCACGATCTGCCCGCCGCCCTTACCGTTGCGTTTGGGAACGTGAACGACGCCCTGAATGCGGTTGCGCGTGGTTTGTGGCTTGGGCGAGATGATTGCGAGCTTTTCGCCCACGAGCGCATTGAGCAAGGTGGACTTGCCCGCGTTGGGACGGCCGAGAATGCAAACGAAACCGGAGCGGAATGGCATAGGAAGTCAGCTTCTAGCTACTAGCTACTCGCGACTAGCTTCTAGCTTGGAGCGATTGAAGTTGAGTGCCCTTTTATCTTACGGGTATTTCGTGATCAAGTGCTAGCGAACTGCCGTTCCATTTGTCCGTAGCTTCGAGTTGGGCGCACTACGTCGATCTGCACAATAGTCAACTCAGGCAATCGACAATCCGTTGAAGACGGAGTTCCAGCGCCAAGGACACGGTTCTCGAGGCTCGTAGCTCGAAGCTCGCGGCTATCTAAATCAGTTTCAACTGCCGCGGCTGCACCGCGCTTACTCTGACTCGTTCGACTTTGCGATCGGTGGATTCCAGAACTTCGAACCGCAAGCCATCTTCCTCCACCGCTTCCCCTTTACGCGGAATGCGGCCGGCGAGTTCGCTGACCAGGCCAGCGATGGTGGCGGACTCTTTGCCTTCTGGCTTGGTTCCGAAGAGTTCATCGAGACGGTCCACGTCCATCCCGCCGGAAACGATGAACGATCGCTCGCCCTCGCGTACGATCTCCGGCTTGTCGTGATCGTCGCGGATCTCCCCCACGATCTCTTCGACCAAGTCTTCGATCGTGACCAACCCGGCGACGCCACCGTACTCGTCGACCACAATCGCCATGCGGATACTTTGCTTCTGCATCTCGCGCAGCAAGTCACTTCCCAGCTTGCTTTCGGGGACGAAGTAAACGTCGCGGCGCATGATTGTATCCAGATGTCGGACGTGGGCTTCGCTGTCCGGCACTTGCAGTACGTCTTGCGTATAGACGATCCCCTTGATGGTGTGGATGCTGCCTTCGTACACCGGAACGCGCGAGTAGTGTTTCACCCGCAGCATTTCGATGAATCGCTCAACGGTGGTGTCGGAGGGAACGGCGAACATCTGTGGCCGTGGCTTCATCGCTTCGCGCACCGTCTTGCCGCTGAACTCGACAACCGATTGAATCAGATCGCGATCCCCCTCCTGAATAATGCCTTCTTCCTGGCCCGCTTCGATGAGCGCGTCCACCGCCTCGGCAGAGGTCTCGGGTTGTTCGCTGGTGTTCTGCTTGGTTAACGACGCCACTGATTGCAGGAAGCCCAGCACAATCGTTACCGGCATCACAAGGTAGATCAGAACCTTGAGCACGAGCGTCCAGTGAATCAGCCACTCCCCTTTCGTGCGCGAGAAGAAAACGAAGGGCAGAAAGCGGTTGAACACAATGACGATCAGAATCAGGCTGATGGTTGCCTGCAGGATCTCGTAGATGCTCCAGCCTGGATCGCTGAACACGAGATAGCCAATGAGCAGGGCGATTGCAGCCATGGTCAGTTGCGTGAGCACGGCCATCGACAGCAAGGCGCGGGTACGGCCTACTCCGAGTTCCGGCTCGATTTTTTGCTCGAAGACGTCAATGTTGTCCTGGAATTCGCGGGAGAGAAATTTGCCGACTTCCTGGTAGACGCGATCCACATACGAGACCAGCGTCAGCAAGCCAAGGAGGAGAAGAAGCGTAATGTAGACCGCGTAGTTCATGCTGTTCTGCGCGCGCGAACCGAACGCGTGGTGCTGTGTCGCGAGGACTTGTCTCGCACGGGTTGGACTCGTTCGATCAAAGCAACCGGCAGCCTGAGGGCGTGGCGTAGCTTCGCTTCCTGACGCGCCATTTCACCATTATCGCGCTCGTGGTCAAACCCCGCTAGATGCAGGATTCCGTGCAGCACGAGGATCTTGATTTCCTGGGCAACTGGATGCCCGAGCCGGATGGCATTCTGCAGGGCGATGTCGGCGGAAATGGCGACGTCGCCAGCCACGGTGCGCTTGCCGGAAGTTGACGTCGAAGACATGGCAGGAAACGAGAGAACGTCTGTCGCTTTGTTCTGGCTGCGGAACTGGCGATTCAGCGATCGGACGGCTGCGCTACTGGTCACAAGAACATTCACGGTTGCGCGGAGTCCCACCGCCTTTCGAGCACGCAAGACGAAACGATTCAGCGCGTCTTCATTCAGCCCTGCGACTTTCTTCTGCAGAATGACCAAGTCTTTCTCTCAGAACCGGCGCACAAAAGGAAACAGGAGGGCCGAGTCGCGGCCCTCCCGCCCAAAAGCTCCAATCGTTATCCCTTGGCTTCCGCCGAGGTCGACTTCTCTTCGTGACTCGCGGCTGCCGCTTGCTTTTCGATACTCGCTGCGTCTGCATTCCTGGGTTCAGCGAGCAAGAGCATCTGTTGCTCTGCGACCCGAGTCTTGTGCTCGTCATAGGCGCGAACGATGCGCTGCACCAGGTGATGGCGCACGACATCCGTTTCGTCGAAGTGCACAAAGGCGAGACCGTCCACGCTCTTCAGCACATCCATCGCTTCGAGCAGGCCGCTGCGGCGTGCGTTGGGCAGGTCGATCTGCGTCGCGTCGCCGGTAATCACCGCCTTCGAATTGAAGCCCAGACGTGTCACAAACATCTTCATCTGCTCAGAGGTCGTGTTCTGGGCTTCGTCGAGAATGACGAACGAGTCGTTGAGCGTGCGACCGCGCATAAAGGCGATGGGCGCGATCTCGATGACATTCTTCTCCAGATAGCGATCGACCTTCTCAGGATCGAGCATGTCATAGAGCGCGTCGTACAGCGGGCGCAAATAAGGATCGATCTTGTCTTGCAGCGTACCCGGCAGGAAACCCAAGCGCTCGCCTGCTTCTACTGCGGGGCGCGCCAGGATGATGCGGTTCACGCGCTTGGCAAGGAGCGCTGAGATCGCCATGGCCACGGCGAGATACGTCTTGCCGGTACCGGCCGGGCCAATGCCAAACACCATGTCGTGCTTCTCGATGGCTTCGAGATAGCGGCGCTGGTTGCTGCTCTTGGGCTGGACGGTGCGGCGTCCGAAGGAGCGCTGGCGACCAGCCTCGGCCAAACCGCGAAGCGTCGAGTTGGGATCGGAGGTCAGCACGCGCAGCATGCTGTTGAGGTCGCCGTTGTTGAACGTGTGGCCGGAGCGTTGCAGGGTCTCGTAGTCGGCAAAGACCTGCTCGGCGCGCGCCACGTCCTTGGCTGCGCCTTCGAGTTCGATCGCGTTCGATCGCAGATTGATGGTGATGTTCAGGCCGTCTTCCAGCAGGCGCACATTCTCGTCCCGCGTGCCGAACAAGGTCTCGATGTTGGGACTCACCCCGATGCTTTTCTTCATGCTCGCATTCATGCCTTTGGGTTCATGCTCGTGTGGCTCCTGATCTTGGAATCGGACAGACCGGAGAAATCCCGGCTGTGGCGGACAGGGAGATACATCGATAGCTGCTCCACTTCAGGGACAAAGCAAGGTTTTCGCTTGGAGACGGGACCAGCCGAAATGCGCATGCCCAGAAGGCAAGTCACTACCATTAAGTTAAAGCGTACCCCGGCGCGAAGAGGGAGTCAATGGGAGGCAACCCCTACGACCAAAGGCGAGTAATGAAGCAACCGCTAGCAGACATAAACTAGTAGACATGAAGAAGCCTTTTCTGCGAGTCACCAAATGGCTGGGGGACATTCCGGTGGAAGCCAGTTGCAGAGCGTGCGGGGATGAACCCGTGTTCCGCGTAACGCCCACAAGCCACCGGCCCAACCGCGAGGAATATGCGAACCAACTGCAGCGGGCATTTGACCAGCATTGCAAGACGGCACATGCGGACCAGGTTCATCGCGCAGCAGAGCCGCCATCTTGAGCGGACGCGGGAACGGCTCTAGTTTCGGCCCATCCTCGCAACGTGGCAATTTCTTCCGCGCGTGTGACCGAGAGCGGGACGGTCTGCGACAGTGCATCCAGAAGTGACTGCGTGGAGAGCGGCTTCTTCTCGGAATAGGCGGCGTAGAGTCCGCCCTGGACGGCTGCGTCGATTTCGGCGCCAGAGTATCCCTTCGCGGCCGCGGCGACCTTGTCCAAATCAAACTCCGCGGGGTTACGTTTGCGCTTGGCAAGTTGGATGGAGAAGATCTGCTTGCGCTCGGTCTGGTTGGGCAGATCGACGAAGAACAGTTCATCGAAACGGCCCTTGCGGATCAACTCCGGCGGGAGCACGGTGACGTTATTGCACGTGGCGGCGACGAAGACGGGAGCCTTCCGGTCCTGCATCCATGAAAGAAACGAGGCCAGCAGGCGGGACGAAACACCCGCGTCTGCTGACGCTGAATCGGGGCCGCTCCCGGCGAAAACTTTCTCGAGTTCGTCGATCCAGAGGATGCATGGGGCAAGGCCTTCAGCGACTTGAAAGACTTTGCGGATGCGCTTCTCGGTCTCGCCGATGAACTTGTCATAGACCGCCGAGGTGTCGAACTTCACCAACGGAAGCTTCCACTCTCCGGCAACAGCGCGGGCGCAGAGCGACTTGCCGCATCCCTGCACACCGAGGATGATCATGCCGCGCGGCGGTTCCAGACCGAATTCACGGGCCGAATCTTCCCAGGCTCCGCGGCGCTGGGCGAGCCAGTGTTTCAGATTCTCGAGTCCACCAACGGCCGCCATGTTGTCGCAGGCCTCGATGAACTCGAGCATGCCCGAATGGCGCAGCAGTTGCTTCTTGGCGTCGAGCACATCTGTGATGGTCTCGGGACATAACGCATAGCGGGTGACGAGAGCCTGCGAGATGGCGCGATCGGCTTCTTCCTCGGTTAAGCCACGAAGGTTCGCCGACATGGCATCGACGCCCGGGGCGTCGAGTTGCAACTTCAGCGTGTAGGTCTTCGAGAGGCGCGTGAAGGTATCGTGAATGATCTCGCGCATGCGGTCACGATCAGGGAGCGGCAGATCGAAATACTCGACCAGCGTGGTCAACTCAGCGGGCACAGTGATTTCGGGCGCAGTGATGATGACGGTGCGACGGTTGGCGGCGAACTTCTGTCCGACGTCGCGCAGGCGGCGCACGACGACGGGGTCATCCATGTGACGGTGAAAATCTTTGAGGATGAAGACGGCTTCGACCATCATGGACTCCATGTTGGCGAGCGCTTGCGCGGGTTCGCGGGTGTTGTAGATGGGGGCACCGGCGCCAACAGAGGCGCCGTCGCCTCCCATTGACGTCGCCATCGCGCGGGACAGCCTGTCTGCTTCGGCATTGCCGGGGCTGAGGGCGGTTCGCGTCTGCGCGTAGCCGCGTCCCACTTGGGCCGACATGGCCTGATCGATTCGTGCCTGGATAGGCATCTTTGGCCCGTCCGGCGGAGTGTTCGATCCGGAGCGCAGCAGGCCGTCGGCGATGGTCCACTCGAAGGTCGCCATGTTGAGTTGGCTGCACGCAGCGCGCACCATGCTCACGGCGTGAGTCTCCTCCGCTGTCTCCATCACGATGATGGGGGTCGAGGAGTTGATGAGAACTTTGAGGCGATCGAGTCCGTCTGTCATGGATGGAATCCGTTACTCTGCACGCGAGATCCTTCCCTCCGCCTGAAGAACGGCTCCGGTCAGGATGACGCCAGCTACAGGGAAACCTAGACAGCCGAGGGCGGCTGTCCCCACATTCCACGAGCATGTTTGACCGGGTGGGAATGCTTCCCTATAATAAGGAATTCGGACCTACCCCGAATATCTCTCTGCACTTACAAAGGTAACGAACCAGCTATGGCAAATCATCTTTCGGCGCTGAAACGTGCGCGCCAAACCGAACGCCGCACAGCGCGCAACCGCGCGAATACTTCCACACTGCGCACCCAGCTGCGCGTTCTGCGCGAGACCATTGAAAAGGGCGACAAGGCCGCGGCCGAGCAGATCTACCGTCAGACGGTCTCTGCGCTCGACAAGGCCATCCAGAAGGGGACGCTGCACGAGAACACCGTTTCGCGCTACAAGTCCCGCTTGGGCAAGCGCGTGTCAGCGATCAAGTAGCTATCCCGTTTCGGCTATGAGATTTGGGCAGACCTTATGGGGTCTGCCTTTTTCGTATTCGAGAATTCGTCCTGCTGGTATCTCCACTTGGCATCTTCACTTCTTTCGCTCAAAATATAAAGGCCTTGTTTTCATTGGATTACGGTCTACGCCCCCCGGGAGCCGCAAAGAGTATGCATAACAATATTGCGGAACAAGAGTTAGTTTGCCGCGATTGGGGCTTTATTCGTAAGTGATTTATTTCAAAAGATTGCGTGTCTATTGTCCGGTGCCGGACATGGACACAGGATTCGGCGAATAAGTACTGGTCGACGTGGGGGTTGTAGTCGCCCACAACCTACTCCACGACGGACTGCCCAAATATCCTGAGCCCGGGTAGCCTGCTCTATAATTGAAAGCTCTCATGGTTCGTGACGGATACTTTTACGCCTTGCCCCTGATCGCCGCCGCCATTCTGCTCGGCTGGCTGACGAATCCCGCATGGGCCGTCATCCCAGTGCTGCTGGCCGCTTTCTTCCTCTGGTTTTTCCGCGATCCCGAGCGCATCATCCCGCAAGATCCCGGCGCAGTAGTCTCTCCCGGCGATGGCAAGGTCACCGACGTTTCTACAGTGATGGTCGGAAACGACAAGCAGACGCGGTTGAGCATTTTCCTGAGCGTCTTTAACGTGCACGTGAACCGCTCCCCGATTGCGGGCACAGTGCGCGAAGTGCGCTACCAGCGCGGACGCTTTCTGGACGCCCGAAACCCAGCCTGCGCCGAGCAAAACGAGCAGAACATTGTCACCGTGGAAGGCGACGGCCAGAGAGTCGTTTTCAAGCAAATCGCCGGCCTGCTCGCGCGTCGGATCGTCTTTGATCCCAAAGTCGGAGACCGGTTGGAACGCGGCCAGCGCGTGGGCCTGATCAAGTTCGGATCGCGTGTTGACGTCCTGTTCGACGCCTCAGCCCAACTCAATGTCAAAGTTGGTGACAACGTGCAAGGTGGCGCAACGATCCTCGCCTACCTGCAGCCGCAAGGCGCGCTCACCGCCGCGGGAAGTCATCCCGCCAGCGAGAAAGCACACTGATGGATCAAGTCTCCCCCAGACCGAGAGGCCGCCACAGTAAAGGGATGTACATTCTCCCGTCGCTCTTCACCACCGCCAACATGGCGATGGGCTACTACGCCATTCTGCAGGTCATGCATGCCACTGTCAGCGAGTACTGGCACCTCGACAACGCCGCCAAAGCGATTGGCTTTGCTGTGCTATTCGACGGGCTCGACGGTCGCATCGCGCGCATGACTGGCACTAGCAGCGAATTCGGCAAAGAACTCGATTCGCTCGCCGACGTCATCACGTTCGGCGTCGCTCCGGCCATGCTGGCCTGGAACTGGGGATTCAACCTGATGCCCACGGTCCTGCTGACCGACTGGCACATTAAGCTGGCGCAGTTGGGCGCCATCGCCAGCTTTCTCTTTCTGATGGCGGGCGCCAGCCGTTTGGCGCGCTTCAACATCACCAGCAATCCGCAACCTTCGAATCCTGGCCGTCCCGGGAAGAAATATTTTGTCGGCATGCCCATTCCCGCGGGCGCGGGCGTCATCGCTGCCGTCGTCCATTTCGAAGCCGGAGATCCCATCGTGTCGTGGTACACCGCGCTCACCTGGCTTGCCATGGTCGCCACGGTCGGTTACCTGATGGTGAGCACCTGGCGCTTTTACAGCTTCAAAGACATCGACTTCCGCTCCCGCCATCCGTTCCGTCTGATTCTTTTTCTGGCCGCGCTCTTTGCTTCCATTTGGTTCTTCTCGCGGCAAATGCTCTTTTTCATCGCGCTGCTCTACATGATCTCCGGCGTCTTCTGGCGCGTGCAGTGGATCTTCCGCCGCCGTAGCGGTCCTCCGCCGCCGCCCTATAAGGAGGCCTCGCAGACCTCATGAACGACCCCGTCAAAGCACCGTCTGCGTTGCATTCCATCACCCCTCGCGGAAATCTCTACCGAGCCGCAATTGTGGGTGCTGCCTCGCTCAAGGGCAAGGAAGTTGCCGAGATGCTCAACGAGCGCAACTTTCCCGCCGCCGATATCCGCCTGCTCGATGACGACGAGTCCATGGGACAACTCGAAGCCATGGGCGACGAGATCAGCTTCATCCAGCGAGTGCGCGCCGAGCAGTTCGAGAATGTCGACTTCACTTTCTTCGCTTCGGATCCCGAGACCACTCGCAAGAACTGGAAAGATGCCCGTGACGCCGGCAGCGCCATCATCGACCTCGGCGGTTCGCTCGAGAATGAACCCGGAGCCAGCGTGCGCTCTCTCTGGGTCGAACGCGAACGCCGCCAAATGCCCGCGCCGGATCTGCAGCCAGGACCGTGCATCGCGGCGCATCCGGTCTCGGTCGTGCTGGCATTGCTTCTTTTGCGGGCGAAAAAGGCAGGGACGATCCGGCGTGCAATCTCCACCATCTTCGAACCGGCTTCCGAGCACGGCCAGCGCGGCATGGACGAACTTCACCAGCAGACCGTCAACCTACTTTCCTTCCAGCCTCTGCCGAAAGATGTCTACGACGCCCAGGTGGCGTTCAACATGGTGGCACGCTACGGCCAGAAGTCGCAGCCCGCATTAGATTCCGTCGAGGCCCGCATCCTCCGTCATTATCAGAAAATTGCGGGAAACGATGCGCCCCACCCTTCTCTGATGGTGCTGCAAGCTCCCATCTTCCACGGTCATGCGTTGAATGTTTTCCTCGAGATGGAATCCTCTGTCAACGTGCAGGCCTTGTCGCAAGCCCTCGTCGGCGATCACATCTTGATTCCAGCTGCGGACGAGGATTCCCCCAGCAACGTGAGTTCCGCTGGACAGGCCGACATTCAGTTGCTGCTCAAACTTGATCCTCTCCAGCCCAACGGCGTCTGGCTGTGGGCGACCGCCGATAATCTCCGCATCTCGGCCCTAACTGCTGTCGAGTGCGCCGAGAGCATGACGGCTACGCGGCCGACAGGGAAGATTCAATGAAGATCCGCGCGGCATGCTTGCTGCCGCTCGTTACCGTTTTGCTCTTTACCGCTTCATGCGGCTACCACACCGCCGGTCACGCGGTTCAGCTTCCCGAGAACGTCAAGACCATCGCCATCCCGGTCTTCAAGAACGAGACCCTCACCTACCGCATCGAGCAAATGCTGACCTCCTCGGTGGTGCGCGAGTTTACCACCCGCACTCACTACCGAATTCTTAACGATCCCTCCGAGACAGCCGACGCCACGCTGCGAGGCACTGTGCTCTCCACCACGGCCTCCCCGCTTACCTACGACACCTCCACCGGACAAGCGGCCAGCGTGCTGGTGGTGGTGAGCATGAAAGTGACGCTCACCGATCGAAGTGGCAAAGTGTTGTATCAGAACCCGGCCTACCTCTTCCGCGAGCAATATGAAGTCTCTCAGGACTTGAACAGCTTCTTCGAAGAGGATTCCCCCGCCTTCCGCCGCCTCTCCCAGGATTTCGCGCGGACGCTGGTCTCGAATATCTTGGAGGGATTCTAGTTGTGATGCGACTCCTCTTGCTAGCGCTGACCGCGACCCTCCTCGCCTCCGGCTGCTACAGCCGTTCGCGTCCCTCCCACATTGGCGATCCCGCGACGGACTTCACCGTGCGAGACTCCGATCGCACCGTGAGTCTCAATCAGTTTCGGGGACAGGTCGTGATCCTGAATTTCTGGGCCACCTGGTGTCCACCCTGTGTGCAAGAGCTTCCCTCGTTGATGGCCATGCAGGACCGTACCCGAACTCAAGGAATCGTAGTGCTGGGCGTCAGTATTGACGAAGACGGAGACGCTTACCACCGCTTCCTCAAAACGAGGAGCGTCAACTTCCTGACCGTGCGCGACCCCGACGAAAAAGTCGCGACCCTGTACGGCACCTCGGGCTGGCCCGAAACCTACATCATCGACCGACAAGGCGTCCTGCGCCGTAAATTCATCGGCCCGGTCGACTGGACTTCGCCCGAAGTGATGAACTTTCTGAGTAAGTTGTAGTCTTGGTCATGGAGGATTGTCGGAAAGGAATGGCCAAGGCTTGGTCCTCGAAGAAGGCGTCATCCCGACCGGAGCCGTTCTTCAGGCGAAGGGAGGGATCTCGCGTGCGGATCAACGGAACCAATTCTCCCGCGATCCAAGCGTTACCCTCGGACCACTAGTCGAATCGAATTGGCAATGCTAAAGTCGAAAACAATGAGGACAGAAGAAATCTAATGCGCGCCTTCGCCCAGGCCGAGCGCTTTGTCAGCGAACTCGAATCGCGCAAGCTCCGTGCCGCCTACGTCTTCGTGGGCGACGAAGCCTTTTTCCGCAAGCGCTTTCGTGACGCCATCCTTGAACATCTAGTCCCCGCCGATCTCCGCGACTTCAGCTTTTTCGAATTCGACCTCGCCGAAAACGACCTGGCCGAGGTCCTCGACCGTGCCCGTACGCCCTCGCTGATGGCTCCGTTCCAAGTCTTCTTTGTGCGCGGAGTGAAGAATCTTTTTGGCCGTGGCTCGAACGAAGAAAAACTCGCCGCCATCGAAGACTACTGCAAGAATCCCAATCCCGACGCGCTTCTGATCTTCGTCGCCGACCACATCAGCATCCCCGCCGACGTTCGCCGCATGGAGATGCAGGACAAAGAACGTTACCAGCGCATCCGCGAAACCATGGGCCAGTACTGCGGCATCGTCGAACTGGCGCGTGTCGAAGAGGGCGAGGCGGTCCGCTGGATTGCCGATTACTGCGCCAGCCGGGAAGTGAAGATCGATGCGGACGGCGCCCGTGAGTTAGTCGACGCCCTCGGCGGCGATATGATGATGATCTCCAACGAACTCGAGAAGCTGATCCTCTACGTTGGCGAAAAGAAGCGCATCACTCTAGGCGATGTCGAAACCATGGTGCTGGCCGCCAAGCAGCGCTCGCTCTATGAACTGACTGACGCCATCTCCGCCAAAGAACGCGTGCGCGCGTTGGAAATTCTTGACGCGATTCTGATGTCCGGCGAAGGAGAAGAAGCCGCCATCGGACACATCTACATGCTCGCAAAAACTTTTCGCCAGATGCTGGTGATCCTCGAGCGCAACGTCCGCGACCAGCGCATGCTCTGGGCCGCCTTGTGGCAGGGCTTCCGCGTTCCCCCGTTCGCCGCCGACGACATCATCAAGCAAGCCCGCCGCTACAAGAATCGTCGTGAACTCACCCGTGCCATCCGCCTGGTAGCGAAGGCTGACCTCGCCCTGCGCTCCAATCCCGTCAGCAAACGCATGGTCCTCGAACGCCTCGTCATGGACCTGACGACCGAGCCCAAACTCGAAGCGCCCGGCTGGATGCAGGAACACCTGCCGGTTTAAAGCGCCGCCGAAAATCACTCGGCGTTCTTCGTCAATTTGAAAACCTGGCCCGTTGCGTTTACACCGCCGTTATAGGTCACGCCGTACAGGTTCCCTGCCTTATCCATCACCAGGCCATCGCCGAGCAGCGGCCCGTGCGCGGGATTGCTATAGATGTCAGTTTCCACTCCTTGCGGCGTCACTCTGTAAACCGCACCATTGCCGTATGCCCCGCCGAATAAATCCATGCCGTATACATTTCCGGCCGCATCGACAGTAATTGTTGTTTCCGGATGTATGCCTGCCGGAAACACATACAACGATTTTTCTCCACCAGACGCGAGTACTTCGTAGATTCCTTGCGTCCCCGCGCCATACAGATTTCCAGCCGCGTCCTGCGCCAAACTGCCCCTCGGCGACGAAACACTGTCGTGCGAACTGAACCCGTACAGAACCGTCAGTTCTCCTCCCGGGGTGAATTCAAAAACCGTGCCTACGCCGGCGGGACCGCTAGTGCCATTCGCTCCGTAGTAGTTGCCCGCTTTGTCCTTGATCAGGCTGCCGACCGGACCGTTGCCCGCGGTCCCCATCGCGTTCGAGAAGGTGTGCCGAATCGAAAATGAATTGCTGGATAGTGCGAATTTGTAAATGCTTCCGCCATTCGTGTTGAAATAGCCGTCGGTAAAGCTAGTGTAACTAAAAAAATTTCCCTTCCCGTCGAGCGTCACTCCATACGTCGGATAGTTCCCGTACGGAGGTTTGTTCGGAAAGTCATAGAGGACGGTCTCCGTTCCATCGGGCGCAATCTTATAGAGAACGCCGTAGTAGGTCATCGGACCTCCATTCACCGTCGTGCCGTAAAGATTCCCCGCCGCATCGCGGGTAACCCCAGCTCTAGGCTCGTTCCCATCCAGACCGCTAAAGGCGTGCAGAACGCTCAGCGCGCCCGCCGGAGTCACCTTGAACACCGTTCCACAACCGTACTGAGAGCATGAATAGTTCCCGCCGTACGGCGACGTCCCATAGAGATTGCCCTCATCATCAATCGTGAGCTGAGTGGCAGGATTCACCGGCCCGAGCTGCGAAGAAGGAGGAAAGTCGACGATCGTCGAATACGTGTACGTCTGAGCGCCCGCCGCCAACGGCAGCAGTAGGAGGAAAGTCGGCAATAACCTGGAACTCATGAGAGTCACCTTTTTGGATCGAGTATTGTGTTCACCAGCCCGGAAGTGGGCGGAAGGAGCCCTTATTGGACGGCACCTTAGCAGGTGAACGCCGGGAGTGTCCAGAGTGAAGGAATTTGCACTACTTTCTCTGCCAGCTTTCTCGCGACCGACGAATAATGGACAATACGGCCATGACTTTTTCCTCCCGCGGTTGCGTCTGCCTTCTTTTGATCTTCATCGTAACTTCGAACCTGGTCGCCGCCCAGTCTCCTGCACCGTCGCCGCGCCCAGAGCGCCCCGCGCCGCCCACGCGTGACCCTCACACTCCGGGCTACATCACCGCCAAAGAACTCCCGGACGGCACGACCCCTCCCGCAAATGCAGATGGCAACTTCATCCTCGGTCCTACCCACCCGACTGCTCCCGAGATGGCGTCTCAAGACAGCATGCCCAACGGCACCGTGATCGAGTTCACCATGAATTCCTCCGAGAGCAAGATCTATCCCGGCATCGCGCGTGACCCCAATACCTTCGGTACACCGGATCCCACAAATCCCGCCAGGCTGATTGTGACGACCAGCCACTCCGCTCCCTACACTCGGAAAGTAGCCGTCTATGTCCCCAAGCAGTACGTTCCAGGCAGCGTAGCGCCCTTTATCGTCGGCACCGACGGCCCGGACCGCTTACTCTTTTCGGCCCTCGACACTTTGATCGCCCAACACAAGCTAACGGTGATGATTGCCATTTCCATCGGCAATGGCAGCGGAGACGCGCAGGGCAGTGAACGCGGTCTCGAATACGACACCATGTCTGGCGTCTACGCAGACTTTGTCGAAAAAGAAGTCTTGCCTCTCGTCGAATCGCAGGCCCACGTGAAACTCACCAAGGATCCCAACGCTCGCGCCACCATGGGCGGCAGCTCCGGAGGCTCCTGCGCCCTGATCATGGCCTGGTATCACCCCGAGCTCTATCACCGTGTCCTCACTTACTCCGGCACTTTCATTAACCAGCAGTGGCCGTACGATCCGCAAACCCCGCACGGCGCCTGGGAATTTCACGAGCATCTCATCCCCGAAAGTCCCGTCAAACCGATTCGCATCTGGATGGAAGTGGGCGACCATGATCTCTTCAATCCGAACGTGATGCGCGATAACATGCACGACTGGGTTCTCGCCAACGAGCAAATGGCCAAGGTCCTCGCCGCCAAGGGCTACCACTACCAATTCGTCTTCGCTCGCAACGCCGGACACGTCGACCGCGCCGTGAAAGAACAGACACTCCCCGAGGCTCTGCAATTTCTATGGCAAGACTACTCACCATCGCCCGTTAAAAAATGATCGTCTTATGAGCGAACGATCTCCTGGTCGGACGTGCAAGCAAACCTTGCTGATCACCGCCGCGGGCGTACGGTAACTTTGTTCTCCCGATTCGGATTGGGACGGAATGGGCAGGGGAAACGTGAGCAGCTCTGCTGCGTGCACTGAGCGCTCACGCCGATCCCGTGTAGTCTCTCATCGTCGGCAAGGTGAAGGCTGTCGTAGAAACTGCCAACTCCGTCCGGGCAGCCTAAAATTCGCGGCATCGCATTCTCGACATAGTTCATCATGTGCGCCTCACAAACGCTGGAGAGATCCCGTGCTTCCAGCGATTGATAGAGGAGATCGTCCGAGGAATGGTTGTAAGGAAGAACCCCTAGACATGTACGTGGAAAGGACTCAGCAGCGGTTTTGTTCGAGAAGAACAATTCGGACGCTTCCCGGGGATACCGACAACACGAGTCAATGAGCGATAAGGCGTTGATTCGCCACCCGCGCGCTACATCCGCGTCGCAAAGGGGCATCTTTTGCCGTCGTGCCCCGACGCATCATGTTCCTTTAGGAGTCCGATGGCAAACCGCTCCGCCCGAACAGCCGCGTCCTGTTCCTCAGACGTAAGTGTCGGGCTGGTTGCCAGTCTGCGAATATCCGACAGGTGTTGCTCAAGTTCATACTTGGTTCGACATTCCATTATCCCCCCGACAAAAAACCATGTGTCGATTTACAGGTAACGCATGTGGGAACTGCATGTTCCCCCGCCTTGTAAGCCCAGTTAGCTTTCCGAGTACTACTATCATCAGTAGCTTACTGTATCGACCTGATTCTCATAGGTTCGATACCCTACAAAACGTTCCAGCCCGTCTGAGTCCCGCATCCAGACTTGTCCCAACTTCGCTCTGCCCTTGGGGAGCACATTCGATTGGCCAAAAAATCACGTGAGGGACAGGCCGCGGCCTTACGAAATCGAGACAAGGAATGCCCGAGGGTTAATCGAAGAGCGTAATTCCGAACGGATTGAGATTTTGGTCGAGCACAGTTGCCGCTCAGCAGGCCTTAGCGCAAGTTTGCGCCGCCTTTTCGCCCTCTTCTGAGCTGGAATTTGAGTTCCCATGGGCCTTCGGCCCTCGTCGGCGTGAGGGGCGAAGCTACCGCCCTCGGTCAGAATCACTCGCACTCCCGGCGGAGAGAGAAATCCCCGATGTACAAATAAAAAAGGCGCTTCATCGCGCCGTTTCGAAGGTAAGCTCCTCCCACGGCGGCAGAAGCCGTGGGGGTTCGCCAGTTTTTACGCTACGTTTACGCCGTACTGTAGTCGATACTCGCGCTCAATGGACTCCATCTGATCTTTGAGGCGGAGTTTCAGCTTTTTCAGACGGACTTCTTCCAGTTTCTCGTCTTCGCTGAGGTAACGTTTTTGGGTGAGTGAATCGAGGCGTTTCGAATACTGCGTGTGCTCCTGAGCCAGTTTGCGGAATTCCTCGTGCGTGGTCAGGAGTTGGTCTCTCGAAGTCAGCATCCAGCAGACCTCCAACCGGGATATATATGGGCTCAGGCTAGCACAGGGAAAAAGCGGGTTCAATGCCAAAAAAATGGTGCAGTCTCAGTGTGAGAAACAGCGGCTACGAAAGAGTGAGTCGGTAGAGGATGGCGTCTTCCGGCGGATTTGTGTAGTAGGCCTTGCGGCCGCCAGACTGCTCGAAACCCGCTCGCTCGTAGAGGGTTTGGGCGGCGATGTTGGATTCGCGGACCTCGAGAAATACGGATGCGCTGTTTGTTTCTTTGGCGGCAGCCAAGAGTGCCGCTAAAAGGCTCTTCCCAAGGCCGTTTCGGCGGGCATTGGCAGCTACGACAATGTTTTCCAACTCCCATTCGGGGGCGAGATGACGAGCGACCAGAAAGCCCAAAGGTGCGGAATCTGCTTCCGCCATGAGAACGAGCCTCTCGCCGACCTCGCCTTGGAACGCTTGCTGGTACTGGCGTTCGGTCCAATGGGCAGCGGTGTCGGACTGCCGCTCCAGATTCATGATGGAGGGAACGTCGGCGAGCGTTGCGGGACGGATCTGCACGTTTTTCTGGCGCTTGCGATGGGCGACAGCTAGAAGCTAGCAGCTAGGAGCTTTGTTTCACAAACATCTCGGCATCGGACCGGCGCATGTAGTTCGCTTCCAATTGCTCGGGCGTCACGGTTTGACCAGCCTGCAGCTCTTTCCATCCGAAACGAGCGATCATCGCCGGATTGGGATTCTCGACTGTCACCACGCTGATGCCCGCTTCGAGCGCGGCGGCAGCCAAGGTTGAGTCCGGCGTGACCAGCGTAGAGTCTCGCGCTGCCGAGAGGAAATCGGGTTTCGAGAGTAGCTCCTCGCGCAGAACCTGTGCCGATCCATTAGTTATCTCGTACGCGCCGAAAAAGACTTCGCCGCGGCCGCCGTCAAGCGCTGCGACGACGTTCCCGTCCGATCGGGCAGCGACTGCGATTAGCTCCAGCAAGGAGACCGACACAATCGGCTTTTGCAAAATCTCCGCCAGAGCCTTGATTGCTGCCAGTCCGACACGCAGTCCGGTGAACGATCCTGGCCCGGAGACCACAACGAAGGCGCCGATATCAGTTTTCGTGAAGCCGTGCTTCAGAAGCAGAGCCGCAATCTGGGGAACGAGTTGCGCCGAGAACGTGCCTCCCGCGAGCGGGACTGCTTCGATCACTTCCTCTTCGCGCTGGCCGGGGTCACCTGCTCGCGCGAGTGCGATGGTGCCGTTCCTGCCGGAAGTGTCGGTGACGAGAAGGAGCATGTTAGTTTCTTGGGTGAATCCGTATTGATCCGTGGCCGATTGGTTTATCCCTGCACGAGTTCGAGCAGAACTCCACCTGTGCTCGATGGGTGGACGAAGACATATTGGTGTCCACCCGCGCCGGTCTTGATTTCTGCCGAAACCAGGCGCACGCCATCGTTTTTCAGTCGCTCGACTGCGGCCGGCAGGTCCGGGACCTTCAGGCAGACGTGATGCAGGCCCTCGCCGCGCTTCGCGATGAACTTCGCGATCGTCGAGTCTACGGACGTGGCTTCGAGCAGTTCTAAACGACTCTCGCCGACGGGCACCATCACCAGGCGCACTTGTTCCTGCTCTACCGTTTCTTCGGCCGAGACGGTGAGGCCGAGTTTTTCGTAAATTTCTTTGGCCGCTGCCAGCGACTTCACTGCGATGCCGAGATGATCGATTTGAAACATTGGCCTCATTCCCCGCTCACGTAGCGGCGGACGCATTCGTCCGCTTGCCAACCCATTAACAACCACCCCGGACAAATGCCTCCGGGGCTACGTGCTTCCTTTCGCGGCAATCTCTTCTACCAGCGTGTATGGGTCCCGCTTATGTTCGGCGACTTCCGCGGCCAAGGTTGCCATTTTGCCGTCACCCAGTTGCTGGCGCGCTTTTTCCAGCATCACGTCGCGCAGCATTTCGACCAGACGCTCCTGCCAGTTCTGGACGCTCTTCTTTAGCGCAAGATTCTCCTTCTGCACGTAGGTCTCGTAGGCTGCGATGGCTGCCGCCAGATCGTCGACTCCGCTGCCGTCGCTGGCGACGGTCTTCACGATTGGCGGGGTCCATCCGTCGTGGCGCACGGCGAGCGACTGCAGGGAGCGGATCTCGCGTTCGACACGCTCCGCGCCTTCGCGGTCGCTTTTGTTGATCACGAAGATGTCAGCAATCTCCATGATGCCCGCCTTGATCGTTTGCACATCATCGCCCATGCCCGGGACGAGAATCACGACGGTGATGTCAGCAAGGCGCACGATGTCGACTTCATCCTGGCCAACGCCGACGGTCTCGATCAGAACGACGTCGCGGCCGGATGCGTCGAGCACGGTGGTGACGTCCGCGGTGGTACGCGCCAAGCCGCCTAACGATCCACGGGTCGCCATGCTGCGAATGTAGATGCCGGGGTCGGCAAAATGTTCCTGCATGCGGATGCGGTCGCCCAGGATTGCTCCACCGGTGTAGGGACTGGTGGGGTCGACGGCGACGATTCCTACGCTCTTCTTCTGCTTGCGATAGAAGCGCGCTAAATGGTCGACGAGCGTGCTCTTGCCGGCTCCGGGCGCGCCCGTCATGCCGATGACGCGGGCACGTCCGCTGTGGGGAAACAGGGCTTTCAGCAGATCGGACCAGCCTGGGCGGCGATCCTCAACCGTGGAAATCGCGCGCGACAGGGTACGGACATCGCCAGAGCGGAGCAAATCGATCCATGCCTGAGTGTCGTGGTTCGAGCGAGCAGTGTCCAAGGGAACAGTGTAAAGCAGGACCGGAGTCTGGGAAAGAAAGCTGGCGTCGTTCGATGTCAATTTTGCGTGGGTAAGAGGTTCAAGGCTGTTGCGGAACAGCCGAAAGCGGCTGTCCTCGCATTAAGATTGCCGCCTAGTATCGGACGATGTTACAGGACGGGCAGGACAGCCGATCGCTCGTTCCCGCGACCAGCAGAATGGAACAAAACGGACAGAGCGTATCGGCAGCTGGTGATATCGATGCGAGTTTCTTCCGCAGAGCCAGCGCCCTGGGGGCGCGAAACAGACCACGAAGAAGAAAAATTGCCGCTAATGGCGCAGCGATTCGACAGATCCAACTGCCTATCGGAAAGTCCGCATCGACTGGGGCCATCCAGAACACGCCCGAAACACCGATCAAGGAAGATAGGACGCCCCACATAAAGTATCGTCGCGCCTTCGACCCGGCGTGGGGATTGCGACCACAAACGCTGCACGTCCAGTGTCTCCAAAAGCCCACCGGCAAAATCGGAATCCAGAAAACGTGCCCTACATCAAAGGTCCGGACGGCGATGGCTCGACGTGGCGCCTGGCAGGAAAGGCAATAGTCGTCGCGAAACGCAACTCGCTGGGGCCGGAAGTGGTACGCGCCGCGAACGATGAGCATGGTGACCCGCCGGAGGCTGTCCGCTGTATATTAGCTCACCGTTTCAGCATCTGGTCCGGGGCCTGATCCGCCAATTGTCGGGCCTCTTCGCTGACCTGTAGATTAATGCCACCAGGACTCACAAGGAACATCCATTGGCTTCTGTCTCCACGCCGCCGAGGGTCGCAGAGAAGGGGAACCGCTGGATCGCGGCGATTCCGCTCGTTGTTTTTCCAGCGCTGGTGATCGTTGTACGCAATCAAATGCCGGCATGGGTGTTCATGTGGGCCCTGTCATTCGCTATTTTCGCGGGCCTCAAGTGGATGACTTGGTGGAAGGCTCGCACGCGGGTCGCGCATTCCGCAGGACGTTCGGTCGCTTATCTCATCGGCTTGGCCGGGGATGGACGCGGAGACTTTTCTCGACTCGGATCAGCACCCGCAGGCGCCGAACTCTCGAGAGTGGCTTTGGGCCGCTCTGAAGACTGCTCTGGGAGTTGGATTGCTTTGGATCGTGGCACGCCGCATCCCGGCAGAACAAGATTTGCTTCGCGGGTGGACCGGGCTTTTCGGGCTGATCTTCCTGCTGCATTTCGGCAGCTTCCATCTGATCGCACTGTTCTGGCAGGCAATGGGAATCGACGCGGAACCGATCATGTCGAAGCCGATTCTGTCGAAGACTCTGAGCGAGTTCTGGGGCAAGCGGTGGAACCTCGGCTTCCGGCAACTGGCACACGATCTGATCTTCCGTCCACTTTACAAGCGCATTGGGGTGGCTGCGGCCGGACTGCTGGTGTTCCTGGCTTCTGGGCTGATTCACGACCTGGTGATTTCACTGCCTGCTCGGGGCGGATATGGACTTCCCACCGGATACTTCATGCTGCAAGGACTCGGCGTGACTTTGGAGCGCTCGACACTCGGGAGGCAACTCGGGCTGCAGAGAGGTGCGGCCGCCTGGATTTTCATGGTCGTCATCACTGCTGGTCCGGCATTCTGGCTTTTTCATCCGCCGTTCGTGTTGCGTGTCATACTTCCCTTCATGCGCGCGATTCACGCCCTATGACGCATACTCTCGCGGAACGTTGCTTCGACCTTATCCTCTGGCTCGCTGGTGCTGGACATTTTGTGATCTTGTTTGCCAGCGCTCAGGTTCCGTCGCGCTTGCGCTGGAAGCAGGATCTGGCGCAACTCATGCCGTTCAACCGGAAGCTGCTCTGGGTGCAGGGCGGATTCACGGTGCTGACGATCATTGCGTTTGGCGTACTCACGCTCGCTCTGCATCAGGAGATGTTGCGCGGGGACCGAGCAGCGCTGGGGCTCGTCTGCTTTATCGGGAGTTACTGGACGGCACGCATCCTGGTGGATGCGCTCTATTTTTCCCACGAGGATTGGCCTCAGGGAAGAGAGCTCGTGGTCGGCCACATTCTTCTGACGAGCCTGTTCGTGGCGCTCGCGAGCAGCTACTGGGGATTGTTTGTGTGGCAGGTGTGGCTAAAAGCTAAGAGCTAAGAGCCAGGCTCTAGTCCTTCAGCAACTGCCGTGCAATCACCAGCCGCTGAATCTCGCTGGTGCCTTCGCCGATGGTGCACAGTTTCACGTCGCGGTAAAACTTCTCTGCTGGATAATCTTTGATGAAGCCATAGCCTCCGTGAATCTGTACGCCTTCATTGGCGCACCTCACGGCCACTTCGCTGGCGTAGAGCTTCGCCATCGACGATTCCTGCGTGGTCTTCATGCCAGCATCTTTCATGGACGCTGCACGCATGGTGAGCAGCATGGCCGCGTCGATCTCGGTGGCCATATCGGCCAACTTCCACTGGATCGCCTGAAAATCGCTGATCGCTTTGCCGAACTGCTGGCGCTGTTTCGAATACTTCAGGGCGGCCTCGTACGCGCCTTCGGCCATGCCGAGCGACAATGCGGCAATGGAAATGCGGCCGCCGTCGAGCACGCGCATCGCGTCGGGAAATCCCTGGCCTTCGCCGCCGAGCAGATTTTCCGCCGGGATGACGCAGTCTTCGAAGATCAGCTCGGCGGTGTCGCTGGCGCGCAGACCCAGCTTGTTTTCCTTCTTGCCCGGACGAAATCCCTTGGTGTCTTTCTCCACGACAAAGGCTGAGATTCCGTGAGTGTGGGCGGCGCGATCGGTGACTGCGAGCACGACGACCACGTCGGCATAGTGGCCGTTGGTGCAGAAGGTCTTCGTGCCGTTGAGCACCCAGGTGTTTCCCTTGCGGACGGCTGTCATGCGGGCGCTGCCGGCGTCCGAGCCGGACGACGGGCTCGGTCAGGCCCCAGGCGCCGATGAATTCTCCGGTCGCCAGCTTGCTGACGTATTTCTTCTTCTGCGCTTCGTTGCCGGCGAGAAAAATGTGGTTCGAGCAGAGAGAGGTGTGTGCCGCGACGATGATGCCGACCGAACCGTCGACGCGCGAGAGTTCCTCGATCGCGGTGACGTACTCCACATAGCCCATGCCGGCGCCGCCGTACTCGGCGGGGAAAATCATTCCCAGCATGCCGAGCTTGCCCAGTTCCTTGATGGTGGCGAGCGGGAACTCGCCAGCCTCGTCCCACTTCATGACGTTCGGCTTGATCTCGCGTTCGGCAAACTCGCGGACGCTTTTCTTCAGGTGCAACTGCTCTTCGTTCAGTTGGAAATCCAAGGTTCCTCCGGCACGCTCGGGCACCGTAGCTTGCACGGTCCCGCCTAAGGGGCGATTCGACACCCCGGATTTTGATTAGAACATAGCGCTGGAAGAGGAAGAAGTTACCGCCGGAAGGAAAAGAAGAAGGGTGGTGCGGAGCGCATGAACACTGGCGATTCTGCGTTTTTCGCGATGCCACCCAACCGACCGGATGGTTTGGGAAATTGCCTGCGAAGCTCTTCTGGAGCCAGCGCTGCAGATCCAATGAGATTATACGCTTCGCTGGTTGTCAGGTTCATACCGGCGCGACAGAAGGGCATAAACCACGAAGGGCACGAAGGATCACGAAGGAATTCAGTCACGGACGTTGTCTTAGTGGCCCGCAGCACTCGACGCAAGGAAGGACTGAAAAACGTCGTTGGAGAGCAGCCGGCCGCGGGATGTAAGGCGAATGCAATCGCCGTCTCGTTGCAGCAGTCCGTCGGCAATCAATTCCGCGATTGCCGGGGAGAGGTCGTCGATCGCTTGCTGGCCGAAACTTGTAGTCACTTCTCGCAGGTTTACTCCGCGGTTCAGGCGCAACCCCAGGAAGAAGCACTCTTCCAGAGCATTCGCGCGAGAGACGATGGTTCTTTGCAAGGGCGATCCGGAGACATATTTCTCGAGAGCATCGGCGGTAGAGAAGCGCACCGCCTCACCCTCGACAGTGGCGGAGCGGAGCATCGAATGGGCATCGACGCCGAAGCCGAGATAGGGCTGGCGGCTCCAGTACTTGAGGTTGTGGCGCGATTCTGATCCCGCGCGGGCGAAGTTGGAAATTTCGTATTGCGCGATCCCGCCGGCTTCGAGGCGCTCGCACGCGGCAACGTAGAAATCCGCGGTGGCTTCTTCATCGGGAACGAAATGCGCGTGGTAGCGCGTTCCGCCAGCGATCACCTCGCGACCGAGGCGCGAGTCTTCGTCGACTTCGAGCATATAGACGCTTACGTGCGGGGCTCCGGTCGCTAGTGTCTCCGCAAGTGACTTCTCCCAGCTTTCTGCTGTCTGGTGCGGCAGGCCGGCGATCAGGTCGACATTGATGTTTGAGATGCCAGCCGCGCGCAGGCGGGCGATGTCGTCGAGCACGGTCGCACGCTTGTGCAGGCGGCCCACCGCCGCGGCTTCGGTGTCGACGAACGACTGCACGCCCAGGCTGACGCGATTCACGCCACAGCGCAACAATCCTTCCAGTACGTCGGGGCCAGCGTTCCGGGCGCGCACTCGACTGTCACCTCGGCGTCCGGGCGCACGAAGAACTGGCTTCGGACAGCATCGAAGATTCGTTTAAGTTGTGCGGGGTCGAGCACGGTGGGCGTTCCGCCGCCGAGGTAGATGGAATCGACTTCCTGTTCGATTTGGCCGCCCATCTCCAGGGCAATTTGCGGCGCCCTGGCGATGTCGGCGCAAACGCGATCGACGTAGCGCTCGAAAACCACGCGCGAAAACACGTCGGAGGCGAAGTTGCAGTAGCTGCACTTCGTGCGGCAGAACGGGACCGAGATGTAGATTCCCAAAGGCACTGCTTGATTATCCCACCCGCGGGCTGGGGCGCCCGTTCCAGATCAAACCTTTTCCATCCCGCGTGGCTGCCTCGACCATCTATTTAGGTACCCTGTTGAAGTGTCGTGCTCAACGCCGCTCGTCCGCCTGTTGCGAGTAAACGCCGACCGAAAACAATGGCCCAGGAAGAGGAAATACTAGGCAAAGCGTACGACAGCCGCCTGATGCGGCGGCTGCTCACCTACCTGCGTCCGTATCGCTGGCAGGTGACGATTGCGATTGCTTCGATCATCCTCAAGTCTTTTTGCGACGTGCTTGGGCCTTATCTGGTAAAGGTCGCGGTGGACCGCTATCTGGCGCCCGCCAAGGGCATGAGTTCAGGCCTGTGGAGCTGGCTCAGCCCGCAGCCGCTTGCATGGGATCGCGCAGATTTCCGGCATCTATTTCGCCTTGCTGGCCCTCACTTTTGTGTTCGAGTTCCTGCAGACGTATTTCATGCAATGGACCGGGCAAAAGGTGATGTTCGACCTGCGCAGCCAGATCTTCCGCCACCTCCAGCGGATGCACGTCGCTTTCTACGACAAGAATCCGGTTGGACGGCTGGTCACGCGCGTGACCACCGACGTCGACGCTTTGAACGAAATGTTCACCTCCGGCGTGGTCTCGATTTTTGAAGACCTGTTCGTGCTGCTGGGGATTCTGGGAATCATGCTGTGCATGAACTGGAAGCTGGCGCTGATCACGTTCGCCGTGCTGCCGTTCATTGTGGTGGCGACCAAGTTTTTTCGCGACAAGGTGCGCGATTCCTACCGGCGCATTCGCATCGCCGATCGCCCGCATCAACTCCTACTTGCAAGAGCACGTCAGCGGGATGGTCGTGCTACAGCTCTTCAACCGCGAGCGCAAGGCCTACGACCGCTTCTCGGAAATCAACCGCAGCCACATGGACGCTTTCAAAGACGCAATCATGGCGTACTCCGTCTACTATCCGGTGGTGGATTTCTTTTCTGCGGTCGCGATTGCGTGCGTGATCTGGTTCGGCGGCCAGGATGTAATGGCGGGAATCGTCGCCAAGAGTATCTCCGTCGAGTTTCATCGCCCAGCTCACCTGCTATTTTCCGTAGTCGCGACCCCGGCGTCGCTGGGCGTGGTGATCGCGTTTACGGCGTATGCGCAGCGATTCTTCCGTCCCATCATGGACTTCAGCGAGAAGTACAACATTCTTCAGTCGGCGATGGCCGCGAGCGAACGCATTTTCAAATTGCTGGACACGCCGGTGGACATCGTATCGCCCGCAGTAACGAAGAAGCCAGAAGGGCCGGGGCGTATCGAGTTCGACCATGTATGGTTCGCGTATCGGGATGTCCCGGAGGAAGGCAAGCGATCAGGTGGGGGCGATGCTCTCGTGGTGACGGCCACATTAGACCGTCCGGCCGAGCACGACTCGGCTGGCTCGTCGCCGGGGAATGGCAATGGTGCTGCCGTCGAACCCACGCCTGACTGGGTGCTCCGCGACGTGACGTTCGCCATCGAACCTGGCGAGACGGTCGCAGTGGTCGGCCACACCGGCGCGGGCAAGACTACGCTCATTTCCCTGCTGCTGCGTTTCTACGATGTCCAGAAAGGCGCGGTTCGCATCGATGGCGTTGACGTCAAAGAAATGGATCTGGCTGACCTGCGCGCGCGCTTCGGCGTCGTGCTGCAGGATCCATTCCTCTTTACGGGAACGATCGGCGGCAACATCCGCCTGGGAACCGAACGCATTCGAGACGAACAGGTCGACGAAGGCGGCCGAAGATGTGAATCTCGGTGACTTCGTCCGCGCGCTGCCGAACGGATTCAAGGAAGAAGTGCGCGAGCGCGGGTCAACGCTTTCGACCGGGCAGAAGCAACTGATCTCGTTCGCGCGCGCACTGGCGCATGAGCCGAAGATTCTGATTCTCGACGAAGCCACCTCGAGCGTCGATACTGAAACCGAATTCAAAGTACGCGACGCGCTGAGCCGCATGGTCGAGGGGCGAACCTCGCTGATCATCGCCCACCGGCTCTCGACCGTGCAGCGTGCCGACAAAATCATCGTCATGCACAAGGGCCAGGTGCGCGAGATGGGGACGCATCAGGAACTGCTGGCGCATCGGGGCGTCTATTTCAAGCTGTATCAGCTGCAGTACAAGGACCAGGAATTGAATTTGGCGCGCACTGCTGCGCCCACGAATGGGTCGGGCGGAGTTCAACAGCCCGAAGTCACCGCCAGCGGCGACGACTAACTCCAATCTCTACGTGAAAAAAGGGCAAGTCGGATCGACTCGCCCTCTTCGCAAACGCTACAACGTCAGTGCTGCACCAGATCATTCTTCATCAGGCTAACCTCGACCCGTCCGCCGCTCGTCTTCGCGGCCGTCCCATCCGCCCCGCTGACCGGCGCATTTCCCATACTCATCACATAAATGCGGTAGACCGGAATCTGATGGCTCAACACCAGATACCGCACCACCGAGTCCGCCATCTTCTGCGAGCTGGCAATTGCCGCCGAACCTCGCCCCGGAGCATAGCCGCGCACTTCGATGATGTAGCTGCGCTGATCTTTCAGAGGCGCAGCCATCTCATCGAGCGCATCCTTCGCCGACTTGCTCAGCTCCGTCTGACCCGGACGGAAACGAATCTCAGTCTGCGCGCCACTTTTGTATTGATCGAGATTGCCCACCATCTGCTCCACCGACGACACTCGCGTGGAAGCCTGTGTCGCGGAAGTCTGCGCCATCTGTGCCTTGTTGCTGGCCTCAGTCGCATGCTGGTCCGCCAGGTTGCTTTTCTCCGATGCCAGCTGAATGCCCTGCGTCGCCCGCGCGTCCACATCCTTGATCTGCTTGCTATTTTCCGACGTCAGCTGATCCAGTTCGTTAATGCGGTCCCGGATCGGCCCCACCTTGCGCTGTACATACTTCTTATTGGCAAATGGATGGGTCACCAAATTGACGAGATTGGGATCGTCTCCGTCCCAGAAATTTGTTGGCTTGTCGGCCGGGATCGGTTCGCGCTCGCTCGCGCTCTGCGCAGGAGTGGACGGTTGCGAAGTTGAATCGCTCTGTTGTGCAAATCCCGGGAGCGCAAGTACGGAGGACAAAAGCAGCGAGAGAAATATTTGATTCTTCATTTTTCGTTCTTCTTCCGAGTGGGACATCGGGCTTCCACTCCAGCCGGATGGGAGACTCCATTGACCCCTAGATTGTGCCCTTTGCTGGCGAAACGCGCAAGCCATTCATTCCCACCGCGGCGGCCTCCCGATCCAGCCAAATCCCGCGACCCTCAAGGCTTCTGGTTGGAGTACGACCCTTGGGAGTACAATGTAATGTTGCCATCATATTCAATCTTCAACCTTCCAGCCGACCATAGATACAGGTGCCCCAATGTCAGCTCGACATGCCATTCTCTGCGCAAAGCTAAAGCAATTAGGTTTCGCCCAGGAAAACCAGATGCGCCTCTACGGCGAGGAACTACGATTCCTTAGCGATCCCGTCGTCCTGGCGGACGGCACGGTCTTCGTAGACGCCATCGAAAAGCACTCACACCAGTCGAGGCGCATCCTCATTCCCTTACCCATCGTGAATATGGCGGACACGGAGTCAAAAGCAGCCTGATTCGCCTAGACTCAGGAGCAGCTTGGGTTTGGGTGGTCGCAGCGCTTTCAGCGGCTTCGATAAGCTCTTCCTTTTATCGGAGCTTGAGCCCCTGCGGCACTCTGGCAAACTCCGCTGGCACAGTCGGCTCCGGTGCGTCGCAGGCGTCAAGTCCCGTGACCGGCATCACTGCCAATAAGCCGTGGATGATCTACCATCACCGCCGAAGGAGGGTCCCATGGCAACCTACCGTCCCTCTCTAGAAACGATCGAAGACTTCCTGGCTCAGAAACGGATTGCGATGGTCGGCGTCTCGCGGGAGCCCAAGAGCTTCAGCATCGCACTCTTCGAAGAACTCTGTAAGCGCGGCTATGACGTCGTGCCCGTCAATCCCAAAACACCCAGCGTGCTGGGACATCCCTGCTTCACGCGGGTGCAGGATGTCCACCCACCGGTGGATGCCGCACTCATCATGACTTCGCCTCTGGCGACTGACACCGTCGTCCGCGATTGCGCCGAAGCTGGGGTACGAAGAGTTTGGATGTACCGAGCCACCGGCCAAGGTGCCGTCACTCCTACTGCCGTCGCCTTCTGTCGCGATCGCGGAATTCAGCTCGTCGCAGGAGAGTGTCCTTTCATGTTTCTTCCCGCCGCGGGAACGATCCATCGCTTGCACGGCTTTGTCCGCAAAATCACCGGCCGCTACCCGGACCGCCACTGCGCGTAATCTTCAGTCCCGTAGTGGGCTTTCTGATCAAACAGCCCACAAACCAACTTCTCACGCGTAGCGATCCTCTCGCTTTCGCCCCTAATCGTCATTCTCATAGCCAACGGCCTCTTCTCTCATCGATAAAAACCCTTCGTTCGCATCCAATTCGTTGACATCACCGTGGAAAAGCGGCCGGCCGCGTAAAGTGTCTGAAACAAACGGGCTTTTAGCCCCTGAGAAATCTTCCCTCCGCCTGTTCATCGAGTTGGAAACGTGACCCGAGCCTTCGCCAGCGAGCGCCTGACGGTCTAACCCGCCCTACCAAGGGGCTTTGATTGCAGTGGCTTTGGTAACGTCAATCCGACCTTTAACGCCGACGTGTCGGTCCCGACACGTACGTGTCAGGGAGTACACGCATCCTCGATTCCAACCCTATATATTTGGCTGAATTAGACTTGGAAACCTGCGTGCTTTCAAATGGCGAGGAGCCAAAATCTCATGCCTCTGACCCGCTCACGCAGTTCCCCTTGGATACTGGTCATAAGTTTGACGGTTTCCATGAACGCACAATCTGGTCCACCCCAGCCCTCGTCGAAGATAGTCGAAAAGAATCTGACGTTCCCTTCTCCGGTTCAGTGGGCGACCAACGGCGCGGAAATATCGCTCCTGCATGTCGCCTGGGGGCCAGCGAACTCCCCGGAAATGTTATCCAAAGGCCGACAGAAGATGGTTCGGGAGCAGGCGGCGTTCTATCCTGATCGCCCGTATGTACTGGCTTTGGGCTTCAGTGCGAAGTCCGTGGCTGCTATTCCGACGACTAGCTATTCAACCAGTGGCCTTGTTCGTGTCATCGACACAGATGGAGACATTGAAGTGCCGATGGTCCTGACGTCCGAGGGATTTGTGTCTTTTTCAGGTTCTCCGGGCATCTACGACGTACACTTCGAGCAAAACCTGGCCACCGAGTATTGGGACCTGTTTCCTGTTGCTCCCGATCAGAAGGAATTTCTCTTCCAGGTATCTCCGGGCAATACCCGAGCGAGCAATTCGCGGCTCTCCTTCAGAATCGTTTTGCAGGGTGATGACATTGCTATCGTCAACGTCTCCCCGCAGAAAAGGATTTCTTGTATGGAACTCAGCAACGACTTTGCCGGCACGGTGGGGGCGAGTGCTCAGGTGAAGGTCCACTTAGTCGGGGAGAATGCTAGCTTGTCGGGGACTGAACAATATCAGCGGATCGGCAAGACACTATGGTTGAAGGGTAGCATTGATGGCTTGGACAACTTCGTGCTTGAAGAACGCTACCCCGAAGATCAAATCACAGGAATTTTAAAGGGAAAGTTCTCCGATGACTGCCAGGTGATCCATGGGTATTTCTCCAAACCCGATGGGTCACGACTTCAGCCTTTCGAGCTGCGTCAAGTACGCTCGGTCGGAACTCAACGGCAGATTCCCGATCAGGACGCACCGCAGAACTGACCAACTTAAGTAGGGCCAAACCATGATCAGTAGCTGACGATCAACTCGTCGGTTCCGACATCCTCTTCAGGGTTCCGGGTCAACAGACAATGCAGTATGAGAGAGCGGGCCGTTTTTGGAATCCGGGGGCGGCCCAAGAGGCCGCCTTCTCTCCTAGTTCCCTCGATTCAACACGGCGCGTAAGGTATCCATTAGGTTTCTACGCTAGCTGGGCGAAGTCCACCGCGGGGTACACTACGAATCGAGCGGGAAGAAGGCGTCTAGTGACACTTCGCAACGACTCTAGCCCCTGCCCCTACATACCAAAGTAATCCCGATGTGAGCGAAATCACATCTGTCGGACCCACGCCTCCCCTGCAATATCCTTAGAGGTCTCTAATGCACCGTTGGCGGACCATCCTAGCCCTAACCGTTCTCACAGCAGGATTCGGCATCGGCACATTGCATGCGTCCCAGTTCGTCGTCTTCCCCAAAGCCAGCGAACTCATCTCACCCGACGGTCGCTATGCCGTGCGCAACGTCGATGCCGCACGATCCGCCTCCGATTTCGCCGGCACCTTCCACTCCCTGTGGCTCTTCGAGTTGCCCACCGGCCGCTCCCGCAAGCTTTGCGACTACCTAGGCGTAGCGTCGGTCGCGTGGTCCAACAACGATTTCCTCATCGTCACTCAATACCTCAGCCGGCGAACCTCCCGCGCCTTGGTGTTTCCCATGACTGCCACGCAAGACGCAGTCATGCTCGACAAAACAACCTTGACCGCAATTGTCCCGCCCGATCTGCGGCCCGCCCTTCGAGAAAATGATCACGTCTTCGTCGAGGGCTCACGCGTCGAGCAAAACATTCTTCATCTCACCGTCTGGGGATACGGCCCCCACGATCCCAACGGCTTCCGCTGCCGCTGCGAATACTCCCTCCCCGAGGGCACAATCACGTGCAGCGAAGAACGCGGTTCGCATTAGGCCTCTTCTGCTGTAGAAATCAGCTCCGCGAGTTGATTCGAACTGGCGATCGGTTGTGGAAAAACTGGTTGGGAGAGAGGCTTCCGCGATTGGCAAAAGAGTCGGAGAGGGTTTCGGGAAGGGCACGGCTCTTAGCCACGCCGATACCGGTCAACTAGGTTCTCTGGCTTGAGCCGCTGAGGGCGACCCCTGCCGAGCCTCGACGCTATCAGAACTGCCTCGAGGGATACCTCGTGTTCTTTCTCTCCGTCTTCAACATCTTGCGCTCGGCCTTCCGTTGCGCCTTCGCGTACTTCTTCTGCGCCTTTGCCTGCTTTTTCTGCGCCCTTTGCACATCGCGATTCTGGGACGAACTGCCAGCCGGCTGCGCCACAGCATCAATCGACCACCCCAAACTCAAACTTCCCAGCAAGCAGATGGCGGCAAATCTCTTCATGAAAGACCCCAATCTTCTGTGATTCTACCTCAGCAGTGTCCTCGCATCCTTAATCAGAACGCGTGCCGAAACACTACTTGCTGGTTTTAGAAGGAGCGAAGCTGAGACGTTCCTTCGCTCCCCGGGTCGCAATTTCGCGAGATCTTTAGTCTTTCACTGCTTTGTCCGTTATCTCCAGACCTTTGTCGATGATGGCGAACGCCTCCCGCAGCTGCTGTTCGTTAATGCACAGCGGAGGATTCGTGTAGAACGAATTCCAGCGAACGATCGTGTAGAGTCCCTGCTCGCGGAAGAAACGGCCAAGCGCTCCCATCTCTTCTGACGTGCCGTTGAATGGAGCCATCGGCTGCATCGTCTTCCGGCTGCGCACCAGTTCCACGATGCCGAAAAGTCCGATCGACCGCACCGCACCCACCGAAGGATGCTTCGCCTGCAACTCCGCGCCCAGTTGCTTCATGATCGCGCCCATCTTCCTCGTGTTCTCGATGAGATGATCTTCCTCGTAGACGCGAATCGTGGCCAGCGCCGCCGCGCATCCCATGGGATGCGAGTTGTAAGTCAATCCACCGTAGAAGACTTTGTCCTGGAAGTGCTGCGCGATGTGATGCCGCATTCCCACAGCACCCAGTGGCAGATAGCTCGCTGTCAGTCCCTTCGCCATGCAGATCAAATCCGGCACAATCTTCCAGTGATCAATCGCAAACCACTCGCCCGTGCGCCCAAAGCCAGCCATGACTTCGTCAGCAATCATCAGAATGCCGTACTTGTCGCACAGCTTGCGCACGCCCGCGAGATATCCATCCGGCGGAATGAGAATGCCGTTGGTTCCCACGACCGTCTCGAGAATGAACGCGGCGATTGTGTTCGGACCTTCGAGTTGGATGGTCTCTTCGATCATGGCAAGGGAAGTCTCCGCAGACTCCCATCCACGCTCGATGCCGTGATAAGGATCCAGCACGTGCACCACGCCCGGAATGCCCGGTTCCGCGGCCCATCGCCGCGGATCGCCCGTCAGTGTGATGCTTCCGGCAGTAGCGCCGTGATACGAACGGTAGCGCGCCATGATCTTGTGACGTCCCGTAAAGAAGCGCGAGATCTTGATGGCATTCTCGTTCGCTTCGGCGCCGCCGTTGGTGAAGAAGAACGTGTCGATATCCCCAGGTGTAAGCTCGGCGAGCTTTGCACCCAGTCGCGCGCGCGGCTCGGTCGCCATGAACGGATTCGCGTAGCAGAGTGTCTGCGCCTGCTCGTGGATCGCGCGAATCACGCGCTCATCGCCATGTCCGATGTTGACCGACATCAGCTGGCTGTTGAAGTCGATGAAGCGCTTGCCCTCAGGCGTCCAGAAGTAAATCCCCTTCGCCTTCGCCACTGGAATGGGATCGACCTTCGATTGCGCCGACCACTCAAACAAAGTGTGCTTCTTGGTGAGATCAACGATTTCCTGACCGGTCATCGCGGGATTAGCAAGTGTAGTAGTCATGGATTCCTCGTAATCAAAAAAACCTTCTTACCACGGAGACACAGAGACACGGAGAAGAACAGAAAATTGAGTTCATTCTTGTGTCGACTGGGAGGACGTTGTGCGCCTTACTTTTCTCTTGGCATTTCTCCGTGCCTCCGTGTCTCCGTGGTGATGATTTAGAACTTGCGCGAGTGCTCTTTCGCCCAGCGCTCGACGACCACCTTCTTGTCGGTGTAGAACTCGATAGCATCGCGGCCCTGTCCGTGGAGATCGCCGAAGAAGCTATTCTTCCATCCACTGAATGGAAAATAAGCCATGGGCGCAGCGACTCCAATGTTGATGCCGATGTTGCCCGCAGGCGCTTCATAGCGGAAGCGGCGCGCGGCCGATCCGCTCGAGGTGAACAGCGACGCCTGATTGCCGTAGGCGCTGCGTTCGAGGAAGGCGAGCGCTTCATCCATATTGTCGGCGTGAACCAGGCTGAGCACCGGACCAAATATCTCGGTATCGGCGAGATCGCTGGTCGCGGGAACATCATCGAGGATCGTGGGCTTCACGAAGTTGCCCGACTCATGTTTCGGGATCTTCGCATTACGCCCATCCAGCAGGACTTTTGCACCTTGCTTCTCGCCAAGGCCGATCAACGACTCCACGCGCTCTTTGCTCTGCCGAGTGATCACCGGTCCCATCTGTACACCGTCTTCGAGCCCGTTTCCGACTTTGAGCTTTGAGGCAGCGTCGGCGATCGAGTCGCGGAAGGTCTTCTGCGCTTCGCCGATCGTGACCGCAACCGAGACCGCAAGACAACGCTGACCAGCACAACCAAAAGCACTGTCGCTGATGATCTGCGTGGCCATCGGCATGTCGGCGTCGGGCAGAACGATGACGTGATTCTTCGCTCCACCCTGACATTGGCAGCGCTTCCCTTGTTCGCCCGAGCGCGCGTAGATGTAACGCGCAACGGGAGTCGATCCGACGAAACTGATCGCTCGAACTTTTGGGTGGTCGATGAGCGCATCGACGACACCTTTGCCGCCATTGACGAGATTGACCACACCTTTCGGCAGGCCAGTTTTCGCCAGCAATTCGTACACATAACGCATGGTGAGCGGCACGCGCTCGCTGGGCTTGAGAATGAAGGTGTTTCCCGTCGCGATGGCGTAAGGCAGATACCAGAACGCAATCATGCCGGGAAAGTTAAAGGGCACGATCGCGGCCGTGACGCCAAGCGGTTGCCGAATCATCATCTCGTCGATGCCGCGCGCCACGTCTTCGAGGTTGTAGCCCTGCATCATCATCGGAATGCCGCAGGCCACTTCGACATTTTCAATAGCGCGGCGCATCTCGGCCTTGGCCTCGGTGAAGGTCTTGCCATTCTCCATCGTGATGATACGGGCGATGTCGTCGATGTGGTCTTCGAGCAGCATCTTCAGCTTGAACAAGGGCTGGATGCGGTCTTCGGGCGGAGTGCGTCGCCACTCCGGAAAGGCTGCGGCGGCTCCTTCGACAGCAGTGGCCACTTCCGCGGCGTCGGCGAGCGGGACGCTGGCCAGAATTTCACCGGTCGCGGGATTGACGACGTCTCGCCACTCGGAGGAGCGCGAGTCGGTCCACTGGCCATTGATGTAGTTCGTGAGCCTTGTGACTGGAGGTGCGGCTACGGTCATGATGGTAATGCCTCAGCTATCGCGAAGAGTGTCGTGCTCGGGAAATCGCTGTCTTTGCGGTGTGCGAATTCCCTTCGTGCTCCTACTAATGATACCGCTATAGGGATCCTTCGACTGCGGTGGCCTTTGCGCTTGCAGCGCGAATGTCAATCCTTCCTCAGGATGACACCTCTAGAATTCAGCTCGAAGCACAGCGTTAGGCGCATCGATGATTCACAACTCCTCGCCATGAATAGTCAGTGAGATCGATCCCGGCTCAGTTCCCCAAAAACCCTCAACGTCCATCAAATGATAGTGGTTACCATTTTCGCCGACAGACTCACTCAGCGCCGCGCAGATCTGCGATAAACCCGTTAGTCCGGGACTATTCCCGACGATTTCCACTCCGCCGTTTTCGGTCATCCTAACCCTTATTTTTGCACCGGCAGGACGGAACTCATCTTCTTGCTTTGACATGAAACCTTCTCGCTTTCTAGACCAGCTGCGCTACAGCGCCTTTCTGGTTACACACGGTTGCGATCGCGGATTCGAGTACCGTGAGAGCTTCGTCCATCTGTTCGTTGGTGATGACAAGCGGCACGAGGACTCGGATCACGTTGGAGTATGTCCCCGCCGTGATGGTGATTAAGCCGTGCTCGTAGCAATATTGCATGATCTTTTTCGTTTCATCGGTGGCCGGAATTTTCGTGTTCGGCGACTGCACGAGTTCGATAGCCTGCATGCCGCCGAGACCGCGCACCTCGCCAATGATGGACCAGCGCCGCTGCCATTCGCGGGCACGGCGCTGGAAGCGCTCTCCCAGTTCGTTAGCCCGCTCAAGCAGGTTCTCACGCTCGAATAGGTCGAGCACTGCTAGTGCCGCCGCGCATGATAGCGGGTTCCCGGCAAACGTTCCGCCAAGACCACCAGGTCCAGGCGCGTCCATGATTTCTGCGCGGCCAGTCACCGCGGCAAGCGGCAAGCCTCCACCCATGGATTTCGCTGTGACAATCAGGTCCGGTTCAATGCCGTAACGCTCGCTGGCGAACAACGCGCCCGTGCGTCCGAAGCCGGACTGCACTTCGTCGGCAATGAACAAGATGCCGTGCTTCTGACAAAGCTCGGTTAACACGTTGAAGTAACCCGGAGGAGGAGCGATGAATCCACCTTCTCCAAGAACGGGCTCGGCGATCACGGCGGCAACTTCTTCGTTGGCCACGACGCGCTTGAACGTGTCTTCAAGATGTCGCGCGCAATACAAATCGCACGAGGGATACTTCAGGTTATAGGAGCAGCGATAACAATAAGCGAACGGCACGCGATAAACCTCGCCCGGGAACGGCGCGAATCCTGCTTTGTATGGATGCGTTTTGCTGGTGAGCGCCAAGGTCATCATGGTGCGTCCGTGGAAGGCATCTTCGAAGGCGATGATGCCGGGTCGCTTGGTGTAAGCGCGAGCAATCTTGACTGCGTTCTCGACGGCCTCGGCGCCGCTGTTGACGAAGATGGTCTTCTTCGCGAACTTGCCCGGTGTGACTTCGTTCATGCGCTCGGCGAGGCGCACGTAGCTCTCGTATGGAGTGACCTGCATGCAGGTGTGCAGGAAGCGGCCGAGTTGGTCTTTCACGGCGTCGACCACAGCTTCCTGACGATGGCCGACATTGAGGCATCCGATGCCGCCAGCAAAGTCGAGGTAGCGGTTGCCGTCCACATCTTCGAGCCAGGCGTCTTCCGCCTTGGCAACGTAAATGGGAGTGCCGTGAGAAAGGCCGCGGGGCACGGCTTTGGCGCGGCGCTGGGACAAGGCCTTCGATTTCGGGCCAGGAATTGCGGTACGGAGTTGAATAGTAGACATCGTAAGTCTCGTCGTTGGTCGTTTGTCGTGTCGTTAGTCGTCGGTCTTTCGTCGTTCGTCGTTAGTATTTCGGTTCCTTCGTCAGAAGTGCAGATTGCAGAGGTCCTTCGCTTCGCTCAGGATGACAAATCGTCTTTACTGGCAACTGAGCACTGGCAACTGGCAACTGCTTTTCAGTACCAGCCAATCGGCGCTTCGTTCAGGTTGATGTACACCTGCTTGGTCTCGAGATATTCTTCGATGCCCCAAGGGCCGAGTTCGCGGCCGAAGCCGGATTGCTTGTAGCCTCCCCACGGCGCTTCGACGTAGGTCGGCTGCATGTGGTTGACCCAGACGATTCCGGCGCGCAGAGCTTTCACGGAGCGCATGGCTTTGAAAATATCGCGCGTCCAGACGGCGGCCGCTAGGCCGTAAGGAGAATCGTTGGCGATCTTGAGCGCGTCTTTTTCGTCTTCAAACGGAATCACTGCCGCGACCGGGCCGAAGATTTCTTCGCGGGCGATGCGGTCGCTATTCTTCACGTCGTAGAAGATCGTGGGCTGGACGTAGTAGCCCTTGGCGAATTTCTCGGGACGTCCGCCGCCGGACGCGAGTTTGGCTTCTTTCTTGCCGATTTCGAGATACGAGTTCACGCGGTCGTACTGCTCTTTGCTGACCAGCGGGCCCATCTTGGTTTCGCGTTCGAGCGGAGGACCGAGTTTGATCTTCTTGGCTTTTTCGGTCATCGCCTCGACGAAGTTCTTGTAGATCGACTTCTGCACGAGGATGCGGCTGCCCGCGGAGCAAACTTCGCCCTGATTGATAAAGACTCCAAAGAGAGCGCCATCGATGGCGGCTTCGAAATCGGCGTCGGCGAAGAAAATGTTGGGCGACTTGCCGCCGAGTTCGAGCGTGACGCGCTTCACGGTGTCGGCAGCCTGTTTCACGATGATCTTGCCGACAGCAGCGCTGCCGGTGAAGGCGATCTTGTTGACGTCGGGATGCTGGACGAGCGGGGCGCCGCAGGATTCACCGAAACCGGTGATGACGTTGACCACGCCCGGAGGCAGGCCGCAGTCGGCGAAATGTTTCGCGAGCTCGAGAGCGGTGAGAGGAGTCTGCTCCGCCGGCTTCAAGACACAAGTGCAACCAGCGGCTAGCGCCGGAGCGAGTTTCCATGCGGCCATCAGCAACGGATAGTTCCATGGGATGATCTGTCCGGCAACGCCTACGGGCTCTTTCAGCGTGAGAGACATCGCATTGTCGGGAACGGGATTCACGTAGCCGACGACTTTTGTAGCCAGGCCGCCGTAGTATTCGAAGCAAGTGGCGACGTCGTTGAGATCGTACTCGGCTTCGACGATGGGCTTGCCGGTGTTGCGGCATTCGAGTTCGGCGAGTGCGGGCAGGTTCTGGCGAACTTTGTCGGCGAGGCGGAAGAGAACGCGTCCGCGCTCTTGTGCCGTTGTGGTTGCCCATGGGCCTTCCTCGAAGGCAGCTTTTGCGGCGGCGACGGCACGGTTCACGTCGTCGGCGCTGGCATCCGGAACTTGCGCGATCACTTCTTCGGTCGAGGGATCGTAAACGGGAAAGGTCTTCGCCGATTTGCTTGCGACCCATTCGCCGTTGATGAACATCTGATAGGTTTTGACGTCGGTCTGAACTCCGCTGGGCATCGTGGCCTCCGTGCAGGGGCTAAAGCCCCGATCTCTGTTGCGCCTGCAATGGCGCGGCTAAAGCCGCGCCCTGATACGAATCCGTTTCACTTCTTGCGAGCTGCGCTCTCAGGACAGCCCCTTCAACTGCGCTCAGGGCAGGCTTGGCGGCTGTCCCCACGTAGATCAAAATCAACGGCGAACCTCGCTTGCCGGAACTGGCGTGGCCAGTGCGGTGAGCTGAACGCGTTGCGACGCCTTGCGGCGACCATAGACAAAAAAGAAGAATGCGGCCAAGCCGATAAAAAACAACGTCCCGCCGAACATCCAAAGCTCGTACTGCAAGATCGATGTAATTTGCTGGGCCGGAAAAAATACCAGGGCAATGCCGAGGACCGTTGTCAGGAATCCACTGGTCCCGGCGAGAAGCAGAGTGACGCGGCCGTACTGACCCTTTGGCGCCGACTCCGTCACAGCGAATTTCACCAGCGCGCCGAACATGTAGACAAACGGAACGAGCTGCAACACGACCGCCAGCGACAACAACTTCTGAAAGGTTTCCTGCACACCCGCGCCGACGAAATTCAGAATGACCAGCACCGCGGACACAATTCCTTGCACGATCAGCGCGGCGTAGGGCGTGGCGTATTTGGGATGGACTTTGCCGAGCCAGGAGGGCATGTAGGAATCGAGTCCCGCGACGAAGGGAATGCGCGAGCAGCCGCCAATCCAGGCAGAGCCAATACCAGCAATAGCCAGACTGAGCATCAGTGCGAACGGAACACTGATCCAGTTCACCCCGACTCGCGACGCCATTCCCGTGACCGCCTGCACCACACCTTGCAGAACATTCACGCTCTTGCCCACGGCGATGAGCAAGGTCAGAGTTGCGGCGATGTAGAGCGTACCGGACAGGAGTCCTCCCCAGGCGACCGCTCCAGGCAGAGTGCGGCGCGGATCTTGTATCTCATCACCCATGACGGAAGCCAGTTCCAGGCCGACGAGGCCGAAGCAGATCACACCGAAGGAATTGAGAACGAAGCGCGGGTTGGCGGGAATCTTGAAATCGGCTGCGGTGATGCCGCTGCCGAAGCGCGACCAGATGACGACGCCGAGTCCGACGAGAACCGCGGCCGCGATGAAGGTTCCAATCGCGCCCAGATTGTTAATCCACTTGCCGACACCCAGTCCAAGGATGTTGAGAAGTGTGAGCAGAGCGAGAAGCGCGAGGGAAACGCTCGCAGCAAAAAGTTTATTGTCGGGCAGACTCTGATGCCCGGGACCGAGCACGTAGACCGACACGCCGACGAAGTAGAGCATGACCGTCGGCACGTAGAGCATGTTGTTGGTCCAGTAGCACCAGCCCGAGAGGAATCCGTGGAAGTCGCCGAAGACTTCTTTGGCCCAGAGGTACACGCCGCCTTCTCCGGGATAGCGGTGGGCGAGCTCGATAACTGCGATGCCCTGCGGCCAGAAGAAAAGGAGGAGAGAAATGATCCAGAGCCAGATGGTGACGCCGCCGTTCGCCGCGATGGAAGGAACGACGTTGAGATTGAAAACCGCTACAACGAAGAGCAAGACGAGATCGCGGCGGCCGAGGGCGCGGATCAGGTGCGGCTGTTCGGCGGATTGGGCGCTGGTGGACATGGAGACCTAGTTCTTTACCGATGTCATCCTGACGAGAGCGCTAGCTCTCGGAGGGACCTCGCGATCGGTGTGTACTACCGATGATCTCGGAGCGGATTTCTTTCACTGCATGCAGCATAGGAGTTCCTTTACACGCTGTGGGTCGCGCATGGCCTCGTAGGATCCCTCGCGCTGGCTTCGCCACCGCTCAGGATGACAATTCAGTGATGATCGTACTAGCGCTAGCGCCGCAACCCGGGGTGGACGAATGCGTCCGCCCCTACGCGAATCTAGTGTGCTACTGCAACCGGGGCGGCGCGTTCTTGCTGCGCTTTCGCGAGCGAGGCGGCGATGTCGTTGAACGCCGCCAGGTGCTGGTCGATGTCGGCCTCCGTGTGTTGGACCGAAATCGTCCACTGCTCGTCCCACCAGTAGGGCTGGGCCATCACGCCGCGGTTGACCATGCCGAACCAGTAGTGACGCCACAGGTCGATGTCGATCGCCTCCCAGTCGCGGTAGTTGCGGATTTCTTTCGGGTAGAGCATTAGAGCGCCGTTGGCTCCGGCTTGCGCGATGTAGGCGTTCAATCCGACTTTCGCAATGGTGGCGCGATAACCATCCGTCAGCTTCTTGCTGAGCTTGTCGACCTTGGCATAGTTCTCGCGAGTGAGGACTTCGCGGAAGGTGGCAAGGCCAGCAGCCATCGAGACCGGGTTGGTGTTGTAGGTGCCGCCGTGGAAGACCTTGTGCTGTGAGATCAGGTCCATCACCGACTTGCTGGTACCGAATGCAGCGAGGGGCAAACCTCCGCCAATCGACTTGGCCAGGCAGATCATGTCGGGATGAACGCCGAAGTATTCGCTGGCACCGCCCCATCCGAGTTTGGCACCGGTTTTGACTTCGTCGAAGATCAGCAGCGCGCCGTGCTTGTCGCAGATCTCGCGCAGGCCTTTCAGGAAGCCGGGCTGCGGGATGCAGAGGCCGACGTTCATGAGAATGGGTTCGAGGATGATCGCGGCAATCTCGCCGGGATTTTCTTTGAAGCGACGCTCGACGGTCGCGAGATCGTTGAAGGTGGCGATGAGTACGTTGGCAATTGCGGATTTCGGGCACACCGAGACCGCCGGTGACCGACGTAGGCGCGTGAATGTCGCCATAATCGGGAGCGTGCGGCTTCACGCTGACGAGAGCACTGTCGTGCAGGCCGTGGTAGGCGCCTTCGAATTTGACGATCTTGTCGCGTCCGGTGGCGGCGCGGGCCAAGCGAATCGCGTGCATCGTGACTTCGGTACCGCTATTGCCGAAGCGGCACATCTCCACCGGGAAGCGGGTACAGATTTCTTCCGCGAGTTCCCACTCCATGTCGTGGGGCATGCCAAACATAGTCCCGGTCGAGAGGCGCTTCTCGACGGCCTTCATCACGGCGGGATGGCAGTGTCCAGCCATAAGAGCGCCGAAGGTCAGGTTGTGGTCGATATATTCGTTGCCATCGAGGTCGCGGAACTTGCTGCCGCTGGCCTCTTTCACGAAGATCGGCCAGGGATCATAGGCGCGATAGTTGCTGGCGACGCCGAGAGGAATACGTTTGAGATTCTTCTTGTGGGCTTCGGCGGACTTGGGCGTGCGCCGCTCGAAAGTGGCGAGTTCTTTCTGCAGATCGGGATACATCGAATTGCTCCGGGAAAACTCAGGCCAGCGGCTTCTTAGGCAAGCGGGCCATTAGATTGCCCGGGCGGTTGGAGCCGCCCGGGGTTTTGTGACTTAGAAGTAGAACTTCAATGCAAATTGTACCTCGCGCGGATCACGCGCTTGCAGGACCTGGCCGAAGGTGGTGTTGCTGAAGTTGCCGTCGGGATTTACGAACTCTGTTTTGTTGAACAGATTGAAAATGTCCGCACGGAACTGGAAATATTTGGATTCGGACAGAGAGACTCTCTTGGAGAAAGTAATGTCCCACTGATTTTCTCCAGGCCCACAGCAGATCGAGCGTGGAGTGGTTGCGAAAGTACCGAGGGTGGGATCGGAAAACTGGGACGAGTTAAGAAATCGGTGAGCGCAATCGGAGGCGGGGCTACCTGCACAAGACGTGCCATCGGCGTGGGTCAAGGTTTTCGCGTTCAGAATCTGCGGCCGGTTTCCTGTCATCTGCGGCGCTCCGGCGCCCAGGAAGAACAAACTGCTGATTAGTTCGTTGTCGTCCTGAGTTTGAATGCGAATCGGGAAGCCGGTCTGGAACTGGATAATTCCCGACATCGCCCAATCGTTCAGGACTTTTCCTTTAAATCCGCTATATTTCGGGACCGGAAATTCCCAGTAGTAATTGATGACAAAGCGCTGCGCCGAATTGAAGAGAGACAGAGAGCGACTCGCCTTGTAGTTGAAGGGATTCACGGTCTCTTCGAAACTGGACGCCCAGTCAAGAGATTTGCTGAACGTGTAAGCGGCTTGCATCTGCAGGCCGTGAGAGAAGCGTTTCTCCAGGCTGGCTTGGACCGAATTGTAGGCGGAGGCGGCGATGGTGTCTTCGGCGAAGATATTGGTGAAGACCGGGACGCCATCCGCGGGGCAGCCATTGCCGGGACCGCCGGTTAAGGGATTGCAATTGGGTGAGGAGTAGGGACGCAGGCCAACAAAGTTCAGCGTCTGACCTGCGGCCTGAACGGTGCCTCCGGCGGGCAGATGGAATCCATTGGGCAAGACGCTCCCGTTGGAACTGGGCAGCGTTACCGTGAACTGATTGTCTTCCAAGAACGGGCCACAACTCCCCTGCTGACCATATGAAAACACTTTGGTGGGATCGTTATTGGCGAGGGCAATGATATCCAGACAGGTTTGCGGATTCGCAGCGTTGATGTCATGCGAAGCCAGCAGCCGATGTCCCTGCGATCCTACATAGCCGAGTTGAAGCACTAAATTGCGGGCCAGTTCCCGCTGGATATTGAGGTTGTACTGAGCCGAATACTGGGTTCGCATGTGAGGCTGGAAATCCCCGTATAACAGCATCGGGCGGAAGGAAGCCCAATCCTGGGGAGTTCCGGGCTTTGGGCTAAGTATCCCGGTAAATGGATTCGGACTCAGCGTTCCGGTTTGCGAAATGAATGGGGTATTCAGGAACGTCGAGGGCAAGAACGTACTACCGCCAAACGGAGGTTCCGCACCAAACTGCTCAAGTACCAACTGCTCCATTGGGTTGTAGAACATGCCCCAACCGGCACGGATCGTGGTCTTCGGATTGAAGCTGTAGGAGATTCCGATGCGCGGAGCGAAAGCTTTGTAATAAGTCTGCGTCAGGCCAGCAGGAACTCCTGCGTCTCCGGGAACCACGAGGCCGGTGGGTTGTACACCAGCGGAAACGCAATCGGTGCCGCCAAGATTAGCCTGGTCGGCCGGAGTTAGAACGCAAGGGTAGACCGTTGAGTTCTGGCCGGGACGGAAGGTCTGGACATGGTGCAGAGCGTCGGCCAGAGGCGTATCCAACTCCCAGCGCAGTCCATAGTTCAAAGTGAGCGAAGGTCTGATTTTCCAGCTGTCCTGGGCAAACAGATAGAGTCCGGTATTGCGCACATTTTCTCTCTGTGCGGAACCTTGAGTGTAGCTATCATCCAGGCCCAGCAGGTATCCCGGGTAACTGTCACCGTACAAGACCGAATTTTCGGTCGTGCTGTTAAAGGTGAACTGGCCGCTGACGTTGTAGTAAAGAGTTTGATCGAAGCGCGAGCGGCGCACATCGGCGCCGAACTTCAGAGTGTGATTCGACTTTACCCAAGTCAGGCTGTCGGTCCACATGAAAGAGTTGCCGACTTGCGGTAGTTCGCCTTCCCATCCGTTGCCGATCGCAAATCCTCCGCCCACATTGATAAACGGAACACCTGTGTGACTGGTTGGCAGGCCCGTCGTGATTCCGTATTGGGGATTGGTCCCGAACACACCTTGAATCGAAGTAGGACCGCTGTTCGAGTCAGAGGTGCCATTGAAGCAGACGGCTTGTGCTGCCGCGGACGAGCACGAGGCCTGCACGGCATTCGTGCTCTGCGGATGCTGAAAGGTCAGCTGACCTTCACGCATGTAGGTGAAGCGGAATTCGTTGATCACGATTGTTGCTGATCGTCCAAGTGTGACTGGGATTGAACTGCTGGTATCGGGAGCCAACATTGGCACCGAAACCGGGAATGTTCGCTCCCGAAGCCTGGAAGTCGTAAAAGGGTTGAAAATTCGTATCGTTGGTGAAGTAGTAGTAGAAGCTGAAGTTCTGCCGGGTATTGATGTGGTGATCAAACCGGAATGTGAACTGATTCTGCGTATCGGCGCTGACGGGAACGGCTTGATAATTGATGCCGTCAGGCCGGTTCGCGGCAGGAACAAATCGCAACATATCGACGGCGACCGGATCTTGACAGGCGGTGGGGATGGTCGCGTTGCCGTTCGAATCGGTGGGAAAGACTCCTACTCCAGGTAGACCGCCCCAAGGCACGCCAGCAGCCGGAGCGGCGCCACCGGCGGCCGTGATCGCCGCAGTGCAGCCCGGCCTTCCATTTAACGCGTCCGCAGTAAACTGGTCGGTAATCGCACCATCAAGGGCGTTATCGACAGTATTCGTGACATTAAACACGCCGGTCCGCTCTTGTGGGTTCGGAACCGCCACCGTCTCGCCTGAGATGCCCTGACGCACGCGGCGGCCTTCATAGGAGACGAAGAAGAATGTGCGATCTTTGATGATGGGGCCGCCGAAGGTTCCGCCGAACTGATTCTGGTTTTCCTGTGGCTTCACTGTGTTAAAGAAGCCCTGGGCATTCAGTACGGTATTGCGGAAGTACTCGTACACATCCCCGTGCCACTGGTTCGTACCAGACTTCGTCACAACGTTTACCACAGCGCCGGAATTCCGGCCGTACTCGGCGTCGAAGGTATTGCTGATAACGCGAAACTCTTCGATGGCATCCGGCGTGGGCTGGATGGTCGGGAGATTAACGAACTGATCGTTGGCATCTCCGCCGTTCACACTGAAGTTGTTGGCGCGGCTGCGGCCTCCGTTTACTGAGACGGCTCCCGCATCGCTACTGCCATAGAACGTTCCACCGCTGGAACCCAACTGCGACTGTACTCCGGGCTGCAGCTGCAGGAACTGGTAAGTATCGCGGGCGTTGAGAGGAAGTTCGTTGACCGAGCGATTATTGACGACGGCACCGAGTTGCGTGCTGCTGGTATCGACAAGAGGCGCTTCAGAAGTGACGTCGACAACCTCCTGAGTTGCACCCAATTGCATCGCCATGTTCAGCGTGATGACCTGGTTGACGTCGAGGGTGACTCCGTGGCGGATCGCTTTCTTGAATCCGGTCAGGTCGAAAGTGAGGCTGTAGGTGCCGACGGGAAGATTCGGAAACACGTAGTCGCCACTCTCATTGCTCACGCCGTCTTGACCGACGCCAGTCGCATCGTTCGTGGCGGTGATCTTCACATTGGCCAAGACCGCTCCTGAAGGATCTGAGACCCGGCCGAGGATGCGGCCTCCGGTTCCTTGAGCGGTGAGATGCGTGGAGAGTGAGAGACAGATAATCAAGGCCAGGCACGCAGTCTTCAGGTGCGCGGTATGCAGGCATAGCTTCGACGAGCGGAGTCGCGGTGACGACATGGGGCCTCCAAACATCTTTGGAAAGTGTTTGATTTTTGCGCGAAAGCGACAGCTTGTATCCAGCCACAACCTTGCTATAATCCCGCAAGGTTAGAGAAGAGGGACGGAAACTGTCAAGGACAAAAAAACGCGTCCTTCCCATAGAAATTTCTTATCGAGATTTCTGATCACGTCTGCTATTGATGACACCTGACATGCCCGAACCTTATTTGAAGATCGGAGATGTGGCGCGAAAGGTCGGGGTTTCGCCGTCGGTAATCCGTTCGTGGGAAAGCATGGGACTGGCACGTCCACGGCGCACGCAGAGCAAGTACCGGCTTTACACGGCGGAGGATGTGAAGCTATTGAAGCGGGCGCGCTTCTTACGAAAAGTACGCGGGCTGAACGCGGCGGCGATTGTGCAGTTGCTGAAGCGCGAAGGAAAGGTTCGTCCCGCGGCAGACGGGAATGCAGGAGCCATTGGTGGACATCTGCGGCAATTGCGGGCCAAGCGAGGGCTTTCTCTGGCGCAGGTGGCGCACGCGGTGGGCATCTCAGTGGGATTTCTGAGTGCTCTGGAACGCTCTCAAATGAGCGGATCCGTCGGGACGCTGCGAAAACTGGCGCGCTTCTACAAAACGAATATTCTGGATTTCTTCGATGCTTCCGAGGCCAGCAAGCGGCAAGTGAGGCCTGCGGAACGCAAGGTTCTCGAAGCCGGCGCGGGTGTGCGCATGGAACTTCTCGCGTGGGGCAATACGGTGATGGAGCCTCATCTGTTTCGGATCGCGCCGGAGGCGGGCAGCGGAGATCCTTACACTCACGAAGGCGAAGAATTCATTTACGTGTTGAGCGGCGATCTGGAAATCTCGGTTGATGGTGAGGAATACCGGCTGAAACCCGGCGACAGCTTTTATTTTGAGAGTGCGACACCACATCGATGGAAGAACCCAGGACGCAAGGAAACGATGGTTCTGTGGATCAACACACCCCCAACCTTTTAGGAGGAACGATGAACTGGCAACGCCTGGTGCGGTTGCTGCCTGTGCTGGTTGCGGTCCTGGGTGTCGCTTCCTGCTCGAAGAAGACGCCTACACTCAACCTACTGGTGTGGGAAGGTTATGCGGACCCGTCGTTCATTCAGGCCTTCGAAGAACAAAATCACTGCAAAGTCACTGCTTCGTACATGGGATCGAGCGACGAACTGATGGCCAAACTGCGCGGTGGCAGTGCCGGAAACTATGACGTGATTTCGCCGTCGAGCGATGTGGCGACGTCGATCGCGACATCCCGATTGGCGGCGCCTCTCGACCTCACAAAGATTCCCAGCTACAGCCAACTCTCTCTGCAACTCACTTCCCTGCCACTGGTGCGCTCGAACGGACAAGTGTATGGGGTGCCATTCATGTGGGGACCGGACCCGATCATTTACGACACAACTGTATTTGCGCAGCCTCCGGAATCGTGGAACGTGATGTGGGATCCGAAATACAAAGGGAAGATTTCGGTATGGGACGATCTATCGACGGTGTACATGGCGGCTCAGGTTCTTGGGTATGACAAGCCCGATCCATCGCAGCTTTACAACTTGAGCGACGAGCAACTGGAGGCAGTGAAGAATAAACTCCTGGAGCTGAAACCGAACATCCGCAAGATGTGGGCGACCGGTGGAGAGCTAACAAATCTTTTTGAGAGTCACGAAGTGGTGATCGCGATGGGATGGCCGCTCAACACGGCGGATCTGAAGAAGGCCGGCTTCCCGGCGGGCGAGACGATTCCCAAGGAAAACACTACTGGCTGGATCGATCACCTAATGATCACCGCTGGCAGCGAGAACAAAGAACTAGCGCACAAGTTTTTGGAATACATGATCGAAGCGAAGACGCAAAAGCTGGTGACGGATAAGACGAACTATGTTCCAGCGAATCCGCAGGCGGCGCAATTCATGACCACCGAGCAAGTGAAGGCACTGCATCTCGATGACGTGGACAGCTACCAGAAGCGCCTCTACTTCTGGCAGAACGTACCGCGGCGCGCCAAGTACACCGAGATTTGGAATGAAGTGAAGGCAGCGCAGTAGCAGGTCCACGATTCATGACATCTCCTATGACTCCCGCAACGGTTGCGGCGGACGCGCACCCCAGCACCAAAATGCCGCTGCTAAGCATGCGAAGTGTTGCCAAGAGCTTCGGGCGCAATGCCGTGCTGCGCAACGTTTCTCTCGATATTGCGGAGGGAGAATTTCTGACCATTCTCGGGGAGAGTGGATCGGGAAAAACTACGCTGCTGCGGATTGTTGCCGGATTCGAGACCGCATCTTCCGGCGAACTCTGGATGGGAAGCGAGCGGCTCGATGAGCAGCCTCCTTATCGGAGGCGAGTCAACACTGTGTTTCAGAGCTATGCCTTGTTTCCGCACCTGACGGTCGAAGACAACGTGGGCTACGGATTGCGCGTTGCAAAGCGGCCGGCCGCGGAGATTGCTCAACGAGTCGCAGAGGCACTGGACAAAGTAAAGATGTCGGCATATGCGAAGTCGAAGCCATCGAAAATCAGCGGAGGGCAGCAGCAGCGGGTGGCGCTGGCCAGGGCCCTGGTGAACCGGCCCCGCTTGCTGTTGCTGGACGAGCCGCTTTCGGCACTGGACGCAAATTTGCGGCGGCAGATGCAAGTGGAATTGAAATCATTGCAGCGGGAGGTCGGGATCGCATTTGTGTTCGTCACCCACGATCAGGAAGAGGCGATGGTCATGTCGGACCGCATCGCGCTGCTGCGTTCGGGCGAACTGGAGCAGGTGGCAACGCCGCGCGAGATTTACAGCAGTCCTGCGACCGCCTATGTGGCGCAGTTCATCGGGCACACGAATCTGCTGCGTGGCGAAGTACGAGACGGCGCGGTGCGATGCGGGGCACTGACGTGGCCTGCTTCCCTTCCAGATGGGCCTGCGGTCTTTTCTCTGAGGCCCGAGCATGTGCGACTGGGCAGAACTGCTGGCGGCAGTACCGTCGGCGTGCGGGGCCGGGTCTTACATCGGGCGTTTCACGGGGCAACCGAATTGATCCGCGTCGAATGCGGCGATGGGCTCATGCTGGTGGTGCGAACGCCGAGCGGCATCGTGGTGAAGAACGAAGTGGAGCTTGAGTTTTCGCCTGGCGATGCGGTTCTCGTGCGCGAGTCTCCCGAAAGGAACTGATGTTCTCCCGCGCGTACAAGACGGTCGTTACGGTGCCGCCGCTGCTATGGGTGACGGTATTTCTCCTGGCGCCGTATTTCCTGATGTTCTGCTACAGCTTCTGGTCGGTCTCGCCTGCCCAGGCCGTCGTGCGCTCGTGGACTTTTGATAACTATAAGGAACTGCTGCAGAAGGCGGAGTACTGGCAGACGCTGCTGCGCTCGATGTGGATTGCGGCGCGCGTGATGCTGTTTTCTCTGTTTTTGGGATATCCGCTGGCATATTTTCTGTCTTTCTACGCGGGCAAGCGAAAAGATCTTCTATATCAGATGGTCATTATTCCGTTGTGGGTCAGCTATCTGGTGCGAGCGTATGCCTGGAAGACGATTCTTGGGTCCGAGGGAGTGCTCAACACGCTGCTGCAGTATGTTCATTTGACAAGTCATCCGCTCGACTTTCTGCTTTACAGCCCGTTTGCCGTGGTGTTGACGCTCACGCATATCTATACGCCATTTACGTTCCTGCCGATTTATGCGGCACTGGAACATATTCCTCGGAACCTGGTTGAAGCTTCACACGATCTGGGCGCCACACCCGCGCAGACGTTTTGGAAAGTCATCTTTCCGCTATCGATTCCTGGCGTTGTGGCGGGGGCGACGTTTGCTTTCGTGCTGAGTTTGGGAGATTTCCTGGCGCCGCTTTTACTGGGTGGGCCGAGCGGAATCATGATTTCAAATATCGTCGTGAGTTTGTTTGGCGCGGCATACAACTGGCCGTTGGGAGCGGCGATTTCGCTGGGAATGCTCGTAATTGTGGTGAGCCTGCTCTTCCTTTCGGAGCGACTGGAAAAGAAATGGAGCTTCTCGTGAGCGGCGGAGCGGGAAATATTTCACGTTCGCGATGGCTGCTGGCACATGCAGCAGCGGTTTTTTCGTTTCTCTATCTGCCGATTGCAGTTCTCATTCTTTATTCGTTCAACGGGCAGGGCGTTGGCGGATTTCCACCGCACCATCTGACGCTCGACTGGTATCGCATCTTGTTCGCGGATGGGGCGATCTGGGACTCGGTGTTGAACAGCCTGCAGGTGGCGTTTGCGGCAATGGCGATCTCGCTGGCATTTGGAATCCCCGCCGCTCTCGCCTTGGATCGGGTGCAGTTTCCGGGGAAGGCGCTGTTCCGGCGGTTAGTGCTTCTCCCGCTGATTCTGCCAGGGATTATCACGGGGCTTTCGCTGCTCATGCTGTTCAATGTGATGGGAACAAAGCTCAGCCTGATGACGATCGTGCTAGGGCATGGGACGGCTTTGATTTCCGTAGCGACCACTGAAGTTTTCGCGGGGCTGCAAAAACTCGATCGCGCACAGGAAGAGGCGTCACTCGACCTGGGAGCGAACTACTGGCAGACGTTCTGGCGTGTGACGGTGCCGAACCTGAAGTTGCCGATCATTGGTGCGGCGCTGCTCATCTTCACGCTGTCGATGGATGAGATCGCGGTCAGCTTCTTCCTGATCGGGCGCGACAACACGCTGCCCCTGGAAATCTGGGGACGGCTGCGGCGCGGTATCACGCCGGAGATCAACGCCGTGTCCACCGTCATCTTCGTGTTTTCGCTGGTGACGATCGTGGTCTGGTACCGGTTGCGCGTGCGAGGCGAGGGGAGCGCAGAGGTCGGAGCCGAATCGATCGAAGGCCACTCTGCAAAAAGCTAAAGTAGAGTGTCGACCTGCGCTTGACGGACGGCCGAAGGCGGCCGTCCCCACACAGACCCACCATACAGACCCACGGTATTCATGGTTGTTTCATCTCCCGCATAGTAAAGTGGTAGTACACCATATTTTGGGAAGGATCCTTTTTGAGTTCAGGCATTCGCAATATCGCCATTATCGCGCACGTTGACCACGGGAAGACCACGCTGGTTGACGCCATGCTACAGCAGAGCGGCACGTTTCGCTCCAACGAACACCACGTCGAACGAGTGATGGACTCGAACGAACTGGAGCGGGAGCGTGGCATCACGATTCTCGCCAAGAACACCGCGATTTTCTATCACGACGTGAAGATCAATATCGTCGACACTCCTGGCCACAGCGACTTCGGCGGAGAGGTCGAGCGCGCGCTCAAGATGGTCGACGGCGTCATGCTGCTGGTGGACGCCAGCGAAGGGCCGCTGCCCCAGACGCGCTACGTTCTGAGCAAGGCGCTGGAAGCGCATCTGCCGCCCATCGTGGTCATTAATAAGATTGATCGCTCGGACGCGCGTCCGCAGGAAGTGCTGAACGAAATCTACGATCTGTTTATCGATCTGGACGCAAAGGAAGAGCAGATCGATTTCCCGGTTCTCTACACGAATGCCAAGATCGGCACGGCGACCACCGACATCAAGGGCGGCGGCACAGACTTACGGCCGCTGTTCGACGCGATCGTCAAGACGATTCCCGTTCCCAAAGGGGATCCATCGGGGCCGCTGCAGATTCTGGTGGCAAACCTCGATTACAGCGACTATCTGGGACGCCTCGCCATCGCGCGCGTCTTCAACGGAAAGATGCACACGGGCGAAGAAGTCGCCATCGCCAAACTCGATGGCACGCTGCACAAGACCAAGATCACGAAGTTGTTTTCGTTCTCGGGCCTGAAGCGCACCGACATCACCGAAACGGAACTGGGAGACATCATTGCAGTCGCGGGCGTTGAAGGGATCACGATCGGCGAGACGATCACCGAAGCCGAGAACCCTGCGCCGCTGCCGCACATCGCGATTGATGAACCGACGATCGCGATGCTGTTCACTGTGAACACGTCTCCCTTTGCCGGCAAGGACGGCCAGTACGTTACGTCGCGCAATTTGCGCGAGCGGCTGGAAAAAGAATTGCTGACCAACGTTTCTTTGCGCGTGGAAGACACGGGCACTACCGATTCGTTTAAAGTGCTGGGACGCGGCGAACTGCAGCTTTCCATCCTGATTGAGATGATGCGTCGCGAAGGCTACGAACTCATGGTGGGCAAGCCGGAGATCGTAACGAAGCGCATTGACGGCAAGCTGATGGAACCGGTCGAGCATCTCACGGTGGACGTTCCTGAGGATTTCGTCGGCGTGGTGATGGAGCAACTGGGATCGCGCAAGGGCGAAGTCACCAACATGCACAATCACGGCTATGGGCGAGTGCGCATCGAGTTCCGCGTACCCAGCCGCGGGTTGATCGGGTTGCGCAGTCAACTGCTGACCGACACGCGCGGAACGATCGTGATGAATGCACTGTTTGATGGATACACCGAGTGGCAGGGCGACATTCCGCATCGGCTCACCGGGGCGCTGATCGCCGATCGCGGCGGGGTCTCGACCGCATACGCGCTCTGGGGACTGCAGGAGCGCGGAGAACTGTTTGTCGGTCCCGGCGTCGACCTGTACGAGGGAATGATCATCGGCGAGAACGCGAAGGACACTGATCTCGACGTAAACGCCGTACGCGAAAAGAAACTGACCAACATGCGCGCCTCAACGGCAGATGAGGCGATCCGCCTGGTGCCGTTCCGGCCGTTGAATCTGGAGCAGGCCATTGAATTCATCGCTGACGATGAGTTCGTGGAAATCACGCCGAAGTCGCTGCGGCTGCGCAAGAAGACGCTGCAGTCGAATCAACGCAAGAAAAGATCATTTGCCACTGTCGAAGAGTCGTGAAACCGCGACGCAAGTCCGAGCAACGCACAAAAGACAAGCCGCCACTGCGCATGTTCCTCGTTCCCTGCAGTTGCGGGACGACGTTCGCAGTGGCGGAGAACTACGATCATCAAGGCACGGCGTGGAGACGATATCTTGTGTGCCCTGGCTGCGGCAAGAGACATGATCCCAAGAACCGTCTGCTGCAGATGGGATTTCATTCCGAGGGATACTGGAAGGTAGACGAGTGCTAGCTCGCTCGTCGGCTTGGTCACGGCTATTGTGAAATCTATTTGACAAGCCGGTTTCCGGAAACCTGCTATACTTCTGCCCGCATTCGACTGTTCGCTAGCTCCGGTATCGATTTTCAGGAAAGGCCCTCCCGACCTGCCAAGTCCGCCGAATTGCTTGCACTTCCGACAGCTCAATGCAGAGGCAGACGCGTGAAGAATATTTTTGTGGGGAACCTGAGTTTCAACACAAATGAAGACGAACTGCGGCAACTGTTTGAGCCTTTCGGACAAGTCGACCGCGTGAGCATCATGACAGATCGAGACACCGGAAGATCCCGGGGTTTCGGGTTCGTAGAGATGTCCAGCAACGAAGATGGCGAGAAGGCGATCACCGCTTTGAATGGATCCTCTGTCGGCGGACGCACGATCAATGTCAACGAAGCACGACCCAAGACCGAGCGCAGTGGCGGCTTTGGCGGCGGAGGCGGCGGCGGTGGCCGCGATCGCGGAGATCGGGGCGGCCGGGGCGGCGGCGGTGGTGGCCGGCGCGATCGATACTAACCAATTCTTCCCAGGAATCTATACGAACTGACGTCCGCCGGAGTGCGGCCTGCGGGCGCGATTGCCACGGCAACGCTACTGAGTCAGCGGCGATTGCCGATCGGGGGCGTGCGTTCGCGAGTAACGCCATCCGGGCATTCTCCATCCATTGCAGCATCCACGTTGATGCTGCTTCCCTACCCATGTAGACTGTAGAAGTCCGTGCGCGCCCGTAGCTCAGCTGGATAGAGCGGTTGCCTCCGGAGCAACAGGTCGGGAGTTCGAATCTCTCCGGGCGCACCAGATCCCCCCTCGTAGAATCATTCAGCGATCGCATTGACACGTGCGAACGCAGCCACCCAATGGCACGGTTGTCGGTACTTAAAGGGGTCGAAAGAATTGCGAGAGCATTCATGTCGAGAATTTTGCGCTTGATGAAGCCGATGGCGCTCGGTCTGCTGTCAGTAGTCGTCGCGAATGGGTCGTATTGCTCGGCTGCCGACGATCCGCCCGCCAGTGCTGAGTCAGGTCTTTACTTCAAGGTCCAGCTTTCCTACCCCATAAAGATGTCGAAGCTGAAACCTGGCGACAAGGTCGAAGGCAGCCTTTCACGAGACGTCTATTTTGCGGACCGAAAGTTGTTCTCGTCCGGCAGCGGCATCGACATCACTGTCGATCACATGGAGAAAAGAAAACGGACGCCGAATGACCACTGGCCATGGGTGGTTCAGGCATTCACGCCGCGGCACGAACTCTATCCCGTTTTCAAGGACGCCACAGTTGCGCAAGGGACTGGCGAAAAATCGCTGCACGTCTCGCTCGTTTCGAGTAGCCGAATGCGTGAGGTACACGCGAGCGTGAAGAAGAGCAAATCAGAACACGGGAAAGCGACAGAAAACGGCGCGGTCGCTGTGAGCCAAGCAAGCAAGAGGAAAGCGGCAAATCCCACTTTGGTTCTGGAAGCTTTTGGGATTGAAAATCCTACGTCCGCGGGTAGCAACGCCGAGAGTGGGGAGCCAACCACGACTAAACCCGAGACTCTCGCGGCCGGCACGCGCTGCAAAATTCTCCTTCTGGACAAGGTGAGTGCCTCGAAGAGCGCGCCGGGAGACATCGTTCACGCGCGTCTGCTGGAACCGGTATTTCTGAATTCTGAGATTGTGCTCCCCGCCGGCACCTTATTTGAAGGTAAAGTCGTGAAGAAGACTCCGCCGCGGTGGCTAAGCCGTGCTGGCTCTCTGTACTTGACATTCACCGAGCTCACTCTGCCCGGTGGGCGCCCTCTCTCGATCGCGGCGTCACTCGCGGGAGCCGAACTCGATCAACGGTCACACACCCGGATGGATGCGGAAGGACGACTGCATGGGGAACGACCGGGCGCAGCATGGATGGCAATTAATTTCGGCATGACGGCAGGGATTGCCAAGGAAGTGGACGACGGAGTCCAGCTTGTCATCGAAGCCCTTGTCTCCACCGCAACCGATGCGTCCACGGCGGGAACAGCACGCATCATCTCCAGTTGCGCATCGGGCATCTATTTGGCGACTCGACATGGACGAGATGTAGTACTTCCACGGTTCACAGAAATGGATATTGCTTTAGACCGGCCTCTGTCGCTAGATGCGACGGCGGAGACTGGGCATCCCGCCATGGTTGGGGCTGGAAAGTAGCTCCAACAGTGTGTCTCAATTCTCAAATCTGTGTGAACCAATGAACTACGATGCCATTCTTGTTGTCTCCTTTGGCGGGCCCGAATCCCATGAGGACGTGATCCCTTTCCTTGAAAATGTTCTGCGTGGAAGAAACGTTCCACGCGAACGCATGCTCGCCGTCGCGGAACACTACTACCACTTCGGCGGTAAGAGCCCAATCAACCAGCAGACACGCGAATTGATCGCGGCTCTGGAAAACGAACTTTCGCAACATGGACCTAAGTTGCCGGTCTATTGGGGAAATCGCAACTGGCATCCGATGCTGGCCGAGACGTTGCAGCGGATGAAGCAGGACGGCATTCGCCACGCGCTAGCATTCGTGACGTCGGCGTACAGTTCGTATTCCGGATGCCGGCAATATCGTGAAGACATCGCTCGCGCACAAAACGAAGTTGGCGCGGGCGCGCCAGAAGTCGACAAAGTGCGTGCGTTCTTCAATCATCCTGGATTCATTGAGGCAACGGAGGAGCGCCTGGGAGAGGCCCTGCTCGAAGTTCCAGCGGAACCTCGCAAGAATGTACAGATCGTCTACGTTGCGCACAGCATCCCGCTGTCAATGGCGAATACGTGCGACTACGTCCGCCAACTGGAAGAGGTACGAAAGCTGGTCTCGGCGCGGCTGGGGATCGCGAACGATGCGTTGGTTTACCAGAGCCGCAGCGGCGCGCCAGGACAGCCGTGGCTCGAACCGGACATCCTCGACTACCTGCGAGAGGTGAAGGCGCGCAATCTCGCAAGTTCCGTTGTGCTCGCTCCGATCAGTTTCATTTCCGATCATATGGAAGTGCTGTATGACCTGGACATCGAGGCGCGGCAGCTTTGTGATTCACTGTCTCTGCCGATGGCGCGTGCGAAAACGGTGGGCGTGCATCCCAAGTTCATCGCAATGATTCGCGAGTTGATCCTTGAACGTACCGGTCCTGGAATGGAACGACGTGCCCTGGGCTCTTTCGGACCGCGGCAGGATGTTTGCGAAGAGAACTGCTGTCCTGCTCCGCAGCGGCCGGGCCGGCCGCAGGTCGCGCATGTAGAGCCCGGCCGGAGCGCCTAGAGTTTGCCTTGGACCTAGCTGGAAGATAAGGGATCGGATTCGGACGCGTTGGAGCGTTCGTAGTCGGTGGCTTTAGGGCGGCCTTCGACAAGGTGCATCGTATCCAGAATTGTCTCCACGACGGGGTCATTTCCTACGGCCGTGTTGAGCATAACGTGATAGAGCGACCGCGTGGGCCAGTCGGCATTGAAGTAGTGTTTCACGTAGGCGATGCGCTCGCGGTCGACGGAATCGACCAATTCAACAGCTTCTTCGTGACTGTGCCCATCCGCCATGACGCGGCGGATCTTTTCGGAGCGCGGAGCGTACAAAAAGACGTGGAACGCATCGGGATTCTCGCGTAGCAAATAAGGCGCGCCGCGGCCTACCACGACCGCGTTCCCTTCTTTGCCGATGCCGTTCATGATGTCCTGCATCATCGACATCATGCGGTCGGTATCGAAGACCTGACTCCCCAAAGCCGCCGAGTTGCGCTCGTAGCTTCCTCGCCAGAATGACTTTGCGAGCCGGTGCAGGCGGCTGTCCATGCGCTCGTCACAGCGCATGACCGCCGATGGTTCAACGTTGGCAAGATGCGGGCAATTTCTTGGTAAGCAACTGGTCCCACACCTTCCAGCCTAAGTGGTTGGCCAGTTGAGAGGCGATGGCAGCGGCGCCACAGCCGTACTCGCGCTCGATGGTAATGAGGCGAAACATAGCGATGCCTAGTGTACTGCGATTCCGCCGCCGGGCTTCGATTTTTTCATCAGGAAAACCATCGGGACCATCGCCAGAATGGCCATCCCGAGAAACCAGAAGCAGTCCACATAAGCGAGCATGGTCGCCTGCCGCTGGACGGTGCCTTGGATCAGCGCGTAAGCCTGTTGATTGGCCCCGGCAGCGCTGGCACCATGCGCCACCATGGCACGCGAAGCTCCCCGAATCGCGGCTTGCAGCGCGGCGTTGCCGGCGGTGAGATGACTCGCAAAATCGTTAAGGTGCATTTGGGTTCGCCGGTCCAGCATGGTGGTGACGACGGAAATCCCCACGCTGCCGCCAATGTTGCGCGCCAGGTTCATCAAGCCGGAAGCGGCATTGTTCTTGTCACGCGGCAGGAAGGCGTAGGCAGCCGTATTGATAGGGACGAACAAGAAGGCCATGCCCACGGCCTGGATAACGCGCGCGGTGGCTAGGCTCCGAAAATCAATTTGAAGATCGAAGCCGGTCATGTGAAACAGTGAGAACGACAAAACGACGAGACCGAACAGGAGCAAGCCATCGTGGGGTATAGCGTGACAGTAAGAACCCCACCAGCGGCAGCAGGAGAATAATCGCAAAGCCACCGGGCATAAGGGCGAGGCCAGCTTGCTGTGCGGTGTAGCCGAGAAGCGTCTGGGAGAAGAGAGGGAGCAACAAAGTGCTGCCCAGCAGGGCAAAGCCCAGCATGAACATCAGCAAATTTGAAACGCCAAAGGTCCGGTCGCGGAATAGGTGCAGATCGATGATGGGATCTTTGTGTCGCCATTCCCAAACAACCACAAAGATCAATGCCGCAGCAGCAATCAGCGCGAGCGTGACAATGAAGTTCGATTCAAACCAGTCATCGCGTTGCCCCTTGTCGAGAACAATCTGCAATGCTCCGAGGCCCAGAGCAACAAACCCAAGCCCAACGTAGTCGATGCGGGTCTCGCTCAGCTTTCGGCGCTTGAAGTAGGGCGGGTCCTGAATCAGCCGCGACGTAAGGAGTATCGATAAAATCCCGACGGGAATGTTGATGAAGAAAATCCATCGCCAGCTGAAGTTATCGGTGATCCAACCGCCCAAGGTCGGGCCGATTGCGGGAGCAGTGACTACGGCCATTCCATACACTGCAAACGCCATGCCCCGCTTGGCAGGAGGAAAGGTGTCGGCCAGAATGGCCTGTTCACTGGGCTGCAAGCCGCCACCACCGGCGCCCTGAAGAATGCGGCAGATAATCAATGTCGCCAGATTCGGCGCGAGTCCGCACAGAAATGAACTGATGGTGAACAGGGCCACGCAACCCATGTAGAAATTCTTGCGACCAATGATCGACGACAGCCAGCCGCTCAACGGAAGAACAATGGCGTTGGAAACCAGATACGAAGTGAGGACCCATGTGCTTTCGTCCTGGCCGGCGGAAAGGCTTCCAGCAATATGCGGCAACGCGACGTTGGCGATGGAAGTGTCGAGCACCTCCATGAACGTCGCCAAGGTGACAGTGATCGCTATGATCCACGGATTGAACGCGGGACGCCAGGCGTCGGCGTGATCCATGGTTGCGCTTGCCGCACTCATTAGCGAATCCAGACCTTTGGGGTTACGGACATGCCCGGACGCAACTGGTGGTCATTGTTCGCACCGGAGTCGAGCACAATCTTGACTGGGATCCGCTGCACAACTTTCACGTAGTTCCCCGTAGCATTTTCCGGGGGCAGGAGACTGAAGCGGGCACCACTGGCGCCGGCGACGCTGTCCACTTTCCCGTTGTACGATCTGCCGTTGGCATCGACGTCGATGGTGACACGCTGGCCGATCTTCATTTCACGAAGCTGGGTTTCCTTGAAGTTGGCCGTGATCCAAATGTCGTCGAGATTGATGATCTTCATCAATTCCTGGCCGGGAGCGACATTCTGCCCGACTTCTACGGTTCGATTGCTGACGATTCCGTTCACCGGAGCCACGATTTTTGTGTACTGCAGGTTCAGAGCGGCTTGATCGAGATCGGCTTTTTTGCGCTGTGCCTCGGCGAGAGCAGATGTTGCCTTCGCCCGGATGGCTTCCATTTGTTTGGGTGCGGTTTTTGCATAGCGAGAATTGGCCTCCGCCTGGACGAGTTTGCCCTTGGCTTGCGTAACCTGTTGCTGAGCTGCATCGGCGCTGGCGCGAGCGGCTTCCACAGATGCGGCACTTCCCTTGGCAGCGGCTATGGCCTGATCGTACTGCTGTTGAGAGATCTCTTGCTTATCCACCAACTGTTTGTAGCGACCTAGATCGTTCTGCGCTTTGACATTGTTTGCTTCGGCCTCCTGCAATTGGGCTTTCGCGGCTTCGAACTGCTGTTGCGCGACCTGGATGCCCGCTCGGGCGCTGTTCACATCGGCCTCCGTTGCTGAAACCTGGCTGTCGGTATTCACCGAGGTAATGGGAACGCTCACGCCAGCGGCGACTGCGGCTGCCTGAGCATCTTCAAAGTCTGCTTTGGCGCGGTCGTAGGCGACCTGGTAGTCCGCTGGATCAATCTCCACGAGGACTGTTCCCGCTTGTACGTATTGGTTGTCCTGAACGTTGAGTTTAATGACGTGCCCAGAGACGCGAGCGCTGATGGAATTAACATGACCATCGACCTGGGCATCGTCGGTCGATTCATAACTGGTGAAGTAGCGGTAAGCGAAGAATCCCACGACCAGAAGGACGATGATGGCGATGACCACGGCAATCCGGAAGCCGGAACTCTGCGTGCGGGAAGGCCGCGTATGAAAATCCTCTTCGGTAGCGGGCAACGGCTTGGTGCTGGACGGCTTGGTACTGGACGGCCTGTCCGGTCCGGGCTTCTCCGCGTTGGTGGGGGGAGTCTGTGTAGTTTGCTCCATGGCTTATTGATTGCCTTTCAAGAACCTTTTGACGCCGTCTTCCGCATCTCCGATGGCATAGGCGAGTTCAACCTTCGAGAGATTGTGGGAGTAGAGACTCTCGATATAGGTTTCGTGAGCGCTGGCGACGGCCTCTTGCGCCTGAACTACCTCCAGGTTGTCGGCCACTCCGGCGGTAAAGCGATCCTGGGATTGCGTGAGAGCCTGTTCTGCAAGGTCGACGGAACTACGGGCCACTTCTACCTGCTCGGCGGCGGCGTTCAGATCGAGCAGCGCGGTGCGGACCTCGTAGTCGATTCGGCTACGAAGGTCTCCCAGTTGAGAACGTGCCTGCTTCAATTGGGCATCCGCTTGAAGCACGTCGCCGTGAACACGATTGCCTGCGAAGATCGGGATGTTAATTCCACCATTGACCTGCCATGTCCCATTCGACTGAGCGGGATTGACACCGATGTCGCCGAGATTGGCCGCTACATCGAGACTGGGATATCGGCCGGCGGCGGCGGCCTTCCTTGAAAGTTCGGCGGAACGGACTTGGGCAAGCGCCGCCTGGTAGTCTGCCCGTAACGCGTAAGCGCGCTGTAGATAGGTTTCGAGCGAAAGAGCCGACAACGACTGGTAGGGCGCCTTCTCGGTGAGGACGAACTCCTGTCCGGGCGGCAATCCGATGATTCGTGCCACGCTCAATTTCAACTTGGCGAGATCATTACGGGATACGATGAGTTGCTGTTGGCGAGATTGAAGTTCAACTTGCGACCGCAACGCGTCGATGGCTGGGGTCAGCCCGGCCTTCAGTTGATCGGCGGCTTTGTCGTACAAGGCCTGAGCGCTCTTCACCTGCGCTTCAGTAGTCTCCACGCGAGCGCTGGCGGCAATCGCCTGCAGATAGGCGTTGCCCACCGCGAGCACAACCATCTCCCGCGCGTCCTTGAAACTGAACTGCGCCGCCTTCACATTCTCAGATGCCGCCCGCTCTCGTTCGAGACTCTTGAAGTTGAATACCGACTGGGTGAGATATGCCCGTGCGTCAAAGTAGTTAAAAGCCGGGACTAGACGCGGAAGGCTCGTGTTGGTGTTGCCCGGCGCCGCGAGCAACGGGAAAAGCTTATTGAAGCCCAGAGCCGCAAGGCTCTGAGTCTGCACGTCCTCCTGCACGCGAGCGGCAAGGTTGGGCAGGAGTTCGCTGAGTTCTCTCCACCGCTCGCCCCGAGCCGTCTGGGCTTGGTCGCCAGCCAGCAACAGCCCGAGATTATTGCGTAAGCCGCGATCGATGGCCTCTTTAAAGTCGATTTGCAGGACGTCCGGGGTGACCTTGCCTTCGGGGGCACTTCCCAGAAATGGGTTTTGCGGTCCCGGCAACGTGACATTGGTGGACGAAGAAAGCCCTCCCTGTGCCTGAGCCAGCACACCCGGAACGGCGAGCAGCGCAACAATAAGACTGAAAGAAGCCCTTCGAAAGACTATCAATGAGCAGTGCATTCTTGATTGTGGGGAGCGTTCGGCAGTCCTTGCGGGAACCGGCACGTCCTTACCTCACCCCTAGCATAACTCGTCCGATTTGATTCGTTTGCGGGCCTGGGAGATGCAAACGATCTGCACCGACCTAGGCTCGCCTTTGAATGTTTGGACCGACCACCCTATCAGGAAAGGCAAGCCCTCGACCACCTAGGCCACACCCAAAGTCCAATAACTTCGGTGCTTTGCTCGTTTGGAGGAGCCCCTATAAGCTGAAGACGTAAAAAAGGGGAGTGAAAGTGAAGCGGAACAGTGTCTCATTCATGACGGTTGCACTCATCTTGCTGACAGCAAGCCTGGTCGCGCAGAATGCTCCTGCCTCGTCCGGTTCAGACCGAAAGGTCTCTTCGCGCATCTCACCCGCCTATCCCGAACTGGCGAAGAAGATGCACATCCATGGCATCGTAAAGGTAGAAGCTGTGGTACGCCCGAATGGCACCGTGAAATCGACGCGAGTGTTGGGTGGAAATCCAGTCCTGGTCGACGCGGCCGTGGATGCGATTGGTAGATGGAAGTTCGAGCCCTCGCAGAGCGAGACCACTGAGATCGTTCAACTGACGTTCGAGGGGCAGTAAAGCCTCTTGGTTCGTCTCCGCCCTACATCTCGCGGAGCCACGCCCATCATTCCACATGCACAGTGATGGCGCGTTGTCCTTTCAATAGCAAACAAAGAACAGGGAACCTGAGGGACGTGACTTAGGTCATCTTGAATGCTGGTGACTCTCGGTTCAATCTAGTCGAGAGTACAAGTCATTAAGAACGGAAGATGATCATTTCATGAGCGCGGCGACAGGAACTGATTGGACACGAATCCTCTCCGATCCGGACCTGGTCCGGCATGTGGGAAAGCTGCTACAAGCCTATCGCGAAGCCCCGGTGGAAAAGCGTGAAGAAGCGCTGCTGACCGCGATGCGCGAAATTAAGGCTGGCGCCTCAACCGCGGGCAGAGCTACTACCGGTGCGACGACTGCGACTGCGCCACCGCCAGTTCCGACGCCAACACCGACTCCGGCTTCTGCCACCCCACCGTTCGAACCCGATTTGTTCGGCCCCAACTGGGGAAGCGATCGCCGTCGTCATCCGCGGATCAAGTGCTTTGTTGCGGTCGAACTTCGCGTCGATGAGATTCCGACTCCAATCTGGGGCAATCTGTCGAATACGAGTGCTGGCGGATGTCTGGTGGAAACGGCGCAGCCCGTCAAGCCGGGCTCCAAGGTGGAAATCGCCCTCTGGGTGCCGAACGGAAAGATTTGGGTGAAAGGCTTCGCGTTGAGTGGAGTGGTCTCGCGGAGTGGGCCCGCGAACGGAGTCCGAGTGCACTTTGGCGGAATGGCACCGACCGAACGCGATAACCTGCGCCAATTTCTTAAGTTCGTCCAGCAGACGACCCGCGCGTCCCAAAGCGAAAGCAGCTACCTGCAGCTGTTGAAATAGAGCAATTCCTCTACCTCCCACGTTTTTCATCGCAACTCAATCCACGCCTTCCCGGAAATTGATACACTTTCTGCGTATTGAACCCTTTCTCTAACCAGAAACTCTAATTACGTGTACGGCGAATCGCGTGCCGGTGATCCGGACTGGAGGAGCAGAATCGCATGGTAGCCAGTGAACAGGTTTTGGTAACGGGACAGCAACTGGACACGCTGTGCATCAACACGATTCGAACTCTGGCCATTGACGCTGTGCAGCAGGCGAACTCGGGCCATCCCGGGGCGCCGATGGGACTCGCACCCGTCACTTATTGTTTGTGGCAGGAATTTCTGCGCTACGATCCCGCGGATCCCACCTGGTTGAACCGCGACCGATTCGTCCTCTCCAACGGGCATGCTTCCATGCTGCTGTATGCAATGCTGAACCTCGCTGAAGTGCGGCGTGTCGATAAGCAGGGCAAGGTTTTGAGCGAACTTGCGGTGCCGATGGAGGAAATCAAGCGCTTCCGGCAACTAGGAAGCGTGACGCCCGGACATCCCGAATCCCACATCACATCCGGGGTTGAAACCACGACTGGCCCCCTGGGCCAAGGCGTGGGAAACAGCGTGGGAATGGCCATTGCCAGCAGATGGCAAGCGGCGAATTTTAACCGCCCTGGATTTGAGATCTTCGACTTCAACGTCTACGCGATGTGTTCCGATGGCGATCTGATGGAGGGCATCGGGGGCGAAGCTGCGTCTCTAGCGGGACACTTAAAGCTCTCCAATCTCTGCTGGATCTACGATCACAATTCCATCACGCTCGATGGCCCGGCCAACTGGTCGTTCAGTGAAGACGTGGCCACCCGCTTCGTGGGATACGAGTGGAACGTGACACGAGTGACCGATGCCAACGATTTAGAGATGTTGGCGCGAGCGTTCGAGACTTTCCAGAATACGAAAGATCGGCCAACGCTGATCATCGTCGACAGCCATATCGGCTACGGTTCACCACACAAGCAGGATACGAACGCCGCTCACGGCGAACCCTTGGGCGAAGAGGAAGTACGGTTGGTCAAGAAGTTTTACGGCTGGCCTGAAGATGCGAAGTTCCTGGTGCCGGATGGCGTGCGCGAGCACTTCCGCGAAGGAATTGGGAAGCGTGGGCATGACCTGCGCGCGCAGTGGTCGCAACGTTTTGCTGAGTATTCGCAGAAGTTTCCGGATTTGAGCGACCGTTTGAGCCGCATGCAACATCACGAACTGCCCGCAGGCTGGGACAAGAATCTTCCAACATTTCCGGCGGACGCGAAGGGAGTCGCGACCCGCGAAAGTTCCGGCAAGGTGCTCAACGTTCTGGCGCAAAATATTCCATGGATCATTGGCGGATCCGCCGATCTGGCTACGTCGAACAAGACCACGCTGAAATTCGACGGTGCGGGAGATTTTCAAGCGGCAACGCCCGCCGGCCGCAACCTGCACTTCGGTGTGCGCGAGCACGTGATGGGCGCGAGCGTGAACGGATTAACAGTCTCGGGCATTCGCGCTTTCGGGGCAACGTTCTTCAACTTCAGCGACTACATGAGGGCCAGTATCCGGTTGGCGGCGCTTATGGAATGCCCGTCGATTTTCATCTTCACGCACGACTCGATCGGCGTCGGCGAAGATGGCCCGACGCATCAACCCATCGAGCAACTCGCTTCATTGCGAGCGATGCCTAACCTGACGGTGCTTCGCCCTGGCGACGCGAATGAAGTTGTCGAGGCATGGAAGATCATCGCACAATTGCAGAGTTCCCCGGCCGCGCTGGTATTGACCCGTCAGAATCTTCCGACTCTGGATCGATCGAAGTACGCTTCCGCTTCTGGCACTGCAAAAGGAGCCTACGTTCTCGCGGATGCCCCTGGCGGAAAGCCGGATGTGATCCTGCTGGGGACGGGCAGCGAGGTGTCGCTCTGCATAGACGCATACGAAAAACTGAAGGCCGAAGGCATCAACGCGCGGGTCGTGAGCATGCCTTGCTGGAAAATCTTTAATGAGCAAGATGCCGCGTATAAAGAGAGCGTCCTGCCATCCAGCGTAACCGCCCGCGTTTCGGTGGAAATGGCGGCAACCTTCGGGTGGGAGCGATACACCGGTTTGAGAGGACGCAACATTGGCATGCACCGCTTCGGAGCTTCGGCGCCGTTGAAAGACCTCTTGAAGTATTTCGGGTTTACCGTCGACAAGGTTGTGGCGGAGGCTCGCGCGGCAATTTCACAGAAATAATCGCGCACTGGGGAGAAGTATTAGCTAGCTGACGAAAGCATGGATAAATCGGAGGTCGCAACAGTTCTGTTGCCCCGGTCATCCAAAAGGTAGAGGTCAATGGAGGCCATCATGCAGCCAACGGGAGTGCTGGAATCCTCAAAAGCTACAAAGAATCCGCTAAAAGAATTGCTCAACTACGGGCAGTCGATGTGGCTCGATTACATTCGGCGCGATCTGTTTACGACTGGGAAGCTTAAGCAAATGATTAAAGACGACGGACTGCGGGGAATGACCTCGAATCCCTCGATCTTCGAGAAGGCGATTGCGGATAGTTCCTTATACGACGATATCTTGAAATCGCTGGCGTCGCGAAAAGATCTCGATACCACCGCTCGGTATGAACAGATCGCCATCCGCGACATTCAGGATGCAGCCGACGTGCTGCGACCTGTCTATGACGAGTCGCGCTTCCGCGACGGATATGTCAGCCTGGAGGTCTCTCCTTACCTGGCGCGCAAGACGCAAGAGACGATCGATGAAGCGCAGCGCTTGTGGAAGGCAGTGAACCGCGAGAATGTCATGATCAAAGTGCCCGGCACGGCTGAGGGGCTGCCAGCGATCCGGCAATTGATCGGCGAAGGCATCAACATCAACATTACGTTGCTGTTCGCGCAGGAAGTATATGAGAACGTTGCCGAGGCCTACCTCGCGGGACTCGAAGACTTGGCGGCGCACGGCGGCAACCTGAAGAAAATGGCGAGCGTGGCCAGCTTTTTTATCAGCCGCATCGACACGCTGATCGATTCGATGTTGAATGAGAAGCTCAAGACCACAACGGACGCAAGCCAGCAAGCTTTGTTGAAGAGCTTATTAGGCAAAGTTGCGATCGCCAACGGGAAGCTGACATACAAGAGCTACCAACGCATCTTCAGCGGGCCGCGCTGGCAGGCGCTGGCGGCGAAGGGCGCGCAAACGCAGCGCGTTTTGTGGGCAAGCACCAGTACCAAGAATCCGAATTATCGCGACGTGATTTACATCGAAGAGTTGATCGGCCCCGACACGGTAAACACGATGCCGCCGGCCACGATCGACGCCTTCCGTGATCATGGCAAGGTGAGAAACAGTCTTACCGAGGATGTCGCAGGAGCTCAGAAAGTTATGGAAGACCTGGCGCGCTCCGGCATTTCGATGAAGCAAGTCACCGATAAACTCACCGACGACGGGGTCAAGCTGTTTGCCGACGCCTTTGACAAGCTGCTGGCTGCAGTTGCAAAAAGCACTGAGCAAAAAGGATAGACCGTGAGCCGACTGAAGACTTCCCTGCCGGAGGCGCTTGCCACGACCGTCAAATCGACGATCGCCGACTGGCAATCGCGCGGAAACATGCAGCGTTTGTGGCAACGCGATGCCACGCTTTGGACCGGTACCGACGAGGCGAACTGGCTGGGATGGCTCGATGTTGTCGACGAGCAGATTGCGCAGCACGAGCAGTTGCAAAAGCTCGCGAAGGAAGTGCAGCTCCGCGGGTTCCAGCATGTGCTGCTGCTGGGCATGGGTGGATCGAGTCTTTGTCCTGAAGTTCTTCGCATGACCTTCGGCCGGATCACTCACTTCCCTACCCTGCATGTGCTCGACTCTACGGATCCTGCACAGGTGAAAGCGTTCGAGCATTTGATCGACATTCCCAAGACGCTCTTCATCGTTTCGAGTAAGTCGGGTAGCACGCTCGAACCCAATATCTTCAAACAGTATTTCTTCGAGCGTACGAAGCAGGCTGTCGGCGCAGTGAAGGTCGGCAGCCAGTTTATAGCCATCACCGATCCGGGATCGAAGATGCAGCAAGTGGCCGAAGCGGATCGCTTCTTGCATGTCTTCTTCGGACGTCCGTCGATCGGCGGGCGTTACTCTGCTCTTTCGAACTTCGGCATGGTGCCGGCCGCCGTGATGGGGTTAGACACGAAAAAATTCCTTTCCAGGGCTGCGGAAATGGTTCGCGCGTGCGGGGCGGGAGTTAGCGTCGAAGAAAATCCTGGAGCGGTGCTGGGTATCATTCTCGGGACGGCGGCGAACGCTGGCCGCGATAAAGTTACGATCATTACCTCGCCTGGCATTTCAGATCTGGGCGCCTGGCTGGAACAGTTACTGGCTGAATCCACTGGAAAAGTTGGCAAAGGCATTATTCCAGTCGACCGCGAGAGTCTGACGAGCCCAGACGTATACGGCAGCGATCGCGTCTTTGTCTATGTTCGGCTGGAGTCGGGCGTCGACGCGGATCAGGATGCGAAAGTAGCTGCGATCGAAAAGGCGGGGCATCCAGTGGTGCGCATCACGATGCCTGACATCTACGATCTCGGGGCAGAATTCTTTCGCTGGGAAATTGCCACTGCGGTCGCGGGTGCGATTATCGGGATCAATGCGTTCAACCAGCCAGACGTAGAAGCCAGTAAGATCGCGACGCGCGATTTGACTTCCGCATATGAGAAGACGGGATCCCTGCCGGCGGAAACTCCCGTTGTGGAGGACAGCGGCATCAAGTTGTTCACCGACGAAAAGAATGCGTCCGAGTTGGCCAAGGCGTCTGGCGGTGATCGGTCGCTGGTCGGTTATCTCAAAGCACATTTGGGTCGCATCAAAGCTGGAGATTATTTCGCGGTACTGGGCTACATCCAGATGAATGCAGAACACGAAGATGTCCTGCAGGCTATTAGGCATTTGGTACGCGACCAAAAACGCGTTGCCACCTGTTTGGGTTTCGGTCCGCGATTCTTGCACTCCACCGGTCAGGCGTACAAGGGAGGACCGAACTCCGGAGTCTTCCTGCAGATCACTTGCGACGATTCTGTCGAACTGCCGGTCCCCGGACAGAAATATACCTTTGGAGTCGTCAAGACTGCGCAAGCTCGCGGAGATTTTCGGGTGCTGGCGGAGCGCGGGCGACGCGCCCTGCGCGTGCATCTAGGGAGCAACCTGAAAGCTGGGCTGGCGACCTTGCAGGCAGCAATTCAGAAGGAGCTCTAACCGTTTCCTCGGAATGACAGCGAGGGCGAAAGGCCCTCGCGACAGCCGGCAGATCTCCGGCGCTACGTTAGGAGCAAGGCACATGCAATTGGGAATGGTGGGATTAGGGCGCATGGGCGCGAACATGACGCGGCGCCTGATGCGCGGCGAACATCAGCTTGTGGTTTCGGATCTCAGTGCAGATGCCGTGAAACAGTTGGCGAACGAGGGCGCGGGTGGTTCTACTTCGTTAGAAGATCTGATTGCCAAGCTCACGCCCCCCCGTGCGGTGTGGATCATGGTGCCTGCCGGCGGTCCGACCGAAGCCACGGTACAAAAGCTGGCGCAACATATGAAGGCCGGCGACGCCATCATCGATGGCGGCAATTCTTACTTCAAAGATGATGTACGGCGGGCAGGAGAGCTGAAGAGCAAGGGTATTCACTACATCGACGTGGGTACCAGTGGCGGCGTGTGGGGCCTTGAGCGTGGCTACTGCATGATGATCGGTGGCCCAGACGAAGCGGTACAGCGGCTCGATCCCATTTTCAAAACGCTGGCGCCGGGCAAGGGCGATATCCCACGAACTCCGGGACGGGAAAAGCTCAGCGGTACAGCAGAGGACGGATACATTCATTGCGGTCCATCAGGGTCAGGACACTTCGTGAAGATGGTCCACAACGGCATCGAGTACGGCCTCATGCAGGCCTACGCGGAGGGCTTCGACATCTTCAAGAACGCCACCAGCAAAGAGTTGCCCGAGGATATTCGCTACGACCTGAACCTGCCGGACATCGCCGAAGTGTGGCGGCGCGGCAGCGTGGTGAGTTCATGGTTGCTCGACCTGACGGCGATGGCGCTGACCGAGAATCCGACGCTCTCCGAATACGAAGGCTACGTACAGGATTCCGGCGAGGGCCGTTGGACGATTCAGGCGGCGCTGGAAGAAGCGGTGCCCGCAGATGTGCTGACCGCCGCGTTGTACGTGCGTTTCCGCTCGCGGCAGCAGCACACATTCGCGGAGAAGATGCTATCTGCCATGCGGCAGAAGTTTGGCGGACACGTGGAAGCGGGCGCCAGCAAAACCAAGAAAACCGCGTAGCCGCTGTTCTATTTTTGATCTAAAGGACTTATTCATGGCTGAATTAGCGGAACATCCGGCGGCAGCGCCGCCTCGCATCGGCAAGCAGGGCGATCCCTGCGTCATGGTGATCTTCGGCGCGGCCGGGGACCTGACGGGGCGCATGTTGATTCCGGCACTCTACAATCTGGCGCGCGCTGGATTGCTTTCACGCGAGTTTGCCGTAGTGGGCGTCGCGCGCACCCAGATGTCGAACGATGAATTCCGAAAACGAGTCTATGATGACGTCAAAGCGTATTGTGGGGAGTGCGTGGATGACGATCTTTGGGAGTGGTTCTCGCGGCGTTTCTACTATTTCACCGGGGACTTCAGCGACGACAAACTGTATCCCGAGCTGAAAGACTTTCTAGCCAAAGTAGATCAGGAGCACTCGACCCACCAGAATTTCTTCTACTACCTGGCAACGGCACCCAGCTTTTTCGGCCCGATCGTGCAGAAACTCTCCGCTGCCGGATTGATGGAACAGACTAATGGCCACTGGCGGCGGGTTGTGATCGAGAAGCCGTTCGGGCACGATCTGGAATCCGCTAAAGCACTGAACCAGCAACTGCTCAAAGAAGTGGATGAAAAGCAGATCTACCGCATCGACCACTATCTGGGCAAAGAAACGGTCCAGAACATCATGGCGTTCCGGTTCGCCAACGGAATTTTTGAGCCGGTCTGGAACCGGCGCTACATCGACCACGTGCAGATCTCGGTAGCGGAAACCGTGGGCGTAGAAGGACGCGGCAGCTATTTCGATCATGCCGGTTCGCTGCGCGATATGGTGCCAAACCACATCATGCAACTCATCAGCCTCACTGCAATGGAGCCTCCGATTTCTTTCGACGCCAATGCGGTGCGCGATGAGCAAGCCAAGATTCTCCATGCCATTCAGCCTATGAGCGACGAAGAGGTCTTGAGCCGCAGCGTGCGCGGGCAATACGGCGATGGAACCGAGGACGGCAAGCGCGTCTCCGCGTATCGCTCCGAGCCCGATGTCGCTCCTGACTCGCGCACCGAGACGTTCGTTGCGATGAAGTTGCTGATCGACAACTGGCGGTGGGCGGATGTGCCCTTCTACCTGCGCACGGGAAAGCGGATGCCGGTGCGCAATACCCATATCGTGATACAGTTCCGGCGGGCACCATTCGTTCTGTTCCGCGACACGCCGGTCGAACACCTGATGCCAAACCAACTCGTCCTGCATATTCAACCGGAAGAAGGAATTTCCCTGCAGTTTGCCGCCAAAGTTCCCGGCCCCGTCATGCGCCTGGGCACCGTGGATATGAACTTCGAATACCAGGAATATTTCGGCAAGCAGCCGAGCACCGGCTACGAGCGACTCCTGCACGACTGCATGATCGGTGACCAGACACTGTTCCAGCGCGCCGACATGGTGGAGGCAGGGTGGTCCGTGGTCAATCCGGTGCTTGATCTCTGGAAAGCGCTTCCACCGCGAAATTTTCCCAACTACGCGTCGGGCACATGGGGACCGAAGGAAGCCGACGAGTTGTTGGAGCGTGACGGCCGGCGCTGGAGGAATTTCGAGAAATGATTCTGGCCGGCGATATTGGTGGTACCCACGCTAGGCTGGCCTATTTTCAACCCCAGAACGGTCATTTGCGCCTGGTTTCCGAGCGCACCTTCCCAAGCCGCGAGCACAGCGAGCTCGGTGAAATCGTAAGCAAGTTTTTGGATGATTCGGGCGCCCTCCCGGACGCGGCTTGCTTTGGAATAGCTGGTCCGGTGCGCAATGGGCGCGTCGAGACTTCGAATTTGCCCTGGGTGATCGAGCAGTCGCGACTCGCGAAGCAGATTCATCTTCCCGCCACTCTCCTGATCAACGATCTCGAGGCCAGTGCCTGGGGCATCGGCGCGCTCGCCCCGAGCGATCTCGTTCCCTTGAATCAAGTGAGTGGACCTGCCGTGGGCAATCAAGGAGTGATCGCGCCGGGCACAGGATTAGGAGAGGCTGGATTGTTCTGGGATGGAAGCCGGCACCACGTCTTCGCCTGTGAAGGCGGGCACACCGACTTCGGCCCGCAAGGGGACTTGCAAATCGAGTTGACCCGATTCTTGCAGGCGCGTTTCGGACATGTAAGCTATGAGCGTATTCTTTCGGGGCCGGGCTTGGTGAATGTTTACGAGTTTCTTCGCGAAAGCGGATGCGGAAAAGAATCTCCCGAGTTCGCCGCCGCTCTCAAACAAGGCGATCCGGCAGCCGTAATTTCGCGGGCAGCTCTCGATGGCTCTGATTCGCTATCATCGAAGAGCTTGGACTTATGGATTGCTGTCTATGGCGCCGAGGCCGCAAATCTCGCGCTCAAGGTGATGGCCACCGGTGGTTTGTTCCTGGCCGGCGGAATCACGCCAAAGATTCTTTCCAAACTTCAGGGTCCGCTGTTTATGAAATCGTTCTTCACGAAGGGACGATTGAGGCCATTGCTGGAATCCATCCCTGTGCAGGTCGTGACGAACGAGAAGGCTGGACTAATCGGAGCGGCGCGCTGCGCGTCCGTGGGCTGCCGCCAACACTAGAAAACAACGAGAGCGACAATGACTACCTCCGCGGAGATTCGAATCCTGACCACCCCGCAGGAATTGTTCGAAGCCGCGGCGGAAGAAGTCGTACGCGCTGCCCAGGAGGCGGTAGCCCAACGCGGCCGCTTTACGATCGCTCTCTCGGGCGGATCGACGCCCAAGAGCCTTTTCAATTTGCTGGCCACCAATGCCCGCAATGTTTTTCCTTGGGATCGGACCTTTTTCTTCTGGGGCGATGAGCGGCATGTGCCTCCAACTGATCCCGACAGCAACTACCACATGGCGGAAGAGGCCATGCTGTCGAAGATTCCGGTGCCTGCGGGTAACGTGTTCCGCGTTCCTGCCGAGAATCCTGACGCATCGGCCGCGGCCGATGCGTACGAGCAAACTCTGCGAAAGTTTTTCCAATTGGAACCGGGACAGGTTCCAGTCTTCGATCTGATTCTTCTCGGCATGGGACCCGATGGACACACCGCTTCGCTCTTCCCCGGCACTGCGGGACTGCACGAAAAATCCAAGTTGGTCATCGCCAACTGGGTCGACAAGCTCAAGGCAAGCCGCCTAACCCTGACTCTGCCTGTTCTAAATGCCGCCCGCTGCGTGGTGTTTCTCGTCAGCGGGACAGACAAAGCCACGGTTCTCCGGGCAGTTTTGGAGGAGGATGTTTCGGGCGAGCAGTATCCGTCAAAGCTGGTCCGGCCGAGCAATGGGAAACTGATCTGGTTGGTGGATCGGGCTGCGGCCAGTGCACTTTCCAACAAGAGCTGAGTTCCAGTAAATCCTACCCGCGCCAGTCGCCGATTTCCTTCAAACCTTTGCCGCGCGCATGCTCAAACAGGCGCACGCGATGACGGGAATGCTCAAATTCGTGGATGTCGGCCCAGACCTCGGCCTGCCATCCCTTGTCGTGGGCTGCCGATTCCCCGCAGGTGGCGCAGCGGGTATGGAGTGTGACGGGAATGGCCTCGACTCCGACTGGGCTAGCGCCCGGGAGTTCTACAAAGATGCACCGGACTTCTTGGATTTCTTCATCTTCGCCCAAGATGTGCTCGTAACGCAGCAGGTAACCAAATTTTAGCTTCTTAGCTTCGCACTCGGCTTCCGCGCGCGTGTGAAACGGACCATACTCCGCCCGCAGTTGTTCGGTGGAGTCGCATGCCATCCAGAAAATCTCTTTGTACGCCATCGCGGTTTCGCCCCGGGGTTGCGAAGCCGGCTCGTGGCTGCTTCTGAGCCCGCTCTTGCAGACCCCTATGCAAAGCGCAATTCTGTTGCCGTTGATTGCACTCTCGCAATCACTTGCTGGACATAGAGTTAGGAGATCATGATGTGCGATGGCTCGATCAGCCCGTGAAAGGTTTTGCAGAATTTGGACAGATTGGTCAGAACAAGTTGAAAAGGCAGAAGCCCAAAGAGCTTCTGCCTTAGTGAGAATTACTGCGATCAAGATGAAATGATGAAGCCAGAGCACTACTAGAACCAAGAATTAGCCAATCGGGTAGATCTAATCGGCTCCCATAGCCTGTGCGTAAGGAAGACCCGGACGTTCTGATTCTGGAGGCCAATCCTTACCGCCATGGCTGGCCACGTACATGGCAAGTTCCAGCCGGCTCCACACTCCTAGTTTGTCAAAGGCGCTGCGTAAATGGTTCTTGATGACCTGTTCGCTGGTGCCCACAATCTTGCCGATTTCGCGATTGGTCAGGCCCTCCCAGACCAGGATTGCGATCTGAATTTCCTTCGGCGTCAGGCGTTCGCGGGGTGTCATGACTGAGCCTCTTCCTTGGTGAACATGGCAATGGCCAGTTTCACCCGCTTGCGCCCCTCGCGGATTCCCGCTCGCAAGAATAGGGTGCGCAGATGTTGTTTTACGGTGCGCGGGCTGATGTTCAGCTGGCCCGCAATCTCTTTGTTGCTGCATCCCTGTACGAGCAGGTTTAGCACCTGCTGGTCGCGAGGAGTTACTTTGACTTGCTCCAGGTCGATCACGATTGTTCCCTCCTGCTTCTTGGCGATCACACTCGGCTTACACTTAGCACGGCTTTCGCCAATTGTTCGCGCCCGCTCAGTCTCCGAGCTAAGTACTTTAGGCCGTAGTACTTTTAGCGACTGACCTGTGGTTTTCAGGTGGCTTTCAGACGGCGCATGGTAGGCTTACGAGTTCCAAATTGGTCCGGCAAGTGATCTATGACGAGTGTTTCGCCTCACATTTTTCGTCGCGCATTGGGTTTCGGACCTTCCTCCGCCGCATCCAAAGGCCGGCCTCGGGCTTCGATCAAGATCGCTGGCGATCCCGTTGGTGCACAGAGACTTTCATCGTTGTGCTATCGCCCACTTCATTTCGAGGTGACGCCGTGAAGACAGGTCAGATCGCATTTTTCACAACAAAAAAACCCGCTTCCCATAACGGCCTTTGCTCACCGTCCTGGATTCTCGTTTTGGTGCTGCTGGCAGTTACAGGGTCGGATTTTGCACAGGTCACGCTGTCCGCCCAGACCCAGGGAGCGAATCCCTCGCCCAGCACTGGTGCGCCACTCACCCTCACTCTGCAGGACGCCTTGCAGCGGGCTCGCATGAATGATCCACAATACCGCGCCGCCATGACCGATCTGGGCCTGGCGCGCGAAGATCGGGTACAAGCGCGCGCAGGGTTATTGCCGGACGTAAATTACAACAATTCGTTCATCTACACTGAGGGTACCGGTCCACTTCCCGCGAGTTGCGTAACTTCAACAGCGGGCTGTCCCAGCTCAAAGTTCATCGCCAACAACGGCGTGCATGAGTACATCAGCCAGGCGGACGTGCATCAGTCACTCTCCCTGACAAATGTTGCGGATTATCGTCGGTCCGCGGCTGCTCTGGCGCAGGCGCGGGCCAAAGCCGAGATCGCCACCCGCGGACTCGTGGTTACGGTAACGCAGGCGTACTACGGATTGGTCGTGGCTCAGCGCAAATACTCGACAGCCCAGCGCGCCGCCGCCGAGGCAGCCCACTTTCTCGACATTAGCCAGAAACTCGAGAACGGCGGAGAAGTCGCCCATGCGGACGTAATTAAGGCGCGAATTCAGACTCAGCAACAGCAGCGCGATCTGCAGGAAACTCGGCTAGACATGGAGCGCACCCGGCTCGACCTGGCAGTCCTGCTGTTTCCGGATTTCAATCAGGACTTCACGGTCGTCGACGACCTGCAAACTCAGGAGCCGCTCCCAACCTTCGTGGAAGTGGAAACCGCGGGGAAGAAAAATAATCCCGATCTACGCGCGGCCCTGGCGGCATACGAGGTTGCGAATCACGAAGTTTCGGCGGCATGGGGAGGACTTTTGCCGGCTCTGAGCGTCGACTATTTTTACGGCATCGATGCCAACCACTTCGCCACGAAAACCGACGGCATTCGGAACCTGGGGTACTCCGCTGTGGCCACCCTGCAGATTCCGATTTTCAGCTGGGGTTCAGATCGCAGCAAACTCAAGCAAGCGGAGCTTCGCAGGGACCAGGCTCACGTTGAATTGACGTTCGCACAACGGCAACTCCTCAGTCACCTCCGACAGTTCTACAGTGAAGCCGAGACGTCTCGCTCCGAAATGGAATCCCTTGCCAGTTCCGCCGAGTTGGCTGCGGACAGCATGCGGCTCACCACCTTGCGGTACCAGGCGGGCGAGTCTACTGTGCTGGAAGTGGTCGACGCGCAGAATACCCTGACTCAGGCTCGCAATGCCTACGACGACGGCCAGGCGCGCTTCCGCGTCGCGGTGGCGAACTTACAAACTCTGACAGGAACCTTTTAGCCGAATGAAGCGAATCGAAACTGCATTCATGCCAGACCGTGATCGTAAGCGAGTCAGCTTGCGCGGATGCGTACTCACAATGCTCGGTTTTACAGCGCTAGCTGGCTTGCTGACGACGGCAGGTTGCTCCTCCGACAAAGGCGACCAGGAGCCCACCGTCTCGGTGCAGGTAGCCCCGGTCGAAAAAACTACGATTCAGCACACGATCAACACGCAAGCGATCCTGTTCCCAAGACAGCAAGCTGCAATCGTGCCCAAAATCAGTGCTCCGGTACAAAAATTCCTGGTGAAGCGCGGCAGTCCGGTTCACGAGGGAGAATTGCTGGCCGTGCTGGAGAATCGGGACCTGAGCGCCGCCGCGCAAGACACCAAGGGCTCCTACGAACAGGCTCAAGCGACCTACGAGACGACAACTCGCGCTGGCCTGCCCGAGGAAATTCGTAAGGCCGAGGCGGACGCGCAGCAGGCGCACCAAGCGCTGGATGCGCAGGAAAAAGTCTTCGAGAGCCGCCAGCAGCTGTTCGATCAAGGCGCACTGCCTCGGAAGGAATTGGACCAATCGCGAGTGGACGTAACGACCGCCCGCAATCAGGCTGCGATCGCCAAGCAGCACCTTGACGCTCTCATGGCAATTGGCAAAGAACAGGAACTTAAGTCTGCCGCAGGCGGGCTGGATTCGGCCAAGGGCAAATACATGGGAGCGCAAGCACAGCTCAGTTACTCGGAAATTCGCAGTCCGATCGACGGCGTCATCACCGACCGTCCACTCTATCCCGGCGAGATGGCGGCAGCTGGCACTCCTCTGCTGACAGTAATGGACATTTCTTCCGTGATCGCCAAAGCACACGTGCCGCAAAGCGACGCGGCGGCCCTGAAGGTTGGAGACAAGGGCACGATGACCGTGCCGGGAATTGACGAACCCATCGAAGGCAAGGTCACGGTCGTGAGCCCCGCGCTTGATCCCAACAGCACCACGGTTGAAGTCTGGCTGGAAGCCAAGAACCCAAAACATGCATTGAAGCCTGGAACCAGCGTGCAGCTCTCGCTGACGGCGCAGACTGTGGAAGACGCTCTCGTCGTACCTGCAAACTCTGTCATCACGTTGCCCGACGGGACGCCCGCTGTCATGCTGGCTGGCTCCGACGGCCGCGCTCATCAGAAAGCCGTTAAGGTCGGGATTCGCAATGGCGACGACATCCAGATCGTGGAGGGCGTAACCGAGAGCGACAAAGTTGTGTCCAGCGGTGCCTACGGACTGCCTGACAAAACCAAGATCAAGATCGAAGCCGCGGAAGCTCCGGCGGAAGGCTCCAAGGAGGGGTCCAAAGAAGGCTCAAAAGCTCCAAGTGAGGGATCCAGTGAAAGATAACCGCTGCGGAGCGTCTGCGTGAACTCATCGAAAGCCGGTTCCAGGCAAGCGCAGCATTGGATTGCCCAGCACTCCAGGCCCGTTATCTTCCTCATCCTGACCTTTGGGTTGTTGGGCGCGTACCTCGCCTTCACTATTCCCGTGTCGGTGTTCCCATCGACGGATTTTCCCCGTGTGCTGATCGCGGTCGATAACGGCGTCATGCCTATCGACCAGATGACGGTCACGGTGACGCGACCCATCGAAGAGGCCGTCAACAGCGTACCCGGGCTGCTCAATGTCCGTTCGATCACCAGTCGCGGGTCCGCTGAGATCGATCTTTATCTGCGCTGGGATATCGACATGTTCCAGACGCTGCAATATGTGAATGCGGCAATTTCACGGGTTCAGCCGGAGCTTCCTCCCACTGCGAAAATCGAAGCGCATCGCATGACATTCGCGAGCTTTCCCATCATCGGCTACAGCTTGACCTCCGACACGATGCCTCAAACCCGGCTGTGGGAGATGGCGACCTACGAAATGAAGCCGCGGCTCAACCGTCTGGAGGGTGTTTCGACGGTGCTCGTGCAAGGTGGGCAGGAGCCGGAGTTTCACATTGTTCCAGATCCGGCAAAGCTACTGAACGCGGGCGTTACGGTCACGGACATCCTCGACACCGTGCGGCGCACCAATCTGATCGACTCGCCGGGATTGCTCGAACGCAACCATCAGCTCTATCTCGGTCTGGTGAATGGTCAGATGCGCACGCCGGAAGAGATCGCGAATGCGGTCATCAAGAATACCCAGGCCGGAATTCCTGTGCGCATCGGAGATGTGGCTTCAGTCGAGCCAGGGGTAAAGCCGCTATACACCGTGGTGACGGCAAACGGGAAACCCGCCGTCCTGCTCAACATCAACCGTCAGCCGGACGGAAATACGGTACAGGTCGCGCAGGAAGTTCACGACGAAATCGAGCGTTTCCGCAAGACGCTGCCCCTCGGAGTTCAGATCCAGCCATTCTACGATCAGTCGATCATTGTTGATGAGTCTATTAAGAGCGTGCGCGACGCCATCCTGCTCGGTTTGATCCTGGCATCCATTATCCTGGTGGTGTTTCTGCGCGATTGGGGAACGTCCCTGGTGGCGGGCCTGGTCATTCCAGTGACGGTGATGGTGACGTTCATCGCCCTCAAGTTGATGGGACAGACCTTTAATCTGATGACACTGGGAGGCTTGGCCGCCGCGGTCGGACTGGTCATCGACGATGCCATCGTTGTCGTCGAAAATATCGTACTGCATCGCGATGCGGGGCAGGGACGGCTGCAAGCCATCCGCAGCGCGTTGAAAGAAATCACGATTCCGCTGATCGGATCGACCATTACTCCGGTCGTCGTCTTCATTCCTCTCATCGTGATAACAGGCGTCACCGGAGTCTTCTTCCGCGCACTGGCAGTCACTATGACAGTATCGCTGCTGACTTCGCTGGCGCTGGCGGTAACGTGGACCCCGACTCTGAGCCAGTACTTCATCAAGGGACGGCACGAGACAAAAGATGAAGCTCAGGGCGCGGACGCTGAGTCTTCGGCTATGTCGCCAGCCCATGAGGATGAGGAGGATTCCGGCGACGAGGACGCGATGAAGCTGCTCGCGGCGGAGGAGAAGCACCTGAGTGGCTTCTTCCTTCGCGTCGTCAACTTTCACGAACTCTGGTTGCGACGTGCGCTCGAAAGACCACGCCTCCTCATGATCTTCAGCGCGGTGCTGATCGTCGCTGCGTATGTTTGCTACACCTTTTCCGGCTCCGACCTTCTGCCGGAGATGGACGAAGGAGGATTCACCATCGACTACATCATGCCCGCGGGCAGTTCGCTGGCAGAAACCAACCGCGTCGTGAGTCACGTCGAGCAGATGCTGCACGAAGTTCCTGAAGTGGAAAGCACATCCCGGCGCACCGGTTTGCAACTCGGTCTCGCGGCCGTGACGGAAGCAAATACCGGCGACATCCTGGTAAAACTGAAAGCGAAGCGCAGCCGTGACATCGAAGAAATCATGTCGGACGTGCGCGCAGACATCAAGAAAGAGGAGCCTGCCCTCGACGTCGATTTCATACAGGTCCTGCAGGACATGATCGGCGACCTGACATCCGCGCCTCAGCCCATTGAGATCAAGCTGTTTTCGCAAGATCCTAAGCTGCTCGAAGAGTGGGCACCCAAGGTGGGCGAAGCCATCGGGAAGATCCCGGGAGTTGTTGATCTCCTGAATGGAATCGACAACACGATCAGTGGTCCCGCCGTTACTTTCCAGGTTGATCCCAGCGTGGCCGCGCGAGCGGGGTTCACCGCCGAGGAAATCGCGCTCGACGCCTCGGCTATCTTAGAGGGCGAGCCTTCCGCAACTCCCGTGGTGACCAACGATCGTGCTTACACTCTACGCGTGCGTTTTCCGGCCGCGAACCGGGCGTCGCTCGAGGCCATGCGCGACACCTTGCTTGTCAGCAGCACGGGACACACCGCCACCCTGGGCGCGCTTGCATCGGTAGTTGAGAACCCAGGGCAAACGGAGGTTCGTCGCGAAAACTTGCAGCGCGACGTGGCTGTCACCGCTCGACTCGAAGGCAGAAGCCTGGGCAGCGGTATGTCCGACGTGCAGAAAGTAGTAGCCGGGTTGCACATCCCTGCCAGCATTCGCGTGGAGTACGGCGGAACTTACGCCGAGCAGCAGCGCTCGTTCCACGACCTCGTGATCGTCCTCATCCTGGCGGTCCTGCTGCTGTTCATTGTGCTACTGTTTGAATTTGGAACGTTCGCGGCGCCCGTCGCAATTCTCTCGTCAGCGCTACTCTCGACTTCCGGAGTTTTCATTGCTCTGCTGATCACCCGCACGACGTTCAACATCTCATCGTTCATGGGGATGATCATGGTCATTGGCATCGTAGCCAAGAACGGCATTCTGCTGCTCGACGCCGATCAGAAGATGCGCGCCGTCGGTCTTCCTGCGGAAAATGCAATGCTGCAAGCTGCGCGTCGCCGGTTGCGTCCCATCGTTATGACGGCGCTCGCTACGGTCGCGGGCATGTTGCCTTTGGCCTTCGCAATCGGCGCGGGATCGCAGATGCTGCAGCCTCTGGCGATCGCGGTCATTGGTGGCGTTCTCATTTCGATGGTGCTCTCGCTCATCATCACTCCCGCAGTGCACTTCTATCTCACCAGCAGGAGTGATGGCGCCGCACCCGAGTCTCCCCTCGTTTCTGAATAGGGAGAATCGGAATGCAAATTCTTGCAGCCGCAGTGTGATTACGGCCGGGTAGTTACCCCTCTCTGCCGGCGCTATCCCGGACTCATAAGAGTTCTCGCAAGTCGGCACCTCCGGCGGTAAACTGTTGGTAGATTGAGGCCTCCGCCGCCAAGGAGCCCCAAGGTAATTCGCTCCCCCTAGAGGTTCCCCCTATTTTGAACCACCTTGGCGTCTCTGCATTGGCGCACGACTTGCACTAGAATAGGCGCATTCTGCCCGACTTGCCGGGCGCACAGGGGCGGTTTCCACTAGTGGAAAAAGAAATCGTGTCCGAGGAAAAAGACAAACCAGTTTTCGACGAGCAGACGCTCGCAAAGCTGCTGGAAGCGGCCTATGTTCTGCAAGAGCATAACCGCGAACTGCAGGAGATGGAACTGGGCCTCGAACTGAAGAGGGAGGAACTGGAAGCGGAAGAGCGCGCTGCTTCTGCTCGGCTCAAGAGCGCCCCGCAAACGCACGAAGCAGAATCGAGTGCCTCCGCAGACTACACTTTCACTCTGGCAAAGATCGTTGAGACGCAGCACCAGATTCAGGTTCGACATCTGGAACTGGAGAATGCGATGTCGCTGGTGGCGGAGCGCCTTACCCAAATCGCCCGCGCCAGCGGTGCCGCCATTGGCATCCTCGACGGCAAGAGGCTTCGCTACCGTGCAGCGTCCGGAATGTTAACGCTTCCTGCGGGCACTGATGTTCCGATGGACAAAGCGCTTTGCCTCGCTCCCCTACGCACGGGCCAGGTCCTGCGCTGTGCCGATGTCAATCCCGAGTTCCTTCTCGACACCGAAGAGTGCCGCCGCCGCGGGATTCAGTCGATGATCGCAGTTCCGATTTTTCATGATGGCGGAGTAGCCGGAGGACTCGAGCTCTATTACCCGACGACACAGGCCTTCACCGAGCAGGACGTTCATACCTGCCAGCTCATGGCTGGATTAGTGACTGAGGCACTGGCGAGGGACGAAGAAGCCACTTGGAAGAAATCCCTGGCAACCGAACGTGCTGTGATGCTGGAGGCTCTGGAGAAGCTGAAGCCGAATCTGGCAGCCTTAGTCGACAGGCCGGTCAAGGAGACTGCAGTCAAAAGCGGGCGTACCCCAGCCCATCCCATCGCTACGTTCGCCTGTCGTAAGTGCGGGCATCAAATTGTTGGAGAAGAGCAGTTCTGCGGAAATTGCGGAACACCGCGCAGCAGCGAGTACGAAGCTCCCAGCATGCAAAGCAAGGTGGCGTCCCTATGGCAGTTGCAGGAATCGATGAAAGAGAGTGGTGCGGATCTCGCGAATGACGATCCCACCCTCCACAAGTCCGTGCCTAGCCTTGGTCCAGCTGAGTCTGAGCCATCACTTGCGGATTCGCTGGAAGAACAAATGCCGGAACTCTTTACGTCCGTCCAACTGCCTAAGCACAAGGCGGCCGATGCGCTCCAACCCGACCAACCTTCCATCAGCACGGAGTTCGAAACCTCAGCGCTTTCGGATCTCGAGATTCCACTCGATACAGGTCTCGAAGAAAAGCACGAGGTCGAAGCATTGGAATCGACAGCCCTGGTGAAGTCGGAACGCAGTACTGCATGGAGTTCTGCAGCCAGCGCGCGTGAGTTCCTGGAGCAGTTGGCATTAGGCAACCGTCGGGGAGCGATCGCACGGTTTTGGAATGCCCGGCGCGGCGACATCTACTTAGCAATTGCGGTGATCCTGGTAGCCGGGGTGATCCGTTGGGGCATCTGGTCGAACCATTCCGTTAGCGCGACGGGCAGTCCCGCGACGGCTGCAGGCCATCACAAAGCCGCCCCGGACGCAGATCTTTCTTTTTTCGATCGGATTCTCGTAAAGCTGGGCTTAGCGGAAGTACCTGATCCGCCGGAAAGCAAAGGAAATCCGGACACCCAGGTCTGGGTGGATCTCCACACCGCTCTGTATTATTGCCCCGGGGCCGACCTGTACGGCAAGACTCCGAAGGGAAAATTCACGTCGCAGAGGGATGCTCAGCTAGACCAGTTTGAGCCGGCTTATCGGAAAGCCTGCGACTGAACGCTGCCAGATGAGGGGCCTTCGCCATTGATTTACAAGGGGTTTCATTTGACAACCTTAGAGAGCCGGAGTGCAATCATACATATAGGTTTCGCCACTGATTCACGTTAATCATCGCGATCGGAGAACCTATTTGCCCCGTCCAACCGAAGATTCCGAAGAGCCCGGTACTTTGCCGGCCCCTGAATTAAACCCGCTCGTGAACCCCCTCTTGGGGCAGAACATGGGCCGCTGGGCCGAAGCGTATTTCACCAGTCCGCCGGAACGACGCGAACAGGCAGTGGTGGAACTGTTGCATGAACTCGAAGCGGAGAACTCTGCCCGCGAGGGCGAATTCGGCTCGGCACCTCCACCGGTTCCAGAACCAGAGGCGACCCCGCCCAATTTAAAATCCGAGCACGCTCCAAAGATGGTAGATCCATCGCTGGTGCGATGCCGGACGTGCGGTCGGGAGGTGCCCGCGTCGCAGAAATATTGCGGCATGTGCGGGGCGCGACAGGAACAGGGGGCATCGGCTGAGGGTGACTCCGACGATCGTTTTCGGCCAACGGACGATTGGCCCCAGATTGAACCTGTTTCATTCACGCCTCGCGCAGAGTACGCCCCGATCGAACCCGCGATCTATGAACCAGCGTCGAACAACGAATTGTCGCTCTTTCAAAGCGGTCGCGAAGGCGATTACAGGCGCGATGACGATGAAGAGATATTTTCCTATCCAACTGCGTCGCGTCCCTATCGTCTCTATGTCGGAATCGCGTTGGCAATCTTGATTTTCGCTCTCGGCTATATGGCCTGGCGGAGTGCACAGGCTGCCTCGGAAACTTCTCATTTGGCACCTCCGGCCCCGCCCGCCGCAGTGCAGACAAGCCCAGCGGCAGCGCCCGCGACGACTCCCAAGACAGATGCCGCCGACGCTGCTCCAAACAAGCAAGCTGCCGTCCCGCCTCGCGAAGCGCCAGTCCCGGCGAGCCAACAGGCAACGGCAAAGAATACACCTGCCAAACCCGAACCGGCGCCGGCTGCTCCAACCGCGGAAAGGAAGTCTCAGGTCGAACGTCCCGCCGGAAATGCCTCGAATGGTGGGGAAGAACTCGCCATGGCGGAACGCTATTTGAATGGAACCAACGGGCAGCAACGCAATAGCGCTCAGGCTGCGAACTGGCTGTGGAAGTCAATGGCCAAGCACAATGCAAGCGCGACCGTTTTACTAGCGGATTTGTACTTAAAGGGTGACGGAGTTTCGAAGAATTGCGACCAAGCGCGCGTGCTGCTGGACTCCGCCGCACGCAGCGGTGTGAAAGAAGCCGGGGAACGCCTGCGACATCTGCAAGCTTTTGGTTGCAATTAATTCGAAGAGACACCAAACACATCCAGGCGCCGTCGCATTGCATGCGATGGCGCCTGGTTGCATTGGGACTTTAAAGAAATCTACTGAGTGGCTAACACCGATGAACTCCGCCTGGATTCATACCACAGCGCGAGTTCGACCCGATTCCATAGGCCGAGTTTGTCATAGATTACCCGCAGGTAATTCTTCACGACATGCTCGGTTGTTCCAATGGCTTCGGCTACTTCCCGATTTTTCAGGCCTTCGGCAACGAGTTCGATGACTCGGTGTTCACGTTCACTGGGGACACGAGTCCCATATCGCCCATTTGCAGACATGCTTGCCTCCGGTACAGCAGGGTCGCGAGTTTCACTCGCTTGATACCGCCGGTAATTCCGAAACGAAGAAATAGCCGATTGAAATGAGCCTTCACAGTTCGCCGTGCCATCTTTAATTGACTGGCGATCTCGGCATTGTCGCAGCCCTGCAAAAGCAGTTCAACGATCTGCTGTTCGCGCGGACCGAGCCGAACAGTCTGCTCCTTCATCGATTCCCCCCTCTTTACAGAATTCAATTTTTGACATCGCCCCCGCCACGGCTGGGCGTGGCGGAACCTTTCTATTTCCCATAGCATCCACATTGCCACTTCGACCCAAAATAAGTGCTATGGCGCACAAACCGCAATTTCCACAGGCACTTGCAAGCAGAGGTGGGTGGAATACAGATGGGATAAAGAAGATCCTGAAAACGGTTTGGGCAGTGGTATTGCGCGATTTTTCGCAGCCTCGCGCGTGCAAGAAGCCAAGGCGGAGCTCCTCAAGGCCTCGCAACAAAACAATCGTCTATTTTCCTGGAAGGCGTCGAATCTGGGGACGAAAACACGGGATCAAAGCTTCCGTCAGGTAAACGCCTTAGACGAAACTGCTCACCGTAAGGGAAATCCTTGGCACAAATTACACGATCCATCAGATTGCGCAATCAGAACCTGCTCTTGACGCACGTCCAATACCACCTTGCCGATCCGACGTCGCCGGGTCTCCGCAACAGTTCGGGAAGGGTGCTCATGCGTCAGCTCAGGACGGGTTCCTGGCGACCGAAACCGCCGGCTCTTTCCACCAATATTTCGCCAAACACCACAAAGCTCGGAAGCCATCCTGCCATACGATCTTTTTGCCTTCTTCATACGTGCGGCCCCAGTACCGGATGCCCACCTCGTAAACGCGCAGATTGCGTTTGGCGATTTTCATTGTGATTTCCGGCTCGAAGCCAAAGCGATCCTCCTCAAGACGGATCGACTGAATAACCTCTCGACGGAACACCTTGTAGCATGTCTCCATATCCGTCATGTTCATGTTGCTGAGCATGTTCGAGAGCAAGGTGAGAAGCCTGTTTCCTACCGAATGCCAGAAGTAAAGCACGCGATGTGGCCCGCTTCCGAGAAAACGCGAACCATAGACGACGTCCGCTTGCCCTGCTTCCAATGGACCAAGCAACTGATGATAGTCGGTTGGATCGTACTCTAAATCCGCATCCTGAATGATCACGTAATCGCCGCTTGCCTCCCGAATTCCACGGCGGACTGCCGCACCCTTGCCCATATTATGTGGCTGCAGCAAGACTTTTATCTGAGGCCTCTGTTTTTGCAGATCCGCGAGAATGTCACGCGATCCATCCGTTGAGCCGTCATCAACGCACAGCAGTTCTACCTCCAGGCCAACCGACATGACTCGCTCGATTACCTCGCACAGGGTGGCTCGTTCGTTGTAAACCGGCATCACCACCGACAGTTTCATAGACTCCTTCTCAAGTAGCGAAAGTGTATCTCGATGGAAGCCCTGCATCAATTGGTCACGAGCGGCAGCGATCTGTTTTCTTGGCCTCTTCCTTGGCCTCTTCGGCGGCAGTTGATCCTGCGACGAACGGGACGGAAAGGCTATCTCGTTTCCAAATCGCAATCCATGATGTCTGGTCGCGTTCGATTCTGGCCAGCCTCCGAGGTCAGGACAAAACCGAAATCGTCGGCCATTCCAACTGTTTTGGGAGCGATACCCCCGAAGATTTCAACTACTCTGTGGTCACCGCAAAGAGTTAGGATGTCTACTTTCCTTTTCTGTTTATGGCCCGCTGATGATCATTCGCGACGTCGCATATAAAGCCGAAACGCAGATCCCACTGCCTGACGACGAAGTCCATCTCTGGCGGGTCGACCTCTCAGCCGTCGCCCAGGGTGAGGAAAGATGGAAGCAGATGCTGTCGCCCGATGAGCGGGCGCGGGCAGCGCGGTTTCATTTTTCCCGGGATCGTCAACACTTCACGGCCACACGCGCTCTGTTGCGCATGATCCTGGGAAGCTATCTTGCTTCCGATCCGAAGAGGCTCGTATTCCGTTATTCGGACCAGGAAAAGCCTTCCCTCGATCCCGCCACCCATGGGACTCTGATCGATTTCAACGTTTCTCATTCTGGGACCGCAGCTCTGCTTGCGTTCACGCGGGGGCGAGCACTCGGCGTCGACGTGGAACAACTTCGTGACAATTTCGATCATCGGGCGATCGCGCGGCGGTTCTTTTCAGCACAGGAACAGAGTCAGCTCGCCGAGCTCGCGCCTTCTGACCGGTATGCTGCGTTCTTCCGATGTTGGACTCGAAAGGAAGCCTACATCAAAGCCCAAGGAACGGGCCTGTCGCTTCCTCTGAGCCAATTTGATGTCTCTTTGAAACCTGGGGAAATGAATGCGCTGGTGTCCACACGCCCCGACGCTTCCGAGGCGGCGCGCTGGTCTTTACGGGAAGTCCCGGCGGGAGAGGGATACGTGGCCGCTCTCTGCGTTCAAGGACACGGGTGGTGTCTGAAAGACTAGGTTGAATCTCTTGCTTGGACCCCTCGGCAGAAGTATGCAAGCCCTTGCACATTCCCCTTGTCGGATAGAAAAATGCCGTTCCCGGTACGCAACAATTTGCACATTTGCGCTGATGCAGACTGAGGAAAATGGAAATTGTCGAACGTTTACCTTTTATCCTTATCAATTTACAGTACAATTGCCAAAATTTATCCGGCATGGCACTTGCGTAGGATAAGGGGTGCAGTCTTTTTGGTGTACACTGGGGTCAATCAGGGTCATTGGCCCGCAAGAAGTCTGTAAGTCTCGTTCGCATGTCCCCCCCGATTCGCATTGCTGGAAGTCATCATTGATTCACTTCTGCGAGACGCTGAACTTGCAGTAAATCCAAAATCAACGAACCTTGGAGGTTCTCACGCTTGTCTGCTTCGACTAGTCATTTGATTGCTCCGCACGGCGGCGAACTCATCGATCTGCTTGCCTCACCTGAAAAAGCCGCAGAACTGAAAGCCCACTCCCGCGAGTGGCCATCCTGGGACCTTACGGCCCGTCAAGTTTGCGATCTCGAATTGCTCATGAGCGGAGGCTTCTCTCCGCTGCGCGGCTTCATGACCAAAGCCGATTACGAAGGCGTTTGCCACGATATGCGCCTGGCCAGTGGTGTCCTCTGGCCGATGCCCATCACACTCGATGTCACTGAAGAATTTGCCAAGAAGCTAACGGCCGGCAGCAGCAAAGTCGCGCTCCGCGATGCGGAAGGCGTCATGCTCGCCGTGCTGCATGTGGAAGATGTCTGGCAGCCCGACCGGGCCGCCGAAGCAAAGGCAGTATTCAACAGCACCAGCAAAGCGCATCCGGGCGCCGACTACACCATGAATAAGTCAAACCCGTGGTATGTCGGCGGAAGAATCGAGGGACTGCAGGCTCCATCGCATTACGATTTTCGCACGCTGCGCTTCACGCCTGCGGAGTTGCGCGCCGAGTTCGCCCGTCTCGGATGGCGTCGCGTCGTTGCTTTCCAAACGCGGAATCCAATGCACCGCGCTCACGTCGAACTGACCTTCCGCGCCGCCAAGCAAGTGGAAGCCAACCTTTTGATTCATCCGGTCGTCGGAATGACGAAGCCCGGAGACGTGGACTACTACACGCGCGTGCGCTGCTACCAGTTGCTGAGTTCGAAATATCCGCAAGGAACCCAGAAACTGTCGCTGCTGCCTCTTGCCATGCGCATGGGAGGACCGCGCGAGGCCATCTGGCATGCCCTGATTCGCAAGAATCACGGCTGCTCCCACCTCATTGTTGGACGCGACCACGCTGGTCCGGGCAAAGACACCGACGGCAAGCCGTTCTACGGTCCCTACGAGGCGCAGGAAACCTTCAAGAAGCACGAAGCCGACATCGGCGTCACCATGGTGCCTTTCAGCATGATGGTGTACCTGGAAGACGAAGACCGTTACGTCCCGGATGATGAAGTGAAAAAGGGCGACAAGGTTCTGAATATTTCCGGCACTGAACTGCGCGATCGGCTGAACGAAGGACGCGACATTCCCGCATGGTTCACCTATCCGGAAGTAGTGCAAGAACTGCGTCGCAGTTTTCCGCCACGTGCGAAGCAGGGAGTGACTATTTTCTTCACCGGACTTTCGGGTTCGGGAAAGTCCACCATCGCCAATGTTCTCATGACGAAGTTTCTTGAAATCGGTGGACGCCCCGTCACCCTGCTCGATGGCGACCTGGTGCGCAAGCATCTTTCGTCGGAACTCGGATTCTCGAAAGAGCATCGCGACATTAACATCCGCCGCATCGGATATGTCGCTTCGGAGATCACCAAGAACGGCGGCATCGCCATCTGTGCGCCCATCGCACCCTATGACGCCACTCGTAAACACGTGCGGCAGATGATCGATCCCTACGGAGGGTTCATCCTGGTGCACATCGCCACCACGGTCGAAGTCTGCGAACAGCGCGACCGTAAGGGACTCTACGCCAAGGCGCGCGCCGGCATTCTTAAGGAATTCACCGGGATCTCTGATCCCTATGAAGTTCCCACGGATGCCGATGTGACGATCAACACCGGCGAACTGTCTGCGGAAGAAGCCGCGCAGGAAATTATTCTGCACCTGGAGCGCGAAGGCTTCATCGGAGTAAGCAGGACTGACGCGTAAAGCGCAGAGGAACCGACTATGGAACTGATCGTAGCCAAAATCCTGGTTGGGTTTGTCGTGGGCGTCCTCATCGGCATGAGCGGCGTGGGGGGCGGCGTTTTGCTGCTCCCCGTGCTGATCTTCGGCTTGAGGGTCCCGGCTATCGTGGCGGTCGGTTCCGACGCGCTGTTCAACTTCTTCACAAAAATTCCAGCGGGCCTGCTGCACCTCAAGAAAGAGACAGTCCGTCGCAAAGTCGTGCTCGCCCTGGCAGTCGGAAGCATTCCCGGTTCCGTCGCTGGGGTGAAACTCCTGATGCACATCCGCCACCTCTATGGGGATGGAGTCAACAGTTTCATCAAGACCGCAGTAGGCGTACTTCTCATCATAATTCCGACTCTGCTGCTGTTCCAGAAAAGAATCGAAGAGCGGGTTGTGAATCGGCCACCGACCACGAAGAGTTTCATGGGAATGGCGATCATCGGACTGGTCGCCGGTTTTCTGGTCGGCATGACCTCGGTGGGATCGGGCAGCATCATCATGATGTTGCTGTTGCTGTTCTACAGTTACCCGCCTAAGGTGAATGTAGGCACCGACATCGTACATGCTGTCATCCTTACCGGCGTCACCGGCCTGCTGCACTTCCGCCTGGGGAACGTTGATACCGGGCTGGTGGTATCGCTACTGATCGGCTCCATCCCAGGCGGACTGCTGGGTTCCCATCTGGCCACCCGTGTCCCGATGATCTGGCTTCGCCGGCTTCTTTGCACCTTGCTGCTGATCACCGGAGCGCGCATGTTGTGGGCCTGATTCGACTGAATTTCGCTCCGCCAACATCATTTCAGGAACAAATATGACTTCTTCTTATGCTGACGTTCTGCAACGCATCGAGGCCGCGATTGAAGCGGCGCGCGTAGTATTCGCCCGCTTTACTCCGGGAGCGATCGAAACCGAATACAAGATCGGGCACGATCCCGTGACCGAAGCGGATCGGGCGATCGACGCCGTTCTCCGGCAGAATCTGTTGCGCGATGGAGAAGGCTGGCTTTCCGAAGAGAGTATCGACGACGTTTCACGGCTGGACAAACGTTGCGTATGGGTAGTCGATCCGCTGGACGGGACGCGCGAATTTGTCGCCGGTATCCCGGAATTCTGCGTTTCCATTGGCTATGTCGAAAATGGACGGCCTGTAGCGGGCGGCATCTGCAACCCGGCCACCGATGAAACCATCCTGGGTGCGATCGATTCCGGCGTTCTGTACAACGGCCAACCCGCGCGCACCAGCCAGAGAACCAGCCTGCAAGGCGCATTGATTCTGGCGAGTCGCAGTGAAGTGAAACGAGGTGAGTGGCAGCAGTTTCAAGGGGGCGACTACCAGATCCGCCCGATGGGCTCGGTTGCTTACAAACTGGGACTCGTCGCCGCTGGCAAGGCCGACGTGACCTTTACCCTTACGCCAAAGAACGAATGGGATGTCACAGCCGGTGCCGCCCTGGTGGAGAGCGCAGGAGGTTTCATCGCAACGCTCGATAATAATGCTCTGCGCTGCAACAATCGAAACCCGCTCCTGTCTGGCCTGATGGCAAGCGGCGCTCAATTGCGGGAACCTTTGCTGGCGGCACTGGAAGGTCATCTTCCCGTGGGCGCGGCCCGCTCCCGCTCCTGAAGTTTCCTGCTTCTTGATGAGACCCGTGCCACCCTCGGAGGCGGAGGTTCCTAACGAGAACCCGGCCCTCCAGCAACATCCTTTTTTTCATAGACATACGTCGTGGCACAAAAGATAGGTGAATTTGCCAAGGTAAAGTTGAAACAATTGCCGATTACTGGCAAGGTAGAGTCCAGAGATGGGACTTTCATCGCGAAGCCTTCAGTGCCAAGATCGCTGTCATGGTGAAAAAAGATTTCCTAGGCCGCCGAGAATGCATCTTTAATATTCCTCCGGCAGGCTTACACATTCCTGCCCGTCGGGACCAACCGTGAACGTCTTCGGGTGTACGTAGAATGAAATCCAGGGCAATTGCACAAGACACTTTGACCTCGTCGCATGGCATTCCTCTTTCGACGTCCCAGGAACGCCTCTGGGTGTTGGATCAACTACATTCTCGCAGTGCGGTGCAGAACGTAGCCTGCGGTCTGCGCCTCGCCGAACGCCTGGACAGGTCAAGGCTGGAAGCTGATCTGAATGAGGTTCTGCAGCAGCATGAAATTCTAAGGGCAGAATTTCACCTGCAAGATGGAGTGCCTGTAGAATTCGTGCGGCGAACAGTTCAGTTCTCTGTAGACGCGCGAGACCTCCGAAACATCCCGTCCAACGAAAGGCTGCAGGGATTATCTCGGCTGGCACAGGAAGCGGCAGAGATCCCATTCGACCTTGGGCAGGCTCCCTTGCTGCGCTCAACCCTTTTCCAACTGGAAGACCAGGAGCATGTGCTCTTAATCGTCGCTCATCGAATTGTGTGTGATGAGCCGTCCATCGGAAATCTCTTGTCGGAGGTTCAGTCGCGCTATCTTCGTGGTGGGAGCGGACGATCGCAGAATGCTCCCGTTCTTCAATATCGCGATGTCGTCGACAACAACGCAGCCTCGGATGAAGACGTTGTCTACTGGAAACAGCGTCTGGACGCTGCGCCGCAGACCATCGAACTGCCTGCGGATCGGCAAAGACCGGCAATACAGAGCTTTCGTGGTGCACGGCAAAAGCTCTGCATAAGCGAGCGGCTGTGGGGTCGTCTTCAGGCCCTTGGCCAAAGCCATGGCTCAGATCTTTTCACGACGTTACTGACCGCCTTCGCTGTTCTACTCTCGCGTTACAGCAGGCAGGACGACTTCGTGATCGGCACGCGAGTCTCGGGACGAACTCAACCTGAGTTTGCAAACGTAATTGGGCCCCTCGAAAATATGCTTGCACTTCGGATCGATGCGTCGGGCGATCCGAGCTTCCTTACCTTTCTGATGCGCGTTCGTGAAGTCACTGAAGGCGCTTTCTCGCACCAGGACTTTCCATTCGAGACCTTGGTAAAGCGACTGCGTTTGGAACGTGACATGAGCCGCCATCCGGTGTTCCAGGTCATGTTCACCATGCAGAATAGCGGAGCCGATGCTTCTGACGCGGATGCTTTGAATCTGTTCGAAGTGGAAAGTCGGACCGAGCTCGTCGATCTTTCAGTCGAGGTCACGGCGAAGGCAAGCCATCTGGAGGCCAACTTCAGCTACAGCTCCGGTCTCTTTGACGCAGCGACGATCGGCCGAATGATGGAGCACTTCAGCATTCTGCTGGAGGCTGCGGTAGCGGATGGTGACGTTTCCATATCGCGTATGCCGTTACTCTCGGCAGCAGAGCGAAGTCAGCTGTTAGTGGAGTGGAACGAGACTGCCATCGAATATCCTGCTGTCGAGTGCGTGCATCAACTCGTCGAAGCGCAAGTCGAGCGCACGCCTAATGCGGTGGCCGTCACCTTTAACGATCAGTCCCTAACCTACGATGACCTGAATCGGAAAGCTAACAGGCTGGCGCATTACCTCAGGGAAATAGGAGTGAAGCCCAACGCGCGGGTGGCGATCTGCGTGGAGCGTGGGTTGGAGATGATGGTCGCGGTGCTCGGGATATTAAAGGCTGGGGGAGGGTATGTACCGCTTGATCCGGCATATCCGATAGAACGCCTAAAGTACATGCTGCAGGATAGTGGCGCGACTGCGCTATTGACGCAAGGCCCTCTGAAAGCTCTATTCAGCGGGTGCGACGCAGGCATGCCGGTTGTTGACGTCGGGGACGCGAACCCGGTATGGAGCGACCAGCCTGAGACAAATCCGGATGGCGCAAAAATCGGACTGACCTCGGCACATCTCGCCTATGTGATCTACACGTCAGGCTCCACGGGCGCACCCAAGGGCGTGATGGTCGAGCATCAAAATGTCACACGGCTCTTCACCGCCACCGATGGATGGTTTCATTTTAGCGCGCATGACGTCTGGACCCTGTTTCACTCCTATGCTTTTGATTTTTCCGTGTGGGAGATTTGGGGAGCGCTGTTCTATGGGGGCCGCCTGGTTGTTGTTCCCCAAAACACAGCACGTTCGCCGGAAGACTTTTACGAGTTGATATGTCGGGAAAAAGTGACGATTCTCAACCAGACACCCAGCGCGTTTAGGCAATTGATTACGGCGCAAGGCAAGAGCGAGCAATCGCATCAGTTGCGGCATGTGATTTTTGGCGGTGAGGCACTTGAGGTTGCCACTCTTAAGCCGTGGTACGACCAGAACTCTAACGCAAATACTCAACTTATCAACATGTATGGCATTACCGAGACCACCGTGCATGTGACCTATCGCCCCCTGGAGCCGGGCGATACCGAGAGGCGCGGAGCTAGTCCGATTGGCAGCCGTATTCCTGACCTGCGGATCTATATCCTGGACAGTCACAGGCAACCCGTGCCGATTGGGGTGGTAGGGGAACTGCACGTTGCAGGAGCTGGGGTAGCGCGAGGGTACCTGAACCGGCCGGAGTTAACGGCAGAGCGTTTCCTTCCGGATCCGTTTGCAAATAAAGCCGGAGAGAGAATGTACAAGGCCGGCGATCTGGGCAGGTGGCTGGGAGATGGGACAATTGAATTTTTGGGGCGAAATGATTTCCAGGTAAAGATTCGGGGGTTTCGGATCGAGTTGGGGGAGATCGAAGCGCGACTGGCGGAATACGCGGGAATACGGGAAGCAGTAGTGATAGCGCGGGAGGATACGCCTGGGGAGAGGCGGTTGGTGGCGTACTACACCTGTCAAGAAGAGAGCGGGCAAGGCTTGGGCGCAGAGTCGTTGCGTGCGCATGTTGCGGCGAAATTACCGGACTACATGGTACCGGCGGCATATGTGCAGCTCGAGATCATGCCATTGACGCAGAACGGGAAGCTGAATCTCAAAGCTCTGCCGCTGCCGGGAGGCGATGCGTATGCGGCGCACGAATATGAAGCGCCACAGGGGGAGACGGAAGCCACGCTAACCAGAATCTGGGCGGAGGTGCTCAACCTGGAGCGAGTGGGACGCCATGATAACTTTTTCGATCTGGGCGGCCACTCCTTGACCGCGACCCGCGTGCTCTCCCAAGTCAAAGAGACTACTGGCAGGCAGATCCCGCTTTCTGCTCTCTTTCGCGGAGCAACGGTGGAGTCCTTGGCTAGGCTCATTGATGAGCATGTGGACGCTCGCGAGCCTGTCGTTATGGAAATTCAGCATGGCGACACCAGCCGCCTGCCGTTCTTTGCCATCGTCCCGCCGGGCGAAGAGTCTCTCGGGTACGCCATGTTGGCGCGACACATGGGACCAAAGCAAACGGTCTACAAGATCCAGGGCCACGCGCCAGTACTGGATGATTCGCGACCACACACAAAAGAGGAATTGCAGCAGATAACCGTCGAGTACGTGACGGCGATACGATCAGTGCAGCCGCATGGGCCCTATTGCATGGGAGGATTGTGCGATGGAACTCACATAGCCGAGCAGATCGTGTTGAATCTCGAAGCGCAGGGGGAAGAAGTCGGCCTGTTCGCTATTTTCGATACATGGGTGATGCAGCACAGCCAGATTCGCTGGTTGTGGAAGGTCGATTATTACCGCCAACGCTTGCTCCAAATGAAGAAGATGAGTTTCCGGGAACAGATCACCAGCTATAAACGCGTCGCGGAAAATAAAGTTCTAATCGCCGCCGGCAAGAAAGCTCCGCGAACCGATTGGCAGGAGCGCTACTGGCCTGAGAATTTCACTCCGCAGCGGTTCCGGGCTCCGGTAATCCTGTTCAAGCGGCCGAAACAGCAGTTCTATTACATCAATGATCCGCAGCTAGGATGGGGACAGAGATCCGAGGGTGGAGTAGAGGTGCATGAGATTGAGTTTCATCACGAGGAAATCCTGCGCGAGCCGCACGTCGCCCAGTTTGGAGAACTTTTGGCAGAATCCATAAGACGAGTCAGCGGCGGCCGCGTCCCACAGGGGACAGAGCCTAACCGTCATCATCAAAATCCTCCAGGCGACCCGGCGCAGCACGTGCGGCAGGGTGTATGAAGTTCGACAAGAAGCAAATTCTGAGAAATGTCGGGTCTAGCTGGTTTGCCCTGGGCGTCAACGTCCTGGTGGGCATTTTCCTGTCTCCCTACATCTTGCATCGTCTGGGAGACGAGGCTTTCGGACTTTGGATTTTGATCTTTTCGGTGACCGGCTACTACGGTCTGTTCGATCTGGGCATTCGATCTTCCATTGTTCGCTACATTGCCAAGTATTCCGCCAACGACGAGCAAGAAGAGCTCAACCGGCTAGTGAACACGGCGATGTTCAGCTACAGCGCCATCGGACTGCTGGCTATGAGCCTCACGTTCATTGCCACCTACTACGTGAATTCGATCTTTCGCATTCCCTCGGGATTTCTGGTTACAGCTCGTTGGCTGCTTCTGATGGTCGGGATCTCCGTTTCTCTGGGGTTTCCTCTCGGCGTGTTCAGCGGCATCTTGGAAGGGCTACAGCGCTTCTACCTGCTGAATTTCACCAGCATCAGTTCCACTCTCCTCCGCGCCCTGCTGATCGTGCTTGCTCTCCGACACGGGCGCGGATTGCTGACCGTTGCTCTGATCACAGTCAGTCTGCCCTTGCTCAGCGCGCTCGTGAACGGTGGCGCGGTGCTCCGCATCTTACGATTGCGGTTCGGGCCGCAATACGTCAGCCGGGACAGCCTGCGCCGCATTGCCGGCTATAGCGGTACCACGTTCCTCATCATCGTGGCCGGGCGCCTCCGCTTCAAAACAGACGCCCTCGTTATTGGCACTTTTGTGTCGGCGGCAGCCGTGACCTACTTCACCATTGGTTCCCGGTTGATCGACTATGCCTCCGAAACGGTGAGCAGTCTGGCCCAGATCTTCGTTCCCATGTCGAGTCAGTCGCAAGCCAAAGGAGATCTGGAGGCTTTGCGAAAGATTTTCGTGGTCGGCAACCGTGCTTGCGCCTTCATCATCTTCCCGATCACGGCGATCCTCACAATTTTGGGTAAATCCATCATTGAGGCCTGGGTTGGTCCGAAATATGTCGCCACCAGCTATCCGGTGCTGCTGGTTCTGCTTTATCCGATGACGCTCATGCTGGCGCAGTCGGCGTCGGGTCGCACGCTGTGGGGCATGGCCAAACACCGAACCTGGGCATGGGTCGTGCTGGCAGAGGGCATTGCGAATCTGATCCTGAGCATTGTTCTGGTACGGCGTTACGGCATCATGGGAGACGCCATTGGCACAGCAATTCCGCTGTCGTGTTCCATGATTTTCTTTCTGCCACGTCATCTGTGCCGCTTGCTGGGAATCAGGCTCACCACCTACCTCTATCGTGCGTTCCTATTGCCCCTCGGTCTTTGCGCCCCACTGGTGGCAGTGTTGTTGCTGATGCAGCGCTGGTTCATCCCTCATCACCTGAGCGACCTTCTGATACAACTGCTCATAGCGGGGTCGGTATACGCGATTGGCCTGGGATGGGCATTCTGGGCCCACCGCGCCTGGGATGTAGGAGACCTGGGTACGAATCCGGAGGACGAAGTCACCCTCGCGTTGGTCGAGACCTATCAGGAAGAGGCATAGGCGTTCTTGAAGAAAGGGAGAAAATAGCGTGAAGGAAGGTCGAATCGGGAAATACTTGAAAGCTGTCACCTCGACTGCGCTGGGACGCGTTCCCGCGGGACGAGGCTTGACCGTCTTTCCCGACGACATTTTCCTGGTCAGTTATTTCCGCTCGGGCAGTACATGGTCTCGCTTCTTATTCGGAAATCTCATCCACGAGCGCGAACCCGTCACCTTCACCAACATGGAAAGGCTCGTGCCCATGATTTATAACCTTCCGGATCGCATGTTGCGCCGCCTGCCACGCGTCCTGAAGAGTCACGAGTGCTTCGATCCACGTTATCCTCGGGTGATCTACATCGTTCGCGATCCTCGAGACGTCGCGGTATCTTTCTATTTCTACAACATTAAAGTCGGTGTTATTCCAAACGGCTATTCGCTTGACGAATTCGTCATGCGTTTCATCGCTGCCAGCGTTGTGGGCTATGCGGATCGAGTCGGCTGTTGGCAGGACCACGTTCTGAGTTGGATACGACTCCGGCAAGGTAAGCCGGGATTCGTCTTGGTTCGCTACGAAGACCTTCTGGAAGATCCGGTGAAACAATTGTCACAATTGGCTCCCTTGCTGGGGATCGAGCCCACCCCGGCGCGCATCGAGCGCGCGGTGCGGCTGAGCTCGGCGAGTCACATGCAGTCGCTCGAAAAGCAACAGTCGCAGCACTGGGAGGCCACGAAGGGTACTCGCCAGGACATTCCCTTCGTTCGCGAAGCCAAGGCTGGTGGGTGGCGGAAAACACTCACGCCGGCGGCAGTCCAGACGATCGAAGACGCATGGGGACCAACCATGAAAGAACTCGGATACGAACTGGTCAAGGACTGCACCGCAGACCGCGAACTGGTACAAGGCTAAGTCCCATGCAACCTGCCAAAGGACTTTTTCGAAGAGGCCTCGCCGCCTTGGCGCAGACCGGGAGGATTCTCACCGGTCGTCAAATCGCGGGACGGGGATCGACGGTCTATCCCGACGATGTCTTCCTCGTCTCCTATCCCAGATCGGGCAACACCTGGACACGCTTCCTACTGGGAAATCTGCTTCACCAGGACAGTCCGGTCACGTTTTCCAACGTCGAGACCAGGATTCCAGAAATCTATTTCAACCGGGATCGATTCATGCGCGAGCTCCCGCGTCCTCGCATGCTAAAGAGTCATGAGTGCTTCCAGCCGCATTATCCGCGAGTGATTTACATCGTCCGCGACCCACGCGATGTCGCTGTGTCCTTTTATCATCACAACGTGAAAGCGCGAAACATCCCCGACAATTATCCGATGGCGAGCTTTGTTCCCCGCTTCATCGCCGCTGAGTTTGATCACATGTTCGGCTCCTGGCGGGACAATGTGCTCAGCTGGATGACCTTGCGCAGCGACTCTCCAGACTTTCTACTGCTTCGTTATGAGGACTTGAAGCGGGACACGCTCTCGGTCCTGTCGGGCGTCGTCACCTTTCTTGAACGTTGTTCATTTCACAACATTCACGCGAGCAGCGAGGCCTTGCAGCGAACCATCGAACTCAGTTCGCCGGAGCGAATGCGCGCGCTCGAGAAAGAAGAAGCCGGCAAATGGGTTCTCACCAAGAAAACGCGTGCGGATAAACCCTTCGTCCGCTCGGCTATTGCAGGCGGATGGAAAACCCAGCTTCCCCCGGAGTCCGTTGCCGAGATCGAATCGTCTTGGGGCGACTTGATGCAGAACCTGGGATACGAGCTAAGCTCTGCAACCAAGGCTTCCACGGAGCTTTCGTCGCGAGAGGTGCGCTCGTGACCCAGGATGCCACCCGTTCGATAACCAGCCGAGGAAAACAGCTGCTTCGTAGATTCATTCCGAAGTCCCTGTTGGAGGAACGGGAGATCATTCAGCGGCTCGGACCAAAAGCAGGCCCGATCTACCGTCGTCTACGTCTTCTCGATATGCTTGGACTCCGCTCCTCGAATCAGCAGCGGCCTCCGCAGTCTGCCCGGTCCTTCGTTTTCGTCTGCTATGGCAATATCATGCGCAGCGCGTTGGCAGAGTTCCTCATGCGGCAAGCACTGAGCCAGGCCAGATTGACAGACCAGGTTCAGGTTGTATCGGCTGGATTGCATGCCACCGCTGGGCAGGAAGCACACCCTTGGGCGCAAGAAACTGCAAAAGATCTGGGGATCTCGCTGGCGCAGCATCGAGCCAAGACCCTGTCTCCAGAGATGGTGAAGCAGGCCGATTGTGTATTTGCCATGGACTTTCAGAATAAGGCGGAACTGCTGACGCTCTATCCCTTGTATCAAGACAAGATCTGCATGTTCAGCGCGTACGCCGACGGCCCCCGGCAGTACCGTGAAATTACAGATCCTTATCACGGAGACCTTCAGGCGACGCGCATTTGTGGCCAGCAACTGCAAACCTGTGTTCGGAATCTAATGTTGTCACTGTTTCCAGGTTCCCTGCCCATCGGGGCCAGCGGAATTCCCGATTCGCGACAGCCGGGTTTGCATTCAGTCGTCAACCCCGCGAAAGCGGCCCGCCCGTTGGGGCCGATCAAACGCACACGTAAGTTACTTTCGTGACAACTTTTGGCGCATCGAATGAAGGATTCAGGGAATTGAGTTCTCAATTGGTTGACCGTTGAGTAATATCTAGAAAGGGTTTTGCGGGTCGATTCCAGTCGGGGAATGGCTGACAAACGAGCTAATAATGTCGTCTCGGTTGACGTGGAAGACTACTTCCACGCCGAAACCTTTGCCGCCGTGGTCGACCGGGCTAACTGGGAAAGCTACAGCAGCCGGGTCGAAATAAACACGCGGCGCCTCTTGGATTTGTTCGCCGAGCTGAACATCCACGCAACGTTCTTCATTCTGGGATGGGTAGCAGAACGTTTTCCGGCGCTCGTTCGCGAAATCGCCGCTGGCGGACACGAGTTGGCATGTCATTCCTATTGGCATCGCCTGATCTATAAACTCGAGGCCGCCGAGTTTCGGAATGACACGCTGCGCGCCAAGAATACAATTGAGCAGATTGCCGGCCAAGCCATCTATGGGTACCGGGCGCCAACTTACTCCGTAATTGATAGCACTGTGTGGGCGCTCGACATCCTGAGCGAACTGGGCTTCACATACGATTCCAGTATCTTTCCGATTCATCACGACCGCTACGGGATTCCAGGCGCTCCCCGTGCGCCCTTCCGTTTTCGCACGCCCTCCGGCGTCATGACGGAATTTCCAATCACCACCTTTCGGCTCGCCGGACACAATTTACCCGTCGGGGGAGGAGGTTATCTCCGTCTTCTCCCGCGGATGTATACCCGCATGGGATTGAAAAGTGTACAAAAAGAGGGCTTGCCCGCCGTGATCTATATTCACCCTTGGGAAGTCGACGCAGAACAGCCGCGCTTGCCCGGAAGCTTAAGTTCCCGTCTGCGTCACTACACCAATCTGTCGCGGACCTTTGCGCGTTTCGAGAGCGTCTTACAAAACGGGAAGTACACCAGTTTCCGTGAAAGCGGACTCGCCGACACGGCTAAGGATTTCGATTTCTATGAATGGAACCGACACAAAAATGGATGAAACTCAGCAGGTAGCGGAGTATTGGAACAGGATCGCCAACAAGTTCGACGCGATCTACACCGGCAACAAGAACCCGGTTGCCCGAGCCATGGACCGTTGGCTGCGCCGTGACATCTACCAGCGCTTCGATTGGGTGATGAGCCAGGCAGGGGATGCGCGAGGCAAGAAGATTTGTGATATCGGGTGCGGTTCCGGGCGTTTTGTCACCAGCTTGGCCAAACGGGGAGCACAAGTTACGGGCGTAGATTTTGCTCCGGAGATGTTGAAGCTCGGCGCACAGCTGGCCGAGAAAGAAGGAGTCGCCGATCGCTGCAAGTTCGTATTGAGCGACGTGCTCGACTGGAAAACCGACGAGCAGTTTGACTTGGTAATTGCTATCGGATTCTGGGACTATGTCGCCGACCCGCTGCCCAGATTGCAGGTCATCCGCCATCTCACCAAGACCACATTTCTCTCGGCCTGGCCCCGCGCCGCAACGCTGCGGGCCGCGGTCCGCAAAGTGCGTTTGAAGGTGGACGGTTGTCCCGTCTATTTCTGGCGTCTGGAGCAGGTCGAGGACTATCTGAAGCGGGCGGGCTTCCGCATGGAGTCGCACGAAATCTTGGGACAATTGCACTGCGTCAGGTCGACGGCAGTTTAAGGCAATGGCCAAGCTCCTGTTCTGGATCTCAGCCGGGTTTGCGGTCTACGTCTATCTCGGCTACCCGGTCCTCCTCTGGGGGCTTCGCGCTGTGTTTCGCTCTTCTCCAGCACAGCAATCCACCGAGCCCTCCGTTTCCCTGCTCGTAGCCGCATATAACGAAGCCAATGTCATCGAGGAGAAGATCCGCAATAGCCTCGCGCTCGATTACCCGGCCGATAAACTGGAGATTGTCATTGCCTCGGACGGGTCCAAGGACACTACCGCGGACATCGTCCGCTCGTTGGCCGACCGCGAAGCCAGCGGGCGCCTCCGACTTCTCCATTTCGAGGCAAATCGCGGCAAGATGGCCGTCCTGAATGATGCGATACGGGAATTACGCGGGGACATCGTAGCGTTTTCCGACGCGTCTAGCATGCTTGCGGCCGACTCTCTGCGCACGCTGGTTCAATGTTTCAGCGACCCGCACGTCGGCGCGGCCAGTGGCGTATACCGCCTGATGAAGAAGGATCAGGCGCGTCTCGGATCACAAGAGGCTCTCTACTGGAAGTACGAAACATTCCTGAAAGTGCAGGAGGCCAGTCTCGGCGCGTTCACAGGCGCCCATGGATCTCTCTACGCCATTCGCCGCGCGCTGTATCCGTTTCCATCCGCAAACACCATCAACGACGACTTCACCATTCCCATGCGCATCCTCGAAGGGGGCCACCGCGTGGCCTACGAACCCGCTGCGGTGGCTTACGAAGAGGCCGACGAAATGGAAGGGTTCTCCCGTCGTGTCCGAATTACCGCCGGAAACATCGAGCAACTCAGGGAAATCAAGGGTCTGCTCTGGCCGCCGCGACCCTTTGTGTTGTTTTGCCTGCTCTCCCACAAGACAGGACGCTTGTTGGTCCCAATATTCCTGATCATCGCGTTCGCCGCGAATGTCGTCCTGCGAGGGCAATTTCCCTACAACTGGTTGCTGCTGGCACAAATCTTCTTCTACGCACTTGCCTTGCTCGGTGCGCTTGTAAATCTCAAGCCCAAATTCCTGCGGCTACCCTACTACTTCTGCATGATTAACTCGGCACTGTTTGCCTGGGTCTATCACGCTTTCCGCCACGGGCGCGCGATCCCATCCCGCGTGGAGTTGGATCAACTGGGAAATCAGCCTCCTGTCGAGTAGTACGAACCTCTCTTAGCCCAAAATCCCGAAGCAGAAATTTACCGCTCCTGCCCTTCTCTGCCACGTTTTCAGTCTCGAAAGTACAGGGTCCCCCAGCATGTACTAGCGGGACTGATGGGCCCTGATCCAACGTTATCTGCCCATTCCGCACTGCCCTCTCTAGAGTGTTCGCAAGGACTCGAACGAGGCGTCCCCCAAATTTACGTTTCGAGGTTATCCCCCAATGTTTGATACCCGCCACTCAGAACTGGTTACGGGTTACAGATTTGAGAAGAACACTGTACCAAGTCCTATTGTTCTTTTGTTTCTACTCTGCCTTGTCGGGCTAACCGCATGCGGCGGTGGCACCGGCAGTTCGCAGGCCACGAACTCAAACACAACCACCGGGCAACTCAAGATTTCGATTCCACCCGCACAGGCCGTTTTAGGGGTGGCCTATAATGCAGTGCTCTCAGTGAGTGGGGGGAGCGGTGCCTATACCTTCTCCATCGCCTCAGGGACCTTGCCCCCTGGCCTGGTTCTCAACCCCAGCACAGGTTCCATCACAGGCACTCCTTCGGCTTTGGGCACATACAATTTCGTGACCTCGGTGCATAGTTCCGTGGTGCCCGATGCCAGCACGCGGACCAACGGGGGCGGCATCCAGCAGCCCTACGGCTCAAGCCCCGCACAAATCGTCGTTTCCTCAAAGCAAACTAACGGTATCTCGCTATCCATCTCACCGAGCAGCGCGACGATCCCTTCGCAAGGACAGCAACAATTCACTTCGCAGGTGACCGGATCCTCGAATACAGGCGTGACCTGGTCCGCCAGCGCGGGAACGATTTCGGCGAGCGGAGCGTTCACGGCGCCTAAGGTGAGCAGCAATACCACGGCCACCATCACCGCGAGCAGTATCGGTAATCCGAGTTCGCAGGCTTCTGCGACGGTTACGGTCACGCCGGCAGGTGCGTTGGCTATCACTAGCTCAACACTCCCCGGTGGCAACGCCGGGGTACCCTATAGCGCAACACTCGCCGCGACCGGTGGCGCAACACCCTACCTGTGGAGTCTCGCCGGTGGGACTTTGCCATCCGGCATCCAGCTGCAAGCTTCCAGCGGCGCCATCACCGGAATCAGCGCGCTCGCAGGGTCGTATCCAATCACCGCAAAGGTAAGCGACGCTTCCGGAAAAACGGCCACCGTTGCCCTCACACTGTCACTCTCTTCGAGTTCAGCGGCCGGATATGATGGCCCAGCGGAGCTGCCTCGTGTGTACATCCAAACGGCAATCGCGAATACTCCGGCAACCGGCAGCGCAATCACGGTGAATGCCGGAGGAGACCTGCAGTCCGCTCTGAATAGCGCGAGCTGCGGTGACACCGTTCAATTGCAAGCCGGCGCGACCTTCAGCGGAATATTTACGTTCCCGGCAAAGAGTTGCGACGACAACCACTGGATCGTTGTTCGCACAAACGCAGCAGATTCCAGCCTACCGCCAGAAGGCAGCCGTCTCACTCCTTGCTATGCGGGAGTCTCATCGCTCGCCGGGCGTCCCTCGTTTGGGTGTTCATCCACAAAGAACGTTCTAGCCAAATTGCTGATGACGCAAGTTGGAAGTGGGCCCGTTGTTTTTGCTTCGGGTGCCAACCATTATCGTTTGATCGGTCTGGAGCTAACACGTCAAGCTGGGACGGGCGTAGTAACCGCCCTGGCGTCGATTACCAGTGGAGCCACAGCGAATAACCTCGTATTGGATCGTGTTTGGCTGCACGGCACTCCCCAAGACGAGACCACGCGCGGCGTTCAATTGGGTGGCGGCACCTACGTGTCAGTCGTCGACTCGTTCTTCACGGATTTTCATTGCATCTCGCGCACCGGAGGTTGCACCGACTCGCAGGCGATCAACGGCGGAATCGGTGACAATCCAATGGGGCCGTATAAAATTGTCGACAATTTTCTGGAAGCGGCGGGGGAGAACATCCTGTTAGGCGGAGCCGAGGGCACGCAGGTTCCGGCTGATATTGAGGTCAGCCGCAATCATATGTTTAAGCCCATGACCTGGATGCAAGGCCAGCCTGGTTACGTGGGCGGTGCGGACGGGAGTCCCTTCATTGTCAAGAATCTCTTTGAAATGAAGAATGGCGCGCGTGTCTTGCTGGATAGCAACCTCATGGAAGATACCTGGGGAGGTTTCTCGCAGGTCGGCTTTGGCATTCTACTAACTCCCAAGAACCAGAACGGCACATGTAGTATCTGTCAGGTCACAGACGTAACTATCCGGTACAACTACATCCGCCATACGGGCGCGGGCATTCAGATCGGCAATGGCCCGACAGGCGGCGGGGCGCTTCCCACGGATGGAGGACGCTACAGTATCCACGACGTAGTCTTCGATGACATTGATGGCACGACGTATGCAGGCACGGACCTGTTCGTCCAGGTCTCTACGGGCGATGGCGCCCCAGCCCTGCACGATGTGAATATCAATCACATCACTGCATTTCCAAAATTGACGTCATTCCTTATTGGCGATGTGCTCTCAATCAATCCCGCGATGCCGAATTTCGTCTTCACGAACAGCATCGTTAATGCCGGCCTCTATCCGGTGTGGTCAACCGGCGGCGATGGCACAGCCAATTGTGCCACGCACGATTCCCCACTCACAACGTTTAATGCGTGCTTCAGCAGCTATCTTTGGTCGAACAACGCAGTCGTGGCAACTCCGTCAAACTATCCGGCCACGACCTGGCCGGCACACAACTTCTTCCCGACCGCCGCTTCTTCAGTCCAATTCGTCAATTACAACAACGGCAACGGCGGGGATTACCATCTGCAATCCACAAGCCCTTACAAGGGTGCGGGGACCGATGGCAAAGACCTGGGAGCGGACGTAAACGCGATCGATTCCGCGATCGCGGGTGTCCAGTGATGTCCGGGTGCTGACGTTTAACGGCTCAGAAAAATAACTGAAGACCACGATGAACAAAGTTGCTGGGGCGGCTTACAACCGCCCCAGCGCTCTTCCCTCTTCTCAGTCTCAGACCAACCGTCCCGCGAAGGCGCACTCGAGATTCCACCACAATCCTTGAACCGTTTTGGTTGGACGGATGCGGTTCAACTGCAAGGCATTGTCGTCCTCGCGAACAAGCCCTCGATCTGTGGTGACAGCGGTTTCATATCCGGCCTCGCGGCTTGCCACCACGGTCTGTTCCGTCCAATGGGGTGATAAAGCTGGGCACGGATACGCAAAATGTGCCACAGGGGCTTCCAGTCCCTGCTCAAGACGGAGTTTCGATTCCGCCAATTCGCGACGCGCCGTTTCCGGTTTCAGATACGCCATGTTGGGATGCGTCAAGGTGTGCGAACCAATGATATGTCCCTGCTTTGTCAGGCTCTTCATCTGGTCATAGTCCATCATGAGTGCTCCTGACTCCGCGGGTATCTGAATGTCGAGTTCGTTTGCGAGTCTCGAAACATACTCATCCTGGGCGATGCCAGCCAGCACGCAACACTCGTCGCAGGAACGCAGAAGGGCGCTCTCCCGCTCGGTGTCGTTCCGCAGCGGCCACGTTCCTCCCGACGAGTCGACCCAGTTTCCCTTTTTCGTCTTACGAAATACGAAGCGCACGTGCGATGGCCAAGGCAGCCTGTGCCGTTCCACGCAGTCGATCGTTGCATAAAACGTTGCCGGAATCCCGACTTCCTTCAAGATGGGCGCGGCGATCTCGTAATTATCTGTATAGCCGTCGTCAAACGTGACCGCGACGGACCGGTGAGGAAGTTCACCGCTTCCTTTTACAAATTGAGTGATCTCATCAAGGCTTACAGGATGGTATCGTCGCGCCAGGAGTTCCATCTGTCCACGAAAGACGCCTCGAGAATGGCCAATCCCTCCGAGAAAAGCGTCCTCAGATCGCGGGTCCTCCATCACTGAGTGGTACATGAGAATTGCCGCACTTCGGCCGTGAAGCCGCCCGGCCATCCCCAGCAGACCACTGCGCAACAGTATGTTTTTGGTAGCGTTCTTCATCTTCGCAAGAGTCGAGTGAATCGTGAGTGCGAGAGTTACTGTCCGGCTAAGTATCCGAACAGCAGGTCGAAAACACAGATTGGGACGTTCACCTGTATGCGACTTCCTTCCCCGATTCACCGAAATGAACGCCGTCAGAATCTCGCTCTACACAGACGCGGAACCATAGCTCCAAGTTCAGCAGACGCCAGATGCGATTGCCGTGATCGCGCCGCCCAGCCGCGTGTTCATCAAACAAACGATTCAACGCTTCACGGCGAAAAAGCCCACGCCGCAAAGTTCGCGGCTCCAACAGCAATTGCCTTAATGGATTCAGGGAGGGCCCCGCCAGCCAGCAGGCCCAAGGCGTAGGAAAACCCAATTTTTGTCGGTAGATAATCGACTTCGGCAATAGATCTTCGACGGCCGATTTCAGAATGCACTTTCCGGCTGTCCCTCTCGTCGAGTATTCGGATGGAATGCTCGCGGTGAATTCGACCAGCGCGTGATCGAGAAACGGCACGCGACTCTCCAGGGAAGCGGCCATGCTCATTTGGTCTTGCTTCATGAGCAGTTCCACGAGATAGGTCTTAATGTCGGTATAGAGCAGCCTGTGCAGCAGATCCCCGGAGGACTGGTTCCAGTGGCTCATGGAGCCAGCGTATGCGTCACCCGCCGATTGTTGAGCATCCGGAGTCAGCAATTCGTCCTGCTCCGCCGCCGAGAATGCAGAATAAAAGTTATCAAAATAAAAGGAAGGCCAGGAGGCCCCGTCGCGTCCGAGGAACGTATGCTCCAGCTTTCGTTTGTATATCCCCGAGAGCGGAGAGACACCGATTCCCTTCCTCACCATGCGGCGCAGGGTCGAGGGAGTCAGTCTGCGGTAGACGCGGTCCATCCGCGAGTTCAGCAGAGTCCATGCATAGCGGGTGTAGCCCGCTAGAGTCTCGTCGCTGCCTTCGCCGGTAAGGACCACGGTCACGTGGTTCCTCGCCAGTCGTGCTACAAAATAGAGCGCCACGCTTGAGGGCCAGACAATCGGCTCATCTTCGTGCCAGATCAGGCGGGGCAGAGTTTGGAAGAACTCGTCGCGGCCGAGATGAACTTCGTGATGTTTCGACCGCAAGTGCTCAGAGACAGCACGGGCGTAAGGCAGTTCGCTGAAAGCTTCTTCTCCGTAGCCAACCGAGAAAGTCTCAATCGGTTCCTGTCGAGCTTTTGTGGTGAGCGCCGCCACCACGCTCGAATCCAGACCTCCACTCAGAAAAACACCCAGAGGAACATCGCTCATCAGGTGACTTGAAACGCACTGTTCCAACTGCTCGCGGTACCGAGACACATAGTATTCGCACGGTCGGCTCGCATCGTCAGACTTGACCGTGAGGTCCCAATACCGAGCGGCTTCCAAATGCCCGTTCTCGTCGTCCAGAGTTAGAACGTGGCCGGGCAGCAACTTCTTGATGCCGGCATACATCGTCTGCTCGCCGGTGATGTAGCCGAACGCAAGATATTCCGCCAGTGTGCTTCGATTGAATTCGGGCGCCACATTCGGATACGCGAGGATCGTCTTGATCTCCGAGCCAAACAACAAGGTTTTCCCGTCGTAGCGGTAGTAAAGCGGCTTGATTCCAAGCCGATCACGCGCGATGAACAAGCACCTTCGGGCGCGGTCCCAGATCGCAAAGGTAAACATTCCACGCAGGTGCTGTACGCAGTTTTTTCCGTACTCTTCATACAAATGGACGATGGTTTCGGTATCGCTCTGAGTCCGATAGCGATGGCCGCGGGCGATCAGATCTGCACGGAGATCCCGATGGTTATAGATTTCTCCGTTGAAAACGATCCACACGCTTCCATCTTCGTTACTGAGCGGTTGGTGGCCGGTCTGAATGTCGATGATACTGAGCCGGCGCATTGCGATTCCGACATTGCCATCGACGAAAAAGCCGTCATCGTCCGGACCGCGGTGCGTAATCTGGCGGTTCATTACCGCCAGTGTGTCGCGATCCACCCTCTGGGTCCGGTCGGAATAAAAAACGCCGCAGATTCCACACATGACTACACACCCATCCCCTTGGAATCGTTGCCGGGAACAATCAGATCACCGTCTGGCTGCACTTGGTCTAGCGATCGCTGCAGCACGACCTGGTCCGGATCGGACGAGTACACATCTACTTTGTCGCGAGAGGCCACCACTTCAGCATAGCCTACTCGTCGCTCACAGGTGAGAACACGTTTCCCTCCGGCATCGGCGTAGGAACCGTCGCACAGAATCAGTACGTGCTCTCCATTTTGCCGGTCATGGAACCAATAGAGAAACCCGGCGTCGCTGGACCATGCTCCAGAGGTCCAAGGAACGGCTTGGGTTGCAAAAAAGAAGTTGTGTTCTTGGTGCGAGTTGGAATAGCTGTAGGCGACGCACAGAGTTCCTGGGTCAAGCGAGTTCAGTCTCACCAATCGCCCGAGATCTTCCCGCACATTCTCGCCAGCCATCAACATCGTCGCAAACTCCGACGGCAGCTCGACGTGCGCTCCGAAGGTGACGACGCTCGCTTGTTGTACGCGCCCATAAGCGGGGGACCAGTGATCACGGCGAATGCTCTGCGACCAGCCGTGTTGCTCAGGAGTCAGCAAGGCAAGGCTAGCGCAGTCATCTTCGAACACAATCTGGTCCGAGGTAGCCGGGACCATAGTAGGGCCGAGGTGCCATGCAATATCCACCTGGTGTGCTCCGCCGCCTATGGCGAGATCGCGCACCAACCAGAACATTCCCTTTCGGTGAAACACCCACCGGCGATGGGTGACCGGCGACGAAGGCGACGAATACCCATCGTGACTTCCCTGGAAGAGATTGAATTCGTGTCCATTGCTCCATTGTTCAACATTGACGCGCGGCGGATCCTGCCACGAGAAAGGACCGGTTTGCACTGCCTGGTCGCGCGCACCGATCTGCATCGTGTTATGAGCCCCGGTGCCCCGCAAGCGAGCACGCTCACCGGTGGGACCGACATACTCGAGTGTTCCGGGATCGATCAGCAAGCTCCGTCCACTTCGAACCAGGGTAATACTTAATGCGTCGGCGTGGCCGTGGCCTCCATTTCCGGCGCCCAACGGCCCAGCATCAATCATCAACTGCTGTCCGGACTCTGGCTCTGCTAACAGGTAAACGCCGCTGTCCGCTAAACAAGTAGAAGCCCCGGAAGGTTCAGAACTTTGCAGTCGCATCGAACTCGGCAAGTCCCTTGAGCACCCAGCAGCCACAGGGTTTCCTCGCGGGCGGCGCCAGCGACGAACTTGAAATCCCCGCGCCTGTACAGAACCGAACCCGTGGCGAGCGGATCGAGCAAGTGCTCCGCTCGGTTGCGCCTGGGATCGAACAGCCTGCCACCATCGTCATCGCCGAAGCTGGGCGCAAGCCCAGCTCGTCCCAGCAACATCAGAGCATCGAGCATGCGCTCCAGGATATCGTCGAACTGCTTGGATACAGGAACCCCGTTGAGCCCGGCCAGAATTCGCGCATGTAGGAACATATCCAGTGCATAAACGTGGTAATACGTGGACTGCTCAAAGTAGAAACCATCCTCGCGAACTTGAGTCGTAGACTCAGTTTCCAGAATCTCCCAGCCGCGCCGCCTCCATTGCGCCGCAGATCGAATTCCAGGGAAAAGTGTGCCGAGCGAGAATAGAGCCAACGCTTCTCCCAGCAAGTGCGTGTTTGGAGAGAAATACGTCGAGCGGTAAGTCTCGATATGACGGCCGTTCAACCTCAAAGCCGCCAGCCATTGCGCGCGTAACTCGTCAGTGAACCTCGGACACTCCTGCAGTAGAAAGAACGTCCAAATCCAGGACAGTGTTCGGAAAGCGACTTCGAGGCTGCTCGCCCAATTCACTCCGATGGGATATGGATTCTGGTTGTGCCAGTGGGTCCACTGGGCGAAGACTTCGGCTGCGAATCTTTCGTCGCCGGTGAGCCAGTATGCCTTCGCGAGCGTGACAAAATGTTGATGCCGGTTCAGCTCCCACGTGATCTTGGAATCTCCAACTTCCTCAAAATCGAGATACCGGATTTTGAACCATGGCTTACGAGCAGCCTGCTTGCCATGCACCAAGTCGCAGTGCCAGTCGATCTCTGTACCGTAATCCAAGTCTTCGTACCCAAGCAGGTCGAAGCGATGACGGCAGACTTCTTCCGCCTGCTCGACAATCTCGCGCGCCTGTCCAGGAAAAATCTGCTTCAGAGCAGCAATCAATTCGGGAACATCTGCGGAAGTGAAATAAAAACGGCCGAAGGTTCCTGCCGCTTCGATCGGCGGTGCGGCCGAAAAATTGCTTCCGCTTCGGTAGGACAGGACATCCGCGCGCGCAGTTCCATACTGCCGCAAGCGGTCCATCAGTTCGCGACCGCTCATCGCCTTCAGTCGAGCGAAGCGACGGCTCCATGGGGAAGCGTTGGCCATCGCCTAGTGATCTCTTCCCTTCCGCTTCAGAAGATCGCTATAAAGTTCGTCTACTTCTCGCACCAACCTCTCGAAACTGAAATTGCGGACCGTGAATTCATGTCCGGCTTGCGCCAGACGCCGCGCCAGACCGGGATCCCGCAGCAGCTTTAGAAATGCAGCCGATAGGGCGTTCGGAATCTTCCGGTGGCACCAGCAGTCCAGTAACGCCATCCTCAACGAGTTCAGCATTTCCGCCGACTCGAGTCACGATTGCTGGCAAGCCTGCGGCCATGTACTCCAGCACTGCATTCGGCAAACCCTCGGCCCGGGATGGAAGCACGGCAATGTCAGCAGCACGAGAGAATGTTCGGTATGTCGGCGCGCCGTCCCAGGAAGAGAAAGTTCTCCTGCAAACCCAAATCTGCGACTTGTTTTTCAAATTCCGCCCGACGCTCGCCGTCGCCAACCAGAACGAATCGAGTGGATGGAAACTCCCGAACGATCGAAGGAGCGCACGCGATCAGCCACGGATGCCCTTTCACGTCGCTATGCATGTTGCCCACCAGCACGATCAGTTTCCCATCCCCAACGCCAGGAAAAAGATGAGCGCGGTCCGTGCGGCCAATCTCGAATCTTGCAATGTCCACACCATTGTGAATCACACGCACTTTTCCAGGCTGAAATCCATCCTCGGCGATGAGTGCGTCACGAATCGGGGTGGCGTTGGTCACAATGGCTCCGCCAAGATTCTGGATACGCCGCAGCCAGACTCGACGCTTGCTTTGGTACCAGTCGAAGTGGGAAAGATCTCTTCGACTGGACACAATCGCGGGTACTCCAGCCAACCACGCCGCCGGAACACCTAGCAGGTTCGACCACAAATCATGCGTGTGGACGACATCAAATCCCTTGAGATACCAGCTAAGCCGGAGCAAAAGATAGATCCCCGAAGGACTATCGATGCCCCCTCGGCAACGGACCTCCCGCACGACAACTGACGTTCCCTGAAGGCGTTCCAGTAACGGTCCCTCTGCGCGCAAAGCGCCCAGGGTCACGTCGTATCCCGCCATCGAAAGCCGACGCACCAGTTCGACGGCCTGAGTTTCCGTTCCGCCAACGTTGAAGGAGTCGATCAGGTGAAAGACTCTCCGGCCAGCACCAGGAAGACGAGATTCGTCGCGGGGCGTAGTTGCGTATGCCGAGATTTGATTAGCCGCCGTCAAGAAATTCCAGAGTAATCCAGGAAAGGGTCGGGCCTTAGTGATCGGCGTCCGTACAACGGCCTCCGCCGAATAGGGCCCACATGTTTAATATAATATCTGGGGTATCCTGTGCGATTTCGGACGAACGCTGTCGAAATCGTGGAGAGCGGTTGACCAACGCCTGTATGTCATTGATTCTACGTAGTCTTACACGCCAATACCCGGCAATCCATCCCTTCTCGTCGCATGCTCAATAACGTTCATTTAAAGTTAATGGTCAAAGAAGAGGAAAGAGAGAAAGCGATCTCATGACTCCATCTGTCAGCGTATTCGGGCTAGGCTATGTCGGCACTGTGACCGCGGCCTGTCTCGCACATAAAGGACACAACGTGATTGGAGTCGACCTGAGCGCAGCCAAGGTGGAAGCCATGGAGGCGGGACGCAGTCCCATCGTTGAGCCGCGCGTGGCTGATTTGATTCTGGAAAGCCATAAGGCCGGTCGCCTGCACGCTACCTCCGACCCCGAACGCGCGGTACTGGACAGCGATATCTCTTTTCTGTGTGTGGGCACGCCGAGTCTGCGCAACGGGAAACTCGACTTGGGCCATATCGAACCGGTGTGCCAGGGAATTGGAAAGGTTCTGAAGAAGAAAAATGAGTTTCACTTAGTGGTTGTGCGCAGCACCGTGTTGCCCGGAACTGCCGAAACTATTGTCGTGCCCACGTTGGAAGAATCCTCTGGGAAAAAGCTGGGACAGGATCTTGGAGTTTGCGTCAATCCGGAGTTTATGCGCGAAGGAACAGCAGTTGCGGATTTCCTCGAACCTGCGGTCACCGTAATCGGTGCGGCAGAATCGAGCCACGGCGACCGGTTGCGCGAGATTTACAAATGGGCCCCGGGACGAATCTTCGCGACCTCGTTCCGCTCTGCGGAAATGGTCAAGTACGTTTGCAACGCATGGCATGCGGTCAAGGTTTCCTTCGGGAATGAGGTTGGCGCATTGGCGAAAGAACTGGGGGTCGATGCCTCAGCCGTGATCGATATCTTTTCGGCCGATACCAAGCTCAACATCTCGCCAGCGTATCTGAAGCCGGGATTTGCCTTTGGCGGTTCCTGTCTGCCGAAGGACGTGCGCGCCCTAACCTACCGAGCGAAAGAACTGGATCTCAATTTGCCGTTGTTTCAATCAATTCTCCCCAGCAACGAAGAGCATCTGGATCGCGCCGTAGAAATGGTCTTGGCGGCCGGAAAGAAAAAAATCGCCATGCTCGGATTGAGTTTTAAAGCCGCCACCGACGATCTGCGGGAAAGTCCCCAGGTGCAATTGGTCAAGCGTCTTCTCGGAGAAGGCCGTCAAATTCGCATTTGGGACGACAATGTTTCGCTGGGGCGGTTGATCGGTTCCAATCGGATGTACATCGAGGAAGTGATTCCACACATTGGCTCGCTACTCTCCAATAGCCTGTCGGACGTGGTCACGGGAGCAGAGGTTGTCATCATCGCTACTCGCGGAGTGAAAGCGAGTGAATTGTCCTCTTTGCTGCAGCCCGACCAGGTTGTCATCGATCTGGTGAATATCGAACCCGCATCGCGCCCCGCGAATTCGCGTAACTATGAAGGGATTTGCTGGTAACCGGCCTCCCATGAAGATTCTATGGGTCAAAGCTGGCGGCCTGGTTCCACCGGACACCGGTGGAAAAATCCGAAGTTATAACATCCTGCGCGAACTGGCGCGACGGCATTCCGTTACCTTCTTTTCCTTCCATAACGCCCGCGAGAACGAAGCTCATCTCGGATTGAATAACGTTTTCGATCGTGTAGTTTGCGTGCCCCTGGCGTTGCCTGCGCCGAAAAGTTTGGCGGAATTGGCCGACTACGGCACTCGCCTGTTCTCTTCCCAGCCTTACGGGATTACCAAATTTTGCAGGCGCCACGTGCGGCATAAATTACGCGAACTGCTTCAACAGGAAGCTTTCGATGTCATCCTGTGTGACTTTTTGACGCCTGCTGGCGTTATACCGTGGGATTCTCCGACCCCCAAAGTCGTGTTCACCCATAACGTGGAAGCGATGATATGGAAGCGCCACTACGAGGTGGCCAAAAATCCCGTATGGAGGGGCATTTCGTGGCTGGAATGGCGAAAGATGGAAGCCGCAGAGCAGCGATTTCTCCGTCTTGCCGATCGGGTGCTCACCGTTTCAGAAACAGATCGCGACGCATTCGCTCCCTTCCTGCAGAACCAAACGATCACCGTAATCCCCACTGGCGTTGACGTGGACTATTTCAAACCGATGGCTGTGGACGAGGTGCCCAACTCGCTCGTATTCATCGGATCAATGGACTGGCTTCCGAACGAAGATGCGATTTTCTATTTCGTCGAGGCAATCCTTCCCTCGATCCAGCAGTTAGTGCCCGACGTATCACTCGAAATCGTAGGGCGAAACCCTTCCCGCAAATTGCAATCCCTGGCCCAGAACGAAAAGGCTGTGCGTCTCACGGGATGGGTGGAGGACATTCGTCCCTTCGTCGCGCGCGGTTCGGTTTGCATTGTTCCGCTCCGCATTGGCGGTGGTACGCGGCTGAAGATTTTCGAGGCTATGGCGATGGGGAAAGCGACCGTTTCCACCTCGATCGGTGCCGAGGGACTGCCCGTGCAGAGCGGAGAAAACATTCTTCTGGCCGACACGCCAAAGGACTTCGCCGATGCAGTGATTTCGTTATTCCGGGACGCTAGCCAGCGGCGCAGGTTGGGAAATGCCGCTAGAACTCTGGTTGAAGAGAATTACAGCTGGTCGAAGATCGCGGAAGGATTCTCGCGCGTGCTGGACGAGGTGATCGCCAGGCATACGTCTGCTTCCCATCGCTAAGCAGACCTTCGTTGCGTGTCTGGGCGAAAGCGACTTTGCACGCTATTTCGATGCCTTGGCTGCCTGCTTCCGCTCTGCAAAGTGTCCACGAAACCAGCGCGCCAGTCCTCTCCAACCCGGAACCGGGTCCGTGAACCAAAGATCGCTATAACGCATGCCCGGATACCACGGAGTTGCAACCTTCAGCAGAGTGCGAAAGAAACTGGGATAAGGTATTGGCCAACCGGAGGGCGTCCCCCGAAAGGTATGCTCCAGGTGCGTAAGCTCGCTGATTAAACGGCGGCACGTAAGGCCCTTTCTATATTCGATTTCCCGAGGAGGAAGCTTGCCGGTCAAAATCCAGTCGACAAGGAAAACCGGATAATCCACTCCACTCGAGATCGGCAGTTGGATGGAACCCCAGGGGCGGGCATTGATCTCCATGAGAACCGGCGCTCCGCCATTCCGCGGCTTTTTGAATTCAACCATGGAAATCCCCTGCAGCCCCACACGAGTGACCAACGCCGCACTGCTCTCCTCTACTTCGTCGGAGACTGGGATCGACATACTCGCGCTGCTTCCGGACCCGCGTGGGTCAGTTTCGCGAAGCCGCAGCCACATGAACGGGAGCAAAACATCCTGTTCCGTGGCCAAACTCGAGAAGCCGATGCCCTCCCCGGCGACGAACTGCTGTACGAGCACATCCCCGGCCTCCTTCAACCTTTGAGCCACTTTTTCTCGGAGATCGTCTCTTGAGTAGGCGTATGCCACGGAACCGAGAATCGCTCGGTTCCCTTCCCACCGCGCGGAAAAACGGTCTTTGACGACCACGGGAAAATCGCAGTTTGCAGTCTGACGATTGAGGTCGTCGATCGACTGGATGAGTGCAGTCTCGGGGACAGGTATGCCAAGCTCTCGCGCCAGGGAAACTGTCTTGAACTTGTCGGCTGCGGTCTCGAGGGCTGAATGCGGACCGAGAGCGAGGCGGCATACTCCCTCGAATCGATCGCGGTACTTCGAAAGCGGCAAAGCAGTCCAGTCCGTCACCGGAACAATCAACTCGATCCCGTTCGTGCGCGCAAACTGCAAGACGGCTTCCACGAAACCGGAAACATTTTCGGAGGGCACGGAATATCTGAAACTGAGCCGGCAATAGCGAGAGGACTCGGCAGGGGCATGGATGCCCAGGTTCGAGCCAACCGCTACCCAATGTTTCGCGCGCCCGAGAGACCGGGTAAACGCCAGCCCGCCTGGACTATGCCCATCCAGCACCAACACTCGTGCCAATTAATCCTCCCGGCTTCCCTTAACGAAAGTGGATTCTGACAACTCGTTGACCTGGGATACTCTGCCCGCTGCAGCCGGAGGAATCCGAGCGGCTGTTTTGCGGACTGGGAGCAAAGAAGGGACACCAGCGAGCCATGCCTCAAATTCAACGGCACTGCGGGCCGCCGTGTCGACCAGACGAGGCAACAGAAAAGGATTGCTTTGCCGACTGGCCAACCCAGCATCGCACGTGGTTGCGGAAACTACATTTTCCCTTTGCAGCCACCCGGTGAACTCGGGCCGGTAAACGCCACTCGGATAACAAAAATGAATGGCCTTTTGGCCCAACTCCCGCAACCCCTGGCGGTTGTCCCGAATCTCTTTGCGGAATAGATCTTCGCTGAGCGGAGTTCGGTGCCGGTGCGTGTGCAACTGGAAGTCGACTCCCTGCGTCGCAAGCTCCGCTCGTTCGGAGGGCGTCATCACTTGGAATATCCGGCTCGCGACGACCTCGTCGTATGAAATCTCTAGAAACCTCGCTAACCTGGCTGCCAATTCACTCTTCTGCAGGGCGCTTAAATTACTAGCCTCTGCGTTGAGCACCAACGTTCGAACAATCTGGGCTCGCCTGCTTTCGGTGGTCAAGTCCAGAGAGTCGTTGAGTCCGAATGCTGCTCCGCCTTTCACCACGCTGTCCCGCCGCTTCCACAGCAGGTACGAAAACACCAGATTGAAGATCGGTAATTGGCGATCGCCGTAGTAGGTAGTTTGATAGACGGTAACGGGAAACAGGAAGCTTTTGATTACCGGAAAAGCTGCGGCGTAAAAATCGTAGCCTCCATCATCAAACGTGATGGCAACGCTCCTTGAAGGCAGGTCTCCGGCTTGCAGTCGCTGAATAGCTTCTCCCAGAGGCAACACGTTGTAGCGGCCATTCTTTAGAATCTCCAACCGTTGTCGAAGAACCTCAGGCTGCATATACAAAGTGGGCCGCCACAAGTGCTCATCGGTGCGGGAGATTCCGTGATAGCAAAGAATTAAAAGGCGATTCTTACGCCAATCGCTGTCTGCTAGCACGCGAAAAACACCTGCGCTCCGTTGTAGACGCAATATCGCTCGCCGAATAGGTCTTAGCATTTTCTGGAGAAGAAAGGCGACTGATTCTCGCCAGCCCACGTCTGTAGCAACCTACATCCCGCGCCCGTTGCTCAAACTTCTCGATAAACCTGCACCAATTTCCCCTCTTTGGTTCGAGGAATACTCTCCACCCATTTGAGATGAAACTGCGTATCCCCCAAAAAGTGGGCAAGCAACCCGCGAACCGCCCCGTCCCTCTCCTGCGAAAAACCATCTCCTCGAAGAAGGATTTGCAGGCTGCCATCTTTGCTCAAAATCACCTGAAATTGGGCGACCTCTTGAATCTCTTTAAAAAAGTGATTCCAATACAGATTGCTGATCTTCTTCCCGCCCGGAAGTTCGAGCAGTCCACCCACTCGCCCATGAAGTTCATGGATAGCCCCTATCCCGGACTCGGTCGCATCACAGGCCCGAAAAGTACCCAGATCTTCCACATCGTAACGAAGGAAGGGGGTTCCTCGGCAGACTGTACTAGTCCACACGAGACGCCCGATTTCTCCCGGCGCGGCAGGACGGCCACGACTGTCGAGGATTTCCAGCAAGAGCCACGGGCGCATGACGTGCAGTGGCTGTCCCTCCTCGAACTGACAAGCCATCACCGACAGCTCACGCCCCCCATAGCGATTGAAAAGTGGCACCTTGAACACTTGCCGAAAAAGCTCGCACTGTTCGGGAAACAATGTCTCGCCTCCATTCCAGGCAGTGCGAACTGTTCCGGGTTGTACCTCTCTCATCGTCTCCAGCGCACGCCGGGCGACAAATTCCAGCATAGAAGTGAATCCTGATATGGCAACCGGACCGTTCCCAAGCTGCGAAAACACTCGTTCAACTGTATGGTCCGAAAGGTTGTAGCCGTCCACCAGAAACTGATTTCGCAGGCGTCCGTGCACCCGATTGCGGACCGTCGCTTGTTTCTTAACGTCCCGTTCGGATCCCCAGATGATGATGGTGGGCATGCCGGGAACCCAACCCATGCGAAGCCCGCTGAACGTCACAGCCGCCAAGATGCTTCTCACCATTCCCGCATCATGAAAGAAGTGGACGGGCTCGCCCGTCGAGCCACCCGTGCAGTTCGCCTGACCCGCAATACCAAAACGCCGCCCCATCTCCGCCGCTGGAAAGCGGTTGCGAAGATCATTTTTGGTGACAACCGGCAAGTCTGGCCAGATGCGCCACAGATCTTCGGAATCCTTGATCCGAGCCGCTTCGCGCCACTCTGGAAGCGCGTCTGCCCGCGTGCCAAAGTAGCGTACCTGCTTCAGGAGTCGCTCGCCAAGGTTCTTGCGCTGCTCATCCGGACTGAGCCGCGGAAAACCATCAAGGTCGTCCCAAGATGTCGCGTTTCGCCTGAGGTATCGGTGCCACCATAGTCTGCTGACCGATCGAGGAACCATGGCTACTCTGTTACCCGAATGAACGTTGGCTTCGTGGATTCCGTAGCTGTCACCGGTCCGGCTTCGCTCAGTTCGCAGTGACCCTGCCAGCCTCGCGGTGGAACAAAAGCCCGTCCTTCGAATGGAAGAATCTCTGCCGTACTTTTGTCCTCTTCTCCCACCCAAACGCGAATGAATTCGGTCGGGAAATCGGCCAAGGGATACGAGAATTTCCCGAACGCCTCGCGAATCAGCGGAATCTTTTTTGGATCGAATCCCATCAAGCGGGCGTGGATCCATTCCGCCGCCGCAGGATTGAGCGCGCCCGTCACGAAACCACTGGGCACGGGCGTATTGCCCAAAGGACCTTCTCCTTCCCCACCGATAAGCGCGTCGGTAATTGAGATGACCGTACGTTGTGGCGTGGCAGCGAGACTGCCATCAAGCTTGCCGTAGCGAAGGATCCTTTGCAGATCGAGACACGTGCGCCAAATCGTATCGTTTCCATACCAGGATCCTTCCAGATTCTCATCCGCCCCGAGTCGCGCCGCAATTCGTTCGGCCGTTCCGGCCATCCACGAGAGCGCTGCCTGAGTCGCGCCGGGATCGCGCCGATTCGCAGCATCGCGCAACTCTTCAGCTCCCCACTTCCACGCAGGCCGGCCGATGTAGCAGTCCCCTCCGCTCTCTGAGCCTCCCTTGCGATGATGGGGCAAGTACTCCTTGTTGCCATTGATGCCGACTAAATTTTTTAGAGCGCCGGTCACGCATGCTTTTCGGTGAGATTTTAGCTTCGGCAGATTGACCACCACATTCGCTTCAATGACTTCTCTTGCGATGAGATATTGATGTCGGCCGGCTGCGTGTGTTCGCCGCAACAAGTCCGGGTTGTACATCGTCACTCGGAACTTGCTGGCATCATCCGCCAAAGATTCGAGTAAGCTATCGTTTTTGAGATCGAACAGGACAAAGTGTTCCAGACTGCGAACTCCCTCCGCCCGCTCTTGCACCAGAGAGTTACCGGTACGGATAGTGCGTCGAAAATCTGTGATGCTGAATTGCAGGCCACACGCTTGCAGTCGTTCCACGAGTCCGTTAATGCCTGCCTCGATTCGCAACCGTTCGAAGTCACAACCCTGAATCGGAGCATCTCCGATCGTCACTCGCGCAGGTCTCGTCAGGCCAACATACTTTGCGACACCTTCAATGATGCTGCTATGAGTCACCAGACAGTCCAGGCTCGGATGCCGCTGGTTCTGGTGGAATACCCAGTTCGGCTTCATGACAATCCTGGAACCCGCCGGAATCAAAGCAGCTAAAGGGTTCCAATCCGGTGTACCGTAACGGTTCAGATCGAGACGCCAGGTACGAAACAACTGGTGGAGAGCACCTTCCGCTGTACTAGTGGCCCCGCCGATCTCGGGAGCAACATCCCGGTCGTTGCACGACTCGTACGCAGCCCGGCCTCGTGCGATTGCAACAATATTTTCGAGGGGATGGTCCACTTTTTGTGAGTATATCGCATGACTCCAACAGCAACCTTTCGGTGAGAAGGCTTCAACCCTTCGTCCATGGAGCGCCGAAGGCGTCGGTCGATAGGAAGGTATTGGGTATGTATAATGAGCCTCAGAAGACTCTTCGTCACTCTCTGCAATCCGCCTCGCGAACCTCTTACCCTTGTGCCTTGCGTGGCAAGATTGCGGCTAAACTGTATTGACTATGGGGTATGGACAGAATTCAGATCGTAGAGATCCAAAAGCTTTCGCTACTTTTCTGACATTAATAATGCTGTTGTTCCTCTCTTCCGCCCGACTGGCGGGCCAGAGCGGAGGCAACTTCGACGGCCCATCGGAACTCCCCAGGGTCTACGTCAAGACCGCCCTGACCGATACGCCCGCGCCGGGGAAAGTCTGGAACGTGAAAACCGGCGATTCTGTGCTGAAAACCCTGAATCGTGCGGCTTGCGGCGATACGATCGAACTCGAGGCCGGGGCTAGTTTCGACGGATCTTTTTCCTTACCCTCGAAGCCATGTGACGACGCTCATTGGATCGTGATTCGCACCGGTGCTCCTGATGCCAATCTGCCCAAAGAAGGAACTCGCATCGTTCCTTGCTATGCAGGAGTTCCCAGTCTTCCTGCGCGGCCCGCATTCACCTGTGCGTCCGCCCAAAATGTGATGGCACGGATTGCGGGGTCCCACGGGCAAAACCGAATCATCTCGAACGATGACGGCGCCAATCACTATCGATTTATCGGTCTTGAAATCGCCGACACAGGAGCCAACGGCGCAGCGGGCGGCTTCTATGATCTGGTGCTTTTGAAAAACGCAAATCACATCATTTTCGACCGCTGCTGGATTCACGGCTCTCCCCTCGGCGAGGACATCAAGGGCGTCGAATTCGACTCCAGCTCATTCGTTGCGGTTGTCGACTCTTTCGTCTCGGACATTCATTCCAAGACGTCCGCGATCGGAGCCGACTCGTCTGCCATCGGCTCGGTGACCGGAATTGGCCCAGTCAAGGTTGTGAACAACTTCCTTGAGGCTTCCGGTGAAAATGTCCTATGGGGAGGCGGCCGCGCCGAGACCACCTTGTCGGACATCGAGTTTCGCCGCAATTACGTCTCAAAGCCCCTCATCTGGTGGCATAAACACCCCAGTTACTTTGGCACCCAGTTTGGGGTCAAGAACCTCTACGAAACCAAGAATTCGGTCCGCGAATTGGTTGAAGGAAACATTTTCGAAAACAGCTGGGCTCAGGCTCAAAAGGGCACCGCGATCCTGCTTTACCCGAAGAATCAATATGGCACGTGCCCCACTTGCACCGTTCACGACTTGACGTTTCGTTACAACATCGTTCGCCACGCCGTAAACGGAATCGGCATTGCCGCGACCACAGCGACCACTTGCCAGGGAGAAAACGGTACTGGCACCGGTCATTGCCGCTTCTTCTCCGGCCCTATCTATAACGTGAATATTCACGACAACGTTTTTGAGGATATCAACACCAAGACCTACGCTCCCGGTGACTGCTGTGCTAATGGATGGCTTTGGTCGATTGGCACGGACCAGGAAACCAATTGGCCGCATGATTTGGTGATCGAGCACAATACCGGTTTCCCAACCGGTTCTGGCGTTCTGGTCACGTTCGATGAACCCACGGTGACGATCGAAAGATTTACCTTCCGCAACAATCTTGTAGGAACGGGCGATCGCGGGGTCCATGCCGTGCCGCGCGGCGGCGGACGTCCCACCTGTGTCACTCCAGACGGCGCGCTCGGAGCGATGAAGCTCTGCTTCGGACAGTCTTGGATTCTCGACCACAACGTAATCGTGCAAACTAACGATAAGCCGAAGCTTCCGGGTGATCCGTACCCGAAGACTCCTCAGTGCGGCGCGGCGAAGAGTTGTGAACAGTTCTTCCCCAAGGACTGGAAGGCCGTGAAGTTCACCAACTTCCAGGATGGCAATGGCGGCGACTACCGGCTTGCGCCTTCCAGCCCCTATCGCAAGGCCGGGACCGACGGCAAAGACATTGGGGCTGATATCGACGCATTAAACTCTGCTACCCAGGGAGTTGCGCCCTGAGGCTGCGGTCTACTCTGTTCTTCCCATGCGGCAACGAACGGTGTCCGATGTAATCTGGGACTGCCGAACTGCCTCTGTTATATTTACGGCAAACGCCGCCGTCGGCAATGGCGAATCGCGCTCTGATTCTGGAACGATCCGGGTCTCGAATGAAACAGATTCTCCGAAAAGGGCTTAAGGACATCATCGTTGACGAGGTTCCGGACCCACTTGTTACTCCACATCACGTCCTGATCAGGCCGATCTATTCGCTGATTAGTAGCGGAACCGAAACTGCCAGCATCCACCAGGAAGGAGTTCTTAAGGCGGTTGCCGACAATCCTTCCCAACTTACAAAACTCTGGAATGCGGTTAAGTCCCAGGGCCCGCTCGGTACCCTGGCCGAAGTCAGAGCCAAATTCAGCGAATATGCGGTATTGGGATATTCAGGCGCAGGCTTTGTCGTCGAGAAACATGACACGATTAGCGATCTCGAAATCGGAGATCGTGTCGCCTATGGTGGCGAAGGAACCGGGCATGGAGAAACGGTCATTGTCGGGCGCAATCTGGTTGCGAAAATCCCTGGCGACGTCCCCTTCGAGCACGCGTGTTTCACCACGCTGGGAAGCATCGCAATCAATGGAGTGCGCATTGCCAATATTTCTCTGGGAGAACGAGTTGCAGTCATTGGTCTCGGCCTCGTCGGTCAGCTGGTTGCCCAACTCGCGCGCTTGCAAGGCGGCTTCATCATTGCGACCGATCTGCGCCCCGATCGTGTCGCTCTTGCGCGCCAACTCGGCGCCGACGTCGCGCTGGTCGGAAGCTCGGAGTTGCCGGGGCAGATTCAATCATTGACCAACGGTGTCGGAGTGGACTGTGTGATCATCGCTGCCGCCGCGAAGTCTGACGCTCCGTGCCGCGTCGCGGTCGATATCTGCCGCGATCGTGGGCGCATCGTGGATGTCGGCGCCGTCGTGTTGAGCTTTCCCTGGTACGAGACTTATCTGAAAGAGATTCAGGTGCTAATGGCCCGCGCTTACGGGCCTGGAAGCTATGATCCTGCCTATGAACGTAAGGGCCAGGATTATCCGCTCCCTTACGTCCGCTGGACGGAAAATCGGAACATGGAAGAATTCCTCCGGCTGGTGGCGCAGGGCCGAGTACAGATCGATCCTCTGATCACCCACCGCTTTCCCCTTGAAGACGCGCCCAAGGCGTATGAAGTCATCATGGATCCCGCAGCCAATAGCTTGGCAGTCGTGGTGAAGTATCCCGCTGCCGACACGGCTGCCCCCCTCGCGGAATTTCAACCGACACGCAGAGTGGAAGTGAATGTTCCCCCAACCGGGACCTCGGCAATTGGCGTCGCTCTGGTTGGCGCTGGCAATCTCGCGCGCTGGGCCCACTTACCGAACCTTAAAAAGACACCGGACGTGCGTTTGCGCGCTATCCATTCCTCCAGCGGAGCACGCGGAAAGAGCTATGCGCTGCGTTTTGGAGCGGAATACTGTGCGAGCGATTATGCCGAGATTCTCAACGATCCGGGAATCCAGGCCGTCGTGATCGTAAGCCGTAACCAGCAGCACGCCCCACAAGCGCTCGCGGCCCTGCAGGCAGGAAAGCACGTCTTTGTCGAAAAGCCGATGGCCCTCACAGAGGACGAATGCCGCGAACTGTCCCAAGCAGTCGCAGAAACCGGGAAACAGCTGAGTGTGGGCTTCAACCGGCGCTACGCGCCAACCTACATCGCGTTGAAGAAACAACTCACGAAGCGTAACGGTCCCGCAGTATTGAATTGTCGGATCAATTCGCCCGGAATCACCGGCTCCTATTGGATGGCCGATCCCGCAATCGGCGGCGCCATTCTGGGCGAGGCCTGTCATTTTGTCGATTTGATGTACTGGCTGCTCGAGAGTGAACCCATCGAAGTCTCAGCCTATTCCCTTCCCACCGGCAAGAAGGATCCGATTGGCGAAAACAATCTGGTTGCCAGCTTTCGTTTTGCCGATGCCTCCATCGCAAGTCTTACCTATTGCACTATCGGAAGCAACACTTCGGGAGGCGAGCGAGTAGAAGCATTTGGCATCGGTTTCGGAGCCACAGCGGAGGATTTCAAACGTTCGAGCACACAAACCAGAGTGGTCTCCAGGAGTTCCAGTTGGTTTGCCGAAAAAGGCTACGAGGCCCAGATGAGAGCTTTTTTTGCCGCGCTGAAGCAAGGCCAGGAGCCCGATGTCACGGTACGCGACGGAGTACGCTCCACCTTGGGATGCTTGCGCATGCTGCGGTCGGCGCGTGAGCACGTGCCTTGCTCCATCGACCTCGAAGAATTCCTCACTACACCACGATGAATGTGCTTCAGCTAGGTCCCTATCCACCGCCACACGGTGGAGTGCAGAGCAACCTGGTAGCGATCCGCACTTTCCTGCGTCGCCAAGGCATACGCTGCTCGGTGATCAACATCACCCGGCATCGCAGGCGCGATGGCGGTGACGTGTACTATCCCAAGACTGCGGCTGGACTGGTGCGCCTTCTCCTGCAATTGGATTACGACATCATCCACCTCCATGTCGGAGGAATGTTAACCCGCAGGCTTCTCGGCCTAGGTCTTATCTGCACCCTATTGCCGGGCAGCAAGTCGGTTATGACGTTTCACTCCGGGGGATATCCCTCTACTCCCGAGGGCGCGTCGATCGGTCCAAATTCTTTGGCTGGATTCGTGCTCCGCCGTTTCCAGGGTGTGATTGGAGTGAATCCAGAAATCATCGGTTTTCTAAAGCGGCTGGGCGTATCGCCAACCCGAGCCCGTTTGATTTATCCCCATTCTTTTCTGGCCGAGGATTCCGCCTCATCTGTGTTGCCCGAACCGCTCGCTTCTTTCTTGAAGACCCACTCCCCGGTGCTGATTTCGGTCGGACTGCTGGAGCCGGAGTATGACCTGCCTTTGCAAATCTCAGCACTAGGCCACGTCCGCCAGGAGTTTCCTGAAGCCGGGTTGGTCTTAATTGGGTCGGGAAGTCTCGAGCAAGAGTTGCGAAACAAAATTGACGCACAGCCGTACGCACAACACATCCTGCTTTGCGGCGATGTCCCGCATGCCGCGACCATGCAAGCGACCGCACGGGCAAATGTAATGTTGCGCACCACGCTCTACGATGGCGATGCCGTATCGGTTCGCGAGGCACTTCACGTCGGTACTCCAGTAATCGCCAGCGATAATGGGATGCGGCCCGCCGGCGTCCACCTGATTCCCAAGTCAGACTTGACCGCTCTTTTGCACGCTATTGAGGAGACACTAACCCATCCTGCTTCCCGTCAAGATTCGTCCCGTAATGACGACAGCAACCTGAAAGCGGTGCTCGATTTTTATGTGGAATTAACGCGGTGAAGCTAGTTCAGAGGAGATTTCAGGATACCGCTTTCCAGAAGATCGAGCGAGACGACCGTGAATCCGACAGGAGACTATTTCAGATCCAGGACAAATCCCGCGTCACCAGTAGTTGTCCCAATGGGGTCTTCGCCTTCAGATAGAGCTTGCTGTCGAAGAAAAGCCGGTAGCTTGCCCGCATGAGTTTCAGGTCAGCACGCTCCAATTCACTTTGGTTCGTTGTTCCCAGTCCGTATCCCAGCTCTTTCAGTGTTCCCCCTACCAGCCCTTCGAACATCGATAGGTTCTCCGGCGTGAAGCCTTTTTTCCAGCGGCCTGAGGGATTGAATGCTTCCGAGGAGCCCTCCTTGAAAGAAGAGTTGGGAGCGCTGACGGAACCGATTCCCACTCTCAGGATGCGGTCATAGTCGAGGTCGTGATCGATGAAGGAACCAAGTTTCGCCAAAGTCTCCCGCGGATTCCGAAGCAGCTCTTCAAACCTCACCTCGATATAATCCTGGCCAAGATCACGCCCGTCTTTGCGGCCCTTATTCACCATCCACTCCCAATACAAGCCCGCGACCATCACGAACGGGCTCTTGTCCCACGGTAGCGGACGGATATAACCCTGTTTCGCGGTAGAAAGCGCCACGTCCCGGCCGTCGCGAATAATGTGGATGATCAGCGCCTCAGGGATCGTCTCTTTGATTCGATGCAGGTGAAGCAAATGCTCAGGAGTGTTATCGGCCCATCGTTCCATTCCTTGTTTGCGACCCATCTCCTCCATGACGATGCGGAGGAAGTCACCGCCGTTCTTACACTCCGCCATCACTCTTTCTTCCAGTGGGGCCTTTTCCAGTTCCGACAACGTGTACAGACGGCTGTTGTACCACGCATCGAGAAGGTGCCGTTTGTTGCGTGCCACACTGAGGTCGCCAAATCGTGGCTCTAGCAAGTTGATGACATTGGATTCCGTCCGGTAAACCGCAAAATTCCCCGAGGACAGGATCATGTGATACAGCAACGTTGTGCCCGACCGGCCGCAACCCAAAACGAAGACTGGGGCCTTACTCCGAGGACCCCCTATCCGATTCCCTTTCATTGTGCTTTCTGAAATCTGCATTGGAGAGAATGGTCAGTCTTATAAACCTTCACCAGCACCACCAACCGTAGGACAACAGTCCCGCGCTCACACGGGAGTGTAGACTCGCGGACGAATAGCAAGCGAAGTCCGAAGCGGCTTGGTGGACTTCGATTCCGGTTCCTTAAACTCTAACCGGTACAGCAGAGTCGTATACACGACGATGTAATAAGGAAACAGTTCATACGCACTGCTGGAGAAGAACGCTCCTAAAAGGTAAGCGGCGAACGAGGCCGTGAGCGCATTGGCATACAAATGAACCTCTTCCGTTTCGGGGGTGGATGGTAGTCTGCGCAAATATCGCAGGTTGAGGATCGCCCTCCACATCAAAAGAAAGAACATCATCAAGGCCGGGATGCCGCACTCCGCACTAAACTGCGTGTAGGTATTGTGAGTGACGCGCCATAAATTTGTGTAAGACGGGAAATTTCCCGGCCCCACTCCAAATACCGGATGGGTCGCAGTGACCTGCAGGCTCTTGATCAGCAGTGCCTTGCGGGCTTCGGCCGAACCGCGGTCGTAATCTCCCTCTTGGAATCTCCCGAACAGCGTTTCCAAACGCTTAACGTAATTCCCCGGGGCGATCACCAACACGCCCATCAAACACAGTACCGCGATTCCAATCATGTAGGCCCGTCGACCACGAATTCCAAAATCCCAGAGGCAAAATACGATTGCCACCACCAGAGCCATGAAGCCGGCTCTCGAATACGTCTCCACCAACGCATAAATCATAACCAGCATGGCGAACTACCCAGAACACTTTCTTCACTATTCCGCGTGCCGTCAGGAGAAAAGCCAGGCACAGCGGCCAGTTCAACGCGACGTTCATGGCCAGATCGTTTGGATTGGACAACAACGCATCGCCCACCCCGGCCAGGCGTCCCTGCATTCTGTTGTTCACGATCGCAGCTGCAATCGTCATCAGCGCCACACCCAAAGCTTGCACCGCAATCAGACGCCGCAACTCCACCAGGTTGGTCACCGTCAATATAAGCGTTAGCGTGACAATGACGATCTTGGAAAATTCAATTAGCACTATGGCTGCACTTCCACTACGCCAGAAAGCAAATGGAATGCACAGGATCAGCCAGCCAAACAGGGCGAAAATGATCTTTATTTCAAGAGGAAGGGTCTTAGGACGCGCCTTCTTGCCCAGCAACAGTGCCAGGATCGCCAATATGGTCGTGATCCTCGCCATGTGCAACATGCTAAGGCCAGGGATTATGTCGCCCGGTCTGAAAAAATATAGAAAAGAGAAGGCCACCATCACCCAATAGCCAAACGGTGATCGCTGCTGAGGCGCCGCCTCGTTCCGCTGACCGATTAGCGATGGCATTTTCGATCCCCTCCCATCATCTTGCGCCCCGGCCCAGCAGAACAATTTTGATCGTCTGGAACAAAATCAGGAGATCCAGCCCCACAGAAGCGTTCTTGATGTAGAAAAGGTCGTACTGCAGTTTTTCGCGCGCATCATCGAGCGTGTTGCCGTATTTGTATTGCACTTGCGCCCAGCCAGTGATTCCCGGACGCACCATATGACGCACGCCGTAGTACGGAATCTCGTGACTCAGCCACTCCACAAATTCTGGCCGCTCTGGACGCGGTCCGACGAAATGCATATCGCCTTTCAACACGCACCATAACTGGGGGATCTCATCCAGCCGCGACACCCGCAGAAACTTCCCCACCTGGGTGATACGCGGGTCGTCATCGGCTGCCCACGTCGCCCCCGTGTCAGCCTCCGCATCCTGACGCATGGTGCGGAATTTATAGCAAGTAAACTCTGAATTGCCCCGCCCGACTCGCTTTTGCCGGTAGAGCGCCGGACCCGGAGAGCCCAATTTCACCGCCAGCCAAATGAACGGAATCAATGGAAGCGCAATCACAAGTCCGATCAGCGCGACCGAAAAACTCAGCGCCCGCCGCACCAGCCGAAAGAAAGAGCTAAAGCGGAAGCCGTCGGCGAAAATCAGCCAACTCGGATAAAGCTGCTCCACTTCGATTCGCCCGTTGATCTTTTCCAGCCAGGAGGTCGCCTCCTCAATCTTGACGCCGGCCAGCCGCATGTCGAGCAATTCTTCCACTGGAAGTGTCCCGCGCCTGTCCGTCATCGCGACAATCACTCGATGCACGCCTTTGTCCTTCGCCAGCCCAACCAGGTGCGACGCAACGGTTTCCCGCGTCAACTCGCCCTCAATGTCTCCCGTCCATCCCACAACGTCGATTCCCAGCCCCGAGCGCTCCCGCAGTCCGGTCAGCAAGCGCTCTGCGCGCTCACCTGTGCCCAATACGTACACCCGCTCTCGAAGATAGGGCTGCTGCACAAGCCAGGCATAGGCTCCGCGCCAACCAAGAAGCATGACAGCCAAGAACACCATGCCCCACTTCACTCCCGGGAGGAACACCCTGCCCGGCAGAAAGTGGTAGTAGATGAAGTCGACGGCGGCCAGGGAAAATGCCACCAGCGACAGCGCGAGGAACAAGCGAAAGATCTGATCCCATTTGGCGCCCAGCCCAGAGGAGTCGTACAGATCCAAGCCGTGGGACAGCATCAGCACGATTCCCGTGACGCAGACGATCTTCCAATACCCGCCCTCGACATTCAGCAGAATCCAACTCGTCTCCGGATTCAGCCAAAGCGTCGCCAGTAGAAAAGAGGACCCCACAATCAGGGCCTCTACTACCAGAAGCACCAGCGTTCGGATCGGGTAATAGACGTTGAAAAGCCGGATCACGTTCTACTTCTCCCTAGACCTTGGTCGTGGTCGTGATGGCCTTCTTCTGGTATGACTCGTAGTAATAGCGGGCATAGGGCAATGCGTCCTCACGAGTACCATTGAGCACCACTCCGACCAGGGCCTGGTCCGGAAACTCTTGCCGAGCCTTGCGAGCGAGATCGAACGGTGTCGAATTCGAACGCACCACCATCAGAACTCCATCGCACGCTTTCGCCAATACGCTGGCGTCCGAAACTGGAACTGCAGGTGGCGAGTCAATGATGATCCAGTCAAAAAGCGGCTCGACTCGCTGTAACAAGAGCTTCAGCCGACCATTCCCTACGAGTTCAGCCGGATCCGCCGCCCCAGTGCCGCTGGGGATAAAGAAAAGATTCTCCAGTGGACCCCGTTGCATGATGGAAAACTCGTCATTCGTTCCCTGCAGGTAATCGGACAGTCCGGGATCGGAGGTCGTTCCCAGCATCGTGTGCAAACGCGGCGCGCGCAAATCGGCGTCGATCAGAAGCGCCCGCCGTCCATGCTGCCGCACCATGACTTGCGCCAGGTTCGATGACATGAATGACTTGCCTTCCTTGGGCAGCGCGCTGGTCACCAGCAACTTCTTCAGCGGCATCTTCTCGCGCAAGTGATACAGTCGCGAACGCAGGGTACGGAATTCTTCCGTGCCGCGGGCTCCGTCGTCCCCGTTCAGGAACAGCATGGTCGCAGGATCCGGCTTCCACTCCAATTGCGCGCAGCGGGCCAGCAGAGTGTCCGTATTGAACGGAGTGCCAAAGGCGGGCATCGCGGCGTGCGACATGGCCGACGGCGGCACTGTCGCCGGTGCATCTGCAAAAACCGGCGGCTCGGCCACCGGCGTCGTCGCGAAGTTGGGCTGCACCGCACCTCCCTGGCTCGCTGCCCGCTCCTGCTCGGCTTTCTTCAAGGCTTCATGAATTCGGCTCATAGTTTCCTTTCCTCGGGGAGGTCCTTATCTTCCTGTCGCAAACGATCGGCTAAGGTAGCCAGCGAACGTAACGCGTCCACAAGATCGAACTTCTCAGCAGTCGGGCTGGGTGGCGGGCCCTGGAGCGCCCCTGACGTCGTGTTGTCCCCCAGATCGAAATCCCGCGCTACTCCATCCACTACCGTCGGCCCGATCACCTTCTGCTGATCGACGAACGCGCTCACCAGACAGTGCTCGCATAGCAGGTTGATCACGCGTGGAATCCCGGACGCGTAGCGGTGGATCGATACCAGCGCCTCCGGATCGAAAATCTGCTGCCCATTCGAGCCGGCGATGCGCAAGCGCTGCTGCACGTAGGCTTTCGTTTCATCGAGCGTCAGCGCATGCGTCTTTGCGCGCAGCGTCAGACGCTGTCGCAATTGCCGCAGTTGCGGTTGCTTCAACTTCTGCTCCAGTTCCGGCTGCCCCACCAGAACGATCTGCAGAAGCTTTTCCGTGAACGTCTCCAGGTTGGTCAGCATGCGGATCTCTTCCAGCACTTCATCCGTAAGATTCTGCGCCTCGTCGACGATGAGCACCGCCGTCTCTCCCGCCCGGTAGCGGTCCAGCAGCCAGTTGTAGAGTCGAAGCAGGATCTGGCTCTTCGCCTTCGAGTCGCACGGAATCCCGAAGTCCGCCATCATGTAGTCCAGAAACTGCGGCACGTTCAGGCGGGAGTTGAAAATAAATGCCGTGGCCACTTGCTGCAGACGGAGCCATTCCAGCAACTTATTGATCAGGGTGGTTTTGCCCGTCCCCACTTCACCCGTTAGCAGCACAAAGCCCTTGCGGCTCTGGATTCCATAGGTCAAACACGCCAGCGCCTCCTCCGTGTGCCGCGTCAAAAACAGATAACGCGGGTCCGGATTGACATTGAACGGGTTTGCCCGCAGTCCATAGAACTCTTTGTACATGGCTGTCCTCGGAGTCTGCTTCGCTTAAACGCCAACCGTTTCGTTATGCTCGTCTGGACTCTTGTTCCGATTCCAGAACTTGAGTTTGCCGTTCCCATTTTCTGCGGCCATCACTCCCACCCACGGAACCGCTGCCAACAGAGGCAGATCCAGAGCAGCCTCGGCGTCGGCCTCGGTGCGAATGGCGTTATCCCGCAGCTCCAGCCACATCGCGAGACCAATACCCAGCGCCAGGCCTGCTCCCAGCCCGACCGCCAGAAAAGAGCAAAGGATTGGGGAAGCTCGGCGAGTCCGGCAGGTTCGCCGGGATTCAGAAGGAGTCATCTGCTCGCCCTGCGCCTGATTGGTCATATTTACGGTCAAATCGGCCGCACTTTTTTTGGCCAACAAATCCTGATAGCTCTTGGTCGCGTTCTCGTAATCGCGCGTGAGCCCTTTGTACTGCTCCTCAACCGCCGGACTTAGAGACACTCGGCCCTGGTAAACCGCAATCTCCTGCTGGTATCTCTTCTGGTCGCGTGTAGCCGCCGCAATCAGGTCCGAGTACTGGTGCACTTGCAACCGCAGTTGGCGGATCTCCGGCGGTTCCATCGCTGAAGCTTTTTCGTTGCTCGTATCCGAACCATCCGAGGAAGCCTTGTTGATTTCCGCCAGCTTCTGTTTCACTTCAGCGATATCAGCTTTCGTCTTGATCACGTCCGGATGGTCGTCGGTATAGCGCGACCGCAGAGTGAGTAACTCCGATTGCAATTCCGACAACTGTTTTTCCAACGTCTGCGGGTTGGTCGATGATTGCGAAGACTTCCACGCGCCCAACTGTTGGGCCAGCATTGATTCGGTGTACGCCTTGTCCTGTTGCGCACGGTTCAAGGTCTGAGTATTCGCTTCCAATTGCGAGTTCAGTCCCATCAGGATCTTCAGGTTGTTCTCTTCTTCGCCCGGGAGCTGTCCCACGTACTGCTTCTTGAAAGCCGCCAGTTTGGAATCCAGATCATCCAGATTGCGCTTCGCGTCCTCGATTCCCTTGCTCAACACGTCGCTGCGTTCCCTTGGCCGCCGCCTGCAATCGACTTAGCGTTTTCATTCACCATCAGAGTCGTCAGCTCGTTGCAAATCTGCTGCGCCTCCCGCGGTTGCGGCGCGGTGTAACTTGACACATAGAATCCCCCCGAGTTGCCCCAGTACCCGGCCTTCTCTTCGCGCCCAGTTGCAACAGGTCCGTGGGAACCTGCTCCACTGTCATATTCAGCCGGATCATTCCACCTAGTCGCCGACCTCCTGGTTGTTCCTACCCGGGAAGACGCGCTCTACGCACCGGCTGCAGGTTGGTCTGGCTCAACACCTGCTGCTGCAGCGTGGCCATCCGCGCCGCCAGATCCTCGGAGACGACCGGCTGCACCATGTTCTCCGGGACCTTCTGCCCTTCCACCAGGATCGTCGACTGTGACGTGTACTTGGCGAAATAACGGTTCGCCACGAGGTAAGCCAGATATCCCAGCAAAGTGGCGAATACCACCGGGATCAGGATCACCTTGGCCCGGCGGCGCAACATCTGCAGATAATCGTCCATCGTTAATTCGCGATTCTGAATCATGTTCGTATTCCTTCTGGCCCATGTCCCTCTCTTGCTTGCGTGCAAGGTAGAAACGCGTGAGGCCGCGAAATCAGTCAATCCGGATCGGCCGGGGAGTCCAATCCAATCCAAATGTCAAAACATTCCGGTTCGATATGCGGTTGCACGGAACGTTGGGCATGCAATATGACTCATCGAACGAGAGCTCATTGAACTGGTAGCTGCCAAATGCGTGAAAATCTTTTCCAAATGCTCGATGCAAGCCAACCCCCGCAAAACCGTAATTGGCGGTATTCGCATTCACGCCAGGGCAGGGAGGAAGATTGGGCGTCGTCTGCCCGGGTAGATTGCACGTGGCCAATTCCGCAGACGACAGGTTTTGCAAGCGGTCGTTCCGGGAATATCCGATGTCCAGGAATGCTCCCCATACCCTCGACAACGGCCGCGCCGCATTCAAGCTGATGATGTTGCTCTGCGACCCCAAAAACAATCCCGAACCGCTGGTTTCGTAGCGCTGATAAATCAGACTCATCGACGCTTTCGTAAACTTGTAGCGCAGTCGACCTTGCGCCGCGACCCCAATCTTGGTGTTTGGAATCGATCCCACCGGTTGTCCACTCTGATTAAAGCTGCAATGAGGGTTGCCCGATAACACATCGAAGAACGTGCAGGTCGAGCCGATGAAAGTAAACTGCGGTCCCGCTCCCAGCAGCAAATCCATCCGCCCCGAGATGCGGCGTCCGTACATCCCTTGAATGATGTGAGTATGGAATGCCGATCCAGCGACTGAAAAATCGAACGCTTGATACCCATAGACCAGCGCGATCTGCGTGTGCGAGGTTAGAATTCTGTTATAGCCAACCTGTGCCGAGGCTTGCGAACTGCCGATAAACGTCGTTCCGGTGGTGACGTCACTCCCATAGAAGTGAGTGAAGGCGTATCCGCCTGCCGCGGTGATCGTCGATTTGGGCGAGAGGCTCTCGGAGACATCTGCCATGCTCACGTTCAGAATCCGCGGCTCCAGTCCGAGCGTTCCCAAGGAAACGCCGTTCGCAAACATGCCAAAGGATGTACTGCCCAGTGACCCGATTCCCTGCGATCCCATGGAACCGTAAGCCCCGCCGAAATTGCCTTCTGGCAGATAACTGAAGGTGTCACGCAAGGATAATTGTCCCCGTTTCCATGTAATCTTCTGATCGACATCCCCCTGCTGCAGTGCCTTGAAGCCCTGGCCTTCTAAGGTGTAGTACCCAAAGCCTCCGATGTAATCGAGAGCGAGGTCATAATTGCTCCACAGTCTTTTCAGCGTGATGCTGCCGAGCGCGCGGCTGACACCGCTTACCCCGGTCCCGCCCGGAGTGTTACCCGCATTTGTCTCTACCGACTGGCTGACGGTCGCGCCCGGTTGCAGATAGCTCAAGGGCGCCGTGTGCGGCTCCAGCGAAGGGAGATCCAATCCTGACAACGGCGGATTCTCGCTGATGGGCGGCGGCGCGTTATCCTGACCATACGCCGGCACAGGCTCCTGCTGACCGCTGGGGGGCGTCGGTTCTGCCGGCGGTGTCGGAGTATCTTGTGCCCACGCTACGCTAAGCGCGCAGACCAGGATGCCAAAGGTCCAAATCGTCTGACGTTTCCTCATCACTTTCCTTACGGAACCACCACCGTATCGCCCGGTTTCAGGACAATATTCTGTTCGGGGTGGTTGCCCTTGATGACATCCTTGTAGTTAAACGGCAATTTCTCCTGTTTGCCGTTTTCCGTCCGCAGCAGATAAATCCCTTTGAGATTGGCGAATTGTGTGAATCCCGCCTGCGACAGCGCCTGCAGTATCGTCATATGCGGCAGCAGCGGCATGGGCCCCGAGTGCACGACTTCTCCTGTCACAAAGATCCGGCGGCTGTTCATCGCCGTCACCACGACAGTCACCCGTGGATCGGCAATGAACTTCTTCAGCTTCTCTGTGATCGAATCCTTGAGCTGTACCGGAGTCAAACCAGCTGCTGGAATGTCGTTCAGCAGTGGCATCGAAATCTTGCCATCGGGGCGCACGGGCAGGGTTTCTGAGAGATCCGGCTCCTTCCAAACCGAGATCCGCAGCATGTCGTCCGCTCCGATGACATAATCGGAATCAGAAGATGCATCCGGAGCCTGCGCAGTTGCTGGCTTGCCGTCCTTGTCCGGAACCTTGTTGGCGCCGCTGTTTTGCGCCAGCATGCGTGCGGTCAGCAGCGCCATTCCCATCAATACCGCTAGTCTCATCGCTTTCTTCATGCTTTCTCCGCGGAGCTACTATGCTCCGTATCCTTCGAACCCAATCTGCTTCAATTTGTAGAGCAAAGCCTTGTAGCTGATCTGCAACTCCGCCGCCGCCCTTCTCCGGTTCCACCGTGTGCGCGTCAAAGTATTCAGAATCAATTCCTTCTCCGCCTCCCGCGAGGCCGCCCGCGACGCCGCTTTCAGCGAAATTCCGGTGCTGTTGCTGCCCGCTTCCGGCTTCCGCAAGAGAGCGCGCAAACCACCCAAGGCTGCTTGCTCATCGCCGAGCGCCACCAGCACTCGAGCCGCGTCTTCCAGTTCCCGCAAGTTCCCCGGCCACGAATAATCCAGGAACAAACGCAGGGTCTCGGCGCTCAAATCCGGAACGGTGCGGCGAAAATCCCGTGCATACTTGCGAAGGAAGTGCCCCATTAGGAACGCGATGTCTTCTTTCCTTTGGCGCAGTGGAGGCAGGCGGAGACACACTCCGCTGATACGGTAGTAAAGATCCTCGCGGAGCCGCCCCCGCTTGACCTCCACCTCCAGATCGCGCGAACTGCCGCAGATGAGCCGGACGCGATCGCTACCAGCCACTCCGGTCCCCGGAGACTGCGGCAGAGCATCCAACAAGCGGGCTTGGCACTCCGTACTTAGATCAGCCAGTTCTTGCAGATAGATCGTCCCAGCACTGGGCGGAGCTCCTTCAGCCCCTCGCTCTTGCAGAACTTCAAGATCCTCCTCGCCGAGTCCTAGACACTGCAACCAGCGGAAAGGCTGGGTACTCCTTCGCGACATCCGGTGGATGCGTTGCGCCGTGGCGTGCTTACCGGCTCCTGGCTCCGCCAGCACCAAAACCGGGACGTCGCTCTGGGCGAGTTCTCGAATCACCGCCTCGACTGGCCGCATGCTCGCGCTGACACCTTCAACAAACGCAAGCATTGCCGGCTCGGCCGACGAACCTTCGCCACTTTTGCCAATATTGGGCAATACTTTGTCCATTTTTGCCTTTTGCCGTGGAATGCAGCTTTCCCCGACTGGACGAACCGCTTCTTAATGTCCTGGGAGCACGGGAGTTGCCACTAGCCTTCTCCGGCGCCCAGGCACTGATGATCAATTGTATCCTATGTTTTCAACGTCTTAGAACCGTGAGTGCATACAAGGGGGGAAGTTGCGATTCTCGGTCAGACTTACTTCAACCTAGGACTTCGAACTTGTAGGAAAACTTTTTCTCACTATGGAGAATCTCGAGCATATGGATGCCAATGTTTTCCCGGACAACAACCCTGACCCTAAGGTCAGTGCTGCCGCAATCCGGTAGCATGGTCTTCCACGTTTGCAGCATATTTCTCCGAACTAAACCTCCGAAAGTTACCCCAGTAAGCATCTTTGGTGACCATTCGCTGGATTGCGCCCGTCCACGGTTTCGCATATTCTCAAGGTTCCCTCGACCACTTGACGCTGGTTCTCGTGAACCAACCGATGCAACTCGAGCAAGTGCAAACCGAGCCTTTGAAGTCGCCCAGGTCGGCCGTCCGAGCCATTCCGCTCTGGCAGGTGGGGATTCTCAGCGCAATTTCGATCGCGCTCTATTGGCCCACGCTCGTTCATCTGGTCGCACAATGGTGGCACGATCCCAATTTTTCTCACGGATTCTTTGTCCCACTCTTCTCCGCGATTCGTGATCTGGGAGGAGCGGGATCGCCTCGCTGAAATTGCTCCTCGACCCGCTTGGTCCGGCGCCTTCGTACTGTTGGCAGGCCTCGCGGTGCTGGTCGTTGGCCGATTAGGAGCAGAGCTGTTCCTGGATCGCTCTTCGATGTTGCTGGTCCTGGCGGGACTCATAATCCTTTTCATGGGATGGAATCTGTTTCGCGCCGTGCTCTTCCCATGGGCGTTTCTTCAGCTCATGATTCCCATCCCTGCCATCGTTTTCAACCAGATCACATTCCCCCTGCAATTGCTCGCCTCACAAGTCGCGGCAGCCGTCCTTCCTCTTCTGGGAGTTCCGGTGCTTCGCGAAGGCAACGTGATCAACCTTCCCGCCATGCCTTTGGAAGTGGCCGAGGCCTGCAGCGGCATTCGCTCCCTCATGTCTCTGGTTACGCTTGCCATCATCTACGGATACCTGATGGAAAAGCGCCTCTGGGTACGCTGGTTGCTCGCTTTCGCCGCGATCCCCATCACGGTCGTTGCCAACGATGTCCGCATTGTCGGCACGGGTCTGCTTGTACAGTACTGGGACCCGGCCGCCGCCGAAGGCTATTTCCACGCCTCCTGGGGATGGATCATTTTTGTGGTCTCGCTCGTCATGCTGTACGCATTCCACCAACTGGTGCGCATTATGTTCCCGGAGAAAGGCGGAGAATCATGAGGAGTTCCACTCCGCGTTTCGTCGTCGCGGCCCTGCTGATTGCGCTTGCGGCCATCTTCCTGCAAACCCGCGCCCGCAGCGAAGTGTTTCCGCCTCGGCTTCCGTTAAAAGATTTCCCGATGCAACTGGGCGGTTGGAGCGGCACTGACGTGCCGATTGATAAGGAATTCCTCGACATACTTGGGCCGGGAGACTTTTTATTACGCGTCTATCACGACCCGGAGCAAGCGCGTTATATCGACCTTTTCATCGCCTACTTCCGCAGCCAGCGGGCCGGCGACACCATCCACTCCCCGAAGAACTGCTTGCCCGGTGCGGGCTGGACTCAAGTTGAATCCCGCCGTATCACCATTTCCCTGCCCGGGCATGAACCGTTCCCGGCGACCCGCTACTTGATCGCCAAAGGAGCGTCCCGGCAGGTCGTTCTCTACTGGTATTGGGCCCATGACCGCGGCGTCGCCAGTGAGTACTGGGCCAAGTACTACCTGGTCGCCGATTCCATCAAAATGAACCGCAGCGATGGGTCTCTGGTGCGCATCACGACTCCGCTTGCCCCCGGAGAAACTGCAGATGCCGCTCAGCAGCGCCTTCTTCCTTTCGTCAACGAGGTCGGCCCGCGGCTACAAACTTACATTCCTCGCTGATGAGCAGTTCACAGGCAAATCATGCAGAGAAGTCGCAGAAATGTATGACTGCAGTAACTGTTTCCGGCGATCCCCGTGCAGTATCATAAATTTATTGCGTGGAAGCACGCCTTAGTGTGCCTTCCCCATCCGCAGGTGGAGAATCCGATATGAGTCGCTCAGTTTCCGTTCGTCTGCTGTTGGCTTGCTCTCTTCTTGTCGCCACATTCGGTTGCTCACGGGATCCCAACGTGCGCAAGCAGAAATATTTCGAGAGTGGAGAAAAGTACTTCGCTGAGGGCAAGTATCGCGAAGCGGAAATCGAGTACCGCAATGCCATCCAGGTCGATTCCCGCTTTGCCCAGGCTTACTACCAACTGGGTCAGTCCTATCTCAAGCTGGGCGACAGCAATCGTGCTTTTCAGGAATTGTCCCGTGCCGTCGAGCTCGCTCCCGACAACTATCGCGCCCACACCGATCTCGCTAATCTTTTGGTTACGGTGAAAAATCCCGACGGAAGCCCGGTACAGGACACTCTCAAGCAAGCCAAGGTTCACCTGGATATTCTGCGCGACAAACAGCCCAACAACCCGGAAACCCACGAGGCCTGGGCGAACTACTACGCAGCTCAGAACAATATTGCCGCCGCAATGCAAGAGATGCAGCAGGCCATTGCAGCCGATCCAAAACGCTCGGAATCCTATCTTCTGCTCGCGCTGCTCCAGCTTCGCTCCAACCTTCCTGACGAGGCCGAAAAGAATTTCAAGAACGCAACTGTAGCCGATCCCAAAGCGATGAACGCTCAACTGGCCCTGGGCGGCTTCTACCAATCGCGCAATCGCCTGCCCGAGTCCGAACTTCAGTTCAAGCACGCCATTGAGGTGGACCCGAAAAATCCCGCGCCACGCGCCGCCCTGGTTCGCCTGCTCATGCAGGAAGGGAAGAAAGACGAGACCGAATCCTTCCTGCGTCAAACCAAGAAGGATCTTTCCGATAATCCGGAAGGCTACCGCATGCTCGGCGATTTCTATTACGCCACGAACGATCTCGACAAGGCCATCGCCGAATACAGTTCCCTCAACCACGATCACCCCAAAGACATTCAGGTCAAAAAGAACTACATCCAGCTACTGATCCTGAAGAACCGACTCGACGAAGCCACCAAACTGAATAACGAGATCCTCAAGGCCAACCCGCACGACGTGGAAGGCCTGGTCTACAAGGCGCAGGTACAACTTCGCCAGAATGATCCCGGTGGCGCCATTGACTCCCTGCAGAATGCGCTGCGCAATGATCCGGACAATGCCGTCGCTCACTACCAGATGGGAATTGCCTTGACCCAGCAGCACAACGAGGCCCGTGCCGAAACCGAATGGCGCGAAGCGGTCCGACTCCGTCCTGACTTGACCGATGCGCAACGCGCCCTCTCCGGGCTGGAATTGCGCCGCGGCGATGTCGACGCCGTCTTGCAGACCGCGCAGCAGATCATCGCCGCGCAGCCGTATTCGCCCGATGGATTCATTCTGAAAGGTATTGCGGAGCTTGCCCGCCAGAAATACAGCGAGGCCCAGCAGGATGCCGAGCAGGCCGCGTTGCGAGCTCCCAACAATCCCGCGCCTCTGGTCCAGATGGGAAACATTCAGCTTGCGCAGAAGCACTACGCTGAGGCCGAGAAGTTTTATCAGCAGGCGCTCGACAAGGATCCATCTTCGTCGGAGGGTCTGAGCGGTCTCATGAATACCTACTTCGCTCAAAAGCAATTCGACAAAGCGATCGCCGCGGCTAACTCTCAGATCGCCAAGTCGCCCAACAACTCTAACTTCTACGATCTGCTCGGCACCGCCCTCTTCAATGGCAAGAAAGACCTGCCCGGCGCAGACGCGGCCTTGCGCAAGGCCATCGATCTCGACAAAAACAATACCGACGCGCTCGAAAAGCTCGGCAAGGTCCTAGTGCAGGAGGGTGCCTCTGACAAGGCTCTCGCCCTTTACCAGCAGTCCATCAAAGATAATCCGCGGGAAGTCACTTTCTACATTCTTTCCGGTGAGCTGTACGAATCGAAGAAAGACTGGGACAACGCCAAAGGCATGTACCAGCAGGCGCTCAGCATTTCGCCCGATCATCCTCTCGCCTCCAACAATCTCGCGTATGTGATTCTCCAGCAGGGCGGAAACGTAGACGTCGCCATGGGCTTGGCGCAGACCGCGCGCCGGGGCATGCCCGACTCGCCAAACGCCGCCGACACTCTGGGCTGGGCCTATTATCAGAAAGGCATCTACCAATCTGCGATCAGCCAGTTTCAGGAAGCGATTAGGCTGGGTGAAAAGCGTGGCGAACCCGACGATGCCGACCTCCACTATCACCTCGGCATGGCCTACCAAAAGTCCAATCAGAACGCCCTGGCCCGACAGCAACTGGAAAAAGCTGTGAGGTTGCGCCCCGACTATGCCGATGCCCGCAAGGCATTGTCAGACCTTCGCACCTAGCCCCGTTTCCACAAACAAAAACCCCGCCTTACGGCGGGGTTCTGCTTTCAGTGAACTATGACATGCTTAGCTCTTCAGCTTGCGGCGGACTATTCCAGCCAGACCGATCAGCCCGGTTCCGAGCAGGCTCAGGGAGCCTGGTTCAGGAACCACGACGTTCGTGTCACCGCTCGAGATAGTGGTGCTGCCGTTGAAGAAGCCGTGCCCGGTGTTGATCGTCAACTGCACGGTCACACCCACCGTTGACATCCCTGTGTTGGTCGTTCCCGACAGGGTGCCGGTCAGGGTGTAGTTATGAGTTCCGTTCGCCAGAGTTACGAGCGTCCAAGTCACAGGGCTAGAGAATGTTCCTGAGAACAAGGTTCCGTTCGGAATTCCGTTGGTACCGTTGCCGGTGATACTGAACCACCCGCCAGCCGCGAATGTTCCGCCCATCTGCAACGAACCGCTCGTCAGCGCACCGGTGGAGAAACTGACGCTGCCCAGGTTGTTCCCGGTGATCAGTCCGCCCCCGTTGAGCCCATTGACAGCAATCAACGTCGAGCCGCTCAGCGATAGTCCGCTGTTCGAACCCGACAGCGTGCCGCCGCTGTTGGTGTAGTCTACGCTGCTGCCGGCAAAAACTGCCGTTGGCAGGGCCAGTGCCAGTACAGCGAGCAAGAGGATCTTCTTCATTTACTTTTTCTCCTAGGAGTTACTTCGCCCGAGTCTTACAGACTGCGACGCGTGGCTTGCACCCTAGTTGAGCGGAGGAGACTAAGGCGCTTGGCCTTAAATTGCACCCCGAGTACCAAAGCGTACGCTCCGATAAACTCAACCTGACTAAAGGTTTATGGGTGATTCAGTGTCTAGGACCAAGGCGAAAAGTGAAAATGTCTGCGCAACTTCGCAAAAAGACCTCGCAGATACTGCGCTTCAGAAGCCGCTCTGTATCAGGCCTTTAGAGGATCTCAGTCGGCGGCGATGTCTTGCTTGACGCCGTCCGCATCGCGTCGTTTGACGACCCGATTCGACGGCAGGCCGGCGTCGCGGATCTTATAAAGCAGCGCACGATAGCTGATGCTCAGCGCTCGCGCCGCTTGCTTCCGGTTCCAGTGACAATTTTGCAGCACTTTTAAAATGACTTTGCGCTCTAACTCGCGCACTGCCTGGCGGGTGAGCTTCTTCAGAGAAATCTGACCATCGACCGGAATCTCCGTATTGAAGAAATCCGTGGCCCGCGGCGACAAGATCGGACGAGATCACTTCTTCGTTCCCCAGAATCACGTAGCGCTTGACCAGATTTTCCAGCTCGCGAATGTTGCCCGGCCAATGATACTTCCGCAATTCCACCATCAGCTCATTCGAAAGCGCGCGCGCTTTACAGTTATATTTGCGATTGTGATACTCCAGAAAGTACGCAACCAAGTCAGGAATATCGTTCGCCCGTTCGCGCAGTGGTGGCAGATGCAGATTCACCACGTTGATGCGGTAAAACAAATCCGACCGGAACGTGCCGTTCTCGATCTCCTGCTCAAGTTTGCGGTTCGTCGCGCACACCACGCGAACTTCCACTTTCTTGTCTTCCTGCGCGCCGATCCGGCAAAACTGACCGTCCTGCAGAAGCTGCAGTAACTTCGACTGCAGCGACATATCCAGTTCTGAAATCTCGTCCAGAAACAGCGTGCCTCGATGCGCCATCTCCACGCGCCCCGGCTTCATTCCATATGCGCCCGTGAACGCGCCCTTTTCGTAGCCGAACAGCTCGCTTTCGAGCAGAGTCCCCGGAATCGCCGGACAATTCACTTTCACCCACGGTCCACTCCGCCACGGCGATGCCGCGTGAATCATGCGCGCGATAATGTCTTTGCCCGTTCCGCTCTCTCCCTGGATTAGTACCGGAACATTGGCGCCTGCCAACTTCATCAGGCGGTCGCGAACCGCCTGCATGGTCTCAGTCTTCCCGAAAACAATGGCGTCGGGAGGCATTTCCCCCAAGGGCTGGACGAGCGTATTCACACTGCTGGTTGTCATGGCTGGCATCTACCAATTGGGGGGAGAACTTCAACCTGCATCCGGAGAGCCAAAGGCTTCTGTAGCCTACAGCCGACCACTCAAATCTAACTTATGTGGTTGAAGAGGATCAACTTACCAAAGAGCCGGACGGGCACACCCCGGTAATCCGGGAATGGTGCCCAAGAGTAACATTTTTCAGGGGATCAATGCGCAAACATTTTCACACGGCCGTCGCGACTTTTCGCCGCCGTCGGCCGTTCACGCCTCCCGAAAGCAGCAGGGGACGCGCAAACTTAAGTCCCAGCAGGTAATACCCTTCCGCCGGCGTGGTACGTAGAGCCTTGGCCCGGAGCGTCCGCGACGCTGCTCGGTAACTGTGCGAGGGTAGCTACAGGAGCACTTGGGATCTCCAGCCGGATCTGCGCGATTGCAGGCAATACCCTGCGTATCGCCACCAGCATTCCCCCAGCACTAACATTCAGGGCGGTCGCAAACTCCAGAAATTCCTTACCTTTGCTATCACGGCTCCGGACAAAAACCGGGATCGCAAGCGGCAACCTGGGCCACTTTCGTACGCTCGCCTCCCACTCTCGCGCCGTTCATGCAGACTTCTCCACAGTTCTCAACTGTGCCTCAGAAGCACCTGACGGGCCAAATCTCAGGCGAATACCCCATAAAAACGAGTTATAAAACTGAATTCGCGCCCACTCTGACCGCAAAACCCATAAAGAAGCACAAGTTTCGGCTCTTCGATTCGCTTTTTATTCGATTCGCAAAAACCCGCTAATCCCGAGCCTCATCCCCCGAAAGTGCAAGCTTTTGCTACACTTGGGTAATTCCCGTGCATTTTCCGTTGACAAGGAATTACGCCCTGTCATACGATTTTGTTACTGGCACTCGACGAAATATGTCGGGTGCGGTTCTCCCTCTCCCCTGTAATCCTGTGGTTTTTCCTCATGGCCACTGTCCAAAAGAACACGTGTGCTTTCTGACGAGGGAGGAACTCCGACCCCATATGCCTGCTGCTGCAGCCCGAACTGACGGCGATCGTTCCCAGCCCGGAAACTCTACTACAGGAATACAAAGAACTGCGAGAGCGTTTTCAGCGCACGACCAACGCGCTGGCCTCCGCCGCCCACGACCTCAAAACTCCGCTGTCCATTCTGAACGGATATGTCGAACTCCTTCACAGTGAGAAACTCGGTCCGTTGAGTGACCGCCAGCGCGAAGTACTGCGCGATATGCAGGCCAGCGGAAAGCGTCTGCAACAGTTTATTCAGGATTTTCTGACCTACAGCGCCCTCGAGACCGGCGGCTTGCGCATGCAGTTCGAGCCCGGCAATATTAACGAATGTCTGTCTGACATGTGCCGCCTCTGGTCCAATCGCTTTCAGGAGAAGGGCCTTGCCCTCTATTTTCTGGCCAATGACAAGCTGCCGATTTTTCCGTTCGATTCCCCCAAACTGGAACGCGTGATCTCGAATCTGCTGGAAAATTCCTACAAGTTCACGCCCCAGGGTGGAACCGTCTGGCTACACGCGGAGCCGCACATGTGGGAACGCCGCGCGGCGGCGCAGCCTTCGCCCGCCGAGCGCCGCCGCCAAAATGTAACACATCCCAACTCCGTCAAAGTCAGCGTTTCCGATACCGGGCCCGGAATCCCCGCCGAGTTCCACCTGGAAGTTTTTGACGACTTTTTCCGGCTTCCCGGCACCGAAAATCAGGACGGCATGGGATTAGGTCTCGCAATCGCGCGCCGCCTCGTGCAAGGCATGGGCGGCAAGATCTGGGTCGAAAGTGATCCCGGCGCGGGCTGCAAGTTCTCTTTCCTTATCCCTTACAAACCGGGCATTACGGCCGCCAGCAAAGGGAAAAATCGATGAAGCCAACCGCCAAAATCCTGCTGGTCGACGACGAACCCGGCATGCTTCGCTACATCAAAACGCTGCTCGAAGTGGACGACTACAAAGTCGAGACCGCCACCACCGGCGAGGAAGCATTGCAGCGCGTCGAAAAGGGCCTGCAGCCCGACCTCGTGCTGCTCGACGTTCTCATGCCCGGCATCGACGGCCTGCAAACCCTCGAGCAACTCCGCCAGCTTCAGCCCGGCGTCAAGGTCGTCATGCTGTCCTGCGTCAACGATACGCGCAAGGTCGTTCACGCGATGAAGCTGGGCGCGCAGGACTATCTCACCAAGCCATTTCAGAAAGCAGAACTCGACGCCGTTATCGATCTCAGCCTCGGCCAGGGAAAACAAACCTACGGCGGTGACGTCGAGGAACTCGCCGACGACGTGTTCTTCATCGCTGCCAGCCCCGCCATGCGCAAGATCCGCTCGCAGGCTGCGCTCGTCGCGAACGTAGACATTCCCGTGCTTCTGCTCGGAGAAAGCGGCACCGGCAAGGAAGTTCTCGGACGCCTGATTCATAAGCTCTCGCCGCGCGCTCACCGCACCTTCCTCAAAGTAAATTGCGCCGCAGTTCCCGCCGACCTCCTGGAGAGCGAACTGTTCGGCTACGAGCAAGGCGCCTTCACGGGCGCAACCCATGCCAAGCCCGGCAAGTTCGAACTGTGCAATCGAGGGACGATTCTGCTCGACGAAATCGGCGAAATGCCGCCGCTCCTGCAGGCGAAGCTGCTGCACGTGTTGCAGGACCAGCAGTTCTCCCGCCTGGGCAGCCGTTCCGTCATCAAAGTCGATGTGCGCATCCTGGCCGCGACCAACATCAACATTCCCGAAGCGCTCGCCAACAAGCGTCTGCGCGAGGATCTCTACTACCGTCTTGAATGCCTTCACCATGCAGATTCCGCCGCTGCGCGATCGCAAGGAAGAAATTCCCATCCTGCTCAAGCACTCCATGACTCGCATGGCTGAGCGATACGCGCGGGCGCCACTGCCGCTTTCTCCGGCACTACTGCAGGCCTGTCAGAATCATTCCTGGCCCGGCAATCTTCGCGAGTTGAACAACTTCCTGAAGCGCTACCTGATTCTCGGAGATGAGAATCTTGCCGTCACCGAACTCCTACCCCGAAACGATGGCAACGGCGGAACGCATCGGGAGACTCGTCCCCTCGGAGCGGCGAGTCCGGAGGCTTGAAGTCTCTGGCGCGCACCGCCAAAGACGAAGCCGAGGCGCAAGCGATTACGCATGCCTTGGAGCAAACCAACTGGAACCGCAAACAGGCCGCCGCGATTCTTCAGATCAGCTACAAGGCTCTGCTGTACAAGATCCGGCAGTATGGAATCGCCGAAGCCAAGGGACACCACAAGCTCTCAGCGGGAGCATAATCCTTCTTGCCGAAAAAATTAGCCCACGGGTGCTGCCCGTGGGCTTTTTTACGTTTTCTTTGCGACGTTTTACGGAACCTGTAGCGTCACGTTCTGACTCTTCGTATCGCTGCCCGCCGTTGCATTGACCGTAATCGTATAAATGCCTGCGGGAGTTCCGCTCACCGGCGCCTGCGTGGACGTCCCACCGCACGCCGGCTGCAGCAGAAGCAGAGCGAACAGAGCGCAGAATGACAAAATTCCCAGGATCCTGCGCCGCCGTCGTTCACTTCCCACTCCCAGCAGCGTCAATGCCGGAAAAGCCAGCCAAATCCCATAAAAATGCCGCGTCCACAAACTGGCAGCGGGCGTAACCACCGGTCGCGCTGTCGTCGTGATGTTGAGCGTGGAAGATCCAGGCCCTGACAGCGTCACGGGATTCGTAGTGAAGTTGCACGCTGCCCCCGTGGGTAAGCCGGTACAGCCTAGCGAAATCGGCGAAGAGTAGACCGGACTCGGCGTTAGCAATACCTGATAGGTCGCGGTATTCCCGGCTTGAACCACGTTGTTATTGGGCGGGCTGACTTTGATGCTGAAGTCAGACATCTGCGCCGCTACCGATGTCTGCGCCAGCACGATGTTGCCCGGCCCCATCGCCTGTACGGTGCCGCCGTTGAACGTGGCCTGACTCCCCGCGCTGTTCGGCGTAGGCGTGAGCACAATTGTGATCGTCGCCGTCGAACCCGACTGCAGAGGAGGAAGGCTGCAGCTGATATTGGAATTCGTTGAAACCCCTCCGCAGGTTCCCGAACTGGCGCTTGCCGAAACAAAAGTGAGCGGCACGCTGGTGAACTGAGAACTCAGGTTGTCCGTCACCGTGATGTTGCTGGCCAGATCAGGACCATTATTCGTCACTGTATACGTGAACGTCGCCTGGTTTCCCGCGCTAATAAACGTCTGATTCGTGCCTAGCGTCAGCACTCCGCTGATCGACAGGCTCAATGCCGAACTCACTTGGGTCACAAACGCATCATTGCCGCCGTTGTATCCCGACACCGGGTCCACGGCTGCTGCAGTGACAAGCTGTTTCTGGACCTGCAGGGTCGTTGAGTTCGTGTCCCCGGCGAAGTAGGCGTTCTGATTCACATCGAGAGCAACGCTGGTCCCCTCCGTGAGGATCGAACTCGAATCCGTGATTGCCCCGCCGAAATAATTGGCCCACGAAGCGGTCGTCGTTTGACCAACTACCGCTGCCGTATTCAACCGGGCCGCGAACGCATCCCGGCCACCTGTGAAACTGCTGGTGTTCGGGAAGATCGGAAAATCCGGCGACTGCGTCCATCCCGTCACCACGGCACCGCTGCCTGAATCCACCGTAATGGCAAGTCCCGCCTCGTCCTGGGTGCCGCCAAGATACGAGAAGTAATTCAGCGCCACGTTCGTCGGCGTAGTGCCGGTGGTCGTTGTCGGATTCGTGAACCGCGCCACAAAGGCGTCGTTCGGATAGGGAGCAGTTAGCGTATTGCAAGCTGTCGTTGCCGTCGTTGGATTGACGGGTTGGTCCAGACATCGTTGATATGCTGCCGAAGTAATCAGAGTCGTCGTGCTCGTACCTATGTCGGTCGAGTTGGTAGTTCCCGTTACATAAACATTGGCCGCTCCCGTATCGAGTGCGATCCCCGTTCCTGAGTCGGTACCACCCCCTCCCAGATAGGTCGACCACACCAGTTGCTGTCCCTGCGCCGCCGTGGGGTTGAGATTGAGCTTCGCTACAAACGCATCCGGTTCGGTCGCGCTCGTCACACTCGCGCACGAGGGCGGATTCACAATCGTCGCCGGAGGCGCCTGATCCAGACAGGGCTGGTACGCATTCAGGATCGGGAAATCCGTGCCGCTACATCCCGAACATCCCGAGAAAATAAAGTTTGTGGTCCCAGTGAAGTAGACGTTTCCATTAACGTCGACCGCGATACCCCCGCCCGTCACAACCGGACCTGTAGTGGTCGTCTCGAAGGCGCCCCCTCCGAAATAAGTCGAGTACGGAACACTCTCGCCGAACTGCGCGGTGGTGTTGACCTTGGTCACGAAAAATTGCGTCGACGCTCGCGAGGCGTTTTGATACGGCACCAACTCAGGCAAATTGCTCGCCGGGAATCCACCCGTCGTGTTGGTCGACGTCGTGGTCCCAGTGACATAAAGGTTCCCGAACGCGTCGATGGTCATTCCACTGGCAGTATCGGCGCCGTTGCCGGAGAGGTACGACGAATACAGTGGTGTTGTGAAGTCGTTCCGCAACTCCGTCACGAAAACGTGCGTGCCCGCACTGACTGGATTTGGCTGAAACGCCACAGCGGTCGTGGGGAAGTTCGTCGACGTAGTGGTACCAGCCACGTAGGGATTGTTCCCGCCATCCACCTTAATTCCAACCGGTGTATCCGTTCCGTCGCCTCCCAGATAAGTCACGTATTGAAGAATGGCGTTATTCGAACCCAGCGGCGGCGTAATTTTGGCAATATATATGTCCTGCGTCGACCCCGTGGCCAGCGTCCTCTGATAAACACCAACCTCAGTCGGAAGATTGGGTGAAGTCGTTGAACCCGTCAGGTAGATATTGAAACTTCCATCCACCGCAACGGAGGTCGCCCCTTCATCTCCACTTCCCCCGAAATAGCTGGCAAAGTTCAGGACCGGATCAATAATCAGCTCACGCGAATGATCGTAGGATCCAATGGCGAATCCCGCCCGGTTGGCCCCACGCAGAACAAAGCTGCCTTCCACCGCCTGTTGCCGTCCGGCGATCTCCTGATAGACCCGCGGAGCATCCAGTTGCACGCTGCCGCCATCCCCCTTGATCACCAGCGTCCCGTTCTGCAACTCCAGATTTTTCGCCCCGTTGAATTCAAGCTCGGCTCGGGACGGATCCGAGCCCGGTGCGACCTGGAAGTCATACTCCAGGCGCCCCTGATTTCCGTAGAAGACCAGGTTGATGCCGGGATACACATTCTCGTATTTCACCCGGGCGAACTGCGGTACCCCGCTCCGCCATTTCGCCGGATCGTTGCCCAAAAGGTAGTTGCTCTTGCCCGGCAGCAACTCCGCGCCGGTCATACTGGTGTTCGGATTCGCTCCAGCCAGCTTCATCTGCAACGTCTGCACGCCGGCCACGGACGGCTCATGCTTCCTCGAATCGCTTTTGGACCGTTTCGCTTCCGATCGATCACGAGAGACCAAACTCAGAATCGCGCCCTCGGAACCGAGAAAAAGGCTATATCCCGACCCACGCGTGACGAACTTCGCGCGCGGATCAGCCGGGTCAAGATTCCTTTGCCCCTGGTTCGGTTCAAAGATAAGGGGCAGCCCGGCAAAGAGCGACCGCGCCCGAGACTGCGTTTCCCCGTTCGTTGCGCTCGGTAGGTCTTGCGCTGTCGCCAGAACACTGGGTACAGCTGTCGCTGGTTCCTCGATCGCTGTAAGATGAGCCGCAGAGTTCGCGGAGGTTTGGCGTGAGCGGGAACCCCACCCGAGAACTGCGCATCCTGCCGCGAGCACCACCAGCCCGGCAACCAGAACACGTACTCGTACCACGGATGTTCCCAACCAACGGCGATCTACGTTCACTCGTTCCTCCGATGCAGTTAAACCAGTATTCTTACGATCGTTCCCGTTCCAGACATTCGTCGTTCAAACCGTTTTTCGCCCAGCCCGTTTTTCGCACAGATCAGTGGAGAGATTAGGGACGGCGCACAAGTCCATCGAGCCTCGCGCCGGCGAACCTGACCGCGGCTTGCTTGTCACTGGAACTGGCTGAAAAATTAAATAACTACTTAAACATCTGACGGATAGACAAGTCAAGCGAGCCCCGCCCCTGCGAGGACTGCCGCCTCGTCTGTCCGTCGAGCGAAGCGCTATTTCGGCCACCGGCGCCCCTTGGAACAAAGTCGACATACCGACGCTTGCCGCCGCTCCAAGAGTCGTGAGATGCGGCGGACGCTACGGAAAGATGCCGCCCTACTGGCACAAAAGTGGCGTGAAACAAATTGCAAGCCGAACCCAGCTTCGCTGCACTCGACCAAACCGAAAAAATTGCTTGTGGAAAAAATATGGCCCATTGTCCGCAACCCCTTGCATGAATCACGCCCCACGCTGCCTGCGCCGCCTCGCAACGCGCTCATTCTTCGTCACAAGGATCCGAATTCTCCGCAAGGCACGATGGCCATGGGATTGCTCGCTCTTCCACCGAGCCATGCGCACGCGTGCGTCCTCCCGCGGCTCCCGACGGTTCTGTTCCGAATTCCGAACAGATTTACCGAATTAGTTCCAATTGGTATTTTGCTGTTGCAAACTGCCAATGTTTCTATACATTGAAGGGATTGTAGGGCCGAAGCCACTGGAAACACAGGCCCTGAGCATTTGGGGAAACCGCCGTCGGCTGTTGCTTTTCGGAAGTAAGCGCCCTTGATTGGGCGTTCTGGCCATGCAACCGAATTCACAGGAACGGCGGATGATGCGGCGCTTTGACATGCGCCTGCCCGCTATCGTCCGCGAAGGCGCCAGCGAGGTTCACACCGAGACCCAAAACGTCAGCGCCCGCGGCGTTTTCTTCTATCTTGACCGCTCCCTCGAACCAGGGACCAAGCTCGAAGTCACGTTAACCTTCCCTCCTCACATCACTCTCACCGACGCGGTCCGCGTCCGTTTCACCGCCCGCGTCATCCGCGTCGAACAGCCTCTTCCCTCCGCCCGCATCGGCACCGCTGCCATGATCGAGGACTACGAATTCCTCCGCTCCAACGGCAGCCCCGATTTGCTCTCCGCTCTGCAAAGGGAATGGAAAGCTTCGAACTGACCTTCGCATCATGCTGTGTCCCCCCTACAGGCGAAGCCGTGCGTGGTTCGTATCAAGGCATGTGGTTCGTATCAGGGCATGGCTTCAGCCATGCCGTCGGCAACGCGAATCTCGATGGGCTTTAGCCCCTGGGGCGTCGGATCGAGTTCGAATCCCGGATGCGCCGACGAATGCGGGAACTCCGCCGCGTTCAACACCAGATGCCGCCTGACAGGATTGTTCCGTATATATTCGCCAATTCGCTTAAACGCCTCGCAATCCAGAACACGCACCTCCGAGAATCCCTGCTGCCAAACCGGAGCGCTGAAGCCGAGATCTTTCCCAGCACGAAACGCGAACCCGCCCTTGATGAACTGTATGGCCTTCTCAATGCTCATTTCACAGCCGACGGTAATCAGAATGTGAAAGTGATCCGGCATCACGACAAACTCATGCAAACGATATCTTCGTTGCACGCGATAGTCGTACAAAACGCGAAGAAATAGCCCTGCGGATCGGTCCGACTGAAGCAGATTCCGTTTCTCAGCAATAGAAGACGTCACAAAGAACGTACGTGCTCCGGCGATAACCTGTGGCGGGTGGGAGTAGCGAATTGGGATGGCCATTCGCAGCGGCTAAAGCCGTTTCCTTTTGTTCGGCTATCGTCGGCACGCCTTAAGCCGTGCCCTGATACGACTCTTCACCAGACTGAAGCCGCTGGATGTGACGAGTATCACTCGGCGAGGATTTGTGACGGAGCAGTTTCAAACTGGGAAGCAACGCTACTTCCCTTTGCCCAATTCCTTCCACTGCTGGCGCAGTCGACTGAATCGCCGAACCAAGCTCCCCAAATAAACCCCGTGAATCACCCACGTAGCGATGTAAGCGGCAAACAGAAACTTGATTGCGTTCATCGTGAACCCCGGCTCAGTGGCAAGCTGGCCTTCGCGGCCACCCCAGTCCCCACCAGCGATTGCATCGCGTGCCCTTCCTCAATCTCCCGGTGCAACAACTCCAACCGATACCGCGACCAGCACACCAGAAATGCAAAGCACAGAAAGGCTATCCAGCTGATAAGCAATACATGCAGCATACGCGGATCCATCGAACCGCCCCCGCCAATCACCGGCTGCGGATGCTGCGTCCGAAAAAACCAGATCGAAAAATAAACCAGCGGTACATCCAGCGCTCCAAACACGGCTAGGGCCGCCGCCAGCATCTGCGTTTGCGCGCTATTGGAAAAGCGCCGCAGCACCAGATAACTGACATAAATCAGCCACAACACCAGAGTCGAAGTCAGCCGGATATCCCCCGGCGCCCACCAGATTCCCCACACCGGCCGCGCCCAGATCGGCCCAGTTACCAGCACGATGGTGCAAAAGACCACGCCCACTTCCGCCGTTGTCACGGCCAGCACATCCAGAAGTTGTCCAGGAAACAACTTTCCGATCGCGAAATAAAATATCGGAATCAACAGCACCGTCGTCGCCACGGCGCTCGGACGCATCCCCGCCGGTATCAACGCTTGCACCGCGGGCAGGAAACAGGCAACTACGCCGATCACGCCGATCGCGAGCACGATCCACTTCGCCGCCCTCTGCGTCGAAGCCTTCCGGCTCGCCAGGTACTGAATCGAAGCAATGAAATTGATGAAGAAGAGCAGGAACGCCGTCCACGCCGAGGGCACATGGTAGTAAATGATCCGGTAAACATCGCCTTGCTGCGCGTCTGTAGGCGCGACCACCAGCGCTTCATACAGCGCGTAGGCCAGAAGGACTGCCGTGACAATCGAAAGAATGGGAAAGAGTTTTTTCATTCTGCGTGCAGGATCATGCCGAACATCGCCAGACAAGCTGTAGTAAACACCACATCGTAGGTGAGAAGCAACACGATGTAGAAGTGCGCCGAATCCTCACCGGTTAGAATTGCCGTCGTACCGGCCACCATGCCCAGCACCGCCGGAATTGAAATCGGGAACAATAGCAGCGGCAGCATGATCTCGCGGCTCCGCGTGCGCAGCGACATCGCTGCAAAAAACGTCCCATTCACCACCAGTGCCCACGTTCCCAGAGCCGCGATCGGAACCAACTGCCACGCCGGACCGAGCACCCGCAGGTTGTAGAAAATCACAAACAGCGGCGTCATCAGCGCTTCCAACACGCTGACGAAAATAAAATTTCCCAGCGCCTTCGCCAGAAACAACGCGTTCGCCGGAGCCGGCGAAACCCGGTACGCATCCAGCACCTGATTCCTCAACTCGCGCGCCCAAGTCTGATTGAGCGCCACGACCGCCGCAAACAGGAATGCGACCCAGACCAGTCCGCCGACGATATGCCGCGACTCTTCCGCTAGCGGGTCAAACGAAAACACAAAAATCACCACCACCAGCAACGAGAAAAACAACATCGAATTCAGCGCGTCCTTCGACCGCCACTCCAGCCGGATATCTTTTACCAGCGTCGCCAGTGTCACCGCCCAGAGCGAGTTCATTGGACGTCCCCTGCGGACCCCGCCGCCCGCGCCAGGCTGGCCGTTCGATCCACAATCTCGCCCGCTTGCATCCACACAAACTCGTCGGCCACGCCTTCGAGCAGAAGCGCCTGATGCGTGATCACAAAAACCGTCTTCCCCGCATCGCGCATGCCCTTCAGCAGCCCGACCATCGCCCGCGCCGAATGCACGTCCACATTCGAGAACGGCTCATCCAGCAACAGCACTCTCGGATCGTGCAGAATCGCCCGCGCCAGCGACATCCTCTGCCGCATCCCCTGCGAATACTGCCCCACCGGCCGCGTCAACTCAGGGTCCAGCCCCACACTTCGAATCACTTCTTCGCAGTGACTATCGCCCAGAATCCCATACAGCCGGCCGAAGTACCGCAGATTCTCCATCCCGCTCATCTCGTCGTACAGCAACGACGGATGCGCCATATACCCAATGTCGCGGCAGGCCGCCTGCGGACTTCGTCCAAAGATCGAGATCTCTCCACGGGTCGGTTGTGCCAGTCCGGCCAGCGCCCGCAAAAGCGTCGTCTTCCCTGCTCCGTTTTCTCCGAGGATTGCATGAAATCGTCCCGCGTCAAACTCCGCCGTCACTCCGCGCAAAGCCGCAAAGCGTCCGAACTGCTTGATGACGTTGTGGACGGAAATGACCGATGAACTTTGCGGGATGGCGTCAGTCACAGGCACCAGTAGGTCGCTGCCAGATTGTCACAGCACGTACGATAGCGCATCTACCCGGTTTTGCGAAGATTGGAAGGAAGATGCGCCGTCTGACCCCGAAGAGAAATTTGGAACGGAGTCCAACAGGCCCGGAAGGCCGCCACCAGTATTAGTTCGCAGCGCCTGCGGATGTGGTCTGTACCTGCGTCATGCTCTTCGCTGGCTCGGCGGAAGGAGCCACGCCCGGCTTCCCCGGCTGCGGAGCGTACTTCGACGCGCATTTCGCCTGCAGTTGCTTGGCGCGGAACACCCCATCCCGGTCAAACCGTCCATCGGCCAGCGCCTGCGAATCATCCTTGAACGTGTCTGGCGGCGCTTCAGTCCCGGTGTAGTCCACGTGGAGAGTCTGGTCTTCTTCCATCAACACAAACTGCACGTGCGTTCCGGTGCGTTTGATCGATCCCGGCTGCACGTTCCCCGCAACCCGCAGGCGCTTCGAATATGCGCCGTCGCCCATCTTGTGCAGTTCTTTGATCGTGACGTAATAGCTCTTGCTGTCCTGCACGCCGGTATAGGCAAGGTAGCCGAGCAGCAGCAGAATCACCGCCGTCGCTCCACCGAACTTGAGATAGGTATTAGTTTGGCTCGACATAGTGCGCCCCGAAATAACAGCCCATATAAACAGACTACTCGACGCTTCTCCCAGAATCAAGATGCCGGCGTAAGATCCAAACTCCTTCAAAAAGCTCATCCCCAGCATCTGACAAACGCCCATCCCCGCCTTGTTTTCATGCAGTTACACTTCCTGCTTTCGTGATTCTACTCATCGATTGTTTGAGTTTCCCTATCGCGGTGAAATCCGCTATTTCTTACTGAGCCGTTAATTCACCTATGACCCAGCCAGACAGCCGCAGAGTTCTGAAACTGCGCGACGCATCCCTCATCCAACGCGACCGCGAGAACATGGTCGACGTTCTGCTGGCGTTGGACCGGATGCTGGTCGAAGTCTCGATGCGTCTCTACAATCTGCCTCACAACGACCGGGCCACCATGCGTAAGCAAAACCGGCGCCTGCACAACGCCGTTAGAGAACACCTGCCCCAGTTCCTCAACCCTTCTCGCCGTCGATCTTAAGATTCCGGATTCCCCAAAGTCGCCTAGGGTTTACACTTCTTTCCGGCTAAATCGTTATAGTGCGGCACAACTCGAGCCGTCTTTGAATTCTCGAGGTTGCCCGCTCATTGGAGGAGTCCTACCTATGTCCGCCCCGGTTTCGAAATCCCCGTCCTTCTCCCTGGTCTTTCGTATCATCGCTTTTTTCTTTCTGCTGCAGTCCGGTGTTTTGCATTTGTTCGCTCAGGCCCATCCCAACGCCAAAGATCTGCTCCGCCAGATGACGCTGGAAGAGAAAGTCGCGCAACTCTCGCAACTCCCGGGCTTTCCCATTTCCGAGTTTAAGGAACAGGTTGGACAGCCCGAGGACGTCGTCCGCAAATACGGCGCCGGCTCCGTGCTCTGGGTCTCCGATCCCAAAGAGATCAATCGCTGGCAGCACATTGCGGTTGACGAATCCCGCCTCCATATTCCGATTCTCTTCGGCCTCGACGTGATTCACGGCTACCACACGATCTTTCCCGCGCCCATTGCGATGGCCTCCTCTTGGGATCCCAAGATGGTTGAGGCCGCGCAGACTGTTGCCGCTCGCGAAGCCCGCGCCGCTGGAATCGAGTGGACGTTCGCGCCCATGCTCGATATCGCTCGCGACGCGCGCTGGGGCCGCATGGTCGAAGGCGCGGGTGAAGATCCCTACCTTGGATCAGCTATAGCGCGCGCGCAGGTGCTCGGTTTCCAGGGAACCCAACCCGGCGCTCTCGATCGTGTCCTGGCTTGCGCCAAACACTTTGCGGGATACGGCGCCGCCGACGGCGGCCGCGACTACGACTCCTCTTACATCCCTGAAGAAGAAATGTGGAACGTCTATCTTCCACCGTTCAAAGCCGCAGCTGATGCGGGCGTCGCAACCTTCATGAGCGCGTACATGGATCTCAACGACGTGCCCGCCACCGGCAATCGCTGGCTTCTGCACGATGTCCTGCGCGATACATGGAACTACAAAGGCTTCGTCGTCAGCGACGCCAATGCGGTTCACAGCCTCATCACTCACGGCTACGCCCGCGACGGTCAAGACGCAGCCTCCAAGGCCTTCACCGCCGGGCTCAACATGGATATGGCCAGCGGCACCTACATCAAATATCTGGCCGCGGAAGTTCAGCAAAAACACATTTCCGTTCAGCAAATCGATGACGCGGTACTCCCCATTCTTGAAGCCAAAATCCGCCTGGGACTATTCGAGCACCCCTACATCGACGAGTCTCGCATCGATCAAGTGCTGAATGCTCCCGAACATCTCGAACTCGCGCGAAATGCTGTCCAGCGATCCGTCATCCTGTTGCGCAATGAACAAAACCTGCTCCCGCTCGACAAGACTGGCAAGATCAAATCCATCGCAGTGATCGGTCCTCTGGCCGACGCACAACAGGACTTGCTTGGCATGTGGGGCGCATTGGTCAAACCCGGACCCACCGTCAGCATCTTGCAAGGAATCAAAAACAAAGTCGGCAACATCATGCAGGTTGAATTCGCGCACGGGCCGAACATCCGACGCGATATCCCGTCATTCTTTGAGAACATTCCATTCGTCACCATCAAAGAGCAGCCCAAGCAGACGCCCGAAGAAGCGCGCCAGGCAATGGACGATGCCGTCTCCCTCGCAAAACGCAGTGACCTCGCCGTGCTGGTCATGGGCGAAATCGCCCTGATGAGCGGAGAAGCCGCCTCCCGTTCCTCCCTGAAACTCTCCGGCGGTCAGGAAGAATTACTCGAAGCGGTCGTTGCCACCGGCAAGCCGGTCGTGCTCGTTCTCATCAACGGACGCCCGCTCGATATCTCGTGGGCAGCCGATCATGTCCCGGCGATTCTCGAAGCCTGGTACCCTGGGAACCAGGGTGGAAACGGCATTGCCGATGTTCTCTTCGGAGACGCCAATCCCGCCGGACACTTGCCCGTTAGCTGGCCGCGCAGTTCTGGCGCTGCGCCCATCTACTACAACCATAATCTGACGCAAGCTCCCGAGGACGCGCCCCGCTTCACCTCCCGTTACTGGGATATTTCGAGCACGCCTCTCTATCCCTTCGGCTTCGGCCTGAGCTACACGACCTTCTCCTTCGATAATCTGAAGCTGAGTCAAACCGAAGCGAAGGTTACCGGCACCCTCGATGTTTCCGTTGATGTCACCAACACTGGCAGCAGATCGGGAGATGCGGTGGCGCAGCTCTACATTCACCAGCGTGCCGGAAGTGCATCCCGTCCGGTAAGACAGTTGAAGGGCTTCCAACGCGTAACCCTCGCAGCCGGTGCGAAACAAACAATCCACTTCAAGCTCGGCTCCGACGAACTTCAATTCTGGAGCCCGTCCAAGAAACAATGGGTCGTCGAACCGGAACGGTTCGACGTCTGGGTCGGCGAAAACTCGCAAGCGAAGTTACACTCCGAATTCCACCTAACCCAGTAAATCCGCCGATTCATCAGGGTTGCCGGGTGCCCCATTTCTCGCGCCCTTTGCGCGAGAAGTGGGTCTTATGCCGGCTCACCCATCAGCCTCCGCGGATGTTCTGCATCGGGCATACTCATTTTTTTGCGTGTGCAGCGTAGTGAGAGACGGCCAGCGGGTTTGGGTGGCGCGGCGCTTTCAGCGCTGCGATAAGGCCCCTCCCTTTACGCAAGGGCTTTAGCCCCTGAGGTACCCAGACCAAGCTCTCCAACCCGCTTTCGTTAAAATGAAACCACGGAGCAACTCACATCAATCTATGATCCATCCCTGGCACGACGTAACACCCGGCGACAAGCTTCCCCACGAATTCGACTGTGTCGTCGAAATTCCCTTCGGCTCCAGCGTGAAGTATGAATTGGACAAGTCGAGCGGTCTCATTCGCCTCGACCGTATTCTCTATTCCGCCGTTTACTATCCCGCGAACTACGGATTCATTCCGCAGACACTCGCCGAAGACGACGACCCGCTCGACGTGCTGGTGTTGTGCCAGGAGACAGTGGTTCCGTTGACCATCATTCACGCTCGCGCCATCGGGCTGATGACCATGATTGATGCCGGCAAGCAGGACCACAAAATCATCGCCATCGCGACCGAGGATCCTGAGTTCAACTCCTACAAAGAGGCGTCGGAGATGCCGCCTCACCGCCTGCTGATGCTTCGCCGCTTTTTTCAGGATTACAAGCAGCTCGAGGGAAAAGCCGTCGAGGTCGATGAGATCCGCCCCCCTTCGGAAGCGTACCCCATCATCCTCGACGCACTGCACCGCTACAGTGAACAACGCCGCAAAGGCTTCAAGACCACGAAATCGTAGTGCCCGTATCCCTGCGACTTCGCTCAGCGTAGGCTCTGCCGGCTACCGCAAGAGCCTTCCCCCGAAGCTTTTCAAGGGCCGTATCGTCATCGGCCTCATTTGGACCAACGCAGCCGGTACAGGTCTCACCTTATCTTGCGCCTGGCCCAAGTATGCGAAGCTGAGGCCCACGACCGTGAAAGAGCGGCCCTTTGAGGGCCGCGTCAGACGCCCCAATAGACAAACACTGGCTTTAGCCTAGTGGCTCCATCACAATCCCTTAAAAACGAAGCTGATCTCCTTCGTTTCATTCGCACCAATCGTCACCGTCTGCGTCGAAGTCCCCAACTTCTCGTGCCACGCTTTGATCGTGTACGTCCCCGGCGGCAAATTGCTCAGATCGAACCCGCCGTCTTTCCCGGTCACCGCAAAATATGGATGCTTGAACACCGCGATATACCCGTGCATCCACGGATGCACATTGCACTTCACCGGAATCGCAATCTCCTCCCGCGCAAACGCTTCTTCCATCTTCGTTCCCGGCGGCTCCGCCTTGTTCCACTCGCGATTATTCCCCGGCTGCGGATGTATGTTATGCGACGTCGGATCGTCATTCACCAGCTGCAGCGTCTGATTCGCCCGCACCGCCAGCACATGCGGTTCGTACATACATCCTTTTTGTTGCACGACCACCGGCTGGCTGGGCACCTCAAACGTCCGGTCGCCCAACCCCTCCGAGACGAATACGATCACGTTCTGCAGATCGCCTTTCGCATCTGTCATCACCTCCTGCGCCATCACCGGGGAAGAATGCTGCCTCGCGCAATCCGGATCCGCCGCCATGCTGATCGCCTTGGCCGCCGGGACTTTCCCTTCAAAGCGCACGCTCCCCCGGACCCGCGCGACTGGGAAGGTTGAGGGAGGGCCGCCTGCCCTCACCGCATGCGGCGCCGAAATGCTCACCACTACAGTCAGAGCAAAAATCGAAATCACTTTTATGAACTTCATTGCTTCACCTCAAACATCGAATTCGTAACTACCGCCACTGTGTCGTATCCGGACCGCAGCCGTACTTCAGGCGAACGGAAGGATCTCGCTTGTACCACCAGAACTTGCCCTCGGAAACATTCATTGGGCACGAATCACTCAGATCAAGGTGCGGCGTTAGCCGCGACTCCGTCCAGCGACTCACCGTACCCGCGCCGATACCCCGCCGCGAACGAAGCCCGATCCTCTTCCCTCGACCACCGTCCAATCGCGGGCCGCATCGGCCGTCCGCTTTCGCCAGCCAGCCTTCCCACGTAAAGCCCGTCGCGGAATGCGCCATCGCCGTCCATGCTCGCAGCGGGGCGGGGCCGCGCACTGCTGCCGCTGTTCGTCAACACGGCGGTCGTTCCCAGGCACACCGCCATCGCCAACGCAAAAGTAAAGAGTTTGTCCATCTCGTCCTCCTTTCTGGTGCTCAGCGCACAACTCCCTCAGCTTGGCCGCTTCCCTTGCGGTCGTTTGATCGATTCAGCTTGCAGGGAACTTGCGCTCGACTTGAATGGAGCTTAGGCGATGAGCAAAGAGGGATTGTCACCACCCCGTCATTCATGCGTCATTTCATCGTCATCTCTTTGTCAAGGTCGTGTCGCGATATGTTTTGCAAAACAACATCGAGCGGGAACGCGCTCGGGAAAATCTTCTTGACTTAATGTACTAGTTATGTAGTACACTGACACACATGGGAAGGAACCACACTCCCGCGCCGCCCCGGTTCTCCATCGACCTCCACAGTGGCGTCCCGGTCTACCGCCAACTCATCGATCAGGTGCGCGGCGGAATCGCCTCCGGCTCCCTGACCGCTGGCGACCAACTTCCCACGGTGCGCCAGCTCGCCGTCGATCTCGCGATCAACCCCAACACGGTGATGCGCGCCTACCGCGAGCTGGAACTTGGTGGCCTGCTCGAAACCCATCAGGGCACGGGGACCTTCATCGCAAGCAAGAAGCTGGAAAGAAAATCCGCCGAGCGCGACCGCCAGCTCGGCCAGATGGCCCAGGAATTCGCGGCCCGCGCAGGCGCCGCCGGATTCTCCCTCGAAGATTTGATCGATCGTCTGCGCGACTTGTTGCCCAAAAGGAGATAGACGTCATGGCTAACATCCGAAAGAACGAAGTCAGTGGCATCGCCCTCTTGTTGTTCGGAATCAGCTTCGTGATTGGTATCGCTGTATCCCGGGCAGTTCACCATCCTGCCCCGGCCATCTTCGGAACGCTCGTCGGCCTGTACTTCCTGTTCGCCATCAAAGTCGTCCGCCAGTGGGAAAAGGTCGCAGTCCTGCGCCTAGGCCGCTACGTCGGCCTGCGCGGACCTGGCCTCTGCCACATCATTCCCATCGTCGACACGCTCAGCGCCTATGTTGACCAGCGTGTCCGCGTCGCCAGCGTCTCCGCGGAATCCACGCTCACGCGCGACACGGTTCCGGTGAACGTCGACGCGATCGTCTTCTGGATGGTCTGGAACGCCGAGAAATCCATCCTCGAAGTCGAAAACTTCATCGAGGCCATCACCCTCAGCGCCCAAACCGCTCTGCGTGAATCCATCGGCCGTCACGAACTCGCACAAATGATCACCGAGCGCGAAACCCTGGGCCACGAGCTGCAACGCATCCTCGACGAGAAGACGAACCCATGGGGAATCACCGTGCAATCGGTCGAGATCCGCGATGTAAAGATTCCCGCAGGCCTGGAAGACGCCATGTCGCGTCAAGCGCAGGCCCAGCGCGAACGTCAAGCACGAATCATCCTCGGCCAGGCCGAGAGCGAAATCTCCAACAGCTTCGTGCAAGCCGCCGTCGCTTACCACGAAAACCCCATAGCGCTGCACCTGCGCGCCATGAACATGCTCTACGAAGCGGTCAAGGAAAAGGGCGCAATGGTAATCGTCCCCTCGTCCGCAGTAGAAACGATGGGCCTCGGCGGCATGCTAGCCACCACCTCACTCGGCGGCGCGAAACCGTAGCCGTCGCCAACAAAAACGAAAGGGACCCGGCACAAACCGGGCACCGAAGAGAACCACCGGGCCTAGCTGAAAGCAAGCGGCGCCCGAGAGGAGAAGATGTCATGAAGTACGCCCACACTCGAAGAAGCGCAGCATTTTTCCTGACCATCGGCGCAACCATACTGTTCGCGCCGATCTTCGGCCGTGCTCAAGAAATGCGGCGAGGCATCCGCGTACAGATGCCTGTTACCAGCAATGCCACATCCGTGCCCGACGCGGACCACAACGATGCCTGGGTTGTCGCGGTCACCGCCGACGGCAGCATCTATCTTGGGGCCGATCCGAAAACGCCCGAAGAACTGGCCGACTGGGTGAAGACCCACCCTCGCAACCGCGAGGCAAAGCTCTACATCAAAGCCGACGCCCGTGCGTCATTTGCCAGTGTCGAGCAAGTCCTTCAAGTTGGCCGCCAGGCGATGTTTGAAACCCCGATCCTGCTCACATCCCAGAGAGAGGCGACAGCCCCGGGAACCGTTATGCCTCCAAATGGGCTGGAGGTGGTGATCGGTTCAGCGGCGCCCGCTGGCACGGTCGCAACCGTCGTGCAACTGCTCAACTCGGGCCAGCAACGGCCGCTGCTAAGAGTTAACGGCGATGAGATTTCCTGGTCCGCGCTGCAAGGCACGCTGACGCAGCATTACCAGAAAGGCGACGAAAAAGTAGTTCTGCTGAAGGGCGACGGGCGACTACCGTTCGGCCAAGTCGTGCAAGTCATCGACGTGTGCCGTTCTACGGGCGCTAGAGTCTTTCTGCCGACGCCAGAACTCTAAGAGACAGATTACGCTGGGTGCCCCATTTCTCGCGCCCTTTGCGAGAAGTGGGGCTTTTCTTCTGGACTCTGGCATGAACTACCACACGTGGCACGCGTTCTCCGCCACCATCGGCTGCCCTGCCTTGCATCCCCACGCCTTCTGGAACTCCGGCATGTTCTGCACCACTCCGTTAACGCGATATTTTCCCGGCGAGTGCGAATTGGTGCTCACCTGCATCCGCAAATACTCTGGACGCTGCTTCTCGCACCACACTCGCCCGAATCCCAGGAAGAATCTTTGCTCGGGCGTGTACCCGTCGATGCTCTGCCCTTCCTTCCCGGTCTTGTCATCAGCGATCATGTGCTCGAGCGCCGCCAGCGCGACCCGCGCACCGCCGTTATCAGCCGTGTTCTCTCCCAACGTCAGCCGCCCGTTCAGTTTCATATTGTCGACGGCAACAAAGTTCGAATACTCATCCGCCACGCAACTCACGCGCTTCTCGAACTCCTTCCCGTCCTGCTCCGTCCACCAGTCACGCAGATTCCCCGTCGGATCGAACTTCCTGCCCTGATCGTCGAACCCGTGCGTGAGTTCGTGCCCAATCACCAGGCCAATGCCGCCAAAATTGACCGCATCGTCCATGCCCTTATCAAAAAATGGAGGCTGCAAAATCCCCGCCGGAAACACAATCTCGTTATACGACCCGCTGTAGTATGCGTTCACCTCCGGCGGCGTCATCCCCCACTCGTTCCGGTCCAGCGGTTTATCGATTTTCGCGATCTGCCGTTTCGACTCGAACTCTTCCGCCCGGTGTACGTTCCCCAGCAGATCGTCGCGCTTGATCACCACCGAACTGTAGTCGCGCCATTCGTCGGGATACCCGATCTTGTTGCGAATCGCCATCAGCTTCACCTTCGCCTGCTTCTTGGTGTCGGCGCTCATCCACGAAAGATTCTGGATATCCTGGTCGAGCGACGTCTCCAGCGCGTCGACCATCTTCAGCATGCGCTGCTTGCCGTCTGGTCCGAACGTCACCTCAACGTAGCGTTGGCCCAACGCCTCGCCCAACGATCCATCCACCAGATCGACACACCGTTTCCACCGGTCCTGAATCACCTTCTGTCCGGTCAGCGCCTGCCGCATTTTGAAATTCGCATCGACAAACGGCTGCGAGAGCCACGGAGAAGCCGCCCGCAGCGCGTGCCACGTCACATAAGTCTTGAGCGATTCCAGCGGCATAGCCGCGACCACTCCATTCACTTGCCGGAAGAAATCGGGATTGGTCACGTTCATCGCCGTAAAGTTCGGCGCGCCCACGGTCGCAAAATATTGATTCAGGTGAAACTCGGGCGCCAGCGCTACCGCCTCCTCGCGGCTCATCTTATGGTCGCGATTCTTCGGATCGCGCATCTTTGTACGCTCCATCGAATCCGCCGCCAGCAAGGTCTCCACCACCAGCACCGTTTGCGCCGAACTGGCTGCCTGTTGCGGCGTCTGGCCCGCCAGCGTGAATAACGTCGTCGCATACTCGGCCAGGTGCTTTCGCATCTCAACCTTGTCCGGATCGTCCTTGATGTAGTAATCGCGATCCGGCAGTGACAGCCCGCCCTGCCCGATGTACGCAATGACTTCGTCGGCATTGTGCAAATCGGAATTCGAATAGAAATTAAACAGAGGGTTCGCCCCAATCATGTGCAGACGCCCGATCTCTTCGATCAGCGCAGCCTTGTCCTTCACCGCGGCAATCCGTTCCAACTCCGGCTTCAGCGGATCGATCCCCTTCGCCTCCACCGCCTTCTCGTCCATACACGATCCATACAGATCGCCGATCTTTTGATCGATGCCATTTCTCCCAGCCCCTTCCGCCGCAGCCTTCTCCAGAATTCCCTTCTCGATTTTCAGATTGCTTTCGTTGAGTTCCGAAAAACTCTGCCACGCTGGGCGGTCCCCCGGAATCTCCGAATTCTTGATCCAGTTCCCGCACGCATACTGATAAAAGTCCACGCACGGATCGACGCTCTTGTCGATGTTGTCGATACTGAATCCAGCCCCCGGCTTGGCGGAAGCAGCAGATTGCGAGAAACTGGCGGAAGTCACAACCAAGAGAAAAGCCAGCACGAAGCGAAAGCAACGCATGAAGAAACTCTCCTTGCGAACGGTTGACAAACAACCGAGATTCTATGCCTCGATCTTCGCGATGTTCAACTGACTGTACCGGCACATCCAGCGCATGTTTTGTTGCAGGAAGCTTCCCAGCCGCGCAAACTTCCTCTGTGCCCTCTGTGTCCCCTGTGGTGATGACTTGTGATCGCAGGTCCACCCGAAGCATCAATCTCCTACGCGCTCATCCGAAAGCCCTTCGTGAACCTTAGTGCCCTTCGTTGTGATTGCTCTTTGACTGTCACAGGTTGAGACCATGCCCCCGGCACTCCCGCCGCCCCGCACGGTTATAATGAGTCCTTACCGAATTTCTGACTCTGGGGTTCTCATGACTTCCAATGGCAACGGCAGCAATGGATACACCGTCCCCCAACCACGCGCAGAGTGGCTGGCCCGCCGCAAGAAAGAAAACTCATCGGGCAATTTTTCCCAGATGCACTACGCGCGCCAGGGCGTGATCACCGAGGAAATGTCTTTCATCGCCCACAAGGAAAAGCTGACGCCGGATCTTGTCCGCGACGAAGTCGCCCGCGGACGGATGATTATCCCCGCCAACATCAACCATCCCGAACTCGAGCCCATGGCGATCGGCGTGGCGTCCCTCTGCAAGATCAACGCCAACATCGGCAACTCGGCCGTCACGTCGGAAGTCAACGAAGAACTCAAGAAGCTTCACACCGCCGTCCACTACGGCGCGGACACCGTCATGGACCTCTCCACCGGCGGCAACATCCACGAAATCCGCGAGGCCATCCTCCGCCACTCTCCCGTTCCGATCGGTACGGTCCCGATCTACGAAGCCATCGCCCGCGTAAAACGCGTCGAAGACCTGAATGCGGAAGTCATGCTCGAAGTCATCGAAGAGCAAGCCGCGCAAGGCGTCGACTACATGACCATCCACGCCGGCGTCCTGATCCAGTACCTTCCGCTGATTTCCAAGCGCATCACCGGCATCGTCAGCCGCGGCGGCGCCATCCTCGCCCAGTGGATGGCCTACAACCACAAACAGAATTTCCTCTACGAGCGCTTCGACGACATCGTCAAGATCTTCAAAAAGTACGACGTCAGCTTCTCCCTCGGCGACGGCCTACGCCCCGGCTGCGTCGCCGACGCCAGCGACGAAGCCCAGTTCGCCGAACTCAAGACTCTAGGCGAACTCACCAAAAAAGCCTGGGAACACGACGTGCAAGTCATGATCGAAGGCCCCGGCCACGTCTCCATGGACAAGATCAAGGAGCAGGTCGAAAAAGAAGTCGAACTCTGCTACGAAGCCCCGTTCTACACCCTCGGCCCGCTGGTCACCGACATCGCTCCCGGCTACGACCACATCACCAGCGCCATCGGCGCGGCCATGATCGGATGGTACGGCGCCGCCATGCTCTGCTACGTCACGCCGAAAGAGCACCTCGGCCTGCCGAACGAAAAAGACGTGAAAGACGGCATCATCGCCTACAAAATTTCCGCCCACGCCGCCGACATCGCCCGCGGACGTCCCGGTGCCCGCGACCGCGACGACGCCCTCAGCTACGCCCGCTACAAATTCGACTGGGAAAAACAATTCGCCCTCTCGCTCGACCCAGAGACCGCCCGCGCCATGCACGACGAAACCCTGCCCGACGACTTCTACAAAGAAGCCGCCTTCTGCTCCATGTGCGGCCCGAAATTCTGCTCGATGAACTATTCGTCCAAAGTGGACGAATACAACAAGCAAGTTCACGGCATCGAGAAGAAAGATTATTCGGAATTGGTGGAGAGGCTGGTCACGCTGAAGTAGTTTGTATCAATGTGGGGACAGCCGCCACTTGGCTGTCCGCCGAGTGGGATAGGAATCGTTCCGTGAGGCGTACGCGAGGCAGTGCGGGATGAAGACAATCGCCGTAATCTTCGGCGCGGTTCTTTTGAGGTTCTTGTTTGTCTCCCCGTTCATGCTTCTGTTCTGGTGGATTCGCCGTTCTGCCAAGAAGGCTCTTCCACGTGGAGACGGCACCGCGATTGAGTTTTCGCTTGCGCCCCGGATGCTTGTTCTCATCGAGATAGTCATCGTGTCGCTGGCGGCCTTCACTGCTCTGACGGTGTGGGAGACCGTACGCAAGGGTGAAGGACTATATGCGGCGTTGATCCCCCTCTCGGTGCTGGCCGCGATTCTTCTTGCCAAGCCCAGAACAGTTTGGACCGACCGTGAAGGCATTCGTCAGCAGCGCTGGCTTGGCGGGCATCGATTCATCGCATGGGATGAGATCGCATGGATGAGGAGAGGTCGGAACACGGGGACTACTTATGTCAAGAGCCGAAACGGAGGTCGACCGCTGTCGTTTTCGCCGCTGCTTGTTGGCCAGTCGCGTTTCGAGCGAGACGTCAGACAGCATACGCGCGAGATCGAGTTGGACTGATGATAAGCCGGGCCGGGTGCCGCATCCTTTCGCGTTCTTTGCGACAGGGTGGCAGGGGAGTTATGCTAGTTCCATGGCCGAGAACTGGCTCGAAGTTGCGAAAAAGATGGCTGAGGACGCGCGAGCCCAGCTTGCCCTCAATCGCAAGCGCCTGCAGGAAATCCTTGCGGAACGGGCACGCGAACTGTCCGCCCAAGAACCTCAGACGAATGCTCGGTGACCCCACCTCGACGGGTGCCCTTTGCGAAAGGGTAGGATTCCTGAACCTCTATCCCCCGAACTGAAACGGATTAACCACCTGCACCTGCAACTCCCCGAAGTCCCGCTCGTTCCGCGTGGCGACGTGCAATCCGTGAACGCGCGCGGTCGCGGCAATCATTGCGTCCTCCATCAACTCCGAAGACTTCCCTGCCTTGAGCCGCGCCCACTCGCGGAAACAAGCAGAGTCCATTGGAATCACGGGAAACGTCCCTTCCGTGACCGTCAGCCAGTTCTCGATCTCCACAGCTTTGGCCGGGTCATGCTTTCGCGTGAGTTCGGCGCCTGCCTGTAGCTCTCCGATGGTCACCGCCGACAGGAATATTTGCTCGGGCCGGAGCGTATCCAGCCACGCAAGTACCGCACCGTGCGGTTTGCGTTTCCGCAATTCAGAAACAACGTTTGTATCGAGCAGATATCGAATCACTGGATCTTGCGCGCCTACTTAAACTCTGATCCGCTGAAATCGATTGCCGGACGACTCTTCCATCCGCCGCGCTTGAGCACAATGTCTTCAAACCGCGGCCCTTCGCCCAGCAGCCACTCCTTGATGTTGGGCCGCCTCTCGCGCTGCAGCCGCCGCCACTCTTCCATCGGCACCAACACCGCCTCTTCCACTCCCCGCCGGGTCACTACCTGCGGCCCCTTTTTCAGCGCTGCGTCCAGGAATTCGCTGAATCGGGCCTTAGCCTTCTGCAACTGCCACGAGTTCATGGCCCCGCTCCTTGTCCCCTCTATTGTCTGACTAGTTATCTGACTAGTCAATACAAAAGAGAAGAATGCCCCCACCCAAAATCAACCGATGTGAAAAAAAGCTCTCCGAGTCCTCCAGTTCAAACTTTTCCACAGCTCTCCACAGAAAGAATTCCGTTTCTTGTGACGCACAACCTTGACCGAGCATACAGAAAGCGCACAATCAGATTGTGCGCAAACACTTCCACCACAAGCCCCTAGAGATTCAACGCGGCACGCGTCTGCCGAGACTGCGCCCTGACCTCCTATTCCAGAGCGTATTGCCAACAATATATTTGTTTTCAATATTTTGCAGGTGGCAACCCAGACCACGATCCGGCAAGTGCTGCGAAATCAGTGTCTTGGCCACGACCTGGTGCACCCCTCCGCCGAGACTTCAAGACTTCACCCCTAAGTCCTTATTCCGGAATATTTTACGAATAACCTCTTTGTTTCCAAGATTTTGCGGAGAACAAAGCGGGACCTCAAGCCAGCAAGTCCCACAAAATCAATATTTTGGCGATCTCGACAGAAAAAAAGCGAAGTACGTCCGCAGGGGCCGCAAGCGCGATCGAGGCCGGCCCTCCTTTCGCCATTCTCGAAGCGCGATTGATGTCGCACTGTAAGTTCTACCAGTCGAAGTCGCACGGGTTGTCCGGTATCTCTAGCTGTCGCGGGACATCGGTCGATCCTGTACCCTCTGACGAGTCGCTGTTTCCGATAGTAGTGGAGCTTTGCGGAAATCCCAAGCTTCGGCGCTCGCGGCGCGATATCGCGTCCGGTCCGTCAGCGCGATCGAAATTCCGGCCATCCTATCGAAGGCCGACGGGGCACGAATTCGAAACACAATTTCTAAGGAGAACCTGTGTACAAACGCCTGGCACTTTCTATCACCGTGGTCCTGTTCCTAGCAACAATCTCCTGCTCGAAAGCCTCGAAGGCTCCCAACGACGACCAAATCCAAACGGACATTCAAACCAAAGCTGCCACTGACCCTGAGATAAAAGGCGCCCCGGTTACAGTGGTCGCCAAAGAAGGCAAAGTCACGCTGACCGGCAAGGTCAAGACTCCCGCCGCACAGCAAAAGTTGGAACAGATCGCCAAAGACGAACCCGGTACTGCCGCTGTCGATGATCAGACCTCGGTGGAACCCGAAGCCGTCGCATCACAGCCTGCGCCGCCTCCGCCACCCCCTCCAGCCCCCAAACCTCAACCGATTGTCGTGCCTGCTGGAACGGCCCTCACTATCAAGCTCGGCCAGGCGCTGGGATCGAAATCCAGCCAGACCGGACAGACTTTTCTCGCGACTTTGGCGCAACCTGTGACCGTGCAAGGGCGAGCCGCAATCCCCGCCGGATCCACGGTGAGCGGCACCGTCGTGTCCGCCAAAGCCAAGGGCAAAATCAAGGGTGAAGGCGAACTGGTCCTCGCGCTCACCAGCATCACCGTGAAGGGACTCAACTACAACATCAAAACTGCCACGCTCGACAGCACCGTCAAGGGAAAAGGCAAAAGAACCGCCGTCGCAACCGGCGGAGGCGCTGCCGGCGGCGCGCTGATTGGCGGCATCGCCGGCGGAGGTAAAGGCGCAGGCATTGGCGCTCTCGTTGGAGCCGGCGCAGGACTCATCGGAGGCACGATGACGGGAAACAAGCAGATCGAATATCCGACCGAGTCCGCGCTCACGTTCCAGTTGTCCGCGCCCCTGACCCTGCCGCCTCCAGCGGAATAATTCGACCGGGCACCAGCGCTTTCGACCCTGACGCGTGACCCTCACTTTTCGTCGAAAGCGCTGCCGCTCGGATCCCCGCAAGAAACCGTTCAGCTCTCCTTTACTGCTATTCACGTCAAGAGCGACTACTCTCCGTCCTCAACTCGAGAGTCCCTGCAAAGTGGCTATGCCAGTCAAAAGGAGAATGGCTATTGTGAATCGCCGCTACTCGCTTTAGGCTGCTTGGACCCGAGACCAGATTCCTCGCTGCGGTGATGCCTGTGCACCTAAGGATGAGATGACAAGACAGTCTATGGGACGTTACGTCTATGGCGCGGCTGCCGTGGCTTTTGGCGTCATCACTCTGGTATGGCATGACTTTAATGGTTGGCAACAGATCCAGCCGCTCGGCAACGTTCCTCACCGCGAGATTCTTGTATACCTTGCAGCTGCAGTCGAGCTCGCCGGTGGCATTGCGATTCTCTGGCCCCGAACGGCGCGGTCGGGTGCTCTCGCGCTGGGCGCAATCTATCTCATCTTTGCATTGCTCTGGGTGCCGCACATCATTGCGACACCGCAGGTTTATGATCGCTGGGGAAACTTCTTCGAACAGTTTTCCCTGGTCTCGGGGGCGCTGATCGTTTATGCCTCGGACAGCCGGAACGACCCGGCACGCGAGGTGCAACTGGCCCGGATCGGGTACATTTGTTTTGGAATTTGCGTTGTTTCGTTCACACTCGAACAACTCTTCTATCTCTCTGGAACGGCATCTTTCGTTCCAAAGTGGATTCCTCCCGGACAAGTGTTCTGGGCGATCACCACAACGATTGCGTTGGCGCTCGCGGCGATTGCGCTCTTGTCGGGACGTTCAGCCCTGCTCGCGTCACGATTACTTACAGCGATGCTGATCGGCTTCGGATTGCTGGTATGGTTGCCGAGGCCTTTTGCCGATCCACATCAACTGATCAATTGGGCCGGCAACGCGCAGAATCTTGCGATTACCGGTGCAGTCTGGATCGTCGCCGATTTTCTCAGCCAAAATCGCGCTGGAGTAGGATGACTAGTCAATTCCTATCCGTCCAAACCCTTCTCCAATCTCCTTCGCCGCATGCACCCCGATGTACTCCCCCAGCGCCCGGTAGCTCTCAAACTGCAATTCATCGAACCACTGGTCGGCCGTGCTCTGATGGGGAAACGTCCCGTTCAGCTTGGCATAGTGCCATACGTCATCCGGCAACATCCTTTCCTCCGGATCACTCGGCTTGACTCCCGCAGCATCCTTCTTCGGCAAGCTTGCCTTGATAAAGATCAGAGTCCCGGTGTCCTTAGGATTCTTGGGGTCGTAGTAAATCGTTCCCGTAACATGATTCACGCCACTTTCGCGGCCTTCTTGCGCCGGCCGGATCTCTTCGTACCTGATCTCAATGCGCGCCCCAAAGTCCGTGCGAGCCTTCTCGATCAAGGTCAACAAGTTTTCGAACTCGTATTTCGGATCGCAATCCCCGTCACAGGCCACGATCAACCGGCAGTGTCGCCGGATCAACTCATACACCGCTAGATTTTCAAAGTGCCCGCCATCGGAGAGATACACGTATCCCTTCTGCTGATCGCTCTGGCCCAGCACCTCCGACAGCAAATAGCCCAGCCCCAGCGCCGGCCCCAAGCTCTGCCAGTTCCTGGGATAGCGCGAGTTCCCCATCCACCAGCCCAGGCGCACGTCGAACAGCGACATATAAAACGCCGCTGCGGGAGTCGTGAAGTAGCCCATGTTCGGGCTGGCGGCAGCGCCTGAGATCGCCATCGCCGTACCCAGGGAAATCCCTTCTTCGGAACCGAACTTCGCCACGCCACCCAGCGATCGTCCTTGTACTGTACGCGAGAAGGTGGGCAAGAAGCCGTCGTCACAAGTGAACCGCTTCGGACCATCTCCCGACGACAGTTCGTACCCGCAGTACAGCGGCGTGAAGGGGAACGATTTCGCGCGCCGTGTCGCATACCCCAGTTCCTCGCCGCCCGTGATGTTCAATGCCGCGTTCAGAATGGGATAAGGCCCGGCATAGTTCTCCCCAAGTTCGCACAGCGCGACGTCGTCTCCGGGATCGAACCCCGTGAACGGCTCCGGCTTGCGATCCGGGTTCGAGGCTCCCAGATAGCAGCGCACCAGCCGGTTGCGATAGAAGTGATGCAACGAGAACTCGTTCACATCCACACGCCACGACATCCCCACCCCGGCCAGAAAAAGGGTCACGGCAGACGCCGCCAACCACGCGGCCGATCCCTTTTCAAAAACTACCCAATAATCTCCCGCGAGATCGGTCCAATCCATCCCATTGTTAAAGCGCCACAGTTCCCTTGTGTAATCCGGACTAAACACCAGGCCGGTCGCAATTTGGACCACCGTCGCCAGAATCAGCACCAGCCCAACGATAAAGACGTAGGGAGCCACCTTTGCCAGGATGGTCAGGACGCGCGGAGAGGTAAGGAATGCGACAATCCGTGACTTCTTCTCTCCGCCATCTTCGCAGGCATTCTGGCTGCCGACCTTCTTTGGATCGGCCATGCTACTTGCCTTCCCGCTGGTCTTGGCACTGCTGGCCGCTTTCAACCCCAGAAAGTTATGCAGAACCCACAACAGCCCTGCCGCTATGGACCAATGCCTCAACTCGAACAATGCCCAACGCACCGCCAGTGGCCCAAACGCACATGCCCCTGCCAGCAGCAGCCAGCCGCTCGTGATCAGCGTCAGGTATCCACCCAGCCGCGCCCACCACTCCCGCACAACATCGACGGAACCGCGCCCCACCAGCCCGATATGAAGTGTTCCCGTCAACAAAACCACCACCATCAGGGCTCCGCTTCCAAAAACCAAAGCAAACTCGCTATCGCTACCGTTGGTCCAATCGGGCAGGTGGTTCAGCCACAAAACGTAGGCCCGCAACAGGCAACCGCCGACGCCTCCTGCCATCGGCGAGAACGCGACCAGCGCGAGAATAGAAACCATCAGCTTTCGCGGCTTGCCCTGACGCTTACGCCGCCAGCGTCGCACCACAGCCATGCACGCCACCACGCCCCAAGCCACAAAGTAAAATCCGGCGCCCGCAATTACCCATGTCCATAGCGGCTTTTCACTATAGCTCGTATGCCATAGACCGGAATTCAGCAACACGCACGCCGCCACGAACGGCAACATCACTGTCACCGTGACCTTCACTCGCTGAAAGAGAGTCTCCTGAACTGCTGTCGTCGGCGCCTCTGCCATCACATTCAGCGCCATCGAAACCGACGCCACGAATAAGAGGATTCCACCGCTCGCCAGATAGGCCAAGCCGTCGTCTTCCACCAGGATGAGCGGGAGCAGCACGCTCTGGCACAACACGAAGAGGCTCATGAATATCAACGCCAGAATCGCCTGGTTCAGCAGCACGTTGCGCAGCCACGTCCCCAGCATCGCCCAGGTATCGCCGGAAATCGCTCCTTTCTGCGGCGTCAGATAATTGCTGTACAGACGCAGCCAGTGCAGCACCGTAGGCTCGGCCCGTTTGTCCGGCTCGTATTTGCAGGGACAAAGAGTCTTTTCAACCTCGGCAAAATTGAGCTGGTGTTCTTTGGTAAGCCGGTGTGTGAGCGCGGCCAGCCACGATCCGATGTAGCCGCCCCCCGAAACCGTGGACAGATAATCGAACTTGTGTAGCAGCCCCTTTTCCGCGAGTGCCTGCAGGATTCCCAGATTGAAGGTCGCACTGCGAATGCCACCCCCCGAAAAAGCGAGGCCCGTCAGATTGCCCGCAATAGCCTTGGAATCGACGTTTCGCTTGAGTCGCGAGCGGTTGATACAAGCGAGTTCGTCTGGCAGAACGTGCGCGAACGTCGTGGGATTCTTGTCGTTCGGATCATACGGCTGGGTGGGGACACTGCCGGCGACTTCGGAATACGCCATGGCGACCTCGTTCTGGGACAACTGATCCCTTGGCGGTCTTCACGTTATCAGAGCCAGCAGCTGTGTCAACGCATTCTTGGTTTTAGTTCGGAAAACAGAAGGTACTCGGCTTCAATCCGTCGTGGAGGGCAAGAGTCTCCCGCGTCCCGCATGGGTCGCGCTCATAGCCACGCGATTCATCGGCTCATCCCGGGTCAGGTTCAGGGTCGAAATCTACTTCCCGTCCAGATGAATATCTCCTACTCCGACATGCGCTCGCAGTTCGTACTTCCCGTCGCCGTGATACTTCAGCGATTTGCCCAGCCACCCGCGGGTCTCGCCGTAGCCCTCGCCATTCACGTCGCCAATACCGGTGCTCGCGCTCACCACCCGATATCCGGTGCGCTCGCTCGACACCCGTATATCGCCGACGCCTAGACTCAGGTCTTTGTCTCCCTCAATGTCGTCCAAAGTGACGTCGCCGACTTTCGCATGCACGTCGACGTTGGTTTTCTGCGGCACCTGGAGTTCCACGTCAAACTGTGTATTCGAGTCAGACGGCGCATGAAATTCAATCGTCGCCTCGCTGCCGCGGACGTCGAAGTCCACCTTCGCCTCTTTGACGTTCTTCTCGTGGTGTGACTTGATGGTGTAGCGCATGCTGATCTTGTTGGTGTCGCCGTGCGTGATGTGCATGTCCCCCACGCTCAGGCGCACATGGACAGACCCGCCTGCGGCGAACTCCCGGGAATCGCTGCGCGTCTCTTCGTACTTCCAGTCGTTGGATGCACGCAGCGGCACAGTACAGATCGGTACCAGAAACAAACACAGCAGAGTTGCTTTGTGTAGCGAATTCAGGCGGAGAAGACACCTTCCAGGCATGAAGCACCTCGCAGGCGCAAAGGCGCCTGTCTTTGGTACGCGGAAGGGAGGATCGAAGTTCCAGGAATCAGGCCAGATCAGTTCCTGAAATCGGCCATTCCATTCCACACCAGTTGGACGGCGATTGCCAGAATCAGAAAGCCGAAAATCTTGTTGATTGCTCCTACCGCGCTGGGACCGAGCCGCCGCACCAGCGGCCCACCCAGAACGAAGAAGAGCGTAACACTCAGAGCGACTCCGGCCACCCCAATGACCATGCCGAGATAGGCAGCCGTATTCTCTACATGGGCCGCAAGCGCCATCACAACTCCAATCGCGCCTGGTCCCGACATCAGCGGCATCGCCAGCGGAGTCAGGGAGATATCCTCTTTTTCCTCGGCTTCGTGACTTTCCTCTGGCGTGATGCGCGCATGCGAAGTCACCATACCCCAGGCGGTGTTGGCCACGATTAGTCCACCGGCAATTTTGATGACAGGTAGCGAAATCCCAAAGAAGTGCAGGACGAAGCGTCCAAAGAAAAGAAACGTCACCAGTATGACGAATACCCAAATCCCCGTCTTGAGCGCGGTCCGACGGCGGTCCTGCGGGCTCCAGTTCGAAGTCATCGTGAAGAAGATCGGGATGCCGCCGAAGGGATCAACAATTGGAAACAGCGCAAGAAACGTCGCTGCCGCCGAAGCCGGTAACGTGCGCAGAAACTCTCCGACGGCATAGGTAGAAGCCATCCTCTATCGGTATCCTTCCAGCGTCTTCGCCGCGCGATCGAGCGCCGAGGTAAGCACCGCAAGCTGCTGGCGTGCCCGCTCGCTGTCGCCTTTGTCGAGGGCCTCATTCACGCCGGGAATCACCACGGCGGCGTATCCCGTATATTCTCCCGGCGCGTAGATCACGTGCCGGAACCACGGACGATGCGGCAGTCCTTGCGGTACCAGCAGCGCCCGCTCCGCTCCGCGCAAAGCCTGGTTCATCCGGGTTGCATCCTGCGGCGGATTCTTCTGCTTGGCCAGGATCTTTACCCCCGCAGCCTCGAAGCGGTGAGCCGCGCTCACGACCGCGTCAAAGTCGAGCACCTGCTTGCCGAATTTATCCTCAGCACGCCTACGCGCCGAATCGAGATACGCATTAATCTCTTTTCCGTATTCCTCGTAGTCGTAAGGCAAAACGTCGGCATCGGCCATGCGCACGGCTTCGAGGCCAAACACTCGCGCCATCTCTTGCTCATACGCAAAGTCCGGATCTCCGAACTTTTTGAACCATGCGAAGTTGTCGAACACGGAGTGGTAGACGCCATAGGGACCTGTCGAGCTCACATCGCTCGACGGAACTCCCAGATGCTGCAGGAATGCCGTGTAGTCGGACCCGCTGCCCAGATCCCCAACCGGAACATCTCCCTTCGACGGCGCCGCCGGAAGCCGCCGGCTGTCTCCAATCGCCTCCGTGGGAGACTGCGTCGAAGGAGCCTCTGGCTGCGCAGCCTTCTGCCACGCTTCGTACACCGTACCGCCCTTCGGGCTTGGGACAACCTTGGTCACGTCGCGGAGAAACTGCTTGAGACTGGGGACGGCCGATGCTCCGAACTTCGCCCCGGACACGGCGACATCCACGTTGAAATACGCCGCCGCATTCGCCAGTTCCTGCTCATGCTGCTCCACCCACTCGGTCGAGCCCATCAGTCCTTCTTCTTCACCATCCCAACTGCAGAACACAAGGGTGCGCTTCGGCTTCCATCCCGACTTCAGCAATTCACCGACGCCGTGCACCGACTCGAGCATCGCAGCCGTCCCGCTGTTGGGATCGACGGCACCGTAAACCCACGCGTCGCGATGGTTCCCGGCGACCACCCACTCGTCCGGCAGATCGCTACCTCGTACCCGCCCGACCACATCCCACAGCGTGCGGAATTGATAGTCCTGCTTGAGATGCATCTTCAGCTTCGCCGGCCCGGGGCCGACGTGATACGTAAACGGCAGCGCCCCTTGCCACTCCCGGGGCGAATCGGGCCCACCCAGATGTTGCAACACCGGCCACACGTCGTGATAGGACAACGGAGTCACCGGAATTTTTGGCATCTGCGCCGATTGTTGCGGAGAAATCCGCTGCGACTCCGGCAGAGTGGGAACTGACGCAACCCCAGGCGTAGTCGGATCTCCGGGGAACTCGAACATGTATCCCACCGACCCACGCTGCACACCCGTGTCCGGCCGCCATGGCCCGTCCGGATATTTATCCCCGCGCCGCCACCCATCGTCCGCGGGATCGGAGTAGATGATTACGCCCGCCGCCCCATGTTCCTGCGCCACGAAAACTTTGACCCCGCGAAAATTCTGCCCGTACCGCACCAGCACGATCTTGCCGCGCACGTCGACCTTCAGCTTGTCGAGTTTCTCGAAGTCTTCTGGCGTCCCGTAGTTGGCGTAAACCACGTCGGCCTCCACGTCGCCGGATGGGGACATGCCATTGAAAGGCATGACCACGCGTGGATCGTTGTCAAAAGGATCTGCCTCGACATGTTCCCGTGTCGGGCCATGCATTGCCACTCCGGCAGGCGCGGTCAGATCCACGCTGATTTCGTCGGGATAGTTGATCCAGACTTTGTACTCGACGATCTCAGTCTCAAGCCCGGCGTCGCGAAACTTCTGCGCCACATAGTCGGCGGTGGCTTTGTCCTCGACCGTGCCTGCCATGTGAGGAGCTTGGGTCAGGATGCGCAGATGCTCTTCCGCCAGTTTGGCATCGGGGACGGCGAGAAAACGCGATTCTGCGGCAGTCTCTGCCGAAGCGTCGCGAAAACCGAAAATGGCTGTAGGCGAGCCGGATGAGGTGGAATTGCTATTTGCTGTTGGAGATGATCCCGAGAGAAACAGAGAAGATGACAGAATGCTCGTTAAGAGAAGTTTCATGGGCTCCCGCGGTGAAAGTTAGTAAGGTAGCACAGCCGCGGCGGCGTCGGTTGGAATGGGCGTACTGCATCGTTTTACATTCGCCTAATGTTCGCCTAACACACCGACTTCACCACTTTCACCAAATGGTGCTTGATCGTGATATAATGCCTTCATGAAGCGAGCCACAATGACCTTTCCGGATGACTTGGCGCAGGCAGTAGATGACTACGTGCAAGCCCAGGAGGCTCCTCCAGCTCTCACGACTGTGGTGCAGGCTGCCTTGCGGGAATACCTGCGCGAACGAGGATTCCTGCGGGAGTACCGTCCGCTGAAGATTACGCCGAAAGGAAACAGTGGTCGCAGTGACATCAGTGAAAATCACGACCTTTACCTCACAGGCGTCAAGAAATGATTCGCGCCGTGCTGGCGGACACGGGCCCTTTATTCGCGGCGAACGATGAAGCCGACGCCCACCATCAACTTGCCCTCCGCCAACTGAAAGAGCTGGCTCGCGATCGGCGGGACGTGGTAATCCCCTATCCGATCTTGCTGGAAGCCTACTCTCTCCTCCTTTTTAAGCTTGGAAGAAATGCGGCTGCGGGTTGGCTGGCGGAGGTAGCCGATGCATCGTTCGTCAACCCTACTGCGGAGGACTATGCTCGCGCATCCGCCACCGTGCGAACCCTCGCTGATCAGAGCATCACTCTGGTGGACGCGACGATCGCTGCATTAGCTGTGCGCATGGGTTTGGATGTCTGGACCTACGATCATCACTTTGACGTGATGCGGGCGCCGATCTGGCGGCGATGAGGCAACCGGTCGGATGCTTTCGTGCCGTGGCGAGACGCCTTCGAAACAGCCATTAAGAGCCTGCCCTGAGCAGGCGAAGGGATGGCGACGATGCCCTTCGTTGACGATGTCCACTATCAGAACTACCGGACCTGCCCCGTCCCGACAACTTCGTACTTCGACGAAGTCAGCTCCGCAAGCGCGAATGGCCCGCGGCAGTGCAGCTTCTGAGTGCTGATGCCCATCTCGGCGCCAAAGCCGAATTCCGCGCCGTCGGTGAAGCGGGTCGAGGCGTTCCAGTAAACCGCAGCAGAATCCACGCCGCGCAGGAATTTTCGCGCGTTCGTTTCATAGTGAGTAACGATGGAATCGCTGTGCTTGGTCGAGTAGCGGTTGATGTGCGCGATGGCGTCGTCAACATCGGCGACGACAGCCACCGCCATACACAACCGCAGATACTCTTCGTACCAGTCTTGCTCCACTGCGGGTCCGACAGGCAATCCGGCGGCAAGCGTGCGCGCTTTGCCGTCGCCGCGCACTTCGACACCCGCGTCGATTAACTTCTTCACGATCCGTGGAACGTATTCCGCCGCCACCCGCTCATGCACCAGCAACTTCTCCGCGGCATTACACACCGACGGACGCTGCGTCTTAGCATTAATCACAATGCGATCGGCCATCTCGAAATCCGCCGACTCGTCGACGAAGATGTGGCAATTCCCTGCGCCAGTCTCAATCACCGGCACTGAAGAATTCTCGGTAACAAATGTGATCAGCCCCGCACCGCCGCGCGGAATAATGACGTCCACCAATCCACGGGCCTTGATCAATTCCTGCACCGACTGTCGCGTGCTCGAATCGAGCAGTTGGATTGCGCCCTCAGGAACTCCAGGAACGGCCGTCATAATTTCAACCAGCCGCTGGTTGCTCTGGGCCGCTTCTTTACCTCCGCGCAGCACGATGGCATTGCCGGTCTTAAGCGCCAGCACTGCCGTATCGACCGTCACGTTAGGGCGCGACTCGTAAATAATTCCCACCACACCAAGCGGGACTCGTACCTTACGAATGCGCAGCCCATTCGACTTGGTCCACTCCGCCAAAGTTTCGCCGATCGGATCCGGTAGTGCAGCAACGTCGCGTACTCCGCGAGCCATATCCTGGATTCGCGACGAAGTCAGCAGCAGTCTGTCGCGCATGGCGCCTTCGAGACCGGAATTCTCCACGTCTTGGCTGTTTGCCGCCAAAATGTTCTTCTCGTTCGCTTCGATTGCATCCGCAATCGCAAGCAGCAGAGAATTTTTGTCGTCGGTCGAAAGCAATGCCAGACGCGTCGAGGCGGATCGAGCGCGCAGCAATTTTTCCTGCGTCGTTGCAGCGGTGGTGAGAGTCGCGGCCATTGGTTACCGGTCTTTTTGGGGTGGAAAGTACGTTCCGATTTTACGCTCCATGCCCCACGTAATCGCCTTCGGATGCCTGCCATTCACGATGGCAACGTGAACTCCACCCTCACTCGCCAGCTTAGCGGCGCGCAGCTTGGAAATCATCCCGCCACGGCCCAGGGAACTTTTGCCATTGCATTGCGCCTCAATCGCAGGAGTCAGTTTGCGAATCACACGCTGCAGCTTCGGCTTCTTGCGCCCATTAGGTACCAGGAAACCGTCGACATTCGTCAACAACAGCAGCCAGTCGGCTTTGACCGCGGTCGCCAGCAGCGAACTCAACTCGTCGTTGTCGCCGAAGGCGCCTTCAATCTCGCGCACAGACACACTATCGTTCTCGTTCACGATTGGAACCACGCCCAGCGCCAGCAATTCGGCCAACGCGTTCTTCAGGTTGCGATACCGCACGGGTGAAGTGAAGTCGTCACTCGACAGCAGCAATTGCGCAACCACCTTCTTGCCGAAGAAGAGGCGCTCGTAAGTATGCATTAGCTTGCTTTGGCCAACCGCCGCGCAGGCCTGCATGCGCGGAACATCGCTCGGCCGTGCCTCCAGAGCCAATCCCGACATGCCCGCGGCGATCGCTCCGGAGGTGACGATCAGGTATTCGTTCTTCGAGAGGTCGAACTGATCGACCATCCCGCGCAGCAGGTTGATGTCAATCTGCCCGCCGGGAGCAATAAGACTGGTGCCGACTTTGATGACCACTCGCATATTTGTAGGGCTTCGTGCCGGGGCAGGTTCACTTTTCCTTCGCTGCCAGGAACTCCGGCCTGGAGTACCCGGCGGGCAGATTCGACCGACCCGGCGGGGAGGGACAACATCTCTATCCTGCCGTTAGAATGAGTTTCTGGCAAGATGAAAAATCCTGCCACATGGCTGGCAGGCTGAGCGCCAATCTCACCCAAATCGTGCGGGTGATCCAGCGAGGCTCAAATGAAATCCGGCATTGCAGTCGCGATCCTGCTGTCTTGTCTGGCTTGTTACGGACAAAGCAAGCCTGAAACCGGTAAACCTGTGGTCTTGCCGAATACAAAATTGCTACGTTGTGTATCGCTGGCTTGTTCTCAGCTATGGCAGGACAAGGCTCCGGACGAAAATGATATCTATCCGAAGCAACTCACCGTCGATCTTCCTAGCGGTACTCCGTGTCCCTCGGGAGTGACGGCTTACTATGACAAGTCAGTATCGTTGGATGAATTGAAAACCGCGATCGATGTCCGCTATGGCAAGTGGGCCAAAGCCACCAACCCTACATCGCCCGTGAAAAGCTGGCGCGTCGAAACCGAGAGTTTCTCGATCCAATTGCGCGAGGTCGACAAAATTGACGCTCAACTATCTGGAGATAAACTGGAAGTCGGAATGAAGACCATTATCTATACGGCTTTCCCTGGAGCGAAATGCGGCTCCGAATAACGAACTGATCTTCACCGGTCGAACTTTATGCCTGCTTCCAACGCCACCAGTCGCTTTTCCGATCGTGTAGAGAACTACGTCCGTTACCGGCCCGGGTATCCGGCGGAAGCATTGCGTTGCCTCGTGGACGAATGTCGTTTGGCGCCTCGCCATGTGGTTGCGGATGTCGCTTCCGGCACGGGAATCTGGACGCGGATGCTGCTGGAAAACGGGAATCAAGTCTTCGCTGTCGAGCCCAATGCCGAGATGCGCGAAGCGGGCGAGCGGCTGCTGGCTGCATTTCCGAAAATCACCAGTGTCGCGGGAACGGCTGAAGACACGACTCTGCCGGACGCGAGCGTGGACTTTGTCACCGCGGCCCAGGCCGCTCACTGGTTTGACCGCGCGCGGGCCCGTCGCGAATTTGCCCGCACCCTGAAGCCCTATGGATGGCTCGTCCTGCTCTGGAACGAGCGCCTTACCAACGCAACTCCGTTTTTGCGCGAGTACGAACAACTGCTTCTCACGTATGGCACCGACTACGAAGACGTGCGCCACGAACGCACCACCGACGCAGTGAACGAATTCTTCGATCCCGCGCCGTACCAAGAGCGCGTCTTTCCCATGCGGCAGGAATTTGACTACTCCGGACTCGAGGGCAGGTTGCTGTCATCGTCTTACGCGCCCGGCCCGGAGCATCCCAAGCACGCGCCGATGCTGGGCGAACTTCAGCGAATCTTCGACGAGCATGCAGTCGCGGGACGCGTTGCGGTCGACTACAAGACGCGCGTGTACTTTGGACAATTGAAGTAAACCAGACCTTGGAGACCGTCTTGCCCGACGAGAAATCTTTCCATATGACACCCGAGGAATTCCGCCGCCACGGTCACGCCCTGGTGGACTGGATCGCCGACTACCAGACGCGCGTCGAATCGTTTCCAGTGCTTTCGCAGGTGAAGCCAGGAGAAATTCGCGCCGCTCTTCCAGCGAATCCTCCCGCACAAGGCGAGCCGTTTGACGCGCTGCTGAAAGATGTCGAGAAGGTGATTCTTCCAGGCGTGACGCACTGGCAATCCCCCAACTTCTTCGCCTATTTCCCCTGCAACGCTTCCGGTCCCGGTATTTTAGGAGACCTTCTTTCTTCCGGCCTCGGCGTACAAGGAATGCTGTGGTCGACAAGTCCCGCGTGCACCGAACTCGAAACGCACGTCATGGACTGGCTCGTCGGAATGCTCGGTCTGCCTGAGAGATTCCTCTCGTCGAACACCGGCGGAGGTGTCATTCAAGATACCGCTTCGAGTGCCGCGCTCTGCGCCCTGCTGGCCGCCCGCGAACGCGCCACCAACTACGTTAGCAACAAAAAAGGTTGCGACGGAAAACTCATCGCCTACGTTTCGACGCAGACACATTCCTCGCTGCAGAAGGCCGCAATGATCTCCGGCATCGGAATGGACAATCTTCGTCTCGTCGAGGTCGACGACAAGTTCGCCATGCGGCCGGATGCTCTCGCCCGCCAAATCGAATCCGATCGCAGTAACGGGCTGACTCCATTCTTCGTCTGTGCCACCATCGGCACAACTTCTTCGAACGCCATGGATCCGATTCCCGCCATCAGCGAAGTCTGCCGCCGTCACAATCTCTGGCTTCACGTCGATGCTGCCATGTCGGGCACCGCCATGTTCTGCCCCGAATTCCGTCACCTGCAGAACGGAGTCGACCGTGCCGACAGCTACAATTTCAATCCCCACAAATGGATGTTCACCAACTTCGACTGCAGCTGCTTCTGGGTCGCCGACCGCAAGGCGTTGATTCAAACCCTTAGCATTCTGCCGGAATACCTGCGCAATCAGGCCACCGAGTCTGGAGCGGTCATCGACTACCGTGACTGGCACATCCAACTCGGACGGCGCTTTCGCTCACTGAAGCTGTGGTTTGTGATCCGTCACTACGGCGTCGAAGGCCTTCAGCACCACATTCGCCAGCATGTGCAGTTAGCCCAGCAATTCGCGGAGTGGGTGCGCAATGATGACCGCTTTGAACTCGCTGCTCCCGCGCCGCTCAGTCTTGTGTGCTTCCGCCACAAAGCCGGAGACGCGGCCAATCAAACCATCATGGATCACCTGAACCGCAGCGGCGACTTATTCCTCACTCACACCAAACTGCACGGCAAACTGACGTTGCGTCTCAGCGTAGGCCAGACCCACACACAGGCGCGGCATGTGGAAAATGCGTGGAAACGGATCCAACAAGAGGCGAGGATTCTTCCCCCCGAAACGTCGGCTTCTAGCTAAGCCTTCGACTGGTCAAGCACCTGCCGCACCTTCGCGGCCAATGTCGACGGCGTGAACGGCTTCGGAAGAAACGCGATCGTCGGATCCAGAATGCCCTGGTGCACGATGGCATGGTCCGTGTATCCGGACATGAACAGGACCTTCGTGGCCGGCCGCACCTTTTGCAGAACTCGGGCCAGATCGGGAGCGCTCATATCTCTCATCACGACGTCGGTAAGTAGCGTCTCAATGTTTCCCTCGTGCTCCTGGCACACTCTCTCGGCCTCCTTCGCACTCTCGAGTTCCAGAACCCGATAGCCTCAGGCCTTCAGAATGGCCACGGTCAAATCGCGCACCTGACGGTCGTCTTCGGCTACAAGAATGGTTTCAGTACCGCGAACAAACCGCTTCGGGGCCCACTGGAGTCACGGTCATCGATAGCGTGCGCCCGTAGGAGAAAAACTGGCCCCTCAGTCGGCGGGCATAGGCGCAGGGCGCGCCATTCCGCGGCGTTCGACTCCCGTGTAAGTCATCTCTGCTGGCGCCTCCAGCCATTTTCGAACTTCGGGTAGCGCCTTGCGCATGGCTGCCTCCCCAACGCCAATCAGAGCATCCGCTCGCTTGAAGTCGTCGTAGGCAAATCCCGCAACGTCGGGTTCGATTATCAAGTCCGCCGCTTCCCGCCAGAGAGATGACATCGCATCTTGTGCAATCGCGAACGATTGTCCAATCACATCGAACAAATGACGAGGCGGTCCACCCTTGGCCCATGTGCCTTTCAGGTGTACGGCAAGCACACGATCAGCGCCCATTTCGCGTACAGGCCGGGTCGGCACCGGATGCGACAGCATCCCATCCACCAGGTAGCGGCCCCGAATCTCAACCGGCAAGAACATTCCCGGATACGCGCAACTGGCTCGCACCGGATCGATAATCGATCCTGAGTGAAACACAACTGCCTCTCCGGTATTGAAATCGGTCGCAGTCACCCCCAACGGAATGCGCAGCTCTTCAAAAGTCTTTACCTTCAAGATGCGCGTCAAAAACGACACCATCCGGTCGTTCGAGGCAAAGCCACAGCGCGACAATGTCCAGCGCGCGAACGTTGTGAAGCGTACATTGTGCGCCAGCTCTTCCAGGTCTGCGAGTGAAACGCCACTGCAGTAGGCAGCCCCCATCAGCGCGCCCACACTCGTACCCGTGACCATGCGGACAGGAATATTTTCTTGTTCCAGAACTTTGAGAACGCCGATATGTGCGATGCCGCGGGCAAATCCTCCGCCCAAAGCCACGCCGATCGCGGGAGTACGAGAGGAAGGCGGGACAGTCTTGCGGGAGAGCTCCCGCCCAAAGGCCTGCACGGACCGAATAATCTTGCCCAGACCGTTCACAGCAAACCCCAGATCCGCGGCCGCGAACTGCCGCAGTACCCACAATTCCTGCTGCCTATAAGATGCCACAATCGCGCAGATGGCTGTAATTGCACAACGGTGCCATGCCAGGTTACGTTGGAGAGCCCCAAAGGCAGGTAACGGTTACCGCGCCGACAGCAGCCCCGTGACGAAAAGCATGTATTCCTGCTAACTTGCGGACAGTATGGTTCGTGAGATTTCAGCCGGTGGCGTAGTCCTCCGCAAGAAAGACAGTACCTGGTGGATGGCCGCCATTGAGCTACCCTGCGGGACGCCCACCCCCGTACCCGATCCCGCCAAACGCGCTCCGCTCCAAACCGAAGGCCACCCTCTGTCTGCCCAAAGGACTCGATCGATCCCGGCGAGAAGCCGCTCGAAGCCGCCTTGCGCGAAGTCCGTGAGGAGACTGGAATCACCGCCGTTCCGGTCACGAAACTCGGCGACAGCAAATATGTCTACGTCCGCTCCTGGGGCGACGGCGAGCGCGTTTTCAAGATCGTCAGCTTCTACCTGCTGCGCTACGAATCCGGAGAGATCGACAACATCACCGACGAGATGCGGGTCGAGGTCGCACGCGCCAAGTGGGTGCGCCTGGAAGATGCTCCCAAACTGCTGTCCTATGGCGGCGAAAAACAAATGGCGCGTAAGGCGCTGGCATACGTAGAGACCCATCCGGATCTGTGACCGCGGCCCTAGATAAATTGGCCTCAGATGCGATTACCATTACCAGTTCACTACTCAATTCGAATTCCTCTGTGTCCCCTGTGTCCGTAGCCCGCCCTGAGCGCAGTCGAAGGGTGTTAAAGACTTTCATTCCGAGGCCTGATCATGAAACGCATCAATAAAGTCGCCATCCTCGGCGCCGGAACCATGGGCGCCCGTATCGCCGCGCATTTCGCCAATGCCGGCGTTCCCAGTTACCTGTTCGATATCGTTCCTCCCGACGCCGACGGCCCCGCGCGCAACAAGATCGCCGCCGCCGGACTCGACGCCGCCAAAAAATCCAAGCCAGCCGCCTTCATGGACCCCTCCCTCGCCCGCTTCGTCACCGTCGGCAACTTTGAAGACGACCTTAAGAAACTCGCCGACGTCGACTGGATCATCGAAGCTGTCGTCGAAAATCTCGAACTTAAACGGGCGTTATTGCGGAAGGTCGAAGCCATCCGCAAGCCCGGCACCATCGTCACCACCAACACCAGCGGCCTGCCCGTCGGCAAGATCGCCGAAGGATTCTCCGACGACTTCCGCCGGGCCTGGTTCGGCACGCACTTCTTCAACCCGCCGCGCTACATGCGCCTGCTGGAAATCATCCCCACGCCCGAAGCCGATCGCGCCGCTATCGACGCCATCGCTCACTTCTGCGACGTGCGCCTCGGCAAAGGCGTCGTCATCGCCAAAGACACTCCTAACTTCATCGGCAACCGCATCGGCACCTTCTCAGTGTTAAACGTCATCCGCCTCATGCAGGAGATGGGACTTAACCATCGAAGAAGTCGACGCCCTCACCGGACAAGCCGTGGGATGGCCCAAGTCCGCCACCTTCCGCACCATCGATCTGGTCGGCCTCGACATCCTCGGCCACGTCGTCGGCAACATGACCACCAACGTCCACGACGAGCGCAGCGACCTTCGCCTGCCCGACTTCTTCAATCAGATGCTGCAGAAGAAATGGCTGGGCGACAAAACCAAAGGCGGCTTCTACAAAAAGTCGAAGGGCACTGACGGCAAAGAAGACGAACGCCTCGCTCTCGACTGGAAGACGCTCGAATACCATCCCCGCCAGAAGCCGAAATTTCCCGCGCTCGACATGGCAAAGAACATCGAAGACACCGGCACGCGCCTGCGCACGCTGCTCGGCCTCGATGGCAGCGGCCCGCAAAAAGCCGACAAAGCGGGAGCCTTTCTCTGGGCGGCACTCTCCGACCTCTGGACCTACTCCGCCAACCGCGTTCCCGAAATCTCCGACTCCGTCGTGGAAATCGATCGCGCCATGCGACTGGGTTTCAACTGGGAACTCGGCCCCTTCGAACTCTGGGACGCCGCCGGCGTCGAAGCCACCGTCGCCCGCATGAAGAAAGAAGGCAAACCCGTCGCGGCGAATGTCGAGCGCCTGCTCGCTTCCGGACAAAAATCCTGGTACATCGACGATCCCCAGTCTCCATCGGGACGCAAGTATCTGGGAACTGGGAACCGAAAGTTGGGAAGCCGTGAAAGTTCCTGCCGGCGTGTGGTCGACGACGGTCGCAAAGAAATCCAACGGCGTAGTGAAGAAAAATTCCGGAGCGTCGCTCATCGATCTCGGCGACGGCGTGGCCTGCATCGAGTTCCATAGCAAGATGAACTCGCTGGGCGCCGACATCATCAGTCTGATTACTCAATCCCTGAAGCCCGGTGGCCCCGGCGACGCCTTCGACGCCTTCGTCATCACCAACGACGCCACGAATTTCTCCGTCGGCGCCAACCTCATGCTGCTGCTCATGAGCGTGCAGGAAGAAGAGTGGGACGACGTCGACCTCGCCATCCGCCAGTTCCAGGGGATGACGCAAGCCATCAAGTTCTCCCCGAAGCCCGTAGTCTCCGCGCCGTTCGGCCTCTGCCTCGGCGGAGGCACGGAAATTTCCCTGCACGCCGCCGCCCGCCAACCACATGCCGAACTCTACACCGGCCTGGTCGAAGTCGGCGTCGGCCTGCTTCCCGGCGGCGGAGGCTGCAAGGAAATGCTTCTGCGCGCCGTCGACAGCGCCGCCGCCTCGCGCGGCAAAGTCTCCGGCGAGGCTCTCGCCGGCTCCGTCGAAATGATGGAGGCCATGAAGAAAGCCTTCGAAACCATCGCCACCGCGAAGGTCGCCACCTCGGCGCATGAAGCCCGAGGCTTAGGCTTCCTCTCCGATTCCGACCGCATCACCATGAACCGCGAACGCGTCCTCTCCGATGCTAAGGCTCGCGCGCTCGAACTCGCCCGCGCCGGATACGAACCTCCGGTCCCGCGCACCGACATTCCCGCCCCCGGTGAAAGTCTTCTGGCCGCGCTGAAGATGGGCGTCCACCTCATGCGCCAGGGCGACTTCATCACCGACTACGAAGTAAAGCTGGGCGGAAAAATCGCCGAAGTCCTCTGCGGCGGCAACGTCACCCCGGGCACTCCGGTCAGCGAGCAGTACATCCTCGATCTTGAACGCGAAGGCTTCAAGTCCCTCTGCGGCGAAAAGAAAACCCAGGAGAGAATCCAGTTCACGTTGAAGACGGGCAAGACACTGAGGAACTAAGAAGAGCAAATAGCGTGCCCATCCTAATCTCGCCGCACTTTGACGAGACTAGGATGGGGGCGCTTTGACTTCCTCGATGCCTCTAGAACGTCGGCGCCTGCGCTGCCAGTTTCGCCGAATCGATGCCTTCGCAAAGCTGATTGCAGTGTTCGAGCGGTCGCAGCCGGAACCTTCAGCGTTCGAATTTCCGGGCGGCATTCCAGCGCACGTGCTTTCGTTTCGATGCAAATGGCGGTGGCCGACAATAGGTCGCTATCGCACTTCGCAAGACTGGTACTTTTGACAATTACATTCCGGGAATCAATAAGGGCAGAATGCAAAAAGCGATCTCGTCTCGCAAATGTGAATCGTCTACGAGACGAACGCGTGGGGCGGGTGATTTTCAACGCGAGCGATACCAAGTAACAAAGGGACCACGAACATCGTAACGCGGCCGTGACGATAACCATGGTGGCCGACAACCTCAGGCTCCTGCGTAGATTTTTGGAGTAGACCCATGAACGCCACATACGCAAAGAAAGTCCTAGCGGTGGTACTTACCTTCATCCTTATTACAGCGGCACCCGAACTCTCGTACGGATACCAAGATTCAGGCACTTCCCCAACTGACTCTGGAAATCCTACAGAATCTGCTCCGATGAGCGCGAGCAGCCTGCAATCGTTAGTTGCGCCCATCGCACTCTATCCGGATGCACTGGTAGCCCAGATTCTTGCGGCGTCGACATTTCCGGACGAAGTTGCCATAGCTAACTACTGGCTACAGCAAAACAAATCGTTGACCGGAAGCGCCCTGATGCAGGCGGTCGACAAGCAAACGTGGGATCCCAGCGTCAAGGCGCTCACCCAGTTCGCATCCGTACTCGACAACATGGCAACAAATCTCACGTGGACCTCGTCTCTGGGGGAGGCCTATCACAACCAGTCAGCGGACGTAATGACAGCCATCCAGACCTTGCGCGCGCAGGCCCAGGAAAAAGGCAATCTGAAATCCAGTTCCCAGATCACGGTGGTGCAGCAGTCACCGCAGACGATCGTTATTCAAGCGGCGAATCCCCAGGTCGTTTATATCCCGCAGTACAACCCGGCGGTGATTTACGGCTATCCGTACGTGGTTCCCGGTTATGTTGCGCCCGCATACTCGACTGGGGACATAGTGGCGGCCGGTCTGCTCTCGTTCGGGGCGGGGATCGCGGTGGGCGCGATGATGAGTGGTGGATGCTGTGGATGGGGGTACAGCAGTTGGAACTGTGGTTGGCACGGCACCGCCGTCGTCTATCACGGCGGTGGATACTACGGTAATTCTGCCTGGCACGGCGGTTATTACAACGGTGGATATCACAGCAGCTATGGCTATAACAACTCCTACAACCACTACGGCAATAATTACAACAACAACTATCACGGCGGTGGCAACACCTATAACAAGAACGTGAGCGGAAATACGGTCAACGTCAACCGTCAGAGCGCCTCGAACGTCAGCGCCAATCATTCCGCAGCTTCCAATTCCTGGGCCCAGCACGACAGCGGAAGCGCGGGAAAGTCGACCGCTTTCAGCGGCATGGACGGGCACTCTGGCGGATTTGGCGGTTCCAGTGGCTGGTCTTCGAGAGCAGAAAGCGGCCGTGGCTGGGGGAGCATGGGTTCCAGCGGTTTCGGCGGAGGCCGCTTCGGCGGCGGCAGTGGCGGCGCTCGCTTCGGGGGCGGTGGCGGTTTCGGGGGTGGAGGGTTTCGTCGCTGAGGGCCGGTTGTCTTGCGAACCAGGCAAGCGGAGCACCTCAGGCTATTGGAGGCATGGGTATGTCGCGTCTAGTTTGCAAACGTAAGATTCAAGGTGCGCGGGTCGCGATGCTTGTCGCCTTGTTCGCACTGATCATCTCGCTAGCTTCGTGCAACAAATCGGAAAATTCTAACGCCGCTCAGAAGACGTTCGCGTCACCCGCGGACGCCGGTTCAGCGTTTCTGGAAGCTGCCAAGTCTGGGAACCAGAGTGCGTTGTTGGCGATCTTCGGTCCCGATGGCAAGGATGCTCTGTTCTCCGGAGATCCTGTGAAAGATAAGAACGCTCTGCAAGACTTCGTCGCGGCCTACACCCAAATGAATCGCTGGAGCGAAATCAAAGCAGGCGGCGAGATTCTTTACGTGGGCGCAGACAACTATCCTTTTCCGATTCCTTTGGCCAAGAATTCCTCGGGTCAGTGGGTCTTCGACACGGCCGCAGGCAAAGATGAGATTTTGGCCCGCCGAATCGGTAAGGGAGAGTTGACTGCCATCGCCGCATGTCTCGCTACCGCCGATGCCCAGCAGCAATACTTCAGTCAGACTCACGACGGTGACAACACCAAGCAGTTCGCCCAGAAATTCGTGAGCGACGAAGGCAAGCATAACGGACTGTTTTGGAACGCTCCGGAAGGTCAAACTTCGAGCCCTCTCGGCCAACTCGGCGACTTTGCGAAGGCGATTGGTTACAGGAATTCCGGCGACCAGCCTCAGCCTTTCAATGGCTACAACTTCAAGATGCTCATCAAACAAGGCGATAAAGCGCAGGGCGGCGCGCAGGACTACATCGTGAATGGGAAGATGACGGGCGGTTTCGGCATCGTCGCGTATCCCGTCGACTATAGGAATTCGGGAATCATGACGTTCGTCGTCGGCAAGGACGGCGTCGTCTACCAAAAAGATTTGGGCGAAAAAACCGCCGACATCGCAGCCGCAATTGCCGAGTACAACCCGGGCGAGGGATGGAGCAGCGTAATTACCACGGAATCGATCAAACCTTAGAGAAACTTGGACATTCCTACGAAACGGGCCAGACATCGGCCCCGCGTCCCCGCAAGTGAGTTCGTGCTCTAGAACGAGAACTTCGCAACCAATGCGATCGTGCGTGCTTTGCTTGCGAACACCGCCCTGGGATCGTTGAAGTCTGCATTCCCTGGAGTGACGAAGGATTTGTACCCGGTTCCCACGGAGCTAAAGCTGTTCAGGTCGTTAGCTCCCAGGCCAAAGCCCGGATTGCGGCACCGCACCGTAATTTCATCCGTCCCGAATATTCAGGTCTTTGTAGACTCCGAGGTCGAGCTCTTCGTCTAAGGCGTCGGCGCCTGCACCGGCAGTGTGTTGGAATCGATGCCTTCGCAAAGCTGATTGTCCACCGACAAATTTCCCGCGCTGTCGATCTTTACCCTCCAGATGGTGTCATAGTCGTTGTCCGGCCAGAACACCGCCGTTTGTGAACTGTGATAACTCTCCAGCAGCGCATTGATCGTGGGCTGGAAGTGCGAGTGCTCCCAAGCCAGAAGGACGGTTTCCCCCGAAAAATTCGGGGGCGCTTGCGGCAATAGCGGATCGCTGACGAAGGGCGGATCGTTGAAGAAGAACTGGCTGCTCTGCACAATCGAGTCGGGGATCTGGAAGATGTTCAGGGTCGAGACCAGGTGGTAGGGCAACTGGTTGGCGATGGCGTAGGGTTCGGCGGTCAGTGACGGCCTGACATACGACCAATTGGTGTAACCCGAAGGGCTCTCTTGGGCAGGATCAATCGAATACACCTGTGTGGGAGCCGGATCGAATTTTCCGGCAAGAGCGTTCGGCAGATCAAGCGCGCGCCACTGTCCCGCTGCAACATAGTTGCCATCCTCAAACCACTGCGTCGGGTGCGCCTCGGCATGCCGGATCATATACATCGTTAGGTTGGTGGCGATGCCGTTGGGTACCGTGCCATTCGCTCCTCCGGTCACGGTGATATTCATTGGCGCTTGGCCCCCGGTGCATGTCTTCGTCAGTGTTAGCGAGGGCAGTGTCGGGTACGTAGCCGGCGGAGTGATGCCGGTGTTGTAGACGACCAGGCTGGCCGTTCCCGACGGGGTGATGGAGATGGCATAAATGGTATTCGGCCCCTCGTAGCTTGCCGGAAGAGTCAGGTCATAATTTTCAATACTAATAATCCCGGCCATCAACTGGCTGGTGGTCTCCCATGGCGCGGAAAACACGTAAAAGCCCGGAGCGTTGTACGCAATGACACTGGACCCACCAGCCACGAGCGCTTCGTTGTCCCCCATCCCCGTATAGTCTGGCGTGTCGTTGAAATCGAGGCCCTGACATCCCTCGCAGATGATCAACGGCGAAACTCCAGGGAGGTTCTGCCCCGGGATGTAAGACGTATTGATCGCGGAACTGTTGGCCGTATATCTGCCCGTTCCCACCGGATCGGTTGAGACCGTGATCTGATTGAGCTGCGCAAACTGCTGAATGGTTTCCAGCGCCACCATGTCGGGATAGTTGTCGGCAGTCTGCAGGTGGGTCATCGGTTCGAGCGCATAGATCCCGGTCACATTCTGATTTCCCAGCACGCGCTCTTGCAGAAACGGCGCCATGAGCAGCGACCGTTGCAATCCCTGACTCGTAAGGTTGGCCGTCGCTGGATCAATGTCGCCTTCCGCGTTGTAAGCCAAATCCTCGCTCACGACGAAAATCAAGTTGATATTTTCCCTGCTCAGCGGAGCGGGCGTTGGCGACGTCCCAGTGCTGACTCCGCTGCACCCACAAACGATCACAAGCAATGCGATCGCCAGAAGAACGCCAAGCCATCTAAGTAGTCCCCGTTCCCTATGGTGCATATTCACAGTTTGACTCCCGAAGTGATGATCCTTGCGTCGCGATTTTCTCGGCAAAGAAAATTAGTCTCCGCCAAGAAAGACGGCGCCTAACGCAAACGACCCTCAACATGGATGCATCTACGTCTCCACTCCGAGCAGCGGAACACCGGCTACTTCGTAAGATCCAACTTTCGGCTACTCAGAACGGGAAACTGCACTAACCCGAGGTTCGGCGATCGCAAACCCAAATTGATAACGAATGAGGGGGCTGAACGCGGGGGCAGCAGGCTGTGGCGGCAAACCGAAAGGTCGATGGAGGGAACGCCTATGAGTTTGCTGTTGCGGGACGCGCTATCGTTTCGCAAGGCCCTAGCGGAAGTCGTAGGAAGAACGTAGTGCCCTTCCCGACTTCACTCTCGAACCATATCTGTCCCTTGTGCTTTTTTACGATGAACGCATGGGCCAATGCCAAGCCCTGTCCTGTACCCTTACCGACTTCCTTGGTGGTGAAGAACGGTTCGAAGATTCTGGCGCGAATGTTTTCTGGTATTCCAATTCCCGTGTCCCGGATCTGTACCTCTACCCAGTCGCCGACGCATCTCGTGGTGACTGTGATGGTTCCCTTACGCCCAGAATCGCGGCCCACGGCGTCACCGACGGCATGGGCTGCATTGATCAGAAGATTCAGAATGACCTGGTTAAACTCTCCGGCCAAACACGGTACGAGCGGCAAGGACTCGTCAAAGCAGGTCTCGACATCAGCCACGTATTTCCACTCGTTGCGGGCCACGGCAACCGTGGTTTCGATCGCATGGTTGAGGTTGACGGCCGACTTCCCTTCACTTCCGGGATGGGAAAATTCCTTCATGGCTCGCACGATCTTCGAAACTCGCGCTACTCCTTCCAATGTCCCGTCGATCGCGCGTGGAATTTCGGACAGGGTGTAGCTGAGATCTCCACGCTCCGCCGACTGCAGCAACTCGGCCATCGTGTTCGTGGTAACAGGTCCCGACTGAGACTCTTCTCTTGCCCGTAGGCACAGACCGAGAATCTCGCTGACCGCGGGCCAGCTCTCTTTTAAAAACCTGCTATTGTCGCCGATGTATTGGGTTGGAGTGTTTATTTCATGGGCGATACCTGCGGCCAATTGTCCGATAGCCTCAAGCTTCTGGGCCTGCCGCAGTTGTTCCTCGAGGAGGATGCGTTCCGTGATGTCGGCGCCCGTGATTAGAAATCCGATCCCTTCTCCGGTCGGGAACCGGTTCACGGTGATGATGGTCAGACCAAGGACGTGTTTGCGGCCATCTCTCTCAAATGTCACATCGCATCTCTCCGACCTCATCACCCGAAACCACGAATCGGCTTCCGCTCCGAGTCTAGGACTGAGCCATTGGACTCCACAACTTTGCAGGGGCCTGCCGAGAACGGCTTTTGAATCCATACCAAAGGTTGTTTCCGCGGCCAGATTCCAGCGCGTCACTAAACCCGCGCTATCGGTTCCAATCAAGATCGACGGCACAGCATTAATAAAGAGCTCGGACTCGGCATGAGCGGCACGAATGGTTTCATCTCGCTCTTCGATTTCCGACAGCATCTCATTGAAGCCATCCGCCAGAAGACCCAGCTCGTCGCTTGCATATTTGGGCGCGCGGACCGCGAAGTTCTTCTCCTGGGAAACCGTCTTGGCGGCCTCTGCCAAATCAAGAATTGGCCGTGAAATAGTGCGCTTCAATAATAGGGCAACCAGGAACGCGGCAACCGAGGACACGGTCATCAGAATCAGCATGAATACAACAAACCGGCGGCTCCGTGCCTGGATTTCCTGCAAGTCCGAAACGAGATATACGAAACCGATCGCTTCGCCGTCCAGCACGATGGCCCGGCATTCCATCATGTGATCGCTTGTTGAATTACCGCCGATTGCCGGCACGAGGTGGGGAAGCTGAACTGCGGGGCCGGCGAAAACAGACTTGTAAGACGCAAAGGCCCTTCCTCGATCGTCATAAATGCGCGCTGCCGCAATGTGCCGTTCCCCGTGCAGAGCTTGAAGAACCAAGTCGGCGCTCTTGGGATCGTTGTAGGCGAGAGCCGCCGCAACGTTCGCACCGGTAATGTCGGCGAGGCTATTGAGATGGCCGGTGATGCTTTGGCGCAGCGAGATGACATCGTAGCTCAGAAAGAGAAGGCAGGCCACCAATAGGGCGGAACTGCTGGTAGCCATCATGGTCAGGATGAGCTTGCGCGCCAGTGGAAGCTCGGAGAAGAATTTCATCGCTCACCTCCGGACCCCGTTCCAGCCTTCACCACGCGGGCCACCACGAGAAGCCGTGAACTGATCTTCAGGCCCGCCGCGATCGAGGCCTCCGGCGCGATCTCCAGTTCGATGGTGGCATTCGCGGTCGTCAGATTGATCATTCCACCCAGCCTGATAAATTGATCGCTCTGCCCGACCGTGAGAACACTCGCACCTCGAAGTTGGTCAAGCGCGTTCGCAATGTGCCTTCGGTCGGAGAAACCAATGAACAAGATGTGGCACAACCTGAATTCCGCAGGGGAATACGGTAAGCGGACATCCACGCTACGTCCATTGACCTTTTTTCCCGACACTGCCTGTTTCAGAAAGTCACTCGTGTGTTCGTCACCGGTCACGCAGATCACTGCCGGATCGTCGGGGGCTCTGAACGTCTCCGCAGGCCATTCGACAAACTTAGCGAAGTTGTACAGGTATGCCGCCTTCACTTGACTCTCCTCCACCGCCTGAGCCGACGCCGGCCTCGCCAAACCCATGCCGACAACAAGAACCAGGCAAACCGCGTATTTCCCTCTGCACGAAACCCCTTCCGCGCTTTTGCGGCCGGGTCGGCCACTGAGAGAATCGCATTCGAGATGGCGGCAACTCGGCATCTTCGAGGTTCACTGGAAACGAAATGTGTGGGTGAGTTGTACGCGGAAGTCCCGGCCGTTCTGCCGAACGGAGGCCCCCACGATTTCCGCCCCCACCGGAGCGCTGTACGGGCTATTGAAAAGGTTATAAACCGTGCCGGAAAGGCGAAATCCTCTCGCGAATTCGCGGGTGGTAACGGTCAGGTTGGAAATCGTGTAGGGGCCGACCTGTCCTCCCGCCAGAGTGTTCCTGACACCGCAATATTGCAGTTCGAACCCAATCGCCAGCCGCCGGCGAGCAGTCGGAAACACGACATTCGCCTTCGCCAGTTGCGCGGGCGAATCCGCCAGCCTAGAGACCCGCTATCCTGGTTCTCGGTCTTCTGCAGCGCGTAACTGACGCGGCCTTCGATCCCCCGATCCGTCTTTCCCCCAAACTCCACTTCCAGACCCTTGGCTATTCACCCGCTCTGAATTATTGAAGACCAGCAAGCCAGTGCTGGGATCCGTTTCCTGCTCGATCAGGTCGGCAAATTGATTGGCGTACCCAGAAGCTGAGAGACGGAAATTGGCGCCCACGTCTTGTTCCCAGACGAGTTCCTCGGTGCGAATCTTTTCAGGCTGCAGGCGAGGGTTAGCCTCCATACTAACTTCATCGTTGAAGTACAGCTCGTAGTAGTTGGGAGCCCGAAATGCCTGTCCATAGAGGAGCTTGAACGTCGTCCTTCTCAGCGGGCTGTAAATCAACGCCAGGCGCGGATTGGTCGTTCCCCTGAAAGTCTGATACTGGTCGTGACGTAGTCCCGCATTCAGAATCAGTCCTCGCGAGATCGTGAACTCATCTTGACCATACAGAGCCCACTCCTGTGAACTCCTTCGATCATCGAGCACGGGCTGGGAGGGATTTAGGTTGTAATTGGTCTGGTCTTGTCGCAGGTTGTCCTGGAAATCCGCACCAAACGTTGTCTTGTGCTTTTGCCAAAGGGTTTTTGTAATCCGGGCGTTGAGCCCAAAACAGTCTCCGCGCGACGCGTCTTCGTTGAGAACATCCACCTTCTGATCGTTGACTGGCGGGTATACGTAGACTCCGTGATAGATGGCTCGGTCAAAATAGGCGCTAGCTGTGAATTCTGTACCGTGGAATATCGTATCGCTGTAGCGCAGCTCCACATGTCCGCTCGCGTCTTCGGTCTGACTCCTGCGGTCGTTGAAGACCTGCCCGAATGACGCGGTCGGGATCCCCTTTTGCCGCGTCGAACCTAGCCCTTCCAGGGTAAAGTGTCGGAAATGGAGGCTGCCCAGCCAGCTTTTCGAAGAGTCATTGTCTGCGTTCTGCGCGATTCCGAAGTTCGTGCCGGGGCTGTCGAATGCAGGGAAAACGAGGCGAGAAGGGCCGTCGCTTTCGTAAATCGTGCCGGAAAATAGTGCATCCACCCCGTGATAAGTTCCGCCTATTGTGGAGCGCCCCCGGTAAGTGCCGAACCCTCCAACATCCCCGGAGAATTCGACTCCCGACATGCGTCCAGCGCTTTTTGTGATCACATTGATCACCGCAAGAAAAGCGTTGGCGCCATACAGGGACGAATTCGGCCCCCGCACGATTTCGATTCGCTCGATCAGATCGACGTCAACGGGGAACTCGGTCCCTAGTTGGGCAAACCCGTAGACGTTATCGTTGAGGCGGACTCCGTTGATAAGCAGGAGAACTTGATCGTTATACCCACCAGGACGGGAGAATCCGCGCACCCCGATGTACGTATAGTCCCGGTCATAACTCACCTCGAACCCGCGGACACTGCGCAGAGCGTCCGCCAGCGTGCGGTAACCAAACGTGCGAATCTGATCGGCCGTAATGACCGTTACGGCCGATGGGGCCTCACGGCTCTTTTGCACGTACATCGATGCGGTGTAGACCTGAACATTCTTGAGTTCCTCAGGGCTCAGGTCCATGATGTCGTTGCTCTGTCCCACCGACGCCGCGATCGAGGCGCCGGAGATCCACAGCCAGAGCGAAACTCGGCCAGCCCAGGCACGCCGACAGTGGCCAACACCTCGCCTCTTTAATGTCGGCTTCATCGATACCTTTCTCCCAAACAGCACGCCGAACATGCCTCCGCGCCTGCCTGCCGGGCAGGGCAATCTCTCTGCTTATCCATCGACTGGATCGCCGCGAAACTTTGATCATTGACTTTCGCTTTGGAGAACTCGCGCAGGAAGGGAGAAGTTCCATGGGGACGTCGAGCGGCAAAAGAAAACGGGGCCAGACATCGGCCCCGCTCCATTGGAATTGACTTCGTGCTCTAGAACGAGAACTTCGCCACCAATGCGATCGTGCGTGCATTGCTTGCGAACACGGCCTTGGGGACGTTGAAGTTCGCATTCCCAGGTGTGACGAAGGCTTTGTACCCGGTTCCTACCGAACTAAAACCGTTCACGTCATTCACCCCCAAGCCAAATCCAGGATTGCTTCCCGGAATGTACTGGGGATGGTTGATGATGTTCCCAAACTGCGCGCCGAACCGGAACTTCATGTTTTCCCTGATGCTCAGGTCCTTGTAGATGCCGAGGTCAATGTTGTTCGTCCCCGGCGTCTGCAGGGTGTTCCGCCCTGTGTTAGCCAGCGCACCCAAGCCGGGCCGGATGTATTGTGCTGTGGGATTGTTGGCCACGTAAGCCACAACCGCGCCCGCATTCGGACCGGAAAGAGCTGTCAATGGTGAAACGTCGGTGCCCGTTCCCCGGACACCAGCAGGATTTAGGATGACCCGATCACCGGCGGAGTCGACATTCAGGTTCGCGTCCCGTTGCGCCTGCACTGTCACCCATTGGCCGGTTTCATAAGTGTAAACCGGGCTAAAGTTCCAGTTGCCAACGACATTCTTCATCATCCAATTGCCGCCCTTGAAATAAGGCAAGTCGTAGACCAAGGCCAACGTGAACCGCTGAGCACGGTCGAGAGCAGAGTTCGACTTTTCGGAATTGAAATCGAAAAAGTCCTGCGGACGACGTGGGGTGATATCGCTCGTATGAAAGTCTGCAGTACTGTTGTCGATGGTATGGCTCCAAGTATAGGCGGCCTGGAAGGTCAGCCCATGGCTAAACCTGCGAGTAAGTCCACTCTGCAGTCCATGATAAGTGGACCAACCCCTGGGCACAAAAGCGGTGATGAATGGCTCGCAAGGAGGACCGAACGTCCCATTCGGTTGCAAATTTCCGAAACAGCCAAAACCGGCATTGGAATATGTCGAGTCGAAACTGCCTCGCGTACCTACCATTGGGAAGCCAGTAGCTGCGTCCGTATTCAGCGCGAGCGGGAGCGCATCAAGTGTGGCTTGATTTGGAGCCTGCATGTACGTCGGCAGGAAATTCGTGGGTGTCACTGAGGCCTGAAGGCCGAGAATGTCCTGGAGGTTCAGATGAATCCCGCGAGTTCCGACGTAGTTGACCTCAGCGGTGTAGTTCTTGCCAAACGAATGCTGGAAGCCGAGGTTCCAGTTAATGGAGTAGGGATCTTGTACTGTAGGCGGAATCCAGTTGGCGGTGTTGAGAAGGGCCGTGGGCTTATCCATGATGGTGATCCCGCTGCCGTGCCCCGCCGGTAACCCTCCACCAGCCAGAAAACCGGGAGCAAGCGGCGTCACATTTTCAGTCGCGCCGATTTGCGGCGGCACCGCCAAGCTGCCGATGTTGTCGTAGAGGGTATCGTAGGCCATACCAAATCCGCCGCGAATTGACGTGTTGCCACTGCTTCCGGGCGCATAGGCAAAACCGATGCGCGGCGCCCAGTTGTTCTTGGGAGCCTGGGGAGCACTGAACACCAGCGCCTGGTTCCCCGCCTGTGGAACCCGGAGACTTGGTGTATTCGATATCTCATTCAGAGTCTGCCGGTTTTCGCCAATGGGTGTTGTGGTGTACTCATAGCGAACTCCGGCATTGAGAGTCAGGTGTTGAGTCACGCGCCATGTGTCGTTCACGAAGAAGTAAATCGCCTTTTCGTTCCCGTAGTAGGTGCTCGATCCGGTACTGCGCTGGCCAAAATTGTCGGGTGCAAAGTCTTCCAGATAAACCTGCGTCCCGTTGTACTCATAGTCGCCGCGAGAACGCTGGGTAAAGCCCTGCGGTGAAATATACCAGCGGTACTCCGCGCCAATTTTCAGAGTGTGTTTCCCCTTGACGAGGCTGACGTTGTCAACAAATTGATAGAAGTTCTGAATCGTGAACTGAGGCGCATTGGGATCCGGCCCGACATTCAGGCCGTTGCCAAGATCAAAGAGAGTGATGTTCGGAAATGCATCCAACCCGGGATAGCTGAAATTTCCTGCCGGAATGTTCTCGTCAAAACGATTGAAACCGACGCGGAACTCATTCGTCACGCTGGGCGTGAAGGTGTGATATTCGCTGACGTTAATAAGCGCGAACGTGATTGAATACGGCGCGAAGAATGTCCCTAGCTGCGCCGCGTTGTCCAGCAAGTTCTCCTTGTTGTAGATGAACCGGCCGCGAATCTGGTCTTTGTCCGACATGTTGTAATCCACGCTCTGGACAAAATTTGTGAAGCTCTGCCAGGCAGCGGGAACGATCGGAACGTTGCCGACTTCCACGCTTCCGGCTGCGCAAGTTCCATTCGCGGGCGCAACGTAAGGATTGGATCCCAACTTTGTCGCTCCGCTGTTCGTCGTCCCGTTATAGGTGATGCAGCCCGACGGGGTCGTAGCAAGCGGGACGTATTTCTGGAAGATCCCAAAGTTCGTGGCATTCAGACTAGGATCGGCACCCATTGCCGCAAGGCCGGCCGCCGTTGGAGTCTGCACGGCGCCGCCACCGACTGAGATGAATCCGACCGGGTTGCGCTCAAAATTCGTGAAAAAGAAAAGCTTGTTCTTGATGATCGGTCCGCCAAAGGTGCCGCCGTAACGATTTGCGTCAAAACGCGGATTCGTGGTGAGCCCCTGTTGCACCCAGGTTTCGTCTACCGCATTCAGATTACGATTTCGAAAGTACTCGTAAGCGGAGCCATGAAAGCTGTTCGTGCCGCTTTTGACGGTCGTATTGAATTGACCCCCGGATGAGTGGCCAAACTCGGCATTGAACTGATTGGAAAGTAGGGTGAAGTTCTCGACCGCTTCCGGGGGAACTGTAATCAGCGCGCCGGTAACTGACTTATTGTTGTTGTCGACGCCCTCAACTGTAAAATTGTTGTCCCGTGGACGCTGACCTCCGACCGAGGGACCCATTCCATCTCCCATTGAACTGCCGTTTGTAACCCCCGGAGTAAGCAACGAAAGATTCAAAACACCGGCGCCTGCGCCTCCTGCAGATGTGAGGCCGAGATCCTGAGCATATTGAGGATCGAATGTTGTTTGCAGCTGTGCGGTCGTGGTGTCGATCGCCGGCGCCTCACCCGTAACTTCCACAGTCTCGCTGGCCGCTCCCGCAGTCAGGCGTGCGTTACGAGTGCCGGTTTTGTTCAATTCCACCTCGGCTGCTTGCTCAACGAAGGTGCGAAAGCCCGCGGCTTTCACGGTGATCTTGTAAGTTCCCACCGGAAGATTGTCGAATCGATATTCCCCGGTTGCGTTGGTGTGGGTTACAGACGAAGCGCTCGTGCCCGCGTTGATCGCAGTCACCTCTGCGTTCGGCACCACTGCACCGCTGGGATCGGACACTGTGCCCACCAGGTTCCCGCTGATCGCCTGGCCGAAGGCAATGCCGACGCACAGCGTCAGCAGGCTGGACAACGAACTTAGAAATCTCAGAGATTTGAAATACCGCGCGCCTTGCTTCATGATGTTTCGCTCCTGACAGTTCACGCCGCCCCACAGGAAACACAGCAATCATGTTTCTCAACCGAGGCATGGCCTGACAGACTTCGAGACAGTCCATCGCACGTGCCGCGCCATAACAGATTTCCAGCAAGTCCATTTGCTGTAAGCATCTGTGCACACTGTTAAGGTGTTTCACTTTCCGAATTTGGAAAAACGATACATCGGAAGTTATGGATTCTTGTAGTCGTGGATGGAAGTAGACAATCGTGAAACGTTAATGTTTCCGCCTCGTTTGCTTGCCACACCTGAGATTTGATCTTGCTCTCGCGGGCTTAATACCCGCGCACCATTGCGGTGTTGATCTTGTATTGGGGACGACGAGGCTCCGCAAAATACACAACTCTGTCATCAGACATGCGACGTCTGCGAGGATGCAACGTGCGCAAACGTCCCGACAAAGCCAAAGGGATGAATCCGGAGGTGGGCGCCGATCACATCGACGTTCTTTCCAGCCCCCCGCTTTGAAACTACTGTATGGCGTTCAGCTTCTGGTAAAGCCACATCCCCGTGAGAGCAATCAGAAATACTCCAGACCCTATGCTGAACACGCGCATCGGGATGGTAAGCCGATTGACCTTGGCCAACAGTTCCGTCTGTTCGTCGTGCATGTGCGAACTCGCGTCGTCAAGAAATAACTGGTCATCCCTGTGCATCATGAGTGTGCTCTTGTAGATTAGAAGGACGATCAGGCCAACCGCAAAAATTCCGAAGATCACTGCCACAATTGTCAGCGTCATAATCCACCTCGGCAGATACCACTAACATGGTCCCACATTCCAGCCCGCGAAACTGATCAATATTGGTCATCCGGGCCGGACGGCGAGCGGACCCCGTCAAAGTCTGTGAATTAGCAGGACTTTTTCACCACCACTCCAGGTCGGCACTTTTCTATCCGGAGCATTCGCGGGCTTCGTGTTACGCTCAAGTCAATTTCGAATGGAAGCCAACGGATTACCCTCCCGCACTTCGATTCTGACGGCTGCGGCGCGTGCATTCGGTTCGCGCGAGCCCGACGCCAGCGTCCGCAATCCCGACTCGCTCGCCGGCCATCTCATCGGCCCGGCAGAGTTGGCTCTGATCGCCGACCATCCCATCAGTACGGCTCTCGACCGCGATTTTCACGAGGCCATTCACGATCCCGATATTTTCGGCTTTGCCTGGCTGATGCTGGTGCGGACGCGCTTCATCGACGAACGGATGGAACTCGCCGTCCGCGGCGGTGCCACGCAGTTAGTGATACTGGGCGCCGGATTCGATACGCGGGCCCACCGCTTCGCCGAACTATTGAAGGACACTGCGGTCATCGAGATCGATTACGGCGCCACCCAGGAGTACAAAAAGAAGCGCGTCGCAGCGGCTTTGGGCGGCGCCCCCGCCAACGTCGCATATGCTCCGATCGATTTTGCGCAGGAAAACCTGGGCGTTGCGCTGCGCCGTGCGGGTTTCGAGTCCGGACGCAAGACTTATTTCATTTGCGAAGGCGTCAGCATGTACATCCCAGAAGAGGGGATGAGGGAAATCCTGCGGGCAATCGCGACGGAATCCGCTCCGGGCAGCACTCTGCTGCTGGAATACCTCAACCGGGGCGGCCTCGATGTGCTGAGAAAATATCCCGTGGGAATGATCAAGAATGCCTTCGATTGGGGTGAGCCGTTCGTGTTCGGCGTTCCGGATGGGGAAGATCGGGAGTTCTTCCTCGAAGCGGGTTTGGAGCTGGGCGAGACCCTGAAGATCGGCAGCCCCGAATCGGTGAAACGATACGCCATGCGCCAGGACGGGACCTACTATGGCGCGCATCTTGAAAAAGTGTTTCAACAGCGGCGTGAAGCCGCGCTGCAGGCCATGGACGACGCGGGTCGCCAGCAAGCCGCCCAGGCCGCTGCTACGTCGGGCTACTGGCTGGCCGAGTTAGCCGTCCCCCAGCGCCCTTCCTAGGAGGTCATCCCAGCATGCCAGCGCGTGAAGCAACTGTTCGAAACAAAAGTATTTTCAACCGTCCATCGCAAATGCACCCGGCTTATTTGTAGGTCGATTTGCGGGGGTCCAGCCTAGGACCAGAGTCGGCTCACCACTGGAAACTCTGACAGCTTACATCTCAGGGAATGACAGAGTATTCTTGTGGAACGTCGCTACCCACATCTCAGCGACAAGAGTTGGTGTGTATGTTCGCCGAAACGAGGAACCATCGGAACGCTGGAGTTCTCCCTCTCTTGAATGCAGTCTTTTGCCGGGATTGCGAGGTCATCAGCAGCACGCAGGGTGACGAATGCCCCGCTTGCCAGAGCCGCTCGCTCGTGAGCCTCGCTCGGATGCTCGGCGGCAGTTTGCTCGCGCATAAGGTACAAAATTCTCACAAAGGCGAAAGCGAGTTGTTCGACATCACGATTGCGGTGGAATTGCAGCAAATGCGCGCCAAAGACTTGAGCACCACGGTAGAGAGGTTGACCAGTGTGATTGGCCCGAAACTCGCTGGAGACCGAGCGTCCTTCCACATCAATGTCAAGCCGGCCGCAGACAAACTTGATCTCCAGCCCTCGCTTTGCTTTTTGGAACGGGATGCCGCATAGCACCTTATTACTCGGGTTCCCGCGTCAGTGGGTGATATAGTGGCTGCCGAAATTTCTGCCAAGCCAGTTTTTCGCGATTTTTCGCCAATTGCCAGGCGGTCCGCTCCTCTAGGTTTTCGGTCCTACGGCGTCTCTGCGCCTTCCGTGTTGACATAGAGCGCATAGAGAGATTGGCTGGCGGCCATGAACAGCCGGTCTTTCTTGGCGCCTCCGAAGCAAAGGTTCGCGCAGGTTTCCGGCAAGTGAACCTTGCCGATGCGCGTGCCGTCGGGTGCGAAGACGTGCACGCCGTTGAAGCCGTTTGGTCCCCATCCTGCGGCGCTCCACACGTTACCGTCGACATCGCAGCGAATACCGTCGGACGATCCCGGAGACATATCTACAAATAGGCGTCCGTTCTTCAGCCGCTTGCCGTCGTCCACGTCGTAGACGCGAATGGGATGAGGAGCTCCTGGTTCGGTTGGACCAGTGTCAACGATGTAGAGTCTTTTCTCGTCAGGCGAGAAGCAAATGCCGTTGGGCTTGATCAAGTCGCCCACGACGACGGTGGCTTCGCGGGTTTCCGGGTCGAGGCGATAGACGTTGGCGGGCAACTCGAACTTGGCTTTGTGCCCCTCGTAGTTCGACATGATCCCGTAGCCAGGATCAGTGAACCAGATGGCTCCATCGGAATGAACGGTGAGATCGTTGGGCGCATTCAGCGGTTTGCCCTGAAAGTGATCCACGAGCACGGTGATCGTGCCGTCGTGCTCGGTGCGGGTGAGACGGCGGGAGTCGTGCTCACACGTCAGCAAGCGTCCCTGCCGGTCGCGAAAGTTGCCATTGCTGTAGTTCGACGGGTTGCGGAACACGCTTACCTCGCCGGTGTCTTCGAGCCAGCGCAGCATGCGGTTATTGGGGATGTCGCTGAAAAGCAGGTAGCGTCCGTCGCCGACCCAGACCGGGCCTTCGGCCCAGCGTGTACCTGTATAGAGGCGCTCAACGGCGGCATTAATGACTACGTATTTGGCGAAGCGTGGATCGACGACTTCGACGGCAGCATCGGGATAGGCCGTGGGTGGTTTCGTGTCCTCTTTGGCGAGCGCCCTGGGTTGTAGTGTCAGCGCCGAAGCTGCGCCAGCGGTCATGCCGAGGAATCTGCGTCGATGCATGGTCGTCTCGCGGTTGAAAGAAATTTGCTGCCGGACACCTTACCACGACGCGGCTCGGGAGCGTAAATAGGCGTGCTCTCAGCATCCTCAGGGCACTGTTAGTATCCATGCCATTAAACAAGCTCGCGCCGTCTGTTCGCCTTTTTAAGGGGAGATTTTAAGGGCTCTCCCGCTCCGGTTCGTGAATCGGCCCGTCTCATCCAGATGCTGACGCCTTCGATGAGGAACGGCTCGCACGGTTGGAAATCACGCGGCTTGACGTTCTGCACGTAGATGCTGTTTTTCGGCGCGTCAATTTGCCGCGATCCCCATGCTGTACAGATGTCCGCGCCGAGATCGCCACTAAGTATCCGCGCGGGCAGCAGATTCGATGAGTTCTGAATCCGCTGCCCGACGCGCTGTGCTGGTTGGCCCAGGCGGAGCCTAAGGAGCGATTGCAAACACGTCTGCCCCGAGAACCGCGGTGCCGAACAGCGTGTGGTGGACCTCGATCAGACCGGCGTAAGGCGAGGCGCCATCGTGATTCGCCGAACCCGTAAAGTCGTGCAGCGTGGTCTCAGTCCATGTCCCGCCCGAAGCCGCCGGCGGGCTCAACTTGAAAACCGTGCCGTTATTGCGTGAGTTCCGGTTATTGAAACCGCCCACGTTCGCCGTGCCATAGAGGTTTCCCGAACCATCGCGGAACAGCGTGTCATAGGGATTTCCGCCGTCGAGTCCTCCGGTGAAAAGGTAGAGAGTCGAGAGCGTCCAACCCGTGCCCGAGGGTGACAGCTCAAATACCGTCCCGCAAGTCCCATAGATCGAGGCCGCGCATGGGTTCGGGCCCTGGCGCGTCGTGCCGTACATGTTCCCTGCGGGATCAAAAATCACTCCGCCAAAGGGGAACGTTCCGTTGCCGTTGTCGGGGTTAAAGGAGAATAGAATCTGTTCGCTCCGCACGTTGTTGGCTAGCGAGAATTCAAAAATCGTGCCGCAGCCGCCGGTGCACGGCCCAGACCCTCCGGTTACCGTCATGCCGTAAATGTTGCCGTTGCGAATGAGTAGGTCGTCGGTGGGCTGCGTTCCATCCCCAGCCGTCACTCCAAAGCTGTGAATTGCGCCCCCGGTCCACGCCCCGCCTGGCGTGGTCGGCGGCACCAATTGAAACAACACCCCACATCCAAGGTAGCAGGTGTTAGAGGTGACCGCACCGCCAATAGAGGTTGTGCCGTAGAGGTTGCCTTGTGCATCGAAAACCAGATTACCCTCGGGCCAGACTCCCTGGCTTCCATCCCCGGGAAAGATGTACAACACGGACTCCGTCCACGAACCTCCTGCGGTAGTCGGCGGACTCAGTTCGAACACCGTGCCGGAGTTGTTGGTGCCACCAGCCTGTGTAGTCCCATAAAGGTTGCCCTGCTTGTCAAAGATCAGGGTGCCGTAGGGATTGGCGCCGTCGCCATTGTTTTCTCCCTTGAACGCGTAGAGCATGGTCCCGGTCCAGGTCCCCCCCGCCGCGGTCGGCGGACTCAATTCGTAGACCAGGCCGCAGTAACACGGTGCGACGTTGCCGAAATTGCCCGTGCCGTAGAGATTCCCGGCCTTGTCCGCCACAAGGGCGCCCGACAAGCCGAGATTGCCAAAACCGCTCAGGCTGTAGACCACTTGTTCATGGCCTTCTGCCTCGAATGCCGGGCTGGCGAACATCGGAGCCGCGATTGTCAAAGCAAGGAGCGTGATCAAGGAAATGGTCGTCAGGTGCAAAGGCGAAGAGGAGCGACTGGGGCTGTTGAGCAAGCGCATACGTGGTTCCTCCTGAATTCGGACAAAGTAAGTTCTCGTAGATGAAGCGGGCCGGGAGCAGAGGGTCGAATCGCTGAGGGAGAACGGCGGAGATGTTAGCGCAGTAGTCTTCCTCGCGCAAGATGCAGCTTTCTGCAGTCTGTCGTTAGCACATGATATGTCCGGTTGCTGGCGGAACGGCCAGCGCAGCAAAGCTGTCGGAGGTTTGAATCGAGGTGCCTGAACTGTCGGTGGCGAAACTAGTCCATTACACTCAAGTGCCCCGCGCAACGCCATGACGAGTGCACTCGGGATTTCCCGCCATTTTTGTTTCCTTCATCAGTTCACACTTCTCAGAGCACGGCCCGATCTCACTGAGGATGCTCCAACTCGGCGCCGGTTGCCGGCGAGTCTTTCAGTTTCTCCAACTCATCGAGCACATTTTGCCAAGCTTTCGGGTCGTTCTTGGTCGCAAATGGTGCCCCGAGATCCGCATAAAATGCGAGGATGTCAATCCGCAACGGTTCCGAAATTGTTTTCGTGCTGACCTTGCCTAGCAACTTCGCATAGGTTTGGTCAGCAAACGGGTACGCCGTAGGTTCTGTAAGTTCTCCGGTGTCAAAGTTCTCGTTGGGCAATCGGAGGCGCCCTTCCTGTTGCGCAACTAACATCCCCCGATAAACTTTCAGAGTTTCGTTAAAACTGTGCATGTACAACTGTTCTACGGCTGGGGTGGGAGGATGAAATGCCAGGGCACTAAAAGGTCCTACTTTTGGTACCAGGCGCAAAAAGAACGCTTTGATTTGGGCTGAGATTCCCGGCTTTTCATAGGTTTTTCCCCAATCTTTGCGGTACTCAGAATGCGACACATTGAAGATGAATTGGCTTCTCACCTCGTTGGGGTGGCTGTTCTGAATTTCATGCCGCTTCATATGCCATGCCACCCTGGTTGTTCTGGGTATGACCGTCGAAACCGCGTGGCGATAACTGCCGATTGCCAAATCAACGCTTACGAAAACACTCGACATCTCGATGCAGTAGGTGTCCGCGAACGCTCTTTCCAGAACCGGCTCGGATACTTCGAAGCCGATGAAATCATGATAGGCGCGCGACGCGTAGTTTCCTTCTGCAACCTGATCGACATCGAAACCAAATTCAACCTGCGCGTGCGCTGAAGGTTTTTCGTCATACGTGACGACGGGGCCGTACTGCTTCGCCAGCTTGGGGTACATCATTGCAACCGAGAGGTTCGTCGCCAAGGGATGTCCCGTGGTATCGGCGGCGTAGTGGGCAAGGGCTCCCAGCGCAAACGCATATTCGTTCAGATCGTGGGATTCGGCGATGAGCGCGAGAATAAAATCGCCGCTGCGCACATAGTGCGTGAGATCGCTAAAGAATTGACTGCCGAAAGGATAGTAGCCCATGTCTTGAATGATGGCGCCTCCATAGGCATAGGCATGGGCCTGGAGCAGTTGCTCCGGAGTCGCGTTGGGGAACCGGCTCAAGAGTACGGGCACGATGTCGTCCTTCCATGCGGCATCAATAATAGCCTCATGTGTAAGGACCGAGTACCCCGCGCAATCGGGGACGCAGGAAATTCCCAGGAGAAGTCCGAGAATCAGACGTCCGGATAGAGAGAACGACGAGGATCGGCTCTGTGTTGGCATCGTGCCTCGCCCGCGACCTTTCTCGGAGAACAACCCTAGGCTTCGATTCGATCGCCGCACAACTAGGGAAATCCCTGATCCTGATATGGCAGCATCGCGCCTCCCGCTCGCGAGGGCGGCAGTGCCATTGCGATTCGAAGCTCTGGCTTGTACGCCCCGGCAAGCATCCGGGATTTCCCTAGTTGTGCGCACATCCGAGTCGGGCCTAGGGTTGTTCTCAGACTGTTTCAACCGCAAGACTTGGCATGCTGACTCCGCATGCGTTGGAGCACGTTTATCCAAGTAGGCAGCAAGCTTGTCCTAAAAAGGAGAAACCGCCTGCCTGAAGGTAAGTCCCTGGAGACAGTGCGGACAGCAAAATCACCAAACATGGCAACGAAGGAGAGGGCACTCTCTGGCCAAAGCCCCGACCCTCGCAACTCACCAGTAGTTGAGTAGCCTGGTAATACGAGAGCAGTTGTCGCATGTCCTCAAAGCGCTTTGGAGCGAAGGTGGCCGGCGCCATAACAAAACGAGTCTGCGGTCTGGCAATGTTCGCCGCGATCTTGGCGCCCCTCGCGGTGGCGCAGAACCAGGGTGAGGAAGCCAGTGCCAAGGAGTCAGGTCCGGTCGCCAAGACCGTTGACTATCTCTTCAACTACCTCAATATGGCTGGGACGAAGAACGCAAGTGAATTTAAGCCCTTAACGCAGCGCGAGAGAACCCACCTCTATTACGAAACGATGGTGAACCCATTGGGCTTCCTGAAGGCCGGGTTCTCCGGCGGAATCGACCAGTGGGAGGACAAACCTGTCGAATGGGAGCAAGGAGCATCTGGCTATGGCAAGCGATTCGCGAATATATTGGGGCAATACTCGATCCAACGCACCGTCACCTTCGGTCTTAGCAGCGCTTTGCATGAAGACAATCGTTACTTCAACTCCGGAAAGCAGGGCATCTGGCCGAGAACCGGGTATGCCCTGACGAGCAGCATTCTCGCTCGGCACGACGATGGACGCCGGTTTCTTTCTGTCTCCCAACTGGGCGGGGTGGCTGCAGGTGCCTTCCTGTCGCGCTTCTGGCAACCCCCCAGTCAAAGCTCCGCCGGAGACGGAGCCGTCAGCTTCGGGCTCACTATGGCTAGTAACACCGCGTTCAGCGTGGTGAAGGAATTTCTTCCCGATCTCGGGCGGAAGATCGAGAAGAAGCATAAGAAACTCCGCAACGAAGCCATCAAACTGATCCTCTTGGAATCTGGCGGCCAACTCATCCCTGGAAACTCACCGCATTTCCCGACACGGGAAGCATTTCTCTGTTAGCATCTGAATCACCTTTAACTCCCGGCGGCTCAGGATTTTGCCCCAAAGTTGTTGCAGCCCTTAGATTTTTTTCGAGTTTACCCTAAACTCAACGATTTCAATAGATTGCGTGGGGAGGGGCGTCTCATAGTTATCAATTCGTAAACGGCGTCGCAAAATGGGAATCGCTCTCGCGCGCACCCACAACATTTCTCCTGCGCTACAATCGCCTCATGCGAAGACCTCTGCTGCCCGCCGCTGCGGTCATCGTTCTGACCGTCCTCATCGCTTCAACTCAAATCGCCATCGCCCAAGCCATCCCACAAAAAGACACTCCCGCACAGGAATCCGCTCCCGACGTTCCCGATGCCATCGCCGTCCCCGCGGGCCAACAGGTCGTGTTCTTCGTCCACGCCAAGGGATCGCAGATCTACACCTGTCAGTCAGGCACTGATGGCAAATTCACCTGGACCTTGAAAGGACCCGACGCGGATTTAACCGATCGCAAAGATAAAGTCGTCGGACATCATTCTGCTGATCCGACCTTGAAACTTCCCACCTGGAAGATGAAAGACGGCAGCGAAGTCACCGGCAAAGCTGTCGCCCATATCGACTCGCTCGATTCCGATTCGATTCCCTGGCTTCTGGTGAACGTCGAAAGCCACGCAGGCAAATCCGGAATGCTGACCAACGTCACCACCATACAACGTGTCCACACGCACGGCGGAAAGCCTGGAAACGATGCCTGCGATGAGTCGCACAAAGACGCCGAAACGAAAAGCAACTACACGGCCGATTACTACTTTTTTGCGCCCCCGAAGTAGACGTTCGCACACAGGAACGGCGCGCTCGCACCGGCCCGATTGAAACTGACAGAGACCCGCAGGCATCCAATATGCAGCCTGCCCATCACGGAGAAATCATATGCGTGAAGTCATCATCGCTTCGTCTGTTCGCACGCCCGTAGGACGCGCCTACAAAGGCACGCTCCGCGCCACTCGTCCCGACGAACTTGCGGCCATCGCCATCAAAGGCGCGCTCGACCGCGTCCCGCAACTCGACCCGAAAGAAATTGAAGATGTCATCCTCGGCTGCGCCATGCCCGAGGCCGAGCAAGGGATGAACGTCGCCCGCATCGCTTCCCTGCGCGCGGGCTTGCCCGTGGAAGTCTCCGCGCTCACCATCAACCGCTTCTGCTCCTCGGGACTGCAGTCGATTGCCATGGCCGCCGAACGCATCATGAGCGGCGGCGCAGAAGTCATCGTCGCCGGAGGAACCGAATCGATGTCGATGATCCCGATGGGCGGTCACAAGATCTCGCCCAATCCCTGGCTCGTCGATCACTATCCCGATGCATATCTCTCCATGGGACTCACCGCCGAGCGCGTCGCGCAGCGCGATCGGCATCACGCGCGAAGCCGCCGACGAGTTTTCACTGCGCAGCCACCAAAAGGCGATCGCCGCGATTCAAGCCGGGAAATTCACTGACGAAGTAGTTCCAGTGCCCGTGAGTTTCAGCACGCCGAATGGTTCGAAGCCCAAGCGGCAAGAGATCGTCTTCAAACTCGACGAAGGGCCGCGTGGTGATACTTCGCTTGAAGCTCTGATGTCCCTCAAGCCCGCGTTCCACATGAAGGGAACAGTAACTGCCGGCAACTCTTCGCAGATGTCCGACGGCGCAGCTGCGGCCGTTGTGATGTCGGCCGACCGCGCGAAAGCCTTAGGCATAAAACCTCTAGCGCGTTATGTCTCGTTCGCCACCGCTGGATACAAGCCGGAAGAAATGGGACTCGGTCCGGTCTTCGCCATTCCGAAAGCCCTGAAGATGGCTGGACTGAAGCTCGCGGACATCGACGTGATCGAACTGAATGAAGCCTTCGCGGCGCAATCGCTGGCCGTAATCAAAGAAGCAGGCTTGGACCCGGAGAAGGTAAATCCAAATGGAGGCGCGATCGCCCTTGGACATCCTCTCGGATGCACGGGAGCCAAACTGACTGCGAGCGTCATCCGGGAACTGAAACGCCGCAACGCGCGCTACGGAATGGTCACCATGTGTGTCGGCGGAGGCATGGGCGCAGCCGGCATTTTCGAAAACCTTTAACCACGAAGGACACGAAGGTTCACGAAGGAATACAAATCAAGCGGTTCCCTTCGTGAGCCCTTTGTCCTTAGTGGTTCACCGCGTTTTGTTTTCCTTCGTGAACCTTCGTGTCCTTAGTGGTTCATGCCTTTGACTTGCTTCATGTCCTTAGTGGTTCCCGCTTTGGGCCTTGAACTTGTTTTTTCTTCGAATTGTGACCGACGACCTAGACTCCGCGCAGAAAATGGGTTAACTGTGGAAGCATCATGGCCACAGCCACGATCTATCGTTTGAGTACACAAGAAGTGAGTCACGCCATCATCACAGCAGCGATGAAAGTCCATTCTGAACTTGGACCTGGATTACTGGAGAGCGCATATCAGGCATGTTTGCAACACGAACTACAGCAAGCGGGTTTTCAGGCTGCAACCCAAGTCGGACTTCCGGTTGTCTATCGCGGAGTGCGACTGGAGATTGGATATCGAATGGATCTGGTCGTTGAGGGCCTCGTCATCGTGGAGATCAAGTCGGTCGAGGCAGTTTCACCGGTTCATCTGGCTCAACTCATCTCGTACCTGAAACTGAGCGGCAAGTCTCTCGGGTTGCTGATCCGCTTCAACGTCGTCCACTTGAAGGACGGTATTCGGCGTTTCGTGAATGGCACCGAGTGGAAGACCTAAAATTAACCACTAAGGACACTAAGTTCCACGAAGGAAATCGTGGGAACACTTTGGGGTTCGGCGCTATAATTCTTTTCAGGAGGGTTCCTATGACTCTCGCTCGCCTTGTCGCAGTCACCCTCGTGCTTTGCTCTACGCTTGTATTCGCCCAAAAGAATACTGACTTCGCAGCGATTCCAGATCAGGCTCTCACGGCGAGCCACCCAGAAATCGCCGCCTCGTCCGAGCCTTGGAAGATCTTTCCAAACCAACCATCGAACGCGGGGAAGCAACCTCTGGACCGCCTTCAGATCGATCAATTCAAAGTATTGCGATCCAAGACCGACAGCCGCTCTTTCCTGTTGGGCCCGGAATCCGACGCCGGCATACTTCTTTCCGGCGTTGGCGGAGACTTGATCTCGGATACGACCTGTCTCAAGATTCGCAGCTACGTAGTCGCACGCGATTCGAAGAATTCGGATTCCACGCATCGGGTCAGCTATTCGACCTGCCAGCCCGCGTCGCGGTATCGCCTCAGGACTACCGACATTCGTTCGGGTTCCGTGGACCGTTGAGCGGATTTGCGTAACACTTCTTTACCCGATTGCTACGCTCGTTGACACGATTCAGGCGTAGTGTGTTCTTGGACGAAATGTCCGAAAGAGACCGAGGCTTCCCCTTCCGCGGTCCGGTTGGTACGAGGTGCTCCATGCGGCTCTCCAGCCTTTGCCTTGTCGCGGTTCTGCTTTCCTCATTGTTAGCGTTCGCCCAACATCATGAATCCAGCGCTCCCAGCAGTCCTCCGCCGAGCGCTGCTCCAAGCCCCGCACCGGCTCCCGCGCCGAGCCCTGCTCCTAGCGCTTCGATGAATTCGGCATCGAGTTCTTCCTCGGCTGCAAGCGTCTCGCACAGCAACGCCCCAAGTTCTCCTCCGCCGGCGAGTCATACCGAAACCCACTTCGCGCCGAGCCCTAGCAGTCCAGCAAGCCACATTTCGAGCTCACCTCCATCGGAGTCGAACCTCAGTAGGCCTGCGCCGACCGCGCACGCTCCCCTCTCCGAACCGCAGCCTGTGAAACCAGCGGAGCCCGATTTGCGGCGCAGAGCCTGCGAGGGCGAGGCATGTAAGGAACCGGTGACGAAGCCGGAGACGCCGCAATCCGATCTGCGACGTCCGATCATCTGCCCCGGCGGAAAATGTGGATGCCCTTCCGGGGAAACCGCCACCAAGAATGGATGCGCTGCAACCACAGCTAATTCCCAAGACACGCAGGCGGGACAATGCCAGCCGGGCCAAAGCTGGAACGGAGGATCGTGCGTGCCCTCTGCCCAGTGCCCTGCAGGCGCTCATTGGAACGGAATGCATTGCGTTACGGATGCCGCCAATTGTGCAGGATTCATCGGCAGGGGCGAAGGTCTTGCCAGTGAACTGAGAACCCTGAAGGCGCAGATCCAGTCGGCCTGTTCGCAAAACTCACCCGCGCAAGACTGCAATAACCTGAAAATGCGCCAGCAAGGGGCTGTGCAACGCTACCAAATGCTGTTGACGGAGGCGGGATCCGCTTGCTGGTCCATGTTGCCGGATCCATTGTCTTTGCAATAACTCGCCTCGCACCTTTTGGGGCTGGGTCTGGTTATTCTCTTCCTCCCCGCATTAGAATTGAAACGTGCACACCGCCAACTCCTTCACGGACTGGCGGTCTCTTTTCTGGGGAGATCGAAATGGCCACGACCACCGCAGTTCCCAAGGCTCGCATCGCCGGCGGCAGCTTTTTGCTGGAATCGAGGCAGCCCGATGAGATTTTCACGCCGGAAGATTTCAGCGAACAGCACCAGCTCATTGGACAAACTGCAGAGGAGTTTGCCGTCAATGAAATTCTTCCGAACGTCGAGAAGATCGAACACAAAGATTTCTCGGTTTCCCGGGAACTGCTGAAAAAAGCAGGGGAACTCGGACTAAGCGGAGTGGAAATCCCAGAGGCTTACGGCGGCCTTGAGATGGACAAGGTGACCGCCGCAGTCATCGCCGATCACATCGCGAAATATGCGGGCTTCGCCACGACCTGGGGCGCGCACAGCGGCATTGGCATGTTGCCGATTGTGTACTTCGGCACCGAAGAGCAGAAGAACAAGTATCTGCCGCGGCTGGCTTCGGGCGAAATCGTTGGCGCCTATGCCTTGTCGGAAGCCTCTTCAGGCTCAGACGCGCTCAACTGTCGGGCTCGCGCCGAGTTGTCGGCGGACGGCAAGCACTACGTGCTCAACGGCGAGAAGATGTGGATCACCAACGCAGGCTTCGCTGATCTCTTCACAGTCTTCGCCAAAATCAACGGCGAGAAGTTCAGCGCGTTCCTGGTGGAGCGGACTTTCCCGGGATTCTCGGTCGGGGCCGAAGAGCACAAGATGGGAATCCGCGGGTCGTCGACTTGCCCCATCATTCTGAACGACTGCAAAGTTCCGGTCGAAAACCTGCTGGGCGAGATTGGCAAAGGTCACGTGATCGCCTTCAACATCTTGAATGTGGGACGGTTCAAGCTGGGCGCGATGTGCGTCGGGGGAGGCCGTGTTTCGCTCGAGAACGCCATTGGCTACGCCAAGCAGCGCAAGGCGTTCAACAAGGTCATCGCCGACTTCGGACTGGTGCGGGAAAAGATCGCCAACATGGCGACGCTCCTGTATGTCGGCGAATCGTTGGTGTATCGCACCGTAGCCATGATGGACACGGCTCTGGGCGAGGTCGACAAGTCAGCCCCTGATGCCGCCAAGCAGACGCTGAAGGCGATCGAAGAGTACGCAGTTGAGTGTTCGATTATTAAAGTCTGGGGCTCGGAGATGATCGATTACGTCGTCGACGAGACCGTGCAGATTTATGCCGGATACGGGTTTGTCGAAGAGTATCCCGCCGAGCGTGCCTATCGCGATGCCCGCATTAATCGCATCTTCGAGGGAACCAACGAGATCAACCGGCTGATCATTACGGGATTCCTGCTGAAGCGTGCGATGACCGGCCAATTGCCGCTGATGCCGGCGATCAAGAAACTGATGGACGAAGTACTCTCTGGCCCATCTGTGGCTGAAGAGCTCGAGGGTGCGCTGCCCGATGAGCGGAAGTTGGTGGCGCAAGCCAAGAAGCTCGGGCTGTTCGCGGCAGGCGCGGCTACGCAGAAATACATGCAGGCGATCCAGGATCAGCAGGAGATCATGGGCGCCATCGCGGACATGACGATCGAAGCGTACGCGATGGAATCAGCTGTCCTGCGTGCGCAGAAGATCGTAGACGCGAAGGGCGAGGCTGGTGCTGCTTTGCCGGTGGCAATGACGCGAGTCTATCTTTCGCAGGCGATGGAGAAGGTTGAATCTGCTGCGCGGAAGGTGATTGCCGCGGTTGCCGACGGCGACATGCTGCGCACGCAGCTTGCGATCCTGCGGCGGCTGGCGAAATACGAGCCGTTCAACACCATTCAACTTCGCCAACAGATCGCGCAGACGGTCATTGAGCGGGGAAAGTACACGCTGGCGTAAACTAAATCTTCACCACAGAGGACACGGAGGACACAGAGAATTTCCTAATTCCTCTGTGTCCTCCGTGTCCTCTGTGGTTGTTTTGTTCTTGCCCTCACCTCTGATACAAATGTCACGATGAAAATCAGAGTGCTTCCCCTGATCGCCGTGATCGCGCTGGCTCCAACTCTAGTCGCCCAGAATTCATCTCAGCCCCAGGACTCGGCTACCTTCGATCCCGACGGAACGGCGCACATCACTCGTACGATTCCGATGCCGCAGACCATAAGCCCCGAAGCACAGAAGTGGCTTGAATCGCTGAACCAGCAGAAGGTAGGTCCTCCGGAAACGCTTGCGGAACGACGCACCAACACTGACGCCTGGCGCAAGATGGATTCCGCCGAGGCACGCCGGCTGTATCCGGTGAATGTCGAGGAAACGACCACCGCGGGTGTGCGCACTGACATCATCACACCCCTATCGACCTCCGATAGCAAGCGGGTGCTGATCAATCTGCACGGAGGCGGTTTCAATTCTGATTCGGGCTCGCTGATCGAGGGCATTCCAATCGCGAATCTCGCGAAGATCAAGGTGGTTTCGGTCTACTACCGTCTCGCGCCGGAGAATCCGTTTCCGGCCGCTGTAGACGACGTCGTCGCAGTCTATAAAGAACTGCTGAAAACATATCCACCGCATAACATCGGGATTTTCGGAACGTCAGCCGGAGCTATTCTCACCTGCGAAGTCGCTGTCCGTCTGAAGCAACTTGGAGTGCCCCTGCCCGCTGCGCTCGGAATCTTTTCCGGACTTTCGGACTTCAGCCGCGTCGGCGACTCCCGGCAGCTGTTTGCGCTCAACGGGCTACCTGGGCGCATGGAGCCGATCGATCCCAATCACCTTCCCGACGATCAGTACGTGGGCAAGACCGATCGCAAAGATCCAGTGCTGTCGCCGCTGTTCGCCGACTTGCACGGCATGCCACGCAGCCTACTCGTGACGAGCACCCGCGACATCTTGTTGAGCGACACGGCAACGCTGCAACGGGCTCTGCTGCGAGCCGGAGACGACGCCCAGTTGGTCGTGTTTGAAGCCTTGCCGCATGCTTTCTGGTACCACTTTCAGTTGCCGGAAACCACAGAGGCTCTCGAATTGATGGCCAAGTTTTTCGACGAAAAAGTAGGCCGATAGAATCTTGCATCCCGATACGGAATTAAGAATTGAGACCAACATTCTTCACTACAGACAAGTGAAGTCGCAGAGTTAAGACCGTTATTCGCTCACGTTTTTGTGATCGAGTTCTTCTCGAATCATCTCAATCCAGAGATTGATCACGGGATCGGAACGCCGTTCTGGCTGGGCGACGTAGGATCGCATTTCCTCTGTATACCGGCGGTTTAGTTCAGCTGAAGTGATGAACCCCCTGCGGACAAGAAACTTGACATCTTGACGATCACGCTCGTTGTTCCGTCCTAGCTTCATCAGAGCGAGATCGTGCGCCTCGACCGCTAACAGTCGAATATGTTTCAAGTCCCCGGGGTACATCTCAGTGAGTCGGGCTTCGTAGTCGTCTGGATAAGCATCAATAACGCCGACCACGTCCAGATAGACGTGATGTCTCCGATGCAACTCGGATCCCTCCTTACCCTTGTTCAGAAAATCCTGCAACTGCGTCTTGGGTGTAATGGACAATACATCTACATCATTGGTTTCACGCTTGAATCCGTATTTCCTTGTGACAACGAAACCACCGATACAGTGGAAATCGACTGGATCGGTGGCCATCCTGTCGAGTTCGCGAAGGAACGAACCCCACGGTTCGGGAATGCGATCGAGGTCAGGCATGCGTGAGGTACGCAGGTTGCAGATCGGAGAGAATGTTCCACGTGGATGCCTCTGCGGATCTCATCGTTTGCAACCACCTGCGCTCCGCTTGGGTCATGTCCTCATTGCAGTATGTATCTTCTTTGGCGAGCAGAGACTCTCGCAGAGACGCTTCTTGCCTTTCGAGAGAGGCTGCAACCTCCCCCTCTTGCTTTTGGACGCCGAGTTTCCTGGCCAGAAGGAGAGTGAACCCGAGCCGATTCTGCAAATTGCGCAATTTTGCCTCGCGACGTACCCAGTCCCAATTCATCTCCGAATAGCGTAGAACGAGCCAAGGCAAAGCTTCAGCAACCCGACGATCTAGATTCCGCTCCGACAAAGCTTCAACCAGCAGTTGTGCGGGATTCCAACTTGGCTCGCCACTTCGAAAATGTGCGAAGCCCGGATAGCCCTGGTTCGAGAGTTCCTGCGCATAGTCCACTTCTCCGAGGCTCGTCTCGTCACGCATGGGGAGTTCGGTGGGATTCAATTCCATCCCCAATTGCCGCAACTGCTGCAATCGACTGGCGGGAACTTTTCGTTGACCATTCTCCCAGAGAGAAACGAGCGTCTGCGAAACCCCCAGGAGACTTGCCAACTGCTGCTGGTTCCAACCCCGGTGTTTGCGAACATTTTGGAGATTTGTCCTTGTCATGCCTGCTCTCTTAACCTCAGCTCACTTTATATATTACACCGGTATGTAATATTTTGCGATATCCGAAATAATACCTCTATATTCTGCAACTTGTGAGACTAGACATGCGGCCAACCGTCTTCTTCTATCGGGCGTACAACTGATTAGGCCGAACGCAGAAACGGGATTGTAGATTTTGAAGGAATTCCAAAATTACTTGCCTGATATTGCTGCATCTTCCGGCACGAGCATGTAACTCACGAACGCCAATTTCTCGCTGTCGGGCGACCACGACGGAACGTTGATGGTTCCCTGCCCTCCGAACAACTTCGCCAGTACGGTGATTTTCCTGTCATTCTCCTTCGGATCAAGCGACATGAGGCGCAGCATTACATCCTTATTCTCGGGATGGCCGGTCACGTCGGCTGCGTAGGTGAGGAAGACCATCCACTGGCCGTCGGGCGAAATGTGCGGGAACCAGTTGTTGAGATCGTCGGAGAAGACTTGCTCCTGCTCGCTGCCGTCCGGCTTCATGCGCCAGATCTGCATGTGTCCGGTGCGCTCGGAGTTGAAGTAAATGTATTTTCCGTCGGGTGAATATTCCGGGCCGTCGTCCAGTCCCTTGGCGGTGGTGAGGCGCGTCTCCTCGCCGCCCGCTGCGGGAATCGCATAGATATCGAAATCGCCATCGCGCTGGCCGACGAACGCCAGCGTCTTTCCGTCAGGCGACCAGCCATGCCAGTACGACGGAGATTTCTGCGTGATGCGGCGCGGCGTGCCGCCAGCAATGGGGACGATGTAAACCTGCGACTCGTGGTCGCCCTGCGAATTGTCGCTGATGGCGAGTCTGGGTGGCGTCGGGCGAAATGCCGTGATCGTTGTTGCAGCGGTTCGCGAAGCCGGTGTCGATCTTGACGGGCGTGTCGCTGCCGACGGCGAGACGCTCGATGTGGCCTTCGCGATTGAACAGAAATGCAGTGCCGTCGTGAGTCCAGTTGGGAGCTTCGAAGCGTCCCTGCGCAAGATAGGCAACGCGCCGGTCCGTAGAATCCACCGCAATGGTTTCGAGCGTGCTATAGAGAACCGGCTTGCCGATCCGCGTTGCGGCAGGCTGCGTCAGTTCGACGTTCGAGAAGACTGCTTTCTCGACGACATCCTTGTCGTGCGAACACACGCCGAGTCCAACGTAGAACGCGCCCTGCAGCGGAATGCGCAGCCAGCCACCGGCGACTTTGGGCTCAACTTCGTTGCCGAGAGACATGTAAACGTAGTCGCCGCGCTTGGCGATGCGCAGGTGCTTCGGAGCCGAGAGGTTCGATTGAACCTCTCGGGTCACCGCTCCTTTTTCGTCACGGAATTGTAGCGAGGTCAACCCGCTGGCGTGCAGAGCGACGTCGGCATAAATCGAATCGGCATCGAGGCTCTGCCGCAGCATCAACACCGCTTTCTTGTGCTCGTTGCCAGTGTTGGTGAGGAAAGAAATGTCGGCGGTCAAGGTGACGTCGCCGGAAACTTTCTTCCATGCGAATTGGAAGGCGTCTGCTGCGAACCACATATTCTCGCCGCTGCCACTGATGGTGTAGGTTCGTTGGAAGCGTCGTAGTCCACAGAACCTGCGTGGAGAACGCCGCCCACATCGCCATGCCCCTCGAAGATTCCAGCCGCTGTAGATTGTGCCGAGACAGGAATTCCCATCATTACAACTACACAACTCAGGATTGCGACCACCGTGAGATCCCAAAGAATGCGCATTCAATATCCTCCGCCGATTAGCTCTTGCCGCAGGATGCAACTCGGCATTGTAACGCTTACCTTTCGATACCAATCTGGAGACGCTTCTGGTAAAACGTCTGAATGAAAACGATGCGAGCCCTCCTTCCCATCTCCTTCTGTATGTTGCTCTTCGTTCCCTCAGTGATTGCGCAGCAGAGCGTCTCCCTGTCGGCGAGTCTGGCGCCGACTCCGCCCATGGGCTGGAACTCGTGGAACAAGTTCGCGTGCAACGTCAGCGAAGACATGATCAAGAGCATGGCCGACGCGGTCGTGAAGTCGGGCATGAAAGATGCGGGATACGTGTACGTCAACATTGACGACTGTTGGCAGGTGAGTCGCGACGCCAATGCCAATATTGTTGTCGACCCGCAGCGCTTTCCGCATGGGATGAAAACGGTGGGCGACTACATCCACTCGCTGGGGCTGAAGTTTGGTGTGTATTCCGACGCGGGATCGAAGACCTGTGCGGGCCGTCCCGGTGGCCTGGGACACGAATATCAGGATGCCGTTCAGTACGCCGCCTGGGGTGTGGACTACTTGAAGTATGACTGGTGCAACACAACGACGCAGGACGCGAAGGCTTCCTACGCCAATATTCGAGCGGCACTCGATGCCTCCGGTCGTCCCATCGTGCTGAGCATCTGCGAATGGGGTACGGCCAAGCCGTGGCTATGGGGCAAAGAGGTCGGCGGAAATCTTTGGCGGACGACGGGCGACATCCAGGACCGCTGGGGCGGCCAGCAGAAATGGCCCGACGGAACTTGCTGTTCCAACGGCGTGCTGGCGATTCTCGATCAGGAAGCGCCGTTGTATTCGTACGCTGGGCCGGGACATTGGAACGATCCGGACATGCTCGAAGTCGGCAATGGTGGAATGACCGACGTCGAGTATCGCTCGCATTTCAGTTTGTGGGCTATTCTCGCCTCTCCTCTCATTGCAGGAAATGACCTGCGCAACATGCGGCCGGAGATTCACGACATTCTCACGAATAAAGAAGTAATCGCGGTGGACCAGGACGCGATGGGACTGCAGGGCGAGCGTGTGGCAAAGAACGGGGACCTGGAGGTCTGGTCGAAGCAACTCAAGGATGGAAGCCGCGCGGTTGTGTTGCTGAATCGCGGTGGGAGCGAGCAGCAAATCACGGCGAACTGGGAAGATCTCGGTTATCCCGGTGGCCTGAGTGCTTCGGTGCGGGACTTATGGCAACACAAGGATCTCGGGAAGCTGACCTGGAAGTTTTCCGCTGCGGTTGCGTCCCATGGCGTGGTGATGGTGACGGTGAAACCTTAAGGGCCTGAACCACGAAGGACACAAAGGATCGCGAAGGTGGTTGCCACAGTCTTCCTTCGTGAAACTTCGTGTCCTTCGTGGTTAAGATTTTGGATTTTGGTTTCTTCGGATTCTACCGGACCGTCGCTACCCGGCTGTCTTCTTCAGCTCTTCCATTACGCTCTGGATCAGTTCTTTCGCGTCGGTCAGGCTCTTCATGATGATTTGGATGTCCATCACGGGTTTTCCGGGCCAGCGCTGGCTCTGGCAATAGACACCGTGCTGGCCGACCAGCGCCATGGCGTCGGTGATGGTGTCCATGGTGACGGCCAGACGCCCGCGGGGCACGCCCATCATGGTCTCGTAGTGCTCCAGTTCTTCCTGCTTTTCATCGAATACCGGCATGCGAAGATTGTAACCGTGGCGGCGCGGGGAGCATAATGGCTCGGCTGACATAAATCCTTTTCAAACGTCAAAGCTTCTGGCACGACCAGTTATTCAAAAGGAGAGACCATGCAAAAACGGATTGCCCTTGTCGTATTCGCGATTCTAACCCTCACGATGTTCGCATCAGCGCAGGCCAGCCCTCCGGCTTCGGCTTCCTGCGATCTTGGCGGAAAGACCATCAAGACGGACTACTCGAGTCCGCGCGCCAAGGGACGAAAAATTTATGGCGGACTGGTGCCCTACGGCGAAGTGTGGCGCACGGGAGCCAATGCCGCGACCACGTTCGTCACCAGCGCAGACGTAAATGTGGGTGGCAAAACGGTGCCCGCTGGAAGCTACACGATCTTCACGGTTCCCACCGCCGACAAGTGGACCCTGATCGTCAATAAGAAGACGGGAGAGTGGGGAATCCCCTACAAGTACGAGAGTGACGAACTGGCGCGCGTGGACATGAAAGTCTCAAAACTACCCGCGCCTGTGGAGAACTTCACCATCTCGTACGTCAAGTCCGGCAGCGGCTGCACGTTACAGATCGACTGGGAGACGACGCGCGCCTCGGTCGACATCAGCGCGAAATAGGCATTTGAGAAATAATAAACGAGCGGTACGACAGCCCCGAGAGAGCGGCTTTCGTACCGCTTATTTTTTCTGCTGCCGAAGCGCGTCGGCGGCTTGTTCCGCTTCGACGAGATCCGGAGAGATTTTCAGGGCTTGCTGATAGGCATCGAGCGCCTCAGGGACACGCCCAGTCTGAGCAAGTGATCTGCCGAGTTCGAAATATCCCTGAGCGGTTGGGCGCAATTCTACGGAGCGAGAGAGGTCGCTGATAGCTTCATTAGGTTTGCCGTGTTTTTGCGCGAGAAGACCGAGACCGAGCCAGGCGTTGAATTGGTTGGGATTCAGTCGCAGGGACTGTTCGAAACTTTTCTGCGCCTGTTCGTCTTCTTCGAGAGCACGATGCGCTGCACCCAGGTTGGCGTAGGTTTGGGCCAGCAAGCCGGGATCGGAAGTCAGATGAACAGCAGTTTCGTATTGCGCGATGGCCTCGGACATCCGGTGATGGGTCTGGAAATAAGTTCCGAGATTGCTGTGGCTCATGGGATCGCGCGGATTGATGCGCTCCGCCGCCTCGAAGTGTGGGTAAGCTTCCTCCACTTTTCCTTCCAGGCTTAGCGCTCCGGCCAAGTTGTTCTCGGCGACGAAATTGTTTTCTGTCACCGCCAGCGCGTGAGTCCACAATTCTTCGTTGCTTTGCCAGTATCCGATCTGGCGGTGAGTCGTGAGAGCGAGCGCGATAAGGATCGCTGCCGCCGGAATCGCGGGCCAGAAGCCTGGTTTCTTCTGCTGAGCGAAGTCCGCCGCCCCGAAGGCAATAATGACAAAGATTCCAATCAGCGGAATATAGGCATAACGGTCCGCCATGGCAGCTTCGCCGACCTGTATCAAGCCGATCACCGGAACCAGCGTTCCGAGAAACCATAGCCAACCGACCAGCAGGTAACGGCGTTCGCGGAAACGCCATACTGTGACACTAATGGCAAGCAGGACCAAGGCTGCGACGAGCACCTGCCATACCGCGAGCGAGTCTCCGGGATGCGGATACAGCGGCGCGAGACGAGCGGGCCACACCATCTTCCAGAGGTACATCGCGTAGGCGTAAATGGCTGTCGCGATGCGTGCCGCGAAAGAGACTTCCGTGGTGGACCGTATCGCTCCACCTGCTTGCTGCGCTTGCATGGTGATGAGCGCGCTGGCCGCGGAGAGAGAGAGCAAGGGCAATTTCTCGAGCGCGAGTCGTGACCATGGGAATGTGGGCGGCGTCGCGTCCGATTCCCTATTCTTTGCTCTAACTCGGGATAGCGGCCAGTAGTCGAGAAGCAGCAAAACGAAGGGAAGCGTGATCACCATCGGCTTGGAGGCGAGTCCGGCAGCGAACAGCGCGACAACGGCCAAATACCGTTGCCAGTCAGGCTTCCGCGCATACCAACCATAAGCCCATAGCGTGAGCAAGAAGAACATCGTGCACAGGACATTCTTTCGCTCGGCAATCCATGCCACCGACTCCACGTTGATCGGGTGGAGCGCGAACAGGGCCGCCACGAAGAGGCTCGGACCGAAGCGGCCGGTCGCCCACATCAGCAGCAAGTAGAGCAAGATCACATTTACGATGTGCAGCAGGATGCTGGTGAAGTGATGTCCGACAGGATTGAGGCGATACAGGGAGTAATCGAGGGCATGCGACATCCAGGTGAGGGGATGCCAGTTCGCCTGCTCGGTAGAAGTCAGCGCCCAGGTGAAGGTGTCGGCACTCAGGCCCTGACGGACGTGCGGATTCTCGGTGACGTAGCGGTCATCGTCGTAGTTCGCGAATGGATGGCGGGTTACTGGATTGTAGAGCGCGAGTGTGACTACCGCGAGCAGCAGACACACGATCGGGTTGCGCTTTTCGGGAGATGTAAACAGGCCCGGCGCTTCAGCCGTGGGTGCAGTTTTCTTTGTGGGTGGCAACAAGGAGATTTAACCACAGAGGACACGAAGGAACACAGGGGAGGGAAACACGATAGACACGGTGGGTGACATGACGCCCAAGTCAGCAAATCCCGGGGGCGGGCGGCGTTCCGAAAATGTCACAAATCGTTCTACATTGCACAAACAAGGCAAAACGAGTATACAATTGGCCGTTTTTTGAATCGTAAAGTGAGGTTGTCGTATGAAAACTTTGGAGGACCTACGATTCTCAGTTTTGTTGCTCGTGCCGATGTTCTGCTTCCTGGTCTGCGCTGGGCAAGCTCAGGAGAACGCACAATCGCCAGTTCCTCCAGCAGGAACTGCCGCCGTTCCAACTTGCTCAAAGATTCCGAGCCACGAAGAAGTCTCCGACGACTTCAATAAGGGATATCGCACTGGATTTAAAGACGGATGTAATGCCGCTGCAAGCACGAAACGAACGATTCAACCGAGGGCCAGTATTGACGAAGCGATCGGGGATACGCCGGCGCCTTTCCAATATAAAGAGGAAAATCAAAAACTGCTCGACGCGCTGAAGTCGATGTGTCCCCCGGCAGCGAAACACGCGCTGCAGGAAGGCAGCGATGAGAGCAACTCCTGGAACCTGAAGTACCGAATCTCTTTACTCACCGCACTGGTAAAGGGAGCGGAGTGTTCCGATGAGTAAGCGCGCGGTAGTCCTGCTGCTCCTTGTGTGCGTGAGTGCGATCTTGATCGCTGCGGCGGTTCCCCAAAGCAAGGCTCCATCTCCCGAGAAAAAGATGCCCGAGCACAAGACATCGGGAAGTTCGATTTACGACCAGGCAAAAGCGGCGGCGAGTCAGTCCAGTAACGGCGGCGCGACCTCGATCGGGACCTCAACGAAGAGCGCTCAAGCTGAGGATGACTACAACGTGGAGTACTGGAAATATGAGGTGGAGGTGCTCAAGCATTCGCGAAAAGTTTACGCCTGGCAACACATCTCTTCCATCATCATCTTCTACATAGTGGTCTTCCTGGTGCTGGTGGGAGTTGTTTTTTCCTGGTTGCAATTCCGTGCCGCGGCTTTTAAAGGCGAGTCAGAGGAACTGGACGCCAACCTGAAGGGAGTGAAGATTACTTCGTCCACGCTGGGCGTCGTAATTCTTGTTCTGTCGATGTGCTTCTTCTTTCTCTATCTGCGCTACGTCTATCCCGTCAATCTGAACGGTTCGACCAAATTGGCCAGCGACACGTCGGAGACCGTAGATCACTAATGGCGGAGAAGGCCGGAAGGCAGAAGCGCAGCCAGACTAAGCCGTAGGCTTCCAGCGCAGCACGGGCTTTCGCGCCGCCGCAGTCTCATCCAGACGCGAGACCCGCGTGGAATGCGGCGCATCCAGCACAATCTGCGGATCTTCTTCTACTTCTTCCGCGATTGACTTCATCGCCTCAATAAACAGATCCATCTCTTCTTTCGATTCGCTCTCGGTTGGCTCGATCATGAGCGCGCCGGGCACGATCAGCGGGAATGCCGTCGTGTAAGGATGGAATCCGTAATCGATCAGGCGCTTGGCGATGTCCATGGTGCGCACGCCCTTCTTCAACTGCGTCTTATCGCTGAAAACGACTTCGTGCATAGTCGGCGTCGAATAGGGCAGGTCGTACGTGCCTTCCAGACCTTTGCGGATGTAGTTCGCATTGAGCACGGCGTCTTCGGTCGTCTGCCGGAGGCCATCGGGGCCGTTGGCCTGGATATAAGCCAGCGCGCGCACAAACATCCCGAAGTTGCCGTAGAAGGCGCGCACCCGTCCCACGGACTGCGGACGGTTGTAATCGAACGCAAGCGTGCCGTCCGATTTCGTGGTCAGCACCGGAGTCGGCAGGAAAGGTTCGAGAGCTCTCTTAATCGCCACCGGGCCCGAGCCAGGACCGCCTCCGCCATGTGGCGTCGAGAACGTCTTATGCAGGTTCAGGTGCATGACGTCGACGCCGAAATCACCGGGCCGCACCTTGCCCACCAACGCGTTCATGTTGGCCCCGTCCATGTAGAGCAGACCGCCCTTGGCGTGCAGGATGTCGGCGATCTTGTGGATGTCCTGCTCGAAGACGCCCAGAGTGTTGGGATTCGTCAACATGAGGGCAGCAACATCTTCATTCATCTGCTCGGCGAGCGCTGCGATGTCGACCATCCCGCGTGAATCCGATTTCAGATTCTCAACCGCATAGTTCACCATGGCGGCGGTCGCCGGATTCGTGCCGTGGGCAGAGTCAGGAATCAGAATTTTCTTGCGCGCATTACCCTTGGACTGATGATAGGCACGAACCATCAGCAGCCCGGTCATTTCGCCATGCGCTCCGGCGGCGGGTTGCAACGTGATCGCGTCCATACCGGTAATTTCGATCAGTTGCTCGCTCAGCGTCTTGATGATGTGCAATGCGCCTTGGGAAATCTTTTCGGGCTGGTACGGATGCCCATTGGCGATTCCCTCGACGCGTGCTACGGCCTCATTCACGCGTGGGTTGTACTTCATGGTGCAGGACCCCAGCGGATACATGCCGAGATCGATGGCATAGTTCCAGGTGGACATACGCGTGAAGTGGCGGATGATTTCAATCTCGCTCACCTCTGGCATGTTGCCGAGATCTTTTCTTTCGGACGGACCCAGGAGCTTCGCGGTGTCGACTTCTGGCACGTCGAGCGGCGGCAACTTCCAGGCAGCCTTGCCTGGCGACGACTTTTCGAAGATCAGGCCTTCGTTTTGATTCACGTGGCGAGTGGCTTTGCGGGTCATGTGCTTCATCGCGCCACCTCTTCCACTTCTTCTTTGGCCGACCGCACGGAACGTTCGCTCTCGGCGACCAGACCAACCGCAGTATCGATCGCGCTACGCGTGGTCAGTTCGGTACAGCACCATAGAGCAGCGTTCCCCAGTTCAGGGTAGAACTTTTTCAGAGGCAATCCACCCACCATCTTGTGTCCCAGCAAACGGCCGTTGATCGCATAGGGATCTTCGCTGGTCTGCACAACAAACTCGTTGAAGCGCGGAGTACTCGCGAACAATACGGTACCGTGTTTCGCGAATTGGCCCGCGGCGTACGCCGTCTTCGCCAGATTCTGTTTCGCCAATTCCTTCAGACCCACCTTGCCGTAAACGGTCATAAAGATGTTGACCATCAGCGCGACCAGTGCCTGATTGGTGCAGATGTTGGAGGTCGCCTTCTCGCGGCGGATATGCTGTTCGCGGGTTGCGAGGGTTAGCACAAATCCGCGCTTGCCTTGTTTGTCGACCGTCTGGCCCACGAGGCGCCCCGGCATTTGCCGCACGTATTTTTCGCGCGTGGCAATTACGCCGCAGTACGGTCCGCCGAATCCGAGGGGCACACCGAACGACTGCGCTTCCATGGCGATCACGTCGGCCTCTCGCGGCGGCTCGACGATCCCCAGCGAGACCGCTTCCGCGATCGAGACCACCAGCATCGCGCCGTGCCTGTGCGCGATCTCGGCAACCGCTTTTACGTCTTCGAGGGTGCCGAAGAAGTTCGGTGACTGAATGAGCACGCATGCTGTCTCGGGAGTGATCGATTTTTCGAGTTCCCTCAAGTCGAGGCGGCCGTCGTCATTGAAACCTGCAATCGACAAGGGCATGCCCTGGTGCGTCGCATACGTGGCTAGAACTTCGCGATACTCAGGATGCAGGCTGCGGGCAACGACTACCGACCGCCGGCCCGTAAGGCGCACTGCCATCATCACGCCTTCGGCAGCAGCCGTGGAACCGTCATACATGGACGCGTTGGCCACTTCCATGCCGGTCAGTTCGCAGATCATCGTCTGGAACTCAAAGATGGACTGCAGGGTGCCCTGCGAGATTTCCGCCTGATAGGGCGTGTACGCCGTCAGGAACTCACCACGCGAAATCAGCGAATCGATGATGACTGGGCGGTAATGGAAATACGCTCCCGCACCCAGAAAACTGGTGTAACCGTCCCCGTTCTCACGCGATCGCTGGCGGAAGAAGTCGACGATTTCCGATTCCGCCATCTGGCGCGGGATGTTCAAATCGCGGGTCAGCCGGTACTCGGCCGGAATGGGTGCAAACAGGTCGTCGACCGAGCGCAGTCCGATGGCTTTTAGCATGGCTTCGCGGTCGGCGGGAGATTTCGGTAAATATCGCATAGGAAATTCTTTAGATGTGCCTCGAGGTCATTTCGATTGCGACAGCCCGGACGTCGGTTGAATCGAGTGCAAAATTCATGGGGTAGCGACTCGCCCGCAGTCAAAACTTAAACCGCAAAGGACACGAAGTTTCACGAAGGGATTCAGTGGCCCGCCTCTTCCGCTACAAACTTCTCGTAATCTGCGGCGGAGAGCAGCCCATCCAGTTCTTTCGGATCTTTCAGAGCGATCTTTAACATCCAGGAGCCGTGCGCATCTTTATTCACGTTCTCTGGCGAGGTGGCCAGATCTGCATTCACCTCGGTCACTTTCCCGGACGCAGGAGCGAACAGGTCGGACACAGCCTTCACGGACTCGACCGTGCCAAAGGTCTTGCCGGCCGCGAGTTCGGCGCCCACCTTGGGAGTCTCAACGAACACAATGTCCCCCAGAGACTGTTGCGCGTAGTCGGTGATGCCGATCGTGGCGGTGTTGCCGTTCACTTGAATCCATTCGTGCTCTTTGGTGTATTTGCGGTCTGTCGGGTAAGGCATAAAAGCTTCTAGCTCCTGGCTTCTGGCAAAAATCCTCTGTGTACTCTGTGGTTATGTGTTTTTCTTCGGTCGCTTATAAAAAGGTGTAGGAACCACCACGGCTCCCACGCCCTGACCTCGTATCTCCGCCTTCACCGGAGTTCCCACCGCCGCCAACTCCACGGGCACGTAAGCCAGCGCGATGTTCTTCTTCAAGAACGGCGCCGGGGACCCGCTGGTCACGTATCCGATCTCGCGCCCGCTGGTATCAAGCACCTTGTATCCATCTCGGGCGATGCCGCGCTCGGTCATCTCCAGGCCCACGAGCGAGCGCTTTATGCCCGCCGCCTTCGCCTTTTCCAGCGCGGCCCGGCCGACAAACTCTGGCTTCTCCATTTTGCAGAAGCGATCAAGCCCGGCCTCCCAGACATTAATCGTATCGGAAATCTCGTGGCCGTAGAGTGGAAGCTTGCCTTCGAGGCGGAGCGTGTTGCGGGCTCCGAGGCCGCAGGGTACAACGCCGAACTCCTTGCCGGCAGCCAGAATCTCGTACCAGACGCGAGAACTGGTGGCTTCGTCGGCGGGAATGTAGATCTCGAAGCCGTCTTCGGCTGTGTATCCCGTGCGGCCCATAAGAATATTATTAAGGCCGCACAGTTTGCCGCGCGTGACCCAGTAAAACTTCACGGCGCTCAAGTCGGCATCGGTCAGTTTCTGGAGCAAATTGACGCCCTTCGGTCCTTGAATCGCAATCTGGGTAAAGTCGTCAGAGAGATTCTCGACCGCGCAGTCGAACTGGCGCGTATTGTCGCGCACCCAGTTGAAGTCTTTCTCGCGCGTTCCGGCGTTGATGACGAGAAGATATTCGTCTTCTCCCAGCCGGTGAACGATCACGTCGTCGACAAATGTGCCTCCGGGATAGAGGAGCGCCGAATACTGCGCCTGATTGATCGCCAGGCGCGAAGCGTCATTCATGGAAATGTGCTGCACCGCGGCGAGCGCCTGGGGTCCGGCGAGGCGAATGTCGCCCATATGGCTGACGTCGAAGATGCCCACGCAGGTGCGCACCGCCATATGCTCGTTGATGATTCCGCAGCCGATGGATGCGGGATACTCGACCGGCATGTCCCAGCCATTGAACTCCACCATCTTTGCGCCCATCTGGCGATGGACGGCATTCAGCGCAGTCTGGCGAATGGTGGGCGTGGCCTCAACCGAAGACAAAATAAGCCTCAATCAGCGAGCAGTGGCTGGCCTGCTGGGATAGGTGTGACTGATTACCGTATCACGCGCTTTTTCTGCGGGTCAAACGGGAGGTGCTTCACCACAGAGAACACAGGGGAACACGGAGGAAAACTGAGCGAAGGCTCAGTGTCCTCAGTGTCCTCTGTGGTTGAGATTTGGACTCTACCGCCCAAACTGCACCGTCACGCGCGCGCCGGCGGCCACATGCGTTCCGGCGGCGGGGGACTGCTGGCGGGCGACGCCACTTCCGACGGCATCGAGTTCCAAGCCGATGTCCTGGGCGGATTCCACTGCTCCACGTACCGTCTTGCCAACGAAGGATGGCACTTCGATGCCCCCTTGCTCTACGTCCAGCACGACCGTTCCGGTGGAAGGCAACTTTGCCGGGGACGCGGAGCTCGCGTCGGGCGTCATCACCGGAACTGCCTGCATGCCCGGCGCGCTAGACACCGCCTGACGCATCGCCGCTTGCACGACGTTCCCGCCAGCTTCTGCACCCGCCGGCGTGGGCGCCCGCGCCACATCTGGCCCCTTGGAAGGCTCAGCCGCGTTACCGTTCACCTCCGCCGTTTCCAGCGGCTCGCCGGGATGATCGGGCGTGCCCTCTTCGAGATCTTTCTCTTTCATCTTCGCGAGCAGCAACTGATGCTGCGGAGACAGCGGCAGATCGTGCGGCACATGCAGATACTCGAGGACTTGCTGCGAAATACGTTTGAAGACAGGCGCCGAGACCTGGCCGCCCTGGTGAAGTCCGACAGCCGAATCCAAGATCACCGCGACCACGATCTGGGGATTGTTGACCGGTGCGAATCCCGCGAACGAGCCAATGTACTTCGTCTTCGAATACGCCCCGGTTGCCGGATCCACCTTTTGCGCGGTGCCGGTTTTTCCCGCCGAAGTGTAGCCTTCGAGAATCGCCTTGCGCCCCGTGCCTTCCAGCACCACCTTTTGCATCATGGAGCGCATCTCCGCGGCGGTGTAGGGAGAAATCACGCGGCGTGATGCTCCCGGATGAAAGGCGACGGTCTGCGGCGTGCCCCTGGGCTGCACGGTTCCGGTGACAATACGCGGCGCGACCCACACGCCATCGTTGGCGAAGGTGGAGATCAGACCAGTTAACTGAAGCGGCGAAATGCCGATTTCCTGTCCCATTGAGATCGCGGCAATGGAAACCTTCGACCATCTGCTGGGGGGCTTCGTCAGCCCACGCGTCTCACCAGGCAATTCAATTCCCGTTTGCTGCCCGAAACCGTATGCGCGAATATATTTGTAGAAACGGTCTTCCCCCAGGCGGAGCGCGATCTTGATTGCGCCTACATCGCTAGACTCGGCGAGAACGCCCCACACCGGCAATATGCCGTGAGGCTTCGAGTCGCGGATGCGCATGCCGTTGTAGACGATCGATCCCATCTGGCAATCGAACAGTTCATCCGGATTCGTGACCTTCTCTTCGAGCGCGGCCGAGATCGTGACCAGCTTGAAAGTCGATCCCGGCTCGTAGACGTAACTCACCGCGCGGTTGGTCAGCGCCCCGGGCGTAATCTGCTTGCGCGAATTCGGATTAAATGTCGGTCGGTTGGCCAGCGCCAGGATTTCTCCGGTGTGCGGGTTCTCGACAATCACCGTCCCGGCAATGGCCTGAGTATCATGAATCGCCTGGTCGAGTTCTTTCTCGGCGATGTACTGGATATTCTTGTCGATGGTCAGAACCAGATTGTCGCCAGGATCGGGCTGCGTCTCGACATCGGCGAACCACTGCCGCCGGGCATCGACCGAGATGAACATCTTTCCCGCGCGCCCGCGGAGCTCGTCGTCGAACTCGTGTTCGATGCCGCTTTGGCCGGAGTCTTCCATACCGACCGAGCCGAGTACTTGCGCGGCGAGATCGCGCGCGGGATAAAAGCGCTTCGGCTCTTTCTGGAAGTGGATGCCTTGGAGCTTCAGGGAATTGATACGCTCGATGGTCTCGTCATCCGCCTTGCGCGCCACCCAGCAAAAAGTCTTGTGCGCGCGGCAATCCGCCAGCACCACGTTGTAGTCATCGCCTGTGATGCGCGTGATCAGAGAAATTGCCGTGGGGAGATCTTTGACTTCCGTGGGAACCGCAAACGCAGAATCGACCAACACCGACATCGCCAACTCGTGACCGGAGCGGTCATAGATCACTCCGCGCTTCGCTGCTAGAGGGATGGCCCGCTGCTGTTGATGTCCCGCCTGCTTAACGAATTTGCCATAGCTGAAGATCTGTAGGAAGACCAGGCGTCCGCAGATAAGAAAGCACCATACAAAGAGGACAGCACCCAGCAGGTAGAGGCGGGAGTTCTTGCCGGAGGTGGAATTGGTCGCCATGAGAAATTCGCCGTCGGTCGTTCGTCGGTCGGTCGTCGCTGGTTGCTCGTCGCGGGCTATGAGTCGTTCCTCACTCGTAGCTCGTCGCTTGTGATAGCCTCCTCCGTTCTGTCATCCTGAGCGGAGCATGCCGGTGAGCGAAGCGAATCGGCATGCGCAGTCGAAGGATCCCTATCACGTATGCGGCGGCTGCAGCTTCGAGAGGAATATCCGCCACGATCCCCGTAGTTCGACTTCAGACAAACATGGCGGCCTAAGTACAGACAGGCCGCCGCCGAGATTCAGCCGAGCTTTGCTCGGCCCGTCCGGATCAAAGATCCGGCCCCACACATTCTTCTATTGCCCTGGGATTACCGTGACCGGCATCGCGCTCGCCATTACTGGCGACTGACCTTCACCCGATGCTGCATCCATGCGGATCACTTGTCCTGGCTCCGGTGGAACTAATCCGATGCGGCGAGCCAACACGTCAATCCGTTCTGGATCGCGCAGCGAGGCATCTTCCAGGCGTAACGCGTGGTTCATCTCCGTCTTGTCGCTCAGTTCGCGCTTGGCCGATTCAATCTGGTAACCGTATTCGATCGCCTTGAAGTGCTGCCAGGCATAGGTAAACACCAGCAGGAACAGGCAAGCCAATGCGGTGCCGAACTGCTTCATCTCGCGATTGCGCCGTGGATCCTCCACCTTGACCAGACGGGAGTTGTCGATCGCCTTGGAGAAGTAGATCTCGGGTGTACCCGTCCAAAATGAACGACGCTCTGTCACCGGAACCGCACCCTGAAATGTTGCCGCTGCTGCCGCCATTATGCCGCCCCCATGAAAATCCGGTCGCTCTCCGCCACCGGAATCTGCATTGCAAAGATCGCGTGCAGTTCCTCGGTAACCCGCTTCTGTTCCACTTTCTGTTCGGCCCGTTCGACCGCCATCATCAAGTCGCTGATCAGTGTTCCTGTGTACATTGTTCCCGTGTACATACCCGCTACCTCAAGTTTGGATTCCTACCACGGAACCCGTTTCATCCAGCCCAGCGAATCTACGTCCGCTTGGGTACAAACCTGAATCTTGAAGGCCCGGCACGCCATTACAGCTGTGCCGGGAACTCCGGCAGGTTTTCCGGAGCCAAACTCTGTGTTCTCCGTGCCCTCTGTGGTGAAGCTTTTGATTTCCTCAAGGGCCACCCTAAATTCTTTCCGCTGCCCGCAATTTCGCACTGCGTGCCCGCGGATTGCGATCGCTTTCTAATTCAGTTGCCGTTACCGGCTTCTTGGTTAGCACCCGAAAGTGCTTGTCCTTACTCGCGCCCTCGCGGAAAGCATCCTTTACGATGCGGTCTTCCAACGAGTGAAAACTGATCACCACCACGCGTCCACCGGGCTTCAGAATCCGCGGCGCAGCTGCCAGCAGCACCTGCAGATCTTCCAGTTCGCGGTTTACGAAGATTCGAAGAGCCTGAAAAGTCTTAGTCGCGGGATGAATTCTGCGTTCAGCCTGATTCATTGGCCGGGCCGCGGCTGATATGACGTCCGCAAGATGTGCGGTAGATCGTATCGGCCGCGACCGGCAAATGGCTCTGGCGATTCTCCGCGACCTCCTTTCCTCTCCGAATTCGTAAATCACATCGGCAAGCTGTCGCTCGTCGAGGTGGTTTACCACTTGTTCGGCGGTACGCTCGCCACGCGGGTCCATCCGCATGTCCAGCGGTCCATCCGCCTGAAAACTAAATCCGCGCGCCGCATCGTCCAACTGCAGGCTGCTCACTCCAATGTCGGCCAGCAAACCGTCGATGGTCCCTGGTCGTTGGCCCTTGGCAACTTCTGCAAATGACCGATGCAACAAAGTGACGGTCGGCCAATCGGGTTCGCCATCGACCAACGACTGACGACTAACGACTAGCTTCTCGCGCGCGATGGCCAGCGCTGCAGGATCTTTATCGAGGCCAATCAAATGTCCCGGTGCGCCGAGGCGTTTTGCGATTTCGTAACTGTGCCCGCCCAAACCCACCGTGGCGTCGATATAGGTCCCACCCCGCCGCACGGCTAAAAAGTCGATCGCTTCTTTTAAAAGAACGGGAACGTGACTCGCTGCTCTTCCAGCACCACGTCCAACCCCCTGAGGGGTGCCTGTTGATCCCTCGCCCACTAGATGCCCAGTTCGTCGAGCGTCTTCTCATCGTCAGGCGTAAACTTTTCTTCTTCGATCTCTTTCTTGAACAGCTCCAGGTTCCTGACTACGAGAAACGTCAAATTCCCCAGAACTGCTACCTCGCCCTTAATCTGCCCGGTCTCGCGCAGCAACTGCGGCAGCAACAACCGTCCCTGCCCGTCCATCTCGACTTGCTGCCCGTAGTAGTTCGTCCTGTCCAGAAACTTTTTCTTCGTCGGATTGAAATTGGAGAGCCCTGCCAGCTTCTGCTCGATCCGTTCCCACTCCTCGAAGGGATACACTTGAGCAACCTTGCCATCGAGACTCGTGATGTAGAATTGCGTTCCGTATTTCTCGTCGATCACCCGCTTGAACTCGGCCGGGACCTTTAAACGGCCTTTTTCGTCGACCCGGGTTGGATGATTGCCGCGAAACATGTCTGTGTACCGCAACCACTGCCGCAAGAGAGGTCAAAAGCGTGCGAAGTTCGTGCAAAGTCGGGCTTTTCGGGCTGTTTATCGTGCTTTTGGGTCGGATTTCCACCGGCTCCTCGTTTTCAACTCAAAGCTCTCACTGGCCCTACTGCACTTTCCACTTCGTACCACTTTGTACCACATCTTAGCTGTAAGTCGTTTATTGTCAAGCAGAAACTTGATGGTGGCTGTCCCACTCGGACACTGATTTAGGAAAGTACGAAGGCTTGTGGTGAACCAAACCAGTGACCACAAGGGGTGGGGTTTACGCTCTAGGTTCTTTCGCTATTCATTCGCTCAGATTTTTCTTGATCTCCGCGACTGGCGCGGATTTTCTTGTGGAAATCTCCGTTGCTTTCGGTTTTGAGGTCGTTCCGGGCGAACTACGCCATCCCTCTTCCGCCGGGTTTCATCCAAGCGTGGCGAAACTTATTTAACGCCACGAGGATGAATCATGACGCGATCTCTTTTACCCCTGCTCGCAGCGCTATTTCTCTCCATCCCGTCTATTGCACAACAGAATCCGGCGACACCGATGTATCCTGCACCGGGAAACCCTGCCGACGCCCAGTCACAGCAAAACGTAACGGCGCAAGATAACTCGCAAACGCCGGTTTTCCGGGTCAACGTTTATGCGCGTAGCGCCAAGGCTGTGAACTACCGCAACCGCGGTGGTTCTACCACCGTGGATTTCCGGGGCACGAGCCTTATGCCCGCCATTACGGGCAAGGCCAAAATTGACGGGAAGGCGGGGCGCCTCGCCATCGACGTGGATCTCAATCACGTCGAGCGCCCCATCAAGTTGGGCGGTCAATATCTCACCTATGTTCTGTGGGCCGTCACGCCCGAAGGCCGGGCAGTGAACCTCGGCGAAGTGCTGCCGGGCGACAATGGCAAGAGCAAGATGAGTGTGACGACCGACCTGCAGGCCTTCGGACTGATCGTTACGGCGGAACCTTATTTCTCGGTGACGCACCCCAGCAACGAAATCGTTGCGGAAAACATAGTTCTGCAAGGCACCAAGGGCTTTGAGGAAACGATTGACGCGAAGTTCGACGTTCTGGAAGGCGGTCAGTACACCATCGACGTCCCCGCAGATCGCCTTCCTTCGGCGCAAGCCCAGCCAAACGTGCCGCTTGATCTGCTTGAGGCTCGCGATGCAGTGATGATTGCCAAAGCCGCCGGAGCCGAGCAGTATGCATCGTCCAGCATCATGAAGGCAGAAGACATGTTGCAGCGCGCCGAAGACTACTACCAGCGCAAACAGGGACGCACACCCATCGGCACCGCCGCGCGAGGAGCCACCCAGATGGCGGAAGACGCGCGCGTTCTAACTTTGCGTAAGAAGGAGCAGGAGCGTCAAGAGGCTGCACGCAAAGCCGCCGCAGACGCTCAGGCGAAAGCCGAGGCCGACGCCCGCGATGCTCAAGCTCGTTCCGACGAAGACGCCCGCCGCCGAGCTGAAGCGGAACGGCAACAAGCGGCTGCTCTGGCACAACAGCAGCAAGCTGAAGCCCAGGCGGAAGCCGCGCGCCAGGCCGCTGAAGATTCAGACCGCCAGAGGCAGTTGGCGCAGCAGCAAGCACAAGATGCAATTCGCCAAAAGGAAGAGATGAGGGCGAAACTGCTGGCACAGCTGAATCAGGTTTTGCAGACGCGCGATACTGCCCGGGGATTGATCGTCAGCATGCCCGACGTGCTTTTCGATTTCAACAAGTACACACTGAAGCCGGAAGCACGCGAGCGTCTGGCCAAGATTTCAGGAATTGTGCTCGCCTATCCTGACCTGAAACTGGATATCGAGGGCCACACCGACAGCATCGGCACCGACGACTACAATCAGACACTCTCCGAGAAGCGCGCTGACAGCGTGCGCGGGTATCTGGTCTCCTCTGGAGTGGTGCCCGATCACGTAACCGCAGTCGGACTGGGAAAGGCGAATCCCGTGGCCGACAACAGCACGTCGGAGGGTCGCAAGCTGAATCGACGTGTGGACATGGTCGTTTCCGGCGACGTCATCGGCACGCAGCTGCCGACCTCAATCGAGACCTAGCCGGGTCCGGCCAACCCTTAGGCACGAATGAATATGTGGGGACGGGTCTTTGACCCGTCCGGGCCGCAGCGATTTCCGCCGCGGCTCGTTTCTCCCACACTACTTGGAAGGTTCCACAAACACGGCCGTGCCATAAGCCAGCACTTCGGTGACACCCTGCATGACTTCGGTAGCGTCGTAGCGCGCGCCGACCACCGCATTCCCGCCAATCTCCGCCGCGTGTTGCAGCATCAAGTCGAAGGCCTCTTGACGTGTCTTTTCGCACAAGTTTGTCAGCAAGTGTGATGTTCCCGCCGACCAGAGTCTGCAGGCTGGCGCCGATGGTTCCGAAGATCGAGCGCGAGCGCACCACAATGCCGCGTACGACTCCGAGCGTACGGGTCACGCGAAAACCGTCGAGTTCAAACTGCGTGGTCACCATGTTGTGAGCTACCATCCTGCCTGCGCTATAGCCCGTTACCATGCGTTTCGTCCTTTCTGGGATCCCTGGAACTCGTTACTATAGCGCGACCCAAAGGTCACGGCGAGTAATTGGCCTTATTCGTACGAAAGCTCCTGTGTTCAGACTTCCTTCGCGAACCTTCGTGCCCTTCGTGGTTAAGGCCCTTAAATCCGCCTCTCACTCCAGCTCAGCGGTGATGAAAAATTCCTGCGACGAATTGTCGTACTCAATGCGAAGGACGTTCGGCTTGCAGCAGACCTGGCAGTCTTCCACGTAGCTCTGACGCCGTCCAGCGGACTCGTCCACCGAGGTAGTGTTCCATTCTCCGCAGGCGGCGCATTGAAATCCAGATTCCATATTGAGAAGAGAATACGCGTAAAAGAGGAATGGCAGGACCTCGTCCCCGGAGGTTTTCGGCTCCAGGTAGCTGACAAATCGAAGGCGAAGGGCGGGCTTTTCGCGCGTCGTCCCATATCGCGCAGAACCTGAGTATTCTCGGCCATTTTGGCCGTAGACCCCCGCCCCAAAACTTCTTCAAAAAACTGCTTGGATAATCTCGCGGGATGGAGTATTTTGCCCACATTGAAATCTGGAGCATGGCCCGGGTTCTCACCAAGCCTAGATCTGGGGACTTTCCGTTTCGCGAATTGAAGACACCCCCTGCCTTCCGCGATCGATTCCAGGTGAAGTGAGGCCTGTCCGGCTCTGAGAGGAATCCAGCCGTGAAATCTCCTCTTTGCCTGTCCGCCCTGATCGTCGTTTCTCTCTTGCACTGCGATTTGTTCGCAGCTACCGGAGAATCGCCCGCAGCCGCTCAGCTACGAGACTCGAGTGCCGCCGTCTCATCTCCTCAAGAGGCGCCGATGTCTGCGCCGCAATTCTCCATTCCCGGTCCACAGCGCTCTTTTCTGCGCATGGCCGGGATCAGTCAAAAGATCACTCCCGAAGAGGTCATGCCCCTGTTGAGCCGGAACGTGTTCACCGAGGGCTACGAGACCGGTCGGCCCACCGAATTCCTCATCCTGCTTCGGCGATATGTCGTACAGGCCCGGGAATTGACTGCCTTGGCTTCAGGCAGCGGCATGGTTCTTCGGGTTTCGAATTGTGACGAAGCAAAACCACTCCTTCGCATTCTCGGCTATCGCACCCGGACGAACTGCGGAGATCCCTCAACGTCTCTTGCAAACGGACGATCCCGAGAGAGCCTTTCTCGCCATCGATTCAGGATTCCCTCTTTCCGAACTGGAGCGAACGCTGCAAGGTGGCAAACCTTTTGAATATCCCTACTCCTCCTCTCCTGTGCCGGTCCTGTTTGCGGAAAGCGAATGGACGAAGGCCAGTCGCCAAGAACTTCAAAGAAAACAGCAAAGACCTGCTGGACACGATCCTGAACGACGCCGCAGTTGCGCGACTGTATTGGGCGCTCTCCCGGATCGACTCCGAAACCAGCAAGTCTTTACAACAATCGATTGGGATCGCGAGGCTCCTTCCCTTCGCCGCAGTCTCTTGATTTTTACGGGACGCGGCATTTGCATCAGCGCCGGCCACGTCAACGTTCCCGGTGGAGCGAGCGCAGAAGCGGCCTGGAAGGACTTGGTTGGAGCAAGTCCCGCGGTCCCCTACCGATCTTCGTACTTGCATTCTGCTCGCCAAGGATAAAGGCTGGCTGGTCGCCTATTTTGACGTCGCTTTCGCGGGTAAGCGGAAGCCAGCAGGCGTACTTTCACCGATCCTGAACGGCTGCCAGTTCTTTTACACGGGACTGCGCGCACCCAATCCCTCCGCTCCGGCAACGAGGGGCTCGTTTCGACCGGCGCCTGCGCTTGTTGCTCCTCGTGACTCGACTTCACTTCCGGGACAACGGAGAGCCGCTCGTCCCCGGAGGTCTCGAAGTCTGGAAAGAAATTCTTGGCCAAGGACCCTGTATAACCTCGGCGCGAAAGTGGCGAAAACAGACCTCTTCCCTGTCGGGCCCCGACCATCTGGTGCAGGTCATGTTCGCCCTCTCGCGCGGCGTCCACGGAAAATGGTCCCCTGCAGAAATACATGGCAATCAGTGAAATCGACAGCCGGCGGCTTCGCGGACATCGCATGGCGCCAGCAACAGTTCGCCTGTTGGCACGCAAGTTCGAAGAATTCAGTGACCAGTATCGGGTTTTCTCCGAGTTTCCCGAGCTGAGCGACGAGTCCATCGCTCTGTTTCTGGACAGTGGCGCAAGGGCTCAACGGCTTGCCCGCTGCCGAGCGCGGGAACGCGTTCGGCATCTTTCAGGCGAATGTCGGGATCTGGCAGATTCTCGCCCGCCAGGGCCAGATTTCGAACGCGCAGCTTGAACGACTCGTGGCAGCAGGTGATCAAGCCCTTCGCCGGCGATTCGCTCGGCGCCGCAAGTCTATGACGCCGGGAAGAGCTTCCCTCGGAGAACTATTCCGGTTTTCGACCGGCAAGACCACGAGGTTCGCAAGACGAGATGATCGAACTTGCTGGCAGGACCTCGGCAGAGCAGTCCAGACGGAAAGCAGATGCACCGGGAAGTTGCCGGCACGAATCCGCTCCGTACTGGATGACCAGCGCCTGGTCTCGCTCGACACGCTCTTGACAGTAGGGGATGCGCTGGCCGACAAGGAGCACGGGCACAAAGCCCCCAGAGTACGTGATCGCAGCTCGCCGGCCAGACGCGCGAATTTGAGATGCCGCGCCCGATCTTTACGAACGGCGAGAGAACGGAATGGGCTGCGGGACTCTACAACAATCATCACACCGACGTGCAGATGCGAACCGACCTGCCCAAAATCCTCAAGTCTGCGTCGGCGTCGCGCTCGCACAAATTGAAGACGGCGCGCGGGCAACTCGCTTCGTTCCTGAGAGATACTCTCGTCGGGTTGAACTATGCGTACTACGAGCCGCCGGGGGCGCAGGCGCTGCACAACAATCCGCTCTTCGTCCGCTCCCACGACTTTGCCGGAGAAACCGTTGGCGGCATAAAGACACTCTGGCAGGCGCCCGAACTCCTCGGCGAAGGTTCTCCGGCGGGCGGAGGTGCGCATTTCGTAGGTTCGCTCTGCCGATCTCCCCTACGCCCTGGCTGATCTCGAGCAGGACTTCATCTCGCCGGACAGTGTTCAGGCTCTGATCTGGAAGGAATTGACGCCGGGGCTTGTTGTCCTCTGCGATCCTGCCTCGCTGGTGGGATGTCAGCCCGTTGGAACTGCACGCGATCGCTCTCTATCAGCGGACTGGTGAAGAGCTCCTGACCGCTTCCGCGAAAGACGAAGCGCTTCGCGAAAGCAGGTGCATGAGCGATTCTGTCGGATCGGCTGCCGCCGCAGCGATCAGCGCAAATCGAGCAAGCTCTGCGCGCGGGGCAAGCCTCCGAAGTCGTTCCTCAAATGATGCCGGCGGACATTTTCTATCTGGCGGTGGAATTCCGTCGCAAGTATCCAGACCAAGCCGCAGCATCGGGAACCGCCTCCCAGGAACTGCAGGAGCTGTGCCGGCAACATCCCGAACAAGTCAGTTGGAAGCGCCTGTCGCACGATTTCGGCACGCCTCATCCCAGCATGGCGCAGAACTACGGTCTGGAACTACTGAATATGGTGCCCATGCCGCCGTTCTCGGGATATTCCAGCCGCTTTCTTGCGGAATCCTGGGATTCACCCAATCTGTATTGGGCTCGTCTGGCCGATGAAGCGGGGTATTCGCCCGGTCATGCTGAACCATCTCGTGCCGGAGCTCACTCGGATGCTGGTGGAGAAAATTTTCGCCACCGACTTTGAGGACTGGCCGGCACTTCTTCGGGCGATGCACGAAACCGGCGACAGAATTTCGAGCAGGGCAAGTTGACTTCGCCGTCGAAGATGAGCTCGATTCGGCCTTGAGCGTATGTTCGACGAAGAAGCTGTACCAGCAATGTCAGCGGCCCTCGTCATAGAGGTCGCAGAGTAGGAACGTTGAACACATGGTAAGGAAACTGTTTACTCGCGATTCTTGATCCCTATTGGGATTGCTGCCGAGCGAGACCGGCATGCGAAGCGTCAGGAGAGCCCGAACTTTCACGTCGTCGTCAACATGGTCCAGCTCAACGTGGCAGTGACCGACAAGAAGGGAAACTACATTACGGGACTGCGCCCGCAGGATTTTACCATCGTCGAAGATGGGATTGTGGAGAAGACGGCCACATTTGCCGAGGGCAACGAGCCGGCGCGAAGTCTCAGCGAGTTTGCAGAGGGACTCGTCCGCAGCGACTCGGATGACATGGCCCAGCCGGATCTGACGGCTCGCCCGAGACCCTCGCCTCCCTGGTAAATGGAGCCAATGTGTTCGTCCTGTTTGATACCAGCGACTACATGTACCGGGGCTTTGTCTTCGCGCAAGATGCGATTACCGAATTCATTCGCTCGCTGGAAACGCGCCGACAAGATTGCGTTCTATTCGTACAGCCGAGACTTTCGCGCGCTGCTGCTCTGACCTCCGACCGGTCGCAAGTCGTGCGGGCCGTGCGCTCGACCGTGGCCGGAGATCAGGCAGCGCTCTACAACGCGCTCTTGCTGACGCTGAAAGATGCGGCGCAAAACACAGGCAGGAAAGTCGTGGTCGTATTCTCCAACGGCCCCGACAATTCCAGCGTGGTGCCGCCCGAGGACGTCGCTGAATTTGCCCAATCGGCCGGAGTTTCGATCTACATGATCAGCACGCAAAAGGCAAAGATAGAGCCCGTCTCCACCGCGGTGTTTGATCGCATGACCGCCGCGACCGGGGGCAAGGCTTACTTTGCCAAGGACTGGAAGGATGAACACCGCGCATTTGCTTCCATCCGTGACGACCTGGCACATCTGTACTCGCTGAGCTACTACCCGAAACCCAACCCCAACACGGGCTGGCGCGCGATCACGGTGAGGCTGGTGGGAGATCAGTTGAAGAAATACAAGGTACGAACACGCAACGGATATCGTCCTCAACCGTCCCGCTTTGCAAGCGAGGAGAAAACCACTTTGTCTGTCCTTGTTCCCTAGCAGTTCGCGGAAAAACTCCCGTGAGCGCCCAAGGCTCTCAGGCGCTGAAGCGCGGACACATTGTGAACGACTTAGCGGCACGAGTGGAACTCGTGCCCTTCCCAAATCCCCTTAAATTGAGTTTTTCCGCAGCCTGCTAGCAGTTCGCGGAAAAACTCGTGATTCGTATCAGCGCACGTGATTCGTATCAGGGGCACGTGATTCGTATCAGGGGCACGTGATTCGTATCAGGGCATCGCTTCAGCGATGCCGTAAGTGAGGCCAACTCAGTCCCGGCTTCAGCCGCTGCCAACTGCTAACAGCGAGGAAAACATGTTTTTCCGCAGCCGGCTGGACTAACAGCTTTCCGAACCATCGTCCAAAAAAGCTTGGGCCGACGGGGTCTCGACAAGCCCCGCCAGCCCAAAAATTTTGCGCCAACTTATTCGTCTCAAGGAGGCCGCTCGCGCTTCGAGCGCAAGCTCCACCTCGTACCACTAGCTCATCGGTGGCAGGGTGGTTTGGCAGTTTGGCTGACGTGGGGGGCACAGAATGAGCGGGCCACCGTCTGCAAGGGGGACCTGCTGAACGCTCGCTGCGATGAAGGTACCTACCATTACCGCCGTCAGAATCGCAATCCTGATTGCCAGTTTCGTTGTCTGCTTTACCTTCATTGTCGTGCTCCTTTGGGACCTGGGGAATTCTTGCTTGGGCTTCGACCGTCGCAAGTGACCTTAGTAATGCAAGCTGGGTACCAAACTCGGCGGTTGGCAAGCCGGGTGCCGGACCTTCAGAACTGGCCCAAAAGTGCCGATAAATCGGGCTTTCTGGCCCAGTCAAAGACCTGACTCCCGCACTAGCGCCGACGGCCCAAGCAAAAATGCTTGCAGGTAACATTTATGTTAGGTGCGGAAGCGTCCGCGTATACTCATTGCGTTATGGGCCATGCGGCTGAATCCGGTATCCCTTCTGCCAGTGGGGCACGGCTGGAAGCAGTAAGCGGCCCCCTCAAGGGAAAGCTATTCCTCCTGACCAAGGATCAGGTCTCGATCGGTCGTGATCCATCCAACGAGATTTCCCTGCTCGACTCGCTCGTATCCCGGCGCCACTGCGTCATCCATAAGGAACCGAATGCATTCCGGCTCCAGGATCTGGAGAGCCGCAATAACACCTTTGTCAGCGGAGTGCCCGTAAGGGACAGGGTCCTGGTCCACGGCGACCAGATCCGGATCGGCAACTCGGTTCTTATCTTTCAGGGCCCCGGCAGCGAGTCCAACCCCGGCAACGCCTCGCTGCAACTGGACGCGACTCCGGTGCCCGGCGCCGCCACCGTGATCCTGCGCAAGGAAGATGCTCGATACCTGCAGCCCTCCCACGGGGGCGGCTTGCCCGCCACCGCCAAAACGGTTCGCGATCTCAACGTCCTGCTCGATTTCAGCCGGACTGTGAACTCGGTTCACGGCCTGGCGGCCCTGCAGGAGAAAGTGTTGGAAGCGGTTCTCGCCATTGTCCCCGCGGATCAGGCCGCGGTCTTACTGACGGAAGATGGGACCACAGGATTCTCTTCGATCATAGGCAGGGACCGTCGCTTGGGTCCCAATCAGCCGATCCATGCTAGCCAGACCATTCTGAGCCGCGTCTTGGAGGAGAATCTCGCGGTACTTTCGAACGACGTCCAGACCGACGACACATATCGGGTAGCCGAGAGCTTGCTCGAACGCCGCGTCCATTCCGTCCTGGCCGTGCCGCTCGAAGTCCAAGGCAAGGTGCTGGGGGTGATGTACCTCGATGCCAGTTCTCCCGGCGCGCGCTTCGATTCGGACCTTCTGGAATTGGTTACAACGCTGGGAAACATTACCGCGCTCGCCATTGAGAACGCTCGGCATCTGGAACGGCTTGGCGGCGAAAACCGCCGTCTCCACGAGGAACTGAACATCCACCACAGCATGATCGGGGAAAGCAAGGCCATGCACGAGGTCTATGACTTCGTGGCCCGGGTGGCAGGCCGGGATTCGACGGTCTTGATTTCAGGCGAGAGTGGCACGGGCAAAGAACTTGTCGCGCGCGCCGTTCACACGAATAGCACCCGAGCCGATAAGCCGTTCGTGGCCATTAATTGCGCCGCCATCACCGAGACATTGTTGGAGAGTGAACTTTTCGGCCACGAACGGGGAGCGTTTACAGGCGCAGTCTCGCAGAAAAAAGGAAAGCTCGAGGTCGCTGAAGGCGGCACGGTTTTCCTGGACGAAATCGGGGAATTAGCCGTGCCCATGCAGGCCAAGCTGCTGCGGGTCCTGCAGGAGCGGGAGTTCGAACGAGTCGGCGGCACGCGTCCCATCAAACTCGATGTCCGACTGATCGCCGCCACCAATCGCGATCTGAAAGAGGCGTCCCGCACCGGAGCCTTTCGCCCGGACCTCTATTACCGTCTGAATGTGGTATCGCTCCACATGCCGGCCCTGCGTGAACGTCGAGAGGATATCCCGATGCTGGCAGCATTTTTCGCGGCGCAGTACGGCGAAAAGGTAAAGCGCCATGTCGCGGGGATCGCGCCCGAGGCTCGCGCCTGCCTCACGCGCTACGACTGGCCTGGGAACGTTCGGGAATTGGAGAACGCGATCGAACGCGCCGTGGTGCTGGGCTCGACCGAACTCATCCTTGCGGAGGATTTGCCGGACTCGATCCTGGAAGAAACCGCCGCCTCCGGGGAGCCTGTGAGCGTCCTGCACGACGGAATCCGCGAGGCCAAGAAAGTATTGATCGAGCGAGCCATCGAACAGGCAAACGGAAATTACACTGACGCGGCCAAAATCCTCGGCGTGCATCCGAACCATCTGTTCCGTCTGATTCGGACTCTCAACCTTAAGCCGAAGCGACAGCGGTAGGTGAGTTAGGCCTGGCAAAACGTCAGGATCCGCAATTTCCTCCGTCCGACGTCAACGCCCGTTGACTCCGCTCCATCCCATCCCTACCATTAGCATCCGAGTCCTGCACCCATGATCGGTCAAACCATATCGCACTACCGGATTATCGAGAAACTGGGAGGCGGCGGTATGGGTGTGGTGTACAAAGCGGAGGATATAAAGCTCGGACGGTTTGTAGCTCTGAAGTTCTTGCCGGACGATGTAGCGAAGAACCCGCAGGCACTCAGCCGATTCCAGCGCGAAGCCAGAGCTGCATCCGCACTCAACCATCCCAATATTTGCACGATTTACGAAATTGACGACTTGCATGGCGAAGCCTTCATAGCAATGGAGTTCCTGGATGGAATGACTTTGAAGCATCGCATCGGTGGCCGTCCGATGGAAATCGAGTTAGTTGTTCCTTTGGCGATTGAGATTGCGGATGCCCTCGATGCGGCGCACGCGGAAGGGATCATTCATCGCGACATAAAGCCCGCAAACATTTTCATCACCAAAAGGGGACATGCCAAGATTCTCGACTTTGGTTTGGCTAAGCTCACACCTGTCCTGAGCAGCGCTCCAGAGACCGGGCCGGCGGCTGAACAATCGACGCTGACGATGGAGGAGCATCTGACGAGTCCCGGAGCAGCCGTGGGCACGGTCGCATACATGTCGCCGGAACAGGTCCGAGCGAGAGGACTCGACCTCCGAACCGACCTGTTCTCATTCGGAGTCGTACTCTATGAAATGACGACCGGGGTGCTACCGTTTCGAGGCGAAAGCACTGGGGTAGTTTTTGAATCCATATTGAACCGGGTTCCGGTTCCTCCATTGCAGTTGAATCCAGACATTCCCCCGGAGTTCCAGCAGATCACAGTCAAAGCTTTAGAGAAAGACCGTAGACTGCGTTACCAGCATGCCTCGGACATGAGCGCGGATCTAAAGCGTCTCGCGCGAGATTCCGAGTCTGGAGGGCGCGCACACAGTCATGTGGAGGCCACGAGCAAGGCCGCGGCAGTCTCAAGGGAAACTCGACGTTCGAATATTCGCAGGCGATGGATTGTGGTAGCAACGAGCGTTCTGCTAGGCGCGGTCATACTGGGGCCGATGATTGTTCGTTTTGGCAATGGGGCTTGGCGAACGCCCTTTGCTTTTCAGGTGCCCGGTCAGAAAAATCTCGTGGTGCTTCCTTTTATGGCGGTCGGAGGCGCGCCGGACGAGCAGGTGTATTGTGATGGCTTTACCGAGACCGTCACGGCAAAGCTCGCACGAGAGCCCTTCTTACAGGTGCCTTCCGCGATAGAGATCAGAGCCAGGAAGATTACGAGCGTCGAGAAAGCTAGAACTCAGTTTGGAGCAAACCTTGTTCTGGTCGCAAGTTGGCAACGGGTTGAGCATTCTGCTCGGATCAACCTTATTCTCATCGATACAAAAACCGGACAACAGCTTCGAACAGACACCATTACCGAACGCGCCGATGATTTGTTCGCTCTTCAAGACCAAGTCGTACTCACTTCCCTCCGGATGCTGCAAGTTACGCCTTCGCTAGTCGCAGCGTCCTTCCTTTCGGATCACGGCACAACCGTTCCTAGAGCTTACGATTTGTATGTTCAGGGGATGGGCTACTTACAGCACTACGAACGGCTCGAAGCGGTTAAATCGGCCATTACGCTTTTTCAGCGTGCTATCCAAGAGGACCCCAAATATGCGCAAGCGCAGGCTGCACTGGCCCAAGCCTATTGGTACAAATACACTGCCACTAAAGATCCTCAATGGGCAGCGCAGGCGAAAGCTGCTGTAAAGGCAGCCGAAAATCTGGACAGTCGATTGCCGGATGTCCAATTGGCGATCGGGAACCTGAATCTCCAAACAGGCGCGTTTCCAACCGCGGTCACTGCTTTTCAGCAGGTGCTGGCAAGCGATCCCGAGAATTCCGAGGCTTACGTCGGCCTCGGAAGAACGTACGATTCGCTAGGGCGAACCGCTGAAGCTGAGCAGGCATTTCGCAGTGCGATCAAAATTCGACCCGCCTGTTGGAGCTGTTACAACGTGCTGGGAATCTTCCTTAACAAGCACACGCGTTACGCCGAAGCGGCGGAAGCTTGGCGGAAAGTTACGGAACTCGCCCCCGATAACGTGTGGGGATATATGAACGTTGGCGTAACATATTTCAATACGGGTCAATTTGAGATGGCGGATCAGTACTTTCGTCAAGGTCTCAAAGTTGCCCCCGATGACCCCGACCTTTATTCCAACATCGGAACCGTAAGTTTCTTTCTCGGACATTTTGAGGAAGACGTGCAGTATATGCAGAAAGCGATTGGTTTTCGCCCGCAGAAGTATGACTATTGGGGCAATTTGGCCGATGCCTATCGAATGATCTCCGGCAGGGCAGACAAAGCAAACATGGCCTACAAACAAGCTATCTCCCTCGCCGAAAAGCAGCTCAGCGTCAATGCCAGCGACTCTGATGTACTCAGTTCCCTTGCCCTGTACCACGCTCGGGTTGGGGATGCGGATAGCGCCAAGCAATACCTCAGGCGGGCCCTGCAGGCGAGCCCGAATGATATGGACATTCTTCGCATCGCCTGCCTGGTTCACCTGGAAGCCCAGGAGCCGCAGGAGTCTCTCAAATGGCTCCAGAAGGCGGTTCACGCGGGATACCCTCGTGAGCAACTGGTGGCCAATCCTGAACTCGCGAGCCTGCGATCTGAACCGGAGTTTAGCCGGTTAGTTGGGGAAGCTGTTTCGTTCAAGTAACGGGCCCTCAAGCAACTCATCGCACAACTAGACCAGCAGAAACGGAGATCCTTATGCATAAGCAGTCAGATCCCTCGAACGTGAGCCGGAGACAGTTTCTCGCGGTGGCAGGCAGTGTCGCTGCGGCGAGCACTCTGGCGGTAGGAAGCGATGTCGAATCGGCCCTACCGTCGCTCACACCTCCAACCGCGGCCCGTTATCTTGTAACCATCGATGTAACGAAAAATCCAGTACAGTACACGGCGATAAACGCGGACACTAACGCCCCAGTTCCAATGCCTAACAATTCAATCACGGTCAATAAGGGCGATGAAGTCAAATGGCAAGCGATCACTTCTGGCGCCCACCCTAGGCATCGGGCAGGAATACGGTTCACAACACAATCTCCCTTTACTTCACAGGAATTCAAGTGGTCAGAAAACCACTCTGGTGGAGATACCACACAGACTCCGGGCGACTATTACTACTGCGTGGGGATCTTCGATCATGTGAACCACGAAATCTACGCTGATGATCCCAAAATCATCGTCGGCGGGACCTTCACCACTGAAGACCAGGTTAAACACGCCGAAGCCGAATTGAGAGAGGTAAAAGAGAAGATCGAGTCCATTGACGCGATATTACGCAACGCAATTCAAAAATGGCAGTGAACTCCCTGGTGTTGCTTGCGCTGGAACGAACTTGTGCAAGGTTGCTCGTTACGGCGGCGTTGCGCGGAAGGCAGCTCTTACTTCAGCCCTCGCACCAAAAACAGATTGGCAAGATCGCGCTGGAAGGTGGTAGCGCAGGCCTTTCCATCGGCAGACGAGGCTAAGGGTGCATCTCGACCATCTGTTTGTCTGATTCGTACGCTGAACCTTAAGCCGAAGCGACAGCGGTAGGGTGGGTGAATTCGGTCGCAGATACTGTGCGAAAGTTGAAGCAAGGGCTGTCCGCGCTGGTACTGGCTGTCGTACCGCTGGTCTGGCCGATGAGCAAATGGATTGGGCTGCAACTGGCGGGACGCCGGACCGAAGCGCGATCCGCGTGAACTCTCGCTCATGGGCCTGGCGCACTGTCGAAGATCGGACAGGTAGCCCATTCCTCTCAATCAGTGAGCGCTATCGAGATTTTGCAACTGCCAGAACATGATTACTCCGAATAGCCTTCGTCCCCATCGTCATCTTCCTCGTCGCGGTCGTGTTCCTCGTCGTCCTCCTCTTCTTCATCTGGCTCTTCTCGAAGGAGGACATCAGCGGCTATTAAGCAGTCGGTAGGTCCTGAGCCGGGGCATTGCAGGCATGTTTCATCCATGATCCATGGTACGCCTTGTGCTGTCCGGCAGCGATACTGAACGGGTCGTGAGTGCAATTTGGTTTCACTCTCAGCCACGAACATGTTTGCTTCATCCCGCACAAGATCGTCAGCGACAGGACGGTCGCGGTCGACAGGATGGTTAACAAGCTAAAGGAGGCGAAGGCTGCCGGCGGTGACAGCAAGCAAGTCCGACACACTCGACAACCAAGGCAGCGATCAGAATCCGCGGACCTCAAACCGAGACTCGGCCTCTTTGTCTCAACTGCTCGAACAGAAAACGGTGACGAGCTGCCCTGATAGCATCTCCTCCCTGCCTCGCATAAAGAAGACTCAACCAGCGGTGGGCAGCCGCCAAACCGGGAAGGATCGTCAGCGAGGTCTCAAATGCCAGTCTGGCTCGCTCGTATTGACCCAAACGGCACAGTGCAATTCCTAAATTAAAGTGACCCAGCGGGGCGAAGTGCTGCAAGCCTACTGCGATCAAGGCTTCTGAGGCCGCTTCTTCGAACCGGCGTTGCCGCAGGTAGACCGTCGAAAGTCCAACGTGAGCTTCGGGGCTGTCCCCATCAATTTCGAGTGCCCGCCGAAACACGCGGCCCGCATCTTCTACCCGCTTGAGCCGCAAATACGTCTCACCCAAGCGGACGTGCAGATTCGGCAGCCGCGGGTCCGCCTGCTCCGCGCGCAGCAGTGCCTCCAGCCCTCTTTCGATATTGCCGTCCACCAACTCCGTGGTACCCAGAAGCCAGTCCGCCCAACCTTGCGCTGCGGCCGATTGTGTTTTTTCTACTTCCGATCCTGGCACCGCTTCGACGGCCTCTCCCTTCGCGGGTTCCGGCTTGAACTCCAAAACCTCTTTCAGCAACATCTTCGCCTCGATACTTCGTCCCAGCGACTGATAGCACTGCGCCAACTGCAGCTTGAACCTCAATTCCTTCGGCTGGTCCCGCATCAAATCCTGCAGCAGAGGAAGCGCATTCTGGTTTTGCCGGCAATCCATGTAATCGCGCGACAAGTTGAATTTCCCCTCGCGAATTGCGCTCTCGACCGCCTTCTCCTGATTTTCCGTTTGCGGCTGAATGTAGCCCAGCGCCACGAACTGCTCCAGTACCGCTTGCGCCGCCGCCGGATCCATGCGCAGATCCGCGGAGTGCATCCCGCACTCACCGGCTTCGTCTTCCCAGCTCGGAATTCGTTCCACCTCCGGAGCGTTCTCGAACGCTTGCGCCAGAACGTGCCCGTCCATATCCTCACCCACCGGCAGTCCAAACAACGTCAGCACAGTCGGCGCTACATCCAGCAGAGTCGCGCCATAAATCCGTTCATCCTTCTTAATGCCCGGACCCTTCATGCAGAAGATCCCAAACGGCCGGTGCTGCACTGCGGGCCCTGCCGGCTCCATCGGGATCCACTTGGGCCGTAAGTGATCCGAGTGAAACCCGTGGTCCGACAGCAGAATGACGGTCGCCTCCGGCCCCGCCAGCGTCAGCAGCGTCTCCAGCATCATGTCGTGAAAGCGGTACGCCCCGTCCACCACATCCTTGTAAATCTCAAACCGGTCCTCGGGAATCCCCTCCATCCGCGGCGGACGGTAATTCATGAACGCATGGCAGAAATGATCGATCCCGTTGTAATACACCGCCAAAAAATCCCACGCCTGGTTCTTCAAGATCCACGTCGCCGCATTGTGAATCGAGCAATTCTCCGCCAGAATTTTCGCGAATGTGTTCAGCCCACGATCCTTCTCCTGGTCCACCTCGGCCGCGCGCGGAATCCAAGTCAGAATGGCCTCCTCGGTCAGCTCCGCCGGATGCATCCGCAACCGCGCAAACGTCTCTCGAAGATTCTCCGGATGCACTGCTCCAGTGGCAAGGTCCCACGGCTTGTCGAGAGGGCCAGTCGAATGAGGATACAAATCCGACACGGAGACGCCGTCAATCGGCTCTGCCGGGTGTCCGGCGAACCATCCCAACACGTGCGTCTTATAGCCGCGCTGCGTCAGAATATTCCACAGCGCTTTGACTTTGCGGGAAGTCGAAGACACCGGGCGTACCCCGCCCGAATGCGGGTCCGGCTCCATGAAGCCATGAATGCCGTGTTTATGCGGCCGCTTGCCGGTCGCAATCGAATTCCACAACATCGGCGACAAGATCGGCTGCAGGGTTGCGATATTGCCCATGACCCCTTCATTGATCAAGCCGTCCAACGTCGGCATCAGCCCTGAATCGAGCAGCGGACTGGCAATCTTCCAGTCCGCCGCATCCCAACCAATCAGTAGAACTTTCTTCGCGAGAACCTGGGCCATGATTTAGGGAGTGATCTTGAAGACTGCGCCGTCCTGGTTTGCGCCGCCGTTTTGCGTTGCGCCGTAAAGACTGCCGAAGGAATCCATTACGAGAGAGCCGATGGCCGGCATCCCACCGTGGGTATTATCGAAGCGGTAGACCGTAGTCTCAGTCCAGCCACCGCCTCCAAATGGCGTCAACTTAAACACGGTACCGTTCCATTTGAGGGTAGTGCCATAGAGGTTTCCAGCAGCATCGAACGTGAGGTTGGAGTAGGGAAATTGCTCTTCGCGCTCCGGGCCCCAAAAACCGTAGAGCATCGTCTCGCTCCAAATTCCGCTCGTCTGCAGTGATAGCTCGAAGATGATACCGCCGCCTCCCGTTGAGCCACCTGAGGTCGTACCGAACAGATTTCCTGCCGTATCGAAAACCACGCCCCCTGCGGGGTACCATCCATCCGATCCGTTGACGGAATGAAAGCTGTACAGAACCGTTTCGTTCCAGCTTCCGCCCGACCCGGGCGACACCTCGAAAACCGTTCCAAGACTGTAGGCCCCGCCGTAGATCGTCGTGCCGTACAGATTGCCGGCCTTGTCTACAATCACGTTCGCCCGGGGAGACAGCCCATCCGTCCCGTTCCCGAAACTATGCACCACCTTTTCCGTCCATCCTCCACCCGATGTCGGGGATACCTGATACACCGTGCCGCCACTAGTGTTCGTTCCATCGCTGTAGGCGCCGCCGCCCTGCGTCGTTCCATAGAGATTCCCCGCGGCGTCGAACGCCAGACTCCCGCTGGGATACCGGCCGTCACCCGCGACGCCGAAGGTGTGCAGCACAGTCTGCGTCCAACCGGAACTTGATTTCGACAACCGGAAGACTACTCCAACCCCTGCGGCCCCTCCCAGCTTCGTCGTCCCGTAGAGATTGCCCAAGCTATCCATCACCAGACCGCCGAGTGGAGTCGAGCCACCCTTTCCTCCATCGAACGAGTGCAACGTGGTTACGCTCCACGTGCCGTTACTGCCCGGCGACAGCTCAAAGACCGTGCCGTTGTTCGAGGATCCACCTTCGGTCGTCACGCCATAGAGATTGCCGGCATGATCAAATATCAAACCGAGAACCGGCCCGGTGCCATCCTTCCCCGTGAAAGAATGCAGCACTGTTTCGGTCTGGGCAAGCGCGCTGGCAGTCACCAGCAAAGTCACAGCAATGGCTGACGCCACGGATGTCATAGTCACGAACAATCTCTTATGCGACAGGCTCTTATGCGACATGGAGAAGTTCTCCTTCAGTAAGAAACTTGTTATGTGAACCAGATGCAGTGATCCATGTTCGTTGCAAGCAGCAGCTCCTCTTAATCCCGACGCCACATCGCCAATCCATCTGCTCCCATCGCCAGCATTCCGAGCGATGGACGCCCCTTTTCCGGTGCGGTGGTCTTGGCTTGCGTCTCCGCACTCACGGTCGTCATCCCAGCCGCGATTTTCTGGTTGGCCACCGTCTCGTATGCAAATGCGGTGATCGTCGCTGTGTTTCTCAACGCGTTGTTCACCGACAGCCGAACCCACCCATAGTGGATCTGCCCCTTGATCAGAAACTTCACTCCGAGGTACTGGTTCCCGACTTTTCCCCACTGGCCGAAATCCGTGTAGTTAGTCGACGCCGAAGCAGAGCCAGTCGAGCGCTCGATGATCAGTTGACCCTGCGCCGCCGAACTCGAGAAATGCGCCGACGGTCCAATATTTGCGCCACGCACCAGCGCCGAGGCGTACGGCCCCATGGGCCCCCGATTACCGCCCATCGCCTTGCCACCGGTCAGCGGCGAGATCGCCAGCGTCCCGTAAAACGAGTGATCATAACCAGCAATATTCCACTGGAACTGAAAATCGTTAATCCCGTCGTGATTCAAATCGATCGAAACCGGCGTATTGCCCCCAAACCCTACGATAAGGTTGGTCTTGGTGATCACAACTTCCCCGCTCGCCGGTGACGCCAGGGCCAACACGCTCACGCCAGCAGCGGCTGCAGCGATTGCGTACAAGGTCATGCGACGCTCGACACTCTCTTGTTGATTCTTACCGGAATGCTCAACGCATGAATTAACAGACATAGTTTTCCTCTTTTCGTAATAGAGAAAGAAAGGGCGCAGCCTACTAGGAGGGGGAGTACGGTTCAGAAAACGAGTTTCAGTTCAGTTGGATGACAATCACTCTTCGCGTTTCCACAGGGCCTGTCCATCGACCTTCGCGCCAGAATCGGGAGCAAAGAGCCGGCGAGGATGCTGGACGTTGATTTATCCTCCGGATGGGCAGATATGTTGCCACACCACAGTCCCCTGTCAAGGATGAAAGAATCTGCACAGCCTGCAGATCTGCAAAATTGCTCCAGGACTTTTTAAGAAGACCATCTCTGAACCGGCCCATTTGAACCGCCCGCTAGACGCACTGGGGGGGATGCTGCAAGTTCTTGCATTCAGGTCTTCGCGGTACTTGACCTCCGAACGAGGCAGTGTCAAACTCAATTCGCTTCAATCGTCCTTCCTCCTCCCCGCACGGTTGAGCAGGGCCCGCCACGAAAATCCCCGCGACTCGAGTCCAACTCGACGCGCTCTGCCGGAGGATATATGCGTTACCGGTTGTATGTCGTATCCCTCGTCTCCATACTTTTGCTCTGTGGCTCACTTCCCGTGGCCGCTCAGACCTACACTTACAGCACACTTTACAGTTTTCAAAACAACGGAAAGGATCCCGCGAATCCTCCCTTCCTCGTTCCGTCATTCTTGATTCGGGGCTCCGACGGGAATCTGTATGGCACCTCTTCCGAGGGCGGCTTGTACGGCGCGGGGACGATCTTCAGAGTGACGCCGCAGGGCCAACTCAACGTGCTGCACAACTTCAAACCGACGACCAACCTCGATGCTCCAAACAGTCTGGCGCGGGACGCTAGACTCGGAAACCTTTTCGGCACTACGACCACAGATGTGTTCAAGCTATCCCCAAGCAGCCACACGTTCTCGACGCTCTATAGCAACGCTGCCGCGGATATTGTCTCGGGAACGCTCGATAGCGCGGGAAATTTCTACGGGGCCGACGAGAAGTGCAATCCCGACGCCTGCGTATTCGAGATCCCCACTTCCGGGTCGCGGACCGACATTTATGATCTGGGTAGTTCCCTGAACTTTAGCCTCCTCGGCAATATCATCATCAATCGAGCAGGGAACCTGTATGTTTCCGGCTCGTATCGCGGAATAACATCCAGCGGCTGGGTTCAGCAAATCGGGGGTAGCTTCAATACTTTCTCACCTCCCTCAACCTTCCCAGATTCTTTGCGGCAGGATGTTGCCGGCAACATTTATGGCCTGGCGACCTCAGACAATCCCGGGCTTGGCGCCTATGGCAACGTATTCAAGATCGATACGAACGGCGTGGTATCGATCGTGTACTCGTTCACCGACGGGTCGGAACCGCTGGGATCGTTTTCAATCGATTCCGCAAGCAACGTCTTCGGAACCGCGGTGGCACAAGATGGGTCAGGCTTCGTGTTCGAAGTAACGCCTTCGGGGCAAGAGAGCGTGCTGCAGACCTTTTCTTGGTCCACCTTTAATATTGGATTGGTCATGGACAAAGCCGGAAACCTCTACGGCGCGACGAGTGGGAATGGCGGATCAGACGGGCAAGGATCAGTTTACAAGCTCACGCGCGTGCAGTAGCACAATCGGCAGGAAACAAACCGAAGAGGAATAGTCATCTGCGGGGCGGGCCTTTAGAGGTGGCTCGCCCACACATCCACGCCCATCTGACAGCGTGTGCGAACGAACCCGTTGCGCAACTGTTGAAACATCGCCGTCACACTCAAAATGCCCGAACAAGGATTCTGAGTGAGAGGGCTGTTTTCGCGAGCTATCAATTGACGTATTATCCGT
>CAWBHM010000014.1:0-29335 GCA_963788555.1 uncultured Acidobacteriaceae bacterium | reverse complement strand
GTTTGGAGGAATCCGGTCGAAACGGGCCTCGGGGAGTACCGAGCCGCAGTCTGACAGGCCCTTCCGCTGAGCAGTCGCATTTGGTTAGTCACGTTCGAAGGCGATCAAAGCCCCGGTTGCGGCTGGAAGCTCGATGACCGGGGCGCCGTTCTCGGTAGAGGCAGAGAGTGTCTGTATCCGTGCCGCAGACCATGCGCCGTCCGCGCCTACCGGCGCTCCGCCAAAGGTCGTGTCGGTCGTGTCGTCGACTCGCGGGGCCCGCAGACGCAGCACAGCCGCGCGTTTCGCGGGTTGCCCCGAATCGATCGTGAGGCGAACGGCACGGTCGATGTTCTTGTTGAAGACTGCCACCTTGATTGCTCCTGTAGCGCCGCGCAGCCCATAGGCTGTTAGAAGCGGTGCCGGGTCCGTCTGATCGAGCTTGCTTTCCACAAGTTGTCCCGCGCCTGCCTGCGCGAACAGCAGCATACCGTAGTAGATTGGCCGCGCCAAGAACCCATTCTCTTGCGTTCCTGCAACGGGCGTGTACCAACCGTAACCGCCGCCGTGAAAGTTGATGCCGGTACCACCGGCGGATGCGAGTTGATACATAAGGTCTGCACTCCACAGTGCGGAGCCGAAAGTGTCGCTGACGCCCTGCTTGCCTCCCTGGTAGCAGGAGTTCGTTTCCGCCAGCCGGAACGGTAGGCCAGATTCCTGCATGGTTGCCTTCATGCCTTCGAACTCTTCCTGAAGCTTGGGGTTCGGACGAAGCAATCGCTCAATCGTCATCGACGGATCAGTTGGCGGTCCTTCTGCGTAGTAGTGCTGCGAAAGGAAAACCGCCTCATGTTTGAATTGCTTCGCAAAAGGGACGAGCCACTCGTTGTTGTACGCGGTGTCGGGTCCGGCGAAAGGTGCGCTCGGGAGACGCGCGCGGATGGTCTGATAAAAGTGCTGCCACTCGACGGCGAATTGCTTGAAGTCGTAATCGGCCTTGCGAATTCCGTTGCGAAAGAAAAGGTCGGGTTCGTTGCAGAGTTGGAAGGCGATGAGCTTCGTGCCGGCTGCATCCATCACGCCGAGCAGCTTCATCGGCGGCATCTTCCGCCGTGCCGGTGCCCATGTTCAGGCCATAGATCAACTTCCATCCGCAAAGGTCGAGAAACTCGCGCAAATTGTGGATCGCCTCTGGTGTGATGTTCACGGGCGCGGGAGCTTTGTGGCCGGTATCGGGACCGACGGCCATTCCGAACGCAGCGGGATTCGCTTTGTCTCCGATCGCATGCTCTCCAGGGTTCGAACGTCATTCTGCGCGTTCGCACGCTTGGTGGGATCCGGAGTCCAGTAGCAGTATTCGCTGGTATTGCCTCCGATACGCAGAACGCCGGATGCGCCGAGTCGCCGCAGAAAGCCCGCCAGTTCGGTATTCTCTCCAGAGAAGAAATGCGGATTCCCAAGCTGCGCCGATTCGTAGCTCAGGCCAGTGAAATCGTCGCCAATCTTGTTGCCGAGGCGGTCGGGGCGAAGCGTCGAGCCGTACGGAAGACGCTGGTACTGTTTTCGCCAAAGGACAGCGGGTGGGAGAGAACCGCAGCAGAAGCCGCGGCAGCGACGCGAATAAAATTCCGGCGATTCATGCCAGTGATTCCATCACACGCTGCGTTTACGGGCAACTCCGTTGCGGGTCGTCTGACGCTTGCGAGAACGATCGTCAACCACCAAGGACACGAAGTCGCACGAAGGAAAACACTTCCGAATCTAAATTCCTTTGCGATCCCTGGTGTCCTTCGCAGTTGGCTGATTTTTCCCGCAGCATGGAGGCTTTCGCGCGTTCCCCTATAATAAAAATCCCGCCGAAGGCGCGCGGGTTGGGTCACCAAACCATGCTGCAACCGGACTTCAAAGAATTTTCCCGCCTGGCCCGCGAGGCCACGCTTGTGCCCGTGGTGAAATCGGTCAGCGCGGACTTGCTCACGCCGGTCTCCGCCTTTCTCGCCATCGCCGACAAGGAGCCGCACGCGTTCCTGCTGGAGTCGGTCGAGCGTGGCGAGCAGATTGGGCGCTATACGTTCCTGGGGGCGCGACCCTACATGCGGGTGAAAGCGCGCGAGGGAACCGTCGAGATTGAGCGCGGGCGCCGGCGCGAAGTGGTGCAAGAGAATATTTTCCAGGTCGTGAAGCGTTTGCTGCGCGAGCATCGAGCCCGCCAACGTTCCGGGACTGCCTCCATTCACCGCCGGCGCAGTCGGATATTTTGCCTACGACGTGGTTCGCCAGCTGGAAAAAATTGGCGATCACGCGAAAGATGACCTCGGGCTGCCCGACGCCGAGTTGATGTTCTTCGACCGGCTGCTCGCCTTCGATCACCTGCGGCACCAGATTCACATCGTGGCTGCGGCTGACGTGAAACGAGAGAGCCCGCGGCGCGCCTACGACCGCGCGCTGCGCGACATCGCCGCGCTGGAGCGGAAACTCGCGGCCGGGTTGAGCCCGGCTCTATGGCGCAAATCGGCGAAGGCCAAGCCGGGAAAGCTCAAGGTGCATGCGGGACCCGAAACGCGAAAATTTTCTGCGCGGCGTGGAGCGTTGCAAGGAATACATTGCCGCGGGCGACATCTTCCAGGTCGTGCTCTCGCAGCGCGCTCGACTTCACGCCCGAGGTTGCGCCGTTTGATTTGTACCGCTCGCTGCGGCAGGTGAATCCGTCGCCCTATCTTTATTTTCTGCGCTCGGGCGACACGCACATTCTCGGTTCGTCTCCGGAGATGCTGGTGCGGGTTAGCGGCCGCAAACTCGAGTATCGGCCGATCGCCGGCACGCATCCGCGCGGCCGCGATGAAGCCGAAGACGTGCGCCTGGAACAGAAGATGCGCACCGACGAAAAAGAACGCGCCGAGCACGTCATGCTGGTCGACCTCGGCCGCAACGACCTGGGCCGCGTCAGCGAATACGGTTCCGTCAAAGTGAAAGATCTGATGTACGTGGAGCGTTACTCGCACGTCATGCATCTGGTGTCGGCGCTCGAAGGCACGCTGCGCAAGGATCTCGACGCGCTCGACGCATTCGCTGCATGCTTCCCCGCAGGAACGCTCAGCGGTGCTCCGAAAGTACGTGCCATGCAGATCATCGAAGAACTGGAACCGACGCGTCGTGGCATCTACGGTGGATCGGTCCTGTATGCGGACTTCGCCGGAAATCTCGACTCCTGCATCGGCATTCGCACGCTGCTGATGCAGGGTAAAAAGGCGTATCTGCAGGCGGGAGCGGGAATCGTTGCGGACTCCGATCCGGCCAGCGAGTTTCAGGAGTCGATGAACAAGGCGCAGGCCGTACTGCGTGCCGTGGAGAAAGCGCGCGAACGGCAGTAGCGCACAGAGAGGGTATGTCTTCGCCCTCGCCTTCCGCACGCTAGTGCGATCCGCTCGCGTTCGGCGTCGCGCACCGCGGCGAAATGTCCGCTGCATTCGGTTCCCTGTTCATCGAGTTGTGCGCGAAGCACCATGGCACCGCGTCGCCGGGTAGCGCTGCCGCACGTACTGCGGAACGTCGGACTCCTGCACTTCCTCAAACGAAAACTCGATTGTGCCCTCCGCTGAAACCGTGGCCAGCAGATAGCCATAAACATCCGTCTTCGCTGTCGGCGGAGCGCCCGCTGGCAGCGGATACCGCACCGCGCCCGCTGTTCCTACGATCCAGCCCGGCAGAGGCTTGACGCCATTCTCCTTCAGCGTGGCCGTATCGAAAATATTTTCCATATAAAAATGCGAGTGTGTCGCGAGCAGATAAACCGGCTTGCGACTCTACATCCCGGAAACTGATGAGAGCCTTGTAGGCCTTTTCGCCACTCGGTCGTGCCGCCGCGTTGTCGCCCATACTGTGAAAATTCGCCATGCTGTCGGGCAGAGACTCGTGCATGCCGACCACGACGCTCTTCACTGCGGGATTGTTCTTCGCGCTCTCCAGTCGCCGCCCCAGCCACGCCACTTGTTCGTCGGAAAAAGATTCGCAGCATTGTCGAGATAGATGAAATCCACGCCACCCTGAATCCAATGGTAGTAGGCCTCCGGCTGCGCCGGTTCTTTGTCCTGCAAGCCGCTGGTTGTGTAATGCAGGCTGATCGAGCCAATCTGGAAATTGACGCTTAAATGCGTCCTCCGTCTTCGGCGGGATCACCTCGTGGTTGCCGATCCCCACATAGAAGGGAAGACTGCCAAACGGAGCAATCTGATCCTCGACGAAGTCATTCCACACACGCCTCTCATAATCCTCGCAAGCAAGAGTCTGGCCGCGGCTCGTGGCCTCGAACGCCATGTCCTCATCAATCTTGTAGATGGCGCGCAGGTCCCCCAGGTGCCAGTAGAAACTCGGGGTGAACTGGGCACTGTGCGCCGCGATCGTTGGCATCACGACATCTCCACAATTGCGCGAGTCGCCAGAGACGATGAAGCGCCACGGTCCAGCGGGCAAGGGAACTGAATTGTTAACAGCCGTCTTGTCCGCACTTGGAGCGGGAATCGCTTGCCCCACGCTGGACCCGTCGAGAACGACTGCCGGGAAAACAACCGCCAGGAAAAGGAGAGCCGAGGTCAGCCATCGCATGAAATGCGGATTGCGGCAGAAATGAAACTCGCGGACATGAAGCATAGAAGAGGTTCCTATCGCCAGATGAAGTCCCGAATGCAGGCGGGAGAAGTATAGATGAGGAACCGCGGAACCTACAGCGCGAGAAAGTTTGCCACAAGTTTCTTCCCCGCGTCGGTCAGCACGCTTTCGGGATGGAACTGCACGCCCTCGACCGCATGCCGTCGATGACGCAGCCCCATGATGGTACGAGTGCCGTCCTTCTCTGTGGTCCACGCGCTCACTTCCAACTCGGCAGGCAGATGATTTTCCTCGACGATGAGCGAGTGGTAGCGCGTCGCAGTCATCGGCATCGGAAGCCCCTGAAAGACGGTTCGGTTGTCATGCATCACAGCGCTGGTCTTGCCGTGCATGAGATGGGCGGCGCGAACCACACGCCCGCCGAAGGCCTCGCCGATTGCCTGGTGTCCCAGACAGACGCCGAGCACGGGAACTTTCCCCGCGAAGTGGCGGATCAACTCGATGCTGATCCCGGCCTCGTACGGCGTGCACGGTCCCGGTGAGACCACGATTCGCTCCGGCTGCAGATCTTCAACCTCGCTCACCGACACTTGATCATTGCGGCGAACTTCGACTTTGGCGCCCAACTCGCCTATGTACTGCACCAGGTTGTAGGTAAACGAATCGTAATTGTCGAGTACGAAAATCAAGCGTCAACACTCCTGATATCAGCTTACACCGGACATGCGATTTCCGATCGCAGATCTCAGACGCCCGATTCACCCCGACGGATCGGCACTCAGAACTCTACAATCTACAACCTGAAATCACGCTCCCCGCCTGAAAGAGCCACCCGCTGACCCAATTGTGGTATTGACCTTCGGGCTTGCGCGGAGCATCCTCCACGTATCAGTTCAAACGTTACTTCGTCGCCACTTGGAGGATGCATGGCTGAGCCCCAGCAGGAGAAGCGCGGCGCCCGTCGCTTCCCCCTTCGTGTACCGGTCAGCGTCGATCACGACAATGCGGTTCATCCCGCCCTGCTCCGCGACGTGAGCGCTCGCGGTATCTGTTTTTATCTGGATTCGGCCGTGGCCAAGGGATCGCCCATCGGTTTCACACTCACCCTGCCTCCCGAGATCACCCTCACCGAAAGCATCCGGGTACAGTGCAAAGGCCGCGTTGTGCGCGTCGAGAACGGAAGAGCCGACGGCAAACTCGCCGTCGCCGCAGTCATCGAAGAATACGAATTCCTGCCGGAAGCTTGAGAACAGGTTTCAAAGTTTCAAGTTTCAAGGTTTCGTGGGTTCACGCAGTACTTGATTCACTTCGAAACTCGAAACCTGAAACTCGAAACCTGAAACTTGAAACTCGAAACTTGAAACTTTCCCCTGACCCCTTCCGCCTGATATGTTTCCCTCAAGCCTCCAATGAGGGATCCTTTGCCACGACTTGCATTCCAATCTGTGTGCCTGATGATCGGGGCATCACTATTCGCCGCAGTAGTTGTGGCTCAGACCTTCGGGCCGCCGCCCGTCATTACCAGTGTCAGCATCGTTCATGAGCGGGGTGTGCCGGCCGTTGAAATTCTCTCCAAAGGTGGCCCGGTCATTCCTCAGATTCAGTTAGTCGATTTACCACCGCGCCTCGTCATTGATCTTCCCAACTCTCGTTTGGGACTGACGCAGAAGCGCATACCGATTCAAAAAGAAAACATCCTTGCCATCCGCGTCGACCAATATCAACGGAATCCCCCGGTAACGCGCATTGTTCTCGATTTGCAGGCGCCGTACGGCTATACGTGGGACGGCTCGGGCCACCGTTTGATGGTGCGCCTCAAGCCCGCCGGAGACTCCAACGCGGTAGCGAGCAAAAAGTCGTCGCCGCTTCAAACACCGATGGAGCCGCGCCTGTCTATCCAACCCAGTCCGTCCGTCGTGCCGGTCACTGGTGGCGCAGGCGCAGTTGTGCCTGCAGGCAGCCGTATCGGGTCGGGATCATCAATCACTGCTGGTTCCGACACTGCTATTCTGCGAGTATCCGGCGGCGGAGAAGTGCGCGTGTGTCCTGGGACCACGATTTCGGTCACGCCTTCGCAAACCAAGCGCGATCTCATGCTCGGCCTGAGCACCGGAGCGATCGAGGCCCACTACTCCCTCCGCGCCTCCGCCGACACGGTTCTCACGCCAGACTTCCGCATCCTTTTTGCAGGGCCCGGAGAATTCCACTACGCCATCAGCGCCGACGCCCACGGGAATACATGCGTGCGCGCCCTGAAAGGCAACACCTCGTCGGCGATCGTTTCTGAGTTGATGGGAGACCGCATCTACCAGGTCAAGCCCGCCGAGCAAGCTGTCTTTCATTCCGGACAGATCGACAAAGTGGACACCGAAGTTCCTCTCGAATGTGGATGTCCTCCCCCGTCGCCGCTCATGCGAGCCGAGGCTCCTTTTGCGCCAAATGTCCCGGCCTCCGAATTGCCGGACAAAGTCCGCCTTGCCGAAAGTACGCCAGCCGCTGCGAATTCCTCGCCACCAGTTCCTTCGGAGACAAGACTCTCCAATGGTCCCGAGACTGCACCCCTGCCCCCTTCGCAGCCCAACGACGTTCACGTACAGGTCGATGCTCCGTTGGTTTTTACTCCCAAGAACCGTGCGGCGGTTGCAGCATTACCACCGCCGTCGGTCGAAGCAACCAAAAACTTGCCGGTGAATGATTCCTCCGCCCGCCAGGTCCACCTCGACACGGTAGTTCAGTTTGCCCCGCCCGACACGCAGCCGAAGCCACAACCCCGAGGCTTCCTCCATCGCGTGAAAGGCTTCTTCGCGTCCATTTTCAAGTAACGGTTTTCTTTCCCTCGCCGGCATCTTGGCGACTGTAGCCAGAGCATTTCGGACTTCGCTCAAAGAACAATCCTTGCCTCGCGCGATGCAAGCGACGCTAGCGCGTTTCTTGGCAGCGGCGCGAAAGGACCACCGGCAACTCCGGTTTGCCCGTCACCCGTCAGAACGTGCGGGACGATCACGATTCTGTCGTGGCACGTGTATGTTGGGGGCGAATAAGAACATCTGAGAATGAGCCGACACGAGGGCGGTTCGTTGCGTCGGTCGGCCCATCCCCAACAGCCATTGATAGCCTGTGCCAGTTATGGCCTAGCCTCATAGACCAGATTGAACGGCGTTTGCGTGGCCCGCCGGAAGCGGCTGAATCCGGCGGAAGTGACGACTTTCTGCACCTGCTTCTCCCCCGCCTGAGCGCCCAGACACATTCCCACTTCCTGCGATCGAGAGCAAGGGGTACACAGCAACGTCGAGAACGAATAGTAGACACGCCCCACGGGATTCAGATTGTCCTGCAGGTCATCATTCGCGAACGGCTCGACGATCATCCAGGAACCGTCGTCGTTCAAGGCAGCGCGGACATGCGCGGCGGCGCCGACTGGGTCTCCCATGTCGTGGAGGCAGTCGAAGACGGCCACGAAGTCATAGTCTTTACCTGGGAACTCCTTGGCTTTCGCTACCTCGAACGTGACCCGGTCCGCTACCCCCTGGCGCTTGGCGGATTCCCGCGCCGCCTCAATGGACTTGTCATGGTAGTCAAATCCATAGATGTGGGATTTCGGGAAGGCTTTCGCCATCAGAATCGTGGACGAGCCTTTGCCGCAGCCCACGTCGGCGACCTTCGCTCCGCGCGCGAGTTTGTCCTCGACGCCATCGAGAGCCGGAATCCAGGAGCTGACCAGATTCGCGGCGTAGCCCGGACGGAAGAACTTCTCGCATCCGTGAAACACCCGGTCCTCGTGCTCGCCCCAGCCCATCCCGGCACCGGAGCGAAACGCCTCCGTGATGCGCGGCACAGCGGCCAATGATCCCAAGGCGAGTTCGAATGCGCCCGGCAAATACGCTGGACCATCTTCATTCGCCAAGGTGAGCGCCTGCTCTTCGGTCATTCCGAATTTGTGGGTTTGCGGGCTATACGTGATATAACCGCCCGCTGCCTGAGAAGCCAGCCACTCGCGCACGTAGCGCTCGTCCGTGCGGGTGATGGCAGCCAGTTCCTGAGCCGTGAGCGGTCCGGCTGCGAGGGCCTTGTAGAGTCCAAGACGGTCTCCGATCACAACCATGCCGGCGTGAACGGTGGCTCCCAGATCGGTGACAAACTGTCCTAAGAATTGCTCCAGCTTCTTCGTATCCACAGCCATAGGTTCCTCCAAATCGATTTAAAGAGCCAAAGATTTACTTCTTGCTCGGGTCGTCTGCGGGATTCACATAGTTAAACTGCAAGGGCGCGCTACCGTGGACCTGCACGATGACTTCGCCGGAAGCCATCGCATAGTGATGCATGTCGGGATCGAGATACGCGAAGCTACCGGCGGGGAAGGTTGCCATCTTCTCTTGATCGAAGGTGTCTCCCATCCCGACCTTGAACGTTCCTGAGATGACCGTGACGTTTTCGCGCTGTGGATGCCAGTGGGGAGCAAGGCGGTAACCGTCGGGCATTTTCAAGCGCACGGTGTAGTCCCCGCTGGACGCAGCAGGGTTACCCTCGATTACGGCAAGTTGCGCGCCCTGGGCCACGAAAGGTGGTGCCGGACCCCACGGAATGGTTTCCGGGGTGAATGCGTTCTTGTCATGAGCACCGGGACGTGCAGCAATCGTGACCAGTTGGCCTGCAACGCATAGCGTCCCAACAATCACCAGGGCGATGAACAGCTTTCTTTTCATGTGAGTCTCCTCCGAGATTCTTGATGGGGCATGATCTCGCGAGATGGACGGCTTTACAATGCAGCCGAGATAGCCTTTGGATATCTTTTTTATATCGTCGCAACTTATTGAGTTTTATTGGATAATGCTGGCCCAAGGGTTGCCATGGGGCACGCAAAGCAGAATATCGGCGACGTCGAAGTCGACTTGGGACGCTACGAACTGCGGCGATCCGGGCGCCGGATCAAGGTCGAGAAGAAGCCCTTGGAGCTGCTGATCTTTCTGCTTGAACGACGTGAGCAGATGGTATCGCGCGAGGAGATCGTGAAGCGGCTGTGGCGCTCCGATCTGTTTATCGATACCGAAAAAAACGTCAACAACATTGTGCGGAAGCTTCGCACCGCGCTGGGGGACAACGCCAACCGTCCCAGGTTTCTTGAGACGGTAGTGGGAAAAGGATATCGTTTCGTCGGTCCGGTTCGTGTGATCGATGCGAAATATCCGCTCTCCGATCCGAGAAGAAACTCCGTTCGCACCGAGTTCCGGAAGGACGGGAGCGACTTAGGCGAGCGGTCCTCCATCGCTGTTCTGCCGCTGTTGTTGCTGGAGAGAGCGAGGGACGACCAAGGCTTGTGTCTCGGGTTTGCGGACGCACTCGTCTCGCTCCTCGGCAATCTCCCGGGCTTCGACGTGCTGCCCACCTCGGCAGTCTTGAATTTGCCGCTTGAACTGACGCCTTCGGAGATCGCTTCTCGCCTGGGAGTGCGATTTGTTGTCCACGGCGCCATTCAGATGTCAAAAGGGCAATGGCGTCTCTCGCTGGAGATGCTTGACACCTATCTGCAGCGTGCAAGCTTCACGAGGAAGTGCGACATCGACATGGATCGCCTCGCGAGTCTCGAAGGCGATATTGCGAAGCAAATCACCCGCGCCTTGAACCGGCCGTATCGCCCGGGGACGGTCGAGCAGGGGCCCCGCTATAGCAGGGATCCGATGGCCTACGCGGAATTCATGCGCGGCTATCGGATCACGGCGTCCGGCGATGCTTCCATGATGGATCAAGCGAGCCATCATCTCAACAATGCCGTGACGCGCGATCCTACGTTTGCCCTGGCTCACGCGACCCTCTCGTTCGCATGCACGACCCGGCATTTCGAATTCGACCCAGCCAGTGTATGGCTGGAGAAGGCAGAATTCCATTGCCGCCGTGCGCTCGAGATTGACGCGAATCTTCCCGAAGGACACGTCGCCCGCGCTTTTTTACTTTGGGGACCATCGAAGAATTTTCAGCATCTGGAGGCGATTGCAGATCTCAAGCGCGCCCTTGCCCTGCAGAACAACCTGCCTCATGCCTACAACCGTTTGGGCAGCATCCTGGCGCATATCGGGCTGCTGGATCACTCGCGTGCGATGTTTGAAAGAGGACGGCCATTTCAACCTCGGAAGGCGGTCAGCCCGAGCATCACGCAAGTGTATGTTTGGAGTCAGGAATACGACCTCGCCCGCCAGCAGATTCAGATCTGGCAAACGGAAAGTCCAGGCCACAAGTACGCTCTTTATTTTGCCCCCTATCCAGCAATGATGACTGGAGATTGGAAAGGGGCCAGCCGCCTGATGGAGGAAGCATTGCAGCTTGTGCCGAACGATCCCCTCATCATCAGCTTACAAGGTCTGCTCCACGCCTTGATGGGGAATGGAGAAGAAGCCATCGCTTGTGTGACCAGAGCCTGTTCGAGTCCGAAATCCTTTGGACACGCACACCATACCTATTATCAGATCGCTTGCACTCTTGCATTGACGGGAAGGCGCGAAACGGCCTTTGAGTGGCTGGAGCGGAGCGTCAGCACGGGATTCGCTTGCTGGCCCTTCTTCTTGAAGGATCCTTGCCTTGCAAGTCTGCGCAGCCTTCCTGAGTTCGAACTTCTGATTACTGCTCTGCAGGCCAAATACCCGGACCATCTCGGACTGTTATAGGAAACGATCGTCGGCAACTTGGAATGTTCCCCACAAAACGCAACGCCCAGCCATGAAGCTGGGCGCTGTTTTCAAAACTGATCCCGAAACCGAAACCTTAGCTGCGCTGTCCCGGCCCCTTGCTCTGATCGCTGGCGATCACGCCATCCTTGATGTGAATGACCCGGTGCGCATACTCCGCAATATCCCCTTCGTGGGTCACTAGAATAATGGTGTTGCCCTCCGCATGCAGCCGGTCAAACAGCGCCATGATCTCAACGCCGGTTTGCGAGTCCAGGTTGCCCGTAGGTTCGTCCGCCAGAATGATCGATGGCTTGTTCACCAGCGCACGCGCAATCGCCACGCGCTGCCGCTGACCGCCAGATAGTTCATTCGGCTTGTGGCTCATGCGGGCTTCCATGCCTACCGCCGCCAAAGAGCTCTTAGCTCGCTCCAGGCGCTCCTCGGTCGGAATGCCGGCGTAGATTAACGGCAGTTCCACATTGTGCAGCGCGGTCGCGCGGGCCAGCAGATTGAATGTCTGGAACACGAATCCAATTTCCTTGTTGCGGATTCGCGCAAGTTCGTCGTCATCCAGTTCGCTGACCAGTTGGCTGTTCAGCCAGTACTTACCCTGCGACGGCGTATCCAGGCAGCCGATCAGGTTCATCAAGGTCGATTTGCCCGAACCCGACGGCCCCATGATGGCTACATATTCATTGCGCTGGATGCGCAGGTTGACGCCGCGCAGCGCATGCACCTGCTGCTCCGATCCCATGTCGTAGGTTTTCCAAAGATCCTCCGCCGCAATCATGCAAGATTCGGGCGGTGCTAGGTTCGCGGTGGTGGGCATAGCGATGACTTCTGCCGTTGCCATATTTTTCTCCTGGTCTTCACTCACTCTGTCCGGTGCCACTGACCTCTCCGATTCGTTTTGGGATTCGGTATTTTTAGTTGCGGGCTCCGTTTTCTGAGACGCCTTGTTGCGAGACCTGACTCCCTATGCTGACTTCCTACCCGCTGACTTCCTGCGCACTAAGACCGGCTTTCCCTTTGGACGTACCAAGCCGGCGAAGGTTATGACTCTTCTTCTTTCTTTGGAACCGTATTGTCGATCTTGACGCTGCTTCCGGGACGCAGAGTGCGCAAGACTTTGTAACTCCCGGTTATAACCTCGTCTCCGTCTTTCACGCCGTCTAGAACTTCGATATCCGTGGTACCCGTGATTCCCGTGTTGACCGGAACGAAGAAAGCTTTCTTGTTGCGGATGACGAATACACCCTGAACGTCATCCCCCTTCTTCGCCTTGGATGCGACTTCCTTGGCTGCAGGTGCCGCGGCATGTACCGAGCCCGGCGGATTATTCTGTTGCTCGATCTGATCCTTGCTGCGCAAGGTCAACGCCTGGATCGGAACCGAAATCGCATTGCTCCGCGTAGCGGTCGTGATCTTCGCTGTCGTCGACAGGCCGGGCCGCAAATCCGGCGGAGCGTCTTGTAAAGTGACCACCACTTTGAAGTCCTTGGCTTCTTCGCTTGCCGTTGTCTGCTGTGACGTCGAAACGCCACTGGAGCGCACGATTGCGTTATCCCCGATCTCGGAAACAATTCCGTGAAAAATCTTCTTCGGAATCGCGTCGATCGTCACTTCGGCATTCTGACCCAGACGTACGTTCACAATGTCCGTTTCATCGACTTTCACTTCGGCCGTGATAATTGACATATCGGCAATCGTCATCAACGTGCTTCCCTGGGCGTTCTGGATACCGACCACAACGGTCTCGCCTTCGCGCACCGGAAGGTTGGTGACGACTCCGTCAAAGGGCGCCACATTCGTTGTCTTTTGCAGCAGATCCGCATAGTGCACCAAAGTAGCTTTGGCCTGCGCGATGTGCCGGTCCGACGAGTCATGCTGAGCCTTGGCTTGCGCCACGCGGGCCTCGGCCTGCGTCAGTCCCGCATCGGCCGTGGCCCACGCATTCTTCCGGCTGTCGAAATCCGATTTGGAAATGAGGCCATCTTTAAACAGGCTTTGAGCGCGATCCCAGTCCAGTTTGTTGCGGTCGTAGTCCGCCTGCGCTCGCACCAGATCGGCCTGTGAGGTCTTCAGCGCTGCATCGGCCGCCAAGGCGTCCGTCTCCGCCGCCTGCAACGAGGCTTCATTGGCGTTCACATCCGCCGAGGACTGCACGTTTTCCAGTTGCGCCAGCAATTGTCCCTTCTTTACGTGATCACCCTCTTTGACATACAAGTGGGTGATTTTGCCGAAAGCATTAGCCCCAATGTTTGCGTAGGTCTTCGGCTTGATTTCTCCCGAAGCGCTTACGATCGTCGCCAGGTCTTGCCGCAGCACTTTCCCGGTCTGCACCGTGACTACGTTCTTGCTGCTCTGATGAACCGTGAAGCCGACAATGATTGCGAGCACAACCGCGACGCCGACGCCAATGGCTATTTTTTTCCAAGCTTTCATGATTTCCCGTCACTATCCGGGTGATTTATCTCCCACAGTCGGCAACTCCTGCCACGTGCCTGATTTACGCAGAAATGGCTGCTGTCTCGATTGGGGTGACGGACACACACCATCTGTTACGATCCTGGAGCCGAAAAAGTTCCCGATCAGGAATTATGTAGAAGTGGCCGAGACCCGTTACGCGTGGGAAGTGATAGCTACCGCCCCCGGAACTGTCCATTATAGCCCCGGGTTGCCCTTCCCGGAGGTTACAGATTTGGCATCCCGTCCGGGCAACTCGCCGGAACCTTCCACGCTTCTAAAATAGACGGCTGCTGTTTTCTGTTAGTTAATTCTCGGGGCACGACTTAACCTTGCTTTCACACGGCGAAGAGGCCTAAAATAGACAGACGGCTGTCTGGCAGGAGTCCCTCTCATGTTCCGGGTTTCGTATCAAGCATTTCTCCGAATTTCGCTCGTAGTCATGGGCCTGTCCCTCTGCAGCGCCATCGCGCAGGACCAGCCCGACCAGAAGTCCTCCGACAAGTCCAAAGACCCCGCAGGCGCCTCTCAGACCCAGCCGGACCAGGCTCAACCCAGTCAAGCTCAGCCCGCGGATGCCGTCGACCCCCTCAAGCGCCCCATCGATGAGAAACTGAGGAAGAAAAATCAGCGCGCCCTCAAGCAGGAATTGAGCAAGCCCTACAAGAAGTGGCTCGACGAAGACGTGGTGTGGATCATCACCGACGAAGAGCGCGCCGCTTTCAAGCAGCTGTCCAACGACGAGGAACGCGACAACTTTATCGAGGCCTTCTGGCAGCGCCGCGATCCCACCCCAGACACCGAAGAGAACGAATACAAAGAAGAGCACTACCAGCGCATCGCCTACGCCAATGAACATTTCGCCGCAGGCGTACCGGGATGGAAAACCGACCGGGGCCGAATTTACATTGTTTTCGGCAAGCCCGACGAAATCGATTCGCATCCTTCCGGCGGCACGTACGAGCGCCCCATGGAAGAGGGCGGCGGCGAGACTTCCACCTACCCGTTCGAAGATTGGCGGTACCGCTACATTGATGGCATCGGCCAGGAAGTCATCATGGAATTTGTCGACACCTGCATGTGCGGCGAATTTCACATGACCCTCGACCGCTCGGAAAAAGACGCACTGCTCATGACCCCGAACGCAGGCTTGACGCTCTACGAGCAGATGGGAATGTCGAACAAGTCCGCCCGCTTCCAGGGCAATGGCTTGGAGCGCCTGGGCGCCGGTCCTGAAACCTCGATGCAGCAGACCAAGGAATTCGACCGCCTGGAGCAGTACTCCAAGTTACAGGCGGCTCCGAAAGTGAAGTTCACTGATCTGGAAGAAGCCGTCAATTCGAAGGTCATTCTCAACCCGATGCCCTTCGATGTGCGTACCGACTTCGTGAAGGTGACCAGCGATACCGTCCTGGTTCCGGTGACGATCCAGATGAAGAATCGGGACATCACCTTCGTTAATAAAGACGGCATTCAGCGCGGGACCGTCAACATCTTCGCGCGCTTGTCGACCTTGACCGGCAAGATCGTCCAGACCTTTGAAGACACCGTTCAGGTCGACGTTCCCGCTGAACTTCTGCCCCGCACCGCGGAAAACGCCTCCGTCTACTGGAAGGCGCTCCCGCTGCGTCCCGGCCGCTACAAACTGAACATCGCTGTCAAAGACGTGAACGGCGACCGGAAGGGCGTATGGAGCCGCAGCGTAGTCGTTCCGGAATTCTCCGACGACAAACTAGCGACGTCTACTCTCATCGTGGCCGACGATATGGAGCCAGTACCCACCAAGGCAATTGGCACTGGGATGTTCGTCATCGGTACAATGAAGATACGGCCCCGCGTGGCCCCTGCCGACGGCAAGCCGGCCCTGTTCAAGAAAGACAAAGATCAGAAGCTCAATTTCTGGATGCAGGTCTATAATCTGGGCGTGGACGAGAAGACCCACAAGCCTTCCGCCACCTTTGAATACAACATCACCAATCTGGCAACCAACAAGTCCGTGGTTCAGAAAACCGAAACCACCGATTCAATGGGCAATATCGGCGAACAGGTGACGCTGCAGAAATCGATCGTAGCTGCCAACTTGCAGCCCGGCACCTACAAGATCGTAATCAAAGTGAACGACAACATTTCCAAGCAAACGATTGATCCGTCGGCGGTGTTTGCCGTACAGTAACTCCCTGCGATTTCCCCCCAGGGGTGGGATGGAGTGAAACTGCGTAAGCTCGGAACTTGGGCAATCCTGTTAGGTTTATCGCTTCCCGTGTGGGCTGCGGAACGCCCCGGAGCGATCTCGGGATACGTTCGCAATAATTCGGGCACTCCCCAAATGGGCGCCGTCGTCCAGATTCTTGGCGCGGCCAATCGCACCCTCACCGTCTTCACCGATGAAGCTGGATACTACACCGCTACCGGTCTTCTGCCCGGCCTTTACAGCCTGAAAGTCACGGCACCTTCTTTTCTCCCGGCACTGCGCGAGAAAGTCGGACTCCGCCCTGGCGCCAGTCTTAACGTCAACGTCACTCTGAGCACCTTGCTGGGCGTGATGCAACTCGGCCCCGTGCGCCCTCTTTCCGATGACGATGATTGGAAGTGGACGCTCCGCTCCGTCGCGAACCGTCCCATCCTCCGCGTCTTTGATGATCCCATCACCGCTGCCGAGAAGCAGAGTCATCCCCTCACCGGTTCTCTCTCTTTTCTTGCTGGATCCCCTGCAGGTGGCTATGGCACCGGATCGGATATGAGCACGGGCTTCACTCTCGAGCGCTCTGTCTTCTCTGACGGACATCTCGCCTTCAGTGGCAACGTCGCCTACGGAGAGGGTCTCCCTGCCGGAGTTGTGCGCACCAGTTATTCGCGTCGCCTGATGAATGGCTCTCAGCCTTCGATGGCGCTCACCGTCCGCCGTTTTGCCGCTTCCGATCCCGCATTGCATAGTGCGGCCCTTCAGGCGCTCGCGCTTTCCGCCAATGATGACTTCTCTGTGGGAGACGTTCTCGAATTCAAGTTCGGCAGCGAACTGCAGACGATCCAATTTCTCGGCCATGTTTCCGCATTCCGTCCGTATGGTTCCGCTGATCTTCACCTCTCTCCCGACACAGTCGTGGAATACGAATACGCGACCTCACGTCCTGACCTCCGCGCCGAAAAAGGCTTCGATTCCGCTCCTGCTGATCTGAGTGAATCGGATCCCCGTATCAGCCTGCTCGGCTTCGCTCCGAAAGTAGAGAGCGCCCATCATCACGAAGTCAGCGTCTCGCACCGTACCGGCAAGACCAATCTTCAAGTCGCCGTCTTCTCGGACCGTGTAGGGAATCCTGCTTTAACCGGTACGGGCGAAACCACCGCGGCAGGCGGATTCCTCTTACCCGACGTTTCCTCGGGCACATTCAGCTATACCGGACGCACCCTCGACACCAACGGACTGCGCGTCGTTCTGCAACACAAGTTCTCTTCCGATCTCACCGGAACCATTGACTACGCATTCGGCGGGGTTCTTGATCTCTCCCGTCCCGACGTTTCTTTGCAGGACTCTCAGCAGTTCATGATCACCCAGCGCCGCCACGCTGTCGCCGCCAAGTTGAGTGGAACCTTGCAGCGCACGCAGACTCACTGGATCGCCTCCTACCGCTGGATCAACGGTCAGGCCCTGACTCCGGTGGATATGTTCAACGCCTCGCCGGGTCAGAGTGACCCGTTCCTCAACATCTTCGTTCGCCAACCAATTCCCAGCATGGGCGGACACATGGAAGCCATCATCGACCTGCGCAACCTTCTGGCGCAGGGCTACATTCCTGTTCTCGGTCAGGATGGCCAGACCGTCTACATGGTCCAGGCCGCCCGCTCCGTCCGTGGCGGCGTAGCCTTTACCTTCTAAACCAGCACTTCGCGTTTAGCACTTAGGATTTGGTTGTTTCGGTTCCTGCGGGAGCGGTCCGTTCGGTCGGGGCTAAATGCTAACGGCCAATTGCTAAATGCTGCCTCCCCCGTACCTTATTCATAAAATCTATGGTAACCATTCATAACTACATGGTTGACTGTAGACATCTGCATTCGATAATGTTTCTTAGCTGATTTTTGCGGCGGGGCGACGCAACTTCTTAGTATGCAAGGAATTGCAAGCTTTCCCGGAGGTGACGAAAGTCATCGGCCTCGCGCAAACCATCACCACTCCTCCAAAAACTGAACCGTTTCAAGGAGACTACATGAGAGCGCGCATCTTCCCGATGTCGATCAGGCTGGTGTCGACAAGTCTGTTGTTTGTTCTTCTGGCCGCAGTGAGCCTGTCGGCGCAGACCTTCCGCGGAACCATCCTCGGGACCGTGACCGACCCGTCCGGCGCCGTAGTCGCGGGGGCCAAGGTGACCGCGAAGAACGCAGGTACGGGGTTGGAGCGCGCTACCGAAACCAGCGCCGACGGCAGCTACTCGCTGCCCGAATTGCCCATCGGCACCTATTCGGTGACCGTGGTCCAGCAAGGTTTCCAGACTTTCATCGCCACCGGCGTAACCGTGGACGTTGCCAGTGAACGCCGCGTTGATGCCGCCATGAAGACTGGCTCCATTTCTACCCAAGTCGAAGTCTCCGCCGATCAGTTGCCGATGATCGAGACCACGACCAACACCCTGGGAGGCGTGCTTACCGCCGAGACCGTCCAGAACATGCCGGTCAACGGACGGGACTACACCAAACTCATCTACTTGAACCCGGGCGTCGCCGGTTCGCCGGACCAGATCTCCGACTCTCCCGGTTCCTTCGGCGAGTTCTCCATGAACGGCGCGCGCGGCCGCTCCAACAATTACCTGCTCGACGGCACCGACATGAACGACGGCTACCGCAACGACCCCGCTATCAACCAGGCTGGCGTTTTTGGAACCCCGTCCACGATTCTGCCCATCGACGCAGTTGCCGAAGTCAATGTGCTCTCCAACTTTCAGCCGGAATACGGACGTAACGCCGGTGCCGTGGTCAATATCGTCACCAAAAGTGGCGCGAACACGATCCACGGTAGCGCGGCCGAGTATTTCCGCAACGATGCGTTAGATGCGCGTAACTACTTCAATCCCTCCAACCAACCGAAAGCCCCGTTCCACAATAACCAATACGGCGGCTCCATCGGCGGACCCATCGTAAAAGATAAGACCTTCTTCTATTTCGACTATGAAGGGCAACAGGAGCCGGTAGGGGTAGTAACGGTTGCCAATGTCCCAACTGGAACCGCCGCGGACGGATCGCTGCAGCCCAGTGATTCCACAAATCCTGTGATCCAGGGTCTCTTGGCAAACCATCCTTGGCCCGCACCAAACTTGTCGCGCGGCATACCGGATCAGACGCTGGGGACTGCATCGATCATCTCCCCTTCGTACAATCGCCTCACCAGCCTTATCGCCAAGATCGACCAGAATTTCAATGCCAGCAACATCCTCACGGGGCGCTATTTCTTCGGCGATAGCGTGCAATCTTTCCCGTTGGCCCTTACCGCCAGCGGTGGCCAGTTGCCGGGTTTCAACACCTACACGCCTACGCGCGTGCAACTGGTGTCGCTCTCTTACACTCACACTATCGGATCGAACAAAGTGAATGAACTGCGCTACGGATGGAACCGTTTCGCGGAGGGATTTTTTCCGGCCGACCAAAGCTTCCATCCCAGCTCGATTGGACTCTGCGCCGCAACCGATACAACTCTGTGTAACGGAACCGCACCTTTCGATTCTGGCCTGCCGATCATCCAGGTGGGCGACTCTACTATCGGTCACGCATCTCAGCTGGGTGCCACCAGCAGCGTCCCTCGCCATCGCTACGATACCAACAACCAGGTTCTCGATAACTTTTCGTGGAAGATCAACAAACATGATGTGAAGTTTGGCGTCGATTTTCACCGCACCTCGGTGCAGCAATATTTCGATAAATACTTCCGCGGGCGGCTTACGTTCGACGGAAGTACCACCGGCAATGCCCTTCAGGATTTTCTGACGGGACAGGTGGATGGTGGCTTCCAATACTATGGCGATTCCACGCGCCACACCTCCGAGAACAACTTTGGCTTCTACGCGCAGGACAGTTTCCGCGCAACCTCGCGGATCACTTTGAACTACGGTCTTCGCTGGGACTACTTCGGGGTTGTCAAAGAGAAAAACAATCTCTTGAGCAACATCACCAATCTGGATGCCGCGAACAACACGTTTACCCTCACACAGGTTGGTCAGCCCGGTCTGGGCAGCCTCTACAACTCAGACAAAACAAACTTCGCCCCGCGTGTGAGCGCTGCCTGGGACGTAACCGGGAAAGGCAGGACCGTCGTACGCGCCGGCTTCGGCATGTTCTTCGACGCATTCTCCCAGGACATGGTCATGGGACACTTGCCCTATTCTCCCTTCTTCGATCCAGGACCCGCCTATAACAACGTTGGCCCTGATCCAATCCTCTCGACGGGCGTGGTGGGTGGCACGATCGGTCAGAACGTACCGGTGTTTCAAGCTGCCGCCGGCTGTAACTACGAATGCGACGCCTTCGGTTTTGACCGCAACATCAAGACTCCCTACATGGAGAACTACAACCTGAATATCCAGCAGCAGATCTCCAGCAAAGCGGTCATACAGGTCTCCTACGTGGGATCGCAGGGACATCGCCTCTGGCGCTTCTTCGACATCAGCCAACCCAGCCAGGCTCAAATCACGGCGTCGGATTGCCCATTTGGAGTTGCTACCTGTGCCACAACGGGCGCCATTACCGGCGATTATGGTGTTCCCCGAAACTACGGCTCCAACCCGTACGGCGCCTTCTACATCCTCCAGGAGAACTCAACGGGCAAGTCGAACTATAACGCTCTGCAGACCAGCTTCCGCGTCACCGGCTGGCACGGCATTACTTCGATTCTCAACTACGTATATTCGAAGTCGCTCGACAACTCGAGCGACGGCGAGGACTTCGAGCCCAACGCCGCGCAGCCCAATGACAGCAACAACCCGCGGCTCGAATATGGTCCCTCCAACTTCAACATTCCCAATCGCCTGAGCTGGAACTTTGCCTATGAACTACCCAAGATGGGTGGCAATATGCAGAAACTCAAAAACGGTTGGGGCCTCAACAGCATCCTGACTCTGCAAGACGGTCAGCCCTTCCAGTTCAACTACAATTTCGAAGCCGACTACAGCGGCAGCGGCAACGGCTTCGATCGGCCGGATGTGGTTGGACCTATCAAGTACCATCCGAAAGATCCGTACAATTTTGTCGACCTGAGCGCATTCGCCATGCCGTGCACCATCCTGCCCGGTCTGACGGTGGCGAGCGGAAGTACCTCCGATTGCGTGCCCGGTACCCGCCACTTCGGAAACGAGGGGCGCAACTCGCTCCGCGGTCCGTCCTTCAAGGAATATAACTTTGCACTCTACAAGACCACGAACCTGACGGAGCGGCTAACCATGCAGCTCCGTGCGGACTTCTTCAATATTTTCAACCACCCGAATTTTGCCAACCCGTTCCTGCCAGCGTTCCTGGCCGACCCTGCCGTCCACGGCTACCAGATCGTGAACGGACGAGAAATCGGTGCAACTGGAATTCCGGGTCAATCGACGCCGGTCGTCAGCGCTACCGGCGACGTGGGTATCGGCAACCCCTTCATCGGGGGCGGCGGCCCGCGAGGTATCCAGCTGGCAGCCGTGTTCAAGTTCTAACAGTTGTTGTGGGTATCAATCCAAGCCCCTGCTTCGGCAGGGGCTTTTCTTCGTGTCCTCCGGGATCGGCAAAATCCACAGCCCCGTTGTGACATCTGACCTTGCGCACAGCCCACCACAAGGCAGATCATTGCTACGCGGCAGCCGTCTGGCAGTCCGGCAGCTGCGGGGAGCTAAGTTTATTGTTTTCAGGATTTTGCCCCTAACTGATTGAATCCCAAGATCTTGCGGACGATTTCCCCCGAACTCAATGATTTCAATAGATCGAGGGGGGAGGGGGTGGGATAACCAATCGGTAATCCCGAACCCCGGAAAGCTGAACGCCGGAAAATTCGGACGCAGGAAGCCGAACGCCGGAAGCCGAAACTCGAAAACTTGAAACTTGAAAACCTGAAACCTGAAACCTGAAACTCGAAACTCGAAACTCGAAACTCGAACTCCCCACCGTTCCACTCCTTTCGTCACCTCGTCGCTCGCTAACGCCGATGCTACCCTCGTCTCGTATCAGCCTCCCCACAAAGCTCGGTTCCGGAGATCTCGATGCGTCGCTCCATGAAAACGTACGCCGTTTTCGTTCTCGGTCTGTGTCTCGCCGCGCCGTTGTTTGCGCACCACGTCAAGAAGGGTGAATCCTCCACGCTGCCGGTAACGACTTCGTCGGCCCAAGCCCGTGAACTATACGAAAAGGGCATTGCCGACTACGAGAATCTTTATCTTGAGCGCTGCAACGACGACTGGCGCGCAGCCGTCAAAGAAGATCCCAACCTTGCCCTCGCTTGGGCCTGGATCGCCTTCAACAGCGGCAATCCGCAGGAAGTCAGCGAGGCTCGCGCCAAGGCGAAAGCACTCGCGCCGAAGCTCACACCTGGTGAACAGCTGATGGTGGCCTGGATTTCGAAAGTGCAGGAAGGCGACTTTCTCGGCGGAATTACCGCGATGAACGACATGCTCGAGATGTATCCCCACGACAAGCACCTGCTCTATCTCGCGGGCAATTGGCTGATGGGAGAGAACGGCAACGATCAGGCGCAGCGCATGATGGAGAAGGCCCTCGCCATCGACAAGAACTATCCTGCCGCGCTAAACGATCTGGCTTACGTCGACGCCCGCAACCGGAAGTTCGATAAGGCCTTCGCCGCGATGGACCGCTACGTCGCGCTGCTTCCGAAGGAGCCGAATCCTCAGGATTCCTACGGCGAACTGCTCCGCATGGCCGGCAACTTCGAAGGCTCGCTGGTGCACTATCGCGCCGCGCTCAAGATTGATCCCGACTTTGTAACCTCACAACTCGGTCTCGGCGACACCTACGCGCTCATGGGCAATCAGGAACAGGCCCGCACCGAGTACGACAAAGCCATCCGCTTCGCTCACAACGAAGCCGACCGCCTGACCTACAGCATGCAGAAGGCAATGACGTATGTTCGCGACGGCAACTACACCGAAGCCGACAAAGAGTACGTCGAGATCGCCGAAACCGCCCACGGCAAGGAACAGGGACTTCAGGAAGCGCAAGCTTACCGTCATCTTGCGGAATATCAGACAGACGACAACGTTGCCCTGAAGCATCTGAAGTCCGCCGAAGAAGCTCTCCATCATCAGGCCACCATTTCGCCGTCAGATCGCGACGAAGAGCTGTCGCGCATTCTGCGAATCCGAGCCGTGCGCGCCGCCAGATCTGGGAACCAGCCACTGGCCGAGAAGTCGCTGCATGAACTGGAGGCATTGGCCAATGGCACCCGCAACCGCGTGATTCAGAGTTCCTATCACGGCGCAGCCGGTTCGCTGCTGATGGACCAGAAGAAGTATCCGGAGGCCATCGCACAGCTCGAAGAGGATCAGGACAATCCCTTCACCATGGAACTGCTGGTGCAGGCCTACTATCAAACCGAACAGACCGACAAACTGCACGAAGCCGAAGCCAGACTCCGCGGCACCAACATGCCGACCATGGAGCAGGCCCTGGTCGTCCCCGCGGCCCGCGCCAAGCGGCCGAACATCTAGTCCCAAAACAGGCTTCCGCCTTCCGCTCTCGGCTTCTAAAAGCAAGAGCCGGATAGCGGAAGCCGAGTCGTTGGTGTACAGTAGGTGGGCACTTTTGCCCGCCCATGAAGGCCGACACCGAGCGCCGCTCCGGAACACGAATCGCCACCCGCGTTCCCGCGCGTGTACGAAACGCCCACGGCGTCGATCAGACCGCCCAGACTCGCGACGTCAGCGCCAACGGAGTCTTCCTCTACACCAAGTCCCGCATGGAAAAGGGAACCGAGGTCGAACTGGTGCTGATCCTTCCTCCGGAGCTCACGTCCGGCGAGAAGTGCTGGGTCTGCTGCCAGGCCACGATTGTTCGCGTCGAAGAAGACGGCCCTGAATTTGGGGTGGCGGCCCAGATCCGCCGCATGGACATCCTTCCCGAAGCGATAGTTTGATGGGTGTTTGAGCGCGTTTCGGGAATGCGGGGAGAAAAATTTCCCGAAAATACACTGCTGAGTGGTTGCTGGAGCCGCGGTTCAATTAATATATCTGTAAATCTGTGAAAAAAGGGCTTCCCATTGCACTGTTCGCGATGCAATAATGGCGGCCCTAGAATTGCTCTGGCCAATTTCAGGTTCCAGGTGGGCCCAGTATGTTGATCGAAAAGCTCGCGGCCGGTGTGGTGCAAGTGCAGACCCCCATTGGTCCGCGCTATGTGATGCCTTCATTCTTTCAGCGCGTTTATTTGCTCTGGATGTTCCGCAATTTTCCCATTCTTCCTCACGCTGTTCTGAACGGACGGCAACAACGCATGATCGATCGAATGTGCAGCGAGCAGCGCTTTGCATCGATGGCCTACGCCGACGGCATGGACGAAGCGCCGGTGATCGGCACGGTCGAACATCGTCCTCCGATTGCGGCGGATCAGTTGCCGCCGCGGCGTCCGTCGACGAGCGACTCGCGAGGTCTCGCGGCAGCCGAAGCTCGCCAGCGTTCTTAGTCTTCTCGTAGATTGAGTGCCGCGGCCGCTTGAGCCACCACGGCATCAACGCTCACGACTGTGCGTTCACGCGATCTAATTCTGTGGGGAAGATTGGTTTGGCTGCGGAGGATTGCCGCCACCATTCCCTTGAGGACCGCCGGGTCGAGAGCCGTTGTGTGACATCTCGCCGCATCCGCCTCCCAATCCCCCTCCCATGCCTTCGTGCTGCCGCCACCCGGATGACCTCCGCGTTCCTGCTGGCACGCCATGAGGGCTTTCGTTGATCGGCGGTCAAGAGACTGTCCCGTTTTTGCATCGCTTGCTCGCGGATCTGCCGCACCTGTTTGCTGCTTCTGCTGGGGCGTAAGTGAAGAGTTGGAGCAAACGCTCTCGACCTGCGAACGCGCCTCGCTGCCGATGGAGCGGACCTGCTCCATCACCGATTTTTCAATTCCGGCCTGCCGCCAGCAAGGCTCCTGACCTCTGCGGCGACCAGACCCCGTTTGCGAGGGTGAAGTTGTATGTCGAGGGAGTGGTCTGTGCGAACAGTCTTCCTGCGCAAAGAAGAAAAACGGCGAACAGGAAGAATTTCTTCAGCATGATGGAGACCTCCGACGAGATGGACCAGAGGCTGCCGAGAAGTTGTCAGGTTAGTGTAGCGCAAGAGTCAAGCAGTGCCGCAGAGTCATCGGATAACGGCAGGACATGGCCCGATTCGCATTCCCGACGAACCGCAGACCATGGCGTGTTGACGTAGGTCCATTCGAAACACGCGAGTGAGCTGGACAAGACGCAGCGACTTCGGTGTACCAAGATTGCGTTGGGGACGGATGAATCTCTAGCGTTTGCATCGAAATCTAGGTTTGAAGGGCACTCATCGTCGCGGTCGCGCAGCGGAAATCGCAGACGGATGCTATAATTTTTGTTCGTCCTACCGCCAAAATCCCCACCGTGGGCGCGTAGCTCAATTGGCAGAGCAACTGACTCTTAATCAGTAGGTTGTAGGTTCGATTCCTACCGCGCTCACCACTTCTTTTCAACCACTTGCCATCCATCGTCTTCCGTTTACTTACTTGTAACTGTGGCTGTTTTTGTGGCTGTTGCTACATCACGTACTTCTGCTGATTCAACCGATCGATGACGACTTTGATCTGCGCCGTTTCCGGATGCAGATAGCCCATCGTCGTCGAGAGACTCTCATGCCCCATGACTTCCTTCACCAGTCCCGGATTTTTCGTCTCCGCCATGGCGACCGTGCCGAACGTGTGCCGCGCGCAGTACAGTTTCAGGGCATCCGGAATTTCGAGCTTGCGCGCCACATTTCTGAACGCGTGCTCGAGTCCGCTCAGTCCGATGTGGCCTGCGCGAGACTTCTTCGAAGGAAAGACCCAACCTTCGCGTAGGCCCGACTGTTCAAGCTGAATTGTCCTGAGAAGTGCGATCACGCGCTCGCTCAACGGCACGGGCCGACGAGCTCTACGCGTCTTGCCCCTGGGGTTGAAATAGAAGGCGCCTTCCCAGTTGATCGTTTCCCAGCGCATCCTGATGACTTCCCCGTTTCTCAGTCCAGAGTCCAGCATGATGGTCAGGACATCTTTCAAGGGTCGTTTGCATGCTGCCAAGAGTCGCTTCTCATCTTCGACAGTGACCATTCGGTCCCTGGCGAAGACTTTGACCGTCTTGATCCTTGGCACTTCACGAAGCACCTTCCAATCACGGGCTTTGCCGAGCATACGGCGCAGCGTCCGAATGGCACAGTTCCGACTGTGGGGCGATTCGTGAAATTTTGTGGTCTCGACGTCATCGGCCGTGATTTGATCCATTCGCATCCCGGACAACGGAGTCTTCAGGATCAAACGTCGGCCGTTTTTGTAATCGGCCTTTGTGTTCTCGGCGAGCGTCGTTTTGTCGAGCCACTCAACGAATTGCTTGCCGAACTCCCGCACCAGAGGAACTCGTTTGGGCCGCAAAGACTCTCCTTCCTCTGCCGCAACCCGTTTTCTAGCCTCGACTCGCTCTGCTTGCTTCTGGTTCTTGGTTTTGGTGCTGCCGCGGTAACGCCTTCCATTGATGTAGAAGAGGTAGTACCAGACATCACCCCGCTGGTAGATAGACATTCCGTTCCTCCCTGCTTGCGCGCACAGAGGAAACACGGATGCCCGATCGGATGAACTCATCCAGATCGGCAATATCATACAGCGCGCGTCCACGGGGTTTGTAGAATCTCGGTCCTCCACCTTGGGATCTCCAGACGCGCAGCGTGCTGGCTGGAATGCCTGAATATTCGGCTGCCGCCTTTGTGCCCAAGAATCGCTTCTCGTTGTTTCCGATTTTCGCTGTCACAACGGACCTCCATTTGCACCGCTTGTAGAGCAAATCGAGAATTCAGTCAAAACTTGCATGAGGGCTGCAGCAGCTCTCCTCAGGCGAGGAACCACGCCGATTTGACCGAAATTTCATTCGGGGTTAGGTTTCTGACGCTCGCGATCGAGGAATTCGTCTACGACACGGGAGCCAAGTGTGTTTTCATCTCTTCAAGAAGTTAGCGAACGGCTCAGGTATACCGGCTACATTGCGGATTCGATAGCCACGACAACGGTGTACCTTGCGGCGAGCCTTCAGAAGCCATTGCTCCTGGAAGGTCCCGCGGGCAGCGGAAAGACTCAATTGGCGTATGCAATTGCGAAAGCAGCCCACACAACGGTCGAGCGGCTGCAGTGCTACCAGGGAATCAATGAGGAGAAGGCCATTGGCAAGTTTGATGAACCGTTGCAAAGGCTCTGCGTGGAGCTAAGAGCCAAAGCAGTCGGCTGTGATTGGGAATCGCTGCAGACTGAGTTGCACAGCCAGAAATTCTTTAGCGCCGGCCCGCTTCTACGGGCATTGCAATACGAGAAATCATGCGTTCTGCTGATCGACGAGCTAGACAAAGTGGACCATGCTTTTGAGGCCATGTTGTTGGAATTATTGAGCGTATGGCAGTTGAGCATTCCAAAACTGGGCACGGTCCAGGGCAGAAGCATTCCCTTCGTCGTGCTCACATCGAACGAGGAACGGCGCATCGGCGATCCCCTGCGCCGACGCAGTTTTTACCTGCGGGTTGAACATCCAACGGCAGAACGCGAGGCCGAGATTGTCGCGTTGCGAACGCCCGATTCAAGCCACGAATTCCATGCGGGAATGGCCGGGCTTGCCAAGGCGCTGCGTGGATGGAGCCTGGAGAAACCACCCTCAGTCTCGGAAATTCTGGACCTGGCTCAGGCGCTCAAGCTTCTTGGCGCTGATCGAGTCACGACAGAGATGAGGGACATTCTGCTGCCCTTGTTGGCCAAGACCGACGCCGACAGGCGCAAACTGCTGTTGCGAGATGGCTTCGCCAGCCTCGTCTACGACGCTCAGCAGTACACCGCTGAGGCTTTGCGAGAGGGCGCCCCATGAGGCGAGCTCTTATTTTGGCGCAAGTATTTTCGGCAATCTCGATTTGCTGGGCGCAATCGTCCAAACCACAAGCACGGCTGGAAGCCGAGTATTACGTCACGGCCTACGCGCAACACTATCGCGTGCCCGTCGCGCTGGTGCGTGCCGTTGTCGAACGCGAGTCGAACTGGCAACCGTGCGTGGTCTCTCCGAAGGGCGCAGTAGGACTAATGCAGTTAATGCCCCAAACCGCCCAGCGCCTTGGAGTGAGAAACCGCTGCAGTGTCGATCAGAACGTTTCGGGGGGCGTGCGCTACCTCGCGTGGCTGATGCAACGGTTTCATGGCGATCTGAGGCTTGTGGCGGCCGCTTATTACGCTGGCGAAGGCGTAATCGGTAGACGAACCTTCGCTTACAGAAATCCCGATGTGGTCTCGTACGTAGCAAGAATTAGAACAAGTTACCTCCGCCAAGCCGGAAACATGCCACGAACTGCAAACACCAATTCGGAAAGAGATGTGAGATGAAAATTTGTTTGAGTTTGGTGCATCTGACAACGATCATCTTTCTGCTACCGCACATGGCTCTGTCACAAACCGCGCTCCCACAGGCGCGAATCGTGAGCTTGAATGTCGATCCAGAACAAGTTGTAGTCTTGCACTTGCATCCCGGATACGTAAGCTCGGTGCGGGTACTGGAGGAGGTCAGTTCGGTCGTCCTCGGGGATCCAGGAGCCTTTAAGGCTGAACACTCCGAAGCCGAGCCGCAGTTGGTGTTTTTCAAAGCAACCAGCCCAAAGCCCGCCCAAACCAATGCCCTAATTACGACCAGAGGAGGCCATGGGATCTCGCTCAGCCTAGTGAGCCAAGGCAAGTCAGACCGTAGTGAGCCGGTGGACTATGTCCTCAATTGTGAGCGTCCTCACGGCTTCCTGATTGCGGCGACCCATCCCATCTTTGCGATCGGCGAGACAAAAAACGTTGCTACAGAAGATCAGCCAACCAGCAGTCCTAAGGAGAAGGCTGGCAGCCAGGAAGAGGACTTGTCCAGGGCAAAACGGATTGAGAATCCACGTTGGGAAGGCAAGGAACTGCGGGTCGCGGTAGGGCAGACGGTGGAAAAAGAGCAACAGATGGCCGTGCCATTCGCCGTTCTGAACTCATCCGCCCGCACTATTGAATTGCTACCGCCGCAAATACAGCTTGCGGGCACATCGAAAGACAAGCACCGAAAAGCGATTAAGGCCGAACCGGTCGCGATCAAAGACTACTGGGTAACGTCGCGTAGACTCGCGCCTGGCGCTCGGGCCGATGGCATCGTCATGTTCAAGCGACCTGCCTTCAAGGAATCGAGGGAGCGGCTATTGCTGGTGGTTGCCCAGACGGAAGAGGTCGACCGTCCGGTCCTGGCACCGATTGCGTTTGTGGCTCCGATATCGGGAGGCGCAAAGTGATTCATCCAAACGGACACAGTGACAATGGCGACTCTGCAGTGATTCAAGAACCGGTGGGAGATGAAGCCCTCAATAACGTGCCAGTTCCCCCTGCGCCTGCGTCCATCCCACTGCCGGAGGTCGCTACAAGAGC
>CAWBHM010000013.1:0-167460 GCA_963788555.1 uncultured Acidobacteriaceae bacterium | reverse complement strand
GGGAAGGGGCGCTATGGCCGAATTCAGTTTTGCTGTTGCTGTCGCCATGTTTTCTCGTTTCTCCTGGGCGGAAACCGGGACAATGCGGGAGCAGGGAGGAAGATGTGCAATTCGGAGGCCATCAGCACTTTCGCGGCCTACTGTAACTACTGTGTTTTCAATTGGATGAAGGTAATGGGAAAAGGGTGCGGAACCACGGGGGGGCCCCGGGGTCGCAAAGCGACAGGAATTTACAACCGATGGGAAATACCCCGGCAGCTTTGGGAAATGATGTGAATCGACGCTACCGCCGAATAGCCATCGTCCGCAACTCCAAAGGAATCGACGCTTCTGCTTGTTAGACTCACGATGCATAGCTCTGGGTGCGCGCCGATTTTGCTGTATGCCGGTGTTAGCATAGACATTGAGCCATAACATCTGGAATTCGCCACCGTTGGTCTGCGTGCCGCAACGTTCTGCGAGAAGGAGAGCACTGGAGTGTTCATCATCGGACATCGTGGAGCCTCGGGCCACGCCCCGGAGAATACTTTGGCGGCGTTCAAGAAAGCGGTGTCGTTAGGCGCGACTTTTATCGAGACGGACTTGCAACTCTCTCGCGATGCGCGGTTCGTGGCCATTCATGACGACACTCTCGATCGCACCACCAATGGCCAGGGCAAAGTGCATGATCAAACGCTCGCCGCGCTTCGCCGTCTCGATGCCGGCTCCTGGTTCGGCAGCGAATACGCTGGCGAACGTATTCCCACTCTCGAAGAGATTCTGGAATTTTCCAAAAAGAACGACGTCGTCTTTTATCTGGAGCTGAAACCCAGCGGCTCCTGGGGCGGCGAACACGCCTTGATCGGCGCGCTGCGGGAATCCGGAGAGATAGCGCGCGTAATGGTAATTTCCTTCGATCCTGGAATTGTCGCGAGCTTGCGCAAGATCGAACCCACGTTGATGACCGGCGTTCTTTATGACGGCCAACTCGCTGATCCATACAAATCCGCGTTGGACGCGGGCGCGCGGCAACTTGTGGTGCGCGGCGACTTGGTAACGCCGGCGATGATCGAGCAAGCTCACAAGCGCGATTTGCAAGTCGTCTGCTGGACTGTCAATCATCCCGCCCACATTCGGCTTCTGATGTCCGCCGGAGTGGATGGCATCATGAGCGATTATCCGGACCGATTGATCGCCGCCCAGAAAAAAGACGGCGACAAAAGTTAGCTCGTGGGACTGAGCGCTGAGAGAAGCGCGGCAAATTGTGCGACGGAAAGTTGTTCCGCCCGCGCGTCGGGCCGCAGCTTCTGCGCCGCGAGCGCTTCGCGTACGGCATCCGGTTTCGCCAAGTGACCGCAGATTATTCACCAATGTTTTGCGCTTCTGCGAAAAACACAATTTCACAAAATCCAGAAAAGCTACTTCGTCCGGCAGCGCCAGTTTTGCTCGTTCGCCGGGAAGGCGCAGCGTGACCAGCGCGGAACCCACTTCCGGAGGCGGGCTGAACGCCGTGCGCGGAATGCGCAGCACCAATTCCGGTCGAGTAAAGAGCTGCGTCACAACGGAGAGATACCCGAATTGCTTTGTCTCCGGCTCGGCGGCCAGCCGCTCCGCAACTTCTTCTTGAATCACAATGTGAATTTCATCGATCGCGTCCGCAAACATAAAAAAGTGATGAAGAATCGGCGACGTGATGTAGTACGGCAAATTGCCATAGATTCGGATGCGGCGCCCCGCCGCGACCGCTGCGAGATCGGTTTCCAGAACATCGTCATGAATCACCTTAAGTTTCGGAAACTTCTTCGCCAGCTTTTGCAGCTGTGCTGCGAGCTGTGGATCGAGTTCCACGGCATATACTTCAGCGCCCGACGCCAGCAAATGTTCCGTCATTTCCCCGTGGCCGGCGCCCACTTCGATCCAGCAGTACGATGGACCCACTGCGGTGTCGGATCCCGCCCCGCTAAGCCTCAGACTTGAGTGCGGCGAAACTCCGATCGCCCGCGCGATCTGTTCGCGCCAGTCGATATCCTCCAGAAAATGTTGCCCAAGCCTTTGACGTGCCATGCGCCGAAAGTGTAACAGGAAGCCCGCCCTTCGGCGCCGGCTCCACCTTTGTATCTTGACGTCACGAATCGCCTCCAGTAGCGTAAAATGCATGCGCAACACGCCGTCAATACCGTGAACGCGCCAAAGAAGAGAAGGACGCGCAAACCGTCGAAAGACTCGAGTAATGAGCCTAAGGTGAGAATTCTTTTCGTAGCTTCGGAAGGGCTGCCATTTTCAAAAACCGGTGGCCTCGCGGACGTGGTCGAAGCGCTGCCAAAAGCCCTGGTGGCGCACGGCCACGAAGTCGCCGTCGTCCTGCCGCGCTACCGAAGCACGAAAGCGGGAGCCGTCGTTCTACCCAGTCTTACGATACCGATGGCGAACCGCTTGCGTTTTCCCGCGGTTTTGGATGGTACCGTGATTGCCGGTGTTCGGTATTTTTTTGTCGATGACCCCGCCTATTTCGATCGCGACGGTTTCTACGGCAACAGCGCCGGAGATTTTCCAGACAACGCGGAACGTTACAGCGAGTTCTGCCGCGCGGCGATCGAAATTGCCAAACACGTTTGGCCGCCTGACGTGTTTCATTGCCACGATTGGCAGACCGCGCTGGTCCCGGTCCTGCTGCGCAGTTCGCTACGGCGACGATCCTGTCGTCAAGATCTCCCCGTCGTTTTCACAATTCACAACATGGGCTATCACGGCCTCTTCCCCACCGAGTTCTCGAACGTGCCGGCATTCCGCTGCCTCTCGTTTCATCCATGGCGCGCTTCGAATTCTACGGCAACGTGAATTTTCTCAAGGGCGGGATCGTCTATTCCGACTACCTGACCACCGTCAGCCGCAGGTACGCGCAAGAAATTCAAACTCCCGAATTCGGCTACGGCCTCGACGGTGTTGTCCGCAATCGCCCCGACCATCTCGTCGGCATCTTGAACGGTGTCGATTATTCCGCCTGGAGTCCCGGACAAAGACAAGCTCATCCCCATGAAGTATTCCGCGAAGGATATCGAGCGGCAAGCAAGTCTGCAAGCAGGCGCTGCTGGAACTCTTCGGCATCGCGCCCGAGCACGCTTCTCGCCCGGTGATCGGCATCGTCTCCCGCTTCGCGGATCAAAAGGGTTTTGACCTCATCGCCGAGCAAGCCTACGAATTGATGAAAGAAGAACTCACTCTGGTCGTGCTCGGTTCCGGCGAACGCCGCTATGAAGAACTGTTCCAGGCCATGGCCAATACATTTCCGGGTCGCGTCGGCGTGAAAGTTGCCTACGATAACGAAATTGCGCATAAAATCGAAGCTGGCGCGGATATGTTTCTTATGCCGTCTCGCTACGAGCCTTGCGGCTTGAATCAGATCTATAGCTTGAAGTATGGTACGGTGCCCATTGTGAGAGCGACTGGCGGGCTGGACGACACTGTCGAGCCCTTCGATTTGGAGCACGGCACCGGCACGGGCTTCAAGTTCGCGGAATATTCCGGCGGCGCGATGATGTATGCGATCAGGCAGGCTTTGCATCATTGCACCGACGAACGCATCTGGCGCCGCATCCAATTGAATGGTATGGCCAAGGATTTTTCCTGGAAAGGGCCGGCGGCCGAGTATACGAAAGTATACAAAGCGGCGCTGGAACTCCGGGGCACAGGGCAAGCAGCACGAAACCAAATGTCTGTTACAACATCTAATTGAATTGACGAAGGAGACAGAGACAGCGGCCTACCGGCAAGCTGTTGAGGACAAACAACATGGCTGACAATACCCAAACGGAAAAGATTCAAGCGGTTACCGATGGAAATTTTGAAGCAGAGGTGCTGACCGCAAGCAGCGCGCAGCCCGTAATGGTCGATTTCTGGGCAGAGTGGTGCCGCCCTTGCCACATGCTGGCGCCCACCGTTGCCGAGATTGCCCACGATTACGCCGGCAAGCTCAAGGTGATGAAGCTGAACGTCGACGAAGCGATGAACTCCGCTGGGCGTTACAACATTCGCGGCATCCCCACTTTGCTCGTGTTCAAGAACGGCCAAGTGGTCGAGCAGATCGTTGGCGCGGTGCCCAAGGACCAGATCACCAAGGCGCTCGACCGGCACATGGCGTAAGTTTGCCGTAGGGGCACCGCACGCCGTGCCCGCTCTCCAATTGCTGCGCGAGACGTGGATTCATTCGCCGCGCAAAATAGCGCCAAAAAGATAGGACGATTGGCGGGGCATGTCGTACAGTTAAGTGCGGCATGCCCTTTGTTTTTTGCGGCATCCCAAGCGCGCAGCGAATTTAGGAGCAACGATTGGCTACAGCAGAAACAGCCGCAACCACCACGCGAACCATTAAACCGGCGGACCACCCGCCGCTTCTGGCAGGAAACCGCGGGCCGATGGCGATGTCTCGGCCGGGTCTGCACGAAACAGTGCTGAAGATTTTGCGGCCGCTCTCACGCGGCGTGATTCTCGATTGTCCCGCTGGCGAAGGCGCGCTGGCGCAGGACTTGCTCGCCGAAGGTTTTGATGTGCGTTGCTGCGACCTCTATTCGGAGCTCTTCCGCCTGGACGGCGTCGAGATCAAGCGTGGCGACCTGGCCGGCACGCTACCCTACACTTCGCAATCGTTCGATTTCATCACGTCACTCGATGGCCTCGAGCACATCGATTCGCCTCCGCAGGCCTTCCGGGAGTACCGCCGTCTGCTCAAGCCGGGCGGCCACTTGATCATCAGCGTGCCGAACATCATGAACGTCGAAGAGCGGCTCAAGTGGCTCCTCTTCGGCTACACCTCGCATTTCAAGCCGCTTTCCGAGCAGTCCAAAGCCAAGATCCACTACGATTGCGCCGGAATGGACGAGATTGCCGTCCATGCCAATCCCATTGGCTACAACGAGCTGCGCTATTACCTCGAAAAGAACGGTTTTGCGATTCAGGGCGTTTACCGCGACCGCAAAAAAGGCAATCAGTGGCTCTACTGGCCGCTGGTGGCGTTCATACGGCTGCTGGCCAAGCTAACGCCGGAAAAGCGCCGTAAGGACCGCTGGACAGAAGAACTAGCCTCCGATCCCGTCCTCCTCGGCGGCAATACCATCATCATTCATTCCATCCTGAGGTAGCCTCGGCAATGCAGCACCTTTTGGTGAGTGCGACACAACTGGAATCGTGGAACAACGAATGGCCGCTTCGGTAACTTCGAAAATAGTGCGGTGCCATTGGGCGGCGAACGACCTGAACATTCCTTATCACGATGAGGAGTGGGGGGTGCCACTGCATGATGATCGAGCGTTGTTCGAGCTTTTGATTTTGGAGGGAGCCCAGGCGGGGTTGAGTTGGGACACCGTTTTGAAGAAGCGGCCGCGCTATCGCGAAGTGTTTGACGGTTTCGACGTTGAGAAAGTGGCCCGCTACGACAAGAATAAAGTCCGCGAGCTTCTGAAGGATGCAGGGATCATCCGAAACAAGCTGAAGATAGCGGCAACCATTTCAAATGCGCAAGCGTTTTTGAAGGTTCAAGAGGAGTTCGGCACATTCGATGCCTACATCTGGCGATTCGTGGGCGGTAAACCGAAGCAAAATTCCTGGAAGACTCACAAACGTCTGCCCGCGAAAACCCCGGAATCGGACGCGATGAGCAAGGACTTGCAGAATCGCGGGTTCCGGTTTGTAGGATCGACGATTTGCTACGCCTTCATGCAGGCCACGGGCATGGTGAACGATCATCTGGTGGGCTGCTTCCGGTATTCTGAATTGGGTAGGTAGCTTCGCGCCGCGAGATTGGCTGCGTAACCGCCGATGTCAAACGCACTGCACGTCGGTCTTCGGAAAGTCATTTCCTTTTGCCAGTAACGGCTCACCAGACGTCTTCGACAGAGCATATGCAAAACAATCTCCGAAATTGAGGCTGGCCGGATGCCGGCCCTTGCCATATTTGCGCCACCCAGCACGAGCAACTTCCACCTGGGCCGCGTCCACGGGAACGAGTTCTATTCTGAGCCGATAAATGAAGAGATCCAGTTCACGGCCCGCCACTTCGCCGCGACGTGCTTCCACCACGATGGAGGTTTCTAACGCATTTGGCGCGGACAACAAACGCGATCCGTCCTGCCGAATATGTTCCAGGAAGCTCTGGCGTTCGGGTTCTGCCAGAAAAATGGCAAGCAGTGCGGAAGTATCGATAACCATTAGTGCGGAAGTCCCAGGGAATCGTACCCCAGAATTTCATCTTCGGAACGGTCGTCCAGGGACGGAAGCGCATCGATCCGATGCAGGATGTCATCGACTTCTTGGACCAAATTCTTGGCATGGCGGCGCCCGCGCATGCGTTGAAGCCGGTCGCGTAGCGCGACAGTGATGACTTCTGTCAACGACTCACCGGTCTCTTCGGAAATCTCACGAGCGAGTTTTTCTGTTTCAGCATTTTTTATACTGAGAGGCATTAGGGTCCACCCAGGAGTCTATAAGGTAGACTACAGTATAGAATCTTTAATTTCAAGCCCCACTTAAGGACCCCCGTCCGAGGAACCGCACTCTTCGTGGACCATTCCCGTTCCTTCACCAGTGCGAAGCTCTACGGAAAGATCTCGACGTCGATCACGTGGAAGGGTAGCTTTCCCGCGCTGCGCACCCGATGCGTATAGGCCTGCCCGCGAGCCTTGCGAAACCCGGCCGCCCCGGGTTTGACTTCCTGCGCATCGGTCCACTCGCCCCCGAATGGCTGGGATTGCGTTTTGTCTCCGCTGATAGGAATGCCGATGTTGTCGTTGCTGTGCGTATGGAAGAGAGAAGACTCACCCGCAGGGAATAGTACGTTGAGGATGCGCACGTACTGGTTCTGGAAAACAATGTGATGGTGCGGTTCCTTTTCGACGGGAACCGGCTCCGTCAAGGCTGCGGCCGAACTGCCAGCCACGGGAACGGAGACCGACGCCACAGGCGCATTTTTCAACTCGATTTCCACGATCTCAAACGGCGCATCCTCTAGATTTTCCACCGAGTGAGCGGTCGGCTCCGACCATCGCGTATCACCGGCCTTCATCCGCAATTCCTGCGTTGCGCCGCTCGCGGAAATGATCAGAGCGTGTATGTCTGTGATATAGACCACCACACGTGATGGATGCGAGTGCATGGCAAGGTTCTGGTGCGGCGCGTACCGCGCATGCAACACGCGAATCTGCTCGTTCTCGAAGGTAACCTTCACATCGGCAGGATCGATGGAGACCGGGTCCTGGCCAAAGGCCGCAGGCGCTGCCACGAGAGACGCAGCTAAGAAAACAATAGAAAGTATTCGCATGAAGACAAACTCCTTTGTGTCCGCACAGCATAAACGCGCTTTGCCCCCGATGCAATGAAACCGCAGCAGTGCAGCCGTCGGACACCTGCTTGCGTTGAGGGCGAGGCGAGCTTACGATAGCAGCCTGCCGTAGATTGGTGCATCCCAACGCAGTTTTGGTGAAGTGAATCAGTTGGCGATGGGGTGTGAGTGCGGCATGCAAAAGAGTTGAAGAGTGAAGAAAACAGGCAAGAGCGCCTGTTCTACTTGAGAGGGCCTGAATGAAATCGGTGGTGGTGGTCGGCGCGCAATGGGGCGATGAGGGCAAAGGCAAGGTGGTCGATTACCTTGCTGGATCATTTGATTTTATTGCGCGCGTAGCGGGCGGTCACAACGCTGGGCATACCGTGATCATCGGCAAAGACCGGTACGTGCTCCAGTTAATCCCCTGCGGAATTTTGCGGCCGAAGCAGCAAGCCGTCATTGGAACGGGAGTGGTAGTGGACCCCGCCGCGCTTGTCGCGGAGATTGAGACTCTGGCGAAAGCCGGGATCGATGTGAAAGGCCGGTTGCACATCAGCAATCGCGCGCATCTGATCTTTCCGTATCACCGCGAACTGGATAAAGCGGCCGAAGGCGCACGCGGCGCCGACAAAATTGGCACAACGTCGCGCGGCATCGGGCCCGCTTACGAAGACAAGATGGCGCGCCGCGGTTTGCGCATGTGCGATTTGCTCGATCCGGAATTGTTTCGCAAGAAGGCGGCGCGCGTCGTCGCCGAAAAAAACCGCTTGGCGAAGGGCGCCTATGGCGCGGACGTTGATTTTTCCCACGAAGTCGAAGCCACTCTGAAGCTGGGCGAAAAAATCCGTGGATATATTTGCGATACGGCGGAGCTTGTCAACCGCGCGCTCGACGAAGGCAAGTCGGTTTTGTTTGAGGGCGCGCAAGGCACCATGCTGGACATCGATCACGGAACATATCCATATGTGACGTCCTCCAGCGCGATTTCCGGCGGAGCTACCACCGGCGTGGGCGTGCCTCCGACAAAAATCAAGAATGTTCTGGGAATTTCCAAGGCATACACGACGCGCGTTGGTGGCGGCCCATTTCCCACGGAAATGCCGGAGCTCGAAGCGCAGGAAGTGCGCGAGCGCGGTAAAGAGTTCGGCGCGGTAACAGGCCGTGCCCGGCGCTGCGGCTGGCTCGATTTGATGGTGTTGAAATACGCGAAGATGATCAATGGCATCGATTCGCTTGTCGTAACCAAACTAGACGTTTTCGATACCCAGCGTGAAATTCAAGTGTGCGTCGGCTATACCTACAAAGGGAAAAAACTGAAAGAGATGCCGGCTCTGGCGGAAGAGTACGAGCATGTCGTGCCGGAATACAAGACGCTGCCCGGATGGAATGAAACCACGTACGGCGTGAAGGATGGCGCGAAGTTGCCGAAGGCCGCTTTGGATTATTTGCGCTTCATCGGCGATTTTTTGCAGGTCGAGATTGGCATGATTTCGACGGGGCCAGAACGCGATGCCACGATTGTACCTGCGGGCACGTTGTTGGCTCGGTGGCTCTAAAGGATCGATCCGAGAATGCGCCCGCGGCTTTTTGGCACAGAGTTCGCGGACGACACAAATAAGCGAAGGCCGCTGAAAATAATTCACCTATGCTCACTTACGAGCAAGCACGCCAAAAAGTCATTGAACAGCTAACGGAGAAAAAAGGTCCGCGCGCCACCGAACAGGTACGCGTGGGGGACGCGCTGGGTTTTGTGGTGGCGCAAGAGGTGAAGACGGATCGCGAGTATCCACCGTTCAACCGTGCGACGCGCGATGGCTATGCTGTCTTTGCTTCGGATGCGAAAGCGGGAGCGACCCTCAAGTGTACGGGCGAGATTAAAGCCGGCGACCGCGTCACCAAGGAATTGTGGGCAGAAACCTGCGTCCAGATTATGACCGGCGCGGCCGTCCCTTCGGGCGCCGACGCGGTGGTGATGGTCGAGCACACCAAGCGCGATGGGGATCAAGTGAAGTTTGAGCGCGACGCCCTGACGGGACAAAACTTTGTGCCGCGGGGCAGCGAAGCGCGCGCCGGGCAAACGCTTTTGACTCCGGGGATGCGGCTTGGCTACGCGGAATTGGCATCGGCGGCGCAGGTCGGCGCGGCGGAGTTGAAGTGCGCCTCGAAGCCGCGCGTGGCGATTCTCTCTACCGGTGATGAGATTGTCCCGGTGGACAGCATTCCCGGCCGTTTTCAGATTCGCAACAGTAACAGCGTGTCGTTGGCCGCGCAGGTGCGGCTCGCGGGAGGCAAGCCCGTGCTGCTGGGCAACGCGATGGATCGCGAGGATGATTTAGCGTCGAAAATTCGGCGCGGGTTGCAGGAAGATTTGCTGGTTCTGTCAGGTGGCGTGTCCATGGGGAAGTACGATTTGGTAGAGAAAGTTTTGCGCGGGATGGAGACGGAATTTTATTTTGATGCAGTGGCGATTCGTCCGGGGAAGCCTGCGGTGTTCGGTAAATGCGGAGAGAAGTTCGTGTTTGGGTTGCCGGGGAACCCTGTGTCGACCATGGTCACTTTTGAGCTGTTTGTAGCGCCGGCGGTGGACTTGTTGACTGGCGCGGAGGCTCGAGAATTGCCCCTGGTCGAGGCGCGCCTGGGCGAGGAGCTGAACGAGAAACCCGGTGTCACCCACTTTCTGCCGGCGCGCATGGAAGGCCAGGGCGCGGCGCGGGAAGTGAAGCCTTTGAAGTGGCAGGGCTCGGGGGATGTTGCGGCGCTGGGCAAGGCGAATTGTTTTGTTGTAGTGCCCGCGGAAAGAGAAAAAATAGAGGTCGGAGAGAAAGTGGAAGTTTTGGTGAGACGAGATTTGCTTTGAGGCTGAAGACACTAGAACAAAAGAAAAAGATCTTACACAGAGAGCACAGAGAGCGCACAGAGCACACAGAGCACAGAGAACACAGAACACAGAGGGCACGGAAAAGAGTGGCAAAGCTATCGCATTACGGAAGCCGCGGCGAAGTGAGAATGGTGGACGTGTCGGAGAAATCGGTGACGACACGGACGGCGGTGGCGCAGGGATTTGTGAAGATGAGCGCCCAGGTCGTGCGCGCGGTAAAGGGGTTGAAGAATCCCAAGGGGAACCCGCTGGAAGTGGCCCGGATAGCGGGGATTGCCGCGGCGAAGAGGACGGCCGAGTGGATACCTCTTTGTCATCCACTGCCGCTGACGCACATTGAAGTGACTGCGCGGCTGTGCCAAAATGGCGTTGAAGTTCGCTCCGAAGTTACGGCGACCGCTCAGACGGGGGTGGAAATGGAAGCCCTTGTCGCCGTGACTGCCGCGGCCCTCACGATCTACGACATGTGCAAAGCGCTGGATAAAGGGATGGAAATCAGCGGGATTGTCCTCGTCAAAAAGACTGGCGGGAAGAGCGCGGACTTCTTGCGCGATCGGAGCGCCGCGGTCGCCGGTAACCGCAAGAAACCGCACAAAAAGATGGCGCGGAGCCTGGGTCAATGAGTGCCGCTTCCGGGAAAACTGTAAAATTGCTCGTAGCGGATGACAATCCGCTGGTGCGGGATTTGATTATTAAGGGCATGGAGCCGTATTGCGAAGTGGAAACCGCTTCGGACGGCGCGGATGCTCTCTTAAAGGTAATTGACACTCCACCCGACGTGATTCTCTGCGATTACAAAATGCCCGGACTGGATGGTCGCCAGCTTTTTGAAAAGCTTCATGGGCGCGAAGCGACGCGGCACATCCCGTTTTTATTCATGGCCAGCCGCGCGGATATCGAGGAACGGCTGCGGCCGCTAGTCGATGGCGTCGAGGATTTCGTTACCAAGCCCTTTCTCGTGAAGGATTTGGTGCGGATTGCGAAAAAAGTCGTGGATCGCTTGCACCTGGAGAAATTGCAGAAGCGCGCTTCTCGCCCCGGCGTGATTCAAGGGCGGCTCGAAGAGATGAGCATGATTGATCTGATGCAGTCGCTGGAAATGGGCGCGAAGTCCTGCCGCCTGGTGGTCAATCACAACGGCGAGCAGGGCGAGCTTTATTTTGCGAACGGGCAGTGCCGCGACGCGAAGACCGGAAAAATCGAAGGTGACGACGCGGTGTATCGCGTGGTGCTCTGGACGGCGGGCGAGTTTGAGATTGATTTCAACGCGGCGAATGCTTCGACGCGGACGACGACGACCCGCAACACCACCGGCCTCTTGATGGAAGCGATGCGGCTGATGGACGAAGCGAATCGCGACACTGTGGAAACGAAGTAACCTGCCTGATGCGCGTCGCGGTACTCACGGTCAGCGATACAGTATCGAAAGGGGAACGGGAAGATCTTTCCGGACCCGCCGTGGTGGCGGTGTGCCGCGGGTTGGGCTGGGAAGTGAATTCCGTTCTGCGCGTTTCGGATGATCCCGCGAACATTCGCGAACAGTTGCGGGAACTCGCTGACTCAAATCGCGTGGATCTCATTCTCACCACCGGCGGAACGGGAATTGGACCGCGCGACAATACGCCGGAAGCGACGGAAGCCGTCGCCGACCGTATCGTGCCAGGAATTGCGGAGGAAATGCGGCGCAAAGGTTCCGAGAATACGCCGACGGCAGTGCTGTCTCGCGGAACTGCGGCTACGCGTTTCAAGACGCTCATCGTGAATTTGCCCGGGAGTCCGAAAGGCGCGGCGGAGTCCCTCGAAGCTGTGGCGCATCTTTTGCCGCATGCGGTGCACGTGTTGCATGGGGCGCGGCACGATTAGTTCTTCATTTTCTGAAGCTCCTTCCATTTCTAATCAAAAGTGATTCTTGGGTTGACCGAAGGGCTGTTCGCGTCAACAATGTTTGGACCATGACGAAAAAACTGGCGGACAAGAAACTGGCGGTATTGGGCACGGGGAAGCTGGGCGGGATTTTGCTGCGGGCGTACCTGAAGCAGGGGTTGTTCTCCGCGAAGCATGTTACGGCGACGGTGAAGCATGCCGAGAAGGCGGCGGCGCTGGCGGAAGAGCTGGGCGTCCATGCGGTGACGCAGAATCGCGAAGCGGTGCGCGGCGCGGACATTGTGCTGCTCGGCATCAAGCCCCAAGTAGTGGGCGAAGTTTTGAAAGAGATTGCGCCGGAGTTGAGCGAAAAGACGCTGGTGATTTCGGTGGCGGCGTCGGTGCCGACGGGTTATATCGAGCAGCATCTGGGCGCAAAGGTGCCGGTGGTGCGGGCGATGCCGAATACATGCTCGCGAGTGGGCGTCGGGATGACGGGAATTTGCGGTGGAGCTCACGCGAGCGCGGCAGATTTGGAGACGGCGCGCGCCATGTTTGACGCGGTCGGGCGTACGGTGGTTGTCGACGAGAAACATATGGATGCCGTGACGGGGCTTTCGGCGAGTGGGCCGGCGTTTGCGTACATCATTTTGGAATCGTTCGCGGAGGCCGGCGTTAAGGTCGGCTTGCCGCGCGATGTTTCGACGCTGCTGGCGGCGCAGATGATGAAGGGCGCGGCGAGCGTGGTGCTGGAGACGGGGGACCATCCGGCGCTGCTGAAGGACTCGGTGACGACGCCAGCCGGCTGCACGATCGACGGAATCCTGGAGCTGGAAGAAGGCAAGCTGCGCGTGACGCTGATCAAGGCGGTGGTGAAGGCGACGCATCGCGCGGGAGAATTGCTGTTCGAGAAATAAATCTGAAAGAGGCGTTCACTTATACGGCTGAGCAAGCTGGGGCGCAGCTTGCTGCGCCCCTACAAGATCCGCGTTGCGGATCCCCCGGTCGAGAAACTTTTTCCTGATGATTCATACACTTTTCAATGTCGTGCGCGGATTTCTGAGCGGAGACGGCGCGCTTATTTTGCCGGAGATGGAGCTGGCGCTGTTTGCGTGCGGGATTCTGGTGATAGACCGCTGGCTTTCCGCAAAAGAGAAGCACTGGAACGCGCTGCTGGCGCTGGCGGGAACGGCGTTCAGCGCATTTACGCTGTACGTGCAGCACGGGAAGATGCAAGCTTTGCGGGCCGTGAATCCGGAGTCGCCGGGACTTCTCGGTTTGCAGCAGAGCGTGCTGGTTGATCCGTTCTTTCTTTTTTTCGCGGCGCTATTTCTGTCGGCCACGGCGCTGACGATTCTGCTCTCGGTGCGTTATTTGGAAGCGCAGGAAGAGCGGCGCGGAGCGTACTACGCGCTGCTTTTGTTTGCTTGCGTAGGCATGATGCTGATGGTTTCGGCTGTCCATCTGGCCGGCGTGTTTCTGGGGCTGGAGATTCTGTCGTTGAGCAGCTTTCTGCTGACTGGATTTGCGCGCAGCGGGCTGGCGGCGATGGGAGCTTCGCGAAGTTACGCATTCCTTTGGGCGTGCAGCTCGTTTGCGTTAGCGGGCGGCTTTTTAACACTCTACCGGCTCTACGGAACGTCGAATCTGGGGCGAATCGGCGCGATTCTTGAGACGCGACTGAACGACGGCGTGGCATTTGGAGGCCTTACGGCTTGGCCCTCGGTGCTGGCCCTTGCTTTGCTCGCGTGCGGAACATTTTTCATGATCAACGTGGGACTGTTTCACTGGTTTGCGCCGGGGATCTGCGAATCGGCGCCAACGCCGATCGCGGGTTATCTAAGCGCGGCTGCAACAGCGGCGGGCTTTGCGTTGCTGCTGCGGTTTTTTTCTTTCTTGTTTGTCTTTGCACACCAGAAATGGATTCACGTCTGGGGCGGAGCTGCGATTGTGTCGTTGCTGTGGGGAAACATTGCGGCGCTGCGGCAGACGAATTTGAAGCGGATACTAGCGTACGGTTCCGTCGCGCAGACAGGATTTATTCTGCTGGGGCTGGTTGCTGGAAACGAACCTGGCTTCAGCGGAATCATGTACTACCTGGGCGTAAATGTTTTTATGACGATTGGCGCATTCGGAATTTTGGTTTTGCTTCAGCAGCCCGGCGCTGGAGCGATCAACCTTTCGGCCGTTGACGGCTTGTACCGGCGCAATCCGGCGGCAGCTTTGCTGCTACTCGTTTTTGTGATGTCACTCGCGGGAGTACCGCCAACAGCGGGCTTCCTGGCGAAGTATCACATCGTGAAAGCCCTGCTTGCACATCCGCATCCCGAGCTAGCGGCGTTTGCCGTGATCAACGCGCTGCTGAGCGTTTTTTACTACGGCCGCGTTGTGGCACATGCCTTCCAGAAACCGAGCGGCGACGCATCCTCCATCGAGCCGCCTGCTTTGACGATCAGCAGCGGGCAAACCGTAGCGCTGACCGCGGCGGTGTTTGTGTCGCTTGCGGCGGGGTTGTATCCTGAACCGTTCGTGCGCCTGGCGCGCTACGCCTTTGGACAATAATCTTGGAAAATGATCCGAACAAGACGGGCTCTGCGCCTGACGCGCAAAAAAGGAAGGGCTCCAGCACGCAGTTTGGGCTGGCTCTGGAGCTGCCGTTCGTATTTGTGGCGGCCGTCGGGCTCGGCGGCGCTGTCGGATACTTTCTCGACCACTGGCTGCACACCAAGATCATTTTCCTGTTGGTGTTTGGCGGCCTGGGTTTTTTCGCGGGCGTGCGCGAGATTCTGCGGAGGCTGCCCGGCTGATGGCGATGGAGAGTTCGGAACAGCCAGCCAGCGCTTACATCGGCGAGAAAGATGCAGCTGCTTTTGCGCGTACGGAGCGGCGCATCGCCTGGCTGACGCTTGCACTTGGGGGAGCAACCGCGATCATCGTTGCTGCACTGCGCCACCCATTGTGGGCCGAAGGCCTGGCGATCGGCACGGTGCTGGCCTGGCTCAATTTCCGCTGGTTGAAACGCGGTCTGGACGCTTTAGTGGCCGTGGCGACGGCGCAAGAAGGTGCCGCGAAGCCCCGCATCCCGTTTGGAACGTGGTTCCGGCTGATGTTCCGCTACGGCTTGATAGCCATCTGCGTGTATGTTATTTTTGAAGTTCTGAAAGTTCCCCTTGCGAGCATGGTAGTTGGTTTGTTTGCTTTAGGAGCCGCGACAATCACGGCAAGTGTTTACGAAATCCTGCGTCCTGTGGAATAGGGAATGGAACAACACGTAAGCTGGCTAACACAGTTTGTGAATCACTACCTCGGCGGAGTAGCCCTGGCGCTGCTTTCGGCGCTGCATATCAAGCCGAGCCATCCGGAAATGCCCATTCCCGAGCACGTGGTGATGGCGTTGACGGTGCTGGTGGTGGGCACGGTTCTGGCGCTGTTGCTGAGGTCGCGCCTCTCGGTGGAGAAGCCTGGGCCTTCGCAACAGATCGCCGAAATGCTGCTGACAAACTCGATGGGCTTCGGCATCAACGACGTGCTGGAAGAAAACGCGGGGCATGACTGGCGAAAGTATGTGCCCATGGTCGGCAGTATTGCGCTTTTCATTCTGCTTTCTAATCTTCTCGGTGTGTTTCCGTTGTTCACTTCGCCGACGGCCAATGCGACGGTTCCTCTGGCTTGCGCCGTCATTACGTTTCTGTATTTCAACTGGCAGGGGTTGAAACACCATGGTCCATTGGGATACGCGAAGCATTTCGCGGGGCCGGTATGGTGGCTCTCGCCGCTGATGTTTCCTGTCGAGATTTTGAGTACGACGGCGCGGTTGCTGTCACTGACAGTTCGTCTTTGGGCCAATATTTTCGCCAGCGATTTGATTTATGGCTTGTTCCTAGGATTGTTTACCGGCCCGGCGGTGTGGGGTTGGACGAAGTCTCCCGTGCTTGGCGTGATTCTGGGCGTGCTGCCGGCTTTGGTGCCCATCGCGTTTATTGTCTTGCACGTGTTCGTGTCCGTGGTGCAGACGTATGTGTTCGCGATTCTGCCGGCGGTTTATATCGGCCTGGCAACGGCGGACGAGCATTAAGCGCGGGACGGGCTGAAGCCCGCCCCTACAGAGTTTGTTGAGCCGTTTCAGCGTGAGCCCGGCTGCACGGTGTCCGGGAACCACCCCCTGGCGGCAATTCATGAGGAGGAAGTGATGAAGAAAGCAGCAGTAGTTGTGCTTGCACTGATGGCGTTGCTGGTGATCGCACCGGCGGCCTTCGCGCAAACAACACCAGCAGATGCCAAGCCGGCCATCAATACGACCACGATCGTGATCGCGATTGGGTTCGGAGTGGCAGTAGCGGCGTTTGGCGGCGGTTTGGGACAGGGACGGATTGCGGCAGCGGCCTGCGAAGGCATCGCGCGGAATCCGGGAGCGGCTGGCGGCGTTCGCGCGGCCATGATTCTCGGGCTTGTGTTCGTCGAGACGCTGACGCTGTTTACGTTTGCGCTGGGATTCCTCCTCTACTTGAAGCTTTAATCAAATTACAACCAAGATTCGGCGGGCCCGGAGGCGGAAGCCCTCGGGCCTTTTTATTTGTCCCTACCCCCTCCCCCCTTTTCCCGTAAGTGCTGATTCTAAAGGACTTAGTGTCGGCTGTAACTCTTTTAGAATGAACACTTGTGGAGATTTTCTGGAAGTGTTCATTTTAAAGGGTTTGCGAGGCCAGAAAAACCAGTGAAACACGGCAAAACACGGTGCTTCTCTACCGATTCATTCTAAAGGACTTAGCTGAATAGCGGGAAAGGGCGTCCTAAAATGAAAAGGCGGCAAAGGAGCTGCCGCACTTAAATGAACGCAAAACTTTACAGGGCATAGTGTAGCACAAATCGAGAAAAAAGCAAGAGAAATCTACCGGCGGTGACGTCAAGCTGCTTGTGTAAAAAGGCGGAGGGTGCGGTTTTTCCATTGCTCGTTGAAGCGATGGAAGATGGCGTAGATGATGCGTTCGACGCTGAGTTCGTTGACGAAGCAGACCATGGGGCGCGTCCTTCTGCGCACCTCGACGAAGCAGCGTTCGATAACGTTGGTGGTGCGCAGTTTGCGCCACAGGTGCTTGGGCATCTGAAAGAAGGAGAGCAGGTCGGGCAGATCCTGTTCGAGTTTGCGCACCAGGGCGGGATAAGCGTCCTGCCAGTGGGCTTGGAAGGCGCGAAACGCGCGGACGGCAGCGGCGCGATCGCTGGCGAGGTAGATAGCTTGCGCGTTGTTTTTCACGGCAGGAAAATCGCGGCGGCGCACGTGTTCCAAAATATTGCGCATCTTGTGCACCCAGCAACGTTGATGCAGCGCGCGCGGATAGACGGTTTGGATGGCGGCGGCTAGACCGGGACAGCCGTCGGTGACGATCAGTTGCAGGTTCTCGCCGACCAGGCCACGTCGGTAAAGATCTTCGAGCAAACCTTCCCACGCCGCTTGGCTCTCGCCCTGACTGCGCAGGAAAGCGAGCAGCTGCCGGCTGCCGTCGCGGCGCACCCCGTAAGCGACCAGCATTTGCACGCGTTTGCGGCCTGCGGGACGGCGCACGCGTAAGCTGACGCCATCGAGAAACAGGTAAGCCCATTCATCGGAGATTGGGCATTGATGAAAGGCGGCGACCATGGAATCCAGACTGCGCGACAGACGCGAGACCGTTTGCGCGCTGAGCGGGCCGAGTTCGAGACTGGCGATGACGCGGCCCACCTGGCGAGTGGAAATGCCGCGCAGAAAGGCTTCGCGCACCAGCAGAGTGACGTCTTCGGCGCGGCGCTGAAAGAGCTGGATGACAGATGGCAGAAAACTACGTTTACGGCTGCGCGCGATCTTCAGGCGCAAACAACCGAACCGCGTCTGGAAGTGGCGGTAGTAGAAGCCGTTGCGCTGGTCGCGACGTTCGGAGGTGCGTTCATAGCGGTGGCAGTGCAAATAGGCCTCGCGCAGGAGGATGGATTCGCGCTCGATGGCTTCATTAACGAAACGGCGAGCCTGCTCGTAGCAATCGCCCCAAAAACCGCCCTTCAGGTCTGCTACAAAGTGTTGATATTGCTCGGTGATCGGAATTACTCTGCGCATCGGGTGTAAGTCTCCTTTTCGAAGGTTCAGGTTTTTGCTTGGCAGCCAAAACCTGCTTACACCCTCCTGCCTTTTACACACAAGAATTTACGTCACCCTACCGGCGGTCGCGGCTTGGTTGCCTGCCAGGCGTCAGTCAGGACGCTTTAGAAACAGCAGACGATGCCTTTCAACGCTTTTGGTACGGGTGGAAGATGTAGTCCTTCGCTTTCACGGGGGTATGGCACGCGTATCCGCAGTCTGAGGGGCTTGTGGCATCGGCCGTGAACTTGTCCGTTGCGGCTTCGTAGTTGAAAACCGCGTATCCCCATCCACCGCTTTTCGGAAATCTCTTGCTGTCCTTTTCCATGACGAAAGCCTGTTTAAAGACGTCGGGCACATCCACGACGAAGGGGGCCTCCGTACTCTTCTTCGGCTTCCACTGGAGCTTCGCGATCATCGAGCCCTCCGGGAAAGGCTGGCCGTTGCCCGGAATGCCGGCCTTGAAGGCCTTGATCATGGTCGGATTGGCGACGATTACTTTGAGGACTTCGTCGGTCCGGGCGGAGGAGACTACCGACCAATCTTCGTATCCCCTGAAGTCCGAGAAGGCGATGCCGCTGGGGGATTTCAGGGAGTATTTGTCCTGCGCGTAGACGGCGGTGGCTAGGGCGGCTAGCGCGGCCGTGGCTGCGACCATTGTGAGTTTGCTTTTGCGATCCATGGTTGGTCCTTTCCCGGTTGAAGACAGATTGGTGATTCACACGAGGCCTCCCTTCTGATTCTTGGGGCGGGCCACGGGATGCAGAGTTTCGGCGATGAGTTGGCCGAACAGAGGCCACGGGGTGACGGGCGGGCATTCTACAACCCCTGCTTTGGCGAGCGGAGATGAATGCTTTGTTCGGCGTTAGGGTTGAAGGGGGCACGATGCCTTCGAAGCTCAGGCCAAGGAATCGTGCCCCTACAAGGGTGTTGCGAGCTTCGGGGCGGGGAGTCTTAGTGGCCAGAGTTGATGAGAGTGGATTGGAGGACGTAAGCTAGCATTTTGGTGGGGAAAAGGCCGAAGACGATGGTGCCGAAGGCGGCGATGGCGAGGACGACGTTGACGGAGAGGGGGAAGCGGGCGGGAGCGGTGGCGGCGATTTCTGGCGCTGGGTTCGCGCATGTACATGATGACGATTAGGCGGATGTAGTAGTAGGCGCCGATGACGCTGTTGACGGCCATGAGGACGGCGAGCCAGATGAGGTTGCGAGTCGACGGCGGCTTTGAAGATGTAGAACTTGCCGAGGAAGCCGGCGGTGACGGGCAGGCCGAGGAGAGAGAGCAGGAAGAGCGAGAGAACGGCGGCGACGACGGGCTGGCGTTCGCCGAGGCCGGCGAAGTCGTCGAGCTGGAGGTGCTTTTCGCCGGCGCCGCCGAATTGGGAAACGATGGTGAAGGCGCCGACTTTTACGAGGGCATAGCTCAGCAAATAAAAGAGGACGGCGGCGTAGGCGGGGCTGGCGCCGATGTCATTGTCTTTGGCCGCCAGATTGGTGACGGCGGCGAAGGCGACCAGGATGTAGCCGGCGTGGGCGATCGAGCTATAGGCCAGCATGCGCTTGACGTTGGTCTGGAGAAGGGCGCCGAGATTGCCCGCAAACATAGTGAGAACGGCGAGGATCCAGAAAGCCCAGAACCAGAAATGTCGTGGCGGCGTGAACGTCGGCGAAGATGCGGAGGAGTAAGGCGAAGGCGGCGGCTTTGGGGCCGGCGGAGAAGAGCGCGGTGACGGGAGTGGGAGCGCCTTCGTAGACGTCGGGCGTCCAGATCTGGAAGGGAGCGGCGGCGACTTTGAAGCCGAGGCCGATAAGGATGAGCGCGAGGCCGAGCTTGAGCATGGTGCTGGTGGGATCGGCGGCGTCCATGCGGAGAAGATTGGTGGTGCCGGTGACGCCGTAGACGAGCGCGATGCCGTAGAGGAAAAAGGCGGTGGCGAAGGAGCCGAGGAGGAAATACTTCATCGCGGATTCGCCGGACTTGAGAGTGTCGCGGCGATAGCCGGCGAGGATGTAGCTGGAGATGGAGCTGAGTTCGAGGCCGATGAAGGCGGTGAGGAGCTCCTGCGCGGAGGCGAGGACGCCCATGCCGGCGGTGGCGAAGAGGACGAGCGCGTAAAATTCGGCGTCGGCGAGACGTTCGCGATCGAGATAGGGGGCGGCGGCGAGAATGACGAGGACGGCGACGAGTCCGACGAGATGGCTGAAGAAGATGCTGAAGGGGTCGGCAGCGACGAGGCCGGAGAAGGCTGAGCCGGGATTGTGGACCGCGTAGAAATTGCCGACGATGCCGACGAGCGCTCCGATGACGGCGACGGTGGTGAGGACTTTGCGGCTGCTGACGATCGGCTGGAGCAGCATGAGGAATGCGCCGAAGCCGCACCAGATGAGTTCCGGCAAGACGCGGAGCAGGTCGGAGTAGTTGGGGAACGCGGACATTTAGCGGGTTCCGAGCCTTTCCAAGGAAGTTGGTTTTTGCGCGGCGCTGGGGGCGGCGGGCATTGTTGAAGCAGCGGGTGCGGAAGGAACAACCGGCACGGAAGGAACAGCGGGCGCGGAATTAGCAGCGGGCACGGCGTGCCGTGCCCCTCGGCTTCTTCGGGGTGCTGGGGGCGGGCCATCTGGTCGATTACGGATTGGCTGGCGGTGGCGGTGCGGCCTGTTATGAAGACGGAGCCGATGCCCATCCAGAGGGTGATGACGGCCATGGTGACGAGAATGGCGCGCTCGCGGGCGGAGAGGTCGGGGAGAGTGCGGTTTTTTTCGACCGTGACATCGCCGTAGAAAACTTTTTGGTAGGACCAGAGGAGATAGCAGGCGGAGAGAATGACGCCGGTGGCGGCCCAGGCGGCCCAGTTCCAGTGGACTTGGTAGGTGCCGAGCAGGATCAGAAATTCGCCGACGAAGCCGTTGAGCATGGGCAGGCCGAGCGAAGAGAGCGCGACAAAGAGGAAGAACGCGGCGAGGCGCGGCATGGGAGTAGCGAGGCCGCCGAACTGGGACATTTCAAAGGTGTGACGGCGATCGTAGAGCATGCCGACGAGCAAGAAGAGGCCGCCGGTGGAAATGCCGTGGGCGAGCATCTGGAAGACGGCGCCCTGCATGGAAATTTGGTGGAAGGCGAAGATGCCGAGAACGACGAAGCCGAGGTGGCTGACGCTGGAGTAGGCGACGAGTTTTTTGAGATTGGGCTGAACGAGAGCTACGAGCGCGCCGTAAATGATACCGATGATGGCGAGCACCGCGATTGGCGCCGCGAACTTCTTCGACGCGACGGGGAAGAGCGGCAGGCAGAAGCGCATCATGCCGTAGGTGCCCATTTTCAGGAGGACGCCAGCGAGCATGACGGAGCCGGCGGTGGGGGCTTCGACGTGGGCGTCGGGCAGCCAGGTGTGGAAAGGGAAGAGCGGAACTTTAATGGCGAAAGCCACGAAGAAGGCGAGGAAGAGAAGCGTCTCCGTGCCGCGGGGGAGAAGAAGAGCACCGGACTGGAGCGCCTGTTGAATCGTGGGCGAGATCGAAGCTGCCGGTGGCGTTGTAAAGCCAGAGGATGCCGACCAGCATGAAGATCGAGCCGGCCATCGTGTAGAGGATGAATTTGACGGCGGCGTAGATGCGGCGGTCGTGGCCCCAGATGCCGATGAGCAGGTACATGGGGATGAGCATGACTTCCCAGAAAAGGAAGAAGAGGAAGAGGTCGAGGGAGAGGAAGACGCCGATGACGCCGACTTCGAGAAGGAGGATGGCGATGAAAAATTCTTTGACGCGCTTCTGGATGCTGCTCCAGGAACAGAGGATGGAGATGACGGTGAGGAACGTGGTCAGGATGACGAGGAAGAGGCTGATGCCGTCCGCGCCGAGGTGATAGTTGATGAAGGTATCTTTGGCGAGCCGTGTGCGCCGAGGCTAATCCAGCGATGAAATTCCTCGAGTTGGTAGCCAGAGCTGCCTAGTGGGACGCCGCGAGCAGCCACCAGAGCGACAAGATAAATTCTGCCAGCGAAACGACGAAGGCGAGGCGGCGAATCCATTCGTGATCGTCGCTGCGAAGGAAGAGCAACGCTAGCGCGCCGACGGCGGGCAGGAAGATCAGGATTGTGAGCAACGGTCCCGCGGGCATTAGCGCACCATCCCGATGACTGGCTTTGCGGCGGGCCAGAAGAAGATGACGGCGATGATCACGAGCGCGCCGATGACGACCCAAACGGCGTAGCTGCGGGTGTTGCCGGATTGCGTGTGGCGGACCACATCCCCAATGTCCTTCGCGCCGGTGGCGACGCCGTTGACGGTGCCATCGATGCCGGCGACGTCGACGATTTTCCAGAGGACTTCGGTGGAAAGCCACATGAGAGGCTTGATGACGACGGCGGCGTAAAACTCATCGACGTAATATTTGTTGAGCAAAGTGTTGTAGACGGGCTGAAGGGACTTGGCGATTTGCTCGGGCTTGCCGGGTTGGCGGAGGTAAAGCCAGAAGGCGACGGCAAGGCCGATAAGCGCGGAGACGACGGCAACTACGGCGAGAATAATTTCGAGCTGATGGGCCGCGGCTTCGCTGACAGCTCCAGCGGCTTCGGGCGAGCCGAAGATGGGAGCGAGGAAGCTGGTGAAGTAATCGGTGCCGCCCCAAAGAGCGGGCGCGGCGAGCCAGCCGCCGATGATGGAGAGGATGGCGAGAATGACGAGCGGGCCGAGCATACTCCAGGGCGATTCGTGGACGTGGACGTGATGCTCGTCGTAGCGCTGCTGGCCGTGGAAGGTGAGGAAGATCAGGCGGAACATGTAGAAGGAAGTGAGGAGCGCGGTGAGCAAGCCGATGGCGTAGAGCGGATGGCCGCCTTCCTTTTGGAAAGCGCTGAGAAGAATCGAGTCCTTGCTGAAGAAGCCGGCGAGCGGCGGAATGCCGGCGATGGCCAGCGTGGCGATGAGCATGGTCCAGTAGGTGTACTTGATTTTCTTGCTGAGGCCGCCCATGTGGCGCATATCTTGTTCGCCGCCCATGGCGTGAATGACGGAGCCGGCGGCCAGGAAGAGAAGCGCCTTGAAGAAGGCGTGGGTCATCAGGTGGAAGATGCCCGCGGAGAACGCGCCGACGCCGCAAGCCAGGAACATGTAGCCAAGCTGGCTGACGGTGGAATAGGCGAGGACGCGCTTGATGTCGGTTTGTACTAGGCCGATGGTGGCGGCGAAAAAGGCCGTGGCGCAGCCGACGACGGCGACGACGACGAGCGCGGTCTCCGAATGCATGAAGAGGCTATGCGAGCGGGCGACCACGTAGACGCCGGCGGTGACCATCGTCGCGGCGTGGATCAAGGCGCTGACGGGCGTGGGGCCTTCCATGGCGTCGGGCAGCCAGACGTAGAGAGGAAGCTGGGCGGATTTGCCGGTGGCGCCCATGAAGAGGAGCAGGCAGGCGATGGTGAACGTGCCGAACTGGCCCCAGGGCTCGTGGACGTTGGCCCAGGCAGGAGTTGCCGCGGCGTCGAAGACGCCTTTGAAATCCAGCGTGCCGAAGGTGCGGAAGAGCAGGAACATGCCGAGCATGAAGCCGAAGTCGCCGATGCGGTTGACGATGAAGGCTTTTTTGCCGGCGTCGGAGGCGGATTTTTTCAGGAAATAGAAGCCGATCAGCAAATAGCTGCAGAGGCCGACGCCTTCCCACCCGACGAAGAGGAGGACATAGTTCGCGGCCAGCACCAGGATGAGCATGAAGAACATGAAGAGGTTGAGGTAGGAGAAGAAGCGGTAGTAGCCGCCTTCGTGGGCCATGTAGCCGGTGGAGTAGATGTGAATGAGGAAGCCGACGCCGGTGACGACCAGGAGCATGACGACGGTGAGCTGATCCAGCTGCAAATCGAAGCCTGCGGTGAATTTGCCGGCGGAGATCCAATTGAAATAATGGTTGTGGACGAAGGCTTGCCCGCTGGCGAAATATTCGCGGACGGCTTCGAGCGCGGCGGCGAACGACAGGCCAGTGGCGCCGAGGGCGACGCTATTGACGATCTTGTTCGGCCACTTGCCGCCGAGCAGGCCGTTTATGGCCGAGCCGAGCAGCGGCAGCAGCGGAATGATCCACAGATGGTCGAGTATGAGCATTAGAGTTTGAGCAAATCCACGCGCTCGACGTTGAGCGATTGCCGGTTGCGCGCCGTGAGAATAATGATGCCCAGGCCGACGGCGGCTTCCGCTGCCGCGACGACGATCACGAAAAGGACGAAAACCTGGCCGTCGGATTGATGCCGCGCCTGGCTAAAGGCGACAAACGCGAGATTGACGGCGTTGAGCATCAGCTCGATGGACATGAAAATCGTGATGACATTGCGTTTAAAGACGAAAGCGACGACGCCGAGACCGAAGAGGACGGCGCTGAGAATCAGGTAGTAGCTGGTCGGGACCATCTTCAGCTTTTCTCCCGCTGCGCGAGGACGATCGCGCCAAGAATCGCGACGAGGATGAGGAACGAGGTCAGCTCGAAGGGATAAACAAAATCCTTGAAGAGCATGGTGGAGATTTCTTTTGTATTGGCCAGGGCGCCGGTCTGCAAGCCAGCTTGCGCGCTTTCGTTCGAACGCGCGATGGCCGCGGCGAGAAAACCGAGCAACGCGACCGAAAGAGGAATGCCGGCAATGCCTGCGAGCTTCGAAAAACTCGTGTGCTCTTCGATCCCGGCATTGAGAAGCATGATCACGAAGACGAAGAGCACCATGATGGCGCCGCCGTAGACGATGATCTGGACGGCGGCGACGAATTCCGCGCCCATCAACAGATAAAGGCCGGCGAGCGCGATCATGACGACGATCAGCGAAAGAGCGCTATGGATCGGATGTTTCTGAAAGATGAGGCTGAGCGCGCCGAGCACGGCGAGAGCGGCGAGAACGAAGAAGATGGCCAGTTGGGGCGTCACTTCGCACCCCACATGGACTTTGCCAGGATTGCGAAGGCGGTGATCACGACGTTGGCAATCGAAACCGGCAGACAGCAGCTTCCAACCGAAGGACATGAGCTGGTCATAACGGAAGCGGGGAAGCGTGCCGCGCATCCAGACGTAGACGAAGAGAAAGACGAAAATTTTGCCAAGCAGCCAGAAGGGGCCTTGGATGAATTCGTTCACGGCTGGGAATACGACCAGCACTGCGCCTATGGCGGTGATGGCCGTGCCAACGCCTGGAAGAATGAGGCGGCCAAAAATCGTTTCGTAGCGGATGCCGTCCCAGATCACCCAGAGGCCGAAGGGAATGAGAATTACCGACGGCAAATAGTGGGTGAAGGTCCAGCTGGCAGGGAAGGGAGAGAGCCAGCCGCCGAAGAACATGATCGTGCAGAGGCAGGACACGGTGATCATGCTGGTGTATTCCGCGATGAAGAACATGGCGAACTTGAAGCTGGCGTATTCGGTGTGGAAACCGGCGACGAGCTCGGATTCCGCTTCGGGAAGATCGAAGGGAACTCGGTTGGTTTCGGCGACGGCCGCGACGAAGAAGCAGAAGAATCCGAGGATTTGCGGCCAAAGGTTCCATCCGAAAAGGCCGCGCTCTGGATGCTGGGCTTGCGCGTTGATGATGTCGCGCAAATTGAAGCTGCCCGCGAGAAGCAGTACGCCTACGACGGACATGGTCAGCGCAAGCTCATAGCTGACCATCTGGGCGGAGCTGCGCAAGCCGCCGAGCAGAGGATACTTGCTGTTCGAAGACCAGCCTGCAAGAGCAACGCCATAGACGCTGAGGGCAGTGATGGCGAAGAGCGCGAGGATGCCGATGTTCAGGTCCGCGATGCCGAGATAAACCTTTTGGCCCCAGATGGTCCAAGGAAGCGGATCGGGGCCAAACGGAATGATGGCGATCGAAGTCAGGGCGAGCGCGAGGGCCATCAGCGGGGCGAGAAAATAGGTGAACTTATCCACGCCCGCAGGAGTGGGATCTTCTTTCAACAAAAATTTTGCGCCATCGGCCAGAGGCTGCAGCAAGCCGTGCGGGCCGACGCGATGCGGTCCCCAACGCGATTGCATGTGGGCGACGACTTTGCGTTCGAACCACGTCAGATAGGCGTTGACGGTGAGAACGATGAATAGCAGGAGAGCTATCTTTACGACCGCTATGACAAGCACGGCGTGTGCGGCTAAGAAGGCGAGTAAGGAGGTGATCACGGCTTGGCTTCCGCCTCCGGGAGAGATTCCATCATGGTGCAGAAGCGGCCAAGCGTGCCGCTGGTGAAAAGGGTGTCTTGCGCGGAGCGAATGAGGCCGACGGGAACGTCGTAAGGCGCGTGGCCGTTCTTGGCGACGTGCACGTGCGTGGGCTCCGCGCTGCCGGTCAGCAATCCCGCCGCCTGGACGTCATACCCAGGGACAGCTTTGCGAATTTCTTCGAAGACATTGGCAGGCGATTTGTAATGAAACGCCTTGCCGAGGCCGAGCCGCTCGAGTTGATGCGAAAGGATGCGGAGCAGGTCGAAATCGCTGCGCGGGCCCATCACTTCGGCGGCTTTGTGCAGGAGCTGCACTTCGCCCGAAGTGTTGGTAACGCTGCCCTCTTTTTCGTAAGCCGAGGCCGCCGGGAAAACAATGTCGGCGAGCTTTGCGGTCTCCGTCATAAACATTTCGTGGACGATAAGCAGTTCGAGCTTGCCTCGGCCAAATCCCAGTGTGCCAAAGTGCGAAAGCGGGTTCGCGCCTATCACGTAGAGCGCTTTGAGCTTTCCGTTTTGCGCGGCGTCTACCATGGCGGGCGCTGTTTGACCAGGCTTGGAGGGAAGGACTCCGCCCCACAAGCGTTCGAAAGCTTCGCGAGCCGACGAATCGTCCGTGTGCGCGTAACCGGGGAGCCGATCCGGCAGAAGGCCCATGTCCGCGGCACCGCGCGAATTTGTATAGTCGCCGAGAGCCATGTAGCGAACTTTGCCGTGGAGTTTGGAGCCAAAGGCAACAAGTTGCGCGATGGCCGCGCCGCTGATTTCCGCGCCGAAAACGATAGCCACTTCGGGCTCGGCGTCCAGCGCCGCTTTCAGTTGCACCAACTGTTCGACGAGAGCGCTGGGCAGCTGGCCCTCTTCGTGGGCCATCCAGCGAATGGCCGCTGCTTCCTGGCCAGCAACTAGCTTGACGAACTGCGTGGCTTTGCGCTTCAGCTTGATTTCGCGCGAATTCAAAATGAATAGCTTCGAACCGATGTGACGAATGCCTTTGCGTATCTGCCAGGCGGCTAGCGGGTTTTGCTCCGTGGGATCGTTACCGACCAGCAGAACCGCTTTGGACTCGGCCAACTGCGTCATGGTCAGCAGGGAATCGCTGGCACGGTCGCCGAGCGCGGTCACCAGACCGGTGTAATCGGCGGTACGGTGATGGTCGACGTTGTTGGTGCCAAACGTCGCGCGAGCCATGCGCTGAAACAAATAATTCTCTTCGTTCGAGGTGCGGTTCGAGCCGATAAATCCGATCGAGTCGCTGCCGCTTGCGTCGTAAACCTGTTTGAGGCGGGTCGCGGCGCTCTGGGCGGCTTCTTCCCAAGAAACGGGATAGAGCTTGTCGCCCTTGCGAACCATCGGCTGCTTCACGCGCTCTGGATGTTTCGTGAAATCAAAACCGAAGCGCCCCTTGATGCAAAGAAAATCTTCGTTGATGCCGGAGAGGTCGCGGTTATTGGCGCGCATGATTTCGTGATTGCGCACGCTCAGCGTTGTCTTGCAACCGTTCGAACAATGGGTGCAAACGGTGGAAACGTACGTCATCTCCCACGGGCGCGTTTTATAGCGATAGGTGCCGCTCGTAAGCGCGCCGACCGGGCAAATGTCGATACACATGCCGCATTCTTCGCACTCGAGATGATCTTCGCGATTCGGAATGATGATGCTGTTCGCGCCGCGCATCCCGACGCCCAGCGCCTTCACGTCCATGCCCTCGTCGCAAACGCGCACGCAGCGGAAGCACAAAATACACCGCGGTGCATCGTAATAAACCAGCTCCGACCACTTTTCTTCGGGCCGGTGAATTTTTTCCTCAACGAAGCGGCTGGTATCCGCCCCGTAGCGGAACACCATGTCCTGCAGCTCGCATTCGCCGCCCTTGTCGCAGACGGGGCAGTCGAGAGGATGGTTCGTCAGCAAGAATTCGAGCATCGCTTTGCGCGCGCCGCGGACTTGATCGGTGTTCGTGCGCACGACCATGCCTTCGGTTGCCACAAGCGTGCACGCCGTCTGCAGCTTCGGCATTTTTTCCACTTCGACGAGGCACATGCGGCAAGCCGCTTGCAGCGAAAGTCCGGGGTAGTAGCAGAACGACGGCACTTCCGTCCCAATGCGCCGCGTCGCTTCAATCACCAGCGTGCCGGGCGGTACCTGCACGTCGCGGTCGTTAATCTTCAGCGTAACCAGCTTTGTATCTGCCATGGATTCCTAACGCGAGCCTACGAGCGCTTCCGCGGATTTATACGCACAGCGTCCGTTCAAATGATCTTCAAATTCGTTGCGCCATTTTTGCACGATGCTGATAGTCGGCAAGGCGGCGGCGTCGCCGAGCGGGCAGAACGTGCGACCCAGCATGTTTTTCGCGAGTTCGCCTACGATGTCGATGTCTTCGTTTCTTCCGTAGCCGGCGTGGAACCGATCCAGCATTTTCTTCAGCCAGGAAGTGCCTTCACGGCAGGGAATGCACCAGCCGCAGGATTCGTGCGCGTAAAAATGCATGATGCGGCGCGCCATGTCCACCATGCAGGTGGTTTCGTCCATGATGACCATGCCGCCGGAGCCGAGCATCGAGCCGGCTTTGGCCACGGAATCGTAATCCATCGCAATGTCGATTTCGCTCTCGCTCAAAATCGGGCAGGAGCTGCCGCCGGGAATGACGGCTTTCAGTTTTTTGCCGCCGGGAATGCCGCCCGCCATTTCGTAAATGAACTTTTTCATGTTCATGCCGAGCGGAATTTCGTAAATGCCGGGTTTTGCGATGTGACCTGCCACGCACAGAAGACGGGTGCCGCCATTTTTCGGAGTGCCGCGCTTGGCGTAGGCTTCGCCGCCTTCCAAGATGATGGCGGGAACAGAGCTCAGAGTTTCGACGTTATTGATGATGGTCGGGCAGCCGTACAGGCCAACGACAGCAGGGAAGGGCGGCTTGATGCGCGGATAGCCGCGCTTGCCTTCGAGCGATTCCATCAGCGCGGATTCTTCGCCGCACTCGTAAGCGCCTGCGCCGGTGTGCGTAATCAAATCGAAATCGAAGCCAGAGCCGAGAATGTCTTTGCCGAGGTAACCGTGCGCATACGCTTCATCCACCGCGGTCTGGACGATGTCCAGAACGTAGCGATATTCCCCGCGTACATAGATGAAGCCTTTGTGTGCGCCAAACGAACGGCCCGCGATCACCATGCCTTCGATCAACTGGTGCGGGTCCATCTCCATTAGAGGGCGATCTTTGCAAGTGCCAGGCTCCGATTCGTCGGCGTTGCAGATCAAATATTTGGGCTTCGGCGAATCCTTCGGAACAAAGGACCACTTCATGCCGGTAGGAAATCCCGCGCCGCCACGTCCGCGCAAGCTGGATTTCTTGACTTCATCGATGATCGATTCCGGCGTCATCTCTTTCAGCGCCTTTTCGAGCGCCTTGTAGCCCTCGTGCTGCAGGTAGACGTCGATCTTGCGGGAATCCTTGATGCCCCAGCGCTTGCTGATAAGCGGCGTTTCGCCGGGCCCGCGCTCATGCAGCGCGCCTGCCGTCACCGGTTCCGGCGGCGGGACCTTCCCGCCGTCCAGATCCTTGATGATGCGGTCGAACTTGAGTGGGGTGAGGTTTTCGTAGAAGTCGTAATTGACCTGCATGGCGGGTGCGCCCGTGCAAGCGCCGATGCATTCGACTTCTTCGAGCGAAAAGACGCCGTCGTCGCTCACTTCTTTATGGCCGATTTCCAGCCGCTTTTTGGCGCGGTCCAGAATTTCGTTCCCGCCCCTGAGCATGCAGGCCACGTTGGTGCAGACCTGCACGTGATGCTTGCCCATCGGTTTGCGATGCAGCATCGAGTAGTACGCCAGCGTTTCCTCGACCTGCACATTGTTCAGATCCAGCCGGCTCGCGATTTCCGCGATCATTTCGTCGCTGACGCAGCCGTATTCGTCCTGCGCGTACATCAGCATGGGAATCAGCGCGCTGCGCTTGACGGGATACGCGTTCTGCAGCTTTTCAAAGCGCGCGGCAAGTTGTGTGGACAGTTCCATGAGGTTAGCGGTCGACCTCTCCCAAGACAATATCAATTGTTCCGATGCAAGCCACCACGTCGGAAATTAGCTGACCGGTTACCAGCTTCGGCAGAGCCTGCAAATTGATGTACGACGGCGAACGGAAGTGCGCGCGCAGCGGTTTTGGCGAGCCATCGCTGGCGATAAAGCAACCCAATTCGCCGCGCGGCGATTCTACCGTCACAAAAGCCTCGCCTGGGGCCGGCGAAAATCCTTCCGTGAAAATCTTGAAGTGGTAGATGAGCGCTTCCATCTCCGTCTTCATTTTCTCGCGGGAAGGAGGCACGATGCCCGGCGCTTCTGTCCGGACCGGGCCGCTATCGGTGATCTTGGCCATGGCCTGGCGCACAATCTTCAAGCTTTCGCGCATTTCCAGTACGCGGACCATATAACGCGCGAAACAATCCGACTCTGTGCGGGTCGGAACGTCAAATTCAAACTCGTCATAGCTGGAATAGGGGAATACTTTGCGATTGTCGTAGGTGATGCCGGCGGCGCGCAGAGTCGGCCCGGTCATGCTGAGCGCCACTGCATCTTCCGGCGAAATGTAACCCACACCCTGGAGCCGTCCCATCCAGATGCGGTTACCCGTAAGCAGAGATTCGTAGTCGTCAATGCGGCTGGGCATCATCTTCAAAAATTTCTCGACGGCCGCGCGCCAGCCCGCGGGAGGCTCCAGCGCGAGCCCTCCGATGCGAATGTAGCTGGTCATCATGCGCTGCCCGGCGAACAACTCAAAAATCTTCAGAATTTCTTCGCGCTCGCGGAAGCAGTAGAGAAAAACGGACATCGCGCCCATATCGATGGCGTGCGTTCCGAGCCATACCAGATGCGAAGAAATGCGCTGCAACTCGACCATCATCACGCGCACATACTGCGCGCGCTTGGGAACTTCCAGGCCCAGCAATTTTTCCACTGCGAGGCAGTACACCAGATTGTTGCCAAGCGGATTCAGGTAATCCATCCGGTCCGTGAGCGTGATGGCCTGCGAATAGGTCTTGTCTTCGCAGCTTTTCTCAATCCCCGTGTGCAGATAACCCAAGTCTGGGACCGCCCGAACGACCGTCTCGCCATCCAACTCCAAAAGCACGCGAAGTACACCATGGGTCGATGGGTGCTGCGGACCCATGTTCAACACCATCGTTTTTGTTGCGCCGGTTGCGGTTTCTACAGTGGTCATACAGAGCTCTTCCTGAACCCCGTCATCATCGGGACATCGCGGAATCCCTCGACGGGATAGTCCTTGCGCAAGGGATAGCCTTCCCAGTCCTCCGGCAGCAGGATGCGCCGCAAGTCGGGGTGCCCGGCGAACTGTATCCCGAACAGGTCGAATACCTCTCGCTCGAGCCAGTTCGCGCCTGGCCAGACCGGCACAAGCGTGTCCACGACGGGGTCCGACCCCGCCAACCGGACCTTTAGCCGAATCTTATCTTTTCGAGGAATCGAAACCAGGTGGTAGTTCACTTCGAAGCGCGGATCGTGAGGGAACCGGTCGACGCAAACTGCATCCGTAATAAGGTTAAACTGCAGCTCTTCGTGATCGCGACAGCGTTCGGCAACCGCCCGCAATATCTTGCGCGGCAGCACCAAAGTGGTTTCGCCGCGAAATTCGATCACTTCCTCAATCGCGTTGGGGTTCCATGCACGGAGGTGCTCGGCCACAACACTAGCGCGTTGGCTGGTATTCTCGGTCACCGTTTCCAAGCCTTCAGGCGCAGACTAATACTTATGCCAGTCCAGCGCGCCTTTTTTCCAAAGATAGAAGTAGCCCACCAAAAGTATGGCGATGTATATCATCATTTCCAGGAATCCATACATGCCAATACTGGGAGACATTTTTATGAAGTCCCGGTAGATGTAGGCCCATGGATACAAAAAGATGGCTTCCACGTCGAAAAGAATGAACACCATTGCGACCAGATAAAACCTAACGGAAATCGGTGCGCGCGCATCGCCCGTCGGCTCCATGCCGCATTCGTAGGGCTGTTGCTTGGCGCGGCTAGGCTTGCGCCAGCCGACCAGAACGGACGCAGCCGTCAGGGCCCCGGCGAGAGCGCAGGCCACCAGGAGGTGTATGAGAAGCGGAGTGTACGCTTGTAAGCCTGAATCAGTCATAAGCGAAGCGCTATAATATCCATTCAACCGCCAGTCGGTCAAATGGCCTGAAAAAATTTCTGCGGCGCACGGTTTTCTGTAAATTCGGCGAAGGCGCCGCGGGGGAAGTGGAACTACATTATATGCTCTTTGGGCATAACACGGATGTAAAAGTGGGCGATACGGTCTATCACGTCCAGACCGAGGATCGCGGCGGGCCCAACGCTTTGATCGACACCACCGTCTATTGCCGCGGACGGGTTCTGCATCGCCGCACGAACAATTATCTCGATCTCATGCCGCTGGACGGCGAACGTGAGAATTCCCTTAGAAAACGCATTGACGAACAGCATCGCGCCGTTGCGGATGAGATTCGCAGCGGTGCGTTGCAACTCGTGCCGCCGGAGCTGCCCTCGCAGGAAAAATCGGCAGCCAAGCCGGTCCAACCTGCCGCTCCCGCAAACGCCGCGCCAGCGCTGGGCCTTGCACTGGAACTTATCAATGCTAAAAACTGGCTGACCGGCAAGCGCGCGAATTTGCATGTGTCCTTAAGAAAAAAGGAAAATGGAGAACCGGTTCGCGGCGCGCGTGTGACTGCGCATATCGAGGGTTCAGCTGACGTTGCTGAATTTACAACGCAGACAGGCACAGACGGCCAGGCGCTGCTCGAATTTGACATGCCGCGGCTCGCCGGAGCCGAACCTGCTTTGGTCATCGAGGCCGCACAAGCCGAGGCAAAAGCACAGGTAAAATTTCAGTTGAAAGCCCGCCCGCGAGTGCCGACGGCTTAAACAGGCGATTTGCTTTGCGTTGGAATGGATCTTGAGATGGAAACAGCGATTTCAATTGTGGTGAATGGAGAAAGGCGAGAAGCACTACCCGGCGCGATGGTTGCCGATTTGCTCGTCATACTCGGCCTTGAGACCGGCCGCGTCGCCATTGAGCGCAACCTCGAAATTCTCCCGCGTCCCGCCTGGGGGCAAACGCGCGTTGAACCCGGCGACCGTTACGAAATCGTCCAATTCGTCGGCGGCGGATAGTTCTCGATAGTTTTCCTTCTCTTCATCGCCGCCAATCGTTGCCTCAGAGCCCGTCGAGCAAATGTCCCATCTTGCTTTTTTTGGTTTGCAGATATGCCCGCGAAATCTTTGATATGCGCGGCTGGCAGGGAACTCGCTTCACCACGCGAATCCCGGACTGTTCCAGTTGCCGCACCTTCTCTGGATTGTTCGAAAGTAACCGTATTTTCGTAGCTCCGAGCTTTTTCAATATCTGCGCCGAAAAATCGTAGTCCCGCGCGTCGGCTGCAAATCCCAACGTCTCGTTCGCTTCGACGGTGTCCATGCCGCCGTCCTGCAGTTGATAGGCCCGCAGCTTGTTCATCAGTCCGATGCCACGCCCCTCTTGCGGCAAATACAGCAGGATTCCTGATCCCGCCTGCCCGATTTTCTTCAGCGAAAGCTCAAGCTGCGCCCGGCAATCGCAGCGCAGCGATGCCAGCACGTCGCCGGTCAGGCACTGCGAGTGTACGCGCACCAGCGGCGCCGTTTTTCCATTCACCTTCCCGCGCACCAGCGCGATCGCCTCATCCAAAGGCCCGTTCCCCTTGAACCCATAAATCGTAAAACGCCCATAACGCGTCGGAAGCGCGGCCTGCGCAAGCAACGCGACTCCCGCGCCCTTTTTCCGTGTCCGTTTATCTGTTTTCACTTTTGTCGCCATGGCAAACGACAAGTATAACAGGTACGCAACGAGAGCCTTTACATCCCCGCCGCGATTGGCTAGCGTTACCAAAGATGCTCGCGCAAACCGCCATGGACTCCGCCACTGCCGTTCGCGACCTCCTCTTCACCTTGCTCCTCAAGGTCGGCGTAGCCTCCTCGATCGCCGCCCTACTCGCCCGATGGAACACCTTCCGCCGCGTCCTTTTCACCGAAGAGCGCGACCCCGACCAAAAGTTGAAGCTCATGCTTTTCATGACTCCGCCGCTCATCCTAGGCGTGACGCTCCGCCTCGTCGGCTACCCGTACCAGTTCGCTGACCTTTCTCTCGAAGGTGCTTTTCTGATGGGACTTCTCGGCGGCCGCGTTGTCGGCCCCATCGGCGGCGCGATCATTACCATTCCCGCGCTCATCTCTCATGAGTGGCTCGCCATGCCCGCCGCTTCCACCGCAGGCTTGCTCGGCGGATTGATACGCCAGGCTATCCCTAACAAAGAAGATCTCTGGAATTTCGGCCCTTTTACCTTTCTGAACATTCCTAAAGCCGTCGTCCGCCTTCTGAAAAAAGCGCAACTCTCTTGGGAAATGGCGCCTCTCGGCGTTTGCGTCGGGCTCGAGCTTGGCCGCGTCGCCCTCGTCCAAGCCACAAAACCAAAGTGGCTCTTCGCCATTCACCCGCAATGGGATTGGTGGCTTGCCCTGACCGTTATTGCCACGCTCATGTCCGTCGCCGCACCGCTGAAAATCTGGAACAACACCCGCATCGAGATGAACCTCGAGCGCCACCAGCAACTCTTGCTGAAAGCCCGCATGGACGCGCTCTCCCGTCAAATCAATCCCCACTTTCTCTTCAACACGCTCAACACCGTCTCCGCGCTCATCCGTTTCGATCCCGATAACGCCCGCGAAGTCGTCCTCAAGCTCAGCAACATCCTTCGCCGCCTTCTGCGCAAACACGAAACTTTCGTGCCCCTCCGCGAAGAGCTCGAATTCATCGACGACTATCTCGATATCGAAGTCGCCCGCTTCGGCCGCGACAATCTCGATATCATCAAACACATCGACGACGAAACTCTCGAAGCTTTCGTCCCGAGCATGCTCCTGCAACCTATGGTAGAAAATTGCCTCAAGCACGGCCTCGCTCCTAAACTCGACGGCGGCAAGATCCAACTCCGCACCACCAACCGCGACGGCCGCCTCCACATCGAAATCGAAGACAACGGCGTCGGCATCTCCGAAGAAAAAATGCCCCACGTCTATGTCGAAGGCATCGGCCTCAGCAACGTCCGCGAGCGCCTCCGCGTCCTCTATGGCGCCGATTTCCACCTGCAAATCGAAAGCCGCCCAGGCCAGGGTACCCTCATCAAAATCGACATCCCCGAACTCGTCTCCGCCATGCAAGCCGTGGGATGAAGCGGTATTACGTTGTGTGATACAAGTTGAGCCCAGGACCTCGTGCGTCGAAACGGCACATCGTTCATCGATGCGGCACCCGATCCACCACGTCGCGTATCGCCTTCACGACGAGCGCTGGCTCGTCCAACTGAATGTAATGCCCGCTGTTTTTTGCGATGACGTACTGAATGTGCGAAACCGCCACTGCCATCTGCTCTTCGGATTTGCGCCACGCCGGCTCCAGCACGCTCGCAAACTTTGGCGGGGCCGTGGCAGGCATCTTCACCGTCAGTCCCCGCACTAGAATTACGGTGGGGATTTTCTCCATCGGTCCGTTATTCATCTCGCGTTCCATCTGCTGGAAGCTCATATCAAAATCAATCGTTTCGAGCGCCGTATACTTCTCAAAACCGGGAAGCGGCTCGGAATTCAGTCCCACGAACGTCGTCCAGTCGCTGGGCTTTAAAAGCGGCTTGATTTGCTCCGCTAGCGCGTCCACAAGAACCAGCCCGCTTACCTCTTGCGGATAAAGCGCGCTATAGAGTCGAACAAAGAGTCCACCAAACGAATGTCCCACCAATACATAGGGGCCCGGGATCCGGGTTGTTTTTAGCAAAGCGTGCAAATCGCGCACCACATTCAGCGCGGTGCGCGGCATCGGCGCCGGATCGCTGCGGCTCACTTCCCCGGGATTCAGCGTTGTGCCGGGCCTGTCATAGGTGCAAACGCGCGCGAACTTCGCCACCTCCGGCAGAACGGGGTGCGCCGCCGTGCGTCAACAAATCCGCGCGGCCCCAATTATCGCCTCTCGTTCGCAAACCGGACTCCAGGATGACGGCCGGTGATCCCTCACCGTGGCATTCCAGAAAAAGCTTCCGTCCGTTGCCGATATCGACGGTCCCGGAGAAATCATCATCCGTCGGGGACGCCTGGCTTGAGGGTATTCCCTGCGCGGCAGCACTGGCAGGAATCACAAATCCGCAACTAACCACCGCAATCAGAAAGCACGCCGCGAATCTAACGGACCGAATGCGCACACACTCCTCCTGTTCAGAGCGGAATGGTAACACGGGAGAAATTTAAGAGACCGTTGGCGGTAACACGATATCAGCGGTTATAATCGCTTTTACGCGCCCGTAGCTCAGCGGATCAGAGCATCTGGCTTCGAACCAGAGGGTCGGGAGTTCGAATCTCTCCGGGCGCGCCACCCTACTGTATTGATTCTCCTTTGTATCAAATCGAAGTACACTCCACAGGCTGAATGTTACCTGGAGCCGGCTAAACAGAATATGAGCGGGACGGATTTTCGAACAACGCCGCATCGACGGTGGAATCCGCTGCTGCGGGAATGGGTGCTTGTTTCGCCGCATCGGACGCAGCGGCCGTGGTTGGGTAAGGTCGACAAGACAGCGCCGGCGCCGGCCCTTGAATACGATCCGGAGTGCTACCTTTGCCCCGGAAATGCGAGGGCGGAAGGACTGCGGAATCCTGCGTATAGCGAAACATTTGTTTTTGACAACGACTTCCCCGCGATGCTGCCGAATGTGGCTCCGAATGAGATGGACCAGGATGGGCTCATCGTGGCGCGGGTGGAGCGCGGAATTTGCCGTGTGGTGTGTTTTTCTCCCAGGCATGATCTCACCATTCCGCGGATGCGTCAGAAGGAAGTGAAGCGGGTGGTTGAGGTTTGGACGCAGCAATACCGGGAATTGGGCGAAGTGAGCTGGGTGAAGCACGTGCAGATCTTCGAGAATCGGGGCGCGCTGATGGGGGCGAGCAACCCGCACCCGCATTGCCAGATATGGGCGAATGAGGAGTTGCCGAATATTCCCGTGAGAGAGCAAGCCGCTATGCGCGCGTTTTTAGCAGGCAACGGGAAGTGCTTGCTGTGCGCGTACTTGAAGATGGAAATTGAGGATGGCGAAGCGGGTTGTTTGTGAGAATGACGGGTTTGTGGCGCTTGTGCCTTACTGGGCGGTGTGGCCATTTGAGACGATGATTTTAAGCAAGCGGCATCTGGCGAGCCTTGCGGAGTTGGATGATGCGGAGAAAGGCAGTCTCGCAGATATTCTGAGAAGACTGACAATTCGCTACGATAATTTGTTCGAGACGGCGTTTCCGTATTCGATGGGCTTCCATCAAGAACCAACGGACGGGGAGAATCACCCTGAGTTTCATTTCCACGCTCACTTTTTTCCGCCATTGCTGCGATCTGCTACGGTGCAGAAGTTTATGGTGGGATACGAACTGCTTGCCGGGCCGCAGCGAGACATCACGGCGGAGGGCGCAGCTGCGCGGTTGCGAAATTTGACGGAAACGCATTATCTTGACGGCCGGTGAACTGGTTTGCAGGGAGATTCGCTGCGGATGACCATCGATTCGCACCAGCATTTCTGGAAATATGATCCGGCGCGTGACGGCTGGATCACGGACGAAATGTCACGTTTGAAGCGCGATTTTCTGCCGGAGGACTTCGAACATGAGTGCAAAGCGAACGGTATCGATGGGTCGATAGCTGTTCAGGCCGACCAGTCCGAGAACGAGACGCTTTTTCTTTTGGATTTAGCGAAGCGCAGTGAACGCATTGCCGGCGTGGTGGGTTGGGCCGACTTGCGTTCGCCGGCTTCCGAGGAACGATTGCAATTTTTTTCGCACTACAAGAAATTGCGCGGATTTCGGCATATTGCGCAGGGCGAGCCCGACGACCAATTTCTTGTAGGGCGGGAGTTTCACACGCGGAATTTCTCTTCTGCGCGATTTTGGCTTCACCTACGATATTCTCATCTATCCGAAACAGCTTCCCGCGGCGATTGAACTTGTTTCCCGTTTTCCGGAGCAGCCGTTCGTCGTGGACCATTTGGCGAAGCCGCCGATCAAGGCGGGTGGCCGAGAGCCGTGGGCTTCGTATATGAAAACGATCGCGCAGAATAAGAATGTGTTTTGCAAGTTGTCCGGCATGGTGACGGAAGCGGATTGGGTTCATTGGAAGGCGGAAGAGTCTGCGTCCTTACCTGGATGTTGTATTCGAAGCATTTGGGCCGGAGCGATTAATGTTTGGTTCGGATTGGCCGGTGTGCCTGTTGGCCGCGAGCTATCGGCAAGTGAAGCAGATCATCGAGAATTACGTGGTGGCAAACTCTGGTCGGCAACAAAGAAAATATATTCGGCGGGAATGCAATTCGTTTTTATGGATTGAGGGCGGCTACGCATGGATCTGCAGCTTAAGGACAAGGTTGTCCTCATCACTGGCGGGGGCAAAGGGATTGGGGAAGCGATCACGCGTGGTTGCGCGCGGGAGGGCGCGATCCCGGTTTTCGTGGACAAGGATGTAGAGGCGGGAAAGCGACTTCAGACGGAGTTGGTGATTAGTGGCGCAACGTGCAGCATGATCAGCGCGGACGTGTTGTCCGTGGAAAACTGCCGCATGGCTGTCGAGCAGACGCTGAAAGAGTACGGGCAGCTGGATGTGTTGGTGAACAATGTTGGCGCGAATGACAACGTGGGGCTGGAGAACGGCAGCCCTGAGAAATATGTGAGTTCGCTGCGGCTCAACCTTTTTCACTACTACAACATGGCGCACTTCGCCTTGCCTGCGTTGAAGAAATCGCAGGGCTGCATATTGAACATCGCGTCGAAAGTGGCGGTCACTGGACAGGGCGGGACGTCCGGATATACCTCAGCCAAAGGGGCGATTCTGTCTTTGACGCGAGACTGGGCGGCGGAACTGCTAGGGTGCGGCATTCGCGTGAATGCATTGGTGCCTGCCGAAGTGATTACGCCGTTGTACACGCAGTGGGTGAGCACCTTTCCGAACCCCGAAGAAAAATTGGCGCACATTGTTTCCAAGATTCCTCTAGGCAAGCGCATGACGCAGCCGCATGAAATCGCGGCGATGGTGCTGTTCCTGATTTCGCCGCAAGCCTCGCATATTACCGGGCAACATGTATTTGTCGACGGGGGATATACTCATCTCGACCGCGCTTTGACTTAAGAGAGCCAATGACACAGGCATCCGCGCCAATCACCGAGAGAAAATATCTTGTACCGTTCATTCTGGTAACCAGCCTGTTTTTCCTCTGGGCTATCGGAGTGAACTTAAATGACGTTCTGATTCCACACCTTAAGAAAGCCTTCGATTTGACGGATTTTCAATCGTCGTTTATTCAAGTGGCATTCTTCGGCGGCTACTGTCTGGCGGCTTTCCCCGCCGGACGGATCATGGAGAAAATCGGGTACCGGAAAGGAATTCTGATTGGGCTGCTTATTTGTTCCACGGGGACTCTTCTCTTTTTGCCCGCGGCCAGTTCCAGGCAGTATTGGTTTTTTCTGCTTGCACTGTTTGTCATGTCGTCCGGGCAATCCTTCCTGGAAGTGGGAGCCAATCCGTATGTGACGGTGCTCGGGCCGCCGGAGAGTTCGGAGAGGCGGTTGAATTTCGCGCAGTCCTTCAACGCGGTGTCCGCCGCGCTCGTGCCGACGCTGGGCGCGGCTTTCATTCTTTCCGGGGTGGAGCACACCGCAACTCAACGAGCGGCAATGAGCCCGCAAGAGGTTCAGGCGTACATCACATCGGAAGCCAACATGGTGAAAGTGCCTTACCTGGTGATCACCGCGATTTTCCTGCTGGTTGCGGCGCTCATTTATTTTGCACACTTGCCGGAGGTGGCCGCGAGCCAGGTTGGTGACGCCGAGGAAGTCGAAGGGAAGGGCCTCGGCCAAGTGAGGAAGCATCCGCATTTAATCAAAGGAGTGATCGCCCAATTTTTCTATGTGGGTGCTCAGGTGGGAGTGGGCAGCTTTGTGATTCGCTTCGTGAAACATACCATGCCGCTAACTCTCGATAAGATGGCGGCCTGGGGTTCGCAATTTCTGGCCGGGCATCAGGGCTCAAACGCCAGTTTCGTGACGCATCTCATTCCAGACAGTCCCGAGAAAATGGCAGCGCTGTTTCTGGTGGCGCACCAGACGGGGTTCATGATCGGGAGATTTTCCGGATCGTGGATGATGAAGCGCATTCCCGCCCCCAAGTTACTTGCTATTTTCGGGATGGGGGCGGTGGCGTGCCTGTTGATTGGGATCGGGGCATCGGGACTGGCTCCCGTAATCGCTATTGTGCTTGTCGGGTTTTTCAACTCCATCATGTTTCCGACGATTTTTGCTCTCAGCTTGAAGAACTTGGGAAGCTTGACCAAGCTCGGGTCGTCATTGCTAGTGATGTCCATTATTGGGGGCGCACTGCTTCCGGCGGCGATGGGAAAGATCTCGGATGAGAGCAACATACAGAGGGCATTTATCGTGCCGCTGATTTGCTACTTATATGTGATTTACTTCGCGGTGCGCGGCTACAAGCCCGAGGCCGCGCTGGCTGTTACGGCCCCTGCGGCAATTGCCGAGGCAAAATGAACAATCGCTATTGTCTAACGCTCGATTTGAAGGATGATCCGCACTTGATGGCGGAATATAAACGCTACCACGAGAAAATCTGGCCTGAAATTACGCGGAGTATCAAAGATGCGGGAATCGAGGACATGGAGATTTATCTGCTCGGCACGCGTATGTTCATGGTGATGGAAGTGAATGAGAAATTCTCGTTCGAAGCAAAGGCAGCGGCGGACCGCGAGAATCCGAAGGTGCGAGAGTGGGAAGAGCTGATGTGGAAGTTCCAGGCGCCGCTTCCGGAGGCCAAGCCCGGGGAAAAGTGGCTGTTGACGGAAAGAATCTTCAAGCTTGAAAAGTAGTTGTCGAAGGCCCATTATTCCTCGGCCTGCCTGCCGAGGTTGTTCTGAATAGCTGAAATAGTTTTTCAAGGAGGTTCGAAACCATGGGACCGAATCGGATTGCGCGCCGCGAATGGTTGTTGGGCACGAGCGCTTCACTACTGGCGTTAGGCGGTTCAACCAGTGCGGCTGCAGGGTTCGGCCTGCCTGACGAGCCATGCGCCCAATCCTCAAGCGGCTTCGGAGCGCGGAGGACGCGGATCGTGTGCGCCGGATGAAGTGGTGGCACGAAGCGCGCTTTGGCATGTTCATTCACTGGGGTCTGTACAGCGTCCTGGGCCGACATGAATGGGTGATGGAAGAAGAAGGCATTCCGGTAAGTGAATACGAGCTTCTGGCGAAGCGATTTCAGCCGCAGCCCAACGCGGCGCGCGCCTGGGCCAAGCTCGCAAAGGCCGCTGGTCAGAAATACATGGTGATGACCACGAAGCATCACGAAGGATTTTGCAATTTCGATACAAAGCTAACGAACTACTGTGCGCCGAAACAGGGGCCGGGGCGCGACTTGGTGCGGGAGTACGTCGAGGCAGCGCGCGGCGGAAGGAATGCGGGTCGGGTTCTATTATTCGCTGATGGATTGGCACCACCCGGATGGGGCGCGGTGCGCCACAGATCTGGAAGCACGCAAGCGCTTCGTCGAATACACGCATGGGCTGATCCGTGAGTTGATGACCAATTACGGGAAAATAGATGTGCTTTGGTACGACGTGGATTGGCCGCTGGATGCGGTGGGGTGGGAGTCCGAGCGCATGAACAAGATGGTTTTCGGACTGCAACCGGACATCATTGTCGACAATCGAAACGGCTTGCCGGGAGATTTTTCGACGCCGGAGCAAGAGATTATCGCGGAGAAGGGAAGCCGCTCCTGGGAAAGCTGCATGACGTTGAACGACAGTTGGGGCTACCATCGCGCTGACGACAATTGGAAGAGCCCGAAGACTGTGATTCGGAATCTCATTTCGTGTTCGCGCGACGGCGGGAACTATCTGCTCAATATCGGCCCTAAGCCGGATGGCTCGATTCCGGAAGAGTCGGTACGCGTGCTAACGGAAGTTGGCCAGTGGATGTCGCGGAACGGCGATGCCATTCACACTACGGATCGATGCCAGGTGCACGCATCGGAATTTGCAGGTTTCACGCGTAAGGGCAACACGCTTTACATGCATGTTCATTTCTGGCCGGGCGATACGGTTGCTTTGGCGGGTCTAATGACGAAAGTAAAATCGGCGAGGCTTTTTGCGTCCGGTCAAGAGGTGAAGTTCGAGCAGGATCGCTTCCGCGTGCGATTTACTGGCCTGCCGAACGACGCGCCAGACCAACCAGTCACTACGCTTGCTATTGAATGCGAATCGGAGCCGATCCAGGACACCCGATTTGTCCGTGTGCAAAGGCCGCGCAACGGAGTTTAGCGCAACGTAATTACTGTGAAACCCGCAGCAGAACCACGCCGTGACCCGGCACATGCGCTGCGTAGTCGCCGGATAGCGTGCCCAGATCCTTGGCGGCCCAGATGTCCCTGCACTTTCACACTACCTTTGAATCCAAATTCCCGAAAGTTGATATCGATCGTCTGTGGCCAATCGAACCGGTTGAAAATGCCGATGGCTTTGGAGCCATCGGCCAGCGGACGCGCCCAAATCTCCTGGGTGCCTTCCGCGCGAACGCGGTCCGCTTGTTTGCCCAGGCGGTCTTGATCGATCGCGATCACCTCGCGGTTAGTCAGCAAAGCGACCGTCTCCGGTTTCATGCTGGTCATGTCATTGCCAGCCAGAAGCGGTGCGGCAAGCAGCGCCCAGAGGCTGAAATGCGTCCTATACTCCTCGAGATTCATGCCGCCGTTTCCGACTTCGAGCATATCCGGATCATTCCAGTGCCCAGGCCCGGCGAACTTGGCAAGGCCCGCCTGACCAAAGCCAATTTCCGTCATGCTTGAATATTTGTCGGAAATGTCTCCGGTGGTCCGCCAAGTATTCCCGCCCACGGAAGCGCCCCAGCGCCAAACGGCATCCGCGCCATACTGGCAGAGGCTGAAAACGATGGGACGGCCCGTCTTGAGTAGCGCTTGATGCATTTTCGTGTACGCGTCGATCATCAGTTTATGGGCTGCTTCCGGGGAGCCAGAACCTTCCATGATTTTCCCGAAGCTACAAAGATCGTATTTTAGATAGTCGATGCCCCAGGACGCGTAGGTTTGCGCGTCTTGCTCTTCGTGGCCGTAGCTCCCCGCAAACCCGGCGCAGGTTTTCGGGCCTGGTGATGAGTAAATTCCCAGTTTCAATCCCTTTCCCGTGAACGTAATCCGCCAGTGCTTTCATGTCGGGGAACTTGCTGTTGGTGTGGATGACGCCTTGCGCGTCGCGCTCGGCTTCCCAGGTGTCATCAATGTTTATGTAGAGGTAGCCCGCGTCTCGCATTCCGGTGGAGACCATGGCGTCCGCCTGAGCACGCACTGTGGCGTCATCGATTTTGCCGGCGAAATGATTCCAACTGTTCCAACCCATCGGAGGAGTGGCAGCGATGGACGGTGTTTGAGCCATGTTTGGCGAACATAGTAAGAGTGCGAGCAAAGAAGCCGAGAGAATGGGCTGGTATGGCGAAAATATCCGGCACCGAAAAGTAAGTGGCATGATCACTCTCTTTCCCAGAAGCTAGTTCGCTGGAGTTGAACAGCAAATCCACTTCTACCATAACCGAATTGAGAAAGCGGTACTGTACCTAAAACAGGGAATCTGCGTTTTCGAGTCTTTGCTCGTCTGCAGGCGGGAAGCCTCATAGCGAACTTGGGAATGTACGTATATCTACTATATTGACGACCTGACCGTGCGGGAGTATCCCTACGCTGTCCCTCAAAGGAGGTTTTCCCCATGGAACATTTCTTAGTGTGTAAAAACCCAAAGTGTCACTTCGTTCTCGACCGCCGAATAAACGGCGAGTCCGTCGATGGCGCACATCTTATCCTCAAGAAGTGCCCCGCTTGCGGGGGGGCTTGGTCAGACAAATGCCCGTCCTGCAGCCAGCCGCTAGCTATGAGACTGACCGGCGGGATTCTTCGCTCCGCATGTTGCCTACGCAAGCCGGATGCGAGCGCCCGGGCAAACCCTCAGCGAGCCTGGATGGAGGCGAGTGACGAGCGATTCGCAAGTATTAATGTTTCCACCCCACCATTCGCGAATCGCTAAGATAGCTCAGGACCCCGACAGAGTCTTTCGGCAAATGGTGACGACTCGGCGAATACATTGCGGCCGATGGATGGATCGCTTGTGATGTGCTCGGTGGCTTCGGGCAACTCGTGAGAGTTTACTTGCGAGCCGAAGGACGGCTCAGAGAGTGTGGAAGCGCCCGCTATTTGCTACATGTGCGCGACGAGTGCCCAGATCAAGCACCGTCCATTGCGAGGACAACGATGATGCTCTCGGATGTCGCGGCGATCTCCATCGAATCGTCTCCGCCAGTTATCACTGTTGGAAGAACACCTGCCGTCGAGATAGCGCACGCAATCAGATGTGGCCTGTTGGATATGGTCCGAGTTAGGGCCATATCCAAAATGACATTTATCGAACGGAAGCAAGCCCAAATTGGCACAGAAATGCTGGAATGAAATCAGCCATGCATACCTGCACCAATCTCCCTCTCTCTCTCCAGCCTCTCATTCTTTGGACGTTGTTTGCTGGAGCGAAATGCGCCTTTCGATTCTGGCCCCCTTGTGCGGACCGCGACGCACGGGATGCGCTTCAAACATTGGCTTTCCCGCAATGTTCAATTGAGCCGGCTTGTCTGCACGATTTGGAAGCACGAGCACATATTGCGGTTCGATATTCACCAATTCGCTGACAGTCAAAGAACTAAGCGGAAGACTCAAGTCGGCCAGAAAAGTGCCATCCAGAAGACTCTCCCGAATCCTGCGCCTCGTGTTTCGGGAAGGGATCCGCTCTCCCAGCGAGCCGGGGGTAGATAGTTTTCGCAATAAGGCATTAGCGACAACCGCTGGCAGCGCGATATTTAGGGCGCCTCGCAAATCCAGCAAACGGATCTCGAAATTCAGAGTAAGAATTCTTTCATTCGGCAGCATGAGCGCGTGCGCCTGAGAGAGAGGCTGCCGTTGGTCGAATTGAATGTCAAAAGCGACCACTGGCGCCCACGCATTTTGGAGATCGCGTGCGATGAGGCTGATAGCCGTTTCGATAATCTGATCCTCAATCTCCGTTGTGTCGCGCGGTTCGGTGGCGTCCCCCCCAGATCCGCCCAGGGCGAGATCGATAATCGGAAAAACCAGAGACAGGTCCATCAGGATAAGGGCCCCCGCGTCGATTGGCAGCATGCGAAGCGAGGCTAAGTAGGATAGTTCGGGAACTCGCCCCAGAAATTCGCTATAGCGAAGCTGTTCCGCGGCCACCAGATTCATTTCACATCCCGTCCGCAGATAGGTCCCCAGAGAATCGCTCAACCGACGCGCAAAGGATTCATGGAGAGTGTTCACCACGCGGATCTGTTCGGCCGAGAGTGTTTTAGATTTGCCTAGGTCACACTTTTCGACATTTTTCTTCGCGACCGGTTCACCTTTTCGGTTAGGCTGCGCGGCGCTAAAGAGCGCATCGATTTCGTCTTGATTCAGGACTCTGCGCATGGTGGTTTCTTTCTCATGACGGTCAGCCCGTCAGCGGCAAATGATCTTGCCGGGATCTCCGGCGATAGCGGCGTAAGAAATACGTGCACGAACCTAACCAATAAGAACTCTCTAATACCAGTGGTCTGGCCCTCGGCCGTTTCCATGAGAGGCGGCCGGCATTTCCCTTATGTTGTGGAAATCCGGAGAACAATAGAGAATCGAGCCACGACAGCAAACTAGACGAGGTCTAATATGACGCCGGAAAAGAGTCAGACGGAAAAACCAATTAAGATGGTGATTGCGGATGTCGACGGAACCCTTGTCACCCAGGAAAAGGTGTTGACAAAGCGCGCCGCCGATGCGGTCCTTAGATTGCACGAAAAAGGAATTCAATTCAGTGTTACGAGCGGTCGGCCACCGCGCGGCATGGCTATGCTCATCGGCCCGCTAAAGCTCGTCCAGCCTCTGGCGGCGTTCAACGGAGGGGTTTTGATTCAGCCTGACCTCTCTACCGTTGTTGATCAAAAGTTCCTTCCAGCCGGAATCCCGGAAGATGTCATCGACGCTATCGAAAAGCACGGTCTGGATGTGTGGATTTATACGGCCACGGATTGGTTCGTGCGCGACGTGAATGCACCTCATGTCGCCCGTGAGCAATGGACCGTCAAGTTCCCACCGAAAGTGGTGAAGAATTTCGACGGGCTTCTCGGGAGCGTTGCAAAGATTGTCGGCGTGAGCGACAACCTGGAAGGCGTCGCGAAATGTGAAAAGGACGTTCAGCTAGTCGGCGGAACCCACATCTCTGCGGCACGCTCTCAGCCTTACTATTTAGATGTGACCCATCCGCAGGCGAACAAAGGTGAGGTAGTGCTTGCCATCTCGAAAATGTTGAACATCCCTGCCGACCAGATTGCAACGATCGGCGATATGCCAAATGACATCCTAATGTTCAAAAAAAGCGGAATGAGCATCGCTATGGGAAATGCGAGCAAGGAAGTACAAGGGGCAGCCACCTACGTTACCGCCACCAATGAAGAGGAAGGATTCGCCAAAGCGATTGAGCTGTTTGTGTTGGGTGGCAAACCTGCTTAGTTTTCAAAGCTGATAGCTAGAGTGGAGCTGACCAAAGTTGAGCCTGATGCGAATTCCCGGCCGAGAGGCGAATGCTACTTGAGTTTGGCCAGTATCTTCTTCTGGTTTTTCACAATCGTGCCCAGAGTGCCTTGATTCTTTAGGATCAACGCCTGGTTTTTCTTGATGGTTTCCTGATTTGCCTTAATGGCTTTCTGATTCGCCAGAATGGCTTTCTGGTTCTGCAAGATATGTTTCTGGTTTGCGATTACAAGATGCTCAGACATTTTCGTGTTCCCTCATTTTCGATCTGGACTCTTGCGGAGCAATCGCAGCTTACAACCTGCTCGGGGCAGAGACATTTTCATCCTTAACGTTGACAGCGTCAATACTATCATCGTGCGAGATTGAAGGGCTGCTACCGCCTGAGCCCGAAGCCGGAACTAATATAAATATACTATTGATGGTCCAATGGCGGTGTGAAAGTATCCCCCGCTGGGGACGTCCTGGTGTTGTCTTCCCAATTTTGCGTCACTATGGGTTCATGAGGGTTTCAGCATGGCGGTTTCCACTCCTGCGATTAGCAATGCTCACTTTCCGGCTGCCACTGGCTCCGGTCTCTACGACAAGCTGAATTCGAAGTGGCATGAGAGAGCTCTTCAAGTGTTCATGGCGATTGTTCTTGGTCATTGGGCGGAACACCTATTCCAGGCGTATCAGATATATGTGATGGGATGGCCCCGGCCCCTGGCAAATGGCCTTTTGGGGCTTTGGTACCCCTGGCTGATCAAGTCGGAAGTTCTCCACTACGCTTATGCTTTGGTCATGCTCGTCGGAATCTGGGTTCTGCGCAAGGGCTTTACAGGAACGGGCCGGACGTGGTGGACGGTGGCTCTGGTCATCCAATTCTGGCACCACATCGAGCACTTGCTCCTGATTACCCAAGCGACTATGCACCACAATTTCTGGGGCAAACCCGTGCCGGTCAGCGTGCTTCAACTGGTTGTCCCTCGAGTGGAACTCCACCTTTTTTATAACTCTGTCGTGTTTGTTCCGATGGTCATTGGGATGTACTACCACATGTCTCCGCGTCAGGGAGAAGAAGGATTATCGGTTTGCACTTGCGAATGGAATAAAGAGGAAAAGGGCGCTGAAGCCTGCGCCGCTTAGTCCTTCTTTTCCGTTTTCGCGCGGGTTCCATCCCAGTTGCACAAAGGTGCTGCATCTATCATGGTCCGGAACCGCAGACTCGGAATGTTTCTCTCCGTTTTGCTGGCTCTGGCGAATTTGCAAGTGCTCAGTTGTTCCAGTTCTTCGGGCGTGCCGGAGAATATCGTATTCAGTTATGAGAGCGATCCAAATCCGCCACGGATCGGTCTCAATACTTTCACATTGACTTTGAAGAACGCCAGCGGTGGCAGGATAGTTGGCGCGCAAGTTTCGCTCGAAGGCAATATGTCTCACGCGGGGATGGCCCCTGTTTTTGGCGAAGCCAAGGAGGTAGGGCCGGGCCGTTATCAAGGTGCGCTCGACCTCAAGATGCGCGGCGACTGGGCTATCTTGTGTCATGTTCGGCTGACAAGCGGAGTGAGCTTCGACCGCGAGATAGATATCCGAAATATTCAGGCGACCTAACCGCGTTGGCCATGCCCTCTTCCAATCCGGCAAACCTGTCCGTAGATGCGCCAGGCTTCGATTTACTTCGCGTTCCCGTCATCGGCAGGTTTTTACTTTGGCGGCATTCGCGGACTTTCCTGCAGGTTCCTATGTTTGCCGTTGCAATCGTGATGATCCTTCACGGATTGCTTGGTCCTGCCTTGGCGCCAAAGAATCTTGCAACCGTGCTGACGTGGGTTCACTTCCGCGGTGCACTGGTTTTGGTGTTGCTTTGCGCAGGTAACTTTTTCTGCTTGGCCTGTCCGTTCATGCTCGTGCGAAATGCTGCCCGCCGTCTGTTTCGCCCCAGATTCAATTGGCCGAGGGTGTTACGCAACAAATGGATTTCTGTTGCTCTCTTCGCAGCAATTTTGTTCTCCTACGAACTGTTCAGTCTGTGGTCGTCTCCCTGGTGGACGGCGTCGCTAGCCGTTGCTTACTTCGTCGCGGTGCTATTGATTGACGGACTGTTCAAGCATGCCGCCTTTTGCAAGTTTGTTTGCCCGATTGGCCAATTCAATTTTATTGCGTCGACGCTCTCTCCGCTCGAGGTGAGAGTTCGCGACCAGAGTGTTTGCAATCGATGCGCGACCAAGGATTGCATCCGTGGGCGACGTGCGGTTGCCGGAGGACGAGACCTCTGTCGGAGCGGACTCGCACTCGACCGGGAATGTGCACGGACTCGTAATCCTTCAGCGTGGCTGCGAGCTGGCCCTCTTTCAGCCTCGCAAAGTGGGCAACATGGATTGCACGTTTTGCCTCGACTGCGTGCACGCGTGTCCTCACGACAACGTCGGAGTTACCAGCCGGCTGCCGGCCGCGGAACTGATGATCGATCCCATTCGTTCGGGTATCGGGTATTTCTCGCGACCGCAAGGATATTGCTGCGCTCGCGGTCGTATTCAGCTTCGGTGCGCTTCTCAACGCGTTCGGGATGGTTAGTCCCGGTGTACGTGCTTGAAGCTTGGATGGCAAAGCTGCTTTCCGTGAATCATCGGCGCCGGTCTTGGGCATCATCTTCCTAGTATTTCTCGTGATCGAGCCTGCGATCTTGCTGGGAGCCGCCGCTTGGCTCACGCGCGTGCTGGGAGGCAGTACACTCTGCGCTCAGTTCCACTCGCCGTGCGATACAGCTATACGCTTGTGCCACTTGGTTTTGGAATGTGGCTGGCTCACTACGGCTTCCATTTCTTCACGGGTATTCTCACCATCGTGCCGGTTACCCAAACGGCCCTCGCCAATCTCGGGTGTGCACTTGTTCGGGACGCCTCTCTGGACGTGGACTGGTTTGCCAACACGATTTGTTCAGCCGCTGGAATTGGGATTCCTCCTGCTGGGATTCGCCGGTTCGCTCCTGGTGGTGCATACCTTGGCGGAGGAAGATTGCGCCCGTCAGCCGATGCGCGCGTTTATCCCGTGGGCGGCCGTTTGTGTTTTGGTGGGGTTGGCGTCGGTGTGGCTGATGTTTCAGCCGATGGAAATGCGCGCGACGATGATGGGTGGATGATGGCGCGCATGCGAGCAATGATGAAAAGCAGGGGCAATCGCCGGGTGTTGCCGACGGTGCTTGCTTGCTTTTGGACGAGCTTGCTCGCGATGCTCTGTGCGCCTAGCGCTGAGGCGCACAATGGTCCCCCGTTCCCGATCATCACTGATCAGCGTGTCGGGCCGTACATCATTTCTCTATGGACTCACCCGGATCTTGGCATCGGCACGTTTTTCGTCATGGTGGATCTCGTGCCAGGTGGAACGGTCCCGAAAGACTTGAAGATTCAGATTGGAGATGCAACCGGCGAGTGGCAGGCTGGCTGAGATTGTGTACTCCGCATGGCACGTGGATTTGCGCGGCCAGGTGGAATACAAAACTGAAGTTCAGTTTGACCGGCAGGAAAATTGGAAAGTGCGCCTCATTCTAACGAGTTCGGCTGGCGGCGGCGAAGCCATTTCGCAAGTGGTGCCAACGCCCGCGGGCTTTGGACGATGGGACCTGTTGCTGTATCTTCTGCCGTTTTTGGGAGTGGGATTTTTGTGGGTTACCGCTATCGCGAAGCGTCGAAGGTTGCGAAAAGTTCGAATGCAACTAAGCTTCCTGAAGTTTTGCGGTTGCGCATCTTGCGTGAGAGACTGAAGGGCAAATCGATATGTTATTCGTCTATCCGCGGGTATCCAGGGGATTGATGCTGCAAAGCAAAGTCAGACTGCCTTCGGCGATGTCCCGCCGAGTGTCTGCATCTCCGCGGATCTCGCACTCATTTGGCGTCCGGCTTGTTACGTGTTTAATCGTTTCCGGCGTCTTGGGGATGGTCTTGTGTGCCTGTGGCTGCGGCACAAAACTACCGAAGAAATCTTCAAAGGAATACGCGGAGGCGGTTTCCGCGTTTTACATAGGACTTGGCGCGCTGCAGGTCGGCGACGATGTCCACGCCGAAAGCAAACTGTCTGAACTGACGACGCTAGTGCCGGGCGAGCCGGCAGGTTGGGCGAACTGGGGTGTGCTGGCGCTCCGTCAACGCAAATTGGATGTTGCTGCCCAGCGGATCGAACGAGCGCGAAGCCTTGCTCCCGACAATGATCAGATTTATCAACTACTCGGACTTCTGGAGAGCAACCGCGGAAATTCTGCTAAAGCCATCTCCGATTGGCGCAAGGCCGTTGAAATTAATCCTCGGAACTATCGCGCCGCCTACCAATTGGCAGAAGAAGTGGAACGCCAGGCGGACGCTAACAGTGACGCTGAGTATCAACAGTTGATCCGAAAGATTCTGGCGGCTCAGCCGGAAAATTTGGCGGCGCAGCTCGAGCTGACCCGCATCGCTGCGAAGAGCGGAGACGCCGCAACTGTGAAATCCATGCTGGGGCAGATTAGTCAGCGTTCCGAGAATTGGCCAAGCGAAGTGAAGGCACAGTTGTCCGCGGTACAGACCGCGGCTGGCGGCCCCAATCCCCGAGCCGCTGCGACACGAACGACTTTTTTGCGCAATGCGCTCATGCGCGTTCCGGAGTTTCGCGAGAGCCTCGCTGTCTTAAAGGCGCCGCCGGGCGAAGAAGCGGAACCCTTTACTCATTTCCTGCGCCCTGGAAACGCCTGACTTTGCTCCCGCGCCTTCAGACACGGCGATTGGGTTTGACGTGAAAACGGCTCCGGATGGAGATGCAGCAGGTTGGACATGGATTGGCGCGATCGCGCTTGGAAGCGCCGGGGCTCCTGTCGTCGCGATGGCCAACGGGCGCGAAGTGAGGTTGTCCACTGGAGCAAATTTCCCGTTCCCTGGCGGTCCGGCTGGTGTTGCACCGCTGCCGGAAGGCATTCTTGCAGATCGATTTCAACTACGACTTCAAGACGGATCTGGTGCTGGCCGGTGCTGGCGGCGTGCGTCTGATGCGCCAGGATTCGACCGAAAAATTCACGGACGTTACCGCGACGACCAAACTGCCAAAGAGTGTTATGAATGCGTCTTATACCGGAGCTTGGGCTGTTGACATCGAGGCCGACGGCGATTTGGATATTGTTCTCGGCAAGAAAGACGGTCCTCCGCGGGTACTGCGAAACAACGGCGACGATACCTTTACCGTGATTCGAACCGTTTCCTGGCATAGTCGGGGTGCGAGCGTTCGCGTGGGCGGATTTCGATTCTGATGGCAACGCCGACGCGGCCATTGTGGATGGCGCCGGGCGGCTCCACATTTTTCACAATGAACGTCAGGGGCAATTTCGCGAAGTCGCGCTTCCGTCAAATCTGCCGACGGTGAAAGCGGTGGGCGTTGCGGATTCGGACAACGACGGCGTTTTAGATTTGCTCGCCGTTGAATCGAGCGGAGACGATCGTCAGCGTTTCATTTAACGAAAAAAATGGGTGGAGCGTAACGCCGCTCGTGCAGGTTCCCAATCCAGCCGCCAGCTTGGCGGGCGAAGTGCGGTTGGAAGTCGCGGACCTGGACAATAACGGCGCGCTCGATCTGATACTTAGCCCCATTGCTCCGTTGACGGGGCAACCGGCAAGCACGCCGCTGATATGGCTTGGGGATGCGGCTTCAAAATTCACACTTCTCGCTCAGTCTAACGGTGCTCAGCACCATTCTTGATATCGCGGACTTGAGCGCGGACGGCCGCCTCGATCTGCTTGGCTTCGATGCCAAGGGCAAACCGGTGCAAGGCGTAAATCATGGCTCGAAGAACTATCACTGGCAGGTGGTGCGGCCGCACGCGAAGCAGGCGGTTGGCGATCAGCGCATCAATCCATTCGGTGTCGGCGGCGAGATTGAAATTCGGTCGGGACTGCTGGTTCAGAAGCAACCCATCAACGGGCCGCAGCTTCACTTCGGTTTGGGCAATCAGACGAGCGCGGAAGTGGTGCGCGTAGTTTGGCCGAATGGCACGGTGCGCGCGGAATTCGGAGTGAAGGCGGATCAGGAAGTGGTCACCGAACAGCGATTGAAAGCCTCCTGTCCATTTCTTTTTGCGTGGAACGGAACGAAGATGGATTTCATCAAAGACGCGGTGCCGTGGGGCTCGGCGATCGGGTTGCGCATCAATACGCTCGGCTCTGCAAAGATTGCGGCAACGGGGGAATGGTACAAGATTCGCCGCGATCAACTGGTTCCGCACGACGGATACTACGACCTGCGCATAACCGCGGAGCTGTGGGAGGTCTACTACTACGATCGAATTGCGCTGATGACGGTGGACCATCCCGCGGGCACGGAAATTTACGTCGATGAGCGATTCGTGATCCCACCAGCGAAACTTGGGTTCACCACCGTTGCCACTCCTCACAAAATCGCGCACGCCACCGATGACAACGGCAACGACGTCACGGACATTGTCAGCACATTGGATGGACGAGCCCTGGACTCTTTCGGCCGCGGCCAGTATCAGGGAATCACGCGAGATCATTTCGTCGAAATCGATCTCGGGGATGATGCTCCGAAGAGTGGTCCGCTCTACCTGATCGCGCAAGGATCGATTCATGACACCGAATCGTCGCTGAACGTAGCCATCACCCAGGGAAACCGCTGGCACGCGAAAGGCATGAGCGTCGAGGTGCCGGACGGTCATGGCGGCTGGACTGCGGCTCAATCGGATCTCGGCTTTCCGGCGGGACGCAAGAAGACGGTTCTTTTTAATCTCACGAATATTTTCCGACCGGGAACTCCGCGCCGCGTGCGTTTGCGCACCAATCTCGAGATCTATTGGGACTGCATCGAGTGGGCCGTGGGTGAGCCTGGTGCGCAGGTGAAAACACAAACGCTCGACGCGGAAGCCGCGGACTTGCACTACCGCGGATACTCCACAATCGACCGGCCCGATGCTGGAGCGCCGGAAGTGCCTGACTATTATCAGATTCTCGGCACGAGACAACGCTGGCGCGATTTGATCGGCTACTACACGCGCTACGGCGATGTACGCGAGTTGCTGAAAAGCGTTGACGATCGCTACGTCATCGTCAACTCCGGTGACGAGATGTCACTCCGCTTCGCGGAACAACCGCGCCACCGGAGGGCTCGCTACGCGATTTTATTCTTGTTGGCGATGGATGGATCAAGGACGGCGACTTCAACTCGACCTTTTCAAAAACAGTGTTGCCGTTGCCGTACCACGCCAAGCAGGAATACGTTGAGCGTCCTGGCCGCCTGGAAGATGAGTTCGTTTATCGCAAGCATCCGGAAGACTGGCAGAACTATCACACGCGCTACGTCACCCCGGATGTTTTTCAAAATTCGCTGAGGAGCGCACCGCCCAAGTGAAGCAAAGCATTGTGGCACGGATCCTTCTGGCAATCGTTTTCGCAGGCCTGGTGATCTCTCCCCTGATCATCAAACGCTTTGCCGCGCGTCACGATGAAGCGAAAACGAAATTAGATCTGCAGACGGCTCTGGCCAGGCATGGTTTTTACCTGCAAGAGGTTTCGCACGCCGCAGGCGTCAATTTTATTCACGAAGCGCCCACGCTTGACCCTCGCTTGGCCCACATCATGCCGCAAGTTGCTTCGATGGGTGCATCTGTCTCGATCGTCGATTTTGATCACGATGGATGGCCGGACATCTATGTCACCAGCAGCAAGGAAGGCGCGAAGAACGCGCTCTATCGAAATATACACGACGGAACGTTCAAGGACGTCGCGGAAGAGATGGGCATCGCGGACGTGAACCGTCCCGGAACAGGTGTTTCCATGGGCGCGGTTTGGGGCGATTACGACAACGACGGTTATGAGGACCTTTTGTTGATCAAGTGGGGAAAACCGGAATTATTTCACAATGATGCGGGTCATGGTTTTACACGTGTGACCGATCAAGTTGGACTGCCTCCTTGGATCAACGCGAACACCGCGCTATGGTTTGATTACGACGGTGATGGCCTTCTGGACTTGTTTATTGGCGGCTACTATTCGGAAGACGTCGACCTCTGGCACCTCGCTTCCACCAAGATGATGCCCGATAGTTTCGAATACGCAAAAAACGGCGGCCGTAAATATCTCTTTCACAATCTTGGCAACGGTAAATTTGAGGAAGTCAGCGAAAAAGTGGGCATCAAAAGCCGCCGGTGGGCTTTAGCCTCTGCCGCCGCTGACCTCCGAGGTACGGGCCATCCCGACCTTTTCGTCGCGAATGATTACGGAGTGTCGGAACTCTATTTTAATGACGGGAAGCGCTTCCACGAAGTCGGTGAACAAACCGGTGTGGGATTCGCTCCGAAGAGCGGGATGAACGCCAGCTTTGGCGACATTCTCAATCAGGGACGCTACGCCGTCTACGTATCGAACATCTCCGAAGAAGGCGTTCTCATTCAGGGAAATAACTTATGGGTGCCGAAAGAGGGCACGAGAGGCGATAAGTTGCAGTTTGAAAACTTGGCACGGGACTTCGGCGTGGAAATCGGTGGCTGGAGCTTCGGCGCTCAGTTCGGCGATCTAAACAACGATGGCACGCTCGATTTGTATCTGACGAACGGTTACGTCTCGCTCGATCACAATCGCAGCTACTGGTACGATTTTTCCAAGATCGCCGGCGGACACAGCGCCATCATCAACGACGCGAAGAATTGGCCGGCGATGGAGGGGCGAAGTCTGTCCGGCTATCAAACGAAGCATGTCTGGCTCAACGATGGCAGTGGAAAGTTTGTAGATGTAGCGCAAGCGGTCGGTGTAACGGACACCTACGACGGGCGTTCGGTTGCCCTGGCAGACTTGTGGAATCAAGGAGTGCTCGATGTGATCGTGGCCAATGAGCGAGGCCCTCTGCTCATTTACAAAAACACGGTGATTCCTGAAAACAAGTGGATCGAGTTTGAACTTGAGGGCACCATGAGCAATCGAAGCGCGATCGGTGCGCAGGTCACTGTCTTTTGGAATGGCCAACAGCAAGTGCAGGAAGTTTCGGGAGGGAGCGGGTTCGCCGCGCAAAATCAGCGCCGCTTGCACTTTGGACTGGGCAAGTTTCCGCAGATTCAAAAGGCGGTGATTCACTGGCCTTCTGGTAAAACCCAGACGATCGAGAACCCGGCTCCCAACGAAAATCACCTGGTAAAGGAACCTCAATGAGCCAACAAGGCATTGCGATGGCGTCGCAACCACTTCCACCCTTCCAGTGGAAGCGGTTTTTCAGCGCTGAGAATCGTTATCTCGCGCCCATGTTCATCACCTGCATTCTCGTCGTAGGGCACTTATCCTACGGCATCTTGGAGAGCTACCAGAAAACGGGGCTGGCCATAGTGGCCAGCCTGCTGACCGAATCGATTCTCGGCCGGATGTTCACCGGCAAGTGGCCCGTCCTCGCCAGCGCATACATCAGTGGAATCAGTGTCGGCATACTCGTACGGTCGCCGGCCTTCTGGCCCTACGCGGTTTGCGCCATTGTTTCCATCATGTCGAAGTACGTTCTTCGTATGAACGGCCGCCACATCTGGAATCCCTCGAACTTCAGCATTTCGGTCCTGCTCTTTTTGGCGCCTGAAACCGTGGCGGCTCTGAGTATCCAGTGGGGTAACTATTTGCTTCCGATGCTGGTGATCTGGTTTCTCGGTTCCGTCATCATTGCGCGGCTGCATCGCTTTCACATCACGGGAACTTATGTTGCTTGCTTCATTGTTTTCGCTTTTTTGCGCAGCTACATCACCGGCAGTCCCTGGCAATCCGAGATAGCTCCATTAACCGGCCCCATGTATCAGCTTTTTATCTTTTTCATGATCACAGATCCAAAGACGACGGTGAGATCGAAGCTCTGGCAGTCGATTGTCGTTGCGCTGGTCGCGCTCGTCGAAATGATTCTCCGTTTGTCGCATGTGGTCTATGCCCCTTTTTATGCCCTGTTCCTTGTTGGTCCCGTGGCTCTGCTGATCGAGATGTGGTTTGATTCGAGGCGGACTGTCCCCGTCCGCGTGGCTGCATGAAGAGTCGATTTCGAGCGGGTAGTTCTTTCAACCGGAAGCTGCAAACAAGCTTGCTTCTATTGCTGGCAACATCTTTTGTTTGCGCAGGCTGCCAGCAGAAGCCACTGGTCGACGCCGAAAAGACGCCCCCAGCAATAGCGCCTTCATCTCCACCAGCGTCATCTCCCTCGGCGCTCCCGCCTTCAACCGAAGTCTCGCCACCAATGAATTCAGCTGCCACCAGGCCCTCCGGCCCGATCGAATTCGCGGACGTCACTTCGCAAGCAGGCATTCATTTCAAACACAATTCCGGCGCATTCGGAAAGAAATACTTGCCGGAAACCATGGGGAGCGGCGTCTGCTTCCTCGATTACGACAACGACGGCTGGCAAGATATCTTCCTTGTGAATTCAATGGACTGGCCGGAGCACAAGACCGGCAAGTCTTTCCCCGCTCTGTATCACAACAATCACGACGGAACGTTCACGGACGTGACCCAGCAGGCCGGTTTAGCCATCGAAATCTACGGTCTAGGCTGCGCGGTCGGCGACTACGACAACGACGGGTACGAAGATCTTTATTTGACGACGGTCGGCTCCAACCACCTCTTCCACAATTTGGGCAACGGCAAATTCGCCGACGTCACCGCTAAAGCCGGCGTCGCCAGTCCAGGATTTTCCGCCAGCGCTGTCTGGTTCGACTACGACAACGACGGCAAGCTCGACCTGTTCGTTACTCACTACATCGATTGGTCCATCGAAAAGGACCAGTACTGCACGCTCGACAACAAGAACAAGTCCTACTGCACGCCGCAAACCTACAAAGGCGAAAGCTCGCGCCTCTATCACAATAAAGGCAACGGAGTCTTCGAAGACGTTACCAAGCAGGCCGGTCTGCTTGATCCCGCAGGCAAGGCCCTGGGCGTCGCGCTGCTCGACTACGACAATGATGGCTGGATGGATCTCTTCGTTTCGAACGATACCGAGCCCAATAAGCTCTACCACAATAATCACGATGGAACTTTCACTGACGTCGGCGTGACGGTTGGCGTGGCCTTCAGCGATTCGGGCCGTGTGCGCGCCGGCATGGGGGCGGATGCCGCCGACATTGACGGTTCCGGTTTTCCAAGCCTCGTCATCGGAAATTTCACCAACGAAAGCACCTCGCTCTATAAAAACGATGGTTCTGGACTATTCGTGGATGAGTCCATGCGATCCGGCATGGCTCAGATGACCGCCCAATCGTTAACCTTCGGTTGTTTTTTCATGGACTATGACCTCGACGGGCTTCTGGACATCGTCGCGGCAAACGGCCACGTCTCCGATGATATTGCCGTCGTTCAGCCAACACTGAGATACGCCCAGCCCGCCGGAATCTACCGCAACATTGGAAACAGGAAGTTTGAAGACGTCTCCGCCAAATTGGGCCGTGCCATCCAGAAGCCCGTCGTTGGCCGCGGCATGGCCTACGCCGATTTTGACAACGACGGTGACCTGGATCTGATCATTACTTCCAACAACGGGCCGGCACGTCTTCTCCGCAACGAAAACGCCAATCAAAACGATATGATGCGCGTCAAGTTGATCGGCACCAAGTCCAATCGCGATGGCATCGGCGCAAAGGTCGCGCTAACAACGAGCGCGGGCGCGACGATGACGGGCATGGTAAAAGGCGGCTCCAGCTACTTGTCGCAGAGTGAGCTGCCATTGACCTTTGGATTGGGCAAGCCTGGCACTGTGAAGATTTCCCGCCTACAGATTGTTTGGCCGAGTGGCCGCAAGGAGTCGATCGATAACGTGAAGCCGAACCAGTCGGTCATCATTCAAGAAGGAAAGGGAATTGTCTCCGCCACTCCAATCCATTTCGCGCCGGGTTCTGCCCAGACGCCAACTTCTTCGCCGCGGTAAACAGCAACGGTCAATTCCAGGCGTTCAGCTGATACTACGAAAATACTACAGACACTTTCGACCGCCCCCTATACTCTGCACATCGCAAGCGGGACATTTTTGGTTGCTCGCTCGGCCGGCTCCGTCTTCCGACCGGTATTTTGCGCACGGACCAAATGGGAGTATCTTTGTGCTCAAGCAAAGCATCTAGAACTTCAGCTCAATCGTGAGGGTAAGCTCATGGATCGTCGGCACTTTCTACGCTCTGCAGGCATTGTATCCGCTAGTCTCACACTCCCGAAGGGAGGCCGCTTCTTCGCGCCGCCCCCGGCTTCCGACCCTTGGCGTACATTTGAAGTCACGACTCACGTGGAAGTTCTGAAGACTTCCGGAGCTACGCGCGTTTGGGTACCTGCGGCTCTAACGCATGAATCTCCGTTCCAAAAAACGATCTCCAACACATTTAACGCTCCAGGCGGCTCCGCCAGTTTGGCTGAAAGCAAGGCGGATGGCCTCGGAATCGTTTCCGCGGAGTTTCCGGCTGGCGTGAAGCCCGAGCTTACCGTTACCAGCAAGATTGCCACCAAAAATCTTGCGATCGATCTTGTTGCCCCCGCCAACGCGCCCAAAGACGACCGCGCCGAGCTCGAACATTTTCTCAGGCCCACCAAGCTCTTGCCCACCGATGGAATCGTAAAAGCCACGGCCAGCGAAATAACGAAGAACGCAAATACCGACGTCGAGAAAGCCCGCGCGATCTACGAGTGGATTGTTGACAACACGTTTCGCAATCCCAAAACCCGGGGCTGCGGCACCGGCGATATCCGCTTCATGCTGGAGACCAGGGATTTAGGCGGGAAGTGCGCCGATCTAAACGCTCTCTACGTCGGCCTCGCGCGCGCATCGGGTCTTCCGGCGCGCGACGTTTACGGCATTCGCGTCGCCAAGTCTGACCTGGGCTACAAGAGCCTCGGACCCTCCACGGAAAAAGTCACGAAAGCCCAGCACTGCCGCGCCGAAGTCCACCTCGCTGGATACGGCTGGGTTCCCGTCGATCCCGCGGACGTGAGAAAGGTTGTCCTGGAAGAACCTCCCGGCAATCTGCCTTTGGACGGCGATTTGGTAAAGAAGGCCCGCGCCCGCCTGTTTGGCTCCTGGGAAATGAACTGGGTGGCGTATAACTTTGCCCACGACATCGCTTTGCCTGGCTCGAAGGGTGCGCCATTGGGATTCTTCATGTATCCCCAGGCGGAAACAGCCGACGGCCGGCTCGATTGCCTCGACGCCGACAGTTTCAAATACGAAATCACCTCGAAAGAAACGACCTCCGCCAGCAGTTGAACCGACAAGGTTTCTCAATAACAGGGATTGCCGAATAGGAACAAGAACGCAAGGCCGATCTTGTGAAACACGGCGTCGCTTGTTAGTGTCCTCAAACAGGTAGCAGCAGGACGTTAGCGGCCACATACCCTCTTTGTTCCGCGCGTTGTTCCTCTTGGGATGCTGTAGGGGTCTCTGCATTGTGCGAGACCAACCCAAGAGGAGCCTCCATCAATGTTTCCAATCCGCCGTCTTCTTTTTCGGTCCATTCGAATTGTGCCGCTTCTGCTCCTTGCCCCACTCGCCGCTCCCATCCTCTTGGCAGTCCCTAATCCCGTACCTTATATCGACATTCTGTCACCCGTCAGCGTTCACCCCGGTGCTACAGGTGTTACCCTCACCGTGCTTGGCGCGGGATTCGTCTCGACCTCGGTAGTCGAGTGGAATGGTATTTCCCTCACGACCACATTCGTCAGCGCACAGAAACTGACGGCTGCGGTTCCCGATTCCTTCGTCGCCGCCGTCGGTCTTGGCTCGATTACTGTGGTCAGCCCCACCAGCCGAATCTCCAACGTCGTTTATTTCCCCGTGGCTTCCGCCGAAGCGGGTACCACATTCCCGGCCACGGCAAGTTCCACCGTATCTGTCGGCAGCGGTCCTACGGGAATTGTAACCGCTGATTTCAATGGTGACGGCAAACTGGATCTGGCGGTCGCCAACATGAACGATGGCACGGTTACCATTCTCCTGGGCAATGGCGACGGCACTTTTACCGTGAAATCCACGCCCAGCGCAGGCAGTGGCGCGAATTGGATAGCCGTAGGCGACTTCAACGAGGATGGCAAGCTCGATCTCGCCGTAGCAAATTCCGGAAGCTCGGGAAGCGGCGGAGTGACAATTCTTCTCGGCAATGGTGACGGCACATTCACTACCGGCGCTTCTTTGACAACCGGCAATGGCCCCTTCGCCATCGTGACGGCCGATTTCAATAAAGATGGCCATCTTGACTTGGCCGTTTCCAACATGAACAGCGATACCGTCACCGTTCTGTTAGGCAACGGCACGGGCGCGTTCTCGTTCGGCAGCACTCCGGCCGTTGGGGCGATGCCGCAGGTGCTCGTTGTGGGGGATTTCAACGAGGACGGCAAACTTGATCTGGCCGTCTCCAACGAGAGTGACAACACCGTCTCAATCTTGTTAGGCAATGGCAACGGCACATTTCAGACGCAATCCGTCATTTCCAGCGGTGGATCCAGCGGATTTCCAATCGGACTCATCGCCGCCGATTTCAACGGGGATGGCCACCTGGACCTGGCAGCCGTAAATGCTAGCGATGTAGGCATTCTTCTCGGAAGCGGGACGGGTACTTTCACGTTGCATAGTGACCCCTCCACCGGTTCAGGCGATCTGATTTCTGGGGTCACCGGAGACTACAACGGCGATGGCAAGCTCGATATCGTGGTGTCCGACCAAGCCGCTGGACAAGCGTTTCTTCTGCCAGGCAATGGCGATGGCACTTTTGGCTCCGCAGTTACTTTTACCACCGCGAGCGGCGCTTACGGCGTGGCAACTGCGGACTTCAACGGCGACGGTGGTCTCGACCTGGCTATTACCAACAACGGCGCCAATAACGTTTCCATTTTTCTGCAGCAGTTGCCCGTCAGCCTCAGTCCCACGAGCCTCGCGTTCGGAAATCAAGGCGTCGGCAGTACCAGCAGCCCGGCCAAGACCGTGACGCTCACCAATCACAGCGGCAGTTCTCTATCCATATCCAGCATCACTTTTACCGGTGCCAATAGTGGCGATTTCGCAAGGCCAGGCGGGACGTGCAGCACCAGCGTCGCAGTGCCAAATAACTCTACTTGCACTATGACCGTGAACTTTACCCCGGCCGCCGGTGGGGCGCGAACCGGGACGCTCACCATCACCGACGGCGCTGGTAACAGCCCGCAAACCCTGGGGCTGACGGGCACTGGGGTGGTGTCAGCGCCGACAATCACCAAAACTTTCGGGGCTGCAACGATTCCGCTCAACGGCTCAACCACGCTGAGTTTCACCATCACGAATCCTATCGCCAACGTCTCTTCGCTCACGGGCGTAGCCTTCAGCGACAGCTTTCCCGCCGGCTTGTTGATTTCCACGCCAAACGGTTTGACCGGAAGTTGTGGTGGCGGAACGATTACCGCGACTGCCGGTGTGGGCAGTCTTAGCCTGACGGGCGCGACCATTGCTGCGAGTGGATCGTGCACGTTTGGTGTCAACGTGGTCGGCATCTCTGCCGGCGCACAGGCCAACACCACGGGTACGGTCTCCTCTAACGAGACTGGAGCTGGCGCTACCAGCAACACCGCCACAGTCACCGTGCTGGGTCCGCCTACCATCACGAAATCGTTCGGCGCGGCAAGCGTGGCCTTGAACGGAAGCACCACTCTGACTTTCACAGTGTCGAACACCAATACCGGAACTTCGCTGACTGGCGTTGCTTTCACGGACACGTTTCCCTCGGGCTTGGTGGTTGCTACGCCCAACGGCCTGAGCGGCACTTGCGGCGGCGGAACGATCACCGCGACAGCGGCATCTGCGAGCGTGAGCTTGTCCGCCGCAACCTTGGCGGCCAGTTCCTCGTGCAACTTCACCGTGAACGTGACCGGTACAACTGCGGGCGCTCAAAGCAACACGACCGGCGCAGTGACCTCCACGAATGGTGGAACCGGTGGCACCGCGTCAGCAAATCTCGCAGTCGTGGCCCCGCCATCCATCAGTAAAGCCTTCGGCGCAGCAACGATCGCATTGAATGGCACTACATCTCTGACCTTTACCGTCACCAATCCCGCAGCGAACTCGGTTGCGGAGGCGGGCGTTGCGTTCACGGACACCCTGCCGACAGGCTTGGTGGTGGCGACGCCGAATGGGCTTTCAAATACCTGCGGCGGCACCGCTACAGCAGTCGCCGGGTCGACAAGCATTAGCCTATCAGGCGCGAGCATCGCAACACCCAACACCTCCTGCACTGCAACCGTGAACGTGACGGGCACAAGCGCGGGTCAGTACACCAATACCACCGGCAACGTCAGCTCGACGAACGGTGGGACGGGCAACACAGGGTCAGCAAACTTAACGGTTGCCGGCCCGCCGGCGATTACCAATGCTTTTGGCTCCGCCACGATTCCATTGAACGGCACAACTTCGCTCACTTTTAACATTTCAAATGCAAATACTGGAACCGCGCTGACGGGGCTCGCGTTTACGGACAGCCTGCCAGCGGGGCTGGTGGTAGCTACTCCCAACGGTTTGAGCAGTACCTGCGGCGGAACGGCCACAGCCGTGGCTGGAGCGGGCTCCGCAACTCTGTCCGGCGGGACGCTGGCGGCCAGCGGAGCATGCGCGGTGTCGTTAAACGTTACGGGCACAACGGCGGGGGTGAAGAACAACAGCGTTCAAGTGACTTCGACGGAAGGCGGCACGGGGAACACCTCGAATGCGAGCGTTACGGTGCTCACACCGCCGGTGATTATCAAAGCATTCGGCGCGGCCAGCATTCCGCTGAATGGCTCGACGTCGCTGACTTTCACGATTCAGAATAACAACACCACGCAAAGTCTGACCGGCATCGCTTTCAGCGACACACTTCCAGCGGGGCTTTTGGTCTCGACGCCCAATGGCCTGACGGGATCTTGCGGCGGCGGCTCGATCGCAGCGACGCAAGCGACGAACGTGATCAGTCTTTCGGCAGCGACACTGGCGGCGAGCAGTTCGTGCAATTTCTCCGTCAACGTGACAGGAACAGCCGCCGGCGCGCAAAGCAACACCACCGGCGCCGTGACCTCCGCGAATGGCGGCACCGGAGGAACGGCTTCAGCAAATCTCGCGGTCGTGGCCCCGCCCTCTATCAGCAAAGCGTTCGGCGCCTCCGGCATCGCACTGAATGGAACGACTTCGCTCAGCTTCACCATCACAAATCCTTCTGCAAACTCGGTCTCGCTAACGGGAGTGGCTTTCACGGACACACTCCCATCAGGCATCGTCGTGGCTACGCCGAATGGTCTGACCGGAACTTGCGGCGGCGGGACAATCACAGCTATAGCTGCATCAGGCAGCGTGAGCCTGTCGGCCGCGACGCTGGCGACAAGTGCCTCCTGCGTTTTTTCTGTGAACGTAACCGGGACGGCCGCGGGAAGCTACACGAACACCACCAACGCGGTGACTTCCACGAACGGCGGCACCGGCAACACCGCCACAGACAATCTCAGCGTCGCGTCTCCACCTACGATCACGAAATCCTTTGGCGCGGCCACCATCCCCCAGAACGGTTCTACATCGCTCAGCTTCACGATCACGAATCCAATCGCCAACGCCATTTCACTTACGGGTGTGGCCTTCACCGATACTTTGCCCTCTGGCCTTGTCGTCGCCACCCCGAATGGACTGACCGGAAGCTGCGGCGGCGGAACAATCACTGCAACCGCAGGATCAAGCGCCGCGAGCCTCTCGGGAGCCACGCTGGCGGCGAATGGCTCCTGCGTTTTCTCCGTGAACGTCACGGGAACGACCGCGGGAGTTAAGAACAACAGCGTTTCCGTGACTTCTACGACGGCCGGCACCGGCAATACATCGAATTCCTCCGTGACCGTGGTTGCGCCACCTGCAATTACAAAATCCTTCGGTGCCGCCAGTGTGCCACTGAACGGTAGCACCACGTTGACCTTCACCGTGTCAAACACCAACGCCGGCTCCTCACTAACTGGTGTTGGTTTCTCGGACACGTTTCCCTCCGGCCTGCTTGTGGCTACGCCTAACGGCCTGACCGGGTCTTGCGGCGGTGGAACCATCACCGCAACGCAAGGAACGGCCAGCGTGATCTTGTCCGCTGCGACCCTGGCTGCTACGTCCTCCTGCAACTTCTCCGTAAACGTGATTGGAACAACCGCGGGTTCGCAAAGCAACACAACCGGCGCGGTAACGTCCGCCAACGGCGGCACCGGAGGCACAGCGTCGGCAAATCTCGCTGTGCTGGCGCCGCCCTCCATCAGCAAGTCCTTCGGCGTCTCGAACATTCCGCCGAACGGAACTACATCGCTCACCTTCACGATTACAAACCCGGCGGCAAACACAGCTGCGCTCACGGGCGTGGCCTTCACCGACACGCTTCCTGCAAATATTTTTGTAGCCACGCCCAATGGGCTAACGGGAAGTTGCGGCGGCGGAACGATCACGGCGATTGCAGGCTCGGGCAGCGCTTCGCTTACCGGCGCCACTCTTGCGACAAACAGCTCTTGCAATTTCTCCGTCAACGTCACCGGCTCTACCAACGGTAACTTTACGAACGTGACCGCTGCCGTAACCTCCTCCAATGGCGGCACAGGCAATACGGCCTCGGCCTCCTTGGCCGTGAACGCGTCGGCGTCCATCACCAGCGCAAGCAACACGACATTTAGTGTGGGATCCGCAGGTTCGTTCACGATCACAAGCACTGGTTCTCCTGTTCCATCCTTCACCGAAACGGGATCCTTGCCCCCCGGAGTCACCTTCACGGACAACGGCAACGGTACCGCTACGCTGAGTGGCACCCCAGCCGCCTTAAGCGGCGGCGCGTACCCCATCGTCATCACCGCTCATAACGGAGCAGGCAGCGACTCGGTGCAAAATTTCACGCTGACAGTCGATCAATCGGCCGCCATCATCAGCGCAAACAGCACTTTGTTTCTGGTTGGCAGCGCCGGCTCTTTCACGGTGACCACTAGCGGCACGCCCGCTCCCTCCCTCACAAAAACAGGTGCGCTCCCGAACGGTGTGACTTTCACAGACAATGGTAACGGCACCGCCACGCTCAGCGGCACACCCGCTGCTTCGACCGGCGGCTCTTATCCCATTACCATTACGGCGCACAACGGTATCGGCTCGGACGCCACCCAAAGTTTCACACTCACCGTAAACCAAGCTGCAGCAATCACCAGCGCCAACAATGCGGCCTTTGCGGAATCGACGCCCGGAACACTTACGGTAACGGTCACTGGATTTCCTCTGCCCACACTTTCTGAGACTGGCGCTCTCCCCACTGGCGTGACCTTCAACGCCGGGACCGGCGTACTAAGCGGAACTCCGGCCGCAGGAACCGGTGGCGCTTATCCCATCACCTTCACCGCGCACAACGGAGTTGGCAGCGACGCACTGCAGAGTTTCACCCTGACCGTGGATCAAGCCGCCGCAATCACCAGCACCGGCTCCGCGAGCTTCACGTTTGGAGTGGCTGGCTCGTTCAGCGTCACGACTACAGGAAAACCTGCACCTGCGTTATCCGAAACTGGAACTCTGCCTCCTGGCGTGACTTTCATAGACAACGGCAACGGCACCGCGACGCTTAGTGGTACTCCCACCACGGGCAGCGGCGGCATCTACACGTTCACGATCACCGCTCACAATGGCGTCGGAACAGATGCGACGCAAACCTTTACCTTCACCATCGCAAAAGCGACGCCCCTGATCACTTGGGCTGCTCCTGCCGCCATTGCCTACGGCACAGCGCTCAGTCCCACACAGCTCGACGCCACTGCCAACGTTCCTGGGACGTTCCTATATTCTCCGGCCTCCGGAGCCGTGCTGGGCGCAGGCTCCCAGACTCTCTCAGTGACTTTTACTCCCACGGATACGACGGACTACAGCAACTTCACCGCTAACGTTTCCCTCACGGTGAACAAGGCCACGCCTGCGATTACCTGGGCCGCTCCCGCCGCCATTGCCTACGGCACCGCGCTCAGCTCCACGCAGCTCGACGCCACTTCGAACGATCCTGGAACGTTTGTGTACTCACCGCCATCCGGGACTGTGCTGGGCGCAGGCTCGCAGACCCTCTCCGTGACGTTTACTCCTACGGATACGACGGACTACAGCAGCCTCTCCGCCAGCGTTACTCTCACAGTGAACAAGGCCACCCCCGCAATTACCTGGGCCGCCCCAACAGCGATCATCTATGGGACCGCGATTGGTTCCGCGCAGCTTGACGCCACGGCCAGCACCGCGGGGGTTTTCGTCTATACCCCTGCGGCTGGCACGATTCTTGGTGCCGGTCCGCAGACTCTATCGGTAGCCTTCACTCCGACCGACGCCACCGATTATTTGGCGGCCACGGCGCAAACTTCACTGGTTGTGAACCTCGCCTCGACCACTACGAGTGTCTCGGTTCTCCCGATTTCCGCGGGCATCGGCGCAAGCGTCACATTTACCGCCACAGTTTCCTCCAGCGCCGCAACGCCAACCGGCACTGTCACCTTTTTTGACGGCGCCGCGGCCTTGAACACCCTTCCGCTCGCTTCCGGTGTGGCCACCTTCACTACCTCCACTCTGGCAGCCGGCCCGCATTCCATCACCTGCAGCTACTCCGGCAGCGCAAATTTCAGCGCCAGCACCTCCAGCGCCGTCATTGAAACAGTTAGCCCACCGGATTTCACCGTGGCTTCGTCTTCAGGCTCGGCGTCCGCCCAATCCGGACAGCCGGCCAATATCCCCATTACCCTTACTCCGCAGGGCGGTTTTACCGGACAGATCAACTTTTCGGTGACAGGATTGCCGCCGAACTCCAGCGCCGTTTTCCATCCAGCCGTGCTCACTCTTGGAAGTGGACCATCCACCGCGACCTTGACGATTACGACCTCGCCGCAGTTCGGCTATCTTTCTCGCAACAAGAGCTTGCGGCCTGTGGTCCTATCCGCTGCCGCCCTGTGGTTCCCGTTGGTAGGCCTCACTCTTTGCGGAGCCGGACTCGCCCGTCGCCGCAACCGGAAATTCGCCATCTGGCTGCTGCTCTTCGCCGTAGCCTCTGCGGGGGCCGTCCTTGGAGGGTGCGCGAGCGCACGCCCCTTCCAGAATTCCGGTACGCCGGCTGGAACCTACCAGCTGGTTATCACCGCTTCGTCGGCCAGCGCAAGTCACGCAACGATGATCACGCTGATTGTGCGATGAGCGCCAGAATTGAAAAAGATTCGCCAGCTGAGACTTCAGCCCATGTGTGAGAGGTAGCAAACAATGCTCGATTGTCCGAAAATTGTCGCGAGAATTCGAAGCCTGCTGTGGATGAGCCTGCCCCTTTTTCTCCTTCTGGCGCAGCCCAGCCGCTGCCAGGAATCGAAGCTCACTCTCGGGGTCAGCTATTCCTTCCTTCATGCAGATCCCGATGGCGGAGGCGAGTCCTTCAATTCCAACGGTGGAAGTGCCTCGGTGGCTTGGCACGCGAAGCCTTGGCTCGAGGCCGCCGCCGATTTCAGCGGCTACAACTTTGGAGGACAGCCTCAAGGCATCAGTGGGCACCTGCTTACCTATACGGTCGGCCCGCGCGTCCGTTTCCCGCACGAATGGCGCCATTGGACTCCCTTCGGCCAGGTGCTCGCGGGTGGGGCGCGTGTAAGCGGAACACTCGGTAGCCAATCCGCCGGCGAAAATGGCTTCGCGCTGATGTTGGGTGCCGGCGCCGACTTCAGGCTCAACGAGCGTTTCGCGCTCCGTGTCCTCGACATCCAATACCTCATGACGCGGTTCGATCGCGTGAACAATACTCCGGGCATCCAAAACGATTTGCGCGTCTCGGCCGGTGTTGTCCTGAACTTCGGCCACCGTTGAAGCGCCGGTTCGGCCTCTTTCTCAACATTCCCGTGATTTCGTTTTGTGGGAATCAGAAAATTTAGACAAACCTGCCGCGGGCTGATCCTGAATCGTACAACACTGCTCACAGCCCCTGCCGCGCGCTGGTTTTCATTCGTCGGTGATACACTCCGTCCGGGAAGACGACGAATCCATGAAACCAGCATCGAACGTCAAGACGCCAGCGCAATACATTGCCTCGCTCCCCGCCGATCGTGCGAAGACGATCGCAACGGTGCGCGCATTCGTGAACAAGCATATTCCGCGCGGCTACGAGGAGTGCCTCGTTTGGGGCACCATCGGCTGGACGATCCCCCTCTCTCGCTATCCAGACACTTACAACAAGCAGCCGATTTGCTACGTCGCGCTATCGTCCCAGAAGAACTACTGCTCGCTCTACCTGATGGCCGCGTATTGGGGTGCAAGCCAGCTCGAGCACCTGAAGGCGGCCTTCAAAGCCGCGGGGAAGAAGCTCGACATGGGGAAGTGTTGCGTTCATTTCCAGTCGCCGGACGATTTGCCGCTCGAACCGATTGGCAAGCTCATCTCGTCAATTTCCAGCGAGAAGTGGATCGAGATGTACGAACAATCGCGCGTGCTGACCAAGTCGGGCCAGGCGCAGAAGGCGAAGCAAGCGGGGGCCCCATCGGCGAGCAAGGTGCCCGCCAAGCGCGTCAGCACAAAGCGTCGCCGGTAAGCTTTCCCATCATGACTCGCCGATACCTGAGCCTTGCTAGGCCGCAGCGAGATAGCACGCGTCCAGCAACTTTGGAGAATTAAAAGACACGGAGGGTGCCCCGTCCCTGGTTTCCAAAGGGCGGGTCTTGGGTTTTCCGTTTCTTTCAAACGAATTCAAAAAACAAAAAGGCCGGGCGCCTGTGCCCGGCCTTGAATCACTTAAATTGGTTGCGGGGGTCAGATTTGAACTGACGACCTTCGGGTTATGAGCCGGATGAAATACTAGCCCGTCTTTGCTTCTCAATGACTTACGTATATGTTGATCGACTTATTTCACGGGTGTCCCTCGATAGTTTGTTCCCAATTTGTTCTCGATTTGTTCCCAGTTGATGAGATGAACTCTTAACGTGGTACAGTTTTTTTGGGGCACAGTTTCCGCTTTCTTGCATGGCGGACTGACGATTGCCGCGTTCTCGGTTAAAGTAATTTACTTTACCGATTACCGGACAAGTACCCTAGCCCTTGGAGGCTGCCTGAACCGGCATTCAATACCGAGGGTCCTTGCAGTTCTGTCCATCCGAAATCTCGCTGGGTACGCGTTCCAGACCCCAGATCTTGCCTCCTGCCCGCTTCGGAAACTTCCTAAAGTGTTCGTTTCGTTCTTTGAAATAGCGGTCAATCGCCTGTTTCGCCTCTACCAACGAAGGGTAGTCGCTGTTATGAATAATGGCCCTCGCCATACCGCTAAACACAGATTCAATGACGTTCAAGAATTGCGAGCAAGCTGGCAATGGCGCGGTCTTTACGATTGGACGGCAATCCCTCGCCGCACGTTCGTTAATCAATTCGAGATAGGACACCAGGTTCTTTGAGATGCGCCAAGAAGCAGCATCCCAGGAAAGATAAATCGTGCGCCGCGCCCAGTATTGCTCGCGCAAAGATTTGTCATTTTAATCATTTCTTCAGTGTTTTTCTTCAAGGAATAAAAATGGGTTACCTGGTTGGTGGACAATTCGAGCGCGGCCCTGATGATTGTCCATCCTTTCGACTTCTGCCGCTGTGGGACCACATACTTCTCGCCCGGGCCAACGCGTTTCCGTCCGCCTTTTCTTTTGATGGCAAACGGGCCATATTCATCTATTGAAAAAAAGGCCTCGTCTTCTTTCAGGTTGGACAAGATTCTCTGGATTTCATCCAAATTGGCGCGGTAATCCGTGTCTGTGCTAGTGAGTACCACTCTAGCCTTACGCCACCGGAATCCAGCCGCTTTGATCATCCTACGTATCCGTTCATGGGACATTCGATGCCCAGTGTCGGTCAGAATGCGGTGCAGGTCGTCCATTTTCTAGGATGTCGGGTTTATTCCGTAAGCGGACGGGGGTGTGTGGAGCACTGAGAACAAAAACTGCCTGTCTCGTTCATCAATTTCTGTGCCAATTGCCCTCCGACGCCGAAACAGCTCCGCCGTTCCTCCAATCCCGTAACGATTGAAATATCGAGTGACGGCCCTGGGGCGAATCTGCAAACATTTTGCTGTTGTTATCACCGATATCCGCTTCAAGGAAGCCACCACCGCCATTGCCTTTTTGCGTTCTAGGGGTCTACCGGTACTGATGAAGTGCGATAAGCGGGATAGCTCTGTGGCGTTCGGGAACTCTCGTTGAAGCTGCGTAAGGGGTCGTCAGCTAGCAACACCTGAATCATCCAGGTCGCCCAGTTGGAATCCTCGGTTCCGATTCGCTTGTTTCTTCGGAGAATGTGGTGAACAGTGCTTGCGGCCAGTCGGATATCCTGCTGCCTTAATACTGCTGCCAGTTTTCTTGCGCCCCAGCCCAGGCTGTCACGCAATGCCAGGACCTTGCGCTCTATGTCCGGCGCAGTTTTGTTTGGGATTTGGTGCGGGCGGGGACTTCGCTCCTTGAGATCCCGCAAATTCCCAAGTTCCTCATAACGACTGACCCACTTATATCCCGTTGCGCGTGAGATCCCGAAGAATGCACATACCTTTTTGAAAGCTCGGGTTCGGCTCGTGGCTTTAACCACAAACTGTACTCGCTGCCCTGCTATGTCATGCCCTATCCACGGCGTTAGGGAACTATAGCTGACGTACTCACGCGATAGCACTAATGACCAGGATTCATACTCACGGGTCAAGTTCTAGTTAGTCGGAAAATCGGTAACTTGGGTACTAGCCGCCAGCGTTGTTTTTGCTGCGCTCTTTGGGACACTATTGGGCTCACACATCTAAACTCGATGGCTTGCTTGTTCGAAAAAACACACAAGGGAAGTGGCCCATGAAGACGAACTCCAAACTGACGCTGGCCGTCCTAGCTGGTATCTCATTCGGAGTTGCTTCCGCCGAGATGATTCATGCGCAGCAAGGGAAGACACCACCTGGCTATGTCATCGCGGAAGTCGAAGTGACGGACCTCGTGGCCATGCAGAAATATGGGGAGAAGGTGCCGGAAACGCTGGCTCCTTTCAATCACCAATATCTTGTTCTTAGCAACAAGATCCAGCCCCTTGAGGGCGAGCCGCCAAAGTGTGGCGTCGTCCTGATCGCTTTCGACAGCGCGGAGAAAGCGCGTCAGTGGTACGATTCGCCAGCCTATGCGGCGATCAGGCCAATCGGGCAAAGCGCAGCGAAGAGCCGCATATTTATCGTGGAAGGCGTTGCCCCACACTGATGGAACGAATCAGTGAGTTCTTCCCGAGTGACGGGCAATCCGGAAGTGCTTGCACTTGCCTGGCGTGTCGTGCCGGAAAAGTGGTTTTGACTAAATCCACATGGACGGTAACCGCGTTTTACCAGGACCTAGGCGATTTTCGCTTTTCCGCTCATATTTCAGCGCGACCAAGCCTTGCGAATACGACTTGTTCTCCGTGAGCGCAAATTCGCGTTGGGGGAAGCCGCGAGGGAAGAGAGGAATTCCCTCGCCCAGCAATACAGGAGCAATGCCGAGGTACATCTCATCCACCAAATCGTCTCGCAGAAACTCGCGCGCCAGTTCGCCTCCGCCCATCAACCAAATATTTGTCCCATTCTGCTTGCGAATCCGTGCCACCAGCGCTGCTGGCGACTCATTCACAAATACCGCGCCCTCGCACTCACCCGGCTCTTTCGTGTTCGACATCACGTACATCTTCATCGCCATCTTGGGCAGTTTGCCATAGGTCATCCGCAATCCCGCGTCGAGCGTCTTGCGTCCCATAATCGAGGTGTCCATGCACGCGAAGAACGCTCCGATCGGATGCTCTTTCGGCGTCCGTAGGAAATCGACGCCGCCATTCGCCCGCGCGATTCGCCCGTCCAGGCTCATGCTCACCCGAGAATCACTTTGCGCATGCACCCTCGCCTTCGCAGTCTTCGTATTCCGAATTGTGAAGCCAGCGCAGTCGGGACAAGATGCGGAAAACAAAACCCTTCATACGAAATGAATACTGCCAGTGCGTTGCGCGCACCGTCAACTTCCGGTTAGTCGAAAAACCGGACAAGTTCTTCCCAGTACCCGCAAGAGCGGTTTCCACCATAATCGGGACCTGAGGATTACTTCCAGGTTGCCCGTAATCCACTAATTTAGGCCATAGCGCTCAATCACGTCCCCCAAGCCGATGTACCGGGCTCTAATGCTGCGGAATCTATTTGAAAAGGGAGGACGCCATGACCCAATCGAGTGCCACACAACGACCTAGCGAGCTGAACAATCTCGATGTTACAACGTAACAAAGAATTTGCTGCTTGGCAGTCTGTTGAGGCACACTTATGCCTTCGCTTCCGAGGGCGCTGCCAAATGTACAGGCGATCGTCAGCTGACTTTGGTTCATGCGACGGCGCGCTTCGTGGCAACAGCCTGGGGCAGCTGCCGAACGTTGATCGCCCGAAAAGTTTTAACGATCTCCTCACTCGATAGTTCAGGCGTCTTGCCCAGACTTGGTGGCTCTGCCCGCAGGAGCACATCGTCCATGGAGACCACGCCGACCAGCGCCCCCTGTTTGGTGATAACGGGTAGACGGCGGACGTGCCCTTCTCGCATGGTGCGCAGCGCCACGTGAATATCGTCTTCTGGCGCGCAGGAGTACACTTTCGCGGACATCACTTCAGCTACGGTGACGTCCCCAGAAGGGCGCCCACGCGTTCCAAGCGCGATACAAATGTCCCGGTCGGTAACAATCCCAATTACCTTTCCCTCGTTTCCTACAACGGGTAGGAACCCGCAGTTCCCCGTCCACATCAGTTCGGTCGCCGAACCAAGATTGGTCTCTGGACTGCAGTAGTACGGAGTTCCCATCATTACATCAATCACTCTCATCGTTTTACTCCCTTCTTCGATATTTTCTTCGACTTCTCAACTGGGCCCGGGGCCGACCGAATTACTTCCACGGAACAGTGCGCGTGCAGCGCAACGTGCTCCGATACACTTCCCATGGTCAGCCGGTCGAATCCGCGGCGGCCGTGCGAGGCCACAACCACCAATTGCGCCTGCCATTGCTCCGCTTGCTTGAGGATCTCTCTGGCGTCGCTGTCTCGCGGTAGAGGTGTTTCCGCGGTGGCTGGCAGTCTAGCTTTAGAAAGAATATCCGCGCCGACATCCGCAAATCGTTTGGCGTCCTGAAGCGCAGCCGTGTTTTGGGCTTCAATCTCTTTCAGTTCAAGGTAAGGGAATTCACCGAGAGGCATGAACGGTTCTGGAATCGAGATAACTCTTGCTTTGCTGCCGCTGGGCCATGGGCGGTTCGCCACGGACTGAATAGCGGCTGTCGAGTACTCCGACCCATCCGTGGCCACGAGTAGTTTCAACCCACAAGGCCCGCTCCCGGCCTTCTCATGTGCGGAAGGCCGCACGATCTCCACCGAGCAAGGAGCATGGCGAAGAACTGATCTGGCAGTACTTCCGAGAAACAACCGTACTAAGGCTCCCGCCCCATTGGAACCGACCATGACCAGGTCCGCTTTCCAGGAGGCGGCAATTTGCGGAATTGTATGCCGCGGCATCCCGAGAACCACGTCCGTCTCGGTCCTCCACCCGGCGTCCGACAGGTTCCGTGAGGCGCTCGTGAGTTGAACCGCGGCAGCTTCTTTCGCTCGATTCAAAGTAATGGGAGCCTTCGCAAATGGAAAAGGATCGAGAACATGCACCAAAAGAAACGATGTTCCGGCAGGCCAGGGCCGGGAAGCAGCCTCGTTCACGACCCCCGCATATTGCGCGACTACGTCCACAGCAATCAGAACTCTCAACTATGCACCTCCTCCCGATCACATGCTTATGTTCGGCTCATATCAGTAATAAATTTGACTGCGAGAATTGAGTCATGGCGGTGATTGCGCACATGCGCCGGTGTGACTTCGGTCACAGGCACGCGGAGTGTCTGCTCTGAAAAGCAAAAGTTCCAGCCATGAACCAGAAAGCAGCGAATCCTTAGACCATGATCGTATTCGAGCGAGAATTCACTTCGGCCACGACCCACATGCAGACATCGGCGAAACGCGGGAAGCATCCTCTCTTCGCGCTCAAATGGATTGTTTTGAGCGCTGTGCTTGCGACGGTCTTGAGCAACGGGCGGGCGCAGGGGAAAGGCGATCAAAAACATGTCAACCGAACCCGACAGCGGGGCATGAAACGTATTCAAAGTACTGTGCGGCTTGCCACAGAGCTGATGCCACGGGAAACGGGCCCGCAGCCATCGCGCTCAAGCCGGCACCTTCGAACCTGACGACTCTCGCCAAACGCTACGACGGCAAGTTTCCATCCGGGTTTGTTGGGGCGTTAGTGAAATTTGGCAGGAATCTCGCTGCACACGGATCAGGCGACATGCCTGTGTGGGGATCTCGTTTTAAGGAGCTCGATCCCGTAAAAGATCCAACGGGGCAACAACACGTCGACGACTTGGTGGCTTACGTCGAGACTCTTCAATGAAATAACTGATGGTGGCGGGTGAGGTGTGCCAAGGAATTTGAAAATACCGCCAGCAACTGAACCCTAAACCAAGCAGAGTACTACTTGCTTGTAGGTACATACGAAGTCAAAGTGCGCATGTAATTGACGCGTTCGAAAACCGCTGGATCCGGGGCGGATCGATAACTCATACTTCCTCGCATCTGTTGGATGGATTCGTACTCGTGCTCCTCCAGCCAGCGAATAAGATCGAGGAGAACGCTTGAAGCGTGGCGAATGCCCTTCTGCAAAAGGGCGGAAGTCATCATGGCGACCTTAGCGCCTGCCAACATGGACTTGATGACGTCCTCCGCGGTGTGTACGCCGCCGGTGACTGCGATGTCGCACTGTACACGCCCGTAAACGATCGCCACCCAGTGCAGCCGAAGAAGCAGTTCTTGCGAGTTACTAAGTGCCAGCCGCGGCGTAACTTCCATTAGTTCAATGTCGAAATCGGGCTGGTAAAAGCGATTGAACAACACTAGCGCATTCGCGCCCGCAACATCGAGTTGCCCGGCTAGATTCGCTGGGGCTGTTAAAAAATGCGAAATCTTTACGGCAATGGGAACCCGCAGCGAACTTTTTAGTTCGCGCACGAGCTGGCAATAATCGCTTTCGACCTGCGCGGAAGTGCGCATCGGATCCGTCACAAGAGAATAGAGGTTCAGCTCGACGGCGTCGCAACCGGCTTGTTGCGCTTGCCGCGCGTACTGAACCCAGCCACCACGTGAAGTGCCGTTCAAGCTGGCAATGACGGGAATTGAAACGGCTGATTTTGCTTTGCGAATCAGTTCGAGATAGCCTTCCGGGCCGAGATTGTAGTCCGGAAGAACGGGGAAATAACTCAGCGCCTCACCAAAACTCTCCGCGCCTCGAGCGAGGTCACGATCGACACAGTCTCCTTCGAAACGCAGTTGCTCTTCAAAAATGGACGGCAAGACTACGGCAGAAACACCGCAATCTTCGAGAGCGCGAATATTGGAAACGGAATCCCATAACGGTGAAGAAGAAGCGACGATCGGGTTCTTGAGGGTGAACCCTAAATAAGAAGTTGTTAGGTTCATGATTTTGCTCCAGCTGGCTGCAGTTCTTTTGACGCGGAAGGCGCCAACTCTGCGGGCTGCGCCTGGAGAACGTGCTCACGTCCGGGCATGGCAGCTCGAGCCTCGTAGATCTCCCATCGCCGGGCGACATCACTCTCGGCTGCACGCAGAAGCGTGCGCGCTGACTCTGGATCGCTACGGGCCAGCATGGAGTAGCGGGCTTCCGCGTAGACATAGTCTTTGAGAGGAACAGTCGGAGCGCGCGAATCAAGCTGTAAGGGATTTTTTCCCTCGTGTTTTAAGCGGGGATCATAGCGCATCAGCGGCCAGTAGCCAGAAAGAACCGCGGCTTTCTGCTGTTTCAGGCCATTGACCATATCGTAGCCATGCGCGATGCAGTGGCTGTACGCGATGATTAGGGAAGGTCCATCGAAAGATTCCGCTTCCTTGAACGCCTTTAGCGTTTGCGTGTCATTCGCGCCCATCGCGACGCGCGCTACGTAAACGTCGCTATAGCTCATCGCTTCGAGCGCGAGATCCTTCTTCGCGGTGGATTTGCCGGCGGCAGCGTACTTGGCGACCGCTCCGCGCGGGGTGGCTTTGGACATCTGTCCACCCGTATTCGAATAAACCTCCGTATCGAGAACCAGGATGTTCACGTTGGCGCCAGAACTCAGGACGTGGTCGAGTCCGCCGAATCCGATATCGTAAGCCCAGCCATCGCCGCCAACAATCCAGAGAGTTTTCTTGACGAGTGAATCGCAAATCGCCAGAAGATCTAGCGCTTCTGCTGAGGAGGCACCGGCCAACATCTGTTTGAGCGCGGTGATTCGTTCCCTTTGCGCATCAATACCCGCCTCCGTGGATTGATCGGCGGAAAGGAGCTCGTGGCTTACGCTCTGTCCGATTTGATCCGTGAGACGCGATACAAGTGATCGAGCATAGTCGGCTTGTTTATCGAGCGCGAGACGAAGACCGAGGCCGAATTCCGCGTTATCTTCGAAGAGTGAATTGGACCAGGCAGGGCCGCGTCCGGCTGCATTTTTGGTGTAAGGAGTGGTCGGCAAGTTGGCGCCATAGATCGACGAGCAGCCCGTAGCGTTTGCGATCACGGCCCGATCACCGAAAAGCTGGGTCAGCAGCTTGATATAGGGAGTTTCTCCGCATCCTGCACACGCCCCGGAAAATTCGAAGAGCGGCTCGAGGAGCTGTACATCCTTCACTTGTGTATGCGAAAGACGGCTGCGCGCGAACTCGGGTAAGGACAAGAAGAACTCCCAATTCGCACCTTCGCTAACTCGGAGCGGCGGCTGAGGCGACATGTTGATCGCTTTATGCTTCGCTTCGCTCTTGCTTTTCACGGGGCACGCTTCGACGCAAAGCTGGCATCCAGTGCAATCCTCTGGAGAAACCTGCAGCGTGTACTTGAGGGTTTCAAATTCGCGCCAACGAGGTTTGGCGGACTTGAAGCTCAACGGTGCATTGGTGAGGCGCGAAGAGTCGTAGACTTTTGCGCGAATGACGGAGTGAGGGCACACTAGCACGCATTTCCCGCACTGAATGCACAGCGGCTCGTCCCATACTGGAATTTCCTGAGCGATGTTGCGTTTGTCCCAGCTGGAAGTGCCTGTCGGAAAAGTTCCGCCTGGCGGCAGGGCGCTGACGGGAAGGGTGTCGCCATGCCCTGAAATCATGGCACCGAGAACATTGCGGACGAAAGATGGCGCTCGAGATGAAACCGGTGGAAGAATACTAAAGGTACTAGAAGCATATTCGGGTACGGTTACTTCGTGCAGATTGGCAAGAGTCGCTTCAACGGCGGCAAAATTCTTTTGCACCACTGCTTCCCCGAGCTTTCCGTAGGATTTCTTGATGGAAGACTTGATGGCAGCGATGGCTTCTTCGCGAGGAAGGACGCCGCTAATGGCAAAGAAGCAGGTTTGCATGATGGTGTTCATGCGCGACCCCATTCCGGTTTCGCGAGCCACAGCATAGGCGTCGACAACGAAGAACTTCAGGCACTTTGCAATAATCTGCTCCTGGGTTCGCAATGGGAGGTGCTTCCACACGGCATCCGCAGCAAATGGCGAATTAAGCAAGAACACGGCGCCAGGTTCCGCCGCCTCAAGAACATCCATCCGCTCGAGAAAATGAAATTGGTGGCAAGCAACGAAATTCGCTTTACTAATCAGGTAAGAGGAACGAATGGATTCAGGACCGAAACGAAGATGCGAGACGGTTACCGACCCTGATTTCTTCGAATCGTAGACGAAATAGCCCTGCACGGAATATGCCGTTTCTTGGCCAATAATCTTAATGGAATTCTTGTTTGCGCCGACAGTTCCATCCGAGCCCAGGCCGTAGAAGATGGCCCGCGTGCCCTGCGGATTTTCCGCGGAGAAGCTAGGATCGTATTCCAGGCTGGTGAAGGTGACATCGTCCTTGATTCCGACTGTGAAATGATTTCGTGGATTCTCCTTCTTCAGTTCGTCGAAAACAGCCTTGGCCATTGCCGGCGTGAACTCCTTTGACGAGAGGCCGTAACGGCCGCCGATGATTCGCGGACGCGCGTGGAGCTTTCCTTGCCCGCCCCATCCCTGGTCGAATGCTTCTGCAACTGCGGTCACGACGTCCGAGTACAGAGGCTCCCCGATAGCCCCCGGCTCTTTCGTACGGTCAAGCACGGCAATGGAGCGCGTGCATTCCGGCAGGACGGAGAGAAATGCTTCAAGGGCAAACGGGCGGAGCAGGCGTACTTTGAGGAGGCCGACTTTTTCCTCTTTGGACTGGAGAATGTCGAGCGTCTCTTCCACTGCGCTGGCCGCGGAACCCATCAAGACGATAACCCGCTCTGCGTCGGGTGCGCCGATGTACTCGAAGAGACGATAGGAACGGCCCGTCTGTTGAGCGAACCGGTCCATTACTTGCTGAACGATCGTCGGAGCTGCGAGATAAAAGGGATTGGCCGCCTCTCGGGCCTGGAAGAACACATCCGGGTTTTGTGCTGTGCCGCGCAGAACCGGGCGGTCAGGGGTCAATGCGCGGTCCCGATGCTCGCGGACACGAACATCATCGATCATCGAGCGCAGGTCGCCGTCGGAAAGCGGGACGATCTTCGCAATTTCGTGCGAAGTGCGGAAACCATCGAAAAAATGGAGGAAGGGGATGCGCGACTCGAGCGTGGCAGCTTGCGCGATCAGCGCCATATCCTGGGCTTCTTGCACGGAGTTCGACGCAAGAAGCGCAAAGCCAGTTGACCGCGCCGCCATCACATCACTGTGGTCTCCGAAGATGGAAAGAGCGTGCGTTGCGACGGAACGCGACGCAACATGGATCACGGCAGGCGTCAATTCGCCCGCGATCTTGTACATATTCGGGATCATCAAAAGAAGGCCTTGGGAAGCCGTGAACGTTGTCCCCAACGCGCCCGCTTGGATCGCTCCATGCAACGCACCCGCCGCGCCCGCCTCGCTTTGTAATTCGACGACCCGCGGCACCATCCCCCAGATATTCTTACGCTCCTCCTGAGACCACTGGTCCGCCCATTCGCCCATGGGGGAGGCCGGCGTAATTGGGTAAATCGCGATGACCTCGTTGAGACGATACGCAACGGAGGCAACCGCTTCGTTTCCATCAAGAATGACCCTAGACAAAGCCCTGGAGTCTGTCATCGCCGTGAGATCCTTTAGATTCTGAAGGTCCTAACTCCCAATGTAGCGGTAACGCCATTGGTCTGAACATGCGGGAAATCACGGGAGAGTGTGACGTGGGTCACATTTGGCGCGACGGGGAGATGATTCCTTACAAAACTGTTATTGAGCAAGGACATCCGCGAGCTTGAGGAGGCTTAGATCGAGCGCTTTTCGCTTGCCAACGATGTCGGCCAACGGTGTCGTCGCGATCGCGCCTTTGATGAGCCCCACAAGAACGCCGAACTGCTCGCGGGCAATAAGCTCCGAGGCGGCTGCACCGAAGCGAGTCGCCAACAAACGATCAAACACACCTGGCGCTCCGCCCCGCTGCACATGCCCTAACTTTATGATTCGCAGTTCGAAGCCAATGCGTTCGCGATGCTCTTGGAAGTAACTCGAAAGCCTCTCGGCGTTGTATTTTGCGCCTTCAGCGACGACGACGGTAGCGTGTGTCTTGCCGCGCTCATAGGATTGTCGGAGCTCCAAGGCAATCGCCTCAGGATCGGTTTCCGCTTCTGGCAGCACTATGCATTCTGCTCCGCCCGCGATCCCGGAAATTAAAGCCAAATAACCACAATTGCGGCCCATGACTTCAACGAGGAATGCGCGTTCGTGAGAGGAGGCCGTCACTTTGATCCGGTCGATACTCTCCAGGGCGACGTTTAGCGCCGTGTCAACGCCAATAGTCATTTCAGAGCCGTACAAATCGTTGTCAATCGTCGAAGCTATGCCAAGGACCGGAAACCCTCTTTGAGAGAGCGCAAACGCGCCAGCTTGAGAACCGTCGCCACCGATGACGATCAGAACATCGATTGCGCGTTGGCGGAGGTAACGGATGGCCTGAACCTGTGCATCCTCGGTCTTAAATGCCGGGCAGCGCGTACTGCCAAGAATCGTGCCGCCACGCTGTATGATTCCGCTCACATCGCGGGAGCTCAGGTGGACGAAATCATCATTTATGAGGCCGTGGTAACCGTGGCGGACTCCGAAGATTTTCCAGCCTTTATCGATTCCTGTTCGTACGACTGCGCGGATCGCCGCGTTGATGCCAGGCGCATCGCCCCCGCTGGTTACTACCCCAATTTTTTTCATAGGTTGTACGCCGAAAATTCAATTCGCGCGATCTATTCGGACCTCAAGGCTTCGATCGGATCCAAGTAAGCCGCTCTCCTCGCCGGGTAATATCCAAAGCTAACTCCTACCAAGGCAGAAAACAAGATGGCGAGGGGTATGGCGTTGACACCTATCCACAAAAAGCAGGGCGTGGGTTCGTATGTGGGAGAGTTTTCTGGTGATGGCATCGTGCTCAAATTCGACTACGGTCGGTATTCGAACGACCTGAGCGACGCCGTTGCGTCAAAGTACTTAATCACGCAAGAACAGGTCGGCCACAAATCCACACTGAGTAGCTCTACATTGGCCGACTTGTTGATACTGATCCGCACGATGCCAGCTTCGCTTCCGAATCGCCAACAATCCGTCCAGAACAGCCTTCACCTCCTACAAGCGCGCTTCTGGACCGAGAGATGGTGAGTCACATCAGCGAGATCCCATTGCGCGTCGAAGTGAAACTGCTGCGCTGAATCATCTGGAACGGCCGCAGGTATTTGGGCAAATCGGCTGGGCCATGCTATTGAAATCTAGGTTGCTTCGTCCCCCCTAGGCGCAATCGCGACCGCCGTCACCTTGTACTCGGGGCATTTCGATTGCGGATCCACATAGGGACTGGTCAAGAGATTCGCGTGCGTTTCCGGAAAATGGAAGGTAAGGAAGAGGGTACCAGGTGAAACGCGCGGGGTAATGCGCGCTGGAGCGCGGGTCGAGCCCCAGCGGCTTTGTATCTGCACCGTTTGTCCATCTTTGATGTGATGGCGCACTGCATCCGTGGAGTGAATCTCCAGGAAATCCGCAGGCAAGAGATCGCGATTCGGAGTCCGGCGGGTCATTGTCCCGACGTTGTAATGTTCCAGGGCACGACCGGTAATCAGCAGGAATGGATAGCCATCCTGAACCTGTTCCGGGCTAGGCACGAAGTCGAGAGCCACGAGCCGCCCCCTGCCGCGCAGGAATCCCTCCGAATGAACCGTCCCGGTGCCAGGGTGATCGGGCGAGGGGCAGGGCCACTGCAATCCGTCCGGATCCAGCCTAGCATAGCTGACGCCCCCAAAAAGTTTTGGAGCGACTCGCGCGATTTCGTCCATAACGTCCGAGGGAGTTTCGTACGTCCAATGCGCGCCCATCTCGTTTCCGACGTCGCGAATTACTTCCCAGTCCGCGCGGGCGCCTGCGGGCGGGGGGACGGCGGAGCGGATCAACTGAATGCGCCGCTCCCCATTGGTGAAAGTGCCTTCCTGTTCGAAGACGCCGGCAGCAGGAAACACGAGGTGAGCAAAACGCGCGGTCTCTGAAAAAAACATTTCCTGCACGACGAGGAGGTCGAGGGCTTTGAGTGCTTCGACAACGTGCGTCTGGTTGGGATCGCTTTGGGCTACATCCTCTCCCTGCATCCACAGAGCTTTGATCTTGCCGTTTGCGGCTCGGTCGAGCATCTCGGGAATGGTGAGGCCCACTTCTCGCGGCGGAGCGATGCCCCAGACTTGCTCAAGGCGGCCACGCACCTCCGGGTCGGTAAGGGATTGGTAGCCGGTCACCTGATTGGGCATACCACCCATGTCGGCGTTGCCCTGAACATTGTTCTGCCCGCGGAGCGGGAGCATTCCCGCCCCTGGTTTGCCGATGCTTCCGGTCAGCATTCCGAGGTTACAAAGAGTCATTACCGAAGCGGTGCCCTGGGTGAGCTCGGAAAGTCCGAGCCCGGAAACGAAAGAGAGCTGGGCCACTTTTCGCGAGGAGGGAAGCTGCAGCGAAGATTTCTTCCTGAGCCACTCCGGTGATTTCCGCGGTCTGGGCTAGGGAAAGAGTATTCAAAAATTCCCGAAGCTCGGCGAAGCCGTCCGTGCGGGACTGAATGTAAGCAGTGTCGATTAAATCTTTTTCGATCAAGATTTTGGCGATCGCGTTGAACAGTGGCACGTTCGTGCCGGGTTTCGGGCGCAAATGGACGTCCGCATATTCCGCGAGCTCGATGCGCCGAGGATCGATGACGATTAAAGAGCTCCCGGCAAGCACTGCCTGTTTTATGCGAGCGCCAACGACTGGATGTGCTTCGGTCGCATTGGAACCAGCCAGCACAATGTTTCGTGCCAGCGGTATATCGGCATAGGAGGCGGTCGCGGCCCCAGTTCCAGTCACGGTTTGAAGGGCAAGTGCGGTCGAGGAGTGGCAGACCCGTGCGCAACAATCTACGTTATTCGTGCAAATACAAGTACGGAAAAGCTTCTGGAGCAGGTAAGCAGCTTCATTAGTAGAGCGAGAAGAAGTGAATGCTCCGAGAGAATTGGCGCCGAAGCGATCGCGAAGCTCCAGCATGCGTCGGGACAGCCATGAAATTGCCTCCGGCCAAGCGATCTCTCGCCAAACCTTCCCGGTGCGCAACAACGGTCGCGTGAGGCGGTCCGCAGAATGGTGGAACCCGTGGGCGTAGCGTCCCTTGACGCAAAGATGTCCGTGATTCACCTGAGCGTGGGGCGCACCGCGAATTCGCGCAACACGATTGTCGGTGACCTCAATATCCACCCGGCAGCCGACACCGCAGTAACCGCACGTGGACTGTACAACGCATCCGGTGGACGTGCGTCGATGCGGTCGATATCCGTAATCGCGCCCGTAGGACAGTGGTCCACGCAAGCGCCACAGGAGACGCAAGGGCTGTCCGCAAAACGCTCGGAAGGACCGAAGATGAGATGCGTTGAAGAGCCACGGCCTTCAAGACCGTAGACGAACTGCCCCTGAATTTCCTCGCAGGCATGCAGGCAGCGCCGACAGTTAATGCAGAGTGTCGAAGAGAACCGAAGGTAAGTATGACTCTCATCGGCAGGCACGGCTTCGCCCGTGTAGCCGAACCCAGAGGATTGGAGGCCAAGGCGGTGCATCAGTCGCTCGATTTCGGTTCCCACGTTACTAGGGCGAAAAGTGTCGGGAGGATGCGCAGACAGGTAAAGTGACAGAGATGTCATGACGCAACAAATCGATACGTGGAGAAGTCGTGAGGATTTCCATTCCTGGTTGCAGAGATGTGTGGCAGGCGGCGTGAATTGTTCCGCGCCGGTCGGTCTCCACCAGGCAAATACGGCAACCACCTTCGGGTGAAAGTCCTGGGGAATAGCAAAGCGTAGGGATATCGAGGCCCGTCCGCCGGGCTGCGTCGAGGATCGTTTCTCCTCGTTGCGGAGAAACCGTCTTGTTATCAATCGTGGCGGTCTGTCGCTGTCATTGAAGAATACGATCGCCGAAATGTTGCAACATCTCGGACATCGGACCGGGCATCAGTTGGCCAAACGCGCAGAGACTGCCTTGCGCCATGATATTGAAAAGACGTTCGAGTTGCTGCCGGGACCGTGAGCCCGCTACACTTTGGGCTATATCTAATGCGCGTCTGGAACCTAGGCGACAAGGGACGCACTTGCCGCAAGATTCCTCGGCCATGAACTCAATCCAGTGAACAAACAGCGTCTTGAGGTCAGTGCCTTCCGGGACGGCAACCAGCCCCGCGTGGCCTAGAATGAGGTTGCGCCCGGCCATAGCCTGGTAACAGACTGGCACATCCCATTGATTGGGAAGTGCAACGCTGCCCATCGGTCCACCGATGAGCACCGCCTCCAATCTCTGCCCCCGAGCAGCGCCACCTGCGTCCCGTTCTATGACGTCCCTCAAGGAACGACCGAATTCGATTTCCAATATGCCGGGAGCGGCAAAACCATAATTGAGGCAGACCGCTTTTGTGCCCGGCGAACCCCTGGTGCCAAGCGCAGCGTATTCCGCCGCGCCGTGTTCCAGGATCCAGGGCACGTTGACGAGTGTTTCTACGTTGTTCACAACAGTCGGCTTTCCGAATAAGCCTTCGAAAACTGGATACGGTGGACGAAGGCGAACTTCACCTCGAAAACCCTCGATGGCATTTAACATGGCCGTTTCTTCGCCGCACACGTAGCTGCCCATTCCCGGGAAGACGGATAGTTCGAACCCTTCGAGGAGGCCTGTAGCAGTAGCGGCTTGAATAGCAATCTGCATTCGCTTCATGGCGCGCGGATATTCAGAACGGATGTACACGATTCCTTTATTTGCACCAACGGCATGTCCGCAGATAGCCATGCCTTCGAGAATGGAGTGCGGATCATCCTCGATGAGGACACGGTCGATAAAGGAGCCGGGGTCACCTTCGTCGCCATTCGCGACCACATACTTCACGTCCGAAGGTACTTCGGAGCACCGGAGCCATTTCGTGCCGGTAGGAAAGGCAGCGCCGCCGCGGCCACGCTCGCCGGACTGCTGCCATGGCGGCGATTACGTCTCCGGACCGCATCCGGCGGGCTTTGGTGAGAGCCTCGTAGGCGCCGTCGGCACGGGCAGCCTCAAGCTCAGAAAAATCGCCGCGGCCAATACGGCGGGTCACTATGGTTTTTTTTGCAACAGAGCGGATTGCCGGACGAGCGGGCTCGGTGGATGCTGGATCGAGGAGCGACTCGACCGAGGCATGGCCGTTCAAGGCCACCGCGCGGTCGTCGGAGCGTAACGCGGCCGGAGAACGATCGCAAAAACCAACACAATAGACACCGCGGCATTCGGTCCGACGGCTTGTTGCGGCTAACAGCTCTTTGGCGCCGGCGAGCACGCAGGACGTCCCGATGCAAACGCGTGCGGCTCCCGGCTCTCGGTGTAAATCGGAGTAAAAGGAGAGTGCGCCGCGAACTGCCGCTTCGGGAAGCGCCACGTCTCGCGATAGTTGCTTGATTTGGACGGAATCCGGTATCCCGTGAGCCCTTACAAACTGCTGAATCACAACCAAGGGTGAGTTGCTGCCTTGGTGCGTTTCGAAGAAACGGCGTTCCCGGCGCATTGAGGTTGCTATAGTACTCTAGCGGGCATGGATAATGACATCAGTGCTGCGGGGACTGACTTTCTAGGAAGCTGATTACGATACGGCTGATCTCTGCGCATATTGTCGTTTAACTGTCTTCTCGTCATCCATATCCCCGCGCGCCGACACCCCGTGCTAGAAATAAAGACACCCTTCCGTGTGGCCGCTGGCCGTTCCCTCCCAACCGTGAGCCCCCGAAAAATTCTCTGTAGAGGTGCGTGCGATGTTTCATATTGTCTATGCGAGCTCGGCTTCGGAACTCCAAGCGCCCCTGGAGCAAGCCCGCCCAAAAAACGCCAAGCTCGGCCTGGCCGGAATGCTCCTATACAAGGACGGAAACTTCATGCATGTTCTCGAAGGCGAGAAGGAAACTGTGACGAAACTCGCAGCAATCATCGAGCGCGACCCCCGGCATATAGGACTTCTGATCCTCCTGCGCGGGACCTCGGAGGAGCGCCTGTTTCCCAACTGGACCATGGGATTCCGCGATCTGGCGGACGACATTGCCGCGATGACGCCTGGATATAACGATTTCATGAATACTCCGCTCACCGATGCCGAATTCTCTCGTGATCCAAATCGCTGCATGAAGCTGCTGCTATTCTTCAAAAAGAACATGTAACTCTCCAGATAGGGTTGAATGAGGAGATTTCAATGCACGCGGATCACCGCACGCTGGTGCTGTTGACGGGAGCTTCCGGCTACATCGGAGGCCGCCTTCTTAGAGCACTTGAGAAAGCAGGTTGGCCCCTTCGCTGCCTCGCCCGCCGTGCTGACTTCCTTAGACCAAGAACTGCTCCCTCAACGGACGTGGTTCAAGCCGATTGTCTGGATCCAAATTCGCTTGGGCCGGCAATGGCTGGAGTGCACACGGCATATTACTTGGTCCACTCCATGGGCTCTCCGGGTCAGTTCGAAGAAGAAGACCGGCAGGCCGCACAAAACTTCGCCGACGCTGCCCGCGCGTCTGGAATTCAACGCATCATCTATCTGGGCGGATTGGGAATCCAGGACAAAGCGTTGTCCGCTCATCTGCGCAGCCGTCATGAGGTTGCTGAAATTTTACGCAGCTCCGGAATCCCCATCATCGAATTTCGCGCCTCTATCGTAATCGGCTCCGGCAGTCTCTCCTTTGAAATGATTCGCGCGCTGGTGCAGCGCTTGCCGGTGATGATCTGCCCGCGCTGGGTGGCCGTGAAGGCCCAGCCTATCGCCGTCGAAGATGTGATCGCTTACCTTGTGGAAGCTCTCGAGCTGCCGATGGAACAGGCGGCCGTATTCGAAATCGGTGGCACCGACCAAGTGAGCTACGGAGACATTATGCGAGAGTACGCCCGCCAATGCGGGCTGCACCGATGGATGATCCCGGTTCCGCTCTTAACGCCTCGCCTCTCCAGTTTGTGGCTGGGTCTAGTCACTCCTATTTACGCTCGCATAGGCCGCAAGCTCGTCGACAGCATGCGCAACCCCACGCTAGTGCGCGACCCATCGGCGTTGACAGTGTTCAGCATCAAGCCGAAAGGATTGAGAGAAGCCATTGGGAGAGCGCTTCGACTGGAGGATCAGGAATTTGCGCAGACGCGCTGGTCCGACGCACTTTCATCGAGCGGGAAGCCGGCATCCTGGGGCGGCGTGCAGTTTGGGATGAGGCTGGTCGATTCTCGAACTGCGGAAGTATCAGTTCCTCCAGCCTCAGCTTTTGCTCCCATCCAGCGAATTGGAGGTTCGAATGGCTGGTACTTCGCGAATTTTTTGTGGAGATTGCGAGGCTTTTTGGATCTCCTTGTTGGCGGCGTGGGACTGCGCCGGGGCCGTCGAGACCCACACACACTCGCGACGGGCGATGCTCTGGATTTCTGGCGAGTGGTGACCTATGAGCCGGATCGTCGACTGGGCCTGGTCGCTGAAATGAAAGTCCCGGGTCGTGCATGGCTTCAGTTCGAGGTTGAGCTAAACGGCCAAGGTTCCGTTATTCGGCAAACCGCTATTTTTGATCCGGCCGGAATAGCAGGTCTACTCTACTGGTACGCACTCTACCCCGCACATCGCTGGATTTTCAGCGGCATGCTCCACGAGATCGCAGCTATCGCCGAGCGCGAATCAGGGCTTGTTTCGTCCGAGGCGTAAAGCCGATTCCCGCAAGTTACCGATAACCCGGGTGGTCTCAATGGGTCGACGCAACACTTTCTTGAAGCTTACTCGCCGGAGTCTGAAAACCCAAAGTCTCTCGCGGGCGTTGATTTAAGCGCAGCGCCACTTTGTTCAGATCCGACTGGGAATAGTCGGACAGGTCAGTTTTCTTCGGGAAGTATTGTCGTAAGAGCCCGTTTGTGTTTTCGTTCGAGCCGCGTTGCCAGGGACTCTGCGGATCACAGAAGTAGACTTTCACATCCGTGGCCACCGTAAAGTCCTTGTGTTTCGCCATCTCCAGCCCCCGGTCCCACGTCAACGAGCGTCGCAGCGTAGTGGGAAGTTTACGAACGTGTTTGCTCAATGCCCCCACAACTTCCGCCGTATCTCTGCTGGCTACCTTGATCAGCATGACAAAGCGCGAATGGCGTTCGACCAACGTCGCGATGTGACTGTTCCCTGAGCCGCGCAGGAGATCGCCCTCCCAGTGACCGGGAATGGCACGGTCCTCCACTCCCGCAGGCCTTTCCCTGATGGAGATGGCCTCAGGGATTGGACCGCGCCCGTCTTTAAAGATACGAGAGTGCTGCGACCGGCGTATGCGACGCTTGGATCGCAGGTGCTCTAGGAGCTCCTTTTTCAACGCTCCACGGGCTTGAATGAACAGGCTTCGGTAAATGGTTTCGTGGGACACTCGCAGGCTCTCATCATCGGGATACCGGGTTTTCAGCCAGCCGGAAATCTGCTTCGGCGACCAGCCCAGAATCAGTTTACTCGCAACGATGTTCCGCAAATTCAGGTTGGTGGAAAACAGGCAGCGCTTGGGCCGCAAGGCCGACTGCCAGGCTTCGCCGTCCGCCTGACTGGCTCGATACGCAGGACGGCCACCATGACGTGCGATCTCCGATTGTACAGCGCCACGACATTTACCTTTCATTGGGTGACTCGTGCGAATGAAGTTGACCCAGCGAGCGGTGTCAAAGCTGGCGTCGCAATCGGCACAGCAATTACCGCAGAGCAAATATCCACTACCGATTTTTGGGTTGAAGTCGTAGCACCGCTTGGGAACCCATTCGTCCCAGCGGAAATAATCGGCATTGTGGTTGCGGGCAGTGGCACCGTCTTCGTTCGTCCCATCCGACCAGGCGGCCGATGAACGACATGCTCTAAGAAACAAAGCGTCTGGAAGACCGGCTGTTACGGCAGTGAATCGTACAGCGCTTTGACGACGTCGGCTTTCCAAACACCGCCAACCTCGGCAGAAATGTTTTGCTCCGAGTAAATTCCGAGGAATCGAACCATGTTCCCCGTTATGGCCATTTTGAGACCACCCTCGGCACTCCTATAGGCGCCGGATCGCACAGCGTACACAGGAGAGCCAGACATCCCAGGTCTGGAGGTTGTATCTACAAGGAACATCGGCCTCCCCTGGAAATTGACGAACATATCACTTGCGACGGTCCCCGTCTTCCAGACCGGCAAACCATCTCCCGCACCGGACCCAAAGGGAAAACCTACAATCGTGACGGGGTCGCCCGGGCCTACTACGACGTCCGCGTTTCGTAGTTCGAGGTCGAGCGGATAGAATTGCACATCTTCTACATGAGTTAACAGGAGGGCTACAATGTCTGCCCCACCTTCAAGCACAAATGTGGCCACAGGCTGCATTTGACCCAAAAACGAAGGGTTGCTCTGGAGCGAGCAACCCTTGGCCGTTCAACATCTTGAAATGGTTGCGGGGGTCAGATTTGAACTGACGACCTTCGGGTTATGAGCCGGATAAAACACTAGCCCGTCTTTGCTTCTCAACAACTTACGTATGCGTTGTTCTACCTATTTCACTGGTGTTCTTCGATAGTTTGTTCCCAATTTGTTCTCGATTTGTTCCCAGTTTGTGGGATGAACCCCTCAACTGTCACAAAAACCGTGGGCGATGGACGCTTGCCACGTCCTCGGACGCTCAGACCCAAATCCCAGCTAAGGGGTGGCACTTTTATCTTCCTGGCAACATAATCGACCTCTCGGCCTAGGAATGATTGGGAAAAGTAACTTAGGTACGCGAGGCTAGGACCCGTAACAAGATATGAAGCCACTTCCGCGCCCGATGTTCGACATTTACGCCCTCTCGCTTCCTCGCGGACACGCATTCGGAGACAGACCACCGGTTGAGGCTTGGCAAAGTGACGATGCGTTGGCGTGGGGAGCAGTTACTCGCGATATGAACGACCGCGGTCTCGGAATTCTTGTAATGCGTCGCCGTGAGGATCACGTGTGGGTTATGGTTCGCCAAGAGCACGGATTCTCGGACTCCACCGACGCCAGGACGGCTATCAAAACTTCAATGAAAGACGGTTCGCCGCCCGAACCGATTCCGCCGAGCATCGCACGACGTCCGGCATTGCATGACGTACAGGGTCGAAAGCCGAGTGAGATTTTCATGCTGCTTGCACGGCCGTCGCACCATGTGGCAGCATGGCTACTCAATCAGGTTTACCTCGCCTTTCCCAACCCGGATCAAAGCTGGGCTGCAGATTGCCAAACCGAGAACTTCCACACCCGCATGTGGGAAGCGCATCTGCTCGCTTGTCTTCGGGAGCAAGGCCTCTTGGTGACCCAGCCTCATCCCTCCCCGGACTTCCGCATAGAAAATCGTCGTGGTGATGAGGCGTGGATTGAAGCAGTCACGGCGAATCCGTCAATTCGCTACAACCAAGTTAATGCGCCGCCGACAAATCCTCCTGAGGATACTCGGGAGCGCTTCATAGGGCCGGCCGCCTTACGATTTGCCAAGACGCTGGGAAGCAAGCTTCAAAAACGCTATGACCTTCTCCCGCACGTTGCCGACAAGACGTTCGCAATCGCTTTAGCTGATTTCCACGCACCTGGTTCCATGGTGTGGAGCCGAGAGGCTCTGATCAGCTATTTGTATGGCGTGTACGCCGAGGTAACTGACGCTGACGGAAGCAGGATTGCCTCGTCCAGGAATGTCTCGCACCTACTAGGAGACTCCGCTTTTCCCGCCGGACTTTTCCGAACCAGTGCGCATAGCGAATTATCAGCAGTTATTTTCACTAATGCCTCTTCCATTTCAAAATTTAACCGAGTGGGAGTTTCAGCCGGCGCTCAGACGAAGGGGCTTCGTTTTGTGCGATTCGGCAAGTTTTATGACCGAAGTCCGGGGGCAGTTGAGGGCATCCCATTTTGTCTGGATATCACCTGCGAGGAATACAGGGCCCTTTGGCCACAAGGCTATGAGCCGTGGTCAGCTGAGCTTGAAATCTTCCACAATTCTTTCGCCCAACGCCCGTTCCTCCGAACGTTGCTGCCTGAAGCAACGCACTGGTTGTATGTAAATGGTGAAATGATCTGCGAATCGCATTACCAGACCTCGGTCCTGTGGTCCAGAACGCTGATCCAAAATGATTGCGATCCGATGCCTACTCTCCGCGATCCTAAACAGCCTCTCGACCCTGAGGAATGAACCGCCGGGGACCTTGCGTACCTTCATTCTGATTTGAGCTACAACCGGAACCGTCCGAGTCTCTTACATCAACGAGATGAATTTCTCAAACAGGCAGTACTTCTCATGGGCGCTTCTCGTCTCGTCGAGCCGACTAGTTCTTGGGTTTCGGTGTTTTCTTGGGCTTTCTCCCAGTCACCCGTGTGAACACCTCATCTTTGTGTTCTTTGCAGTAGTAGTGGAGATTCCCAACAGAGCCGAAACTGGTGTTGGTGGCTACGCCGCAGATTTCGCATTTGGTTGTGCGTGTTGGAACTGCCATATAATTTCTCCTTCGAACTGCCGATACCGAGGGGATTTTCCGCAGAGACTAATTCGGACTTCGACAATAGAGGCGACGCCACAAGGTTCAGTTTTCATCATTTGTTCACACTTGCGATTCGCCTCGCCAAAAACGACAATCCCAATCTGCTTTCTCCCAGTTCGCTCCGATCAATCCTTCTTTGAATAGTGTGTTGGAGGGAACAAGTCCGGTTTTCCACCTGCTGATTTCACCGCATAACTGAGAGCGGTGACGAACCGTTCAGCTCTATCTTTACTCTTGAAGAAAATCAAAACGCTTCCGGTCGTCTCTGTCAATGCGCACCCGGAAGAACCAGCACAGCCACCTCGCTCAATGAGTGGCTTAAGATCAGTCGTATGGAACTCTACGGTCGTCAATTTTGGCGCTGAGTCGAGGAAGCCAAGAAATTCGTGACTGCATTCGGGGTTCGCTTCGCAGCGGGGATGCTTATCCCAAAATTCGGAAAGAGCATAAGGGTCGTAACCGCCCACTTTCGCTTCTATCGAAGACGGATCGATGTCCCCAAGGGCAAATGACACGTACCTCGGATAGTCCATTTGTTCGTGCTTTCCGTCGCCGTCAGAAACAATTGAGTAGGTGAATTCTGGATAGCCATTCTTATGGGTCAGGCCGGTCGTAAACACCATCATCATACTTTGGTGCGCGAGTATGGTGACGGCCGGACCGTTCGCCGAATGAAGGATTGCCCCTTCCAGAACGCCTTGCAGTACATCGCGGTGTTCCGGTTCTACCATGCGGCCCATGAATTCGACGGTGGTTTTGAGATCGGGGACAACCCCGTTTGTCGAAGCCGAATGGGCAGCATCGCCGTTGTCCTTTTGTTGTTGGGCCGAGCCCTCCTCATCTGGATGGGGTTCATTGGGCCACGCAGAAGGTGCCACGCTCCCGCCATACTTTGCGTAAGGATCGACAAGCTGCCGCTTCGCGTCGTTGATAGGAATGGCGAAGTTCAGGTTTTCGCCGCCTTTGAGATACAAGGTCGTGATTCCGACGACTTCGCCAGCCATGTTAAATAACGGACCACCGCTGCTACCGGGCGAGATTGGCGCAGTCACTTGCAAGAACCTGCCGCCCAAGTTATCCGCCGTTCGGATTCCACTGATTATTCCGTTCGAAACCGTCGACTCGAGAGAAAGTGGGTTGCCGATAGCGACGACTTCCTGGCCCACCTCGACGCGATCCGAATTGCCAAGTGGAAGGGGGCGAAAATTTTTGCCCGTTGCTCTAACAACAGCTACATCGCGTTCCTTGTCTGACGCGACGACTCCTTCAAGGAAGTAGGTCGCGCCATCAGGTAGTTTTGCGACGGCGGAGCTTCCTTCGGCAATGACATGATAGTTGGTTACGATGAGACCGTCCTTGGTCACAACAAAGCCAGTGCCCTGAGCAATCGGTTTCCCGTTTTTGTCAGACATTACGATTGAGACAATCGAACCGTTGGCAGCTTTGGCTATCGATGGGATGTCCCTGCGCGATGGTGCTTGTTGCCCGACAGTGCTCGTGGAAGTGAGTCCGATTGACAGTAACATTGCTAGAAGTGCCGCTTTCATGGTCGTCATCACCCTGTGCGTGCCAATTACCGTCATTGCCGCATAAAGTCGTTTCACCATCACATACAACTCGCTGACTGGGAAGAGCACATCATTTTTTGGCAAAAACCAGACGAAACGACCTGCCGATCCGCGTTCGACTCGACATACCGCAAAACCTGCATCACGAGGTCTTCCTTGTAAACTTGGAGAGAAAGATATTGAGCTCTAGGTTTGATGGTTGTCATTTCCGCATTTCTCGGCGAGGTCGCTCCGAAAGCCATGAGATATCGCAAATTGGGAAAAAGGAACCATGAGGTACCATCCCAGTGATACTCAAGCGTGTTGATCTTGACGCCGTTCGAATAGATATCCTTTTTCAGCAGTCGTTCGCCGCTGGGCATGGCCCCGGCGAGTTCGTCAGGAATAAAGGAGACGTAGGGTGCTTCTCCTTGAATGGCGTTCATGGCTGTTTGTTGCTTTACAAATTCGTCGCGGCTGAGTGTCTGGCTTTTCATCATTTGCTGTTGCGCCGTGGTGTAGTTTTTGTCATAGGCCCATGCCTGAAGAGTGAAAAACTCAAGGGAACGGGCGTCACCACTGAAGCACGCATAATCTGCATTCGGCATCCGGCCAAGCGACAGTTTGGAGCCGTCCGGAGCAGTTCCAAATGCTTCTTGATTGAACAGGCCAGCTTCATTGTCCTGTTCATAGGATTTTCGCGCTGCCGAGCCAAAACCTACTGGCTCCGGCCACTTATAATTCTCTGATGCGCCGGCGGCAGAGTGCTCGTCACGCTCTGTTTGCTCCGCCTCAGTTGACGCATGCCCGTCGGGAAAGCTTTTGCTTTTGGAGGATGCGGATCGAAGTAAGACTTTTGCCTCATTGACGGGGATTGCGAAATTCAGATTCTCTCCATTTTTCAGATACATGGTTGTGATTCCCACAACCTCTCCCGACATATTGAATAGAGGCCCGCCGCTGCTTCCGGGCGAAATGGGTGCCGTGATCTGTATATATTTGCCACCTTTTTCTTCGAGTGACCGAACTCCGCTCACTATGCCATCCGATACGGTTGATTCGAGCCCTCGTGGGCTGCCAATCGCAACGACTTGTTCACCAACATCAAGTCGGTCTGAGTTTCCGAGTTTAAGCGGTCGAAGGTTGTGTCCATGAGCCTTTAGAATCGCAATGTCGCGTACCTTGTCTGATGCGACGACACCATCGATTAGATAAAAAGCGCCGTCAGGGAATTTGGCAACAGCAGAGGCGCCTTCGGCGATGACATGATAGTTGGTAACAATGAACCCATCGGCGCTCACCACGAAGCCGCTGCCTTGGCCCAGCGGTTTGCCCTCTTTGTCCGACATGACAATGGAAACGACGGAACCGCTCGCAGTCCGAGCTATTGAGGGGATGTCCTTTCGAACCGGGACTGATTGCGCGGCAGTGCCCACTGAAACGAGTCCAACGACCAAAATCATCATTAGAAATCTTGTTTGCGTCATCACCTTCCGCTCCCCCCTCACGACAAATCCAAGCTATCTCGGAGTCGTTGGCCGAGAGAATCCCTCACTCAAGGATCATGGCGGCCTGAAAGTTTGGCGATAGTACTTGCCCTAAATGAGCGTAATTCATCCGACACATTTGCTAACTCGGTACCTGAGTCCTATTCGAGTACCACGGACTTGCGCCTTAACCTGATGTCTCGGAAATGTATTTTCATTTTCGGAGGGCGCAAATGAAAGGTGCTACTTTGCTGGTATTGCTTCTGAGCCTCGGCGCGACTCTGAGTTTTGCGCAAGACGGCTCGAATACGAATCTCACGCAGTGTCGAGACTTGGCCGAAACTGGCAATTTTGTCGGCTCCGATGAAGTACTGGTCAACGGCAAGGTTTGTAAGGTCCAGAAGGTGACGCCGCCACCGCAGGTGCGACCAGCCGAAGCTCATCCAGCGACCCCATCCGCACCTACCGTTCAGCCACCCATCCCCCAGACTCAATCCTCAATCGCTTCTCCGGCAGCCCCTTCGTCTGAGGTCGTAGGTGCTGAAAGAGGCCCCCAGCCAGTCCCAGCAAGCGTGGGTACGAGCCCGACCCCGGCTGTCCAGAAACCGCCAGTCGCCCCAAATTCACCAACTGCGACCATCACATTTGTCACGGTCAGGTATGGGAATGTCGCCCATCTGATGCCTGACTGGGCGATAAAATGGGTGCGGAAAAACGAGAAGAAATACCCCGGCGTGCGGTTTCAGACTTCCGGCGAGGCCGTCGCGGGCGCAAGGAATTTCGTTGTGGCATTCTCTGCGTCTTCGGGTGAGGTTCAAGGATTTCAGCCAGTTACACATACCGATACTTCAACCAACACAAACCCGGTGTCAGGGAGCGGGACAGTCACCGACACTCAAGGAGAAATGTGGAATTACTCGTACAACGGCACCGTCACGACCACCACCACCACGACCACGCATGAAAACGTGCCGTACACCATATCGTCCAATACTTTGTACGTTTCCGCGTTTGACGAACGCGGGGAGATGGTGGCGCAGCGTTGGCATGTTTACTCCACACAGAGTGGCGGCAATTCCGCCAACGCCCTTGGATACAACCTCGGGAACGCTCTTGGTGCGATCAACGCCAGAGGTCACATGCTCAAGGCAGTCGTTGATGGTCTCGTCGGAAAGGGAAAGTGACGCCAATTCTGGCTCGTTGCGCTCTGCGTCGTTTCAAGAATTCCGATTCGAACGCGTGAACGGCAATGGAAATGAGGCATGCGAGTAAGAATTCTAGTTTCGGTTTTGTCCTTGGCGATTATCTGCTTTGGTGTTCGTTACGCAATTGGGCGAGAAAGATTGAGAAGTCCTGAGTACATGCGCGCCATGTATCAGCAGACGAACAAGGAATTCTTTGATGGTCAGTTACCCGATGCCACTGTGAGAGTCGAAGACCTTTCCGAAGCAAACGCCGAAGGAGAGACTTACAAAGAAAACGAAGATCGTTTTGTAATCGTCCTCGACCCGAAGTGGAACACATCAGATGACGAGGCCCTTGGGACAATGAGGCATGAATCGTGTCACGTCGCCACTTGGGGCCAGGAGCCTGATGAACACGGGTCTCGTTTTCAAGATTGTATGCACAGATTCCCGAAGGAATGAGTTCGAACGACATTCCGAGGTCTAGTGGGAGGCACCTCAGACCATGAACACGCTCCGCTTTCTAAGAGTCGGCATCGCACTCATCGCCGCTGGACTTTTTCTCTCTTGCGTCCTCGCGCAGGGGCAAATTTACGAGACGGAGTTTTTTACTGTTCAGCTCCCATCTGGCGCGGAAGTTCGGCCCGTTACTGTTGATCGTGACGGCGACTCCGCGACATACGTATACTCGGCAAAACTTCCTCACCATGGCTACGCAAACATCTATGTCAACGAGTTCAATCAGTGCTGTGTCGAGGACGGGGACCATTTCGAGCTTAAGTGCTCGCAGTCCCGACTCCGGTCCCATTTCGCACCTGGAGCGGTTGCAAGCCTACTCACTGCTTCGATGCTGGGCGGGCTTCGCGGTTTCCAGCAAACTATCCGAGGACAGGTCGCTGGCGGCAGTGGCTTGCCGTACGTGCTCCGCTGGCGCAGCGCTATCTCCAAAGACCGAAAACACGTCTGGATTCTGGAAACGACGGCACCCGGCGAGCAGGAACTTTCCGAGGCGGCTTCCGAGGCGTTTTTCAACTCATTGAGCATCAAATAGACGCAGGTATCTTTTGAGTTGATAGATTGGCCACGTTCTTTCGTTCTTCTGTTTGTCCGCAACCGTTACTCGCGCCAAGTAGTGTCATTCACAAAAACGCACGAATAGGGGCGAGAAAAATGCTAACAGCTTACTGGGACTTGGGATTACAAATTAAAGACCTACCCACCGATGATCCGAGAATTCCGCTTTTCCCCTTTGAGAGGCTGGATTATGCGGAATCCATATTGGCAAGAGCCAAAATCGCTCGGCCAGAAATTGCTTGGGAGATTAAGGAAAAGGGCGGTTCCTACAGCGTTCGAGAGAAGCGTTTGTAGAGTTTAGAGCGAGAACCCGGCGAGTCTCAGCGATAGCATAGCAGCCGGACAGCCTTGACCGGGCTTTGGACTATGTCCTTCGGTCTGATCGGGGCTATTGGACTACAATTGTGTGCGGATGTGTCCCAAAAGATGAGCTTTGCTCCTCAATTCGAGATAACGAATTCGATCACGGCGGAGTTGACAAGGATAGAACGGGCGCGCGGATTTCTGGACGCGGCCAAACTTTCCGAGGACTGGATTGCCGGTATGCAAAAGCGCGCCCTGGTGCTTGAGGCGCACTATACGACGCATATCGAAGGCACTCAACTTACGCTTGAACAGTCGGAACGCATTCTCGCAGGCCAAAAGGTCCGAGGGGCTAGACCGGATGATACGCAAGAGCTCCTCAACTACAAGAAGGCGTTTGAATTGGTTTCAGGTTACTTGGAGAGCGGCGAGCCGATCACTGAGGCATTGATACGCCAAATTCACAAACGCCTGGTTCAAGGCGTGCGTGGAAACAAGGCGTCACCGGGAGAATATCGCAAAATACAAAATTACATCGTCAACCTGCGCACAGGAGAGAAGACATATACGCCGCCACCGCCGCTCGAAGTTCCACAAATGATGACCGACTTTGTCTCGTGGCTGCAAAAGGACACACAAATACATCCAATCATTGTGGCCGGCATTGCTCAGTTTCAGCTCGTTCACATTCATCCCTTTGTTGACGGAAACGGACGTTCAGCGCGCTTGCTTTCGACTCTTTGCCTCTACAGAACAGGCTACGATTTCAAGCGGCTCTTCACTATCAGCGAGTATTACGACCGTGACCGGCCCGCTTATTACAAAGCGCTGCAGAGCGTCCGCGAGCGTGGAATGAACATGACTGGCTGGCTCGAATACTTCACAGAGGGCTTGGGCGCGCAGATGCGCGACGTTCAAATGACTGCTGAGCACGTCATGCGCAAGGATGTGATTCTGGCGAAGGCCCGGAAGAATGGATTGAAAGAGCGGCCCGTCGTGCTTCTTGGTTATTTGCTGACCGCAGGTAGGGCGACCGTGGCAGAGTGTGAAGAAGAACTAAAGATGAACAGAAGAACGCTCCAACGCGATCTCAAGCTGCTGGTTGAGAAGGGCCTAGTCCGCGAGGTCGGGACCGGTCCCACTGACCCCACTAAATACTACCAGCCCCTACTGTGACGAGCTGTGACAGGTTACTGTGACAAGCTGTGACAGACGACTGTGACAAAGTTTCGATCGGGCAAGGAGGCCGACGCTTTGGAGACCAAAAAGGACGAGGCAAGGGAAAACCCAAGGCCTCATGCGGTACGGCATTACACAGCCAAAGAGATCGCCCAAATGTGGAATTTGTCCGCTGGCACTGTCATAAGGATATTCGAAAGCGAGCCTGGGGTAATCGTCCTAAGTGAAAGAAGAAAAGGTTCCATTAGCAGGCGTCAGTATCGCACGTTGCGAATCCCGGAGTTCGTCGTAGAACGAGTCCATCGGCGACTCTCACTTCGTTAAGAACGGACTGAGACAGATCTTTTCCAGTCTAGTGGCCGTCCAGAGCGATTCGATCCCTGTTGTCGTCCCTTGCTAGCGGCCCCTTCCCGATTGCTGAGACCACGTTGGCGGAGAACGCTATTGGAAACTATATGTAATCTATGCTTGACATATAGGGCTTCGTAGCGTACTACTGAGGGTGTCTTCGGGGAGGTCACTGTGCCCGATCAACCCTTTCGAGATGAACGAGCCGACCGCCGTAGTACCACGCTTTTACTCTTCTATCTAGCTGCGCTTCTCTCCGTCACTGCCATCAGTCTTGCCGCAAAGATTCCGTCGTTCCGCACGCTACTATTCGCCCTGGCTGTCACCAGTGCTGGCGCGGCCATCTTCTTCTTGCTCCGCTTCCTGCGTACAAATGATGAGCGCGAACAGCAGACCAACTACCATGCTCTGACGTTTGCCTTTACGGGAACATTGATTTTTTCTTCAGCTATCGGCTTCCTGGAAAGCTTCGGTTTGCATCCCGTCTCCTGGCTAGGTATTCCCGCGCTCATGATCATTTTGTGGAGCATCGGATTGGTTCTTTATTCGTGGCGGTATCGATGAAAACCCGGTTACGTGTATTGAGAGCGGAAAAAGAATGGTCGCAAGCCGAGCTTGCGGCTTATGTAGGAGTCGCTCGGGGCACGATCAACGCGATTGAAACCGGCAAGTACGATCCCAGTCTGCCATTAGCCTTCAAGATCGCACGTGTTTTTGGAAAGAATGTAGAAGAGGTGTTTTTGTATCCCGAGGAACAAGACCAGCCGCGTCCCCCGCAGGTCTGAGTTCCGTCTCTAGCAATCGCGACATGATGTCTGCTAGTTCACAATTCCGGATTCTTTTCTCTGCAGGTCACTCGAAGTCTATCCCCGTTTTCTCGCCAAGGTGAACCGAAAGGAGTTTCATCATGGATCGTCCCTATGGCATTTCCGACTTCGCATTCCCAACTCGATGGGACCGGGAATCCGGTCCCGATGTAGTGGAGAGGGCGGAGCGAGCTTCGCACAGGGACAGAGAGCAAATCGAACGCGACGCAGCACCGGACTCCGCACGATCTCGCACTGGATTCGACCGCTCGCGAATGATCTATCGAGGCCGCAACCGGGAATACTCGCTGCGCGAATCGGAAGTTCGCACGCTCACGGACGTTGGCAAGTTCCGAGTCGTACCGGCAGACGACCTCGCTCGATTTGGATACCACGGCGACCGTTCGTGGATGGAAAGCGACGTTCGCAATCTCACAAAGCAGGGGCTTGTCGAGCAACGAAACATCGAAGGTCATTCGTCCTACTCGACGAGAGTCTTGACTCTGACAAAAGACGGCCATCGGCTCTTAGAACGAGCGCAGCTCGTTTCCCGCAAGCAGGCGATATACCACGGCTTTGTGAAACCGAAAGAAGCCCGCCACGACGCCGATGTGTACCGTCTCTATCAGAAAGTCGCAAAGGAAATTGAACGCTCCAGCGGCAAGGTTCGCCGCGTCGTTCTCGACTTCGAGCTAAAGAAAGACCTCTACCAAGCTCTTTCGCGGGTGCGGCCCGACAAAGACCCAAGGTATGAACGAATATTTATTGCCAACCAATTCGATTTGAAAGTGGTAGACGGCAAGATTCCGATTCCCGACCTGCGAATCGAATATGAAGACGACTGCCGCGATGTTCGCCGTCTCGATCTCGAAATCGCTACACGCGACTACCGGCCCCAAGGACTCGGCGAAAAGGCCAAGGCCGGATTCCACATGTTCGCTCGCCAGCAAGACCACGCCAAATTGCGCCGCGTCCTCGATACCCAGGAAATCAGCGCGGGGATCTTCGCCCTATGAAAGTCCTCCCCATTCACACGGAAGCGCTCCGGTATTTCGGCTATACGGAGGTGGAATCCCGCTTCCTTTACCTTGTGGCAACGCATTCGGGCTATTTCACGTGCCAGCAGTTCTTGCAGTTCATTAAGACCAAGCCTGGCAAACGCAGCGTCGCGTTTGCCCGAAAAGTCGTGGAGAAGAAGCACGCCAGCTCCAAGGAGTACCTCCGGCACGGCCGTGTTTTTCATCTTTTCTCGCGGAATCTTTACGAAGCGATAGGCAGGGAGAACGTCCGTTTCCGGCGCGTGCACTCGACCGAATACATCCGAACCCGGCTCATAGCTCTCGACTTCATTCTCCGAAATCAAAGCTTCACCTATCTCGAATCCGAGGAACAGAAACTCTCTTTCTTCTGTGAACAGATGGGAATCGACAAGAAAATCCTGCCCCACAAGCGCTACTCGGGGGCTATCAGAGACCAACATACCGACCGTTATTTCGTGGATAAATTCCCTATGTTCTACAACCCTAGCGTCTCTCTCCCCCCTGTGGTGACATTCAGTTTCATCGATCCGGGCTTTGAAAGCATGGACAGCTTCAGGACTCATTTGGACGCGTACCTGACTCTTTTCACCAAGCTTTCGCAGCTGCGTTTCTATTACGTCGCAACCCGCGACACGAATTTCGAGCGTGCCAACAAGCTGTTTCATGGGACGTTTCAGAGGCTTTGGAACCCGGCAGCCCCCCGTGGATTGTTCGACTATTTCCGTACACGGCGAACGTGGGACGAGAAAAACTACGGTAAGTTGAGTAATGACGACATCCTCTTCATCAACCAAGGAAAAGAGAGATTCGGCAATCCAGGCATCGAGAATCTGTACCAGAGATGGCGTGCCGGAGAGATCGTCGAGAACACGGTGCGGTCAGAATCCGTGAAGTTCCAGATGCCTTCGCAGGTCACCTTCATTTCAGCAACCGTGAACGGACAGGTTGCATTGTTCGACCGGCACCCGCATCAGCCACTAAACGTTGCGGTGAAAAGTTCCGAGGAGACATCTTTCCCCACAGATTTCACCTCCGGGATCACCCTGGCATGGAGATAAGAGACAGAAAGAGCAGGCAGATGCGACAGAGACGGCAAGGAAACGGAGCGCGGCCAAAACACGATCAGAGGCGGGAGCGACCCCATCGCGCCGCAAAATCGCGGCCCGATCCCTTCGGGCTTCGGGGGTCACTCCCGCCTCATGCTGCTGGAAGACGCAGCTCGTGTTTTGGCCGCGCAGAATGAGGGAATCGGAGAAGTCGTAAGACAGGATGTAAGACAAAACCGCGAAGGAGGAACAAGGAGAAAGCATGGCAATCATTAAGGCACCACCCAAACAACCAAAGTCGGTGACGATTCAGGCGCGAGTGGAGGAGTCGGTGAAAATGCAGCTCGATCAATACGCAAAGTTCATCGACTCCACTCCGTCCTACGTCATAACGGAGGCCCTGAAAGTCCTATTCAAGCGCGATGACGAGTTCAAAGCCTGGCTAGGTCAACACGCCAACGGCCAGAATTCAGAACAGAATCAAGGAGAGGCTCTCACGAAGACCGCGTAACTACATGAAGACCCGTCCAACACAATTCGGTGTGCGCGAGAACACAGCGTCGTCAAGACAGCATGCCCCGCGCCTTGCAGTAAGTTCATCATCACCGCGGTCAACGACAGCGGTCGAATTGTTGCAGGAGGAAGGTCCGGCGCCCGCCTCGGGAATCGGCAATGTGGAGGTCCTTGACTTACCACTGATTGAAGAGAACGGGGCCACAGTGGTGGACGACCGAGACGGAAAACACTTCCTAACGGTGGAGGAAGTGGCAGTGCGCCTCTGCGTCAGCCGCAACTGGGTCTACAACCATGCAAGCGAGATCGGAGCCTATCGTTTGGGGAAGTATTTGAGGTTCTCATGGCCCAGAGTCTTGGAGCGGTTAGGACGATGAAACCCATACTGAGTGCACTCTCTGAAAAGGGGCATGGTGGCGTTCAGTATTCCTTGACCCCAATCGTAAGCGTATATACATTTACGAATGATATGGGCAGGCCTCGCATAACGCATCACGACCGACGCAGCAAATTGTTTCCACTCAGACTATCGCCCCGCGAGACGGCATTCTTTTCACGCAAGGCTCGCGACCTGGGGGAATCCGTTGCTTCGGTCCTGCGGAATGGAGGAATACTCTATATCAAAATGAGAGGCAAAGACGGGTCACAAAAACGAAAGGAGAAAAAACAGTGACTCGTCGTCAATCGTATCAGCAGGGCTATGTGTCAAAGCCGATCTCCACGCGATCCGGCACTGTATTCAAAATACGGTATCGGATGAAGTCGGCTGACGGGAAGTGGAATCAACGAGCCGAGACGTTGTATGGACTGTCGGGTAAGAAAGCAGCCCGTGCCGTCTTGGAGGAACGAATCCGCGGGGCATCCTTCGCCAAGCCTGAAGGTTCGGACTTGAACCTGAGAGCTTTCGTAGATGCTTGGTGGAAGCCTTACTTGCAGCGCAAGGGTGTGAAGCCGTCCACAAGAAAGAATTATGATTCGATCTTGGAGCTGCACATCCTGCCTGTATTCGGCGAACTTCGCATTGATGAAGTTGTCCCACTGCACGTCGAGAGATTCATCCAAACAAAAGTGGAGAGCGGGCTTTCGGGAAAGACTGTCCGCAACTTGCTTTTGGTCTTACAGGGAATCATGTCGCTTGCATTGGACAATGACCTGATCGACCGTTCGCCGATTCGGAATAGACACAAACCGACAGTCGATAAGCACGAGAAGCCGATTTGGTCCCCCACTCAATTGCTGAATATTCTGAGCGCGGCTCCAACAGGTCTTCGAGCATTTTTCGACTGTGTGGCCCTAACCGGGACTAGGTTGGGTGAGGTGTTGGCGTTGAAATGGAAGCACGTTGATTTGGAGCGAAGAATACTCCGAATCGAGCATAGTCTTTGGCGAGGCCAGCTTCTCTCGCCTAAGACGACGGCAAGCACACGAGACATCCCTTTGGGAAGCGCCCTAAACGAGACTCTTAGGAATCACCGTGAAAGCTCGTTGCATCGTGGGCCAGATGACTTCGTGTTCTGCAAGAAGGACGGGTCGGCGTTAGACCCGGACGTGCTTCGAAAGGACGCCCTCTACCCAATTTTGGACAGGCTAGGTATTCCGCGAAAGAAAGGCGCGTCAGGCTTCCACACATTCAGGCATTCAGCTGCGAGTATCGTTAACGAGCAGACGGGAAACCTGAAGCTGGCGCAGAAGTTCCTCGGGCACTCCACGATCAAGATGACCGCAGACATCTACACGCACACCTCTGCGGAAGCGGAACGCGACGCTGCAATCGCTCTAGAACGGGCAATCTACGGCGATTTGTTCCCAGTTGTTCCCAATATCGAGAACAGGAACAACTTTGCGGCGCTAAATTAGGCGAAGGAATTTTTACGGCTCAACTCGTAACCGTAAATAAGAAGGGCGCTTAGAGGATTTTCCTCTCAAGCGCCCATGGTTGCGGGGGTCGGATTTGAACCAACGACCTTCGGGTTATGAGCCCGACGAGCTACCAGGCTGCTCCACCCCGCGTCATAGATACTACGCGACTTGCTGCTCTTCTGCAACCGCACCCACATCAGGTGCCCGATAAGTGCCCAGAATTCGAGCACGCTGACGTTCAAACTGCTCCATGTGCTCGGCCAAGACGTGTGCGTAAATGTCCAGAGTTGTTGAAATGCTGCCGTGCCCCAGAATCTTGGACACCACAGTCACTGGCACCCCAGCCTGTAGCTGCCGCGTTGCGAACGTATGGCGAAACATGTGCAAATGGCCGTTCGTAACTTTCAGCTTCCCGCGCAGGTGCCTCTTCAACACAAGGTCAGCATTCCACGGCGTACCGTTCTTCGTGGTGAAGACGAATCCTTCAGCCCGGTTTCCAATGTGGGTTCTGAGTTCATCCACAATCTGAAATGGGATGGGGATTTCCCGAATTGCGTTCTTCGTCTTCGGAGACTGAACCTTGCCGCGCCAAACGGCTTGACGGACGCGAAGCAGTTTTCTGATTGGGTCAACGTCGCAAACACGAAGCCCGCACAGTTCACCCGCCCGCATCCCGGTTTCAACGGCCAGCCAGTAGAAAAGCCTCACCGCTCCCGTTGACCTGCTGAGAATGTCTTCCACTTCAGCATCCGAATAGGCGCGCACTTCTGTTTCCGACTTTCCGATTTTCTTGGCCGACTCCCAAATGTTCTCCCGCACGTTCCCCCATGCCCGGCCTTGCTTCAGGATGAGTTTTAACGTGCCGAAGATGTTCTTCTTGGTCTTGCGACTGACAGCCAACTTCGATAGGAACGTGTCAATGTCCCGTGTGGTGATTTCCCGAACCTGCCGCTTGCCGAAAAAGGGGAGCAAATGGTTCGCGAGATGTCCACGCATATTCAAAACTGTGGAAGGCTTCATCTCTGGAAACGCTTGGTCGCTCCACTCTTGGGCAAGAGCCTGAAACGTCGTGGTTGATTCGGGTAGGTATCCGGGGTCGTTAACGCGGGCAAGGATGCCGTCAAGCTGCCTCTTGGCCTGCTTCTCTGTAATTTTTCCGACGATTCCGAAGACCCTGGAACGCTTTCTTCGGACGATCGGCCATTCGGCAGACGGACATCCTCTTTCCACCGTCCCATATAGCTGTCATGCGCTTTGCCGTGCTTAACCACTATTTCTCCGTGCTGGTAACGTGTGCGAGCCATGTCCCTTCCTTTCGTTGGGTCATGGCTCTGCCGGATTCGAGGAAGAATGTTAGCACAACCTTCCTGGCCCGTTCCGTCTAACGGTTCACTTTGCAACCGATCCTGTCTGATCTGTGACATTTCGCTGTGACCGAACACCGACACCTTTCGGTGATCTCTCTACCAATCGGTTTCATACACCGTAGCTACGTTCATGCGGGCGACGGGGTTCTTCAGCTATGTCGTGTCAACGTTCTCTCTGGACAGATCACAAATCCCGCCCTCGTTCACTCGTGCCGCGCGGTTCTGCGTCTGCCGAATTTCGGACGGCACTCTTCCCCGCGAGGTCAACTTGAGCCTTCATGACAGTGTGCCTTGCGTAGTAAATCGGATTGCTTTTGTCCTCGCCGCGGTAGTCGGCGATGCGCTGGATCACGACTTCGGGGTCGTCGCCTCGGGCGAGGGCACGCTTCGCGTAGGCCCAATCGTGTTCGGATTGGCTCTTGTGGTCGCTGGGCGCAGTCCGCTCGCGTTGTCGGTAGTCGCCAAGGTGCCGGGGCGTTTCGGGCGAGTCATCGTCAATCGTGAAATCGCGGAGCGTGTAGACGGCATCGCTTTCCTGGCGCGCTTGCACTATGAATTCCTCGGGAAGTTTTCGGTTTGCAAATCCAGGTAAGCGGAGCACGCGCGTCGAGTCGGTTGCCGCCAGGTCGCCACCGAATTTATTCGCGAGGTTGTGTTGCAAAGACTCCGCCTCATCCTGACTGAATCCGCTAACTTTCCACACGACCTGGTGTTTGCCGGGAGAGGTATCGAGGACAAAGTTTGGCGCTGGGGCTTCGGTTGAATTTCGAATCGCTTCGAGAGCTTCGTCGCCCTTTCTGTCGAGGTCGAGATAGACGTGGCGGATATCCTTTATATTTTCCTTCGTCCGGCTGTAGGCACCATCCTTGATGGGATTCATTCCCATGAACACGTCATAGCCACTGACACTCTGACCCGCGAGCCAAGATTGAAAACGGAGGCTTGCGATGGTTTCGGCCTTCGAGATGGTTTGAACTGTGTGGCCTGTCGAGCGATTTCGAAGGAGGATCGCTGCGTTGTCGCCGGGACCGAACAGTTCCCGGACGTACTCAGAAGCGGTGAGAGATCGCGGTGTGAATGCGGTGTCGATGCTCATGGATGGTCCTGCTTGGCCAAGAACACCGCGCCGTAGTCGAACAGATCCGCATCCGGGTCGTATCGGTTGATGAGCAGAACCTCGGAAATGTATCTGCGTCCTGGTCGGCGCTCGACTTGGACTACGACGTTGAGCGAATCAGCAATGTTCGTCTTAATGGCCCTGTAAGGAAGCTCAACGGCGCTTTGCAAAACGCAACTGGTGAACCGCGCGAGTCCTTGTTGCGCGGAGTTCGCATGAATGGTGGACAGCGTGCCCGAATGACCCGTGTTCAGAAGTTGCAGGAGATCGAAAGCCTCGCCGCCCCGAACCTCCCCGAGCATGATTCGGTCCGGGCGGTGGCGGAGGGCTGCCTTCAACAGGTCGCGAATCGCAACAGCGGGAAGGCCGTTCTGTTCGCGGCGAGCCTCGAATCGAACGAGGTTTTCCTGGGCCAGATGAATCTCAGCGGTGTCTTCGATCACAAGCACCCGCTCGTCCTGCGGAATGAATTTTCCGAGGATCGATAAGAGTGTGGTTTCGCCAGCGTGTGTGCGGTAGGCGCTCAAGAGCCGGAACCCGTGCTCTAGGCTGTAGTCATTTTCCTTGCGGTCCTCGTCGGACAAATCGCCCCACTCGCGGTTGACATGGCGTGTGAGGAACTCGCCCGGCTGTTGTCCCGCCTTCTTAAGCGCGGCCAAAGCGCCCGGTGTTGCGACGATCTGGCCGAGTTCGAAAGCAGGTTGTTTGCTGAGTTGTTGCATTGGAAAAACTCCTTTCGTTGGTTTCGTGTTTTGCTTCTTAGAGGCACCGCAGAGAGCGGTGCATTAAAAGCAAATGCCCTTCCTGGCGGGGCGAGGCGCCTGGCCGTCCGCGCTGTCAAGGGCGCGTGGTTTTCGCGTTCATCGGAGCGAAGCGGGAGACCCTTGACAGAAGAAGCGGGCGGTCCAGGCGCAGGTCTTCAGCAGGAAGGGCAGAGGGGAGGAAAGACAGTTCCGTTGGGAACTTACCGAAGAGAGTTGTGGTTTTGTGAATCCGTGAAAACTGGTGTAGGTGGAGTGCTACAAGTCGAAGTCTTGCTTCAGGAGCGGAGGAGTGTCAGAGGCAGCAAAAAGAGGAAACCGTTTCAGTTCTTCTTCGGAGAGCGAATCATTCAAAAGATTCTCTTCAGCGGTCTTTGGCAGGCAAAGCACAAACGGTTCAAACGCTTCCCGCAGCATGGCGGCATATTTCTTCCGGTCGTATCCGAACCATCCTTCCCATAGCGCGAAGGCCCGAACGCGATCATTCGGCACGGCGGATTCGCTGTCGGTGATGATGTACTCGATGGTTTGTCCGGGCCGCAGTTTGACGCCGCTACCAAAGAGTTGCTGCGCGGCAATCGCCGTGACACCGGCTTTTTGGTAGTCACGCGGCTCTTTGCGTGATGCGCTTGCTGACGATGAGTTCCCGGATGTCCACATTCTCCACTGGCAAGCGTTCTTCGTAATCCGCCAAGACCATGCGCGCGGATCTCGAGCTTGTGAACGTAGGATTCGAAGTCGTGCGCTTCCGCGAGGATCGCCAACACCTCGTGCTGCATCCGCTTCAGCAGCGGAGGCGTGTCATGGCGTCGGCATTCGAGGCCGCGAACTCTTGACTTCGCCGTCTTCGCCAACGGCAAAGAAGCGATTCGGTACGGGCACATCCTGCATATTGCTTCGAGGGAAGAAAAACAACGTAGCGGTAGACGGACTCAATCGCCAGAGGGAAGGCTGTGTTCTGTTCCTCGATCTCTCGGGCAAGCCGCTCGAAGTCCTCGTGTGTCGCTCCTTCTTTCCACACATAGAGAGAGTCCACCAAAGCGTGGATCAGTTGAAAGCCATCGGTTCTCCGCAATTTCTTTCGCGACGAGAAGCGTTTCGCGCGCGACGGCGTTGATGGCTTCGTGGGCTTCGATTTTTCCGAAACGTGCATTCTTGTAGCCCGTGTAGCCGAAGCAGCAGACGAGAAGCCATTTCATGCGAATCGCGTTGCAGTTTGAATCGCAGTGCGGCGTCGGGCGGCGAAGTCTTCTGGAGTTTCTTCAGTTCGCATGCGCTTGGCAATCAAGCGTTCGACGACGCGGCTGGTGATGCCTCGCCTCTTCTGGCAGATGCGATAGCCCAGTTCGGGAATGCGCGGAGCGTCGGGGCAGCACGGGCAATTGACGGTTTCGGGCGAGATATTGAACCGCGCCATGATGCTCGGGAACTGGCTCACGAAGTCGAGTTCCGCGACATTCGCGGTGAAGCCGAGTTTCGGCACGAAGACCAGTCCGCCGCGGTCGGCGCCAGTAGTTCATCGGGATGCTTGGGATCTTCGGGCTCCGCTTTCTGCTCGGGAATCAGCACGCCGTCGCGATGGGCGAGTTCCATCTGCATGTAGGAAATGCCGGTGCCCGTCGTTGTTCGCGCTGCGTATTGAATGGGAAGTTTGGTGATGCGGGCCAGTTCCCAGAGGCCGGCGAAATCGCACTTCTCCGAAATGAACGAATTCTGCTTGTCCACATGGATGCGGCCAAAGAGAGTTGTCGCGCTCGCTTTGAACAAGAATCCTTCCGTAGCTCGTGTAACTGCGTCCCGTCGGATTGCTGGACAGACGCGGACTCGTCGCGATTCAAGGGCAAGCGAAAACTTCAAGCGTTCGGCCTGCTGGCGAAGCAAGGGGAGAATGGTGGAATCGCCCCACTCGGAAAGAATCACGTCGGGGTCTTCGCGTTTGAGCAAGTCGCGCAAATCCTAGCGCGGGAGGTTCGCCCGTTTCGTCGAGTTCCCAGCAAGTTCCATCCATTTCGATTTCGAGCGCGGCGCGGCGACCGTGCGTGGGATCGATGCGCGATAGTCCGGCGAGCCGAATCTGCATGATCTTGAGGGGTGGCATTTCATAATTGAGAGCCCATTCATCATCGCGGCATTCGATGGATATGGATTTTTCCCTCGTCGTCGGTTTCGACTTCGACATACGCCAGCGGGAATATTCGCTTCTCCCAGCAGTAGAGCGACGCCACCATGAGGTCGCTGTTGTAGAGCTGCAAGCGTGAGTCGCAGCTTGTGGACCCATCGTCCCCAGCCGATAAAATCGGTGGGACAGAGAACGGAAACTTCGAGGACTGGTGCGTGGCGCATTGAGCCACAGGTCGGTCCGCTCGGTGAATCGCGTGCGAAGTTCTGTGGTTTGGTGTCTGAGCGGCGTCCTGCAACTGGACAAGTCGTCTCGTGGTCCCCCGAAACATAAAAGGCCGGCGCGAAGCTATCGGTCAAACGGTAGTGCGACTGATTCCGGTCGATCAGCCACAAGCGTCATCCCGTGCTGGTTCGGGTAGAGGTCGAGAATCCATCCTTGCCGCAATTTCACAAAGCACCCCTGCGTTCTGCAAGAACTTTCTCGACGGCGTCGAGCCGTTTTTCCTGGTCGAGAGCGATGGAAAGCAGAATGGCTTCCATCGGATTGTCGTGGCACTGATAGGTGGCGGCCTGGGTGTAGCAACGCACGCGGACAAAGAGCCGGTCGAAATGCGGCTGGTCTTCTCGCCGCAACGCACGCCGGAACTTTTTCCATCGCTCCGCGGCTTGTTGAATCAATTGAACAAATGTAGGGACGGTTCTGCCCATACTGCACCTCGCACTTTCCGTTCAAGCTGATAGAAGCGGTGTATTTTTCTCGCGGGTAAAGGAAAGGGAGCTTTCGGGACCGGATTCGACCTTCACGATGTGGTCTGCCTGGTTGCGGAGTTTCTGAAAGAAATCGCGCCGTTTTGTTTTGAACGATGTTGCATCGGAAAAAACGGCGATGGAAAGTGGAAGCGGCGCAAGCTGCTGCAAGCCTTCGAGTGCATGTTCAAACGAAGCGCGCGCCGGGCGATCCTGCACATCCTCGTCGAAATACAAATCCGGCAAGGCCGTGACGATCAGCACGTCGGCGGAAAACGTTCGCAAGGACTTTCGGGACACGTCGGATGAGTTCGGTCAGTTGAAAACAGGTAAAGGCGCGTGCGATGCGAATGAGGCTATTGAACGCGGATGGGTCAAGACCGCGCTCTCTAGCAAAACGCGCTATGAGGAGTGGGCTGATCTGATTCGCACCGTCCAGATACAGAACCCGTTTCTGGTGGAGCAGAATCCTCGGAAGGAAGTAATGCGAGAGCCGCTGCATTTCCGGGCAGCCGTAAAAGACGGTGAGCGTGCGGTCGGGGAGAACCCAAGGGTTCGGCGTTGCTGGTTGTTCCGTTTTCGCTGCTGCAATGGGTAAGCTCATGATGACGTGCCCTCGGCCCTCGATGCTGATAGGATAGTAGGCGAACAAAAGGCGAAAAGTCAAGATTGCCCTTTTTTCGCGCTGGCAGGAACTTAGCGGATGACAGAAAAACCACTAGCAGCCAAAATTCGAGTGAGTGCGGCAGGAAGGCCTGGATGAGAATCGCCTAGGGGAGCCTTTTGAAACCGGAGCAGGCTTGAACGAGACTGGCTAACTGCTCGTGATCTGGCCCGAGCGTATTTGGGTAGCTAGTTCTGTGATCGTTGCGAACTTTACGTTGTGCGTTTCGGCCAGCCAGAGGCGACCGTCTGCATCGAAAATCGACACGCCACCGGCGCTCTTACCTTGGTCTTCTGTACAGAAGACATCGTTGCTATATGCAACGTGCGCCGCCACTGAATCTCCATCCGCCCATTCAGCAACGGCCGACGCGAATTCTTCTTCCATTGCCTCGGACTTGCGTTTTTTCTCCGCCTCCAATGAACGCATTGCGCTAGATCCTAGACCGCGTTGCTCAATTGTTTCGACCACATTTCCCCAACAATTGTCACGCGCCGCTGAGGTGGGAACATCGAGCTCGTCAGCGAAAACGGACAAATCCAAGAATGAAGCAGGAAGGGGTATACCGATACGCGGCGCGCGCATAAGGCGCATCCCGAGCGCGAACGCGACTTCAAGTCGCTCTCTGAGAACACTTGCAAGACCCGGGTGCTGATTATGATTCGTACCGACGTTTATGGTTAGGAGAGCCTGACCTGCTCGATCATCGGTCTTTACTTCCACGATCGGTTTGATCGAAGCGAAGTACGCCTTTCGACCTGCGCGTCTCACCGCTTCCAATGTGCCTACTGTCTCACAAATGAAGCCTTGAATCTGCTTCGCGCGTAACGCCTCGTGGACAGTCGTGAAATCGTCGTAGAGACTAGTCCCCCTGGCGAGACTCGGCTTTACGACCTTCTGCCAAACGTTGCTGTCAAATGTCACACGCATAGAGCAAGAATAGCGCAGCTCGTCGTAGCTACTGCTCGCTTATTGAACAAAGGCAGTCCAAGAACTCAGCCTGCTAGCCTTTCGTGCGCCGGGGTCATTTCTGATCTGGCGTCGCTGAACATGCCTCGCCAGGGTTCTATTGCCATTGTAGCTCTCCGAATCTTATAGGATTTGAGAGAGTCGTGTGCAGCGCAGTGAGTTCTGTCTTGGGGATAACGATCAGCGTACTTTCCAAAAGGACTGGCGATGAATACTTCACAGAGTGGAAAAGATGCCGAAAAGACTTTGATGTGGCTTCGATGGGCGGACACTGACTATCTGGCAGCGCGCCTCACCTTACTAGCCGGCCTTCTAGTGCAGGGCGCGGCGCTGTCCGATACGGCAATCGAGAAATACCTGAAGTCATTGTTTTCGCATCGCAGGCTACCGATACCGAGAACGCATCGAGTATCCGAGCTATATGAGCGAATAAGAAAGGAGACTGGCACCGATCTGAGTGTCAATGAAAGCTATCTCAGGCTTCTTGAAAAAGCGTACAGCCTGCGATATCCCGATGAGGTCACGGAAGGATTTAACCTTGCGCTCAACCGAGTGCGGCTTCTCGCCGAACTCGATCGGACGGTAAAGAAGATCACAGAACGTTTTCAGATCGTGCGCCGAGACAGGAACCAGAAGATTGCGCTGGTTCTGGAACGTGCGATACAGGAGAAAGACGAAGGGATTCTGAGAGACAACGTAGCATTAAACGCGTCTCTTACTTCCGCATTGTTTTCGAGTCCTAGCCATTCGTATGATCTGCGCATGCACAAGGGCATTCTCCGTGAGACGGACTACACCACCGCCACTGTGGAGGATGGCCAGGATTACGAAGTAGAGGGTTTCGCGGTGGTGAACGACCTTCAATTCACCGTCGCGTACCGCCCAATTCTTGAGTCTCCGAACAGTGCGTCAGTTAATGGTCTTCGGCAGCTACGGGTTAAGGATAATCGTAATCCCTGACCGTGTGAGATGTTGGGTCCCTGATCGGTGGCCGTCATTTTCACCAGCGAGGTTTCGGGGTGCGGAAAATCACCTGAAGAAGGTTGCGGGAGTCACATGTAGTTCCAGCGGTTACGGTGGAATCTGTGAAGGATTCCACCGTTCCGCTGCTTCCTGCGGTCAAAGTACAAGCTGCTGTCAGACCTCGACCGGCTTGCCATCATCGGCCTTGAGCTTCAACTGGCTGACGCAGCAATCGGCTATGGCAACGTCGTCGCGTACCTTGCCGAAATACTTCGCTTGGATGAGCTTTCCGTCGGGTCCGGGATGGCAGTAGAGATACCGAACCTCGACAATCTGCTCCTCGCTTCGGAAGCGCGATAGCGGTCGGGCACTCCCACCGTCCCCATGAATCGCTGCCGATTGTCGTCCAAGAGATACACGGCGATGGAGCGGTGTCCGTCATTCGCCTTCTTCTCGGGCTTGGGGCCAACGATGAAGGATGCTGTCGCGACGAACTTGCATTTGAAGTGCTGTCCTGCTCGTCCACCCGCGTACGCGGCGTTGCGGTTCTTGCACACAAACCCTTCGGCGTTCGCGCTCGTGCATCTTTTTCACGAAGTCGCGCTTAGCTTTCGTTGTCATGGCTGTTTCGCAGACTCGCAACACGTCGCTGACTCCTCGAAAGTGCTGGGTCAGGTGTACATAACGGATTTCGTATGGTTGGATGCGCAAGTCCGTGTCGTTCACGCTGAGCAAGTCCCAGATGTAGAAGTGCGAATCGGTGATTTCGCCGTCCGCCAGGAAACCTTGCGCCTGCACTCGGTCTAGCGATTCCGCCAGCCGAGAGTCGATAGGAATGATTTGGCCGAGTTTGTTGATGCCGGAATATTTCCCCTCGGACTTTTGTACGGCGAGCCGCCGCCCGTCGAATTTCTGCTGGAACCACCAAGAGGCATCCTGTGCCAACAGCAGTGCTTCCGGCTCCTCGATGGGCGTCAGCAATTCCGGCGTATGGCCGGAATGCTCTTTTGTGGCAGGCAATCCGACCGCAATCGCCTCGTTGCCGTTTGCAGTCGCCTGCGCGATTTGATAGCCCTTGCCCGTTTTCTCCCGAAGGATGCGGTCGTAAACACGCTTCGCTTCCTCGTAGGTGGTGCTGCTCACCTTCACATCGCTCTGCAAGGCGGAACCGCGCCGCCCCCATTGCGCTTGGACGGACCATTGGTCTTGTACGTTCTCCAACTGCAAGTGGTACACCTTGTCGGAACTGCCTTGCTGGAAATACAACTCTGCTCGTTCTGTTTGCATTGTTCGCTCCTTTGCGTTTGTGGGTTTTTGCCTTTTGCGCAGCGGCACTTTGCTGCACAAAAAACAAAGCCCTTCCTAGCCGTCCCGGGCGCTTCGCCGCATGCGCTGTCAAGGCCGCGGAGTTTGCGTTTATCGGAGCGAAGTGAAGAGCCTTGACAGAAGAAGCAGGCGGCGAAGCGCAGTCTTTCGGTAGGAAGGGCCGAACGAAATGAATGGCTCTCGTGTTTGCTTATTTAGGTGGCGTCTGTTTTCCTAAGGAACAAGATGCAGAAGGAAATCCGCGCGCGGTTGGACTCGTTGCCCAAAACACAAGCGTCATTTGTCGAGCCGATGGAGTGTCTATCGGTATCGAAGCTGCCTGAGGGGTTGGAATGGCTCTGGGAAATTAAACTTGACGGGTATCGAGCCCTCGCCGTCAAGACGGGAACAGGTGTCACGCTGTTCTCGCGGCGAAGAAAATCTCTAAATAGACAATTTCCCTATATCGCGGAAGCACTGGCGCGATCTGCCTGCAGGAACGGTCGTAGACGGAGAAGTAATTGCCGTCGATGAGAGTGGCCGTCCTAACTTCAATTTGTTGCAACATTTTCGCGCGGAAGCGTCTCGAATTCAGTACTACGTGTTCGATCTGTTGTGCTGGAAGGATCGTGATTTGACCCGCGTTCCGATGGTCGAGCGGCGCGCCCTGTTGAAGTCCCTTGTTGTCATCCGCGACAAGAGAATCAGGATTGCGGACTATTTCGAGGCTGCGCCAAACGACTTACTGGCTGCCGTGCGAGAGCAAGGGTTAGAAGGGATCATTGGGAAACGAAAGGACAGCGTCTATCAACCGGGAAAGCGAAGCGGCGTCTGGATCAAACATCGCGTGAGTCGTGGGCAAGAGTTCGTCATCGGTGGCTATTTTCCTGGACCTCATGGGATTGACTCACTGATCGTCGGCTACTTTGACGGAGACAAATTGATGTACGTGGCAAGAACGCGAAACGGATTTGTCCCGGCCTCCCGGCGACAAGTATTTTCGAAATTGAAACATCTCGTGACGGCGGCTTGCCCGTTCACAAACTTGCCCGAGACGCGGCGATCACGATTTGGCGAAGAACTGAACGCCGAGAAGATGAAGAAAGCAGTTTGGTTGAGGCCGGAAGCCGTGGCCCAGATTGAATTCCTAGAGTGGACCGGAGGCGATAGGTTGCGCCATTCGAAGTTTGTCGGACTGCGCGAGGACAAGGCCCCAGGAAGTGTGGTCAAAGAGGACGCTGTCGAGGGCTAAATGTCCGTACATTCCACTGCGTGAAAGGATGCCGTTTCTGCATCCCAGAACTCAACTTTGGGTTTTCTTGCTCTCTTCTTCAAGCCAGTCTTGTTCCCACTGTCTGAGTGCTGCACGGATAAAAATTAAGCGCTCCGGCTCTGTGTCAGTGTCCTCGGGGCCAATTTGCATCGTGCTGTTGAAGTCGATGTTCAACTTCATGTGATGAAGCTTATAGTCGGGGAAGCTCACCCAATGCATCTTTGGGTGCAAATACGGCGGCCCTCCTTGGGACCATGAATCGACGATCCAACCCTTGACCTTTCTAGTACGGCGACTGACGTGAAGCGATCCCCACATCGCGAGATTCCCCAAAGCGGCGGTCCGGGAATACACCTTTTCCATTAAGTCCTGCTCCTCGGCTGGCGAGGAATCTCCTCCCACTCCACTCTTTTGCTCAGTTTCCGAAACCTTGATCCCGGTTTTTACAACTGCTAGTACCTCAATTCGTACAGGCTGGACGTATGTGCCGACCTCGTTTCTGACTATGCGCCAGTACACTACGTATCCCGGACTAAATTCATAGCCGATGCGCCCGGCGGTGTCCCTTTGGGCATGGGCTACTATTTTAGAATCGTCCGGATTCTTCTGCAGCTCCAGCAGGAAGCTGGCAAGCGAGTCTTGTGCGGCCTTGGGAATGTCAGGCCAGTCCCGGCTGGTGAACTCTCGGTAAATCCTGATCGGGATAAGGCCGCTATCTTTCATTGCTCCGTCTCTTCCTCGATCGGCTGAGAGTCCAAACCTGCCTTCGCCTTCAACTCGCTCGCCTCCGACACTTCGACGTACAGACCCGCTTCCATCTCCCCCGCTCTCCTCTGATATAGCTCAGTCACTCTATAATCGAACGACTCGGACCGCAGCGAGTGCGGTCTTTTAAGCATGAAGTAAAGAAACGCAAAAAAGAAAACGAGAATGTCTAGCGCAAGCAGCACCGCAAGAAAAATACTGAGCCAACTGGGCGCATGAGCGATCAGTGACGCCAAAATCCCTGCGATGAGGATTGCCGCCATCCATTGAAGTTGATTCAGGATTGACGAACGGGAACGGCCAATGTCCGCTAAACGAAGAAAGTCTTTTACTGAAGAAGTTATGGAAGATGCCCGCATCACTTACTGAGTATATCCAACAGCTTTGAGTACGCCTTTCAAATTGTTTGGTTGCATGTGCCTGCCGCCAACGTAGATACGCGGACGCACGAGTATCAACACTGTTTAAGGATTCGCGAGCGGTCGTGGTGGATGGAGCCAGTTAGCTCGACTGAACCCATGATAAACGGGCTTACCGACCAAGAGCCTAGGCGCTCACCCGAGGTCCCCCTCCGGGGATGGCGCGTACGGCTCAAATTGACCACGGGCCGCGCCGGTGTAGAATCGCGGGACGATGGCTGACATTCGGCTTGGGACCTCGTCGTTCACAGCCACAGGATGGCAGGGATCGTTCTACCCGAAGGGCCTGCGACCTGCCGACTACCTCGGCTACTACGCGCAGCACTTCGACACTGTGGAGATAGACTCAACCTTCTATGCAACTCCGAATGTGAGCGTGGTCCGCTCTTGGAACGCCAAAACCCCCGAAGGATTTCTTTTTGCGGCCAAGGTACCACAGGAGATTACACACAAGAGGGTTCTCAAAGATTGCGATGAGGAATTCAAAGTCTTTCTAACGACAATGGAGGCTCTAGGCGAAAAGCTCGGCCCCTTGTTGTTTCAATTCGGCAAGTTCGACAAATACGAGTTCAAGTCACTGGACGATTTTCTAGCCAGACTAGTTCCGTTTCTGAAAAGGCTTCCGAAGGAGCACAAATTTGCCGTCGAGATTCGCAACAAGGACTGGCTGCTTCCTAAACTCGCGGATGTGCTGCGAGAGCACGGCGTCGCTCTCACGCTGATTGATCAAGGCTGGATGCCACGGCCCTGGGAGATGAAGGACAAATTCGATCTAATTACCGCTGACTTCACTTACGTTCGGTGGTTGGGGGACCGGAAAGGAATCGAAGAAAAAACGACAACTTGGGACAAGGTGATTGTAGATCGCCAAGGTGATCTTTCCGAGTGGGTCAGTCTCCTCAAGAAGATCCAGGAACGGCGCATCATGATTCTGGCATTTGCCAATAACCACTATGCTGGGTTCGGTCCTGGGACCGTTGATCTCTTCCGCAGACTCTGGGGCATGGAAGCACCGCGCGTGGTTCATCCTCCGCAGCAAAAGGCACAGCAATCCTTGCTGTTTGATTAGCGTTCAGTGGTGGTGCGCGACGGGTGAAACTCTGGCAGTGAGGTGGACCCGATTGTTTGGGCAAAAGTTCGGCCGTTTCTTAGATGGTGCGACGGGCAGTCCAGGAGGCGGCCCCGAAGGCCGCCATCCTAGAAAATCACTTGCGAGGTCGGCCCGTTCTCTTGGTTTTGTAGTTGTGAACTTCGCGTCGGTCTAGGAACGTTTTGCCGCCAATCTTCAGAATACGAAAGCGACCCTTTTGGACTAGATCCGATATTGCTTGGGGAGACACGCCACGAATCCGAGCAGCTTCCGACTGAGAAATCCAGTTCCCAGGAGGTATGTCTTTTGTCGCTGAGAAAGTACTTGAATGTTTCAAGTCTTTTGTCTTATGCTTTGACATGGAAAGTCAGACGATGGTGGTGTTGAGCATTGGAATTTAGTTTAGCCGCATAAGACGATATCGCAACGTAAGGCCCCGTTCCAATCGCGGCAACGTCACCGTAACGGGACGCGCTGGTGTTCGAAGCACCGAACGCGCCCCTAACCAAAGTCGCCTGGATTAGAGGCAACAATGGCTGGATTAGAAGTTATCGGGTTCCGCTTTGGGGCGCAACCCGCCTGTCCGTTCTTCATTTCCATGGCTCGCTCCGTCCCCCGGCGCGTCGCGCATCCCCCGCCGTAGCTCCTGTGAACTGAATCCGTTTGTCCCACCGCATCGGCTCTCAACTGCATCGAGGACGTGTGCCTCGGCGCACCTATCAACATCAGAACATGCGGCTACTTCGCCGCAGAAAGGACGTTTGGTCATGGAGAAAGCACATCTGTATGAAGCACTGTATCTGGTGAACCACGGTATTGACGAAGCCGTTCGGGGAGTTCAGCGCCTGAAGAAATCTCCCAAACTCTTCATGGAGGCCTACCACAAGTCCATGGCTGGTCTCGAACGCCGTCGTTCCATCATCAACCTGCAATTCATGCTTGAAATGCGCAAGCTAGAAGAAGACGATGAGTCCCGCTTCGAGGAAGAATTCAACGTCTGGCTCTCCGACGAACCCCTAACCAACGACGAAATCTGTCAATTGATGCGGACCGTCGAACGCGAGCGCAAGCTGGAAGGGAAACCGCCGTTGGTACAGTTTCTCCCCCGGGGCAAGCGCACGAAGAAACCGCCCAAAAAAGCCGAAGGATTCCACTCCACCCGCAAAGTAAATGGTTCGCCGACACCTGCTTCGGGCGTCAAGAGCACTGTGCCGGAGGACGCGCATGCCTAAGAAGAAAGACAAGGCCCTGATGGTGGACGGTATTCCGATAAAGCCGATCAGCCCGGCAGAACACAGGCGGCTGGACATGCGAATCAAGAAGAAGTACGAAAAGCTGCGGCGACGATACCCGGAGGTGCATGGCAAGAAAGTGGATTGGATTTCGCACTGGCATGAGGAAGGATACCTCTCCTTCAACGTGCGGTTCACAGATGGGAAGAACTTCTCGATCCTGTGTAGCCCAACAATCGTCACGAACGTCGTTGATTTCTCAGACGTTAAGACAGGCGACTCCGTGATCATTCGTGAGTATTACCGCAGGCGCGACGAGGACTGACGTGGGCATTTGGAAGGTGGGCACCAACGCGAAAATTACAGTCGAGACTAGAGCCATGCTGGAGGAGTTCGCAGCGAAAGAACATCGCTCACTCGGTAATCTGTGTTTCGTTCTGTTGACCTGGGCTACAGAACAACTTCAGAAGGCTGGCACCATCGAGAGACTCTTGGGGAAAAGAATCCCCATCCCAAAGCAGGGATTGCAAAGGAACAAGCTTTGGAACCCCGAATCTACAAAGTAATTGTTATGTACAGAAACCTGAGCGCGAAAGAGGCCGTCACGATCTACGTGCTGGCCTTCAGCGGCGAAGAGGCAGAGAAGCGGGCAACCGATGCTATGTCATTGATTTCCGGCCAGAATCGGAAGCTCATCGCTATGGAGTATCTCGTAGATCGCACGGTGAATTGGATTGCAATTAGCAGTCACGACGGCGTCATTGCGGAGGGCTGACAGTGATCGAATCGATGGCACAAATAAGTTCAGAGTGGGGCAAACCGATTGCTGCAATGCGGGATTCGCCGGCCCGCTGGTATCTCTCGCCAGCCCCGGACCATGGCCTGAGGAATGACTTGATGTGGTATTCGGAGTTACAGTATTGGCGGACATAATCTGGTCGAGGAGGCAACGTCACCGTGATTATTGGAGATCGCTTACGCGAGATGCGTGAAGAGAAAAAGCTTTCGCAGGGGGACATTGAAAAGCGGACCGGCCTGCTGCGATGTTACATCTCTCGGGTCTGAAAATGGACACACGGTCCCGGCCATCGAAACATTGGAAAAACTGGCCCGTGCGTTGGAGATTCCACTTTATCAGCTCTTCTACGAAGGTGAGGAGCCTCCCAAGCTGCCCAATCTTCCTAAACGGAAGTCCTCTGACGACATAGCCTGGGGCAGTTCTGGCAAGGTCGGGCGCTTTCTTAATAAGCTTCGTCGCTTGCTGGCTAAAACTGAGGAAGCAGATCGCAAGCTGCTTCTACACATGGCCCAGAAAATGGCTCGACCAAGGAATGGTCGAGCCGCAAGCAACTAAAGCCGGATTGCCGGGTTGGATGCGGATAGCAGTTAGAATCGGCCAGAAAGGACTCAAGCCACACTGAAGTGGGGCTGCAAGGGGTGAAACGATGGACTTGCGCTGCCTGAATTGCAACAGTACCGATCTCAAGAAAGTATCGCTCGCCCACCAAGAAGGCACCTACCACATAGACGCTCGGTCCAAAATCCGGGGCCTTCTGTTTGCCGGTGGGGGACCAGGGATCTTGGTCGGTAGATTGACTACGCGCGGGTCACAGCAATCTGCCCTTTCAAAGCGTCTTAGCCCTCCCTCGAAGTGGTCGTATGTAAAGCTTGTCATGTGGTCGGGAGCCGTAACTCTTATTGCTCTGGTCATTTACGTTCAACACGTCATGTCGAGTCCTGTGCCGGCATCTTCGCTGCCAGTGAAACTCTACGCGGTATTCGCACCGATTGTCTTGCTGCTACTCATAGGAACCGTCTGGCGCCATAATCACTCGATCTACCAACAGAAGTACGCTAAGTGGAACGAGTCTTTTGTTTGCGAGCGGTGTGGGACTGTCAGCCAACAAGCCCTCCACTAAATCCTTAGGGGGCCTATGCTTCAGCTAACTGGTGCGGAGCTTTGGCTTGGATAAAGTCCGCAGCTTTTTGTGCCTGTGAGGCGGCAGAAACAAGTAAGCGCGAATCCGACTTGAGTCGCGCAATCCAGGTCTTGAGATAGGCTGCGGAGTTTTCAAGAGTCTTCTGCTCGATTCCCGCGATGCCGCACAGCATGGCGGCAGTCATCTCCGCGACGAGTTCCTCTTTGGAGTAGGATTCCGAACCAAAGAAAGCAGGATTGTCGAAGTTCTCCCGATGCAACCGCTTTGCGTGCCCCGTGCTGTGGGCTAGTTCGTGGAATTGCGTGGCGTAATATTCTTCCGATGAGTGAAACAGACCGCGTGCGGGCATACCAACTACGTCTTTGCTCGGTGAGTACCACGCTTTGTCGGATTGTTCGAACGCTGGCGAGTTCGGCATGTTTGTCACGAGTTGTTCGCACGTTTCGATGGGATTGTTGGTGCGCGTCTCCTGCAAGAGGGACGCGGGGATGTCGATGCCTTCCGCCTGCGACAAATTGAACACGCTGTAGTAACGGAGGAGAAAGGGCCGGGAGGTCTCTTTCGTGCTGTCTTGAGTGGTCGTCTCCCGCTCGTCGCCGATGTGCCAGAAGAGGACAGACGAAGACTTCTCGCCCCTGCGGATTCTCCCGCCCAGCTTTGTTGCCTGATTGAAAGTAAGCCAGAATCGTGATGCGAACCCCTGCGAAGCAAGAGTAAAGACATTGAGGCCGCGATACTCTTTTTGCGTGAGTATGTTTGCGGGAGTTTGACAGGTCCACGGCTTGCGCCAGGGAGCCACGCCGGATTCAAGCTGCTTGATAATTTTCTCTGTGATGATTTCATAGACGCTTGGCATTTGGTTCGCTCCAGTTTTGATTTGCTGTTTTCAGGCCCTTTCATGGCATAAAAAACAACATGCTTTACTGGAGGCGAGTTCTGGCCGTGGTTCGCGGCTGTCAAGCCCCGGAGCGTCTTTCAGCGAAGCCCGGAGGGGTGCGGAAGCGAGCACGGTTGGGGTATACCGAGCGGAGCTGCACAAGCGGGCTTTACAGTGGGAGCGGACTACGGCCTATTTTGCGCCGGGTAAAGCATGTGGGAACTAGAAAAGCGCAAAGCATGGGCGCAGTCCTCTTACAGGGTGGAATTCAGGGCCGAGGTGTAGGTGAACGAACCGCGAGGCAAATATTCCACAAGTAGAGACGATCCTTCAAGGGCCGGATCGCGTAGTTTCCTCTAGGATTTATCTAATGAATTGGCCAATTTTAGAATAATTTAATAGCTATTCGCGAATCGATCTGGGTCAACGACCGCAAGATTCGACCTGCGGAGGGTCGTCCGCTGGCTTCCTGTGCCGTACTCGCCAGCGAAAAGCCGAACCACCGAGATACCGTTACCAACCAGGTGTACTATAGTGTTCTACGTAAAGGATAAGACACCACAAATTCTGAACCTTTGGTGAGCACATGTATTTGACGGTAGGCTGCTCGATCACGCGTTGCCTGCCGCCCGCCGGCAATGACAGGCGTTCCGGGGGACTGGTGGGCACCGATTGGCTTCGGTTATTGGAGGTTCACGCGTGAAGTTCACGACCGACCAGCTTAATGCGATTAACCACTTGAAGGGCAACCTTCAACTGATTGCATGCGCCGGCTCGGGCAAGACGGAAGTGGTTGCACGTCGCGTGGCCAATCTACTGAAAACCGGCAAGGCCGATGGGCTAACCCCCGCTGGCATCGTTGCTTTTACGTTCACGGATAAGGCGGCCGCCGAACTTAAGGAGCGTATCGTTGCCCGCTGCCGAGAGGAACTCGGTGACATTGTCGGAATGGCCGAAATGTATGTCGGCACGATTCATGGGTTCTGCTTGGATCTGCTTAAGACGGAAGTGCCCGAGTATCTGAAATATGGTGTTCTGAACGAAGTGCAGCAGACACTCTTCGTCGACCGCAGCAGCAAGGCGAGCGGTCTGACAGCTTCGACTGACTTGAGGGGAGTGGGCCTTGAGAGGTACAAAGACACCAACCGCTATGTCGCCGCGTTGGGTTTTCTCCGAGAAGCGAGACTGAATGACAAGAATCTCAAAGGTGTTTCGGTCGTTGATGGGCTGAAACTCTATCAAGCCCTTCTGAGAGAAAAGCGATACCTCGATTACTCGGCCATCATGGTGGAGGCGGTTCGCGCGATGGCTCAGGACAAGTCGTTGCAACAGCGGCTAGCAGCCCGGATTAAGCACGTCATCGTGGACGAGTACCAGGACGTTAATCCAGTCCAGGAGTGCATCGTTAAATTGCTGCACGATATGGGCGCACATGTATGCATAGTTGGTGATGATGATCAGACCGTTTATCAGTGGCGCGGAAGCGACATCGGCAATATCACCAGCTTTGCCACTCGATACCCCAACGTTCAGCAGGTTCGACTGCAGGAAAACTTCCGTAGCAGCACGGGCGTTATCGAAACAGCCCGAGATTTTATTAGTCAGAACAAGGAGCGGCTGGCAAAGGCGATGGTCACCACCAACGCTCAGCCGTTTGAAGCAGGCGACATCGTTGCGCTGGGGCTGAGCAGCCCAGAAGCCGAGGCAGAATTCATTGCCGCCACGGTGAAACAGATACGAGGAGTCGCGTTCAAGGACGGCGACCGCATGCGCGGGCTGTCATATTCTGACTGCGCAATTCTTCTTCGCAGCGTGAGGGCCAATGCCACCCTATCGTTACCGCACTGAAGACCGCTGGAATACCGGCCATCATCATCGGCATGAACCATCTGTTTGACACGTCTGAGGCGCAGGCCGCGCGATTGATCTTCTACTTCATGGTCGATAGAAATGGAACAAATAGAGATGCCCTGCGAAACGCATGGTTGGCGGCCAACGTTGGCGTCAAGCCGGCCGCCTTGGATTGTGCAATTCACAAACTACAGGAGGCCAAGGACGATCTTAAAAGCCCTGACCAAAAGCGGTGGGGGCTCTACTCCTTACAGCGCCAATACCTTAACTTCCTCGAAAATGCCGAACTTCGGGAGGAGATCGTGCCCGGTGGCGCGGACGGAATCGATCACGGCGAGGTTGTCTTCTACAACCTTGGCAAATTCAGCCAGTTGATTTCCGACTTCGAGGAGATTCACTTCCACTCCAAGCCGCAAGATAAGTACGAGAACTTTGCTAGTTTTCTGGAATATCAGGCAGAGGACGCCTACCCCGAGGGGTGGCAGGATAACCAATACGCAAATCCCGATGCCGTGCGAATCATGACCATCCACCAGGCGAAGGGCATGCAGTGGCCGGCAGTCTTCATCCCGGCACTTCTGCGGAATCGGTTTCCAGCGGCCGCAATCGGTGGGCGGAGCGTCTGGAACCTAATTCCGAAGGATGGCATACAGGGGCAGGCGAGATTTGAGGGTGGGACCGAAGACGAGCGCCGGCTTTTCTACGTCGCCATGACGAGGAGCCAAAAGTTCCTCTATATGACCTGGGCTCCAATTCCCGGGAAGAATAATCGCTATACCCGGGCCTCCGATTTCTGGGACAACATCCTGGCCTCGAAATGGGTGAAGCGACGTTTGCCGGACTATTCGACGCGGGCACGCGTGTCACCCGAACCACGCGCTGGCGTGTCCAACGTTGTTCTCTCGTTCAGCGACCTCAAGTATTTTTTTGAGTGCCCTTATCAGTTCAAACTCCGAGTGCTCTATGGCTTCAACTCGCCCATTCACGAAGCCCTCGGCTACGGAAAGTCCTTGCATGATGCCCTCGCGGAAATACATGGGCGGGCGATTCGGGGAGACGTTCCAGATGAGAGTGGCGTGTCCAAGTTGGTGAAGACGCATCTCCACGTCCCGTTCGCATATCAGTCACTGCGAGAGACTCTTGAGACCAGCGCCAAGGAGGTACTCCGCGCGTACATTAAAAAGAACAAGCCCGTTTTCGACAAGATCGAGTTTGCCGAGAAGACCATCGACGTGCATCTTGATGACGGCGTGTCTGTGGTTGGCAGAATTGACCTGGTCCGTCGGCTCGACACCGACGAGGTCACTATTGTTGACTTAAAAACCTCAGAGCGCGTTCAAGCCGAGGCTGTCACGGAAACGCAACTTCACATCTACGCCCTTGGATATCAGGAACTGACGGGTCGGCGTGCGGATTACGTGGAGACGTACGAGCTGGAAGAACAGAAGAGCAAGCCTCGCTCGGTGGACGACGACTTCATCGCCGACGTCAGGAACAATGTGAAGACTGCTGCAGACGCACTTCGCTTGGGAGTGTTGACGCCCAAACCTAGCGCGGTCGCTTGCCAGAATTGCGATTACCAGAAGATGTGTACCAGCGGATGCGGCTTTCCCAGTAAGAAGGGGAGCCGGCAAATGAACGCGCCATGACCTGAAACTCGCCTGCTAGCAGGCCGTCACTGACGTACCAGGGGCTGAAAAGAGCAAGCTAATCGGGCGCATTTCAGCGCTGATGCGAACCGAGAATGTACTTGCAGCACGAAAACGGAAGTCAAGTTCTCAAAGGTACCACTCAACCCGAAAGATCATTAAACAACCGCTCTCGGGGATCGTCGCAGTTCATGAATGGAGTCGACGCAATGGAAGAAGGTCAAGCAACCCCGCGCATTGGTGATACCACCAACGGTGGCGAGACGCAGCTGGTACAAGAACGGGAGGGCGTCTTTCTGAATTGGAGCGGCAAACGCACAGAGGTTGATCGGATCGTCTTACCCTTTCAGCGCATCGAGGTCGTCAAAGAGTCCCGAGCGACGCGCGAAGCAGAGAAAGGGACATTCTTGCATGATTTCAAGCCCGACGTGAGCGCGGAATCACCCGAGTGGCGAAACAAGCTGATCTGGGGTGACAACAAGTATGTACTTGGCTCTCTGCTTGAGCACTATGCTGGCCGAGTCAAGCTCATCTACATTGATCCTCCGTTTGCAACAGGACAGGATTTCTCGTTCAAGATTGAGGTAGGCGATGAGGAGTTTACAAAGCAGCCATCGCTGATTGAGGAGAAGGCGTACCGCGATACCTGGGGACGTGGTATCGATTCCTACTTACAGATGATGTGGGATCGAATGGTGTTGATGCGGGAAATCCTAGCGGACGATGGGGCGATTTTTGTGCACTGTGACTGGCACGTTGGACACTACCTCAAGATTCTCATGGATGAGGTGTTCGGGGCCAAACGATTTCGTAATGAAATCATCTGGTACTACTACAACAAGATGCAGGGCAACGTGAACTATTTTGCCCGCAATCATGACGTAATCTTCTACTACTGCAAGAGCGAGAACTTTACGTTCTTTCCGCAGTATGAAGACCGTGACAAGCCGGTCAAACAATTGAAGCGGGCCTGGGACAAGGACAAGGGCGCGATTGTCAATGTGAAGGGTAAAGACGGGAAGGTCGTTTATCGGGATTCAACAGAACGGCGCGTTGATGATGTATGGCGAATTCCAATGCTTCAGCCCGCGGACAACACAGAAAATACGGGGTACGCCACCCAGAAGCGTCGCACGTTACTGGACCGAATAATTGCCACAACGACCAATCCTAACGATTTAGTTGCGGATTTCTTCTGCGGGTCAGGCACAACCGCGGTCGCCGCGGAAGTAGCCGGTCGCAGGTGGCTCATGGCCGATTTATCCAGATGGGCGCTTCAAATGACCCGGAAGCGACTGCTCGACACAGTGGACTGCCAGACCCTTCGAGGTCCTCAATCTGGGTAAGTACGAGCGCCAATATTGGCAGGGCGTTACCTTCGGCGGAGGTCAGCATAGTACGCCATTGCATCAGTATGTGAAATTTGTTCTCGATCTCTATGGGGGTGAACCAACCGCTGGACTTGTGAATCTCCACGGCCAGCGGGCCGGGCGGATGATACACGTCGGTGCCGCAGATGCACCCGTCACGCTCGCCGAAATACGCGAATCTGTGGACGAGTGCCATAAGATTAAACAGGAAAAGCTGGATATTCTCGGGTGGGAATGGGAGATGGGCCTTCATGATGTAGTGGAGGCCGAATCAAAGCGCACGGGCACCAGCCTTCGCTTGCTACAGATTCCGCGTGAGGCGATGGACAAACGTGCCGGCGACGCCGGGGACGTTCACTTCTATGAGCTGGCCTACCTCGAAACCGAGACGGATACGAAGGGAAAGGAAGTTCGCCTGAAGCTCAAGAATTTCGTCATTCCCAGCCCCGAGCTGATCCCGGATGAAGTCCGCAAAAAGATCAAAAAGTGGTCGGACTACATCGATTATTGGGCGGTCGATTTCGAATTCAACGACGACACCTTCCATAACCAATGGCAGGACTATCGCACCCGAGCCAAGCGCGAACTTGGCCTGACATCCGACTGGCACGACTACAAAAAGACAGGCCGCTACAAGGTGCTGGTGAAAGTCTTCGACATTTTCGGAAATGACACGACCCAGCTGCTGGAGGTGAAAGTCTAATGGCCAAGACACGGCGAACAAAAGCTGCCGGCGAGCGACAAGTACTTGTCCACTACGACCAAGCCCTCCCTGAAATCCCGGACCGGCTTGCCGACGAATTGCCCGCTTCTTACCTGGAGAAGGACGGTAACGGAGGATATCGGGTCGTCCCGGGGCGCCGCCCCAGCAAGTTGCTTCTGGTACCCAAGATTCGGCAAGTCGTCGATGCCTGGCGTGCGAATGGCTACAAAGGCGCATCTGACACTTCGCAGAGGCTACTGGAATATTGGTTCGGCTCGGACCACCGGCTTAAGGACGGGCGCGAGTTCCGTTTCTACTTTGGACAGCGCGAGGCGATTGAGACCCTGATCTACCTACACGAAGTAAAGGGCCTAACGGACGCCGCCGACCTGATTCTCGGGTACATGGACGAAGCTGCTTACGGCAATGACATATTCGTGACACGGAAGCAAATCGTCGAGGACATTCGCGGCAAGAGGCGTCTTCAACGGTTGGTGCCTGACACCGGCCAAATGGCCGACCAGGTTATCCCGCCCGAAAAACTTCCGCGATACGCGGTCAAAATGGCGACAGGATCGGGCAAGACTGTGGTGATGGCACTCGCCATGGTGTGGTCTTATTTTCACCGCCGCTTCGAGCAAGGATCGAGTCTCGCCCGGCACTTCCTATTGCTCGCGCCCAACATCATTGTTTACGAGCGGCTCAAAACTGACTTCGAGAATGAGGCAATTTTTAGGGATCTGCCTGTCATCCCACCCGAATGGAAGCACGATTGGGATTTCCGAACAGTGTTGCGCGGCGAATCCTATTCCGGTTCAGCGTGGGCAACCCTCTACCTGACAAATATTCAGCAGCTCTACGACCGCAGCGACGACGAGCCGATCAATCCCATCGAAATGGTTCTCGGCCCCCGGGTCAAGACAGATGGCACCGCCAAGTCAGCTTCGATCCTCGATATGGTCCAGAAGCATGACGACCTGATCATCATCAACGATGAAGCTCACCATGTACATGACGAAGAGCTTGAGTGGTGGCGAGTCATTGAAGATCTTCATGAGCGGCTGCTTAAGCGGACGGGCAGGGGTTTAATTGCACAACTTGATTTCACCGCAACTCCGAAGGATCGCAACGGCACCTTCTTTCCATGGATCGTCTCCGACTACCCTCTGGCCCAGGCAGTCGAAGACAAAATCGTGAAGGCTCCGCTCGTTGTTCACCAGACAGAGCGAGCGGACCCACAAGCTTACAGCAATGCGGCGGTGGCATATCAGGAATGGATACAGATAGCCCTCAACCGTTGGCGCGAGCACCGGAGGGCATACAAGCCTATCGGCATCAAACCGGTTCTCTTTGTCATGGCCGAAGACACACGCGACGCCGACGCCATCGCGGAATCTATTCGGCGGGAACATGATATCAAGGACGAGGAAGTTCTCGTCATCCACGTAAAGGAGCGGGGCAACGGCAAAGGCGAGATAGCTGAATTAGATCTGGCGAAGGCGCGCGAGGCGGCGCGGTCGATTGACCTACCCGCGAACAAGCTCAAAGTCGTCGTCTCGGTGCTCATGCTACGGGAAGGCTGGGACGTACGAAACGTCACGGTAATCCTCGGCCTTCGGCCATTCACTTCAGATGCAAACATTCTCCCTGAGCAGGCCGTCGGCCGCGGTCTGCGGCTAATGCGCGATATGCATCCCGATTATGCCCAAGTGGTCGAGATCGTCGGTACCCCAAAGTTCGAGGAGTTCGTAAAGTCCCTCGAAATTGAAGGTGTGGGAGTCGCTTCTACAAAGACACCGCCTTCCCCAGGCGTGCCGATCTACCCAATGAAGGAACGAGCTAAGTATGACATCGAAGTGCCCCAGCTTTCCCAGACCTACTCTCGAAACTACAAGGATATGGCATCCTTCGACATCAATACGCTGCCCTCCGGCGTTGTCCCGTTGAAAGGCAGGCCATCATCGGCGACAGAAATTGAGATCAGACACGGGATCACGGAGGTGACGGTCGGCAAGGGAACGGTAGATTTCCAGCCCGATGGGGTATTCCTCCAAGACGTGCTGGCCCAGATTACACAGAGCGTGATCCGCACAGCGAAACTTGGCTGCAAGTTCACCGACATATACCCCGTGGTCGAGAAGTACGTCGCCGAGCGTTTTTTTGACGCCAAGGTCAATCTGAACGATCCCATAGTAGCTCGCGCCCTGGCTCGACATGATGTCGGTGCGCCGTTGGTAAAGGCATTGGCCGAGGCGTTGGGTAAACATGCGACGCAGACCCAGAAGACCCAACTCAAGCCCGAGCCTATTCGGCTATCGGAGACCCGGACTTTTACATGGCGGCGCATGGCTACCGCCGCCAGTCGTACGATCTTCAACCAAGTAGCCTGCTATAACCAGTTTGAGGCCGACTTTGCCACTTTTCTGGACAAAGCGCCGGACGTGAAGACCTTCGCGAAGTTGGCGGAATGGTTCACTGGCTTCGGCCTGGAATATCTGAGTGCAAATGGGTCGGTCCGAGTTTACTACCCAGACTTTGTGGCTCGAGTCGAGAACGGAGACAGCATGACGATGTGGCTCTTGGAAACAAAAGGCCGAGAGGATTTCGATTTAGAAGTCGCTCGAAAGGACGCGCACGCCGAGTGGTGGTGTTCGCAAGTCACGGCGCAGACCGGCGTGACTTGGAAGTATGCGAAACTGCCTTATCGTCGCTTTCACGCCAAGTGGCCCGGGAGCTTCGCGCAACTGATCGAAATGCTTAAGCCCGCGCCAGGTTTTAGCTTGATCTTCGAGTCGAACGCCGCGGTGGTCGACGCCGCATCGTAATAAAAAGAGGAAACATTGTGACCTTCAGCAAACGCCCGGGAAGGGAAGCCGTCTGGTCCAGGGCTCAGTACGGCTGGCGAACCCTGCCGGCCCAAGATGTAGAGTTCGGTGACATAGGTCGCGTACCCGCACAATCGCGCTCGATTCCGCGGGTGCGGTCGATTATTAGAGCAAGCCTTGCATGCATAGGGCACCCTTCAGCGCAATCACTCTCTCGCTCATGTGGCACGAAATTGTGATGGTTCGGTTCTGGGGGGGCGCGAGAATCACCTCCACGACATCATCATCGGTGGTTGCCGGGTAGATGATCGTAATCGCCGAGCTGTCAATGCCAGCACCCGTGAGTTTTATTCGTCCACCGGTACGAGTGGCTTTTACTTGAGCGCCGAATGCATCTCCGAAAAACTTGCGATCGTCCGCGAGGACTTGCCTGCCCATCTCCGACTCATACCATAGCCCGTTGACATTTTTGAGGGGAGGAGGTTCGACCAAATTTGGGATTAGGGAAGGCGATTCGCCGTTGTCGCGGTCTGGAACAGCAGATTTACGGCGATGTGCTGGATGATGGCCGGTAATTTCGCCAAATGTCGTTGGACTGTCTACATAGTTCAACTGATCGGCAAGGACATAGTAGGAATCATCGCCTCTCGCAAATAAGAAATGGTGGAGCCAATCAGGCTCGTCAGGCGTGCTGGGGATTCTAGTCACCAAAGAGGCGAGGAAGAAATCGGGGCGATAGCGTGGCTTATTTACCGTCTTGAAGTAACCGACGAGGTCTCCCTCGCTGAATGATTGCAAGCCATTGCAGTGATGGCTGTGCCATGACCCAACATGTTCAACGCGGGAGTCTAAAAGTTCTGCTTGTCGGAAAAGTTGTTCCTGAAAATCGCCATCCGGGAGGAATTCGACGCGGGTCCGCTTGGCGTTTGGACCTCCAGGCAGGAAATCGCTGACTACCAACGTACTTGACCCATGGTCGCTCTCAATGAAGGCCAGATACTTGCCGCCATCTTCACAGTGAGGATGTTTTGCAAGCTCCTCAAGAATGAATCGAGGGATACTTCTGTCCATCATGATCGAGACAGGTCGGCCTCGGTATCGAGCGAAGTTCACAGGGCGAGAGTCTGCGTAGCTACCTGCGCGCATAGACAGTCCCTTCTGGGTTTGACACGAATTCCAACAAGCTTGTTGAAGCCACTGGCCGTCACACCGATGATTGGCCGATTGTAGTAAATCAGCCAATTAGCCTGCGGCGCCGCAACGGGCCTCGCCGAAGTCGCCGTTAAGTGGGCGAGAGCAACACGGGCTTGCAAAAGGGATATGGCTTGTATGTCAAGCGACAAACCAGATGCCTGAAAGTCTTGTAGATTCAAGCCATAAACGTGTTGTTCCTCGTCAAGCGACAAGGGTATTGCGTCATTGATGTTGATTCCCATCTCTTCGGCTGCGCGATCCATGCATGCGAAACAACCTGTGTGGCCGGGTAGATAGGCGTAAACTTCTCCGCCAAATCCCTGTCTGAAGACACTCGCCGTTATACAAGGCTTCCCATGTTCTCGGGCAACAGCGTTCACGAACTGCCGTACTTCCTTCTTGTCAGCACAACAGAGAACAAGGAAGCTCTTGTCAACCGCTTGCCGAAATGAGTCGGAAGAAACAACGTCAACAGGATGCACATTAATTTCGGCGCGAGGATTTCTGTCAAGGACCCATTCGCGTTGAATCTCAACTTTTAAGCGGCCAAGGTCGATGCGCCGGCGCGGATGCTTAACAAGATTCACTGCGTCTAGAGTGTCCGGGTCAAACAGGTCCCAGCGACGTACCCCATTCATAATCAAATGGTCACAGACCGGAGCGCCCCCACTTCCAAGCCCTACTTGAACTACAAGCTTGTCAGCGAGATCCTCCGGTTCCAAGAGGTGCGAGATTCTCGTAAAATCTAGTGAAGTCAATGTGCTTGCCCCAATCCAGGCCATCGCTGACCGTTACGTTTCCAAATCTCGTATTTGCCCAGCCAGATACTCGCTTTCGCAATGGCAAGCGCGACCGTGAAGTGATAGCGCCACTGGTCCGATCGCATGATGCACAAACTGCCGTCACGGAAGCGATGAGGAGCGGAAGGATGAGGGTCCCAATCTCTCGGAAAGATAGAAGGGCGCGAATACGGAAAATTCGTCAAATCAACGCGGATGCTATAGGTATTGTTCATTTGCGTGTCGATAGTTCCGACCGCACCGGTGACTTTACCTCCAGTGGCAACGAATCTGAAGGATGGAAACAAATTCAGCTTCTGTTGCTCGAAAGCCCAGCGATTTGAGGAATTGGCCTCAGTAACTGCGAGTTCAAGCGTGCCGGAGCCGAGATCTCGGGCATCAGTACTCGCCTTCTGGGTCTCGAAGCACCGTGCTCTTCAGCTGCTGTGGAGTACAGCCCACAGCGTGGACAACTCCGTTCTCGTCAATCTCAATGATTTCTTCTTGCGTTTGTTGCGTCAGCACTCGTTCCGAACTGTGCGTGGTCATTCGCTCCTCCTAAAGAACCTAAAAGCCTACTGGTGCGGCGACTTGCGCTTGCGGTTGAACCACAACGCTCCCATTTCTCGTCGTCTTCACCAGCGCCAGTTTTTCGTACTTGTGGGTTGCATCGGTATCGCAACACTCTCCGTCAGAGATGATCACCAGCTGCGGTTGCATGATGCGCAGCACTCGCTCGGAGAACCCGCTTTCTCGTCCGTGGTGGCTTGCCAGGAACGCGGTGGTGCCGCGGAGCGCCGTCAGATCAGTGGCGTCCCACTGGGCATCCTCGGTGTCGCCCGTCAGGACAATGTTGGATGGTCCATCCGAAATCTTCAGGAGGATGCTGTTGTTGTTTTCGTCCTCGCTTGTCCCGTCCAACTGCGGCGTCGCTGGCCCAAGGATGTGCAGTTTTGTCGTACCGATTGTCGCCCTCTGTCCCGCTTGAACCCGCGTCGGCGTGCAGTAGGAAAAGCTGCCGCCTCGCAGCTTCTCGTAAAAAGTCCAGTCGTCATAAACCGGATCGGGTTTAAAGTAGCGACCGTTGTGCCAGAGATACTTCGGCCGGAAGTAGGTGCAGATTTCTTGAAGCCCGGTGAGGTGGTCCTGGTGCGGATGGGTGATCAGTACGAAATCGAGCGTTCGAATCTTTGAGCGAAGATACTCCAGGGGGCTCGGCCAGGCCTCGACCGAATTGCAGTCCACCAGCATATTGATGCCGTTTGAAAACTGGACCAACGTCATGTTTCCCTTGCCCACCGCGAAGAAGGTAACGACTGGGACCACAATTGCCCTCCGCTGGCTGCTGCCGACACGGTTTTCCTATGCGCACAGCCTCGTAAGCCAGTATTGACAGAATTTATGCCAAGTGATACAAAGATGTCAAGTAATTTTGACAAGGAGGTGAGATTGAAACAAATTATTGGGGGTAACCTCAAGGAATTCCGAGAGTTAGCGGGATTTTCACAGGAAGACTTTTCCGAAAAGCTCGGACTTTCCAGGGCTACTCTGAGTGCGATTGAGAATGGACACTCCTCAATAGACAGCGCCAAACTCGTTATTGCAGCGCGCTTGCTGGGACGGCAGGTCGGCGAGTTTTTCGAGGAAACCCCGGAGAAACTAAAGCTCCTGTACCGCGCAGCCGCGGATGTCAGTGCTCCCCCGGAAGTTCGCTCTCGATTTGAACAGTTCTGTAAGGCGTACCGGGAACTTGAGGAAATCGTAGGAGTCGCCGACAACCTTCTCCCACCGCCGGAATATTCGTATTCCCCCGATGTTCAATCCAAGCCCTTGCAGTTTGCCGCGCAAGTGGCGGCTTCGGAACGAGACCGGCTGGGCCTCGGTCGTCTCGATCCTATTGAGAACATTTTTCGGCTCATGGATGAAAGAGGGTTGCGGATCTTCCGTGTTCCTCTCCATGACCTTGACGTTTACGGTCTCTCAGCTTTTTCGCGGCAATACGGGGCCTGCATTCTGCTCAACTCTTCGAATACTTTGGAGAGACAGATCTTTTCACTCGCGCATGAATACGCCCACCCGTTGATGCATCGAGCGTTCTATAAGAGCCCAGAACCCATGAGTACTCTGAAAGGCGATCATGAACTAGAGCTCATGGCTGATACCTTTGCTGCCAACTTCCTCGTCCCGGAGACTGGCCTTAGAGAGTCTTTTCAACGAGATGTCGGTGACAAAACGCCGACTCTGGAAGATATTATTTTCCTGAAACATCACTTTCGCGTAAGCGCGGAAGTGATGATCCGAAGGCTGCGAGAGCTTGATCTGATACCAAGGGCCGTGGCCGAATCGTTACAGCAGGAGCTAGACAGACGGCGTGAACCTAAAAAAGAAATAGCCCCTTTGTCTGACGACCTAATCAAAGAGTGGGAACAGACCAACCGTTTTGATCACCTCGCAAAGAAAGCTGCCCTCACGGAAATGGTTTCTCTTGGCAAGCTCGCTGAATTGCTGGGGATTTCTGTTGTTGAGGCTAAGAAGAAGACCCAAGAATGGCGGAGGGAAATGGCTTTTGCATAAGCTTAGAACAGCAAGTGTTTCCCTCGATTCTAGCGTTGTCGTCGATTTCCATCTGACTGGCAATCTGCCTCTACTGGAGGGACTGTTTCCCGGAAGAATGCTGGTGTCTGATTTTGTGACAAATGAGTTGTCGGACTCGAATATCCATATCAATTCGGCACAGGTTATTGCCTTATCGACGGATGACGAATGGGACTTCCTGTACGATCTGCGCAAACGAAAGCGGGCCCTCGGACCTGGAGAGTTGGGTGCAATAACTGTTGCCCGATTTCATCACGCGACGCTGTTGACTAACGACAGGCAAGCGCGGCTCGCTGCTGAGGATGAGGGAATACCGGTCTCGGGTGCAATCGGTGTACTGGAATGCGCAGTCGAAATGGAGACCCTCGATCCAAAGGACGCCGTTGGAGTTCTTGAAGACATGATTCGAGAAGGAGCATGGATTTCAGGAGAGCTGTTAGAACTCTTTCGACAAAGGATTCTCCATGAGAATTAGGAGCGAAGCTGCCAGAGTGGCCGCTTCGGATGGCGGTCCAAAAGAATGAATTTCTCGAATTTCAAGTTGGGAATTTACGACATCCTCGGGCTTGTTATTCCCGGGATGATTCTTGTGTGTGAAATGTTGATGGCACTCAATGGGTGGTTGAATTTCAAGATTGTTCTAAACCATATGAGTGGAACCTCGTTTACGCTCCTGCTCCTATTTTCATTTGTCCTGGGTCACCTGATACAAGAAATGGCTGACGTGGGCCTGAGGAGATTGAAGGGTTCTCGGTTCTTTTCGGCCGGCCGGGATGAATTTTGGTCAAGCGATGAGTCGGATGGAATCAAGAGTGCAATTTGGGCTGAATCGGGAGTCGCAATAGGGTCAGCGGATTCAGCGTTCGACTATTGTTTGACACGCATTGGGGACCGTTTTTCAAAAAGGGACACACTCCTGGCGACTGCCGACCTTTCAAGGTCCTTCCTAGTCTTGGTTTTATTCGGGATTCCGCCAGCTGTAAGACTAGCTTGGGATACCGCCCACTCACGGATTGCCTTCGTCGCACTTCTGGTGACCTCGCTGGTCTTCTTTGTTCTCGTGGCTTCACTCTCGTGGCGTCGAATGGTTCGATTTCGTCGAATGTCGGAAATGGGCGTTTTTCGCGCATATCTAGGATCGCGACCAATCACCAATCGCGAGGAAGATCCAAATCAAAGGATTGCTTGAGCGCTAGACGTGCATTTCTGCGGCAAGACGAGCCTGCCGGCCCCTCATGTTTTGATGCGATAATGTATGTTGGGTGGCGGGCGGCGAACCGGGAATACTGTCAACGATTCGGTATTGCGACTTTATTCGCGGAGCCGCCCATAGTCATTACAGGACCCTATGATGGTTGGTGCGCAAGGCTTTCAGGCCACGAACGTGGATGCGATTCGAAGCGATCATATCGTGTGCGTAATCAAGGCGGCCGATCTCCGGGTAAAAGCATTCCAGGTCATTTTCCGCGAGGACGGAAGTCTGTTTATCAACTTCCCGCATTTCCGGCACCGCACCGGCCTTCTTTCCTCATCAGCCATACCGGCTAACGGAAAGCGACAATCCGATGTGAACCTTGAACAGGGCGGCAAGGTCACATCGCATCTCGTGAAGTATTCACACCACCCGGATGGCCGCGCTCACTTTTCTCAAACCGGCAAGATAATCACCGCGGTCAAGCGACAGTCCATAGCTCTCGCGACCCAGCATGGCCATATCTTTTCGTTGCTTATTCAAGGATTGGATGCTCTCAAGGCTGCCGAACCGGTGAAGGATTCCTGCGATTCTACGAAGCGAGCGCTAATTGAATTCGCGATGGAGCCACCGGGAGCTGTGAAGTTCGTTGGCCGATGGCTTGACGTGAACAAAATGCGATTTAACAATCCGACGCCGACCATTGGTCCGGTCGTCAACATGCTCGATCCAGATGGGACCAGGACCGACTCGATATTTGTTGCGAGCCCTCACGCCGACACCAGGCATGTTCTCGCCATCAGTTGCGTTCCGATACCCAAGGTGAGTTCCCAGCCCGAGATGTTTGTGTTTTACGGCGGCTTTGATGCCCCCGAAATAATGATGGAGCCAACGAAGGAAGCCGGGTTCCTAGCATTCATTTATCCCGTATCGGAAGCCGAAAAGGTCAAGGAGAGACTCGGCAGTGTGGATTACGTTGCGAAATCGTAGAACTGCTTATCAGACCGTGCACGTATTTGTGTTTGTCAGCTGACTATTCCTCAACGCTCATAACAAGAGCTCAGGTGCCCGTTAAGTGCCCCAAATCCCGTTTTTTTGGCTATTTTGCGAATGAGAAGAAGAGCCAAGTCGTTTGAATCCAACAGAGCCAGGCATGGCGCGGAGTGTTATGAGCCCGACGAGCTACCAGGCTGCTCCACCCCGCGCCATAGATACTACGCGACTTGCCCCTGTTCTGCAAATACTCAGGTGCCCGTTAAGTGTGCAATGTGGAGGCAAGAACTTCATTTGACTACATTTGCGTGAAAATTCAATGAATCTGTCGGGCATTAGCCCGACGAGCAGCCAAGTCGGCCCACGGTTATATGAGCGCGCCTGCCTCGTGAGCAGGAGTGCTGCGTTCGGAACACTGTGATCGAGGGAACTGGCATCTGTTTGGGTTACATGCCGACGATGTGGCCGTGTTTTTGCAGAACATCCAAACCGCACCGCTAGGTGCCGTGCTATTGCGCATCATTTCTCTTCTGCGCTCAGCGCTTCGAAGCCGGAGATGACATCGAAGAGTTCCTCGTCGATACTATCCTGACGCAGACGATGAAATGTCCGGTTAAGATCCTCCAGTAATTCGTCGATGTTTTTGTCGGCGCGCTGCATCGCCGCTAGGCGGCTCGCGTTCTCGCTAGCGAGGGATTCGGCACACGCCCGGAAGAGCGAGACAAAAAGGTATTCGCGGATGAGCGCCCGCAAGGTCACGGTGCCGCCACCCATGACCTCGGGCAAGTTTCCGGTCGGCCAGGGTAATTCGGACAACTTGCGTCGCCAGGTTTCGTCCAGCGGGAGCAGTCGCTGACCGACGGGCGCATAAGCCGCCCCGGAAGTGGGGCGGTTGTAGAAGAGGTGAAGTTCGGTGACTTCACCCTGACCGTGGTGCGTCTCGGTCTCCACGAGAATCTGTCCGACGAGCGGGGTGATAGCCTTGACAGAGTTGGGCACGCTGAAGAGTCCGATCAGCGGCAGGCGCGCGTCAGTCAGGCGTGCTTGAACGCGCTCACCGACGGCCCAGACCTGCGGTTTGCCCGGCAGGGCCGCCAGCGTCTTGACCGCGAAATCGGCCACCACATCATTGAACTGGCCCACTAGTCCCTGATCTGAACCGAACACGACCGCTCTGATTACACCCGCAACTGTTTTTCTCTTCCTTTCTGCAATATGTGGCGCCGCTCCGCTTTCTCGGAAGCATGCGCCCAACCCGAGTTCAACTGTGCGGTAGTAGTCGGCCAATGCGCTCACCGATTTTTCATATTGCCCTATGCTTGAGGCAGCCGCAGCCTTCATCGTGCGGACAACGGATTGGAGATCCCCGGCTCCGGCGATCTTTCGACGAAGACTGACCGTGGTCTTGCTCATGACTTGCCCTCAACCTCCGGCTCGGGTGCGCCCTTCGTGTGGACTTCCGGCTTTGCTTTGGCTTCAGGCTTGGGCTCGCCTTTGGGTTTGGGCTTCACCTTCGTTTGGAGATCCGGCTTGGTTTCAGGCTTGGGCTGGAAGCGAGCAAGCGATTTGCGGGCGATTTGGACAATCGTTTCACGATCCGAGTCGCTCAATTTCTCAGCGGTATCCAATCGCTCGCGCACATCCGCCGGGATATCCGCCGTCACCTCGCATAGGCAGTGTTCGGCCTCCGTCATCTGGTCAAGCGGCACTAGATCGAAGAGTTCCGCGGTCAAGGCCAGCAGCACAACGATTTGCGCGGGCACGGGAACGGGAGCGAATTCCGGCTGTTTGAGACAGGCGCGGATTCGCCGTCCGTGTTCGATGGACTTGCGGGTGTTTTCATCCAGGCGGGCTCCAAACCGGGAAAAGGTTTCTAGTTCCTCAAACTGCGCGTAGGCGAGCTTCAGGTCGCCCGCGACGGCGCGGTAGGCGGCACGTTGTGCTTGACCGCCAACGCGCGAAACGGATTTGCCGACATCGACGGCGGGCAGCACGCCCAACTCGAATAGCGACGGCGAGAGGTAGATCTGCCCATCCGTGATGGAAATCAAGTTGGTCGGAATATAGGCGGAAATGTCCTGCGCTTCGGTTTCGATGATGGGCAGTGCGGTGAGGGAGCCGCCGCCGAGTTCCTTGCACAAATGCGTCGCGCGTTCGAGCAGCCGAGAGTGGATATAAAAGATGTCGCCGGGAAACGCTTCGCGACCGGGAGGACGGCGCAGCAAGAGTGAGAGTTCGCGGTAGCAGCGCGCGTGATGAGTGAGGTCGTCGTAGACGATCAGCACATCTCGGCCCGCTTCCATGAAGGATTCCGCGATACTGGTCGCGGCATAAGGAGCGATATAGGCAAGACCCGGCGGGTCGTTGCCTTCAGTGACGACGACAACGGTGTAATCCATCGCGCCATTTTCCCGCAAAGTTGCCACGGCCTTTGCGACGGCGGACGCGCGCTGACCAATGGCACAGTAGATGCACAAGACATTTTGGCCGCGCTGATTGAGGATAGTGTCAATCGCAATGGCGGTCTTACCCGTCTGGCGATCGCCGAGGATCAACTCGCGTTGGCCGCGCCCAACGGGAATGAGTGCATCGATGACTTTGAGGCCCGTCTGGAGAGGCACGGTGACGGGTGCGCGGTCCATGATGGGTGGGGCGGGGCGTTCGACGGGCAGGCGCTTGCTGGAGGCCAGTGGGCCGTTGCCATCGAGAGGCCGACCGAGCGGGTTGATGACGCGCCCGAGCAATCCATCGCCCACGGCCACGTCCATGACCCGGCCCGTGCGCTGGACCTCATCTCCGGCGTGGAGGTGCCAGTATTCGCCGAGCAGAACGACGCCAATTTCATCCGCGTCCACATTGAACGCAATGCCGAGCACATCGCCGGGAAACGTCACCAATTCATCAAAGCCAACGCCAGGGAGACCTGACACTTTGGCAATGCCGGTGGCGACACTGGTGATCGTGCCCACCTCCCGTGGCGTCAGTTGCGGTGTGAATGTTTCCCGCACCTGGCTTATTTCAGCAAACGCACCGTCGAAAACGTTTTTGAGACTCTCGGGGTCCATGTTTATTTGCTCGTTGTTTCGGCCTTAGGCTTTTCAAGTTTAGGTTCGTTCTTGGCCTCAGGTTTAGGCTCTGTTTTGGTTTCAGGCTTGGGTTCAGCTGTGACTTCCGATTGGGGTTTGAATTCGGGCTTAGGTTCGGGTTTGTGTTCGGTCTTGGCTATAGGTTTGTCGTTCTCTTTCAGGAGTTCATCGACGCTTTTCTCCATCGACATCAGATAATCCGCGATGCTCCACGCTACCTTTTGTCCGTTCGTGCTGAGTTCAATGCCGCTGATCAGGTCTGGCGCGGTCTCGAAACGGACGTGGATATCGGCCGAGAAGGTTTCGTTCAGCGCATTTTGTATCGCTGCGCGTTGCTGCGCGGGCAAGTCAAACGCGCTGCGCACGAGTGCGGGGTCAGACGCTGTTTTAAGGGCTTGGGCGAGACCCGCTTTCGCCTTAGCGTCCATCTCTCGAAGACGCCGAGTGAAGACTTCGCCCAGGCGCTCTTCCAGACTCACCGTGGCGAGATCCGTCAGCGTTTTTCGTGTGATGGCAAATACTTCCTGTTGCGTTCGTCGGCTGATCGCTTGATGTAACGTATGCTCTTGGTCTCTCAGCGCCTCCTGCAATTTTGAACTCAAAGCCGCAGCGTCCTTCCGCGCTTCGTCGAGGAGCCGCTGACGTTCGGCCTTCGCCTCGTCTGTTGCCTTGCTCAAGAGCGCAGCGCGTTGCTTGTCAAACTCCTCGTTTTTGTGCTTGAAGTCGTCGCTCTCCTTTTGGGCTTCGGCCTTTTTTTTGTCAGCATTCGCCAGTTCCGTGGCGATCCGCTTCTCCCTCTCATCGATGGCACGGAGGATAGGCTTATAAAGGAAGCGCTTCATCAACCACACCAGGATGAGGAAGTTGACCACCTGCGCGGCGACCGTGAACCAATCAATTAACATAGGTCTACTTTCCTGTTGCTTGGGCGATGACGTGGTTCCAGAAAGGATTAGCGAAGATCAGAATCATCGAGACCACAAAGCAATAAATGGCCAGGGACTCTATCATCGCCAGGCCGACGAACAAGGTTCGCGTGATGGTCGCGGAGGCATCGGGCTGCTGGGCCAGAGAACTCAGCGCGTTCGCAACAGCCCGCCCTTCCGCCAGCGCGGGAATCATAGTCCCGATACCGATGGTGAAGCCGGCAATAACAATTGATGCCACCGCGATAATCGTCATGCTGTCCATGGGGTCTCCTTCTGTTGTCGTAGTTCACGTTTCAATGTATCGCCTCGGGTTCCAGCTTGGGCTTACGGACTCGCGTGGCGGCCGCGATGTACACCGCTGCCAGGATGCTGAAAATGTAAGCCTGCACCATTCCGGTGAGGAGGCCGAGCGTCGTCATAAAAATCGGAAAGATGAAGGGCGTAATCGTGAGCAGGATGGCGACAATCATCGCCCCGCTCATCATGTTGCCGAACAGACGGACGGCCAGGGCCAGTGTGCGCGAAAGTTCACTAATAATGTTAAACGGCAGCATGATAAATGTCGGCTTCGTATAGGACTTGAGGTACTCGCCCAGCCCTTGCTCCTCGATGCCGAAGAACGGCACGGCCACAAATACGGACAGTGCGAGCGCCGCCGTGGTCGAAAGCGAGGCAGTTGGCGGCTGGAAGCCAGGAATGACGGTGCAAAGGCCGGCTGTCGCCACAAACAGAAAGAGCGTTCCCAGAAAGCCGAGATATTTCTGCGGCTGACTCAGGCCTACCTCTTGAATTTGTTTCTCGATGCCAGTGACAACGATTTCCAGAAGGTTCTGCCAGCGGGAACGCTCAAGACCTGTGGAAAGCTTGCGTGTAATGAGTCTTGAACCGACGGCCAGCAGGAGCATCATCGCCCACGTGAACACAATGGTGCCGTTGAGTTTCAGAAACCCGTGTTGCCAGAAGATAATCTGATCGGGACTAAGGTGCATGGCTCACCTTCTGTTCCAAGTAAGTCGGCTTTTCCGCCGATTGGGTGAGCCGCGTCACGATAAGGCGCGCGACGACAAATCCAATAAGGCACACGATCAGCCTCTGCCAATGACCGCGCGCGATAAAATAGAAACCGGCTAGGGCAATACTGGTTCGCACCAAGAGGCTGCCGACAAACCAAAGCGCGGGCCGTTTGGACGAAACGCCCCTCCGAACCGTCCACCAAAGGCCGCCGAAGAACATCGCGCCGAGCAAGAGGCCCGTCACCAAAGCCACCATCAGACGGAAAGTGTCATTCATCTTTATCCTCCGGTTCCTCTCCTATTTCCTTGTTTTCCTTGGTGACCCAATGCCAGGCATTCAAACAGCCGATGGCCAGGCCTATAACCAGCAGCATCAGTGTCCAGGAATGGCTTCCTGGATGGTGTTTATCCAGCCAGATTCCAAGCGCCACACCGGCGAGCGTGGGAACGACCACCGACCAGCCGATAAGCCCCGTCATGCCCAAGCCAAACCAAACGCCCTGCTTGGAGTTACGCGCCCTGAGCTTGCGTGCCGCCTCCTCGCCGATCTCCCTGCTGAACGCGGTCGGGTCTTTCGCGCTCCTGACTTCCGGTGTCTTACTCATGATGAAACTCCGCCAAGCGGCGTATGAGATCGCTCTCCATTTTCGCCATCACCGAGCGGACGCTCTGCTCCCCTTCGTTCAGGTTCAGAAACTCCCGTTCCACCGCCTCATGGAGTTTGCCAAGATCCGTTCCGCCAATTGCGTTGCGCACGGAGACGAGCACGTCCAAGCCAGTCTTTACCAGCACGCCTTCATCAACGGCTACGTAAACCTCGCCTTCCGCTTCGTTCTCGTAAATCAGAATCCCTGGCGCAAGCGCCGCGACGCAGTCCAGCCGGTGCGGCAAGAGTCCGAACGAGCCTTCGCGGCTCTGCGCAACGATACGCGAAACGCCAGTTTTGTCGGCGAAAATTCGAAACGGCAGAAGAACCTTAAGATTCATGAGCGTCGGCTGCTGCATGTTCGGCCTCCGGTTTGGATTTCGGCGCGAGCATCGCTTGCGGTTCTGACTTCGCTTTGGAATCGACGGCAGGCTTGGAGTCGCCCTTCGCCGCAGGTTTGATCTCGGGTTCGGACCCGGATTTGGGCTTGGCTTCTGCTTTGGCGGGCGGGGCCTGTTTCTTCGCCTCGTCAATCGCCCCGATCATGTAGAGCGCACTCTCCGGGTAGTCTTTGAACTCATCGCGCAGGATTCGTTCGCAGCCATCGAGTGAGTCTTTGAGACTGACCAGTTTTCCCTTGATGCCGCTGAATTGTTCGGTGGCGAAGAACGGTTGGGTGAGGAACCTCTCCAGCCGCCGCGCGCGCGCGACTATCTTGCGATCCTCCGGTGCTAGTTGTTCCAGGCCGAGCATAGCGATGATGTCCTTGAGATCTTCATACTGCGCCAGAGTCCGCCTGATTTCTTGCGCCAGCAGATAATGCCGTTCGCCGACGATGCCGGGCGTGGCCATCTTGGAGTTGGATTGCAGCAAATCGATAGCCGGGTAAAGTCCTTCGCTCGCCCGCTTGCGCGAAAGCACGATGGATGTCGAGAGGTGCGAAAATGTGTGCACAGCCGCCGGGTCGGTCAAATCGTCCGCCGGCACGTAAACAGCCTGAATAGACGTGATGGCGCCGGTATCCGTATTGGCGATGCGCTCCTCCAACCTCGATAGCTCGGTGCCCATCGTGGGCTGATAGCCCAGACGCGAAGGCATCTGGCCCATCAAACCGGACACTTCCATGCCGGCCTGGAGGAATCGGAAAATATTATCGATCAGCAGTAGAACGTCGCGATGTTCGTCGTCCCTGAAATATTCGGCCATCGTCAGAGCCGCGAGTCCCACGCGAAAACGACTGCCTGGTGGTTCGTTCATCTGCCCGAACACCATCACCATGTTCGGCAGTACGCCCGCCGCCTTCATGTCACGGTAAAGTTCCTCGCCTTCACGACATCGCTCACCGATCCCGCAAAAAATGCTCACGCCCTTCTGGTGCTCGATCATGTTGTGAATCATTTCGGTAAGTAAAACCGTCTTGCCCACGCCCGCCCCGCCGAACAGTCCCGCCTTGCCGCCGCGTTCGAGCGGCACGAGCACATCGATGACTTTAATCCCCGTCTCAAAGATCTCGGATTTAGTGGATCGTCGCGCTAACGACGGCGGGGCTCGATGAACTGTGCGCCATTGGACATCTGTCGGCGCTGGTTGGCGGTCGATGGCGTTCCCGAAAACATCGAACATTCGCGAGAGGATTTCTTTGCCGACCGGCGCTTTCAACGGCCCTCCCGTGTCTTCTACCGCTAGGCCACGGGCGAGACCTTGGGTGGGGGTCAGCGCGATTCCACGCACGCAATGCGCGTCGAGTTGAGCTAACACCTCGATAGCAATTTTCCCGTCCTTCGCGTGCAGCAACGAGTAGATGGGCGGCAAATGTGAATCGAACCGTATATCCACGACACTGCCGCGCACCGAAACCACCGTGCCGAGATTCGAAGGATTGGCTTTGTTCGTCATGCTTGCTCTAGCGCATTCACCGTCAGCTGAATTTAGACAAAGATCTTTTCGCGCCACTTCTTCCTATGTTGCGTCCTGACTCCACTTCCAGTTGCGTATTTCCGGCATGTCTTGGCCGTGCTTGTCGATGTAATGCTTGTGCTCGATGAGTTTGTCTTGCATCTGCTGCTTGAGATAGGCACCCTTGGAACCCAAATGCGGCAGTCGATCCACCACATCTTGCACCAGGTGGAACCGGTCCAGGTCGTTCTGCACCCTCATGTCAAATGCCGTCGTTATGGTGCCCTCTTCCTTGTAGCCCCGAACGTGTAAGTTTTGGTTTGCTCGGCGGTAGGTCAGCCGGTGGACTAGCCACGGGTATCCATGGAAGCCGAAGATGATGTGCTTATCTTTCGTGAAAAGCGAATCGTAATCTGTTTCGCTCAGACCGTGCGGATGCTCCGTGCAGGACTGCAGCTTCATTAGATCGACGACGTTGATCACCCGGATTTTGAGATCGGGCAAATGTTTGCGAAGGATCGAAACGGCGGCCAGAATCTCCAGGGTAGGCGTGTCGCCGCAGCAGGCCATCACCACGTCTGTATCGCCGCCCTGGTCGTTGCTGGCCCATTGCCAGATGCCAATTCCTTCGGTGCAATGCACGACGGCCTCTTCCATGGTCAGCCATTGGGGCATAGCGTGTTTTCCCGCCACAACCACGTTGACGTAATGCCGGCTGCGCAGGCAGTGATCAAAAACCGACAATAGGCAGTTAGCGTCTGGCGGAAGATAAACGCGCACGACATCGGCCTTCTTGTTGATGACATGGTCGAGGAAACCGGGATCTTGGTGCGTAAAGCCATTGTGATCCTGCTGCCAGACGTGGGAAGCGAGCAGATAGTTCAACGAGGAGATCTTCCGGCGCCAGGGCAGTTCCAACGTTACTTTCAGCCACTTAGCGTGCTGGTTGAACATCGAATCGACGATGTGAACAAAGGCCTCGTAGCAGTTGAACAACCCGTGCCGTCCGGTGAGCAGATATCCTTCGAGCCAACCCTCGCACTGGTGCTCACTGAGCATCGAGTCCAACACTCGTCCCGAGGGCGCGAGGAATTCATCGTTTTTCACTTCACGAGCATCCCATTGACGGTTGGTGACTTCAAAAACCGCGCCTAAAAGATTCGAGAGTGTCTCATCGGGACCGAAGATACGGAAATTGCGCTGGTCCTGATTCAGCTTGGCCACGTCACGCAGGAACCTGCCCAGGACAACTGTATCTTGGCCATCAACGGCTCCAGGCGAAGGCACATTTACCGCATGAACGTGGAAGTCCGGCATGCACAGATCGCGCAGCAGAATTCCACCGTTGGTGTGCGGATTGGCGCCCATCCGGCGGTCTCCCTTCGGCGCCAGATCGGCCAACTCGGGAATGAGTCGTCCATTGTCGTCGAACAACTCCTCGGGCTTGTAGCTTTTCATCCAGGTTTCAAGCTGCTTCACATGATCGGGATGTTCGGAATCCACCAGGAGCGGTACTTGGTGCGCTCGGAACGTGCCCTCGATTTGGAGGCCATCAACGACTTTCGGTCCTGTCCAGCCCTTGGGTGACTTGAGGACGATCATGGGCCAGCGCGGCCGACTGGTCTCGTTCTTGTTCCGCGCATTCTTTTGGATTCGCCGGATATCCTCAATGGCCTGTTCCAATGTGGTGGCCATGAGTTCATGCATCTTTTCCGGCTCATGCCCTTCGACAAAGTAGGGCGTCCAACCGCAGCCGCGTAGAAATTGCTCCAATTCCTCATGCTCGATGCGGGCCAGGACGGTTGGATTGCTGATCTTGTAGCCATTGAGGTGCAGGATCGGGAGCACGGCTCCATCGGTAATTGGGTCGAGAAACTTGTTGGACTGCCATGCGGTCGCCAACGGCCCCGTTTCTGCTTCACCGTCGCCGATGATACAAGCGACGATCAGATCGGGATTGTCGAACGCAGCTCCGAAGGCGTGGCTGAGCGAATATCCCAACTCGCCACCTTCGTGAATGGACCCCGGCGTCGTCGGAGCAACATGGCTGGAGATGCCTCCGGGAAACGAGAATTGTGTGAACAGCTTTTTCAGCCCGGCTTCATCCTGGCTGATGTTTGGATAGATCTCAGTGTAGGAACCTTCGAGGTAAACGTTGCCCACCAATGCCGGGCCGCCGTGCCCAGGGCCAGCAATGTAAAACATATCCAAGTCATACTTCTTGATGACCCGGTTCAAGTGCACGTAGATGAAGTTCTGACCTGGCGTCGTGCCCCAGTGTCCGACCACCAGCGGCTTCACATGGGACAATTTCAGCGGCTCCTTCAGCAGCGGATTGTCGTAGAGATAAAGCTGGCCGACCGACAGATAGTTGGCAGCGCGCCAGTAGGCATCCATTTTGTGCAGCAAATCCGGCGAAAGAGTTGGGGCAAGAGTTTCCGTCTTCATGATTCAATTCTCCCTTTGCAGCCAAGGCCGAGAACACGGCAAACCGTCTTGGCGATCATGTGTTCTTCGTCCGTGCGAATTACGCGTACTGCAACCCGGCTGGCCGTCGCGGAAATCATGCCCTCATTCGCCTCGTTTCGGTTTTCTTCGAGTTCCATTCCAAGGAATCCGAGCCCATCGCAAATCCGGGCGCGAACTGCGGGCGCGTTCTCTCCGATGCCGCCAGCGAACACCAATGTGTCCAGTCCGCCCAACGCCGCCGCGAATGCGCCGATCCATTTCTTGATCTGGTAGCAAAACACGGCGATGGCCTCAGCCGCCCGCACGTCCTGAGTTTCACGTTCGAGCAAATCACGCATGTCAGAACTTGTCTCGGATATTCCGAGCAACCCGGACTGGAAATTGACCATCTCGTTGAATTGCTTCGCGCCCATTTTTTCAGTGCGCGCCAGATACCAAACCAGTCCGGGATCGAGATCACCTGAGCGGGTGCTCATGGGTACCCCGGACGTGGGGGTGAAGCTCATGCTTGTGTCCACGGATTTGCCGTCACGGACCGCCGCCAGACTCGCGCCATTGCCGAGGTGGGCGAGGATAACGCGGCCAGTTGTTGCCGCCGGGTCGCCGAGGCGCGCGAGTTCTTCCATGAGAAACGCATACGACAACCCATGAAACCCGTACCGCCGCACGCCCTGTGCTTCGTACCGGCGCGGGATCGGCAGCATCTGCGCCGACGCGCGGCAGATCATGGTGAAAAGCCGTGTCGAAACACGCTACTTGGGGCAGGTCAGGAAATCGGCGATGAAACGCCTCGGTCAACAGGATTTCCTCCGGCATGTGGTCGGGATCGAATGGGCTGAGCCGGCGCAGTTCCTCAACCATTTCCGCTGTGATTCGCTGCGGCTTGTAATATTTCGGTCCGCCATTCACCACGCGATGCCCAACTGCGGTCAATCCATCACGCCCGTGACGTTGCTCAATCCAATCCATCAGAGCGCCCACTGCTACCGTGTGATCCGACGCCGTCAGCATGCGCGAAAAGTTGTCCGCCTGATCCACACCCTTCACCCGCAAGGTGGCGTCCGGCAGTCCAATGCGCTCAATCCCGCCCTCGAGAATTCGGCGGAGTGAATCACCGGCCTCGAACAGCGCGAACTTGATGCTCGACGAGCCGCCATTGATTGTCAGCATGCGTGGGTCAGCTGGTTTCATGGATGTCTTTCTCGCCATTCCGCAATCCGCGATCTCGTCGAGCCAGAAGTATTGCGCTAGATCGGGAGCTCAGGTGGTAAGTCTGTGGATCTTCCCAAAGCGGTTCCTCGCCCGCGGCAAACAGATCTTGCGGCGTTTCGCGAGAAGTGTCAGCGGCCAGATGCCACCGAGCCCCCGGCGGTACGGGGGGCACACCGAAACTGACCGAATCAGCACCGGCATTGAACATCAGCCAAAGTGCGGTCTGCTCATCTTCATGGATCAGACATGCAAACTGTTTTTCTTTCGGGTCGGTCCAGTTGGGCGATCCTCCTTGTGGGGCAAACCAATGGATCTCGGCGTCCGTATAGAATTGTTCCTTACTCAGGATCGGATGGGCGCGGCGAAATGCGATCATGCCCCGGACAAACCGGTAGATATCCCGATGCCGTTCAAGATGGGTCCAGTCGACCCAACTCGTTTCGTTGTCCTGGCAGTAGGCATTATTGTTGCCGCGCTGCGTGCGGCGAAATTCGTCGCCGCCGAGCAGCATCGGGACGCCACGCGAAATCAGCAGGGTCAGAAGGAAGTTCTTGATTTGGCGTCTCCGCAAGCTCTCAATCCGGGCATCCTTCGTCTCGCCTTCAGAGCCGTAGTTCTCGCTGAAGTTGGCGTCGGTCCCGTCATGGTTGTTTTCTCCGTTTGCTTCGTTGTGCTTTGAGCGATAGCTCACCAGGTCGTTCAGAGTGAAGCCGTCGTGGCATGTGACGAAGTTGATGCTGCCATCAGGGCCTTTGCCGGACTTGGTATAGATGTCGGCACTGCCGCAGATGCGGCTGGCAAACAAACCGAGCATCCCATCGTCGCCGCGCCAGAAACGCCGGACATCATCTCGGTATCGGCCGTTCCACTCCGCCCAGCGCCGCTCTGAGAAACTCCCCACCTCGTATGCACCAGCGGCATCCCACGCCTCAGCGATGATCTTCACATTCCTTAAGATCGGGTCCTCGGCGATCCGTTCAAGAAGTGGGGGATTGGACAGCAAGTTGCCGGAACGGCCTCGACCGAGCACTGCGGCCAGGTCAAAACGAAATCCATCGACATGCATCTCCACCACCCAGTGGCGCAACGCAGACAAGATGTGATTCCGCACTACAGGATGGTTGGCATTTATGGTATTGCCAGTACCTGTATAGTTTTTGTAAAAGCGTTTATCGTCCGCAAGCATGTAGAAGATCGTGTTATCTATACCGCGGAAAGAGAGCGTAGGTCCCTGTTCGTTTCCCTCGGCCGTGTGATTAAAAACCATGTCCAGGAACACCTCGATGCCCGCCAAATGGAAGGCCTGGACCATTTCCTTGAATTCCAGCTTCTGCTGACCCACGCCTCCCGAACTGCTATAGGAACCTTTAGGCGCAAAGAAGGCCACGGGATCGTAGCCCCAGTAATTCCCGAGTGGCTGGCCCGTTTGCGGATTGATGCCTCTCATCTCGTGTTCGTTGAATTCCTGCACAGGCATCAGTTCCACGGCCGTCACGCCCAGTTCTTTGAAATAGGGGATCTTTTCCATTAGGCCTCGGTACGTGCCAGGATGCTGCACACCGGAGCTGGGATGGATCGTGAAGCCACGCACGTGTGTTTCATAAATGACCGTCTTCGACCAGGGATGCATGGGCGGACGGTCCTCACCCCAGCGGAAATGCTCCTGCGTGAATACGCATTTCGGCATGTCGCCGGCGTTATCGACCACCGAACACGTCGAGTCTCCGCCGGGCACAGAGGGATCGTATCCCCGAGCCGGGCCGAAATCCCAGATGGGCAACTGCGTGATTGCCGTGGCGAAAGGATCTAGGAGTAGCTTGTTGAAATTGAAACGCTGCCCGGCCCTGGGTTGATACGGGCCGTCCACGCGATAGGCATACAGCTGGCCAGACCGAATTCCCTCAATCCAGACGTGCCACACGTCACCAGTCCGGTTGCGCGCAGGTTCCAGATCAATCACCCTGGCAGCTTTGGCATCTTCGGGATGATCAAACAATTCCAGCCGAACACGGCTGGCGTCTCGGCTGAACAACGCAAAGTTCACTCCTTCGTCAAGCGCATAGGTTCCCAGGGGCAATGGCACACCAACTCGAACATCAGACCGTTCCGATACCTCCGCGAGAAAATCATTCAGAGGGCGTTCGGACATAGTTGAATCTGTCGTTGCATCCGCCTTTTTCGTGGCTCGGGCTGCCACGGAAACCACCCGCGCCGTTTGCTTTCTCAATCGCTTCAGTGTTTTTGCCGCTTTCATACTTTGTCTTCTGTCGTTCTCCCCCGGTCCGAGGTAAATTTACCGCTGCCAGAGAATCGTACCGACTTCCAGAGGCACGGCGACGCCGTCGTAGTGCGGGATCACTCGCACCGTATAGTCCGTTGGTGGACGGCCCGCAGATACTGCCGCGCTGTAAGCGTACGTTCCCGATGCGCCGCGAATACGCTTCATCTCTTGCCGCATGGGAGCACTGCCCATGACGCCGTCAGCGTAAAGCTCTACCCGCACCGCCTGAGGATCGAGGTCATTCAGCGAGACCTCGATCTCAAATTCGTGCTGTTCGCCGCGAGTCTCAACCTTCACTTCGACAAAGTGCAGCGCGGGCCATTTCTGCTCGACACTGTGCCGCCAATCAAATATGTGCTTGCCGATTGCGCCTTTGTTCGCCGCGCGTTCCCGGTAGGCCTCAGCAGCCGGGAGGTAGCGTTGTTCGGTGTATTCGCGCACCGCACGGTGGGCAGAGAAGAGCGGTGCCAACTGCGCCATGCTTTCCCGCATCCGCGCCACCCATGCGACGGGAATGCCATGTTCGTCGCGGGCATAAAACTCCGGGATCACCTTCCGCTCTAACAGGTCGTACAGGGCGTCGGCTTCGGCCGCGTCCCAGGCTGAATCATCGCCGTGCTCCTGACCATCCCCTAATGCCCATCCCACATCAGGCGTGTATGCTTCTGCCCACCAGCCGTCCAACTCCGACAGATTGATGCCACCGTTGACGAGCACTTTCATGCCGCTTGTCCCGCAAGCCTCCCAGGGCCGGCGTGGCGTATTAATCCAAACATCGACGCCCTGCACCAGTTGCTCGGTCAACTGCATGTCATAGTCACTGAGAAAGACTGCATGCGGACGTGTCTCGGGCCGCCGGATAAACTGCACCCATTCCTGGATTAGGGCCTGTCCCCCCTGGTCCGCTGGATGCGCCTTTCCGGCGATGATCAGTTGCACCGGGCGCTGGGAATTGCTCAATAGACGAATCAGCCGCTGCGGGTCGTGCAGTAACAGGTTTGGTCTCTTATAGGTCGCGAAGCGCCGCGCAAAACCCAGTGTTAAGACGTTGGGATCAAATAAGATGTTTCGCCTCGTCAATCGCCTCGCGCGACGCGCCGGAGGCGGCCAGTTGTCCGGACAATCGCTCGCGAGCGTATTCAACAAGAGACTTGCTGGCGATGGTTCGAAATTGCCAGAGCGTGGTGTCGGAGAGGCGGCGAATGTTCTGCTCCAGGTTTTGCGTCGGTTCTCAGCCAGCGGTCTTTTCCGCAAGCTTCCGTCCAGAGATCGTCGGCTGCCGCCGAGTCCCAGGTTGGCATGTGGACTCCGTTGGTCACGTGTCCGACGGGCACTTCGTCCTCTGGCCACTGTGGGAAAAGAGACTCAAAAAGGTGTCGGCTGACTTTTCCATGCAAGCGACTCACGCCATTCACCGCGCCGCTCCCCCGGATTGCCAGATAGGCCATGTTGAAAGTCTCCGACGAGTCGTTCGGATTCTGGCGGCCAAGGGCCAGCAAATCGTGCAGTGTTATGCCGAGTTTCTTCTCCGCATACCCCCCCAGGTATTGTTCGATGAGAGCCGGATCGAAAAGATCAAAGCCGGCGGCCACTGGCGTGTGGGTGGTAAAGAGGTTCCCCGCCCGCGTGACGGCCAGAGCGACTTCGAAGGGCTGCCCAGTTTCTTCCATGAAACTTCGGGCACGCTCCAACGTAGCGAAGGCCGCGTGTCCTTCATTCAAGTGACAGACTTCCGGTTTGATGCCCAGCGCGCGGAGCAATCGCCAGCCGCCAATTCCGAGCAGCAGTTCTTGCTTGAGGCGCAACTCCGGCCCGCCCCCGTACAGTTCGCTAGTGATTCCTCGATGAATGGGAATGTTTGCCGCATCATTGCTGTCTAGAAGGTAGAGCTTGACTCGACCGGCCTGGACTTGCCAGGCGCGCAGCCAGACCGAGTAACCAGGTAAGGCGATCTCCAACCGCAACCATTCGCCGTTCGGCTGGCGCAACGGCGTGATTGGCAACTGTCCAGGATCGTTGTATGGGTAAAGAGCTTGTTGCCATCCATTCTTGTCAATCGCCTGGCGAAAATAGCCCTGCTGGTAGAGCAGCCCCACTCCGACCACCGGCACGCCCAAATCGCTGGCAGCTTTGAGTTGATCCCCGGCCACATTGCCAAGTCCTCCCGAATAGATCGGGAGCGCTTCGCTCAACATAAATTCCATGCAGAAATATGCGACGCAGGTTAAAGAAGCTCGCGGATGGTTTTGCTGAAACCATGCGGGCCTTTCCGCCGCCTCACGCTTGGTTCGCAGGTGGTCATCAACGTTCTTACGGAAAGCCGGATCTGCCAACACATGTTCGAGTTGGTCCCGCGAGACCGTCTGCAGGACAACCCAAGGATTTTGCGTGAGGTTCCACAGGGTGGGATCAAGCGCGCGCCACACTGCGTCGGTGGCATGGTTCCACGACCAGCGCATGTCCAAAGCGAGCTCCGCCAGCGAATCGAACCCCTCGACGTCTGTGGGAAGAAGGCTGTATATGGGGTGGCTGACGCGCGTTTTTTTGCTCACCGAGTCTTCCCCAAATCTGTTCTGGACTGAATTTCCGAATGCATAAGTTCGGATTCGCTCGCCGTCAGGTGGTCAAGTGACGGCGGTGCGACCTTTATACTGCTCCGGCACTACCGTGAGAGCATGGCTGACAATCGTCTGAGCTTCCTCCAAAATGCGGCCCAGATGATCTGCTCCCCGGAAGCTTTCTCCATAAATCTTGTAGATATTCTCGGTCCCTGAGGGACGCGCCGCGAACCAGCCGTTTTCGGCTATTACTTTCAACCCGCCGATTGGGGCACCGTTGCCAGGTGCGGCAGTGAGGACAGTCAGGATTTTTTCGCCTGCCAACTCGGTGAGCTTGACCTGCTTGGGCGAAAGTTTCGCCAAGAGTTCCTTTTGATCCGGAGTGGCTGGCGCCTCAACGCGGTCATACACGGGCTCACCAAACTCGCGCGTGAGTTCGCCGTAGATTTCGCCGGGATCGCGGCCCATCCGGGCTGTGATCTCCGCCGCCAGCAAAGCGGGTACAATCCCATCTTTGTCTGTCGTCCAAACGGTGCCGTCCAAACGGGCAAAAGATGCCCCGGCGCTCTCTTCACCACCGAAGCCAAGCGAACCATCTAGCAAGCCGTCAACGAACCACTTGAAGCCTACCGGCACTTCGTAGAGCTTCCGGCTAAGTTTCGCGGCGACGCGATCAATCATCTGGCTGCTCACCACCGTCTTGCCAACCGCCGCTTCCTTGCGCCACTTTGGCCGATGTTGAAAGAGGTAGAAGATGGCGACGGAAAGGTAATGGTTGGGTGGCAGCAATCCTTCGCTCTTGGTAACAATACCGTGCCGGTCATGGTCGGTGTCGCAAGCGAAGGAAAGGTCAAAGCGGTCTTTCATGCCTATCAATCGCTGCATCGCATAGGGTGAGGATGGGTCCATGCGGATCTGGCCGTCCCAGTCCACTGTCATGAAACTAAAGGTTGGATCGATAGCCTCGTTGACAACTGTAAGGTTGAGCCCGTATCGCTCGGCAATCGGCCCCCAATAGTGGACCCCGGCGCCTCCGAGAGGATCAACACCTATGCTGAGTTTCGCGCCGCGAATGGCATCCATGTCGACCACGCTCGCAAGATCAGCAATGTAAGTATTGAGGTAGTCATGCCGGTGCGTCGTGGAGGCGCGAAGAGCTTTTTCGAAAGATATCCTTTTCACGCCCTGCAGCAGGTCTTCGAGAAACTCGTTTGCTTTCGCCTGAATCCAATCGGTGACGACTTCGTCCGCCGGGCCGCCGCTTGGCGGGTTGTACTTGAAGCCGCCGTCATGTGGCGGATTGTGTGACGGGGTGATGACAATGCCGTCGGCGAGCCCGACCTTGCGCCCGTGATTGTAAGTCAGAATCGCGTGAGAAATCGCCGGCGTGGGAGTATATTCGTCCCCTTCAGCGAGCATGATTTCAACGCCGTTACCCGCTAACACCTCAAGCGCACTCGCGAGCGCTGGCACAGAGAGCGCATGCGTGTCCATCCCAAGAAAAAGTGGACCGTCAATCTGGTGCTGCTTTCGGTACAGGCAAATCGCTTGACTGATCGCGAGGATATGCCACTCATTGAATGCCTTTTCGAATGCGGATCCACGATGTCCAGAAGTGCCGAAGACAACTCTCTGAGTCTGCACGGACGGATCAGGCACTTCGATATAATAGGCCGTGACGAGTCTGGGTATGTTCACCAGCATTGATGCTTGGGCCGGCTTTCCTGCCAGGGGACTTACCTTCATGATGCGCTCCTCAAGCCTCGCGCTGACCTTTGTGCAAAGTTCTCCATCAGTTTGTCGAACGACTTGAACTGAGCATCGAACATAACGGGCCACAGACTCTGATACACTCCCCAACAAGAACCGGCTCATCCCTTTTCATCCATGAGAGCCGACGACGATTAGGCCCACGGGGCCAAGGCAGCCTGGCAACGATTCGGCGATAGGACAAACGGGCTTGCTGAAACTATCAGGTCTCGCCTGTGGTGGCTTCGTGTTTCGGTTTTTCGTTCGGGCAGCCGTTCGTGAACTGCTCGTTATGCCTGCTCCGGCCCAAGTTCGCGTTCGGCCTGAAGCCAGTCTTGCACCTCGTCACCGGGTGCTCCGTTACGCGAAACATAGATTTCGTATGCCCGCTGGCGAATCTGTTCGGGCGTTGGCTGGGTCTGTAAGGCTTGTTTCGGCGGTTCCGTCATGGATGCGGTTTTGACACCTGTTGCTTGGCTCACTTTCTTCCTCCTATTCGAGTTGCTATCAGTGCTACGGATTGCGTGCTAACGCGAATCGCTACTCCTTCCTCACGGGCCTACCTGCTGAAGAGTGTGAAGATATTTGACGATGTCGCCCGTCGAGAGCAATCCGACGAGGTTGTTCCCTAGCATCACAGGCATTTCATTGATTCCATCTCGGCCCATCTTTTCCATTGCTGTCCACAATTCTGCTTTGGGATCGATCCGATTTAGCTTCTCGATGGGTATCATCGCTTGGGCTGCGGTGGTCGTCGGCCATGAGGATCGAGGAATCTCTTTTATATTTTGTAGGGTCAGCAATCCGATCACGTGGGCTCCCCGGTCCACGAGGAAGCAGTGTCGACCGTGTGATAGGACCTGCTCATCGATTAGCTTTTGTAATGAAGTATCTTCTGATATGTGGGTACATTCACTTCCCATCGCTTCGGATACTTTGTGACCCCCTAATAGGCCCTGCACCATTTGCTGTTGGACTTGAGCTCCGGCTGCGCTTTCGAGGAACCAGCCGATGAATGCGATCCACAATCCATTGGCCACGTTCCCTCTCAGCGCTTGCCATACGCCCCAGACGATAAAAAGGAAGCCAAAGAATCGGCCTGTGCTGGCCGCGATCAGCGTCGCGCGGCGGAAGTTCTTGTTCACTCCCCAAACGATGGCGCGAAAAACGCGACCTCCATCTAGGGGGAATCCTGGTATGAGGTTGAAGACTCCCAGGAGGCCGTTAATGAGCGCGAGATACTTGGCTATTGCTAGCGCCGGAGGGACACTCACAAGCGCCTGCTCCAAAAGGAAAAAGATCGCCGCCAACGCAAAGCTAGTGAGCGGTCCCACAACTGCAATTAGGAATTCGGCGCTGGCGCTCGGGGGTTCACCTGCGATCTGGGATACGCCGCCAAAGACAAACAGAGTGATCCGTTGTACGGGTATTTTGTAGCGAAGAGCCACCCATGAGTGGGCCAGTTCGTGCACAACGATGCTGCCAAAAAACAGGACTGCTGTCACCGCCCCCATCAACCAGTATTCCGCGCTCGTGCCTCCCTTGAATTCGGACGGATAGTAATTAGCGGCCAACATCCAAGTGATCAGGGCGGCGATCAAGAACCAGGAATAGTCCAAATCGATAGGTATTCCAAGGACCCGTCCGATCGGAATCGTATGGCGAAACATAACTCACCTACCTTTCGCTGGAGAGCGAACCGACGTTCTCGCCCAGCAGCTAATCCGTCGGTACGAGCCTGGAAGCCCAGCTGCGAATAACGCTTCCGCGCTCGCTCATCGGGCGGCCTTGTGCTTCGCTAACTCTTGCTTCTCAAGACGCGCTGGATTGACTGCGGCGAATTCCGCCCGCGACCGTAAAGGCGACATCACAAAAACGTCTGCTCGGAAAACCGGCAGCAGCCGGCTTTCCGGCGTCGCAGGGGCATCACTCTGAATGTCCTTGATGGTTTGGTCGAGTAGAGGAACGAATTCGCTCGGGCGAAGCGCAGACGATCCAAAGCACTTTTCACCGCGCAAAAGAGCAGGCAACCACCAGCATCCTCGCTCCACCGGGTGGGAATAGAACACCGTAGTGTCGGATCCTTCGAGCAGATTCATAATGGAATAAAGAGTGCCGTCTCGCAGACTGGTCGGACTCAGCACCAGATCGAACTTTCGGTCCCGGAGGATCAGGAAGGCCTCCTGGCAGGATAAAGCAAAGCTACACACGCAACCGCGCTTGTCCAAACGGCTTGCCAAGTACGACGAACCCCGAGCGCTTTCTGCGATCAAGAGAACGCTGGGCCTTTTGTCCTCCATGTCCTTTTGTCTCCTCGTGGGCAAATCGCCTCGCCGTCCAATCTCCCAATCAAGAAGATCCGAGACATTCCGCCCGCGCCGAGGTCAGCATAATACCGCGCTAAACAGTAAACTGTTCACTTTTGAACAGAGGCGCTGCCCTCCGCCTTATTACAATGGCGGTTTTGACCAGTCGCTGTCGATCCGAAGCTAGAAGGAAAGAGCAGACCTGCGGGATCTGACGAAATCATGAGCATGAAATGTCCCCTGGTTCACTGGTTACTCTTGGACGTGCCCAAGGTTCATGGCGTCATGAGTCCCGTCGGAATCGCGGCAGGCGAAACGTGCGAGAAGGCGAGAGTAGCGTCCGAGGGCAGACAGTTTCGGCACGGTTTCGGCCGCTTGAGAGTTCTTCGGGAGGATCGTAGCTTGAAATGCACCAAACCTACATTGACGAGGAGACGAATTCTCAATGAAGAACACGAAACTGTTAATTGTTGTCGATGAATCGCCCGCAACGAAGCGGGCGCTTGAGTATGTGGCTCAAGTAGCTTCCCCCCGTCGGGACTTCCGAGTCTGCTTAGCGCATGCCCTGCCGTCACCTCCTCCCGAACAGGTCGAGTTCCGAGGAGCAGAGAGAGCCCGCCTTCAGGCCTATAAGCGTCGATGGATCTCCGTGGTCGAGATGACAGAACAGAAAACCTTGGACCGTGCCAATAAAGTTCTTCGTCGAGGTGGCTTCGGAAAAGGGGCGATCGAAGCCCATTATTGCAATCTGGTAGACGCGAGTCGGGCGACCCAGGAAATTTTAAGCCTTGCGCGGGCGCGCAAGTGCGACACGGTGGTGATTGGAAGAGAGTCGCTCTCGTGGTTAGGCGAGCTCATTCATGGAGATCCTGCAGAGGAACTTGTGCGCCAAGGCAAAGGATTCACGATCTGGGTTGTGGAATAAGCCCGAAGACGCCGATCCTCATAAGAGCGAATATTTCGTAGCGCACGTGTTTCCAAGGATCGCGCCGAAAAGTGCTCAGGGATTTACCGACTTCAGGCATTCGTAAGAACCACCTTGAGTGCGCCTTCCTTTGCCGCGTTTCCAAACGTGTCGTAAGCCTTCATAATTTCGTTCATCGCGAAACGATGAGTTACGAGTTTGCCAGGCTGTAGCTTGCCCGAGCGCACGACCTTTAGCAGCATCGGTGTTGTTACGGTATCAACCAGCCGAGTGGTAAGCGAAATGTTACGGTCCCAGAGTTTCTCCATGTGTAGCTCCACCGGCTTGCCATGGACGCCCACGTTCGCGATGCGTCCTCCAGCCGCGACGATGTCCTCGCAAATCGCAAAGGTAGCCGGAAGCCCCACCGCTTCAATGGCAACATCGACACCCGCGCCCTCCGTCAGCTCCATCACGTGATGCGCAGCTTGTCCATCCGCGCTGTTGATCAGAGTGGTTGCGCCGAATTTCTTCGCAACCGCCAGGCGCTTGTCATCCAAATCGATCATGAAGATTGCCGCTGGCGAATAAAATTGTGCTGTCAGCAGAACGGCGAGCCCCACGGGCCCCGCGCCCACGATGGCAACTGTGTCGCCTGGCTTGATTTGCCCGTTCAAGACGCCGCACTCAAATCCTGTCGGTAGAATATCGCTTAACATCACGAGCGCTTCTTCGTCCCCACCTACCGGGAAGTTGTATAGACTTCCATCAGCGTGCGGGATGCGCACGTACTGGGCCTGAGTTCCGTCGAGGGTGTTGCCTAAAATCCAACCGCCGTCTCGGCAATGGGAATACATGCCTCTTCTACAGAAGTCGCACTTCAGGCAGGCAGTGACGCACGAGATGATGACCTTGTCTCCGGGGTGAAACGCCGAAACGCCCGTTCCGACCTGCTCGATTACACCAATCCCTTCGTGGCCGAGAATGCGTCCATCCGTCACCGAAGGAAGATCTCCCTTCAAAATATGAAGATCGGTTCCACAAATCGTCGAAGTAGTAATCCGCACGATGGCATCGCCCGGATCCTGAATGGCGGGATGTGGTTTGTCCTCCCATGCAAACTTGCCCGGCCCGTGATAGACGAGCGCTTTCATGGTAGTGCTTAAAGTTGCGGGACTGGCAGTCGCGGGTTTGAGTTCGGCGGTTGTCATTGATCTCTCCTCGAAACTTGGATCATCATAGTACGGTTGACTGCGCCGTGAGTGTCCAACATTGCACAGTTTCACGAACCTAAGAGAGAGACGATCTAATTGCAAAGGAGGGGCCGGTGATCGAGAAACTGAAGGATCTTCCTGCTGGAATCGATGGTGTCAGGGCTATTGGAAAGATATCGAAGGAAGACTACGAGCAAGTATTCGTGCCGCTCCTCGACGATGCCCGACGAGAGGGTCGCCACATTCGCTTTCTATATCAGCTTGGGCCGGAGTTTGAGGGCTTCACTCCGGGCGCGGCATGGGAAGATGCGAAAATCGGTCTCCATTTCCTGAGGCTTTTCGACGGCTGCGCCCTCGTCACTGACTTGGCCTGGATTCGAGAATTGACGCGACTGGCCGGCTTCTTCATGCCGTGTCCCGTGTCGGTATTCAGCAACAAAGAGTTCGCCGAGGCCGTTGACTGGCTGCGCTCGCTTCCCGAAGGCCCTGCCGTTTCCCATCGTCTTCTGCCTGACTCCGGTGTGATCGTGGTGGAGGTCAAACAAGCCCTGCGCGCACAGGATTTCGATGCTTTGGCGTTCACTGCCGACGCCTGGATCGAAGCGCATGGTAGCCTCCAGGGACTGGTGATTCATACCCGTGAATTTCCTGGTTGGGAGAATCTGGGGAGCTTCTTTCGCCACGTGCGATTCGTCCGCGATCATCAACGGCACGTAAAGAGGATTGCGCTTGCGGCGGATACCAAACTGGCGAGTCTCGCGCCCAGGATCGCCGAGCATTTCATTCAGGCTGAAGTGAAAAGCTTCGGATATGACGAACTCAACAGCGCGATCGCATGGGCAGAGGGACCTGCCACACGGAGTGCGGAAGTGTCACGATCCGCGTCAGACTGAGTTCCAAAGCAAGAGGGGAGATCTCGAGGTTACCCGAGTTGTGAAGGCGCACCCGGCGCCTTCAGGCAATCGCACGATCAGACTCCTGATCTCCGGCGCGCATGGCGCGAATGACGTTCAACTCGACGTCGGTCGGTCGATACGGGTATTGAATCATGTCGAACGCACCCAGCCCTAACGCTTCCAGATACTCTTTCCATTCCCCTGTGCGGGTGGTCACAACGGTATGCGGCGATTGCTTCCAGGTTCGTAGGTTCCGCAGCAAGTCGCGATAGGAACCGTCACTCAAACGGTCGTCGCAGAAAACTAATGCGACCCGTTGCCGGGAAAGCACTTCCTCAGCCTCCGCCAAGGTAGTCGATGCGAAGGCGTTAACCCTCAGATCGTCCAGGATGCGAAGCAGTACCCGTCGAGATTCCAAGTGCGATGATGCTACGAGAGCGTGTGGGTGCACTTCCATCCTCCACCTCCCCGCATTGAACCGGGACTTACACTTTTGAAATCTAAAAGGGAAATATCTTACGCTCTGCCGGTCAGGGCCGCCTGTTCAATATTGAACAGTGTAGAAAATGGGATGGTTTTAAGCTGGACCGGCCAGAGCGGACCATACAAGCGAATATCAGACAGCAAGTTTACGCGAGGTGTTTCCATGTTAGCAGCCCGTCAACTAAACATTGTCGAGAATTGCTACGAACGCTCTTATCGAGCACTCAGGAAGAGGAGCGACATCTGCTCCGAAGTCGTCGCCAGACTCGCAGCATTTGCGATCCCCCTCGATCACTCAAAGGGTGCAGCCTTATTCGGCGAAGGTCAACCTTCCCGCGGTGTATTCATTCTTTACTCAGGCCGGGTAAAACTTTTCACATCATCAGCGGAAGGAAAAACCCTCATTCTGAGATTTGCCAATCCAGGAGAAATACTCGGCTTGGCTGGGACGCTGTCGGGCCAGCCCTACGAAGCGTGGGCAGAAGCGATTCAACCGACGCGGACTGGCTTCGTCGAGCGCAGATATCTGGTTCATCTTATGCGGCACCACAGTGAACTTGCAATGCAGGTGGCTATGCAGTTGGGTGAATCGTATTGTTCCGCAATCGCCGGAGTGCGCGTGATGGGGCATTCGCGGTCCGCGAGCCAAAAACTTGCGACATTTCTCCTCGATTGGTGCGAGAGTAATCGCCTATACCATGATGCGTCCAATGCGCGGCTCAGCTTGACTCATGAGGAAATCGCTCAGGTCATTGGGACTTCGCGAGAGACGGTGACACGACTTCTGTCGGGGTTCAAGAAGAATGGGCTGATTCAATGGAAGGGTTGCAATTTAGCTCTTACGAACAGAGTCGCTCTGGAGAGTTCGGCGGCGAACTAAGCATGAGCTTGGGTGGGAAACCCTCGCATCCCTAAACACTATTGTTAGGAGTAAATCGACTTATGAAACGTAAGAAAAGGACGACCACCCAACTTGGTGGTTTCTCTTCAGGAGCCAGTCTGGGCGGCAAGGTCTCGCACTATCGAGACAAACAAAACATCTATAAGCAAGGTGCGCCTGCTTACACGCTTTTCTACATTCAGGAAGGAGGTGTTCGGCTCAGCACCCGAACGAAAAATCAACCATCAGCAGTGACCGCGATCCTGGGAGTGGGTGATCTCTTTGGTGAGCTTTGCCTGGCGGGTTATCCCCTTCGGATGTCCACGGCCGTTGCGTTGACCGCCAGCTCCATACGTACCATCAAGAAGGCAAAGATGCTCCAAATGCTTCGCAAGAAGAATAATAAGACGTCAAATTCCCTGGTGGCCTATCTGCTGTCCAGCGTCAAAAAGTACCAGGATCACGTGTCGGAGCTGCTGACTTCTTCTGCCGAGCAGCGGTCTGGCGCGCGTGCTTTTGCGGCTAGCGCACTTGGATAAGAGGGGCCCGGCGGTTGTCGAGATTCCCATCCTAAGTCACCAGGTTCTGGCGGAAATGGTCGGCACCACGCGGCCACGAGTCAATCTGTTTATGAATCGATTCAGGAAGAAGGGATTCATCAACTACGATGGCGGATTAGAAGTGCGCCAGTCGTTGCGGAAAGTTCTGCGGGGCCGGTAGGAATCAGCACTCACCATTGATCTCACGAATTCCGTCCGAGCCGCGGGTGCAGTCACTGTGCGTGTCGCCCACGCTTATGCCATACCGGATTGTCGGATTGGCAACCCTGAGCTCCTGGAAATCCAACTGTTCACTATTAGACATGCGGGAGGGGGGCATGGTACCTTGCGTCATGCCCTCTTCCTCCCCCACCCGTCGACGTGCATCTGCGGGATCTTCTCTCCGTCCACAGGCAGCACGAGTCAAGCTCGTTTTCGATGCGCAATTATTTCTTGATACGGTCGGTCTGGGACGAACGGTTGCCAGGTTTCGAGCGAAGGAAAAGATCTTCTCGCAGGGCGAACCGGGAAAGCATGTGATGTACCTTCGAGCGGGTGCCGTAAAGCTTACTGTAGTCAGTAAGGGTGGCAAGGAAGCCGTCGTGGAGATTCTGGGACCAGGTGACTTTTTCGGTGTACGGTGCCTTGCGGATAAGTCCGTTTACACGGCGACTGCAACTGCGATTGCACCTACAACTGTACTCGTCGTTGAGAAAAAAGAGATGATTCGCGTGCTTCATGCGGAACACGAGATGTCCGACCGCTTTATCGCAAATATGATGACACGAGCTGCCCGAGGAGAAGAGGCTCTGATCGACCAGCTCTTCAACTCCAGCGAAAAGCGACTGGCGCGAATTCTGCTGCTCCTCGCGCGCTATGGCACGCCAGGCCAGCCTCAAAAAGTGTTTCCCAAAGTGTCACAAGAAGTCTTGGCCGAGATGGTCGGAACAACGCGATCCCGTGTTAACTTTTTCATGAACAAATTCAGGAAACTGGGCTTCATCCAATACAACAGCGAGATCCACGTCAACGATTCACTCCTGAATTTTCTCCTGCGCGACTGACATTTCATCCAGCGTAAACATTGCTACTGTATCGAACTTCTGGATTTGAATTTGGGACACAAAACACAGATGTCTAAATTCTCAAACGAAGACCATGAGGCGGCCAAACTCTACAGAAGGCAGCTTGAGCCTGATTAATTCGAACCGTGGCGGTCGTCGCGCATACTTATCGACGATCTGTTTGGTTCTTTGCAGCGCAGCGATGGCAGGGGTTCCTGCTGTTCGAGCGGACCAGACAGCCACCGGGCAGGATCAGATTGAGGCCTTGCACGTGCCGGAACTCGACGCCGGCTTTCATCTTCTCTACGAACTAAAGCCTGAGGAAGCTCGCAGCCAGTTTGAGGCTTTGCAGAAGTCTCATCCGGAAGACCCCCTTGGGAGCGCGGCGGATGCGGCCGCTTATCTGTTTGAGGAGTGCTATCGCCAGGGCGTCCTGACGTCCGAGTTTTTCCTGAACGACAAGCGCTTTCTGGGCAAGATACCTCTCAAGCCGGACCCCGAACTGCGCGTGGCTTTCTTCGCCGCGGACAAACGGGCGCAGGACCTGGCGCAGATGCAATTAAAGTCGAACCCAGACGACCCGAACGCCCTTTTCGCCATGACCCTAAGCGTCGGCATGGAAGCGGACTATGCCAGCCTGATCGAAAACAGCAGCTCGACAGCCTGAAAAAGATCCGTCTTGCGGATATGTATGCCAAGAAATTGTTGGTCGATCGCCCCGGACGCCGCTGACGCGTATCTTGGGTTAGGCACGGCGAACTACGTCATTGGAAGTCTGCCGGGAATCAAGAAGTTCTTCCTCGGCTTCGCTGGAATCCACGGCGACAAGAAAGTGGGGATCCAGCAGCTCGAGATCGCCGCCGATCGTGGCCGATACCTGCGACCGTTTGCGAAGATTTTACTGGCGATGGCGGCCCTGCGCGAGAAGAAGCCAGAAGTAGCTCGCTCGCAGCTTGCCGAACTCGTCGCGGAATTCCCCGAAAACCCGCTTTTTGTCAGTGAGCTGGGCAAGGTCAAGGACATTCGTGGCGCGTTAATTGATCCTCAATAAAGACTCACTGAGCGAAATGAGATTAGACGGTCTGTGCGTCTGGTATTGGTATCCGAACGTCAAGGGATGCTCCAATCACATGTTTCCGCGACCGGGTATATTTTTCGAATCGAGGAATGCTCAACCAGTGTGCTCAGACCGTGGTGTCTCTTTTTGTACAGTTCTGTCCTCGACAGGACACATAGGCTTGTGACGCATATCACCGACCATGACAGCATAAAGAAATATAAGTTGGACCGTTGGCAGCCCGACTGGTCGAGGTTTCACGGGATATTTGATCTCGGGGCTAAAAGGAGTACGTCGATGAAAAGAATCTTCTTGCTAATGAGCGTGATGATGTTGGTTGGCCTACCAGCATCGGCCCAAAAAGACGAAAACAATCGCATTAAGAATGCCGGCCAGGTGATGACTGAGATTCTGAATATTCCGGACGATATCCCCGCAGACATTTTGGACAAGGCGGAATGTGTGATCGTTCTGCCTTCGGTGTTGAAATTTGCGATCGGATTCGGGGGCAGCTATGGTCGCGGCGTTATGAGTTGCCGGAGCGGCAAGGAGTTCACCGGACCTTGGAGCGCGCCTTCCATGATGGCGCTCGAAGGTGGAAGCTTCGGTCTGCAGTTGGGGGGCCAAGCGACAGACTTTGTCTTGCTGGTGATGAATAAGCGCGGTGCTAGTTCGATTCTGAGCAGTCAGGTCAAGCTTGGCGGCGACGTGGCTGCTGCAGCCGGGCCGAAGGGCCGGAATGCTGCCGCCTCGACCGATGTCACGCTGCGAGCAGAAATTCTCTCGTATTCGCGTTCGCGAGGGTTGTTTGCCGGGATCTCTCTAGCAGGATCAACTCTGCGTCCCGATAACGATGGCAATGAGAGGCTATACGGGAAAGGCGTCAGCGGCGAGGACATCGTAATTAATAGCAAGATTCGCCCGCCCGCCTCTGCGAAATTGCTCGTGGCCACTCTGAACAAGAAGTCACCGAGAAACAAGTCGGATTAGTCGGGGTCAGTGGCGTAACACCTTGGGGCGGGCCAGACGGGCCTGCCCCAAGGGAGAAGGATTGGAGGATACGGAGATGAAACGGGTCAGATTGGTCAGCACAGGAGTTCTGCTTCTGCTTCTCGGGGCCACTGCTCCTAACTATGCACAGCAGAAACAAGACAAAGATAAGCAGGATCAACAACAGCAGGACCAGGCCAAGCAACAGCAACAGCGTGGCCAGCAGCAACAGCAGCAGGACCAGGCGAAGCAGCAACAACAGAAGGCTCAGCAACAGCAGGACCAGGCCAAGCAGCAGCAACAGCGTGGCCAGCAGCAACAGCAGCAGGACCAGGCGAAGCAGCAACAACAGAAGGCTCAACAACAGCAGGATCCAAGCCAAAGCAGCAGCAACAGCGCGGCCAGCAGCAACAGCAGCAGGACCAAGCGAAGCAGCAACAACAGAAGGCTCAACAACAGCAGGACCAGGCCAAACAGCAGCAACAGCGCGGCCAGCAGCAACAGCAGCAGGACCAGGCGAAGCAGCAACAACAGAAGGCTCAACAACAGCAGGACCAGGCCAAGCAACAGCAACAGCGCGGCCAGCAGCAACAGCAGCAGGACCAGGCGAAGCAGCAACAACAGAAGGCTCAACAACAGCAGGATCAGGCCAAGCAACAGCAACAGCGCGGCCAGCAGCAACAGCAGCAGGACCAGGCGAAGCAGCAACAACAGAAGGCTCAACAACAGCAGGACCAGGCCAAACAGCAGCAACAGCGCGGCCAGCAGCAACAGCAGCAGGACCAGGCGAAGCAGCAACAACAGAAGGCTCAACAACAGCAGGACCAGGCCAAGCAACAGCAACAGCGCGGCCAGCAGCAACAGCAGCAGGACCAGGCGAAGCAGCAACAACAGAAGGCTCAACAACAGCAGGACCAGGCCAAGCAACAGCAACAGCGCGGCCAGCAGCAACAGCAGCAGGACCAGGCCAAACAGCAGCAACAGCGTGGCCAGCAGCAACATGCACCGAGCCCGCAGCAACAGCAGCAGCAGGATCAGGCCAGGCAACAGCAGCAGCAGCGCGGCCAGCAGCCACATGGTCCGAACCCGCAGCAACAGCAACAGGCTCGGCAACAGCAACCGGTCTGGCAGGAGCATCGCGCACAGAACTGGCAGAGTGAGCACCAGACCTGGCAACAACGCGGGGGCTATACGGCTGACCGAATTCCTGACGACCGTTTCCGCAGTTCTTTCGGCATAGACCACGCGTTCCGCATCTATAGCAACCCCGTTGTGGTGACCGGCGGATATCCCGGCTTCCTATACGGCGGCGTTTATTTCAATGTTGTTGATCCGTGGCCACAATACTGGTCGAACGATTGGTACGAAAACGATGATGTGTATGTCGATTACAGCGGGGACGGCTATTACCTGTACAACCGAAGGTATCCCCAGGATCGCATCTCCATCGGGGTCTACCTGAACTTTGTTCAGGAAGGTGACCGACGCGGGATGTGGCTGCAGCATCGCGCACATAGTTGGCAGTCGGAGCACCGCACGTGGCAGCAACGCGGTGGGTACAAGGGCTACCGGATTCCTGACGATCGTTTCCGTGGCTCATTCGGCCAGGGGCACCGGTTCCGCATCCATAACCTGCCTGTGGTGCTTGAAGGCGGATATCCCCGGTTCCAATACGGCGGCTTTTGGTTCAGTGTCGTGGACCCGTGGCCGGAATACTGGTCAGACAACTGGTACGACAACGATGATGTGTATATAGATTATTCCGGGGACGGCTATTACATGTACGACCGTGGTCATCCCCAGGATCGAATCGCAATCAATGTCTTTGTGAATTAAGGTTGGGATTCGTGCTGGGAAGAACTGCTAGGAAAGGAGAACTTCGATGCTACTTCTAATTATTCTTCTGGTTCTGTTGTTCGGCGGAGGCGGCGGCTATTACGGGTATTCCAGATGGGGGAGAGGCGGAGGCCTTGGAATC
>CAWBHM010000012.1:0-777243 GCA_963788555.1 uncultured Acidobacteriaceae bacterium | reverse complement strand
GTCAAGTAGATTCTTTTTTCATTTCGTGAAACAACGTTTGTTCTTCCCGCCGAGTGGCCACTGTCGCCATGCTTCCATCCGCACTCTCAAGGAGCGAATCGTTTCGCTCGGTGCATGTTGGGCGTTCTCGTTTCAGCCGGTGCTGCCATCTGTTTGGCGCCCTGTGGTTCTGCTCTTTTAGAGTGGAACCCGGGCCAGGCCATAGTCGCAGTCACCGGAACTCGGCTTTGGGCTTTTGTCTTTCCTTCCTGGAACGATTTTGACTTTGTTTTGCCGTTTTGTTTTATGCAGCTGCCGCCACCGTTGTTCGGCTGCTGTTGTGCAGCGGTTCGTACACTTCTCCGCTCACCCACAAGTGATGCAGCAGCACTGCCAGCTTTCTTGCCGTGGCCACGATAGCTCGCTTCTTGCCGTTTCCCCACCACGCTCGGCCAGCTTCAGACCCCAGCGCCTGAGATCACAATCGATGCCGAATGGTCCTAAGATATGCTGCGCCCCTTGCACTAACAACGTCCGCAGATACGGATCGCCTTCTTTGCTGATGTGCAACTGCGGCTCGCTCCGCCCCGAGTTTCTTCGTCCCGGCTGCAATCCCAGATAGCAGCCCACGTCGCGACTCTTTTGAAAACGATGCGGATCTTCCAGCGTCAGCATATAGGTCAGCGCGATCAGCGTGCCCACGCCCTTGATCGCTTCAGCAGCGCCACCTTCGGATAACTCTGCTGCGCCAACTGCTCGATGCGTTCGTTGTATTCCACGATGCGCTCGCTCAGCGACTCGATTGCGTTCAACAGGGGTTCCAGTGCGGCTTGCAGTTCCGGACTCAAGCCTTCGGCTTTCTCCGGATTCATGTTGCGCACGTTGCAGCCGCGCAAGCGCTCCCCGTAACTCTTGGCCAGTCCGCGAGCCGTGTTGACCAATCCCGTGCGTGCCCGCACCAGTCCGGCGCGCCCTCGAATCATCATGAGATCGGCTTGCGCCTGCGCACTGCGATGCTGCACCGGATACAACAACTCGGGATCGATCCGCGCCAATCGCGCCAGCGTCTGCGCGTCCAGACGATCATCTTTTTTGCGACTCTCCCCAATCAGTCGCACCTTGCGCGCATTGGCCACGATCACTTCATGCCCCAACTCGCTTAACAAGCGACTGATCCAGGGAGAATGCGTCCCGATTTCCAGTGCGATTCGACTGCGCGGCATCGCCCCGAAGACTTCCTGCAATGCTTTCGCTGTCGTCCGCACTCGCTGCTCCAGTTGGATCTGGCCGGTTTCATCCAGCACGCAGTACCAGCTATTGCGATCGCCGAGATCCAGTCCGATGGTCAGTTTCTGTTGAGAAATATTCCTGCTTTGCTTCGTCGCTACGGTGCTAATCTTCTTCATTGCCGGTCTCCTTTATCTCTTGCGCTTCAAAGCGCGTCGATAACTTGGGAGCGTACAGCATCCCGTCGGAGACCGGTCTTCTCATCCCATCTGATTTCAACAGCCACGCGATGGCTGCCATGAATCTGGCTAGCGTGTATTCCATTATTGTGCAGGAATCGTGAAGTCGATGTCGTCGCGTTTTTCATCAGTCGCCAGAATAATGACCAGCGCATCCGCACGATTTTTCATGTTGGGATAGTAGAAAGACGCCTTTGGAACCACGCAGGCTCCGGGCGTTCCGGAGCAACCCGAGGGCTTCCAAGTTGGCTCGCCGGGCAGATTGATGCCGATTACATACCTCCCTGATGACAGCATTTCCCTATGAAAGTATCCTTTTGCATTCGAAGTCATCGTCTCAAAAAATGATCCGTCCTCATCCGTGAGAAGGATCGGCACCTGAGCCGCAGGAGACCCGTCTGAGCGTCGTACGTATCCTCCAAGTTGCGCATGAGGGGCTCTAGAGAGCGTGAGGTCCCAACACTGGCGGGTTTTCACTTCGATGCGGCTGTCATCGGCTTGAAATGAATCTATGGGGTCCACGATGAGTTTGTACCTGCCCGGAGGAAGAGGCTGAAACTCGTAGCGACCGTCAGCATTCGTGGTCACGACGAACTGTGCCTCGTCTATCCCAGGGTAGCCAATAAACTGTGCCTCGCCTGTCTCACGTCGCGCAATGACGTGTGCGTTGGGAATCGGGTCCCCGCTCCCGAAAGGCCCACGTCGCACGCGACCCCGTAGGATTCCGTTGTCTCCAATTGTTTCCAGTCGCCGCAAAGTCTCCAGTCGCTGTTGTGCATCGGAAACCGGACTGCTGATATTGCCGTAGTAGTCGAGCACAAACGGAGGCCCCTTGCGGAGATAGAAGAGCCAATGATCCCCCACGTTTAACTCAGGAAAACATGCCCCTTGTGAAGTGCGCACGATCAGCGGGTTTGGCGGTTCTCCTTTGAAAACTTCCCCAGGAATGATACGCAGATCTCTTTCGGTGTCGCTGATTGGGGTAGCCGCAGAGATGGTCCCCACAAACACGAACGGGTACCAATCGGATTGGGTGCCGCAATCACTCAGATCGCTCGACAGTCCGCTGTGCAAGCACTGGATCGTCTTACCACTGACCTGCTTGGAAGACATGATCTGGCCTACCGTCACGCCACCGCAGCACAGGCCAACGGTTACCACCGCTACAACCCATCGCACATAGCGTGCCATTTCAATGCACCTCCGCTGGCCGAAAGGATGCTAAAGGATGTTTCGCCGTTGCTCAACTGGCGCAAAATCCCCATAGCGCTCATTGATCAACGGTCGCTTGTCAATGAGCGTAATGGCCTTGGTTTCGTAAACTGACAGAGGTACGAGGTTATCCGGTCACCCGCCAGCTACCACGAAACGCGGGATCCCATTTGAGATGGGAGAGCCTAATTTCCTGATCTGTTTTTCCTCCAAAAGCCGCGCCTATGGCCTATAATGGCCGACGCCTCCCCAGGGCTGAAGACCAGTCCAGTTACTCCTGATTCACAAACGAAAGAGGACCAGATGAACGTCAGCAAGCTTGGCTTTGCGCTGTTGCTTGGGTTGTGTTTCTCGGGTTATGCGTCGGCCAGTTGTACCAATGCCACGCTGGTGGGAAATTACGGCTTTACCGTTACGGGTGTGGACAGCAGTGGTGAGCTCGCGGCGTCCGTCGGGCAACTGACCGCGGATGGCAAGGGAAACCTCACCGGCACCTTTACCAACAGCACCGCGGGAGTGATCAGCTCAAACGTCCCCCTGACCGGAACGTATTCCGTTAAGACGAACTGCACTGGGACGGCTACCATCACCCCGAGCGGCGGAGCCGCCACAAGCTTCAGCCTGGTGGTGGTCAGCACCGGCGGGCAGTTCGAGTTGACGGAGACCCAAGCCGGATCATCCCAATACGGCTACGCCTTGGCGCAGGGCAAAGCTACTTGCACCAACGCCGGGATCAAGAACACCTTTGGATTCCGCGGTGGCGGGTTCACCGCGCCACAGGTGCCCAATGCCTGGGCCGGTCAGGTTAAGCTAAATGGCTTGGGAAGCGTCACCGGCAGCGAATCGGCCAGCTTTGGCGGGACGATTGAGAGCTTTTCGCTGACCGGAACCTACAGCGTGAGTTCGAACTGTACCGGGACGGCAACTTTCAACGGCGGCACGGGGAATGTTGCCCACACAAACTTTGTGATCGTGAACGGCGGGCAGTCGATCATGCAGATCCAGACCGACGCGGGTTCGATTAATACCAATTTCGTGCAGAAATAGTTTGTCGGGATGGTGGGGTCCGGGACTCACGTCCCGGGCTCTTTTTTGTTGCGCGATCGCGGATTAAGGACATCGCTGTGGAAACATGTCGATAGCGCTCTTTGACTTATTTGTTTGGCGGAAATTTCTTAAGCAGTTTGGAGATCGCCTTCTCGACTCTTTTCAGGCTGTCGTTCTTCTGCTCAATATCCAATTTCTCGGATACCGTGCCGCTCCATATTATCTTGCTCGTATTCGGGTCAACAAAAGTCAACATCAAATTTCCTTCCGGAACGTAAGGTGCCGTTCGGAGATTTTCTGGTCCTGCGGCTCCGGTCCACATCGTCGTGTTTACGGAAAGCGGGGGGCCACCATAGGAGGGCAGGATGGGGGTCCCTGCCGCGACATTTGTACCGAACCCCATTCCACCGATACAAATCAAGATGAGATCGCCGCCAGAGTCAGACGCCTCGAAGTGTTTTGCCTTCAGATCGTTGTAGATCGCCCCCATCACAGTCGAGTAAAGCAACGGCCTTGTGGGCTCCATGGGAGGTTTGGGAATGGTGTAGGTCTTGTATCGCGAGAAGTCGATGGTTTTGTCGTATCCGACCTCGACTTTCTGACTGAACGCGGGATAAACGACAGCGATCAGTAGTAACGGGATCCAGAGTTCCCGTTGATGCTTTTTCCCAGACATACGACTCCACCTTCGCAATCCAGCTTGGACGCTATCCCGACAGAATAGTTTTGAAGCGAAAGAATATCTAGACACTTGCAACCCACTCACGATTGTCGGAGAGCTGCCGGGTACATGGGCACTGTCAAAAATACCAGCTCGCTCAAGATCTGCGGTTTAGCAGATCAACTGTCGTAATATCCCCGTCGCACTCGTTGACCCCGAAACGACGAAAATCTGCGGCCTTCATTGTGGGTCACTCTCCAGAAAAGTCGAATCGCTTACGCCCAGTCACTGAGCGATATCGAGATTTGACGCCAGTCCACAGAATGTAGCTTGGATGAAGTCAGAAGGCGGTTCTCCAGGTTAACGAAGGCGGATAGAGACTAAGCGCAGCCTCTGCTCTTCCCCTATTCTCCTGAGACTCCTTGTTTACTAGCCTTCCGTATCTGTTCCTGTTCCGCGGCCAGCTTGTAGGCGACGTAATACTTGTAGATATTGTCGACGTACGTCACTGTCTCCTCACCGATGTCTTTGGCAACCTCGAGTTCTACATTGCCGAACCATTTGTTTGGGTTCAGTCCTTCATCGGCCGCCTGCTTGCGCAGGCGCTCGATGCGGTTGGGACCCGCATTATAGCTGGCAAAGGTGAATAGCGTCCGGTTTACGTCGTCGATCGCCGGATCATCGAAATACCTCGTGACAATGTTATTCAGCATGCGTACGCCGGCAAGAATGTTCTTGTCGGCCTTGCTGACGTCCGGAATGTTGATGGGCTTGGCCGCTGCATACTTCGGAATCACCTGCATGATTCCGACAGCTCCCACCGGACTTCTTTTGCTCTGATCAAGCATCGATTCCTGGTAGCCCTGCGCCATAATCATCAGGTAGTCAAAACTGTATTGCGCCGAATATTTCTTGAAGTACTCCACATACTCGGAAAACTTCTTCATGTTCTTGGCGGACGTCGAGTTTCTGACCCACTTCGTGTTCTGCAGGTAGCGCCGCAACAGGACATTTCCGAACAATGTTCCCTCGCCGTGCGCCGCAATGAACTCATTCAACAGGTTCTCCAACTCGGGGTTGTTCTTACGCACAACCCAGCCTAACTCACCCTCGCTGGCGACCACGAGTTCCGGATGCAACTTGACGTTCTTTAGCACCTGCTCCCACACGCTGGCCCTGTGCTGCATAGCGACTGTCGCGGGGATCAGCCCGGCATTCACCATCTCCACAAGGTCGTCCTCAACCATGTTTGGATCCGCGGCCTTCACCGACAGTGCACTCTTTCCGTCTCTTACGCGGTCTTCACTGATTTTCGTCAACTTGTGATAGGCATCGGTCAGCGGATTCACATAGATCCCTTTGCCCACGAGATCGTCGAAGCTGAGCGTATCCGTCATTTCTTTCCCGGTAACGATAATCTCCGTAACGTTCTTCTTGGTTGGAAGGGTGAATGCGAAATCCTCGTGCCGTCCTGGCGTGATCATCACGCCTTGCGCGATTACGTCACCCCAACCCTGTCTGAGCCCCGCTTCAAGTTCATCGGGCCGCATGGGAATAAAGGTAACTTTCACGTCGAACTTTCCCGTATGCAACTTCTTGTTCACGACGTGCTCCAACTGCTCCAGGGCCTCATAAGTCATGCCATTCGGTTTTCCGTTGGAGTAGAAGAACGAGATCGGATTGATCACCACCAGAGCTCGTATTCTCCGCTCCTGGATCATTTGATCAAGGTCCCCGGTTCGGCGACCGAAGCTCGTGGGAAGCATCAGGGGACCCGATTGTGCGTCTCTCGTTGCTGCGCTCGAAATGGCTTCCAGCGGAATCAGTTCCGATGCCGCCGTGTCCGCCGGAGTGTCCTTTGGCGCTTTCGCTGCGACCGAAGGCTTTTCTTTCTTGCCACACGAAAGGGCACAGAGAAGCCACAGGAAAATCAGGAGAAGAACGGAGGCCCTGCGGATATGAATCATCGATCCCCCTTGTTTGGCCCGACGCATACTACCGCTCGTGCACGCCATTGTTCTAAACAGGCGTTACGCACCGACCGATCGTGAAAATCAACGTCCTTTCTGTTCCATTGCGGCGACCAGATCCTTGGAACCTGATCCCCATCGCGAAATGGTCTTGACCGCCTGCGTAAAAGGAACGTTCAGTGGATGTACACGATCCGGGCTGAGAATATAGATGGCTCCAGCGAACGGCGTGGGGACCGAAGGAACGAATACTGTGAAACGCCCATCGTCAAGTTCTTCAATAATAAAAGCGGGGACCAAAGCCTCTTCAATCTCGGCCAGTGCCGGCTTCCATGCCGTCTCTTCGCTCTCCCCCGCCATTCGCTGCGCTAGGCTTCGAAACAGTGCGTAGCCGGGGATTCTCTGGAACAACGACTTCTCGATTCGCTCCCAAATCGCGCGCCCTATCCGAGTGCGGATCCCGATTCCAGTCAGGAAGCAGAGAATCAAGATGAGCAGCAAGGCAACAATCTGTTCGGCGGGCAACCATGCCGGGAGCAGCTTGGCGATCGGCTGCACAAGACCGATCAAAGATTTCAGCGCTTTGAGTAGCAACAAGGCGGCAAGGTAAATCGGAGCGACGATGAGGAACCCGGCAACCAACGTGCTTAGAACAAATTTGCCGTAGGTGCGCATGGGAGAGCCTCCGAGCGTGCGGATAACTTCTCGGAGCAATATTGAACCCCGATGATCCGTTCTAGTTTGCAGATCCGATGACGATTGCCGCTGACGATGAGCGGATCACCGGGCAATCCGGAAGCAGTGAATATCAAGGGTTGCAACCCGGCCATAGCGCTCCTTGACTGGTCGATAAATGTAACAGCGATGTTCACAACACCTATCCGAGTCCATCGTCGATTCGAAAAGCGGCAAGTGTGATGTCGGTGATCGCCTTGTCTGGCTATGGTTTCATCAGGTGGTCGTAAATCAGTTGATAGGGATCTGGTCGCACTCCCAGATCGCCCCGGAACGGGCGATCGAGGGCGAAGGTCATGAAGATGACCAGCCCGATGAACATGGCCAAAAGCGTTACCAGGATCTGGTGCAACCACACATCGTCGACTTGGAAAAAGAAGGCGGCCGTCAGGCTGATGACCGCGCCCGCAAGGACCACGGTCCACATCACACCCGGCAAACCGATGCTCACGGCATCGAGGCGCAACCGGCGGGCCTGGATCATGTTGTTGTAGGCCCGGAATGTCTCAGCGTGGAGGATCTTCTGGCCCTCGGTCGCAGGCTCGAAACCTGCCAGCATGCTCTGAAAACGGTTCACCCGCTCAATGCCAGCGCTCGGAACCTGGCCGTGCTGCTGCACAGGCCAGGCTTCGTGGATGGTGTAGTCGACGTAGTCACGCAGTTCCTTCTGTAGTTGGGAGCGAATCGGTTCGGGATAAGAGGTTACATCCCGGTACAGCCCGGCCAAGGCGGTCGCCTCCTGCGAAATGATCTTCGACACGTCGGCGTAGGTCTCGAAGACGTTCACCGCGATTAACGCCAGCGCCAGTCCGTAGAAGACCATCACGCTATGCACCATGGCTCCGCTAAAGTGGGCGTCCTCGTGATGCACCCGCAGTCGTGGCAACACGTAACGGCGAACCAAAAGCAGTCCACCGATCGCAAACAGGCACAGCGACCCGACGATTGCCGGTCCAGTAATTAGCAACGGGAGATCGAAGATGGATTCAAGCATGGGGCGGGCTTTCAGGAATGCGCTCTTACTTCAATACGGGCGGGTGGGTTCGGCAACTGTCAATAATGCCAGCGTTTCAGCTTTCACATCAGACAGATGCAGTTGGTATCACGGGAAAGGGGCGAGGCGTTGTTCACCATGCCACACACTCAAAACTTCGGTCATCCGGTCGATGAGCGTAATGGCGATGTTTCGCCAAGACGCCGGGCTTCCGGAATCAGGCCTCCTCGAGTACTGGGGTCTCGAATAGCCCGGAGCGACCACAGACCGCTCACCTTGATCTTACGTGGGATTGATCCACCCCTCAGGTGGCGATAACGCGTCCGCCTCGACTGGTCCCCACGTTCCCGGAATATACTCGTAAACCGGAGTTGCATTATCTAGCACAGGGTCTACGATTCGCCATGCCTCTTCCACATAATCCTGGCGCGCGAAACGTGCCGAGTTTCCCGCCAACCCATCTTCCAGCAGTTCCTCATAGGCTTGCATCTCATGTGGATCCGAGCTACTAGACACGACCAGTTCGACCTGCTCCCCTAGCAACCCGTGGCCCGCTACTTTGACGTGAGAACCGATGGCAATCGTAAGATCAGGAGTCACTCGGAATCGCACGTAATTGGCCGGAAGCGGATTCTCGAGAAAGATGTCCGGCGGCGGCCGTAGCGTGACGATTACCTCGGTGGCGGTTATTGGCAGAGACTTACCGGCACGAATGTAGAACGGCACGCCCTTCCATCGCCAGGAATTGATGTACAACCGGAGGGCGACGTATGTCTCCACCTGCGAATCCGCCTTCACCCCATCTTCACTGCGATAGCCCTTGAACTGACCGCGAACGACATCTTTTGACTGCAGAGGCCGAATTCCCCTAAGCACCTGCACGCGTTCGTTTCGAACGGTTTCGACCGATACACCAGGCGGCGGTTCCATCGCGATGTTGCTCAGAAGCTGCAAAAGGTGATTCTGCACTACGTCCCTGATCGCGCCCGTGCGGTCGTAGAATCCGCCGCGACCCTGTACCCCGAAATCTTCCGCCATTGTGATTTGCACATCCTGCACAAAATGGCGGTTCCAAATTGGTTCGAGAAAGGAATTCGCAAAGCGAAAATAGAGGACATTCTGAACCGCATTCTTGCCGAGGAAGTGATCGATGCGATATACGTTTTCTTCGGCGAAGGCGGTGTGGACCACCTCGGTCAAGGCTTGAGCTGAGGCTAGGTCATGGCCGAATGGTTTCTCGATGACGACGCGTCCGCCAACCGAGCATCCCGACGCTTCTAGCTGCTTCAGAACCTCCGGAAACAAGAACGGTGGAATGGCCAGATAATGCAAAGGATGCTGAGACGCCCCAAGCTCCTGACGCAACCTGGAGAAAGTCGCAGGATCGCTGTAGTCGCCATCAATGTATTTCAGTTTGGAAATCAGTTTACGAAAACCTTTGGCGTCTAATCCGCCATAGTTTTCGACGCTGTTCTTCGCGCGCTCCTGGAGCTGCTGCAGATTCCATCCGGATTTGGCGACACCGATGACCGGGATCTCCAATCTCCCGATCTCGGCCAGCTTCTGCAGCGCGGGAAAAATCTTCTTGTGTGCCAGGTCGCCAGTGGCTCCGAAGAATACCAGCGCATCGGATGCAATCTGCATTACTTGTTCGCTCCTCCCTCATTCGTTCTTTTCCCCGAAGGCTCAACACGCTGATCCGGGTGATCCAGAAACGCATCTTTGGGTCGGAGAAAGCCTCCAAGAGTACGTAGTGGATTGTCTATCAGGTCAGTGAGGATTCAGGTAGGTCTCAGGAATAAAGCGTTTCGACTTCAGGGGCGCCTGATCGTTGTATTCGCCATGAGTCTTTCGAAGGGGTAGTGTCACCTTAGGCCGTGGAACCTTTCCATAAGGGATCAGACTCAAAAAGTGCGAAATGCAGTTGAGCCTCGCGGCCCTCTTGTTGTCGGAGCGCACGATATGCCAAGGGGCATGTTCGGTATCCGTGGCCTTCATCATCAGGTCGCGTGCCTGCGAGTATTCGTACCAGCGGCGGTAAGATTCCAAATCCATCGGGCTCAGTTTCCACTGTCGCAGTGGGTCCTTGATGCGCGCCTCGAAACGCCGCTCTTGTTCTTCCTTGCCTACCTCCATCCAGTACTTGATCAGGATTGTCCCACCATCCACTATGAACTTCTCTGTTAGCGGACAGAGTTCGAGAAACCGCCGATGTTGTTCCTTGCTGCAAAAACCCATTACATATTCCACTCCCGCACGGTTGTACCAACTCCGGTCAAAAATTACGATTTCCCCGGCAGCGGGAAAGTTCTGCATATAACGCTGGAAGTGCATTTGAGTCTTTTCCCGGTCGGAAGGAGCGGGCAATGCCACGACGCGGACGACACGCGGGCTCATGCGTTCCGTAAGTGCTCGAATAGTTCCTCCTTTGCCAGCGGCGTCGCGTCCTTCGAACACAACGATGATGCGCAGGCCACGGTATTTCACCCAGTCTTGCAGTTTGCACAATTCCACCTGTAGCCGATGAAGCTCTCCGTCGTATTCTTTGCGACCCATTTTTCTCTTCTTCCCGTCTTGGGTTTTGGTCTGCTTATCGGCCATTGCGAGTCACTCCTCTTACCGTGTGTATATATTTCCGCTGCGCTGCTCGCTCCAGAGTGGATGGTGGGAGTCCTTATTAGCATTAGCGGGGCCTTCCCCACGCAAAATATCCGCTGTTCGCAAGCCATGCTCAACTGGGGAAATCCCTAGGAGGACCGTCCAAGCAGGCGTCTATTGAGGCAATCTACCGTAGGTGTCGAGAACAGGCCATCGCGCCCATTGAGGGGTTTGAGTGAAATCGTATTACTCCAAATGAGCCTGCGAGGCACCAAAGGTTTCTCTGCACAATAATTTGCGTACTGCGATGCCGAGGGCCATTTAAGTGCATCGGATGGGGTCTTCTGCCGCCCAGGAGGGAGCATATGGCCGATCCAACGACAGACCCAGCGGCTTACACAGATGAGGAGTTGAAGCAGGCTCTCGCTCGCGTGCTCGCGCTCGCTCGCAGTGAAGTGCTGAACGACGCCGAAGTGGAGAGATTCTGGCAGCTCTACGAAGAGATTCTGCGGCGGCGTGAGCGACCAGGAACCGCCGCGTAGCGCCAACACGGTATTCCGGGCAGGGACACTCGTTCTAACAAAAACGCTTGGCCCTAACATTTCGGTTAGGGCAGGCCGAACCCGGCAGCTGCCTCGATGCAGGGACCCGACTTTTTAGGAGCGGTGATGAGTTGTACGGTGTGTGCGTCGACCAATCAGGTGGAATTTCCTACGGAGATGGCCATTCATTTCTCCAGTCACAACAAACCGCACGTTTTTGTATTCTCGAAGCTTCTGGTCTGCTTAGATTGCGGCTTTTCCCGGTGCACCATTCCAGAAACTGAGTTGCACGTCCTAAGGGAAGGAGCCCTCGGCCTATCCGCGTGAGGGTGGTTCGACGAAACTCTCCCATATCGCTCATCGAGGTTTTGAGCGTAATGGGAAGGAGATTTCGTGGATTTCCCCTGCCCGCGAGATCGTCGCGCGTTGCCCTGATCCTAGGGATTTCCCTAGTGGCAAAGTGTCACGCATTGGCCTTGAATGATTAAGGTCGCTCTCTAATTCACGTCCCGTCTCTCCGAAGAGCAGGTCCCACCTTGGGACGCAGCACCCCCTGAGGCGAAACGACCAGAGTTTCCGGGAAATGGTTTTCCGTCCCAGAAATTTATCTATTGGATGTCAGTCGTAAATCGCCTCAGTATCGCTTCTGATTCTATGTGCGTGCTTCGTGTCCGTGGCACCGGACCAGCAGCCAGCGGGCAAGTGCACGAACACATTGATGAAATTCAAAAACGAGAGAGCCGACACAAGGTGACACCGAATCCAAACCAGAAAACAGGAAAACTGGGAGCATAAAACATGAGCACACAAGCAACAGCCAAGGAAGATGGGTCGTCCCCGGCGTCGCCCGAGGAATCAGCAATCCCATCCACGATCGACCGCCGATCTTTCATCATGCGCAATGCCGTCATCGGGGCGGCGGCAGTAATGACCGGTCGTGTCTGGACCCCCGAAGCGCGCGCCCAGCAGGCCGAAAAGGAAGCAGCGGCGAGGCCTCCGTTGCCTCCGCTGGATTCCACCTCGATGTCGCAAGACTTGGACGTCGTGAAAAGAGCCAACGGTCCAGTGATGACTGTGATCGACGAATTCTATAAGGTAGGTCCGGGTCCCTCGAGTTCGCACACGATTGGGCCGATGCGCATCACGTACGACTTCTATCAGCGATGCACGAAGCTGCCGGCCAACCAGCTCGCGCAGGCGACTGGCCTCAAGGTTCACCTGTTTGGCAGCTTGAGCGCCACGGGCAAGGGCCACGGCACCGAGCGCGCCGCGTTGGCGGGCCTGCTGGGGAAGGAGCCGGCCACCGTCGACCCGCTGTTCCTCGACGAGATGAAAGCGAAGCCGGACCAATCGTATTCGGTAAAGCTCGGCGATAAGACATTCAATCTATCGCTGGCCGACATCATCTACGACACACCCAAAGGCGATTTCCCGCATCCCAACACCATGACCTGTAAGCTCATGGGCGGAGACAAGTCCGTCTACGAACTGGAGTACTACTCGCCTGGCGGAGGCTTCTACGAGTGGAAGGGCTACACGCCGCCGAAAAAGGGACAGCCGAAATATCCGTACGGGACGATGAAGGAACTGCGGCAGCACGCGGAGAAAAACAATCTCTCGATCGCGCAAGTCATCATGGCGAATGAGATTGCTGTGTCAAGCAAGACGGAAGAGCAAATCAACGCGTTTCTGGACAAAATCGCAAATGCGATGCTCGCCACAGTGAAGGCCGGGCTAGCAGTGAAGGAAGGCGTTTTGCCCGGTCCGATCAAACTACAATCGAAGGCGGCAACCGTTTGGCAGCGCGCCCAGGATGACAAATACGAGGCTGATCGCGCAGTAGCGCTGTTGTCCGCGTGCGCGCTGGCCGCTTCGGAAGAAAATGCGCGCGGCCATTTGGTCATTACTGCCCCGACAGGTGGTTCTGCCGGGGTGATGCCCGCAATTGTTTATGGCTTGACCCAAACCAAACGGGCCCTGCCTCAGGAAAAGGTTCGGCAAGGGTTGCTCGCGGGCGCCGCCATTGGCTATTTGTGCAAACACAATGCTACTCTGTCTGGCGCCGAAGGTGGTTGTCAGTCCGAGATCGGCGTCGCTTCCGCGATGTCGGCTGCGTTCATTGCTTCAGCGATGGATGCCTCACCTCAAGTGACGGAGAACGCTGCCGAATCAGCTCTGGAACATCACCTGGGCATGACGTGCGATCCGGTCGCCGGCTATGTGCAGGTCCCGTGCATCGAACGTTGCGCATTCGGCGCGGTCAAGGCCTGGACCGCCTACATGATTGCGACGAACGAGATCGCATCACGGCATCGTGTTGACCTCGACACGACGATCACGACCCTCGCCGATACCGGTAAGGATATGAGCACAAAGTACAAGGAGACGAGCGAAGCCGGGCTGGCCGCGAACCTTGTGCTTTGCTGAAGCCAAAATGAAATTCACCGGGAGGCGCGGCCCCTTCCGGGGGTAGATCACCGATTCTTGTCATCCTTATCCCGGCGCGAGGAGCTCGTGGGAGACTACCCGCGACTCTGGAGCCCGAGCCTGGCAAATTGGCGCATGAAAGACCTGCACGCCGAGCACGATCGTCGCGCGTTGCCCTCACCCTAGGGATTTCCCTAGTGGCAAAGTTCCGCGTGTTGGCCTTAAATTTATCGCGATAGCCACCTAGACTGTCGGATCGCAGTCGATCGTCGTCGCACTCCCAGTCGTCCCCCACTCACGTTCAACCAAGAGCGACAACCAACAATCCAGGAGAATTCCAATGCCAATCAAGAATCCGAAACAGATTTTCGTGCTCATGCTCAGCGATCTGCGGCAGGGCGGTGAAAAAACGACAAGCATTTTCCAGAACCTGGCACAGCTCGCAGAAGATCCCGATATCAAGCAGGCCCTGGAGGCTCGCACCTTTGTCTCGCAAAAAGTCGTCGAGACCCTCGATCAATGTTTCAAGCTTATCGGTGAGCAGCCGGTACAACTGAGTGAAACGAGGGCTCGGATTTACGATGCGCTTGCCGAGGACTTCCGCAAAGAAGTAGCTGACATTAAAGACCCGACGACGCGGCGCTTCTACATCCTCGCGAAACTGAACAACCTTGCTCATCTCCGCGCCGCTGAGTTCAAGACGCTCATCGCGGCTGCTGACGTCTCTGGCAATTATGGAGTCGCGGCACTCCTGGAAACCTGCCTCGCGGATAAGCTCGCGTTGGCCGAGCGGACACAGCAGTGGCTGCGCAGGATCGCTGAAACTGAGATGGTGGAGAGAATTGGCGCCAAGAGAGCAGCCTAGACCCGAACCGTAGAAGCTCGCCATGAAGGCGGTGCCAAAACATGCGCCGGGTTGGAGTGCGATCGTTGCATCCTGCCCGGCGCTTTTAGATAACGGAGTCCACGCCATGAGACATCGCCTTGCATTCACGATCGCCGCAACGCTTCTTTTCCCCAGTGCGACTCTGCTAGCGCAAGCTACGAGTTCGTCCGTCGCGTCCTTTTGGGTCGCCTATTGGGCAAAACCGCGAGTGATTCTCTTCGGTCCGGAGGAAGACGCGTTTTACAAGAACATGAAAGACGTTATGTTCCTCAGGAACGACTATTCTGCTCCCACCAATCCAAGCGCGCTGGACGAAAATGTTCAATGGCTCAAGGATCATCCCGATGTGCGCTTTTATGTTGATGGATATACATCCATAACTGGAGATATTGTCTACAACCTTGCGCTCAGTCAGCGGCGCGCGGACTGGGTCAAGCAGACTCTGGTAAGCCGAGGCATTCCCGAAAATCGCATCGTTGTGGCGGCGGGTTGGGGAGAGTTGTATCCCGTCTGCGCGGAAGACACCCAGGAGTGCCGGAACAGGAACAAGCTCGTCCGCTTTGTTTACTGCCCAAGTAAGTGATCGACAACGAACGATTCGGCGCGGTCTGGGCGAGTTTTCTTTTATGAGCTACGGGTTCACCTCGAACACGCCACCAGCCATTGAAAGATTGCCGCCCCCGGTGAACAACGTGCCGAAAAGATGGCCGGCTGAGTCCAAAATCAACCCGGGGTTCGGAACGCCGCCATCGTCGGGGGCGCCATGAAAGTTATAAATTTTCTTCTTGGTCCAACCATTCGTGGAAGTCAGCTCAAAAACGGTACCACAAGTGACCTCGCCGCCCCCGTAGGGACAACTCCCCGTCCCTCCCTGGCTGGTGACGCCGTAAATCGCCGTCTTACCTAAAATTACGCTTGCGGGATACGCCCCGTCATTCCCGCCCGTGAAGTTGTGGAGAATTGTTTCCGTCCAGCCCGCACTGCCTGGAGTCAGCTCGAATACGGTTCCATACGCGCCCGTTCCGCCCTCCTCCGTAACGCCATAGAGATTGCCGGACTCATCCAGGACCAGCGAACCTGTCGGATAAAAACCGTCGCTTCCACCATAGCTGAAGTCGTGAAGCACACTCTCATGCCAAACACCGTCGGAGAACGTCAACTCGAACGCCGCACCCGCGCCCGTTTTTCCTCCACTATGGAAGGTTGTGCCGTAGATGTTGCCGGACGAGTCAAGGATGACGCCAGATTGCGGATCGCTCCCGTCAGCGAGACCGGTGAAGTTGTATAGCACGTGTTCGGTCCAACCGTTATCCGAAGGAGAAAGCTGAAAAACCACCCCGCAATACCCGTTAAGGTCGTGGTTGCAGCGTGCGATACCGCCGAAGCTAGCGGTGCCATAAAGATTTCCCGCGGTATCAAAGACCACGCCACCGGACGGCCCGCCTCCATCACTCGCGCCTGTAAAATTGTGAAGAACAGTTTCCGTCCAGGTCCCTCCCGAAGGCGACAACTCGAAGACGACGCCGAAGTATTGGGTTCCGCCCGACCCGGCAGTACCGTAGAGGTTGCCCGCCGCGTCCATCACGAGAGGTCCGAAGGGGTTCGCTCCATCGGAACCACCCGTGAAGGTATAGAGGATGGTCTCCTTCCACACACCGCCGGATTCGATTAACTCATAAACCAGTCCCGCGCTGTTAGCGCCGCCGTAGCTGGTCACGCCATAGAGAGTTCCAGACGGGCTGAGCAGCAGGCCATTCGGGGTGATTCCGACCGGGTTCCAGAAGAAGTGAATGGCTTTCTCCGTTCTCGCGGCGTGAGCAATTGAGACCCACGCGAACAACATCAAAATCGTGAAAACCCAGTAAGCAAAGCGCAGCGAGAATGGAATCCCATTCGTTTTCGTCATGGTAATCGCTCCTTCAGCGAGGCGGGACAAGGGGGGCAGGCAGCCGAGATGTTATCACGATTCAATCCTCCTTCGCGCAGCAACTCCTCGCTAAATCTCCTGGATCTTGCTACCTGCTGTTAACAGGCATTTCACGCATTGAGGAGTTTTGAGCGTATTTGGAGGATTTAGCCCGAGATGTCCAGTATTTGGTCGTAGTAGAAAAGCAGGATCACAGGCCACCGTGGAGCCGTGCGAACGCGTGGGCAGCCATGAGCGACATGAGGAGGATGCCCGACCCAAGGACGAGCGCGTGCTGGGTCTTGCGCAGATCAAAGCTGCCCACACGACAGACAAGCAGGTAGCCGACGGCAAGGTTGAAGAAGCCCCATAGAACATTGACCATCGAGGAGGACAAGCCTACCCCAGGCGGTGATGCAAAGGGGCTCTGGAAGGCGTGCCCCGAGATCCCGTTGCCGAGATGGGGCAGGGCGTTCGCGAGGAATGCGCCCCCGAAAAAGTAGGCCACGTAGTGGTACCAGCGCATCTTAGCTCCCTTCTGACTGCGTCTTCTCGATCAATCGCCTCGAACCGGCTTAGGTACCCCGGCGCATAAGCTCTTCTGATAAGGTCGCTGCGATTCCCTTGGCCTCGTTCAGCTCTTTGATGATTTTTTGCACCAGCGCTCCCATATGCAAATCATACGCGCCAGATGCCATCAGAGAATCAACGGGGACAACTGTTGCAAACAGCCTTAGCGCTCATTGACCCTGCCGCGGGTGATGCGTTGCGCGGAAGGCCGCCTTACTTCAACCCTCGCACCAAAAACAGATTGGCAAGATCACGCTGAAAAGTCGTAGCACAAGCCTTCCCATCGGCAGATAAAGCTAGTGGTCCCAGGAATTGAGCTCCTGGTTCGGGAACCTTCACTACCAGCCACGGCTCTTTGCGATGCGTGGTTACGTCGAAGCGGTTGATGGTGATGCTTGTGGCGCCGCGCTGTTGCAGGAACAGGTATCGCCCGTCACCGCTCCATCGCACGACACTTTCGCCCTGCAGGTCGGCGATCGTTCGGGACTCGCCACCACCCACCGGGGAGAGCAGCAGTTTGTGCGGGTCGATCGTGATGAACCATTTACCGTCTGGTGAAACTCGCGTTCCCCGCGTTCCTTCGGGCGTGAGCGGAGTCGATTGATTCGTTTCCAGATCGTACATCCAGGTGCGGGTTGCGTGACCCGTTTCATTGCCCGTGAACAGAATGCGCTTGTTGTCCGGGAACCACTCCACCCCGTCGAAGTGCATGCCTTCGATCTTTGGGAAGCGTGACTCTCCGGCGCCAGTTGGAAGCAACATCAGGCTCGACGTCCCCGCCTCATGGTGGATGCAGGCCACCCATTTGCCATCGGGAGAAAGCGAAGGCCGGTTGCCGGAGCCCAGCTGTATCGCGGGAGAACCGTCGGTCTTCCTCAGGTAGATGGCGGAGTTGCGACCCTGGCCACTGGAGAGCTCGACGAAGACGATGGATTGGGCGTCACTGGAGAGGTCGTACATCAAAGAAGAATCGAGCCACGCCAGATCGCGTTGTGCGGCGCCGTTCGGCGGCAAATAGTGAATACCGAGACGCGAATTTACCGTGGTCAGCAGGACGCGGCCATCGCGGGCAACATCCTGCATCACGATAATTCCGCCTGTCTGCGAAACCAATCGCTGCGCGCCAGAGAGAGTCACGGCGTAGAGCGCCGGATCCCCGCCGGGCTGGCCGCCCGAAAACCACACTTCGCGATTGTCCGGCGACCAGTTCAAGGCGCCGATGGCGCGCCATCCGCGCGAAAGAACCTGCTTGGGATGGTTTGCCCCGACCACGCAAAGAGCATAGTCTCCAACTTCAACATCGAAATCAAAAAACGCCACCAGCTTGCCGTCCGCCGAAACGCGCGGCATCATCGGAGGCCGCTTCTCCGTCTCGTACAAGACCGTGCCGATGGGATATTCCAGCCTGAACTTCCCGCCGACAGCGCGCACGACTGACAGCGACTCGCCATCCGGTCCCCAGTCGGCGCCACTCACGCCTTCCAGTACTTCTCGCGGAGCGCCGCCGCCAAAGGGCACACGGGCCAATGTGCCGACATCCTCACCGCCTAAGAGAATGGCCATCTCCCCGCTCGGAGAGATCGCGAGTACGCGTGCACTGGGAAGCGCCAGCGGCTGGGCTTCACGATTGCCGGGCTGCGCCGAAAACAGTGTGGATGGAGCGCCATCCCACTCGGCGCTGTAGACCACGGCGTCACCGGGAGCGAATTTTGCGGACGTGACATCGCCCCGCCGGAATGTCAGGCGCCGGTACGATGGCGGCTCTGGAGGCGGAGCGTATCTCCGCTCGTAGGAGATGCGCAATCCGAGTCCCAGCAAGATTCCGGCAAGCAGCCCCAGCCCAGTCCAGAGCCTGGGCCGCGGAGCGTGACGCGGAGGTGGATGCGGGCCCGGGAGAGCGAAGTGACTCGAATCCATCTCTTCGCGCAACTCTTCCAGAGCTACTTTCACATCCGCCATGGTTTGCCAGCGACGCTCGGGGTCTTTCTTCAGACAGCGCCCGATGATTCGATCGAGCTCTGGCGGAATGTCGGCCCCCGCCTTCGAGGCCGGCTGCGGATCTTTGTAGAGCACGGCCGAAAGCGACGACAGTTTGGATCCACCCGCAAAGGCGCGCTGGCCGGTTGCCATTTCGTACAGCACCGAGCCAAAGGAAAAAACATCGGAACGGCTGTCGACCGTTTTGCCATCAGCTTGCTCGGGAGACATGTAGGCAACCGTCCCGAGAATTGTGCCTTCCTCGGTGAGCGGCGATCCTTCGCCGTGCATCGTCTCGGCAAAAGCATCGGGTTGTGCCGGTTCACTGAGTTTGGCTAATCCAAAGTCGAGGATCTTGACCACGCCCTGGGGAGTGACGATCACGTTCGACGGCTTCAGATCACGGTGCACGATTCCGGCAGCATGCGCCGCGGCGAGCGCGTCCGCCATTTGGATGGCGTACTTCAACACATCGCGAATCCGCAGTCCCTTCTTGCCAATCAGGTGATCGAGCGTGTCCCCCGCCACGTACTCCATGGCGATATAAGGGATCGGCTTGCCGTCGATCTCCTGCGTATCAATGTCGTAGATCGTGACGATATTCGGATGGTTCAGGGACGACGCCGCTTTGGCTTCCTGCACGAAGCGCCGCTCGTGTTCCGCATTGAGAGCGTTCGCAGACAGGATCTTGATCGCAGCAGTTCGTCCCAGCCGGGAATCGACCGCCTTATAAACCACACCCATGCCACCGGCTCCTAGCTTGGCCTCGATGCGGTATGAACGGAGTGACTTGCCGATCATGGGAAAAGTCCTGAATGCGTGGCAGCGATTTGCGGAACGGAATCTGCACGTCCGCAGCCGCCACTAACGAACAACCTTAACAAAATGGAAGCCGTCACAAGAATGCGGAGAAAGTACTTAAACACAGCAATCCGCCGAACGGCTTCACCGTCTCTCGATAAAGCAGGCACCAACCCGCGATGCCCGTCCTCGCTGAAGATTGAGTTGTGCAATTCTACCCTAAGAAAGCCGGCGCCTTTGCGGATGGGCGCAAATAAGTTCGGATTTCCGAACATTCCGCGCTCGATGGAGATGATTCACGATGTTCTCGCGGCCTCATTCTCTCTAACTTATTGACTCTTCGTGTAAGTGCTTGAAAAGTCGTGGAAGGCACCTGGCAGGCTCCAGGACGCGCAGGTGTCTTGCGGATGACCTTTGCCCTCACCCGGGGAACGATCGTCGAAGCTATGGCGGTTTCCGGCCTCCGGAAAGGGCATTCCAGGCGACACGCGGGGGCGACTTCCGGGGTCCGGGACAATTTCCCGTCAGCATACTTTTTGTACGTACGATTATACATGTACATTAGAGCTAAATCCCGATGAACATTCCGCTTATGTACATTTTGAACCCGTTTTTTGGGATTCGCGCCCCCCTCGACAGGGTTCCTTTCCAAAAGGTCGGCCTAAAATCGGAAAAGCCGGAACGTTCTTTATAATGGCCGGACTGCATTCCTGACATTCTCGGAGGGTTCATGATCTCGCGGCGACGATTTCTGGAAGTGGGCGGTGTGACGGCGGGTATGGCGGCGGCCTCTCAGTCTCTGGTGGCTACTGCCGCAACCGCTAACGCGGACGATGCTTCCTTGCCGCCTTCGCTGGCGCGCTTGAAGTCGCGCAAGAGCGAGGCCACCCCGATCACCCGCGAAGAGCGCCACGAGCGCCAGGAACGCGCCCGCCAGTTGATGAGCGAGAACGGTCTCGACGCCATCGTTCTGATGGAAGGCACCTCCCTGCGCTATTTCACGGGCATCCGATGGTGGGGAGGCGAGCGCACCTTCGCGCTGATCCTGCCCGCGAAAGGCGCTGCGTTCTATGTATGTCCTGCGTTTGAAGAGGGACGGGCGCGCGAGCAGATCTCGAACTCTCCGGATGGTGCGCAGGCCGATGTGCGCGTCTGGCAGGAAGATGAGAATCCGTATCAGCGCATCGCCCAGGGCTTGGCAGAACGCGGTATCGCCACAGGCAAGATCGGAATCGAAGAGACCGTACGCTTCGTTTTTGCGAATGGAATCGCGAAAGCAGCATCCCAGGTGACGATCGCCAGCGCGACGCCGGTCACCGCGGGATGCCGGATGATCAAGAGCGCGCATGAAGTTGCGCTCATGCGACTCGCGGCACAAGTCACGCTCGCGGCATACGAAGCAGCATATCTCGCGGTGAAGGACGGGATGACGCAGCCGCAACTGGAAACGCTGGTGCAAAAAGCACATGAGCAACTAGGCTTCACCGGGGGCGCCGACGTGCAGGTGGGAGAGTTTTCCGCATTTCCTCATGGCTCGGTCACGCCGCAGGTGGTGCACGAAGGCTCCATCGTTCTCATGGACGGTGGATGCGCGGTCGAGGGATACCAGTCAGACATCACCCGCACCTACGTTCTGGGCAAAGCCTCCGACAAGACGAAGACCGTCTTCGATATTGTGCTGCACGCGCAGTCGGCGGCACTGGCAGCGGCGCGTCCGGGAGTGGAGTGTGGCTCGGTCGATGCCGCGGCCCGGAAGGTCGTGACTGACGGGGGCTTCGGCCCAGACTACAAGTACTTCACCCACCGCCTCGGGCACGGCCTGGGTATGGACGGACACGAGTGGCCCTATCTGGTCCGGGGAAACCCCACCAAACTGCAGGCGAATATGACGACCAGCAACGAACCAGGAATTTATATTCGCGGTGAATTCGGCGTGCGGATTGAAGACGACATGCACATCACGGAGAAAGGCGCGGAGTTGTTTACACCGCAGCCGCGATCGTTGGAAGATCCGTTTGGGAAAGCGTAAGTAATCGGCTTTTCGCGGCGTGGGCGCGCCACATTACTATTCTAGCCTTCTGGCACCGGGGGGCACCCCGGAAATTCGCTGACAAATGTGTTTCCGATATAGCCGAGATAATTGATGCCGATCTCGCTGGTGAAAAAACCGTCGGCTGTAAGTTTGCGCAGAAATGCAAAGAACTCAATGCCCTGCCCCAGGCTCGGATCGTTCTTCGCGTTCTTGCGATAGGCGATGAGATCGAGGATCTCTTTCTGCTGTTGCGGGGTGCAATCAAGGTATGTGTTGCCGTAACGATCGATGCAGGTATTGTCGAGCCACATCAGTCCGCCGCCCAGCGCGACCTGGTAGGCCTTATTCTCGCTGGTGATCAGGTCGATGAATTCGGGCGCACCCGCCTCGATAGCTCCTTTTGCGTCTTCGTCGGACGGAATGATGGTCTGGCACAGGGACTGCAGTGTCTTGTAGAAATGCGCCGAGAAAAATTTGGGCGTATAAGTCTGGCCGGCCGCAGCGGCCTTCTCAGCGCGCACCATGCGATGCGCGTATTCCGCGGCTTCCAAGGGGATGACCCGCAACACCGAACCCGCGACAGCCGTGATCGTGAGTGACTTGAGAATGTCTCGCCGTGAGATGGGCATAAGAGTCCGGATCACAGACTTCCTTTCTTCGCCTGATCCAGCAAGTAGTCCGAGGCACGCCAGGTCAGCGCCATGATGGTGAGCGTAGGATTCTTGTCGGCATTGGTGACAAAGGCGGCGCCATCGGTCACGAATAGATTCTTCACGTCGTGGGCTTGGCAGTATTGGTTGAGTGCCGAGGTGGTGCGGTGTTCTCCCATGCGCACGGTGCCAACCTCGTGGATGATGACCCCGCCGTCGGCGATGCCGTAAGGATTCGGCCCATCGGGACGCGTCGACGTCAGGTAGACCCCGCCCGCAGCTTCCGTGATTCCGCGGTAGGTTTCCTGCATGTCCTTCGCCATCTTGATCTCGTTGTCACTCCACTTCCAGTGAAAGCGGAGAACAGGGATCCCCCATTGATCGACCGCGGAGGGATCGATTTCGCAGTAGCAATTTTCGTTGGGGATCATCTCACCGCGGCCGGCGAATCCGATGTAGGTGCCGTATTTCTTCTTGCATTCCTTTTTTAGAGCAGAACCGTAGCCCTCAAACTCATCGCACAGATCGTCGTAGTCACCGACGCCGGGCATGCCGCGCCCACCGCCGAATTCGGTGTGGTAGCCACGCAGAAATTCGTTCTTGCGATCGAATTTCCACCAAGGCAAGTACATGTGCATGCCGCCAACGCCATCGTGATTGTGCGCGGGCATTCTCTCGAGTTGCGGAAAGTATCCCCCGCCATCGCTGCCGACGGTGTCCATCAAATTGCGGCCGACGACGCCGGAAGAGTTGGCGAGCCCGTCGGGGAATAACGTGGATTTGGAATTCAACAGAAGGCGCGCCGACTCGCACGCGCTGGCCGCAACGATGAAGGCGCGGGCATGAATGCGTCTTTCTTCGCGCGTCGCCTTGTCGATGTAGGAGACGGCATCCACCTTGCCGTCTTTGTTGACGATAAGTTCCCGCGCCATCGCACCGGTGATCAGCGTGAAACGTCCCGTCTTTTCCGCGGGCGGAATCATCACCTGGCTGGAACTGAAGTTGGAAGCAGTGATGCATCCCCGGCCGCACTGCGCGCAGTAGTGACACGCGGCGCGGCCATTGTGGGGCTGCGTCAAAATCGCCAGCCGCGAAGGAACGCAGAGGATATTTAGGTGGTCGCAGGCCTTCTTGATAATCGTTTCGGTACAGCGCGGCTTGGGCGGAGGCAGAAAAATACCGTCGGGTGCGCTGGGAATATTTTCTTTCGTTCCGAAGACGCCGATAAAGGATTCGACTTTGTCATAGTAGGGCGCGACGTCTTCGTAGGTGATCGGCCAGTCGTCGCCCATGCCGTCGCGAGAGCGAACTTTGAAATCCACCGGAGCCATGCGGAGGGCGATGCGTCCCCAGTGATTGGTGCGTCCGCCAACGATGCGCGAACGGAACCAGCGGAAGTTCGATCCGGGAGCGGAAACGTAGGGCTCGCCTTCAATTTCCCAGGCGCCGTTGGGGGCGAGGAATTCGTCTTCGAGGCCCTGTTTCGCCCTGCCGCCGACACCCGCACCGCGATGGGGCAGATCATAGGGCCAGACGTGCTCTTTATAATCTCTTTCGGGAACGAGCGGAGGACCTGCCTCGAGGAGCGCGACACTCAGTCCGCCTTCGGTAAGCACTTTGGCTGCGGTGCCGCCCGAAGCTCCCGAACCGATGATGCAAACGTCATAAGTCTTAGGCGAGCGCCTAACCTGCATGGATTTCCCCTGGATTGTGGTGATGGAAACTGCCGCCGCCCACGCAGCGGCAGTTCGCTAAGAGCAGACTACCAGCGCAGCGTGCTCAGATACTCGTAGCTCTTGGTGATGCTGTCGAACGGTTGCTTCGGGTGATCGTGTTCGACGATGTAATGCTTGATCCCGGCCTTATCGGATTGCGCGAAGATCTTCTTCCAGTCGATGAGTCCGCTGCCGACTTCAGTCAGGTCGACGGTGTCCCCGTAATTCTGCGCGCCACCGGCGGTGATGTGGGGCATGGTCTTGAGATCTTTGACGTGCACCAGCGGGAAGCGTCCGGGATAGGCGTTGAAATATTTCAAGGGATCGGAACCGGCCGCGGTAATCCAGCACAGGTCCATCTCCATTTTCACAGTTTTGGCGTCGCACATCTTCAGCAGCTCGTCGTAGGGGAGCTTGCCGTCGACCGGAAGAAATTCGAACCAGTGGTTGTGATAGGCGAACTGCATGCCGGCATTCTTGGTCGCCTCGCCACAGCGATTGAATTTCTCGGCGGCCTGCTTCCAGATGTCAGGAGACTTGCGGAGTTCCTCGGGGATCCACGGGCAGACGATGTACTTCAAGCCGATGGTCTTGGAGGTTTCGATCACAGAGGCAAACTTGTCGTCGAGTTCGTCGTATTGCACGTGGGTAGAGACTGGATCCAGACCGTTCGTGTCGCAGGCGGCACGAACTTGCTGGCCCGTGCGGCCGAAGTATCCGGCGAATTCCACTTCCTTGTAGCCGATCTTTGCGACTTTGGCGAGGGTGCCGTCGAAGTCCTGTTTCATCAGATCGCGCACGGTATAGAGCTGCACGCCGACCTTTTCAATTTTGTGTTCGCCGGCGGCCCAACCAAAACGGCTGGTCAGCAGGGTGGCTGCGGTAACGGTAGCTGTGGTTTCCAGAAAGGTACGGCGATTCATCGCGTGCAAACTCATGATTGCGTTTCCTCCGATTGGTTTCGTTGGGGCGGAAGTCGAATCCGGAAGCATTATACGCGGGCGGAGGGCCCGGAACGCCGAAGAATATCGTTTTAGGAGAATTTTCGGGCGAGTTTTTCCCGGAAGAGACGATGAGAGGACGCAAGCTTGCGTCCTCTCTCGACGTCGCGGTGCTTCTACGGCTTTACGACTTGCAGATTGTTGGTCACCGAGAAAATGCCGGAGACTCCGTTGGCCCGGATGCCGGCGAGATTCTTATCACCTTCGCTATCGACCACACCTTCCAGGGTTACGCGGCCACTCTTGACGATAATCCGGATGGGTTTCTGTACGCCCAACTCGTACTTCTGAAGCGCGGGATACTGGTAGATGGCGCGAAACAGGCGCTGGCGAAGGCGATCGTCCATGGAAGACGGCGGAAGAACCTCAATCTGATTGTCGACCTTCTCGACGCCTTCAATACGCTTCACGGCATTTTCGGCGTCCGACTTCGTGACCGGACGGACGACCTGCCCTAATAAGGTAACGGTCGAGCCATCCACCTTGAAGGCGATGTAGTCGAAGACGCCAAAGTAAGGAAGCATCAGCAGTTCGTGGCGAACTTCTTTGACAATGCGCTCCTGCGACTTGGCGGAGGGTGGATTCTGAGCATCTTGCGCGACGCCCAAAGTTACAAATGCGAGGACAGCGGCTAGAACGATCGGCAACCTGAGCTTCATGTAGTCTCTCCTTGCAAACGAATTCCCAGAATGTCGGGAAAAGTCTACTCCCCGGAGGGCCGTTTTACATACGGGGGATCGGGTATGGGAGGCAGCACCCTTAGAGCCAGCGCTCGACATCAGCAGGATGATGATACTGCGGGCTCAACTATGAATTCGACGGTGGGGTCAGGGGGTTTTCGTGCCGCGCGCGAGTGCGGCGAGCCAATCCGTAGATTGTTCGGAAGCGGCTCGCCATCACAGCGTCTATCAACTTCAAAAACCTAGGCAGATACGCTAAGAGCGCTGCCCGGCGCCGAGCTGTCAGCGGTGCTGTTGAATAGGTTGAGAATGATCTGCTGATTGCTGTTCTGCTTCAGGTTCAGCGTGACCTGCTCGGGACTCTGGTTCGGCTGGGCCAAGCCGACGGTGACTTTTTCGCTTCCATTCGCATCATTACTTATGCCGATCGTGATCTGCTCGCCGGGCGTAACCTTGCCCAGGTTCATGACGATGGCATTCCCGCTGGTGCTTGCGGCCGCGGGCTGCGCAACAGAACTGGTGACAGGCGCGGGCGAGGCCGGAGAAACTCCGCTCAGGTTGACCACCACAGGCTGCGATGGCCCGGGACTGGGCTGCTGGTGGAAGGTGTTCCTTAATTGCACCAGGGCCTGCTTCGCTCCGGCTAAGTCTCCAGACTGCAGCGCTTGACCGATGGCGGTGAAATCCTGCTGCCGCTGGCTGATCTTGAACGCGTTGCCGTTGGCGAATGGGCCGCTTTGTCCCAAAGCCTGAATGGCACTAAATTCCTGCTTGGCGGCCGTAAGGTCCCCCGACTGCAGGGCCTGGCCGAGCTTCTGTAAATCAGAACTTCGCGCCTGAAAATACGATTGAAGACCATTGCTAATAGAACTCGCGGAAACCGGTACGGTTGACATAAGTCTCTCCTCAGAAAGGATGCTGGATCGAAGTCTCAGAACCCTCGCAATCTGAAGACTTGATCGGCTGGTGGGAGCAAACACTTTAGATACCGCGTCCGATTACGAAAGAAACCTTAGGCGTGCATTCGCGGGGAAGCGAACTAAAAAGAAGAATCGACCCGCTTGACAACCAACCGGGCACGAGAACTGCGTAGATCCCAACGGCCTTATAGAACGCCAGCGAGCGCCAGCTTCAGATCTTTCCCGTGGTCGAGCAAATGAATGTCGGCGCAATTGTTCAGGACCCAGTCGGCCCCGGCCTCGAGCAAAACAGATTCCCCAACGGTGGTTTTGAAGGCGATGACTTTCGCACCAGCGGCTTTGCCGGCGCGAACTCCCGCGGGCACATCTTCGAGCACGATACACCGTTCCGGAGGAAATCCGAGCACGGATGCTCCCTTCAAATAAGGCTCGGGATGCGGCTTGCCGTGCGTGATGTCGTTGGAGGTAATCAGTTTGTTCGGCACGGGCAGCCCGGCAGCCCGGATGCGAACTTCCGCAAGGGCACGGGTGCAAGAGGTGACGATGGTCCAGCGATCTGCGGGAAGGCTGGCCAGCAGATCAAGTGCGCCGGGTAGCGGGACGACTCCCTCAAGGTCTTCTATTTCGCGGCGTTCGACTTCGCGGTTCTCGGCTTCATGGTCGGCATTCGGCAGGTATTCCCGGACAGTGGTGAGACTGGGGCGTCCATGGGCGCGGGCAACGACTTCTTCGGGATTGAATCCGTGTTCGATTGCCCACTGGCGCCACACGCGCGCGACTGCGGGCGTGGAGTTGATAAGAACTCCGTCCATGTCGAAGAGGAGGGCGGCGCATTGGATTTGTGTCATGTGTCCGTCCAGATTACCTCATCGCTCCCCGTGCCTGCGCGCTGTGATCGCAAACCAGAGAGCGAATCGAGATCGACGGCTGCAGGGAGTACGATGGGTGATGAAGGTCACCCGATTTCGTATCTGCGGTCACGTCATTTGTAGCGACCCCGGCATAGTATTTTGATCGTACGGCTGGCAGGAGTGCGCCATGCTGTCCAAGTGCGCCAATCCCGAGTGTTCCGAGATACTTCGCTATCTCCACGAGGGGAAGATCTTCTATCTGGCTCCCACCCCCGAAGTAGAATCCCTCACCACGCTGAATGCCAAGCTGCATGAGCGATTCTGGCTGTGTAGCCGCTGCTCGCGGAGAATGACTTTGGTTTGGGATGGAACGGGCATAACGCTGATGCCCCTGCCTGCGAATGCCGTGGCAGCGCCGGCACCGGCAAAAAACCAGGGGATTGGGATGTTGGGAAAACGAGGGCGTGCCCGCGCCGCGTCGGCCGGACGTGAAGATCGCTGACGTGAAGATCAATGACGTGAAGATCGATGACGTCTGTGCAGTAAGGAGGCAGTTATGACAGTTGCAGAATTGAACTCTTCCATATTGAACTCTCCCACAAAGATATCGGAGGCAGGTACGGCGTTTCGCCATATCCTCGTCGCCACCGATTTCTCGGAAGCCTCCAGACGAGCTTTGTGCGACGCGCTGATGCTGGCGGCAGACAGCCATGCGCAATTGTCGGTCGTTCATGTGCTGAATCCCGATCGCAAGTATGCCGCTCTGGAGCATCCTCCTGAGCTCGACCTGGATCGTATCGCGGCCGAGAAGCAAATCAAGGTGCTCATCGATGAACTAGCTTCGGAGCAAAAGATCGACACTACGCTGATAAAACACGGACCAGTGGCGGCGCAAGTTGCGGCAATCATCGAGGAGCAAGGAATCGATCTCCTCGTCATCGGCACACGAGGACGCGGAGGGCTTCAAAAGCTCGCCCTCGGATCGGTTGCGGAAGAACTGTTGCGGATCGCATCCTGCCCAGTGATGACGATCGGCCCTAAAGCGGACGTTGCGGGCATCACGCATGGACCGGGCTTTCATAAGATTCTTTTCGCGACTGACTTTGGCAAGGGATCTGCGAAGGCGCTACCTCTTGCACTGGCTCTGGCTAGAGGACCGGAGTCGAAATTGATCCTACTGCATATGATGGCACCGATGCCCGCCACCTCGGCGAGTCTGTCGGCATACGCACCGGCGACGGCCGCGGCCGATGAGATTCAGGAGTGGGAGCTCACGTCACGCCAACGCTGCCTGAAGCAGCTGAGAGATTGTCTGCCCGCGGAAGCTCATCTGCCGGAGGTCGAGTACGTGGTGGGTACCGACTTTCTACCCGAAGGAATACTAACCGCCAGCAGCAAATTCAAAATTGATTTGATCGTGATGGGGGCGAACCGGACGGCATCGGCGAGAGCGGCTGCGCACATGCCGTGGTCGGCGGTTCATGAAGTCATACGGGATGCACCGTGTCCGGTACTGACCGTTGCTGGATAGGTGCAGGATCAATACGGGGCGCGCGACGCGGAGAGAAATCCCACGGCGCCATCTTCAAACCGCCTCGCTACGCTCAGCGGGACAGCCGAGGCGGCTGTCCCCACATAAGCTCAGTAACGATTCAGGACAGGACAATCTTTTCCAGCGCCACTCGGTTGCGGATGACCAGGTTCGATCCCTTGAGCTGCAGCAACTGTTTCTTCTTGAATTCAGAAAAGAGGCGGCTGACAGTTTCGCGGGTCGTTCCAATGATCTCCGCAATCTCCTCGTGGGTCAGCGTGAGTTTGACCTGCGAAGAGCCGTCGGTCTGCGGGGTCTTGGTCGTCCACGACAGCAGGAGCTTGGCAAACTTTTCTGACGGCGAACTGCTGAGACCCAGAGTGCGGATCTCCTCGTACGCCGTGTAGTAGTTGCGGCTCAACTGTTCGGCGACACGCAAGGCCACTTCCCCGTTGTCCTTGAGAAATTGCAACAAGGAATCGCGGGGAATGAAATTGGCCTGGCCCGGCTCCATCATTTCAGCAGTCACTTCGTACGGACGGTTGGAAACGACCGAATTCAGGCCGAGTACATCGCCTGCGTCGGAAAGTTTCGTGATGATGGTCTTGCCTTCCCGAGATGAGGTGGAAAGTTTCGCTTTTCCGGCACAGAGCACAAAAACGCCGCGGGGTTGCTGCCCTTCAATGAAGAGCATCGCTCCCTTGGGATAGACGGCGGTGGATTTGATTTCGTTTAGGCGTTGCCCGGCGTGAACGGACAGATTGCAGAAAAGATGTTCCTCTCTCACCGGGCACGTGAGGCAATTATCAAGAATATTTAGTCCATAAGGGGCGCGCACTGAGCACCTCCTTCTTCTAAGAAATTGTAGCACCGCATTTGTGGTTGTGATCACCATCACGAGGCCTCGTGATTGGAGGTACATTACGATCACAGACGCGCGTAAGAAACTGTGACATGATGGGTGAAGTGTTAGGGTATCGCGTCGTTCTTGATTCGCTAAATTGTGTGAAAAAATAAGTTCATCGAAGTTGGCGGGAGGAATGCTTTGAGCGAAGTATCGAGTGCCCCCGTAGCGTCGCCCGTCGGCAAGATCTACACTGCACCTTCGCGCGCGCGGGCAGGACTCGACTCGCTCTTTCTGCCTCGTTCGGTTGCGGTGATCGGAGCTACGGACCGGCCCGGAACCGTCGGCCGCAGCGTGGTTTCGAATCTGCTGGAAAGCAAGTCTCGCATCAAGATCTACGCGGTTAATCCCACTCACGGTGAAGTTCTCGGCATCAAGACGCACAAGCGTATCGCAGACATCGAAGGCGCAGTCGATGTGGCGATCGTGGTGACGCCGGCCCGGACCGTCCCGCAGATCATTGGAGAGTGCGTTGACGCCGGGGTGAAATCTGCGGTGGTGATCTCGGCAGGGTTTCGCGAGCAAGGACCCGACGGCGCTCTGCTGGAAGAAGAAATTCAAAAAACAGCTCCGTCGAGGCGCGTTACGTTTGATTGGGCCTAATTGCATGGGCTTCATGAATCCGACCATTGGTCTGAACGCAACCTTCGCAAAGTCTCTGCCGCAGAAAGGCAGCGTCGCATTTCTCAGCCAGAGCGGCGCGCTGCTGACTTCGATTCTCGATTGGAGCCAGCGCGAGCAAGTGGGATTCAGCGCGATCGTTTCAACCGGTTCGATGCTCGACGTCGGCTGGGGCGATCTTATCTATCACTTCGGCGACGATCCTCATACGAAAAGCATTCTCCTCTATATGGAGTCGGTGGGAGACGCGCGCTCGTTTCTTTCGGCGGCGCGGGAGATCGCGCTGAGCAAACCGATTATCGTCATCAAGGCTGGCCGGTCCGATGCCGCGTCGCGTGCGGCCGCGTCGCATACCGGAGCCCTAACCGGAAGCGACGATGTGCTGGACGCAGCCTTCCGCCGCTGCGGCGTTTTGCGCGTGCAGAATCTCGCCGACCTTTTTTATATGGCGGAGGCCTTGAGCAAGCAGCCTCGGCCGCGCGGCCCGCGCTTGACGATCGTCACGAACGCGGGCGGTCCTGGAGTGCTTGGCGACTGACTCTCTGATTGCTACGGGAGGAGAACTCACAGTTCTCTCTCCGGAATCCGTGCACGCGTTAGATGGCTTTCTCTCACCGCACTGGAGCCACAGCAATCCGGTCGACGTGCTGGCGGATGCCGACGCAGAGCGCTTCGTGAAGGCGGTCGAAATCGCATCCAAAGATCCAGCGAGTGACGGCCTGCTCGCCATCATTGCGCCACAAGGACTCGCGAATCCGACGCAAGTGGCGGAGCGCATGAAGCCGCTCGCGCACGCCTCGGGCAAGCCGCTGCTGGCCAGTTGGATGGGCGGCGATGGAGTGGCGGAAGGAACAGCGATCCTCAATTCAGCCGGCATTCCGACCTTCACTTATCCCGACACCGCAGCGCGAGCTTTCACCTACATGTGGCGATACACCTACAACCTGCGCGGGCTTTATGAAACTCCGGCGTTGGTCGAAGGATCGCAGGCCGCAGCCGACGCGCGCGGGAAAGTCACTGAATTCGTCCGGAATGCACGCCTCAACGGCCGCACACTGCTGAACGAATTTGAAGCCAAGCAGCTTGCTCGCGCACTACGGAATTCCGGTTGTCGACACACGCGCGGCAGAGACCGAAGAAGAGGCGGTGGCATGCGCCTCGCAGATCGGGTATCCGGTGGTGTTGAAGCTTCTGTCGAACACCATCGCCCACAAAACCGATGTGGACGGAGTGCGCCTCAGACTGGAATCGCCGGAACAAGTGCGTGCAGCCTACCGCGCCATTCAAAAGTCGGTCACCGAGAAAGCGGGAGCAGAACACTTCGCGGGAGTCACGGTGCAGCCGATGGTGCCCCGTGACGGATATGAGTTGATCCTGGGCAGCAGCGTCGACGCGCAGTTCGGTCCCGTGATTTTGTTTGGTTCCGGCGGAGTGATGGTGGAGGTTTATCGCGACCGCGCCCTGGCTTTGCCGCCGCTCAACACCACGCTTGCACAGCGCCTGATGGAGCAGACGAAAATCTACTCGGCCTTGCTCGGCGTGCGCGGGCGCAAGCCCGTAGACCTGACAGCACTCGAAGGCTTGCTGGTCCGCTTCAGCCAGCTCGTGATGGAGCAGCCCTGGATCAAGGAAATCGACATCAATCCTCTGCTGGCGACGTCCGAGCAATTGCTGGCGCTCGATGCCCGGGTCGTGCTGCACGACTCCACGGTAGCGCCGGAACTCTTGCCACGCGCCAGCATCCGGCCATACCCGGCGCAATACGTTTGGGAATGGAAGCTAAAAGACGGAACTCCGGTAACGATTCGTCCCATTCGTCCGGAGGATGAGCCGCTCATGGTGCAGTTCCACGCAACGCTTTCCGAGCGCAGCGTGTACCTGCGCTACTTCTGTTCGCTGAGCCTGAGCACCAGGGTTGAGCACGAGCGCCTGGTACGCATCTGCTTCGGCAGCTACGATCGCGGATTCGCGCTGGTCGCCGACCACATGGATCCCGAGACCGGGCAACATGAAGTTTTGGGAGTAGGCCGGTTCAGCGCGATCGGTCGCGCCGATGCCGAGGCGGCCGTGCTGGTCTCCGATCGCTGGCATAGGCGCGGACTGGGAACCGAACTGCTCGCGACGGTGGCCCGCGTGGCCCGCGAGGAAAAAATCCAGAGACTCTCCGGGGAGATCTTGCGCGACAACCTGGCCACGCAAGCGATCTTCAAGAAGGTGGGTTTCCGGTTGAGCGCGATGGACGATCCTTCGTCCGTTTCAGCGCGTCCTGGAACTCTAGCCGCCACTGCGGCGGGAAATCTTTCACGCAATCGAGACGGGCTTCGTGATCTCGAGTTGCGGCTCGAACGTCAGGTTGGTGCCCAAGCGCTCTCGAGACCAGGCAGAGCTTCTCGGCCCGCTTCAGAAGATCGAGCGCGCGATCGCGTTGGTCGGCCGAAGCGATCTTCAGATTCGGACGAACCACGATCTGCGTGAAGCTGTACCCGGAATCGACCTTACGCACCGTGCCGCTGGCTTCCACCTGCAGGTCGGTAAAGTCGAATTGCGCGCTGCCTGCGATTGCCCGCAGAGTCGTGGTATAGCAACCGGCAACAGCCGCGAGCAGGAGTTCCTCGGGCGTCCACCGGCCCTCCAGACCACCAAATTCGGTGGGCGCCGTGAAGTGGATCGCGTTGGGTGCGGAATCCGATTTGGCTAAACCGGTGCGGCCGGATGTCCACCATGCGGCTACTCGATATGCGTGCTCTTCACTCATGATCTTCACAACTCCTTGGGGAAAGTTCGGAACTTGATTGCGCGATGGAATGAGGTCGGCATATGAACCCCGTCGCGGACCGGAGTCTAGGCTGCACCTTGCTTTGGCCGGAGCCCGCGCTCCGTCTCGATCTTCTCGATCTGCGCGCGCAGCCAATCGGCTAACGCCTCTTCCATGTCGGCCTGCGTGCCGGTGCGGTAGAAATCCTCGACCGATTCCCCTCTTGCCGTGAGTTCGATGAAGCGGCAGGGGATAGCCTCGGCGCGCCGGTCTGCGGGAACAAACTGCTCGAGCAGACAGCTCTCGCAAGGATGCGGCCGCGCGGGATCACAAAAATTCGGACAGATCGGGGAATCTTCAAATACCGCAGGCGCCCGCCAGGGCGCATGAGGAGAGCGTCCGTAACCTCCATCTTGCAGGAAGCTCAGCTCGAACCGTAAGACTTCCAGGATGTCACGATTGTCTTGAGCCATAAGGCACCTCGATAGGAGGTAAGAATGCCAGAGGCCTCAAGGAAACTCCGTGCACTTCGTCACGGGGATTAGTGATCCCGGTCACACCAAGACGGCACAATTCCCCTAGCCTCTCGCAGAATTGCCCCTATTTTGGAGGATTCCCGGAATGGTTCGTGTGATTGGAATCACATTATGCCGTGATTTACCGCACTCGCGAGTTGCGGCTATCGGCTCAGCGGCTGGCGCCGCCCTCGGCGATCTGCAGGTCGAGACTGACCCGCTCGCCATTGATCAAGACCGTTCCCGCATCGATTAATTGCTGGCCCGTACAGTCGTAGCGCTCATAACATCGGAGCGCAGTGAAGGGAAAGAAGAATTCCACCGCCTCCGAGTTTGTATTGGGGGCCGATTTCGTGGCGAAATGAAGTGTGCTGCTGAATCCCAGCCCGTCAAACTGGGAATCGTCCTTGAAGTAGCCGAGAACCGGTCGGATCAAATGCGCTACATGGTCATCAAACGCCAGAGCTGCGAGCCGGTAACGCGATGTCGTAGCAGGCTCGGAGAGAGTCGTATTGATGGATAACTCGAGGTAGGCGCCGCCACGGAATGCGATGAAATTGGGCGAAGCATAGGAAACAAAATGCGCCTGGGGATCGACTGCCTTCACCATGCCGTCGAGAATGGGCTTCATCGTAGACTGCAAGGATGCGAGAGCCGGCGGCGACGTGTCGCGCGGGGGCTTGGGAGGCTCTTCAGGCTTGGCCGGCTTCAAGGTCGGGACGTGCGCGGAAACGGGAAACTTATCTTGAGCGACTTCCCCGCTCGCAGCCGCCGCGCTCTGGGCTGTGGTCGACGGATCGTCGGGCGGCGTCTGTTGCGCCAGCTGCGGGCCTTCCGCGCTCAGCCAGAGTGTGGTCGCCTTGGCGTTGACGAAGACTTCCCCCAGCATAATTGCAGCCTGACGTCCCGTGTCATCCGTAGCGTTCACCATCCGGACGGCCGCGGCTTGCGGAAGAACCACCACCACATTCTCGGGACGCTCGACCGCAACGCCGCGCACTTTCGCAATCACGTGATGGGAAATCTCGAAGGCGTAAGCCTGCACGCTGGCGTTCTTCTGGAAGAGCGGCACCGCGTCCTGCAGGATCGGCAGAATAATCCTGAGGAAGGTTTCCCGGGCACGCTGGTCGGAGTTCAGCTTCTCGGCGGAGTACGCCGCAAAGTAGTTGCCAGTAATCTTTAAAACGATCTTGTCGTGATAGTAATCGAACTGAACGGACCGCTGGTCGGCCCACTTCTGCTTGCTTTCATCGAGGTCAAGCTTGCGGCTCAGATAAAAAGGATAGTCCGTCGGCAGCTTGAGAATCTCGTCGCCCAGCTGCTTCAGGGCGTCCCAGTTGCTCTGTTGCAACGCGCTCAGTTGGGAATCCTGGATTTCGTTGGCCGGAAGGACTTGTGCCCGTGCCGCAGGAACGGCGGCGCACAGGCACAACAAAAGGAGACTAGTCCTTCGCATAGACAGGCCCAGCGCTGCGAGAGGGCGGATCGGAAATCGCACGGATATAGGATATCAGTGCCTGGATGTCCGACTTGCTGAGCGTATTTCCCCATGCCGGCATGAGTGCCGATTTATTGAGGGCAGGGCCCCCGTGGCTGATGATCGCGGTGAGGTCGGCGTCGGTCATCTTATTGAGCGTGTCACCTTCGGTAAACGGATGCGGCTTGATCTCCAGGTTGTCGTAGTTGGAAACACGCTCGACCGTCGACTCGGGATTGTGGCAGCGCTCGCAATATTGGTCGTTGAGATGGCGTCCGAGCGCCTGCTGGTAGCCAAGCGCAATTTCTTCGAGTTTCAGTTCCACCTTCTTATGGGACTTGTCGGTCGTGGAAGCGACGAGTTGGTAGCGACCGGCCATGCCTCCAAGAGAAACGTTGGTGGTGACCTGTCCGCTCGAATCGGTGAGTCCGTTGGCCGGATCGAAAGTCACGCCTGGGGCGGCGGAGAATTCGACAAGGGCTCCGACGACGGCAGTTCCCTGCTCGTCGTTCACCTGCACGACCACGGGTTGCGGCAAGCAGGCTGCCGGTCTGGCCGAACTGCTTTCCGCCGCTCGATTCGACAATTGCGGCGCCGAAGGCGGTTGGCTTCGGTAGCGGCGTGGACTCGGTCTTGCGCGAACAGGATGTCGCCAGCAACGTGGCCAGCACGACAATGAATAAGGTGGTGCGGGTCATTTCTTGGCGACCTCCTGTTTGGCTCCGCTCTTCTGCGAAATCAGGAACGCGGTCAGAGCGCGGGCATCTTCATCGCTCATGGCGCGATTCGGTTCGGCCGTGCCGGGGCGCAGGGCTTGCGGATTCTTCATCCACTGATAGATCCACGCCGCAGTCAGGCGCGAACCAACGTGCGTCAGAGTTGGACCGATGTAGCCTTTGTCGGTCTTGGTGTCGACGATGTGGCATCCCTGACAGGAGTACTTGCCATAAAAGAGCTGCTTGCCGAGTTCGATCTCGCCTTGCGAGTAGCCGCTCAAGCGGCATGGAATCGCGATCGATCCCAGGATTCTGGTAGACGGTCATGATGTAGTCGGATGAGTTCGTTGGCCTCGCGTCGGTCAGGTTGAAGCGCGGCATGCGGCGAATCAGCGACGGACGCAGCGTTCCCGGATTCTTGAAGAACTGCACCAGCCACTCGCGTTGCACCGAACTGCCTTCCCAGGTGAGGTCGGGAGCCATGTCGCCGCCGTGGCCGTTGATGCGGTGACAACTGAAGCAGGCGAGGTCGGTCATCATTTTTCCCGCCTTGCCAGCGGGCTGGTAGTCCGACTCATGCGCGCCAGCGACCGTCAGGGACGGCGGCAGACGTGTTGGAGCGGTCATTCAAAGAGAGCAGCGCGGTTGTCAGCGAATCGATCTGCGCCGGCGTGAACGTGTATTGCGGCATCTTCAAGCCCTGTCCGAACGCCCGCGGCTGTTTGATCTTGGTGGCGATGTAGTCAGGCAACGTGTGCTGCATGCCCGGAAGGAAAACCAGTTGCGTGACCGGCTTGCTGCCGATGCGGCTGAGTTCCGGCGCAAAATTCTCGGGCTTCTTGATGCCCGCGATTTCGTGGCACGAGGCGCAGCCATAATCAGAAACCAGCCGCTTGCCGTGCGCGATCTTGCTCGGGAGTTGCGGCGTCCAGATGTACATTCGCGAGCAAATCGGCATCCGCTTTGCCCTGCAGGAATCCGGACAGGGTCGCCACCTGCGTATCATTGAAGCGGTAGTGCGGCATGCCCGTACCCGGATCGTAAGTGCGCGGATTCTTCAGCCAGGCCTGCACCCACTCCGGTTTTACTTTGGTGCCAACTGTGGTCAGCTCTGGGCCGACGTCGCCACCCACCATATTTCCGGCGGCATTCTGCACCGCGTGGCAGGAAGCGCAGAAGGATTCTCCGTAGAGGCTCGCGCCCGCCGCGGGATCAGAGGATGCCTTCGCCGAAAGTGTGACCGTGTCTCCGGCCAACGGAGTGCTGTTGGCGATGAGGAACGCAGACATGTCGCGAGCATCGTTGTCGCTCAGTTTGAAGTTCGGCATGGTCGACGTGGCGGCGTAGGCTTGCGGATCTTTGAGCCAGGCGAAGATCCACTCGCGCGTAGGTCTTGTCGGCAATGTGCGAGAGCGACGGTGGATCGTCGGTCGGCCTTCAGAGTGCTGCCATCTGGCAACTTGACGGTGTGGCAATGCACGCAGCCTTCGCGAGACAGCAGATTGCGTCCCTGATTCAGCTGCGGCGTGCCGGGCAATGGCCCGCGATGGCACTCCCCGCACGACGACTCGATGTATTTAGCCGGCGAGAATCGGTTGCTCCCACGCGAGCGTGCTGTTGTGGGCTTCGCTGACGCGTCGTAGCCGCGCCTTGTCCGCGATGGCACATCGTGCAGCCGAATTGATCGAGCTTGTGAGGAATCACCGGATGCGTGCGGAATGGCTGCGTGGGAACATCGGTCAGGCTGGCTTCTTTGAGTCCAACGTGGCAACTGGTGCAGCGGTCGACCACGCCAAGTTCCGGCAACCAGATCTGCTGGATGCCGCCCTGAAAGTGCCGCTGCAGCGTATTCGCATCGCTGCGATTGCGAATCATCTTCAGATAGCCGTGCTGGTAGTGCCGCCACTCGCTGAAGAAATTCTTTGCGGGAGCGATCGCCAGCGAAGCCCAGGAAGATCAAGCTGACGACGCCGAAGGCGCGAACACTATCCCCGAACAAGTCTTTGCCAGAGCGACGTAAGTTTTTCTTTCATGAGCGCCGCATCCTTATAAACGTGGTTTCATGAGTAAGTTTCGGGAAGGGCACGGCTTCAGCCGCGCCGCTCGAGGCGGATAAAAAGATGGGCATTAGCCCCTGAGGGCTTCGACTCGGCCTCGCAAAAAGACTCTTGAAAGTAGCTCTATCCATTTCTATGAACCCTGCCACGGCCAGACAAAAGACCAACCCGGCCCGCGGAAAAATGTACCGATGGCGGTCAGCACCACCAGTTCGAATAAGAACCAGGTCATCACCCAGTACGAGAGCGGCCTGCCCGCCAGATAGCGGCGGAAGGCGGAAGGGGACTGCGGAGAACTCTGCGCGGCCAGAAGCATCAGCCCGGCCATAATCAGCGTGGGCACAAGCGCAGCGATACACGCTTGGAAGAAGCCGAGAAAGATCGACCAACGCCACAACGACGATATAGAAGATACGCAGGCGGCGCTCGCGGTCTTTGAGGAAGAATCCGTCCGCTTCAATATTGACTTTGAAATAAGGAATGACGATGAGCGCCATCACGACCAGTCCGGGAACGAGCACCCCAGCCACGACGGGCGGAAAGTAGTGCAGCATCTCCTGCAGTCCCAGGAAATACCAAGGAGCCTTGGCAGGATTCGGCGTGTGCGACGGATCAGCGAGTCCCTCGAGAGGTGCGTTGAACACCAGAGAAATCCACACCAGCGCGACGGCGAGCGACATAATCGCGACTGCCGCTCGGAACAGAACCTCTGGAAAAGTCTGTAACTGATCTTCCGTCTCGGCTTTCACCTGCGCCGACGTGCGGCGCGTAATGAAGACGATGCGGCGCGGAGATTTCTTCGCGTTGGAGTCGACGCCAGCGATGAAGTCTTTGGAATCGGCCATGACTATTGCCCCTCCTTCGCTTGTGCGGCAGTCTTGGCGGCGTTGGCCCGCACCGTTGCCGGTTCGCTATCGTGCGAGTAGAGGCCGCCGTCCTTGCGGATCCGCCAGAAATGGATTGCCACGAAGAACATCGCGGTCAGCGGCAGAATCATGCAGTGCAGCACATAAAAACGAAGCAGCGCATTGGCGTTGACGGCGTTGCCCCCGAGCAGCAGGAAGTGAATCTTCTCGCCCATCACGGGGACTGCCGACGCGATGTTCGATCCGACCGTAATCGCCCAGTAAGCCAGTTGATCCCAGGGCAGCAGGTAGCCGGTGTAGCTGAGCAACAACGTGATCGAGAAGAAGAATGACGCCGATCACCCAGTTAAATTCGCGCGGCGTGCGATACGCGCCCCGATAGAACACTTTGAACATGTGCGCAAACACCAGAAACACCATGGCGTGCGCCGACCAGCGATGCAGGTTGCGAAGAAACATGCCGGAGGAAACCACGAACTGCAGATCCTTGGTATCGGCGTAGGCCTGCGGCACCGAGGGATGGTAGTAGAACATCAGAGGAATTCCGGTCGCGACCAGAATCAAGAACGTGCCCAGCGTCAGCGTGCCCAGGTACCACGTCGCGCTGAAGCTCAGCATGCGCGTGCGCACCTTGGTCGAGAACAGATGCAGGAACACATTCTGCTGAATGGCGAGCGCGCGCTTCAGCGTGCTGGACCCGGTCCCGCTGCGGAAGATCGAGCGCCACACCCGCGTGCCGCGTAAGTCGTCGAAATATTGGTCTACGGTTTTTGCCATGCTGATTCTCTCTAAGTCAGACCCTCACAAAAGAATCCGGACGCCAGCGGAGGTACGTCGGTGGAGCGATCCACCAGCAGATCGCCATCGTCGTTGAGCCAGATACGCTTCCACGGCAGCGGCTTGGGCGCCGGCCCTTCGATCTTCTTTCCGTCTTCATTCGAACTTGCTGCCGTGACAGGGACACGTGATCATGTTGCAGTTCCGGCTTCCACGCAGTCATGCAGCCGAGATGAGTGCAGACTGCGCTCAAGGAGAAGTAGCCTTCGTCCGAGTGAATGATGTAAATGCCCGAGTTCACGTCGATGGTGACGCTGCCCAGCGGATAGCGGTCGGGCTTGCCGGCGTTCACTACTGGTGACGGCTCGTACAGCACGTTCGGATCGAGATATTGATACGCGAACGCCGCCGTGCCAGCCGCCGCGATGCCCAGCGAGCCCAGCCCCAGTTTCGCGAAGAATTGGCGGCGGTTCACATCGTCTTGCCGTACGTCCGTTTTTTTTGATTTCGTCTGCCATCGTGCCTCGTGCCTACTTCTGCAATCCCGCACCGATCGACGCACTGAGATCAATCCCGTCGGCTCGGCGGGAAGCAGGTTGTACGACTCCATCGTGATGGTGCCCACCGGACAGCGCATCGCACACAGCCCGCAGCGAATGCACCGCGTTTCGTCTTTCAACATCGCGGCGCCGGTCACTACGCCAAGTTCGTCCGCCTTCACTTCGTCGAACTCCACCCCGAACAATTCCTGGTTGTCACGGATGTGCTGCACCGTCTCCGGCTCGAAAGCAATGCGGTCGAGCGAAACCAGTTCCAGACATTTCTCCGGGACAAACATCCACGCACCCGCCGCACAGGATGCACATGCTGCCGTCTTCGGGCGTGCCTTCGAAAATCGTGTTGACCCAGCAGTGCAGGCAGCGCTGGGCTTCGGCCATCGCCGCTGGCGCGTCGTAGCCGACTTCCACTTCGGTGACGCCGGTGCGGCGTTCGAGAGGAAGCATCGGAACCGGTTGGCGGTTGAGATCGAGGTACCCGAGTGGCATGGCATGCCGTTTGAGTAGTTCGACTTCGATGACCGGTTCCGGATGCTTTCCGCCGCGCAGGTATTCGTCAATGCCGACGGCTGCGCGCTTGCCGTCGCCGACGCTGTCAATAATCAGGCGCGGTCCGAAGACGCAATCGCCGCCGGCAAAAATGCCGGCAGCCGACGTCATCAGCGTCTGCGGATTGACTGCGATCAGCCCGCGGGGGGAGAGTTCAACTTTGTCTTCGGGAGTAAGGAAATCGAGACGCGGCGCCTGACCGATCGCCATGATGATGGTGTCGCACTCGATCTGCGTCTCGCTGTTCTCGTAGAAAGCCGGATTGAAGCGCTTGTTCTGATCGAAGACCCACTTGGTCTTCAGCGTCTCGAGAGCGGTAACCTTGCCGTCCTTGCCCAGAATGCGCTTCGGGCCCTAGGCCGGGGATGCATCATGATTCCTTCTTCTTCGGCCTCGACGATCTCTTCGAGGGCGGCAGGCATTTCGTCGCGACGCTCCAGGCAGACCAGGTTCACTTCGCGCGCGCCCATGCGCAGCGCCGAGAGCGAGATGTCGACCATTTCCTTGGTGGCGACAGCGGAAACATTTTCTGCCGAAGGCTCCAAGTCCTCGACGCCGCCGGCATGCTGCTTGACCACTTCGCGGGCCGCGGACCGAGCCACGTCCATGGCGACGTTGCCGCCGCCGATCACAATCACTTTCTTCCCGATCGTGAACTTGTAGCCGAGATTCACGTTCAGCAGAAAATCGATGCCTTTGTGAACTCCGTCCAGATCGACGCCGGGAATACTGAGGTCGCGGCTGCGATGCGCGCCGACTGCGATGAGCACCGCATCGAATCCCTGGCGCCGCAAATCAGAAATGGTAAAGTCGCGCCCGGCGGCATGATTCAGCTTGAGCGTGATGTCGCCAGTCTCGAGAATCTCGCGGACCTGCGCCTCGACCACATCGCGCGGCAGTCGATATTCCGGAATTCCGAGATACAACATTCCTCCGGCCACCGGCGCGGCTTCGAAAATCGTGACCGCATAACCCATCAGGGCCAGGTCGTGCGCCGCCGAAAGCCCGACCGGACCTCCGCCCACCACGGCGACCTTGATATGGAAGCTTTTTCTGGACGCGTCCTTCGTTGACATTGATAGGACGCTTCGACTCCGGCCCGTACTGCTCGGTCAGAAAGCGTTTCAGCGCGCGAATCGAGATGGGTCGGTCGATTTCGCCGCGGCGGCAAGCCGTCTCGCAGGGATGCGCGCAGACTCGTCCGACAGATGCTGGCCAGAGGATTCGGCTCGCGCGCCAGGCGGTAAGCCTCTTCGAAGCGTCCCTCTGCAATCAGGCCAACGTAGCGTCCGGCGTTGGTGTGGGCCGGGCAGGCCATCATGCAGGGAAAGTTCGTGTGCAGCCAATCCCCATCGACCTTCTTGTTTTTGAATCGTTTCAGCATCGCGGCACTTTTATTCCTGGAACGACCGGACGTTAACCGAATTCTGAATGCATGAGCGCGAAACGAAGAGGGAAAGAGTCGGGGAGCGGTCCCTATGGCTTACAGCCGCTCCCCTTCCCGGCAGTACTGCTTGCACTCCTTACTTCGTCAGGGTGAAATCCGCTTTGCCTTCGCCCGCAACCGTTACGGGCTTGGAATGATTCTTCGCGCCCTCGTGCCACGCGGTGACGGTGTAGCTGCCGTCGGGAACGTTGTCGATCTTGTAGCTTCCGGACTTGTCGGTAATCGACGAAATACGGAGTCGGGCGAGACCACGATGTATCCCGACATTTCCGGGTGAACGTTGCAGAGCAATGGAATCGCGCCGGGATTGTCGAACTTGAAAGCGCGCTTCTCGCCCTTCGGCCAGGTGCCCAGGTTGTGGCCGAGCTTTCTTGTTGCCGCCGACAGAAATCCAGAAGACGTTGTGTGCGACCGTGTCGCTGTTCAGAAATTCGACCGTGGTGCCCTGCTCGATTGCCACGATGTGCGGCGTGAACATCAGACCCTTCTGGTCGATCAACGGCTTATCGGTTGGAGCCGGGAACGTCTTTCCGGCGATGACGTCAACATAGACCACCGACTCGCCGGTCACTCCCGAAACCTTGCCGCTGATCGATCCGGCGGAAGCCGCCAGGCTGAACATCGCGATGACTGCTGCTAGTGCTATCAAAGTGCGTTTCATTTTTCTCTCCTCAAATTTCCTGCAAATCTTTGTGTCTGAAAGTGGCCCTAATACACGAACTCCAACGCGCCAGCGGTTGTATTCGTGCGGAATGGATTCAGAGCTTTCCCGTTCGAGTCATACGCCAATGCCTGCTGCGGACGAATGGAATATTCGAACGAAGCTTTGATGTTGGCGTGGATCAGGAACTGCACGCCGGGCGTGACCCGGTTGCGCGTGGACCCAACCGGCGAGAAGTAATTCGACGAGCCGGCCTGGTTCAGGAAGTCTGCCGTGGACTGCACCCGGTCCCAGCGCAGGATGGTCATCACCCAGGGCAAAGCCAGGTAGTCGGCCTCGATGAAGCCGCCACTGAACTTGGCGGCGGTGCCCGGCATAAAGCTCGTGCCTATCCCAGAACTGCAGGCCACTGCAGTGCCCGTCGAATCCTGGCACAACTGATCGTTGTCGTGCCCATACATATACAAACCGAAAATGTTCAAGGTGCGATAGTTGAAGCTGAAATCGCCGCCCACACGGTAGAACGGCTCGCGCGCGGTAATGACCGTCATGTTGTCGGCCGAATCAACGCCGTTAAACCGCTGCACGGAACGTCCGCCGAAGTAGAAGGTGCCAAGGCTGAGGTAGGTGTGATCGCGGGGCCCGGTGGCTCCGGCTGCCTGGATCTCGTGGCGGCTCGCGGGATCCTTCTCCAGGTTGAAGCGGTAGGAGAATCGCGCATAGATATCTTTGTAGTTGGCGTCGGAGAAGAATCCAGCTGGCGAAGAGACGTTCGGAGCCGCCGAACTGGTTCCGCTGGTGTTCTGATTCACGAATGCGAGGGAATAATGGTAGCCGCCGTATTGATGGCCGCCACTGAGTTCAATGCCTTGGGCAGCATCCTGGATGGCAAAAACGTTATTCACGTTCTGCTGGCCAGACCCGATGTTCGCCTCGGTATAGATATCCCACGGCGTGATGTTGATCGACCTGGCCTGCGAGAAGGGCAGATCAAGTTCGAACTGACCCACGCGCAAACTGAGAGAGTCGGTCGGCAGTTTGAAAAAGCGCCCGATGTTGACAAACTTCAGATAGCCGTCGCCCAGACCGCCGTTGGCATTGGCGCCAGAGACGCTCAGGTCGTCGTCCACCCAAAAGGCGATGTCGCTACCGAAATTACCCGCCATGAAGATACTGAATAAGCCCGGTTCGAAGTCTGTGCGGGGAACGTTCGGAGACGCGGTCGATCCCGCCAGGAGTGTAATTGTTGGCGCTGGCCGGGGTGTATTGAAAGAACTGGTTGAAGCGGAGGCCGATCGGCGGCAGGCCAGGGATCGTCCCCGGGAAAACCGTATGCGGCCAGAGTTCCTTCTGCGCCGGAGCTCCTAACATGACGGGCGGAACCTTCAGAAAGCTCTCGTCATCCTTGGGGAATTTGAACCCTGCGTCCTTAAATGCCTTGCCGAAATCATTGAGCTTCGGGAAGTCAATATGACAGGTCGTGCAGGACGTCCCGTACTGGCGTGAAAAAGCGGGAATCGCGAAGCTGCTCGCCGTCGAAAGAACGAGCGTTAGCAGCAAAAGACTTAAGACAAATATCGGGCTGCGGGAGCGCATTTGAACCGCCTCCTAGTGATGAGTTCGAGAGGTTTTATGGCCTCTAGCCTTGCTTCAAGATGAGCTTGATACTAGCGAGGACCTTGGGGGCCATGCCGGGTGATTAATCACACTTGAATGTGATTTCAATCACAATTCCGGAACAGCATTGAAAGAGTGGTCACGTAGAAGCTTTTGAATTCTCGGCTTCCACCCTGCATCCCTGTGAATACAAGGACGCCATACCAGTTACTTTCCCGGGATGCTGCAGAGGTCTTCCCCAGTGACCGAGCCGACTAGAGAAATTTAAGAAAGCCCCCCGTGGCGTGTCTGTTCAAAATTGCTCACTCATGGTGACGGGAAGAAATCTGCGCTACGGCTGGTAAGCGCAGCATGGATCGGAAGCCAGAAGGTCGCCTGTCAGAGCATAGGCACGGGCGCGCGATCCTCCACAAACCGTGCGGAACTTGCAGCGGCCGCACTTGCCTTTCAGGGTAGAGCTATCGCGCAACGACACAAACAGCGGCGCTACGGAATATACGTCAGCCAGAGACTGAGTCGTCACGTTGCCAGCGGAGAGCGGCAGAAAACGGCTGGGATAAACTTCCCCGCGATGATTGATAAACACAAATCCCTTGCCTTCGTTGACGCGTCGTGGTGAGCCACTCATGACGTCGGTTTCGCTCATGCGTCCGCGCGATTCCCGGGCACGCTGCTGCAGGAGATAGCGCTGGTAGTGCTGCCCCTCAGTGGTTTTGATCTGAAAGCGGACGATCCGGGAAGCGGCATAGAGCTTGGCAAAAACCTGTTCGTGCTCGTCGGCGGTGAGCAGTTCACCCGCCTCTTCCGGGCCCGGCGGCACGAAGAAGAAGACATTCCACAGATCCACGTCCAGGCGCGTGAGCAACTCGATCATGGGATCGATATCGTGAAAGTTCCGGCGCGCCACGATGGTGTTGACCTGCACCGGGAGTTGCACCTCATGGCACGACCCGATGACATCGAGCGTGCGCCGGTGGCATCCGGCAACGCGCCAATACGCGTCGTCCAATGCGGCGGTCGAACCATGCAGCCAGAACGCCACCCGCATCAAACCCGATGCCTTCATGTCCGCGATCGCCTCCGCATTCACCAACGGTGTAGAGAGCAGCGTGAGAGACGTTCGAACCGATCGGCGCGCGGCAAACTCAATCACTGGGAAAAGATCCGGGCGAAGCAGCGGATCGCCACCCGTCAACGCCAGCAGAGGAACTTTCAGGGAAGCGACATCCTCGACAAGATGGAACGCTTCGGCCGTCGAGAACGGATCCCGTTCCCTAGTCGACCGCGCGGAGGCACGAACTGGTGCTGACTTCCACTCGCAGGCGTGGGTCATCTCCCAGGTCACCTGCAGAGGGCGGCGCTGCAAACTGGGCGTGTTCGTCAGGGGAGCGGATGCGCTCACGGCCGGCGGTGCGATGTCTCCCGTCTCAGACGGGAGATCGCGGTATCCATGTGACTTGGACAGAGTAGGCATGGCCAAATCCTAGGTTTCGGCGCTCGACAGCACAGTGCGGGGTCGCACGTTATCTCGTGATGTCGATCACAATTGAGCTCAAGAAGAGCCCGTGATCATTGTCACAGGGCCCCGTGACTTCTGACATAGGGCCTGTTCTGCCAGCATGTGATCCTACGACTGCGAGCGAGTTCTCAGGATGCAGGACGAAGGCACGATTCGACGACAAGGAAGTGCTTTCGAGAGGTAGCGAGTAAGACCACGGCTACCCTCGCTCCGTGATATCGTGCAGTGATAAAAATCTTCCTCAGGAGGAAGCAACGTGAAACTTATCTCTCTTCGAATGGGCCTGGTAACACTGCTGGCGGGCGGAATGATTGCCGTCTGCTCTTCATCAGCGGTCGCGCAGGATGCTGCCGCAACCTACAAAGCAAAATGTGCGATGTGTCATGGGGCTGACGGCAAGGGTGGCAAGATGGGAACCCGCGATTTCGCTTCCCCGGAAGTGAAGGCCGAAACCGACGCGCAACTCACGGACACTATCACCAAGGGCAAAGGCAAGATGCCGGCCTACGGCGGCAAACTGAGTGACGCGGACATCACGGGCCTGGTCACCTACGTACGCAGCCTGGCGAAGTAAGAAGTAATAAGTCAAACCATGGCGGCCGAAAGCAGCCGCCCGGAGATCGTTCAATTCTGAAAGATTGGCGGGTGAGAGCATGTCTGCGCGAACACTACGGAATATTTTTGCGTCTGGAGTTGCCCTCACCCTTCTTTTAACCGCTGGGTCCGCCTCCGCCGCCGGAAAGCCACTCTCCAGTAAACAACCTCCAAAGCCCGCAGCAGAAGAGTGCTTGGCGTGCCATAGTGACGCCACACTGACCCATGACGTCAACGGCAAAACGGTCAGCCTGCACGTCGATCCGCAGGCCTTCAAAGATTCCATTCACGGCAGCATGTTCACCTGCGTGGATTGCCACACCGATGTAAAGAGTTCTGCGCACGAAACTACACCCCTGAAAATCAGCTGCGCGACCTGTCACGCCGACGAGCAGGCGGCCTATAACAGAAGTTTCCACGGCAAGGCCGTTCAAGGAGGCAACAGCAACGCGGCGACCTGCACCGACTGCCACGGCAGCCCTCATGAACTGCTGCCCGCCAGCGATCCCAAGTCGCGAGTGCACCACAGCAATATTCCCGGCACGTGTGGCGCCTGTCACAGCCAGAAGTTCGTCATGCAAGACGGCGGACAGAGCGCGCAAATGGTAGCTTCCTATGAACTGAGCGTTCACGGCCACGCAGTCGCCGCCGGCTCCGAGAAAGCGGCGGTCTGCACTGACTGCCACGGCACGCATGAGATCCTGGACGCCAAGGACGCGAAGTCGCCGATCTTCAAGTTCAACGTGCCGACGACCTGCGGCCAATGTCACAACGCGATCTCGAAGGAGTTTCAGCAAAGCATCCACGGACAAGCCGTTGCCAAGGGCAACTGGCAGGCCCCGGTGTGCACCGATTGCCACGGCATTCACTCCATCAAATCGCACACGGATCCGAATTCTCCGGTCTCCGCGCAGAATGTGGGCAGTAGCCACGTGTGCACGCTGCCACGAAGGCATGCGCCTCTCGCAGGAGTTTGGCGTGGAAGGCCGCCGCGAGACCACATACCTGGCCAGCTATCACGGGCTGGCCTCGCGTGGAGGTTCGCAGGTGGTTGCGAACTGCGCCAGCTGCCACGGCACCCACAGTATTTTCCCCTCGAGCGATCCGCGCTCGACGATCAACCAGGCCAACCTCGCCCGGACCTGCGGCCAGTGCCATCCTGGAGTGACGGAAAAATTCGCCGCCGTCCAAAGTACACGTCGACGCGCCGCTCTCGGCCGACATTGGCAGCAAGGCCGTCCGCTGGATTCGCCGCTTCTACCTGAGCATGATCTTCGCCGTCATCGGCGGCATGCTGCTGCACAACTTCATCATCTGGCGCTCGAAAGTAATTGCGCGGCGCAAAGTGCAGCATGATTTCGTGATGCGCATGCCGCTCCGCTTCCGCCTGCAGCACGCCACGTTGCTCACCAGTTTCATTGTGCTGGTGCTGACCGGCTTTGCCCTCAAGTTTCCGGATTCCTGGTTTGCCTCGATGCTGTCTTTGGGCGAGCACAAACGGCATCTCATCCATCGCATTGCGGCGGTGGTCCTGATGGGAGTGAGCGTTTACCACATCTTCGATGTCGTGTTCAGCCGCGCTGGACGAAAGCTGGTGCTCGACCTCTTCCCCACGCTCGACGATGCCCGGGGAGCCTGGCAGAATCTCTGCTATTATCTGGGTCTCTCTTCGCGCAAGCCGGAGTTCGCGCGCTTCAACTACGCGGAAAAGGCCGAGTACTGGGCTCTCGTCTGGGGCATGATCGTCATGGCCGTCACAGGAATCATGCTGTGGGCCAAGGTTCTGGTCGGCAACCACATGCCGCGCTGGTGGCTCGATGTCGCTACTGCCATTCACTTCTACGAAGCCGTGCTCGCGACCCTGGCCATCATCGTCTGGCACTTCTACCAGGTATTTTTGGATCCGGACGTGTATCCGATGAACTGGGCGTGGTGGGACGGAAAAATGACGCTGCACCACTACCGCGACGAGCACGGTCTCGACACCACATCAATCTCCGATGCGTCGGCCGAGCCGGCTGAAGCCGAAGCCGCTGCCGAGAACGAGGAAGAACCCGCAGTCACCGGAACCAAACATGGCCATTGAGAATACCCCACCGCCCGAGGTAGAGCCCCGCCACCGATTACGCATGCTGCTGCGCAATCCTGTCAGCTTGGCTGGCATGGCACTGTCCATCGTCAGCCTCGCAAACATTTTTCTCTTCGTCCTGCTCGATCAAATCGCCACCAAAGCCAGCCCTTATATCGGAATCCTGGCGTACATGGTCTCGCCGGCTTTCCTGGTGTTCGGATTGCTGTTGATGCTGGCTGGAGTGCTGCTGGAACGGCGCAAGAAAGTCGCGCCGACCGCCTTCTACCCGCGAATCGACTTGAACGATCCGGCGCAGCGCAGCGCCGTGATTTCCTTCGGGACATTCCTCGTCGTGTTCGTTATGGTGAGCACCGCGGGCAGCTACAAAGCGTACGAGTTCACCGAATCCGTGCAGTTCTGTGGACAGTTGTGCCACACCGTGATGAGCCCGGAATACACCGCGTACCAGCTTTCCCCGCACGCCCGTGTGGCCTGCGCGGAGTGCCATGTCGGAGCGGGCGCCACCTGGTTTGTGAAGTCGAAACTCTCCGGCAGCCGCCAGGTCTATGCTGCTCTGTTTAACACTTTCCCGCGTCCCATTCCGACTCCGGTTCACAACTTGCGCCCCGCACAGGAGACCTGCGAGCAGTGCCACTGGCCGAAGAAGTTCTACGGAGGTCAGCTGAAAGTCTTCACGCACTACGCCAACGATGAGCAGAACACCCTGCGCCAGATCCGGATGATCATCAAGACGGGTGGCGGAGATCCGGCAACCGGCGCACCCGAAGGCATCCACTGGCACATGAATATCGCGAACAAGATCGACTACGTGGCAGCCGATGAGAAGCACCAGGTCATCCCCTACATTCATGTGGAGGACCTCCAGGGCCGCGTCACTGAGTATTACGCGAAAGACTCGAAGCTCAGCAAAGATCAGATTGCCAAGGCGGACAAGCACCACATGGACTGCGTGGACTGCCACAATCGTCCCACACACATCTACGTGCCACCCGACCAGGCGGTCGACCAATCGTTGCAAGCGCGCCGGTTGGATGTTTCCCTTCCCTCGATCAAGCAGGAAGCGGTCACCGTGCTGACGGGAACCTACGCCACGACCGACGCCGCCATGCAGGGGATCGCGATTGGGATCCAGGACTTCTACGAGAAGAAATATCCCGACGTCGCCAAGACCAAGCAACTCGAAATTCGCAACGCCGTCACCGAAGTGCAGCAGATCTTCAAACGCACGACCTTCCCCGAAATGAAGCTGAACTGGCAGACCCATCCCAACAACCTGGGCCACTTCTACTTCAACGGATGCTTCCGCTGCCACGATGGCCAGCACGTGAGCGCCGACGGCCGCGTGGTCAGCAAAGACTGCAACCAGTGCCATACGCTGCTCTCCGAGAGTGAAGGCGCGACCAGCCTGGCCGCCACGGCAATACCGAATTTCAAGCATCCGGTCGATATCGGAGATCTGACGCAGGTCAGCTGCGCCGACTGTCACAGCGGAGGGGTCGGGCCGTAGAGGCTGATGAAGGACTTTCGGCAAGCCAGATGCGACTTCAGGGGCTACGGCAAGACTCGCCGCGGAAGCTCTCCGCTCTCGTCCACGAAATGAACGAACTTCTCGAAGAGATAGAACAGCTCAAGAATTTCGGCAAACCGCCAACCGATTCTTAACTGCTGCTATCAAGGCCATAGCGCTCAGAACCACTAGCCCAGAAACATCAAGGCTTGAGTCATGCGCTCCCTGCTGGCCCTATTGAATACGCTCATGGGTGAAGCGGTCGCGTCCGGCCCAATAAGGACATTGCGGGCAAGAAGTGCCCTCTGGGTAGTCCACGCCTTCTTCGTGCGAGCAGCCGATGATCCCGTCGGTCACGACAGTGGAGCGGGGTCCGTACGGCTTGAGGAAGGTCAGAATCTGCTCACCGATGGCGAGATCTTGGCGTATGTCCAAGTCGTCATCGGAGAACCAGCGCTGGAGAGAATCTGGGTCGTCACTTTCAGTGAGGAAGACGCTCACCACGACCTTGGTAGCCAGTTTGTCATTGGGCCCATAAAAGGCCACTGTGGCTATTGGGTAGCCTCGAAACCCGGGCCGGAATCTCCTGTCCACCCACGAGCGGACGGATCTCTTCTCGCGTAATCCCTTCCTTCTCTTCTTCACCCGTGCAATATACGCCGTGCCTCGCCAAGTTGTCGAAAGCAGGATGGGCCGATATTGCAAGGGTGGGGAAGGAGATTTTCGACAGCCACAACGCACATTGACCTTTCGATGAGTGTAACCGCGAGTGGCTGTTGAAAAACTCCATTTTCCGCTAAATCGCGGAAATTTACGCGATAGAAAATGTCTACCCAAGCCGAGAAAATCGTTTGCCTGGGGCTTCCTATCCTGCAAAGTTTTTTCGGGCATGTTTCTGGTGAGTGAGTTTTTCAACAGCCACGCGATATTTCGCCAACTATCCCACTATTTCCGAGTTCCCGACCATCCACGCAAATGATCGGTAAAGTTGGGAGGATTCCCGTTTGAGCCTATAATGTCGCGCAACATGGCGCTTACCTCGGGCACCAAACTCGGGCCGTACGAGATCGCATCGCCGATAGGCGCGGGCGGCATGGGCGAGGTCTACCGCGCACGCGATACGCGGTTGGACCGTACCGTCGCCATAAAGATTCTTCCCGAACATCTCTCCGACAATACCGAAGCCAAACAGCGCTTTGAGCGCGAAGCGCGAGCCATCTCGTCGTTGAACCATCCCAACATTTGCACTCTTTACGACGTTGGCCATCAGGACGGGGTCGATTACCTCGTCATGGAGTTTCTCGAAGGAGAGACTCTCGCTGAGCGCATCCGCAAAGGGCCGACGCCCATCGAGCAGATATTGAAGATCGGCATGGAAGTGTGTGACGGGCTTGAAAAAGCGCACCGGATGGGCGTGGTGCACCGCGACCTGAAGCCAGCGAACATCATGCTGACCAAGTCCGGGGCGAAGCTGATGGACTTTGGGCTCGCCAAGGCTGCTCCGGCGGTTGCGCCAGCAGATTCCAGCTTGACCGCGACGTTGAACACTCCCGCGGCGAGCCAACCCCTGACCCAGCGCGGCACACTTGTGGGCACTTTCCAGTACATGTCGCCGGAGCAACTGGAGGGCAACGAGGCCGACGCGCGCTCTGACATCTTCTCGTTGGGTGCGGTGCTGTATGAGGCGTGCACCGGCAAGCGAGCATTTGAAGGCAAGACTACCGCCTCGACGATCGCTGCAATTCTCGCCGCAGAGCCTCCTGTTATTTCGAGCATCCGGCCCATGACGCCGCCTGTGCTCGATTCGGTTGTGAGGACATGCCTGGCGAAAGATCCGGACGACCGGTTCCAGAGCGTTCACGACTTAAAGCTTCAATTGAAGTGGATTGCGGAAGGAGGTTCACAGTTCGGCACTCCGGCGCCAGTCGCAGCTCGACGACAGAGCCGGGAGCGAACCTGGATCATCGCCACTGCACTCTGCGCACTCATGGCCATCGCAGGCTTGGCGAGCGCGTGGATTTATTCCAATAGAATTGCGTCGTTGCGCCGCGTGGTGCGAGCACAGATTGGACCTCCCGACCGATACGCGTTCGCGCCTTCGGCTGCGATCAATCACAACGTGATATCGCCGGACGGTCGCATGATCGCCTTCATCGCACTCGGCGAAGGCAAACAATTATTGTTTGTGCGCCGGCTCAACGAGACCTCAGCCGTTTCCCTTGCGGGCACCGATGGCGCTTACTATCCCTTCTGGTCGCCCGATAGCCGATTCATTGGGTTCTTCGCGAATGGCAAGTTGAAGAAGGTCGACGCCGTGGGCGGAGTCGTGCAGAACCTATGCGATGCTCCGTATGGACGCGGCGGCACGTGGAACCGCGACGGCGTCATCCTGTTTACGCCAGGAATTCACGATGTCGTTTATCGCGTGCCCGACGGTGGTGGGCAACCTTCGCCTGTGACCAAATTCAAAACGCCGGGGCGCTTTGCTGGCGGTCGTTGGCCCTATTTCCTGCCCGATGGGAAGCACTTTCTCTACTCGGGCAACGAAGGGGATGACCAGCACGCCAAAGTAATGGCCTCTTCGCTGGATTCTCTCGAGACGCACGTGATTCTGAATGAGACGACCAACGTCGAATATGTCAACGGCCACCTTTTCTACATAAAGGATGGGAACCTCGTCAGGCAGCCGTTCGATGCACGCGCTCTCAAGTTGACGGGGAATCCCATTCCTGTGGCCTCCGGCGTCGAGTATTACGCGCCGAAACAACTGGGGAATTTTTCCGTTTCGGAAAACGGAGTCCTGATCTATCGCACTGCCTACGATGCGCCCACACAAATTGTGTGGCTGGACCGCTCCGGCAAACAACTCGGGTCGATTGGCCAGCCGATGGTCTCCTCGGGTGCCCGCTTGTCGCCTGATGGGCACTCTGTGTTGCTGCAGCGACCAGATGCGACAGACAAGTCCAACGTTGATTTGTGGCTCATGAATGTGGATCGCGGTACGCTCTCTCGCTTCACATTCGATCCCAAGCCGGTTTATGCCGGCGCGTGGTCGCCCGACGGAACACACATGGCTGTCGGTACTGTTCCCGGGCAAGTGCAAATCGTGGCCGCGAATGGCAGCGGCAACGCGAAGGCGGTCACTAAGATGGAGCTGGCCTCCGCCAACGTGTCCGACTGGTCGCGGGACGGGCAAACGCTGCTGCTGAATGCTCAAACCTCGGACAGAGGCTGGGACATCTTCACCCTGCCAGTTTCGGGAAGTGAGCCGGCGCCCTTCGTGCACTCGCCTTTCGACGAAGTCGCTCCTCGATTTTCTCCGGATGGGAAATGGGTCGCTTATCTCTCGAATGAGAGTGGTCGTGGAGAAGTTTACGTCGTTCCCTTTCCAGGTCCCGGAGGACGTTGGCAAGTCTCTAATGGGGCTTCGGTCACCGGAGGAGGCAGTGCGCTGGCGTGGAGCCGCGATGGGAAACAGATATACTACCGCTCGACCGATGGGCCGCTGATGGCGGCCGATGTGGAATCGAAGGGAAATGAGTTGCATGCGGGGGCGCCGCGGCAGATTTTCGCAGCCACCACGGTCGGAAACATCGATACTGGACCCGATGGGCGAATTCTGGTACGCGTCTCGGCCGAACACGGGGAGGCGTCGCCCATCACGATCGTGTTGAACTGGGACGCGGAATTGAAATAGAACGCGCAGCTTTCGTCAGACTTCCTGTCGCTCTGGAAAGACGCTGACCCCGGCATCCCATCCTAAGGCAAGCCAAAACCGAGTACACAAAGCTGCAATGGTCAGTTGACGCTATCAGATTGGGATGAGCAGTGCAGCGGCTTGTTTCAAAAACACCACGTCGAAAAGAAATCCGGCGTTCGCTGGCAAGAGCCAGCGGTTGCCAGTATCACACTGGCGGTGCGATGAGTTTCCTTAAACGGCAACTCTTAGCAAATACAGGAGCTGCCGGGAAACTGTGATCCTGATCACACCCGTCTGTGAACCTGCGTCCCGACATCCACACCTCCCTTCCTGCATCCTGTAAATGTAGTCGGGCCACCCCGGTGGTCTCCTGTCGATTTCTCGAACGGGGGATGTAAATGAAGCGCAAATTCAAGACCATGGACGCCAACGAAGCCGTCGCCAATGTCGCGTATCGCGCGAGCGAAGTGATCGCCATTTACCCGATCACTCCTTCGTCGCCGATGGGCGAGTGGGCGGACCAGTGGTCGTCGGAGAGCGTGCCCAACGCCTGGGGCAGCGTGCCCCACGTCGTCGAAATGCAGAGTGAAGGCGGCGCCGCCGGAGCCGTGCACGGCGCCCTGCAGACCGGATCGCTCTCGACCACGTTTACCGCGTCGCAGGGATTGCTGCTGATGATCCCCAACATGAACAAGATTGCCGGCGAACTGACCCCGGCCGTGTTTCACGTAACCGCGCGCACTCTGGCCACGCACGCGCTCTCGATTTTTGGCGACCACTCCGACGTGATGTTCTGCCGCGCCACGGGATGGGCCATGCTCTGCTCGAACTCCGTGCAGGAAGCCATGGACCTGGCGCTGATCGCGCACGCCGCCTCGCTCGAGACCCGCATTCCCTTCCTGCATTTCTTCGACGGCTTCCGCACCTCGCACGAAGTCAACAAGATCGAAATGCTGAATGAAGACGACATGCGCGCCATGCTCAACATGGACCGCATCATCGAGCACCGCCAGCGCGCGCTCTCGCCGGATCATCCGGTGCTGCGCGGCACGGCGCAGAATCCCGACGTCTTCTTCCAGATTCGCGAAAGCGCCAATGCCTACTACGACGCCGCACCGGCCAAAGTGCAGGCGACGATGGACAAGTTCGCCGAGATCGTCGGCCGCTCCTATCACCTGTTCGATTACGTCGGCGCTCCCGATGCCGAGCGCGTCATCGTCATGATGGGCTCCGGCGCGGAAGCCGCGCACGAAACGGTCGAATATCTCACCGCTCGCGGCGAGAAAGTCGGACTGCTGAAAGTTCGCTTGTATCGCCCCTTCTGCGTGAAGTCGTTCATGGAAGCCCTCCCCGCCAGCGTTCGACAGATCTCCGTTCTCGATCGCACGAAAGAATCCGGAGCGATTGGCGAGCCGCTCTACCTCGACGTCGTGAACGCCCTGCACGAGGGCCTGAAGCTCGGTTACGGAAAGCTGAAAGCCGCGCCCGGAATCGTGGGCGGACGCTACGGCCTGTCCTCCAAGGAATTCACTCCCGCGATGGTCAAGGCCGTCTTCGATAATCTGAAGCAGGACAACCTGAAGCAGAGCAGCGCCGAAAGATCACTTCACCATCGGCATTCACGACGACGTCAACCACACCAGCCTCGACTACGATGCCGCGTTCTCGACCGAGCCCGACAGCGTGGTGCGCGCCCTGTTCTACGGCCTGGGTGCGGACGGCACGGTCGGCGCCAACAAGAATTCCATCAAGATCATCGGCGAGAACACCGACAACTACGGGCAGGGATACTTCGTCTACGACTCGAAGAAATCCGGAGCCATGACGGTCTCGCACCTGCGCTTCGGGCCGCAACCGATCCACTCCAGCTATCTGGTCTCGAAGGCCAACTTCATCGCCTGCCATCAGTGGATCTTCCTCGAGCGCTACGACATGCTCAGTTCCCTGGTCGAGGGCGGCGTGTTCCTGGTGAACAGTCCGTTTGGGAAGGATGAAGTCTGGGATCACCTGCCGCGCGAAGTGCAGACGCAGCTCATCGCCAAGAAAGCCAAGCTCTACGCGATCGACGCCTACCAGGTCGCGCAGGACGCCGGCATGGGTTCGCGCATGAACACCATCATGCAGGTCTGCTTCTTCGCTATCTCGAAAGTTCTGCCGCGCGACGAAGCCATCGAAGCGATCCGCGAATCGATTCGCCACACCTACGGCCGCAAGGGCGAAGATGTCGTGCAGAAGAACATGCAGGCCGTCGACGAGACGCTCGCGCATCTGTTCGAAGTGAAGATTCCCGAGACGCGTCACGCAGCAAGACGGAAATCCCGGCTGCGTTCCCCGGGGCTCCGAAGTTCGAGCACGACGTTCTGGGCACGATCTACGCCGGACGCGGCGACGAACTTCCGGTGAGCGCGTTCTCCTGCGACGGCACTTTCCCCACCGGCACCGCGAAGTGGGAGAAGCGCAACCTGGCTCTCGAAATTCCTGCGTGGGATTCGAAGATCTGCATCCAGTGCGGCAAGTGCGCGATGGTTTGCCCGCATGCCGTCATCCGCATCAAGGTCTACGACAGCAAGGAACTGGCGAAGCGCGCCCGCGACCTTCAAATCCTGCGACGCCCGCGACAAAGAGTGGGCCGGCATGAAGTACACGATCCAGGTCGCTCCCGAAGATTGCACCGGATGCGGCGTCTGCGTCGATGTCTGCCCCGTGAAGAACAAGAGCGAAGTGCGGCTGAAGGCCATCAACATGGTGCCGCAGCCTCCGCTGCGCGCGCCCGAGAGCGAGAACTGGGACTTCTTCCTGAAGCTTCCGGAACTCGATCGCCGGAAGATCAAAGTTGGAACGATCCGCCAGCAGCAGGTGCAGGAACCGCTGTTCGAATTCTCCGGCGCCTGCTCGGGATGCGGCGAGACTCCTTATCTGAAGCTGGTTTCGCAGCTCTTCGGCGACCGCGCGATCGTGGCCAACGCGACCGGCTGCTCGTCGATCTACGGCGGCAACCTGCCGACCACGCCATGGTCCAAGAACGCCGACGGCCGCGGTCCGGCGTGGTCGAATTCGCTGTTCGAAGACAATGCCGAGTTCGGGCTCGGCTTCCGCGTCTCCATCGACAAGCAGACCGAGTTTGCGCACGAACTGCTGCGCCGAGTGGCTGGAACTGTGGGCGAAGAACTGGTCACGGCGATCCTCAACGCGAAGCAGAAAGACGAAGCCGACATCTACGAACAGCGCCAGCGCGTTGACCTGTTGAAAGAGAAGCTGGCGAAGCTCAACTCGGCCGATGCGCGACAACTTTCTTCCGTCGTCGACATGCTGGTCAAGAAAGAGCGTGTGGATCGTCGGCGGCGACGGCTGGGCCTATGACATCGGCTACGGCGGCCTCGACCACGTGCTGGCCAGCGGACGCAACGTCAACGTTCTCGTGCTCGACACCGAGGTCTACTCGAACACCGGCGGGCAGGCGTCGAAGTCCACGCCGCGCGGCGCGGTTGCGAAGTTTGCCGCGGGCGGCAAGCCCGGTCCGAAGAAAGATCTCGGACTGATGGCGATGACCTACGGCAACGTCTACGTCGCCAGCGTCGCCATGGGCGCGAAGGACGAGCACACGCTGAAGGCATTCCTGGAAGCCGAAGCCTACGACGGGCCGAGCATCATCATTGCCTACTCGCACTGCATCGCGCACGGCATCGATATGACGACGGCGATGACCGATCAGAAGAGTCGCGGTCGAGTCCGGACAGTGGCTGCTCTATCGCTACAACCCGGAGCGGGCCGCGGCGGGCGAAAATCCGCTGGCGCTCGACTCGCGCGCTCCTACGCGCAAGGTGCAGGAGTACCTGCTGCAGCAGACACGCTTCAAGATGCTCACCAAGAGCAAGCCGGAAGATGCGAAGCGCCTGTGGAAGCATGGCGCAGCACGACGTGGAGAACCGCTACCGCATGTACGAATACATGGCCAGCCGCAAAACCGAGCCGGCGCCGGCTGCCAAGGACGCCGCGGAAAAACCAGCGACCGGCCGCAGAGAAACCGGTGCCGACAGGAGTTGCGCGCTAGTCGCGTTGCATAAAGCAGAGAAGCGAGGAGAAATTTCATGATCGATCTCAGCACCACCTATCTTGGCCTGCAGTTGCGCTCGCCGCTGGTCGTCTCGGCCTCGCCGCTCTCGCGCGATATCGAAGGAATTTGCCGCCTGGAAGACGCTGGAGCGTCGGCCGTCGTGCTCTACTCGCTGTTTGAAGAGCAGCTGCGGCAGGAGGAAGCCGACCTTGATTACCACCTCGCCGCGGGCACCGAGAGCTTCGCGGAATCGCTCACCTACTTCCCGCAAGCCAGCGAGTTTCACACCGGACCGGAGGGCTATCTCGAGCACATCCGCAAAGCCAAGGCGTCGGTGCGAGCATTCCGATCATCGCCAGCCTCAACGGCTCGACGCTGGGGGATGGACGAAGTTCGCCGGCGAGATCGAGCGGGCGGGCGCCGATGCCATCGAATGCAACATCTACTACATCCCCACCGATCCCGAAGGTGAGCGCGGCCGACATCGAAAAGACCTATCTCGACATTCTGAAAGCGGTGAAGGCGACCGTCACGATTCCGGTCGCCATCAAGCTGAGCCCGTTCTTCAGCAACATGGCGAACATGGCGCAGCGTCTGGATGAGGCCGGGGCCGACGCGCTGGTGCTCTTCAACCGCTTTTATCAGCCGGATATCGACCTGGAAGAACTGGAAATTCGCCCCAACGTTCTGCTGAGCACGCCGCAGGCTCTGCGCCTGCCGCTGACCTGGATCGGAATTCTCTTTGGCCGCGTCCAAGGCGAGCCTGGCGGCAACCGGCGGCGTCCACAATGCGGAAGACGTCGTGAAACTGCTCATGGTCGGCGCGAACGTCACCATGATGTGTTCGTCCCTGATGCGCCACGGCGTCAATCATCTGCGTCACGTCGAACGCGAACTGCGCGACTGGATGGAAGAGCACGAGTACGAATCGGTCGCGCAGATGCAAGGCAGCATGAGCCAGCTCAAGTGTCCCGATCCCGGCGCCTTCGAGCGCGCCCAATATATGCGAGCCGTAAAGGGCATGCAGCACATCCACATGGCAGGGTGGCGCTAAGGGAAGGGTTTTGGGGAAGGAAGTTTTTGGGAAGTAAGTTTTGGTTTTGGGAAGGGCCCTTGAAATTCGGGCTTTAGCCCCTGAGGTTGATGATTGTGTCACACGCATATACGTATGAAATCGTTCCGAGAGAATACCGCAGCGCAGCTCTACGGCACCAAACCTCACTCGATTCGCAGGACCTAACCGCAAAAGCTGGCCGCGAACGCCGCCGCGCCCTCATTCTCCCGCGCGAACACGGCGCGTGGGGACTATTGCTCGTGCCCCTGGTCACAGGAGCAGGCGTCGCTTTCCGCGAGAGCACCCACGTCCTCCCCGGCATCCTTCTGCTCGTCGCCGCATTGGCAGCTGTTCTGGTTGAGAACTCCCGTCGAGAGCCTGCTGGGCACATCGGCCATCCGGGCACAGTCCGCGGACGAACGGCGGAGCGTTGCTCTTGTGATTGCAGTTCTAGGTTCCGTCGCCGCGCTGGCTCTAGGCTCGCTGCTCTGGGCAGGTCACAACTCGCTGCTCTGGCCGATCGGGATCGCTGCCGGTCTGGCCTTCGTGGGACAGGCACTACTCAAGAATCTGGGACGCCGCACCCGCATGCTCTCCGAAATTGTCGGCACGATTGGGCTGACTGCCGCAGCCCCTGCTGCCTACTACGTAATCACTGGAAAGTTCGGCTCCACCGCCTGGATTCTCTGGATCGCGAACCTGATCTTCGCCGGCGACCAGATTCACTACGTGCAACTCCGAATCCACACCGTGCGGATCGAAGGTTTCCGCGCCAAACTCAAGCGCGGATGGGCATTCGCCGCCGGACAGCTGGCGATGACCTTGTTGATCACAGTCGCCTGCCTTGCCGGAGTGATTCCCGCGATCGCTTCGCTTGCCTTCTCGCCGCTTCTATTCCGGGGATGGTTCTACTTCATCCAAGAGCCGGCGCCGCTGGTCGTCCGAAAGCTCGGCTGGAGCGAATTGAGCCAAGCCGTGGCATTCTGCGTCATATTCATCGCCGCCTTCGCCATTACAAAGTAGCGCCGGCTCATAGTAGCGCTGCATACGTAGCGCTGGCCGTCGCGAGGGCCGTCCCTGATTTCACTATCCGCAACCCGTTGAATCAGCATAACTTCATACATCTATGTACGTACATATATATAAGAAAAGTGTTCCTGCAGGAACACTGTGGAAAACTCGCGTATCCCGTTTGAATGAACTGGCTTAGACGGATTCTTCACACTTGCGGCACGATCACAGCCGCGCCATCGATCGCATCGTTCTTCACCGCAAGCAGCGCCTCATTGGCCTGATCGAGTGGAAACACAGTCACCTTTGGCTGAGACCTGATCTGCGCGGCCAGCGCGAGGAAGTCGCGAGCGTCCGCGCGAGTCATGTTGGTCACGCTGCGCAACTGGCGCTCGCCCCATAGCAGGCTGTCGTAATCGAACTGAGGAATGCGATCGAGATGAATCGCGTTGATCGCCACCACGCCACCCTTGCGCAGGCTGGCGAGTGCGGCGATCACCACGTCTCCACTGGGTGCGAAAGTGATGGCGCGATCGAGTTCCACTGGCGGCTTCTCCGTCTCACTTCCAACCCACGTCGCGCCCAGCGACGCCGCCAGTTTGCGATGAGACTCTCCGCGCGTCGACACATAGACGTCGCACTTCCACGCGCGCAGTACCGCGATGGCCAGATGCGCCGACGCACCGAAGCCAAACAGTCCAACGCGTTCGCCGGGTTCGACCCCGGCGACGCGCAGGCTGCGAAAGCCGATGATGCCCGCGCACAACAGAGGAGCCGCGTGAAGATCGTCGAGCGCCTCAGGCAGCGGGTAAACAAAGTCCGCGCGTGCAAAAGCGTATTCGGCATAGCCGCCTGCGACGGTGTAGCCGGTGAACGTGGGTGAGTCGCAGAGATTTTCCTCGCCGCGCTTGCAGTACGCGCAGGTGCCATCGGTGCCGCCCAGCCAGGAAACGCCAACGCGTGAGCCCAGATGGAAGCTCGCTCGTCGCGCCGTCGATGATCTCACCCACGATCTGGTGACCGGGAATGATTCTTAGCTGCTTTGGAGGCAAGTCTCCTTCAACGATGTGCAGATCGGTGCGGCATACTCCGCACGCGCGGACGCGCAGCAGAACGTGGCCGGACCTGAGTCGCGGATTCTCTACTTCGACGATTTGCAGGGGGCGCTGAGAGATCGGTTGCGGTGAGGTAAGGATGGCGGCTTTCATTCTGATTCACCCACATCATTTATGATGCGCGGTCCCCTCGCCAGGCTGCGCCTCGCGGACAGCCGAGGGGGCTGTCCGACATTATCCGCTACGACGACGGCACCAATTCCAGGGTCAGGACCTCAAACGGTTTCAGGTGAAATGTGTGTTGCCCTTTTGCGGGAATCGTCATTACTGGCTTCTCGCTGTCGCTCTTCCATGGGCTGCGCGCGGTGTAGGCGCGCGCCGAACCGGCCGGCAGCTCCAGCAGAGTCGTGAAACTGCCAGTGAAGTCCTGCGGCTGGTCGCTGGGATTGCGCAGCGTGAGGATCGCTTTCTCTTTCGACCATGACGCCCAGCCATAGACTTCGAGCCTCGCTGGATCACCGCCGATCCAGTGGGAGTCTTTCAGTGTCTGCGCGTTCTCGCGTGACCACTTCGCGGTCTCGGCCAACACATCCCAATCCTGCGAAGAAAGCAGCGTCGGCGTGATGTACATCTCCTGCAGCTGCGTGCCCGTACCGAAGTAGGAATGAACTTCATCCGGAAAATCGTGACCGGGATCGTCGCCCAGGCGCTCGGCGTAGCGCGCAAAGATGAGCCCGTGCAGCATGAGCGAGTTCATGGGAAATAGCGGGCCATCTTCGACGACCCGGCGGTAAATTTGCGAGTCACGATAGGTGATCCAGCGCTGGCGGTTGGTGCCAACGCCGGCGAAGCTATGATCGTCGCCACCACGCCAGATCGAGTCGGCATAGAGCAGCCAGAACGGCGACGGATAGGTTCCGGTCGTGAGGTTGACGTAGAGGTCAGGCTTCTTCGCGCGCAGCTCACCAATTAAATGGATGGCGGCATCAAAGTCGCTGTCGAACTCGCTCCCCTTGATGACCTCGTTGGCGTTGCCTGTGCCGTCGAACTTGAACTGGTTCACGCCATACTTGGCGATCATGTCGAGACACGTATCGCGGAAATACCGGTAGTACTTTGGACCCGACAGCGCGAGACCACCTTCGTTGGTTTCGAATCCCTGCGCATGCGCAGAGGCGAGGCGTTGCTCTTTCGGTTTGTCGTAGCCACCCCATGGAGAAAGCCAGATGCCAGGCGCAGCATCGTAAGTCGACGCGGTCTGCGCAACCTTCGTCAGACCATCCGGAAAGCCGGGATTGAATTTCCAGAGCGTTGTGGGATCGTCCCAGCCATCGTCGAACATGAAGCTGTCGAGTTTGACGCCGCGCTTCTTCGTCAGCTCCTCACCGAAACTCTGAACCACCGCGACCGCTTGTTGCTCGGTGTAGCGATCGAAAGTATCCGAGGTCGTACCACGAGTTGTAGTGCAGAAAAGTTCGATAAGGATGAGCGCGTTCGAGTTCTAGGTAGTTCAGAAAGTCGCGGCGCAGTTGCGCTACGTGCGTCACGCCAATGACGGATGAATACGTCACGCTTGAGACCTGCCTGCAGCGGAAGTTCGCGGGAGAGCCAGCAGGTGGCACGATCGGCGCGGACGCGGCACTCCGAGAGAGGATGCTCGAAGCCCATAAACCAGGTGCCGGCGGTGACGGGCGATCCTTTCACGTGGCCAGAGACGATGGCCCCGGGCACGACCGCGTCGATCAGATTGATCTGCGCGAGCGCCAAATGTTTCGTGCAGAGCGCGGATGGTCACTTCCTGACGAATGTAGTTGGCGCCTTCGCGAAGGATCGCCTTCCAAATGATTCGAATCTTCGCGGAAGGGTCTTCGAGTACGATGCGCAATTCGCGGCCGGGCAGGCGGTCGGCAGCTCGGGACGACGTGAGCGCAGGTTGCACATCCCGAAATACTGGCGCGGCAACAATCTTGCAATCTGAGGAACGAAGGACCGCACCTTCCTTAGGAACGAATTCGAAGACACTGCCGTCGAGAGGTAGAGTGGCTCGCGTGAAATGGTTGGTCAGTGTCTGCCAGCGGAGCGAGCCGCCGTGAATGGACCACGTGGCTGAAATTGCGTCGTTGGAAAGAGTGATGCTGTCGCTGTCGAGGCGGGGTGCGAGGCCGACGAAGCATGACCTTGCGTAAGGGAAACAGAACCGCCAATAGTAACCAGCCAAAGAAAAGAAGACGTGACATTTCTCAATATCCTTGAAACCTTAGTGAGTCGACAGCCCAACAGAGTACGGGACGACGTCCCGCGCAACAAGAAGAAAGCAGTCGTAACCGCGCTCCGAATCGGAAGCCGCCTTCGAAATCGAAGGCAAACGGCGGGCGGGAACCGCCGGAAACGACTTTTGATTTTTGCTACGATTTGACTTGACATTGATCATAAACGAAAGTAATAGTCTTAACTCGTAATAATATGAAAGCCGCTGCCAGGAGGCTACCATGCGTGTCTTCCGTCATAGTCGAAGTTCTGTAGCCGCTCTCACCTTCTTCTTAGTGGTCGCTTTGCTGCTGGCCACGACGGCCCTGGGGCAGGGATCGTACCAGGCTCAGGTTCGCGGCCAGGTAACGGACCAGAGTGGGGCGATGATGGCGAACGCCACGGTCACCATCACCAACGACGCCACCAACATTGCGCAGACCGCGCACACCGACGATCACGGACAGTATTTCTTCACCGGCTTGCGCCCCGACGTCTACACGGTGAAGGCGCAGGCTTCCGGCTTTCGCATTGCAGAAAAGAAGAATGTCGTCCTGCAGGTCGACCAGCAGACCAGTGTGGAATTTGTGCTGCATCCGACTGGGCGTGAGCGAGACGATCGAGGTCACGCAGACGGCGCCGTTGCTGGACACCGAGAGTGCGACTCTGGGCACGGAGATCAGCAGCGAATATGTGCACGAACTTCCACTGGCCAACCGCAGCTTCTTTGGCCTGACGTTCCTGGCGGCGGGCGTGACCGAGGTGGCAGGGTCAGGCACCGGTGATAACTATCCCTCGGGAACAAACTTCACTTCCAACGGGCAGCGCAACGCGACCGCCGAGATACGGCTGGATGGCGCCCTGATCAGCGCGCCGGAACAAGGCGAGGGAGGGAATTCCAACGTCTACTACGAGCCCCTGGTCGAGGGCATGCAGGAAATGAAGGTGCAGAACAACAGCTTCTCGGCCGAGTTCGGCAACAACGGCGGCACGGTCGTCAACATGGTGATGAAGAGCGGAACCGACAAGTTCCACGGCAGTGGCTGGTATTTCCTGCAGCGCGCGCAGTTGAACGCTCGCGATTTCTTCAATCCCGCCAACATCGGCCCAAAGCCGGACAGCAAGCGCGATCAGGGCGGCTTTTCGGTAGGGCGGGCCGATCATCAAGAACCGCACGTTCTTTTTCGTCGATTTCGAGAAGGTTGCGAAGTTCCAGCGCGTCCAGCGGAGTTGTGACCGTACCGACCCTGGCGGAGCGGCAAGGCGACTTTTCGGCGACAGCGGACTCCTATTTTCGATCCGACTGCGCCTGTGGAAATCCATGTGCAACCAGGCCGCAGGTGCAGTACAACGGCCAATTGAATGTGATCCCGCCCAGCGAACTGGATCCGATCGGATTGGCGGTCCTCAATCTCTATCCGAAACCCAGCAACGCGAACGAGTTCAACAACTACAACTACACGACGCTGGCGAATGCGCCGGACTACCAGTTCGACATCAAGATCGACCACCAGATCAACGACCGGAACCGCATCAGCGGCCGCTACAGCCGGGGCTGGTACAACTACACGACTCCGCTGACCCTGGGCGACGGCTTCGATAATGACGGAATCGCGAGCGGTGTGACGGTGGCGCAAAACGCTTCGCTGGAATATACCTGGACCATCAACCCGCGGATCGTCTGGACCAGCCATGTAGGAGTCGACCGGGTACACGAACTGTCGCTCCCGGGCATCCCGACGATCTCCAGTTTCAACGCCTCGCTGCCAGCTGGCGTTCAGGGATTGCCTTCGGTGTTCCAAACGGCCAATGGGATCGACAAGATGCCGACGTTTCTGATGCAGGGAAATTCGCCGTGGACCAATCTCTACGATCAGTGCTGCATTAACACCACCTTTGCCCACACCCTGGTCAGTTACTCCACGCAGTTGGTGATTTCCAAAGGGGCGCATCTGATTAAAGTCGGCGGCGAGCAGAGACTTTTCTACAACAATTTCTGGCAGCCGAATTACCCGACCGGCTTCATGACCTTTACGGATAACACGACATCGCCGAATCCGCGAACAGCGATACCAGATGCTGCATCCGGGAATCGCATCACCGGCAATCCCTTCGCCAGCCTGGCTTTTGGCTACGGCGATAATATCAACGCCTCCAGCCAACTGGTGGTGACTCCTTCGGTCGCGAACAAGTCGCTGGAGACAGGGTTTTATGTCCAGGACGACTGGAAGGTGACCCCGAAACTCACGGTCAATCTGGGCTTGCGTTACCAGTGGAGTTCGCCGTACACGTCGCGCGGCAACCAGATCGAGTTCAGCAATTTCAACGCTAACAGTGGCGTGAATCTCGATCTGACCAGCCTGCCGGCCGCTGCGCAACGGCGGGAGCCATGAGCGTACAGGCGCAGATGCAGAGCGTTGGACTCAACTACCCTGCGTCGCAAGCAGGTGCTCGGCACAACGCAATTCCCGACGTCGAGCATGAGGACGATTCCGACCTATTGGAAAGACCTTGGCCCGAGGCTGGGGTTCTCGTACCAACTCGAGTCAGCAGACAGTGGTGCGAGGCGGGGCGGGCATCTATTTCGGAATGAGCCCGGCCACAAACTTCCAGTATCCCGGCTCGGCGTTCCGCAAGACGGCGAACATATTTTTTACGAACGACAATTTCGCCACCCAATCCGCGACCCTGACGAATCCGTTTCCGGCGGGCTTTACCGGTCCGCAGGGTACGCAGTACGGCCAGTTTGCGAACTGGGGTTATCAGAACCCGAACGATCTAGGCACGACGGCGGCGCGAGACGCCAACATTTACATGTGGAATCTGGGAATCCAGCGGATGCTCCCCAGCCAGATCGTGCTCGGCGTGGACTACTCCGCCAACCGAAGTACGCATCTGCCGTGGGCCGGCACAAACAACCGCTCTTTCATCCCTTCGACTTTGCTGGCCCAGATCACCGCGGCAGTAACTCCGACGGATACGACTTGCTTGGGGATAGCTGCGTAAGCAACTTTCTTCAGACGACGGTGGGCAACCCGTTTTTCTCGATGTTCAGCGCCGGGTGCGCTCCTTCGCCGACCCATCCCTGTTTCAACGAGCCCAATTCGAATTACGGTGATCCGAGCGGAACCCTCCCCTTGGGGACGCTGTTGAACCAGTACCCGCAATTCAACGGTGACTTTGAAGGCGCTGATGCTGGAGGAAGCGAGTTCGTGGTACAACGCTCTGCAGGTTCGCTTCCAGAAGCGCACCACGCACCACATCAGTTTTGAGGGCAGCTACACGATCTCGAAGTCAACCGACGATTCGTCGGCGGGCAGGAACAACTGGGTAGGTGCGCTCGGGGCCGGCATTCCGCAACAACTGGATCGCCTGTACCTGGAACACAGCATTGGGGGCAACGACACGCCACAGCGGCTGGCGCTCGCCGTGGTCGTGGATCTGCCCATTGGGCGCAACCAATGGATTGGCGGCAATATGAACCGAGTGCTCGACGGCTGTTGTGGGAGGCTGGTCGCTCGCGACGATCATCACCGAGCAATCGGGACAACCGATGGCCCTCGGCATGTCCAACGCCCGTCTGGCGAACGGCACACAGCGCCCCCAAGTTTTGTGTTCCCAATTTAAGACCGGAACCAGCATGCACTCCGCCGCCTTGAGTTGGCAGAATGCGAATCCTGACGCCTATCTGAACAGCAACTGCTTTGGCGACCCCGGCGACCAGACGCCTGGGAATGCTCCACGGTACTTTTCCGGGCTGCGCGTCGACGGCATCCACAACATGGATCTGAATGTTTACAAGTCGTTTGTGCCCAAAGAAGGCATGCGGATCGAAGTGCGGGCGGAGATGTTCAACTTCACCAATCATCCGCGCTTTGGACAGCCGAATTCGGCCGTGGGAGATCCGCTTTTCGGGACGGTCACGAGCGACGCGCCAGGGGAAAGTCCGCGATCCTTCCAGTTTGGATTGAGATTCGAGTTCTAGGGAAGCTCTGAATAAGTTTTTGCCATCGAAACGAGACGTGTCGGCAGGTTGGCCTCAGCGGCTAAAGCCGCATTTTTAGCGGGTCCTAACGGCACGGCTGAAGCCGTGCCCTTTCAAAACTATTTGGAAGATGACTGAATCAGAGGTTTTCAAAGAGCCTGCTCAACCGTAGACGGTACGGACCTTGCTGGCGAGCGAGCAGGAGTACGTGCGAGTTGATTCGCAGCCAGAGTAAATCGCGATGGTGAATTCGGATTCGAGGGCGAGTATGACACGGAAAGCTCTATTCGCATTTCTCTCCTTATTTTTGTTCGCGCTGGGACTGGTCGCGGCGCCTGATTCCGAAAAACAGAACGGGACGAACCAGACTTGGACGAACCAGAGTTGGACGAACTATGTCCGCATCGGCGCCTATGGTCTGAAGGGCGGCGATGCGCAGAAGATCGTGCGCAACGCGCAGGACAGCGGTGTGTTTGGCATTGAAGTCGACAACGATATTCCCGGGCGCTACGAGAGCTTTCTTCAACCAGAAGAAAAACTGAAGGCGATTCGCGAGGTGGCAGAGGCGGCGCACCAGGCGGGCAATTACGCATTTGTATATATCGCCGGGACCGAGTGCATCACGGCGCATGGAGATAAAGTCGCGCACACTCTGGCCAAGGATCATCCCGACTGGCTGCAGCGAAAGATCACCGGGCGAGCCTGCGATCTTCGGAGGCGGATCGGCGTTCTGGATTCGGCCGGGAGACGAGGACGTGTGGGTGAGTCCATATGCGACCGAGTGGCGCAAGACCTATATGGAGCGCGTGCGGCAGATTGCCGGGACGGGGATTGACGGCATCTACATCGATATTCCGTATTGGATGACGCATTTCGATGGCTGGGAAAACACGTGGGCCAGTTTTGACGACTACACGGTCGCGGCATTCAAGCAGCAGACCGGGCTGGACGCGAAGCATGATCTGAAGCTGGGAGATTTCTCGGACCCGGCGTTCCGCAAGTGGGTGACGTTCCGGATTCAGACCTTCACTGACTTCCTAAGCGAGATCGATCGGACGGCGAAGGCGGTGAATCCGAAGATCAAAACAATTCCGGAAATCTATCCTGGAATCGAAGAAGAGGCAGTGCGAGTCGGAGCCGATGTTTACAGTCTGTACGCAGTGGTGGACGCAATTGCTCACGAATATGAATTTGGCGAAGGCGACCACATGGCTTCGGCGCGGAAGCCGCTGGACTGGTTCCGGTATCAGGTAGGAATGCACTCGTTCCGTGCGTTTGCGCAGGGGAAAGCCACGTGGATTCTGAATTATTCGTGGGATGGCGATAAGAAGGTGGCTGGGAGCGAGGCCATGATTCGCGAATCTATGATGAATTTGGCAATGTCGCAGATCATGGCGGGCGCGAATTTCTGGGATGCCCCGGGACATTCGATGGCTGGGTCGAATGATCTGGAGACGCGGAAGAAGATCTTTGCGTGGATTCAGGCGCACGAGAAGACGTTTTATCTGCCGCGCTCGCCGGTCGATCCGATTGGAGTTTACTTTTCTCCCGACACGCGGAATTTCTACGCCCAGGATTTCATAGCGTCCTACCGGGGCATTTTAATTCTGCTCATGCAGAAGCATCTTGAGTTTCAGATTGTGACTCCGCGAACGCTGGCGGATTTCCACGGCAAGACTTTGGTATTGCCGGACGTGCGCGTGCTAGCGGACGCGGAGAAAGGCGCTCTGCAAGCCTTCGTGCGCGGGGGAAAGAGGCTCGTAATCACGGGGACGGATGCTACGGGAATTGGCGATGCGTCGAGTGTTGTGCGGTTTGCGGACTGTCCGGGACGAGGTTACAACACGGCGCTGGAAAAGGATTTCGAACATGCATCGCCGGATTCTCAGCAGGCATTCTTCGAGAGCCTGCAAGGTGGGAACAGCGTGCTGATCAAGGCTGGACCGCAGGTAGCGACTTCGGTCGCGCAGACACCGGACGGGCACATCAACGTTTTCTTTGCGAACTTTGCCGGGCTGCGGGGAGGGTCGAATCCCGTGCAGACGGCTCAGAGCGGCGTAGAAGTCAGCGTTCCGGCGAAGGACGCAGAGAGCGGATCCTTCCTCCCGTTTCTCGGAGAGGCTCAGGCCGTGAAGGGCATCCGTCACGGAGATCGCATTACGTTTACATTACCCCCAATCACCAAAGGGGCGGTCTTCTGGTACGCACACTAGACGATGCGTCTCGCTCAGAGCCGGCGCTACTAGCGATTCTCGGACGATCCGGCTTCCCAGTTCTTGGCGCGAGCGACCGCCTCATTCCAGCGATTCCGCAATTGGCGCGCCTGCGCGGCTGCCATTTTCGGCTCAAAACGATGATCTTTCGTGGCGGACGCATCGAGAACATCCTTCTTCCAAAATCCGACTGCCAGGCCAGCCAAATAGGCCGCTCCGAGAGCCGTGGTTTCGGTCACCGCGGGGCGGACGACGGGAATTCCAAGAATGTCGGCTTGGAATTGCATGAGGCTGTCGTTGGCCGCGGCTCCGCCGTCGACTCGTAGTTCCTGCACCGGGTCGCCGGAATCGAGACGCATGGCATCGAGCAAGTCGGCAACCTGGTAGGCGATGCTCTCTAATGCGGCACGCGCCAAGTGCCCAGCGGTAGTGCCGCGGGTGAGTCCGAAGATCGAGCCTCGCGCGTAGGAATCCCAGTGCGGCGCGCCCAATCCGACGAAGGCGGGAACGAAGAAGACACCACCGTTGTCGGAAACGGAGTTGGCCAGCGGTTCGACTTCTTCTGATTTGCGGATCAATCCCAGTCCGTCGCGCAGCCACTGGACGACGGCGCCGCCAACAAAGACGCTGCCTTCCAAGGCGTACTCAGTCACGTCACCGAGCTTCCAGGCGACGGTCGTGACCAACCGGTTGGAGGAAGGAACAGCGCGGCGGCCCGTGTTCTGCAGCATGAAGCATCCGGTGCCGTAGGTGTTCTTGGTGAGGCCGGGATGGATGCAGCGCTGACCAAACAAGGCCGATTGCTGATCACCGGCAATGCCCGCGAGCGGAATCTTTTCCAGGCCCTTTAGCCCGCTCACCTTTCCATAGATCTCGCTGGATGAACACGCGGAAGGCATCATTGAGATTGGGACTCGAAACAGATCGAGCAGTTCGCGATCCCAATCACCGGTATGAATATTGAAGAGCATCGTACGCGAGGCGTTGCTGGCATCGGTCGCATGGACTTGGGCGCCGGTCAGCTTCCAGAGCAGCCAGGTGTCAACGGTGCCAAACGCCAGCTTGCCGGCATCCGCCAGGGCGCGCGTGCCGGGAATGTTGTCGAGAATCCAGGAGATTTTGCTGGCCGAGAAATAGGAGTCGATCAACAGTCCGGTACGCTGCTGAATCAGAGGGCCGTGGCCCTCGCTGCGGAGACGCTCGCAGAAATCGGCGGTGCGACGATCTTGCCAAACGATGGCGTTGTAGACAGGCTCTCCGCTCTCGCGGTTCCAAACGATGGCGGTCTCGCGCTGGTTGGCAATGCCAATGGCGGCAACATCGCTCGGCGTGGCCCCGGCTTGACGCAAGGCTTGCAGCGCCACGGCGACCTGTGACGCATAGATCTGCTCTGGACTGTGCTCGACCCATCCAGGCTGAGGGAAGATTTGGTCAAACTCCTGTTGGGCGATCGAGCGAATCGTTCCTTCGTGATCGAACAAGAGAGCTCGTGAACTGGTTGTGCCCTGGTCGAGCGCTAGAAGGTATTGCACAGTATCTCCTGGAAGTTTCTGCGTATATCACGATTGCGACGGGCGGAGGAAGCGCCGGATGCCAAAGTCATAGAGAGCCGCTCCGGCCAAGCCGCCGAGGAGTGGAGCGACGACAGGGATCCACCAAACGTGAGTTCCATCGGTGAGGCCATTGTTCCGAAATCCTGCAATCACGGTGAAGAGGCGTGGGCCGAAGTCGCGCGCGGGGTTGATGGCATAACCGTGCATGCCGCCGAAGCTCATGCCGATGGCGACGACCACCAAACCGATCATCAGCGGTGCGAGATTCGCTCCTGGGGGGACATTGAATTCGTCGATGATGGCGAAGATTAGAAGGAGCAGCAGGCCGGTTCCGATGAATTGATCGAGAAATCCTGCCTGCAGAATTTCGGGGAACGCGGGAAATGTGGTGAAGACTCCGGCGGTGTGATCCAACAGAGGATCCGACTGTCGAAATGCTGGTAGGTAGTTCCAATAGACGAGCGCCGCGGCTGCGAATGCGCCGGCGGTCTGAGCAATGAAATATGGCAGAACCTTGCGCCAGGAGAATCCGCGAAAGACGGCGAGAGCCAGAGTCACCGCGGGATTCAGATGGGCTCCCGATATTTTTCCGGCGATGTAGATGCCCATGGTGACCCCGAGCCCCCAGCCGAGAGTGATGTTGGTGAAGCCGCCGTGGATGGTCTCGCCGGGGTACTTGGAGGGAAACAGGACGACCATGGCGACCACGCCGGTGCCAAAGAGCATCAGCACAAAAGTGCCCAGGAATTCCGCAATCAATTCCGCCAGCAGGGAGGGCTTCTGGTTCATTCATCTCTCCGGCGCTCGACTCGAACGCGCTTCTTGACCGCGAAGTAGTCTACCAAGCCGAGATGCTCCCTGTACGTTTTTCAGGTGGCACCTGCCCGTTCAGCTCAGGCTCCGAAAAGTAACCGAAGGGGGCCTTTCCCCTTGACATTTGGGGTCGAGTCCGTAAGATAGAAACATATTTATTCACTGGACTGAATATTTATTCATGATGAATAAAACGCTACGACAGCGGGCGGTCCTGGACGTGTTAAAGCACGCGTCCATCGCCAGCCAGGAGGATCTTCAGCGACTCCTGCGCAAACGGGGATTCAAGGTCGGACAGGCGACGCTGTCGCGCGACATCCGCGATCTGAATCTGAGCAAGACTTCCCACGGGTATTCCCTGCCGCAAGGCGAGAATGCGGCTGGCATTGCGTTGCCGCCGGTGTCGCGATTGGTGCGTGAGTTTGTGCTGGATATTCGGTCGGCTCAGAACCAGTTGGTGATTAAGACGATCGTGGGGAGCGCGCAGCCTGTGGCTGCGGCCCTGGACGAAGCAGACTGGTCCGAGGTCGTGGGCACGATTGCCGGGGACGACACGATCCTGATTGTTTGTCCTGACAAAGAAGACGCCCGGAAGCTGGCGGGCCGGATTGAGGAAATGCTGGGCTAGATGACCGCGAAACTCAAAACCGCTGTGGTAGGAGCGACTGGATATTCCGGTCTCGAGCTTACGCGGATTCTTCTGCGTCATCCGCGGCTGGAGAAGCCAGTTCTGCTTCGGCGGTCGGCAGACAATGGTGGCGCTTCGGATCTGGTGGACGTGTTTCCGGCGCTTTCCGGGAACGGCGGATATCCGCTGCATTCGTTGTCGTGGCCGGCGATGAAGCAGCAGGGAGTGGAACTGCTCTTTTTGGCTACGCCGCATGAGGCATCGCGTGCGCTCGTACCGGAGGCTTTGGCTCAAGGGCTGCGCGTCATCGATCTGAGCGGGGCATGGCGGTTAAAGCAGGAACTGCACCGGGCGATCTACAACTTTCAAGACTCGGACGCGGTCACGGCAGCAGAACTAACCGAGAAAGCAGTTTACGGACTGCCCGAACTGAATGGCGATCGCGTGGCGAATGCCACGCTGGTAGCGAATCCGGGATGCTACGCGACGTCGGTAATCCTGGCTCTGGCGCCGCTGCTCAAGGCAGGGAGTGGTGGATCGTAGCCGCGGCATCGTCTCCGATTCGAAGTCAGGCGTATCGGGAGCGGGCAAGGAACCTACCGCCAAGACGCATTTCGTGTCGGTGGCCGACAACCTGTCAGCGTATTCGGTGTTCAGCCACCGGCATTTGGGCGAGATTGTCGAACAACTCGGACTCGGCGCTGACGAACTGATCTTTACTCCCCACCTGCTGCCGATTCCGCGGGGAATTCTGTCGACGATCTATGTGCATCTCAACCGCACGATGTCGCCGTTGGAAGTGGAATCGTGCTTTCGGAATTTTTATTCGGGCAAGCGTTGGGTACGGGTGTTTCAGACGCCGAAGCTTCCGCAGGTGCAGTTTTCGCTGCAGACGAACTATTGCGATCTGGGGTTTTGCCTGGCCGAGGACGGCCGGCGACTGGTGTTGATTTCCTGCATCGACAACTTGCTGAAAGGCGCGGCCGGACAGGCGGTGCAGAACATGAATCTGATGTACGGATGGTCCGAAGACGAGGGATTGCTGTGACGATCGTAGTCAAAATCGGAGGAGCCGCGCTGGAAGATGCTCCTACTCTTCGCAAGTGCGCGAGAGCGATCGCAGAACTGGCGCAGGATGGCCATCGCGTGGCGGTCGTCCACGGCGGCGGCAGTGCACTGACCCGCGTTCTGAAACAACTCGGCAAGCAGAGCGAGTTCATCGGTGGGCTGCGTGTGACGGATGCAGAAACCCGCGACGTGGCACTGATGGTGCTGGGCGGCATGGTCAATAAGAAACTGGTTGCCGCGATTCAGGCCGCAGGCATGCCGGCTGTCGGATTCTGCGGCGGCGACGGCATGAGTTTTCGCGCTCGGCGGAAACATATTCGCGGGCAATGATGTGGGGTTCGTCGGCGAGATTTGCTTTGCTGAGCCTTGCTGGATCGAAGCCCTGTGGCAGCAGGGAGGCATTCCGGTGCTTGCGTCGCTCGCGCTGGGAGCCGATGGCGAGTATTACAACGTGAACGCCGATGAGATGGCTGCCGCATGCGCCGCAGCCTGCCACGCGAACGCACTCATCTTTCTTACGGACGTACCCGGAGTAAAGGACGCGGAAGGAACGGTGATTCCGTGGCTCAGCACCAAGCAGGCTCAGGACATGGTCAACGGATCCGTGATCAGCGGTGGAATGCTTCCCAAGCTCGAAGCGTGCAAGCAGGCGCTGAAGCAGGGAGTGGGGAGGGTGCGAATTCTGCCCGCTGCGGAAGCCGAATCGCTGCCGCAGTTTTATTTGACCAAGCTGAATTGTGGGACAGAAGTGACCTGTGCGTGAGTGCGGGAATGAAGATTCAAGACAGGAGTCAGAGTTGAACAGTCCATTGCAAAGCAGAGGGCCGGCGGTGCCGGAGACATTTCCCAGCACCTTCTGGTGCCCCGACCTGGTTTCGACGCGCGATCTCGGACCGGAAGGGGTTCAGGCCGTGCTTCATTTGTCGGAGCTGATGAAGTCCCGCCCTTCGGTTTTTCAACGGTCGATGGCGGGAAAACAGATGGTGATGTTCTTTGAGAAACCTTCGCTGCGAACCCGGCTTACGTTCGAAGCCGGCATGACGGGCCTGGGCGGTACGGCGATGTTCGTGGACCAGTCGCAGAGCCGGTTGGATGCACGCGAAACGCTGAGCGACATCGCTCATAACCTCGAACGCTGGGTGGACGTGATCGTGCTGCGGACGTTCGCGCAGGAGACGATCGAAGGTATGGCTCGCTTTGCCTCAGTGCCGGTCATCAATGCGCTGAGCGATCTGGAGCATCCATGCCAGGCGCTGGCGGATTACTTCACGTTGCAGGAGCGGTACGGCGATCTCAGGAAGATCTCCCTCGCCTACGTTGGGGACGGCAATAACGTGGCGCATTCCCTAATGCTGACGTGCGCATGCTTGGGATCTTCGATTCGGATCGCCACGCCGAAGGCCTACTCGCCGAACGCGCAGATTGTTGCTGACGCTCGGAAGATCGCAAAACAAACGGGAGCGAAAATCGAATTGCTCACCGATCCGCTGACGGCGGTCGCCGGAGTTGATGCGATTTACACCGACGCGTGGGCGAGCATGGGACAGGAACAGGAAGCCGGCAAGCGCGCGGAGATTTTTCCGCCGTACCAGGTGAACCGGCAACTGATGGCGCAAGCGGCGCCGCACGCGGCGTTCATGCACTGCCTTCCCGCGCATCGCGGCGAGGAAGTCACCGACGAGGTGATGGACTCCGACAACTCAGTCGTCTTCGAGCAGGCGGAAAACCGGCTGCACGTGCAGAAATCCATTCTATATTTATTACTGGGCGGCGCGGTGCGCCTGCCCGTTAGGAGCGCTCATGCCTGAGAAAGTTGTTCTTGCTTATTCCGGTGGTCTAGACACGTCGATCATTATTCCATGGCTCAAAGAGAACTATTCCTATGACGTCATCGCCATGGTGGGCGATGTGGGTCAGGGTGACGACATTGAGGCGGTGGTCGATAAGGCCTACAAAACAGGCGCTAGCAAAGTGGTCGTGGAGGACCTGCGCGAAGAATTCCTGACCGGATATGTGTTCCCTGCGCTGAAGGCAGGGGCTGTCTACGAGCACAAATATCTGCTGGGAACGTCGCTTGCGCGTCCGGTGATCGCGAAGCACCAGGTCGAAGTGGCGTTGCGGGAAGGAGCGACCGCGGTCTCTCATGGGTGCACCGGCAAGGGTAACGACCAGGTGCGCTTTGAATTAACGTATCAGGCGCTTGCGCCAGAGCTGAAGATCATCGCGCCGTGGCGCGAGTGGACCTTGAAATCGCGCGAAGACTGCCTGGACTATGCGGAGCAGCATGGGATTCCGGTGGCCGCCAGCCGCGAGAAGATTCACAGTCGCGACCGAAACCTGTGGCACATCAGTCACGAGGGCGGTGAGTTGGAAGATGCGGGGAACGCACCGTTGCCGACCACTTGGCAAATCACGCGTTCGCCCCAAGAGGCGCCGGACAAGGAAGAGCAAGTGCGCATCGGCTTCGCGCAGGGAATTCCGGTCTCTGTGAATGGCATGGAAATGGATCCTGTGTCGCTGGTGGAATTGTTGAACGAGATTGGAGCGCGCAATGCGATTGGCCGCATTGATCTGGTGGAAAACCGGTTTGTGGGAATGAAGTCGCGGGGATGCTACGAGACTCCAGGCGGCACGCTGCTGATTGCGGCCCATCGCGAGTTGGAAGCACTGTGCCTGGAACGCGAGGTTGCGCACTTCAAGCAGCACATCGGTCTGAAGTATGCGGAAATGGTCTATTTCGGACTGTGGTTCACACCGCTGCGCGAAGCGCTCGATGCCTTCGTGGAGAGCACGCAGAAGGAAATGACGGGCAGCACGACGTTGTCTCTCTACAAGGGGAACGTATCCGTGTTCAGCCGCGAGTCGGAGCACTCCCTCTACCGCACCGATCTTTCGTCGTTCACGATGGGCGACAGCTACGACCAGAAGGATGCGGCCGGGTTCATCCGTATTCTTGGGCTGCCGTCGCGGTCGAGGGCGCGGGCTCGTGTGGAGGTCGCACGATGAAGATGTGGTCCGGGAGGTTCCGGCAACCGCTGGATCCTGACTTCGAGCGCTGGCAGCGGTCGTTTGACTTCGATTGCCGTTTGCTGAAGTGCGAACTGCTGGCCAGCAACGCTCACGCCCGGGCGCTGAAGGCGGCGGGCATCCTGTCGAACGATGAACTGATCGGCATTCTGCAGGGGCTGAAGCAAATCGGCGAGAAGGCGGCGCAGTCGCCGGAATTCCTCGAAGATGATGAAGCCGAGGATGTCCACCACTTCGTTGAGAAACAACTCGTCTCTCTGATTGGGGAAACGGGATACAAGCTGCACAGCGGCCGCAGCCGCAATGAGCAAATCGCGACCGACCTGCGACTTTACGTGAGAGCGACGATCGATCAACTGCGGCACGAACTTGCCGAATTGTGCAGTGTGGTCACCGATCGCGCTGAGCAGGCCGCAGACGCGGCTATGCCGGCGTACACCCATCTGCAGCGGGCGGAACCCGTCCTACTGGGACACTGGCTGCTGGCTTATGTCGAGATGTTCCTGCGGGATGCCGATCGGCTGGCGGATTGTCGAAAGCGGCTGAATGTGTGTCCCCTGGGATCAGGTGCCGTCGCGGGTGCGACGCTTTCCCTGGACCGGGCCCTGATGGCCGAGGCCCTTGGATTCGATGGCGCGACCGCGAACAGTCTTGATGCCACCAGCGACCGGGATTTTGCAATCGAGTTTGTGAACGTTCTGTCGCTGCTCGCTATGCATTTGAGCCGTTGGGCCGAGGAGATGATTTTGTTTTCCTCGCAGGAGTACAGCTTTCTGATTCTGCCGGAAGCGTACTCCACGGGCAGCAGCGCGATGCCGCAAAAGAAGAATCCAGACTTGCTGGAGTTGGTGCGTGGAAAGAGCGGCCGGATTCTAGGAAATGCGACCGCGTTGATGGTCGCCGTGAAGGGGCTGCCTCTGGCGTACAACAAGGACCTGCAAGAAACGCAAGAGCCGCTCTTCGACTCTTCGGACACCTTGCTGCAAATGTTGCCGTTGGTGACGGGATGGATGAAAGCAGTGGAATTTAATCAGGAGCGCATGAGTCAGGCCGCACAGTCGGGATTTATGAATGCATGGGCCGCAGCCACTTATCTGGTGAAGCGTGGGGTTCCTTCGCGGCTGGCTCATGAGCGGATCGGCAAGGCGGTGCAGCTCTGCCTCGAGCGCAACTGCGAGCTACACGATCTGCCGCTCGCGGAACTGGAATCGCTAAGTCCGGCATTCGATCAGGATTTCTACGAGTCTCTGAAACTGGCGTCGGTGTTGGCGGTTCATGATGTTCCGGGCGGGACGGCGCCGAGCCGAGTGCGGCAGGCAATCAGTACAGCCAGAAAGAAGATCGAGTCCCTTCGCGAGGAGGCCCATGCGCACGCGTAAAGCGATCTTGCCGGACGCACAACAGATTCACGAGCTGATTGCGGGATACTCGAGTGACGGCACGCTGCTGCCGCGCACGCTGCCGGAAATCTGCGAGAACGTGCGAGACTTCGTGGTCCTCGAAGACGAGGGACGCATCATCGGGTGCGGGGCACTGCATCTTTACGGCACACATTTGGCTGAGATTCGGTCGATTACTGTTGCTCCCTGGGCGCAGGGCCGAGGTGGCGGGGGTCGCTTGGTGAAGGCTCTCCTGGCGGAAGCAAAGCGGCATCGCGTGGATTGCATCTGCCTGTTCACGCGCAAGCCGGATTTCTTCGGCGGTCAGGGATTCTCAGTGGCGCAGCGGGAAGATCTTCCGGACAAGATCTATAAAGACTGCCATGCCTGTCCGCGATTTCATTGTTGCGATGAAGTGGCGATGGTGCGTGGTAACTTGCCGAAGTTTGCGATTTTGCCCGAGCCCGCGAACTGGCTGGTCAAGCTGCAAGGGTGGTCGCCGAACGCTGCCGATCAGGGGGGATCTAGGTAAGCTCCCCGGCTCCGTCCTCGGCAGTGCAGAGATACACTTGCGGGTTGATTGCGGTTGCTTGTTGATAGCGCTCTGCAATCTGCTTGGCGAAGTTCTCGGCGTCTTCTTCACGCACAAGGTTGACCGTGCATCCGCCGAAGCCTCCCCCAGTCATGCGACCACCAACAAAACCTGGCAAGCCTGCGGCAGCCTCGACCATGATGTCGAGTTCCCTGCAGCTGACCTCATAGAGATCGCGCAAGCTGTCATGCGACTCGCGCATCAACTTTCCGACGCGAGGCAGGTTTCCGTTTACCAGGGCGTCCGCGGCGTCGAGAGTGCGCTGGTTCTCGCGGACAACATGAGAACACCTCTTGCCGATCGCGGGGGGAAGGTCGCGCAAGTGTTGATCGAGCAGGCCCACAGACACGTCGCGCAAGGCGCGAACGGCAGGATCCCACTTCGCAAAATACCGCACCCCCTCTTCGCACTCCTCGCGCCGTGTGTTGTAAGCACCCGTGGCGTGATCGTGCTTGACCATGGTGTTGCACACTACGAGGCGGACCCCGGGTGGGAGCGGTACGAACTGATAATGGAGGGAGCGGCAATCGAGCAGAAACGCATGCGCGGCTTTTCCCATGCACGAGACAAACTGGTCCATGATGCCGACGCGTGCTCCCACGAAACTGTTTTCTGCTAACTGGCAGAGTTGGGCAACCTCAGGCAGAGGCAGTTGCACATCGCTCAGACTCATCCAGGCAAGCGCAGAAGCGACTTCCAGAGCCGCGGATGAGCTCAGGCCTGCGGCGAGCGGAACTTCGCCATGAACCAGCAGGTTTGCGCCGCGCAGTTTGTGTCCGCGTCTGCTGCAGGACGCTGGCGACGCCGAGAATGTAGTCGCACCAGGCGCCGGTGCGCTTCTCGGGCAAGGCATCGACGTCGAACTCATAGGTGCCGGGGAATTCCTTGGAGCAAATCACCAGTCTGCGGTCTGGCCGTGCAGCAATCGCCACATACGTCGAGAAATTGACGGCAGCTGGCATGACGAAGCCGTCATTATAGTCAGTGTGTTCGCCAATCAGGTTCACGCGTCCGGGCGCACGGAAGATCCGGGGATGACCGCCGTAGAGTTTATCGAAGTGCTGCGCCAGTTCGTGCGGCTTCATCACAATCGTCACGCCCGAATCCCCATGCAGAACGGATCTTCCGGATCAAGCACCAGTTCAGCCTCTGCATTCACAAACGCGGTGCCTTTTATGCTGGGATAGACCTTCCCATCCCGCACGGTGATACTGCCTTCGAAGATGCTCCCTACAATGCTCTCCTGCTTCCAGACTTGGCCTTCACGAATCTTTCCGTCCGCATAGAGGCAGGCCAGCTTGGCGCTGGTTCCGGTCCCGCAGGGAGAACGGTCATACGCTTTGCCCGGACAAAGCACGAAATTTTTGCTGTTGACCGAGGGTACATCGGACGGCCCAAAAAGCTCAATGTGATCGATCTCCTGATTGTCAGCTCCGGTAATTCCCTGCTGCCGAAGGGCCTGCCGGATCGCCCAGGTAAAAGCCGTCAAGCTCTCGATATTCTTAAGCGATAGTTCCATGCTGTGTTCGCGCACCAGGAAGAACCAGTTTCCACCCCAAGCCACATCTCCGTGGACTTTGCCGTACGCGGGAACTTCTACCTCCACATTGGCAGCGGCGCGATAAGAGGCCACATTGTTCACGGTAACCTGACCACTCGAATGCAGCACCGCACTCACCGTTCCGACCGGCGTTTCGATGCGGTGTTCCCCCGGCGCAATCCGATTCATAAAGGAGAGCGTTGCGACCAGTCCGATGGTTCCGTGGCCACACATGCCGAGATAACCAACATTATTAAAGAAAATTACACCCGCGGCGCAAGTGCGATCGACAGGTTCGCACAATAAAGCTCCGACGATCACGTCTGAGCCCCGCGGCTCATTGACCACGGCTGATCGAAAGCTGTCGTGCTCGCTGCGGAAACGCTGTAGCCGTTCGGCCAGCGGCCCGTTGCCGAGATCAGGCCCTCCGCTGACGACCAACCGGGTGGGCTCGCCCCCGGTGTGGGAGTCGATCACGCGGACTCTTCGGTTACGGCCGTCCATCATGCTTCCTGCATTCCTAGCGGGGTTGGGGAAGGACGAGCCTTCTAGTGGAGGTTCAGGTCGGCGTAGTGACTGAAGTTCGCCAGCGATAGTTGGTCCCCGCCAGGCAGATAAAAACCAAATCGTCCTGCGGAGAGATTGGTACCCGGCAGCGTCCAGCGGTCTAGAACGAGCCACCCGTTTCCCTGCTTAATCTGGTGGACAACTTCAGTGGACGAAACATGAATCTGCAGGGTGCGAAGGCTTTTCTTTTCGACCTTGTGCGGAATCTTGGCATCGTTTGTCTTCTGGCCATTGCGGATGTCGGTGCGATAGAAATTATTATCGTCCATCTGGAACAAGTCGTAATTATTCGGGTCCGTGTAGTTGATCACCCACTGGAGCCGGTGCCCTTTCGTGAGCATGGCAGAAAAGAGAAACGTACCCGAGGTGGGTGTCACGCCGTACAGAATGTAATCACCGCCCTTTCGAACGAACGTTCCATTTTCCTGCTTCCAACCTGCCGGATCTTCCCACTTCGACATTCCACTGGGAGCTAACTCCAGATCCAGATTCCGGGATTGTCCTGCGGCGAGTTCAATGGTTGAAGTGCGCACAAAACTATCGGCGGTGCGCGCGGAAAGCGTGTAGGTCCCGGCGGGCAGGCTCAACGGGCTCCCGCTGCTCAGTTTGACGGGCGGGTCGCCAACCTTCGATAACGTGACTTGCGCGTCCGCTGGAGAAATATTGACTTTCAATTCGCCGGGAGCGGCTTCCAATGCGGTTTCGGAAGCGGCAAGGATTACCGGCGTTCCCACCACGAAGTGTTTCTTGATCTGCCGTGGCTTGAAACGATCCTTGCGTAGCTCAATCACATGATCGCCGGGAGCCACCGCCGACAACGTCAGCGTGCCGTCGGATTGAATGGTTCCAGCGTTGGTCTGATCGATCAGAACGGTTGCTCCGGCCGGACCAGCCTGAATGCTGAGCGATGCCATGCGCGGCACGGGAAGAAGACCGAATACCAGCCGACCCTGCTCGCCCTTGCGAATGCGGATCTTTTGCTCGGGCGCGTCCTGATAACCGGGCTTGGCGACTCGTACGACATATTCCTTTGGTTCAAGATTGGCAATCCGGATTTGACCGCCGCCGGTCATTTGCGGCAAGGCCTTGCCATTGAGAAAGACGCGCGATTTATCTTGTCCAGTTACGACGACCAGAGTGCCGACATTCTGACCGGATTCGACGAATGCGCTGAGAGCGGGCGTTGCACCGACTTCGATCGCAAATTTGTATTGCTCCCCCGCGCTACTCAAGGTCAACTCGTGCGCTCCGGCAGCGATGGATGAACGCTCGACGCCCTCGGCGGGAAGATCCACGAGGGGCTGTCCGTCGAGGCTTAACTTGGCGGAGGCATCACTGGAATACACGTGAACTCGATCGCCCATGCTGCTGACGAGAACCGCGAGAACTCCTTTGGCGGTGATCGGTGTCTTGATCACCGGTAGAGTTCCGGGAACAGCGGTTAGTGCGGCAGCAAATTTACCAGCCGGGCTCTCAAAGCTGATCGTGTGATCGCCGGATGAGATTTTGTCGATTCCCCATTGCGCATCTTGCAGATCCACGGGCGACTGGCTGTCGAGTGTCACTTTACCTGTGGGCGTGTCTGAGGACAGACGAACGCCCGGCAAATCGGATGGAGGCGCCGCTGCGACCGGGGCAGGCTGCATTGGAGTCGATGGGGACGCAGATTCCGCTGGGGCCCTGTGACGCCGAAGGAAGAGCGAGACTACGACCAGCAGCGCGATTGCGGCAACGGCTCCAATGACGATCTTTACGTTGTGCGAACCTGAACCCGCTGTTCGCGGAGTCGAGGACGCGATCTTCGCAGGTAGGGGCGTTGCAATTGCCGCGGCGACAGCTGGCACGGACGGACCGGGTTCTGGCTGCTTCTGCATCGACGCGGAAAGCGGAGGCGGCGGGATCGTTGGTTGTGCTGTGCTTTGTGGCGTAGGCTCCGGCGGCGGCTCGATGGCAGGTGTATTCACGAATGAGAGCGTCGCGCTCGAAGTCAGATCATGGCTGGTTTTCTTCCCGAGGACCCCTGGGAGGTTTAGCTTTTGCAGAAGGCCGTTCGCGCTGGACAAGACCTCTTCGTCCTCGAGATATTTATCGGCCAAGGCCCGTGCCTTCGATCCCAGGGTTTGTTTGGTATCCGGATCGGCGGCGGATTCCGCCTCGCTTTCCAGACGGCGTAGTTCCTCAAGATCGCGCCGCCGCGTCTGTCGCCGTTGGGTCTGAAGATCGCGCTGCACGGCGTCTCGAATCTGAATCAGTCGCATCTCGCGCGGGTAGGTGGACAATGCGTCTTCCACCTTCGATAACGCGGATTCCAGGTCGCCTGTGGTTTGGAGCTTGCGAGCTTGCGAGACGCACTCGCCGACGAAGGCCTCACGTTTCTGATCGAGGATCAGCGTGCGCAAGGTTTTGGCCATGGGATGAGAAGGATTTAGTTCGAGAGCCTCTTTGGCCAACTTTTCAGCTTCGCGCCAATCGACCTCGACGTGGGCTTGCGCTTCCTCGATCAAAGTATTGGCCAGCACCGCACGCGCCAGGGGATTGTTCTCGTCCAGTTCGTAGGCTTGCCGGAGCAACTGAATACCATCCGTCGGTCCTCTGTTGCTCGCACAATTCCTGGCCTTCCGCCATGAGGCGCTGCGCTTCGGCTTTGCGCTCGACTCCCTGTTCGGCGTGTTTCTTCAGTTCCTGCAATTCCTCGTCATTGGGGAACTCGTCCCGCAGCACTTTGAAGAAGTTCAAAGACGCGCCCGTAATCGCTGGAATGCAAGCACGAGTCGATCTGCTCGATCAAACGCGTTCTGGCCTCGATCCGCGCCTGTTGATCGCGCCGCTTCTGCAGTCGCTCCACTTCGAACTTGAGTCCCGGATATTGGCTGTAAATCGTCCGCAGAATTTCCCAGTCGTTGAGAGCATCGCCAAAGGCGCCTGCTCTTCGTGCAAGTGGGCGCGGGCGACGATGGAGTTCAGCAGATCGCGCTTGTCCTGGACCAGGCGCAGAGCGCGTTCGAAATGCGATTCTTCGGGATGCTGTTCCAGCGCTTCGCGAAGAATGCTGACGCGCTTGTCGAGATCGGGCTCAGCCTCAACCTGCCGGTCGACTTGCGCGATGAGGGCGGAGAGTTCCTGGCGCCGCTGTTCCTCGATGTCGTAACGGAGAGCCTGGAAAATTGCGTTCGTCGGGTATTTCGCGAGGTACGCCTGACAGCTCGTGATGGCTTTGGCAAAGTTGCGCTCCGCCAGCTGTTTGCGCGCCTCCGCGTATGCCGTGTTCATCGCGTCGTGTTCGGAGCGCACTTCGTTGTAGAAGCTTTGGTAGCGGGCGCCGCTCTCGCGGTTGACGGAGTCTGGCGCTTTGCGGTCGAGTTCGAGTACGACTCCCAGCTTGGCCAGAGCACTGCTGACGTCGCCCTTTTGCCAAGCCTCCATCGCGGCTTTGTGGATCTGCTCTTTGTCCTGACGGAGCTTCTTGTATTCCTGCTCCTGCCGATCCACCTCCGCCAGCAACTTGCAGGGCGCGGGCCTCCTTGGGACGCAGTTGCAGCACATTTTGCAAAGCCTCTCGCGCGTGTGGATAGGCATGATTGTCCATGTGCTGTCGCGCCAGGCGGTACCAGTTTTCGATTTGCTTCTCGCTGCGCCGGTTCTCGATCTTGCTCTTGAGCGCCAGCGCGGTGGCGTTATCGGGCTCAATCTGCAGCGCCTCCTGCAACTTCTGAAGCGCTAGCGGATCTTCCTCTTCTTCAAAACGCGCCCGGGCTGCATCGAGCAATTGCGCCAGCGTCTTGCGGCGGACAGCATTGTCGAGTTGGCGGCGGAGCGATTGGATGTCGGCATCCATGTGGCCTTCGGCTTCGATCTCGCCGAGGATCTCGCCGGCAAACTGAAGGTCGCCGTCGGCCAGCGCCTTGGTCGCCCGCTGCAACCTGGGACGAGTGCGCTCCGGGTCGAAGAACTCGATGGATTCGTTTCGCAAGGCCTTGCTCAGTGTGTCGCCCAGTTCGCGAGCCGTGGAAAAGCGATGCCAGGCCTGCTTCGCCATGCCTTTATGGACGACCCGGCTAATGGACGGGGAAATCGCAGAATTCACTTCCGAAGCGGGAGGCGGAACTTGATTCAGGATAGCTTCGACCACTTCGTCGGCGCGGGCTCGTTGAAACGGATGCCGGCCCGTCAAAGCTTCATAGCAAACCACGCTCAGAGAAAAGATGTCGGAAGCGGCGGAGAGTGGTTTTAGCTGGATCTGCTCGGGAGACATATAGAGCAGAGTTCCCTTCTGTGCCCGTGTGGTGTGTGCGTCGGCCATGTGCGCCACACCGAAATCAATGATCTTGACCGAGTCATCCTCCATGACGAAGATGTTGCTCGGCTTTAGATCGCGGTGAACCAAGCCGCGCTCGTGCGCCGCCTGCAGACCGCGGCAGGTTTGAGAAATGATTTCGACCGTGCGTTCGACGGTGAGGTGATGGCTGGACTTGCGGACGAAATGGTCCAGAGTCGTGCCCGGAAGGAGCGGCATGACAAAGTAAGGCTTCTTCTTGCCGTCTTCTTCGAATTCACCGATGTCGAAGATTTCGACAATGTTGGGATGGCTCATCGAGGCGAGCACATCACACTCTTTGTAGAACAACTGCAGAGACGCCGGATCTGGAATATCGAGGATTGTCTTGACAGCGACTTCGCGCCGGACGACGGCGTCGTAGGCGCGATAAACCAAGCCCATCCCGCCCTGCCCGAGGATCTGCCTGACCTCGTAGCGACCCGCTAGTTTTTTGGGCGATCCGGTGACATCCATGGCGAGCCCCGCCAAGCGGGGCCCCAGCATTTTATATGATTTGTTCCCGGTTCTGTAGGGCTATTGTGGGGGCAAGAATTGGCCCTCAAATCGGCTGAAAGCCTTGCTGGAAGCCAAGTTTGGAGGGAGACCCCGTCCTCTATTTGGCCAGTTCCCCGGTTGACTCGAACCGCATTCCAGCGAGAGGTTTGCCGGAGGCCATGAATTCGCGGATGCTGGCCCGGTTCGGGCCGGCCTGCTCAATGGCAGTCGATAGACAGCGCAGAGCTTGCTGCAAAGGAGTCGCTTCGGGCAAACGGAAAATCCAAGGGATGTTGGTTGAAGTAAGCGCGCGGTCCGACGAGATTGCCACAACCGGGACGAAGGACTTCACGGCAATCTGTTCCGCAAGGTGACTGGAGGGACGGTCCAACGCAATCAGCGCCAGAACATGGTCCTGATAAACAGCCTTCACGAGTTCATCGGAGGCCTTCCCCCATGAGGTCTCAGATGGAATTGCAATCAACGAAAGGTGCTTGCCACCGACGTTGAACTCGCTGAGCATGCGCAGCTGTTTCCGAAGAGCGAACAAGCTCTTCCGCATGGGGCCCGAAGACGCCAATTTTCAGGTCCCCTGGAGCCGCGTCGGAGACCTTCGGTCCTACGTATTGAACTCCGTTCTCGCCTACGCGGGCGTATGGTTTTTCCATCGTGATGCGACGGTACGTGATGGTGCCATCGTGCACACGAGCGAGGTACAGGGGCGCGATGTTCTTGCAGTTGGGATCAAAAACCATATCGCCGGTAACACCTTTGTAAGTCTGGGTTCCTGTAAGGGCGTCACGGATGCGGCCTCGATTCAGACCGGCACGGCAGATAGCATCGAGCAGGATCCTCATCGCGTCGTAGGCGAGGGCTGCAAAGTGATCAGGCTTCTCATGGAAGAGCGCCTCGTAGCGTGCAGTGAATTCCGTCCAGGCTGGATCAGTGCGGTTGGGATCGTAGGGAAATACAGCCTCGAATCCTTCGGCCGCAGGTCCCGCAAGCTTGATCAATTCCTCGCCGATGGTGCGATGGCTGCCGAACACACGTTGCTTCATGCCCAGTTCCTGCATTTGCTGCAGGATCATGGCGGCCGGCCCGATGTCGGTCCACAACACGATCGCGTCGACACGAGAATCCTCGATGACCTGGAGCAGGCGGCGGAAGTCGGTGTCACCGGGCATGAACTTCTGCTCAATCACTACGGGATGGCCGAGACGTCGAGAGGCGTCACGAAACTTGATCACTCCAAAACGGCCATAGCGGCTGTTCACCCGCAGAAGGGCCACTCGCTTGAATCCCAGTTCCGTGTAGAGATGGCGCGCGAGCGTGTAGCCTTGCTCGCGATCGTCCTGAATATCGGTGAAATACCAGGGGATGATGGTTTCGGGAATCGTCGGATCGGTGGAAGCGCTGTTGACCAGCGGGGTCTCGCCCTTCAATGTAAGCCGCAAGGCGATGTGAGTGGATTCCGAGCTGATGGAACCAAACATAGCCCAGACCTTGTCGTCGTAGATCATCCGGACAGCGTCGTTCGAAGCCGCGCCCCAGATCGCCGAATCCTTCGCCGTGCCAACGGTCGCGGATTTGCTCAACTGCCAGTTGTCGTAGTCATTATGAGTGATCAGACGAAAGGGCTTGCCGGCATAACCTCCAGCGGCATTGGCCTCGTCAATCGCCATGGTTGCGCCATTCAGCATGCGATTGCCGAGCACCTGCTCCGGATGATCGTAAAGCGGCGCCAGAACGCCGATGCGAATCTCATCGAGAGTCTTTAGATCCGGATCGGGGACATCCCGGGCGGCGCCATTGTATTCGACGAGGTCCTGGTAGAACTCGTGATAGGGAGTGGTGTACTTCGAGAACGGACGCAAGTCTTCCGGCGCGCCGGTGTAGGGCTTGAGTGAACGCGGAGCAGGTGGGCCCGGCGGATTCTTGCCGCACGCACACGGAACGGACGTCTGGGCCCACGCACTGATTGTCAGCGCCGCGGCAACAACGATAAGACTTACAACGCGCATGGCTACTCCGTAGGCGTTTCCCGCCGGAACATGGCAATCGCTTCGATTTCAATCAACAGATCAGGACGGCATAGAATCGCCTGGATACCTGTCGAAGCGGGCAGCGGGTCGAGTTGCTGCTCTTTGTAGAAGGCAGTGCGCTCTTCGTTGAAGGCCTGGTAATCGCGCTCGATGTCGCGCAGATAGCAGGTGGTGCGCACGATGTCATGCCAGGTCGCGCCCTCAGCCGCCAGCAACTTGGTGATGTTGTCGAAGGTGCGCCGAAGTTGGGCGCGAAGATCGCCAACATGAACGGTCCGGCCAGCGTCATCAATGCTGGCGGTGCCGGAGATCAGCAGGATGCTGAGTCCGTTCAAGTCGATCCGCATACCGCGGGAGAAGGCGCTGCCGTAGTCGTAGGCTTCGTTGAGCGCTGTGTGATTGGTGATTGCCCGTTTCATGACGGGGGCAGTTGCCACTTCCGCGAATAACTCCTGAACATTCATTTGCTTGGCTCCTGGTGAATTCATTTCTTGCGTGCCGCTTCGTGCGTGCTCAAAACTTGTGCCGTCTCAGCCGAATTCTTCTGGCGAATGCCGTGGCTCAATCCTTTGGCGGTCGCAACCCAGATGTCGTCACCGTCAAAGGCGACGCCGAGAACGTAGTTGTGCGCGAGCGTGGTTTGAACCGGAACCTTTTTCACTACACCGGCTGCATCCCGGACAAGCATCTCGGGCTTATTCGTATCGAGAGCCGGGCGGTACACCGCCCAGTTCGTACCGTCGTAATAGGCCAGCCCTTTGTCGGTGGAAAACCACGCGCGGTTGGCGTCAATGGCCTTGACCTGGTTGAGAAAATTGCTGGGAAGGCCGCTGTCTTTTTGCAGGAAATTGTGCCAGTAGCGTCCGTCGTAGCGGCTGGCTCCGAAGTAGGTGGCAACCCAGAGAATCTTGTCTACATAACTCACGGAAGTCGTGATCTCGTGGATCAGGCCCTGATCCTTCATGAGCACGAGTTCAGTTTCGCCGTCGGGATCGTTGTAGTCTTTCCAGTGCTCGGTTTTGACGTCGTATTCGAGGACGCCGCCGCCCCAGACGGCGTAATAGACTTTGTCCTCGGCGGGGCTCACCGCGTAGGTCCAGATCTCATACATGGGAGTGTTGCGTTCGTTGAACAGAGCCCACTGACCGGTGCGCGTGTTCAGGCGGCTGGCGCCAGCGGCAGTCGCAGTCCAGATAAAGTCGCCCTGAACACCGACTCCGTACACGATGTCGTTGCTGAGGCCGGAGTTCAGTTGAGTAAACGTGTCGATGCGTCCGGCCGACACGCGGCTCAGCCCGCCCATGGTGCCAGCCCACAGATCGCCGGTTGCCCGATCCAGCGCAAGAGACAGTACTGCCTGATGTGCCAGGCTTTGCGCCTTTGAATCCTCATCGGGACGGAAGACCTTCCACGAGCCGTTCTCATAGAGACCAAGACCATTTTCCGTCCCCGCCCAGATGCGCTTTCCGTCGACCAGCACACAGAAGACGTGATTGTCGGGAAGGCCATTTGCGGTGGTAAAGTTTTCCCAACGGAAAAGCGGCATGTCTTGCGCCGAGCCTCGTAACGGCAACAGCACTACGCTAATCAGCATCAGGCTCATCAGGGCCAGGACGCGCAGGAGATCCTTCGCTGTGCCTGAAAAACGGCTCCGCTCAGGATGACAACAACTTGGGGGTTTCGTCGTCATAACGTTTTCAGGTACTCAATCAGATCGTTCAATTCGTCTTTGGTCAGATCGTTGCTGACACCGTGGGTGTCTTTCGGGTTGAACACGGTCCAAATTTCTTCCAGAGAACGCGCCGAGCCGTCGTGCAGGTACGGCGCAGAGTAGGCGACGTTGGAGAGCTGAGGTACGTCGATTACGGGCGAGCGATCTGTGGGCTTGCCCGTGCCGACGTCGACCTGTTTCTGGTTGGTGTACTTAGGACCGCTGTGGCAGGTTCCGCACTGATTCGATTCTGGGATCGGGCTGCCGCTCTTGTACTTCGTCCGCTCAAAAATTGCCTTGCCGCGCTCTTGGGCAGGCGTCAAGTCTCCATTGGGCAGGCGGGAGCGGTTGGGGCGATATGGTAGCGAGAACACAAATGTCACCAGATCGGTCAGTTGCTGCTGATTAAAGCTCTGGGAGCGGAAGAAAAACTTTTCTGTGCGCGGACCACATTCGGTCGGCATGTCGGCGTTGCCGCCGTTCCATTTGAACGGCTCGGTACCGGCGAGGTTTTCGAGCGAACGGTTGTCGACGATGTCCTTGCCGAAGCCGTCAGGTTCAAGGTCCCACTGAAGGCCGTCGATCGTAGCGTCGAGGTGGCAGTTGGCACAGCCGAACTGTCCTTGGAAAGCAAAATCCGCGGCGTAGAAAAGGCGCTCACCGCGGCGAAGTGCGTCTACGTTTCTTGGCCCGCCGAGGTCGATCGTCGATACAACTTTGTCTGAGGTCGTATCGATGACTGCGATGTTGTCGTCGAGGCGGTTCGCAACATAAAGGTGCTTGCCATCTGGCGAGAGCAAAACTCCTCGCGGATTATGGCCTACTGGAATTCTCGCGAGCACGTAGTCCGCGGATGCTGCAAGATCGTTGACGAACGGCTGCCGCCGCGTACGCACCGTATTCAGCAACTGGGGCACGCCAATTACGGTGACGCTTTGTGATCCGGCCGTGGTCAGAAAGATCTTTGACTTGTCGGGAGTAATCGCGACGCCCCACGGCAGAGCATAGTAACGATCGAGTTCGTCAATCGGGATCTGAATTGTTTCACCCACGTCTTCGCCAAAAAGTGTGAGTGAATCGCCGAACGCCCAACCATGTTCAACGTGCGCCAGAGGGATGAGATTCTTAGGCCGGAGTTGGGCGGCCACGCCGAGCCGGCCATCGGCTGATAGCGCGACATGAAAGATGCCAGCAACGTTGTGCAGCGGCTTGCGCTCGACTACGGTCTGACGCTCTGTATCAATGACTGTGATCTCTGAATTCGGCTGCGATCGAAAGGCTCCGGCATTCGGATAGATATGAGTGCAATAGATCGACTTACCGTCCGGAGACAATGCAAGGTAGCTGGCTCCGCGTCCCGCGAGGAGACGTTTGATCTCTTGTCCGCTCTTGAGATCGATCACAGAGACGTCGCCGCTCAGGCGGTTCGCGACGTAGAGTGTCGTGCCATTGCGGTCAGAGATGACGCCGCTTGGTTCCGATCCGGCAGGCAGAGTCTGCACTACTTGCAGGGACGCTGTCTCAATTACGGATACGGTGTCGGACCATGCGTTGGTGATGTAAACGAGACGACCATCGGAAGACACTGCGATTCCGCGAGGCATGTGGCCGACTGCAACGCGTCGCTGATCACTTTGGCGGATTGCACATCAACCACCCGCACTTCGTCGCTGTCCTGACACACGACGTAGAGCAGTCGGCCGTCCTGGAGAAGACGCAATTTCGAGTGGGGATAAATATCGTTCCTTTGGAACCGCAATTGACTGCCGGGCTGCCGGCTTGGCTGCGACCGCAAGTAGAGCCACGGCGAAGACGGCAGCAACTTGCACCATCCGCCGAAAGCTCGTGCTGGAGATGCTTCGCAACGGCATCTACGGCTCCTCCACCGTGAGCACGCGGTCTACGGAGAGATTCTCCAGAACCTGTTCTTGCCCGCTCGGCCAGTGGACGGTGAGTCTTGTCCACCTTTATTGCGGCGCCCAGACCGAAGTGAATGCGGCCGTCGTCCTGCGAGAGATAACTGGATCCTGCGACGCGCTCGGCGATCTGCTTTCGTCCGGCGGCGAGCAATTCCAGGCGTGCTCCAATACCATCACGATTGCTCTTCTTTTCCTCGGACTTCTCGTCGGCCTTCTCTGGGACTTCCCTTTCAACTTCACCGTGATCCAGTGATTGCTGTTTTGCGTGACGTTGTGCAGGAGGGTGGCGGGCGCGCCAAGATTCACCACGAAGGCGTCCATCTTTCCGTCATTGTCGTAATCGCCAAAGCAGGCGCCGCGGGAAACCGTCTTCACGTCGAGTACCGGGCCAGCATCGCGCGACACATCCGCGAACTTGCCGTTGCCCAGGCCGCGAAAGAGAGACTGCTCCTGCGGGACGAGATGAATCAGTCCGCCGTGGAAGACCAGAATGTCGGGCCAGCCATCATTGTCGAAGTCGTAGATGCCGCTGCCCCAGCTCACATACTGCGCCGTCGCTTGCGAGATCCCGGAACTGGGCCCGATGTCTTCGAATCCATTCGTTCCGGCGTTACGCATGAGGCGGTTGTACTTGGAATCGGTCACCCAGAGATCGAGGCGGCCGTCGCCGTCGATGTCGGCGAACACGGGGCCCATGGCTGAAGTGTTCTCGCCGTTCTGGCCGTACGCCACTCCGAGATCGCCGGCTACTTCCTCGAAGGTGCCGTCATGCTTGTTGTGGAAAAGAAAATTCTCGGTCTTGTCGTTGGCCACGTAGATATCGGGATAGCCGTCGCCGTCATAGTCGGCGGCGGTCACGCCCATGGTGCGGCCCTTGTAAGCACCGATGCCGGACTTGTCGGTCACATCGGTGAACGTTCCGTTGCAATTGTTGTGATACAGGCGGTTCGTGTCCGCGGCGTAATCGAGGGGGCCGGGATAGTTGTCGGCCGCATAGAAATTGCGATACTTGGGATCGAACTTGACATAGCGCCCGACGAACAAATCCACGCAACCGTCGCGATCGTAATCGAGCCACGCGGAACTGATGGACCATCCGTCGACCTTGATGCCAGCCTTAGCAGTCACATCTTCGAAAGTGCCGTCGCCCTTATTACGGTAAAGAATCGCGCGGCCATAGCCAGTGACAAAGAGATCGGTCAGGCCGTCATTGTCAAAGTCGGCGGCGATTGCGGCCATGCCGTAAATATTTGCTGCCACCCCGGCCTGGTCGGTGACGTCGGTGAACGTGCCGTCACCGTTATTTCGGTAGAGATGGTTGTGAGGCGGGGTTGCGGGCTGCTGCTTGAGCGGGTACGGATGCATTCCGTCTTCCAGCGGCTTGCCGCTGGTCACATAGAGATCAAGCAGTCCATCGTTGTTGTAGTCGAACCAGACGCAGCCGGAGCCGGTGCTTTCCAGCAGCGAACCGAGTTGCTGTGCACCGAAGCTGTGGGTGAACTGAATGCCGGACTTCGCCGTGGCGTCTTCGAATCGAATCGGGCCCGGCGCGACCGCCTGTTGCGACTGCGCCAGCCCACTGGAGAACAGGAGAATCAATCCAAGGAGCAGTTTCGTCACGCTAATGTCCTCCCGAAGCGTTCTGCGCGGTCGCGCCAGTCATGTCGGCCGGAGTGGTGGACTTCAGCAAAGCCATGGGAACGGCATTCTCCGGCGAAGTTTCCGGGCCAGCGTGGCATCCAACGCATCCACGCTGCTCACCGCGCCGCATCCAGAAGAATCCCGCTTCACGCTTCAGAGTTTTGCCGGAGGCATCCACCAGTTCGATCTGCAAGGGCTGCTCGGTGGGCACCTGAATGAAGAACGATCCGTCGCGCTCGACGGGCGCGGTGCCGAGCAACTTGGAATCGCCTAAACTGCCGCGCGTATAGAGGCGCACGGAGTGAATCGATCCGGCAGCAAACTGATATTTCGAGGTGTAGGTGTTCAGGCAAAGCAGATTCGCGTTCGGCCAGTCGTGCAATCCAGAAGGATGCCGGTTCGGCACCGGATGCTCTCGGAGCAACGCTGGCTGAACCGCATCGGAGTCTGCTTTCTCTACCACCACTTTCTCTTCCACCACTGCGAGGCGCAGCGCAGTCGAACCTGGGGTCCACAGGATTAGCTGGAAGGGTGAAGTCGCGTTCGCACGCCAGGGTAAGAGCCAGTCTCCCGAAGAGGTCTCTTCGACATCTCCGGCATATTCTCCAGCTGGCGCAGAGATCTTTACTTCCTGGGCGCGAGCCGATGTGAACCTTGCCAAACCATGGCTCGAAGTAAATACAACGTCGCCCGACCCGACTTGCCTGCCGGAGTGGCGTGCCCTTCCGTGATCGCAGCGATAGGATTCGACCCCGCTCCCGTCCGAATACACAGTGTAGATTTCAGGGACTGTCCCAGTACCCAGAGGGTCTGAGGCTTCGAACAGAATGCGCCCATCGCGCAGAACATCGGTCGGCAGGAAATTTGTTGGGCCATACGTCAAGGGTAGGGGCCTTCCCCCGGCTAAGCTGACCGTCTCGACCACGAATCGACCTGCGGTTCGGCGCGCATATACCACGCGATCCTCGGGTAGATAAAGCGGCCGAACACAGTCTTCGGAGCCCGAGGTAATGCGTCGCGGTGCGCCTCCCGAGAAAGAGATCTCCCAAATCTGCCAGGGATCCTCCGCCTTCAACTTCCCGGCGAAGAGTACGCGTTGCCCATCGAACGAGACCGCGGAATCGGCAGAAGCGGCAAAGCCGGGAACCAGCGTATGCTTGCCCTTTGCGTCGCGTACATAGATCGTCGCACCCGCGCTAAAGCGATCGTCTCCGTTCATCCAGGCCAGTGGTTCGTAGTGCTTGGCAGCGGTGTACAGAAAGGATGGCGAATTCGCGTCCGATGCGGCTTCAACCTCTGTCCTGCTAAATCCGAGAAGACACAGCGAAAGCACGGCCGCTGCTGCAACGAAACTGAAGATGAAGCGGGACGCCACTAGTCTGCTCCCCCAACGGCGAGGAGTTGTGGACGCAGTTGCCGAGCTTCTTTCTCAAGATCGAGGTAGGGCTGAAGGTCGATCATCATGTGACGAAACTCGCTGAAGGTGAGCGACTGGTTTCCGTCGCTCAGTGCCTGCTCGGGAGACTGGATGGACTTCCACGATCAATCCATCGGCGCCCACGACGGCTGCCGCGCGCGACAACACGGGGACCAGAGCGCGCACGCCCGCCGCATGACTTGGGTCCACGATCACGGGTAGATGCGAGACCGTTTTCAGAACCGGCACCGCGGCGATATCCAGGGTGTTGCGCGTTGCCGTTTCAAAGGTGCGGATGCCACGTTCGCAGAGGATGACTTGCGAATTTCCTGCGACCGCGATGACTTGCGCGGAACGCAACAGGTCTTCGAGAGTCGCCGTCATGCCGCGCTTCAACAGAACCGGACGACCACAGCTTCCCAGTGCTTCGAGCAGCGCATAGTTCTCCATGCTGCGCGTGCCCACCTGCATGATGTCGGCATATTCAGCGATGAGGTCGACATCTTCCTCGCTCATCACTTCAGTGACGATGGCGAGTCCGGTCATTTCTCTGGCCTTGCGGAGGATCTTGAGACCTTCTACGCCCAAGCCTTGAAACGCATACGGCGAGGAGCGTGGCTTGTAGGCTCCGCCACGTAGCACGCGTGCACCTGCTGCGGCTACGGCCTCGGCTGTCTGCAGCAACTGGCTCTCGGATTCAACCGCACACGGACCGGCCATCACCACAAAATCATTGCCGCCGATTTCGATATCCCCAACCCGCACTATGCTGCGGGGACGCTCGGCCGTTTTAGCAACGAGATCAAAACAGGAGAACTGGCCGTTCCATTTGGGATTCATAGGCGACGCCATTCTAGTAAGCGGCTAGTGCTCGATCATTAGTCAGAAACCATTACCCCGCCGCAAACGGACGCCGGAATCCGTAAGCAGCCGCTCGTAAGTCGTTTGTATCGAGAACGAAGCAGAGTGCTTGTGATCACAATCACGCATCAACGCGACGGGGCGCACAAGCGTGAGAATTGCCGACGTGTCTCAAGCGACGCATCGCGTTCTGAAAACCTTCAGCCGGATCCTTCACTTGCGGCTATCTACGCTGATGTTTAGAAGGTGCTCTGAACGGAGCCGCGGGGAGTGCGAGAGTCGCCGCTCATACTTGTTGGTGAATCCGACACCAGTGTCGGGGATTCCTACACCGCAGCAGCACCAATCACTCGCATGTCATTGAATTCACTTGTTGGCATCCCGATTGCATTTCCCAGTGTGGCCGTGAATCTGCGGCGAAGGAGGCCACTCAATATGGCTGGAGAGAATTGGACATTCTGGCTCAACATGACGAACTTCGCGTTGGGCATCATCACGATTCTTGCGCTGGTCGTTGTTTTTGCCGCAGTGAGTTGGGATTTGCTGGTGCGCAAGGTGCACACTGCGCGCAACCACACCGGTCTTGATCTGAACGCTCTCGATGGCGAATTGCGGGCGATGCTGCAGGGATCGCACAGTATGTACGAACCCGGTTTGGGGCTGACCATGGCAGACGGGGGCGAGAAAATCGAGCCTTCCAAGTCAACCGCTTCAGACGAGAAACACGGGAAGTGAGCCATGGCGTGCCCCTTTCTTAAAGAAGGTCGAGCACGATACTGTCACGCTGCGCCGGTGCAGAAATTGATCCTTGACGGCCCCGGAGCGGCTGACGGCGGACGCTGTGCCTCGGCAGAGTACACGCATTGCCAACTCGTCGCGAAGGACAGCGCGCAACAGGATCACTGCCCACACCTGGAACAAATGCGCGTGCAATACTGCGGAGTCTCACCAGTCACCAAACTCGTACCCTTTAGCGATTCGGAACTTTCAAGTTGCACCAGCAACACGTACCGCTATTGCGATTCTTACTTGTTGCTGGCGCGACCGCACGCAACTGCCCAACCCGCAAACCTTCTTTACGCGGCGAATCATTTCTGGCTCGACGCCGAGGAGTCCGGTCTCTGCCACATCGGCATCGACGGATTTCTTGCAGACGTGGCGGGCAGCGTCGATGGAATTACCTTCGTGACGGCCAATGGAACGCATTGTCCTGCTATGGCGCTCACGGTTCACGGTGTCGAGTGGCCGATGAGCTTTCCGAATCCGCTGATGATTCAAAGAGTGAACAGCCGGTTGCGCAGTGATCCGAGCCGGCTAACCGCCGATCCCTACGGCGCAGGCTGGCTGTTTGAGGGTTGGGAGCTACCTGGCCGGACACGCAATGGCCTGGTCTCGGGACGACAAGCGGCCGCATGGCAGTCGGAGGAACAGCATCGTCTGTCGAATGAAATCCATGAGACGCAAGCTCCGTCCGCCGATGGCGGCGCGCCCGTACGGGGCGTTGCGCAGTTGCTGTCACGCCAGCATTTGGTCTGTTTGTTTCAACACTTCTTTTCCAACCGAGGCTGGACGGTGGAGGGATAATGCGCCGAAACCTTCTCACCTTCACCTTTGGCCTCGCAGTCGCTCTCGCGGCGGGTTGGGTACTGTTTCCGCGCGCGCTCTATGTACAGAAACAGCAGCCACTCGAGTTCCGTCACAAGATGCACGCGGAAAAGTCCGGAGTCGCCGACTGCGGTGAATGTCATGCTCTTCGCGAAGATGGAACCTTCGCGGGAATTCCTGCGATGGAGAAATGCGCGGCTTGCCACTCCGATCGGATTGGCGAGAGCAAGGCTGAAGCGACCCTGGTCGACAGCTACATCAAGCCCGGCCATGAGACCCCGTGGCTGGTCTATTCGCGGCAACCCGCCAATGTCTGGTTCTCGCACGCGATCCACGTAAAGCGGGCTGGCCTGGCTTGCACGAAATGCCACTCTGACGGGGAATCCGATCAGGTACGGATTTACCAGGTGAACCGCATCAGCGGGTACAGCCGCGATATCTGGGGACATTCCATCTCCCGGTTGCGGCGCGCGCCCCACGACGGAATGAAGATGAGCGACTGTGAAGACTGCCACCGCCGGCACAACATCGAGGTGGGTTGCCTCGGCTGCCATGAATGAATTGAAGGGAGAAGCATGAAGGTTACACGTCGGGATCTGCTGATATGGAGCGCGGGAGCGGCGGCGGGTCTCATGGTTACGCCGGTGCCGTGGAAACTGCTGGATGACACCTCGATCTGGAGTCAGAACTGGCCCTGGATTCCTCAACCCGCGCGCCTTCCAGTGGAAGTGAAACTGTCGTCTTGCACGCTGTGCCCGAATGGATGTGGGATGAAAGTAAAGATGGCCGCAGGATGGCCGGTCGGAGTTTCTGGGATCAGCAGCCATCCCGTAAGCCGCGGCGCTCTGTGCCCGCTCGGGTTCGGAGCGCATCAACTGAACTGGCTTCCGCAGCGGTTACGAACCGTCCGTCACGGGACAAGCCCTTCTACGTGGGGCGAAGCACAAACTGCGTTTGCGAAGGCATGTAGTGAGGGGCCCGTCGTAATCATCGATGGCTATCCCGGCCGTGCAGCGTCCTCGATGCTCCAGGACTTTGCGCAAAAGCGGAATGGCGACTATCGCGTGATCTTTAGCGCAGAAACTCGATCGCTGTCACCCTATGCAAGTTGGAGCCGCGTACCAGCGTCCTCGCTTGGTTACGATCTGGAGAACACCCGTACTGTCGTTAGTTTTGGGGCACCATTGCTGGACGGCTGGGGGAGTCCGGGACGGTTCACTCGCCTCTGGGCCGAGCGGGCCGCAGGCATGGAGGATCCGCCCCTGCGGCTGATTCAGGTGGAAGAATCGCTCTCGCGAACCGCGGCACGAGCCTGGCAATGGATACCGATTCATCCTGGTACCGAATCCGCGCTCGCTGCGGGCATCGCACGCGTTCTTCTTGAAGAGCTTCTGGTATCCGCACATGGGCCCATGCCTCCACTCGCGGTCGCAGACGTTGCCGCTCAGACTGGCCTGACCACTGACGCAATTCGCGACCTCGCGCGCACCATCGCAGCCTGGACTCCCGCGGTGGCGATCGCGGCAGACGACAATCCGGCGATCGCAGCTTTGAATATTGTGCTGGGCGCTGTTGGAGCTCGCGGCGGCATCGTACAGCGGTCGAAGCATGCTGAGCCCTACGTTCCCGCCAACGCCGCAATTCCTTCCGCGCGCGCAGTTCTAATCGACTCCAGTGTGCCTTGGAACTTCATTCCGCAGACCGACGCCGAAGTCTTCCGCTTCGCTGCCTGGGATGGTGGATCGGGCAGAGCCGATTGGCTGCTTCCCGCGCCGGGATTTCTCGAACAGTTAACCGACGTTCCTACCGCGCCAATCTCGGCGATCGAAACCTATGCCGTAGCTCCAAACTTGGTCAAGACTCCACCGGAAGGGCAAAGCGCTGCGCAATTCCTCGGGAGCATCGACTCTACCTTGACCACGGTAGAAAAGACGATTCATGCCCGCTGCGCAGACCTGTTCCGCAGGCGCGCAGGAACCATTCAGCTCCAGGAAACGACGCCGGTCGCAAAGTTCGCATCCGCTCAGAAGCTTGAGGAGCAACTCGGGAAAGGCGCAGTCTGGATCGGCGAAGCACCGCATCCGGAATCCTTCCAGTACGCGTTGAGGGAATGGCCGGCAACGGTGACTCCTTCCCATCCGGAGAGTTGGTCGACATCCTGGCGCGAGCCGGTACTCCCCCCACTAGCCACGAAACTCTATCGCGAATCGAGTCTGCGAGACGCGCCAGAAACGAGGACCGTATGAGCGCCCGCTACGGCATGGTGATCGATCTGGACCGCTGCACCGGTTGCGGCTCCTGCATGCTGGCCTGCGCGGCCGAGAACAACGTTCCGTCTCTTCCTCAGGCAAATGCCCGCACCGGGTTGACCCCCATGCTGGTGCGGAAAACCTCGAATGGAATGGAGGGAAACGCCCGGCGCGAGGCTTTCATCCCGATTATGTGCATGCACTGCGAGCACGACACGCCCTGCGTGAAGGTCTGCCCGCAGCAGGCCGTCGAAGTGGATAAAGCCACCGGAATCGTAATGCAGATGCCGCAGCGCTGCCTGGGATGCCGATATTGCATGACGGCTTGTCCTTACCACGCCCGCTACTTCAACTGGTGGGATCCGTCGTGGCCCACGGGAATGGAGAAGAGCTTGAATCCCGGCGTCGCCGTGCGCATGCGTGGCGTCGTCGAGAAATGCAACATGTGCCACGCCCGCTTGCACGCCGCGAAAGAGAAAGCGGCTGCTGCGGGAAAGCGGGAAATCGATCTTGCGGACTACGTTCCGGCCTGCGTGGAAGCTTGCCCGACCGGCGCAATTCAGTTTGGCAATCTGGCGGACAAAGATGATCCGGCCGCGCAAGAATCTCGCTCGCCTGACGCCTTCCGCTTGCTGGCGCGCATCGGCACAGAGCCGAAGGTTTATTACAAGTCGAAGGAGGCATGGGTGAGAGCGTTGGCGGAGTCTAATTCCGATATTCATGAGCACGCAGCTTCGGAGGTCCGACATGACTAGCGCCACACTTACCGACAGCCGCCTGACTGACCAGAAATGGATCGCGCGTGGTGAACAGCGAACCTCGCTCTCGCGATTCCTGTTGTGGCTGGCTCCGTGGACGATTGCGCTCGCCGTCGGAGTCTATGCGGCTGGTCTGTGCCTGTACTACGGGCTGAACCAGACGAACATGGACAACCGGTTCGCCTTCGGCCTCTGGATCTTTCTTGATCTTGGGATCATTGCTCTCGGTGCGGGAGCTTTCTTCACTGGATTTCTGGTCTACATCCTGATGCGTGCTGAACTCAGGCCGATCCTGAACACTGCGGTGGTTGTTGGTTTCATCTGCTACAGCGGCGCGGTGGCCATCCTGATGATCGACGTGGGCCAGCCCCTTCGGGCCTGGTTCACCTTCTGGCATCCCAATACGCACTCGATGCTCACGGAAGTTACGTTTTGCATTTCCTGCTACCTGCTGGTACTCAGCCTGGAATACATTCCGATCCTGCTACGCAATCGCCAACTCCGCAAGCTACCCTCGTTTCTCGTCTTCGAACATCAACTCCACAAGCTAGTGCCAGTGCTCGCTGGTGTCGGGACACTGCTTTCGTTTTTCCATCAGGGCTCGCTGGGCGGGCTCTACGGCGTGCTACGCGGACGCCCCTTCGCATTTCGCTCGGGCGTCTTCATCTGGCCTTCTACCTTCTTCTTATTCATTTTGTCGGCGATCGCCACGGGGCCAAGCTTCCTTATGCTGGTGACGGCCACGGTGGAGAAGGTGACCGGACGGCGGCTTGTTCCTCAAGATCTATTCCGGCGGCTCGGATTCATTTCCGGCGTTTTGCTCGCGATCTATGTCGCCGCGAAATCGATCGATACGCTGATCTGGCTGAATATCACTTCGCCGGCCGCGGGCTTTGCACCGTGGCAGTATTACATTCACAAGCCCTTTGGCACGTCCGATCCTGTTCGTGGAGATCGTGCTGTTTGGCCTGCTCCCGGCGTTTCTACTGACGTTCCGCCGTACCGCAGCGCGGCGCGGATGGCTGCTAAGTGCTGCCGCGCTGGCGTGTGCGGGAGTACTGCTGAACCGTTTTGTTCTCACCGTGCAGACTCTGGCCGTCCCGACTCTGCCCTTCGACGAATTCCTGCAATACACACCAAGTTGGCAGGAAGTCGCCAGCTTCGGTGGAGTCATCGCCTACGGCGTGATTGTCTATTCGCTGTCCTATCGCTATCTGCCCCTGTTCGCAGCCGCAAAAGGAGAGAACACCCATGTTTCCGGGGATTGATGGATTTCATTGGACCATTGCTCACGTCGTCTTTCTTTCGCTGTTCTTCGCCGTCGTCGTAACCATTTTTGCGACGGTAGCGTCTGCGGCCGTGCGCACTTCCCGTGATCTTCGAAGCAATCGGGCAACCGAGTTGTGCTGGAAATCGGACTTTGCGGAGTTGCCGGAGTCCGACCGCCGATGCCGGCACGAACTTGCAGGCAGAGTGCTTTCGCGAACCTGCGACAACGCCTTTGATTGCCGCCATTGCGACAAATACTCGCAGTTCGCGGTGCTCCCGGCGACCGGACTCGCAACCTCTCTCGGACTCCACTACTCCGACGACCGCTTGTACCACCGCGGACATACCTGGGTGAAACCGCTCGAAGACGGCACATTCACGATTGGCCTGGATGAATTCGCCGAACATCTCATCGGCAATCCCGACTCCGTCAAAATGCCCGTCGTGGGTACTGAACTCGAAGTCAATCAGACGGCCTGGCGCATGCAGAAGAATGGAAACGAAATTCAGGTGCGAGCGCCCATCGAAGGAACCGTCGTGGATGTTGGGAGCCCGGAGGGAGACTGGTATCTCAAGATCCGGCCGCGACTAGATCCACGCGATCCCGCTACCCTGCGGCATCTTCTCCGAGGACCAGAGGTCCACGGCTGGTTGTCGCGGGAACTAGAGCGACTGCAACTGCAGCTTCGAGCGCCGAACACTCCTCCTGCACTAGCCGATGGCGGAGTGCTCATGCCCGGACTCATGGAGGCAGTGCCTGAGGCGGACTGGGAAACCGTACTGGCCGACACTTTCCTTGAAGCTTGACGGCTCAACGCGGCCGCACAGCTTAATGCACAATCTCGTAGCGCTTGAGCTTGTCGTACAGCGTCGAACGATCGATGCCCAGAGCGCTGGACGCCTCTTTCACGTTGCCATGTTTCCGCTCTAGACGCTGCAACAATCGCTCTGCGCTCCAGTTCGCCGAGAGGAACGTCGGGGACCTCCCAATTCTGCGGCGACGCTACATTGCGCTGGAGCCATGAGAAGTCGGGTTCGTCGAGCGTTCCATTGCGGCAGGTCACGATCGCGCGCTCAATTACATTTTCAAGTTCCCGGACATTCCCCGGCCAGTCATATGCAATGAGCACCTTCAAAGCCGCCGCGGAAATGCCGCTGACATCCCTGCCCAGAGCCGACGAGATGTGATGCACGAAGTGCTCTGCCAGTAAAGGAATGTCCTCCCGCCGCTCGCGTAGCGGGGGCAGGTGAATCTCAATCACATTGAGACGATAGTAGAGATCCTCGCGGAACCTTCCCGCTTGCACCTCCTCGGAAAGGTTCTTGTTGGTGGCGGCGATGATGCGCACATCGACTTCGACTTCCTGATTTCCGCCGATACGATAAAAGCGCCGCTCCTGAAGGACCCGCAACAGATCCGCCTGCAGCTTGGGGGAGATATCCCCAATCTCATCGAGAAAGATGGTGCCCCCGTTTGCCAGTTCAAACTTTCCCTTGGTCTGCGCGGCCGCGCCGGTGAAGGCGCCTTTCTCGTAGCCAAACAATTCGCTTTCCAGCAAAGTTTCCGTGAGCGCGGCACAACTCACCACGATGAATGGCTTGTCCGCGCGACTGCCCGAGAAGTGCACCGCTCGCGCCACCAGTTCCTTGCCCGTGCCGCTTTCTCCGCGAATGAGGACCGTACTGCGCAGGCTGGCAATATCCTGTGTCAGAGCCAGAATTTCCTGCATGCGCGGGTTCTTCGTGATGATGTCGGAGTGACGGTATTGCCGGGTCAGCTTCTTCCGCAGAATTGCATTCTCGCTTTGCAGCTTCTTCAGCTTCAGGATGCGCGATACCAGCATCGAAATCTCCTGCGGATTGCAGGGCTTCACAATGTATTCCTGCGCGCCCTCCTTCATGGCCTGAATGGCGGTATCGACCGTCGCATAGGCGGTGATGATAATGATCGACGCTTCCGGCCGGATGCGATGGATCTCCATCATGGTCTCGATGCCATCCATGCCGCCGGGCATTTTCAGATCGACAAAGCAGATGGCGTAATCCATGGACCGGGCGAGTTCGAGCGCCTTCTGCCCGTTGGGCGCCGTGTCGACGTGGTAGCCATCCTCGCGCAACCAGGCCCCCATCGATTCGCACATGACGTCTTCATCGTCCACAACCAGGATCGGCCAGTTCTTCTTCATACTGTCGCCTCTCTCGAAGTAAACCTTTGCACGAGTCGCATTCCACAGCGCTCGCAGTATTGTTCTTTCTTGGCATCTACCGATTCGATATGCGTGGCCAGGCTCATCGCGCAACTCGGTTCAGAACAGTGGACGAGCCCGAAGGTGTGTCCTAACTCATGCAGAACTTCCTTGACGGTGCGCTCGCGCAGCAGGCTCTCCTGCGGGGGAAACCCGTAGAACTCCTGATGCAACCGGCACAGTGAAACCACGGCGACGGGACCATCGAACTGCGCTTGCCCAAACAGGAAACTGAGCATGGGAATTGCCAGGTCCACATCTGTGACTCCCAGAACCCGGGCAGCGTCGTGCGGTGCTTTTTGCGCCAACATCTTCATCATCTCTACCGACTGGTATTGCCCTCGCTTCGCGTCAAAAGCGCTTTCCGGGATCGTCAACGGAGGCAGGCGTCGAACGGGAAGCGGAAACCACTCGGCCGCAGCGCTTTCGATCCAATCGAATGCGGCCGCTGGAACCTTGCCGATCGCCACGAGATAAAGTCCAGTCACACAGCATGCACCTGCACTTCCCGCGACTCGGGAGTGTTATTTCGAGACTTGATCGGGAGCGTGACGGTAAAGATCGTCCCTTCACTCCGCTGGCTCACAACCTCGACTTCACCTTCATGAGCCTTTACGATCCCGTACAACACGGCCAGACCCAGTCCGACTCCCTTGCCTTCGGCTTTCGTGGTAAAGAACGGATCGAAGATCTTGGAGAGGTTCTCGGGAGCGATGCCTTCCCCTGTATCCTGCACACAAAGCTCTACAGTCTCGTCAGCCACCTCGCGGGTGCGGATGGTGAGCTTACCGCCCCCGTGGGGCTGCATCGCCTGGGCGCCGTTCAAAACGAGATTCAGAATCACCTGCTGAATTTGCGACGAGTCGCATTCCACCAGCGGCAGATTCTCCTGCAAGTCCAGAACAACTTCCGCGCTGATCAACTTGAGTTTGTGGTCGGCCAGTCCCAGCGTGGTTCGCACAAGTTTGTTCAGATCCGCAGGCGCTCGTTGCGGCTTGGACCGGCGTGAGAATGCCAACAGGTCTGAGACAATGCGACCGACGCGGGCGGTCTCCGTCGAAATCAGGCTGAGGTATTTGCGGAACTCCGCCTCGCGTCCCGGTGGGTATTCTCCTTTCGCCATCAGGCGCTCCAGCAGCATGGAAAGATTGAGCACCCCAGACACGGGATTGTTGATCTCGTGAGCCACGCTGGCCGCGAGTTGGCCGAGGGTGGCGAGACGATCGGACTGGATAAGCTTCCGCTGTGCCACCTGCAGCTGTCGAGTACGCTCGTCCACCTTGCTCTCCAGGGTCTGCTGCATTTCATTGAGTTCCGCGACAGCCAGCTTAAGACGCTCCCGCATTCGGTTGAATGAATCCGCTAATTCGTCGATCTCCTGACTGCGGCGTGTGATCTCGATCGGTTGGTCCAGTTCCATGGCGCTGACCGCCTTGGTCCCTTCGATCAATTGTTGAATTGGAGTCGCCACAAACCGCTTGGTGAACAGAATGACGAATGCCGCTCCAATCGCCACCTCGAGCGCCGTCAGAATAATCGTCTGTATAGTGATGGCCCTAGTCTGCTTCTGCACCGGATCCAGCCGCAGCGCCACATCCACAACCCCGAGCACCTTGGTCGATGCGCGGTGAGCGTGACAACTCGCGTTGCTACAGGAAGGCTCGTTGTAAATGGGTGCCACCATGTTGATGGTCTTCACGCCATCGGGCGAGGTGGCATAACGAACTCGTGGATCTTCTGCTGGCTGCTTGCGAACCGACCCTTGCGTGTGGCAACTCGCGCAAACTTCATTCGATAAGCTGGTAACGCCCGGCTGCTCGTCGGCGTCGGTTGAGAACACTAAGCGCCCTTCCCGGTTGAACATCCGGATGCGATCAATCCCTTGCTTATCGGCGATGACCCGCATGATCTCGTAGGCCGCTCGACGGTCGTCATCGAGCATGGCATGCCAGGTAGCGCCGGTAATGCTGCGCGAAAGCTGATCCGCCCCGAGGATCAGCGTCCCCTCTAACTGCTTCTTCTGAGTGCGGAAATTGAGGTACCCGCTGACCCCGCTGATCGCAACGATCAGAATCGTGAGAGAAAGAATCAGCTTTGGGCCTAGTTTTCGAGGCATGTTTGTAGCCCTGACTTCAATGCGGCCTCCGCAGGAGGCGCCTCATCAAGGCTAACGATGGAGTTCAACCCGGACAGTGATTGTCACCGCGTAGACCCGTGATCTTGGTCACGTTCCACAATCATGCAAACAAGCGTAGTTATGCCGCTTTTGGCGCTATGGACGCTGGACTTTTCTGATAATGCGTATAAGAAATTTGTATTGGACTGGATATAACCGCCGCATTTATCGTCTGACCATCGATTCTGGCTAGCACGCTGTGTGGGGTCGGCGCGGCACCGGGGGGGTGTTCGCGCCGCAGTCCTAAAAGTACCCTGCCCAAACGCTTAACTACCTGAGGGATCCTTCAATGTCGATTCGTCTTGCCTCGGACCGCCGGTCCGTCCCCGTGATCCTCTGTATTGTGACGCTGGTCAGCGTGGGACTCCTGCTGCTGTGGGATATCGTTCCCGGACTCTTTCCCGCGAGGGCGCACGATTTGCTGGCCGCGGTTCCGCTGGCCATGATCGCCGGTGCCTGCCTGGTTTATGAAGCGGTCCGCCGACCGACACCATCGGAAGTCGTCAAAGCTATTCTTTTGGCTTGTGCGTTTCTGTTTTGGGCAGCCAACCAACTCTGGCCGGACTTTCACCAGGCGACACTCTTCAACGACATCGCCATCGCCCTGTTTGTATTCGACGTGTTTCTGGCGATTATCGGGCGTCCTCTGACAATCTCAGGACCGGTCGAAATCGAACAGAGCCAAGTCAGGGCTAGCGAAAGCGCCGGATGAACAGCGTGTGGCGTTCCGAGCGGTAGAAGCCGACTCCATAGATTGTAGCTTTTCCTTTGGACGAGTAGATCACCTGCCGAATTCGGAGCACGGAGGCCCCGCGAGGAACGCCCAGCAGTTCGGCGACATGCGCCTCCGCCGCTGTAGCGTCGACTTCTTCGTCCGCATAGGCAAGCTCTACCCCGTAGTCGTGCTCCAGGGTTGCGAACAAAGAAACCCTTCCCAGAGGTGCATTCACCAGTTCGGCAAATTCGCTGGCCGGAAGGTAACAAGTCTCGAGAGCGAAGGGGTCTTCGCCGGTCTGGCGCAAGCGCTCAATCTTGACGAGGGCTGGAGCTGCAGGGCAAGTGGGATGAGGCCGCGACGGAATACCGCAAGATTCTGGAAATTAATCCGAGCCTTCAGGGAATGCACGCGCGGCTTGGCCGGGCTCTGCTATCGAAGCCTCAGCCTTCCCCAGCCGAGGTAGAACAAGCAAAAAAGAACTTCGAAGAAGAGCTGGAGATCGATCCCCGGAACGCCGTGGCGGAGTACGTCCTCGGTCAATTGGCGGCCGACTCGAATGATCCCTCGACCGCGATCGTTCATTTCGCACGGGCGACCAAACTGGATACCGGATTTGCGGAGGCCTACCTGGGTTTGGGGACAGCTCTAAATACCGCCAAACGTTTCACGGATGCGATCCCTGCGCTCGAAACCTACGAGAAACTGGAACCCGACAGCCCGACCGGACACTATCAGTTAGCGGTTGCCTACACGGGAGCGGGACGCAAACAGGACGCAAACCGCGAGGCCGCTTTGCAACGCCAGACCTCAGAGGCGCTCGAAGCCGTGAAACGGAGAGCAGCGACGGCCATGGAGAAACAGCAGCCTTCAGGCTCTCCTGCGCGGGAGCACGAAGTAGCGATGTCGCCCCATCCCGGAGGTCTTTCTGGCGTCAGACGAAGAGAATTTCTGAAACTCCTTGCCGGGACATTCGCAGTCCCTACCCTCGGCAAGCTCGCTCTTGCGGCTGATTCCACGCCGGACCCGTTCTCTGAAGTACCGCCCTCGTCCAGCGGCATTCGCTGGAAGCACACCGCCGGCCTATCCCCGGAAAAGTATCTGCCCCAATCCACCGGCGCGGGTTGCGCGTTTCTCGACTATGACAGCGACGGTTGGATGGACCTCTATTTCGTAAACAGCGGGCCGTGCGACATATTTACGCCGACGCAACCTTTGCGAAACGCTCTTTACAGGAATAACCGTGACGGCACCTTCACTGACGTCACCGAAAAGGCAGGCGTCGCGGGTGGCGGCTACGGCATGGGGGTCGCGGTCGGCGACTACAATGCGGACGGATTCCCTGACCTCTATCTCACCCAGTATGGGCGCAGCATTCTGTATCGCAACAACGGCGATGGCACCTTCACCGATGTTACCGACCACGCGGGCGTCGCTGCTCCGGGATGGGCTTCCAGCGCGGTATGGTTCGATTACGACAATGACGGACGACTCGACCTCTTCGTCTGCCGCTTCGTCGATTTCGACAAATCCAAGCATCACAATTGCGGCGCGCCAAATATTCCCGCGATCAAGGGACTGAATGAGTATTGCTATCCGCGAATCTATTCACCGATGGCGAGTTGGTTGTTTCATAACAACGGCGATGGCACCTTTACCGACGTCAGCCAGAAGATGGGAATTGCCGACAATCCCGGCAAGTCTTGGGGAGTGGTGGCCACAGACGTCAATAATGATGGTTGGATGGACCTCTTCGTCTCCAACGACACGGTCGCCAATTTTCTCTTCATGAACCGCAAGGGGCAGCGCTTTGAAGAGGTCGGGTTTACCTCAGGCGTCGCCTTCGGCGAAGGAGGGAAGGCACGCTCGGGCATGGGCGTCGATTCTGCCGACCTCAATCAAGATGGATGGATGGATCTGTTCGTGACCAACCTGAACCACGAACTCGACGGCTTTTATCAGAATACGCGCAATGAATCGTTCGATGACATCGCGGCGCCTGCCGGCATTGCCAGCGCCACGAAGCTGATGAGCGGATGGGGATTAAAGTTTCTTGACTACGACAATGACGGCAACCTCGATCTCATGATCGCCAACGGGCATCCCGACGACCTGATCGAGAAGATTTACGACAACGTGGCCTACCGCGAGCCGCTGCTGCTCTTCCACAACACTGGCGGCGCATGAAGAACGTGAGCCGCGAGAGCGGTCCCGCTTTTGCGCGTCCCATCTCCGCACGAGGTCTCGCCCTCGGCGATTTCAACAATGATGGCGCGGTGGATGTGCTGATTTCCTGCAACGACGAACCTCCCGTGCTCCTGCAAAACAACGCGGGCCGTCAGAATCACTGGCTGGGCCTTAAGCTGATTGGCAAGAAAGCGAATATTGACGCGGTTGGCGCCGTCGTCACATATCAGGCCGGCGACTTGAAGCGTAGCCGCATGAAAGTCGGCGGCGGAAGCTACCTCTCCTCGCACGATCCGCGCATGGTGTTGGGCCTTGGGAATCGCACGAAGTTGGATTGGGTAGAAATCAAATGGCCGCAACCGAGTGGAGCCGTCCAGAGGCTTACCGACCTCCCCATTGATCGCTATATTACGATTCACGAAGACCAGCCAAAGTGGGAGTGACTCAACCCACCCCCGGATCCGCAGCGATCTCGCTAACACGGCACAACGGAGATCCTATCCGAGGTGACCAGGCAAAGCGAACCACAATCACGGAAAGACCTAATGAGGCTGCGGAAACACTACAAGCATGCCCTGCGGTTCTAGGTGCGGTTTCCCGCAACTTCCTGCTTCGTTGTCGATGCGGGAAACCGCGAAAAAATCGTTTTTCTCGAAAATGCTTTTCTTCAGTAACATAACCGTTACGGCAAAGGGGCACGGCCCACGCGTTGAGGCCTGGAGTGGGGTTGACATGTCATCTCCGCTTCTCTTTCAAGTTCGCGGCCGTTTGGAATTTTCGCGGAATCGTTTACGGAATACGTTTCGGTAGGTTGCAATCACCATCCAAGGAGGCTGGATGCTTCGGCAGTACGTGTTAAGTTTCGCTGCTCTCGGCGTATTCCTCCTATCCTGCTTGTGCCAGGAGACCCAGCCCGCGTACCGCAATCCGAGCCTTCCCGCCCAGATTCGCGCCGCCGACTTGGTCAAGCGAATGACGCTGGAGGAGAAGGTCGACCAACTCGCAGGTGGCAGACGCCGGGCAATTGCCACAGCGAGCCCCGAAGGAAAAGAAATATTCGAAGGCTTACGTAAGATGTTTCGGGAAGATTCGCAGGTGAGCGCTCACGATGCGGCTGAGGCTCGCAACAAGGCTCAACACTTCCTGATGGAAAAGACGCGCCTGGGAATCCCAACTCTCTTCCAGGGCGAAGCCCTCCACGGATTCATGGCCTATGGCAGTACCAGTTTTCCGCAAGTGCTCGGATTGGCCAGCACATGGGACCCCGAACTCGTCCAGCAGGTCTTCACCGCCGCGGCGGACGAGATGGCCTCCGCCGGAGTCAATCAGGCTTTCACGCCCGTGCTGGATCTGTCGCGCGATCCGCGCTGGGGCAGAACTGAAGAAACCTACGGCGAAGATCCCTATCTCGTATCGCGTATGGGCGTGGCGGCCATCAACGGATTGCAGGGAACCACCTGGAACATTGACCGCCATCACGTAATGGCCACGATGAAACACTTTGCCGCTCACGGCCAACCGGAGAGCGGCACCAATACCGCACCGGCGAATTTTTCGGAACGGGATTTACGCGAAACGTTTCTTGTTCCCTTCCACAGCGCCGTGCAAGAGGCCCATGTGGGCAGTGTGATGGCTTCTTACAACGAAATCGACGGCATCCCCAGCCACGTGAATCGCTGGCTGCTGGACCGCGTGCTCCGCCAGGAATGGGGCTTTCGCGGCTATGTTACCTCCGACGGAAACGGCCTGCAAATGCTGGTCGAAACCCACCATGTTGCCGCCGATTTCGCAGACGCCGCGCGCAAGGCGCTAGCCGCCGGTGTTGACTACGACTTATCGGATGGCTCAGTCTACGCCACGCTCGTGGATCAGGTTCGCGATGGCAAAATTCCCCAGGCTGAACTCGATCAAGCCGTACAGCGCGTGCTGGAGGCAAAAATCCGTCTCGGCCTCTTCGAGAATCCATACGTCGACCCCGACTACGCGCAGAAGATCACGAATAGCCCGGAACACCAGCAACTGGCACTGAAGGTCGCGCAGAAATCGATCGTCCTGCTCAAGAACGACAACAACCTCCTGCCGCTGGATCTGAAGAAGTTGAAAATCATCGCCGTCATTGGGCCGAATGCCGCCGACGTTCACCTGGGCGGATACAGCCGCGATCCGGGGCCGGGAAATCAGATCAGCATTCTCGACGGCATCCGTAAGCGCGCAGGCGAGGGCGTCAAGGTCCTCTATGCGGAAGGCTGCAAGATCACGACCGGCAAGCAAGGCTGGTCAGCATGGTACGAGAACAAAGTTACACAGCCTGATCCGAAAGCGGAACTCGAAACCATTCGCGCTGCGGCCGCGGTCGCGCGCCAATCTGACGTTGCCATTGTCGTCGTCGGAGAGAATGAGAGCACCAACCGCGAGGCCTGGTCGGAGCAGCACCTAGGAGACCGCGATTCCCTGGATCTCCTTGGCTCGCAGGAAGCCTTAATCCGCGCCGTAGTCGAGACCGGCAAGCCCACGATCGTGTTTCTGATTAACGGTCGTCCCCTTTCGATCAACTACGCAAACGAGAACGTTCCCGCAATTCTGGAAGGCTGGTACTTAGGTGAGCAAGGCGGAACTGCCGCGGCCAACGTTCTATTCGGCGACGTCAACCCCGGCGGAAAACTGCCCATCAGCTTTCCTCGTTCCGTTGGGCAGCTTCCTGATTTCTACGACCACAAACCCTCGCGAAACCGTAGTTATTTGTTCGACGGTCGTGAGCCGATGTTTCCGTTTGGCTACGGACTTAGCTATACGCAATTCCGTTTCGAGAACGTGCGAGTCGAACCGAAGACCATTCGCACCGGTGGCTCGGCCAAGGTGTCCGTCGACATTACCAATACCGGCAACCGCGCCGGAGACGAAGTCGCTCAGCTGTATATTCACCAGCGAGTGGCCTCGGTCACTCGCCCCGTAAAGCAATTGCGTGGCTTCAAACGCATTACCATCGAACCCGGTCAGAAGGTCACGGTCGACTTCACAGTAACGCCGGAAGACTTATCGCTGATCGACGTAAACATGGGTCGCGTGGTCGAGCCGGGCACGTTCGATCTCATGGTCGGAGCCAATTCGGTAGACACCACCGTCATCCCACTTGAGGTTAACCCATAGCTATAGTACGCGGAGAGCGAAATCAATCATGAATGATAGATACCCGAAAAGGTTGCCGGCTTCACTCCTGTCAGCCATTCTGATTTGCATGTTCTATGCCACGGTTGCCCAGGCACAGTGGACCGCGATGAATCCAGTGAAGGCGGTGCAGCAGGACACGGACGGCGTCATCCTCGCCATGGGAACCGGCACTTTGAAAGTGCAGGTGTGCTCCGACTCGGTCATCCGCGTCCGATATTCCCCCACCGCCACGTTCCCGAAGCAAAAGGAGCTCGTCGTCATTAAGGAAAGTTGGCCTGCCGCCCAATGGACGATGCAATCCACCGACGACGCTGTCACGCTCACGACTTCCCTGCTGAAGATTACGATCACGAAAAAGGACGGGGCGATCGGCTACTCTGAGGTGAATGGCGGTTCGCTGCTGCAAGAAGCATCTCGCAGCCTGACGCCAGTAAAGGTGAACGGCGAAGACACCTACCGCGCCGAGTCCTTTATCAGCATCTACGGTTCCCACGAAGCGCTCTACGGTCTGGGCCAGCATCAGGCTGGGGTATGGAACTATCGGGGAGACTCGGTCGACATCTCCCAGGAAAACAGCAACATCGCCGTGCCCCTGATGTTATCGAGCAAAGGGTACGGCATTTTCTGGAACAGCACGGCGCGCAGCCGGTTCAACAACCGTTTCGCAAACTATCTCTACATCAGTTCCGAGGTTGCGGACGTCATCGATTACTACTTCCTCTACGGTCCCGAGTTCGACAAAATCATTGCCAGCTATCGAGACCTCACCGGACAGGTTCCAATGTTTGGCAAGTGGGCCTATGGCTTCTGGCAATGCAAGAACCGCTACAAATCACAGGATGAAATCCTCGGCGTAGCCCGCAAATACCGCGACTTGCACATTCCAGTCGATAACATTGTGCAAGACTGGTTCTGGTGGAACCGCAAAGGCGAATTCATCTTCAACAAAAATTATCCCGATCCAAAAGGAATGGTAGATCAACTTCACAGCGAAAACTTCCACCTGATGATTTCGATCTGGCCGTTCTTCGAGCCCGGCTCTACGAATTACGACTACATGCAGAGCAAGGGCTGGTTCGTGGACAAGTTCAAATATGCGAAGCCGCCATATCACACCGATGCCATGGCCGTGTACGACGCCACCAGCCCCGAGGCTCGCAAGTATTATTGGGACGAAGTGAACAAAGGACTGTTTAGCATCGGACTCGATGCCTGGTGGATGGACACGACCGAACCTGAAACCGAGGGCCAGGAAGAAAACATCTTGCTCGGTCACAAGCTTGCTGCCGGCAGTGGAGATCGTTACGTCAATGCCTATCCTCTGCTCGACACTCAAGGCGTTTATCAAGGACAACGCAGTGCATCGGACAAGAAGCGCGTCTTTATCTTGTCACGATCCGCGTTCGCCGGATCGCAACGAAATGGAGTGACGGCATGGTCGGGCGACATCAACTCCGACTGGCTCAGCTTCCGGCGGCAGGTTCCGGCAGGTTTGAATTTCGCGCTTTCCGGCATTCCCTACTGGACCACAGATATCGGCGGATTCGTCTTCGGCAGTCCCACCGATCCCGCCTTTCGCGAACTGTTTATTCGCTGGTTTCAGTACGGCACCTTCAATCCCATCCTGCGCGTTCACGGCACTCGTAATCCCGACGAAAACGAATTGTGGTCCTACGGTCCGGACGCACAGACTATTCTGGTGAACTTCGATCGCCTGCGCTACCGTATGCTGCCTTATATTTATTCGTTAGCGTGGAAGACCACCAGCGAAGGCTACACGCCAATGCGGCCACTGGTGATGGATTTTCGTAACGACACTCGCGCCCAAAATGTTGGCGACCAATTTATGTTCGGCCCGGCGTTCCTGGTGAATCCGGTCACTGATCCTGCAGCCACAACCCGGCAAGTTTATCTGCCCAACGCCAAGTGGTACGACTTCTGGGAGGGATCTGTCGTCGAAGGTGGACACACCGCCAGCGCGAACGCCCCTCTGGATCGTCTCCCGCTATATGTGCGCGCGGGATCCATTCTCCCGCTGGGACCCGACGAAGAGTGGTCCACCCAAAAAGCTGCCGACCCGATTGAACTTCGTATTTACCGCGGCGCCAACGGAGACTTCTCCCTCTACGAAGACGAAAACGATAACTACGATTACGAAAAAGGGGCCTACGCGACCATCCCGTTGCGCTGGGACGACGACGGACACACATTAACCATCGGCGATCGCAAAGGACAGTTTCCGGGCATGCTGGAAAACCGAACGTTCCATGTGATTTTCGTGAACAAGGACCACGGAGTGGGAGTGAGCCCGGCAGATCGAGTTGACAAGGTTGTGCAGTACGCCGGAAAGCAAATTACTGTCACTCCGTAATTGACCACTGAACACCTTTGTATGGGAGGCACCAGGACTATGAAAAGGACAGTTTGCTCGGCCAATGCATTCGCCATGGCCGTAGTCGTTGTGCTGCTGGTTCGACCGGTGCTGGGCCAGCTCGATAGCCGGCCCCCGGACTGGAAAGTCGACCAGACCCGCTCCGACATGGAGTCCAAGATCCAGCAGAATGAGGTTCACCAAGGCAAGATCCCCAAAGAGGTAAAAGTGACCGTCGACATGGACAAGGTTCGTACCATCATGGCGCCCTGGGCCATGGGAGTTCACGTCATGGTGTCCGACGACCATTTGTCCGACCCGGAGATCCCCAACCTTCTGCACGCCGCGGGGATCACGACTCTTCGCTATCCTGGCGGAAAGTATTCCAACGGCTATCATTGGTCCACCTTCAAAGCCACTGACGCAGTAGGACCCATTCAGTCGAACTACGCTCCGGCCAACGGACTCGGACATTTCATGGCCTACGTTGAGCAATTCGGAACCAGCATTTTTACGATCAACTATGGCTCCAATGCGAATGGCTCCAGCGGCGGAGAGCCTACGGAAGCCGCTGCCTGGGTAGCCTACCTCAACGGCACTCCCGCCGATACCAAGGTCATCGGCAAAGACTCTACTGGCTACGACTGGCAAACCGTTGGGTACTGGGCCTCATTGCGAGCATCTGCTCCGGTCGAGCCCGATGACGGCAAAAATTTTCTACGTATTCAGCACCCCACAGCCTTCGGTATCAAGTACTGGGAAGTAGGCAACGAAGTTTTCCAGAATGGCTTCTACGGCGGTGGAGGCACCGAAGCGGACCTTCACGCTCCCTATACAAAGGACGCGAAGGCGAATGAAAAACAGAGAAAGAAGAACCCGAGCCTTTCGCCCGACACCTACGGCAAGGACTTGGTGCAATTCATCAAAGCCATGAAGGCAGTGGATCCAAGGATCAAGGTTGGCGCTTCGTTAGACCTGCCGGTGACTGGGCAGGTGAACCGCTCCGAATGGAACGTGGATCCCGTAACCGGGAAGTCGGTGCAGGACGTGGCTATCAGCGTGGACAAAGACTTCGGCAGATCACTCGATTGGGATCGCGGCGTCCTGAGTGTCGCCGGAAACGACATTGATTTCGTGGCTCTGCACTGGTACGCGGGAGCAACCACCGAAGCATCCGGCTGGAAGGATCTGGACAGTTATGCGTTGCTCGCCGCGCCGCAGGAACAACTCCGCCCGATCATGTCGGGGCTGTACGAACTGCTGCAAAAATACTGCGGTGCCAATGCTCGCAATAAGCAATTCGCAGTCACCGAACTCGGCCCCATGCCGTTCGCCCGAATTCCGGAATCGGAAGACATCGTCACCGGACTCTTCGCAGCGGACGCCTATCCCAGCCTGGTGGAATATGGCGCCATCAATGTTGACTGGTCCGATCTGCACGCCAGTTCGTTCCTGAGTCCACGAAACACGCCCGGCCCCGCTTACTTTGGCATGCAGATGGTGCACGCCCTTCTCAACTTCAACGACGCACTTGTTAGCGCTGCGTCCAGCAGTTCCTTGCTCTCCGTACACGCGGCGAAGCACCAGGACGGCACTCTGGGCCTGATGTTGATTAACAAAGACCCCAAGAATGGCACAACCGTGAAGGTAACGGTAAACGGCGCGAAGCTCGCCAGCGATGGCATGCGCTTCGATTATGGAAAGACCAATCCTGCGGATGGTAATTCTGTCTCAGGAAAGAAAATGAGCGGATTGGGCACAACGTTCTCCGTCGACGTCCCGCCGTATACGGTCAGCACTGTCGTCGTTCCCAAGGCGCAGTGATGCGCAGCCGGGCGTGCCTTCGCCGCTCCGCGTGAGTGGGATACACTGATGACTTCTCGCTATCGGAGGCAGGATTTCTTTGCGTGTGCGATCGCGAACGCTCTTGATTTGGGGACTCTGTCTGCCGACATCGATCATCTTGATTTCGGTGATGGCTCTGAAAGCCGCATCTGGCTTGGGTTCTTCCAACCCTGTTCTCCAGACACCATCGCCCGCGCCAAGCCCCATCACCTTCGACGAGATCGCCAAGCAAGCCGGCGTCAACTTCGTACTCGACAACTCGGCGACGCCCAACAAGAACCAACCCGAGTCCGTGGTAGGTGGCGTCGCTCTGTTGGACTATGACGGCGATGGCTATCTCGACATCTACTTTGTGAACGGCGCTGCCATCCCCTCGCTGAAAAAAGACAGCCCTCAATTCCGCAATCGCCTGTACCGCAACAATCATGACGGCACCTTCACCGACGTCACCGAGAAGGCTGGAGTGGGCGGCGACGGATACGACATCGGGGTCGCGGTCGGCGATTACGACAATGACGGTTGGCCCGATATCTACGTGGCCAGCGTGACCAGCAATCATCTTTTTCACAATAACGGAAACGGCACCTTCACCGACGTCACCGCCAAAGCCGGCGTGGCCGGAGGAACGTTCGACGGCAAGAAAATGTGGTCGGTCGCCGCCGCGTGGGTCGATTACAACAATGATGGTTTGCTCGATCTGTTTGTCTCGAACTATGTGAAGTGGGAAGTCAACAAAGACCCGGTCTGCATGATGGCGCGCGTTCGCAGTTACTGCAGCCCTCTGTACTACGAACCCCTTCCCAACACTCTTTACCGCAACAACGGAGACGGAACCTTCACCGACGTCTCGCAGGAAACCGGCATCTCCAAGTATCTTGGACGCGGCATGGGAATCGCGATCGCCGACTACGACGGCGATGGTTTCCCCGATATCTTCGTAGCCAACGATGACAGCCCTAACTTTCTGTTTCATAACGTCGGCGGCAAGCGCTTTGAAGAAGTCGGCGTTTCCGCGGCGGTGGCTTATGCCCAGGACGGCCGAAGCATTTCAAGCATGGGCGCGGATTTTCGCGACATCAACAACGATGGGCGCCCCGACATCTGGGTCACGGCCCTGCCCATGCAAACTTTTCCTCTGTTTCTCAACCGCGGCGGAGGCGAATTCGAGAACTCCAGCGAGCGCAGCGGCCTGGCATGGCAAACCCTGAGAATGGCTGGATGGTCGAACGCCATCGTTGATCTCGACAATGACGGCTGGAAGGATTTGTTCGCCGCCCGCTCCGACGTGCTCGACAACATCGACCAATTCACCGCCCGCCCCTATGCATCCCCGAATGTTGTCCTGCGGAATCTGGGCAATGGAAAGTTTCAGAATGTCAGCCCAGGAAGCGGGGCAGCATTCCAACTCCCCGCTATCCACCGGGGCGCAGCCATCGGCGATCTGGACAATGATGGACGGATGGACATCGTGGTGTCAGTCGTAAATGGACCGGCCAAGATCTTTCACAACGTGACGCAGACCAGCAATCATTGGATCATCCTGCAACTGCGCGGCAAGACCAGCAACCGCATGGCAATCAGTGCACGCATCAGGCTGACAGCAGAAGACGGATCGCAGCAATACAACGAGGTCACTACGAGCGTCGGCTATGCGTCCTCAAGTGACAGCCGGGTGCATTTCGGTCTCGGAACGTCGAAGACCGCGAAGGAGATCGAAATCCTCTGGCCCAGCGGGATCAAGCAGATTCTGCAGAATGTTCAGGGAGACCGCGTGGTTTCGATCGAAGAGGGAGACGTCGCGGTTCCCCCAAACCCAAAAGCCTCACCTTCGGCGAATCACGTCTCAAAACCCTGACAGCGTCTCTATTGCAATTTCAATTGCCGAAATATCTGCATGGCAGACGCCAGTGACCCTGAGCCCGCTCCGACAAAGACTACGCGCCCCGATGGATCTATGAGGAGAGTGGTCGGCAGCGCGCCCACGGCAAGGTCCTTTGTAAACGCCCCCCCGGATGGCCCGCCAAGAAAGGTTTCGAACTTCATCGGATAACGGAGCGAAAAGGCTTCAATACTCTTCGCATCGTCATTGATTGCGACAGCAAACAAAGCCAAAGTAGCGGGAGCAGGATTGAGAATCTCGTTTAACGCAGCGACATCCCTCCAGCAAGGGCCGCACCAAGTCGACCACACGTGGACAAGGGTCCAGCGGGGACCGTACTGCCATTGGTGAATGCTCCCCGCTACGTCGGGCAATGAGAGTTGCGGCGCGGGAGCATCTTTGGAATAACGAGGCGGAGAAGGCCGATAGCTCTTGCTGAAAATGGGACCGTGATAGAAGGGCGCCGCCCGCCTAACCAGGGGCTCCTCCGGACGAAACAGGTTCAATCTTCGCGTCGTTCGGTCTCTTTAGTACGGTGACGGTCTCCGCGCCGACCTCCGCGCCCAGCACGATATGACCCAGGATTAGGGCAGCACTAAGCGCGTTCAAAGTGTCCACGCGCTGGTCATCTACCTTCACAATGACGTCGCCAACCTTGATGTTCTCCCAGAGAATGAGCGATGCAATGAGGTCAGAACCAGCCACCTCCCGGGTCTGACTCGCCTTCAGCCAACCAAGGTCAATGACCGGCGACGGGGAGGGCTGCGCCGCCAAACAGGCGTCAGGCAAAGAGCGCAGAGAATACCTAGTGTGGCAAACAAACGCATACGCTTGCATTCTAGTCCCAGGCGTACATAGCCGAGACAATCTCTTATTGCGATGCCAGCTTTCCACTTCCAGATGTCTTCTTCTTCAATCTCTCGAACTCCGCCATCTCCTTCGCCGCCGCGTCTTTCTTTCCTGCGCTTCGGTAAGCCTCAGCGAGGCTGAAGTGACTTTCGGCGATCTCCGGCGCCAGACGCTCCGCGGCTTGCAGTTGCTCAATCGCTGCATCCGTCTGTCCGCTCTCCAGCAGCACACGCCCCAGCGCATTGTGGGCCATCACAGACTCCGGATCCATCTTCACCGCCTCGGTCGCCAGCGTCAGCCCCTTCTCCGCGGCGCCCTGCTTCAGGTAGAGATAAACAATCTGCAGCCGCGCCAGCACATTCTCTGGATTGACCTTCAACTCCTGCTCAAACTCTCCCAGCGCCCTCTCCGGATCGCTCCCGAGCAAATAGGCTCCATATGCATAGTTCAGATTCGGCTCCTTGGGATACGCGGCCACCAGCTCCTGGAAGAGTTTCTCGCCTTGTTCGGGATGACCGGCGTTGTAAGGCCGCCACGTGGCCTGTCCTACCTTCGTGACGAGAACACGTTTTTCCGCCGGAATTTCCGAAGGCAACACCCGCAGCCGCAGTGCATTGATCCCCGCCGCATCCAGAATCTGTGGACTGTTGACCCCCTCGGTCTCAAATGGCTGCAACTGCTCCCGCGCCCGGTCAAACTCTCCTTCGCGATTCAGCAGCAGCGCGGCATGATAATGCACGACGGGCACCATCTCCCGATATTCGGGAGTACCCAACTCCTCCGCTTTCAGCAAGTGTTGGAGCGAAGCCGGGTAGTCCGCCACCTGAAATTCGCAGAGCCCGAGCAACGCCCACGCCGAACCGTTTTGCGGGGTGAGCACTGAAAGCCGCTGGAAAGCGGTCTGCGCCTCCGCGTAGCGCTTCAGTTCGTATAGGCCCGTCCCAAGATACCACCAGCCTTCATCCCAGCTGGGATGCAGACCTACGCCTTCTTTGTAGAGAGAAACCGCCTCTTCGCTTCGATTTGATTTCCGAGCCTGCTCGGCGCGTTGTGCAATCTGTTCGAAGTTAGGAGGCTCGGGATTTTGTGAGAACGAGAACGCTGCGAAAGCTAGCACTGCTACGCACAGCCGGACGCTCCGTACGGCTAGACTTCGTGGCCTGCAAAAACTCCGTCCGCAGCCGAAGGGCCACCCCCGAACGCCATACTCGCTTAATTTCGTCACTTCAATATTGTCGCGTACTCCAAGCTCTCTGCACAAAAAAAGGGTGGCCTCGTCGGCCACCCCTGACCTTCCTTACGCGTTTCTCTAGAAGTTGAACTTCACAGCGAATTCCATCACGCGGCGGCCCACCTTATATTCCGGTTTGCCGTTGCTGATGGGGTTGACGTTGCAGCCCGGAGGAGCCCAATAGCCAGCGGAAGTCCCGGTGCCAATCAGGACTGGAGCCGGGCAGGACGCCGGGGTCACTGGTATACCGCCCGAGCTATAAGGGACATTCCCGACAGTCGCGAAGCTATTGAGTGAGAGATTGACATCGTTCCCCGTGCCAAACTGTGACAATGGGTGATTCACGAAGTTGAACGCGTTTACCCGGAATTGGATGTTCTTGCTCTCTTTGATCTTGAAGGTCTTGTAGAGAGACAGATCAAAGTCCAGATACGCCGGTCCGTGAATATAGGGCCACATATACGGACCGTTCACCCCAGCTTGTGATCCCAAGACACCGTCTTGCCGCGGCAGAGGCGACGAGAAACAGCTGGGATTGTAGTATTGCCCCGCTTTCAGTCCCTGTCGCGGGTTACAGATCAGTTGAGGCAGCAGCACTCCCGAGTCGGTCCCCAGCACGTTGTTGCCGGGGGCTCCATTCGCATTGAGTGAATGCGTCGCATCAAATGTCTCCGCGGGAGCAAACCCCATCTTGAGGGTGCCGTTGGTATTGGGCTGTAGCGGAGCGCCTTTCTGGTACTGGGTGACGCCAGAGAATTCCCAGCCATCGAGCGCAGCCTGCCCGAACGCGTTGCTGTGTACCGGGCTCGGCAACTTGATCACATACGCAACATTGAAGATATGCGTGTGGTCGTAAGCAAGGACGCCATAGTTATTGGCGAGACTGAATGGTTCGACCATCGTGCCGTCGCCATTGCCGTTGTCGGTCTGCCCGTCTCGATACCAAGTAGCTTGCTGAAGGTGTAGTTCGCCATGAAGGTATAGCGGCCCCTCTGCTTCTGCCAGGTTGCCATCAGAGCGTTGTAGTTGGAGTAACTGCCGTGGCTGTTGACATCCAGCGCCTGTTGATAGTTCGCATACGGGCGGAAATCCTGATAGTTGTTACTCGTGCTAATCGCGCATCCCGTGCTCGATGCACAACTCGTTTGCCAGCTGTTGACCCCGGTCACCGGATCGACTCCAAATAGCGCACCGTATGGAATCTTGTTGATATTAGGGTAAAATGCTTGGTTGGACCCGTTGCCCGCCAATAGAGCATTTCGCGTCGCATTCCCCGCATACTCCAATTCCAGTGTCGAGTTTCCCGGCACTCGCTGCGAAACAATAAAGTCCCAGTTGTTGGTGTAGGGAGTCCTGCTATCTCCTAACTTCAATACAGTCACGCTACCGTTTGCCCCCGGTCCCGGAGTAAAGGTAGGCGGCGCTGCCGTAGAAGCTTGGGCCAAAGATTGAATATTGCTGATATTGGCGGTAACCACACCTTGGGCTACGTCCACGCCCGCACTGGCATCGTTGTAGGCGACTTGCCACCGATACGTGCCAAACCCACCACGCAACACGGTGTGTCCATCCCCAAACAAGTCATACGCAACGCCGATACGCGGCGCATAGTAGAACGTCGGAGACGCCCACCCTGACATCGGAACACTACTATTCTTCGCGTGCCAATCCAGGCCGGTAAATTGAGGTGCCGTGGATGTATTGTTGCTATAAAGGTCGCGGGATTGAATACTGCAAGTCCCAAGCCGTTGTTTACGTACCACTGACCTTCGTGATCCAACCGCAGTCCGAAGGTAAGTGTCAGTTTGCGCGAGGCTTTCCACGAATCCATCGCATACAGCGAGACTTGGTGGTACTTTCCATCGTTTACTGGAATCTTGCTGGTCTGGTTGTAGCTGGCAGCATGGCCGAGCAGGAAATCAGCCATGGTGTTGCCAGTCGTGTAGTTGGCGTAGTTGTCGAAGACGTATTCGCCCTGACCCCAGTTGCCGTAGCCTTCCGTCTGATGGTTGCTATTGGAGTCCCAATAGAAACCAAACTTCAGGCTGTGCGTTCCCCAGACTTTAGAGACGTTGTCGCTGATGGAGGGAACGTTCGAGTCCTTGCCGAAAGCTCCGCCTTGGAACCCACCGGCAAAAGTGGGCGCATAGTAGCCCGGGAAGCATCCGCTCGTACTGCCCGTATTGCAGCCCCAGCTGACCATGTTCGGAATCGCCGGAGTAATGGACGGATTGAATGGCCCGTGCGCCGTATATCCGATCTTGGAGGGATCAACAGCAGATGCATTGGCTGGCTTCACCGGGTTCAGGAAGTAGGCGTAGGCGAAGGTCAAATCATTCGTAAGCGTCGGGCTGAATACGTGCGTGACATTGACAGCGATGGTTCTCGAAGTTTGAGCTGCCGGCATCGACGTTGGATAGGGTAGGGTGGTGCCCGGCTCCCACCAGACACCAAAGTTGTTGATATCCGTCTCCTTCTGCAGGGTGTACGACCCGGAAATGTGCGTGTTCTGCGTCAGGTTGTAATCGAGTTTCAGCCGGTACTCCCAACGGTTCACCGGCGGATTATCCAGGTAGGCGTAGTTGAACGGGTTGCTTTGGCTCGGACTCTCATTGGGCTTGGGGAACAACGTTGCCAAGGCAGCTGAGTTCGGATCGATCAGCGAAGTCGGGATAATGCCGGAACCACTGGGGTTGTTAGCGATCGCTTGCCCGCCCGTCGTTCCGCAGAAGTTTCCGTACCACCATTGACCGGATTGCGCCGGCGCGCAGGGAACCGCCGCCATGCCGCCCGCCGTAACAAAATTGTAGCCTGCGGACGTCAACGACGCTTGACTAAAGTCGCCACCCAGCATCTGCTGCGTCGGAACCAGAAGCTGGTGCACCGTACCTGCCGGCGATTGCTTCATGTATTCGTAGCCGGTGAAGAAAAACAGCTTGTCGCGATTCTTGTTGAAGCTCGTTCCCGGAATCAACACCGGGCCACCCAAGGTGAAGCCTGGGTAGTAGTAGGAGTCTTGGGGTGCCAGGAAAGCGGAGTTCGTCGGGGCGTTCACATGCAGCGCATGCGTGTAGGCGTCGTATGAGTTGAAGGCCCCGTTGCGCGTGTACAGATACGCGTCGCCGTGGAAAGCGTTGCCGCCACTCTTGCCGATCGCCTGGAACGTCACAGGGCCCTTGGCCGCGTCAGCGCCGAACGCCGAGTTCAGAATCGTAACTTCAGCGGTCTGATCCTGGTTGATATTGGCAATTTGTGTTCCCTGGTTGCCCGGATCGACAATCTGCGCGCCGTCCGTCGTCATCGAAAGACCACCATACGGCTGTCCGCCGTTGGCGCTGTACTGTCCAATCGGTCCGGAGTTGGTCTGCGTCGTGAGACTGCTGAACTGGGTCTGATTGAGGCCCGTGTTCATTCCCATGCCCGGCATCAGCTTGATCAACTCGGCGGCGTCGCGCCCTTGAATGGCCAACTCGGTGACCATGTTATTGTTCAGGGTCAACCGGCTTTCACCTGTGTCGAGTGGAACCGCCTCTGAGGCGGCCTGCACCTCAATCTTTTCCGTCTCGCTTCCCGGCTTCAAGGAGATGTTCGGCAAACTTCGATTTTCAGCCTGATTGAAGACGATGCCCTTCTGTTCCCAACCAGAGAACCCTTTGGCGGTAATAGTCACGTCATAGGTGCCGGGCTCGATGGCGGCAAAGTCGAAATAACCGACGCTGTTCGAAACGGTTTTTCGGGTCGTGCCTGACGCTTCGTTGACGAGGATAATTTGCGCGTTCGGAACGACCGCGTTCGTCGCGTCGGTTACCGTGCCGCTCAATGAGCCGTGGGAGACTTGTCCAACGGCGGGCAACTGAATCAGCAAAACGGCCAGAACTACAAGTAACAGGGATGGGTAGCAGGTACTAGCGTTATGCCTCGTCATTGTTCTCCTCCGAATGCACGCCAGATTCGCCAAATCTCTCACCAACAGAAACACTCCGTGATCGTTTCCACTTTCGTGGAGCCATCTTGTACCTTTGTTTGTCAACGACTGTCAAGCAAAAAAATCGATTTTTTGCAGAGAATACACGCCTTTCGCCAGATCCGGCCGGCCCTACCCCAACTTGATCGGGTCCACCGCGTCTAAAGGTCGGTTCAGGAATCCCCCAGAGGGGCGCGGCGTGGTTGATTCGAGCGATTTTCGGCTTTCTACCTGGCGGGAATCTGACGAGAAGTCTAAAGACTGAAGGACTTGCGGAATCTGCGGCTCTTAAGGATCACAGAACCACAGCGCGCATTTCCAACCTAATCGGGTTCGACCGGCGGCAGGATCTTCTCTTTCTTTCCTGCGAGTTCATCGTTCGCCACCGGCACCGGCAAAGCCAACTCCACGGTCCCGATGTGGGGGCTGGACAGGTCTTCCACACCCAAGCGTAGTGACGTTGCCTGCGAAGGCACATCCAGTTCCTGCCGAAGACGAAGCCCTTCGGTTAGTACCTGTTCGTAGTTGACGGGCTTGACCTCAGCGCTGGCTGTGCTTGAGGACCGCGACAGCGTATGCCCGTCAGGATCGAACGAGTTTGCCAGCAACTGGAATCGGCCGTGCATATTGCCTTCGGGACCAGGCTCAAAGCGAAGCTGAGAAGCAGAGATCGCAAAATCGACAACGTAGTGCTGCAGTTTCACACTGTCTGGACCAGTCTTCACGTCAGTACCCGGCTTCGTCGCTGCGGCTAGAGTCGCATTCGCGGGCTTTAGTCCTCCCACAGGCACGACGCGCACCTCAAAAGGAATTTGTCGCGACTGTGGCGAGCCCGGTGTCATGCCGGCAAGGCTTAAACTCTTGAGCATTGCTTCCCGGTTCCTGGGCGGCTGATTCGGATCGTCGGCGTAGTATCCCGCTCGGTACGAAACCTGGTAGCCTCGTTTGGCCAGCTTCAAACGAATCTTCCGAAATCGCCCATCATAGGCGCGATTGGTCGGCGAATACGACAAGCTGTAATAGTCCGATGCCTGCTCCACTGTGCGCTGCACTGCGTTAGCAATGTCGTTGGTTCCGTAGAACGCTTTGCCGCCAGTTTGTTCGGCGATCGCGTCCATCGACGAATGCTCAGAGTTTCTCTTCGCCGATTCCTCCTGATTCTCCTCCACCGCTCCCGGCCTTGGCACCATATGATCGTTCGTCATGTTCAACGATGTGCTGGCGTCCTGCCCCAGACCAGCAGGCACGCCACCGGTTCCTGATGGGCTCGTTAGCGGCGTATTGGGAAGATTCTGCCGGAAGGGCGTTGCCGTGCCTGCTTCAAAAACCGTATTCGAGGCCACGCCGCGCACGTCAATCGGATAGACCGACACGTGCGCCGAAGCCAACAAGTTCATCGCTTCCCGCACTCTCGAAGAAAAGTCCCGCTCCTCTTGAAAAGGACCGGCATCCAGACCGTTATTGCCAGCGAATTTTCCCAGCGGAAATGCCGCCGACAACCAGACCAGATTCTTGCGGCCAGGGATTCCCGAAAGATAGCGCGCCAGTTGCTCGAAGGCATCAATGGTCAGGTGAGTTCGCATCTCTTCCTGACTCAGTTGCTCCTTCATGATGGAGCGCTCGATCCCAGCCATTGAAGTCTCGAAGGCACGCGTCAAATCCTGGGAGTTGTTGTTGCTGTGCGTGAAATTGCGGATCATCGCCAGGCTGGTTTGGTCCATTTGTGAAATCAAGGACGCATTGGGTTTGGCACGCTTATCCTGAATCGCCAGCAACAGTTCGTTCTCGTCCGCCGTGAATCCACGCACCAGTCGCAAATTGCTGGACAAAACGGACAATGCAAAACTTTCTGTTTTTGGCTTGTCCTTGATATAGCGAACCATCGCGTCGCGTGCCCGGTACTGGTCCTGCACCGGCGTATTCAGCGTGTCGAGCAGAACCATCGTGGCCACATCACTGTGGGACGCGCTGCTCACATTGCTGTAAACGTTCGTCGCATGCTTGAAGTCCGCCACCGACGCCGACGGCTGCTCGCTGTCAAGCGAGTGCTCCTCAAAATAGCGGATTTGCTGATTTTCGCCATCTTCCGCGACGGTGAAATCTTCCTGCTTCAATCCGGTAACCGGCCGGCCCTTTCCGTCCGTGACCAAAACATCGACAACAACGGCTTGTGCTCCCGAGTGAAATGTTGGTACAGGCTTCCCGGGACCATTCGGTTTGTCAGTTGCGTTCGGACCCGGCACCTTTAGAGCCACGATGCCCGGCGGAATCGGCGGGGCGTTCAGCGCCTCCTGCCTCGAACTCGTCGCCGTTGCCGGAGCGCTGTCGTCGCTCGATAGTTCCACGTCTTCCGCGGGATCGTTAGCCGGCTGTTGCGAAGCCAGAGAGGGAGTCTGGGCTACCATGGCTGCAAACTTTGCGTCTTCTTCTCTCGTCGGCTTTGGGAGATCGTAGAATTCCATCTGCCGACCGTGCAGAACAGCCAGGGATGTTCCATCCGGGGAGAGTCCGAAGTTCTGCCCTGCAGTTACCGCCGGCTGGGTTTCGATCCTCAGAACAGATGTCCCCGTCGCGGAATTGAACAGTTCGATCTGTTGTATCTGGTCGGGCTTTTCCGCAGTCGCACCGCTGCCTGCGCTTGATTGTTTCTCCGCCGCGGAAAAGGTAGACACCGCGAACCGGGATCCCGACGCTGCCTTGCTAATCAGCGGTTCGGTCAACTGCTCCGACCAGCGCTGCCGCCACAAGAATTGCCCTCGGGTGGTAAAGCTGCTCAGCACGTAACGGCCTTGTGCTGTCGTACACCGCCCGATCAGCATCGACTCTTCGCTCGAGTACTCGACGTCCGGCACACACACCGAACGAACCCGCGTCACCGCATGTAGAGGATGTTCTGCAACTCCGAATCGCACCAGCCAGACCCAGCCGCTCTTCAGCGCGACGTCGGCGTATCCGTCACTGGTCGCCTGCAGGGGAGTGAACCGGTCCAATGTAAGTGTCCGCACGACGGAGCCGCTCGCTATTTCCACGAAGCGCACTTCATATTTTGAGGGCTTCCGCTCATCCGTTCCCCCGCGATCCGTGGGGTCCGCCCTACGAGTTTCAAGAATTAACTGCTTGCCGTCTGGAGTGACGTCTGTCCACGCTAAGCCTGGCACTTCCATCAACGGCTTTTCATTCAACTCGCGATCGACAATCAACAAGCGATCGCCAATTCGAAGCAATGCCCGCCCCGGATCGAGTCTCCACAAATAGCGCCGTCGGTCGTGCACATACCAGTCGGATCGGCGCAGCTCTTTCCCGCCCGGATACTCGAATAACACGGCATGCACAATTCGATCGTTGTGAGTGCTGGGGCACGCCTTAAGACGCCGCACCAGCCCCGTGCCTTCGAATGTCACCAGAAGCCGGTCTTGATCAATGAAATCGACGGTGATGCGAGATGCCCCGTCACGACTGTTGATCGCAGAAAACGCGCGGAAATCCAGAGGCTGCAGATCAATCGTCCGGAATGGCCTGGGTCGCTCCGCAGCTCCCGGGCTCACCTCTGCCGACGCTGTTGTCTTCGACGCGGACTGCTCAGTGCCTGAAGTCCCCTTCGATACGGCCGGAGTAGCACTATCCTGAAACGCCAGGCAATTCAAAGTCGTGCCAGCGAAAAGACCCACCAATAAGCCATGCCTAACACTTCGCGAAGCAACACTCCATATCAGTCGAGCAAGACCATCCATGATTACTCCTCCGGTAGCGGAGCGCGATGAAACGAGCAAGCAGGAAACGCGTACAAAAGGCACCTAGATAGGAACATAAAGACACTACTTCCGTCTATCGCAGATTATAGTTTCCTCCACTTCGAAGCGCGCATCAACGCTTTTTACAGTTCGTTGCACTTACCAAGCTGGACAACGCTTCCCGAGGGGGCGCAGAATACAAAACCAATGACCGCACAAGTGGAGGAGCCGTACGATGCAGCATAGCGACTGGCGTCACCTGGCAGGATTGCTAATCGTCTTAGCCGCCAGCACTATTGTTTTCGGGCAAGATCCTGAGCACAAGCCGACGCCCAACGTCGCTAACCAGGCGTCTCCACAAACAATGCCCGCGACCACCCTGAAGACGAGCACGCGAATGGTCACGTTGGAAGTGGTTGCCCACGACCACCAGGGCCACATGGTGCCCAACCTGACGGCAAAAGATTTTCAGGTTTACGAAGAAATAATGCCCAAGAAGAATCAACTGCCACAGTCGATTGCTGCCTTTCAGCAGGTGAATCTGCCCGAACTTCGAGCTGCCGGGAAAGGCCCCGCGCAAATGCCGGCGGGCGTGTATAGCAATCTTTCAACTATGCAGAGTTTGACGGTTCCCCCCACCATTCTGTTAATCGACGGCATCAACACCGACCTTGCCTCCCAAATGCAGGTGCACCGCCAGATGGTAAAGATGTTGGCGTCGATTCCGGCGGACGTACCCACGGCTGTTTATCTCATGGACCGCAGACTGCATCTTCTGCAAACCTTCACCACCGATCCGAAACTGTTGCGAGATGCGGCGGCCAAAGCACTCTCCCTTGACTCTGGCCTGGTGCAGGGCGATTCCCATGAAGATCCCAACGCCGTCTCCGCCATTCTCGAGATTCAACCCTACGTCACCGAAGACACGTTGGCAGCAATCCGAACTTTCGAGCGCGAGAGCTTCTCTTCCATGATGGACATCCGAGTGCAAGAGACACTCGATGCTCTCCGGAGCATTGCCCGCTATCTCGCGGGGTATCCAGGTCGAAAGAATCTGCTTTGGATTTCGTCTTCGTTTCCCCTGATGATTGCTCCGGATGGCGACAACAAATTCAGCGGTATGCGGGCCTATGCGAGCCAGATGAACGATGTCACCAATGCTTTGGCTGATGCCAAGGTGGCTGTTTATCCTATGGATGCGGGCGGTCTCAGTACGAGCAGTAACTTCGATCCTTCAGCGCGAGTGCGACACGCGGGGCCTGGCGGGGGCTTTGGTCAGTCGGTGCAGCATGAGAACATCAATCGCGACTCTACCCAGGAATCGATGCATGTACTCGCGGACCAAACCGGTGGCCGCACCTGCGTGAACAACAATGACCTCGCCGATTGCGTGAAGACCGCCGTGAATGACGGTTCTTCCTATTACGAACTCGCGTACTATCCTGACTCCAGCCAGTGGCACGGAGAATTCCATCGCATCGTTGTAAAGGGACCAAGCGGCGTCCGTCTCGCTTATCGCGAAGGCTACTATGCCCGTACCGACGACAGCGCTGCCGCCGCCGACGCAGGCCGCTCTGACTTGGATCTGCAAAAAGCCGCCTGCCAGGATTTACTGAACGCCACCGCGCTTTTGGTGATGGCAGAGAAAATTCCCGCTGACCAACCGGGCCAGGCGAAGTATTTCCTCGCGATCGATCCCAATGCAATCACATTTGCTCCGGCGGATGCCGGCGCCCGTAACTTGCAGCTCAGCTTCGCGGTTTGCGCCTTCGACAAAGACGGCAAGGCCGTGCAGTATCTTCACGAGACTTCCGATCAGAAACTCACCGAGCAACAGTACGCCGCAATCAAGGCTCAGCACGGCATCCCGCATCCGGTAGTATTTGCGCCGCCGCCCTCCGCAGTGCGAGTCCGGCTCGTAGTGCAGGACAAGCTCAGCAGGCGCATGGGATCCATCGATGTGCCGTATGTCGCAGACGCACCCCCCGCGCCTCCAGCTCCTCCACCGGCGTCCAAACCCGTTTCCGCCGTACCACAGTGATCTCAACCACAACGGCCCTTCCTTATCGCAGGTGTCTGAGATTATCCTTGCCGAGATGACGTTCTCGCCTGAGGAGACCGTGTTGTCGGCCGCAGTCTCCGCCAGAACCTCCTGCATTGCAGCGACTCTCTTCCTTTCCCTGCTTCTCGCTCCCTCCTCCGCACAGCAACCCAGCCCTGACCAGGATCCTCTGCAGCGCCACTACGCGGCAGCGGAAGACCTTACCCGGGCCGGGGACTCACAGGCGGCGGCACCGGAGTATCGTGCGTTCTTGATCGAAGCGCTGCACCGTGTCGCTCAGGCACGTGCGAGCGCCCGTGAGTTCGAGGCCGCCATGTCGTTGTACGAAGCAGCCCTGGACCTCTCGCCCGCGGATCCAGAATTCTACATCGACTATGCCCGCCTAAGTTTCAACCTGATGCAATATTCGCGGGCCAAGACCTTGGCGGAGAAAGCTGTGCAACTCGATCCGCAAAATGCGCAAGCTCGCCTTTTGTTCGGACAGGTCCTGTATCAATTGGGTGACTATCAGGCCTCGCAGGTGGAGTTGCAGTCTGTCTTTGCCACGAATCCCGACGTGAACGTCGGATACCTGCTGGGCACGAACTACTTATTGGCGGGCGACCCGAAGGTGGCTCGCGCGCTCTTCGATCAAATGCTGCGCAAGTGGGGCAACACGCCGTTCAACCACACCTTGATTGGGCGAGCCTACAGCCAGACTGGCCATCCGGACGAAGCCTTCGCCGAATTTCACAAGGCAATGGAGATCGATAGCACCGCCCTCCAGGTCCATTACCAACTCGGTCTGGCTTATCTTCTGCGTAACGAAGCCACTGGATACGACGACGCCACCCGCGAATTTCGCGCCGAACTGAAACTGAATCCCAAGGATTTTTCCAGCTACTACACTCTCGGATACATCGCAGTGGAGCGGCGCGAATGGCCACTCGCGGAAAAGGAACTGCTTCAGGCTTCTGCGCTGGATCCAAATGATCGCCAGACTCTGCTCGAACTCGCCGAAACCTATGTAGCGACCAACCGCCCGGCTGAAGCCGAAGCTACGCTTCGCCGCACCCTCGAAATCGGCAAGGATCTGCCGCCAGACCACTGGACGGAACGAGCCCACTACCTTCTCGCGCATGTTCTACTGAGTGAGCCCGGCCACGCCGACGAAGCGAAGGAACATCTGAAAATCGTGTCCAGCATTCAAAAGCAGCTTGGCCCTGCTGGAGGCCAGTTCTCCGACGACCGAGAGGCCGGAGCCGCGAGTCGAGGACGCAAGGAGGGACCGCTGTCACCCACGGATTCCGCCTCAAATGGCGTCGACGCAAACCAGCGGCAACTATTGCAGGACTTCGTTCAGCGCATCAGCCTGCCCATCGCCAACGCATACAACAACCTCGGCGTCGCGGCAGCCGACCAGCATGATTTCGCAGGAGCGGTGAAATATCTCAGCAACGCGAAGCAGTGGAATCCTGCGCACCAAGGACTCGATCGCAATCTCGGGATGGCCGCCTTCTACGCCAACCAGTTCCGTGAAGCGATCGACCCACTTCGCGCGCACCTCCAGGCCCAGCCCGCCGATGTAGCCGCACGAGCCGCACTGGGTTTTAGCCTCTTCAATATCCAGGATTTTCAGGGAACGGTGGAGACCCTGCGGCCAATGCAAGATCAAATGACGGCCACCCCGAAGTTGGCCTACGCTTATGCCGCGGCATTGGCGAGAAGTGGAAATTACGATGAAGGCATCGATCGTTTGAAGACTCTAGAAGAAGCGAACCCCAGCGCGCCCGACGTCCATCATGAACTCGCGCTCGCCTACGAACATCAAGGCCGCACCGAGGACGCCGCTAAGGAAATGAAGATCTACGATGATTCGCGCACCCAGACTCCCGGCACGCAGACGACGCGACCAAAGTAATCGCTCTACTTGCTTAGAGCAACCTTCCCCTGGATACCGCTTCCCTCCACTACCATATAAATGAAATCCGCTGGAAGATGATCGAGCGTCTCCTTCGCCCCGCTGGGCCACGCGACCTCGACCTTCTCCATGACGGTGCTAGAGCCCAGCCCAAAATGCAAACGCAGATCACTCTGCGAGAGATAGCTGGAGCCGCCCCGCACTTCCATAAACTGAGTCAGACCGCCAGCCGTTACCGTAACTCGCGCGCCAACGGCAGCCTTGTTGCTCTTCGTCCCCACCAGTTTGAACAGCGCAGCATGGTTCCCGCTCTGCGTGCGATTGATCAGCAACGTGGGTGGTTCGCCCAGATTCGCAATCAGAACATCCACCTTCCCATCATTGTTGACATCGCCAAAGGCCGCGCCGCGCCGCGGATGCACCCCTCCCGCATTCAGCTTCGACAACTCCGTCACATTTTCAAAAGTACGATTGCGGCGGTTGCGAAACAGTAGTAGCGGCTCGCGGTACGGTACGGCGCCCTTCACCCGATCCACTTGCGGATAAACATGTCCGTTGGCGACCAGCACATCCAGCCACCCATCATTGTCCATATCGAAAAATGCCGCGCCCCAACCCACATACGGCCGGGTTAGATCAAGCATGCCGGCGCTCCCCGAAATCTGGTCAAATCCCTGCTCGCCGCGATTCCAGTAAAGGTCAATTCCCTCCTGCGTGAAGTTCGTCACCAGAATGTCCATCAAGCCGTCATGGTCGAAGTCTCCGACATCGGCTCCCATGGAGCCTTGCATGCGTCCGTCGCTGTTCACCGCTGTCCCCGTGAGCAGACCTAGATCCTCGAAAGTTCCGTCGTGCTTATTGTGAAAGAGATAGTTGGGATTGACATCATTCGCCACATACAAATCAGGCCAGCCGTCATTGGCGAAATCCGCCCATACGGCCTGCATCCCAAAATAATGGTTCGAGTTGTCCACTCCCGCCTTCTTCGAAACGTCCTCGAAGGTTCCATCCCCGCGATTGTGAAACAAGAAATCCGAATCTCCCGGCAGACCCGCCGGCCCGCAATAGACGCGCGCCCCCTGATTCGTGCAGGCCGCTCCGTCACTGTGAGTTTCCGGTAGTGCGTTCATGTCAACGTGTACGTAGCGCGGCACGAAGATGTCCACGTGTCCGTCGCGGTCATAGTCGCCCCAAGCGGCTCCCGCGCTGAAGCCTCCGGCCCGCAGGCCAGCTTTCTCGGTGACGTCTTCGAACTTGCAGTTTCCGAGATTCCGGTACAGGACATTGCCGCCGTAGCCGGTAACGTACAGATCCTGCCACCCGTCATTATCAAAATCGGCCACCGCGACGCCCATGCCCCAACCTTTGCGGAGCAATCCCGCCGACTTCGTGATATCGGTAAACTTTAAATCGGCATCTTGATGGTAGAGGGTCACCATCAGATCGCCCCCTTGGCGGTAGTGTTCCACCGTAGAACCCGTGACAGTCACGATGTCCAGCTTGCCGTCATTGTCGCAATCGATGAATCCCACGCCTCCGCTCATGGACTCCATGATGTACAACTGATCAGGCGTGGAAATATGAGAGACGGTCAAGCCGGCGCGTTGGCTGACGTCCTCAAATTGGGGGATTGCAGGAACTTCACGAGGGGATTGTGCGAAGCAGGTTACCGACAGCAGCACCAACCAGGGTAAACGCCACATTCGTTTCGCACATCATACGCAGGTTCTAGACTAGGGACAACAACCAAGGCATTATACACATGAGCATAATTCTTTTTGACGATGGACGCGGGCGAAGACCGCCCATAAAATCACCGGACTCTGTGACCTTCATAAGGACCGCGCGGTAATGGGAATACGACTCCGGAACAACGGGTGCAGTTCGAGAATGCGATACGGCGCAACCATGGTCATCCTCTCTTTGTGCCTGCAACTGTTCTCCCAAACTTCCCTGCCCGCGACGAGTTCCACCTCCAGTCACGTTCCTCTGCAAATCTTGGTGGTCACCTCTTCCGTCGAAGCCCAGCGCATTTTCACCCGTCTTAAGAAAGGGGACGACTTCGGCGTTCTCGCCAAAGAAAAGTCCACCGACCCTACCGCCGATGCCGGCGGTTACATGGGACGGATGGACCCCGCCGCCCTCCGCCCCGAACTACGAAACGCCTTGCCCGGAATTGCCCCCGGGGAAATTAGCCCAGTCATTCGCATTCCCGCAGGTTACGCCATTCTGAAGGTTCTGCCCGAGACTGCCGCCTCCAAAATTGAGAACGCTCCGCAAGCGCGCCTTCAGGCATTGGCCGCTGCGGGAAGCGTGAAGTTTACGCCCAACGTTTCCGGATTCCCCGAGTCTCTAGCCGCATTGACACGCTTTCAGAAACCGGCGGGCTGGGAACAAGACCCTCGCATGATCTGCGAGATGCGCCAGCAATCCTTGGGAGCCGCCATTACAGGGATGGAAGATCATCTCTCAGCCGACAACTTGACCGAACTTGCCGCGGAAGACCCCTTCAATGTTTTGCAGGAATACTACGCCCTCGGTCAGCTCTATGCGTATCGCGGCAGCATGGACCAAGCAATGGAATTGTATGGCGACGCCTACAAAGTTGCGGCCTCCCGCGTGCCCGGCGCCATCCCCCAACTTGAAGAAGAATTAGGAATCGCGTATCTGCATCGTTCAGAGATGGAGAACGACCTTTATCGCTCTCCCGGTGAGAGATGCCTCCTCCCCTTGGGTTCCGGACCTGCATTCACGAAGACCGACGACTCGCTGAAAGCCATTGATCTGTTCTCGCGATATCTCGAACGCGATCCGGATGATCTCACCGTGAAGTACCTGCTTAATGTGGCCTACATGACGCTCGGGACTTATCCATCCGCTGTGCCCCCGAAATACCTGATCTCTCCGTCAGTGTTCGAATCGAAGGAACCCGCGCCCCACTTCGTCGACGTAGCTCCGGCCGCCGGAATTAACTCCTTCTCTATGGCCGGAGGAGTGATTGTCGAGGACTTCGAAAACAACGGTTCGCTCGACGTCGTTACTTCGAGCATGAACATGTGCGAACACCTCCACTACTTTCATAACAATGGGAACGGGACCTTCATCGACCATTGGAAGGAAGCTGGGCTCGAAGACCAGCTAGGTGGACTCAACATGATCCAGACCGATTACAACAATGATGGTTGTGCGGACATCATGGTCCTGCGCGGCGGATGGGAAGTCCCCATGCGCGCCTCGCTACTGCGCGGCAACTGTGACGGAACCTTCACCGACGTCACCCGCGCCGCTGGACTCGCCGAACCGGCCAGCGCTACCCAAACCGCCGTCTGGGCCGACATCAACAATGACGGGCTCCTCGATGTTTTCATCGGAAGCGAAAATGGACCCACGCAACTCTTCCTCAACAAAGGCGACGGCACATTCGAAAACATCTCTCATGCTGCCGGCGTCGATAAAGTTGCCTTTACCAAAGGTGTAGTCGCCGCGGATTACGATAACGACGGCTACGTCGACTTTTACGTTTCGAACCTGCTCGGCGATAATTTTCTCTATCACAACAACCACGACAACACCTTCACCGAAGTCGCGCAGCAAGCTGGCGTGCCCGGCTCTGGTCGTGGTTTCGCCGCCTGGTTCTTCGATTACGACAACGATGGCTGGCCCGACTTGTTCGTCACCAGTTACTACATGTCCGTGGACGAAACCATGCGGACCTACATCGGCCTCCCTCACAACGCCCCCACGCTGAAGCTTTACCGCAACCTGGGCAACGGAACCTTTCAGGACGTCACCGCCGAAGTTGGCCTCGACAAAGTCTTCATGCCGATGGGAGCGAATTTCGGCGACATCGATAACGACGGCTTTCTCGACATTTATCTCGGCAACGGAAATCCCAACTTCGCGTCAATCGTCCCTCACGTCCTGCTGCGCAATCACGAGGGAAAATATTTTGTCGACGTCACCGCCTCCTCCGGCACCGGCGAACTGCATAAGGGTCACGGAGTAGCCTTCGCGGACATCGACCGCGACGGCGACGAAGACCTTCTTACCGAGACCGGCGGCGCGGTCCCTTCTGACGCTCATGCCTTCCGCCTCTTCGAGAATCCCGGCAACGGCAACGATTGGATCAATCTGAAGTTGGTCGGCGTGAAAAGTAACCGCGCAGCCATCGGAGCCCAAATCAAAGTGATGGTCGAAAACGGCGGCCAGAAACGTTCCATCTATCGCACGGTGAGTAGCGGTGGCTCCTTCGGTGCGTCGCCCTTCGAGCAGCACATTGGACTCGGTAAGTCGGCACGAATTCTCAGCGTCGAAATATCGTGGCCTGCAAGCAATACGCGACAGACTTTCTTGGACCCGGGCAAGAACCAATTCCTCGAAATCAAAGAGTTCGCCAAGGACTATACGAAGTTAGATCGAAAGGCCGTCCGGCTAGGCGGAGGCACTCGAGAACCTGCGCTCTCCGACCATCCTGCCGGAGCCTCAGGAAGGAGCAAATGATCACCAGTCGTCGCCGACATCGTCTGCTCCGCGGCAGCATGCTATTGAGCGCGGCACTCTTCGTGACCGTTCTATCCTGGGCAGACCAGCAGTATGCCGTAAAGGGATTAGTCTTGAAGCTCGATCAGCCTCGCCACGAGATGGTAGTTTCCTGCCAGGCTATCCCCGGTTACATGGACGCCATGGTCATGACGTTTCCCGTGCGCGATCCCAAAGAGCTCAACGGCCTTACTGCGGGAACCATGATCGAATTCACGGTGGTCGTCGACAAGGATACATCCTACGCACGCAGCGTCCAGATTCATGGCTTTCAAAGTCTGGAGCAGGATCCTCTCACCGCTCGCCGCCTGGCGCTAATGAACGGCACCCTTGACCCGAGTCAATCGTTATCAAAAACCCTTGCAGTCGGCCAGCCCGTGCCCGACTTCACCCTCATCGACCAGAACCAGCAGAAAGTTCGACTCTCTCAGTTTGCCGGAAAAGTCGTCGCCATCAGCTTCATGTATACCCGCTGTCCGTTTCCCAATTACTGTTTCCGTCTCTCCAATAATTTCGGCCTCGTGCAAAAACGGCTCCGCGATCAAATGGGCAAACAGTTAATCCTGCTCAGCATCACCTTCGATCCTGTCCACGACAAGCCCGAAGATTTGGCCAAGTATGGCGAGATCTGGCACGCCGACCCTAAAGCATGGCACCTTCTCACCGGCCCGCCTCTCGACGTTCAGAAAGTTTGCCACCAGTTCGGCATGGATTTCTGGTTAGACGAAGGCTTGATGATTCATGCGCTCCACACCGTCATCATCGACCGTAAGGGAAAGTTAGCCGCCAACGTGGAGGGCAACGAGTTTACGGCGGACCAACTCGGGGATCTGATTCAAACCGTTCTCCAGCGACACTGATCACCCGACCCGAAGCTCAGAATTCTTTTGTTGAGCTGTCGTTATGGTGGAGATTTTGCCTTGAGAAGTGCACACTTTGGGCAGTCCACAGTTTTGGGAACTGCACAGCTTGGCAGTTGAACAGTTGGGACGTGCACGGTTGGGCAAGTGCAAAGTTTTGATAAGCGGCCGGCATCGAGCCGGGCCGTAAAGAGGTGCAAAGAAATGCGGCTTTACCGCTGGGGCGGTAGCCGTAAGCGTGAATCGATTTGAGCCTGAGTCCTCGCGAACCACCTTCTTCGGAACTTGTCCTTCGCCTACGGTGTCTAACTCGAAATTACCGGGGTTCCACCGACCTACGGTCTCTCCGCTCGACCGCAAAAATATTCGTTCCGCGAGGGCTTCCATGCTCGAAGCCGTGCTACTGACCAAGCGCTACGCGTCGTTGCCCGCGGTGCAGGATCTTGTCCTTCACCCTGCGCCCCGGACAAGTGCTGGGATGCCTCGGCCCCAACGGTTCCGGCAAGAGCACGACCGTGAAAATGCTCACCGGATTGTTACAGCCTACTCGCGGCGTGGTGCGCTTCAACGGCCAAAACATTCAAGACAATCTCATGGCTTACCGCAAACTTCTGGGCTACGTTCCAGAAGAAGCGCACTTGTATCCATATCTATCCGGCTGGGAATATCTGGAATTGATTGGAACCCTGCGCGGAATTTCGCACCACGATCTGGAAAAGAAGATCGATTCTCTGCTGCAACTGTTCTCGCTTCACCCCAGCCGGCACGCCAGCATTGGCTCTTACTCCAAAGGGATGCGGCAGCGAATTCTACTCATCGCCGCCATCATGGACGATCCAGAAATCTTCATCTTCGACGAACCACTCTCCGGCCTCGACGTCACCTCGGCACTCATCTTCAAGAACCTTGTCCAGACGCTGGGGCAGCAAGGCAAACTCGTCTTCTATTGTTCGCACGTTCTCGAAGTGGTCGAGAAAGTTTGCTCGGATGTGCTGATCCTGCGCAAAGGCATCGTGATCGCTCAGGATTCGGTCGCCAACGTCGGCCAGATTCTCGGTCAGTCGCTGGAGAACACATTTCTACACCTCGTAGATGACGTCGACACGATGGGTGTGGCCCGCGACATTGTTTCTGTCATGAAAACGAAGGCCGCATGATCACGCGGAAGATCGACGACGCCCTTCGCCAGTGGGACGAGCACCGGCAAAGTCCTTTCTGGCGAATGGTCGATCTGTTCGTCGCCCGCATCTTCCGCGGCGGCGGCGACTCTGACGCCGAAGGCCTCGATCTCGGCGTTGGCCTCGTCCTCACCCTGCTCGCCATGCCCGGAGGATTCGTCTCGCTCCTCCTGCTGAACAAATATGGAACGTTCCTGCAATGGCTGCGCGGCGCCACCAACGTAGACCCACTGCTGGTCGCCCTTCCCGATGAATACTTCTTCATCGTGCTTTCGATGACCGTGACGGGAGCCGTTGCCGTGTGGCGCTGGGATGCCATCTTCCCCGACCGCCGCGACTACATGAATCTGGTCCCGCTTCCGATTTCCACGCGGACCATCTTCTTCGCCAATCTCGTCGCCGTGCTGCTTCTCGTCGGCTGTAGTCGCGGTCGACGTCAACGGCGTCTCCTGCATCCTGTTTCCCGCGGTCGTGGGGGCAACCCAAAGCAAGTTTCTGTTCTTTGTGAAGTTTGCGGCCGTCCATGCGCTCGGAGTTCTCCTGGCAAGCGTGTTCGCGTTCTTCGCCGTGTTCTCCGTACTTGGACTTGCTCATGTCGGTGCTGCCACCCGCAGCCTTTCGCCGATTCTCCGCCTACATCCGCGGCATTGTGGTGGTTTGCCTCGTCGCTCTTCTCTGCACCAGTTTCGCGGTTCCGGATGCACTACGCCGTGCGCCCGCACCGCGTTGGACGCTTCTGATGCCGTCATGCTGGTTTCTTAGGTCTGTGCCAGTCGTTGCGGGACGCGCCGGTCCCGTGCTCACGGAATCTTCCAGGCTGGCGTTCCCCGGGCTTGCGATCGTAGCGGCGCTTGCCCTTTGCACCTACGTGGCAGGCTACCGGCGACACTTCGTGCGCATTGCAGAGATCGCAGATTCGTCCACGAGTCGCACTCAGTCCTCGAACGCGTCGTATCGGTGTGCTGCTTGATCGCACCCTGCTACGCACTCCTTTCCAGAAAGCCGGCTTCGTTTTGTATGCAAGACGCTGTTCCGCAGCGAAGCACATCGCCTGGTTCTGACTGCCGTCGGCGGGCTTGCGCTGGTCCTGGCGTCTCAAGCTTTGATGGACGCTTTCGAGAGACGAGAAATCGTTGCGGGAGGCTGCGCTGTCCCCGGATGCACTTTCCATCCCGTTCATTCTCAGCTTCCTGCTGACTGTCGGCCTCCGGATCGTGTTCGAAATTCCCGCGGAATTGCGCTCCAACTGGATCTTCCAGTTGATGGTCGATCCCGATCGACAGGAATGCGAGAGCCTGGCCCGACGAGTGATCCTGATCATGGTGCTGCCCTGGCTCCTCGTCATCACACTCCCGGTCTACGTCGTACCTGGAAGGCTGGGTAGTCGCGTGCCTTCATACTCTCCTCGTGGTGACCTGGACTGTGTTGTTAACGAACATCGTGCTGATTCGTTTTCGCAAGATTCCCTTCACGTGCATGCTCCCGGTCTTCAAGCAACACTCTTTCGTGATCCTGCTGTCTGTCGGTTTCGGATTTCTCATCTACGCCGTTTCGACGCCGGAGTTCGAATCGTCGGCCCTAACCGAGCCGCTGCGACTACTAAGCCTCGTTCCCGTTGCGGCCGTAGGGTGGTATATCCCGCGCTATCTCGGGAAAACTGCCAGTGAGATGGAAAGAAGACTGATTTTTGAGGAGGCGCCTGTGCAAACAGTCGAGGCACTGCGGTTGAGCGAGTAGTGCACGAGATGTTTACAGAGCGCCCAGCCACTTCACGGGAAAGCGTGCCGCGAGAGCATTCGCCAACCGCTCGTCCGCAGTGATCATCTCGCTCTTGAGTTGCATAGCTAACGCCACGTACAGGCTATCGTAGACCGTACGGCCATAGCCGATCGCCAAGTTCAAAGCTTCCGGCACTAGATCGACAGACTGGAAACGGTTGCGATGTCGAGATCGCGCACGAAGGACAACGCCGACGCGGCGTTGTCCGACGAAATCTCATTTCTTCGGACCGCCTTCCACAGTGCGTTGGCGAGCTCCACCCAGAACAGATCGGGCACGAGAAATCGAATCTCCTCGCGGCGGCTGGAATTCAGCAGTTCTTCCGCTTCGCGGTACAAGTTCTTCTCGAAGGGAGGGCAGACACCACTTCACCGCGACGCTGGCGTCGACCACAACGCGCATCACCGTTCTCGATCCTCACGGATCATTTCCTCGGCGGAAGGGAACGGTCCCGGACTGAGAGGCTGCATCGCTCGAAGCCGGGCCAGTCCTTCGAAAGCCTTGCGACGGCGCTTCAGTTCTTCTTCGGTCGGGATATGCTGCTCCAGCAGGGAGATCACCTCCGCCGCGATCGACTTGCGGTTGGCCTGGGCACGCTTGCGCAGCGCCTTGTAAATCTCGTCTGGAACGTTTTCTACGTAGAGTGTCGCCATAGGGATTTCCTAGGGATAGTCTAGCACATCCATAGATCACCTGTACCTCCCATTTCTTGACACATCCGCTCCCTCCCCTTTATCCTAAGTCTTGCTCCTTGCGGTACTTACGCCTCTTGGCGTGCTTCCGCGGGCCTGGGTTAGCGATACTGGGTTGGCGCATTGCCGCGGAGGTTTCGCAATGTTCCTCGACATCCATGAATTGGAACGCCATCCTCTCGATTTCGAGGAGGTGTTTCAGCCCGATGTCATCGACTTGGGAGGCGAAGCCCGCCAGCGCACGCCGCTGAAAACCTCCGGGCACGCCGAAGTGGTCGAGGAGCATCACGGCAAGCACGAGGTAATACAGGACATACGCCTGCGTGGGCGCCTGTCGACGGGGCTTGAGTTGCAGTGCGCCCGCTGCCTGGAGCCGGTGTCGCAGGATATCACCCGCGACTTCGAATTGCTGTACCGGCCGCTCGGCGCCGACGCTGGTCGCGACGAGCTTTCCGTGACCGACGCCGAAGCCGAGATCGGCTATTATCAAGGCGACGGTCTTCTGCTCGAAGACGTTTTGCGCGAGCAGGTTCTGCTGGCGTTGCCCTTGAAGGTCACCTGCCGCGAAGATTGCCGGGGCTTGTGCGTGCATTGCGGCAAGAATTTGAACGAAGAACAGTGTTCCTGCACGACTGCCATCGAAGATCCGCGCTGGACGGCGTTGCGGGAGATTCGCAGCAAGTTGGAACACTGAAAAGAAGCTGTCAGCCATCAGCTGTCAGCTTTCAGCCATCGACGCTCCATAAATAATTGAGCGCATCTCAGATGGAATCTTGGTTTTTGCACGATAGCAGTCGGCAGGCAGCGTTCAGATTCAAGCTGAAAGCTGACGGCTGAGAGCTGACAGCTTCTTGAGAGGAATTCAATACCATGCCTAATCCAAAACGGCGACACTCCCAGAAGCGCACCTCCACCCGGCGCGCCCACGACGCTCTGAAAGGCCACAGCCTTTCCGAGTGCCCGAACTGTCACGAGAAAAAGATGCCGCATCGCGCCTGTCCCAAAGTGCGGGTACTATAAGGGACGCGAAGTTCTCGACGTCAAAGAAGCCAGCTAACTGCACACACCATGCCTAGCGTGATCGCGCTGGATGCGATGGGTTCCGACCGTGCTCCCAAGCCTGAGATTGAGGGCGCCATACTGGCGGCGCGTCAATACGGCGTGCGGGTGCTGCTGGTCGGCCCGGAAGATGTGGTCAAGGCGGAACTGGATCGCCACCCGGCGGCCGCTCGCCTGCCCATCGAAATCGTCCACGCCAGCGAATTCATCACCATGGACGACAAGGTGGAGGCGATCCGCGCCAAGCGCGATTCCTCTATGCGTGTCGGCCTGCGCATGGTGCGCGAGGGACAAGCCGCCGGCTTCGTCACCGCCGGCAACACCGGCGCTGCCATGGCCACCGCCAAAGTCGTGCTGGGCGCGGTTCCTGGCGTGGACCGTCCTGCGCTGGCCGCGGTTTTTCCGACCGCACCGGGAAATCCCGCCATGCTGCTCGACGTCGGCGCGAACGTCGACTGCACGCCGCAGAATCTCGAACAGTTCGCCGTCATGGGCGACATCTATTTCCGCGCCATGTTCGGCAAGCGGGCCGGAACGTCCGGCCCGCGCGTCGGCCTGCTTTCGATCGGCGAAGAAGAGAGCAAGGGCAACGACCTCACCCGCGAATCCTTCCAACTGCTGAAGCAGCTTCCCCTGAACTTTGTCGGCAACGTGGAAGGCCGCGATCTTTATAACGGAGAAGTCGACGTCATCGTGGCCGACGGATTTGTCGGCAACGTCGCGCTGAAGATTTCCGAGGGCGTGGCGAACCTGGTGCGCACCGCCCTGAAAGAATCGCTGAAGGCGACGATCACGCGGCAGGTCGGAGCGTTGCTCTCGCGCAGCGCCTTCACCGATTTCAAGAAACGCCTCGACCACACCGAATACGGCGGCGCGCCGCTGCTGGGCGTAAAGGGCGCGTGCATCATCACGCACGGATCGTCGAACGCCAACGCCATCAAGAACGCGGTGCGCGTGGCAGCAGAATTTTCCGAGCGCGGGATCAACGGATCGATCGAGCGTGGCCTGGCGGCGGTAGGACCCGCCCGAGCTGCCACAGTTTGAGTTTCACCAAACTGCCGTCATCCTGAGCGAAGCGAAGGACCTGTGCACTTTGCGCCGGCGCATTCCGGAGGAACGCATTCCGGAAGATAAAGACATAAGACTTCATGACTGAAAACACTATCGCATTGCTGTTCCCCGGCCAGGGCTCGCAGTCCGTCGGCATGGGCAAAGATCTGGCCGAGAAGTATCCCGTCGCCCGGCAAACCTTCGACGAGGCCGACGAGGCTCTCGGCTACAAACTTTCCCCCGTGTGCTTCGAAGGCCCGGAAGATCAGCTTCGCCTGACCGAAATCACGCAGCCGGCGATTCTGACCGTCTCGATCGCGGCGCTGCGTGTGCTCGAGATCGCGCATGCCCAAGCCGAGCTACGTCGCCGGACACAGCCTGGGAGAATACTCCGCGCACGTCGCCTCGGGAACGTTCAGCTTTGCCGAAGCCGTTCGCACCGTGCGCAACCGCGGCAAGTACATGCAGGAAGCCGTGCCGGTGGGCGTGGGCGCGATGGCCGCGATCCTCGGCATGGACGCCGCGAAAGTCGCCGCAGTCTGCCAGGACGCTGCCCAAGGCGAAGTCTGCGAGCCCGCCAACATCAATTCACCGGAACAGATCGTCATCTCCGGCAACACCGCCGCGGTCGAGCGCGCCGCCAAACTGGCCGACGAACGCGGCGCCAAGCGCGCCAAGCTCTTGCCCGTCAGCGCGCCCTTCCATTGCTCGCTGATGAAGCCCGCGCAAGACCGCCTGGAAAAAGATCTCAACTCCGCTCAAAATGCAGAAGCCGGTCTATCCCGTTGCCTGCAACGTGGACGCCGAACTGGTGACCGACGATCTACGCGCCCGCGACACGCTGGTTCGTCAGGTCACGGGCTCGGTGAAGTGGGAGCAATGCATGCGCCTGCTGATCGCGCAAGGCGTGCAGACCTTCGTCGAAGTCGGTCCGGGAAAAGTTCTGTGCGGACTGATGCGGCAGATCGACCGCTCGAAAACCTGCCTGAATGTCAGCGACGATGCCTCGCTCGCGAAAACGCTGGAATCGCTGGCGAAAGCACCCGCTTAGTCTTCGACCAGAACGTTCCTAGCGGAAGATCAGTTCGCACGGCGGATAGCTCAGCGTCTTGTCGGACTTCTCCACCCAGACCTGCGCGTGCTCGGTGCGGTCGTTCACGATCACATCGACCACGACGCCGCTGCCGCCGCCCGGGGCACGGGCTCGCGCCGTACACCTTCTGAGTCTTGATCAGGCCCCACTGGCCGCCCGGTCCCCAGTCGCGATAAAACTCGTTGAATGGATATTTCGGATGCTGGTCCGGATGCTGCTGCCACTGCGGATCGTGCATCCAGATGCCGTAAGCGGTCTTGTAGTCCTGTTTCTGCAGGGCATCGAAGAAATTGCCCACAACATGCTCCTGCGGCCAATAACGGAACCACCAGCCGACGGCGAGCACAATCAATACGATCGTGATGATCGAAATGATTCGCCGATTCCGCTTCCGCGCTTTTTCCGGGTCGTACTCTTGCGCGTCCAGAAGTGTCATACCTCTCTAGCATAACGGACACGGCGGAAGACAAAAGTTCCAAGGAATGAGTGATAAAAAAGGCCCGTCTTTTGGATAACTCTCAGAGGGTCTCAATCACCGAATCACAAAATCACCCAATGACTCAATCCTTCACAGGGTTCGCTTGAACAACGGAATCGCAATCCCCAGCGTGACCGCGGCAAAAATGGAGAGGAAGAGCATGTCTCCCCAGACCGCGGAGAGCGTCGTTTCTTTCAGCAGCAGGCACTTGAAGCCGTCCACCGCATACGTGAACGGATCGCACTTCGCAATCACGCGCAGCCACGGTGGAAACGCCTGGATGGGATAGACCGAGCCGCTCGGAAAGAACAGCAGCGTGTTGAGAATGCCGAACATGGCGCGCGGCACCAGCGGATCTTCAATGCGCACCATCAGCAGGAACATCATCGTATTGAATGCCAGCGACGTCAGCACGATCATGATCAGCAGCCCGAAGCATGGTCACCGGATTGAAAATCGTGCTCACGCCCGCCATCATCGAACCGATAACCACGATGATCACGCCAGTCATCACCGCCTTGATCGCGCCCGCGAGATTCAATCCCAGCACGAGTTCCAGCTTGGTGATCGGCGTGACCAGGTAGCCTTCGTGCACGCCGCGCGCCTTGTCGTCGATGTAGAGCATGCCGCCGCCGATCATGACCGACACAAACATGGCCAGCACCAGCGATCCCGGCAGCAGGTACTTCATGTACTCGATGTACGGATAGAGTTCGACGATATCGAGCGCGGTTTGCTGCAGAATACGCGGCGAAACCGTGGGCTGGTTCAGCGAATTGGTCAAGTCCGACAGCTCCGCTTCGACCGCCGAACTCATGAAGTTGTCGCTGTTGTCGACGACCAGCGCGATGCGCGGATGATTCTCCTCGTACACGCGCCGCGAGAACTGCGGCGGGATGATGACCGCGCCTTCCAACTTGCCGTTGCGCACATCTTCCATCGCCTGCTTGTCGCTGTCGTAATAGATCGGAACAAACGTCCGAATGTTCGCCCGGACGGAGTCAAACGCTTCGCGAACCCGCAAAGCCTGCGGGCCCGCCGTCCTGATCGACGATGGCCACCCGGGCATCGTGAATCTTTCCGCCGAATGCGTTGCCCAGAATGATCAACTGCACCAGCGGAAAGATCATCGACGCCAGCATCAGCGCCGGCGAACGGAAGAACTTGCGCATCTCGCGCTCGACAATCGCCATCATTCGATTCATAAGTCAGTCCCGAGTCCCGAGCCCGTCGTTAGTCGTTGGCCGCTGGCTGAAAAACCGGTGGGTTAAACGACCAGCGACGAACGACGAACGACGCTTTTACGGCTGTAATCCCGGCCGCTGCGGCATGACGAACGCATACGCCTTCTGCAGTTCATCGCGCAGCTGTCTTCCCGTGTAATGCACGAACACATCGTCCAGCGTGGTGTTCTGCACCGAGAGCGACTTCACTGCCACTCCTGCCTTGCACCGCCATCTCCACCAGTTCAGTCGTCGTACGCGAACCGTTGCCGGTGAGCACGCGATACATGCCGGCGCCTTCGTGCTGCACCGACGTGACATCGTCGAGCGCGTGCAGCCGCTGCTCCCAATCGGCGGGAGGATTCTCGAACTGCGCTTCGATCACGTTCGATCCCGGCACGCTCGCCTTCAGCGCCATGGGCGTATCGAGAGCCACCAGCTTGCCGTGATCGACAATGGCGATGCGATCGCATAAGCGGTCTGCCTCGTCCATGTAGTGCGTCGTGATCAGAATGGTCAGCTGCCGGTGCTCTTTGATGTTGCCCAACATCTCCCACACGGCGACGCGCGATACCGGATCGAGGCCAGTCGTCGGTTCATCCAGAAAAAAGATCCGCGGATGATGCACCAGTCCACGCGCAATTTCCAGACGTCTGCGCATGCCGCCCGAGAGCGTCTTCGTCGCCGCATCTCGCCACTTCGTCAGGTCAACCAATTCCAGCAGTTCTTCGATCGATTTCTTGCGCTCTTTCGCCGGAACGTCGTAGAGCTTGGCGTAAATATTCATGTTCTCCTCGACGGTCAGGTCGAGATCGCTGGTCAGCGCCTGCGGAATCACTCCAATCATGCGCCGCGCTGCATTCGGTTCCTTCGCCACATCATGTCCACCGATGCGCGCCTTCCCGGAAGTAATCGGGATGAGCGTCGTCATCATGCGAATCAGCGTCGACTTCCCTGCCCCGTTCGGTCCCAGCAGCCCGAAGATTTCGCCCTCTTTCACGCTGAACGAAACGTCGTCGACCGCGGTGAAGTCGCCGTACTTCTTCACGATATGGTCGACCTCGATGGCGGATGGCGCGGTCGGATCGTAGACCGGCTTCTCGAGTGTAGAAGCGGGCTTGCCCTCGGGCGGAAACCCACCGTTCGCCTTCGGATTCGATTCCGCCATCATCTCTGCTCCGCGGCCGCAGCGCTCTGCGTGTTGCTGCCCTTCAGTTGCTCCGGCGACACCAGCACCTCGGCAGTCATGCCCGGAACGAAAGCTCCCTTGGGATTTTCCATGCGGACTTTGAGCACGATCGTCTTGATATCGCGCTTGCGGCGGCTCACATCCCGCTGCGTCGCGAAATCACCCTCCACACCCTTGAAGAAAACTTTGCCACTCATCACCGTCCCGCCCGGCAGCCGCACGCGCAGCACATCGCCGTATCCAATGTGGTCAGCATAGGTTTCGGGAATCGCAACCCGCGCCCATGTATCGTTCAGGTCGACGATGGTAACGATGGGCGCACCGATGTTAACCACTTCTCCCTGGCGTGCCGCACGCACCGAAACGGTTCCGTTCACGGGGGCATAGACGTTGGTATATCCCAACCGCACGGCCGCCTGATTCTTTAGGGCAACCGCATTCTTCAGATCCGCCTCGGTAGAGGCGACGGTACTCCTCGCTGCGTTAGCCTGATGCGTACGCGCGATGGCCGCGTTCAGGTCGGCCTCGGCAGCCTTTACCAACTCCTGCTGCGCCTGAACCGTCGCCTGGGCAGCCTGCAAATTCGTCTCGGCCTGCACGCGCTCCTGGTCGGAAGTGATCCCCGCTTTGGCTAGTTCAATGGCGCGGCGGCTGTCGCTGGAGGTGCGATCCAGCGCGGCCTTTGCCTGCAACAATTGCGCTTTGGCCGACGAAAGCTTGGCCTGCGCGTTCGCCACATCGCTCGAAGTCGAACCCGACGTTGATTGTTCAGTGTCCTGCATCTCCGCTACTTTATGTTGCAGGCTATTGATGGTGGCCGTGGACGCCGCTTCTTGCGCAGCTAATTCCGAGGGATCCAGCACGGCGATCAAGTCCCCAGCCTTCACAGGGGTACCTTCATCCACCAACAACTTCTGGATGCGGCCTTCCACCTGCGCACTCACGATCACCTGGTTGGCATCGACCGTACCGATCAGCACGAGATCGCGCGAGTGATCGGTCGAGAAGAAGTAGTAGGTCGCGGCGATCGCGAAGATGATTCCGAGAAGAATAAAGAACCGATTACGCGCGCTCATGAGCGTGCTCCTTGCTTGACGTTGCGTTCCCTTCGATTGCGTTCCGGCCGGAACAGCGCGGCGGAAATAAAGTCCAGCACGGCGGCGCGCCGCTCCGCGATCCTCGCCGGCGTCAGTGGATTGAACCCAACAATCTTCTGCATCATCGGGGCGCTGCTGAAATAGAAGACAATCATCGCCACCATCGAGGGCACAAAGTGGGCCGGATTGACCGGCCGAAACTCGCCGTCGGCAATTCCCTTTCGCAGCAATTCCCCGACGCGATGAAAAATCGGCTGTAGATAGTTCTTGATTATTTTGTCGATATGCTGCGACTCGCCTTCCCGCGCCCGCATCATCTCGCGCTGCATGAGCCGCGGGTAAAGCTGGTTGGACGCAATGAAGTCGAAGTACGCCCCCACGTAAGCCATCATCTTCTCGCGAGGCGGCAGATCGCCGTCGAGCACTTCGAAGACCGTCGTCTTCAGGCCGGAGAACGCGTCATACAGCACAGCACCGTAAAGCGTCTCTTTATCCTTGAAGTAGTAATAGATCAGGGCTTTGTTGACCCGCGCCTCGCGGGCAATCGCTTCGGTACGCGCCCCCGCAATTCCATGCTCGGCAAATTCCTGCGCCGCCGCCTGCAGAATGGCAGCGCGGCTCTCTTCCGGCTGCCCGCGAGACCCCATGCGGCCGTGCATAACATGCCGATGATGGAGCGGACCTGTCATTAATTAACCAGTTAGTTAGATTATATACTAACCTGTCAAAATGCGAAATCTTCCAATTCCCCGCGCTCTCGGTATTCCTCTCATGTTCTAATACCCCTGCATAGTATTCGCGCTAGACTTCCTTCGTGAACCTTCATGTCCTTCGTGGTTTCGTTCTTCCATCATGCTAAAGGGGACCCACTCGATGAAACGGCTCTCGATGTTGCTCGCACTTCGCTGCACATTCTGCCTGTTCTCCGCTTTCGTGATGGCCCAGACCCCGCAAAAGCCGGACCGCCAGGTCGCCATCACCATCGACGACCTTCCCGCTGGCATGGCCGACCGCCTGCCTGCTTCTGAAATCACGGCGATGACCGCGAAGCTTCTCGGCACGCTCCGCGATCAAAAGGTCCCAGTGGTCGGTTTCGTCAACGAGAAGAAGCTCTACAAACTCGGAGAAGTCGACGAGCGCATCAAGGCTCTTCAAATGTGGCTCGACTACGGCTTCGAGCTGGGGAACCACACCTTCAGCCACGCCTCGCTGAACCAGGTTGGATTGAAAGCCTGGGAAGACGACGTGATCCAGGGTGAAAGCGTCACTCGCATGCTGCTCGCGCAACACAAAATGACGCTACGCTACTTCCGCCACCCGTATCTCGATACCGGACGCGACCTGCTCACGCGACAACAGGCAGAAGCCTTTCTCGTACAGCGCGGATATCGCATCGCCCCGATCACCCTCGACGGTTGGGATTGGATGTTCGCCGGACTCTACGAAGACGCCAAGAATCGCAACGATACCGCGATGCAGCAGCAAATCGTGAAGGAATATCTTGCTTATCACGATGCGGTCTTCGCCTACTCGGAGCAGTTGTCAGCCAAGATTGTCGGTTACGAACCGAAGCAGATTCTGCTGCTGCATGCCAGCAACCTCGAAGCGGATCACATCGGAGAATTGATGGACGTCCTGCGCAAGCGCGGATATCGGTTCATCACACTCCAGGATGCGCTCTCCGATCAGGCCTACAGCCTGCCCGATACCTACGTCGGAGAAGAAGGCACCGGCTGGCTCGATCACTGGGCGATCACGCAGGGCAAGATTCCGCAAGGCGCTCCGCCATTCCCTCAGTGGGTGATTGATCGGACCAAGGAACTCCACCTGTCGACCGGCACCGTAACCACCCCCGCTCCGTAACACACGGCCGCCGGTGAAAGGTGAATCACGGTTTTGATGGCGGAAGAACCGCTTTCACCGCCTCCAGTTCCTTGCGTGCGGCGTCGGTGCGAGGACCGGGTGGCTCCTCTTTTAAATACAACTCCAGCTCTGCAATCGCGCTCGCTCCATTTTTCTCCTGTTCAAATGAGCGCGCCGCCACGCGATGCACGAACGCGTGCGGCTTCTCGAGAGCATGCGCCTTCCGACTCACGGCGATGGCTTCGTCGAAGCGGTTGTCCATGAATTCCGCATAGGAAAGCAGGATCAGTGTCATCGGATCGGTGGGATCGAAAGCGCATGCCTTGCCCAGCGCCGTCTCCGCGCCTGCAAAGTCTCCAGACGCAATCTCCATTCTTCCGAGGTTCACGAAAGCCAGCGCAAAATGATCGTTCACGCTGATGGCTTTCTGCAACGCTTCCTTCTCCCGCACCGTGTCCCCGAGACGCGAATAGATCACTCCCAGGTTGTTGTAGGCCACCGCGTAGGTGGGATAGAGCGCGATCGCTTTATTCAGCCGCTCAATGGCCTGCCCCAACTCCTGCTTGGCAATCAACTCGTTCGCCTTTTCGAATTCCTTACGCGCACGGTTTGGGACGCCAAGCCCGGAGGCCGACACGAGTCCATTGCTAGGCACGCCATAACTGCGAGCCAGATCATTCGTCCCTTTCACCTGGATCTCGATCTCCGCCGGACCGGCGGAGGTCAGGTTGACGCTGCCTGAATCTGCATCGGCAAAGTGATCGCCCGACACTTTAACGTTGTATGTGCCCTCGGGTAGGCTGAAGAAAACCGCTTCACACTGATCATTCGCTGCGCCTTGCGCCACGGGACCACCGTGGCCAATCAATGTGACGCGGGCCGATGCATCGCACATTCCGTTTCCAAACGCCACTCGCACGCGCAGCCGGGGGATCGTGTGATCCAACCCCAATTGGGCCGCCGCACATCCCACCAACAAAAGGAAGACAAACACGCGACTCTTCATGACACGCTCCTGAGCCGCTGTCAGGAACCGATCGTTGCCTGTCACCGTAGGACGAAGGCTCGTGTGACAACTTGCGCATGAGACGCATCATCCCAACCTTGGGTAGCGGCGATTCGAACGTCGCAAGTGAATTTTCGTTTTCGATTTCTGATTCAAAACATCACGTCCACCGATGCGCATGACAGTGCGAAGTGTTGCTGCGTTTGTTGAACCGGCAAGGGATCAGCTGGTGCGCTGAACCGCGCAGAGCGAGGAGACGCAACGCAAAATAACAAGGCCGCTGAGACAGCGGCCTCATACTGATTGTTTGTGAGAGAAGTTGTATGACTCGAACAGATGTTATGTGGTGCCGCCCGCGATCGAGGGCACAAGTAACACTTCGTCACCTTCCTGAAACGCATAGGTTTGTCCGCCGAGAAAGCGGATGTCCTCTTCGTTTACATACACATTCAGAAAGCGGCGGATCTGTCCCTTATCGTCGCGCAGGTGCGGCTTCAGGTCAGGAAACTTTTCGTCGAGCACGGAGAAGAGCTCTCCGAGATTCGACGCGGCGCATGTGATCGATCCAACGCCTTCGGTGTGACGGCGCAATGCAGTCGGAATTTGTACGGTGATCGGCATGGTTATGCTCCCACCGCTTCGGCTTCCGCGATGACTCCGCGGATCTCCGCCGGGCTCAGCGACTTCTGCAAATATTCTTCGAACACCGTCAGCTTGGGAGCGATTGGTTGCTCGGTTTTGTAGCAGCCAGCAAGAACGTCGGTGGTCTTAAGGCCGTTACCCGTGATGCACAACACGGTCGTCTCTTCCGGCAGGATCCGATCCTGACGATACAGCTTGCCTGCGCACCCAACCGTCACGCCTCCGGCGGTCTCGGTGAACACGCCTTCGGTCTCAGCCAGCAGTTTGATCGAATCAATCACTTCCGGATCGCTGACATCTTCGCTCCATCCGCCGCTCCCCTTGATGGCCTTGATCGCATAGTGTCCGTCCGCCGGATTCCCAATCGCCAGCGATCGCGCAATCGTCGACGGCTTCTGCGGCTCAATCTCCGAGCTTCCGGTCTTCACGGCCGTCGAGATCGGAGAGCACCCCGTCGCCTGCGCTCCAAAGAACTTCACTTCCTTCGCCTCGACCAATCCCAGCTTCACCAGTTCGTCGAACGCCTTCTTGATCTTCACGATCAGCGAACCGCCAGCCATCGGACACACAACGTTATCCGGCAGCCGCCATCCCAGTTGCTCCGCGATCTCGAATCCGACCGTCTTCGATCCCTCCGCATAATAAGGACGCAGGTTCACGTTGACGAAGCCCCAGCGATGCTCGTCGGCAATCTGCGAGCACAGCCGGTTCACCTGGTCGTAGTTCCCGGCGATGCGCACCACCTTCGCGCCGAACACGTTCGTCCCCAGAATCTTCGCTGGCTCCAGATCCGACGGGATGAAGATCCACGCCTTCAGTCCTTCGCGCGCGGCGTGAGCCGCCACCGCGTTCGCCAGGTTTCCCGTGGACGAACACGACACCGTATCGAAGCCAAAGGCCTTCGCCTGCGACAGCGCCACGGCGACCACGCGGTCCTTAAAGCTCAGAGTCGGCAAGCACACCGCGTCGTTCTTGATGTAGAGATTCCTCGCGGCAGCGGTCGTTCCCGTCAACTGTTCCGCCAGACGTGGAGTCTGGAACAGCGGAGTGAAGCCGACCGGCAGCCGCGGTTCATAGCCTTGTGGGAGGGGCAACAGTTCCGAGTAGCGCCACATGTTCGGAGGCCGCTGGGCGATCTGCTCACGACTAATGGACCCGCACAGCGCGTCGTAGTCGTAAGCCACTTCCAGGGGGGAGAAACAATCGTCGCAGATCGACCGGGGCTGGTTTCCCCAAGTGCGTCCACATTCGCGGCACCGCAGTTCGTAGTGTGACATGGAGCTACTCGCTTTCTGATTCGGCAAACTTGAAACCGAAACGAGTAGCTGGGGACGAGCCTCGAAAAAGCGGCCCAAAAAGCAAATGGCCTCTTTTTCCAGGAAAAGGAAAAGAGGCTATCGGAAAGCGGGACCAATAAATGCGCGCGTTCCGAATCCCATGTTCCCTGTTTCCAGGAGAGAGTTGGCACCAAGCACCCGGGATATATGATCCCGGATCGGTTGCCGTGGCGTCATAGGGCTCGTCCCTCAGCCACTCTGCATGAAATTCAGGTCCAGCCTTCATTTGATTGAAGACCGAACTTGTTCCGACGATGGTACAAAACGGCGGGCCAGGCGTCAAGAGGTTTCCGAGTTGCTGGATTCGGGGTGGGGCCATCGTGGCCAGAACTCGTGTCGGCTTTCCTGCGCCGTATCTTCTCTGGGAGGTCGTTTTCCGGGACTGGATGAAGGACCTTGAGAGGATTCGACGCCTCCGATTTTTTTCTATCTCTTTTTCTAAAATCTTCACTCTTAAGGACTTGCTTGGTACGTATTGGGTTGGATCCGCGCAAAATCTTGAGCCGCAAGAACTTACTGGTAAAATATTCCAGAATAAGGGCTTAGCTGGGGAGTGCGGGAGTGCGGACTCCACATTTTCTCTGTCATTATTTCTAAAATATTGATTCTGAATGATTTGGATAGCTTTGATCGGACGGGAGCTGGGCAAAATCTTGAGTTACAATGACTTACAGCTAAAATATTCCGGAATAAGGACTTAGCTCCAATCCGGAAACTCGGCCTGAAGTCGTCTCGAGAGCCGGATATGGAGAACTGATTGGGAGAGCCCTTGCGCATGGAACGAGCTTGCCCTTTCTGAAATTCGCAGTCAAGGTCGTTCGTCACAAGAACTGGGAATCTTTTTGTGGAGGGCTGTGGAAATCCGCGCTTTGGGGCTTATCAATTGGGGCACGTTCCCCATGTGTGATTGAGTGGTATAACATGTGGCCTTTAGCGCGGAATTGGAGCGACATTTCCTTTTAGTGAATGTCGGGAAATCCAGTCAAGGGACGAAACAAATGAAAAAGCTCATCTTCGTAGCGGCCCTCTTTGTTGTCCCCTCGCTGTGGTCGCAGGGGTCGGTGTGCTCCCACGCTTGCCAAGAGGATTATCCGAACGGCAAAGGCTGCCTCGCTTGCAGTAGCGGCACGGATAAGCTGTATTGCACCTGTTCCGTCAGAGGCAGCTGTCCACAGGTTGCGATAGACTGCGGAAACTGCAGCCCGATAAATGGCAACTCATCCGACTGCGATGACTGCTTCCCGGGATGCAAATGCAAAGCCACACTAGGGGCCTCAGCGCCAAAACTGGAACTCTGGTCCAAAGACGAGACAATCTCAGAGAGAGTTTCGGCAGCAAGTTCGTCCTTGGCCAAAGCCATTAAAGGATTGCAGGAAGGTCCAACTCTCGCATGCAGGTCGAAACGTATTGTTGTCGCAGTGCTTCAAGATGATCACAAGACAGTTTCCCACTTCACCATGACGCTTACCAGTCTCGGGAGTGTGATACTTGAGGGGGATGGCGAAAAGTTCGTGGCTGACGACAAAAGCTGGCAGGTTCTGAAGAACAACACCACTGTCCTCTCAGGCGACGTCACTCTTCAGTAACCGCAGCTTAACCGCCGCACACCCTCTTCGAGAGACCTCTCTTCTAAGTTGCAAGGACGCCTCTCTCCTCTTGACTTTTACTTAGTCATGGATGTCTCCGGGTTTCCCGGGAGACGAACGTTGGCACGGGATGAATGCCAGCGGGAGACGAGGTTCGGCACGGGCAACTCGGCAGTCAATTGAGAGCGTTCCCAATTCTCTCTAGCAGTTGGCCAGAGTCGAAAGGCTTGGCCATGATCTGGAACGGACATCCCTCGCAGCCCGGTCTTCGCCGTATCGTTTCCGATGTTTCCCCTCCCGACATGAGCAGGATTTTGGCCCGAGGACAAAGATGTTGCGCTTGCAAAGCCAAGTCGACGCCGTCGATTCCTGGCATGTTTACATCGGTAAGAACGAGGGCAACATCGATCTTTTTCAATATCGCAATGGCCTCGGCAGCGCTGTAAGTGGCGAGAGCGCAGTAACCTCGATCCTCGAGCACCATCGCGGCTGCATCCGCAATCCCGCGTTCATCGTCAACAACAAGAACGATTTGATTCATTTGGTCCCCTTTCCGTGTGAGCACTGTCACAGGGGGCTGGCCCACCTTTCCTCGCGGGACTTCCTGAACCCACAGCGAATGAGGCTGCCCCACCCTCTGCGAATTTCAGAGGGTGCGAGACGAGGCTCTCAACCTCTTGAGATTTTGACTTGATCGTTGACGCGTCCGGCGTAACGCAAGCGGAGAGAGAACCTGCGTAGGCCGCATAGGTTCCCACCCTCTGAAAACCGCAGAGGGTGGGGCAGCCTCATTTCAGAATTCCGTCGAGAAAAATCAAAAGCGAAGCGTTGGGCAGCCCGCGCAGTCGCAAGAACTGCTCCCACCGCCGCTGTTGCGGGGTCGAACACGACGTCCGAAACGGAACACAGGGCCTAAAGGCCGGTTGATGTTTGAGGGGCCGTAACGCGGCCCTCAAAGGGCCGCTCTTCCACGGAAATCCCCAACGCCGGGGGCAGCCCGCTTTCGCACGAACCCGGATGGGGCTGCGGCCGGGGGCACCACGGACGATGGCATCAGGCGATTTCCCGGACGCGCATCTCAGCGTTCAGCGGCTCGTTGACCAGGACCGGGCCATGCCGCCCTTCCGCGTAGTCGCAAAAACTGCTCCAGGGCCATTGTTGCGGTTCGAGCACCAGTCCACGCTTCACAGGGTTGCGATGCATGTAGCGTAGTTTTTCCACGCGCTTTTTTTCCGTGAATACCACAAAGTCGTAGAAACGGTGCTGCCAGATATGCTCCCCCGCTAGAACCGCGCCCCCGGCAAGTTCGCCTGGTCGAGAATCAGAGGCCGAGCGCAACCGTCGCAGAAGTCGCCTTGAGAAACCTTGTTTGACGGCCTGCATAACCACAGATGGGTTGGCGCGCTCAGATTCGCTGAGCAGGAGATGTATGTGCTCGGGCATGACCACATACCCAACGACGACAAAACGATACCGCCTGCGGACTCGTTCGAGGACATCGAGAAACAGATCGCGGTTCTCGGGGTTGCCGAGCAGCGGACGGCGCTGGTAGCAACTCGTGGTGATGAAGTGCAGATATCCGGCACCGTAGTATCGATGGAGTCGGTTGGGCATGGAGGATTCGTAGCATAGACGCAAGCCTTAAGTATGTGACGAGTGAACATATAGGCGGGGTCCGTCGTGCCCACCTTTCGAAAATCACGAAAGGTGGGGCAGCCATTTGGAGGTGCAAGCGAGGAAAACTATGAAGACTGGGGACAACACGGGGTATACGCGAATTCTCACATCCAATATGGGAATCCGCAGGCTGGCCCACCGTTGGACCACCACGAATGGGGCTGCCCCACGCTTCGCAGTGTTCGAAGCGTGGGCACCACGAACGATGGCATCAATAGCTCTTCTGTCGTCCCTCCGGCGTGCCCCGCCTTTTCGGTTACTTCAATAACCAACCCTCAGAGCCATTCCAACCCAATCCAAGGCGTGTTTAACTAGCACTCATCGGCCACCTCCGCAACAGGATAGGCAGCCGATCTGCTTCTGGCTCGAGCGGCGAAATTCGAACAGCCAGACTTAACCCGAGCACGTCAGGAACACGATTTCTTTTACAGGAATCAGGACCCGATGCCGAAAACCCGCCTTTACGTGGAATGTCCAAGTTGCCGCATGCAGTACCTGGTAAAAGAATTCAGCCTCACCTACAGCAATGGAGCGTACATCGAGAACGTTGCCGGTTCGCCGGAATGGCAACGGTTGATTTGTCCTTGCCAACCTCGCAATCCTCACAAGTTCAAATTGAAAGAGAAAGCCCGGATCCACGTTCTGAACGAGCCCGAAAGCGAGCAAACCCACTTCTCGCTGAAAGCCGTCAAGGCGGCGACCTCTCTCTCAGCCTAGGCAACGTTGTGGCGAAAGGCGCCTGAAGAGAGAGTTCTTTCGGATAAACTCCGGTCACCTCACCGCGCAAATTCCTCTGTCGAGCCGATTCCCTCAGGGAAAGTCCGTCACCTTCGGAGTCACCCGAGGATGCATCGCTGTAGCCTCACCGGTGTCGTTGATGACATGGTTGATCGCGCCGTGATCTCCCAGCGCCACGGTGATCATGTGGTGAAACCGGACCTGCGGCGTCTTCGGCGTCTCGATGGCGCGGGTCAACACCACGTCCGGATAGATGAAGACGCTGTAAATGCCCAGTCCCCATGCCTCATGACGGGTGACGGTGTCCGCCACTTTGTACGAGGCCCATCCGTTCACGCCAGGCACGCTCGTGTAACTAGGCTGGTTCGGAGGATCGTAGGGAATCTCGGACTGATAGAAATATGTTCGCCCTCCGTTGCCATTCCAGAGCACCTGGAACTGCTGGTGATGCTCCACGAAGAGGCCGTAGATGGTGACGTCGTTGCCGTTCACCACCAGGCCGTTCGCGCTGGTGTTGAGATCCCAGCCGACGCCGTCGCCATGGTCGGCGCGCCAGATCCAGGTATGGTCGACGAGCGTGTCGTTGCTGTTGATGCGCAGATTCACCTTGGCCCGTCCCACGGCCGCGCCGCCCACGCGAAAGAAGACATCGTGCAGCGTGATGGGATCCTTGGCATGCTGCGCCTGACTTCCTTCGGGCCTTCCCTCGGGCCCGACCTCGAGCAGTACGGGAGACTCGGTTGGTCCGGCATCGAAGAGCAGGCCAGCGATGTCGATGCCGTCGACATCAGCCGTCGTCATCGCCGCAGTGCCTTTGATGGGACGCAGGGTCGCAAAGCCCAGGCCCAGTACGACGGTGTGCGGGCGCGTGACACGAATTGCTGCCGACAGATCGTAGATGCCCGGAGTGAAGATCAGATCCTTGCCTTGCGCGAGTTGGGCGTTGATCGTCTCCGCCGTATCGACGTCGGGATGCGCAATGTAGAAGTGCGCGATCGGGATGGTCTCTCCCGGCGTGTCTCCGTCGCGCCACGTGATGCCGACACTGTCGCCGCGCAGTGCCGGAACGCGTACGCTGAATTCGCCCGCGGCATTCACTTGCAGGAAGGGCTTCTCGCGCACGACGGGAGTTTGCGCAACCGTGGTGTAGGGTGGCTCGGGCCATGTGCCTAGGCGAGGACGCACGACGCCGACAAACACCATGTTCCAGTTCGAACCGGTCCAGCTCTTCCAATCGCAGTTGCGTGAGATCCATTGCTGCTGGCTGCCGGAGTCGACATTGCCGTCGACCAGAGAGTCGGACATCCACCCACCGCTGGCCCATCCGCGATGCTGGTGCAGGACGAGGTCGCCGCGCACATGCATGCGGCGCAACGACACCGCCTGCGAGACGGCCCACTGCATGGTGCCGCCGGCCGGCGCAATCGAGATCCCTTCGGCAGCTCTCCAGAAGGTCGTTGTCGCATTGTTGTGCTCGTGGTTGGCATCGGCATGCATGTTGCCCGCGATACGCGTGGCATCGGGCGAAGCATCGAGCCCGATCACTTCCGTGTAGAAGCCAACCGGTACGTCAACCGCATAACTTCCTGGCAGGAACATCAGCGCAGTGCGCTGCGGCCCGAACTCGTTGTGCTCCTGCGTCGCATACACGGCATCGATCTGCTTCTGGATCGCCTGCGATGACATCGACGGATCGAAGATCGTGACATGAGGGCCGAAGTCTGGCTTCGCGGCTCTGGCCCGCAATGTCGCTTCGGCCCATTCCAGTTCGCCGCGGTGAATGAGGGCATCGCGGTCTTCGGGCAGGATCCAGCGCTGCTTCACCAAATCGTCCACTGCGCTTGTGTAACGCGTCATGTAGTCTTCGCGGCTTGCATAGCGCTCTGCGATCGATTTGCGCGGGTCGCCGCTCGTTCGACGATCAGCGGCGGTCTTGGGGAACGGAATGTAGGAGGTCTCGAAGGCGATGCGTTGATCGGGTGCGCCAATGGACGGGTCGCGAAGATTCCAACCGGTATACGTCGCCAGAGGAACGGTAATTTCCGGCAGGCGTACGCCGTCGCGTTCGTTGCCATCGGCGTCGACCTGGGGCACGAGCACCGGGAAGGCGGGACCAACCTTGGGTGGCTGGAGGCTGAGGATTCCGGCTTGCCAGTTCGGCCCGTAGTCGAGCCGATACGCAGTGTTCGCTTCGTGTGGCCGGTTCACGCCGGGAATGGCGGGCAGTGCGTACTCGCGCAGCGGAACGAGAGTTCCATCGGCGATTTTCGGATTGCTGCTTGCGGGGGGAAGGGTGTTGCTGCGCACCCAGGCGTCCATATTGAAGATCATGGCGCGCCAGAAATGTTTAACTTGAAGCGGCGACTGCAACTGCTGCCCGAGGAGATCGCCTTTTCCTTTTTCTGGAGGGAACGGTCCGGTGAAATGCTGCAGTCCGGTGAAGTGATAAATGCGGACATTGTCTCCGATAGTCGCGTCTTGCTTGCCATCCGCGCTGATATGGATCAGCGCACCGGCGCGACCGAAGTATTCGTAGGACGTGTTGGAGAAGAAAATCTTGGGAACGACTTTTTCGGCGGTGGCCTGATCGAGCAGACCTGACATGTCTCCGGTGAGAGGATCCTTCTCAGGTTGATCGGTGAAAGGAAAGATATCCGTGGGAAAGAAGACCGAGGAGGTGGGCTGGGCGTCGCGCGAGGGCTGGGCAAAACGATAGTTGAAGCTGCCGCGGCCGGCTCCGGCGACATGGGCGAGAACGCCGTCGAGGGCGATGCGTCCTTCTTCGTCGGCGTTGAAGCCTTGATACAGAAAGTCGCGGAGGAATCGTCCGTTCTGCGAGATGCCTTCGCCGTAGACGCGGACTGCCGGAGTGACAGCGTCGGGTGCATGCTTGGCGTAGGAGGCGAAGTCACGGATAGCAGCGAAGCCGCCGCCGGCAACGACGGGGTCGGCAACAACGTAAACGTATTCGTAAATCTTGCCAGGTTGAAAGCCGCCGTTGAGGTGGATGTGGCGGTCGCTCGGGACGAGTTTGCCGTTAACGGTTTGCGCGAACTGCCAATCGGCACGCGGAATGACGGTATGCTCGGACTCGCGCGAGTTGCGCACCGTCAGCACGTTGCGAGGATCATTCGGATCGGACACGGGATACTCGGTTCCGCCAATTCCAACTACTCCGCCGCTGAAGAGGTGCCCGAGCGGAATTTCGGGCGAAGTTTTTCCAAGCATCAAATCTCCGCGCAGGAGGCCAGTGATGGTCCTGCCATTCTCTTTCGCAATAGGAGCATACAGGTGCAGTGCATCGGGGCCGGCGGCGTCCCATTGCCAGCCAAGGCTCACGACGGTGAATCCGTTGCGCAAGAGCCATGCGTCTCCGGCGTCCGTCGAGAGATCCTGATCGCCACCGTCGACCAGGGAAAGAATGCGAGCGTGCCCGCGGTTGGGGACTTCCAGCAGCATGGAGCCGTTGCCCTTGTGCGCATCTTTGGGACGGACGGCAACGAAGTCGGACGAGAATTCGACCTCGCCGTTTTTTAAGTTCACGGCATTGCCGAGGTCGACGATGCGTTGGTTGTGGGCGTTGGCGATTGGAAGAGAGAAGTAGACGCGTCCGATGATGCGCTCGTAGGGCCCGGCGTCACCGAAAACCTTGCCGTTGAGGATATCGGTGCGGGAAGAAATTTCGACGCGCAGGACCCGCGCGTGAAGTAGTGAAACGGAAAGAGACAGAAGCAGCAGGACGGAAGAGAACCGCATGCGAAGTCGCATGCGCGGAAGGATAGCATGCAACTCAGGGGAACCATGCCGATTCTGGGGTGGATTCGGCGAAGACTGTCGAGTTTCGCTCGACTTGACAGCCGAAGGCGGCTGTCCCCATAAGAGTAATTTCCGCAACCGCCTGCGGTGTACAATTCCTGCCACTCGCCCTGTCCAGGAAATCTGGTCGAATAGACCGTCGTGGAATGGAGCCTATGAAACGATTTTCCCGGATGTTCGCTGTTGTCACGATCCTGAGTCTGGCCTTCGTCATTCCATACGCTGTAACAGCCTCCGCGCAACAAGCGGAGTCTTCCAAAAACGCGGCTGCGAAGAAACCAACGCCCGCACAATCTCCCGAAAAGCCTGCGGAGAGCACGATTAAACCGGACGCGCCTGCCGAGCAGAAACAAGCTCCCCGCGAAGCCTCGGGCGACAAGGAGAAGGACAAAGAAGAGCATTACGACATGACCGAGGTGGCGCCGGTGGTGACGCATCACCAGATTACTGTCGACGGAAAGCTACTGAAGTACACCGCGACTGCCGGACGCTTACCGATCAAGCGCGGCGACGGCAGGATCGAAGCGGAGATGTTCTATGTCGCCTATACGCTCGATGGACAGGAGGCCGCGAAACGTCCGCTTACGTTCGCATTCAATGGCGGGCCAGGATCGGCATCGATCTGGCTGCACATGGGAGCGCTCGGTCCGCGGAAGGTCGTGCTGCAGCCGGATGGCTTCATGCCTCCTGCGCCATACCGCATCGAAGACAATGCTTACACGCTGCTCGACAAGAGCGACCTGGTGCTGATTGACGCGATTGGAACGGGGTTCAGCCGCGCGGCCGATGCCGAGCAGTTCAAGAAATTCTGGGGAGTCAAGGGAGACATTGAGTCGTTCAGCGAATTCATACGGCTCTACATCACGCGCAACGAACGCTGGGCCTCGCCGCTATTTCTTTTTGGAGAGAGCTACGGCACTACGCGCTCGGCGGGAATTGCGGGATATCTTGCGGACCGCGGAATTTCGTTCAACGGAATTACTTTGCTTTCGACGGTGCTGAACTTCGAGACACTCGAGGACAACAACACCAACGATCAGCCTTACATTTTTCTGATTCCGTCGTTCACCATGATCGCTGGATATCACCACAAGCTGGCGCCGGATCTAGCGCAAGATATGAATCGGGCGCGGCAGGAATCGGAGCAGTGGGCATCGACCGAATACACGCAGGCGCTGGCCAAGGGAGATTCGCTGACGCCGCAGGAGCGGCAGAAAGTGATCGATCAACTGGCGCGCTTCACCGGGCTCAGCAAGGAGGTGATCGACGAGGCCAACCTGCGCATCAATGTCCGCAAGTTCACGCACTATCTGCTGATCGATCAGAAGCTGCGCGTTGGTCGGCTCGATGCACGCTATACCGGGCCTGATCCGAACGGACTGCTGGACACGCCGATGTACGATCCGACCGGGTCGGCGACGCAACCGCCGTTTACGTCGGTGTTCAACAACTACCTGCGCACGGAGTTGGGATACAAGACCGACATGCCCTACAACGTGCGCGCGGATAGCGGAGGCCTGCAGTGGGATTGGGGATCGGCGATTCAGGGATTTCCCGACACGGCGTCGGCGATGCGGCAGGCGATCGTGAAGAATCCGTATTTGAAGATTCTGGTGATGGAAGGGTACTACGATCTGGCGACGCCGTATTATGCGGCGAACTACACGGTGGATCATCTCAACTTGCCGCAGAAGTATCGGGAGAACATTTCGTTTGCGACTTACGAATCGGGGCACATGGTGTATCTGCCGATGGACGGACTGAAGAAGATGAAGGCGGATCAGGCGGCATTTATGGGGAAGGCGAATCCTTAACACTTTCACCACAGAGGACACAGAGGACACAGAGTTTCAAATCTAGACAATCATGAAAACACACTTCTGTTATGGCAGCTTTCCTTCTCGTATCCAGCTGCCATCGCATTGGGCGACGATTCCTGCGAGAAGCTGGTGGGGGTGAAGATTCCTGGCGCGAACGATCACGCTCGCGCAGACCGTGGCGGCGGGAACGTTTGCCGGGCCTCCAGAGCCGTTCAGTGGACTCGATGTTTCGGCGTTCTACAAGAGCTTGCCGGCATTCTGCCGCGTGGTGGCGGAGGCCAAGCCAACCGCGGACTCCGATATCAAGTTCGAAGTCTGGCTTCCGGTTGCGGGATGGAATGGTAAGTTGCAAGGCGATCGGCAACGGCGGATTCGCGGGGCTGATCGACTACGTGCAGACTCGGTTCAGCGATGTCAGAAAGGATATGCGGCCACCGCGACCGATACGGGCCACACGGGATCGCCGATCGATGCGGCGATGGGCGCTGGGGCATCCGGAGAAGGTGATCGACTTCGGGCACCGCGGAATCCACGAGATGACGCGCGTCGCCAAAGAGGCGGCGCACGCGTTCTACGGAAAGGATCCGCAGCACTCGTATTTTGCGGGATGCTCCGATGGCGGGCGCGAGGCGCTGATGGAGGCGCAACGGTATCCCGCGGACTATGACGGCATTCTGGCGGGCGCTCCGGCGAATTACTGGACGGCGCTGCTTTCGACCGCGGCGGTCGACACGCAAGCGCTGACCGTGGATGCCGCCAGTTTTATTCCTCCGGCGAAAATTCCTGGTGATTGCAACTGCGGTCAACACCGCCTGCGATGATCTCGACGGCGTACACGATGGAATTCTGAACGATCCGCGGACGTGCCATTTCGATCCGGTGGCGATTCAATGCAAGGCTGGTGAAGACACCGACAAATGCCTGACCGCGCCGCAAGCCGCAGCGTTGAAGAAGATCTATGCGGGTCCGCATGATTCGCACGGACACGAAGTGTTCCCCGGCTATTTGCCGGGCGCGGAAGACGGGCAGGGAGGTTGGGGACTTTGGATCACTGGGCCGGCTCCGGCGAAGAGCCTGATGGCGTTTTTCGGGATCGAATTACTTCTCGAACATGGTCTACGAAAAATCCGACTGGGACTACAAGACGTTCGCGGTGGACGCGGGACTGAAGTTAGCCGAAGAGAAAACCGCGAGCGCCCTGAACGCGACGGATGCGGACCTGAAGGCGTTCAAGGCACGAGGCGGGAAGTTGATTCTGTATCACGGGTGGAACGATCCTGCGATTCCGGCGGTGAACACGGTCAACTACTACGAGAGCGTGCATCGCAAAGATGGGACAGCGCGACGCGGATTCGTTCGTGCGTCTGTACATGGTGCCGGGGATGCAGCACTGCGGCGATGGCCCGGGGGCCGACTCGTTCGGGCAGGTGGGCAACTTGACATTCGACGATCCGCAGCACAGCGTGGATGCCGCGCTGGAACAGTGGGTGGAGAAGGGCGCGGCGCCATCGACGATCATCGCTTCGAAGTATGCTGGCGAGGACAAGCAGCATCCGAAGATGACGCGGCCGTTGTGCGCGTATCCGCAGGCGGCGAAGTATAAGGGCAGCGGCGATACGAATGATGCGGCGAACTTTGTGTGCGCGAAATAAGAAAGAGCATTAACCACGAAGGACACTAAGGATCCGAAGGAACACCTCTAAAAACTGCGCGTCCTTCGCAGCTTTCTGATTCGACGTCTTCACCGGCTGTACTGATTCTTCTTCTTGTCTTCGTGGCGCTCGATGCCGAGTTGGATCAGGCGGTCGATCAGGTCGGCGTAGGCCAGGCCCGACGCGCCCACAGCTTGGGATACATGCTGATGGCGGTGAAGCCGGGCATGGTGTTGATCTCGTTCAGGTAGATCTTCTGCGTCTTGGGATCCATCAGGAAATCGACGCGCGCCAGGCCGGAGCAATCGACGGCCTGAAACGCCTGCGACCGCCAGTTCCTGCACTTTCTTCGTTTGCGGCTTTGGTGAGCTTGGCGGGAATGATCAGCTGCGAGCCTTCGTCGACGTACTTCGCGGTGTAGTCGTAGAACTCTTTGCCGGGGACGATTTCGCCGGGAACCGAGGCGGCGGGCTCGTCGTTGCCCAGCACGGAGCACTCGATCTCGCGGGCCTTTTCTTTCTTTCCGCCGACGCCTTGCTCGATGACGATCTTGCGGTCGAACTTGGCGGCTTCTTCGATGGCGGGGCCGAGTTCCTTGCGGTTGTGCGCCTTGCTGATGCCGACCGACGATCCCAGATTCGCGGGCTTCACGAACACCGGATAGTTCAGCTTGCTCTCGACCAGCTTCTGAACTTTTTTCGGATCGTTCTCCCACGCGCTGCGCAGGATGGTGACGTGCTTCACGATCGGAATTCCGGCGGCGATGAACAGGGACTTCATGATGTCCTTGTCCATGCCGGCGGCCGAGCCGAGGACGCCGGCGCCGACGTAGGGAATGTCGGCGAGTTCGAGCAGGCCCTGGATGGTGCCGTCTTCGCCGAAGGTGCCGTGCAGCACGGGGAAGATGACGTCGACATTGATGGCGCGGTCGGAGGCGCGGCGCATTGAGGCCAGCGTCGGTCTGGAAGGGGACGAGGCCGCTCTGGCGATGAACCGGTTCTGGCGGAACGACGACGGCTTCGCCGCGGGCGAGCACGGCGGCGGCGTCGTGTGTTTCGGGATCGCCGGCGCGCAGGTTGCGCGGCTCGAGCACGAGCTTGCCGGTCAGCAGATTTTCGGCGTGCTCGGCCGTGAGCCAGCGTCCATCTTTGGTGATGCCGATGGGCACGACGTCATACTTTTCTTTGTCGATTGCGTTGAGAACCGAGGCGGCGGAGAGCAGCGAAACTTCATGCTCGCCGCTGCGCCCGCCGAATAAGATGCCGACCCGAAGCTTTTCCATGACCTTCCAGTGTGGACGCGGGCGAGGCGCGCGTCAATCGCAGGGGAGATTCCCGATGTTGCTACAGAATCTTCTTTCCGAACGCCGAGAGCGCCAGTTCCACCGCCAGATCGGCGGTGCGGTTGTGTTCGTCGATGACGGGATTCACTTCGACGATCTCGAAGCTGAGCATGCGGCCGTGGTCGGCGATGATTTCCATGGCGAGGTGAGCCTCGCGGTAGGTGGCGCCGCCGCGCACGGGAGTGCCGACGCCGGGCGCGTCCTCGGGATCGACCCAGTCCATGTCGAGCGAGATGTGATAGCCGGCGGTGCCGCGTGCGGCGATGCGCAGGGCCTCTTCCATCACGGTGCGCATGCCGCGCTCGTCGATGTCGCGCATGGTGAAGACGCCGATGCCGGCGCGGACGACGTTTTCTTTTTCCACGGCGTCGATGTCGCGCACGCCGACCAGCACGCAGTTCTGCGGCTTCACCTTCGGGGAGAAGTCGAAGATATTTCCAAGTTCCGAGGGCCACAAGCCCATGAGAGCGGCGAGCGGCATGCCGTGCACGTTGCCGCTGGGAGAAGAGTCGGGCGTGTTGATGTCGGTGTGGGCGTCGATCCAGATCAGGCCGATGTGCTGGTTCTGGCGGCGATAGAACTCGGCGACGCCAGAGACGGTGCCGGCCGCCATGGAATGATCTCCACCGAGCGCGAGGGGAACCTTGCCGGCTTCGAGCGTCTTGACCACCAGCTCCGCGTGCTTGGTGCAGGTGGCCGTGATCTCTTTCAAATATTTGGCGTGGGTGTCGCCTTCTTTTTTCTGTTCGGGAATGGCGACGGCGACGTTGCCGCCGTCTTCGACTTCGTGGCCGAGGGCTTCGAGGCGGGCTTCAAGTCCGGCCACGCGAACGGCGGACGGTCCCATGTCGACGCCGCGGCGGGACTGGCCGAGATCGAGGGGAACGCCGATGACGCGAATTTTCCGGGGAGTGATGTTGGAGGAGCTTGCCGTTGTCATCATAGGTCAATCGACGCGGATTGAACGAACTTAATGTCCTTTACGGGTACAGCCGGTACAGCATCCTCGGGAACGGAATCGTTTCGCGCACGTGCTCGAGGCCGCAGATCCAGGCCACCGCGCGTTCGATGCCCATGCCGAAGCCGCCGTGCGGCACGCTGCCGAACTTGCGCAGGTCGAGATACCACTTGAAGGCTTCTTCCGGCAGGCCGTGTTCGTGGATGCGCTGCAGCAGCAATTCGTACGAGGCCATGCGCTGCGAGCCGCCGATGATTTCTCCGTAGCCTTCGGGCGCGAGCACGTCGACGCACAGCGCCAGGTCGGGACGCTGCGGATCGGGCTCCATGTAAAACGCTTTCACCTTCGCCGGATAGCGATGCACCATCACCGGCTTGTCGAATTGCGCGGAAAGATAGGTTTCGTCGGGCGAGCCGAGGTCGCCACCCCATTCGAACTTTGATTCCAGCGCGCCTTTGGCGTGGCCTTCCTGCAGGTTCTTCACCGCATCGTCGTAGCTGATGCGCGGAAACGGCGCTTCGATCTTTTCGAGCTTCGAAATGTCGCGGCCGATGGTTTGCAGATCGACGCGGCGCTTTTCGAGGCAACGCTTCACGATGAAGGTGATGAGGCCCTCGGCGAGCTCCATGACGTCGTCGAGTTGGGCGTAGGCGACTTCGGGCTCGACCATCCAGAACTCGGTGAGATGGCGGCGGGTCTTCGATTTTTCCGCGCGGAACGTCGGACCGAAGGAATACACCTTGCCCAGTGCCATTGCGGTCGCTTCGACATAGAGCTGGCCTGACTGCGTGAGGTAGGCCTGCTCGTCGAAATAATCGACCGGGAAAAGCGTGCTAGTGCCTTCGCACGCGGCCGGAGTAATGATCGGCGGATCGGTGAGCGTGAAGCCGCGCTCGTCGAAGAAATCGCGGGCTGCTTTGATGATCTCGGCGCGCACGCGCAGAATCGCCGCCTGCCGCTGCGAACGCACCCAGAGATGGCGGTGCTCCATCAGGAAGTCGGTGCCATGCTCTTTGGGAGTGATCGGGTACGGCGAAGACTCGGGCACGCGCTGGACGACCTGGACGTTCACGACATCGAGTTCGTAGCCGCCGTGGGCGCGTTTGTCGGCGCGGACTTTGCCTTCGACGATCACGCTCGATTCCTGGGTCAGCGTCTTGATCGCGTCGAAGACTTCCGGCGTGACGGCGTTCTTGGGCACGACACCTTGAATGATGCCCGAGCCGTCGCGAAATTGCGGGAACAGCAGCTTGCCGCTCTCGCGCAGGTTGTAGAGCCAGCCGCGGATGGTGACCGACTGGCCGTCGTGTTTGCCGATATCTGCGATGGTGGTTACGGGTGAAGACATAATCAGTCAGGTTTCAAAGTTTCAAAGTTTCACGTTTCGAGTTTCAAGTTCGAGTTCGACGAGTCTTCGAGCGCACTGCGATCAGCACGAACTTGCAAACTTTGAAACCTTGCAATGCTTGCAACGTCTTTACGCCCCTTCCAGTTTCTCGAATGTCTCGCTCAGTTTTTCCAGCGAATTCACTTTTTCGTCTTCCCCGAGTTCCAGCAGCAGGGGCGGCGTCTGCGGGGCCGAGCGCAACAACTCCATGGCTTCTTTCCAGTCGATGGTTCCCTGCCCCGGCCACAGATGCGAGTCTTTGTTCTTGTCGTTGTCGTGCACGTGCGTCGAGCAAATCAGGCTGCGCAGGATTTCGAAGGCTTCGCGCACTGAGCCCTCCATGTGAGCATGACCGAAATCGAAGCAGACTCCGACATCGTCGAAGTGCGCGCCCCGGATCATTTCCACCAAACGATCGGGCGTTGACAGTTCGTTCGGAATGTTTTCCAGCAGAATGCGAACGCCGAGCGGCTTGGCGAAGGCCCGCAGGTGCTCGATGGACGTCATGGCCGCTTCGAACTTCTTATCGCTGAAACTCTCATTCGGCGTTCCCAGATGCTGCACCAGAAAACGGAATGGAATCTGTTCGGCGATTTCGAGGGCGCGCTTGATCTCGTCCATCGCCTCGACGCGCGCGGCGCGGTCGGTGGAGGCGACGTTGACGGGCGGAGCGCCGGCGCGTCCCCACTCGTAATCGGCGTAGAGCGGCGAGTGGACGGAATTCAACGGAATTCCGCTGCCGCGGAACCAGTCGGCAATCTCTTTCACGTGCGCCTTGCGGTTGGCGTAGTCGATGTGTTGGCGCGCCGCAAAGATCTCGACGGCCTGCACACCGCTGCGAGCGAGGCCATCCAGAATGCCCGGATGCAGTCGCTCTTTGACGAACAAATAGGTTGAAACCGCTTTCAGCATGCGCGTCCCTTGAGAAGACTTTTTTGTAGCGCCGCCAGCTTTGGCAGTGGAGTCCGCAGCACCTTGCTCGCGGGTGCGAGGGCAACATGCCCCAGCTACAGCCGGCAAGTTGCCGGCGCTACAACCGTGCCTTTCATCCTTTCAGTAACCTTCGGCCTTACCTGGACCCCGGCCGTCGCTCGCGCCCAGCCGGTCGCCGGTTTTTGGGTCGACGGCGATGCACTCAGCGTCGCTCCAGTAATTCTCCACATTCGCGCCGTAGTGCAGGCCGATCTCGATGTTGTATCCCATGCGCCGGAGCAGGTTCATCGTGTCGGGCGAAAACCATGGCTCCAGGTTCACCACGTCGGGCATCCATTGATTGTGAAAGCGGGGCGCGTTCACCGCTTCCTGAATGTTCATCCCGTAGTCCACTACACCCATTAGAACATTAGCCACGGTGGTAATGATCTTAGAACTGCCCGGGGAACCCAGGACCATAACCGCCTTGCCATCGTGGACGACGATCGTTGGCGTCATGGACGAGAGCGGGCGCTTGCCGGGTCCGATGGCATTCACATCGCCCTGCAGCAAACCGTCGGAATTCGGAACGCCGGGCTTGGACGAGAAATCATCCATTTCGTCGTTCAGGAGGAAGCCCAGGCCGTCAGCGGTAACGCGCGATCCGAACCAGTCGTTGATGGTGGTGGTCACCGAGACGGCATTACCGGCCTCGTCCATCACGGAATAGTGCGTGGTGTGGTTGCCCTCGTGCGGAGGAGCCGCGGGACGTGCTGCAGCGTACTGTTCGAGTTCGCTAAAGATCTCGGGCCGCTTGAGGTCTTTGCTCGGAGTGGCGCGCGCGGGATCGATGGTCTCCTGCCAGCCGGCTGCGTATTTCTTGTCGATGAGTTGCGCCACGGGGATTTTCGCGAAGTCGGGATCGCCCATGAACTCGGCACGATCGAAAAAGGCCCGCCGAAACGCTTCAGTGGTGTAATGGATGGACGAGGCCGAGCGGTCGCCCATTTTGGCGAGATCATAACCTTCCAGAATATTCAGGGACTCGATCAGCACCGTTCCACCGGACGAGGGCGGGGGCGCGCTGATGACTTCGTATCCGCGGTAGGTGCCGCGAATGGGTTCGCGCTCTTTCACTTCGTAACGGGCGAGATCGTCGGCGGTGATCAGGCCGCCACCCTTCAGCATGGCCGCAGCCAGCTCCCGCGCGAGGGAACCGTGGTAGAAATCATCCGGCTTGTCGGCGATGCGCTCGAGGGTTCGAGCGAGGTCGGGCTGGCGGAAAATCTCTCCCGCCTTGTAGTAGTCCCCGTTGCGCTGGAAGACGCGGCGCGACTCGGGAAACTCGGCGAGATGCTTGTCCTCGCGCATATCGTGGGCCTCGCCCCAAGTCAGGGGATAGCCATCATGCGCCAGGCGGATGGCCGGAGCCATTACTTGCTTAAGGGTCAACTTGCCGTACTTTTGCTCAGCATAGACCAGCCCGGCTACCGAGCCGGGCACTGCGATGGATTTGAATCCGATTTCGCTGGCGTTGGGGATCACGTTGCCCTGAGGGTCCAGGTACATGTCGCGGGTCGCCGCAGCGGGAGCTTTCTCGCGGTAGTCGATAAAATGGGTCTTGCCGTCGGCCATGCGGATGAGCATGAAGCCGCCACCGCCGATATTTCCAGCTGGAGGATGCACCACCGCCAGCGCGAAGCCGGTAGCAACGGCTGCGTCGACGGCGTTACCGCCGGCCTGCATGATGTCGACGCCGACATGGGACGCTATATCGTGCACGCTGACCACAATTGCGTGGGGCGCGCGAACCGGGTAAGTGGAGGCACTGAGGGGTGCGACTGCCTCCAGCGCGAGAAGCGCGATCAGCAACAAAATCAAGGATTTATGCGGAAATCGCATTCGGGTTGAACGGGCTCAGAGCCTCGGGGGCGAACTCTGAGGCTAGCCGACGGCGGTGAGCGGAGTCAAATCGGTTTGAGGCCTTCGGGAAGGCCGGCTATTCCCCGGGCAACTGGGAGCTATGCCAGCCCAAAGCGTTATCGACGGCCGCCAATGTTCGCCGCGCGAATCTCGTCCGCGACTCTGCGCTATCGTGGAGCACATTCGATGAAACATCCGCTTAATTCTTCGGGCGAGAGCGGCGATTGCGGGCTCGAGCGGGAGCCGGCGTCTTTACGCCCTTACTCTTGCGTGCGCGGATTGGCGCCTTCGCCGCCACCATCTCGTATGACTGCTGGAGGAGATCGCGTAGCTCGCGGTTCGGCAGCGCGTCCAGCCGGTCCAGCATCACCCAGTTGTGGCGGCCGAGGTATGGAGACGGATGAACGTCAGGGCGTTCGATCAGCTCAGCGAATGTCTCGGGAGTGCATTTAAAGGTCAGCCGAACCTTGTCGAGACCCAGGACGGCGAACATCTTTTCCCGTACCTTGAAGCACAGGGCATCGCCCCATTGCAGCTTTTCCGTCGCCGCAGGAAACGATAGGCAGTACGCGCGAATAGAGTCCACATCCATTTTCGAGTGCTCCGTGAGTTGGAACTACTGTCGCACAATTACGGTTCGATGTGAGCGTTCGCGGGCCACATTTACCTTCGATCTAACAACCGAAGGAGCCGCTGCCTCGCCGCCGGCCACTCCGAAGCCACGATCGAGTAGCGGACGGAGTCGCGAGGAATGAAGTCGGCGGCCATGCGGTGAGCGCGGAGAACGCCTTCGAACTGGCCACCGATGCGCTCAAGTGCGGCGCGAGAACGCTGGTTGCGCGAGTCCGTGTGAAAGCACACGCGGAGGACCTTCCAGACCTCGAAGGCATGGGTCAGCATCAGCAGCTTAGATTCAGTGTTGGCTGCGGTCCGCAAAGCGGAGCGGGTGAGCCATGTGTATCCAATTTCGCAAGCATCTGGGGCACTGCGCTCGTGCGAGGGATGTCCTGCGGGCCACGCCCAGCGCTCGATGTTCCAGAAGCGAGTTGAGCCGAGAACGGCATGGTCTTCCTCTCGGACGATAGCAAACGGAACTGCAGTGCCCGCGTCTTGCCACGCCAAAGCGGTCTCGACGTAAGCTGTGGCCGCTGCTTTGCCGGTTGGGACGGGACTCCATTGGTAGAGTTCGGCATCGTCGCCGGCTGCGGCTACCAGGCCGTCGATGTGGCGGTGTTCCAGAGGTTCCAAGCGGACGTGCTTACCTTGCAGAGTGAAGTGTTCCATACCCATCACTTCCACTATGCAATGGACGCGCGTTCAACCGCAACGTGCGACCGTGGCGCCGCCCGGGAAGAGTTGGCAAGATGCCGGCGCTACCGTGCTCTCGCGCCGGCTTGGAGTTACACGTTCAGCTGCTTGATCACCGTTACTTTGCTGTACGCCACCCGAAAGCCCAGGCGCTCGGCGTTGCGTTGCGAGATTGTGCCGCCGTTCGTGACCACTACGGCAAATTCGCAGCCAGCTTCGACTGCGGCTGACATGCGGGCTCGCAGCAGAGCGGTTTGAAAGCCGCGTCCACGAAAGTCCGCGAGCGTTCCGGCGCCGCAGAGCGCAAAGACTCTGTGTTCGGGGATGACCAATCCCGTGCCGCACGCTACCAGTTTGCCGTCGACACTGGCGACGAACGCCAGTGCCCGCTCCATCTGGTAGAACGGCGCGACCAGGCCACGATAAGCTTCCGGAGCGCCGTCGGGGAAAAACGCACTTTCGACGATCGCCCCCGCGATGTTTGCCTCGTCGGGGCAACTGCGCCGGATTTCGCAACCCGCCGGAGGCGGAGGGAACTTCTCCCCAGCATCCAGTTTGCGATACAGCACGTTGTTCAACTCCGCGATCGCGTAGCCGCGTTCTTTGAACAGTTCGAAAACGCTCGCCTCGTGCATGGGACAGAGGTCTACCTGCGAAGGGGCTTGGTGCGCGCCGTAGAACAGCTCGATCCGATTGAGATCCTCCGAAGTGAGGGGACGATCCAGGCCAGCTCCGGTAACGCGTCCGATGGGCGAGCCGAGGCCCGCGAAGATCATGTGCCCGCCGCAAATTTCTTCCTCTGCCGCGCCGATTTCGGGACGCGTCTTCTGAAACAGACGCGCGTACATCACCTGCGGCATTTCCTCACACGACTCCAGGCGGCGAGCGAATGCCTTATCTACGAATTGCATTGGAATAATCCTTTCTGGTTTTGAGACAAAGCAAAAGGCAGGAGCGCCGCACGCACACTTCGGCGCGCTTCTCGCTCAACTCGCAGCTCGCAGGATTAAAGGTCGGCAGTCATAGGCAGGGCGCTATTCTATCCCAACCAAGGAGATTAATGGCACAATACTTCACCATGTTCACTCCGCGCCTCGCCTGGCTTTCTCTGCTGATATGTGCCGCACAACCGGTTGCTCTGGCTGCGTCCGCGCCGCAGACTCTTCGCTATACGATTTCTTCCAACGGGAAGGTTGCAGGGAGTGAAGTCGATTCTTACTTGCCCGAGGGGCGCGTCGAGAGCACGTTCGAGTTCAATGATCGCGGCCGCGGCCCCAAGATTTCTGCGGTCTACCTCTTCGACTCCAGCGGGCTCCCTCTTCGCGTGGATGAAACGGGGAACGACTATCTGAAGGCTCCCGTCGACGAGCACTTTGAGGTTAAAGATGGCATCGCCCATTGGAAGAGCACCGCCGAAAACGGACAGGGCGCTGCGGGAAGTTTTTACGTGAGCAATAACGGCTCCGCAGCCGAGATGGCGTTCCTGGTCGAGGCGCTGCAAAAGGCACACGGCGCAGCAGTCCACCTGTTTCCCGCCGGCGAAGCACGGCTGGAGCGCCTGACTGACGTTACGCTTGAAGGTCATGGGCAGAAGATGCACGTAACCGACTTTGCGATCACCGGGCTTTCGTTTGAGCCGCAGACGGTCTGGCTCGACGATGAGCAGCGCTTCTTCGCAATTCCGGGAACGTGGTTCGCGCTTCTGCGGGAAGGCTGGGAAAAGACCAACGACCAACTGTATGCACTCGATCTCAAGCTCCGCGACGAACGTTACGCGCGACTCGCGAAGGATTTGGCGAAGCATCCGCAACATTCCATCGCGATCGAACACGTTCGCTTGTTCGATTCCGAGCAGGCCAGTATGCAGGAAGATCAGACGGTTGTCGTGTTGGGCGACCGGTTCGTGATGGTCGGCCCTGCGGGCACCGTTCATGTACCGGCGGACGCCGATCGTATCGACGGAAGCGGGAAGACAATTCTCCCCGGCCTGTTCGATATGCATGCCCACGCTCAAGCGCTCGACGGCATCCTTAATATCGCGAGCGGTGTCACCACAGTTCGAGATATGGGGAACGACATTGGCGAGCTTCAGCATCTGCAGGATCAGTGGCAGAACGGCACGGCCATCGGCCCGCGGATGTGGAAGTCTGGATTCATCGATGGCCACAGTCCGTTTCAAGCGCCCACCGGTCTGTATGCGGATACCGCGGCGGAGGCCGCTGCGGCCGTAAACCGTTACGCGGACCTCGGCTACGTGCAGATCAAGCTCTACAGTTCGCTCAACCCCGATTTCGTGCCGGGCATCGTCAAACTCGCGCACTCCCGCGGCCTCCGGGTGAGCGGACACATCCCCAACGGCATGATCGCGTCGCAGTTCGTCGAGGATGGCGCCGACGAGATCCAGCACATCAACTTCATTTTCCTGAATTTCTTCGCCTCGCAAGTCAAGGACACGCGCACCCCCGAACGCTTTACTGCTGTGGGAACCAATGCCGCGAAGCTCGACCTGCAATCCGAGCCCGTGAATAGTTTCATCGCGCTTCTACAAAAACATCACACTACTGTGGATGTGACCCTGGCTACATTCGAGGGCATGTTCACCGGACGCCCGGGGGTGGCGTCGCCGGATCTCGTGCCGGTGCTGAAGAGGCTTCCCGCGCAGGTGCAACGCAGTGCTTACAGCGGCGGTCTTCCTGTCACTGCCGTGAACGACCAGCTTTATCAAGATTCCTACCGAGCGATGTTGGCTATGACCAAACGCATGTATGATGCCGGCATTCCAATCCTGGCGGGCACTGATGCGACCGCGGGAATCATGCTCCATCGCGAACTGGAGCTCGAGGTTCAGGCCGGCATTCCGGCGGCGAAGTCGCTGCAGATTGCGACCTTCAACGCAGCTCGTTTACTGAAGCAAGAAAAAGAGCTGGGTTCGATTGCGGAGGGCAAGCGTGCGGACTTTTTATTAGTGGAGGGGAACCCGGCGGAACACATCTCTGACATCCGCCGCTGCCGCCTGGTGATGAAAAATGGCACTCTCTACACGAGCGGAGACCTCTACGCGGCTCTCGGCATCCAAGCGGCGGAGTAGAAATCGCTAATCTGAACGAAGCGCTCGATCACTGAGAACTGATCTCTGACTCTCTCACACCTGCTGTCTTGCCTCGCCCAGCGATACGGTGACGTCCATCTTCTTCTTGTTGCGGTAGATGGTGATCTTCACGGTGTCTCCGGCGCGGTGGTTGTTCATCATCTGCGACAGGTCGTCTTCGTCTTGCACCTTTTGATCGTCGATGGCAACGATCAGGTCGCCACCCAGCATGATGGGAGTATTCCCCAAGTAGGCGCGCTCGCGTGCCGGCGCGCAGGCCGGCGCTGTCGGCCGAGCCGCCCGGAGTCGACTTGGATGATCAGCAATCCGTAGTCGGCGGGCAGGCCGATCTCGTCCGCCAGCTCAGGACTGATGGGAATCGTGCGCACGCCCAGCGCCGGACGGCGCACCCGGCCGAGCGTCATCAGATCGTTCAGCACGGCCTTCGCGGTATTGATGGGAATGGCAAAGCCGATGCCGGCGCTCTGGTTCGACGTTCGAAAGAATCATGGTGTTGATGCCGATGACTTCGCCGTGCCAGTTCATCAGCGGGCCACCGGAGTTTCCGGGATTGATGGCGGCGTCGGTCTGAATCGCTTCGTCGATCGTGGCGCCGTTGGGTTCGCGCACGGGGCGGATCGAGCTCACGATGCCGCGCGTCATCGTTCCAGCCAGGCCAAACGGATTGCCGATGGCATACACCTTCTGCCCGACCTGCAGATTGCGCGAATCGCCCAGCACAGCGGGAACAAGGTCAGGGGCTTTGATCTGGATGACCGCCAGATCGTGCGGCGGATCGGTGCCCACCACCGTCGCCTTGTACTTCTTGCGGTTGTGCATCGTGACTTCCACCTGCCGCGCTTCGGCGATCACGTGGTAGTTGGTCAGGATGTGTCCTTCTTTGTCGATCACGAATCCTGAGCCCTGGCCTTCCTGCGGCACGAGGCCGTAGAAGAAATCGAAAGTCATGGCGCGCGAGGTGACGTTCACCACCGACGGAATATTCTTCTTGTAGACAGAAATATTGTTCTGCTCTTCGCCGTCGAGCGACTCGTTCGGGCGCGGCCTCGGTGATCTCCACTTGTGCGGGATGGCTCAGCCAGTTCGAGGGATGGAGTCCCCCCGCCTGCGAGTTCGAGCGCCAGGTAGTGAAATAGAAGAACGCGCCGGCAATGGCCAGCGCAAGGATCAAAGGCCGCATGACTTTCATAATTCAACCATCCGATTCAACCGTTCAAAGATAAGTACGAGGTCGGGGAGTAGAAAGGTCCCTGAATTGATTCTAAACAATTGGGCCGGGACTGAAGCACGCTCGACGACAGGCCGCCAGTCGCCGGAGCGGAGCTGTTTGCCCGCGAAGGGTCTGAGCAAGTGGCGGGGGAGCGCATAGATGCTTCGCTTCGCTCAGGATGACAAGGCCGCCGCCGCGCGCAGCTTCTCCCACACCCGTTGCACTTGCTCGCGCGTCTGCTCCGAGCGTTCCGGAGTTGTCGATCACGTAATCGGCGGCTTTGATTTTTTCTTCGTCCGGGAGTTGCGCGGCCATGCGGCGCGACACTTCTTTGCGCGCGGTCTCTAGATCGATTTTCTGACGTGCGGCGAAACGGGCGACGCGCTGCTCTTCGCTGCAGGTCACGACGATCAGCCGGTCGAAGCGATCGCCGGCGCCGGCTTCGAGAAGCAAAGCGGCCTCCACAATCGCGACGGCATGCGGATCCTGGCGTGCCCATCTCCTGCATCCATTCTTCCTGGCTGCGGATGACTGCGGGATGCACGATGCGGTTGAGTTCCTCGATGCGCGACGCGCGCTGGCTCTCGGGCGTCGGTGGCCGGGCCGAAGGCGACTTCCGCCAGCTTGGCGCGGTTCACGCTGCCGTCGGGATTCAGAATCTCGCGGCCGAAGTGGCGGACGACTTCGTTGTAGACGGGCTTCGCCCGGCTGCATCAGCGAATGCGCGATGCGGTCGGCCTGCACCAGGCGCGCGCCCAGCGCGACGAACATCTCTCCAACCACCGATTTGCCGGCGGCAATGCCTCCGGTCAGGCCGACTTTCAGCATCGCGACTCCAGACGAAAAGCCTTCACCACAGAGACACGGAGGCACAGAGAAAATCGAGAAGAGGAAAAGACAGGGTTTCTCTGTGTCTCTGGGTCTCTGTGGTGAATTGTCATTGTGTGGTCAAGCCCGCGACAGTTCCGGGACACGGCTTCCCCGCCGCATCTTCGCGGCTTTTACCGTGTTGAACATCAGCATCGCGATGGTGAGCGGGCCGACGCCGCCCGGCACTGGCGTGAGTGCCCCGGCAATTTCGGCGACTTCAGGATGGACGTCGCCGATCAGCGTCGATCCTTTCTTGCGAAAGTTTTCTTCCCTCTTGAGCGTTGCCTGCAAAGAAGCGCTGGAACTCCGTCGGATCGGTGATTGTATTCATTCCGACATCGATCACAGTCGCGCCGGGCTTGACGAAATCGCGAGTGATCATACCCGAGCGTCCGATCGCCGCCACCAGGATGTCGGCGCGGCGGCATACGCCTGGCAGGTCGTGCGTCTTCGAGTGACACACGGTGACGGTGGCGTTGGCGTTCAGCAGCAGCATGGCGGCGGGCTTGCCGACGATGTCGCTGCGCCCGACGACGACGGCTTCGCGGCCTGCGATCGGAATGTTGCTGCGCTTCAGAATCTCGATTACGCCGGCGGGCGTGCAGGGCACCAGACCGGGACGCTGCGTGGAAAGGAAGCCGACGTTCACGGGATGGAAACCATCGACGTCTTTGGCCGGATCGACGGCCATCAGTACTTTCTTGGAGTCAACCTGTGGGGGCAACGGCAGCTGCACCAGGATTCCGTCGATATCGTCACGTCGGTTGAGATCTTCGATCAACAGCAAGTAGTTCGGCCGTAGTGGCGGACTCAGGCGGCGTGAGTTTTTCGCTGTAGAGGCCCACTTCTTCGCAGGCTTTGACTTTGCCGCGCACGTAGATTTCCGATGCGGGATTGTGTCCGACGAGCACGACGGCGAGGCCGGGACGGACTCCAGCGGCGACCATCGTCTTTACTTCCGCAGCTACTTCGCTGCGGATGTCTTGTGCGATCTTGGTTCCGTCGAGGGTAATGGCAGGCATTCAGGCTCCAGTGAAATTCTATCGTACCTGCCATGCTTTGCCCGATGATGGATGGAGGTGAGATCCAGAAAGGAATGCTCTCAGCTGGCGGCGCGATTCGGTTCCGCAATGTCGGCGGCTGAAAACGCGATCCCATCGCGGTAGGTGACGGTCCGGCCAGAAATTGCGGGAATTCTTTCGCCGGGCACGAGAATGCCGATCAGGTTGAGGGGATCGGCTGCAGAGAGCGTCACGGTATCTCCGCTCAGGGGAAGCGTGCGCATCTCGCGCACCGATTCGACCGCGATCGGCAACGCGAACTGCTCGCCCAGGAACCCGTCTACAAAGCGACCCCCGCGAATCTCGCCACGATCTTCGAGACGCCGGAATCCCATCAGCAACTCGCGCCAGGGCGGAAGGTTCGATTCGCGCGCCAGAAGATCGCGAATCACAATTCCGTAACGGCGGAGCAGCATCCAGCAAGAAGCCTCGACGGCACGGTTGCGCTCGGCGGCCACATCGGCGTGAAGCAGTGCCCACCGCCCGGAACTGTGACGGGGACGGGTGCTGCGCCCGCTTCCCTGCCCGGCACGCCGCTTGGGATCGATCAGCGCGCGCAAATTGTCGAAACCATCGGCGGTGACCAGGCCCGCTGCGACCAACTCCCAGAGTCCGGTTTCGATCTCCGCTTTCAGCTTGCCTGTCCCGCGGACGATGTCGGCAAAGAACGACGCACCGCGCTGGCGCAGAAACTCGACGACCAACTGCGCTCCGTGACTCAGGCCACGGGCCTCGGCCTCATCACCCGCGGTGTGCCGGGGAATCATCCAGTCGGCCTCTTCGCGCACGAAAAATGTGATCGGAGCAACGCTGGTGGGAATGACTCGGCGCTGCCGGGGAGGTGCAGTTTCGGAAGTGCCGTTCCCATTCGCTCCGCCCGCATCGATCGTCGCGGGATGCGGCGATAGCCTTCCCCAACCTACCGCTCCGGTCAGACAAAGCTGATCCAACCACTTGGGATCGTAGTCGACAATCCGGCGCGCCAGCACCTGGCGCTCCCAGGCATTGGCCGGGATTTCAAATCCCTGCAACTGCTGGAGCACTTCCATGGTTCCGCGCTCGCCGACAACATGCGTGCCCGGCGCGACATGCTGCCAGCGCATCAGCCAGCGCATGAATGCCGCAGCCGTAACCGGCTCGATCTGCTTGCGCAGCATGCCGACGGTCAGGCGATGGATGCGCGCCAGCAAACGGCGCTCGCACCATTCGACTTCGCGCTCTGGCGCGGAATCATGTGGCGCGGACCCGCCCTGAGCGCTAGTCGAAGGGGCCCCCGCCTGCGGGTGGGCAGTACCGGCGAACTTGCCACGTAGAACGGTACCGCTGGCTTCCATCCGAAGCAGCGCTTTCTCGATGTCAGAACCAGGTAGACCTAAGTCGGAGCCAATGCCCGAGGCAGTCGCGGGGCCAAGGTGCGACATCCATCCCGTGACAAGGGTGAGCAAGGCATCATCGCGAGAATTCTGCCCGGACTCCACGTCGGCCAAGGTCTGCTCAAACTGCGCGGAGGGAAACAGCGCAGCAAAACTCCGAGCGCGTTCTGCGGCCACCCAGTAGCGGCGGCCGTCGACTGCGGCGATGCCGGCCCGTCCTTCGTCTAACAGGCGCTCGAAGAATGTGCCCCACTGACCGGAAGGATGATTCAGTTCAGATAGTGCGCTTTCGCTGGGGATCTCGAAGGCGCCCGTGGAGACAAAGGCGGGTCGAGCTTCGCTCAACTGGACAGCCGAGGGCGGCTGTCCCCACATTGGATGCGAAAACTCCTCTGGCAATGCCACCAGCGTGTGGAGGACATCATGCAATTCGTCTGCATCGCGCACATCCGGCCAAGCTTCTTCGCGCACCTGTGCGATTGCACCCGGATCCAGTCCTCCCACTTCTTCGAGCACGGATTCGGGTAGCATGCGCCGCATGTTGACCGCGCGGGCACGGCGTTCTTCCAGAGGCGCGTCGTCGAGGTAGGCATAAGGATTCGCATTCAGAATTTCGTGCGAGAACTGGGACGGCACCGGAGTATCCACTGCGATTACGCGGATCGCACCCGAGGCCATGCCGCGCAGCAGAGATTTCAGTCCCTCGACATCCATAGCCTCGGTGAGCACGTCTTTCATGACCTCGCCCACCAGCGGATGATCGGGAATCTTGCGCTCGCCTTCGATGTTTTCAAAGCACGCCGCCGCATCGGGAAACACGGATGCGAGCAGATCATCCGAGCGCATGCGCTGAATCTGCGGCGGCACTTTCTTGCCATTCTGAAAGCGGAGCAGGGCGAGGGCGCGATTTGCGTCCCAACGCCAGCGCGTGGCGAAGATCGGAGAATCCAGCGCAGCCTGCTCCAGAATCGGCTGCACCGTGTCGGCTTGTAGAAAGTGAAATACGTCTCCAAGCGGGAAACTGTGTTGCTCGGCCAGCGCGATGTTCAATCCGTTGTCGGTAGCCGCTGCCTGCAATTCGAAGTTGAAGCCGACGCAAAAGCGCTTACGGAGCGAAAGGCCCCAAGCCTTGTTGATCCGGCCGCCAAAAGGCGCGTGGATCACCAACTGCATGCCGCCGCCTTCATCGAAGAAGCGCTCGGCGATGACGGTCGTCTGGGTGGGCACGGCTCCCAGCACCGCGCGGCCTTGCAGAACATACTCAATCATCTGCTCGGCACCGGAATCATCGAGACCACATTCTTGCTTCAGCCAAGTCACTGTCTCAGCGACGTCGGGCTGCGTCGCAGAAAACCCGACTGGAGACGTGTTGGGCAACCGCTCGCTGATCTCTTGGCGCAACTCGCCCACATGCGCTGACAGCTCCTGGGTGCGCGCCGGAGCCTCGCCGCGCCAGAACGGAACGCTCGGCGGCGCCCCGTGGGCATCCTGCACCAACATCCGACCGGCATTGGTTTCGATGCGATGAATCATCCACGAGGTATTGCCCAGCAGCATGATGTCGCCGCGATTGCTCTCGACAGCAAAGTCTTCATCGACGGTGCCGACCACAACACCATCGGGCTCTGCGACGACGGTGTAGAGCGAGTTGTCAGGGATGGCTCCGCCACTGGTGATGGCGGCCAGCCGTGCTCCGCGCCGGGCCCGCAATTTTCCATTGACACGATCGCGATGCACATACGCGCCGTACCGGCCTCGCTTCGACGCAATCCCCTCAGAAAGCATTTCGAGGATCGAATCAAACGTTTCGCGCTTCAGTCCGCGGTACGAATACGTCCGGCGGGCAAGGGCGAACATTGCGTCCTCGTCCCATTCCTCGGCCGAGCAGGCGGCAACAATTTGCTGCGCCAGCACGTCCAAGGGGGACTCCGGAATGATCAGACGGTCCAGATCTCCTTGCTTGATCGCGCGCACCAGTGCCGCACATTCCATAAGATCGTCACGAGTTGTGCAGAAGAAGCGGCCCTTCGGGATTGCGCCGCGCCAGTGTCCAGAGCGTCCGACGCGCTGCAGGGCGACGGCAATCGCACGCGGAGAATTGATCTGGACTGCGAGGTCGACCGTACCCACATCGATTCCGAGTTCGAGAGAGGCCGTGGCCACCAGCACTCGCACCTGGCCTTCTTTGAGCTTCTTTTCTGCCGCCAGGCGCAGTTTGCGCGACAGGCTGCCATGATGCGCGGCCACATTTTCTTCGCCGATCCGTGTTCCCAGTTCGTGACACAAGCGCTCCGCCATCCGGCGCGTGTTTACGAAGACCAGCGTCGAACGATGCTCCGCCACGAGCGCTACCAGGCGGTCGTAGATGGTGTCCCACAACTCGTTCGAGGCCACTGGCCCGAGCGGCATGGGAGACACTTCGACGGCGAGGTCGAGCTTTCGCCTGTGGCCGACATCGACGATCACCGGATCGGCCCGGCCGGTTCCGGTCAGAAAGTGGGCTACCTCCTCGATGGGCTTCTGCGTGGCCGACAGGCCGATGCGAACCGGAGGCTTGTAACACAGCGCTTCCAGCCGTTCCAAAGACAGGGCCAGGTGCGCGCCGCGCTTGTCGTCAGCGACCGCATGAATTTCGTCGACGATCACGGTCTCGACATCGCGCAGGATGGCGCGGCTCTTGTCGGCGGTGAGAAGAATGTAGAGCGATTCTGGTGTGGTCACCAGGATGTGAGGAGGCCGCTTCAGCATCGCCCGACGTTCAGGCTGAAGCGTGTCCCCGGTGCGTACCGCCGTGCGAATCTCGGGCATCAGCAGGCCGCGCTCGCCTGCCAATGCAAGAATCTCCCCGAGAGGAACTTCGAGGTTCTTCTGGATATCGTTTCCCAGCGCTTTGAGCGGGGAGACGTAGAGCACTTCCGTGCGGTCGGCGAGATTTCCCGCCAGAGCTTTGCGTACCAACCGATCAATGCAAGCCAGGAATGCGGCGAGAGTTTTACCGGATCCTGTCGGCGCGGAAATCAGCGTGGTTCGGCCAGCGAGAATGTGCGGCCAGCCCTGCTCCTGTGGCTCGGTTGGAGTGCCGAACTTCCGGACAAACCACTCCGCCACGAGAGGGTGCGCCCAAGCCAGGGAGTCGGGTAGGGACTGCATCGGAATATTCTAGCCCGAACGGCCAGTTTCGCCAAATGTTCGCCAAATTTCGCTTTTGAGCCGCTTGGAAGGAACGCTTTCGTCCGAGGGTATTTCATCCTAAAATGAATGCCGCGTTCGCAGAACTGGATCTGATCAGCAGCACCGCCCGAAGGCTTCGCTCGCCGGAGGCTGAATTTATGAAGTCTGCAAATCGCCATCCCTTCGTCGTATTGTGTGCGCTGGTGCTATTTGGTGGTTGGTTTTCCAGCGGCAAGACCACTGAGGTTTCCATGAGCCACGAGCAAAACGGGCAGTCCCAGGAGCAGGCAACACGCGCGGCAATCGACCATTTCAACGATGCCTTCAACCGTCACGATGCGGACGCATTGGCGGCATTCTTGACCGAAGACACGGTCTTTGAGGACACATCCCCCGCGCCGGACGGGCGCCGCGTCGAGGGCAAAGCGGCCGTGATCGAGTTCTGGCGCGGCTGGTTCGCGCGCAATTCCGATGCGCACTTCGACGCCGAGGAAATGTTCGTGAGTGGCAATCGGGCCGTGGTGCTATGGGTCTATCGCAAAATGAGGAACGGGCAGCCCTGGCACCTGCGCGGCGTCGATATCTTTACCGTACACGATGGAAAAGTCGCGGCCAAGCTCGCCTATGTGAAGGGCTGAGTTATCGACGCTCAGTGCGTAGATGAAGAATAATCAATAGAAAACGGCGCTCAAACCCTCCGTTTGTTTACTTGACTTCTGTGGTAATTGGACTAGGGTGGATGCAGAGACTTCTACCTACCAAACAGCAGGTACCTCCGTCTAAATTTCTTTCGGTTGGAGTTTGAGTCATGACTACGGCATTTCCCCCATGCCTGAAACATACCGATTGGAGACCTCTATACCGGGCCGCCATTCTGGAAACCAATAAGAGCACTGTCGCGCAGCGAGTCTTGGATGCGGAAAAAGCCGTGATCGCGAGACGTCGAGAAATCTTTTACGCTGACGGAACGCCCGAAGAAACAGAAGCTTTGGAAGACGCGCTATACGCCCTGCATGCGTTCAAGACCGCTCGGCAACACAGCGAAGCAGCGTAATTCCATACCCGATGCGGGCCGTAGTCGATTGCGCCGTGCTCTCGAGACGGTTGACCACGCCACCATAGATTTGAGGCGACGAAATGAGCACCCTATACGAATTAGTCAACTGGGAAGACCTTGGATTCAACCTCCCGCAGGCCCTTCCACACCCCCGTGCCGCAACGATTGCGGGAGCGGTGTCAAACATCCGTTCCGCTGACACATTCGTTGTGGCTCTCGAGAATGGTGTCAGGCGACCGCTGACCGGAGCAGAGCAATTGGAATTTCAATCTGCATACCGTCAGCACATGAGCTGGATGAAACGATCTGCCGCATAGCTCGCGCTCAACCGCATTTGCACGTACAACTTCTTCGCAATCGCTGCAACGACCGCTCGCTGATAGAAGACAGGAGCTGGAGAGGGCCACACAACTGCTGGCAAAGGCTGCTAGAATTTCGGCCGATGCCCAAACTTTCCGCTCAAGCACGCGCCCGCAAAATCAAACTTCTGATCTTCGACGTCGACGGAGTCCTCACGGATGGCAAGCTGTTCTTTATTCCTCAGGATTCTCAGGGTTCGCAGAGGCCGTCGAATTCAAAGACCACAGGCAGGACGGCGCAAGGCCAGATTGAAGTGAAGGGATTCCATGCGCACGACGGCGTTGCCAACTCGCTGGCGCGAATCGCAGGACTCAAGACTGGACTCATCACCCGCCGCAGTTCCGAAACCGTGGAACTGCGCGCTCGCGATCTGAAGATTGATCACATCCGCCAGGGGATCCAGGACAAGCGCGGTTGCTTCGAAGAGATCGTCAAGCAGGAAGGTCTCAAGCTGGAAGAAGCCGCTTTCGTTGGCGACGATGTCATCGACCTTCCCGCCATGCGTGCGGGAGGCTTCGCGATTGCAGTGCAGAACGCTCGCTCCGAGGTAAAGCAGGAGGCGCACTATATCACCCCGCACGCCGGAGGCGAGGGCGCTGTCCGCGACGCTGTGGAGTTCATCCTGAAAGCGCAGGGCAGGTGGAAGAAGGTCGTGGAAGATTACATCGGAAAAAGCTCTTAGCGGCTAGCTCTTTGCCCTAGCTGAAACTCCATGTCGAGCCAGGAGATGAGTGAGCACCTCGGCGGTGAGGATCGCGGTTGAAAAGGCCAGTGTTTTATTTTGAGCTAAAAGCTAAGAGCTAAAAGCTTAAAGAAAAAAACCCACCGGATGCTTGCTTGGGGCGTGCTCGGGTCAGCATCCGATGGGTTACCGTTTCTCCTTACTCACCCTGTTGTTTTCAGGAGTATGTAGGGAAATTAAACACCGGAACCCAGGGAAGTTCCGTCTAATTTTGTAAAGCTTTGTAAAATGTGCGGTTTGCGGATGATGGTCTTTATGAAATCTTTATGAAACCTCTCTTATCGCAGTGCATAAAGGATTTCCGTCCGCGCTCCCCACATAAAACGCGTTACCCGCAATTACCGGCGAAGTTATGATCGCTCCCATGCTCATGACGCGGTCCACGCCGGCGACCATATCGTCGTAGAAATCAGAACGATAGATTGCTTCACTGTTGGGAGATCCGTCCGCTCTCGTGTAAGCCGATCCGTTTTGCTTCATGCCGTCCGTTGCAAAAGCCCAGGCCGGCGTAAATGAGACAAGATCAACGGCCACAAGTTTCCCCTGAGTCGAGCCGACGTACAGCATGGTTCCCGCGAGCGCGGGCGACGAGTACAGATACCAATGATTCAGTCCCACGGAGTGCAGCACCGTGCCCGACTTGGCGTCCAGCGCATACACCAGGCTTGTGTCAGAAGTTACGAAGTAAACTTTACCGTCTTCGACCGCCGGGGAAGAAACGACCCAAGAACCGTTTGCGCCAAACGCCCACTTCTTTTGCCCTGTGACGGCGTCCAGCGCGTAAAGGTGGGAGTCACGGCAACCGAAATAGACGATGCCATCCGCCACCGAGGCCGACGATTGGATGCCGACCTGATTGTGGGTGTCGGGATCTTCTCCAGTCTTGAAGCGCCATTTCTCATGCCCAGTCGATGCATCCAACGCGTAAAAATAACTATCCCAACTCCCGATGAAAAGTGCGCCGTCTGCAATTGCTGGGGACGCGTGCACCACATCGCCGGTTTTGAATTTCCAGTTCACGGCGCCTGAGGCCGCGTTGAGCGAATAGACATTCCCGTCGCCACTGCCGAAGTACACCGCTCCCTTCCAGACCACAGGCGACGAAAGATAGCAGTCGAAAGGGTCAGGCATGGTCTCACTCGCGGGCTGCACACCATGCAGATGTTTGGCAGCGAATCGTCTCTCGCCACCCGTTTGGAATTTCCACTTCAATGTTCCGCTAGCGGCGTCCACCGCATAGAAGTTGCCATCGTAGGCCCCGAAGTACACAATTCCATTCGCGACTGCCGGCGACGATGGAATGCGACTCTTGGCTTCGAATTTCCATTGCTGGGCGCCGGATTCGGCATCGACCGCATAGAGATCGCCGTCGGTGCTGCCGAAATAAACTTTCCCACTGACCACGGCGGGAGAACCAATCAACATGCCGGCAGTGTGAAACTTCCATTTAACGCTGCTGAATTTTGGCACCCCTGTCGCTTCGTAAACTCCGTTGTGCAACGGATTTCCCCGAAACATCCAGGGATCTTCCGCGTGCGCAGACAGGCTAAAGAAAAGAACGACTGCGAGAGAAAGAGCGCAAACAGGCTCTGGTTTCAGACGCATTGTGGTTTGAGTCCTCGCGGGTTAGACGGTGAACGGAAGAATAGGTGAGGATTTGTTGCGGAGATCGGACAGGTCCTCTAAGTGAACCGGGACAGCCGAGGCGGCTGTCCCCACATAACGGTTACAAGGCGTGCCCTATTCCGGCAGGGCCGGGGGCTTCGCTGCCATCAATTCGGTAAAGCGCTTGTCTTTTCGTAGTTCGGCGAATTCAGCATCTTTGTAGACGTTATTGAAATCTTTGTAACCTTCTTCCATCGCCTTCTTCAGGTATTCCAAAGAGCGGTCCGAGTAACCCATCTTGGCGTAGAGTTTCGCCACTACAAAATCGTAGCGCGCGCGATCTCCCGGTGTAGGCAACTGTGCCTGCACTCCGCCGCGCGAGGTCCGCTCAAACACTTCGGGATCGAGGGCCAAGGCGCGATCATAGGCAAGGACTGCGGGCTCGAACTCTTTCTTCGCGAACAGCGCCGCTCCCAGATTGCTGTAAAAGGATGCCGACGTGCCGTCGACCGCGATCGCCCGTCGATACTCTTTGACCGCCGCGCCGTACTTTTTCTCTTCGTAATACACCACGCCGCGGTTGTTGAGAGCATCAGCAAACTTGCGATCGTATTTGAGGGCTTGATCGAAGGACTTCTTGGCGTCGCGATAACGCTGCATCATCAGTTCGGTGATGCCGACCTTGTTCAACAGGCTCGCCGATTTCGCTTCCTTCGCCATAGCCGCGCGATAGTAGTCGAGCGCGTCGAGATAGAGCTTCTGCGCGCGCAGTTGATCGGCGCGCATCTCTAAATCAGCGGGAGTGGCGTCGGGCGCCGGAGGATCAACGATCCGCAGCAGTGGCGGCTTGATCTGAACTTGTTCGGAGTGAGAAGCCTGGCCCCAAGACAGACTCGACAGGGCAAACAGGCAAACGGCAAGAAGAGAAACCGGAACGGCCCAAACCTTCGCACAGGACGACATAAGCCACCCCCAGCGTTGTTGAGGACATTCTGCCACAGTTCCGGCCGGACGGCGAAGGTTTTGGTGTAGGACGTTGGTTTTCCGGGACCAAACCCAGCATTTTGATGCCCGTCAACTGCACCAACTGCAGCCTACGAACTCATCCTCATCGCCCAGATCCGTTCACTGCGGCGGAGCCTGCCCGCTATCTGTAGGTTTAGACACCGGAGCCGAGCTTTTGTCATCCTTAAATATTCCCGCGATCTTGCCGAATAAACCCTTCTTTTTCTTAGGGTCCTGAGGATTGTTGGGATCCTGGCCGTTGGCGGCCTGGGCCTGCTGGGGCTGAACTGGCTTGTCTCCGCCAAACATTCGGGAGAAGAACCCTTTCATCCCCTCCTGCGAGTCGCAGGTATCCCGCGGTTCGGTACCGGCCACAAACGCCGAAGTATAGTCGTCGGGGCAGGTGGGAGTCGCCAGACGGTTGGTCGCCTTGTCCAGCTGTACGTCGACCACACCGGTCGGCTGCTGGAACTCTTTCATATCGGAATATTGGGGCAGGGTGGCTGCCTTCTTCATGAACTCAGTCCAGATGGGTGCGGCAGTCATCGCGCCGCTAAGGCGCAAGTCGCTGTAGTCGTCGTATCCAACCCAGACAATGCACAGCAAATTCGAGGTATACCCTGCGAACCATCCATCATGCGAACTGCCCGTCTTGCCGGCGGCCGGTGGCGTGAAACCTCGCAGGCGCACGGCTGTATATCCCAGGCCGTTGTTGATGACGCCTTCCATCATGTTGGTCATGACATAGGCAATTCTAGGATCGAGAACCTGACGCTGGTCGGTGGTGTAGTTCGCGATCACGTCGCCTTTGCCATTGCGCACGGAGCGGAGCATGATCGGGGACAGGCGGATACCATTGTTCGCAAATGACGTATAGGCGCCCGTCATGTCCAGCGGCGAGGCGTCGTAGGATCCGAGCGCCATCGCCGGCGTTGCTTTCACCGACACGATGCCGGCTGACTTCGCCAGGTCCGCGACTTTATCGTATCCAACCTCTTCGGCCACCTTGACCGTCGCATTGTTCAGCGACATGGCGAGGGCATAACGCAAGGAAACGTCGCCGTGATACTCCTCTTTGTAATTGCGCGGCTCGTAGATCTGGTCGCCATAGGCGAAACTGGAGGGTGCGTCGGTCACCGTCGATGCCGGAGTGAGGACCGTCTGCGATCCGTCGAGCGCCGTGTTCATCGCCGCGGCATAGACGAAAGGCTTGAAAATCGATCCGGTCGGCCGCTTGGCCACGGCGTGATTCAACTGGCTCCAGCCGTAATCTCGTCCCCCCACAAGGGCCAGCACCGCCCCGGTGTGGGGATCGAGCACGACCATGGCGACTTGTGCCTGTGGACCCGGCAACACTTTCGTGTCGAATTTCTTGCCGACCTTTATTTTCTTGGTGCGGAGCTTCTTGACCTGATCATCCACCAGCTTGATACCGGTTTCGACAGCCTGGGCCGCAGCCTTTTGCAGGTCAGGATCGAGCGTCGTATAGACCCGGTAGGACTGGTCGTTCAACTCGGTCTCGTTGAATTTGCTGATCAACTGGTCGCGCACCATGTCGACGAAATAGGGCGCATCGCTGGCCTCGACGTTTGGCGGGGCCAGTTTCAGCGGAGCGGCCTTGGCCTTGTCCGCCTGCTCGCGCGTGATCGCGTGGGTTTCCACCATCGATTCCAGAACCAGATTCCGCCGATCCAGCGCGCGCTCCGGATGCCGGTACGGCGATAGAAAGCTTGGCCGTTGAATGAGCCCGGCCAGCAACGCCGCCTCGGGTAGCGTGATGTCTTTGAGATCCTTATTGAAGTAGGCCTTCGACGCCTCGGCGAAGCCGCTGATGGCGAATGATCCTCTCTGCCCCAGATCTACCCAGTTTGCATAGAACTCGAAGATTTGCTTCTTGGTGAACTTCTGCTCGAGCTCCTCGGCAATCAGCATTTCCGTCAGCTTGCGCCGGTAGGTCTTTTCAGGCGTCAGGAAGAAGCCGCGTGAAAGCTGCATGGTCAGCGTGGAGCCGCCCTGGTCGTGCCGTCCGCGAACGACGTCGATCCAGGCCGCTTCCGCCATGCGGAAAAAGTTCACTCCGCTGTGCTCAAAAAAACGCCGGTCTTCAATCGCCAGCACCGCCTGCACCATGACCGGGGGAATATCGTTGTACTTCACGAGCTCGCGTTTGGATCGCTGTTCCGCGTCGAATAGCGCGGTCACCAGTTGCGGCTCCAGTTCATACGCCGAAAGATCGTTGCCGTTGCTGCTGATCTGGTCGACCTGTCCGTCGCGAATGCTGATGCGCGCCGGCTCGGGGCTGTGATACGACTCCGGGCCAGGAGTGATCTCGATGCCATCCTTCAGCACACGGAAGCTTCCGAGCTTCGATTCGCCTTCTTTCTCGGAATAACCCGCCCGTTGCAGCTCGTTCGCAATCTCACGCGCTGCGATTTTCTCGCCATCCCGCACGGAGCGAGGCAGCGCATAAATCTTCGCGGAATTGGCGAACACCGGCGAACGGAAGCGCTTTTCGATGATCCGGTCGTACTTGATGTAAAAGTAAGAAAACAGAACGGTAAACGACACCGCCAGAATCAGAAACGCCACCAGCGCGGCGCGTAGCACCGGGTCGCGGGGCAGCCCGCGAATTCCCTTCCCGTCTCCCCCACCCACCTTCGGGATTTTGATCTTAATGGTCACAGTTCACAGTTTGAGAGTTCTCGCGGGCGTGAATGCAATACGGGTGGAACAGCTCCTCACTCTCTCAGACGTCGTAATGGGGGAAAAGGTTTGTACCGCCTATTCCCAGTCGAATCTTCGGACACACTTCCGAGCCGCGGCTCACGACTTAAAAGACGAAAAGGGTGTGCCTTTATTGTACCCCTCCCTACGGAAACGAAAAGAGACCCGCGGTACATGCGGGTCTCTAAGCTGTTAACTATCGTGCCTCTATCCGGGCTCCAAATTTACGGGACGTCCGTCACGACCCAGTAGCCGCCCGTCGTTAGTGTCAACGGCGTAGTCGGCTGCGTAAGAACTCCGCCGCTGCCCACACCGAGGCCGCCCAGCGTGGTGACGACCGTATTGGTGCTCGGGTCTACGACGCTGCTGTAATCGAACAGAAGACCGCCGCTCTGATCAAACTGGCCCCAGTAGCCAGTGGCCACAGTACCGAAAGGAGATCCGCTCACAGCTATGAGGGTTCCCGTGGAACCGATCTGGTAACCCTCGATCGGATTGTAGGCCGTATCCGTGTCATTGATTCCGAACGAATACACCAGACTGCCACCCTTATTCGGCTGCACCGCAATCGTGAACGGCGAATACACCGTGGGAACGGGCGTCCCCACCTGCGCAAGGGCGCCGGTGGTCTGGTTGATGCTAAAGACGTAAAGGTGATTGTCGTCGACGCCGCTGCTGGGTACGGAATTTCCGGTGGTTCCGATCAGGAACTGGCCGGTGGGCTCTCCCGCAACTTGCCACATCGGAAACCCAAATGGGCTGCCCGGCACAGTCGTCAGAGATCCGGTGCTGCTGATTGCAAAAGCGGCAACTTGCGAGGCAGTGTGATTTCCGAAGAACCCGTCGGTTGCATACAGATATTTGCCTAAGCCGTCCGTCGCCAGGTTCAGCGGCGAGATCCCCGCAGGAAAAGGAGAGCCCGTCACCGCGGTCAAAGCTCCTCCGCTCCCGATGGAATAGACGTAGATCGTGTTTTGCACCGGATCCGAGAAAAACAAGAATGTTCCGGCGGGGTTGGTGATCATGTTTTGCTGAGCAACGGCCCCGCTGTTGATCGATGTCAGGAATAACGCCGAATACGGGCTGCCAGTGATGCTCGTCAAGCCGCCACTGTTCGAAATCGTCCATCCAAAAATCTGATTCGTGCTGCGGAACGCGGCATAGAGAAACGTGCCCTGAGCCAACACCATGCCCGCGCCCATGTCTTTGGGAATCGTGGGTGCAGTGTAGCCGCTGGTTGGACCCAGCGTATTGGCCGTAGTGTCGAGCGTATAGCCATCGATTGTCCCCGACGAACTATCCGCGGCGAAAACATAGGCAGCGTTCGTGGACGTACCGCCGTCCTGGGAAAGGCCGCTGCCCGAAGGTGTGCAGGTCGAACTTCCAAAGGTGGTTCCGCATGTGTAATGGCCGCAACCAACCAGACACATGGTGGCCAGCACAACCAACGAACTAACGAGCGCTCGAACCTTCATTGCCATGACTTCTCCCGGGAAACTTCTTGGAATCCAGCAGAAACAGCGCGAAAAGCCTCGTATTCCCACGCCGATGTTAGGTCGGTCCGTAACCTCGTGACAAGGTTACGAACGTCATTGGCCAAAACGTTGGAGAGGGGCGCGATGCAGACTTGTGGCGTGTCTGCACAATTATCGCGCTTTTTTCAGAAATAAAAATGCGCGGAGAAAGTCAACGGGCGAACGGTGACTTCCCTCGGAAACAATATGTTGCGCCCAGAGATTTTCGATCGGAACGCCCTGAGTTCTAGAAACCCTTATTGCCGCTCGAAGGATTGAAATGCAATGTGAAGGAATAACCGGGCAGTGTGACCGGAACGCTGTAGTCCGCGGAAAGATATACGGCCAGAGCACCCGGAGTGCCGATGCGCTGCACGGTCACGCTCTCAGGCGCGAGCGTGATCTGATGATCCTGCGCCTTCTTAATCACCATGTCGATCAGTTCCTGGTCGGAGGTGTGGGCGTTGTTGCCGCCCATCATCGCCACGTTCCGCAAGTCGTCCTGGAAGGAATAGTTGCTCAGTTCCGGCGGAACGATCTGAAACCCGGCGTAGACGCAGCCGATGATGACCAAAAACCCGATAATGGCTTTAACTGTTCCCATGTCCCACAATCCGCTCGGCTGGGAGTGGAAACAAGCTCATCCCGTCCTGCCGAGCAACTCCCGAAAAGTATCTACAACCGCAGTGATCCTAACATCGCGTACTTCGCGGGTCGAGCGTAGAACGACTTCCACAGTGCCTTCGGTAACCTTGTTTCCGACCGTGATTCTAAAGGGGATACCAACCAAGTCGGCGTCCTTGAACTTCACTCCCGGCCTTTCATTGCGGTCGTCCAGGATCACATCAAACCCGGCCGTTTCCAGCTGCTTTGCGATATCTTCGGCCGCCGCGCGGACGCTTTCGTCCTTCACATTGACCGGAGCGACCACAATCTCAAATGGGGCAATCGAGGCGGGTAGCCAGAAGCCGTTTTCGTCGTTGCTCTGCTCGATCGCTGCAGTCAGGATGCGCTCGATCCCAATCCCGTAGCAGCCCATGATCGGCATGACCTCCTTGCCGTTCTTGTCGAGGACACGGGCGCCCATCGACTCCGAGTAGCGATAACCGAGCTTGAAGATGTGGCCAACTTCCACCGCCGTATCGATGCGCAGCACCCCGCTGCAATTGGGGCAGCCCTCCCCGGCCGTGACCGCCCGGAGATCCACGAATGCCGTGGCGTAAAAGGCCTTCCCGGGCGTCAGGTTCTTCAGGTGATAGTCTTCTTTGTTGGCGCCGGCGATCAGGTTCGCGCGCCCTTCGAGAGCCTTGTCGACGAAGAGTACCGGCTTGTCGGAGTCCTTCTTGCGATCCTTCGCCCACTCAATGCCGACGGGCCCCAAATATCCGGCAGGAGACTTGAACAGCGCCTTGATCTCGTTCTCATCCATCGGCCGGGTTGCCGCACCCACAGCGCCGTTCAGCTTGGCCTCGTTGAGCTGATGATCGCCTCGCATCAGCACCACGATGCCGCGCAGCTTCGCCTTGCCCGTCTTTTCATCTTTCTCTTCTGCCATGTACGCGAGAGTCTTGATCTTGTTTTTCGGTGACACGCCGAGAAACCGCGCCACATCTTCAATTGTCTTCTGTCCCGGAGTGTGGACTTCCAGCGGCTTGCCGTCCCCTTCCGCAGCAAGATCAGTCACGGCTTCGAGCTTTGAGGTCGCCTTCTCCATGTTCGCCGCGTAGTTGCAGCCGTCGCAGCTCACAATCTGATCTTCGCCCGCCGGAGTGCGCACCATGAACTCGTGCGACTCCTTTCCGCCCATGGCACCGGAGTCGGCCTCGACCACCATGTACTTCAAACCGCACCGGTCGAAGATCCGGCAGTACGTCTCGAAATGTTTCTTGTAAGAAACGTCGAGCCCAGCCGCATCGATGTCGAACGAATACGCGTCCTTCATCATGAATTGGCGCACCCGGAGCAGGCCCGACCTCGGCCGAGGCTCGTCACGAAACTTCGGAGCAATCTGATACCAGATCTGCGGCAGCTGCTTGTAACTTCGCAGATCTTTCAAGGCGATGGAAGTCATGACTTCTTCTTCGGTCATGCCCAGCACCATCTCCGTGCCCTTGCGATCCTTCAGCCGAAAAAGGTTCTCGCCCATTAATGCCGCGCGTCCACTCGACTCCCAGAGTTCCCGCGGATGCAGCGCCGGCAAATAAAACTCCTGACCAATCTTGTCCATCTCCTCGCGCACAATGCGCACGATCTTGTTGAACGACCGGTTGCCCAGGAAAAGGTAGGAATAAATTCCCGCCGCGAGCTGCCGAATGTATCCCGCCCGGACTAGAAATTTGTGCGAAGCGACCTCGGCGTCCGCCGGGGCTTCGCGCAGGGTAGGAATGAAGCTTTCAGACCATCGATGCATAAGTTGTAAGTACCGAGTCCCGAGGTACTGCTACCCGCAGGATTCAAAGGAGAATTGCTTATTGTAAATGATCAAGCGCCAGAATCCTCTGCCGGCAATGGGACGAAACGAATGGCTTTCTGAAAAGGTTCTCATCGAACACGGCGACGAGGTTGCTCCGGCTACCGTGGCTGCGGGAACAATGTCAAAACCCCGCGGCCCACGGAGTGGTCGTGAAACACGGAATTTGTTCGGCCCTGGTTCTAACCTTTCTTGGCTTTCTCTTTGCTACAACCCCCACCAGTTGTCAGCAGGCCCTTCCAGTTTCTACGGGCTCGATCATTGCCAGCCTGCCAGACGCTCCTTCAGTAGCGCGGGCAACCACATGCACGCAGAACAACGGCAAACCGTGCCCGGAGTTGATACACAAACTTGTTGGCCAGTATCCGACTGCGCCCGAATCGGAGCCATTCCAACCCTCCCGGGATGCCTCCTCCGTGCATTTCTGGACCTACCGAGGCTGGCAAGACCCTCCTCTTCGAACCAATAAGGAAGTCTTCCGATCGAAGGCGTTTCTCGCGGCGCACATTGGCGGAGCCATCGCGATGATCGTAGCCTGCCGCACCAAGAACTCTGCGGAAGATTGGGGGTCCGAGGTGCCCGCGGTTGCCGGACTATTTGGAATGGACTACCTTCAGTTCCGCTTTATCGGCGGCCCGAATGCCATTGCAGCCCCAGTCTACGAGATGATCCACTACGGTTTGGCGAGCGCACGATGATGGGACGGTCAGCCCTGATTACGAGGTCACTGACACGCTGAATCTAAGAGACTCTTCTTGGTACCGGTTCTGGTCATGAGCTGCCGAGCCGTGCCCCTATCCCGCCAGCTGCCGCAGAATCTCGTTCCCCAGCTTCTGTGACTCTCCGAAAAACTTCTGGTACTCGAGGAACAGCCGATTCAATTCCAGCGACTTGTCCGCCGACAGATGCTTGCGCAACATCATGTCACGCACATGCACCGGGTTGGGCAAGGTCGCGTCTTCGGTCAGTTCCTCGAGCGCGGTCTTGGGATCGTAGTGATACATGGAATTCACTCCTTGAGAAGTTGAACCGTTGAGCTGATTCGATCTAACTCTCTCAAGCTCCTTTATTCTGTTTGGCTTGCGGCGCGATGCCGCCCTCGGCTATCGTAGAAGGGGCAATTGTAGCAGCGGAGAGTGGCGGCCTCCCGCCGCGGCCCCGTAACTCACTTGGCTTTAACATGGTATTCACATTCCCGTAATACGATGTGCGAATGCCGCCGCAGGAGCCCTTGCAGATCGAAGATGTCCCGGATCCCCGGAGGGCCAGCGCGTGTTGCGCCTGACTGGCCCCGTTACGCTGACCAATTTCTTTCCATTCCAATCGATGGTGCGCGGCAATACTTCGCGCCACCTGATCCTCGATCTCACCGAGGTCCCATACATTGACTCTGCCGGCATTGGCGCGCTCGTAGGCGCTTACGTCAACCATCAGAAGGACGGCCGCAGTCTCGCGCTGGTCGGGGTGACGAAGCGCGTGCGCGATGCCATGCAGGTCACGCGAGTCGAACAGTTCTTTCAGTTTTACGAGACGGTGGCGGCCGCCGGGTCGGCGTCCAGGGGTTAGTCAAACACGACGCGGCGATGCAATCCCTAAAGCCGCGTTCGATTTGGCCTCCCTTGCGCTATGCCTGAAGGCATAGCCTGATACGAAGCGCTGCCACGAATCGTGGCGGGAGATGAATTCGTATCCTGATGCGAATCTTCAGTCTCTCCGCAGGCCCTACCGAAGCCTCCACGGAGACTGCTCGGGCCACTTGCTCATCGCGTCTTCGGCCCAAGCCGTTGACTTGTCCTTGTGACACGACGTGCACGGGTTGGGGATTTTGTATTTATCCGTCATCGCTGCAGAAATGAAACGGAATGTGTGCGCATGCACGAACGTGCCCGGAACGCCTTCGGTTTCGATCGCTGGCATATGACATGCAACGCACTCGCTCCCGGCGCTACCTGCTTTGTGGTGCGTGTGCGCCTCCAACGTGGCTGTGTGGGGACCGTTGGCGGACGAAGGTCCGTGACAGTCCAGGCAGGTCTGATTCGCGGGCTTTCTAAGTTGAGCGTAGTTTTCCGTGCCGTGAACGTCGTGGCAGGAGGCGCAGGTGATCCCGCGCCGGTACATGACGCTCTGCATAAAATCGTTGCCTTGCATGCGATTTTTGTGCGCGGTGCAGTCCGGGAAATAGTAGAAGGTGGTCTCTCCCAGCTTGCAGTCTTCGAGCTTCCAGTAGTCCTGCAGTCTTAAACCGACGCCATAGCCGACGGGCCAGTCGTAATACTTCCCTTCGATCGGATTCTTCAGAGGCTGTCCCTGGGAATGGCACTGGATGCACGTATCATTGGCCGCCACATCGTCCATCTGCGCTGAATTCAGAATGTCCCCGCGGGTGGGATGAGCGACATGCTCGCTCCCCGGCCCGTGGCAGCGCTCACAGCCCACATTCCATTCGGCGACTTGTTTGGTCTTGATGTTGTAGTCGACCGAATGACAGCCATCGCACAAGGGGCCGGTTGGCCTCTGCATGTTGTCGGGAGGGTATACCCCCGCCCACCAGTCTCCGTTCGCGGGGACCATGTACGGACGCCATGCACGGTTGGCGACGTCCCACTGCACGGGCAGCGGGAAATAGTCGTCACCGACCTTGGTGAAATAGCGTTGCTTCCACAAGCTGCCGTAGACAAAGGCAACCTGATCGGCGGTGAATTTGGACACGGTATTGGTAGCGAGATCGGGAATAGTGGCGTCGGGATGAACGCGAGGATCCCGCACGACGTTCGCCATCGGCGTTTTCTTCCACCGTGTATAGATTTCGGCGTGACACTTCTCGCAAGCCTGGGAGCCAACGTAGTGCGCTGAAGCCGCGGTGGCCGTCTGCCGCGACTGTTCTTCACGGTTCAGCGACCGAAAGCTGCGAAGGAAGAGAACCAGTTTCCAACTGTCGCCAGACGCTTGCTTGTGTGGACTGCCCCAGGCAGGCATCCCGGTCAGTTGGACCCCGTTTTCGATGATGTAGTGGATCTCGCCGTCGGTCAGATCCTGGGTTGCGTTCGAACGCAGATCAGGCACGCGGGGATAGAGATTCTGCCCCATTTGCGTCTTCCCGGTGCCATCGATTCCATGGCAGGTCGCGCACTGCGTCAGGTATAGATTCCGGCCCTGACTGGCCCCATCCGAATTGAGCGAAAGCGGATTCTTCGCCCCGCGCTCGACTGCGGGAATCGCCAGGTCGCGCATCGTTCGCGCCAAAACTGCTTCCCAGGACGAGGGCGTTGTGGTAGCGCGGAATCCACGCCGCACCAGCAAGAAACCACAGACCGCTCCCAAGAGCAGGACTGTTAGGAGAACCAGTAGAAACGCCTTCACGATCTTCATTTCGGTTCGCTTTCGGTTGATTGCCGGCGCAATTGCTGCCCGCCGATCGAAACGACCCCCGCGGAGCCGATTCCAGGTTGTCCATTCTATTCCGGACAAGGGACAACGAAAACTCAACAGCCTTCGGGGAATAGCAGGCGAGACACCAACCGGCGCTCAAGAAACGATGAGCGCCTGCAAGACACTATAAGGGTGGATGCAATGACTCTCGCACGGTATCCCCAAGGCTTCCTGAGGAGCCCCGGTTACGACGTTCTTTGTTGGCCCATCGTCAGGGAACGACACATTGTGTCAGTTTTGAGATTACTTTTTGGGTACGAAGGAAACTTTTTTTGGGCAGGAGGTCGGAGAGGGTGCCCGCAACTTTAGACATCCACAGGGGTTAATGGACCTAAAGGGGTTCGGGGACCGAAATAGGAAAAAGACGGTAGTTTCGGCAGCCCGATTGCATGCAACTTTCATAGCTGCCGATGAGTCTAATACGGCAAGAGAGTAGAAGGTCGGAGTCGGAGGTGATGACGGCCATGTTGAACGAGAAAATGAAGAACGAGAAGAATGACAAAGACCGGTTCACAATAACTGAGCTGGCAGCGTTGCGGAACGATCTTTTGCAGGGTGGCATGATCGATTCCTACGAAGCTGCCGAGCTTCTGCAGGTCTTTCTGATGGGCCGTGGCTATGGGGTTTCCCCCAAAGCGGCGCTGGACGCGGCGGGCCGCGTCGAGATGGCCGGGTGTGCCATGCCAGTCCTGGTGCATGAGCTGGAGAATCTGGCGATGGTGATGTAACAGCTTGACGTGTCGCGGGCCGGTGAACCCGCGACGCAAATTGAGATTGCGCCTTCCCTCTATGTGAGAAAACGCAACCGTGGGGTTAGAAGGCGCGGGGATCGAAACAAGATTCCCGTTGACATTCTGGACCGTCGATCGCAACAAGACTGAACGATCCAGTTCCACAACGAGACAGCCGGGCAAACCAGCCCGGCTTTGTGGTTTTTAGGCCCCCGCTCATTCCTGTCCGTGAACGCGGAAGCGCCCACTCCTGCCGCCTTCGCACAGCAAGAGTGGGCCGTGCCTACGACATCGCTACGGCTGGTAAACCTGCACGTTGTTGTAAACCGTTCCCCGGAACGCGTTTGCGAAGCTGGAACCACCGAAGCAGTAGAGCTGCCCGTTATAAACGGCGGGGCCCGAATCGGTCACGGTTTGGGGCATCGCCGTGAGCGTCGTCCATTTGTTTGTCGATAGAGCGAACGATTCGTTGACGCTGAACGCATTGTTGGAGTTGTCGTTTCCGTCCGACGCGTAAAGGTTCCCACCGATGCCCCCCGCGCAAGCCCCGTTTCGGTGGACAGAATCGGATGCGAGCGTCGTCCAAGCATTCGTGGTCGCGTTGTAGCCTTCAGTGTCTCCCGTAACCCCACCGCTGGCAAAACCACCGGACGCCACGATCGTGGTCGAGATCAGCCCCGCTGAAATCTCGGACTTGCCGACCAAGAGAGGCGCCTCTTCCGTCCAGGTATTCGTCGTAGGGTTGTAGCTTTCCACGGTGTTCAGCCGACTGCCGTTGTAGCCGCCGATTACATAGACGATCCCCTTCTCCACCACAGCGACCGAACTGCATCGCGCCGTAAGCATCGCGGCTTTGGAGGACCACGAGTTCGTGGTCGGATTGTAGGCCCACACCTCGTTGGTCACCGTGCTGCCGCCGTCGGCGCTCCCGCCGAAAACGTAGAGGACGTTATTCACGACAGCGGTAGCTCCCTGGGCCATAGAGGTCGGAAAGGCGGTACCGCTGCTCCAGGTGTTCGTCGTGGGATTGTAAATTTGATTGTTGGCGACGGCCGCCGTTGCGGTGTATCCACCCACCACATAGATTTTGCTGCCGATCGTTCCGGTCATCGGCCATTGGACGCCGGTCGTCATCGCCTTCCCACTGCTCCACGAGTCATGCACCGTGAATTTCTGCGTACTGGTCAACGTTGACGATCCGGTTGTCACGGTCACGAAGCCACTCGACGCTCCTGTCGGTACAGTCGCCGTCAGATAGGTCGTCCCGGAGCGCGTGACCGAAGTCGCCGCCACGCCGTTGAACTTCACGACCGACGACGAACTGAATCCCTGCCCGAAGATCCCTACCTTCGATCCGACTTTGCCGGAGGTTGTCTGCAGATTAATAAACGCCTTCGCCCCGATGTTAAAAGTGAAGATCGTGCCACATCCGCCAACACCCACCAGTCCGGGATCGCTCTCGACCGTGTTGCAATATCCGCCGCCGCTCACGTTGCCGCCGACATAGGTCGTACCGTAGAGCAGGCCGTCTGTGTGCTGCAACAATGGTCCATAGGGCTGACCACCGTCGGTGCCGCCGGTAAAGTTGTACAGCGTCGTGAAGGTCGAGGTGGCGGTATTGAAGCTGTAGACGGAGCCGAAAGCCCACGGGCCACCCACGTTGCCGGTCACGCCGTACAGCAAACCATTCGTGGCCTGGATTACGCCGGAATAAGGGAAGGGGGTGGTGTACTGGTTCGTCCCGGTATAGGGGAAGTTGTAGAGCACGGTATAAGTGCCGGTGCTCGTTATCTTGTAAAGTACCCCCCCTCCGTACGTGCCTCCGTTAAGCGTGACCCCATAGAAGTTTCCGTCCTTAGCTTGAACCAGATCCCAGCGGCCCACTGCTCCATCGGAACCGGCAAAGCTGTGCAGCACGGTCACGGCACCGGCTGAAGTCATTTTGAAGACGACACCAAGGTTGTTTGCGCCACCGGATTGGCTACTGCCGTAGAAATTTCCATCCATTCCCTGCACCAGTCCGTTGACATTCTGCCCGTCGCTACCGGTAAACGTATGCAGCGTGGTGAACGTCCCGCTGGATGTGACGGAGTATGCGGTGCTGTTGGCAATCTGGGCCTGCGTCGTCCCGTAGAAAACGCCGTTCGTACCCTGGATGGGCGGCCAGTAAGGATAAGACCCATCTGCACCGTTGGTGAAAGTGTGGAGCGTAGTTGCCGTGCCCGTCGGCGTCACCTTGTACACCGACCCATACAGGCCGCCGGCGCCGTCGTTGTTACCGGTGGTGCTATAGAGGTTTCCATCGGTGCCCAGCGTCACTCCATACGAGCAATTCGTCGGGACATATACAGTGTTTAGCGTTCCAGAGGGTGAAATGTTGAACATCACCGAGTTGATGCTGAGTGGAATGCAGGTGGTGAAATAGAAATTGCCGTCGCGTCCCTGCGCGACCGAGTTATTTTGAGGGTTGGCAGGTCCCCCGCCGGCGAACGTGTAGATCGTGGTCGGGGTCTGGCCCTGCGCCGCGATCGGCATCAGCAGCGTGAAGGCCAAGGCGACACCGGAAACGCTTGCCAAAACGTGACGAGCAAAGTGGTTCATCGACATCGAAATCTCCTAATTCACTGATTCAAAATTGTTTTTGCCTTGCCTGAGCACACCCTTGTGCTACCCCGACGCCCTTTGGTGGTGGAGTGAATCACCCGGAATCCGGCTATACTATGGCGGCCTTGGCAGTACCCGGCAAGAGACAAGTCGGGCCGCGTCAGGTCAAATCAGGTCAATTCCCTTTATGGCAGTCAGTCCCGAACCGCTACCGGGCAAACGCCTGGATTCGTGGAAGGAAATCGCCGCCTTCTTCGGACGCGCCGAGCGCACCGTCAAACGCTGGGAGACAGAACGCGGACTCCCCGTGCACCGGGTGCCGGGTGGCGGACGCAGCGCCGTCTTCGCCTACAGCCATGAGTTATCCGATTGGTTGAAAGGCCGAAGCCAGGAACTGGATGCCGACGAAACGGCTTCGGGTACCGACGAACCCACGCAAACCCCGTCTGAAGTTCTCCATGCCCCAGCCCAACCTTCTCCGATGAAAGGCCTTCCCGCCGGGGGACGACTCTTAGCCTGGTCGCTGCCGCTCGCACTCGCCATTGGGCTGGTGGTATTTTTCTCCCTCGGCCATTCGCCATTGCGCTTCAAGGCCTTGGCCAGCCGGCACTCGCCGAACACCGAGGCCCGAGAGCTCTATCTCAAGGGTCGTTATTTCTGGGACCGCCGCACTCCCGAGGATCTGAACCGAGCCATCGACTACTTCACCCAGGCAATCGTCAAAGATCCCAGCGACGCACAAGCTTATGTCGGCCTGGCCGATTGCTATAACCTGCTGCGCGAGTTCGGAGCGATGCCTCCCAGTGAGGCCTACCCACGGGCACTGTCGGCGGCTCAACGCGCTGTCGAACTCGATGACACCTCCGCCGAGGCCCACATTTCGTTGGCCTTCGCACGCTTCTGGTGGTCCTGGCAAGGAGCGGCTGCGGAGCGGGAATTCAAACGGGCACTCGAGCTAAACCCCAACCTCGTCCGCGCTCATCACTGGTATGCGACTTATCTATGGGGCGTTCACCGGTTTCCAGAGGCGCTGGATCAAATGGAAGAGGCACGCCAGCTCGATCCGGCTTCCAATGCCATCCTGGCTGACAAAGGAATGCTCCTGTGGGATGCGGGACACCGCGACGAAGCCATCGCCCTTCTCAAGCAGCTCGACAGCGCCGTGCCGTCGCTTTCCTCGACCCACGATTATCTCGGCCGCATCTACTGGCAACAGAAAGACTACGCCAAGGCTCTGGCGGAGTGGAGACGCATGTCGGAATTACGCCACGATCAAGATGGCCTCGCTCTTGCCAACGTGCGCGAAAAGGGCTTCGCTGCGAATGGACTGCAGGGCTTGTGTGAAAGTGAACTCCCCCTCCTGAAAGATAGGGTTGACAGCGGGCTCGGCAACGCCTACGGGCTCGCCGAAACCTATGCCGCGCTGGGAAAGAGAGAAGAGGCGTTCGCTTGCCTGAGGACTTCTTTCGACCGACACGAGGCCGCCATGCTCCTCGGCGATCCGATTCCGGAATTGCAAAATGACCCCGAATACCTGAAGTTTAGGACCGAAGTTCAAGCGCGCCTGGCTCAGTAACTTTGGGTTTTCATGGACGCGGTCATACCTGTCGCTGCCACCCTTAACCATTTCAAGCGCTTCACTTTACCCAGCTTTCGTTACATAAATGTACATACACAATTGCCCTCAAAATGTTCCTGCAGGAACACTGTGGAAAACTTCCCTGGAAGCGCCTCAACTCACTCGTAACGCAGGCTTTCGACCGGATCGAGCTGCGAGGCGCGCGTGGCCGGGAGGGTACCGAAGATGATTCCGACCACTGACGACACAACAATGGCGATGATGGCCGACCAGCCGTTGATCGGGATGCGGTAGTCCGTCAGGAAGCGCACCGAATAAGGAATCGCCAAGCCGAACACGATGCCCACGATTCCCCCGGAAAACGAGATCAGAATCGCTTCGGCGAGAAACTGAAAACGGATGGCGCGGTTGGTGGCGCCGATCGCCTTGCGGATGCCGACCTCACGAATGCGCGACGTCACCGTCGCCAGCATGATGTTCATGATGCCAATGCCACTCACCAGCAAAGTGACGAAAGAGACAAGCATCAGGATTAGCGTGAGTGCGTCGGCAACTTTTCCCGCCACGGTGAGAAGCTGGTTCAGGTTCTGCACACTGTAGACCGACTCAGGACGGTGCCGCGACTGCAGCACGCGTTTGATCGCGGTAGTCGCGGGAATCACGTCCTGCGGAGTCGCCACTGAGAAGTAGATCTGGTACACCGCGGACGTGGGCGTGAAGAAACGGCTGACCGTGTAGGGAATCAGCATCGTGTCTTCTTGAATCTCGGACTGTCCGAAGGTGTCCACGCTCTCTTTGAACACGCCCACAATCGTGAAGGGAAGGCCTCCGCTCAGCTTGATCACCTGCCCGACCGCCATCGCCGTCGCGCCGAAGAGTTTCTTCGCCAGGTCGTCGGTGATTACGGCGACCTTATTGCGGCCAGATGAATCTTCGGAATCAAAGAAACGGCCAGCGAGTACTTTCAGATTGCGCACCCGCTGATACTCCGGGTCCACCCCAAGAATGAGGATGTCGCTCTGTTTGCCACCGCCAACGCTGATGCGGTCGCCCAGCGCCACGGTCGGCGAAGCAGCGACGACACTGGTGACCTGCTGACGAACCGCCTGCACGTCTTCCACGGTCATGGGATCGGGCGTGGAATCGATGCGCTGCGCTCCTCCCTGGTAGTCGGCGTAAATCATGTTCGTGCCGATCGATTGCAGTTGACGCAGGATGTATTGCTTCCCCGTGAGTCCGATCGTGGCGACCAGAATTACTGAGGCTGTGCCAACTGCCATGGCCAGGGCCGTGAGCGTGAATTGAAGCTTGTTGCTGCAGAAAGCGTCGTAGGCGAAGTTCAGGATCTCGCTGGATCCAATCGTGAAGCGGCGCTGAGTGTCGAGAGATAAATGACTTGCGTTCGCCATTGGCAGATTAGATGTTAAACCCCGGGTTCGGGACCCGCAATTCGCGGGCATTTTTAGCGACGGCATCTTGCCGGCAAATCGGTGCGCTACACTGGCGCCTCTGGCTGCGAGCGTCCAGCGATTGCCACGGCCGCGAGCACCACGATCAGCGGATCCACTGGACGAAAATAATATGTCTCCGGGTGAGAGAAGTAATACGTCAGCGGGTAGAAGAGAAGCACAATGGCAAAACGCACAGCCATTGCGGGCTGGCGACGCCAGACAAGCCACAAGCCCCAGAGTCCGAGCAGAGACATCGTCGTATTCACGAAAATGTTCGGCGGATCGAGCGGCTCATCTTTCAGGTAGGCGTGGTCAAAACTCCAATAGCCCGTCCACATGTAGATGATGCGGCGGAAGGTCATCCACGCAAACCACGCGGGATGGCTGCGGATGTAGTCCTTGCCCTGTTGGAGCTTGTGGTCCATGTAGGCGATTTCGCCGACGCGCTCGTATTCCGATAGCTCGGCATCGCTGTGGTTGGGATGGAGCGAGCGGTTGACCCAATGTTGCGAGTAGCCGTTGTTGCCAATGTACAACTCAAGTCCGTATCCGCTGCGCACCGGGATGAATTTGTGGAAGAGCATGTAGTTCCGGACGATCCAGGGCGAGAGCGTCACGACTCCCGCAAGGGCTACGGCGAACATTTGCGCTTTCCAGGGACGCGCCAGCCGGTAGCGACGGTAGAGCGTATAGATTCCGAGGAATGGGAGGACTGCCAGCGTCACCGGTTCGGTAAGAGCCGAAACACCGCAGAGCGCGCCGAAGAGAATCCAGTCACGTTTGCGTGCCGAGTCTTCCAGGCGCCACGCAAACAAAAACAGGCAGCAAAGTTCGAGCGTGACCAGGCAGGTCGACCAGGCCCAGTCGGCTCCGTAGTAAACGCCGTAGGGAGAGAAGGCCCATCCCCAGCCTGCCCATTTGGCAACGCGTGAGCCAAATGCCTTTCGTGCTAACAGAAAAACCGGGACGCACGTCAGAGCGGAGAACACGCTGTTCAGCGCGAGCGCCGCAATCACTGAGGTCTTAGTTTCGATGCCGAAAATTTTGAAGATGCCCGCGAGCAAGTAGGAGTACACGGGCGGCAAAAGTGCGGAGGATCCTGTGTTGGCGAAAGGACTTCCAAAACCGTGGCCGGAGGCGATGGAGCGCGCGATCAAGCCGAATGCCCAGTGTTCGAGGACGAAGGGATCCATCCAGTCTTGTTGGTACAGGAAGGGGATAACTGCGAGCCGGACCGCCAAGGCGACCGCCACCATAAGAACGTAGGGTGGGACGCGCTTGGTTATAGGTGATTCTTTCGACATTCGTTCGTGCGTAAGCTTGGGCGAAAGCGACCACCTCAAAGCCGAGACAGTCTGCTGAAAAACATATTCCGAGCCACTCACCACCGCGCAGCGGCTGAAGCCGACACGGATTCTATTGCACTCACAGCATCGCTAAAGCGATGCCCTGATACGAACCGTGAGTTTTTCGGCAAACTGTAGAACCCGCACGTTGAGTGGCCCTCAGTGGCACGACTGAATTCGTGCCCTTCCCAAATCCGATTTCTGAAATAGCAACACCTTCAGTATAGACGGCAGACTTGCAGCTGGCGGTTTTGATACGGGCACGTCATTGCAGACGCAGACACATTTTCCGCCTGTTCCGGCGGGCGCTGGCGGATCACCCACGTGACGCCGAATTCGTTTTTGAGGCGCTGGAAGTCGGCGGGCTGAAAATTCTGCCAGCCGTTTTGAGCGGTCACTTCCTTGAGCCAGCGAGGGGCGAGGCGCGGGACGCGGGCGGCCATGCCTCCGTCTTTTTCATAGTCTGCAAGAACACTGCGTTCCGCGAGTGCGCGGAAACCGTGATAGTCCTCGCCCGGCAGCGCTACATAATGGGGATCGAGTGCAAACAGGCTGTCAACGGGAGTGTTCAGCCTGATCCACGCGAAGGCTTGCAGCCAAGGGTTCAGTGGCGTGCTGCCCGGAAGTTCCAGATGCGCAGAAGCCGGATACATCTGGCGCTGCGCGTAGAACATGCCCGCGCTCAGCGGAACAAACAACAACAGCCAGCGATAGATTTTGCGGTCGAGGATGTAGCGTCCGACCAGACCTCCGGCGATCAGGAAGAAGAGGAGATAGAGGAGGTGCAGGTAGCGCATCGGCTCAAACGGCCGCAAACGTTCGAGACTCGGAGGGAGCATGACGAGGAGTCCGACGACGGTTTGGAAGACGCCGTAATAAAGGAGAGTCGAAAGCAGCAACGGCAAGGCGCTGCTAGGTTGATCTTCGCTAGGTTGATCTTCGCTAGGTTGATCTGCGCGCGGCAAGTAACGCTGGAAGATGTAGAGCAGGGCCAAGGGTGCGAAGACTCCCAACCATTCGTACCATTCCCAGCGGCCCAGAAAATAGAAACTGCGAGTCGAGGCGGCTTTACGCCAGGCGTCCGAGGCAGGCTCGAAGATCCATCCCAAAGGAAATAAGAACGCGGCGGCTATCGGTATCGGGATTGCGCGACGCTGCATGGGGACGCGCTGGTTCCAGAGCAGGAAGGCACAGAAGGAAATTCCGAAGGCGGCCATGATGGCGTGGATGGAAAAAGCGATGGCCAGCAGAATTCCAGCAATCCAGAGACGACGGTCGAGGACCGCAACAATGGCAGCAAGAATCGCGGCGGTCGCCAGCGTTCGCGGATGAAGGTACTGATCGGCAAGCGTCATGGCAATGCCGGACACGGGGAGTGTCAGCAAGACCGCGATCGTGGATACGGCGGCCCACTGCGCTGCAGCATCGGAAAAGCATCGGCGGCTGATCCGCCAGCAACCGTGGAGGAGCAGGAAGATCGCGGCGAACTGCCAAAGCAGGGCTGTCCATGCAATCGGCAAGTGACTGAGGCGGACGGAGAAGGCGATGAGTTTGTCGAAGATGGTGGCCTGAAACTGCAGGCGGAAGAATTCCGAATCGTGCGGGAAAAGTGCCGGGTTCAGGTTCCGCTTGATCGCGGCGAGATAAAACGCGTCGTCTTCCAGGCCCGGGTGGTAGCCCATGATCAGGAAAGCGAAGAGGGTGAGTATGGCCAGCACCGACAGATTCGTGGCCGAGAAATCGCCTTGGCCCCCGCTCGGCGGGTTTTGTAAAGAGCCTGAAGTGGTGGATTCTGACATGCAGGTAAGATCTCAGTATGTGTCATTCGACCGTAGCAACGGATCGAGCTCCCCGCGAGTGCATAGGTCTTTCGCTTCGCTCAAGATGACAGTATTTGGTCGCAAGTTTATCGGGCGCAACACTAGGCCGGGCGCGCGGTTTCCGAATGTGAACTGTAGTAGGTCTCTCCGCCCGCCTCCAGTTTGCGGCCTTTGTCGCTGAAGCGCGGCGCATGGATCAGGCCGATTCGTTGCAGCGCAAACTGCAATGTCGTGGCCAAAACACCAAAACCGTACTTCACGCTGCGGCGAAAATTGATCGAGGATGCTTCCTTGAAATACTTCGTGGGGCAGGAGACTTCCCCGATGCGGAAGCCGAAGTGGACGCATTGCGCCAGCATTTGATTGTCGAAGACGAAGTCGTCCGAGTTTTCCAGCAGCGGCAATTCCGTGAGCACCTTGCGGCTGAAGGCACGGTATCCGGTGTGGTACTCGGAAAGCTTCACACCCAGAAACAGATTTTCGAATGCGGTCAGCAAGCGGTTCGCTACGTATTTATAAATCGGCATGCCACCGAGCAGGGCGCGGCCTCCGATGATGCGCGATCCCAGCACAACGTCGTATACATCGTAGGCGACCATGCTGGCCATCGCCGTGATGAGCAGCGGCGTGTACTGATAGTCGGGGTGAAGCATGATGACCACATCGGCCCCTGCCGCCAGAGCTTCGCGATAGCAGGTCTGCTGGTTGCGTCCGTAGCCGTAGTTGCGGTCATGCTGGAAGACGTGCAGGCCCAGGTGGCGGGCAACAGCCACGGTCTGGTCGGAACTGTGGTCGTCGACCAGAATGCAGACATCCACGAGGTCGGGCAGTTCTCCCACCGTCGCCTCGAGCGTCTTCTCCGCATTGTAAGCGGGCATAACCACCGCGATGCGCTTACCGTTGATCATTTGTAAGGACGAAGGGAGTCAGGGATAGTTTACCTGACATCGCCAGCAGTGGGTGTGCGGCGAGTTAGGCCAGGCCCTTAAAATGGAAACGGCGTCCCCTGAGCAGGACGCCGTTTCCGACCAATTGTTGAGACGCGCTTACGGAGTGAAGAAATCCGCAAACATGTCTTCGTTCTTGGCCCCGGGCTTACGCGAATCGGTCCATGACAGCCGGAAGGTTCCATTCGAATCGACTGCGATGCCCTGATAGTCGCCGTATTGATTCCCATCGACGCCGGATCCCGTTTCATTCGACATGGCGCTCGTCATCCGCTGGTTCTTGGTCCAGGTAATGCCGTTCGGTGACATGCTGATGAAGCGGTCGGTTTTTTTGGAGGTCGAATCGCGGCGAGTGTCATAGAACGAAACGCCGACGCGGCCGTTGGGTGCGACTGCAATCTGGTGGTGAAAATGATAGGCGTTGACGGTGTCGTCGTTGACCTTGGCTTCCGCCGACCACGTAGTGCCGCCATCATCGGAGTAACGAACGTAGATGTTGGTGTTCGTCTTTACCGTGTCCACATCCGTGTATGAGACGTACAGCCGTCCGGCATGCGGGGTTCCGGCAGGGGAGACCGCGGTCATGGGGAACGGGAGAATCCCGCGAATATTCTGAGGGGGAATCGAGACAAAGAACGTAGTCGTGTTCATGCGGTAGTTGGTCACAACCACTGCAGTCCCAAAGGTGGCTCCGCCATCGCTGGATTTGGAGCAATAGAGTTTCTTGCCCGTGTAGTCCTCCCAGCAGGCATAAACCGAACCATCGGGTCCAGTGGCCACGTTCACGCCGATGGTCGGGTTGGTGTGCGGGATGGCCGCACTGCGAGTCCAGGTGGTTTTGCCATCGCGCGAGTACATGACGTACGGCGTGTTGTTGTGGCCGTTGTCGTCGTAACCGATGTAGACGCTACCGAAGTACGGACTGCTGGAGGAATTGTCGATGGTCGCCATGTCGCGATCGGGAAAGCTACCGGCACCCGTCAGCGTAGTTGCAACCCACGTAGATGTGCCCGCCAATTTGTAAGCGATGCGCTGATCAGAACATTCAAAGGAGATGAACGCGTCTCCGTTCGTGTTAAAAGCCAGCCAGGTGTCGTAACAGAAAGCTCCGTTGGTGGTGAGATTGCTGTTTGCCCAGGTTGCGCCCCCATCAAAGGATTCGTAGACGGCGGCGGTATTGGTAAGGTCGTTCACACTCTCGAGAACGTGCTGGGAATTCGTGGGATCCACAGCCACGCTGGTCTCGCTTTGCGCGCCCGACTGATTGGTTACATTGACATTCGTTCCGATATGAAAGGGGTCGAAGGCATTCTGATCGGTGGATGTGCTGGGTGCACTCTTTAAAGGAGCGGTGCTAAACGGTCGGGACTGGGCTCCGGAAGTCGCAGTAGCGAGGAGGAGTCCAGTTGCCAACGCAGTTGCGATGGAACGGAATCGATAGGCGATTTGCTTCATTCAGAATCTCCTGGGTGAGTAATGGTCTTGACAGCCGCAGTGAAAGCAACTCGGCCCGGAACGTAGCGAGCGGAAAAGTGGGCGGATCTGCCGGACGTTGGCTGGAAGCCTCGCCACTGTATGTTAGCGTTCGGTGCGAGTCAATGTGAAGGATTTTGCGCACTGGCGTGAGCCCGCGCGAGCAGCGGAGACGAACACTCTGGCGGTCCTCCGTTCTGTCAGGAGTGAAGCCCGGCTTACTTGATGTTGTCGAGGATGGAGCCGACGATGCCGCCGACAACGCCGCCTTCCACCGTCTGTCTCGAAACCTCACGGGGCAGATATCTTTCGATCGCGTGAGCCAACCGGGCGATGGGGAGAGTCTGCAACCAGATTCGGCCCGGGCCGGTCAGGGCAGCGAGAAAAATTCCGTCGCCGCCGAAGATCATGTTCTTGATGCCGGGCACGGTCGTGATCTGAAACGAGACGCTGGCCTGGAACGCGCCAACATGCCCGGGATGGACGCGCAGAGTTTCTCCGGGTTGCAGGTCGCGCACGACGAGTTCTCCGGAAAGTTCGAGCCAGGCGGTGCCCTGTCCGCTGACCTTTTGCAGCAAGAAGCCGTCGCCGCCGAAAATCCCAGCGCCGAGTGATTGCTGAAATGCGACGCCCACCTGAATCTGCGACGTGGCGCAGAGAAAGCCCTGGCGGTGAATCATGTACTCGTGTCCAGGCGAGACCTCGACGGGCACAATGTGTCCGGGAAGTTTGGTCGCGAAAGCGAGTTCGCCCGCGGCGCCGATGGCGCGGTATTCCGTCATAAAAATGGACCCGCCGCCGGCCACGCGCTTGAGCACGCCGAAGAGACCGCCTCCGCCGCCAAACTGGGTGTGCGTGGTCATCTGGATCGAGCTGCCCATCCAGGAGAGCTCTCCGGCTTCGGAGATGATCGACTCATTGGGTTCAAGGGCGAATTCCAGAACAGGCATAGTGGTGCCGGTGATGCGGCTTTGCATGGCGATGTCCTCAGGTATCGATTACGGATGGTTCAGTCCGATGCCGGCGACCGGGCTTCCAGTCGCGGAAAGGAGAGAGTATACATGGATCGGGGAGCACCGGATCTGCAGGATAAGGGACTCCAACCTGGAGTCCCTTGGAGTCCCTTGGAAGGTTTGACCCTCCGCTGGCCAGACCGTAAACTGAAGGATGTTCTCCGCCTATCTTTTGAATAGCGTAGCGGTCGTCGAACGGCCATTCTGCGGGAGGGATTCCTGAGTCGTTTCCTGGGTTGTGGGCTTCGAGGTTGGATCGTAGCGGCCTTGCTAGGGTTGCTGGCGCCGGTTTGTCTGGCGGACAACAATAATCCGATCACGCTGGAGACAAGCGAAACGCTGTTCGCCGTGCTGACGGCGATGAATACCTGCGGATACAACGTCAACCTGAATATTGCCGATGCCCAGCGGCTCAACATTCGGGCCGAGGTGGAGAGGAATCTCAGAAACTCGGAAGATGCGCAGACGACCATGAATGCCATGTGCGACTGGTACCTGGCGCGCAAAGGCAAGGATGAGGCGCACGACCTGTCGCAATATGTTTCGCTGGCGCTGTACTTGCAGGGACCTCCGCAGTTCTTACCGAAAGTCAAAGAGGACGAATTGCCTCCGGATGCGGTGCAGATTGCCGGGTTTGGGGCGCTGCTGGAGCCCTTCTACGAAAAGGCAGGGCTACATTCGATCTGGGAACGGCACCGTCCCAACTATGCCGCGCTGGTGGAGCGATATCACGAACCCCTGCAGAAGATGGTGTTCGACACAGACATCTATCTGAAACTGCAGTCGGGCGGGTTTCTGGGGCGCACATTCACGGTGTATCTGGACTTCCTGGGCGATCCCAATGAAGCCAACGCGCGCAATTATGGAGCCGACTACGACGTGGTGGTGTTTCCGTCGCCCGATCCCGCCGCGACCGATCCGATGAAGATGCCGCAGATCCGGCACGCCTATCTGCACTACCTGCTTGATCCCCTGGCGCAGAAACATTTCGTCGCGGTTAAGCGGATCGAACCACTGCTGCAGTCCGTAAAGCGTGCCCCTCTGGAAGAGAACTTTAAGACCGACATTTCGCTGCTGGTCACGGAGTGCCTGGTGCGGGCGATTGAGATTCGGACCACGAAAACCAAGCAAACTGCCGAGGCCATGCGTCAGCAGGCGGTGGATGACGCAGTGAAGCAGGGGTACGTACTGACAAGGTATTTTTATAATGCCCTGGTGGCGTTCGAAAAAGATCCGGCGGGACTGCGTGAGACTTATGCAGACATCCTCGAGAAGATCGACTTGAAGGGGCAGGAGAAGGCGGCGAACGAGGTTCAGTACGTGCGGGTGTCGGCGCCGGAACTGGTGCAACTGTCACGGATGGAGGACCGGAAAATTTTGTCGACGGCCGACAAGCGACTGGCGGCGGGCGATCCCAAGGGCGCGCAGGAACTGGCGCAGCAGGCGCTGGACAGAAAGATTGGGGATCCGGGGCGGGCTGAGTTCATCCTGGCGCAGGCGGCGGTCATGAGCAAGAATCGGGAAGCGGCGCTGGAAGACTTCCAGAAGGCGATTCAGCAGACGAAGGATCCCAAAATCGTGGGCTGGTCCCACGTGTACATTGGCAGGATTCTGGATATGAAAGAAGACCGCGAGGCGGCGCTGGATGAGTACCGGGCAGCGTTGACTGCAGGAGCCGAGTTGCCCGAGGTGAAGGCGGCTGCAGAACACGGTCTAGAGCAGGCGTACGAGCCTCCGGCAAAGCCACAACAGTGAGATGACAACGATTCGCGCTGGCGGTCAGTAAGAGCTGCTACGGTTCTGTGTGGCTACGATAAAATGCACGGTTGCATAGTGCATCGCGGATCGATTGGAAATCAGAAACGTTTGGGTCGAGGAGAAAGCATGAAGCGAGCAGCGATAGTGGTCGCAGTGCTGGGAATGTGCACTTGGAGTTTCGGGCAGGGCAATGACAAACCTGCAACCCAGAGTGCACCGGCAGGGCAAGCGGCGCCGGCCGCGGGACAGGCCGCACCGCAGGGAAGCGTCCGCCCAAAGTAAACAGCCAAGAGGAATTCACGGCGTATAAGGCAGCGGCAGCGCTTACCGATCCGGCCGCGCTGGATAAAGCGGCAGAGGACTTCGCCACGAAATACCCGGACAGCGAATTGCGTCCGTTGCTGTATCGCTCGGCGATGCAGCATTATCAGGCGACCAACAATGCCGACAAGATGACCGACATGGCGAAGAAGGTGCTGGCGATTGATCCGGACGACCCAGAGGCTTTGGTAGGTCTTGCCCAAGTGATCGCGGAGCGGACGCATGACACGGATCTCGATCGCGACCAACGCTTGGCGGAGGCGAAGAAATACGCAGAGCGTGCATTGGTCACGATTGATACCGATATTCCGTCGTCGGGATATCCGCCAGAACAATTGACCGCATACAAGAGTTTCTTGCGGTCGGAAGCATATGCAGTACTGGGAAAACTGGCGTCCGACTCGAAGAATTGGGCCGAGGCGGAGACGGATTTGCGGAAATCAATTGACGCGTTTCCGCAACAGCCAGACTCGATTGCGGTACTGCGTCTGGCGGTCGCTTTGGACATGCAAAACAAGATTCCGGAAGCAATGAAGTACGCGGACCAGGCCGTGGATCTGACCAAGGATCGACCCGACTCTGGCGTGGGCAAAGCGGCGCGCGATGAGAAAGACCGGCTGACGAAACTGAGTGGCGGGACGGCGCCGGCACCGAGTGCTGCACCTAAGAACTGACTGCGACCAGGTGCTCAGCAACGGGTGAGCGGCGGCCGAGAGCCCGTCCTACAGCCAGGGCGCGGCGTTCCCACATTTTATGTTCATGGCGGGCGGCAGGCCGGTTCTCCCCAGATATGAAAGAACGGGAAATCACGGCGCTGGAACAAGGGCTGGGCTACCATTTCCGGCGGCGGGCCGTCATTGAACAAGCGGTCACGCACAGCTCGCAGGCGCGGGAACAGGAAGCGCAACAGGCGGGCGAAAGCAAATATAAGGTCAGCGACAACGAGCAGTTGGAATTTCTCGGGGATGCGGTGCTGGCGCTGGTGACGAGTGAAGAGCTGTTCCAGCGCTTTCCGCAGTTTCGTGAGGGCGAACTTTCCAAGCTGAGGGCACATCTGGTGAGTGAGCGGCATTTGATTCGCGTCGCGCAGCAACTGGAACTGGGCCACTATCTGCGTCTGGGTCGCGGAGAAGAAAAGAGCGGGGGACGCGGAAAAACGGCACTCCTGGTGGACGCGCTCGAGGCGATTCTGGCGGCGATCTATCTGGATGGCGGGCTCGAGGTGGCTCGAGAGTTCGTTTTGCGCAACGTGATCGCGCCGGAACTGGAGCGGATGGAGCGCGGAGGCGGCACGCTGCCGGTCACGGATTTCAAGTCCGCTCTACAGGAAGCTGTACAGAGCCTGGGTCTGTCTCAACCCGCGTATGTGTTGGTTGAGGAGGCCGGGCCAGAGCATAGCAAGACGTTTACGGTCGAGGCCCGTTTGCACACGAAGAACGGCAAGGACGCTGAGTTTGTGGGGCGGGCACAGGGTTCGACCAAGAAGAACGCGGAACAGGACGCCGCCAGACAATTGCTGACATTTCTGGCTTCGCGTCCCAAAGCAGCGGAAGGGAAAGTGGCGGAGCGAGCCTCACACGCAGCGGATAAGTAGATTTTTCATGGATTCTCGCAACCCTCCTATCGCACCGCCACCGCCTCCGATCGAGTCGCCGAACGTGACGGCTCCCTCCACCGGTGACCGACGCTCCTGCGCTCCAACCGCCGGGTTGTAACCACGCTTCGGTAGCGATCTGATCGGATCCCTGCAGTCTTTGATGGGCACCGTGGTGATTGCGATTTTCGTGATCACGTTCATCGTGCAGGCGTTCCAGATTCCTTCGGAATCGATGGAGAATACCCTGCTGGTCGGCGACTATCTGCTGGTGAACAAGCTCTGTTACGGGGGACACGGGCTGGGCGATCATCTGCTGCCTTACCAGAAGATCGGGCGCGGGGATATCGTGGTCTTCCATTATCCGGTGGACCCGCAGCAGCACTTTGTGAAGCGCGTGATCGGCATCCCGGGAGATCGACTGCGGATGGACAAGAAGAGGGTCCTGATTAACGGCAGGCCGCTGGATGAGCCGTACGTGCGATTTCTGGAACCGGCGAATAACCTATTTCGCGACAATTTTCCGCGGACGGATATTGCCGCGCTGCGGCTGGAGGGAGACTGGTGGCTGGAGATGAAGAAGCTGGTGGTCGATGGCCAGCTCATTATTCCGGAAGGCCATTATTTTGTGCTGGGAGATAACCGCGACAACAGTGATGACAGCCGCTATTGGGGCTTCGTTCCGCGGGAGAACATTATCGGGAGACCGCTGGTGATTTACTGGTCGGTGCGGGATTGGGACAGGAATCCCTCGGCGACGGTGGAAGGCAGGCTGCATCACCTGGCATACGCGGTCACGCACATCTTTGAGATCACGCGCTGGAACCGAACGCTTCGGCTGGTACACTAAAAGGTCTGAAACCCCTTGGGCATTCAAGCTATGAGCGGCAAGGTTTGAGCCGAGACGAAAGCATGAAAGTGGCGAAGAGAGAAACGGTCGCAGTCGAGAACGTCGCAGAAGAGAAGCCGAAAGAAACCACGGTGGAGTTCCTCTCTTCATTGGCAGCGGTGCTGGTTACGGGGCTTTTCATCATCACGTTTGTGGTGCAGGCGTTTGAGATTCCGTCGAGTTCGATGGAGAATACGCTGCTGATCGGTGACCACGTTTTTGTGAACCGCATTCAGTTCGCTCCTAAGAGTTCGTGGGTCGGGCCATTGCTTCCCTATCGCGATCCGCATTTTCGGGACATCGTGGTGTTCCTGTCACCGGCCGAGCCCGGGCTCTATGTAGTGAAGAGAATCATTGGGCTTCCGGGAGACCGCATCCATCTGAGGAACGGGGTGGTGTACCGCAACGGCGAGGCATTGGACGAACCTTACGTATTGCACGACAGGGACACGATGGACCCCTACCGGAATAATTTCCCGGCCGTGCCGCCCACCGATGATCCTAATGTGTATCCGAATTGGATGGTCGATCTGCAATCCTACATTCACGGGGACGACATCGTGGTTCCGCCGGATCACTACTTCGCCATGGGCGATCATCGGGGCGTGAGCCTAGACAGCCGCTACTGGGGATTTATCCCTCGGGGCAATGTCATCGGGCGACCCATGTTTATCTACTGGTCGTTTGAAACGCCGGATGATCAATACCGGAAGACCGCGTGGGGCGATCGCATTCTGTTCTTGGGCAAGGTGGTTCTACACTTTTTCGATGAGACACGCTGGAAGCGGACCCTCCAGTTCGTACGATAGCTCGCACGAATTCAAGATGAGGCCCCTCGATATTCCAGTAAGGGCGCGGTGAAGCTCTTCTCCTCCAAACGGCGAATCGTAGTGGCGGCAGCATTGATCGTGCTGCTGCTCTTTCTTTTGCGGCCCGGTGCGTCCTTTTTGAAAGCGCGAATTGCATCTTCCATCAGTTCGGCGCTCGGCCGTCCGGTGGAGGTTGGGTCGGTTCACGTTCGACTGCTCCCGCGGCCGGGATTTGATCTGGAGAACCTGGTGGTCTACGACGAGCCGGCCTTTGGAGCAGAACCTATGCTGCGCGCGAGTGAAGTGACCGCGGCGCTTCGTCTGACGTCACTGCTGCGGGGGAGGCTGGAAATCTCCCGGCTCGATTTAACGGAACCAAGCCTGAACCTCGTTCACGCGGAGGGCGGGCGTTGGAATCTGGAAGCGCTACTGGAACGCACGGCCCACATCCCACTTGCGCCGACTGGAAAGGCAAAGTCGGAGCCGCGGCCCGGATTTCCCTACATCCAAGCCACTTCAGCACGGATCAACTTTAAGAGTGGCCCCGAGAAAAAGCCCTACGCGCTGACGAATGCAGATTTTTCCTTATGGCAGGATTCGGAAAATAGCTGGGGCGTGCGGTTAAAGGCACAACCCTTCCGCACGGATTTGAATTTGAACGACACCGGCCTGATCCAGGTGAGCGGGACATGGCAGCGTGCAGACACACTTAGCGGATACTCCGCTCCAGTTCGAGATGGAGTGGAGCCGGGCGCAGCTTGGTCAGTTCACGAAATTCTTCACAGGGAACGACCAGGGCTGGCGGGGAGAGATTCTGCTCGACATGACGCTGACCGGAACGCCGGCGAAGCTGCAGATCGCCACCAATGGATCGATTCAGGATTTTCGGCGTTATGACATCACCAACGGCCAGGCACTGCGCCTGGCAGGCCATTGCGACGGAGAATACAGTTCGCTTGACCATACGTTTCGCTCTCTTCTATGCAGTGCGCCCGCGGCCGGCGGGATGATCACGCTGAAGGGAGACATGGGTCTTCCCGGAAGTCACAGCTACGGACTCGTGCTGACGGCTGCGAATGTCCCGGTTAGCGCGGCAACGGTCGTCGTCCAGAGGATGAAAAGGAATCTTCCCGACGATCTGGTAGCGAGCGGCGTGATTGGGGGAAGTCTCCGGATCGACGCAGAACGCCACTATCGCCTCGAAGGTTCGAGTGGAGGGACGAGGGGAGATTGCCGACTTTCGTATGGCTTCGGCGGTGAATATCGCCGAGATTGGGCCGGAGACGATTCCCTTCGTGGTGACGGCTGAATCTTCGTCCTTGCGAAAACCGGCGAATCGTAACGGCACGGCCATGCGATTTCCGGAAGGTTCGCATATTGAATTGGGGCCGTTCCCGGTGTCCATCGGTCACGCGGCGCCCACGGCTCGGGGATGGATCAATCGGAACGGATACGCGATTTCCGTTGCAGGTGACGTGGAAATTGCGAAGGCTTTGCGGGTCGCGCGTATGTGCGGTATCGCGGCATTGCAGTCAGGCGCGGAAGGAAGCGCGCAGCTTGAATTGCAGATTACCGGATCGTGGGCGGGGCGAAGCAACGGCACGGCGTCAGGGTTCACCGGACCACAAGTGAACGGGATGGCGAAGCTGCGGAACGTGCGCATCCCACTTCGAGGAGTGGGTGGTCCCGTCGAAATCGCCTCGGCAGAGATGCATCTTTTGCCCGACGAGGTGCGAGTCGCAAAGTTAACCGCCAAGGCAGCGGATGCTTCGTGGACAGGCTCGCTGGAGATGCCCCGCGGATGCGGGACTCCCGGGGCGTGCGAAGTGCACTTCGTCCTCAACGCGAATCAGATCGCGCTCAGTGAACTTGAGTGAGTGGGTCAACCCAAGCCCGAAGGCGCGTCCGTGGTATCGAGTTCTGGAATCGAATGCGCAAACCACTTCCCCCTTCCTGACGAGTTTGCGCGCCTCGGGGCAGGTAACTACCGACCGCTTGCAATTTAAGAATCTGGGAGCGACGCGGGTCTCCGCAAAGGTGAGGCTCGACAGCGCGAGACTGCAGATTCACAGAGCTGAACGGAGATTTTCTTGGCGGTAGGCATCGAGGCGAATGGCAGTGCAGACTTCAGCACGAAGCCAGCAGCATGCACCGGCAGCGGGAGCCTGACTGGAGTATCACTGGCACGCCTGGCAGACGCGATGAAGGATGGTTGGATCGCAGGCACTGCGAATTCCAGCTACGAAGTGACGGGGCCGTGCCCCGCGGAATTCTGGACGTCAGCTGACGGCACGATTCAGTTTGATATGAAGGATGGATCCTTGCCGCACGTTTCGCTAGGCGAGGGTGCAGGGTTAAAGGTTACACGTCTCGCGGGGCAGGCCAGTCTGCATGGCGGCACAGTTGAAATGAAAGACGCCATGCTCGATTCCCCTGCTGGCAAGTTTCAGTTGAGTGGAACGGCGTCATTGGCGGGCGAACTCGACTTCAAGCTGGCGCGAGCAACGAGTGATGCTTCTGCCCCGCAGTACGCGATCACCGGCACTTTGGCGGCCCCACGCGTCCGGCAGTCATCGGGTCCCGAGACCCAGGCTCGGCTCAAAGCTGATCCTGCAAGATAATTAGGGCAAGTATCCTGCGCCTCGCAGCACTTTGCCCGGAAGAACTCCTGTCATCTTCCCTTGATCGATCACTGGCACACCGTTAACCAGCACATATTCCATTCCCTCGGAAAGTTGATTGGGATTGTCGAAGGTTGCGCGATCGTGCACCGTGGCGGGATCGAAGATCACCACATCGGCCCACATACCGGCTTTTAGAACGCCCCGGTCGGTGAGGCGCATGCGCTGCGCGGGCAGAGCGGAAAACTTACGGATGGCGTCTTCGAGAGTCAGCACTTTTTCCTGGCGGACATATTTGGCCAGGATGCGAGGGAACGTGCCGTAAGCGCGGGGATGAGGATGCGCCTGACCGAGGATTCCTTCAGGCGAAGTGCCTTCGGAATCATTGTCGATGGAGACCCAGGGCTGCTGCAATGCCAGGGTCACGTCGGGTTGCGACATGCCGAAGACGGCAACTCCCGTCGAGGGATCCTGTATGAGAAAGTCGAAGAGGGCGTCCATCGGATCTTTGTTCCATATCTTCGCGATCTCGGAAAGCCGTTTCCCCTGCATTGGGAGCAGCGCTGGATTCTCCACCGCGCCGATCATGATCGCGTCTGGGCCCGGGATCTCCTGCCATTCATTGTCCCAGTCTTTCGAGGGAGTGAGCATGTCTTTGCGAATGCGCTCGCGAGTAACTGGATCTTTTAATCGTTCCACCAGCTTTGTCGTCCCGCCGTCGTGCGCCCAGGGAGGAATGAAGGCGGAGAAGTCGTTATACCAGGCGGTATAGGCGTATGTGTCAGCGGTGATATCGGCTCCGGCGGCGCGCGCGGCGTTGATCTTGGCGACCACTTCCGGCATGCGTCCCCAGTTGTTCTTGCCGGCGACTTTGATGTGCCAAATCTCGACAGGAAGGTGAGCTTCGCGGCCGATGCGGAGGGCTTCGTCGATGGCTTCGAGAACGGAGTCGCTTTCGTTACGCATGTGGGAGGCGTAGATGCCCCCGAACATCCCAGCCTCGGTGGCGAGCGCGACCAGTTCGTCGGTCTTGGCGTAGGGGGCGGGTGCATATTCGAGCGAGGTGGACACTCCCACGGTGCCGTCTTTCATGGCCTCGCGCACGAGAGCGCGCATCTGCTCCAGTTGCTGCGAAGTGGGCTGCTTGTCGTCATCGCCGAGAACCATGCGTCGGACTTGCGTGGCGCCGACGTAACTGGCGAGGTTGATGCCCATTCCCTGCTTTTCGAGGCGGGCAAAGTATTGGCGGAAGGTGCGCCAGTCGGGAGTGATCTTGTAATGATCGTATCCGCTGCGGTCGGACTGGATGATCGCTTCGTTGAGGGGAGCGATCGAGTTGCCTTCGCCGGTAACTTCTGTGGTGATGCCTTGGTAGATCTTCGAAGGCAGGCGCGGGTCGACGAGGATCGTGAGTTCCGATTGACCCAGCATGTCGATAAAGCCGGGCGCGACAACTCTTCCGGCGGCGTCAAGCGTGCGTTTGCGATGAGAGGCCGCCAGGTTGCCGATCGCGGCGATCTTTCCGTCGCGGATGCCGACGTCACCCGAGTACCAGGGGGACCCGGTGCCGTCGATGATGTGGCCATGGGTGATGACGAGGTCGAAGGATGGAGTTTGCGCCGAGACAGTGAAGGATGCGAAGAGAAAAAAGAAGATCGATAGAACGAAGATCGATTTCAATGAGATTAGAGTTTTTGCGACGGTGTTGCTCGCAACAAGTTGCGTACTTCTCATAGGAAGATCCCTCAGGGCTTAAAGCCCTAAACCTCTTTCACCGCATTACGCGGCCCTGAAGGGCCGCTCTTCCACGCCCCGGAACCAGCAGCGACTCCGAGCGTGACCCATAATCCTAGGGCGAGCCATTCGTAGATCGTGAAATGGCCGGGGACTAACGGAAGAACTTTCATCAGTGCCAGGGCGATGCCGACTGCCAATCCGAGCCATGCGACCGCGTGCTCCGCCGAAGAGAGAGTCATCACGCCCGGCTTGGCGCGCGCGAGGGCAAGGCATGCGGCGCAGGTCGCGGACCATCCGATGGCGCAGGCTACGGATCCGACTTCGGTGACGGGGACCAGGATCGCGTCGCCCAGCAGCATACAAGCGGCAGTCGCCAGCCCTGTGAAGAGAACAGCAACGGACGGCGTCTGGTAGTTGGCGTGGACGGCCCCAATGCGAGGGCTGATCATGCCGCGGCGTCCCAGGGCAAAAAACAGGCGACTGGCGGCAACAAAATTCCCGTTGAAGCATTTGAAGAGCGAGAGCAGGGCGGCGGCCAGAATGATGTTCACAATCCACCGAGAACCCAGCGCCTGCTGGAAGGCCACCGCGGTCATGAATTTTTCGCCCGTCAGGTGGCGCCACGGGGCCACGAATGAGACGGCCGCGACGATGCTCGCATAGAAGAGAATGCCAATGAAGATGGCCATCCAGATAGCGCGATAGAAATTTCCGGCACGGAAGTCTGGGCTGGCTTCTTCGGCGGCTTTGCCGACCGATTCGAATCCGGTCATGAAATAGGGAACGATCTGAATCACGAGCAGAATTGAGATCAGAGGAGTGTGAGTAAAAAGCGGTTGGATGTTTGCCGGAGAGCCGTGACTGACACCGAGAGCTACGAAGATGACGAACAGAGCGAGGGTGCCGAAGCTGGTCCAATTCTGAAATGTGGCGCTGAGGCGGATGCCGCGATAATTCAAGACCGTGAGCAGCGCAGTCAGGGCGAGACCGATGGCAAGATGCGGCAGATACACTGGGCGCCCGGCGATGCGGTAGAGTTCCATGGAATCGACGCGGGGCACGATGTAGCCGGCGATGCGGCCAACGGCCACGGCTTCCCAGGGGCAAACGATAAAGTAGGCCAGAGTCATCATCCAGCCCGTGGCGAAGCTCACGGGGCGCGAGAACACGGCGGAGGTATAGGCGATCTCTCCCGCGGCGTCGGGCATGGCGACGACCAATTTGCCATAAACCCATCCGATCGGCAGCAGAAGCGAGCCCCCGATTACGAAACCGAGAAGCGCACCGAGCGAGCCACCACGGAGCAGCCAGTCATCCATGATGACGAGCCAGCCGACCCCCACCATGGTTCCCCAGCCAAGAGTGAAGTAGTCCGTCGCGCGGAGTTGGCGGGCGAGAGTGTTCACGGGGCGCGCGAATTATAAAGCATGCACGTGTCCGGCTTCCGCAGGGGCCCTCGGCTTCCGGCTTCCGGCTCTCGGCTCTCCTCTCGGCTTCCGGCTCTCGGAAAAATCCGGAAGACGGAGAGCGGAAGCCGGACGCCGAACCTGCTTTTCGCGTGTTAGTATCGAATTCAGCCCTGCATGAAACTTCAACACCCGACCTGGACTGGCAGCCCTGTGGATTGGCCTTGTTTTCGCGGAGCGGGGCTTCTTCGATAAATGATATCGTCTTCCAAATCCCGCAAACGCGTGCTCAGCGGCATGCGCTCGACCGGCAAGCTGCATCTGGGCAATTATGTAGGGCGCGCTGCAGAATTGGGTGCGCATGCAGGATGAGTACGAGTGTTTTTTCATGGTGGCCGACTGGCATGCACTGACCACCGACTACGCCGACACGTCGCGTATCAAGGAGAATTCGCTCGAGGTCACGCTCGACTGGCTGGCGGCCGGGCTCGATCCGGAGAAGTCGGTGATCTTTATCCAGTCGCACGTTCCGTCGCACGCGGAGTTGCACTTGCTGTTCTCCATGATCACGCCGCTGGGGTGGCTGGAGCGGGTACCGACCTATAAAGAGCAGCGCGAGAACATCAAGGACAAGGATCTGGGGACCTACGGATTTCTCGGATATCCTGTGCTGCAGGCAGCGGACATTCTTGTTTATAAGGCTGATTGCGTTCCGGTCGGCGAGGATCAAGTGGCGCACGTTGAACTGACTCGGGAGATTGCGCGGCGGTTCAACGGATTCTATGGCACGAAGAAGGAAGTGTTCCCTGAACCGCAGTCGCTGTTGACTCCGGCGGCGAAGCTACCCGGAACCGACGGGCGGAAGATGTCGAAGTCGTACGGGAACACGGTGATGCTGACCGATCCGGAACCTGTGGTGCGGCAGAAGTTGAAGACGATGGTGACGGACCCGGCGCGCGTGCGTCGATCGGATCCGGGGAATCCGGATGTGTGTCCAGTGGGGGACCTGCACAAGATTTTCAGCAGCAAAGAAACGATGGCCAAGGTGAATGAAGGGTGCCGGTCGGCGGGGATTGGGTGCATCGAGTGCAAGGGCTGGGCTGCCGATGCGCTGGTGAAGTTGTTGAACCCGATGCAGGAGCGGCGCAAGAAATTTGAGGAGAATCCGCGGCTCGCGTGGGATATTCTGGAGGCTGGCACCGAGCGGGCGCGGAAGGCGGCGGGCGAGACGATGGACGATGTGAGGGCGGCGATGGGTATGTCGCTGGGGTATGAGGGGCGAAGTGAGTTAACTTCCCCACCCTTCGCACCAGGCAGCCTCGCGCAAAGACCGCGCGAGCAACGGACGAGAGGGAATACGAGTCCTTCCCCTGTCGAAGCGCGCAAGGTCAGGATCGACAGAGTTCTGATTTGCGATGACGGACAATTCAAAACTCGATGTGGTCAATGCGGCGGCGGTCGTTACAGCGGCTCCGGCCAAGTCGCGGCTCCCACCCTTTTCGCAAAGAGCGCGAAAAGGATGGGCCACCCTCGTCAAAAAAGGAAGAAAATGATTCGCCATTCGCGGTGGCGGTCACGGATGTCTATGAGGGACCGCTGGACCTGCTGCTGGACTTGATCCGCAAGCAGGATATCGACATTTACGACATCCCGATCGCGAAGATTACGGCTCAGTATCTGGCGTATGTGGAGAAGATTCGCGAACTCGATGTGAATGTGGCGGCGGAATTTATTTATATGGCCGCGGTGCTGATTCACATCAAGTCGAAGATGCTGCTGCCGCGCGATCCGGATGCGAAGCCCGAAGAACAGGAAGATCCACGCAATGAACTGGTAAACCGGCTACTGGAGCATGAGAAATTCAAGTCAGCTGCCCAAATGCTTTTGCAGAAGCAGCAGATTGAAGACGCAGTGCTGTCCAATCCTTCGCTGAAAGAATTCATGGAGGCGGAAGGCACGGAGCCGGAGATCGCCGCGGACGTGATCGATCTGGTTAAGACGTTTCAGCAGGTGCTCGAGCGGGTGCGGACGCGTCCGGTGCTGAATGTCGATGAGGAAACGGTCACGGTCGGACAGATGATCGATTATCTGCGGCGGCGGCTCGATTTGGAAGACCGGCCCATCCGGCTGAAGCAGCTGCTGATGCGGGTTCCATCGCGTCATGCGTTGGTCTGCATGTTTCTTGCTTTGTTGGAGATGGTGCGGCTGCAGGCGATCCAGGTGCGGCAGGAGAAGATGTTTGGCGAGATCGCGGTCCGCAAGCATACGCACTTCGACGAGATCATGAAGGAGCAGTCGGCGGTAAGGGATGACTGGAGATGAATCAGTACGCAGTACCCAGTACTCAGTACTCAGAAAACTGGCATCAAGGTCTGCAGTACTTTGAGTACTGACTACTGAGTACCGATACTGAATACTGAACACTGATTATGAGTCTTAAAGCTCAACTCGAAGCCATCATTTATGCGGCGGAGACGCCGATTACGCTGGAGCAAATGACCCAGCTCGTGAAAGAAAGCGTGGTCGCCGGACGGGACTGCGGATGAGGCGGAGATGAAGTCGCGCGTCCGCTCTTGTCTCGAAGAACTTGTCGGGGAATACGGTGGGCCCGATCACGGCATCGAGATACGGCAGGTGGCGGGCGGATACCGCATGTCGACCAAACCGGAGCAACATGAAGTCGTGCGGGCGTTCGCGAAGAGCCTGAAGCCGCCGATCCGGCTATCGTTGCCTGCGCTCGAAACCCTTGCGGTAATTGCTTATAAACAACCGGTGACTGTCCCCGAGATCAATGATATTCGTGGAGTGGATTCCGGTGGAGTCATTGGGACTCTGCTCGATCGCAAGCTGATTACGACCGCTGGGCGGAAACAGGTGATTGGCCGTCCGATTCTTTATAAGACGACGAAGGAATTCCTGATGCGGTTTGGGCTAAAGGACGTCAACGAATTGCCCAGTATGGAGGAGTTCGAGAAACTGGTGGCGGAATCGTTTCAGTCGGAGTTGATTCCGGCGGAGAACGCGCCGGCCGAGGGTTGCGACCAGCGCCCGTAAGCGAGGCATCCGAGGTGGAGCCGGTTCACGAAGTCTCGGAAGCGGAGAAGGCGGGTTAGGTTTCATTATGTCGTCCCTCCGGGACTTGTTCCTCCTCTTGTTACATGTACCCAGCGCTGAAGCGCTGGGCTAAATTGTTTTAGCCCCTCCGGGGCTCGGAACCTCATTGACTTCACGCACGCGGCACTCGGTTGCCGCTGAGATTTGGAAGTTCATTTATGCCACTCGAACGGTTGCAAAAGATTATCGCCGCTGCTGGCGTTGCTTCCCGTCGGAAGGCTGAGGAACTGATCTCGTCCGGCCACGTGCAGGTCAACGGGACGGTGGTCACGGAACTCGGCAGCAAGGCCGATCCGGAAACGGATCACGTGCGCGTGAATGGGAAGCTGCTGCACGGCGCCGAGCGTCACACCTACCTTTTGCTCAACAAGCCCAAGGGCTACGTCACGACGATGAGCGATCCGGAAAAGCGGCCGACAGTGATGGATCTGATTCGCGGCGTGAAGGGGCGCGTGTATCCGATTGGGCGTCTCGATTATGCCAGCGAAGGTTTGCTGTTGCTGACCAACGACGGGGATCTCGCGCACCGAGCTGATGAAGGCGGCGTCGCACGTGGCCAAGACGTATGTGGTAAAAGTCGCGGGCACGCCGAAAGAAGAAGCCATCGCTAAACTGCGTGCCGGAGTTTCGATCGCGACCGACGACGGAAAGCGCGTGAAGACCGGGCCTGCCCTGGTGCGGGTCGTGAAAGAGGCGGCGAATCCGTGGTATGAGATTACGCTGGTGGAAGGACGCAACCGGCAGATCCGGCGCATGTTTGAGACCGTGGGGCATCACGTGGAGAAGATCAAACGGGTGCGCTATGGACCGCTGACTCTCGACGTTCCGCCGGGAAAGTTTCGATCGCTGACGTTGCGCGAAATAGAAAAGTTGAAATCCGCCAGCACCGCCGTCGAACGGTGGCGACCGGGCCAAGCAATCCACGAAGTGATACGGCGAGCATGAGCCGATTCTTTGATCTGGTTTCGAAGCCGGCGCGCGAGATGGGGGGATTTCATCCACGCCACCAGCGCCGAGGCGGTCTGCCGTCGACTCTCAGCCGCGGCTGATCAAGCTCGATTCCAACGAAAATCCCTTTGGTCCATCGCCGCGCGCGGTAGAAGCGATGCGCTGGGCTCTGGCCGGGTCGAACTCACTATCCTGACGACGATTGCGCGGAGTTGCGGCGCAAACTGGCCGCCCACCACGATGTGCCAACCGAGCAAGTGCTAGTGACCGCGGGATCGACCGCGTTGCTCGGATTGCTCTGCCAGACGATGCTGGCGCCGGGGTTGAATGCGGTGACCAGCGAGCGATCGTTCATCGTCTATTCGATGGCGGTGCATGCCGTCGGGGGCGCAGTTGATCGAAGCTCCAATGCGCGACGATGGATTCGATCTGGACGCGATCCTCGAAGCGATCAATGAAGATACCCGCATCGTGTTTCTGGCGAATCCCAACAATCCGACCGGGACCATGCTCGAGGCCGACAGCGGTCGACAAGTTCATCGCCGAAGTTCCGGGGCACGTCGTGGTGGTTCTGGACGAAGCCTACTTACGAGTTTGCGGCGCACTTCGCGGCGCGACGGAAGGTTGAATATTCCGGATCGCTGAAATATCTTGCGTCATGGCGCCGCGGTCGTTGTGCTGCGAACATTTTCGAAGGCGCATGGACTGGCTGGGCTGCGCGTCGGATATGGCCTGGGTCCGGCGGAGTTGCTGGCGTATTGCGCACGGATGCGCGACACATTTTCCGTATCGTCGGTAGCGCAGGCTGCTGCTGTGGCGGCGCTCGACGATCTGAATCATGTTGGACGAGTCATTGCGAACAATGCGGACCAGGCGCAGATTTTGGGCGTGGGATTGTCGGAGCTGGGATACCGCGTGGTTCCGACGGCGGCGAATTTTCTCTATTGCGATTTGGGCGAAGATGCTCTCGGGTTCGCGGAGCGACTGCGCGAGTGAGGGAGTCAGCGTGCGTCCGCTGGGCGGCGTGGGGCGCGCCGAGTTGCATTCGCGTGAGCATCGGGACGCCGGAACAGAATCAGGTGTTTCTGAATGCGGTGCGGAAGATGGGCGGGACGGCAGTGCGATAGCATTCGCCGAACCGGATCCAGGGCGCTAATGTTTCCTCGCGAATCAAGAGCTTAATAACTAGCTCGCCTCACACGGCTAGCGCTGAAAGCGCATCTTGCGCCGCCCGCAACTCGGCGCACCAGGCACGATCAAGTCGGACCTTCCACTACGACAAGCCGGAATTCTGGCGGCGCCGAACAGGCCGGCGTCGCTGCCGAGCAGAGCGCGCGTGATGATGGTTTTCTTGCGCGTGTAGCCGCGTCTGAGCGGACGCGCCTTCCTTCTTATCGTTATTCGTATCCGCCGGATCCTCCGGCGCCGTTGCGGCATAGACCAGCGAGCGCTCGCGCAATTCCGCGAACATCGCGGGGCAAAGGCGTCCCATGCGCTGACAACGCCGCCGCCAATCACGAACATGTCCAGATTCAGCACGTTGATCAGCCCTGCGAGCAGGATTCCCAAGACCTCGCCGAAGCGGTGGAAGATGCGGCGGGCATCGGGATCTCCCTGAATCGCGAGATTGTAAATCGAACGGGCGCTGAACTCCGGATCGGAGTTGGCGGCCTTCGCCAGTCCGGGCGCTTGTCCGGTGGCAATCGCCTCGCGAGCCATGCGCACGACTGCTGTAGCGGATGCGTAGCGCTCGGCACAGCCGTGATTGCCGCAGCCGCACGGAACACCGTCAGGTTCGATGGTGACGTGGCCAAACTCTCCGGCCATGCCGGTCATTCCGTAGAAGATTTTGCCGTCGAGAACGATGGCGCCGCCGATGCCGGTACCGAGCGTGAGCATCGCCATATTGTCGACGCCACGGCCGGCGCCCAGCCATTTCTCGCCGAGAGCGGCGACTTTGGCATCGTTATCGAGGAAGACGCGTGCGCCCAGGCGGCGCTCGATTTCGTCGCGCACGGGATAGTCGGACCATCCGGGAAGGTTGGCGGATTTGCACATCATTCCGGTTTCCCTGTCGATGATGCCGGGAACGCCGATGCCGGCGCCGATGAATCGGCCGCTGCCGCGATATTGCTCGGTCAGGCGATGGATGGCGTCGCACATTTCGCCGATGACGTGGTCGCGGCCGAGGGCGACTTTGACGCCGAGAGTAATTTTTTCGAGAAGCTGGCCGTCGGTGCTGACGGCCGCGATGCGCAGGTTGGTGCCGCCGAGATCGACTCCGATGGAAAAATCAGGCATGGGCAGAAGGGTATCAGAAACTGCGCGCAGCGGCTATTCTTGGATGCTTGCGACTTGCGGGAATGAAAAGCCTCAACCACGCAAGGACACTAAGGTCACACGAAGGAAAAACAACGATCACCAGCTTCTCTACTTCTGGCACTTGGGGCAGTAGTGGCTGCTGCGGCCGGCGATCACGACGCGCTTGATCGGAGTCTTGCAGACTAGACAGGGCTCGCCTTCGCGGCCGTAGACGCGGTGCTGGAGTTGGAAGAATCCTTCTTCGCCGTCGGCGTCGACGTAATCGGAGATGGAGGAGCCGCCGAGGGCGATCGCTTCTTTCAGGACTTCCTTGACGGCAACGAGCAGCTTGGCGAGTTGGTCGCGTGTGATGGTCGAGGCGCGACGTCTTGGGCGCAGGCCGGCGCGGAATAAAGATTCATCGGCATAAATGTTGCCAACGCCCCGCAGCAGCTTCTGATTCAGCAGTGCGCTTTTGATGGGAGTCTTGCGGCCGTGAAACAGGGTCAAGAAACGGTCGAGATCGGCTTCCAGCGGCTCGATACCGATAGCGTCGAAGTCTCCCGCCTGCGCGACGCTCAGGCGTCCGAAGCGGCGGGGATCGACGAAGCGCAGTTCCCTGCCCGAGGACAATTTGACAGGATGGCATGAGTGTGCTTCGCGACTTCCGTTTCCGGCTCGCAGACTCGCAGGCTTCCGGTCATGCCGAGGTGGACGATCCATTGAGCTTTGAGATTGTCGGGCGGACGCCGTCGCCCGCCTCTGCGTGCGTGGTTGATGAAGCCTGGGTCGATGCCGTTCCCTTACGCTTTCGATCTGTCTTCGGGCTTTCGACGGGCGCCCGCGCCACATTGACTCTGATCCTGTTCCAGGTCGAAGACGATGTGTTTGCCCATGCGGCGGACAGCGGCGATGCGGCTGTGTTCCAGAGTCGCGGCGATCGCGGACGCCGGAGATTTCAGCGGCTCTTTCTTTTGACCGAACCAGACGGATTCGATGGCGTCTCCGGTGACGCGTTTGGCGAGGCCGCGGGCGATGGTTTCGACTTCAGGCAGTTCGGGCATGGAGTTTAGGAACGGAACATCTTACACCACGAAGGACACTAAGGTCCACGAAGGAAATCAAGTAATGCCCTCGATTCACTGCGTCTTCTGACTGACTCGCGTCTACTTCTTCAGAAACGTTCCTTTCTCCAGTTCCTGGAACGCTTGCTGAAGTTGCTCCTGCGTGTTCATGACGATGGGACCGTACCACGCGACGGGCTCTTCGAGCGGCTTGCCGGAGACCAGCAGAAAGCGGATGCCGTCTTCGCCGGCTTGCACGGCCACTTCGTCGCCGCGATCGAAGACGACGAGGGAGCGATTCTCGGCGTCGGCGGGTGGCTTGGTGTCGGCCCATCCGACGCCTCTCGGTCGGGACGGCGAGCGGGCCGGAGGCGTTGCAGAATTTTCCGTCTCCGGCGAAGACGTAGGCGAAGGCGTGGCGCGTGGTTTCGACGGGAAGCGTTTTGCGTTTGCCCGGAGGCACCGACACGTCGAGATAGATCGGATCGGCGGCGACTGCCATCGACCGGACCAGACTTGCCCCAGAAATTTCCGCAGACGATGCGCACGTGCGTGCCGTCATCGTCGGTGACCTGCGGGATGTCCCCGGTCTTCACTTCCTGATAGCGCGGCGCGGTCATCTTCAGCGCTGACGGAAGATTGGCCCACAGTTGGAAGCCGTGCATGCGGCCCGTGGGGTCTCCTTTGGGCATTTCCTGGTGAATGATGCCGCTGCCGGCGGTCATCCACTGCACGTCGCCGGCGGCGATGGCGCCGTGGTTTCCCATGCTGTCGCCATGCTCAACGGTTCCGGCCAGGACGTAGGTGATCGTCTCGATGCCGCGATGCGGATGCCATGGAAATCCGGCGAGGTAATCCTCGGGAACGTCGTTGCGGAAATCGTCGAGGAGCAGGAACGGATCGAAGTCGTTCGTGTTGCCGAAGCCGAAGGCGCGGCGAAGATGCACGCCGGCGCCTTCGAGTGTTGGCTTGGACTTGATAAGGCGCTTGACGGGTCGAATGGACATGATTGTCTCCGATTGATGATCCCCAGGACCTGCGTGAAGATCCCTTTTTGTCGCGTGCGGATTGGATGCGCGGAGCGAGGGGAAAGACGCAGAAGGGGCAGGAGATGCACGATGGCGTCGACGTCGAAAGTTCCAGCTTGTTTTAGTCCTTGAGCGGGACCACCGCACTGCCGTCGCGGCAGAAGGTGGCGACTTTCTGGAGGTCACCGTTAGCGCGGGGAACGGTCATGACCGGGCCGTAGCAGTAGACGGCGTGGCCGGAGGCCGCAAAGTACCAGCGTCCACCCTTGGAGTGTTTGCCGATTTGCGTGGTGGGTTGCTTCAGGGGCTTTTGAGGAGCCCAAGGGGCTACGGGCAGACTGAACATCAAGGCTAGGGTCAGGACCTTCATTGTCTTACACCAGTTTCCGATGCTGCGCTTGCTACTTCTTGCTCACAGAACGAAAGTGCCGCAGTGTTCAGGTTCGCGAATCGTTACTTCTAAAAACGCTATCTCTTCAACTACCGTCACGATCAATCTTAGATCGTGATCAGCGTACGAACATCGTCCACCAGATCGGAAGCCGGTTTCGAGGGCATTTTGAAATCTGGTTTCTTGTTGGACTGGTTCTGCGTGCGTTGCTGTTGTGGACCTGCCTGGGAAGACGGGGCCTGACGAGTGGGTGCCTGGGTTGACGGGTACTGGTTCGACGGATATCGGGTCGACGGCATCTGGGATGACGGGTTCTGGGTCGCTGGAGCCTGGGCTTGGACTGAAGAACTTACCTGGGCCTGGATCTTCTTCATCGCCGAGAGTTCGGCACTGTCGCGAAAGAGTTCACGAATAAGGGCGCGCTGCGATTCGATCGTCTGTCCCTGCTCAACGATCAGCATGGTCATCAGGCCATACGAAATTAGAAACAGGATCGTCAACAGAGGCAACCAGCCGCGTTTCTTGGGCATTGAGGGGGCGGCAATTTGGCATACGGTGGGTACGGCGTCGGTTCCGAATAAAGTCGTCAAATGGCACCCCGGTCATCCGCCCCGAACGCGCGGGCACTCTGGGAATTGCATCCTTGGAGCCATCGCGCAAAGTCTAGTTAAAGAGCTGATAGTAGAAGGGTTATCGGTTGGGAATCCGGGTCGGAGCGAAGGAAGATGTGCAACTCGATGCACATTATGAGTAAGCAAGATTTGCTGTCGGGATCAATCAGGTGGGCAAATCGCTCGTCCAGCAGGCGTTCTGGGGGATGGGCGGCCCGCAAATGACGACCGAAACTACTGGAGCGGCGGGCACTTTGCGCGACAAAAAAGTGACCCCTGCGCGGTTACCGCAGTTACTTTTCTGAAAAGCTCGAATCCCCTAAGATCGTCAGTTCTTAGAATTATTAGAAAGACAACGAATCTTAATCAGGGACCCCCATCATGCGTAAGCGGTACGTTCTGATATTGCTTCTTCTCTTGCCAATCTTCTCTGGTCTTGCGGGAACCGCGCGGAGCCAGGAAACCAATACCGAAAGCTCACGGCGGATCGTTCGAAAGACGATCCCCCTTTACCCGGAGGTCGCGAAGCGGATCAATCTGGCAGGCACTGTGAAGGTGATTGCAGTCGTGAGCTCCGACGGGGACGTGAAGTCCATTGAACCCAAGGGTGGTAGCCCGATCCTGCTCAAAGCGGCGGAGGATGCGGTCTCCAAATGGAAGTTCGCCGCCGGTGGCGAATCTCGGGAAACGATCGAAGTCCACTTCGCACCCTAGCTGAATCGGCACCGCAGGAACCCGATTCCGCCCGAATGCAGTGTCTCGGCTACTTACCTAGCACCAGCTTCGCGATCGTCGCCAGCTGCATGTTGGACGTGCCTTCGTAAATCTTGCCGATCTTCGCGTCGCGCCAGTATTTCTCGACAGGATAGTCCTTGGTAAATCCGTAGCCGCCATAAATCTCAATCGCCAGCGAGGTCACCCGTTCCGCGACCTGCGATGCGAAGAGCTTGGTCATGGCAGCCTCCTTCACGAAATTGACGCCGGCGTCCTTCATGCGAGCGCAGTTGTAAACCATCAGGCGTGCGGCTTCGATCTCCGTGGCCATTTGCGCAATTTGAAACTGGATGCCTTGAAACTCGGATATGGCTTTGCCGAACTGTTTGCGCTCGACCGCGTATTTGCAGGCGAACTCCCACGCACCCCGGGCCAGGCCGATCATCTGCGCCCCAATGCCGATTCGGCCTTCATTGAGCGTTTCGATGGCAATCTTGTACCCCTTGCCGGGCTCGCCCAGGACGTTTTCTTTGGGTACGCGGCAATCTTCCAGAATCAATTCGCAGGTAGAGGATGCGCGGATGCCGAGTTTGTCTTCCTTCTTGCCGACGGTGAAGCCGGGGAAGTCTTTCTCGACCAGGAATGCGGTGATGCCTTTGTATCCGGCGCTGGGATCGAGGGTGGCAAAAAGCACGAACAAGCCCGCTTCTTTGCCGTTGGTGATCCACAGCTTGCGGCCGTTCAGCACGTACTCACTGCCTTTGAGGGCGGCCCGCGTTTGCAACGCGAAAGCATCCGATCCCGAGCCCGCCTCGCTGAGGGCGTAGGCACCCACTGTTTCGGTGGCCATCTTGGGGAGATAGCGTTTCTTCTGCTCTTCGTTCCCCCAGCGCAACAGGGCGTTGTTGACCAGCGTGTTCTGCACATCGACGATGACGCCAGAGGAAGCATCCACGCGCGACAGTTCTTCCACCGCCATGATCGCTTCGAAGAACTTGGCGCCACCCCCGCCGTACTGCTCGGGAATCTCGATGCCCATCAATCCCAGCTGGAAAAAATCGTGGATGAGATCTTTGTCGAAGACGCCCTTCTCGTCCATCTCTTTCACCAGAGGGCGGATCTTCTCGTCGGCGAACTGGCGGATGTTGTCGCGGAAGAGAATCTCGTCTTCGGTAAGAGTCGTCAGAGGGGCGGGAGAAACGGATTGCAGAATGGTTTCTGACATCGGAGCACCTTTAAATCCTGAGATGGCAAACCGGTAATTTTAGCACTTGCTGAAGAGAACTTAACCACGAAGGACACTAAGGATCACGAAGGAAAATCAAACAACAGACACCTTCGTGGTACTTCGTGCCCTTGGTGGTTTAAGGTTCGTTAGATCTAGCGGGGACGGGAATGAACCAGCTTAAGCGTGTCGGCTTGCAAAATGCGCTTAATCTGGCTGCGGGCATGGACCGACCAGGGGCCCAAGGTGTCGAGCTTCACATAGGCCTGCCAGTGTTTGAGCGCTTTACGAGGCTCGCGGACTTTCTCATACGCTAGCGCCAGATTGTAATGCGCATCGGCGTAGGTGGGAGCCAGTTGCAGAGCAGTTTTGTACGTCTGAATCGCTTCCTGCACCCGTCCGGTTTCGTCGAGCACGTTGCCGAGATCGAAGTGAGCGAGCGAATAGCGCGGATCGGATTCGATGGCTTGCCGGTAGTGCTTCTCCGCGAGCGCGAAATCTTGCCGGTTGTAATACAGCGTGCCCAAATTGATGTGCGCCGCCGCATGATTGGGTTGAATTTCGAGCACCTGATGATATGCGGCGATGGCCTCGGGCTGCGTGTTGGGATCTTCTTCCAGAGAGATGCCACGCGCAAACAATGCCGTCGCTTCATTGTCGCGCGGGGTCGGCTCAGACCGCGGCACCGGCGTGCTGGTGACGACCTTCTCTCGTTCGGAAAAATCCATAAGAAACTGTCCAGCGATCGGTTCCAGCAGTCTCCCTTGATGGCGGAATGCTACACGGTGCTTCGCCGTGGACCAGGCAGCAGCTTCAAGTAGAGGCTTTTCCACTCCGGAGGCTTGCTTGCGCATGGCATCGAGCGACTGGCGGATCACGGCCGGACGCACGCTCATGGCGCAGAGATCACGAACCTTTTTGATTTGCAGGAGGTCGGAAAAAGAATAGGCTTCTACGGGCGTTGCCAGTCCTGCACGCTCCCAGTTGGCTAACTGGCGCGGTGTTACGTGAAGAATCCTCAGTAGATCAGCTCGACTGTACACAGTGATACACAACTACCCTACAACCAGGTTGCCGTCATTATCCGCAACTTCGGACCATAAACGCAACTGCAAATCCTGTGAAAAAACGGGAAGAACCCGATTGATTTACATGCAACGAAAATGGTGCAAGTGCCGGACGTGAAAATCCGAGAGAAATTGCTGGGACGCCACCAAGCCCATCCACATTCACGCACCCGCCAATAACTCTCATCAAGTTCGCTTTTCGTAACAACTGCAATATTAATTCGGCGGAGGCGCCGAACTGTGCTTGTATTTACCCAAACAATCATTGCATCGGAGGTGTCAATCTGCGAGCGCCTCAAGCGCCTGCAAAAAACGGGTCCGTTGAGGCTGAAAGGAAGTTCAAGTGAAAGTACTGATACTTTGTTCCGCTTCTCTCCTTCTGTCCGCAGCAGCACTTGGGCAGGTTTCCAATCCAACAATGCAGCACGTCATGCCGCAAGCTGTGGTTACCGATGGGAAGGATCATCCCGAACAGATTCCTGACCTAATCGCGTATAGATTATTCTTCGTAGCCTCCTCTGTGCCCCCAAACGCGAATCAAAAAGACAGCTTGCGACAACAAAGCCAGCTTAAGAAGTTACCCCTAGCGGATGCCGATTTGCAGGCATTCGTCGCTGAAATGGCGGATTTTTCCCAGACATATGGGGACCTTATTCAAAATTACAATGATTCCGTTCAATTCGCTGTCTCTAAAAATAATACTCCTGATGGCGACTCCTTCCTGCAGCGACGCGATCTCCTGGTTCGGGCGGCGGTAGACCAACTCAGGGTTGCGCTTTCACCGGAAGGTTTCTCCCGGCTGGAGGCCACGATCCAAGCGGAGAAGTTCTATATGAAAATCGCTCGTTGAGCGCATTCAGAGAAAGAAGGCGTTATGACACTGAAATTCGTTATATTCATACTCTTAGCCAGTCTCACATGCCTTGGACAAATGACCACGCAGTATGACATGTACGCGAGCCAAAGCTGGAATTCTGGAACACACACACTGACGCAGACGGTTACCGTTGAAGGCATCACAATAGGTAACTGTAACAACATACCAAACGCTTGCGGTGCCACACACACCCTAAAAGTCGCCAACAAACTGAACTATCCGTCATTTAACGGGGATCCGACCAGTTCGGATTGGACGGTGGGGCCTTCTGGGAACCCGTGGTCCTACATGTCTTTTGTCAACACCCAAAGCATCAGTCTCCTGGAGAATGCGCAAATCCAAACGTTCAACGGAGCATCGGTCTACTGTTCGTACCTTAGGGGGGCGGTTTTCCAAGACCTAACGGGACCACTGATTTCTATAAAAGTAACTTACATGGGGCCGCCGCCGATCGAGAAGAACGACATCTGCAACTACACGATGTTAGCCTGTTCGACCGGAAGACCAACCTGCAAGAGCTCTGTCGGCATAATGTTTGCCCCGAGCTGTCCCCAATATATAAAGACCGACAATCTCGTGGTCGGCGGTGTGTGTTTGGCTAATTACGGCGCGGCCGCGAGCGGCCCAGGGCCGTGCAATTAGGACTGCGCCAATCCTCGCCGTTGTTGGTTCCGCTCGCATTGTATTGTGGGCTAACATGAGAGGTGTTCGCAAAATTGAAGGGAATCGAGGTAGACTTAAAGTGAAAATCTGGCTAATCATAGGAGTTTATCTATTCACAGTTATGAGTTCGGCGCAAACGCAAGATACGACAGCTCGTTTGGGTCCCGTCGATCTAGTTCTTCCCTACTCTGGCATTCCGTTGACGCTCGATCAGACCGAGGAGCGCACTAAGACGTTGCCGGACGGTACTTCAGCTGTCGCCGTGATACGGAGCAAAATTTTTCGTGATTCCAGAGGAAGGCTGCGGGAAGAGTCAGACTACCTGGCAAGTGGCAAAGAACCCTCTACAACCCAAATCACTCTCATCGATCCAAGTGACTCTATGGCGGTCGTCCTTTTGACAAGCCCGAAAATCGCATACCGCGTCCGTGGCCCAAGTTCTGGAGGCGGCCTTGCCTTGAAAGGAATGGGAGAGGCTCTACCACCCGGAGAATGGAGCGCCCGTACCGATCACTTGGGAATGCGCTCGATCGAAGGAATCGAGTTTGATGGCACGCGAACGACGCAAACTGTCACGGGCAAACCTGAACTGACGAATGCCATCGAGCAATGGTATTCAAGCGAACTGAAGCTTACCGGCTATGCCGTAGCCTCTGGTCCGTACGGTACGCACACCGCTCGGATCCAAAACCTGAAACGCGGCGAGCAAGATCCAGCCCTATTCAACATCCCCCAGGATTATAAAATCATCGATTTCACCATCCCGACGCCATAGTTAAATTCATTGGCGTCAGCGGTAGCCGCGGCGGATCAATTCGAAAGACCAACCGCGGCTGCCGCTTGGTAATCCTCATATGTGCCCTTGAAGTCGGTGATCTTGTGGTCGTTCTCGAAATGCCAGATGCGCGTGGCCACTTCGTCGATCAGGTCATGATCGTGCGTGACGAGGAAAACCGTTCCCTGATAGCGCTGCAGGGCGATGTTGAGCGCGTTGATGGACTCAAGATCCAAGTGATTTGTGGGCTCGTCGAGAACCAGCACGTTCGGCTTCTGCAGCATGAGCTTGCAGAACAGTAGCCGCGCCGCCTCGCCTCCGGAAAGAACGCTGGTGGACTTCGTAGCCTCTTCGCGGGCAAACAGCATCTGGCCGAGGATTCCGCGGAGTTCCTCGGTGACAGCCGCGCCGTCCCACTGATGCAGCCACTCGATCGCCGTCATGCCGCCCTCGATCAAACTGCGGTGGTCCTGCGCGAAGTATCCGATCGAAGCTTCGTGCCCCCAGATGACCTTGCCGGAGTCCACGAACGGGCCATCGTACCCGCTGGTTTTGCGCAGTTCGGCGTCGGGAGTCGTCGGAGAGTTCGCGAGCAACGCGTTCAGCAGCGTGGTCTTCCCTGCACCGTTGCGTCCCATGAGCGCGATTCGTTCCCCGCGAATAATGCTGGCGGTGAAGTCGCGAATCACCTGTTTGTCGCCGTAGGCTTTGCCTAGATGCTCGACTTCGAGAATGTGCTTGCCCGAAGGCCGCTTCTGCTCAAACTTGATGAATGGACGCTGGATATTGGACCTGGCCAACTCCGTCACCTGCAGGCGTTCGACTTCCTTGCGTCGCGACTGCACCTGGCTCGATCGCGTGCCGGCCGCGAACCGCGCAATGAATTCATTCAGCTGCGAGATTTTCTTTTCGCGCTGCGCGTTCTGCGATTCGATCTGCGACCGCACCTGCGTCTTGGCCACGACCATGTCGTCGTAGGTGCCCGTGTACGTGATGATGGTCTCGTAGTCGATGTCGGCAATGTGAGTGCAAATGCTGTTCAGGAAGTGGCGATCGTGCGAGATCGCGATCACCACACCGTCGTACACGTTCAGAAATCCCTGCAGCCAGTGGATCGAATCCAAGTCCAGGTGGTTTGTGGGTTCGTCCAGCAGCAGCGCCTGCGGATGACCGAAAAGGGCCTGCGCTAGAAGAACGCGGACCTTTCTGTCCGCCCTGCAGTTCGCTCATCTTGCGCGTGTGTAGCTTCGTCGGGAATATCGAGGCCCTGCAGCAGAATAGCGGCGTCGCTCTCGGCGGTGTAACCGTCCTCTTCGCCGACAATGCCCTCGAGTTCGCCGAGTTTCATGCCGTCGGCATCGGTGATCTCCGCCTTCTCGTAGATGGCGTCGCGTTCCTGCATGGCGGCCCACAGGCGCTTGTTGCCCATGATGACCGTATCGATCGCAGTGTAGGCGTCGAAGGCGAACTGGTCCTGGCTCAGGACTCCGACCTTGCGGGGACGGACCACCGTGCCTTTTTGCGGCTCCAATTCGCCGCTCAGCAGCTTCATGAAGGTGGATTTGCCCGCGCCGTTGGGGCCGGTCAGGCCGTAGCGCTTGCCCGGCGTAAACGCCGTCGAGACTTCATCGAACAGTATTTTGGCGCCGTAGCGCATGGACACATTGCTAACTGAAAGCATGGTTTCTTTGTAACTTCTTCAGGACCTGCGAGGAATTCCGCCAAGACGGTGCGCAGCTGGAGTTAATAGAATACCATGCCGCGGTGCCGAACCCTCTATTCTGTGGGCTTGGCAGCGGCGGATCCGTTCGCCCGCCACAGTCAACCACGTTGAACCACGAAGGACACGAAGTATCACGAAGGACCGCATTGGTTCTCGTTTCGTTCGTGTCTTCGTGATCTTTGTGGTGACTTCTTAGAATCGTGCCTTCGCCCGCCGTGTATCCCTCAGGTTAGGCCTTTCTCCACCACCGGACGCGTGCGTTTCGCGCGGTTCAGTGCTACAGTTTTACCCCGCTACCGGTGACGTAGCCTGTTTTCAATCCAAAAAAGACGATATTGCTTCGGAGGGGGACACGTGGGACGCAGGCAATCTTGCAATCTGCAAACGGGCTCTCGCCATAGCGGCGGCCACCTTTCTGGCCACCGCTGCGTGGGCGGCGAACGCGACAAAACTGATCTACAGCTTTGCGGGCAACGCCGACGGCGAGTACACCGACACCGAGTTAGTGATGGACAAAGCTGGCAATCTTTACGGCACATCGGTGCAGGGCGGCATCTACGGGGGAGGTACCGTTTTCCAGGTCACACCCGCCGGCGTCCACACCGTGCTCTATGACTTCACCGGCGGCGCCGACGGAGGCGAACCGTACAAAGGCGTTACGCTCGACGCGCAGGGCAATCTCTACGGAACGGCAGTCACCGGTGGCGGTGGATCGTGCGAAGGCGGCTGCGGTGTAGTTTTCAAGCTGACCAATTCCGGAGGAACCTGGACCCAAACCGTGATTCATACTTTCACGGGCGGGAATGACGGCTCTGGGCCGGGGAGTCCCGTAGCAATCGACAAGCACGGCAACGTCTACGGCACGACTCCTACGGGCGGGGCCAACGGAGTGGGCGTCGTCTACCAACTGACACCGGACAGTACGGGCGGGTGGAAGCTGCGCGTCATCCACACTTTCACTGGTGGTACCGACGGCGGAGGAGGATCGGCCAGCCGATTCTTGATCGATGCTGCGGGAAATCTCTACGGCGTATGCACGGTCGGGGGAGCGAACGGTTTCGGGAATGTCTACGAGATATCACCCAACCAAGGCAAATGGCAGTTCATCACGCTCTATTCCTTCAAAGATCAGCCGGACGGAGCTTTACCTTATGGCGGCGTGATTTCCGACAAGGCAGGGAATCTTTACGGCACCACTTATTACGCCGGGACAAATGACCTGGGCACGGTCTACAAGCTCACGCACAGTAGCAATGGGTGGACCGAGAGCGTGCTGTACAGCTTCAAGGGTGGAACAGACGGAGCCAGTCCCATCAGCAGCCTGGTCGCAGATGCTGCAGGCAATCTTTACGGGACTACGAGCGACGCCGGAGCGGCGTCTTGCGGTTGCGGTGTCATCTTCAAGATGACCCCCGGCGCGAACGGCAAGTGGACCGAGAGTGTGGCCTATCGCTTCCCGGGCACGCCGCAACCGGGCTTCGCCTACAACGGAATGGTCGCGGATCCCGCTGGGTCCTTTTATGGAGCCACCGTCCACGGAGGCAGCGGCAACGACGGCGCGATCTATCAGTTCACACCGTAGAGAGAAAGGCTGATAAAAGCCCTTACGGAACTGCGCTCATTCTTGCCATTGAGCACGGACCACGTCAGGGCCTGTTCTTTTTCTTCAGGGAGGGTCTTTTTCGGCCTAGTTGTGTTGTGCCGCGCTCGCCGACACCAACTGCTCTACCGGCGCGACCACCATCAGCAGCATGTCGGCCATTGGCTTCTTGGATTGCTCGATCAGGGCAGTTTGCTGCGTCTTCCACGCATCCGGCGCAGACTGGCCTTTGTCGAGATAATCCAACGCCTGCAATCCGGCCGTGCCCAGCGCCGACAAAGCCTGCGACAACGGCACGTCTTCCTGCAAGAGATACGATTGCTCCAGTACGGGACGCAGCCGCGCATCGTTGTCACACCAGAGCGTGAGCCACATTCGGATCTGCGCCTCAGAGGCTTGGTCTTTGTAGCCGCTTTGCGCAAAGGTCTGCACCAAGTCGCTAAAGTGGCGCGCCGCATCGCTCTCAGGACTCACCGCATCGATCATGCGGGTCAGCGGCGAGTGGAAATCGATAGGCCCCTTCGCGTCGCTCCACCGGTTGTAGTCCTTCACCGGTTCGACGACGTCGGCAAGATTGCGCAGTGCGGTAATATCGGCCGGTCCCGCCATTCGATGCAGCATGCGTAGCCGCGCGGACCGGTGCGTCAGCCCCAGATATTCCAGTTCGAGACTTACCGCATTCATCCGTGCGTACATCGAGGTCCCGCCTTTGAGTTCCTGCGGCGACCACAATCGCTCCGCAATCACCGCGTTACGCGGCCAGATGTGCGAATCGATGTTTTCCGGAGTCACCCACTCCGCCCACTGACACGACTCGCCGCCCAGGATGAGTCCCTTCTCTTCCGGAGTGAGTGTCGCCGCAGCATCGGACATTGGGTCGACGGCGTAGTGGCGCGACGCGGGCCACATCAGGTCGAGGTAGTATCCGAACGAAAGCAGGCCGCGGTAGCCTTGTTTCGCGGCTGCAGCCAACGACGCCTGACCGCGCCACGACTGAACCACAATCGTCTTCGGCAAATCAGGATGCAGAATCTCATCCCATCCGACCATGGTTTTATGGTTCTTGGCCAGAATCCTCTCCAGGCGCTGGTTGAAATAGGCCTGCAAATCCTGGTTGTTCTTCATGCCGTGCGCGTGAATGAACTCTTGAATCTTGGGATTGGCGTCCCATTGCTTGCCGTCGACCTCGTCCCCTCCAATGTGGAAGTAAGCGTCGGGAAAGAGCTTGGACATTTCTGCGATGAACTTGTCCAGAAACTTGTAAGTCGACTCCCGCGTCGGATCCATGATCGGATCGAGCCCGCTGCCGTCAAGCGTGTAGGGACCTGACCCGCTGGAGAGTTCGGGATATCCGATGAACCACGAGCGGCTGTGACCCGGGATGTCAAACTCGGGCACCACGCGAATTCCGCGATCGTGCGCATACGCAATGAGGTCGCGGATCTGGTCCTGCGTGTAGAACAAGCCCTCGGAACCCATGCCGGTGAGTTTGGGAAAGGTCTTGCTCTCGACGCGAAAACCCTGATCGTCGGAGAGATGCCAGTGCAGCACGTTCATTTTTACTGCGGCCATTCCGTCGAGATTGCGCTTGAGCACATCGATCGGAATGAAATGGCGGCTGACGTCGATGAGCGTCCCGCGCCAGGCAAAGCGAGGCTGGTCTTTTATGGTGACGGCCGGAGCGGCGAATCCAGCAGGAGTGATTTGCACGAGCTGAAGAAACGTCTGCATGCCGCGCAGGACGCCGAGCGTCGTCGGCGCCGTGATCTTCGCGCCGGAATCGCTTACAGTCAATTCGTACGATTCATCCTCGCCGAGTTTCTGCACGGCCTGCCGGCCATGGTCGGCATGAATTTCCAGCGTCGCCGCAGCTCCCGCCGTGGCACGAAACGGAATCCCGGTCTGCCGTGATAGTTGTTCCTGGAACCGACGCACCTCGCTATCCAGCGAAGCATCGTGGCTTCCGCTGACCGCAACGGAAAACGATTGCTTGATCTGCAGTTGGCCGCCGCCGCTTTGAACGCTGGCCGGCATCGGCATCAAGTTGAGCTGGGGTTGAGATTGAGCAACCGCGCAGATCGACAGGAAGAATACTTGGATTAAGATGCCTAATTTTTGCAAAGTTCTCACGAAATCACCTCGACCATATTTCAAGGCCAGTCCTGGGCACCGTGGTAAATGCGCAGAACTTCAACGATTTGCTCTTTAATTCTGTAAACAACGATGTAGGGCAAGCCCGTGAAGACCAATTCGCGCGTGCCTTCGATTCTGCCCCTCCGACCTCGACGTGGAAAGTCTCGCAGATTGCCGCAGCCTTCGTACAAAATGCGCGCAACTTCATCAGCTGCGGCAGGATTGTCTTTTTGAATACGCTGCACGATGTTGTACAGGTCGTTGGCGGCGGGGGTTGACCAGCGCAGGCGCATCTATGGGCGCAAGATCTGCTTTAGCGTCTTCCCTAGTTCTTCGTGCTCCACGAAGTCTCCGCGCTCGGCAGCGGACAAGCCAAGATTGACGGCCTCGATAAAGCGCGCGTCGTCTTCGAGGTAATGGCTTAAAACCTGCTGGGCGAGTTCGTCGGTCTTCAGGCCTCGCTGGGCTGCGATCTGGGCTAACTGCGCCTCTTTGTCAGGTTGTAGACGGACTTCCATGGAATCAGTCTAGGAAGGTTGATCGGCGCTGTCAATGCTCGGTAGTCGACTCCCATGCCTGGGAAGAACGCCCCGCGGCGACAAGGGCTGTCACTACGAGAGATCAATCAATCGCGTCCAAGACGAGGTCGGACCTTACCTCACCTGGTCGCAAGTTGGAAGCGCGTAAACGACTAACATTCCCTTCCAAATCGTTAGTGCCCGCCGCCCAACTCCCGCACAATTCCGCCCACGAACTGCTTGGCATCGCCGAACAGCATCAACGTGCGATCGAGATAGTACAGCGGGTTGTCGATGCCGGCGAATCCCGGGCTCATGCCGCGCTTGATGACCATGACGGTGTGCGCTTTGTCCACGTCTAGAATTGGCATGCCGAAGATCGGGCTCGACTGATCGGTGCGGGCGGCGGGGTTCGTCACATCGTTCGCGCCGATGATCAAAGCGACGTCCGTCTGCGGAAAGTCGCCGTTGATCTCGTCCATTTCGATGAGCCGGTCGTACGGGATGTCAGCCTCCGCCAGCAGCACGTTCATGTGGCCGGGCATGCGTCCGGCGACCGGGTGGATCGCAAACCGCACGTCGACGCCCTTTTTCGTGAGCGCGTCATAAAGCTCGCGTACTTTGTGCTGCGCCTGCGCGACCGCCATGCCGTAGCCAGGAACGATGACCACCTTATTGGCAGCCAGCAGAATCGCGGCAGCTTCTTCGGGAGTGGCGCTGCGCACGGGCTTCGCTTCCTGTCCCGCGGCGGCCGAAGCCTGCACCTGACCGAAAGCTCCGAAGAGCACGTTCGTGAACGAGCGGTTCATCGCCTTCGACATGATGATCGACAGGATGAGGCCGGAGGATCCGTCGAGCGCGCCTGCGATGATCAGCAGCTTCGAGTCGAGCACGAATCCCATGGCCGCAGCCGAAAGACCGGCGTAAGAATTCAGCAGCGAGATCACCGTCGGCATGTCCGCACCGCCGATCGGAATCACCAGCAATACTCCAAAGATCAGAGAGACACCCACGATGATCGGAAAGAATATCTTTGCCCCCGGATTCAGCACGAGGTAAACCGCGCTGCCGACGGCAACCAGGAACAAAAGAAGATTGACGAAGTTCTGTCCCTTATAAGTAATCGGCCGCTGCGGCAGAATTTCCTGCAGCTTTCCCGCGGCCATCAGACTGCCCGTGAACGTCAGCCCTCCGAGAATCACTTCCATCGACAGCACCGACATCATGAACTTGGGCACATTCGGGCTGCGCAGGTAAAACTCAGCGGTACCCACCAGCGTCACGCACAACGCGCCGAAAGCATGGCTGAGTGCAGTCCGCTGCGGGACGGCAGTCATCTGCACCATGCCAAGCGGAATGCCGATACCCGAACCGAGCACCAGCGCAATGATGATCCACTTGTAATCGACGATGCCGTGATGCAGCAGCGTGCCGCCGATGGCCAGCACCATGCCGATTTCGCCGGCCAGAATGCCGTGGCGGGCGGTGGCGGGCGAACTCATCCACTTCAGCGAAAGAATGAATAACGCGCTGGCGATGAGGTAGATGATTTCGATGACGTACTGGCTTCCAGCAAACGCGGTCGGCATAAATTGGCTTCGCTAACTTTGTTCACTGAGTATGAGTGTGTTGCTACGGCTTCGTGGGACGGCTGGTCTTGAACATCCTCAGCATGCGGTCGGTGATGAAGAATCCGCCGACCACGTTGCTGGTGGCGGCGACGATGGCGATCACGCCCAAGACCGTTGCGAACGTACTCTTCTTTTCGCCGACCAGAACGATGGCGCCCACAACCGCAATCGCGTCCAGAGCGTTGGTCAGCGACATGAGCGGCGTGTGCAGCAAAGGCGAGACGTGGCGGATCACTTCGAATCCGATGAAGGCCGCCAGCATAAATACGAACAACGCGTCGATCAGATTGGAACCCATAAGCTCCCTCAGGGGCGAAAGCCCAGCATCTCTGGCGCTATTACGGCACGGCTGAAGCCGTGCCCTTCCCAAAAGCCAAATCTTCGGGCGTGCCGCCACCACTCGCTACCCGCCAGCGGACGCCAAAGCCGGCATCTTAAAGAAATCGCGCACGCGCGCATTCACCACTTCCCCGCCGCTCGTGATCATGGTCTCGCGGATAATCTCATCCTGCAGGTTCAACTGCAGCTTGCCCTCTTTCACCATGTAAAGCAGAAACGTAGTGACGTTGCGAGCGTACATCTGGCTGGCGTGGTACGGCACGCTGGTCGCCAGGTTAATGGCGCCGATGATCGTAACGCCGCATAGTTTCACGGTTTCTCCGGTGTGCGTCAGTTCGCAGTTGCCGCCGCGTTCGGCAGCCAGGTCGACGATCACCGAACCTGGGGCCATCCCTTTCACCATGTCTGCGGTAATCAGCACCGGTGATTTCTTGCCGGGAATAACCGCCGCCGTGATGACCACATCACTTTCCGCCACCACGCGCGTCAGGAGTTCACGCTGGCGGGCATAGAAGGTTTCATCCTGCGCCGTGCCATAGCCGCGGGCATCCTGCGCATTCTGCGCTTCGATGGGAAGTTCCACGAAGCGTCCGCCCAGGCTCTGCACTTGCTCTTTGGCTGCTGGACGCATGTCATATGCAGAGGCGACCGCACCGAGCCGGCGCGCAGTCGAAATGGCCTGCAATCCGGCGACGCCCGCGCCAATGACGAAAACCCGTGCAGGCGTGATGGTCCCGGCGGCCGTGGTCATCATGGGGAAGATTCGCGGCGAGGTTTCCGCGGCCAGCAGCACCGCTTTGTACCCGCAGCAGGTAGCCATCGACGACAGCGCGTCCATGCTCTGCGCGCGCGTCGTGCGGGGCATGAGTTCTACGGAAAATGACGTGACTCCAGCCTGCGCGATCTGCTGGACAACCTCCGCCGAACCGAGGGGCCGCAGAAATCCAATGAGGGTCTGGCCACGGCGCATCAGGGGAAGATCGGCTTTGCCCGTGACGTCATTCGACCCGTAGCACAGTACCTGCACCACAATGTCGGCGGTGCTGAACACAGCCGCGCGATCCGGCACAATCTTCGCGCCCTTTTCTACATAGATCGCGTCCGGATAGCCAGCCTGACTCACCGGCACCAGCCTCCACGATGATTTCCAATCCCGCCTTGACCAGGTTGGGAACGACCACGGGAACCAGCGCAACCCGCCGTTCTCCGGGATAACTTTCTTTCGGAACTCCAACGATCACGAGGCTGTCATCCTTTCCGTGCCGACTAGCCGATCCAGCGGTCTCGGAGTTTCCGGGAGTGCCCGGCTGCGAGTAGAAATCCTCTTAGCGGTTGGCCAGCGACTCCGTGCCGCATGTCACACGAAACCCACAAAAAGCGAACTGGAAACAGTAACAGATTGGGAAAGGAACTGAAAGGCGGAGCCCGCTGGACTGCTAGCCGTCGCCCGAACCTGAACTGTGCGCCCGAACAGGGGGCGGCCCGACACATTCATAGGGTTGGATTTTTCAAGAAACTCGATGATGATAACGCCATGAGGGCTGCATTGAACCGTAGAGCTTTGGCAGCGATCGTCGGGGGGATCGTAATAGGAACGTTGACCGGCGCCTTTTCCCAGAGTCGACCAACCGACGGGGGCACGGACAGCGAACTCCGATTGCCTTCGAGTTTACAGGCGAGCATTAGGGCAAATTTCTCATCCTACCGGGTCCCGGAGAATAAAGACCTGAAGGCGGCTTGGGTTCGCGACAGAAAACTGGGCAGCTCTCCCTTTCTGTGTCTTGGCGATTTCAATGGTGACGGAATAGAGGACACCGCCCTCATCCTGATCGGTGAGCGAACGTGGAGGCTCGTCATTTTCGAGCAAGACAAGCAGGGTGAATATCGGCCAACATTTATTGCGAGGCCCAAGAGCAAACAGGAACTCGGAAAATATTGGGAAAATGAGATCCTTCTGAATCCACAACAGATGCTGGTGCGCAAAGTACCACGGGGCGCAACTTGGGCACCTGAAGTTGGCGACGTTCCTCACCCGGAACGCCTGAAAGTCGATGCGATTGAGTTGACGGTTGAGCCTGCACCGAACGTGCCTTTTGCGTCCTTGCTGGTTCAGGAGAAGGACAAGTATCGACAACTCTTCGGAGATCCCTTAGTCGAACTTCCTGTCAACGCGCAATGACTTGAGGAGTACCGAAACGATAGTGCCACACTCTCGCGGCGCCGATCAGATTTGTGTCGTCTCCCAACGAGGCGAGCGTGAGTTGCGTCTTCTCGGCCGGAACAAACCGACACCCGCGGCCAATGACTTCTCGGATGCGGTCGAGAAAAAGCGGCGCGCTCTTCATCACGCTCCCGCTCAGCACAATCGCGTCGGGAGTAAACAGATTGATCAGATTGGCGAGCCCGAAGCCCAGGTAGTAGGCCTCATGTTCGACCGCCTGTGTCGCGACTGCATCTCCCTCCTGAGCGAGTTCGCAAATCTTCTTGGCCGTGATGCCCGGGCGATGCAGATACGCAGCCGGCGCATGCGTTCTCGATCCATGCCACCATCGCCGGACCCGCCGCCAGCGATTCCCAGCACCCGCGAAATCCGCACGAGCACTCCGGCCCCGCCGGATCGACGACATGATGTCCAACTTCTGGATGAGCACCATCGACTCCGCGATAAAGTTGACCGTCGAGAACGATCCCGCCGCCAATCCCCGTTCCGACGGTCACGTAGATCAGGCGCGACCGATTCCTGTCCCGCGCCCCATCCGGCCTCGGCCAGCGCCGCCGCGTCCCCGTCGTTCTCTAGCGCAACACGCACATTGAAAATCTGCGCCAGATCTTTCACCGGACTCTTCCCGCGCCAACCGGGAAGAAAATCCACGTCCCCAAACTCACCGCGCATCGGATCGACCGGCCCCGTCGATCCGATTCCGATCCCCGTCAGTTCTACCCCAGCCTCGCCCGCCGTCTCTCGCAGCAATTGTGCAATCAGTTCAATCCCGAGGTCGTAACGATTCGGATCGGTCGGCGCTTGCCTCCGCGAAAGAACCTTTCCGGTGTCATCGACCATGCCAACCGCGATCTTCGTCCCCCCAATATCGACGGCGCCAATCATAGAGTTCTCCCCGGGACTCGATCATTCACGCATCTGTTTATGGCTAAATGTGGATTGTCATCCTGAGCGAAGCGAAGGACCTATGCACTCTGCAGTTGGCGAAAGGCAAAGTCTGCGCTTGAACACGCAACGATGTGGGATGACGGACTCATGCCGCGCACCTTGCGACTTTTAGAACTCGGGCGGATTGCCTTTGCTTCCTCCAGCGTGAGTCGCCGCTTGTTCTTGTACGACAAGTTCGCCATGTGCACTGCGATGGCCGAGCGGTAACCGATCTCCGGCGGCGCGTTGGGATGCCGCGGCTGCGAACGCAGTCGATCCAGTTCGCCATGTGGTTCTGATTCGTGACTGCTGCCCTTCTTGGCCTCCCCGTCGGGACGATTCGTCTTCTCCGGCCAGTACTGCAGCGGTTCCTCGAAGTGATGTTCGAGCGTCCCGTCGCTTCCCAGAATGCGATCGGCCATATCGTAATGCTTGTTGCTGAAGGTCGACTGCCAGGTCACGACCATGTTGGGGAAATCGAGAGTGACCGCGATAGTGTCGGGCACTTCGCGTCCATCTTTTTCCGAGAAGACTCCGCCCGACATGTAGGCCGCCGACGGCAGTGGCAGATCGAGCGCGCCCATGATCCATGCGATCTGGTGCACCATGTTCTCGGCGCAATTGCCGCCGGCAAATTCCCAGAACAAGCGCCAGTTGATCAGCTTGTAAGGATCGAACGGACGGTCGGGCCGTCCATTCAGAAACGCGTTCCAGTTGACGTTCTGCGCGGTGCAGTCCGAAGGCACTGGCCGCACCCACTGGCCCTTGCCGTGAGGAGTGTTGCGGCTCATCCACGATTCGACCTGCGTGACTTTGCCGACCCACCCGTCTTTGATCCACTGCCGCGCGTCCGTCTGCGCGCCGGAACTCTGATGCTGCAATCCGATCTGGACGACTTGCTTCGAAGCTTTCGCCGCTGCCAGGCACTTGTCCGCCTCGGGAATCGACCAGGTCATGGTCTTCTCGGAGTAAAGATCCTTGCCGGCGGCCAGCGTGTCCAGAAAATGACGCGTGTGAATGTGCAGCGGGCTCGCCACGATCACGGCGTCGATATCCTTCATGTCGAGCAACCGCCGGTGATCGTCGAACGTCTGAATGCCCGGCACTTTGCTCTTCGCCTCATCGCGCCGGCGGCTGTAGACGTCCGCCATGGCCACGACTTCGACGTCATGGACACCGCGAATCTGTCCCAGCAAGATCATTTCCGCGATCGCCGACGCCAATCATGCCGACGCGAACGCGATCGTTCGCCCCCAGCACCGTGGAAGTTGGATACGCCAGCACCGCAGCGGTTCCCATCGCGGCCTGCTTCAGAAAAGTGCGTCTGGTTTGATCCGTCATATCGAGTCGTCCACCTTTGTGTTAGGGTGCCCCATTTCTCGCGCGCTTTTGCGCGAGAAGTGGGATCTTACAACGCATCCGCCTCTTGCAGAAGCTTCTTCATTCCCGCCCAACTCTGGCGCGAACATCTCTTCCGGCGAGCCACCGCCATTCCAGTGTGTCTCAAGGCTCACGGCGTAACGATAGCCGTCGCGCTTGAGAGCCTTGAACTGTCCTACCCAGTCGATGATCGCCTCCACCCATTGGCGCCCAATCAGCCTTCTTGCCTTTCTTGACCACATCCTTGCAATGACAATGGCCGATCCGTTCCTTGGGCAGAAGATTGTAGCCATCGGGAAACGGAATCTCGCCCGCGGCCGCCGCGTTGCCCGGGTCCCAGTTCAGCATGAAGCGAGGATGACTGCACCGCGCTCAAGAACCTTCGCCGACTCGGCTCCGGTCGCCGTATTGCAAGCAGATTCATTTTCGAGCACGAGGATGATGCCCTTCTTCTCCGCCTTGTCGGCGGCCTCTCGCAATTTGTCATTGATGGCGGCGCGATAAGGAGCCTGATCCTCGAACCGCCAGAAATCGAAGCAGCGCACGCGATCCGTCTGAAACGCTTTCGCCAGATCCATCGCGCGTTCCAGAACTTCGTCCTGCTGGCTCAACTTGAAGTCCGCGCCGAAACTCTTGGCCTCGCTGTACTTCGATTTTGGCGCGCCCGGCCAATCGACCTTGAACAGCGGGCTGGCAATGTCGGTCACTTTCAATTGATATTTTTCGAGAATGCGCCGCGCCTCCGCGACTTCCTTCTCGTCGAGATTGACGATGTTCTTCTTCCACATGCCGCGCAGCTCGATCCAGCCCATACCGAACTCGCGCGACGCCACTTCGCAGGCGTGGCCAAAGTCCTGGGAAATCTCGTCATTGATGACGGAGACACGGAACGGCGAGCTGCTATCGGCCCGTTGAAAGGCTAGGGCAAATCGGGAGGCGGCCTTCGCGGCCGTCACGGCAACCATTCCCGCGAGAAATTCGCGGCGGGCAAACTGCACAGGCATGACCTGCTCCTGAACGTACGTGGATCAAGGCGACGAAGGGCGCCAACAAATCTACACCATGGAAAGGATGGAGGGGTAGCAGGACAGTCGCGAAGCTTGCGAGGTCGCCGTACACGGGGCTTTCCTTCGTGGGCCTTTGTGTCGTTGGGTGTGAAGATTACGCGCAAAACAAAACGCCCCAGACTCGATTGAGTCTTGGGACGTCTGTTGATCAGCCCTCCCCCAAGTGCTGCTCAAGGACAATCTAACCCTGCGCCCATACACGGTAAATGGCTCGGGAGTGCCATATATGGCACGAATGGGTAGGTAGGGCAAAGAACGCGCCAAATACGGGGAAAAAATCTCCCGTCGATCAAGAAAGTTACCAGTTGATTACGGGTTGACGTCCGCGCAAGGTCGGCTCGCAGCCTATTTGTAGAATGGGACCGCCATGAAATCGACACAGATCCAATTCCTCGTCGTGATCTTTCTCGCCAGCGTCGCGACGCAAGCCCAGGACTCGCGCTATTCCCCCAATGATCAACAGATTCCTGTACCCGATTGCCTCTCGGTGAAGGATTTGTGGTTATCCGGCGTCAAGTTGTGCAGCCAGACGGAACACGAGGCATGGCTCGCCGACATCACGCACTGGCGCGACGAACGCCGCATCCGCATCGGCTACGACGGTTCCCGCTATGACCGTCCCGAGTTCAAGTGGGCGCAATCCAGCTTCATTCAGCCGCAGATGATGGTTCAGGATCGCTACTTTTACGATCCGGTCGCGGGCAAGTACACCGTGGACCGCTACCTCGACGATCTCGAGAAGCGCTACGGCGGAATCGACTCCGTCCTGATCTGGCCGACCTACCCGAACATGGGAATCGACAATCGCAACCAGCACGACCTGATTCGCAGCATGCCGGGCGGAGTTGCCGGTGTTGAAGCCGATGATTGCGGACTTTCATCGCCGCGGCGTGCGCGTGCTGTTTCCGATGATGATGTGGGACCAGGGCACGCGCCAGCCTGACCATTCGTGGCCAGAAGAGATCGCGAGCCTGATGGCGGAGATCGGCGCCGACGGCATCAACGGCGACACCCAGGACGGCGTTCCACTGGCCTTCTCGCTGGCCGCGGACAAGACCGGCCACCCACTGGTCTTTGAGCCGGAAGGCGGTCCCTCCGACGAAGCATTGGCGTGGAACCTGATGACGTGGGGCCAATATCAGTTTCCATTCACGCCACTCGTCGACAAATACAAGTGGCTGGAAACTCGCCACATGGTGAACATTTCCGACCGCTGGAACCGCGACAAGACCAACGATCTGCAATTCGCCTTCTTCAACGGCGTGGGCTGGGAGAGCTGGGAGAACATCTGGGGCATCTGGAACGGAATCACGCCGCGCGATGCAGAAGCCACACGGCGCGTCGCCACCATCGAGCGCGCCTTCGCGCCTTTTCTGAGTCAGCCACGACTGGGAGCCGATGTCGCCCATGCTGCATTATGGTGTCTTTGCCAGCCGCTGGCCGCTGCGGGATCAAACACTTTGGACCATCGTGAACCGCAACGAATACGACGTCGACGGCGATCAGTTTGAAATTTCCCCGCGCCCAGGGATGCGCTATTTCGACGTTTATCACGGAGTCGAACTCAAGCCGAGGGTGGCAGGCGGAAACCTCGTGCTTGATTTCCCTATCGAAGCCAAGGGCTACGGAGCCATTCTCGCGACGAACGTTGAGCCCGACGCTGCACTGCAGAGCCTGTTGTCGAAGATGAAGCAGATGACCAGCACTCCACTCTTGCGGCTACTCGCACGAATGGAAGGTTCTGCCGCAGCAATTGGTCCCGATTAAGCCGACCGCACCTGCAACCGGCCCATCCGCAGGTATGGTGAAGATTCCCGCCGGAGCTTTCCTATTTGAAGTCTCCGGAATCGAAATCGAGGGCTCCAACGACGTGGGAGTCGACGTGCAGTATCCGTGGGAGAATTCGCCTAGGCGCTTTCACCAGCACGCCATGCAAATCGACTCGTTCTACATCGACAAGTATCCCGTCACGCAATGGCGAGTTCAAGAAATTTCTCGACGCAACGCACTACCATCCCAAAGACGACCTGACCTTTCTGCGCGATTGGAAGGACGGCACCTATCCCTCCGGGTGGGAAAACCGCCCGGTGACCTGGGTCTCGCTCGAAGATGCGCGAGCGTATGCGGCCTGGGCCGGGAAGCGCCTGCCCCATGAGTGGGAATGGCAGTATGCCGCGCAGGGCACTGACGATCGCCTGTATCCCTGGGGCAACGACTGGGATCCCGCCGCCGTTCCCATCCCCGATAAATCTCGCACCATGCGCGGCCCAGATCCCGTCGAGGTCCATCCCAAGGGCGCCAGTCCGTTCGGCGTGATGGACATGGTTGGCAACGTCTGGCAGTGGACGGATGAGTTTATCGACGAGCATACCCGCGCCGCCATCGTCCGCGGCGGCAGCTACTATCAGCCCCAAGGCTCGATCTGGTACTTCCCCCAGGCCTATCGACTGAAAGAACACGGGAAGCTCCTGCTGATGTCGCCCAGCATGGACCGCTCGGGAGCCGTCGGTTTCCGCTGCGTTCGCGATGCGAAGTAAAGATTCACCGAGGTCGAGCAGCAGATTATGAGTGACCGTCAGGATGTAACGATCCCCGGCCCATCGACACAATCGTTGTAGAGAAATTGCTTAGTACGAATGAAGTAGATGCGTGCTGAAGGATTGGATCATGGCAAAAGTGATTGAGTTTTACATTCCGGCCAAGTTTTCACAGCGTGTGAAGTGGGTTCCCTTGCAGGATCGGGGTAAAGTGATCGAGTTCTGCCCACCGGTAAAGAAATCGGCTTGAGCCGGGGCGGGCGGACGCTCTCCGCGCGGCGGTCTTCGCGCCGTTCTCGCCCAGGAGATTGGTACAGATGCTCAATCTTGCGGGATGAGCTATTCTTAGAAGCTATGGATCACCTCGAAGTGCTTCGCGAAAAGATTGGAAGCCTCCGCGCTGAGATCGCGCAGCTTCAAGAGCTCAATGAGCAGTATCGACGGGCCGGAAGTCAGGGCCGCAACGCCCCCGAAGCGCAGATCGCTCACGGCCAACGGCTTGAACGGCTGCAGGCGATCCAGCAGGAACTGGTCCAACTCGCTGGTCTGGGCCGGAGAGTTCTGTCGATCGAAGAAAGAAAAGAAGAGCACCGTTCCCGCCTGCATTTCACCGACAAGGCCTCGTAGCCCCTCTTGCAAGGGAGCAAAGGCGCTCGTAGCAGTCAATGGTGAACGGCGGAAAAAAAGAAGAAGGATAAACTGGAGCCGACGAGCGGACTTGAACCGCTGACCTGCCGATTACGAATCGGCTGCTCTACCAACTGAGCTACGTCGGCCTCGCGTGGACTGGAATTAGTTTATCAAATCGTCCGGTGGTTTCTGCGGTCCAGTTGCTCCCTGCGGGCATTCTGTTGGTCAGATTTCTTCGCGGTAATCCGCACGGACTCGATCGAAGAATCGAAGAGAGCCTTTTCCCCGCTGCGAAAGACAATCCACGGAAAGAGCGCCGGACGGCAGTCCGTCCACGCGGAGATATTTCCGAACAAGGCCTTACGCGGCTCGCGCTTCGGCCAGCATGTCGTATTCCCGCTCCGATTCCGCAGGCAGAAGAACCCACATCGTGTAGATGCCGAGCGCCGTCCCGAAAGGAATGTTGGTGAACAATGAAATGAAAGCCATGACGAGCGTCACGACCCGTGCCCAGCGTTCATGATTCAACAGTCCCCATCCAGCCGCGAATCCGCAGGCAGACTTCGCCAGCAAGAGAATTGCGACCGTGCTCAGCAGGGGCGTCAGAAAGGCGGGCGGACCACTCTCCACTCCCCCGACTTGGCGATGCAATAGCACCGTATTCGCGACAACGTACAAAGCCACGCCACCAATCAAGTTGAAAGCCGACAGCGCCAGCCACAACAGGGCCAGCAACCGAACATGTTCCTGCACGCGACCCGGACGCGGCTGCATGAACGAAATCGGACCGACAATCTGCTTGCCGCACTTGCTGCAAAATGCCTGACCCGCTTGCACTGCCGTGCCGCATCCGTCGCAGAACATGAATTCCTCCCCGAACCTTTCCGTCTTCGTCGCTACCACACAAAATACTTACAACAGATGATACGCAGGAAACCTGGAACAGTTCCCTCTCGTTTTTTCCAAAACGCATTTGGAATTCGAACACAGCGGATGACTTCGGATGCAGAAACGAAGAGGCCGCCCGGCAACAGGGCAGCCTCTTCTTCAAGGGAGAATAGTTCCAACGGAGCTTTAAAATCCGTCAAAACTTTCTGCGCGAAATCTTATGAGTCCAAAAACGGGGGTGTCAAGCGATTTTTGTGAAATAAATGTCTTTGTTTTCAATCAGTTACAGAACCAATCAATACTCCCCGAGAGTGTATCGATTTGAGACAAAAGCCCCTTCACAAGGTCCTAAGCCAGTCTATCTAAAGCTACTTAAGCTGGGTTTCAAAGACTTCAGGCTGGATTTTAAGGGCCTTGCCGTCCCCCGTCAGTCCCAGTTTGGGAGGCTCTTTTGACCACCGTTTCGGTGAGGCGCAGTGAGATGAATTCCATCTGTTCCGGCCGGTCAAAGACCTTATCGGGATACCACTTCTTCATCAGTATGCGGATTCCTCCGAACGCCACGCCCGCCACCACCGCAAGTCCGGCAAGAATCCCGCAGAGAATGACGATGTTCAGAATCAACATGTACAAATCTCGAACTTGCGCATTGTCAGTTGCCTGGTTCCACGTGACGCTGGCTTCATAATTCACCTGGCCCAGCAGAGACTTCGCATCGCTGTCGGAAATCGGACCCGTCGCGATGGCAACAATTGGTCCCGTGCGCTTGGAGAAGAACGAACCCGCACTCTCAATGCTCGACACGCCGGCCTGCGGTTGCGCCATCTGATGCGCGGCGTCGATTCGTTTGAGATGCTCGGCAGCCAGTTGCGGCGTTGGATACGAGATCAGCATCAGCGTCGCTTCCCCGCTCGGAGTGTTGTAATGCGCCAGGCTCACCTCGGCACTGGCATTGAAGTCGACGAGCTCCGCGGAAACGGGCGGTGTCTGCGCGGCCAAGGCTGCCGGGCCCATCGCATACTTCTGCGTGTTCGCAACGTAGCCTCGGTGCGGCAAGAACTCAATAAAAGTGGGCAGGTTTCCTGAGTTGCCACTCGGACGCGGCAACAGTCCCGGCCAGCTCGCGCAACTGCGCCGCCGACATCGCAGATTCTTTGCTGAACTGTGCGTCCACCAGCACATGCCCGCGATAGAAGAGCACGCGTTGTCCCGAAGATGCTCCTTGATCGCCGAGTTGCTCTTTCGTCATCCCCGGCTGCAGATAGAACGTGTACGCGCCAAAGGCCCCGGAGGCGTCGGCGAAGCGCGCTGCGCGAATCTTCAGCGTTCGCCCATCGTCGCGCGTGTAAGTGGACGTAGCCAAATCCGAGAAGCCGATACTCCTTGAGCACCGCAGCGTTGGTCGGATCAGCGGCGGCGGGGTCGGTGCTGATCTGTGGAGCCCCCTGCATCTCCCATCCGCCAAACTGTTGCGGAAGGATGGCCGCAGGAGCCTGTCGAGTCGAAGGCTGGAGCAGGTTGCTTATCTGCCGCGGCAACGACCCCTAACAGACACGTAAAAGCGATCACGACACCGGCAAAACGGGAAAAACTCATGAGATGGCCCCGGCTTTGAAGACTCTGATGTTAATTAGACCACAGAGCCGGGTGAAAGGTTTCCGAAGCCTCACAAGCCTCTCAGGGGAAGCAACTTCCGGCGGGCATCTGGGATGGTTACCAACGTGCCTTCCTCCTACACATCGGGGCCATTCACAGCCAAAGAATCATCGGGCAAAATGTCGTTGGGTGAACGAATGGGCTCGGGCAGTGCGGGAACGAATCAGCGTCGCGGGAATCGCACCAAGGCGGTTCTTCCCGTAAGAGTTAAAGGCAAAGACAGCTCGGGGAAGGCTTTTGAGGATCTGGTCCATACGCTGGACGTGACTCCTGACGGAGTCCGATTGGGCTCGGTCCGCCGCGAACTGAATGTGTTGGACGAGCTCACTGTCTTCTACCGCCAGCGCAAGATCCAGTTTCGCGTGATGTGGACGAAGAAGATGAAGGGTACATCCGAGTTTCAAGTGGGGCTGAAGGCCCTGAGTCAGGACGGCGAAGTGTGGGGTCTGAATTTTCCGGACTACAAACGCCAGCCTGCCTCGCAACCAGCAGTTGCACAGCCGGCGGTTCATGCTACCGGGGCTGCTTAAAGATTAAGAGTTGAGAAAAAGAGAGGGGTAAGTTGATGAACTATTCATTCCGCAATCTTTGGTCGGACGAAGAAGGTCAGGACATCGCCGAGTACTCGGTGATGCTCGCGGTGATCCTCGTGATTGTCGTCGGCACCGTCCGGCTCATCGGCTCGAATGCCAACAACGTGTTCTCGCAGGTGGGCAGCGCGATTCAGTAAGAGGGAGACCCTCTGCTTCGAGTCAGGCTTACTGGCCAGCGGCTTTCTCCAGCTTGCTGGCCATTTTCACTCCGCTCAAGCCATCCGCATACTTGGCGATTCCGCGATACAGCGATTCCGCAATCCGCTGCCGGTACTCGCTCGTTTCCAGCCGGTGCTCGTCCGCAGGATTGCTGACAAACGAAATCTCCGCCAGGATCGATGGCATATTGGCCCCGATCAGCACGATGAAAGGCGCCTTCTTCACGCCCCGGTTGCGGATGGCGGGACTCTTCGCGGCCAGACCGCTGTGTAGCGACTCCTGCACATCTCCGGCAAACTCGCGCGATTCCTCGATCTTTTCCTTCAGTGCGATCTTCTTCACCAGGTCCTGCAGTTCGTAAATGGATTTCTCCGAAACCGCGTTTTCCCGCGCCGCCACTTCCAGCGCGTCCGGCGAGGACGTGAAGTTCAAATAATAGGTCTCCACCCCGCGCGCCGCCGAATCATGGCTCGAGTTCGCGTGGATCGAAATGAACAGGTCGGCGCGCTGCTGGTTGGCGATGGCGGTGCGGGTCTCGAGTGGAATGAACGTATCGTCCTTGCGCGTATAGACAACCTCAGCACCCAGCCGCGTCTCCAGAAGCTTACCGAGCCGCCGCCCCACTTCGAGCACCAGATCTTTTTCCTCCAGACCGTTAGGACCGATCGTCCCCGTATCGTGGCCGCCATGGCCCGGGTCGATCACGATCCGGCCGATCTTCAGTCCCAGCGCGCGAATCAGCGACCGATCGCCGCTCGCTGTGGGCCGCGCCTCTCGTGCGTCAGGCTCGGGCACTTTACGGCTGGAGCTGAGTCGCGCCGAAGACTTGCCTCGCGCGGATCCTCTGGCCGTCAGATCACTCGCTGCCGACTCTTCGGGTACGCTGCCGTCCGGATCCAATAAACGATCCGTTTTGTTGGAAGCCGATTTGTTGGAAGTAGGCGGGTGCGACCGAGTTTTCGGCGCATCCAGCTTCGCGCGCTTCACCGGCGGAGTGTCGTCATCATCATCCGCCTCGACCACAACCTTCTTGACTACCGGCGCGCTAGCCTTGTCGTCCGCAGTCGTCCTCTTCTGCGAATCTGACGGACTAGACTTGGAACTTGCCGTTTCGTTCCCTGACGTACCCTTATCAACGCCCTGATCGTTGTGAATCTGTTCCTTATCGCTGACCGGCTCCCCGGCCACCGCTTTTTTGGCCGCCTTCAGTTCCGAGGGCGGAACGTTGGGCTTGGTCCCAGCCGTCGGCGGCTCTTCTACATCGGCCGTCGCAGCGTCCGCGTCCTTCCTCGCCCTCGCGCGCGCAACGTTGCTCGAATCTTTCCCGTGAATATCAATAATCAACCGGTACGGATTGGGCAGCAGAAACGCGTCGTAGTCCGAAAGGTCGTCCACTTCCAGCACAACCCGTGTCCGGCCCGGCTGAAACTGCGCCACGCGAATCTTCTTCAGGAACCCATCGTCCACGTCGAAGCTTTTGCCCACCAATGTTGAGGCCAGCTTGGTACCGCGCAGATCGAAGAAGATACGGTCCGGGTGGGAAATGCGCTGCGATCCGAACTTGATGTTGCTTTCCAGGTCGATGGCCACGCGGCTGTAATCCGGCGTCGACCAGTGCCGAATTCTAGTCACGCGGGCCAGTCGTCCGGACCGGCGCTTCGGAAGATTCCCGCGCGCTTGCATCCGCCTTCGAGTCAGTTTTCGCGTCGGTTTCAGGTTCGTTCGTCGGAAGCCTGCGTATCCTTTGCGCTCTTGCTCTTGTCCGCCGGTTTCTTTGCCCGCCTTCTTGTGCGCTTCGGCCTTTTTCGTAGCCTCAGCTTCTCGGTCGAGTTCCACTACTGCCTGCTGGGCATCCTCCACCAACCGGTTCTGCGGATAGCGATGCAGAAACTCCTGAAATACCTCGCGGGCCTGCTCGGGATCGTTCAGATCGTCTTTGTAAATTTCACCGATGGTGAACAACGCGTCGCAGCGGTACTTGCTGCCCGGATATTCCTTCCGCAGGAACTTATATTGCGCGATCGCCTCGTTCAGGATCTTGTCGTCTTCAAAGCGCCGCCCCATTTCGACCAGGGTCTCCGCCACGGCAACCACGCTGGGATCGGCTTTAGTGGAGGTGGGAGCACCGAAATACACGTTGCGGTAGGCGTCGATGACCCGCTGGTAGTCGCGCCGGGTGCGGTCGACCACGAGGACGTCCATTCAGCGCCTCGCGCATGCGCTCTGCCGTGGCAAAGTGCTCATGCGCCCACGCTTCATTGTGATGGGTACGGGCGTGCGCCTGCAATCCGGGCAGCGCGACCAGCAACAGCAGCGCTCCCCAGCGCAACCTGCGCTGGCTCGATGTCAGTTTCAAAGTCGTCGGTCCGTTACTGTCTCGATCCAACGTTGCAGTTGAATTGCCTTAGGTACCTGAGAGAATTCTTATTCGGGTGCCCGCTTCTCGTTAGGGTACTCCATTTCTCACGCGCTTTTTGCGCGAGAAGTGGGGATTTGCTCCCGATCTTGCTTCTAAAACAGATGCCGCCAACCTAATCGGTGTTGCTGATGTAAAGCACGCCCCGCGCATCTCGTTGAACCCGCACGGGATCGCGCGTCGTGCCCGACGGCGAAAGATCAAATCCCCCGTAGTAAAGGCTCGTAATCCTCCGCACGTAATTCTGAGTCTCGGCATAATGCGGCACGCCCGAACTGCGCGCCACCGCTCCCGGACCCGCGTTATACGCGGCCAGGGTCAGATCCACGTCGCCGCCATAGTTTTCCAGAAGGTACTTCAGATGTCGAACGCCCGCGTCCACATTCTGCTGGGGATCAAATGGATTCTTCACATTCAAGCTCTTCGCTGTCGAAGGCATGAGCTGCATCAGGCCCATGGCGCCCTTGCGCGAAACCGCGTTGGAATTGAAGTTCGATTCCACCTTCACCACGGCACGCACCAGGTTGGGATCCACGTTATGCCGAGCTGCCGCCATCACGATCGACTCGTCAATTTCTTCCTGCGAAGCCTGATGCCCACGGGCGTTAGCCGACACAATCTTGGCATTCGCCGCCTGCGTCGACTCGTGAGCATAGTACTGGCTCACCTCGGCCGCAGCCGAGCGCGCCGCCTGCATCGAGGCTGTTCCCGCCGACGGTACCGGCTTCCACCGGCTTTCCTTGCTGCTCCAATACACCAGCGACGAGCGCTTAGGCTGCGCAACTGCCGTCGCGTGCTTCTGCGCCGAGTCATCCTCGTTTACATAAACCCGGCGTCCGTGCTCTTCGGTTGTGGTGATTCCGTTCGCCCGGCCATCTCCCTCAGCCGCGAACACAGGTTGCGTTGCAATGGATAAAGAGAAGGAGGTCGCGATTGCCGTCGTGGCCGTCAGCATACATGCGAGTTGCAGGCGCTTTCGCTTTCGCATATCCGGGCGTTTCCCTTTCACCGAACCTTCGTTGAAGAGCCGTCGAACAGACCACGCCCTCCTCATGTTCTACCCGGAACCTGACGGAGAATTCTGAACCAGAGTAGGACGATTATAGGCGGGCCACCAGCACCCGGCAATCTCTCCGAAGGGAGTAGAACCACCGGAGTAATCTGGGTAACTGATTGAAAATATATCGCTTAGAGAACTCTTAGGAGTGCGGAGAAGAAGTCCAAGGTAACCAGCGAGAGGTTACTCAAAGTGCTCGATGCAGCGACATTCCCAGGTTTGTCTGGCCGCGGTTTATGTGGGCCATGTTTATGTCGGGACGGCCGCCCTCGGCTGTCCGCGGAGCGAAGCTCCGCGCTCTTGTCTTTATGCCTTCTCCAGCGCCGCCGCAAACGCATCCAGCGATAGCGACCGCAGAAGGTTCCGCCGCATCCCCCGCTCCACCTCAGCCAGTCGATCCGAGGCCGCCGATATCCACTCGAAATCTGCCGACTCCGCCAGCCGCTTCAACTCCGAGGCAATGTCCGAGTTCCGAACCAACTCCGGCGCGCCGGCCTCAATTGCACCCAGGTCCCGCAACAGCGAATAGAGCGTGCGGATCAATTGCTCTGTCTTCTCCCGCCCCTCCGCCCCCGGACGGTAGGACTCCGTGACCTTGAATAACTCGCTGTGCTCTCCGCCCCGCAGCGCCGAATTCAGAATCGCCAGCGCATGCGCCCGAGCCGCCACATATCCCGCCAGATCAAAACCCCGCGCGCGTCCCACAGCCCCTTCGCTGAGCCGCGCCACCAAAGCCCGCTCGCTGGCCTTCCATTCCGGACGATGCACCGCGAGATACTTCTCAACCTCCTGCGCCGGCAACGCCCCCAACTGAAATACCATCGACCGTGACCGGATCGTCGGCAGCAATTCCCCCGGATTCTCCGTCAGCAGAAAGATCGTCGCAAACTCCGGTGGCTCCTCCAACACTTTCAGCAATGAGTTCGCCGCCTCCTTCATGAACGCGGAATCCGTAAAGATGTAAACCCGTTCCTTGCCCTCGGCCGGTCGGTAATAAATCGTCTCGATCACGCGCCGGACCTGGTCCACCTTGATCATCATCTGCGGAGGATCCGGCGGAATCACCAGCACATCCGGATGCGTCTGCACAAACAGCCGCGTCTCCTTCTTATCCGTCTCGCGCAGATTCTCCCGCGCCTCAACGGCCTCGGCAAACCTCGCATTCAGATCCGCAGCCTGCGCAATCCGAGCGCAGTTCGTACACTTCCCGCAGAAATCAGGAAGCCCATCGGTCGTGGTAGGCGCCAGGCAGTTCAGCGCCTGCGCCAGCATCAGCGCCAGCGTATACTTCCCCGCTCCCTGTCCACCCGAAAGCACGACACGCGTGCGGGAAGCGGTCCCGCGCCAGCATATCGCGCAGGCGATGAACGGTCTCCGCATTGCCATGAAAATCAGAAAAAGGCATAGAACGAGCTCACCACAGAGGGCACGGGGGACACGGGGTAAACCGCAAATCATTCTATGTCCGAGGACAGAACGCTGGCTGTGTCGCCGACCTTCCGGTTTCCTCTGTGTTCCCCTGTGTCCTCTGTGGTGAAATACCCCTGCTACAGCTTCAACTTTCTTAGCACCAATTCCACGATCTGCTGATGCGTCTGCCCCGGTGTCCCGCGCGCATCGACCACGGCAACCCGCGCGGGCTCCCGCCTCGCAATCGCGACGTACCCGTCGTGGACGCGGCCGAAGAACGCTCGCGTCTCCTGCTCAAAGCGATTCTCATCATGCCCGCGGCTCGACGCTTTCGAATCGCGCTTGTTCCGCCGCCGCGCCCGGCTCACACTGGCCGCCGCATCCGAATCCAGAAGAATCGTCAAATCCGGTTGCAGATTCCCACACAGCACTCGATGCAACTCGCGCACCGCATCGCTCCCCAGTTTGCGCCCGCTCCCCTGATACGCCTCGGTCGAATCCGTAAACCGGTCGCACAGCACAATGCTCCCATGCGCCAGCGCCGGCTCGATCACCTCGGCAATATGCTGGGCCCGCGATGCGAACATCAGCGCCATCTCCGCCAGCGGGGCAAGCCCTGCCGTCCCTGAATCGAGCAGAACCTTGCGGATCTTTTCCCCCGTCAGTGTCCCACCCGGCTCGCGCGTCTCCACAACTTTATGGCCCGCCGCGCGCACCACCTCCGCCAGCTTCCGCATCTGCGTGCTCTTGCCGGTGCCGTCCAACCCTTCGAATGTAATGAATTTCCCGCGCCGCGACATGCAGCGAAATCATATCAGCCCGCCCGCGCCGAGTTCGTCCCATCATTTTCCACAAGTCATGCTGAGCGAAGTTGTCTTTCGCGAAGCGGACGACATCGCAGTCGAAAGCCTGCCCTGAGCGAAGCCGAAGGGAATCCCTACTTCATGCACGGATGCTGTCGCCTGGCTCCCTGTACCCTCACATGCGCGGACTGCTATAGTTCTACTTCTGCAGCCACAAGTGCGGATTCTCTTCATCACAAGCATCGGAGCCCAGGAAGAATGAAACTCTCAACCACTGTGGGAGCAGTCTGCACCGCGTTTCTGGCAGTTTCCAGTTGGGGAGCAACGCCACCCACCGTCGCCATCTCCGTCGACGCCACCACCGCCCCTCGCAAAATCTTTCATGCGACGCTGAAGATTCCCGCCAGTCCCGGCGACCTCACCCTCTACTACCCGAAGTGGATTCCTGGCGAGCACGCCCCCGATGGCCCCGTCGTCGACCTCGCCGGCCTGAAGTTTTCCGCCGCCGGCAAGACTCTCAAATGGCGCCGCGATCTGCAGGACGGCTTCACCCTCCACGTCGATGTCCCGGCAGGCACAACTGAGATCGACGCCGAACTCGACTTCCTTTCTCCCGCGACCTTCGAGGGCGGATTCTCCGCCGGTTCCTCCGCCACCGACAAACTCGCCATTATCAGTTGGAACCAGGTCCTGCTCTACCCCTCGGGCTTCAAGTCCGACGACATCAACTACACCGCCACCCTGAAACTTCCGGCAGGATGGAAGTTCGGCACGCCGCTTCCAGTGACCAGCCAAAGCGGGAACGAGATTCACTTTGCCGCCGTCTCCCTCACCACGCTCGTCGACTCCCCGGTCATTACCGGAGAATTTCTGAAGGTTGTGCCCCTCGCCCAGGATCCCGTCACCGAAATGGACATTGCCGCCGACAGCGCCGCCGCCCTCGACGCTCCCCAGGAAGTCTGGGATCACTACAAGAGCCTCGTCGACCAGGCCCAGAAACTTTTCGGCGCGCATCACTATCGCGACTACCACTTCCTCTACACGCTCAGCGATCACGTCGCCCACTTCGGCCTCGAGCATCACGAATCCGACGACAGCCGCGTCGACGAACGCGCCCTGGTGGACGACACCTCACGCAAACTATCAGCCAGCCTGCTTCCTCATGAATACGTCCACTCCTGGAACGGAAAGTACCGGCGTCCCGCGGACCTCGCCACCCCCGACTACCAGCAAACCATGCAGGACGATCTCCTCTGGGTCTACGAGGGCCTCACCAACTATCTCGGCTTCGTACTAACCGCGCGCAGTGGCCTGTTGACGGCGGAACAAGACCGAGACGATCTCGCCATCACAGCCGCTGCGCTCGATCACCTTCCCGGCCGCCAGTGGCGTAACCTGCAGGACACTGCCGACGCCGCTCCGCAGCTTTATTTTTCTCCCGAGTCCTGGCACTCGTGGCGCCGCAGTACCGACTTTTATAACGAAGACACGTTGAACTGGCTCTGGGTGGATGTGATCATCCGCCAGCAGACCAAGGGCAAGAAGTCGATCGACGATTTCTGCCACCTCTTTCACGGTGCGCCGAGCACGGGCCCCGCGCTCAAGACCTACACCTTCGACGATGTCGTCAACGCGCTCAACCAAATCGCTCCCTACGACTGGCGCGGCTTCTGGACCGAGCGCCTCACCAATCACGGCCCCGGCGCACCTCTCGGCGGCATCGAAGGCAGCGGATGGAAAGTCGTCTATGACGACACTACCTCAGAAATGCTAAGCGGCTCGGCAAGCGCATATCACTTCGTCCCCGCAGCCTTTGCGGTCGGCCTCGAACTGCGCGAGGACGGCACCATCAGCGACACCATCGAAGGCGATCTCGCGGCGAGAGCCGGCATCGGCCCTGGTATGAAACTGGTTGCAGTCAACGGCCGCCGCTTCTCTCCCGAAGTCCTGCACGACGCAATCAAGTCCGCAAAAGCTGGCACCGAGCCGCTGGAACTGCTGGTCGAAAACACGGACTACTATAAAACCTACAAGATCGACTACCACGGTGGCGAACAATATCCCCACCTGGTCCGCGACGATTCCAAGCCAGACTTGCTGACCGAAATCCTGAAAGCGAAGTAGCTCTCGTCTTGGAAATTCGCCATGAAGAAATCCGTCATGCTAGAAATTCGCCATGTTAGAAATCCGCCATGTCATCCTGAGGAGGGCGCCAGCCCTCCGAAGGACCGTACGCAGCGCGTAAACCGGCAATAAAGCCGCTGAGATCTCATAACCCGCATACGTCAGTGGCATTCCTCTCCACAGCAATGAAGCTCTGATCCGCCGTATGATCCCTCACCGCGGCTTCGCCGCCGTTCAGGATGACAATTCACTTCGCGGCAAATCCCAATTCGAAACGCTCCCCATCGCATAAGTGACACCCATCACTGACATGCGCGCGCCAAGGCGGCAATCTCCGCACATGCCCAAGATCTACTATGTCTACGTTTTGGCGAGTCAACGTCGCGTCCTCTACATCGGAATCACCAGCCAGATCGAACAACGAATCTTCCAGCACAAAACCCACACTTTTGGTGGATTCACCGCAAAATACAATGTGACTAACCTCGTCTATTTCGAACGTCATGGTGCGGTCTTGACGGCAATCCGGCGCGAAAAAGAAATGAAAGCCTGGCGGAGGAACGAGAAAATCGCGCTGATCGAATCGACCAATCCAAAGTGGAAAGACCTGAGCTACGGATGGTATCAACGACACCGTTACCAACCCGACGCTGCGAATCTCAATTCCTAGTTCGCGCAACGGAATGTGATAACCATATTTCTCGAGGATGTCATCCTGAGGAGGGCGCAAGCCCTCCGAGGGACCGGACGAAGCCTCTGAAGCGGTTGTGCAGTAGTCCAGATCCCGCAAGCTGCTTGTGCCTTGGGCATTCCTCTCCGCAACATCCAGGCTTTCCGCCAACGTACGGTCCCTCACGCCGGCTTCGCCGCCGCTCAGGATGACAAGATCGCCGCAACCCCTGATAGCATGTCTGCGGCCTTCAACCCACACATGACCCAAACTCACGCTCAACTTCTCGCTCTAGCCGCTTTGACCTTCTGCACCACCGCCCACGCACAAACGATTCTCGGCTTCACCCCCACCTCCGCTGCCCACGAAACCGAGATCGAATCCAAATTCAAATCCATCCCCACCCCCGACGAAGAACGCCGCCAGCACCGCATCTTCACGCAAGAGCCCCACGTCGCGGGATCCAAACGCAACAACGAACTCGCCGACTACATCGCCGCCGAATGGAAAAAGCAGGGACTCGAAGACGTCATCATCCGCCGCTATGACGTCTACGGCACGAATCCCAAAAGCGCTTCGCTCGAGATGATCGCGCCCAAGCACTATCAAGCCCTTCTCCGCGAGTCACCACTCCCCGGCGACGATGACTCGAAAAACCCCGCCATCAGCGGCGCCTGGCTCGGCATGTCAATCTCCGGAGAAGTCACCGCACCCGTCATCTACGCTCACAGTGGCAATCCGGAAGATTACGATCTGCTCCGCAAGAACGGCATCAGCGTCAAAGGCAAGATCGTCCTCGTCCGTTATTCGAATCCCTACAGCTATCGCGGATTCAAAGCGCTCACCGCGCAGCGCGAAGGCGCGGCCGCTATGCTCGTCTACAGCGACCCACAAGAAGACGGATACAAAAAAGGCAAGGTCGGCCCCGACGGACGATGGGGCTCCGAATATCACATTCAACGCGGCGCCATCACCTACGACTTTATGGTCCCCGGCGATCCGCTCACTCCGGGATGGGCCTCGGTTCCGGGTGCAAAGCGCATTCCCATCGAAGAGGCGGTGTCGGCTCCAAAAATTATGGCGCTCCCGCTCTCCTGGCACGACGCCAAACCTCTCCTCGAAAACATGGACGGCCCCGCGGCTCCTGAAGACTGGCAAGGCGGTCTGCCATTTCAATATCACCTCGGCGGCGATCGCGTGAAGGCTCATCTCAAAATCGAGATGGACAACGGCATTCAGCCCTACTACGTGGTCGAAGGCCGCATCCGCGGCTCCGAACTGCCCGACGAATGGGTCGTGCTCGGCAACCATCGGGACGCCTGGGTTTTCGGCGGAGTCGATCCCTCGAGTGGCACAGCGAGCATGATGGAACTCACCCGCGCCCTCGGCCAACTCGCGGAACAGGGCATGCGTCCCCGCCGCACTCTGGTCATTTGCAGTTGGGACGGCGAAGAAGTCGGCCTCACCGGCTCCACCGAATGGGGAGAGCAATTCGCCGACGAGCTCCGCGCCAAAGCCGTCGCCTACATCAATGTCGACGAAGCCACCTCCGGCCCCAACTTCCACGGACAGGCCGTCGCTTCGCTCGCGCCCATGCTGGTCGAAACCAGCCGCTCCCTCCAGGATCCCTCTGGCAAGACTCTTTACGACGCATGGAAGGCAACCGCCACGCGGGAGAAAGAAGAAGGCAAGCAGACGGGACAGATGAACGATTCCGGCATCAGCGACGGGACGTTAGCCGACACTCGCATCGGCAGCGGCTCCGACCATACCGTCTTCCTCAACTTCGTCGGCATGCCCGTCATCGGCCTGCAATTCGACGGAGATTACGGCGTCTACCACTCCGCCTACGACGATTTCTACTGGATGAATCACTTCGGCGATCCCGGCTACAAATACCACACGCTGATGAGCCAGTTGTGGGGCGTAACCGCACTGCGCCTGGCCAACGCCGACCTCCTACCGTTCGACTTCGCAAGCTACGCCAGCAACGTCCGCCAGTTCGTCGGCGAACTCGCAAAAAATAACCCTGTCATCCTGAGCGGCGGCGAAGCCGGCGCGAAGGACCCTACGAGAGCCTGTGCCACCTGCGGCGCATCCGGGACCGCATCCGCGCCTCTAGATCTCAGCGAGATTCAAAAGGCCATCGACGCCTTCGAAGCCTCCGGCAAACGTCTGAACGAATCGCTCAATCACAAATTAGCATCAGGTCCAATCAATCCCAAACTTGCCCTCACCCTCAATCACGGCATGATGCAAGTCGAACGCAACTGGCTCAACCCCGACGGCATCCCCGGCCGCCCCTGGTTCAAGCACATTCTCTATGGCGCAAGATTCACGTATGCCCACCTCGAATTACCCGGCCTGACGGAAGCGGTCGAAGCCCAGGACTGGCCCACCGCGAAACAGCAGGCCGAAATCCTCGAGCGCGCGCTATCAAGGAATACGCAGCTCCTCGACGACTTGAATGCCAGCCTTAAAGATCAGTCGGCTAAAAAATAACTCGCGGTATTAAGCCCCACGCGCAAACCTGCGAAACCAGATGGGTATTAAGCCCCAAACCCATCGACGCCATCTGGCCGACAACCACCAACATGGCTGAAATCGGCCACCAGAGCCGGAAGCGCCCCACCTGCCGCAGCGGCCTGAATCGCTCTAACTGATCCAAACCAATGTAATTATCGAAAGGCCGGCCATGCGCTCACGTTGGCACTTCGACTGCTTCCTTACCAGCAACATGATTTAACCCGTACCAGAACCCTGTAACTCACTGGACGGGGATCCATCCGAAGGAGTATCTCCCATGCGTTTACGCATTTGTGGTCTGTCCGTCGCAGGTTTGTGCCTCGTCGCCGTGCTTGCCCTCTCGGCCGCTGGATGCAATAACACGCTCAACCCTTTATGCAGCAGTGCCCGCCCCCTGCCGCAGATCGGTTCCCTCTCGCCCAGTTCGATCACCTTTGCTCAGGTCCAACAGGGCGTAACTCTCACCGTCAATGGCAGTAACTTCGTCTCCTCCTCCGAAGTCGTCATCAACACTACCCCGCTCAGCGCAACCGTCGTCAACGCTCAGCAGTTGAAGGTAAAGCTCTCCAGCGATGTAATCGCCGGTCCGGGCACCGTGAACGTAACGGTGCGCACTCCCAGCGGAAATACCAGTGATCTGGGCTGCACCAGCGGCGGCGACAGCAGCGTTCTCGCCCTGACCATCAACTGAATCTGCCCCACAGGATGACTGTTACAGCTCGTTCAACGGACAGGATCCTCAGGGATTCCCTCGCGAGTCGCGTGGCGTCCCTGAGGTTCTGTTGAGGATTTTTCGAAATTATGGCTGACCCGATTACTTCGCAATCTCATTCCATCAAGTATCCGCACTGGCAACGCGAGTTTGAAAATGCGCTTCTCGAAGCCGACCCGCAGACGCTGCGGCAGCGCGTAGATGCCGCCGAGGCCGCACTGTTCCTGCGCTCGCAGGCACTGGCGGGATCCGCTCCGGACCAGGCCGAGCAGCAAGCTATTTTTGACGCCATTCGCATTCTCCGCGACATCCAGGAGAAAAAACTTGGCTATCCACCCTTGAATAAAATGTGATACCCCGCCGACCGGTTTTCCGCATCCTATTATCTTATTTCTTTCGTGGCGGATTTATATGGAGAAGAAGCGAGTTCTCATCGTCGACGATAATCTCACTGTACGTTCCATGGTGCGGCAGGTATTTGAATTGGAGCCCGGCTTTGAAGTCCTGGGAGAAGCTGAAAATGGACTTGAAGCCATCACGCTTGCCGAAACTCTGAGGCCCGACCTCATCGTCCTCGACCTCACCATGCCGGTCATGACCGGCCTGGATGCAGCTCCGCACCTCAGAAAGATCCTTCCCGACGCTGGAATTATTTTATTCACCGTCGAGGAAGGCACTGAGGTCGAGCGTCTGGCGCGCGAAGGTGGGATACAGGCCGTAGTCCCAAAGAGTCAGGCAGCTTCACAACTTGTTCGTAAAGCCCAAGAGTTAATGGCGTCGATACGGGGCGAACAGGATCCCGATCCACTTCGAAACGCCAGCTGAATTTTGGGTGCCCCCATGTCTCGCGTTCTGTGCGAGAGACGGGGACCTTAATTCCGAGATTGAAAGCCGACGCGCGCAGCAACGTCTACGCGCTCGCCGCTTTCATCTCCCGTTCCATCACTCTCCGCAGCGCACTGTTGATCCGAGTCTGATAGCGTCGGCCGTCTCTTTTGAACCATGCCAGCACGTCCGCATCAAGTCGCAGCGTGACCGGCTTCTTAATCGGCTTATAGAACTCCAGCACATCCCCCAATGAAACCGGACGCCGTTTCGACTCCTCCCCGGATGCATTCAGACTGAGTCCTTTGCGCCGCCCAGACTTTCGCCCCGCGCCCGCTGTGCGGCGCCCCGATTTCCCGCTCTTCGTAACTCTTGTCCGCTGTTTCATTTAGATCCCCAGACTTATATTATTGTACATACATAATTGTAATAAAAGTGTTCCTCCAGGAACACTGTGGAAATCTTTCGCGCTCAACCCGTAACCCCTTCACCCGGCTGCACTTTCCTCCAACGGCACTTCATCTTCCTGCATAAAAGCGAATGCTTCTTGCGGCACCGGATTCTGCCACACCGGCGCGAACGACTGGCGATGCAACGGAGTCGGTCCGAATTCCCGCAAGGCAGCAATGTGTTTCGGAGTGCAGTATCCCTTGTGCGAGGCCAGGCCATAATTAGGAAACACCGCGTCCCATTCGCACATCATGCGGTCTCGTTCGACCTTCGCCAGGATCGATGCCGCCGCGATCGACGCCGACAGCGCGTCTCCATGAATAATCGGGCATTGCGGCTGTTCACAATCCAGGCGCAAGGCATCGACGAGCAGGTGGTCCGCGGCTGGGGTCAGCAATCGCACGGCTTCGCGCATCGCTGCCCGCGAGGCGTGGTAGATGTTGATCTGATCGATCCGGGCCGCGTCCACGGCGGCGACCGACCACGCCAATGCATGCTCGCGAATGCGTTCCGCCAAAATCTCCCGCCGTTCCGCCGGCAACAACTTGGAATCGCGCAATCCGCGTACTCGGTATTCCGGGTCGAGAATTACCGCCGCTGCAACCACGCAACCAAACAACGAGCCGCGGCCCACCTCATCGACTCCCGCTACCAGCCGCGCTCCAGTCGCCCACGCCTTCTTCTCGTAGCGTAGCGTGCAGCGCAGCGTCTTCAACAATCGCAGCTTAGCCGCGGAGGGCGAGAGCGTTCGTGCGGATAGTGACTTCATCACAGAAGATAGGGAGCTTAATCACCATCTTCGTCGAGACCAGCAAATCGCGCAAGCGTTTCTGCCGCCCGAGTTCGACTGCCCCAACCACGAAGTACAGCAAAGAACTGCATTCACCGGCGTTTCCTTCGTGATCCTTCGTGTCCTTTGTGGTTCATGCTTTCTTCTTTGAGCGTCCAAGAGAACTTGCCTGGCACGTGCGTGCTACTTCCCTTCCCACTCGGGTAACGCCAGCCGGTAACCTTACCCGGATTACGGAGGTACATTGCCCGGTCGGACATGTACTGGTAACTTCGTCTCAGTTAGCCCCCACGAAAACGCAGCGAGAGTCATCCTTGGACAACAAACCAATCGCGTCGCCGGAAGATGGGCTGCTCACAGGCAAGGTCGTGCATCTGGCGCTTCCTGTGCGCTGGAGCCTGGTCGGGCAGGAAGGACGCGGCCCCGCGGAAATGGCCTGCACCTATGACATACACCCGCACGGCGCCCGTCTGCTCAGCGCACGACAGGTGAACATTGGCGACCTGGTGATGGTGGAACGCGGCCGCAACAAGGCTATTTGCCAGGTGGTCTGGTCCGGAGACCCAGCGTCGCCCTTGCATGGTCAATTCTCTGTGCAGTGTGTGGAAGGCAAGACTCCGTGGGAAGAAGAACTCCGGCAGATGGAAGAACAATATCAGCCGGTTATTCTCGATGGCTCGCAACGCAAAGCGGCGCGGGCCTTTGGACGTCCCGAGGCCAACCGGCGGCGTCGCCCGCGCTTCTACGTCGAGGGGCAGGCAGAGGTAATCGACGGCGTGCAGCGTGCTACGGGCGAGGTGCAGCAGATTTCCGAATATGGCGCGCGCATCGCCGCCACAGAGCTCCTTCGCCCTGGTACCGACTTCCGGCTGATGCTCAACATGTTTGACATTAGCGTCGCGGTCAAGGCACAGGTGAAGTATCTCGTCGATAATCTCGGCATGGGCGTGGAATTCCAGGAAATTCGCCGAGGAGATCGCCCTCTGCTCACCTATGTTTTGAGCAGACTCCGAACCAAGAGAGTCGAGGATTTCGTCGAAGTAGAAGTGGTCGCCGAGCGGTTAGCCCCGGTTGCGGGATAGCTGGAATCCGGAGACCACCCGTGCACCCTTGTGCCCGCTCTGAAAGCACTTCCTCCGCGCCTTCATTTACAATTAGAAGAGTCTGTTGGGTCCCCTGAGAATGTCCTCGATAGGAAAGGTGAATGCGGCTCTGGCCGCTGCCATAGTATTCCTTCTCCTCAGCAGTTGCTCCGCCTATCTCGCTTTTAGCCGCCTGAATACCGGAGAGGGTTGGGTTCGCCACACTCGCGACGTGCAAAGTGCCTTGGGGCAATATGCCATGGCAATCGCCCGTGCGGGACGCTTGCGCGCCGAATACGTCGATTCCGGTGACCCGTCGCTCTTGCAGCAGGAGGCGGAGCAGGTCAGCCAGGTGCGCAACCTGGTAGCGTCCATTCAGCACCTCACGGCGGACAACGCCCAAGAGCAGGTGAACTGTCGAAAACTCTCCGAATTGACCGAACAGAGAATTACCTTGTTGGATCAGGCCATCGCGCTCAAGCGAGCCGACAAATCGACTCTGCTGGCCCAATCCCAGTTCAACCGGCAGATCGTCGCGAACGCCGAAGCCACTGACCTGCTCACCCAGCGCATGTATCAGGATGAGGAACGACTGCTCGAGGAGCGCCAGGCGCGCGTGAGCACTTCGACAACGCTGACCGAAGCAGTCCTGATTACCAGTCTCTTCCTGGCGCTCGTCTTGTTCCTCGTGCACCACCAACTGCTGACCGATCAGGTGAACGCGCGCTCCCGCGCCGAGTCGGCCCAAAGGGCCCTCAGCGCCCGTTTGTTGACGGTGCAGGATGTGGAGCGCCGCAAGTTCGCCCGCGAACTCCACGATTCAGTCGGCCAGCAGCTCGCGGCGATCAAGATGGCCATTTCGGTGCTGCAAACCAGATTGCCTGGCGACGCCATCCTGCAAGACTGCGAAAAAATGCTCGACGATTCCATCTCGGAAACGCGCACGATTTCGCATCTTTTGCATCCGCCTCTCCTCGATGAAGCGGGCCTCAACTCAGCCTCACGGTGGTTTGTGGAGGGCTTCGGAAAGCGCAGCGGCATCGCCGTCAACCTGGACATTGTCGACGGAATCGGCAGGCTGCCCGAAACCACGGAACTGGTATTATTCCGCGTGCTGCAGGAAAGTCTGACAAATGTTCATCGCCATTCCGGAGCGTCGCGGGCCGACGTCAGCCTGCGGACGGTAGGGAACGAGATCATTCTCCGAGTACGGGACTATGGACACGGCATGCCTCCATCCGTTGTCCAAAGTCTTCATGAAAACGGCTCGGGCGGCGGAGTGGGCTTGGCTGGTATGACCGAACGCATTCGTGAAATTGGGGGCCGTCTGGAAATTAGCTCGAGCGCCATCGGTACCGAGGTTGTGGCGCGACTTCCCCGGCGCCGATCCGCACGGGAGGAAAATCTGTCTACGACGCAAGAGGTGAATCAATGAATCGGAAGGCTTGGTTGATATTCATTTGCGCAGTGTTTCTCTGTGTCGCCACTGGCTGTTCCAGTAGCAAGCCTGCGCCGGTCGTGGTCGTCGAAGTCCCAGCCGGGTTTACCGGCGATGTCCTGGTCGAGATGGGGGTCAAAGATGCGCCACCGCTGCCGCTTCGAGGCGACGCCTACACCGTAGTCGTGCCTAGGAATGGGAAGATTCTTACCTCGACGTTGCTGACCAAAGCTCGACCAACGTTCAAGAATTCGGGTGAGGGTGCAGTCTGGGGCTATTCGCACTCGGTGTTTACGACAGGCGACGGGATTCCCACTGGCGGCAAGATCGAATTCTTCGTTGGAACCAGGAAAGACTACGAAGCCGAGCAAGGCAAGAGGAACCACTCTGGTGGATTTTCCACCGTACCGGAATCAGCCGTGACGGGCGTCTGACCGACCGCAATCAAAGGTAAGGTGAACCAGGGAAGCCTGACGGCTTCCCTGGCCGATCACTTCATTACGCCGGCGGAATCGTTCTCGAGCGCGTCGGCGGCTCGTGCAAAGCTTACGCCCGTTCAACGTCGCGCAGACGGGCCGCTTTGCCCCTCAGACCACGGAGATAGAACAAGCGCGCCCGGCGCACCTTCGACGAGCGCAGGAGTTCGACTTTGTCGATGACTTTCGAGTGGACGGGGAAAATGCGCTCCACGCCCTGGCCAAAGCTGATCTTGCGCACGGTAAAGCTGGCTTGTGGTCCATTGTCGCGTTTGATGACCACGCCTTCGAAGGCCTGCACGCGTTCCTTGTCGCCTTCCTTGATCTTCACGTGGACGCGAACAGTGTCGCCGGGACGGAACTCGGGGAGGTCGGTGCGTTGCGATTTGGCCAGCAGCTTTTCGATGATTAGGTTTGACATTTTCGTTATCCTTCGTCGTTCGATTGCTTGAAATTCTTTCTTAATTTCCGTCGCGCTTGATTCGCGCCAAAGTTTTGGCGTCTTCGTCGCTGAGTTGCACGCTCTCCAGTAAATCCGGACGGTTGCGCAGCGTCTTTTGCAGAGCCTGTTGCCGGCGCCAGCGGCGGATTTCCTGATGGTCGCCATTTAACAAAACTTCCGGTACTGTCATCCCGCGAAACTCCGCGGGACGCGTGTAGTGCGGATAATCCAGCAATCCGCCCGAACCGCACGTGGAATCCGCGGCTCCCGGTTCCTCCGCTGCGTGCGCAGTAAATGATTCCTGCCGCGTCGAGGCTTCATTGCCTACGGCACCAGGCAGCAACCGCATGATCGCTTCGATGATCACGGCCGCTCCCAGCTCGCCACCGCTGAGAACATAGTCGCCAATCGATAACTCGCGATCGGCTAAAAAATCGGCTACCCGTTCATCCACGCCTTCGTAACGCCCGCAGACCAGAACGATGCGCTCGAGCGATGCCAACTCTGCGGCAATCTTCTGCGTAAAGCGCTGGCCCTGCGCAGACAATAAAATCACCGACTCTTTTGCTCGCCCGGCGACGCGATCGTTTATTCGGTCAGACCGCGAAGCGAGGTGCAGCGATTCCAAACATTCAAAGAGCGGTTCCGGCTTCAGCACCATGCCTTCGCCGCCGCCGAAAGGGCGGTCATCCACGGTGCGGTGCCTGTCATGCGTGAACTGCCGCAAGTCGTGGACTTCGATTTTCGCCAGGCTCATCTCGCAGGCCCGGCGGGTAATTCCGTGATCCAGCGGTCCTTGGAAGAAGCCGGGAAAAATCGTCAGGATATCGGCTTTCATCTGGACCTACAAAACCTTTAACCACAAAGGACACTAAGGTTCACGAAGGAAACCCTTCAGCGCCTCTTCTTCCTTGTTCCTTCCGACTGCTGCGCCTGCTTCTCTTCTGCCGTGATCGGGGCATTGATTTCCAGCATGCCCTCCGGAAGGTTCATGCGTACTTGCCGCTGCGCAGTGTCGACACCTTCCAGGTACGCTTCGGCAAACGGCACATCGAACTTCTTTTCTTTAGCACCGCCCGCGCTCGCGACGATCAGCAGCGGCGCTTCGCCGGCTCCGAACTGAACATCTTCAATACGCCCGATCTCGCGGGCGCCGTCGAGGACCGTGCATCCGATCAGATCGCTTACGTAATTCCAGCCCGCCTCGAGGTCTGCGCGCTGGACCTTCGCGACCTGCAGTTCCGACCCGATCAGCAACTCGGCGTCATTCATGGAATCAACGCCGCGAAACTTCAGCACCAGCAGGCCCTTGTGCGGCCACAAATCTTCCACTTTCAGCTCGCGTCGCGCGTCTTCCGTCTGTAAACTCTGCGACTTCGGCAGCGCGAACAGCTTCATCCCTGCGGCGAAGCGCCCCGGAACGTCGCTGTGAATCTCTGCCGCAACCTCGCCGTGGCGGCCTTGGGTCTTGACGACGCGCGCCAGCGTAATGAAATCGCTCTCGCCGTGGGCTTCGAGACTCACGGTCCCTACTCGATGATCTCGAGTGTGTAGCGCTTGTGCGCCCGGTGGCCGGCAGCGCTGAGCAAGGCGCGCAGCGCGCGAGCGGTGCGTCCCTGACGTCCGATGACCTTGCCCACATCGCTCTCGGCGACTTCCAGTTCGATGACGTCGTCGTCGAATTTCTCGACGAAGACTTCGTCGGGTATGTCGACGAGCGATTTCGCAATCAGCTCAACGAGAGCGCGCACATCTCCAGATGGCTCAGTCATAAGTCGGCATTCTCACAGTGGAATATTGAGGAACCGCTAAATCCAAGGGGCTGCGATTCCCTCAGCGGCTAAAGCCGCAGCCTTGCTTGCTTCCGCTACCGGCACGCCTGAAGGCGTGCCCTGATACGAATCGCAATGTCGCAGCCGTCGATGATGCGATCAGGCGGCAGAGCCGGCGGCGGCCGGAGCCGGAGTCTTGGTGAACAGCTTGTTCACGCGCTCCGACATTTGAGCGCCCTTCGACACCCAGTACTCGACTCGATCGCGCTTCAGTTCGACACTGGCAGGATCGGTGCGGGGATTGTAGGTCCCGACCACTTCCACCGGACGGCCGTTGCGGGCGCGCTCCTTCTCAATCACTACAATGCGGTAATGCGGTTGTTTGCGCGCACCACGGCGCGCCAGTCGAATCATTAACACGGGTCTTATATCCTTGTTCCGGAAGAGTCCGGTGAGATCGAGGCAAACTCTTATTATGCCGGAGGTTAGGCGGAATGGCAAGGGGCGACTAAGGGATGCGACTAAGGGATGGGTAAGGTGCCCGCTAGTTCCACCGAAATCTATCGCTCTTCCGCCGTGAATGCACGCTGCCACTCGTGCCCCTTCAGTCTGAAATTATCGGTCGACTTTGCGCCTTGCGGAGTCACATCGACGACTTGTATCCGCATCGCGAGATTTCCTTCCTTGCGTACTTCCACTTGTCGGGCCACTTTAAAGCCGCCGAAGTCTTTAAAGTCTGACCAGTCCGTTTGGACTCCGGTCAGGTAGGTCTTCAGCAACAAACCGGAGTCATCGAACCAATAACCTCGTGCCTGCTGGGGATCGAGTTTGCCCTCCGGGCTCTCATAGCCGGCAAGCACCCGGACAGCCCGCACGCCGCCGACGGTGTCCCGCTTGATCCTCCAGTCCGACTCCGTGAAGGTGTCGATTGCCGGAATCGGCTCGAGCGTCTTTAGCACGAAGCGCAGCAGATTTACATCCGGGCCTTCAGCCAACTCGTAGCGCTTCTCGCCATTTCTTGACCTTACGTAGCGGCTCTTCCCAAAAGATGCTTCCCTTCGCCACTGGCTATTACTCAGCCAAGTGTCTTCGTAGTGGCCTTTGTCGACGATCCCTGCACTACCTTTTGCTTCAAATTCTGCGCGGAGAGAATAGGGCTTGTCACTTCCTGCGGCGAGAAAGCTGATCTTCCTGCCGCGCTCAAAATACGTTCGAGCACTGTCAAAAGCTTCGGTACCCGCCGGACGTACAGTTTTGAAAGGGACCGTGATCTGGGACATAACCTGAACCGGCACGCCGTTTTGTAGGAATGGTTTGAACCGCATGGCCAGGATTCGCTGACGGCCCGCGTCGTTGATGCCGGAATTCTCCGAGATGATTGAGCCCAGTTCCCTCACCTTTCCTTCACGATCGACCACGACGTTCGTCGTAACATTTCCCGCAAGGACACCATCTTGCAGGGGCGGCCATGCGATGGACTCTTCGGGGAGAAGGTTCTTGCGCAGCGTAGTTTCATCAAGCAGCACGGTGCGGAGCGGCTCGGGATCTGCTCCCGCTGCCCCAGTGTCGAAAAAGCCTGCCGGAACCTCGCCGAGGTCTTCGAGGACTGTGACCTTCGCGGTCACTTGAGGTGTGCCGACGTTGACCGTACGCGCGATCATCCGTCCGTGAAAGCTGGAATAGTCCTTAAACTCACCGCCCCATCCGAGGCCACCCGCATAGAGAAGCAGACCAGTGCTTTCCTGCAATGAAACATACGATCCGGAGATATTGTGAACCTCAGCGGTCCCGGTGTTCGTGACCCAGTCGATATTAAGCTGGCTCATCGACCGATTGACCGGGTTGACGAAATTGCGCACTTCCGCAGACTTAGCATGTTCCAGAACGTCCTCGAGAGGAGGTACAGGTCTGATCAGTTCTGTCGTGGTCTGCTGGAGCCACTCGGGGAAATACGCTCCCTCGTTCTTCTGCCAATCATTAGCGCCGTCTACAACTTCGATTTGATGAAACTCCGGCGACCGCACCTCTCGCCTCCAACGGGTTGGAGATGCCCACCAGATTTCTACTTCTCCTGTGAGTCCTGCGTCTTTGTCCCGTTCGAAGCTCGGCGCGAGCGTCGCTTTAAGATGGAAAGGCTTCGTCCCAGGCTGGTCGAGGGTGCTGCGTTCGACTGCTTTCTTGATTTGACTGACCGCATTTTCGGAATGAACGGCCACTGACGACAGTAGGATGACGACGAATGCGGCTATCGATGATTGGCAACGCATGCCGGGAACTCTAACCTGTTCCCCTGCCTGACTCAAGCGTCTGGAGGTCCGGAGGTTAGGCGGAATGGCAAGGGCGGTCTGCGGCATGGCTGAGAAGTCCGCGAGTTCGGCCGATGTCTATCCTTCATCCGCTGTGGAAACACACTTCCACTCGTATGCCTTCTCAACGCAAAACGCCGTCCCGTGAGTCGGGTGAGGGTCGGATGGGTGTGGAGCTGGCTGCCACGACGCCGGGGTTTCCCACGCGAAAAGCCCCACCCCTGCGCACCGATCGCGCAAGGGATGGGGCTATTACTGCACGGTAGCAACAACAGGCTGTTTAGGCGACCGCCCTCGTCTTAGTGGCTGAGGCTTGGCCCTTGGCGGCTGGCTTCGCCAGGAAGTTCAACAGCGCGCTGTTGACCTCGTCGGCGTGAGTCCAGGCTACGTTGTGGGGGCCATCCTTGATGACGACCAGTTCGGCACCGCTAATCAGTTTGGCGGTGCGTTGCCCTGCGGATGAGAACGGAACGATGCGGTCAGAGTCGCCGTGGATGACGAGCGTGGGAACGTCGATCCGGGCGACATCGTTCCGGAAATCTTCGTGCCAGGTGGGCACGCACGCCAAACTGGCGGTGGCCGATGCGATGGCGGCGACATTCCAGCTTGCCTGGACTGCCTGCTCGCTGACGCGCTTTCCGAGATTCACGTCGGTGTTGTAGAAGTTCTTGAAGAATTCGGTGAAGAACGCATAGCGATCGGCAGCCACCGCTTTCTGAATGCCCTCAAATACGCTGCCATCGACTCCTTCGGGATTGTCGGCGGTCTTCAACAGAAACGGCGGAACGCCTCCCATGATGACCGCCTTGCTCACGCCCTTCGATCCGTATTTACCGATATAGCGCGCCACTTCGCCGCCGCCCATAGAGAAACCCACGAGAGCAAAGTCGCGCAGCTTGAGATGCGTGATGAGTTGGTGCAGATCTTCGGCAAAGGTGTCGTAGTTATAGCCCGTGGTCGGCTGGCTGGACTTTCCGAATCCGCGACGGTCATAGGCGATGACGCGGTGGCCCGCTTGCAGAAGTGCGGGAAGCTGCTTTTCCCAGGACGCGCTGCTGAGTGGATATCCGTGGATCAGAACCACGGGCTGGCCGGAACCGTGGTCTTCGTAGTAAAGATGGATGGAAGTTGAATTCTCTTTCCCTACTTCAACGTAGGACATGACGTTCCTCCTTGCGATTTGATTTTGATTTCTGGCGATGTTGAAAGTTAATTGTGACTGTGAGCGGAGTGCTATTGCCATAGATTGTAGATCGGCCGCCGAGGGTGCATTGAAGTTGCTATGTACGGCTGAATTCCCAACGTGTGGCTGAGCACGTTCGGGGCTTCGTCCTGCTAGACTCAAGCGTTTGGAGGTGCCAGCTTTGCAGGGGATCTATCTTTTATCAGGGGTGCGTACCCCGATTGGGAAGTTTGGCGGAGCGATGGCTTCGCTGACCGCAGCCGACATGGGCGTGGTGGCGGCGAAGGCCGCGATGGAGCGGGCCGGGATCGAGCCGCGCAGATCGAGGAAACCATCTTTGGCTGCGCGCGGCAGGCGGGCGGAGGGCCGAATGTGGCGCGGCAGATTTCGGTGCGCAGCGGAGTGCCGCAGGAAGTTCCGGCGTTCACCGTGAACAAGGCTTGCGCTTCGGGACTGAAATCAATCTCGCTGGCGTATCAGTCGATCCTGCTCGGGGACGCAAATTGCATTCTGGCGGGCGGCACCGAATCGATGTCGCGGGTTCCTTATTATCTCGATGGCGCGCGTTGGGGATACCGGCTGGGCAATCAGGAAATGGTTGATGGCATGTATCGCGACGGATTTTTCTGCCCGCTGGCAAAAATGGTCATGGGCGAGACCGCCGAGGTTCTCGCCGAGCAGTACAAGATCACGCGCGAAGAGCAGGATGAATTCGCGCTCACGTCGCAAACGCGCGCGGCGCGGGCCATCGCGGCAGGGCGGTTTGATGCCGAGATCGTCCCCGTAACCATCGAAAGCAAGAAAGGCGCAACCACGTTTGCCCGCGACGAGCATCCGTTTCCGGAAGCCAGCATGGAGAAGCTGGGAAAACTGGCTCCCGTATTCTCAAAGACCGGAACCATCACCGCTGGAAATTCTTCGGGCATCACCGATGGAGCTGCGGCGGTTGTCGTGGCCAACGAGCATTTCGTGAAGCAGAATAACTTAAAGCCGCTGGCGCGAATTTCGGCGGTGACCTCGGCAGGAGTCGATCCCAGAACCATGGGGATCGGCCCGGTTCCCGCACTGCGCAAGCTCGAAGACAAGCACAACCTCCGCTTGCAGGAGTTCGGGCTCGTCGAATTGAACGAGGCTTTCGCCGCACAACTGCTGGCCTGCGACCGCACGCTGAATCTCAATCGCGAGCGGCTCAATGTGAATGGAGGCGCAATTGCGATCGGACATCCCATTGGCTGTACGGGGACGCGCATCACGGTCACTCTGCTGCACGAGATGTTGAAGCGCAATACCAAGCGCGGAGTGGCTACGCTTTGCGTCAGCGGCGGCATGGGGATGGCTCTCGCGTTGGAAAATGTCGTGTAAGCGGGGGTCGAGCTTCGCTCGACTGGACAGCCGATGGCGGCTGTCCCCACACAAGCCTCAGGAGAGAGATGAATACCCATCCGCAATTTCGTCTGGCAGTCGAGTCCGACGCAGGAACTCTTCTCCGATTCATGCGGGAGTATTACGCCTTCGACGGACATGGGTTTGAAGAACCGAAAGCGCACGTGGCGCTGATGGCGTTGCTGCGCGATCCGAGTCTCGGCCGCGCATGGCTGATTCTGGATGGCGGTGGCCCCGTGGGATACGTTGTGCTCTGCTTTGGCTATAGCCTGGAATGGCTGGGCCGGGACGCGTTCGTCGACGAGTTCTATCTGCTGGAGGAATATCGCCGGCGTGGATGGGGCCGCAGCACGATGGAATTTGTCGAGGAGCAAGCCCGAGCCGACGGAATTCGCACCTTACATCTGGAAGTCGTGCGACAGAATACTTCAGCCTTGCAGATCTATCGCAAGCTGGGCTTCTCCGAGCACCGCAGCACATTTCTCTCGAAATGGATTGCTCAAGGCCTGTCGAAGCCGCAGGGCCAAAACGGCCACTAGCCAGCAGACTCCATTCCTACCGGGTTCGACTTCTGGTATCCTTTCCCCGCTCGTGCCGGGTATCACTCACTAAACGCCAACGTGTTCAAGGAGAATGTCATGGTTCGACGGATGGTCCGAAGTTCGTATCTGATCGCATTCCTGCTGGCTGCGGGTTTTGCGATCGCGCAAACTGAATTTTCTGCCGAGATCGTGGACACGCAGAAAGCCGACAATCCAAACCGGGCCAAGATTTATATGGCGAAAGACAAGTTGCGCATCGAACCGACCGCGGGGAGCACAATGGGCAAGGGTTCGGGGGGAGCGGTGATCATGAATCTGGCGACACAGACGACCACGGTTCTGATGGATCAGCAGCACATGTATATGGAAATGCCCGCCCAGGTGGCGAGCCAGCGCATCGCCTATAACTTCTTTCGTACCGGTGATGTGGAGAACGCCTGCTCCGATTGGGCGCAGTCGGCGAAGAATAAAGGCGGAAGTTGCCACAAAGTGGGCAGCGATACCGTGAACGGACGCAGCACCGTCAAGTACGAGGGCACGAATGCGAATGGCGAATCGAGCACGTTCTGGATCGATCCCAAGCTGCGCTTCCCGGTGAAATGGCAGGGCAAGAACAATGGCGGAGAGCTCCGCGACATTCAGGAAGGAACGCAACCGGCGAGTTTGTTCGAGATCCCGGCTGACTACAAAAAGTTCGACATGGGCAACATGGGCGGGATGATGCAGCGGCCGCAGTAGCGGAAAACATTCACCACAGGGGACACAGGGACACAGAGTCGACCCGAGCGGCTTCCCGCCCACATTGCTTCGCGAAAATCTGGGCACTATACTCAGGGCAGACGTCCTCTTGAAGTTTTCCGGAGTGTCGATGGCCCTATCCGCAGTGATCGTGGACGATGAGCAGCTTGCCCGCGACGAACTCGCCTACCTGCTGAAGAATGCCGACGATGTAACCGTCGTGGCCCAGGGCAAGAATGGGCTCGAAGCCGTGAACCTGATCAAGGAACACAATCCTGATCTCGTGTTCCTCGACGTGCAAATGCCCGGACTCGATGGGTTCGGCGTGATCAAGAAGCTTCTGGACAAGAAAATTCCCCTGCCCAAGATTGTGTTCGCCACAGCCTTCGATCAGTATGCCGTGAAGGCATTCGAGGTGAACGCGATCGATTATCTGCTCAAGCCCTTTGACAAGAAGCGTGTGGCGCAGGCGATCCAGAAGGCACGCGTCAAGCAGGATGCGGACGGCCTTCCGGCAGACAAGATCGAGACCCTGGTACGCATGATCGAGTCCCAGAAGCAGCCAGCTTCGAAGGTTCTGCTGAAGGCGGTCGGCCGCATGTTTCTGGTGGATCAGAAAGATATCTGCTATGCCTGGATCGAAGATGGCGTGATCACGGTTGTGACTGGCGGGGTGGCGGGCATGGAGGGGCAATCCAACTGCCGCACGCTGGAGGAACTGCTGGCCAGCTTAGACGCGAATCTTTTTTGGCGGGCGCACCGCTCCTACCTGGTGAATATCAACCGGATCCGCGAAGTCGTTCCCTGGTTCAAGAGCTCTTATCAGTTGCGCATGGACGACAAGAAGCAGACCGAGATTCCAGTCAGCCGCGCTCAGACCAAGCGGCTGCGCGAACTGTTTGGACTCTGAAACTTCCCGCGTGCATTGACAGACCTGGGCTTGCCCTTCCGCGCGAGCAGTCTGCGAATCTGCCAAGCGCATTTCCGGCGCCAGCGCCCGATACTCAGCTCGTTCCACTACGGCGAACAAATCGTTGATCAGCGTTCCCGAATACATTCTTCTTCGCTTATGCCGCTCCGCCGAAACCTGCCCGCGGCAGCATGGTTCAGAACAAATATGGTTCAGAACAAATCCGGAGGACGACCGCAAAACAGTCGTCCTCCGTCGACGGGGGAGGGTTATGCCGTCATTGCCTTTAAAGCAACGCGGTCGCGGATGACCAGCGTCGGTCCATCCTGTCGGATCAAGCGTTTCCTTTTCAGCGTTCCTAACAGGCGAGTTACAGTTTCGCGCGATGCTCCAATTCGAAGCGCCATCTCCTCATGGGTCATGGACGCATGGATGCGGGCTTCGACGGCTTCGCCTCCGGGCGCGGATGAGTGTGACAGCAACAACCTCGCCAACTTGCCCACCGACGAGCGCGTGAGGACGAGATCGTGAATATCGCGATACGCGGAGTGGAAATCGCGACTCAGGCACTGTGCGGTATGCAGGCCGACCTCGCTGTGTGTTTCCATCAATTCGAGAAAATGCTTGCGATCCACGAAATTCACTTGGCAGGGCGTGGCCGTCTCAGCAGTCACCTCATAGCCCAGCCCGGAAATTGTGGCGCTGATCCCCAGTGGCTCACCGGCCTCGGCGGTCTTGACGATCAGCGACTTGCCTTCGCGCGATGTTGTCGACAGGTTTACCTTTCCCGAACACACGATAAACATGCCGCGAGGGCTCTGTCCCTCGACAAACAGGATCGCCCCAGCCGGGAGAATACTTTTGTGGCTGGCCTGACTCAACGCGCTGAGCGCCTCGTCGGAGAAGGCGCAAAGAAAACTTGGTTTGGAATGGGTGCACTCGCTGCAGTTGTCCACAATATCGATGCCATAGGGTGCATTCATTTCTGTCTCCAAGTCGAGCGAACGCTTTGGTCTGTGAAAGCAGGAATTCCCGCCCGGAACTCCCAAATGGCGAGAACTCGAGAGCAGGGCCCGAGCTTGAGCGCGCGTCTCACCGTGCGGACTGCGGCTCGCTGCGAGCAATTCCCACGCAGCGCTGGGCTCTTCCTGCTGTTCCCACTCCAGATGACAGGCGAACAGGTACAGGGAATCGATCGGCTGCGGACTGATCCGTGGGGTGGGTTGAATATGGGGGTTGACCTCGGTCCTGGCGTCATGGTTCCAGGCTCGATCCAATTGCGGGGTGCTCCATCCGATAGCGAGGTTGGAATGATCGCCAATCGGGCGATAGTGTGGTTGGGGCACTGGAAGTGCCGGATCAAGCAAATGGCTCGAAGGACTCGAGCCAATCAGTTCACGTCTGTCGGTAAGCAACACTGCTTTGACTCCACAAATGTTTAGTTGGATCGCGACCTTGTTTATTTCTTGTTATGAAACTTGGGACTACGCCTGGGACACTCTGCTTAGGTCGGATACGAATGCTTTGCATCGGCCAGAGGCAGAGTAAGTCAACTACGTTGCACGTCGCGTTCCGTAAATGGGAGAAGACGGAGACTCGGGAAGTTCCCTGTTTGGAACGAGTTCCGAAGCAGGAAAATCTGACGTCCGTCGCGCCCGTGGCGACACTTCGGCACCCTGCCGATTAGCCGTCAAAACCGCGATTCACCAATATGCTGAGTAGGAATCCCATCCTCAAGCTAAACAGGCTTCAGACAAGCACCCGCAGTTCATATCGGGAAATGATTAGCCCAGCCGACCTGAATAGTCCTCGCGCTTAATTTTCAGGCGCTGCATTTTGGACTGCAAGGTGGTGCGTTTCAACCCGAGGCGCTCGGCGGCGCCGTGCGGGCCCGAGAGCACGCCATTGGTCTCCCGCAGGATGCGTATGATGTGCTCCCGCTCAGCATTGTCGAGACTGTGATCCGGCGGCGCGCTGGTGGGGAAGCCCTGGGTTTGCATTTCTGCCAAGGGGACATACAAGGCGTTGCCGCTGGTCAAGATCACCGACCTTTCCATCAGGTTCTCGAGTTCGCGTACATTGCCGGGCCACGCCCATTCCGTCAGCGCTTTCATGGTTTCTCTGGGAATGGATTCAACATGGCGATCCATCCGAGGAGCAAACTTGCGAACAAAGTATCGAACCAGATCCGGGATATCCTCTTTTCGCTCGCGCAACGGGGGCATCCGAATGGGAAAGACGCTGAGACGGTAAAAAAGATCGCTGCGAAAGTCATGTTCCGCCATCCCCTTGGCCAAGTCCCGATTGGTAGCTGCCACCAGCCGAACATCCACCTTGATCGTACGGTTGCTGCCGAGCCGCTCGAACTCCTGATCCTGAAGAACGCGGAGCAATTTGGGCTGGAGTTCGAGAGGGATTTCCCCGACTTCGTCGAGGAATAAGGTGCCCCCGTCCGCCAGTTCCATGCGTCCGACCTTCTGGCTGACAGCTCCCGTAAAGGCGCCCTTCTCATGGCCGAACAGTTCGCTCTCCAGTAAGCCCGTGGGGATGGCAGCGCAGTTGACCTTGATAAAGCTGCCACCCTTGCGGCGACTCATACGATGGATGGCGCGAGCAATCAGCTCTTTCCCCGTGCCTGTCTCCCCCAGGATTAGAACCGTGGCTTCGCTGGACGCGACGGTCGCGGCCTGGTCCAGTACTTTTCGAAGAGCGGCACTATCGCCGATGATCTCGGCAAAAAGGCCCTCCGAACGGATCTCGCCTTCCAGATGTTTCTTTTCTTCAGTCAGACGCTGTTTGAGAGCTTCGATTTCGACTGAAGCTCGATGGTTTTCCAGAGCGACGGCAAACTGGGCCGCGACCTGACTCAGCAGGCCCAGATCTTCCGGCCGAAATGCGCCCTCGCGCGTGCTGCCGAGCACCAGAACTCCGAGCGGCCCCCAGGGACGCAGGAGCGGGACGCAACATAAAGATCGGAGGCCTTCCTCCAAAAAGTTTTTGGTAATATCCGCGTCAAAAGCCAGCAAATCGTCTCTCGAGAAAATGAGAGGGGCACGCTCCTGCAAAGAGCGGCCTCCGGGACTATTGTGTGGACTGATGGGCAGCGTAGAAAGCAGACCTTTTCCCAGCGGAAAGTCTTCCGCTTGGCGAACCAGTAAGCCAGTGTTCGGATCGTGCAATTCGAAGCCGGCATATTCGTGGTGCAAAACGCGACGGAGGTGCGCCGAAATCTGGGGAAAAGTCTGCTCCAAATTCCAATTTGAGGTCGTGATGCCGCTCACGTCCAGCAACATCTGCAGCCGCCGGATCTCCTCTTGTAGTTTCCCTCCAACCTGCCGAAGGGATTGTTCCAACTGTTTTTGCGCAGTAATTTCGACGACCACGGCCGCGAGCCGGTCGACCACCCCGACTGCGTTCCGGATCGGTATGTAGTGCACGCTCCAGTGACCAGGCTCCGTTCGTGAAGGGAGCCTGGCTGAAACATCGAGATTCACGGGCTCTCCCTCGGAAAGGACCCGGCGAAGCTCGGGCTTTATGACGTCGGCGAGATCGCCCAGGATTTCCTGAACAGTTTTGCCAATGTGGTCGGCAGCCGGCACGCCGTTGATTCGTGCCAGCGCGTTGTTGATCGCAAGGTAGCGAAGCTCAGAATCGAAAATGCAAAGGCCGACCGTGGAAGAACGAAAATACGCTGCCAGCAGCTTTTCCGGCTCGGTGAGCACATCCGGGTCCGCAAAGATAATCGGATCGCTCGCGCCGAATGAGCTCGAGTTGTTCAGCATGGCAGGCAGACCTCCGTCCGCCGGACCAGCCACTTCTCAACTGGCGCCGCAAGAGAATGATTCGGACGTTGGCGCTTCCCTGCCCCGGCATTAATCCAATCACGAGTTGAGGATTTTCTAAATCCTGCAATCCCCTGAATTGCATACCGGGGATTTCCTTGCAACCGCGCGAAAGCATAGGGTAGGCATAAGACGCTATGCGCAAAAACACAAGAAGAAGGCAGATGGAGGTCACTGCGAGGATCGAAATCAGACTGCGGAGAAGAGAAGAACCGCCCCACACCTGGGAGTGTGAAGTGCCGGCGCGAGCCAATCTTCAAGCGTGTCGCGCTTGAGGGGTACAAATAGACAACTCCATAGCCGCCTCCCCCTCAAAAGGCGGACATTGAAATACGACCAAAACTAGAGTGCACGGCATTATACCCACAGAGTGCGATAGCGTATGCATTATTCTTTGACAAGCTTTTTGAGGCTGCTTGCGGAGCAGCAGACGGGACTTCTCGCAGCCGGAAGTTAATCCGGCCTCTTCGCCTTTTCGGGAGGCAGACGCTGGCCGGGCAAGGCGAGAACTATAATGAACCGTGGCCAGAGGCTGGGAAAGCAAATCCGTGGAAGCGCAACAGGCTGAGGCTAACGACAAGTCATCCAAACGCCGCCCGCCGATGAGCCCCGAAGAGGCCGTGCGCTGGCGGGAGAAAGAGAGCCTTCGCCTCTCGCGCCAGCGGGTATTGCAGCAACTGGAAGCAACCCAGAATCCTCGTCACCGCAAGATGCTCGAAGACTCGCTCGCCGACCTGGAAGAGAAGCTGAAGAAATGAAATCTGCAAGCGAGGATCTCGCACTTCAGCTTCTGGATCGGTCCTGACTCTGATCTTGAGTCTGAGGTCCGATCGTATCCGTCACGTATAATGATTTTTTTATGACAGCCTACGTCTACGTCTCACTCAAGAAGAGTGTCCTCGATCCGCAGGGCAAAACCATCCATGGCGCGCTTAAGAAGATGGGTTACAAAGGTCTGGACAGCGTTCGCCAGGGCAAATATTTTGAGCTCACGCTTGACGGCGGACTCTCGCGGGAAGAGGCTCAAGCCGAGGTCGAGCGCATCGCCCGCGAAGTCTTGACCAATCCCGTCATCGAAGAATTCCGTTTCTCCCTGGCCGAGTAGTAAGGAGCTGGGGATCCCTTGAGGTCTTTCCATGTGTGGCATTGTCGGCTACGTCGGTAAGAAAAGTGTAGTTCCCATCATCATCGAAGGACTGCGGCGCCTCGAATATCGCGGCTATGATTCCGCCGGAATCGCCGTAGCCGGCGACGGAGACGGGCTGCAATTGCGCCGGGCCGAGGGCAAACTGCGCAATCTGGAAGAGGTCATCCGCCAGAGGCCGATCCACGGAAGCTATGGCATCGGGCATACTCGCTGGGCAACCCACGGACGTCCGACGGAAGAAAACGCGCATCCTCATCGCGACTGCACAGGCAAGATCGTTGTCGTACACAACGGCATCGTCGAGAACTATCTCAGCCTGAAGAAGAAACTGATCGAGGAAGGCCACAAGTTCACCACTGAGACCGACACTGAAATCATCGCCCATCTCGTTGAGAAATATTCTGCGAGTTCAGGAAACGGCAGGCGTCCTACCCTCGAAGACGCGGTTCGACAAACCGTGAAACAGCTCACCGGCGTCTTCGCTCTGGCTGTGATTTCGACCGACGATCCCAACAAGATTGTGGCCGCGCGCAACGGCCCGCCGGCCGTCATTGGATTGGGAAACGACGAGTACTTCGTCGCATCTGACGTGCCTGCCATCCTGAATCACACACGCGACATTTTTTTTCTGGCGGACGGAGACATGGCTGTGGTCACGCCCGACGGCGTGCATCTCTCCGATTTCGACGGAAGGCCCGTGCGGCGGCAGATCCAGCACGTCACCTGGGATCCTATCCTTGCCGAAAAAGGCGGCTTCAAGCATTTCATGCTCAAGGAGATTTACGAGCAGCCGCGCGCCGTTCGCGACACTGCCCTCGGACGCGTCTCGCAGGACACCGGGCACATCTTTCTCGAGGAGATGCAGATCAGCGAGGCGGAATTTCGCGCCGCCAGCAAGATCAACATCATCGCCTGTGGCACGAGCTGGCACGCTGGACAGGCTGGCAAGTTCATGATTGAAACCCTGGCTCGTGTGCCAGTAGAAGTGGACTACGCGAGCGAGTGGCGCTATCGCAATCCGATTGTGGATCCCGACACCATTACGCTGGTTATTTCCCAGTCCGGCGAGACGGCCGACACCATCGCCGCCCAGCGCGAAGCCAAAGCCAAAGGATCGAAAACACTGGCTATCTGTAACGTCGTGGGCTCGATGATCACGCGCGAAGCGGCAGGCACGATTTACACCCATGCCGGTCCTGAGATCGGCGTGGCTTCCACGAAGGCGTTCACAGGACAGCTCACCGCGCTTTACATCTTCGCCATGTATCTGGCGCAGGTGCGTGGCGTCATGACGACCGAGCAGTCGCGAGCCGCGATGCTGGAACTGACACGCATCCCGGCCAAACTCGAAACCGTCCTCACGCAGGATCCGGCTTGCGACGAGTTGGCGAAGCGTTACCAGAAGGTCCACGACTTCCTGTTTCTGGGGCGCGGCATTCACTATCCGATCGCGCTCGAAGGCGCACTCAAGCTGAAAGAGATTTCCTACATTCATGCCGAAGGCTATCCCGCAGGAGAGATGAAGCACGGGCCGAATGCTCTAATCGACGAAAATCTGCCGGTCGTAGTCATCGCAACGCGCGACGTGAATAATCCGGGCTCGGTCTTGCGCTACGAAAAAACGATCTCCAACCTGAAGGAAGTGAAGGCGCGCTCCGGGGTTGTGATCGCGCTTGCCACCGAGGGCGACGAAGAGATCAAGGAAGCGGCGGACCATGTGCTCTACGTTCCGGCTGCACCGGAAGAGTTATCGCCGATTCTCGAGATCGTCCCGCTTCAGTTGCTGGCCTACCACATCGCAGTGCGCCGGGGATGCGACGTCGATCAGCCACGGAACCTGGCAAAGTCGGTCACGGTAGAGTAAGGCACGAACGTCGTGGTGTTCGTCGGGGCGCTGACAACTCTCACCGCGATCCGGTGTATCCTGCTTCGCGTTTCGATCTAATTCGAGCGAAGGAAGCCTTATGAGCTCACCGAAAAAACCTGATATCCCCGCCGACAAATTAGCTCTCTATGACAAGCTCATCGCCACGCATCCGGAGATAGAACGCAAAGGCGCGGCCAATCCTTACACTTCTCTGAATGGCCACATGTTTTCCCTTCTGCTTGGCCCCAAGGGCGTGATGGCGCTCCGGCTGCCGGAGGACGAGCGGGAAAAGTTTCTGAAGAAATACAAGACGAAGCTGTATGAGGCGTACGGAGCTGTGATGAAGGAATGCGTCACGGTGCCGGACACCTTGCTGAACAATACCAAGGCGCTCGAAAAGTATCTTGCGTTGAGCTACGCCTACGTGAAGACTCTGAAGCCGAAGGCAACTAAGAAGAAGCCTTAACGAGCGCATCCTGCAGTAGTTGCGTTCTCAATCGCAACAAGATGGCGGCCAGGGATGCGATGCTCACGGTCCAAACCGCGAACGCGGTCTTCACCACCCAAGCCGGCGCCGCCCCAACCCTGTGCAGCAAGAATGGAAAAAAGTTCCACGTCGTGATGTGCACATAGTCCCAAGGATCTTGTGACAGCTCGTCGGTATTCAAGCCCCAGGCATCCATCTTGCCGAGAATAAAGGCGGCGATGTTTTTGAACCGCAACGCGATCACGAACGTTGGATGCCCGAGCGTCTCCATCTGATAGATCTCAAGTGGCAGCCAGAACGCGAGAGACGCGATCTGGACGACGAAACTCACAGCGAATAGGGCCACGCAGCCACGCCAGATCCACGGGCTCAGATTCGCTCGATACCGCAGCAACAATGGCGCGGCGAGCAGCGCCACCATTTCCACCGAGGTCGACACGTACCTGTCACCCCAGGCAAAGTCGCCCGCCCAGTAGGTGTACCGCGCGTAGAAGCTGATATATCCGATCAGCAGAAATAGAGCGGTCACGGCGTAGGCGCGCACTTCCACGTCGAGACGTTTCCACAAGACCACAAGCAGTACCAGTGCAACCACCAGCACCGGATCGAACAGAAAGATTGATTTCTCCGGCTTGAATAGCGCGCCCAGCACACCTTCATGAAACGGCGTGCTCCAGGGGAAGTTTGCGGGGAGCGTCGGATCCTGCAGCCGCGATTCCCGCGCAAAGATTGGAATATACGTCTGGGTCAATGATCCGAAGCGATAGAAGCTATACAGACGTTCGACGATCGCGAAGAAGGCATAAATTGGAACGCAAACCTTGCAATAGATCAGCAGGCGTTCCAACAACGAGCGGCCGCGCAACTGCTCGAACCATAAGATAACCAGCAGGAAAACGCCTCCGGCAATCAGGTCAAGACCCGTCGTCACTCGCGTTAACAGATTCAATCCAAGCGCGAGCGAGCCGAAGACAGAGCGCTCGAGCCTTGCCGCTCCGCAGCCACTCGTACTGGAAAGAAAATCCAGTCAGCGTCAGCAGCATGATGTAGTTGTTCTCCTGCATGTTCTGCGTGTAATGCAGGTGGGTCGTGCAGAACATGAGCGCCAGGACTCCCGCCACGGTTTCTTTCACAGAGAATCGCAACTGTCGCAGCAGGCGGAACGCGATCAGCAGCAGTCAGCACATTCACCAGAATATTGGTGCTATAGCTGACAACAATGCTGCGCACGGCAGGGTCATCTTCGTATTGTGAGAAAACTCGCCAGTGCGCGATCCACGTTCCCACCAGATCGGCGGGAAGCATGAGCAGCGATTGGCCGATCCCATACCAACTGAAGATGCGGCCTCCCCGGCCATGCAAACCGAACTCAGGATATTCGTTGGGAAAGACCTGCGGCTGGGAAGTCCAGAGCCAATGCGTGGTCTGGAGACGATGCATGGTGTCAGCCGTCCCCAATTCGCCGGATTGCACGACGAAAGCGAGCAGGCCCGCCGTCAGGCATAGAAGAAATAGCGGATCTCTCAGCTTGAGCCGCAAGCGTGAAGTCATCGCTTTGGATGGTAATACAAACGCGTCAGGCCTCGACCTCCTCACAGAAACTCGATCCAGCCGACGTCTGCCGGTTCTGTAGACTGTAGCGGGAATTTCCATGATCAAGTGCGCATACTGCGGAACTGAGCTATCGGACACCGTTGCTTTCTGCTCTTCCTGCGGACGGCCGATTTCGAATACCGACGACCTGGCGACCCTCGACTTTGCCACGGCTACCTCGCCGAAAGCGCCGCGGCCATCGTCGTCTTCGCGTCCTCCGTCCTCGCGATCCTCGAGTTCCGCCGAGTATCTGTTGAACGAAGGTCGCTTTCTTCCGGGCCGCCTCCTCGCCGGACGCTATCGCATCATCGCTCTCCTCGGGAAAAGGCGGCATGGGCGAGGTCTACCGCGCCGACGATCTGACGCTGGGGCAGGCGAGTCGCGATGAAGTTTCTGCCCGACGACGCCGCTCACGACGAAGGCTTGCTGGAACGTTTTCGCAACGAAGTGCGCATGGCGCGCCGGGTATCCCATCCCAATGTTTGCCGTGTCTACGATGTGGGCGACGTCGAAGGCCAGACCTTCTTCACCATGGAGTATGTCGACGGCGAAGATCTCGCTTCCCTGTTGCGCCGCATCGGACGTCTCCCGCCAGACAAGGCTCTCGACATCGCACGCCATCTTTGCGCTGGACTCGCCGCCGCTCACGCCAAGGGAGTCCTGCATCGCGACCTGAAGCCCGCCAACATCATGCTCGATGGGCGCGGCCAAGTCGTGATCACGGATTTCGGTCTCGCCGGCGTCGCCGACGACATTCGTGGTCCTGAAGTTCGCAGTGGCACTCCCGCTTACATGTCCCCCGAACAGCTTTCGGGGAAAGAGGTCTCCGCACGCAGCGATATCTATGCACTCGGTCTGGTGCTGTATGAAGTCTTTACGGGCAAGCGGGCGTTCGCGGAATCGGCGGCGAAACTACTGCACGCGGGGTCAGACCGCACTCCCAGCCGTCCCTCGTCGGTAGTGAAAGATCTTGATCCGGTCGTGGAGAAGGTTATTCTGCGCTGCCTGGAGACGGACCCTTCAAGCCGTCCGGCCACCGCCCTGGCCGTCGCTGCTGCGCTGCCGGGCGGCGATCCGCTAGCTGCGGCTCTGGCCGCTGGAGAGACCCCGTCGCCGCAACTGGTGGCGGCCTCCGGCGAAACCACGGGGCTGCGCCCGCGCATCGCCGTCGCGTGTCTCATCTTCGTGCTGCTGGGGCTGGCGGTCGGAACCTACCTCACCATCCGCTACAGCGCCATCGAGAAGATGCATCTCGAACAGACTCCTGAGGTTCTGGCGCACCGGGCGCGCGAAGTCGTGACGCAAGTCGGCTATCCGGATAAGCCCGCAGACAGTGCCTATGGATTCGACTTCGACACAAATTTCCGTGACTCGGTAGAAAAGAACAGCAAGACCCCTCCGAACTGGGATGAGGTGCTCGCCGCGCGCCCAACCATCCTGCAGTTCTGGTACAGGCAGAGTCCAGACGAGTTGGGAGCTGACAGCTACCACGACAGTTTTCTGATTCCCGGCATTGTCGGGGAAGAAGATCCCGACACCACAGTCTCGGGCATGGTCAACGTAAAGCTCGACGCCAAGGGCAGGCTGATTTACCTGCAGGTGATCCCACCGCAGAAAGACACTACCTCGCCACCCACCGTGCCGCCCGATTGGAGTTCCCTGTTCTCCGCCGCCGCAGTCGACGTATCGAAACTGCAGTCAGCGCAGCCGGAATGGAATTCTCTGGCGATGGCCGACGCGCGCGCGGCATGGACCGGAGTCTGGCCGGGGTCGACGCGTCCGCTACGAGTCGAGGCCGCCGCGTGGCACGGCAAGCCCGTATTTTTCGCAATGATCGGCGACTGGAATAAGCCTTGGCGGATGGTCACCGATCATTCCGCTGACGAGAAGAAAAATCGGGCGAGCCAGATGATCAGTGTGTTTCTGCTGACTGCCGTCCTGGCCGGGGGTGCGCTTCTGGCCCGCCGCAATTATCGTCATGGCCGCGGGGACCGCGAAGGAGCATTCCGCCTCGCAGCGGTCATGTTCATTCTGGAAATCGGACTCTGGTTGTGCCGCTCGCACTTCGTCGCCGGATTCCAGACCTTCGGGTACTTGATCCTGACGATTTCCAGCGCGCTGCTGTGGGGCGGCGCCATGTGGATGCTGTACCTGGCAATTGAGCCGTGGATTCGCCGCAACTGGCCGCAGGCCATCATTTCCTGGAGCCGCCTGATCTCCGGTCAGTTGCGTGACCCGGTGGTGGGGCGCGACATCCTGTTCGGAGTGGCTTTCGGCATCTTGTGGCTCGTAATCTTTCAGCTCAGCAATATCCCTCTGGCGCGCTTGGGCGCCGCGCCCCCGTTGAGTTCGTCCGACTACCTGATGGGAGGACGCCACGCGCTGGGCCAGTGGCTGTCGCAGATCCCTAACGCGATTTTCGGCACGCTGCAATTCTTCTTCCTGCTCCTGGGATTAAAGGTGCTGGTGGAGTTCCTCTTCCGGCTAGTAGGACTGAAGGCCCTGCGCTCCGATTGGATTGCGGCGGTCTTGTTCGTCGCGGTCTTTCTCGTGATGCGTGGACTGCAAAGCACGCATCTTGCCGTTGATCTCCCGGTCATCCTCCTCGTCTGGGGCATTCTAGCGTTAATCGTTCTTCGCTTCGGGCTGGTGCCGCTGGCTGTTGGAGCGTTTACCGTGGACCTTCTCGGGAGCATTCCTTTCACCGCGGACTTTTCCGCGTGGTACATGAGTTCAACCGCGCTGGCCCTGCTTAGCGTGGTCGCGCTCGCGGGATGGGGCTTCTATCACTCACTGGGCGGAGAACCCTTGTGGGTCGTCGAGCCGGAGTAATCCGGCTGGGTTGGCGTTGACGCTTGGCCGTTGACCGACGTAGCATTCTTCCACTGGGAGGGGTTCCCATGCGTATGGTGCTCGCCGGGATTCTCGGGCTCAGCAGTATGGTTTGCGCGGCACAGACGCAAGAGCCGCCACCGCAGCAGGTCCAGCGTTCGGAAGTCCCGCCAACTCCGCGACACCCTCAGCCTGCGCAGGACGGTGGAGTCCGCGAGGTGCTCGAGAGCATCGTAATTCCCCCCATTCCCCACGCGCCATTTTCCGCAACCCTGGCAACCGAGGCCGTGAAATATGCGGCGGACGGCGGGAGCATGACATTCGTCAACCAGCGGCACATTGCGCGCAACGCAGATGGCCGCATCTACGAAGAGCGCTGGTATCTGGTGCCCAAGGGCTCAATGTGAAGTCGTCCATGAACTGGATTCAACTCGCCGACCCCAAGCAGCACACACTCTATAACTGCAGTCCCCAAAGACACATCTGCGATCTGCTCGTCTACGATCCGGAATCGGATCTGTCGGGTGCAACGCTGCGAAAGGGTTCCACCCACCAACTGGAGGACGGCGAGGGGAGTGATGTCTGGGAAGATCTTGGAACTCGCAACATTCTTGGAATCGAGACCGTAGGGATTCGCGAAACCACGGTCACCAATGTCGGCGTCCTCGGCAACGATCAGCCACTCAACAGCATGAGCGAATACTGGCACTCGCAACAGCTGGGCCTCAACCTGCTATCGATCCGCTCCAGCCCCTATTTCGGCAAGCAAACCTTCACGATCACCGAGATCTCCACCAGCGATCCGGACCCCCAGTTGTTGCAACTGCCCGCTGGATACACGGTGAACGACCAGCGCAAGAACGCGCCGATTTCGCATTAGAGCGTTACAGATTTTGGGTCACTGATTCTGGGTCACTGATTTCTGGGTCGATTGATCTTGGGTTCGCGATGTTGAGCCACCTATCTTGGGTCGACGATTTTTGGGGGCGACCGATTTTGGGTGGCGCAGCGCTTCCAGCGCTGCGGTTTAGGCGGTTAAGCTGGACGGCTTCAGCCGCTGGGGTACCTCGTCGATCACAAATTCAGGCCGCGCTGAACCGTAGGGATAATCCGCAAGCGAGGCTGCCAGCCCCTGTTTGATTGGATTCTGGCGGATATATTGTTTGAAGTTGTAATAGTCTTCTGCCCCGCGAACGCGCCGGTCGTAGAAGCTCTTCTCCCAAATTTCTCCGGCGAATCCCACTTCCTTTTTCGCGCGATAAGAAAACCCTCCCTTGATCAGTTGCAGAGATCGTTCGAGGCTCAGGGTGGGCGAGATCAGCAGATGGAAGTGATCGGGCATTAGAACAAATTCGTGGAGCAGATAGTTCTTGTGATCTCGATAATGGAACAGCACTTCCACAAACAGACCCGCCATCGGCTCCCGGCGAAACAGCAGGATTCGTTGAAAGGTGGAAGCGGTGATGAAATAGACGCTGTATCCGGTGTTCCCTCGGGGCGGTGCAGCCATAAGCACCTCGGCGGCTAAAGCCGCTCTTTCTAGGCCACCCTATCGCAGCGCTGGAAGCGCTGCGCCACCCAAACGCAGTTTTCCGAAAGTTCAGTTCCGATTCGAAACAGCCAATTCCAATGACAGAGAAAGGAAGGTGGGACGTTCGCAAAGATTGCGCCAAGAACCGCCCACAGGCAGCCAAGTCCCGAAAAACTACCGCATCCTCTTCTATTCCCGCCGCATCTAAACCTTGACAACGATTCACTCAAGTCTTAGCATGAGCCTTGACGCAATCATATAGGCGCTGATTTTAAAGCACTTATCGTTTTAGGAGGAGCATTCTATGGGAAAGATTATTGGAATTGACCTCGGCACAACCAATTCCTGTGTGGCGGTCATGGAGGGCGGCGAGCCCAAAGTGATCCCTAATGAAGAAGGAGGGCGAACCACGCCTTCCGTAGTCGGCTTTACCAAGACTGGTGAACGCCTTGTCGGGCAGGTCGCAAAGCGGCAAGCGATCACCAATCCCGAGAACACCGTTTATTCCATCAAGCGGTTCATGGGACGTCGTTTCAACGAAGTCACCGAAGAGATCAAGATGGTGCCCTACAAGGTCGTTCAGTCGGGCGACCACGTCGCGGTGCTGGCGCAGGGCAAGGAATACACCCCACCACAGATTTCCGCGCTGATTCTGCAGAAACTAAAGAAGGCGGCGGAAGACTATCTTGGCGAGAAAGTCACCGAGGCGGTAATCACCGTGCCGGCGTACTTCAACGACGCGCAACGCCAGGCGACTAAAGACGCCGGGCAGATTGCCGGCCTTGAAGTGAAGCGCATCATCAACGAGCCCACGGCAGCGGCACTGGCCTACGGCCTCGACAAGACGAAGGACGAAATGATCGCCGTATACGACTTCGGCGGCGGAACGTTCGACATTTCCGTGCTGGAAGTGGGCGAAGGCGTCATCGAAGTCAAAGCCACCAATGGCGACACGCACCTGGGCGGCGACAACCTCGACCAGCGCATCGTCGACTGGCTCATTGACGAATTCAAGAAGAACGAAGGACTCGACCTGCGCGGCAAGGGCAACGAGATGGCTCTGCAGCGTCTGCGCGACGCGGCCGAGCGGGCGAAGATCGAGCTCTCCACAACCATGGAGACTGAAATCAATCTGCCCTTCATCACGGCCGATGCTAGCGGTCCCAAGCACCTGGTGCAGAAACTGACCCGCGCCAAGCTCGAAGGCATGGTGGAAGACATCATTCAGCGCTCGGTGGGTCCGTGCAAGCAGTGCTTGAAAGATGCGGGCGTCGATACCAGCAAGATCAACGAAGTGGTGCTGGTTGGCGGACAGACCCGCATGCCGCGCATTCAGGCGCTGGTGAAGGAATTGTTCGGCAAGGAAGGCCACAAGGGCGTGAATCCCGACGAAGTGGTCGCGATTGGAGCTGCGATTCAGGGTGGCGTGCTGGGCGGCGAAGTGAAAGATCTTCTGCTGCTGGACGTAACTCCGCTGTCACTGGCGATTGAAACGCTGGGCGGCGTTGCCACGCCGATGATCCCGCGCAACACGACCATTCCTACTAAGAAGACGGAGACGTTCTCGACCGCGGCCGATAGCCAGACCTCAGTCGAAGTTCACGTACTGCAGGGCGAGCGTCCCTTGGCGGCGCAGAACCGGACCCTCGGCAAGTTCCATCTGACTGGGATTCCGCCGGCTCCGCGTGGAGTGCCGCAGATTGAAGTGACGTTCGACATCGACGCCAACGGCATCCTGAACGTGACCGCGAAAGATATGGCCACGCAAAAGGATCAGAAGATCACGATCACGTCTTCTTCCGGCTTGTCGAAGGAAGAAGTCGAGCGCATGGCCAAGGAAGCCGATGCGCACGCAGCCGAAGACAAGGCGCAGCGCGATCTGATCGACGCCAAGAACCAGCTCGACTCGATGGTCTACAACATCGAGAAGATGCTGCGCGAGCAGGGCGACAAGATCTCCGGCTCGGACCGTGGAGATGTAGAGAACGCCATCGCCGACGCCAAAAAGGCCCTGGAGTCGAATGACAAGGCCACGATGGACAAGGCACGCGAAACGTTAACACAGGCTTCGCACAAGCTGGCCGAACAGATGTACAAAGCGGCTCAACCGGCGGCGGGAGCGGCGCCGGGCGGTCCAACGCCGGGCACCACCGCAGGCGGCGACTCTGGCGCCAACGGTCAGGGCCAAAAGAAAGACGAAGGCGTCATCGACGCAGAGTACGTGGACGTAGAAGACAAGAAGTAACCAAGAAGAAATGGGCCACGGATTCTTCGCGGATCGACACGGATCAAATAATCCGTGACAATCCGTGTGATCCGTGACCAGGTTTTAGGAGGAGTTGAGTGGATTTTCAAGTCAATGGGGAAACGTATTTTTTGAGCCTCGCCGAGGATGAGAGGCGTTGGCTCGTTTTTGTGGAAGGCGCCACCGGAACCCGGCGCGTCCCCGTCTATGTGGACGGGGCAGAATCCGAAGATCTGAAGGTCGTTATCGAAGACAAAGAGCGGCGAAGGATTCTGAACTGAACTCGGGCTTGTCCGTGATCCGATTTAAGATTGCGCGCGATGGCAAACACTTCCAAGAAGGATTACTACGACAGCCTCGGCGCGAAGACGTGGGCGATGGCCGTGGCCTGCTTGATGCTGTCTATCTCCCTGGCCGCGCAGGATGCAAGCGTCACGGGACGGGTCACTGATAGCCACGCCCAACCGATCGCAAACGTCATGGTTGCGGGGACCCAGGAACTTGCAGCAGGCGGTCCCAGGGAGTTCAGGGTCCAGACCGACGCAGACGGCAACTATAGTCTTGCCTCGGTGGGGCAGATCATTTTCTTTCGAAAAAACGGTTACCGTCCTTTCACGTACAAACGCACGGCAACCGAAACCACCTTAAACATAACGCTGCCCTTGGAGGATTCGGGCTGGAAGGTTTTGCGCTGCACCGGGGAGCAACAGCGACAACGACGCTATGGCGACAGACTCCTGTTTCAAGCTGCACGATCTGCCAAAGCGAAAAAGGGTGAGCCCGACACCGACAACTCGAGAGTTTTTCTTTCATTTCCGGGAAATCGGAAGGAGGAGCTGATTATCTGGTCAGGCTCGCAGATTGGCGGGGGATTCGGATATATCGCTCCGGAGCAGTGGTATAGGGAGGCCTCGACCGTTCTGGAGCGTGGCGACAGTGACTCTGGAATAATCGACGTTCGCGGGACCACGCCCGGAAGCCGACACTGGCGTTCGATTTCATGGATGTTTGACATCGTCTGGTATCACGACGTCTCCGCCGAAGCAGCCCAATTCTTTGACCGGATCATCGACACAGGTTGCTTGAGGATGCCTTAGCAAAATGGCCACTTCAAACAAGAAGGACTTCTACGAGATTCTCGGTGTGAAGAAGAGCGCCTCGGCGGACGACATCCGCAAGGCGTTCCGCAAGCTGGCGCGCAAATACCATCCTGACGTCAATCCAGGGGACAAGGCGGCCGAGGAAAAGTTCAAAGCGCTTTCCGAAGCCAACGACGTCCTCAGTGATCCCAAGAAACGCAAGATCTACGATCAGGTTGGGTTCTACTCTGACAACATCGATCCCGCGACAGCCGAAGCTTATGCTCGCGCCGGCGGCGGATCGCCAGGAGGAGCCGGCGGCTTCCCAGGAGGTTTCCAGGGCGGATCGCAGGACGGCGGGCAGGGAGTCCCCTTCGATTTCAGCGGGTTTGATTTCTCTGACCTGGTCGACAGCGCAAACCGTGGCCGGCGCAGCGGCGGTGGCAGCGGCAGCAGCAGCTTCCGCGACATCTTCGGAGGCATTTTCGGCGGAGGACGTGGCGCCGCGGCTGCCGAGGAAGGCCCCGAACCCGGCACCGATCTCGAATACCAAGTCAACGTTCCTTTCTGGACGGCCATCCGCGGCGGCGTGTTGCGCCTGAATATCTCGCGCCAGGACGTCTGCTCGAATTGCCACGGCCAAGGTTTCCTGGAAGCTCCCGGCAAATGTCCGGAGTGCAACGGAACCGGCCAGATCACGCAAACCGGCGGACGGATGAAGTTCAACGTACAGTGTCCGCGCTGCCATGGCACCGGTAAGAATCTGACGACCTGCCCCACTTGCCACGGCGAGGGCACGGTCACCAAAACCGAACCGCTTGAAGTCCGCATCAAGGCCGGCACCCGCGACGGCCAGCGCATTCGTGTTCCCGGCAAAGGCAATGCCGGCGCGCACGGCGGCACGCCCGGCGATCTCTATGTAATCATCCGCACCGAGCCGCACCCAATCTTCCGCCGCGACGGCGACGACATTTATCTGACCGTCCCGGTAAACGCAACCGAAGCCGCGCTCGGTGCCAAGATCGAAGTGCCCACAATCGACGGGCGCGCCCTGCTCAAGATTCCGCCCGGAACCCAGTCCGGTCAGAAGCTGCGCCTGCGGGAAAAAGGTGTGCCCTCCGCCACAAAGGACGGCCAGCGCGGGGACGAGATCGTCGAGATCACCGTGACCGTCCCCATGCCCCGTGACGAGCGCACCAAAGAACTCCTCCGCGAACTGGCCAAACTGAACCCCGAAGACCCGCGCGCGGAGCTTTGGACGAAGGTCTAGTCCGACCCGGTCTTTTCCCCAGTGTTCCTCTGTGCCGCCTGTGGTGATTTCTTTGTTTCCCGATTTTGAAATCGGAAAAAACTCTTTTCACCACAGGGGTCACAGAGGAACACAGGGTAGTTATGCTATGCACTAGGAATGGCATCGCCAGTACGCTCTCACTCCCTTCACTAAACGACATAACAGGCTCGATCGTGAATTCTGCCATGAAGGTGCACACCATTCTTGGCCCCGGTCTTCTTGAGAGCGCATACCAAGCCTGTCTGGCGCACGAACTGAGCGCAAGGGGCCTGAGCGTGGCGACGCAAGTCGGTCTGCCGGTGATCTACGAAGGCCAAAAACTAGAAGTCGGATACCGAATCGACGTAGTGGTCGAAGGCAGAGTCGTGATCGAAGTGAAGTCCGTCGAATCAATCCACCCGCTCCACGAAGCGCAACTCCTGTCGTACATGCGCCTGAGTGGAATGAATGTAGGCCTCTTAATTAACTTTAATGTCCTGCACCTCCGCGACGGAATCAAGCGCATGGTCGACGGCCACAATTGGGAGAAGTAAAGCATTCCCCCGTGGTCCTCTGTGCCCTCTGTGGTTGAAGGTTTTAAGCATTACCTCCGTACCACACCGCTCGCTTACAAAAATTTGCAAAATAATCCAAAAAAATCTTGCATCTGTGGAAATTTCCCGTAATCTCACAAATGCGAACTAACTTCGCCGAAATGCCCGGGAATCGCTCTTACCCGGGAGCCGCGAGAAAGATTTTTCAAGGGAGACGCGGTGGTGAGAGTGAGTCGCTTCAGGAGGAACACATAGAAATTGGCAACAGCTAGCGCCCCGCGTCAACAACCCGAAAATCCCCAGCAGCTCTCCGTCGTCCCCAACCGGAAGAAATTCGTCCGCCTCACGCTTGTGGCCCCTGGTCGCCGCGACCTTCTTTATGGTGTCGGGCGGAACCTATGGCACCGAAGACATCGTGCACGGCGCCGGCTACGGACGCGCGATCCTGATTCTGCTGCTCACCCCGCTGCTCTGGAGCCTGCCTACGGCCTTCATGATCGGCGAGTTGTCGAGCGCGCTGCCTTTCGAAGGCGGCTACTACGCCTGGGTGCGCCGTGCCATGGGCAACTTCTGGGGATTTCAGGAAGCCTGGCTCTCGCTCGTCGCCTCGATCTTCGACATGGCGATTTACCCCACGCTGTTCGTGCTCTACCTGGACCGACTGTTCCCTTGGTTCCAGGAAGGACATCGCGGGCTATGCGTGGGTATCGCGGTCGTCGCCGCCTGCGCCCTTCTCAACATCGCCGGCGTGAAGGTCGTCTCCCACACTTCGCTCTGGCTGTTCTTCGCTCTATCGGCGCCTTTCCTGGCGATTGTCTGCATTGCTCCGTTTAAGCTTGGCGCTCTCGCAGTCGCAACCAAGCCCTCGAACTCCGATGTCGGCATCCTCACCGGATTGCTCATCTGCATGTGGAACTATATGGGATGGGACAATGCCTCAACCATCGCCACCGAGGTCGAAAAGCCGCAGCGCACCTATCCGCGCGCCATGCTGGTTGCCGTCTTCATCGTTGCCGTGAGTTACATCGTTCCGGTCGCGGCCATGTGGATGACCGGCCTTCCCGCTAGCTCCTGGGATACCGGATTCTGGGCTGACATCGCTGGATTTCTCGGCGGCCCGTTGCTCCGCTTCGGCCTCGCCCTCGGCGGCATGATCAGTGGCTTCGGCATGTTCAACGCTCTGGTCATGAGCTATTCGCGCCTGCCTCTCGCCATGGCTCAGGATGGAATGCTTCCGAAAATTTTCGGCAAGCTCCATCCCAAGTCAAAAGCTCCATGGGTGGCGATCGTTATCCTCGCCTGCTTCTGGATGCCGTGCCTACTGTTGGGTTTTGAACGTCTGGTCACGCTCGACATCCTGATTTACGGCACCAGTTTGTTCCTGGAATTCCTAGCGCTGGCCGTTCTTCGCTTCCGCGAACCGAACCTGAAGCGCCCGTTCAAGGTTCCCGGAGGCCTGTTCGGCGCCATCGCGATCGGCATTCCTCCTATGCTCCTACTCGGATTCTCAATCTTCCGCAGCGAGCACGAGTCCATCCTGGGGATGAGTTCGTTCGCCTTCGGGATGATCCTGATCGCGGCGGGCTTCGTCGTTTACTTCATCAATCACGCCCTCAAGCCTTCCGGCTGGACAGCGCGAGAAGAAAAGCCCCAACCAGCAGCCTGATTCAGTTCGCGAAGAAAAGAGGACCGGGAAAATCCCGGTCCTTTTTGATTTGCAGGTTCTATGTGAGGACAGCCGCCCTCGGCTGTCCGCCGGGCAAGCCCGGCAATGTCATCCTACAAGCCTTGAGCTACGCCGCAGCCTCGGCCGTGTCGCGCAAGCTCTTCACCTTGTGATGCGCCGCCAGCACGCTGGCATTCTGCCGGCGCACGATCTGAGCGATATTTTCCGGCAAGTCACCGGTGACCGCCTTCTGATAAGCATCCTTGGCAATGTCCTCACCATGCTCCAGCCAATCCAGAACCGTCTTATCGCCGCCGCCCAAAGCAACCTTCGTGTCAACCCACGCACGATGCAGCGACCCGGCAACTGACCCTGAGACCTTTTTATCCGGCTTGCCCAAACGAACCAGCTCTCCCTCGAGCTCTCCCGCAAACCGTGCGCGTTCCAGGCTCTGTTCGTTGAAAAACGTCTTCAAGTCGCTGCGCTTTACCTTCGAAGCCGCCTCCTGATAGCCCTTCTGTCCGTCTTTGCACGTCTCGATAAGATTTTCGACCACACTGATAGCATCATTTTCGTTCATAATAGCCTCCGAAATTTGGATGCCCAGATGCGCTCTTGGGGTTTGGCGTGTATTCTGCACTGTCAATTAGGAAGAAGAATGCCAGTGCTCTAAAATCAATTGAGAGAGAGCTTTAGACCCGATGACGAAACGCAAATCCAAAGGTGCCTACATGATCTCGGCCGTCGCCGAGATGTACGGAATTCATCCGCAAACCCTGCGGCTCTACGAGCGCGAAGGCCTGCTCAAGCCCTCGCGCACCGAAGGCAACACCCGCCTCTACACCGACGAAGATCTGCAGCGCCTGGAATTCATCCTGTCGCTGGCGCGCGACCTCGGCGTCAACATCAGTGGCATGGCGATCATCCTGCAAATGCGCGAACGCATGGAAGAGATGCAGCGCCAGATCCAGGAATTCGTGCAATACATCCAGGAGGAAGTGCTAACGCGCGCCAACGCCGCCGCCGATCCCGTCGAAAGGCGCGATCGTGCCGGTGCGCCGGTCAATGGTCGCGCCAACGCTGCAGGTGGGAAAAAGAAATAGTCTTCTGAGGATTGTCATCCTCGAGGCATAGCGAAGGATCTAGCAATGCTGCATGCGCGCGCCTCGCTGCCCAAGAGTTGCATCACGACCTCCTTCGAACGTCGGTCCTCACCCCGGCTGCGCCGCCTCAGGATGACAATGATGAGGCGTATGATGTTGCTTCGTCATGCTCCCCTTCAAGCTCATCTACAGCGACGCCTACTACCTCCCCATCGGCAACCACGTCTTCCCTGCCGAAAAATACCGCCGCATCCGCGATCGCCTGATCTCCACCGGCGTCGCCGACGCGACCGATTTTCTCGAACCCCAGCCCGCCACCGACCTGGACATCCTGCTGGTCCACAAGCCCGAGTACGTGCAGAAGCTGAAGACCGGCACGCTCAGCCCCCGCGAAGAAATGGAAATGGAAATTCCCTACTCGCGCGATCTCGCAGACGCGTTCTGGCTCGCCGCCGGCGGATCGATCCTCGCCGCGCGCCAGTGCCTGACCGACAAAGTCTGCATCAGCATCGGCGGCGGATTTCACCACGCCTTCCCCGATCACGGCGAAGGATTCTGCATGATCCACGACGTTGCCGTCGCCATCCGCAGAATGCAGCGCGACGACAAGATTCGCACCGCCATGACCGTCGACTGCGACGTGCACCAAGGCAACGGCACCGCCGCGATTTTTGCCGGAACTCGCACCGCCAGCGCGCTACTGCCATCGTCGTCGGCCTCGACCGTTGAACCGCCCGCGAACGCCCCGCGGGGGAAAATGCGCGGCGCCCACGCCGGCGACGTCTTCACCATCTCGCTGCACCAGCACAACAACTATCCGCTCTTTAAGCCGCCGTCCTCGATCGATGTCGATCTGCCCGACGGCACCGGCGACGACGACTACCTGGCCTGGCTCGACAACGCGCTCAGCTCCGGCCTGCGCCAGTTCGAGCCCGACATGCTGTGCTACATTGCGGGCGCCGACCCCTACCGTGAAGACCAACTCGGCGGCCTCAATCTAACGATCGAAGGACTGAAAAAGCGCGACGAACTCGTCTTCCGCGTGGCCCGCGCCCGCGACATACCCGTCATGGTCACCTACGCCGGAGGCTACGCCCAGAATGTCGAAGACACCGTCACCATCCACTGCAACACCGTGATCGCGGCGAAAGAAGTGTTTGCGCGAGTAGCGGCGCCGCTTCGGGCCGTCTCCCTGTCTTCCTGAACCAACTCCGAAGATATACTCGATGGAATGAACCTCAGCCCCTCGAACCTTTCCCACAGCGAACTATATGGCCTCTCCTCAATTCGGTCGCGCCCCGCCCGATTGCGTGGGTCTCCACGCTCAGCGCTGCCGGACAACCGAACCTTGCTCCCTTTTCATTCTTCAACTGCGTTTGTGTCGAGCCTCCGCTGCTCGCGTTTGCGCCGGGACTGCGGACGCCCCAAAACACTCCGGTTCTGTCCACGGGGAAGACAAAGACACGCTGCGAAATATCCGCGAGACCAAAGAATTCGTCATCAATGTGGTCACCTACGAACTGGCAGAAGCAATGAACCTGACCAGCGGAGAGTACGACGCCTCGATCAACGAGTTCGAATTGGCGCAGATCGCGTCTGCTCCATCGCAGATCGTGAAAGTACCCCGCGTAGCCGAGTCGCCGGTCAGCTTCGAATGCAAGCTCTATCAGATTCTCGATTTCTCGCCATCTCCGCAGAGCGGTAGCCTGGTGATCGGTGAGATCGTCTCGATCCACGTGGACGACGCCCACCTGAAAGAAGGAAAGCTCGACCGGAATTCGCTCGACCTCATCGGACGCATGGGCGGCATCCAGTACACGCGAACCACCCAGCGATTCGAAATGGTGCGGCCGAAGGTGGGCTAGTCGTCACCCAACCCTCGTCTCTCAGCCTGGTCTTAGGGCCTGGGAAATTCACAGCCCCTCTGTGACATCTGCCCTTGCCTTCCCTGCCGATTTGCCTCCGCTGCTAAAATGAATCATCATTCTTATGTTCGAGAACTTACAGGAAAAACTCCAACGCGCCTTTAAGACCCTCCGCGGGCAAGCCAAGCTCACCGAGGAGAACATTGACGAGGCCCTGCGCGAAATCCGCCTCGCGCTGCTCGAAGCCGACGTCAACTTCAAGGTCGTCAAGCAGCTCATCGACCAGATTCGCGCCAAAGCTGTCGGTCAGGAAGTGATGACCGCGCTCTCGCCCGGAGAGCAGGTCATCAAGATCCTGCGCGACGAACTGGTCGACATCCTCGGCAAAGACACCGCGCGCGTGAAGTTCGCATCGCAGCCGCCGACAGTCGTGCTCATGGCCGGACTGCAAGGTTCCGGCAAGACCACCACGTCGGGCAAGCTGGCGAACTGGTTCAAAGTTGGAGGACATCGTCCGCTGCTGGTCTCGGTCGACGTCTACCGTCCTGCCGCGCGCGAGCAGTTGAAGGTCGTCGCGCAGGCCGTCAAGAGCCACATCTACGAGGGACAAGTCACCGAAGCCAATACCGCGACCGTCGAACGTCTGGTGAAAGAAGCGCGGCGCGAAGCCGTCGTCTCCGGCTGCGACGTGCTCATCGTCGATACCGCGGGCCGTTTGCACATCGACGACCAGCTTATGGACGAGATGCAGTCGCTGAAGAAGCTGCTCAATCCGTCGGAGATCCTCTTCGTCGCCGACGCCATGACCGGACAAGACGCCGTCCGCTCCGCCGAAGAGTTCCACAAGAAGCTCTCGCTGACCGGAGTTGTATTAACAAAGATGGATGGTGATGCTCGCGGCGGCGCTGCACTCTCCATTCGACAGGTCACAGGACAACCGATCAAGTTCATCGGTGTCGGCGAAAAGTACGACGCGCTGGAACCGTTCCATCCCGACCGCATCGTGTCGCGCATTCTCGGCATGGGCGACATTCTCTCGCTGATCGAGCGCGCTGAATCGCAGATCGACAAGAAGAAGGCGCAGGAGATGGCGACGAAGGCCCTTACCGGAGACGGCTTCTCGCTCGAAGACTTCCGCGACCAGTTGCGCCAAGTCAAGAAGATGGGATCGATGAAGAGCCTGATGGGAATGCTCCCGTCGATCGGCCCATTCTCCGGCCTGCAGAAAGCTGCCGACAACGTGGACGAGAAGCAGATCAACCGCGTCGAGGCCATCATTAATTCAATGACCTCGCACGAGCGCAACCACCACGAGGTCATCAACGGCAGCCGCCGCAAACGTATCGCCCGCGGCTCCGGCACGACCGTGCAGGAAGTGAACAATCTTCTTCGCCAATACGCGCAGATGAAGAAGATGTTCAAGCAGATGGGGAAACCGAGCTTCGCGAGGCGGTTGGCTGGGATGAAGCTGCCTGGAATGTAGCGGAACAGTACCCAGTACTCAGTACTCGGTACTCAGTCAAAATCGGGCCTTGTCATCCTGAGCGGAGTTGCCGCGAGCGAAGCGAACGGCAACGCAGTCGAAGGATCCCTAGCAGGACATTTCGCCATCGTGAAATGTCGTTCTCACGAAGTCTTCAGGTTCCGACGGCACGGATCGAGTCCGTTACGGTGCGTTCAGCAGCACCTGCCCGGTCTGTCCCGCCATCGTCACCGTAGGCCCGACAGAGTTTCCATTCACATCAACATACGATCCCGGCGGCAAACTGACGGTTGCCGTTGCGTAATAAGGATTCACCAGCGCCAGCCCTCCGGAATACGTGCGCGCCCACACGCCCTGCGTCTTCTTCATCGTGCCCGTGGCATGTCCGATCGGAATCGAGTATTCGGGAAAGGTGATCAGCGAGCCGTAATCCTGGCCACCGCCGGCGGTGAAACCCGTCATGTACATATATGTGCAATTGTTCTTCACCAGCAGATAGTTGGCGATGACCCAAAGACGGGCCGACTGCGGAATGTCCGCCGTAAGCTCTGACTCTTCGCCATTCGTCATGTAGCAGATCCCTTTGCGCTGGACGAATTGCAGCACTCCCATGATCTGCTCCCATTGCAACGGAGGCGGAACATTCGGCGGAGTTCCATAGTTAGTGAAGCCGCGCTCGTCGAACAGAAGATCGGTCGTCGTCATGAGCTGCAAGTTCACCGACTCCGAATAACCGAACTCGTACGACACATTCACCTGCATCGTTGCGGTTTTTGAGTAGTTGTGAACGTGCTTGTAGGTGGCGGCTTCCCACGCCAACTCGTCGCGCTGAAAGGCAGGGTCGTGCAACTTTCCCGTGTATTGCTGCACCCAATTTCCGGAAAGATCGTAATGGCCGCAGCGGCCCCAATTGCTGCTGGCCGACATCGTGTCGACGGCAATTCCTCCGTAGCCTTGCGCCAAAGGAGCATCCACCCAATTCTCCCACTGATAAACCTGCACCGCGGGATTCGCAAAGTCGATCGGTGCCAGACTCGTAGACCCAAACTCAAACGCAAGGGTCTTCCGGTCACAGTGATATTCCAGCCAATCGGGATGATGCTTCTGATACCAAACAACGCTGTTCGTGAAGTTGTCCACGGAATATGGGATGTAGACAGTGTTGTAGACACCCTCCGGTTGATTCGGATAATCGGATGCCCACACCATATCCACCACTCCGGATTCCGTGTTGATGTCGGTGACGTTGTAGTTGAAGACCATCTCGAGGTGGATGTTATCGGTCGTATCAGGGAAGTATTGAGTGCGAGCCTTGGTGAGAGACTCCTGCGCCTGGGAGACCGCAAACCCGCAGACAATGGTCAGAACCGCATGGAACACAGATCGGAACACGGGGGACCTCCGTAATGAAACGAATGCAACCGTAAACAAACGAATTAGCCTCCATGCAATATACTGCCGTACTCCACAGGTCTGCAATCGGCTCGTTTGCGAGTGAAATCGCCAACGCGCCAGCGCGGCCATGTATGTCATCATGGGCTGATATGAAGTGGCGTTCGCTGGAAGAATCTTCGCCGGGTCTTGACGCGCGGCCGTTACGCGAGATTTATGCCGAGCGGAGGGAACTGATTGCGAAATACGTTCCGCCCGAGACGCAGGCCATCCACGCGCAGGCTGTCAAGGAACTCAAAGCCCAAAATCTTGCGGCAAACATCTTGCCAGTCGGCGCACATGCGCCCGCGTTCGAACTCCCCGATCACAACGGCAAGATGGTTTCGTCCACTGACTTGCTAGCCAGAGGACGCCTCGTTCTCTGCTTCATCCGCGGACGTTGGTGTCCGTTCTGCGTTGGGCAAATGGAATCGATGAACCTCATCCTGCCTCAGATCGAGCGGACTGGAGCGGCGCTACTTGCCATCTCGCCGCAGACGGTGAAGCAAGCGTTCTTCATGCACGATCAGCACAAACTGCGGTTTCCGCTGCTCTCGGATGCAGGCAACAATGTCGCCCGGCAGTTTCGACTGACATATCGCGTTCCTGCGTTACAGGAAGCTGTGTATCGTCGAGCCTTCGTGAATCTGCCCTTTACCAACGGCGATGAAAGTTGGGAGTTGCCGATTCCGGCAACGTATATCCTCGAGCGCGACGGAACGGTGCTGTACGCCTCAGCAAACGAGGATTACACCGAGCGGCCCGAACCGGCCGACATTGTGGTTGCCCTCAGGGGCTAAAGCCCGATTCTCTTGATGCATTAACGGCACGGCTGAAGCCGTGCCCTTCCACAACCTCTGCACAAACCCCTGCCGCAACTCCTTACACAAACCCTCCCACAAAGCCATTCCACACCCTCCCACAACCTTTCAGACAACGCCGCACGAAATACGGACAACGATGGCCTCGGCACGCCGCTTCTCTGCACTTTCGATACACTGAATACTCATGCATTACATCTATGGCATCAACTCCGTGACCGAAGCGCTGAAGGCGCGTGGGCGGGCTTTTGAGTGGATCGGGATGGCGAAAGAGCGCCATGATATCCGCCTGCAGCGACTGATCGAAGATTGCCGGCGCCTCGGCGTAAACGTGCGCTTCCTCGAGCGCACCGAACTCGACAAACTGGCAGGCAACACGGCGCATCAAGGCGTGGTCGCCGTCACTTCGGCGAAGCAATACAACGATCTCGAAGATGTCATCGCCGCCAAGCGCGCGGAATACTCGCTGGTCGTCGTCCTGGATGGCGTTGAGGACCCGCACAATCTGGGAGCAATCCTGCGCACGGCCGATGCAGCCGGAGCGAACGGCATTGTGATTCCTGAGCGTCGTTCCGCAAGCGTCACTGGAACCGTGACGAAAGTATCGGCTGGGGCGAGCGAGCACATGCCCATCGCCAAGGTCACGAACATCGCGCGCAGCATCGAAGATCTCAAAGAGCATAATGTGTGGACGGTCGGCCTCGACGAGCGCGGCAAGCAGACTTACTACGAAATGGACTACAACATGGACTGCGCACTGGTTCTGGGCGGAGAAGGCAAAGGCCTGCACGATCTGGTGAAACGCAAGTGCGACTTCCTGGTTTCGATTCCTATGTTGGGCAAAGTGCCGTCGCTGAATGTTTCTGTGGCTGCAGCAGTCGTGTTGTTTGAAATCGTGCGCCAGCGGCGCGCCAAGCACAACTTGTCGGCAGCGAAATGAAGTTCGAAATGCAGTCCATCTACAAGCTATTAGGTTCCCTCTTTGTCCTCTGTGCCTCTGTGGTGAGCGGTTTTGCCCTCGACCGCGAAGCGTTCAGCGTCACCAACTACGACCTTAGTCTCCAGATTGAACCGGAACAGAATCGCCTCGGAGTCCGCGGCAAAATCACTCTTCGGAACGATTCGAAAACGCCGCAGAAGATAGCCGTACTGCAGATCTCTTCGTCGCTCGACTGGCGCTCGGTAAAGGCAGGCGACAAGGCCGTACAGTTTCTGACTCAGCCCTACACTTCCGACATCGACCACACGGGCGCTCTCTCGGAAGCCGTCGTAACACTGCCGAACCCGGTCGCTCCCAACGGGACCATCGAACTTGAGATCGCCTACGAAGGAGTCGTCCTGCTCGACGCGACCCGCCTGACGCGCATCGGTACTCCGGATGAAGCGGCAAACAGCACCGATTGGGACCAGATTGCTCCAGGTTTCACTGCGGTGCGAGGCGCGGGATATGTCGCGTGGTATCCGATCGCAACCGAAGTCGCGAATCTGTCGGAAGGCAATAGCCTGTTCGAAGTGATGGGGCGATGGAAAGACCGGGAAGTGGGATCGAGGATGAGCCTGAAGCTTGGGCTAACCGGCGACAACAGCGGACTGCCCCACATCCTGTTCAACGGAGTCAGTTGCTCCGGAGCCACGATTTACGAGTCGATGGGCGCTGCTCGACAAGTTCAGATCGCCGCAGCCGATTGCATGAACCAACGCCTCCGACTGGACGTGCCCACCTTTGTGATTGCTGACTACCTGGTTTTGGAACGGCCGGCGATCGAAGTCAGGTACCTGCGCGGCCACGACGTCGCCGCCACGAACTTCGCCGACACCGCGGACAAGATCGCTCCATTCATCACAGAATGGTTTGGAGCCCGGCGGGAAAAGGCAGAGACCGCCGATTTACCGGACCCCAAGGCTGCGACATTCGAGAGCGGAGCCCTGTTGCTCACGCCGCTCGCGAGCAGCGATCCCAAACTGGCCGGCCTCGCCGCCGCTCATCAACTCACGCACGCTTCGTTTTTGTCGTTCCGTCCGTGGATTGAAGAAGGACTCGCCCATTTCGCGCAGGCACTCTACCTGGAGCAACAGAGCGGACGCCGGGCTGCAATCGACTACATGGGACTTCACCGGTTCGCGCTCGGCGAAGTCGAGCCACAAACAACCGTACCTAGGTCCGAAGATGAAGCGAATCGATCGCTGATCAACACAACGAGTGAGGAACTCTATCGCAGCAAGGCAATGTACGTCTGGTGGATGCTGCGCGACATGGTTGGCGAAGCGGCGCTGAAGAAGGCAATCGCGGCCTACCGTCCCGAGCAGGACAAAGAACCCTCCTATATGCCGCGGCTGATCGCCGCACAAACCCAGCGCAATCTGGATTGGTTCTTCGACGACTGGGTCTACCGCGACCGCGGACTCCCGGACTTCAAAGTGGAATCTGCCTTCTCGCGAAAGACTCCGAACGGCGCCTTCCTGCTCACCATCACGCTCGACAATCTGGGCACCGCCAGCGCCGAAGTCCCGGTGATCGTCAAATATGCCGGAGGAGAAATCTCGCAGCGGCTCGAGGTGCGTGCCAAAAATAAAGCCGTGATCCGCGTGGAGACGCCGTCGGCTCCGCAGGAAATCGTGGTCAATGACGGCAGCGTGCCCGAGAGCGACACGGCGAACAACACATTCAAGATTGAGACGACGGAAAAATAGATTCTCCACAGAGGACACTGAGGACACGGAGAAGACAAAAGGCTAGGTCCCTTCTTTTCGCTAGTTCTGCAGCACGCCTGTTGTCTATCGTTCCTGCGTGTCGATGCCTGCCTCGAGCGGAGCCGAAGGGTGTCTCTCATGGTAGGTTAGTTCGTTTGTCCAGGAGAGGAACGCTTGGCCTACATCCAATTCTTAGGCGCCGCGGGTACTGTTACCGGCTCGAAGCATCTGATTAACACGGGAGATCCGTCGGGCAAGAGCGGCATTCAGGTTCTGGTGGACTGCGGAGTCTTTCAGGGCCCGAAAGAGTGGCGCGAGCGCAACTGGCGCGACACGCCGGTCCCGGCCAAGTCGATTGATGCGATCATCCTGACCCACGCGCATCTGGACCACTGTGGCTGGATTCCGCGGCTAGTGAAAGAAGGCTTTCGCGGACCGATCTTTGCTACACCGCCGACCATTGATCTGTGCGGAATCATTCTGCCCGATTCCGGCCATCTTCAGGAAGAAGACGCACGCTACTACAACAAGACCAAGAAGTCGAAGCACGATCCGGCCTTGCCGCTATACACGTTCGAGGAGGCGCAGAATTCGCTGCAGTATTTCCAGCCTGTTTATGTAGGCCAAGATGTTCCGCTGTCCCCGGAACTGTCGTTTCGCTTCGTGCGCGCGGCGCACATTCTTGGGTCGTGCATGGCCGAGGTCTCGCTGACCGCGAACGGGATAACGCGACGGATGCTGTTCACCGGCGACATTGGGCGTGTGCGCAACCACAAAGTCGCTCCGGGAAAGGTTGTGCATTCGGGGCCACAGGAAGGTGAGGCTGCGGACCTGGTTGTGATGGAATCGACGTACGGGAACCGGACGCATCCGAAAGAAGATCCGATGCCGGAACTGGCGGCGTTGATTAAGGCCACTGCCGAGCGAGGCGGCAGCGTGGTTGTGCCTGCATTTGCAATCGAACGGACGCAGAAATTTGTATTTCTGCTGAAGCACTTGATGGAGTCGAGTCAGATGCAGCGGATGCCCGTGTTTTGCGACAGCCCTATGGCCATCAAGGCAGTCGAGATCTTTCTGAAGCACGATGAAGAGTACAGCGATGAAACCCGCGAGATGATCCAGAAGTACGGTTCTCCGCTGCAGTGGCCAGGATTTGTATTTGCATCGACGCCGGAAGAGTCGAAACGGATCAATGCGGCGGTCATGCCTTCGGTCATCATTTCGTCCAGCGGCATGGTCACGGGCGGGCGCATTCTGCATCATCTGGCGCAGCGGTTACCCGATCCAAGAAATCTGGTGCTGTTCATCGGATTTCAGGCACCGGGGACGCGCGGGTTTCAGATCAAGAGCAAAGCTGACGAAGTGAAGATTTTTGGGGATTACGTTCCCGTTCGCGCCCAGATCGCGGCGCTGGAGCAGTTCAGCGATCATGCCGATCCGCCAGAACTCCTGCAGTGGCTGCATACGTTTCGCAACCGGCCTGCCACGACTTATCTGGTTCATGGGGAGCCCGACGCTTCGGAGAAGTTGCGCGACCTGATGAAGCAAGATTTGGGATGGAATGTTCAGATCGCGCAGTATCTGGAGAAGGTGGAAGTGTGAGGCCAGCTCCTATGACGCCGAGGAAAGTGCACCGGTCCTTCCTTCACGGAGGATACAGGCTGGTTGCGATTAACCAACCGAGGTAAAGGCGGCCAAAGCTGAGAGCTTGGCAGCAGCTGCGCCGGAGTCGACTGAGTGCGCTGCTAATGGAACGGCATCGGCGAGCCGGTCCGCACGGCCTGCTGCTACCAGTGCCGCTGCGGCGTTGAGCAGCACCACGTCCCGCCGCGGCGTCTTCTCTCCATTCAAGACGGCGCGAATAATGGCAGCATTCTCTGCAGCGTCGCCGCCGGAAATGTCGTGCAGCGCGGCGCGCGCCATGCCGAACTCTTCTGGTTCGACTTCATACGATCGCACGGACCCGTCGCGGGCCTCGGCGATGCGTGTTGTCCCGGTGATTGTGATTTCGTCGAGGCCGTCGAGGCCGTGGACGACGAGCGCACGATGCAGGCCCAACATGCTCAGGGCTTCGGCGAGCTTCTCGACGAGATCCAGCGAATACACACCCACAACTTGCCCGGAGGCACGAGCGGGATTGGTTAGAGGGCCGAGCAGGTTGAACATGGTGCGCATGCGCAGTTCACGACGAACGGTTTGTACCTGCTTCATCGCAGGATGCAGATTCGGGGCATATAGAAAACAGATGCCGACTTCGCGCAGACATTGAGCGGAGCGCTCAGGCGAGAGCTGAATATTGATGCCGAGCGCTTCGACCACATCGGCCGAGCCGCATTTGGAACTGATGCTGCGATTGCCGTGTTTGGCCACGCGGACGCCCGCCCCGGCGGTGACGAATGCCGTAGCGGTGGAAATATTGAAGGTGCCGCTAGCGTCTCCGCCGGTGCCGCTGGTGTCGACCAGGGATTCCCCTGCGAGAGCATCGCGACCCGTTCCGCTGACTGCGATTGCGTCCGCCGTCTTGGAGTTCTCGATCGGAAGCGGCGCCGCGGCTGCGCGGATGGCTTCGGCAAAGCCGACGATTTCCTCGACCGTTTCGCCCTTCATGCGCAGTGCGATCAGCAACGCCGCAATCTGCGCGTCACTGCATTGACCCGCCAGCACTTCGGACATCACCTCGCGAGCCTCCACGCGGCCGAGCGATTGACCGTGATTTGCGATGCGATGGAGGGCGTCGAGGATCATGCTCGCAGAATTGTAAGCTATCAATGTGAAAGTCCCCACTTCTTGCGCAAAGGCGCGAGAGAAAGAGACACCGGCACAGACGGGATCTGCCTTACGCTAGCTCCCGACCGTCGCAGGGCCCTGCAAACGCTTCCGGAGGTAATCCCGCCAGTCTTCCGGCAGCGCGGGAGTCGCTATCGCTTTGTCGAGCAAGTCGCGGTTGTATTTTTCTTCGACAAAGAGCCGGTTCATCTCTGCGATGGTGATTGCCTCGGGTTCTCGGGCTAAGGAACTCGAACGAGTCTCCGGTAGCCACCGACCCTTCCTGCTCCACCGAAAAATAAAACCCGCTGCGGCCACTACGCAGGAAGCGCGCGAGGATATCATCTCGGTGAAATTTCGCTGCCAGCTTGTAACAAGGAATACGCGGCTGGCGGACCATGATCACCGCAGTACCGATTTGCAGCCGATCTCCAATGTGGAGCTCACGTCTCAGTCAGGCCTTCCGTGGTGAAATTCTCGCCGAACATGCCCAAAGGGCAGCTGCGTCCCGGGCAATTCCTGACGCCAGAACTCGTAGTGCTCGGAGGGATAGGCGTATACCGCTTTGAAGGGACCGCCGTGAACAGTAAGATCCGCCTGGCGATCACCATCGAGGTTGAGCGTGTGCAATGGAACCGGGCCTGATACCGGCTGCTTGAAGATGCCAGTGTTGATGGTTGCGCCGTTATATAACGTGAGCCGAGGCAACGCTACATTCAGAGAAATCAGTTTCAACGGGCCTCCGATACTGGGCGCGTCCGTCATTTCTTATCGAATTTGGATGTTCGCCAGTTTGTAAAAGACGCGAAATCGCCGGATTGACCGGCTTCATTTTGGAACTCGGACAATCATAAAAGCCGTCCCGAGGTTTGCCCTAATTCCCTGCCCTTCTATAGAATTACAGGTTTGCTGCCCGCAGTGCGTCGCCGCAAGCAAGGTCCTTCCGATTCTTAACTTCGAGTCGTCATCTTATGAAAATTCATGAGTATCAGGCAAAAGCAATTCTCAAAAAGTACGGCGTAAGTGTGCCGCGTGGTGCAATGGCCGCGTCGCAAGATGAGGCTGAGGCTGCTGCCAAGGATTTATTCAGCTCGGGCGCGACTGGGGTGGTAGTCAAGGCGCAGATTCACGCCGGAGGCCGCGGCAAGGGCGGCGGCGTCAAGATTGCGAAGTCGGTGAACGAGGCGGGCGAGCTCGCGTCCAAGATGCTGGGCATGAAGCTGGTGACGCATCAGACGGGGCCTGAGGGTCGAATCGTGCGCCGCCTGCTGATCGAAGAAACTTTGCCCATCGAGAAGGAGCTTTACCTGGGCATTCTGGTGGATCGCGCCGAGGGCAAGCCGGTGTTCATGGCGTCGGCGGCGGGCGGAATGGAGATCGAGCAGGTCGCAGCGGAAAATCCGGATGCGATTCTAAAGCAGCATATCGATCCGGGCATGGGACTGGAAGCGTTTCAGGCACGGAAGATCGCCTTCAAACTGGGCCTGAACGCGAAGCAGATCAATCCCGCAGTGGGATTCCTGTCGAGCCTTTATAAGGCATTTCTCGATACGGATGCCTCGTTGCTCGAGATCAATCCCTTTATTACCACCACGGATGGGCGGCTATTCGCGCTCGACGCGAAGATCAACTTCGACGACAACGCACTGTTCCGCCACGCCGATCTGCGGGAGTTGCGCGACATTACCGAAGAAGATCCGCTGGAAGTCGAGGCATCGAAGTACAGCCTGAACTACATCAAGCTCGACGGCAGCGTGGGGTGCATGGTGAATGGCGCAGGCCTGGCGATGGCGACCATGGACATCATCAAGTACGCGGGCGGCATGCCGGCGAACTTCCTGGACGTGGGCGGCGGAGCCAGTTCGGAGCAGGTCGCGCACGCGTTCGAAATTCTGCTCAGCGACAAGAACGTGAAGGCGGTGCTGATCAATATTTTCGGCGGCATCCTGCGTGTCGATACGTTGGCGACTGGCGTCGTCGAAGCGGCGCGGAAGACGAACATCAAGCTGCCGATCGTGTTGCGCCTGGAAGGAACCAACGTCGACGAGGGCAAGAAAATCCTGATGAACTCAGGATTGAACTTCGTCGTCACCGACACGATGAAGGATGCAGCCGACAAAGTAGTCGCGGCGGCACGGGGCACGGCCGGCGTCACGGAATGGCGGTAGAGACCGTGCAAGTCGTTGTCGACACAGAGTGCACAGGCGAAACACGGGCTCTGAGTCGGGCGTCATGAAATTGATAAATGGGTTACGAGGACTTTTCATATGGCAATTTTAGTCAATAAAGATACGCGGGTCATTGTGCAGGGCCTGACCGGCCGCGAAGGCACGTTTCACGCGAAAGCCAGCGCAGGCTTACGGCACGCAGATCGTTGGCGGCGTGACGCCGGGCAAAGGCGGCACCACGCATGAGGGCTGGCCGATTTTCAATACGGTGCGCGAGGCCGCCGACAAGACCGGCGCTAACGCCACGGTGATTTTCGTGCCTCCGCCGTTCGCGGCGGACGCGATCATGGAAGCGGCGGACGCGGAAATCGATCTGATCGTCTGCATCACCGAAGGCATTCCGACGCTCGACATGGTGAAGGCCTGGGAGTTTCTGCAGAACCGCAAGTCGCGGCTGATTGGTCCGAACTGCCCGGGCATCATCTCGCCGGGCAAGTGCAAGATCGGCATCATGCCGGCGTCGATTCACAAGGAGGGATCGATCGGCATCGTCTCGCGCTCGGGCACGCTGACCTACGAAGCGGTACATCAGCTTACGCAGCGCGGCATTGGGCAGTCGACGGCGATTGGCATCGGCGGCGATCCGATCATCGGCACGAATTTCATCGATGCGCTCGACCTGTTCAACCGCGATCCGGAGACCGAAGCCGTGATCATGATCGGCGAAATTGGCGGCAACGCCGAAGAGACTGCGGCCGAGTTTGTGAAGGCTCACATGAAGAAGCCCGTCGTCGGCTTTATCGCCGGACAGACCGCGCCTCCGGGACGCCGCATGGGACACGCAGGAGCGATCATTTCCGGCGGCAAAGGCACGGCCGCGGAAAAGATGAAAGCGCTGGAGAGCTGTGGGCATTCGCGTGGCGAAATCTCCGGCGGCCATCGGCGAAACGCTGGCCGCGGCGCTGGGAGTGAAGCGTTTAGAACCGAGTTGCCAGTATGTCAGTACCCAATTGCTAGATTAATCCGTTTCAGCGCACCACCAGCACCAGCGACTAAAGACCAAGGACCAACGACCGATCTATGAAAACTCTGCAACGCACCTTCACCATCGTTAAACCCGATGCCGTCCGCAAGAATGCCGTCGGCGACATCATTGAGCAGTTCGAGAAAAATGGATTCCGCATCCTCGCCATGAAGATGCTGGAAATTTCCAAGCATCAAGCCGAGCAGTTCTATGCGGTGCATGCCGCCGGCCGTTTTTCAACACGCTGACCGACTTCATGTCGAGCGGGCCGATCGTGGTGCTGGCGCTGGAGAAGGAAAACGCCATCGCCGACCTGCGCAAGCTGATGGGCGCCACCAACCCGGCTCAGGCCGAGGAAGGCACGATCCGCAAGAAGTGGGCGACCAACATCGAGCACAACGCGATTCACGGGTCGGACGCGGAAGATACAGCGCGGTTCGAGCTGAGCTTCTTCTTCGCGGGATACGAATTGGCGAAATAAAGTACTCAGTACACGGTACTCAGTACTCGGTTGTTCGAGCGCTGGGTTTAACTGTGTACTGAGTACTACGGTACTGAGTACTCATCTATGCCGATGGTCCAAATCACGATGCTGCAGGGCCGCACCGCCGATCAGAAGCGCAAGATCGCGAAACGCATCACCGACGCTTTGGTCGAAGAAGCCGGGGCGCGACGGGAAGCGATCATTGTCGCCTTCAACGAAGTTTCAAAGGAAAGCTACGCTTCGGGCGGCGAGTTGATGATCGATAAGGCGCCGCCAAAATAGTTACCTCCATTACCCTCGTAATACGCCTTCGCTTGGGCAACTCGGTATACTTCGCTCGAAGCGAGGAGATCGTTTATGAAAACGTGGACAGTGGCCGCTGCCCTGCTTCTTGTGGGTGCAAGCGGTTTTGCACAAACGTCTGAAACGGCGTCGGCCGCAAGAAAGTCATGCGAAGACCTGAAAGCCGAAATCACGAAGAAGCTGGAAGCGAAAGGCGTAACTTCCTACACGCTCGACATAGTCGATAAGGGCAAGGAAGGCGATGCTAAGTTGGTCGGAGGCTGCGACGGTGGAACGAGGAGCATCGTCTATTCGAGAACATCGGCGTCGACGAAGGCCGAGCCTTCGGAAGAGAAAAAGAAATAGGAGCCTGGAGGCACCTGGGTTCTTCACGCGGCTGCCCTAGGCCGTCTGCAGTCGAGGTGTGGCGAGACGCGGACGTAGCGCCCGCGCCGCATAGAACCATCCTAGCCCAGCGGTTCGAACAGGTGCCCTTCTACCCGGTCGGCAACCTTGGGCAGATCCTTCTTGGCATGCTGCAGAAAATGAGGCGCAGCGCGGTGGGCTTCGAGCGCGGCGTCGTCTTTGTACTGTTCGTAGATGAAGAAGCGGCGTGCCTCGGTTTTGTGCCTGTGCACCTGGTACATCGCACAACCGGGCTCCTTGCGGGACTGCTCGGTCAGTTTCTCAAAGAGTGCGGCAACTTCGGCTTCGTGCCCAACTTTCGCCATCCAGGTAACCGCCAACACCACCATCGTTTCGCTCCTTCCCCGCTCGCAGGTCAGCTGGGGAAGACATTCTAGGCTTTCTTCGCGGCCGTCTTCAACTCCTTAACGAATTCATCGATAAGAATGGTATGGTTGCGATCGGGACCGGTTGAAATCATGCCGACCTTCGCGCCTGCTTCCTTCTCCACGAACGCCAGATATTCCCGTGCGGCCTTGGGCAGCTTTTCGTATTCGGTAATGCCCTCGGTCGAGGTTTTCCAGCCTGGTAGATTCTTGTAAATGCACTCGATCTTGTCGTACCCGCTGGCCTGTGCGGGGGCATCGGTCGTGGTCTTCCCATCGATCTTGTATCCGACACAGACGGGGATCTCGGCGAGTTCGTCGAGTACATCCAGCTTTGTAATGACCAACCATGAAGTGCCGTTGATCATGCCCGAATAGCGAAGCAGCGGGAGATCGAGCCATCCCGTACGGCGTGGACGCCCTGTCACCGCGCCATACTCGTTGCCACGTTTGCGCAGGTTATCCCCTGCCTCGCCTTTTTCCTCGCTGGGGAATGGTCCTTCGCCCACGCGCGTGCAATAAGCCTTGCTGATCCCGATCACCGAATTAATTGCGTTCGGCGCGACGCCGGTGCCGATGACAGCCCCACCGGAAGTCGCGCTGGAAGACGTGACGAACGGATAGGTCCCATGATCGATGTCCAGCATGGTACCCTGCGCGCCTTCAAAGAGGATCGACTCGCCGTCGTTGAGCGCCTGGTTCAGCAGGACTGCCGTGTCGCACACGAACGGCGCGATCTTCTCGGCGGCCTGGGCGTATTCGGTGTACATCTTATCGGCGTCGAGCGGTTCGGAGTTGAAGAGCGCGTGCGCGATCATGTTCTTTTCGCGCACAGCGTTTTCGATGTGCTTCTTCAGAAGCTGCAGGTCGAGTAAATCCGCCACACGCAGGCCGCGGCGGCCCATTTTGTCTTCATACGCCGGCCCAATGCCGCGCGACGTGGTGCCAATCTTCACGCGTCCGGGCGCATTCTCCGCCGCCAGTTCGATCATGCGGTGGTAAGGCAGGATGACATGAGCGCGATTCGAGACGAACAGGTGGCCGTCGATCTTCACGCCAGCCTCGCGCAAGGCGCCCGCCTCTTTCAGAAAAGCGAGGGGATCGAGCACCACCCCATTGCCAATCACGCTGCGGCATCCGGTGCGCAATACGCCACAAGGAACCAGTTGAAGAATAAATTTCTTGCCGTTGATGATGACGGTGTGGCCGGCGTTGTGTCCTCCGGCGTAACGGGCTACGACCGAGAAGTTCTCCGACAACACGTCGACGATCTTCCCCTTGCCTTCATCGCCCCACTGGGCGCCTACGATCACAGCAGTCTTGCCTTTTTTCAATTCCAGCTCCGTCAGGAAAATTTCCAGCAGGCAGAATGGCTGCGCTGCGCCCGGGGTCGCACACACTCCTTGCCCCACAGGGACGCCTTACACAAAAAATTACTGGGATACGTGCTGAGAAGATGTGTACAAACTATCTTATCGCGCCGACAAGAGGAATGGCAACGCATGCGGGAGCGGGGACTGCCGAACGCTTTCCCGACGTTTAAGACTCTCAGGTAAGATGGATTCAAGAATCCGCGAGGAGGCTTTATGAAGAAGGTGTTCCACTTCGACGCTCCGCGGGAGAAATATCATTGCGACGCCGCGATTCTTTGGTGTTTTGACAATCGCTTCGAACTGGGCTTCCGGAAGTTCCTGAGGCGGATCGGTGTCGCGAATTCCGATCCCATCAAGATCGCTGGTGGCGCCAAGTGCATCGCTTCTCCAGAACACGAAAGCGACCGCCAGTTCGTTCTGGAGCAGATTCGCAAATCCATGCGATTGCACGGAACGCGCAAGGTGATCCTGATGGTGCATTCCGATTGCGGAGCTTACGGCGGACTAGCAGAAGGTTTCAGAGGAGACTCAACCGCTGAAGCCGCACATCACGAGCGCGAGTTGCAGCGGGCCGCTGCCACCCTCCAATCCGAAATTCCTGGTATTGATGTGCAGGGATATTTCGTAGATTTCGACGGGATTTGGGACGCAGAGATCGGAGAGCCGAACGAGAGCCGAGCAGCCTGATGCCGAAGTTTGAAAAACACATCTTTGTCTGCGGAAACCAGCGCCCAGAGGGACATCCGCGCGGTTGCTGCGATCCCTCAGCAGAGGCCAAACTGCAGAAACTCTTCAAGCAAAAGCTGGCGGAGCGAGGACTGAAGGGGAGAGTTCGCGCGAATCAAGCTGGCTGTCTTGACCAATGCGAGCATGGTCCGAACATTGTGGTGTATCCCGAAGCAGTCTGGTATGGACACGTCACCGAAGCCGACGTAGAAGAAATTATCGAGTCGCACATTGTCGGCGGCGAGCCGGTCGAGCGTCTGCGTCTGGCGGATTCCTGCCTCAACACCGCGACGTGCGAGCACCGAAAATCCAGAGCGTGAGTACCTCGCCAGTCGTAAAGTTTCCAAGTTAGGATTCGTCGTGGATTATGCTGAAATACAATCCTCCCGCCGAAAGACACAACAGCACCTCGGATTGGTAGGCGCGGCAGGAATCGAACCTGCAACCGTCGGATTAGAAATCCGATGCTCTATCCGTTTGAGCTACGCGCCCTTCTGCGTCGAGATTATTCTACCCGCTGTCGGAGTGATCCAAACCGGCACCCGCAAGATGCACGCTAAAAGCTGCAGGATCGGGGGAGAAGACAGATGGTGGGCGCTATAGGATTCGAACCTATGACTTCCACCGTGTGAAGATGGCACTCTACCGCTGAGTTAAGCGCCCCCGCGAGAGTCTTTTCATTCAAACATTTGCGCGCGGATTATGCAACTTGCCTGCGGAATATCGAGCACTTGGTGAGCGAAAAACCCCATGACGGAAATTGTGGTGGGCTCTTTGAGTTTCAGCAGCGCATCCAGGCGTGTTAGCCTATCGGCTGTAGGGGTCAGATGCGGTGGGAGCGCAAAGACGCCCTAGTTCGAACTCCTCTGTATGGCGCCAGACCGAAAACCTTCGCGCACGCCGCTATCTCCTTTGCCAGTAAGGACTTCTGCCGTATCTTCGGAGCCACAACGGGCGCAACTTTCAGGCAACAATGGGGTTGAAACTAGTGTGAGCACAGCCGCACTCGATCGGCGCATGTTGATGGCTGCGACGCCGCCGCAAGCATCGATGGCTTTCTCGTCTTCGGTTGCGGGGGCGGAAGCGCCGTCCGACGCCGAGATCATGCTGCGGGCGAAGGCGGGCGACCAGTCGGCATTTGAATATCTGGTGCAGAAGTATCGCCGTCCGATGGTGAGTTTCATGTACCGGATGGCGCGCAATGCGGCGGCGGCCGAAGATCTGGCGCAGGAAGTGTTTTTGCGGGTCTACCGCTCGCGTGAGAATTACGAAGCCAGCGCGAAGTTTACGACCTGGCTGTATCGTATCGCGACCAATCTGGCGGTGAACCATGCGCGAGATACGCGACACGAGCGTCCGGAAGTTCAGGTCAGTCTCGATGAACCGGACGAGGAGACGCGGCACCACGCTCGAACTGCCCGACGGCAATCTGACCGCCGAGCAGGCGATGGTGCGGCGCGAGCGCATGCTGGCGATCCGGAGCAAGGTGGAAGCTCTGCCCGAACAGCAGAAGCTGGCGGTGATCATGCACAAGTACCAGCAGATGGATTACAAGCAGATCGCCGATGTATTGAAGAAGAGCGAGTCGGCGACGAAGTCGCTGCTCTTCCGGGCCTACGAAACATTGCGGGAACAGTTAAAAGAATTCGTTTAGGCAGATTGATGTATTGTGAGTGAACAGACGGCGACGAAGAGGATGAAGGGGAAGCGGTTATGAAATGCGATGAAATTCGTGAACGGATGCCCGACGTGGCGGCTGGCTTCAGTGAGCCCACTGTGGACGAGGGCAAGCATCTGGAGAGTTGTGGCCTTTGTGCGGAAGAGTTGAAGGCGATGCGCGCGACCATGGAACTGCTCGATGAATGGCAAGCGCCGGAGCCGTCGCCGTACTTCGACGTGCGTTTGCAGGCTCGTTTGCGGGAAGAGATGGCAAAACCACAAGCGGGCTGGCTGCATTGGTTTCGCCGTCCCGTGCTGGCTGCGGCACTCACGGTGGTGATGGGAGTGGGTGTAGGCCTGTTCGTGACGCAAGGCAGAGTAACTCATCACCCGCCGCAGATTGCGGACATACCAGAAGGGCCGGGCACCGCGGTAAGCGATTTGCAAGCGTTGGACAAGAATCACGAGATGTATTCAGATTTCGATTTGCTGGATGATTTGGATGTCCAGCAGGATGTGGTCGCGAATCCATAGATCGTTAGAACATTAGATCGTTAGCACGTTTGCGCCAAGCGCAATTGAAAACTTGGGAACCATGAGGCTAGGAAACCATAAGACGGGTTGGCCGGCGATCGCAGGGTTGTCGATCGCATTCGCTATGACTGTTCCGTCTTTGGCGCATGGAATCGCGTTCCGGGGCGTCCAACAGCACCATCCAGCATCGCCTCCGCCACAACATAAGCAGGCACCTCGACAACAGCCGCAGCAGCCACCTCGACAACAACCTCAACAGCAGGCGCATCCGCAAGTGGCGGGTCATGCGGGAGACTGGCTGCGGCGCTACAAAGACATGCCTCCGGCGGAACAGGACCGCGAACTGCAGAACGATCCGGCGTTTCGTAACTTGCCACCGGAAAGACAACAGGAGCTCCGTCAGCGCTTGCAGCATTTCTCAAACCTGCCCCCGCAACAACAGCTGCGCATGCTGAACCGCATGGAGACGTGGGAGCATTTGACTCCCGAACAGAAACAACAGGCGCGGCAGGTTTATGGACAAATGCGCCAGCTTCCGCCGGATCGCCAGCGAATGGTCACGACAGCGGTCCGCGATCTGCGCACGATGCCGCCCGATCAGCGTGAAAAGGTCATCAACTCGGAGCGCTTCAAGGGAATGTTCTCCGATCAGGAGCGCGAGATGATGCGTGGCGCCACTCGCCTGCCGCTGGCACCGGCAGAAGGCGGAGAGAACGAACCGCAGAAATAGTGCCCGGTACTCAGTACTTAGTATTCAGTGAAAACCAAGAAACAATTTGCCATACTCTCGGCTTCGCAGGGCCGACACGTGCAGGGATCGCTTAGCTGAGACTGTTCGGCAAGCCGGTTTCTTTGTCGCGGAGAGCTGTACTGTGTACTAGGTACTGAGTACTGGGTACTGAGTCCTAGTTCATCAGCGCCAACATGCGCCGGATCGATAGCGCCATCTGGCGGATCTCTTCGGCATCGGACGCGTTCGGCGACATCTTCAGATAGTCCTCAAGATCCTCCGCGGCCAACCTATGCAGTCCCATGCTATAGCGCAGAAGGGCGCGCTGCTTCACGTCTTCGGTCGAATGCGGGTAGATCACGAGGACAAGGTCGGCGATCGTGAGGGCTTTGCGGAAGTTGCGAATCGAGAGATAGACCGTTTTGAGATTGTTGAGCATCCGCGTCAGGATCTGGCGGCGGCTAATAGGATGCAGAAACTCCGGACGCAGTGTCATTTCTCCGGAATAGATTTCATCAAGACGGCTCTGGCAATCCTGCCGGCTGAGAATGTCGCCGCGGTTGAAACAATCGATCAGTTTTTCCTGGCCATCTTCGTAGTATTTCAAAAGAAAATGTCCGGGCATGCCAACGCCGGAGAGCGAGAAGCCAACTCGCTTTGCAATTTCCATATACACGATCGAAAGAGTAATCGGAATTCCGAGCCCCCGATCGAGCACGTCGTTCAAGAAAGAATTGCGAGGGTCGTAGTAGTCCTCGCGATTGCCGCGAAGGTTCAGTTCTTCGAACAACACGCGATTGACCGCTCCCATCGCCGACCGAGGATGGAACTCCGGAACGAGGGCGGCCACGCGGCGCGCTAGCTCCTCCATTCGCGCAGCGTAAATTTCAATATCAAGACTGGGGTACTCGCTGCGGGCAATCACCAGGGCAGCGCGGATCAGGTCAATTTTTTCGTCTTCCAGGTCAGGCGACACGAAGACGGAAAACGCGTCTATCAACTCTGCCGAGACCGTGTAGTGCATACACAAATGCTAACAAACACGGGCCCGCGAAGAATTGGCCCGGACGTGCCATCGACTGGCACTTCCGGTTACGAGCGCAGCATGTTTCGCGCGATGAAGAACACGTTGGCGGGCCGTTCACCCAGACGTCGCATGAAGTATGGGTACCACTCCGTACCAAAAGGCACATAGACGCGCATGCCCCAGCCGTCCTTCACGAGTCTTTGTTGCAGATCGCGGCGGATGCCATACAGCATTTGAAATTCGAAGGACTCGCGCGCAATCTTTTCGCGAATGGCAAAAGCCTGCGCTTCGCGGATGATGTTCTCGTCGTGGGTTGCCATGCCGTGATAGACGCCGCTCTTCATCAGGGTCTTCATCAGCCTGATGTAGTTCGCATCTACATCGGCTTTGCTTTCGAACGCGATGCTCGCGGCCTCTTTGTAGGCTCCCTTGCACAGGCGAATGCGAATCCCTTCCGACAGCAGCTTTTCGACGTCACTCTCGGAGCGCTTCAGGTACGCCTGAATTACGGTGCCAACGCTGTTCTGATTCCCCGGCATGCGGTGCAGTTCGTGGACGAAATCCAGGGTACGCTGGGTGTAGGGGGAGCCTTCCATATCGACGCGCACAAAGCCGGGCGGGTTCATCGACGACGCCTTCGCAACCAGTCCGGCAACAATATCGCGAGCCAGTTGCTCATCGACGTCGAGACCCATGTGGGTCAGCTTCAGGCTAATGTTGGCGTTGAGATGATTGGCCGCGATGGCGTCGAGAATCTGGTGGTAGAGCTGAGCGCTATGGCGGGCTTCGTCGGGGTTGGTGACGTTCTCGCCCAGGTTGTCGATGCTGACGCTCATGCCTGCTCGGTTGACGGCTTGCGTCACACGCACCGCGTCGGCAATTTCCGTGCCTGCAACGAACCGGCCGGAAACACGTCGACCGATTGCAGACCGCTCGGCAAAATTGCGCAGGGAACGATTTTCAGAAAGGTTGACGAAGAACGCCCTTAGCATGAAGTACCTGCCAGGTCCGAAAAATTAACATCCGGAATGATGAGAAGAGGAGTGCCGGCCACGTTTATGAAGACCACAGAAATTTGTATCACAAACCGGACGCCGGAGGGCGTGAGCGACGGCACAACGTGGCGGATCAGTATCACATCCGGAAGGAAAAACCTTAAACCACGAAGGACACAAAGTATCACGAAGGCCTCGATTCGAGGTGTTTCCTTCGTGCGACTTCGTGTCATTCGTGGAAGGGCTTCTGCGCTCCGACTTGGCCTTACCAGGTGTAATGAGCCGTATAAGTGATCACTTTTTCGCCGTCGGGATCAACCTTCACCGGGAACTCGATGGTCTGGCTGTCTTTCTTCTGGTAGTCGTCGGACTTTGAAACGATTTCCCAGTTTTTGGCCCTGTACAGGTGCTCAACGACACGGACCTCTACTGCTTCCTTCTTGTGGTTGCGGACTTTGATCTGGAATGTTTCCGTGGCCGAGGTCTTGCTCGGCTCGACGACGTAGTTCGTGCGATGACGTTCTCCGGTCAGGTCGAAAGCGTTTCCCGTGTAGATGCGAATGGTTTCATCGCGCGGGGTGTGGTCGATCGTATTTTCGCCCGTAAATTCAACCTGGCCGTCATCATTGCGACGGTAGAAGCGCACACGTCCTTTGGGCAACGGCATGCCAAGATGGTTCGCCTGCGAGTTGACGAACTCACGCATCACCCAAATCTTGGGGTTGGATTCGGTGCCGTACGTGTGGTCGTTGCGGATGTTCTCCCAGTTCCAGCCGTTGTAGCGATTTGGGTCGAGCCTAACGCCGTCGTAGATGTAAACCTGCTTTGTGGCTACGCTCGCGGCGTGAATGAACTCCACCTGCTTGGTTTCGCGGTCGCGCAGAGTCGTGCTGCGTTCCAGGGTGTAGAGGTGGTATTCGTCGAACGCCTTCTCGGTGACGGGCGGCGCCCGCCACCTCTGCGGCCGTTTGCATTGCCATCTTCATGGCAACTCCGCCATACGCTCCCGGCTGAATTTTGTTCACATCCCCAGCCATCAGCTTGATGCGGGCGTTCTCAAAGGTGCGGCCGGTCTGGTTGTCCATGGTGACCCAGCCGATAATATCGACGACGTCTCCCTTCTCGGGCGCGACGATGTTGTAGTCGGCCTGCCAGCTCATGCCGCCGGTCACGTAGGAAAGCTCTGCCGGAAATTTTCCTGCCTTGTCGGTGGCGAGAACCCATTCCAGACGAGGCTTGAGAATGCTGTCGTCGGTGAGGCTGGGGAAGATCGGAGTTCCCGGAAGGCTGAATCGCAACTGGCCATTGACCTCGATGATCGGCTGACCGGATGCTCCGGCCATTTGCGCCTGGTAGTAGTTCTGCCCGTAGCGGTTCATCGCGAAATCGCTATGCGGCGTGTATCCGCTGCGAACGACTTTGCCCTTGATAATCTGCATGCCCTGCCCAGTCCCAACTTCGAACTCGATCGTCTTGCCTTCATACAGCGAAAGCAGCAACGATTCGGAGATCGGGTCGGCGCGATAGTTCTGCTCCAGCACGTGGAGGGAGTGTTTGCCGGAGGGATCGCGCAGGATCACCGAGTCGGGCTCGAGGTGCATGGTAATGTCACTCACATTGATCTGGTTTTCGCCGGACTTCAGGTCAAGCGGAAGTTCCTGACGGACAACGGCGAAATCCTGGTTGTAGATGGTGAGTGACGGTTGCGATCCCTGCTGCGCATAGAGGCTGCCACAAAGAACGAGGAACAAGACGAAGCGAGCTTTCATGAATGACCTCCGCAAAAGTGCATGAGACGTGTTCCACCAGAGCAGAAGCAACGAAAGCGGCTCGGGCGTTCCAGGCGAACTCAGGCTACCAAGGTTAGAACGGCCTGTAGAGTTACTCTTGCGGAGATGAGCACTTACGCTTTCGTAACTACGGCGAGGTTACTCTGGAGGAGAGAACTTCAGTTCGATTACTTCGTGGGATTCGTGAGCCGCGGGCTCCCACTTCCAATGGCGCACTGCATTCTGCGCGGCCTGAGCAAGCACAGGATGTCCACCTTTGATTTCGACAGACTTCACCGTACCATCGGCAGCGACGAGCGCTTCGACCTTCACAATTCCTTCCAGGGCCATGCTGCGAGCTAAAGTCGGATAGGCAGGCGCCACCCGCTCCAACAGTTTGCGCTTAGCCGCATCCTGGGCCTGGGAATGAATGGGAACAAGACAGAACAGGGCGATCAGAAGCAGCGTCCCAACTGCCCTCTTCCGCAACAGGGCTTTCATTTGGCATCGACTTTAAATGAAGCCCGCTGTAACAAGAAGGTCACCGTAGTATTAGCGTCTTTTGATTAGAGACTCGCGGTCACTATTTTCCGTGTTCTTCCAGGAACTTCTCCACTTCCATTGCGGCCATGCAGCCGGTGCCCGGCTGCGGTGATGGCCTGGCGGTACCGGCGATCCTGCACGTCACCGCATGCATAAACGCCATGCACACGAGTAAATACGTAATTGTGGGTCTTGAGATAGCCATCCGCGTCCATGTCAAGCTGTCCGGCAAACATTTTCGCATTGGGCTCGTGGCCGATACCGAGAAAGAGGGCGCTGGTCGGAAAATCCCAGACTCGACCCGTCTTGACATTGCGCAATTTCAGTCCGGTCACTTCCTTGTGATGAACGTCATGAACATCTTCCACGACAGTATCGAGCAGGAACTGAATCTTCTCGTGGTGTTGTGCGCGATCTAGCATGATCTTGGACGCGCGGAAGGCATCGCGCCGGTGAATGATCGTCACCTTGGTGGCGAATCGAGTCAGGAAGAGTGCCTCCTCCATGGCAGAGTCGCCGCCTCCGACGACGACGATCTCCTTCCCCGAGAAAAAGAATCCGTCGCAGGTCGCGCACGAAGACACTCCGTGACCGATCAATTGCTGCTCATGCGGTAAGCCGAGCCACCGAGCCGAAGCCCCGCTGGCGATGATAAGCGTCTGAGCGTGAACTTGATGAACGCCTAAATGCAATAGAAAAGGTCGCTGGCTGAGATCCGCACTGGTGAGATGCGTCATGCGGTATTCGGCTCCAAAGCGCTCGGCCTGTTTGCGCATGTTCTCGACGAGTTGCGGACCCAGAATCCCTTCCGGGAAGCCGGGGAAATTCTCGACGAGCGTAGTCATGGAGAGTTGTCCGCCGGGCTCGTGGCCTTCGATGACAAGCGGCTTCAGGTTGGCGCGCGCCGTGTAGAGAGCGGCAGTGTGTCCGGAACATCCGGACCCGATAATGACAACGTCTCGAGTTTCGCTCATGGATTATGTAGTTGCAGATTAGATGGCCGATTTCAGATTTTGATGCAAGCTACCCGGAACGTCCGCGAAAGCAAGCGATATCGAATCATTTCTTGTCTTGCGGGGGCTTCCCTTGGACTGGTTTCGTACCTGACGCCTTTGGGCTGGACTTCGGCTTGGACTCGGCGCTGATATTCGCCAGTTCCCCTGGCACGATCTTTTTCACGCCCAGTAGCGCGCGATAGTTCGCGAGTACTTCCGACGCGCTGCGGAACAAGGGTTCGTACGCGCTCTGATCCGGCACAGGTCCGCCTTCGTTCCCCAAACAGCGGGCCAATGCGACCGACGATTTCCCGAAACGTTCCAGCCGAACCCGGCTGGCCGGAGTGTTCGATCCAAGCATAGCCTCGGAACTTGCTACCGCCGAAGCGCTGTCTTCCAGCGAGACCTGAATCAGGTCTTTGGGGTCACGCACGTGTAGCACCAGCGTCTCGATCATGTTCAGCCCGTCGTTGCTGAACGAGTACTGCACACTGGAGAACAGCGCCTGCACCGAAAACTCGCGGCGAATGCGGACATAACTTGCAACCGACGGCTCACCCGCAACATGTCCAGCCTGCCCGGCAGCCAAGATGCTCGGCATGTCGCTCAGGGTCGAGCGCCCGCGGGAAACCTCGAAATCGGCGCCAAACAAGGGCTCCTTCGGAACACGGGCTAGCGCCGCGGCAATTTCTTTCTGCTCATCAGCGGAAGGAGAACACACGTTCAGCATGTTGACCTTCACCTGCGGCTGGGTTGCGGGAGGATTCGCGGGTGGCTCCTGCGCGAAAATCCGCGGCGCCAAGGCCATGGCGAGAAGGCCAGTCAAGAGTGGGGAAACCGGAATTCTGGGCACGGCGGAATTCTAAATGAGAGAGCCATGAATCCTAAATGGCAATCTGCTCGCGGTTCGCAGGACCCGGCCCAACGTCGTAAAATCAACGTATGGCAAATCTGACTCTGGTCTATGGCATGAGGCTGTTACCGTCCGAGGAAGTGGCCGAGGTGGGTCAGGCTCCCGTGAAGCTCACGAACGGACGGGAAGCCCACGTCACCATGCACGTGCTCGAAGGCAGCAAGGAAGATATCGAAAAGCAGTTGCGCACCAGTCTGGAAGCCTTCTTCGATCTCTATCCTGAGATCTAACGGGCGAGCCGGGCCGCGGGTGCAGCCTGGCAGCAGCGCCTGCGTAACTCTGCGGTGAAATCATATTCCGTCACCGTATAATCCTAATCTTCCAAGGACCGTCGAACGAACAGCATGCAATGGTCTTATCCAGAATTACGGCACCGCCTGATCAAGGCCGAACTGTGGCCGGAAGGCCGTATGGCGCGCCTGGCCTGCTATCTGGCTGCCATGGCCGCGGTGTTGTACCTGCTGGAAAAGCTTTTGGGACTGTTCGCCAAGTCCTGGGGAGAGCACTTGGGAGGATGGGTCGGATTTCTCTCCTTCCTTGCCTGCGTCTTGTTCGTCGTGCTCGCCTTCCGGTGGTTGCGACGCAGAATCCTATGGCGGCTGCGCAACCGGCTGATCGTCACCTACGTTTTTATCGGCGTGATTCCAGCTGTACTCCTGGTCGCGATGGCGGCCATCACGCTCTACGGACTGGCTGGCCAGTTCGCCGTCTTCGTCGTGACCTCGGAAATCCGTTCGCAGTTGAGAAGCTTAGAGGCGGCCAATGCCGCGGTCAGCAATGAACTCGCGGCCCGGTTGGAGCACGGAACTGCCCCCACAGCAGAGTCCCTGGAGGGCTTGCGCAAGCGCGATCCCGCCTGGGGCCGGCGCCAGGTTTGCGCCTGGTATGGCGACAAGCCGTTGCCCTTGTGCAGCGAGTTCAAGGGAACGTCTCTTACTCAGCCCAGCTTTGTGAATGGCAGGTTCCGAGACATCGTTCGTGAGCGGGATGAACTGCATTTGCGAGTCTGCTCCTCGATGCCGATCGGCTCGACCAAACTGACGGTAGTTACTAGCGAGCCGTTTGACAAAGAATTGGTCGGCAACATTGCCGCGAATCTCGGCGAAATCACGCTCTACGCTTCGGGGCTGAATCTCGACGATAATTCGAAGGAAGGCCCGGCTCCATCCGATCCGCATTCGCACGCCGCCCCGGCTGGTAACGCCGAATCAAAGGGCAGTGCCGTCGTCACCCCCGCCAAACAAAGCACCACCGTCCAATACGATCAAAAGGCACTGCATTCCACATTTACGGTGGGTACGCTTCCGGAAGCGTCTGGCCCCTTTGATCGTGAAATCACTTTCGGTACGCCGCTCTCCGTAGTGGATTGGAAGACCGGTACGCAAGCGCCCGTCGGAGCGGCGTTGCGGGTGACCACGCGACCGACCGTGTTGTACGGACATCTCTTCGCGGCCCTGGGAGAGTTCGTTCGCGGCGTGGCATACATCCTGCTCGCCGTGGGTATTTTCTTCGCCATCATCGAACTGATCGCCCTCATCATCGGAACCCGCATGACTCGAACCGTAACGGCTGCTGTGGCGCAACTGCACGACGCCACCAAGCACGTGGATCGCGGCGACTTCAGCCATCGTATTCCTGTAAAGTCGAGCGACCAGCTTGCCGATCTGGCGCTTTCCTTTAACTCGATGACCGCTTCCATCGAGAAACTCATTCAGGAGCAGAAGGAAAAACAGCGTCTCGAAAACGAACTGGCTATCGCGCAGGAGGTTCAGGCGCAGTTGTTCCCGCGCCAGGTCTCGGAACTGGAATCACTCGAGGTGCATGGATTCTGCCGTCCGGCGCGCACCGTCAGCGGCGACTACTATGACTTTCTCTCCGCGAGTTCGCACAAGCTGATTCTGGCGGTCGGCGACATCAGCGGAAAAGGAATTTCGGCTGCATTATTGATGGCCACGATTCACTCGGCGGTACGGGCCTACAGCGTGGAGAATCTTCCCCAGATGCGTGAGCCGGTGGCTGTAGGCGCAGTAACTGGCGCCGGGCGAGTCATGGCGACCTGGCCGGAGGGTGTCGAGGTCTCTCCCGGAGCTTTACTCAGCCTGCTGAACCATCAGCTCTACGAGAGTACTCCGCCGGAAAAGTATGCGACGCTCTTCCTCGGAATCTATGACGGACGCTCGCACCACCTGACCTACAGCAACGGCGGACATCTGCCTCCGATCCTGATCGGAAAGGACGGCACCATCCGCAGGCTGGAGGCCGGGGGAACGGTCGTGGGGCTCTTCGACAACATGACCTACGACGAGGGCGCGGTCGAAATGCAGCCTGGCGAAATCTTTCTGGCCTACAGTGACGGCGTGACCGAGCCGGAAAACGACTTCGGAGAGTTTGGCGAGCAGCGTCTGATCGACCTCGTCCGCGAGAACCGCGACCTGCCTCTGCCGCAGATCAGCCAGATCGTAACCATGGCCGTCGACACATGGATCGGCGACAACGAACAGCCCGACGATGTGACTCTGGTTCTGGCACGCGCGCGCTGAAGAGATCCCACGCGCAAAGCATCACTTGGCTTTGGCCGACAGACGCTGGATAGCCTCGTCTACGGGAGAACACAAAGAGCTTGCACTTCCGGCCAGCTCTTTCTGCAGGCGGCGGTAGAGGATCAGGGCTTGGGCGCGGTCCCCCGCGATTTCGCGCAGGTTCGCGATAATAAAGGGTCGGCCTTCCCGCGTTTCGGACCAAAAGTCGGTTTGATCGGCACTTAACCAGTTCACGGTCGCTTCGGTTTCATCCGGCGGCAGGACCGAAAGCATCGCGACCAGTAGGTTGTGGACCTCCATCCTGTCAAACACATTAAACAGAGCTGAGGCGCGTAGCGGTTGAGACATCGACTCGCCGTTCTTTCGCATTTCGTTGGCGAGGCGAAGCAAGGCTACGTCGCTATCGGCCCGGTGTCGATTGTTCAGGGCTTCGACTTGAAGCTCCCGCACAAAGGCTCTTTCGCGTCCCGATGCCAGCGCCGCGGCAAAATGCGCGTTGGCAGTGTCGAGACTGCCCCCTTGCCACAGAATCCAGAAGCCGGACATGGCTTGCGCGTAGGGATTATTCTTGTCGATGCTGATCGCGCGTTCGAAGCTCCCATCGACGTCGACACCCTCGCGGGTCCCGTCACGATAACGAAGGAAATTGGCCCAACCGATGTGGGCGAGAATATCCGCCGCTGCGGGGCCCTTCGCGTTAGCCAGGCCTCGATCAAGCACCGGCAAAAGCTGGTCGGCAGTGTCGGTGAAACTGCGGCTCGGACTCGCATGGGCGTTCTCCAGCCACATCATGGCCGCCTTCGTCTCCTGCTCCTGCGCTTTGCGATCGATCGCATCGAGTTCCGCGGCGCGCTTGAAACCGGCGAACGCGGCCGGATAATCCTTCCGCTCCTGCGCCTGCTCTCCGATCTTCATGGCTTCCCGAAATTCCTTGTGATGGATCCGGAAACCCTGAAGCACGCCTGTAGCCTGATTCAGGATCAGCAAGAGAGAGATAGTGGCGCTCACCGCTCCGAAGAACTTCAACAGGCTGCTCCACGTCCCCGACTCTTTTCCCTGCATCGCATTCCGGGGGACGTGTACAGACAGGAACATAAACGAGATCTCTCTTCGGCGAGTAGCTCTTGGGCACTCATACTACAGAAGACACGCCATCCACAGGCAGAATAAAAAGCGCGCCCAAACCCGGAACGTTTCGGAGCGTCGATCTAGATCATTTTCTTCTTCCACCTTCCCTGCTTGAACAGGATTGCACTCGCACCGGCAATCGCGCCCTCCGCGATCACAATCGCCCAGAACGCCCCCTTCGACTGCATTTGCAGATGAATCGCAAGCCAATACGCCAGCGGAATCTCCAGCAACCAGAAGCCAAAGAAATTCACGATGGTAGGGGTGATCGTGTCTCCAGCGCCATTGAACGCCTGCAGCATGACCATGCCGTAGGCGTACCCGATATTGCCGCAGCTCACAATTCGCAAGCAGGAAGCGGCCAGTGGCACAACGGCGGGATCATTTGTGAAGAGCCGAACGACGGGCTCGGCGAAGAGGACAAAGAGGACTCCGACCGTCCCCAGGAAAAACATGTTGTACAACCCGGTCCGCCAGACCGCAGTCTCAGCGCGCTCAGGCTTGCCCGCTCCCAAATTTTGTCCCACCAGAGTCGCGGCGGCATTGCTCAGTCCCCACGAAGGCAGGATCACGAAGATGACGATGCGTATCGCGATCGTATATCCGGCCAGTGCCGCCGACCCGAAAATGCTGATGATTCGTACCAGGCCGATCCAACTGGTGTGGGCGATGGCGAACTGCAGAATCCCGGTCAATGACACCCGAACCAGCCGCCACAGCACGTCCAAGCGCAGGCGAATCTGCCGCCGGAGTATGTGGATCCGCTCCGTCCCTTTTAGCAGGCGGTAGAACTGGTAGATCACGCCGATGCTGCGCCCCGTGAATGTGGCCAGCGCTGCGCCCGTTACTCCCATCCGTGGGAATGGGCCCCACCCGAAGATCAGGCAGGGATCGAGTACCAGATTGATGATGTTCGACACCCAGAGCAAGCGCATCGCGATGGCCGCATCTCCCGCCCCGCGAAAGATGGCGTTATTCAGAAACAAGAGCAACACCGCGCAACTACCGCCCAGACAAATTCTCGTATAGCCGCTGCCCACGGCAACAATCTCTGGAGAAGCTCCCATGAGTTGAAGAAGACGCGGCGCCAGCAGCAAACAAGGCAGTCCGATCGCCAGCGAAACCATCAGCCCCAGCGCGATCGCCTGTACGCCGGCAATCGCCGCACCCTCGGGATCTTTTTCACCGATGCGGCGCGCGACCATGGCCGTAGTGGACAAGCTGAGTCCCATGCCAACGGCAAAGACCAGACTCAGCATCGACTCCGTCAGTCCCACGGTGGCGACCGCATTGGCACCAAGTCGGCCCACCCAGAACACATCTACCACCGCAAATAGCGACTCCAGCACCATCTCCAGAACCATGGGCACAGCCAACAGGAGAATGGCGCGGTTCAAACTGCCGGCGGTGTAGTCCTGATGGGAGCCTCGAACCGCTTCCACCAGAGACGACCATAGGGAACGCTGCGACGAAGCAGCAGTGGCAATGGCTTCCATACAAACATCTTGCTTTCCACATCCACGTCCGCAACTTGCACGGAGTGGTGCAATCCGATCTGCGATGTATTCGATCAGGAAGCCCGCGCGTGGCGGGCCGAACAGGGATGGCGAGTTAGAGAGGGTTGAACATGGCGTGCCTCAGCGTGGATCGGTGTCGAAACTACTGGTCCCCACGAGTCGAACGAAGGGATTTTACCGCAGTCTCTCGACCACTTCCAGCAAAAACATCAGCAAAAATAAAGTGCGGCGGATGGTCGGAGGTCCATCCGCCGCGCTGCTCAGGAGGTATGAGTGATGTTCGCTACAAGGCCATGCTACCGCCGCATCCTTGCGGCTCGGAGATCACGAAGGTACTTTTCCCAGGTATCCCCCGGGTACGAAGACCTATTTGGGATTGCTCCCAATTTCGGAATCGGTCTCTACTTCTTCGGAAGTTCCAAAACCCGTGCGGAGATCGCCCCATTCTTCAGCATGCCGCCAAGAATCAACGGTCCGAGCGGCGTTGCCAGGACTGCCCGACCATCGGTGCGCACATCGAATGTATCCTCGGTGATCGTCTCCCACCGGGCGCCACGCACCTCAAATGCAAAGGTCACGGGAGAAATCTCAGACAGTTTGCCGTCGGAATCCAGACCTTTGTAATTGTGCGGAGTACTGGTCCCGCCCGAGAACAGAATCCTGCGTTCTCTTTCGCCTCCACCGCCCACGATCCCAAATCGTCCGGGTCCGGGATGCGGAGGCAGCTTGCTCCACTCAATCTTGTTCGGATCTTTATGGTCAACCTTGCCCATCCAGCACTCGTCGGACGCAACATAGGCGCTACCGCCTGCGGCATTTTTCTTGGCGCCGTCCACAAAGACAATCGTATCGTCCGCCAGACCCCCGGCATGACCAAACACAGGCGTTCCAGGAAACGGCGTCGCCTGGCTCCAAGTGTTCTTCTCGGTGTCGTACACCTGCACGTTATTCACCGGCCCGTTTTTCGACCGACCACCGACTAGGTACACGTAGCGATCGTGATTCAGTCCAATCACAGCGCTGTCCACCGGAACGGGTATGTCTTCGGCGCGGTACCAGCGACTGTCTTCGGGAACGTAGGAATTCACGTCGGCAACCGTGATTTCATTTCCTTGCCCGTCGACCACGTAACCGCCGAAAACGAAGATTTGCCCTCTGGCGCCCATTGCGGACGCACCCAGGCGGCCCGCAACTCCCGGCACCGCTTTGCCTTCGGTCCACTTCCCCGACTTGAAGCGCAGGACATACATCTTGCTAGTGATGTCGTCCCAGGTCTTCTTCGTGCCGACACCCATGAGGGAATAGACTTCAATGCCATTCTTGAGCGATGCCACTGCGTTGTTCGCAAGCGCGACGGGCATAGGCGGGATCTTCGGTTGATCGGCCGCCAGCAGGAAGACGGCGCACAGCACCGGGAGGAGGAATACGAGACAATTTTTTCATCGGTGAGATATTACGTCCTCGCTCGACCTCGCGGCAAAGTCCGTTGCCCTTAGAACCACGTTCTGCGGCGGTACTCCCGGTACTGCGTCCCCGAATGCCGCTTCCAGCACGCGCGCCTCTCGTCGGGCGCGAATCGTCTGACCGATCAATCGCGGCAACCACAACGAGCCATCCCTCTGGCCGCTGCAAGATCAGGATCATCCCCGCAATCATGACAATGCCAAACGTATAAATTGGATTCCGAATCTTCGAATAGAGTCCGGTCGTCACCAGATGGTGAGCTTCGGCCTTCACCGAAAACGATCTGCCCAGTTGATAGCGCGCGACTCCAATAAAACTCAGACCTACGACCATCAGAACTGTCCCGATGTAGCGCTGCGGATTCCACGGACCGGACCAAGTACGTAAGAAACCAGAACAGACCGCATCACCGCCACAATTTGGAAGCGGTGAAGGCGTAGAACTGTCGCGCTTTCCATGCCAATTCATTTCGAGTGTCGCCTACTTCACCAGTCCCTGGCGTACGCCGTGGATAAAGTCGGTATAAGCGGGAGTCTGCCCGCTGGCGCGCATGTGGCTGGCAATCTGTCCGCGATGATAGGCCGAATGCAGAACCACATGAGTCAGGACGTCGACAATCGTACTCGTCCACGCCTCGCCTTTGCTGTTCTTGTACGAGATCGACTGGGAGACGTCCCCGGCGGTGATCAGATCGAGAAACTCGAGCCACAGCCTGCCCATTTCGGCGCTTGCGTCTCACACTGCGGCAGATCCGGCTCAGGCCAGACGGGACGCTCTGCGGTTGCTGTTTCAATCGCTCGAGCCAGACCCGCTCGGCGGCGAGAATGTGGGACATGAGTTGCAACGATCGGCGATTGGCGCTTTCGGTCGCGCCTGCGGCTCGAATCGCGTTCAGAACTTCCCGGTTCGCCCACTCATCGTAGGCAAACTGGCGGCGCAGATAGTCAGCAAGGTTCACGAAACGGCCTCCATCGCATGCCTTCTCGGCGACTCCTACCAATGTAATCGGTCGCGCTGCCCCGGCAAAGTTGTAACGCATCCTTTCACATTTCAGGATCTACACTGCTTGCTTGAGTCGCGCCGTCCGTCCGGGCGCGATGACACGCTTCTCAGATGCCACGGCAAAACGCCAGCGTCCCGAAACTACCGGAGCTGAGGAAGAGAGCGCAACGTCCTCGTACAGCCAGGAAGCCCACGGCGCCGAGCCGAAGCTTGGCGGGCCCGATGATCTGGCGCGTCTGGCCTTGAAAGCCTGCCTGATCGCTCGCGACGCCGCCTTCAACGTCCGCGACCTGCTCACCAATTCTTCCCGCATGGCCTTTCTCGCCATCAAGGATTGCGAGAAAGAACTCGACCTGATCGAGCGCCAGATCGACGAGCGCTTGCCGGCAGCCATTACGCGCGTCAATGAAGCGCGGGCCCGCCAGTTGCTTTCCAGCTTTGAAGTCGACCACCGACCTGGAGCGCATCGGCGACCTGGTCATGAGCGTCGCCATGCGGGTGCAGGCCCGAACCTCCAAGATGTCCGCATCCGACGTACGCCAACTCGTGGAAATGTCGTCGGTGTTGCGCGACATGCTCGACCTGATTCACCACGGCTTCTACGACGCTCGATCTGGAGTGCGCCCGCAAGGTCTTGCAGATGGACAAGGAGATCGACCGCGTCTGTCATGGCCTCTTCCAGAAGCATCTGGCGGAAACGGTCGCGCAGGGCGACACGACCGGTTTCGACGTGCTGCTGATGGCGCAGGCCCTGGAGCGCGCCGGAGATCACACCACGAACCTCGCCGAGGACCTCTACAGCCTGATCGAAGGCCGCAGCCTGCGGCATGTGCCGAAGAAGAAAGCGGCGAACTAGGTGGTCAGCTACTCGGTACCCAGTACGCAGTACTCAGATCTGAGCTCTCAGGTTCTGCCCTTGAAACATGCAAAAACTCAAGAACCGACTACTCTCAGCCACCGCCTCTTCGCGGCGCCTAACGGCGACGTCCGAGCCCCAAATCCGAGACTGAGTACTGAGTACCGGGTACTGAGTACTGTCTTTCAGAAATTCATCGTTCGTTAACACAGGGGAAACATTCGCGCAACATTTGCCCCAATAGAGTCTTTGAGTGCGTGCCCTCCCCCTTTAGGAAGTCCTGTGACTTCGTGGGCGCCTGAAGTGAAGAATGCATCAGCCTGTCGAATTCCACGAACGGACCGGGAGCCCCAGCAGCCCGGGTACGCTTCGTCCCGTCATCTTCGTCGTAGAAGACGAAGAGGACATCGCCCGCCTTATCTCTCACAACCTGCAGGCGGCCGGATTCGAGGTGCAAAGCTTCGTCAGCGGCGCTTCCGTGCTTACCGAGGCCGTACGGGAAATGCCATCACTGTTTCTCCTCGACGTAATGTTGCCGGGAACCGACGGCTTCGAACTCTGCCGCCATATCCGCCAGACCCCGGCTCTTTCCGCGACTCCCATCATCTTTCTGACGGCGAAAACGCGCGAAGCCGACCGCGTCAAGGGATTGGAACTCGGCGGCGACGACTACATCACCAAGCCCTTCAGCCCGCGCGAACTGGTGGCCCGCATCCGCAGCGTGCTGCGCGGACTGGGCCAGGCTCCGACGGCCGGCGAAGTGCTGCGTCTCGGCGAACTGGAAATTGACGTCTCGTCGATGACCGTGCAGGTGCAGGGCCGCAATGTCCTCACGACCGTACGCGAGTTCCGCCTGCTGGAATACCTCGCGACCCATCGCGGCCGCGTCCTGACGCGCGATCAACTGCTCGACGCCGTATGGAAAGAAACCCCGTTCGTCACGCCGCGATCGATCGACGTGTACATTCGCCGCCTTCGCGAGAAGATCGAACCCGACCCCCGCCATCCCCAATATCTGAAAACGCTTCGCGGCATCGGATACCGCTTCGAAGTGCCGACCGATAGCTGCCGCGCCGGTTAGTCGTGAGCTACGCCATCGCGTCGTTCGCCGATGTGCCAAAGCACGCCGGATGGATCCACCACATAGGCGATCCGAAGGCCCCAGGGCTGCATCGCTGCGGGCCTGTCGGCGGCGGGACATTGAATCTTGCGGGCAGATCAAGCCCGTCGAATGTGCGCCCACCATGCGTCCAGATCATCGACCATGAGCTGCATCATGAAGTTTTCAGCCAAATCTTCGTGATAGTAGCGCTGAAGTATGAAACCGCTCGAGCCTGCCTCGAAGATGGCTACATCTCCGTCCGAGAGCTTTTCGAAACCCAGCGTTTCATAGAAGTTCTTAGAGACAGCAAAGTCTCTTGCAGGTATGAATGGGCGGGCTAGTTCTGTTCCACTCGGAACTTGCTTCATTTCTCTCTCTTTAAATCCGGACAGCCTGGCGCTAGCAACCCGGCTCACAGTGGTCCAGCCTCGTCATTCGCGGCTAGCGGCGTGCGCGGTTCGGGCGATACGTTGCCCTTCGTTCGACAGCATAACTCTTACTTGAGTCTGGATTCTAGTGTCCAGTTCTTCGTGATTCGCGCTTTTCATCCCACGTTCCGGCCGCGTCGTTTATTCTGTCTTGCATCCCCTTTTAATGGCCGCAAACAAACCCAAGCCGCTCTGGAAAGCCGACGACCAGCATGCCCGCCTGTCCGAACTGATTGCGCATTCGGACGAAGCCGCGAAAGATAATCCCCTGCGCCGCGACGTTCGCTCGCTGGGAGCGATTCTCGGACAAGTGCTGGTCGAACAGTCCGGTCAAGATTTGTTCGAATCCGTGGAAGAGTTGCGAAAACTGCTAATCGAGCATCGCGAGAGCGTACGCCGCAAGCCCTCACTCGTCTTCATCCGAACTCATGCTGAAGGCGCAAGAGATAGTCTCGCGCATGGACTTGACCCGCGCCTACCAGGTCACGAAGGCCTTCGCGACGTATTTCGAACTCACCAATCTGGCCGAGACCAACCATCGCCAGCGTCGCCGCCGAGCGGGCAAGTTGGACCGTGAACATCCTCCGCTCGCTCGGTTCGTTTCGCGGAACTCTCGCTGCGCATGAAAGAAGCGGGGATCTCGGCAGACGATGCCCTCACCGCACTCAACCAGATCGCGATTACGCCCGTTTTCACCGCACATCCGACTGAAGTCGCCCGCCAGACGGTGCTGCTCAAGCGCCGTCGCATCGCGCAACAACTGGAACGCCTCGACCGCCTTCCGCTCACGGCCGAAGAAGCGGAAGACTGCGAAAACAATATTCGGGCCGAAGTCACTTCCCTTTGGCAGACCGACGAAGTCCGCATGGCGAAACCTACGGTGGACGACGAAATCCGCATGGGACTGCGCTATTTTCGCCTCTCGCTCTTCGATGCGCTCCACAAGATCTACGCCGAGATCGTGGAATCGTTCCGCGACGTCTACGGTCTCGATCTGGACGCCAACAACTTGCCGAATCTCGTGCACTTCGGATCCTGGATCGGCGGCGACCGCGACGGCAATCCGCTGGTCAAGCCAGATTGCATTCGCGACGCGCTGGAGATGGCGCGTACCCTGATCCTGCGCGAATACCTCTACGCTATTGAAACCCTGAGCGATCATCTCAGCTCTTCGCGAAGGCAAACCGGGGTTTCCGAAGAACTGCTCTCGCGTCTGAAGCACTACGAACGCACGATTCCCGGGCGTTCACCTGGCGTGGGGACCGCACAACACCCAGGAGAGCTACCGCCGATTTCTCTCCTACATGTTTCACAGCTTCAGCAAACCCGTGACGCGCATGAGCTCAACTGCGGCTTACAGCGATGCGGAAGAGTTTGAGAACGATCTGCTGCTGGTGCAGAGCAGTCTGCTGTCCAACCGCGGCGAGCGACTCGCTCAAACTTTTCGTCGCGCCGCTGCTGCGCAAGGTTCGCACCTTCGGTTTTCATCTGCATACGCTCGACATCCGCCAGCATGCCCGCGTTCATGCACACGCAATCAAAGAACTGGGACCGACACTCGAGGGCAAAGCACATTCCGCCGAGACCCGCGAACTGCTCGATACCTTTCGTGCGATTGCACAGCTGAAGCGGACTTATCCCGCGCACTCGATTCGAAACTACATCATCAGCGGCGCGGAATCCGAGAGTGACGTGCTGGCCGTGCTTCGCCTCGCCAAAGCGACGGAAGTCCAAGTCGCGGGCTCCGCCAAGGATCCCGGTCTTATGCCTGTGCCTCTGTTCGAGTCGATCGAATCGCTCCGCGCGGCGGGCGCGATCATGCGCTGTCTCTGGACCGCTCCCGAGTACCAGCCTTTGCTCGATTCCTGGGGACGCTGGCAGGAAGTGATGCTCGGCTACTCCGACTCCAACAAAGACGGAGGCATGCTCACCAGCACCTGGGAACTCTACAAAGCGCATCGTGAACTGCATCAGGCTGCGAAAGACAATGGAGTCAAGCTTCGCCTCTTCCATGGCCGCGGAGGCACGGTGGGCCGCGGTGGCGGTCCTACTCACGCTGCGATTCTCGCGCAACCCCCAGGATGTTTTTCCGGGCACATTCGCATCACCGAGCAGGGTGAGGTTCTCAACTGGAAATACGCCGACCCCGTCCTCGCCGAGTGGAATCTGGAACTCATGATCGCGGCAAGCCTGGAGACTCTGACACGCCAGGAAGAACAGCATCCTCTCGCATGGGAAGAAGCCATCGAGAAAATGTCACAAGAAGCCTACCGCAACTACCGCCAGCGAGTTGCGGATGATCCCGACGTACTCGAATATTTCGAGCAGGCGACGCCAGTCAACGAACTCGACACAGCGCGCATCGGGTCGCGCCCCTCCCGCCGCACCAAGGGACGCCGTCTCGAAGATCTGCGCGCCATTCCCTGGGTCTTCGGTTGGATGCAGAGCCGCCACGCCGTCCCTGCCTGGTTTGGTGTTGGCCATGCGCTTGAGCAATTCGCGAAGAGTGGCCCCGGCCACGAACAACTTCTGCGCCAGATAGCACGCGGCTTTCCGGTGTTCTCGGAACTGCTGCGCAACGTAGAACTGGGAATGGCGAAAGCTGATCTCGGCATCGCACGAGATTATTCCGGGCTGGTCAAAAATGCAGCGCTCCGCAAACGAGTTTTCTCCATGCTGGAAGAAGAATTCCTGCGCTCGCGTCGCATGATTCTCCGCATCACCGGTCAGCGGGAACTGCTGGGCCGCAATCGCGTGCTGGCCCGTTCGATTCGCCTGCGCAATCCGTACGTCGATCCCATGAGCCTGATTCAGGTGGAACTACTGCGACGCAAGCAACAGGGACAGCAGGACTCAGACCTGGAATATCCCATGGGCGCAACCATCAACGGCATCGCCGCCGGCCTGCACAACACCGGGTAGGACGTGGCCGTCGAACGCTAACCGGGAGAGTTACTCTTTTATAGCTTCCTTCGTAGCGGAGGAAGCGGCGGGGCTCGAGATCTTCTTTTTCGCGGGTTGCTTGGCCGCTTCTGCCCGCTTCCGCTCTTGATAGCGGCGGTCGTGAGATTGTTGATCGGACGCTTGTTTCTTCATGCTCCCATCATTTCACAGATCTCGAGCCCCGGCTGGCACTAGCGGTTAATATCCTCCTTCGCCTGCAATCGCTTCACATAGCCTTCCAGAGCAGTCTTGTTGGCATCCGGCGCTCCAGTCAGTGAGAGTTTTATTTCCTTCACCGCATTGTCGAAGTCTCCCTGCGCGCTGTAGACCCGAGCCATCCCCAAATGCGAAGTCCAGAAGTCTGGAAATTTCTTGGCATTCGAACGGAAAACTACGATCGCTTCATCCTGTTTCTTTTCCCCCTGCAATCCACGCGCATATACGTAGAGCTGTAGAGCATTCGCCATGGCGAGCGCCTTGTCGCGTGCGACGTCGGCATCCTGCTTGCGCCCCATCGCCTCCAGAATCTTTGACTTGTTCATCACATTGTCGAAGCGTTCTTCCGCCTGGATCGACTGGTCTTCATCCTTCAGCGCTTCGTCGAGATTGATCTTGTTCGCCAGGAAATAGCCGGCCGCATCATCCCAGCCTTCCCAGTAATATTGGTTGAGTCCGTGCAGTTGCCGGTGGATGCTGGCGGTTACCAACTCGTTCACGTTCACGTGTACTTTGAACGGCACCGCAACCTTATCCCACCGCATGGTCACCACGGTCGAGTCGGGCTTCACCTCATCGAAATCGTAAGCCAGCGCATCATGAGCCTCCGCCGCTTGCGGCTTCACCGTAACCCGCAGCGCGTCGTCCTCCTGCTTATATGTGAAGCTTCCCCAATCCTTCGCATCCTTGGAGAAGATCACCGTCCACTGGCTCTCCCCCGGAATCATGTGCAGACCGTAGGTTCCTTTGTCGAGCGGTTGCCCTTCAATCGTCACCGGATCGGTAAACGTAATGGTCGTGTTCTCATTCGCCCCGGCGCGCCACACTTGGCCGTAGGGTGCCAGCTTGCCCCAGATCTGGCGGCCATTGGCCAGCGGCCGATGGTAGTTGACGGTGATGTCGGTAATGCCGATGCGCTGCATCACGACGGCATGCTGGCTTTGCCGAGGCAGATCGAGCATTAGGGTTTCGCCAGTTGCGGTCTGAGCCTGACTAGAGCTTGCTAACAACAAAACACCGGAGAACAAAACAAGCAGACGAGCTTTGTGCATGGAATGCTCCTTTGCGCTGCTGGGATCGAGCGCTGATTCAGTCACAACGTGGATGGAAGAACCGGGATTGAGCACGTGCGTCTTCGCTGTGATGTGTGACTTAGACGGGTCGTGTCCACCAAGGTAAGCAGTAGCTCGCAGTTAGAAAGGATGTTCTCCGTGTTCTCTGCGGCCTTTCGACTTGACAAACCCGAGCCCTTCCAGCAGAATCCTCAAAGGCGAATAAAAAGCGAAAGCCTCCGCGGCGTCCAGCCCCGGCGTTCCCTGAAATCTTCCGAGGAATCTTATGTCTTCCGTAGTGGTTTCCACTTCGGCGGCCCTGGGCCGCCCTTTTGTCTTTGATACCAAAGCAGATCCGGAAGTGTCTCTGCCCTCTCAACCGACCGAGGGTCGGCCGCCACAACGAGTCCGCCCAGACCTGTCTGGCGTCACGACCGACCCCCGGCTAGCACACGTAACTCCCGCAACGCGGCTCGATATTCGTCCAGCGCCGGAGATGGTTTCGAGCGGCATCCCCGCCATCGACGCCCTGACCGGCGGCCTGCCCCGCGGATGCCTGACCGAAATCTATGGCCCCGCTTCCTCGGGACGCACCACCTTGCTTCTGGCCGCTCTTGCTGCTGCCACCCGGCGCGGAGAATTCTGCGCCGTGGTAGACGCCAGTGATTCACTCGATCCCCAATCCGCGGTAGCAGCCGGCGTGGAACTGGACCGGTTGCTGTGGGTACGGTGCAACGACGATCCTCCCAAATCACGCGCCGAAAAAGGGTGCCCCATTTCGCGCGCGTCTTTGGCGCGAGAAGCTTCCCCTGAGCTTACCCAATGGGTGGGAGATTCCTCCCAAACCGCTCTCGACTTCGACCGGACCAGCACGCGGCCCTCCGAGCGCCGGCTCGAGCAGGTCCTGCGCGCCACCGATCTGCTGCTGGAAAGCGGAGGCTTCGGCATGATCGTTCTTGATCTCAGCGATCTACCGCCACAGGCAGCGCGCCGGATTCCCTTGACCACCTGGTTCCGATTCCGCCGCGCTGTAGAAAACAAACCCACAATCCTGCTGTCGATCGAGCAACAGCCCATCGCCGGAAGTTGCTCTTCCCTGCTGCTGCAACTTGGAGTACTCGGTACTCAGTACTCGGTGCTCAGTGCAAACAGAAGTCTCGTTGCGCAAGCTGTTGATGCTGAACGTGGCACTGCTCAGGATGGCCAACCTGTGCACGCACGACTTCTTACTGGACTCAAGATCAATGCGGAATTAATTCGATCGCGTCTGGAACGAAAACCGGCCCGCTCGATCACATTTGAAACAAAAACCGCTTGGGCGGGATGAAACCAATAACTGTGCACTGGGTACTGAGTACTGCTCTATGTTCGCTTGCATCTACGTTCCGAATTTTCTCGTGGCGGCTGCCCTCCGCGCCGAACCGGAACTGCAGGCTCGTCCCGTCGCTATTCTTGAAGGCAAACCTCCGCTCGAAAAAATTATTGCCGTCAATGCAAAGGCCGGCACTCTGGGCATCGCGCCCTGCATGACCAAGCCACAAGCCGAACTGTGTCCGGAAATTGCCTTACGTTCACGCTCTCCGCTGCCGGAAGCTGCCGCCCATGCCGCTCTGCTCGACTGCGCCCAGTCATTCTCTCCATCTGTGGAAGACGCTGCCCATGACACCGCCCTGCTCGATCTCGCAGGCATGGAATCTCTGTTTGGATCGCTACCGGAAATTTCTCGCGCCATCCACAACCGTGCCGTCGCGCTTGGACTTGAGGCCAATGTTGCCATAGCTTCCAATCCTGATGCCGCCGTGCTCGCCGCCCGAGGATTCCCCGGCATCACCGTGATTCCCGCAGGCAAAGAAGCTGAGCGCTTAGGAACCTTGTCAACGCAAGTATTGTTTCCCGATTGTTTAGAAAGCGCGCAAGAAAAAGAAGCGAGCCGCCTGCTCGAAACCCTGGACCGATGGGGCATTCGCCACCTGCGTGCGCTGGCCGCGCTGCCGGAAGGTTCGCTCAGCGAGCGTCTCGGACAAGAAGGCCTGCGTCTGCAGCAACTGGCGCGGGGCACTGCTTCCCGCACTCTGGTTCTAGTCGAAGCGCCACTGGTCTTTGAAGAAGCAGTCGAACTAGAGCATCCGATCATCCTGCTTGAACCCTTGGCCTTTCTGTTGAACCGCCTGCTCGAACAAATCTGCGCGCGGCTAGGCTCGCGTGCTCTGGCCACACAAGAATTACGCCTCATTCTGGAACTCGAAAACTTCTCACTGCGCCAACAACCCTCAAAAATCACTAACCAACAATTTATTCGCACTTTGCGCTTGCCTCTTCCTATGCTCGACTCCAAAGTTTTTCTCAAGTTGCTGCAACTCGATTTGAATGCACATCCGCCGGGCGCACCTATCCTGAAGATCCACTTGGCCGCCGAACCCGCGCACCCGCGTTCCGCCCAGGGAGGCCTGTTTCTGCCTCCTTCCCCGGAGCCGGAAAAATTGCAACTCACCCTCGCCCGCATCGCCAGCATGGTCGGCGAAAACAATGTTGGAGCCCTGGAGTTGCTCGATACGCATCATCCTGAGGGATTTCGCATGCGCCGCTTTGTACCCGAAGCTCCGCAAACCCATACGCGTGAAAACCCTGTAGCTCTCACAGAGCAACAAGCGACCATCACGGCCCTGCGCCGCTTTCGTCCCGCACTGCGCGCCAATGTCACTCTGGAAAACTCTCAGCCCGTACGCGTGGCCTGCACGAAGAAAAAAGATGTTCAGGGCGACGTGCTCTGGAAAGCCGGCCCCTGGCGCTCCTCCGGCGACTGGTGGGAGCGCGAAGCCTGGTCGCGCGACGAGTGGGACCTCGCCTTACGAAGTGGCGAGGCCGTCTCTTTCTACCGCCTCGTACACGACCTGCTCGGCGGCGGCTGGTACGTGGAAGGAACATATGACTGATAAGAAAGTATTCAGCACCTAGTACTCAGTACTCAGTCAAAACCTTGCCTTAACTGAGTACCGAGTACTGGGTACTGAGTACTTGTATATAGAACTTCACGCCCGCTCTGCTTTCAGTTTTCTCGAAGGCTCGACCTTGCCCGAGGAACTAGCCGCTGTCTGCGCACAACTCGGCATGCCCGCCATGGCGCTTCTCGACACCAACGGCGTTTACGGCGCCCCGCGCTTTCACCTGGCCGCGCAAAAAGCAAAAATCAAAGCGCACATCGGCGCGGAAATTTCCTTTTCACCACAGAGGCACGGAGCCACAGAGAAAATCAATCAGAATTCAAAAATCAAAAATCAGCAATTGAATCCCTCCGTGTCTCAGTGTCTCCGTGGTGAATTCCGCCTTCCACTCTTAGTCTCCTCCCGCACCGGCTATCAAAACCTCTGCCGCCTGATCACCAAAATGAAGTTGCGCGCCAAGAAAGGCGAAGGCGCCGTCTGCGCCGAAGAACTGCAAGAGCACTCTCCGGGCCTGATCTGCCTCACCGGCGGCGCGGAAGGCCCACTAGCCACAGCCCTGCAACACGGAGGCATCGACGAAGCTCGACGCTGCATCGATCAACTGCTCGGCATCTTCGGTGCCGGCAACGTCTACGTTGAACTGCAGCGCCACTTCCTGCGCGAAGAAGAATCCCGCAATCGTGCCGCGATCTCCCTCGCCCGTTCCCTGAACCTGCCCTTGCTGGCCACCAATGGTGTCTGCTATGCCACCGACAAAGGTCGCCCGCTGTGTGACGCGTTCACCGCGATCCGCCATCATCACACGCTTTCCACTGCTGGGCGCCTGCTCTCCCGCAACGCCGAGCGCTCTTTGAAATCTCCGCGGGAGATGCAGCAACTTTTCTCCGACCTGCCGGAAGCCATCTCCAACACGCTCGAACTTTCTTCTCGTCTGGAGTTCACGCTGAACGATCTCGGGTACGAATTCCCGCGTTATCCCGTGCCCGAGGACGAGACCATGAATTCCTTTCTGCGCGATCGCTCCTGGGAAGGTTTCCGCGACCGTTATGGACGTGCTTCGCAGGAAATGCAGGCCAAGGCCCGCCGCCAGATTGAAAAAGAACTGGCGCTCATCGAAAAACTAAAGTTGGCCGGATATTTCCTCATCGTCTGGGACCTGATCCGCTACTGCCGCGAACAAAACATTCTGGTTCAGGGCCGCGGTTCCGCCGCCAATAGCGCCGTTTGCTACTCGCTCGGGATTACTGCAGTCGACGCCGTCAGCATGGAACTGCTCTTCGAACGTTTTCTTTCCGAGGAACGCGGCGAGTGGCCCGATATCGATCTCGACCTGCCTAGCGGCGACGAACGCGAAAAAGTAATCCAGTACGTTTACAAACGCTACGGCGAACGCGGCGCCGCTATGACCGCCAACGTCATCACCTATCGCAACCGCATGGCCGCGCGCGAAATGGGCAAAGCATTGGGCTTCGATCCGGAAACTCTCAAGAAAATTTCCGCCGCCGTCGCCACCTGGGAATTCCGCGACGAAAACGACGCCCTCGACCGCCGTTTCCGCGATGCCGGACTCGACCTGAACCATCCCCGCCTGCGCAAATATTACGAACTCTGCATCGCCGTACAAGACATGCCGCGCCATCTCGGCCAACACTCCGGCGGCATGGTCATCTGCCAGGGACAGCTTGATTCCGTCGTCCCGCTCGAACCCGCTTCCATGCCCGGTCGCGTCGTCGTGCAATGGGACAAGGAAGATTGCGCCGACATGGGCATCGTCAAAGTCGATCTGCTCGGCCTCGGCATGATGGCCGTGCTCAAAGATTCCATCGAACTCATCCGCGACCACTATCACGAAGAGGTCGAACTGGCGCACCTTCCGCAAGACGATCCGCAGGTCTACTCCTCATTGCAGGAAGCAGATACTGTCGGACTGTTCCAAGTGGAAAGCCGCGCACAAATGGCATCTTTGCCGCGCCTGCGTCCCATGCGTTTCTATGATGTCGTAGTGCAGGTGGCGATCATCCGTCCCGGACCGATCGTTGGCCAGATGGTGAATCCCTTTATCCTTCGCCGCCAGGGACGCGAGGAAGTCACCTATCCACATCCTTCCCTCGAACCGGTGCTGAAACGCACGCTGGGCGTTCCACTCTTTCAGGAACAACTTTTGCGGGTCGCAATGATCGCGGCCAACTTCAGCGGAGGCGAAGCCGAAGAACTGCGTCGCGCCATGGGCTTCAAACGATCGCAAGCACGCATGCGTGAAATCGAAGCTAGATTGCGCTCCGGCATGACGCAAAACGGCATCTCGCCAAAAGCTCAGGAAGAAATCATCCTCTCCATCACTTCCTTCGCACTCTACGGATTCCCCGAATCGCACGCGGCCAGCTTCGCGCTGATTGCCTACGCCAGTGCCTATCTGAAATGTCACTACCTGGCCGCCTTCACTGCGGCCCTGCTCAACAACCAGCCTATGGGATTTTATTCTCCAGCCACGATTGTCAAAGACGCGCAGCGCCACGGATTAAAACTGCTGCCGGTGGATGTGACCTGCTCGGATTGGAATTGCACGCTGGAAACAGTACTCAGTACACAGTACTCAGTACTCAGTGAAGACCTAGCCGCGAAGCGGCGACAGAATGCAGCCCACGGCGCAAGCCGTGGGGAAGGAGAGATATTGGAGCACCAAGCTCCAGAGGGGCAAAAGAATCTGGTCGATGAAAAACACATTGAAATGGATCTCCCAGACTCGCAACTCAGAACTCGGGACTCGCGGCTCAAGACTCCCGCCCTCCGTATGGGCCTGCGCTATGTCCGAGGATTGCGCGAAGAAGCAGGCCGATCTTTAATACTCGAACGCCTACGTGCTCCTTTCGCCTCGATTCACGACCTCACCCGCCGCGTCCCCGAACTCCGCAAAGACGAACTCACCACCCTGGCAGAAATCGGAGCGCTGAACGCAGTTGCCAGCACCCAGTTGCCAGTTGCCAGTAAAACCTTGGTCATTCCGACCCCCGAGCGAACGCGAGGGGCGGAGGAATCTTGGTACTCGAAACCCGAAACTCGAAACTCGAAACTTTCCCTTCACCGTCGCGATGCCCTCTGGCAAGTGGAGCGAGCCGTCCGCGGCTCCGGTCCATTGCTCGAACAAAACGCCGAGCCCGATTCTCCATCCCCGCTCCAACCCATGAACCAGGAAGAGCGCCTGGTCGCCGACTTCCACGGCACCGGACTCACCGTCGGCCCACACCCCATGGCCTATCGGCGCGCCTGGCTCAATGCCATGGGAATCCGCCGCGCCAGCGATCTGCGCGACATTCCCAGCGGCAAACGTCTACGCATCGGAGGCTGCGTTATCGTCCGCCAGCGTCCCGGAACTGCCAAAGGTTTTGTGTTTTTAAGTCTGGAAGATGAAACCGGCGTCGCCAATGCGATCATCACGCCCGACCTGTTTCATCAAAATCGCCTGCTGTTGGCCAGCGAGAAGTTCCTCGCCATCGAAGGAATCTTGCAAAATCAAGACAATGTAATCTCAGTGAAAGCGGAACGTGTGATGCCCTTGTTCGTCACCCAAGCCGAAACCGTCTCGCACGACTTTCACTAAGAAGTCCACGCCATGCATTCCCACAAAGAATTGTCATCCTGAGGAGGGAGAAACCCTCCGAGGGACCCTACGACAACATGAACCAGCGATGCGGTCATCAAGAGCACCGATCACATGCAGTGCGGTCATTTGCCATCAGGTCTCGAAGCTTCCTGCCGACGTAAGGTCCCTGACGGCGCCTCAGTCGGTGTTCAGGATGACAAGAGAGTGAGAACATCCCTTACTGAAAAATCTCACTTCCCCTTATAGCTCACTCTCCAAATCGAGTTCGACCCGTCATCGCTCACCAGCAGCGAACCATCTAGCGCCTCTGTCATCCCCACCGGACGCCCCCACACGTGCCCGTCCGGCAACACAAAGCCAGTCAGGAAATCCTGATATTCGCCCGTGGCCTTTCCCGTCTGATGCAACGGCACGCGAATCACTTCATACCCCACGCGTACGGCTTTATTCCATGATCCATGTTCCGAAGCAAAAATATCTCCGCTGTACTCCGCAGGAAATTTATCTCCCTGATAGAACGTGAATTCCAGCGAAGCATTGTGAGGCTGCAGCAGAACGTCGGGGACAATCACCTTATCCTTCAACTCCGGATGCTTCCCCTGCTGCCGCGGATCCTGATGCGCTCCGATGTACCACCAAGGCCAGCCATAAAATCCACCTTCTTCGACATGCGTGATGTAGTCGGGCACGAGATTGTCGCCCAGTGCGTCCCGCTCGTTCACCGAACACCATAATTCGCCCGTCTTCGGATCAACCGCGATGCCACCACCCGCATTGCGAATTCCGTAGGCATATACCTTCAACTGGCAATTCGCAGTGTCACATACCAGAATGTCAGCGCGATCTTTTTCCGCCGGATGCGTGTCGGTGTCGTCGTCGTTCGAGGCCGAACCCACGCCCACAAACAATCTTTTGCCATCCGGATGAAAACGCAATGGCGCGCGTCCAATGTCCGCCTCCCGCCGGCAGATCCGCCACATGTTGCGCGTTACCACTCGCCTTCAAATCGCCATTGTGATACGGGAATCGAATCACCTCATTCGTATTGCCAACGTAAATCCACTGCGGATCCGGCCCCGGCGGATAGAACGCGATTCCATACGGCTTCTTCAGACCACTCGCGAAAATCTGCATCTGTTCCGGCTTGCCGTCGCCGGTCACGCCGCGAAACACGCGAATCCGTCCAGGATCACTCTCCGCCAGAAAGATGTCGCCGTTGGGTGCGGTGCGCAGCAGCCTTGGATTGTCGAGCCCGCCAGCGAACAGCTCCACTTTGAAGCCAGCGGGCGCAACTGGCCACGCATTTTCTGGCCTCGCCACCAATTCAGCTCCGTTCTGCGACGAGTTCGTCGCATACGGCTCTGGAAGATCCTTCACGGTAATCTTGCGAGTCGTCCCGGGCTTCTCGTAGCGGAAATCGGTGAATGGCGAGTGCGGAGCGGGAGCCTTCGGACTCCCCGCGGCAACCTCCGGCGCAGGCGCCGAAGACGCACTCGTTGTCGCAGTACCACCGGCTTTGCCCGCAGCCATCGCCTCCACATAACTCACGATCTGCCATCGCGACTGCTCCGGCAAAAACGCCCACGATGGCATGCCGTTATCTTTGTCTCCCTTCGTGACAAACCAAAAAACCTCGCCCGAAGTCACGCCTTTCAATTTGCCATCCACGAGCGAAGGGACGTTCCCCGTGCCCTGTCCCTGCTTGCCATGACAAGCCAGGCAATTGCGCGTGTAGAGCGGCTTTCCAGCATCGACCGCACTCTGCTGCCCTTCATAAGGATTCTTCTGCGCTTTTGCAGAAGCGGGCGCGTCGTGAAAAGGGGTATCATCCGCACGCAGCCGCGCGATGGAAAGCATGGAAAAAAGAAGAGACGCGAGTACAGTCAAGACCATCCTGCTGCCAGCCAAACGCATAGGTATCCTCACCGTATAGTTTAGTTTTTAGATTATTCCTTCGGCGTAAAGGATGCGGACCAATATCATCTCTTTCGCTCCTAAAATCGGAGCCGACTGCCAAAACAGGTCCCCCGAAAACGCTGTGAAACAATGCACTTTAACTCTGAGTCTAAGCATCGAAGCCGAACGTTCAACGAAGGAACAATCCCTCGCCGGTTCGCTTCGATCTTCTCGCAACACTCGCGGAAACCCGCCACGCACTCTCTCGCGCCACCATCTTTACAAATAAAAAGTGTGATCGGGACAGAGAAGAAAGCCTCCCTTGAAGGTTCTTGCATACTCGCTCAAGCGTAGCGTCTGAAGTTGGACGCGGCCACGATGCTTTCTTTTGTAACACATAGAAAACTGAACTGAGTACACCTGCTCATTCCCGAGCGTCTTCAGAACTGTTCCTTCGCTGCCCAGAATGCCCGATAGAGACGAAAGTGCCATGCCATGGCCCATTCGTGCCATCTCCATAGCACCAATGGGCTAGAGTGTCGCTTTTTTTTAGCATTGCGAGAATCTTGTCCAGTGATATATTGGCTCCCCTGTGGGTAGTACCAACAACGCAATATCCCAAGGCTTCTAGCATTTCTCCCCCCCGGGAATCGCAAAATCGTCTGGAGGTTCCGATGTACCGTAAGCTGATCCTTGCCATCCTTTTCGTGTCTACTTTTGCCTTCGCCCAGAAGGCGCCAACCGGAACCGTGAATGTTTTGACTCGTGAAAATGACAATCAGCACACGGGTCAGAACCTGCAGGAGACCATCCTGACCCCGACGAACGTGAATTCAGGTTCGTTTGGCAAAGTGTTCAGCTATATGGTCGACGGCCAGATTTACGCCGAGCCGCTCTATGTGCAGAACCTGACGATGGCGACAGGCGGCGTCCACAACGTCGTCTTCGTTGCCACGGAATACGACAGTATCTATGCGTTTGACGCAGACAGCGCGGCTCTGAATCCGAAGCCGCTTTGGCACACGAATTTCCTGAGTCCGCCCAGCGTCGCGCCTGTCCCGTGCTCGCAAGGATCCGGCATTTGCCAGCTGTTCCCGGTCGTCGGAATCACTTCCACGCCTGTAATTAACCTGTCGACCAATACCATCTACGCCGTGGTCCGCACCCAGGAAACGTCGGGAACCACCGTCAACTGGGTCGTGCGCATTCATGCTCTCGACATCACCAGCGGCGCGGAAAAGCCTGGCAGCCCGGCAGTGATTTGTTCGCAAACCGGCAACACAGGATGCTCTCTGAATGGCAGCGCAGCTACTTTCGGACCGCATCACCAGCAGAGCCGGCCCGGCTTGATGCTCGTACCAGAATCCGGATTTCCGCAGGGAGTGCTCGTCATTGGCTTCGCCGGAGATTCCGGTTGGGTCCTCGCCTATGATCCCACCAGTTTGAAGCTGCTGGCCGCCTTCTTCACGGACGACGAGAAATCCCACACGGCCAGCAAGACGCCCGGCATTCCGGGTGAAGGTCACGCTGGAATCTGGGGTGGCGGCGGAGCAGTCGTCGCTGACACGAGCGGGAACATTTACGCGGTTACGGGCGATGGCTTCTGGGACGGAGTTACGAACTGGGGCGACAGTCTCGTCAAACTCTCTCTGACCTATAACTCATCGACTTCCACTTACTCGCTGCCGGTTGTCGACTACTTCACGACCAGCGACCAGGCTTGCCGCTATGCTCACGGTTTGGATTACGGCTCGGCGAGCCCGCTGCTTCTGCCTGCGCAGACCGGCTCTGTGCCGAACATGATCTTCACCACGGGAAAGCAGGTCGGTACCTGCGAGACAACCTTCGCCGGATACGTCCTGAACCGCGACAACCTCGGGCACACCGGCGGTCAGATATCGACGCCGAGCCTCCCCAATGGTGGCGGCGAACAGGCGCCTGCCTACTGGTTCAACGGCAGTACGCAATACATCTACAACGGCGGGGACGGCGACTACCTTCGTGCATTCACCGTGAACTCAACGGGTGTAAGCGCGAATCCTGTGTTGACCAGCACCGCGTTTTTTGACAACGGAACCAGTCCAGCCATCTCCGCCAATGGAACCACCAACGGAATCGTGTGGGCGATCGAGGCCGTGGACGACCCCGATCATCAGCCGTCTTTCACACCGGCGGTGCTGCACGCGTTGAATGCCAACACCTTGACGGAGTTGTACAACTCCACGCAAGCCGCATCCGCACGCGATGCCGCTGGCCCTGCGGTTAAGTTTCAGGTACCCATGGTTGCCAACGGGAGGGTTTACGTCGCAACGTCAACCGAACTCGACGTCTATGGCTTATGTCCTTGCGCAGCCAAGTAGCCGAAAGCTTCGCTAATTGATTTCGGTCGATCATCATTGTCAGGTCCGTGAAGAAGTTGCTCTCCCGGCGGCAAGCCGGCCATCTTAGAGGAGAACTGAAATGCGCTTTCGGATATTTACTTTTAGAAATGCCTTGTTGATCACAACACTCGCGCTTAGCGCACTGGCGAACGCAGCTACCGAAAGCTTGCTTTACACGTTCAGTGAGACCACCAGCTTCTGGCCTCAGGGCGCCCTGATCGAAGACAGCACGGGCAATCTGTTCGGCACCACCCGGGGAGGCGGAACCTACGGCGTCGGAACTGTATTTGAGTTGTCTCCTCCAACCGTCTCCGGTGGAGCTTGGACGTTGACCACTTTGTACAGCTTTGTTCCCTATGGAAGCGGCGGCTACGTACCCGTTTCCGACCTCGTCCGCGACCAGGCCGGCGCTTTCTACGGAACGACCTATTCCGGCGGCGATCCCACTTGCAACTGCGGAGTCGTCTACAAGTTGGTTCCTCCCGTATCTGGCGGCGCGTGGACAATTTCGCAACTCTATGCCTTCAAAGGGAATGCGGACGGCCGCCTTCCAGCGGCGGTGACATTGGCTCTCACTACAAAAGGGACGCTCTATGGTGTGACAACTCGGGGTGGAACCTGGGACAGCGGCGTCCTCTATCAACTCACCACCACCAGCGGCAAGACCTACACTGAGAGCGTCCTCTATTCCTTTGGCGATCTGGCTGACGCCAGCACACCCAGCGGTCCCATCGTTTTGGATTCGACGGGACGTCTCTACGGTGTGGCGTCTCAGGGCGGTGCCTTTGGTCAGGGAGCAGTCTACCGATACGTGCCCGCCGCCAACGGCCATCTGGCGAGCGAGTCTCTGTTGTTTTCTTTCGGCGCTTCGAGTTCAACCGGTACAAGTCCAAATGGCAATCTCGTGTTTGACGTCGGTGGTAACCTCTACGGCGTCACCAATACCGGTGGCTCCGCCAATGACTACGGAGTTGTCTACTCTCTAGCGCCCGCGAACCCGACTTGGACCGAGACCATTCTCTACACCTTCACCAAGAGCAGCGGCGTCAATCCAGTGGGCGGGCTCACCTGGAACCACTCCAATAACAACTTGTACGGCACAACCAGCAGCCTTAACGGCCTCACTTCCGGTGACGGAACGGTGTTCAAGCTGGCGCCTCCGGCAGTCAAGGGAGGGGCGTGGACACAATCAACACTGTTTGAGTTCACTTACGCCGTCAGCGGCGGCTACCCGACCGGCGCCGTCACCCGCGACACCAAGACTGGCACTCTTTACGGAACCGCGTATAACGGCGGCGTGACCGGCTGCGATTTGTTCTGCGGAACGATCTGGTCCATTGCCAATCCGTAGATTGCAAGCTGCTGTTGCACCTGTTTGAAATAGCCCCTCATAACAAAATATGAGGGGCTATTTATGAACCAATAAATCCCCCGCCTTCGTGAGATCCCTTCCTCCACTCTCACCGTGATTGCAGCCCTGCCCCGAAACGCGCTAGCCCCCGAGCCATAAATCGCTCAAGGAGACTGGAATGTGCTTTCGGAGAATTAACTTTGGCAGCGCCCTCTTGCTGATCACTCTTGCGCTCAGCGCACTCGTAAACGCTCAGACCGAAAGCACCCTCTACACTTTCAAAGAGACCACTAGTTTCTGGCCCCAAGGCTCTCTCCTCGAGGATTCGGCAGGAAATCTCTACGGCACTACCAGAGCCGGCGGAACCTATGGCGTCGGAACCATCTTCAAAATGGCGCCTCCTGCCGTCTCCGGTGGCGCATGGACGCTGACAACTCTCTACAACTTCGTTCCCTATGGCAACGGCGGATATGTCCCGCTTTCCGATCTCATCACCGACGCTACCGGAGCTTTCTACGGAACCACCTATTCCGGCGGCGACCCTGACTGCAACTGCGGCGTCATCTATAAGCTGGTTCCACCAGCCACGTTGGGCGGTGCGTGGACCGAACAGCCCCTCTATGCCTTCACCGGCAACGCTGATGGGCGCCTACCGGTGCCCTTCGGCCTTACCATGAATTCGCAAGGAGTCATCTACGGCACCACTCTCCGCGGCGGCACTTGGGACAGCGGCGTAATTTACCAACTCACTCCCGCCACCGGCGGCACGTATAGCGAGAGCGTTCTCTATTCCTTCGGCGACCTGGCAGACGCCAGCACTCCGAACGGCCCCCTCTTGATGGACCCCACCGGTGCCCTTTATGGAGTGACCTCGCTGGGTGGCACCTTCGATAACGGCACAGTTTTCAGGTTCGTCCCCGCCAGCAATGGCCAGCTGGCGACCGAGTCTCTCCTCTTTTCTTTCAAATCGAGCACCAAGTCGGGAACTACGCCATCCGGCAACCTGGTCTTCGACAGCGCCGGAAACCTCTATGGCGTGACCAACGAAGGCGGCTCCGCGAACAACGATGGGGTCGTGTACGAACTCACACCAGCGAAAGCAGCCTGGACCGAGACCATCCTCTACGTCTTCAGCAAAAAGAGCGGAGCCAATCCGGTCGGTGGCCTGACGTGGAATCCCACCAACGGCATTTTGTATGGCACCACCAGCAGTCAGAACGGAAAGACCACCGGCGACGGATCCGTCTTCAAACTGGTGCCACCAACCGTTCAAGGAGGTACATGGACCGAATCCACCGTATTCCAGTTCACCTACGCCACCGTCGGCGGCTATCCGCAAGGCACCATCACCCGCGACCCCAATACCGGAACTCTCTACGGCACAGCGATTAACGGCGGCGTCACCGGCTGCGATCTGTTTTGCGGCACGGTTTGGCAAATCGTGAATCCCTAGGACCCCGTGATACAAGTTCGAATCGGATGAGGGCACGCATTCGCGCGTGCCGTAAAGGCCGGAAAATATGTTCAAATAGAGCATGTCGAACTCAAGACTTCACTGGCTCGCGATCTTCATCGTCGGCGTCCTATGCACCGTCGCTGGCACAGCACAACAGTCAAGCGACTCCTCGCATTTCCGCATCTACGTCACCAATGAGCGCTCGGGCGATCTCAGCGAGATCGACGCGTCCACGCTTCAATTGATCAGCACGGTTCCTCTCGGCAAACGTCCGCGCGGCATCCATGCCAGCCCCGATCATCATTTTCTCTACATAACCCTGAGCGGTTCGCCACTCGCGGGTCCAGGAGTCGACGAGAGCAAGCTTCCTCCCCCCGACAAGACCGCCGACGGCATCGGCGTCTTCGATGTGCAGAAGAACAAGCTCGTGCGCGTTATCCAATCGGGCTCCGACCCGGAGAATTTCGACATCACGAAAGACGGACGCTCCATCATCGTCTCCAATGAAGACGACGCCAAAGCCAGCTTCATCGATATCGCCACCGGTAAAGTAACGAAATCAGTCCCAGTCGGCGAAGAACCGGAAGGCGTCAAAGTCAGTCCCAACGGAAAATTCGTCTACGTCACGTCGGAGAATACCGGCACGATTTCGGCAATCGATGTCGACTCGTCCACGCTGATCAAGACGTTCAAAGTAGGGCGCCGTCCCCGCTCCGTCGCCTTTCTACCCGACAGCTCGCGTGCCTATGTCAGCGCCGAAAATGACGGCTCCGTTACCGTGGTCGATACCACGAAGCACGAAACCATTCAAACCATCACACTGGGAGAACGCGGCGTCATCAAACCCATGTCCGTACTGCTCTCTCCGGACGGCGCAACGCTCTACGTAAGCACCGGACGCGGCCACAAACTCTTCCTCATCGATACCGCCACCAACAAGGTCACCTCGTCGATTGAAATCGGAGAACGCCCCTGGGGCATCGCGCTCTCTCCAGATGCGAAGACACTCTTCAGCGCAAACGGCCCTTCAAACGATGTCTCGGTTGTAAATTTAGGAAGCCTGAGCGTAACCAAGAAAATAAAAGTCGGTGACGGCCCTTGGGGCGTTGCCGTCCTCCCGAACTGATCCCGTGTCGCGAAAACCCATGCCGCGATCTAGCGAGGGCACCTTGCCCTCGCACCCGTACGGCGAGACCCCGTTCGTAGTTTCAAAAACACGGGGACTACACGCAGGGGAGCAGCTGAATGAGAGGGTATTTATGTGGTGTGGTAGCGCTACCGGGAATCGAACCCGGGTTTGAAGATTGAGAATCTTCCGTCCTAACCCCTAGACGATAGCGCCTCGGAGGCGAGCCTAAATTATAACAAAGCCGGATTCTCTGGCGAACCGCGCGTGCTATCTCAACGCTCTGTTCGTGCGCTTCTCTGTTCGCAGACTCCGCTGTTTCATTTGCGGAATTCCGTTTCGCTCCATCGCATTTTTTTGTGCGACTACTTCCCTTCAACAGGCCCGCAAGCGCTATAGTAGATAGTATCTCCGCGAAACCGATAAAACTTACCGCAACCGCAAAGACCAAGACGCAGGGGCAACGTGTATGTTGTTCATTCATCAACAAATCCAATCATTCCTAGAACTTAGGAGTATGCAAGGAGTATCCCATTATGGCGAAACCAAAATTTCCCAAGAAGACTAATCAAACGTCGCAAGACCCTGTTCCAGCCGCAACCCTTCCCGGCGCCCACGTCCAACCTAAAGCTCGCAGCCGAGGAAGCATTGGCCGCTCGTCTACCATCCCGGAGTAACCAAGGCCGAAGCCAACAAGCCTGAAGCCAACAGGAAGATCCGACGGAAGCCGGAAATCGTCAAGAGTCCGAGTCCCGCGCCAATCTCGTCCCCATCAACCTGGACGACGAAATTCGTCGCCTCGCCTACCTGTCTCTCCGAGCGTCGCGGATTCGAAGCCAGGCCACGAAGCCGAAGACTGGCTGGCTGCCGAACACGAAGTTCGGCAGCGCTACCACCAGCAGAGCGCCTAGACCGCGCCCGCAAACCGCCTGGCGGCCGAGCCCCGGCCGTCGCTTCCGGCGGAAACGTTTACACTCGCCCCTTACTTCGGTCCGTTCAGAATTCGGGCTCGTTACACCGCATTCTGCTCGGATCACTCCGGCGGCGCAAGCGATCAGCCTCCGCGATTGCCCTTCGGTACCGCTCTTCTTCACGTTCCGGTTGCCTCTACCGTCTGCTTTCTGAAAAAATACATTCGGGGTTCTCCCACATGGCGCAAATCGGTAGTTTTGCCTTGCTCCTCGCATTGGCGTTGAGCGTCTATTCGTTCGGAGTCGGCCTTGCTCGCCCTCTTCTTTCCAGGCGACTCGCGCTGGGAGCGCGTGGGCGAAACCGCCCGCCGCGCCGGCGTCGTCGTCTTCGGATTCGTTCTTCTCGCCGCCATCGCCCTCGTCGTCTCCGCCTTCCGCGACGATTTCACCATCGCCTACATCTTCCACCACAGCAACCGCGACCTTGACCGGCTCCTACAAGTTCGCCACCTTGTGGTCCGGCCAGGAAGGCTCGCTGCTCTTCTGGTCGCTGCTGCTCGCCGGATACGGCTTCGTTCTCCGCCTCCGCTACAAGACTGATCCGCGCCTCTTCGCCTACGCATCGGTCGTTCTCGCTGGCGTGCAGATCTTCTTTCTCGCTGCTGGTGAACTTCGCCGCGCAATCCCTTCGGCCTGCTCGAAGGCCCGCTGCGCGCCGACGGCAGCGGCCTCAATCCTCTCCTGCAATATCCCGAGATGGTCATCCATCCGCCCATGCTCTATCTGGGCTACGTCGGATTCACCGTCCCCTTCGCCTTCGCCCTCGGCGCGCTCATCATGAAGTATCCCGGCGAAAAGTGGATTCACATCACCCGCCGCTGGACCATGGTCACCTGGGGATTCCTCACCTGCGGCATCTTTCTCGGCGCGCACTGGGCCTACTCCGTCCTCGGATGGGGCGGCTACTGGGGATGGGATCCCGTCGAAAACGCTTCGCTCATGCCCTGGCTCGTCGGCACCGCCTTCCTGCATTCCGTCATGATGCAGGAAAAGCGCGGCATGCTGAAAGTCTGGAACATGTGGCTGGTCTTCTTCACGTTCTGGCTCGCGATTCTCGGAACATTCCTCACGCGCAGCGGCATCATCAGTTCCGTCCACGCCTTCGCGCAGTCGTCAATCGGCACCTGGTTCGCCTGGTTCCTCGCGATCACTTTCGCGGTTTTCGTCTTCTTCTTCGTCAAGAACAGAGACCACCTGCGCAGCGAACACAAACTCGAGTCGCTGATCTCCCGCGAGTCGAGCTTCCTGTTCAACAATCTGCTCTTCGTGCTGCTCTGCTTCACCGTTCTCTGGGGCACGTGGTTCCCCAAGATTTCCGAACTGGTGCAAGGCAACAAAGTCACAGTCGGCGCACCTTTTTATAATCGCGTCGCGATCCCCGTCGCGCTGCTGCTTCTGATCCTCACCGCCGTCGGCCCGCTGCTGGCGTGGCGCAAAACATCGTTCGAAAGTCTGAAGCGGAATTTCCTGTGGCCCACTGTCGGCGCAGTCGTCGCGATGGCCGTTCCTCATGATCACGCCCGCCAGCTTGGGGATCGCCCTTCGGCCTGCGTCCCTGGCAGGACATCGCTTATTTCTATTCGCTGATGGCCATCGGCCTCTCCGTCCTCGTCACCTTCACCGTCGCCAGCGAGTTCTACCGCGGCGGCAAAGTCATCTCCGGACACACCGGTCAGGGCATGTTCGCCTCGATGGTGCAACTCACCCATCGCAACACGCGCCGCTACGGCGGATACATCGTCCACTTCGGCGTCGTCGTCGTCATCATCGGATTCGCCGGCTCCGCCTTCAATCAGGACAAAGAAGCCGGCAACGGACTGGGCTACGGCGACAAGATGACCATCGGCAACTACGAACTGGTCTGCCGCTCCTACACGCAGGACGACAATCCCAACTATGCCAGCGAGTGGGCGATCATCGACGTCTACCAGAACGGCAAGAAGATCGACACCCTGACGCCGCAGCGCCTGTTCTACAAGGCCAGCCAGCAGGCCTCGACCAAGCCCGAGTATCCGCTCCACCTTCAAAGAAGATCTCTATCTCGTCTACGAAGGCCAGAACGACAAAGGACAGCCGATCATCAAAGCGCACCTGAACCCGCTGGTGATCTGGATCTGGATCGGCGTCTGGATTATTCTGGTCGGAACCGCCCTGGCCCTGGTGCCGAACGCCCCAGCTCCAGTCCGCGTCCCAGTCAGCCAGACTGGTGGATCACGCCGCCCCAGTGGCCACAGGAGATTAGAGTTTTGAATGATGGGGACAGCCGCCTTCGGCTGTCCAGCCGGGCAAAGCCCGGCAGACGCAAGCGAGCAAAAATGTATCGCGGCGACAGACCGCATTGTGGAGTGCCGAGATCAGAGCCGCGCTTCGAGCGCAGGTAACGCAGGACAAAGGATGACCTAGTCCCGGAGGGACGGCACAAAATCCGGACTCGTGGCAACTAGGCCCATAAATGATGACGAGACCAAAATCCATGCTTCGCCGCCTCCTGCAATGCGGCCTCCTCTGTCTCGCCGTCTTCGCCCTCGCCGGCGCCGGCGATCCCGCCACCCGCTTCAACGAACTCGGCCACCAGATGATGTGCATCTGCGGCTGCAACCAGATCCTTCTCGAATGCAATCACGTCGGCTGCCCTGACTCCGACGGCATGCGCAACGAACTGATGGCCGCCGTCAGCCGCGGCGACAGCGACAGCCTCGTCGAACAAGCCTTCGTCCAGAAATACGGCCCCACGGTGCTCGCCGCTCCCACCACCAGCGGTTTCGATCGCACCGCCTGGATCGTTCCCTTCGTCGCCTTGCTGCTCGGCCTCAGCCATCGTCGTCCTGGTCGTTCGCGCCTGGAAGAATCGCCCCGCGCCCGCCATCGCCGACGGCCTCCGCCCCGTCCGTGGCGCCGAACTCGAGCAGTTCCGCGAACAGGCGCGGCAAGGAGACCGAACTATGACCTTCGAATTCGCCTGCTGCCTTCTCGCCACCGCCGCCGCGCTCTTCTACATTTTCTATCCCCGGCAACCTTCCTGGTTGGCCCGGAAAAAACCCGCGCCGCTTACCTGCGCGAACGCAAAGACGTCGTCTACGAAAATCTGCGCGACCTGAACTTCGAATTCAAAGCCGGCAAAATGCCCGACGTCGACTACCAGTCCCTGAAATCGTCCCTGCAAGACGAAGCCGCCACGCTCCTGGCCGAAATCGCGCGCCTCGAAGCCAAAGCCGCCGCAGCGCCAAGAAAAGCGAGACCATGAAAGGATCCCATATCTTGCACCCGCAATCCACCTGTCATCCTGAGCGAAGTCGTTCTTCTGTCTCGCGAAGGACCCATCGCTAGGATTTGCACGCCGCACCTCACTGACTCAGCATCTCGCCACGCACTTCTCTTCGCGTCCCTCGCCTCCGCCCAAACCCTCACCGGCACCGTGAAGAACGCCACCACCGGCAAGCCCGGCGCCGGCGACGAAGTCGTCCTCCTCAGCCTCGGTCAAGGCATGGAAGAAGCCGGACGCACCAAGGCCGACGCCAAAGGCAACTTCAGCTTCAAGCTCGACGCCCAGGGCCCGCATCTCGTTCGCGTCATCCATCAGGAAGTCACCTATCACCGCATGGCGCCTCCGGGAACAACGTCCGTCGAAGTCGAAGTCTACGATGTCGGCAAGAAAGTCGAAGGCATCGAAGTCGTCGCCGACATCATGCGCATTCAGGCCGGTCAAGGACAGCTCCAGGTCGAGCGCACCTTCGCGGTCGAACAACAACTCCAAACCGCCGCGCACGCAGATGAACGAACACAATCTTGAGTTCTATGTGCCCGATGGCGCCACCGTCAACGAAGGCCAGGCCATGACCGCCGGTGGCCAGCCGGTGAAATCCGCGCCCGTTCCTGAAGGCGCGAACGCGAAAAATCAATACGCCTTCCTCTTTCCCCTTCGCCCCGGCGAGACGCGCTTCAACGTCGTCTACTCCGTTCCCTACACCGGCAGCGTGAACATCGATCCCAAGAGCGTTTACCCATTGCAGCATTTCGTCGCAATCGCGCCCAAGTCGATGGAGTTCTCCGCCGCCCCCGGCGCCAATTTCTCAATCGCGCCTTATCCCGGTCAGCCCGACGCCAACGTGGAAGTCGCTTCCAATGCCGGACCGGGACAGCCCCTGGCTTTCAAACTTTCCGGTGAAGGTACGCTCGCGGCGCCTGCCGAAGACGGACAAACCAGCCAGGGCGGAGGCGCTTCCGCGCAGAACGAGAACCGTCCCGGCGGCGGCCTCGGACCACCCATCGACGCTCCCGATCCTTTGCAGAAATATCGCTGGTGGATTCTCGGCGGATTCGCCGCAGTCCTCGATCATCGGCGGAATCTTCGTAGCCTCGCGCCAGCAAGCCGCCAATCGCGCCGTCCGCTCCGGAAAAGGCTTACCTGTCTTGGAAGATGACGAAGACTACGAACCCCTCGAGGCCCCAGTGGCTCGGGAAGCCGTCGCTGCGCGCGAGGTCGTGCGGGAATCCCGTCCGCAGCCGGCTGCTCCCCGTAGCTCTTCTTCTTCCATGCTTCTCGAAGGACTGAAAGAAGAACTTTTCCAACTCGAAGTCGAACACAAACAAGGCCGCATCAGCCAGCAAGAATACGAAAGCGCAAAAAGCGCATTGGACCAAACCCTGCAACGCGCCCTAAAACGCGAGGCCCAAAAAGCCTAAGCTTGTTGATTTTGGTGTAAATGTGGGGACGGGCGCCTTCGCCCGTCCCGCCAAGCGTAGCGAGGCGAGCCGCCACCACGACTCCAAGAAAATTAGGTGAACTCCTACAGTGAGAGCCAGCCAGAAAACCCACCTAACTCCTTATTCCCCAGGATTTTCTCCGCAACTCTTTGAGCCCATAGAATTTTTGCCGATTTCCCGCTAACTCTCTGATTCCAATAGACCGACAACGGGAGACGTTCCTCCCGAACAAAATTTCCGCCAAACGCACCTTTGCATCGCTCCGCAGCGCGTAACATCCAATCAGATAGTTTCACCAAAATTATGAGCAACATGTTCAAGACCGCGTTCTTGCTGACCGCGCTCACGCTGCTTCTCATGTTCATCGGCCGCTACTTTGGCGGAGAGAACGGGATGTTCCTGGCTCTGGCCTTTGCGGCCGTGATGAACTTCGTCTCCTACTTCTATTCCGACAAGATCGCTCTGGCCATGTACCGCGCGCAGCCCGTAACGCGCGAGGAACTGCCGCGCGCCTACGCCGCTGTCGAACGTCTCACGCAAAAGATCGGCATTCCGATGCCGAAGATCTACGTGATCCCCACCGAATCGCCCAACGCATTCGCCACCGGACGCAATCCGAGCCACGCCTCGGTCGCCGTGACGCATGGGATTTTGGGCTTACTGACGGACGAAGAACTCGAAGGCGTGCTCGCGCACGAGCTTGGACACGTGAACAACCGCGACATCCTGATCAGCTCTGTTGCAGCCACCATTGCAGGCGCAATCACCATGCTCGCCAGTATGGGACGCTGGGCCATGCTCTTCGGCGGCTACGGAGGCCGCGACCGCGATCGCAGCGGCGGTGGAGGCTTAACCGCCCTCCTCATGCTGATCGTAGCCCCTATCGCTGCGACGTTGATTCAGCTCGCCGTTTCGCGTTCGCGCGAATATCAGGCCGACGCGACTGGCGCGCATTTCACCGGCAATCCCTACGCGCTGGCCAGCGCCCTGCAAAAGCTTGATGCCTATTCGCGCCGGATCCCGATGCAGGCCAGTCCGTCGACCGCGCACTTGTTCATCATCCAACCGTTACTGGGAATGAATTTCGGCAGCCTGTTCTCGACGCATCCACCAATCGCGAAACGCATCGAGCGCCTGACCGGAAGGCCTGCGGAGTTTATGCAGTAAGAGCTTCTAGCTGCTGGCTTCTAGCTAAACCCACTTGAGGACAGAGCGCTTGCAAGGCGGCATGAAACGGACGTTCTTTCAAGGGAGCATACAAATGATGCGCGTTCGGGGTTCGGAATGGCTAGAAGCCAGGAGCTAGTAGCTAGAGGCTGCAAAGGCCCCATGACGTAGGTAACTCCACCCCACTCCATGCCCGATAGTAGAATCCAATCAATGTCGCCCGACACTGCCATCGCTGTTTCTCACAAAGCCGCTGAACTGGAAAAGGCCCTCCGCCGCGTGATTCGCGGCAAGGATGACGTCGTCCGCCTCGCGCTGGTCAGCATTTTTGCCCGCGGACACCTGCTCATCGAAGGCGTTCCCGGCGTCGGCAAGACCACGCTCGGACAGGCGCTCGCCCGCGCCATCGATTGCACCTTTCAGCGCGTGCAGTTCACCAGCGACATGCTGCCCTCCGACGTTGTGGGCATCTCGATTTATTCCGCGGCCGAGCAGGTATTCGAATTCAAGCGCGGCCCGGTGTTCACCAACGTTCTGCTGGCCGACGAGATCAACCGCACCACGCCGAAGACGCAATCCGCGCTGCTTGAGGCCATGAACGAAGGCCAGGTCACGGTCGATGCGCATTCGTACGAACTGCCGCAGCCATTCCTGGTGATCGCAACGCAGAATCCGGTAGAACATCACGGAACGTATCCTTTGCCCGAGTCGCAGCTCGACCGCTTCCTGATGCGCGTGCGCATGGGATATCCCGACGCGCAAGCCGAGCGCCAGATTCTGCGCTCCGAAGCAGGTGTGTCGCATCTAGTCGACCTTCACCCCGTGCTCACGGGCGCAGATGTGCTCGAGATGCAGCACGCCGTGAAGCAAGTTCGCGTGGACGACTCTCTGGTGAGCTACGCATTGGAAATCGTCCGCCGCACCCGCGAGTCAGAATTCCTGTCGCTGGGCGTCTCGCCCCGCGGATCGCAAGCGCTCTATCGCGCTGCGCAAGCCATGGCATTCCTCGAAGGCCGCACGTTCTGCATACCGGAAGACTTCAAGCCGCTGGTCGTCCCCGTCTTCGCACACCGCGTGACTGTGAGCGGTCTTTACGCCTCGACGCTGAAAAAGTCCGAGCAATCGGATCAGGTGCTGAAAGACATCATCGAGAACGTTCCAGTTCCGGTGTAAGAAGTTGCCAGTTGCCAGTCAGCAGCTGCCAGTTGCTCTGTGTCCTCCGTGTCCTTTCTGTGGTGAGCTCTTTCTGACCTCGCCGAGTCTATAATTCTCCCGATATGTCCTTCCTTCGCTTTCTGATGCTGCTCTCGCTCGTTGCCTGGATCGGTGGTCTGATCTTCTTCGCATTCGTGCTCGCGCCCACGGCGTTTCAGGTTCTGCCCAACACGCACCTTGCCGGGAACGTCGTTGGGCGCGCGCTGGGCAAGCTGCATTGGATTGCCATCTTCTCCGGACTTATCTTTCTGGGAAGTTCCCTGCTCTACAGCCGCCTCACGGAAGGGACGTCGCATCCCTTCGCTTTACGCCATGTCCTCATCTGCCTGATGCTTGGGCTCACGCTGCTGTCGCAGTTCTGGATCATCCCGCGCATGGACGCACTGCGCTCCTCGGTTGGCGACTTCGCGACGGTGCCACTGGATAATCCCCAGCGCGTGCAGTTCGACGCCTTGCATGTCTGGTCGACACGCGTGGAAAGCGCGGTGTTGCTATTTGGGTTGATTGCGGTGTACCTTACAGCAACCGCCTTCAGCCGTCGCTGAAGAAGGGCGCGTTTGCTACCAATCTACGGTTCAAGCGCGAGACGCCGGCACTACGTTGCCCGCCGGCTTCGTGCACCTAGCACTTCACGAATCTTCAGCGCGAGCGAATCCAGCTGGAATGGCTTCTGCAGGAGCGCGGTTTCCGGCCTTTGCTCTTCCCCAGGAGCGACGCCAAATCCTCCTTCGGTATATCCCGACATGAAGATGACCTTCATATTCGGACGCGAGGCCGAAAGGCGACGCGCGACTTCCGAGCCGCGGATATGCGGCATCACGATATCGGTCAAGAGCACATCAATCGTCCCCTTGTATTGCTCGGCGAGGGCGACCGCGTCGCCGCCATCCTTGGCTTCCAGCACCGAGTAGCCGAGTTCCTGCAGGAACTGGCAGATCATCCAGCGCAAGTCGGGTTGGTCTTCCGCGACGAGGATGGTCTCCTTCCCTGCACGCGAGGTCTTGACTGTAGTCTCCACGGGCAGCTGCGGCGGAAACGTGGCGACGCGCGGGAAAAATACCCTCAGCGTCGATCCTCGTCCTGGCTCGCTGCTCACCCGAACGTGTCCCCCGCAAGAGCGCGCAATGTTGTACACGACGGACAGGCCGAGCCCAGTTCCCTCGTCTTTGTTCTTGGTAGTGAAGAAGGGCTCGAAAATTCTGCTCTGGGTTTCCGCGTCCATGCCAACGCCCGTGTCGCTCACCGACAACATGACGTATTCTCCGCGCGGCAACAAGGACGGCCGGCTTGGTCGGCCCGTATCTTTCCCCACAAGCGCGGTCTCAACCGTAAGCTTTCCGCCGCGTGGCATGGCGTCGCGAGCATTCACCACGAGATTCATGACGACTTGTTCGATCTGTCCGGGATCGGCGTTGATGCAGCAGCCATTGGGATCGAGCTTTACCACGAATTCCATCTCGTCTCGCAACACCCCGAGCAGCATCTCACTCATCCGATTCACCAGGAGGTTGAGATCGAGCTGTTGCGGGCTAAAGACATGCTTGCGGCTGAACGAGAGCAGTTGACGCGTCAGGTTGGCTGCGCTCTCCGTAGTACGGACGATGGTGTCCACGCTTTTGCGCACTTCGGGAGTCGCGCTGTCTTCCTCCAACACGATTTCCGCATACCCGCGAATTACCATCAGCAGATTGTTGAAGTCATGAGCAATGCCGCCCGCGAGACGACCCACCGCTTCCATCTTCTGAGATTGCCGAACCTGTTCCTCGAGTCCGCGCCGTCCCGTCACATCGCGGGATGTCACCACGATGCCACCCACCGCGACGTCATTCAGCAGATTGTTCCCTACCGATTCCAGCCATACCCAGGAGCCATCCTTACGACAGAAACGATACTCCGGAGGAGCGGCGCTTCCGACCTTCAGCGTAAGGCGCTCTAGCGCGGCGCGCACGGCGGGCTTGTCGTCCGGATGAATGAAGTCGAGAATACTCTTCCCCAGCAACTCAGACGGTTGGTATCCGGCGACGCGTTCGATCGACGGGCTGTGGTAGACCATGGTTCCGTCGACCGCGACGACAGTGATCACATCCGAAAGGTTCTGAATCAGATAACTGAAACGTTCTTCGCTGCGTTGCAGGATGGCAGCGGCTCGCAGCCGGTCCCTGATGTCGCGGAATATCCCGAAGATTGCAGGCCGTCCATTGAGTTCGGTAGCGCTGGCGCTCACTTCGACCGGGACGGGCGTTCCATCAGCGCGTAACAACTCAAACTCCCGGCCTCGCAATGTGCCGTCGGTGTTCGGAGTGAGGACGCGTGTGCGCGTTTCCTTTGCCTGCGCTGGATAGAGCCGCGATTCTGGCATGCCAATCAGTTGCGACTCAGGAACGCCCAGCATTTCTCCGGCCTTGTTGTTGGCTTCGAGGATGACGCGCGTCTCAGCGTCGATGACGAGAATAGCGTCGTTGGCGGCGTTGATGAGATTGCGGTATTGCTCTTCGGAATCACGAACCTGTTTCACCACGGCGGAAGACAAACCGATCCCTATCAACAACAGCACTCCACTCGCCAGGAGCGTAAGAACAGAGAGCACACGATCGATCCAGCGAGCGCCCTGGCTGAGTGTCGAGGAAAATTCATCCTCCAGCGGAGTGACACGGGCATCGACTGCGGCCACCTGACCAGTGATCTGGGCGATCTTTTGCAGGTCTGGATGCGTGGCATTCACTTCGCGGTGAAGATCGTCCCCGAGAGATCGAAGCTGATCAATGTAGCGATCGCCCTCGGTCCACACAGCGATGGCGCGCGCCATGTACCCGATCCGTCCGAAACGGCGGTAGAGCATGGACATGTTGTCCACGTCTTCGAGGCTGTTGCGGCCCTGCACAAAGCCCTGTCGAACAAGATCCATATCGGGCCTCAAGCGCTCGAGTTGCAACCGCGCCTGCTTGTCACCCGCGGGCACTGCGATTTCCGCGAGATATTGCTGGTAGTCTGCTTCCGCATGGCTGCTGGCGTATTCGGTGAGACTGAGGACCGCACGTTTTTCCGACTTGGACCACAGGCCCTCGCCGCCAACGTACGCACGAACCCCGGAGAGGATTTCAGAACGGAGCACGCCCAGATAAAAGACGCAGATGACGATGGCTACGAAGACGCCGACAATGAGCAGCAGCTTTCTGGCGATGGGAAGGCGGTCGAACATTTCTCCCTGAATTCGCATGCTGGACGCCGGAGACCAGGAACCAGTAGGTAGCGCTCGTCAACTCCCGCGCCCGCAAAGGCGGAAGAACGAATACGAAGCGCACGCTTCGCAGGAACCCCAAGAATGCCTAACAGCATACCGTGCCGCGCCGACAATTCGTCAAGGCAATTGATTCGGCCCCGGACACCCCGGAGTAACGGCATCGGTTACCATCCGAAAGCGCAGGTCAGCGCAATTGCTGATAGCGAAAGCATTCGATGACGTGATCGTTCACCAGTCCCACCGCCTGCATGAACGCGTAACAGATGGTCGAGCCTACGAAGCTGAACCCGCGCTTCTTGAGATCTTTGCTGATCGCGTCGGAATCCGGCGTTTGGGCGGGAACATGTTTCAGGGTTCTGGGCGAGTTAACTCGAGGCTTGCCTTCCACGAACTGCCAGATATAGCGGTCAAAGCTGCCAAACTCCCTCTGTACGAGCAGAAATGCCTTGGCGTTAGCCACGGTAGACGCGATCTTCAGTTTATTGCGGACGATGCCGGGATCGCGCAACAACCTTTCGATCTTGCGCCGGTCGTAGCGAGCGACGCGTGCCGGATCGAATCCATCGAAAGCTTGGCGCGTAGTTCTCACGCTTGTTGAGGATGGTGTTCCAACTCAATCCGGCCTGCGCGCCTTCGAGAATGAGAAATTCAAAGAGCGTGCGGTCGTCGTGAACCGGCACGCCCCATTCTTCATCGTGATAGCGGATTGAGAGTTCGCCGTTCGCCCAAGCACAACGGACGGGTTGAGCAGCTTCTTTCGCCACGGGGATCACGAGGTCTCACAGAGACTAACGCGTTTACTCCAGCGACTTCGGTTCGGACCTATTGACCGGCGACTTGCTATCGAGCAGCGAGACCAGTTGATGCGCGCACGCGGGGACGCCGACTTTTCCCTGGCGAATGATCTCCTTCGCCGACAATCTTCTGCCGTAGAGCTTTTCGTTGGCGCTGCCATCCGAGCGCAGGGTCGAGCCTTCCAGAGAGACTCCGGCAAACAGACCTTTATTGCGCGAATAAGAAAGGATCTCGGCACTCATCACGATATCGGTGGCGCCTTCCGCCGTGCGTCCCTTGGGACCGGCTGCGGCCGAAGCATCGGCTCCGAGCTTCACTTTGCTGTAGAGCAAGAGTTTCCGCGCCCTTGGGGTTCATGACGAGCAGGACAAAGTCGGTCGCCTGGCCCCCGAGCTGAAATCCGATGCTGACGCCTTCCAGTGCGTACAGAGCGGGCGCGCCCCACTTGCCCTTGTAGTGCTCGCCGCTGCGGCATACCATGACACCACGACCGTAGCTGCCGCCGATGCCGAATGCACCCTTCTTCACGGAGGGCAGAATGATCAGGCATTCGGCCTTGTCGAGCAAGTCCTGGGGAATGTTGTCTGGGATGTTCAGAATTTCTTTCAAGACGACGCCGGCATCTTTGACGCGGTCTTCTTCGTGCTCGTCGTTGGCCAGTGCGGCCACGCTCGACATGAGCAGAACGACCAGACACACGATGAATTTCTTCATGAAACCCTCCAAAGAGATTTTAAGGAAAAAACGGTACGGTTCGTGTCACTATGTTAAACCCAGAATCCGGTTGGCCAACGGGGAGGCAGGCGCCCGGTAGGTCATGGCCGGCCCGTAACTCGCAGAATTCGCACGTGCTTCGCTATGACCAAACGTGTGCTCCTTTTGTAACTTGGCACTTTGCCGGCGCGCTCCTAAAGTCAATCAGATAGCGGCGTCCGGCGAGGACCCGATTTCGGCATCTGGCGTGCATCTAATAGATTGGAAGTGTAGTCGACGCGCAGTTTTGAGTGAAAAAATTGGGCTTTTTGAGCATGAAGTACACGAACTTCCACTCTTCGCATTCTGACGATATTCCTGGCAACCTTTCTTGGGGTAAGCCAGTCGCTGGGGGCAGTCTGCCTATGGGACCGGCGCGCCCAGCCTGAACGCCTTCAACGCCGGAGCCGAACGCAGCGGGGAACTCTGACGATCCGCAGAGCGCAATGATCACGCTGCACGCCCGCGTGAATGAAGTCAACGTGCTGTTTATTGCGACCGACAAGCACGGCAAGTTCGTACGCGACCTGAATCAGACCGATTTCAGCATTCTTGACGACCACAAGCCGCCGCAGGCGATCCTCAACTTCCGACGCGAGACCGATCTGCCGCTTCACCTGGGCCTGCTGGTCGATGTAAGCGGATCGGTCGGCGGCCGCTTTGATTTCGAGCAGACCGCAGCCACCAGTTTCCTGCAACACACGCTTCGCACCGGCTTCGACAAAGCCTTTATCGTTGGATTCAACACTCACAGCCAGATGTCGCAGGACTTCACCGACAATGTGCAACTGCTATCCGCTGGCGTACACAAACTGCATGATGGCGGCGGAACCGCCCTTTACGACGCGGTATACCACGCGTGCAAGGAAAAGTTCCTGAAGGACCGGCCGGATCGCCCGGTACGTAAGGCGATTGTGATCGTCAGCGACGGGGAAGACAATCAGAGCGAGTTCAGCAAGGCCCAAGCGATCGAAATGGCGCAGCGCGCCGAAGTCATCATCTACGCGATCTCGACCGACGATAGCGGCCTCGTCATGCGCGGCGACCGGGTACTCGAACAACTGGCCGAGGCCACCGGCGGACGGGCGTTCTTTCCGTTCAAGATGAAGGACATTACGCGTTCGTTCGCGGCCATTGAAGACGAACTGCGCAGCCAGTACGTTGTGTCCTACAAGCCCGCAGACTTTGACGCGGATGGACGATACCGTTCAATCCAAATTTCTTCCTTGAAGAAAGATCTTCAGGTGCGGGCCCGCAAGGGGTATTTCGCGCCACAGCAGTAGGATTGGCTTCCGGCTTTCGGCTTCCGGCTTCCGCTTTCCGGCTTCAGACCTCAGACTTCCGACCTCCGACTTTAGATCCCGCAAAACTGTTATCGCAGAATGCAAAACGCAGGGCGGCCCTCATGATTGCGATGGCGGTCCCACTGTGTTAACGTCCCATTGATTTCCAGTTCACCTTCAGATTTCCGATCTACTGAGGAGACTTCATGACTGGCATCATTTTCCTGGTCATTCTGGTTGTCATCGCCGTGGTGCTGATCGGCATGTACAACAGCCTGGTGCAACTGCGGGTACGCTGCGACTCGGCGTGGTCCGACATTGACGTGCAGCTCAAACGGCGGCACGATCTGATTCCCAACCTGGTCGAAACCGTCAAGGGATACGCCGCGCACGAAAAGAGTACATTCGAGAACATTGCGAAATTCCGGTCGCAGGCGATGCAGGCCTCGACCCCGGAAGACAAGGCCGCCGCCGAAAACCAGCTCACAGGCGCATTGAAAAGCCTGTTCGCGGTGGCGGAGAACTATCCCGAACTGAAAGCGTCAGAGGAGTTCACGCAACTGCAGGGGTCGCTGAGCCAGACGGAAGATTCGATTCAGAACGCGCGGCGCTACTACAACGCCGTGGTGCGCGATTTGAATACGAAGATTCAGTCGTTCCCAACGAATATTCTGGCCGGAATGTTCGGGTTCACGCCGCGGCAGTTCTTTGAGACGGCAGCCGCGGACCGCGAGCCGGTCGCGGTGAAATTCTGAGCGATTGCATACCCTGTGATCGGGGAATTGTGTAATTTGAAACACCCAAAAGCGATTGCCTCGTTCTTTCTCGCACTGCTAGTCTGCGCCTTGTCGAGCTCCGCACAGGCGAAATCCTGGCGGGTTGGCGACTTTCAGGACACCATCATTGTCAGCGAAGATGGCAGCGCCGTGGTGACGGAGCGCATCACCCTCGTCTTTGAGGGTGAGTGGCATGGGATCCATCGCACGATTCCCATTGAGTATCCCGGGCCAAATGGAACGAATTACGAACTCTTCCTCCAGGTCACCAGCGTGACCGACGGTAGCGGTGCGCAAACTCAAGTACGACTCGTCGACTTCACACGGCGCCCGCGATCTGAAGATCTACATTCCTGACGCGGTGGATGCGACCGGACGGTGGAGATTGTCTACCGCGTGCGCAATGGGACGCGATTCTTTGATTCGTACGACGAGTTTTACTGGAACGTGACCGGCAACGATTGGCCGGTACCGATCGATCACGCCGCGGCGACCGTGCGTTTCCCCGCGAAAGCTGCGGGATCGCTGCGGGCACAGGCGTTCACCGGCGTATACGGCTCGACACAGCGCGATGCGACCGCCACTAGTCGACGGCGCCGAGGCGCAGTTCGAGACCACCAATCGCCTGCCGATGCGTGGCGGGCTGACCATTGACGTTTACATTCCGAAAGATGTTCTTAAAGAACCCAGCGCGCTGACGAAGTTTTTCTGGTTCATCGGCGGCAATCCGATTGTTTTTCTGCCGCTGGTTACGCTCGCCGGAATGTTCATGCTGTGGTGGTACAAGGGGCGCGATCCGGATCCGGGGATCTCGGTGGCGCCGATGTATGAACCGCCGGTCGGGATCTCTCCGGCAGAAGCCGGGTACGCTGCTCGACGACTCGATTCATCCGCGCGATATTACATCGACCATCATCGATCTGGCGGTGCGGGGATACATCAAGATCGAAGAGACCGCCGAAAAAGTCCTGCTCTTCACGCATAAGGACTACGTGTTCCATCTTTTGAAGCCACGGGAACAGTGGGGCGCCGATCTTGCGCCGCACGAGCGCGTGATGCTCGAAAATGTATTCGCCGGCGGTAACGACACCCAGCTTTCCAGCCTGAAGAACCGCTTCTACACTGCGGTTCCGATCATTCGCCAAGACATTATGGCGGCATTGAAGACGAAAGGGATTTACCTGCTCGATCCGGAGTCGGCCAATGGATACAGCATTGGAGTAGCGGTCGCGATCCTCGCCCTATTTGGCTTGCTTCAGTTTCTGGGATGGGCCAACTTCTTCAATTCCATTGTTCTGCTGGTGGTCTGCCTGCCGCTGTCGGCATTGATCTGGTTTCTGTTTGCCCGGGTCATGACCGCCAAGACAGTCAAGGGATCTCGGACCCGGGTAGCGGTGCTGGGCTTTCAGGAGTTCATGAATCGCGTAGATGCGGAGCGGCTCAAGGTTATGCCTCCGACAACATTTGAAAAGTTTCTGCCGTACGCGATGGCGCTCGGAGTGGAGCATCACTGGGCGCAGGCATTTGCCGGAATCGTTAAGGATCCGCCGCAGTGGTATGCGGGTCCCGGAGGCTACGTCGGCGGCTTCAATCCGATTTTCTTTTCGAGTTCGATGCACAGCATGGCGAGCGATATGCACCAGGTCTTCGTCTCAGCTCCGCGCGCCAGTTCGAGTGGTTCGGGATTCGGCGGTGGAGGCGGGGGAGGAGGCGGATTCTCCGGTGGAGGATTTGGTGGCGGTGGTGGCGGCGCGTTCTAGGCGGGGAGCAATCATGAAGTCGGTTTACATCTTCACACTCCTGCTTGCCCTGCCTGCGACCCTTTGGGCTCAACAGAGCGAACCTGCCCAGCCTGCTTTGACGGTGCGATCCACCTTGGTGATGGTTCCGGTCCTCGTGACGACCAAGGCGGGAAAGGTGGTTTTTGAACTGACCGCAGACGACTTTGTTGTCACCGATAACGGCGCACCGCAGCATTTCACGCTCGATCAGGAAACCGGTTCGCAGCCACTGGCTTTGGCGATCGTCGTCGAAACCGGGGGCGCCGGCGTGGGACATCTCGACGACTATCGAGAACTGGAGCCGATTCTCGATGCACTGATTGGGAACGTCGAACACCGCGTCGCTCTGGTCACGTTCGATAGTACGCCGCATTTGTCGATTCCTTTCACGTCGAGAACATTCGATATTTCCCAGCACCTTGCGAACCTGACCGCAGGCGATCGCGGAGCATCTATTTTGGATGCGGTCGCGTTCGCCGTGGAACAGTTGCGGGCTCAGCCTGCGAGCTACCGGCGCGCAATTCTGCTGCTGAGCGAAACCATCGATCAAGGTAGCAAGACGACGCTCAATGAGGCTCTACGCCTCATCAGCGACACGAATACCGCAATCTACAGCTTCGGCTTTTCGAGTACACGCGCGGCAGTCTCCCACGAGGCCTCCAAGCTGAACAACAACGACCCGGGACCCGAGCACGGATGCTTCAGCCACGAAGGTGCCGCTGCCGAATATGAGGGTCACTACAGCAAGCAGGTTCTCGACTGCATCAGCCAGCTGGCTCCGCCACTCCGGCTGGCCACGATGACCTTTCTTACCGCGCGGAACTCGCTGCGCAACAAGACTGCTGAATCGATTGCGCAATTGACCGGCGGGGAGTTCTTCCACTTCCACAATGCCAAGGATCTAAAGGTCAGTCTGATCACCATTTCGAACGACCTACCGAACTACTATGTGTTGAGCTTCCGACCCTCGTCGCTCACGCCCGGCCTGCACGCGCTGCATGTGGAGGCCAAGGACCGTCCACAGTTGGTCTTGAAGGCACGACGCGAGTACTGGATCGACGACGATTCCAGGCGCTGAGAGAGACGAGTACTACATTCCAACTATTGATCCCCCTTCGTGTCCTCTTATAATCGCCGCATTCCTTTTCTGGGGTGCGATCGCGTGAACGGAAAATCCAGGTGGGTTAAAACTGCGCTTGTTACCGGCTGCGTGCTCGCTACGCTGTGGTTGATGTGTTGCGTGGCGCTGTACGGCGTCATGCGGAAAACGCCGGAGCAATTTGGACAGGTGATGGCCAAAATTCCGGGCCCTGTTCCCTTCCTAGTTCTTCCATTCGAAACGCTCTGGATGCGCGCCCGGGCGGGTAGATTGCAGGTCGGCAGTACAGCACCAGACTTCATGCTGACGAAGCTCGACAAATCCGGGCAGGTCCAACTATCGTCTCTCACTGCGCAGCAGAAGCCAGTGGTGCTCGTGTTTGGAAGTTATACTTGACCTCCCTTCCGGCGGGAGGTTCCTGCCCTCAACAAGCTCTATCAGCAATACGGAAGTCAGGTCTCATTTCTGGTCGTCTACATCACCGAGGCGCACCCCACCGACATCTGGCAGACGGAGAGCAACTTGAAAGAGAAGGTCCTGTTCGCCAGCCCCCACAACGAAGAGGAACGGGCCTTTGTCGCCGGAGCCTGCGTGCGAAAGCTGGGAATCGAGATTCCCGCGGTCCTCGACGAATTTGGCAACTCGACGGAGAGCGCGTACACCGCCTGGCCCGACCGTCTCTATTTGATTGACGCGACCGGGCGTGTGGCTTATAAAAGCCGGCCCGGTCCCTTCGGCTTCAGCGCGGACGAACTGAAGGCTGCGATACAGAGAGTGGTCCCAAGCCGCTAAGGCATTCACGCCGGAAAAATAAGAAGGGCCGCGAGTATATCGCGGCCCTTTGCTTCAACTACGAGACTTCTATTGTTCGCCCGCAGAGGCGTCGCTACCCCACAGGACATTGCTGCCCCAGAGCACATTGCTACCCCAGAGAACGTTACTGCCCCACAACACGTTCGAACCCCAGAGAACGTTCGAGCCCCAGACTTCGTTGCTGCCCCAGAGTACGTTACTTCCCCACAGGACATTGCTACCCGATACGTTCGATTCCGACGTGCCGGCAACGAACTGTGAACTCCCCCATACAGCGGAGTTCGACCAGGTAGCCGACGTGTTCCAAACGGCGGTTGAATTATCAGTCAGGTAAACGTTGCCGGTGTTCGGATCATAAGAAGTGACCGGAGACATCGCAGTTCCCTTGGCAACGTCGGTGCTGTTCAGGGCGGCTTCCACATCGACATAGCCCGCGCCAACCGTGAACACATCGTACTGGTCGGTGTAGGTGATTCCCGTGCTTGGATCCGTCGTACTGCTGGTGGTTGGGAAGGTCTTGTACGCCGTCTTCATCAGCCGGGCCTTCACTTGATCCGGCGTCAGGTTGGGACTCTTCTGCAGCAGATCGGCCACGACTCCGCTGACGATGCCGGTCGCCATGCTGGTACCGCTCAGCGTGAAGTAACTGGAGGACGATGCACTGCTTCCGCCGTTCATGTAGTAGCTGTAGGGAACCTGATTCCCGGGCAGCTCGTTATAGAGCGTCGAACCGGGAGCCTCGAGCGAAACCAGCAAATTGCCAGGAGCCACGAGATCGGGCTTCGCTATGGCATCGACCACGGTCGGTCCTTTGGAGCTGTAGCTCGCGATCAGGTCGTCTGTGCGAGTCGGCGTGCCCATCGGCTTCATCGCGCCCACGGTAATCACGTACGGATCGTTGCCGGGTGAAGTAACGGTAGCGTAGCCATCGGTAGGCTGATAGCGTCCGTTATTGCCAGCGGCCACCACCACCACGATTCCGTTTTGCCAGGCCTTCTCGACCGCCTGGCAGAGCGGATCGAGTTTGTAAGTCTCGTACACGGCGCGGCCGAGCGAGAGGTTGATCACGCGAATGTTGTATGTCGATTTCAGAGCAATTGCACGATTGATCGCTGCGATCACCAGGCTATCGCTCCCCGCACCGTTCTGATCGAGGACTCGCAGGTTGATGATCTTTGCGCCAGGCGCAATCCCTTTGAACGTCTTGTTGTAGAGCGGGCCGGTAGACAGCAGGCCGTCTCCTGCGATCAACCCTGCGACGTGAGTGCCGTGACCGAACTGGTCCCCCGCACTGGAGTTTCCCGGCACAAAGGACTGCTGATAGACCACCCGCGTGAAAGGAAGAATTCCCTGATAGAGATCCGAGTGATTGCTAACACCGCTGTCGATCAGGGCGACACCAATTCCAGCGCCCGTGTAGTTCGACTGCCATGCGAACTCGGCGTTCACTGCAGCGGCAGCATTGCTGAGGGACGGCGTCAACGGCCGATCGAGACTGATGTATACGACATTCGACTGGTTCGAGAGATTCTGGATGCCATTGCCATCGAGCAGCGCAACCACGCCGTTAATCAGCGGCAACTGACCGAGGATCGTTCCTCCGAGTTTCACAACATCGTTCAACAGGCAGTCCACCAAGCCCAACAGCCCACCGCAATTCACCTGCGTTCCCGGGGCGTATTGGACAATCACCTGGACCTGCTGGGACGAGTGATTGCCGCGGAGCTCGGGCGAGAGCTTTGTAGTCGTCGGCGCGTGCCAGAGGCACAGCGACGATCAGCAAGAGTAGCAAGAACTTCTTCATATCCCCCCCACTAAAGGCGCCCACAGGCGCGTAACCCTTCCCCAAGTGACCTCTACTTGTGCAGGTCCAGGACCAAACGCATGGAACTTATTCTTTATTTATCAATGACTTACAGGATGGCGTTGCAGAACTCAACGGGGCGTTTTGTCCCTCCTCGCGGGCGCGGGACAAGTTGTCCCCATTAGCATGGGTTCAGAATCGGAGCTCTATGGCGCGTTGGCAGCGTAAGCAACTGATTCTACGGGAGAAAACCATGGTAATCGCCGAGTCCCTTTTTGGGCGGACAAGCTCCCCCAAATCGTTGAAAATTTAAGCACTTATCATGTCCTGGGCTCGATCCATTGGCGCGCGCGCGTTCATCGCCGGATTGGCTTTCGCGGGGGCGTGGCTGCTTTGCGCTGGCATTCTCTCACTGGCAATCGAACGATCCCGTCAAGTTCATCTGCTACCTGATCGCAGCGCTGTTGGCCTCATCCTTAAAGGTAGGTTTGCCGGGCATCGAGGGAACGCTGTCGGTGAACTTCTTGTTCACGCTGCTGGGAATCCTCGAACTGAGTTTGCCGGAGACCTTGGTGCTCGGCCTCGCCAGCACTCTGGCCCAGTTTTACTGGAAGCCCGCGAGGCGGTTGAAACTCGTCCAGTTGGTATTCAATCTGTCGCAGGTAACGGTTTCGAGCGCCGCGGCGTATGGCGCTTACAAACTGGTTGTCATTTATGTTCTTCACGCACCCGGGCCGCTTGCGCTTCTGGTAGCCGCCATCATCCACTTCGGCTGCAACACGGCGGCGACATCGACCATCATCGGGCTAACGGAAAATAAGCCGATCACCACGGTGTGGGGAGAATCTCATCTCTGGTTGTTTCCGTATTTCATGGTAGGAGCGGCGGCGGCGGGTCTGGTTCATTTCCTGAATCGCCACATCGGATGGCAGTCGTCGCTGCTCGTGCTGCCGCCGATTTATCTGATGTACCGCTCGTATCGTCTCTATCTCGGCAAGCTTGAGACCGAGAAGAAACATGCCGAACAGGTCTCGAGCCTGCACCTGCGAACGATCGAAGCGCTGGCGCTTGCCATCGAGGCCAAAGACGAAACCACCGGCGAGCACCTGCAGCGCGTGCGTATCTACGCCATGGAACTGGCGAAGGAACTGGGCTTGAGCGAGGACGAAACCGAGGCGCTGAAGGCGGCGTCGGTGCTGCACGATATCGGAAAGCTGGCGGTCCCGGAGCACATCATTTCAAAACCGGGGAAACTGACGCCGGAAGAATTCGAGAAGATGAAGATCCATCCCACGGTGGGCGCGGAGATTTTGGAGCAGGTCCACTTCCCGTATCCCGTGGTGCCGATCGTGCGTGCCCACCACGAAAAATGGGATGGCAGCGGATATCCCAATGGGTTGGCCGGAGAGGAAATTCCGATCGGAGCACGCATTCTCTCCGCGGTCGATTGCCTCGACGCGCTGGCTTCCGATCGGCAATACCGCAAGGCGCTGCCGCTGGATGAGGCCATGGCCAAGGTGGTCGCGGATGCGGGCAAGAGTTTCGATCCCAAGGTGGTGGCCATTCTGCGGCGCCGCTACATCGAACTGGAGAAACTGGCGAACGCAGCAACCGCTGCAGGCTCCGCCGAAATTATCGACCGATATCAAAGTAGAGCGTGGGTTAGCCCCCGCTGCGGGATTCGCCGAGTCCGCAGCGCCAGCAAGCGCGGCGGCAGGACACGCAACAGAATTGAGTGAGCGGATGGGTGCCGCGCGGCAGCAAAATTACGACATCCTCGAATTCACGCGTCAGCCGGGATCTTACCTGCGGACTGAAGACATCTTTTCGCTACTCGCGGTGCGTTTGAAACATCTGGTGCCGCACGATGCGATGGCCGTGTACTGTCCGAAGAATGGAATACTGTCAGCCGAGTTTGTCAGCGGAGAAAACTTCCGCCTGTTCTCTTCTCTCAGGATTCCGGACGGCGAAGGACTATCAGGCTGGGTCGCGCAAAACCATAAGACCATCCTGAATGGAAATCCGTCGGTCGAACCGGGGTACCTGAACGATCCCACGAAGTACAGCACGCTCCGCTCGGCGCTGGCCGTGCCTCTTGAAGGAACGGCCGGAGTTGTGGCGGTGTTAGCGCTCTATCGCGGTGCGCAGGATGCGTTCACGGCCGGCGATTTGCGCGTGGTGGAAGCGGTTGGCGCGGGGCTTGGCACCGCGATCGAGAAGGCAGGCAAGACCAAGGCGGCGGCGATCGGCGCGGGATCAAGGTAACGAAATCCGACGCGGTAATCCCTTTCTACCAGACGCGTGGAACGCGGTATGCGTCGAAGATACGATCGTTGCTGACAATCTTGAGATTCTCCATCTGCGCCTGAGCGATCAGCATTCTGTCGAATGGATCGCGATGTTCTCCGGGAAGGCTACCTGCGCGAACCGCGTGGTCAAGCGAAATGGGCAGGTCGTCGCATCCCAGCTGCGCCAAATAACGATCGAGTTCGCCCACGAGTTCCTCTCCAGTAGGTAACTTGCCAAGCCGAACCTTTGTGGCGATTTCCCAACCGGATGCGGCACTGACGAGAATTTCATTGCTGCCATCTTCGATGACCTTCCGTGCTTTCGGACTCAACGAAGGAGAATCGCTGAAGCACCAGAGAAGCGTGTGCGTATCGAGAAGAAAGCGCATTGCTCACTCCCAGCCGGCGAGTTCTTCCGGCGGGAGGGGCTCGAAGAATTCAGGTCCGACCACCAGTTTCCCTTTCAAAATACCGAGTTGACGATGGCCCTTGCGGCCGCTAACGGGAACCAACCGGACTACCGGCTCTTTGCCCCGAGCAATGATGATCTCTTCTCCCCGGCAAGCCTTTTCGATGAGGCGAGAGAGGCTCGTTTTAGCTTCGTGAATGCCGACTGTTTTCATATGCGCGTATTAGCTAACTATATCTTAGCTAAGAATGAATCGTATTGCAACCGTCATCTTCAATCACTCCATCTCGAAGCTCACCCATAGCAAACCGCCGTCGCGCTCCACTTGCAGCACAACTGCATCGCCAGTCTTCAGCGCACCCACTGCGGTGCGGAGCGTCGCGACGGAATCGATCGGCGTTGTGTTCAACTGATGGATCACATCTGCTGCCTGCAGGCCGGTGTCGGGCATGATCAGGTCGGCGGCCCGGCCCACGACGATCACGCCTGATGGGATTCGCAGCGAACTCAATCGTGTGCGTAGTTCAGCAGTGATATTGACTGCCAGAACACCCAGGCGCGGGATCAAACTGTTTTCAGGGTCGACGGAATCGAGAAGCTCGTCCATGTGATCGCGGCTTTCAATCGCAGGAACATACAGAATCTTCTTCTCATTGCCGCGAAGCACCTCCAACTTCACGACCTGATCGATGCGATGCAAATACAGGGCAGAAGACAAAGAGGGCAGTGTTTCGATGCGCCGGTCATCGGCCGTCAGAATAATGTCTTGCACTTGCAAGCCAGCCGCCGCGGCCGGGCCATCGGGTTTCACATCATCCACGATCACTCCCCAGCGCTGGCTGAGTTTCAGGCCCTCCGCCAAAGTGGGCGTAATTTCTTGCGCGCCCGCGCCAATTTCCACGTGATGTACGTGCCCATGACTGCGCAAACTGCGGTAGACGAAATCTACGATGCGCGCCGGGATGGCGAAGCCCAGGCCTTCGCTGCCTCCGCCTTGCGACAGAATGAATGTGTTGATGCCGAGCACGGCGCCGTTCATATCCACTAGCGGGCCGCCGCTGTTGCCGGGGTTGATCGGAGCATCGGTCTGGAGATAGGTGATCGGTTTGCTGGGATCGGGTTGACGGGCGAGCGCACTGACCACTCCCATGGTCACGGAGTTCTGCAGACCTTCGGGACTGCCAATGGCAAAAACGAGTTGGCCGACGCGGGGCCGCTGCTGGCTGCCGAGTTGCAAGGTGGGCAAATCCGTCTCGTCAATTTTGAGCAGCGCGAGATCCGTCTCCTTGTGTTGGCCCACGAGGCGGGCTTCCAGAATCCGGCGCTTTCCGATCGGCACTTGGCCAGAAGAATCGCCCATAGGTAATGGCAGGGCGACGCGAATCCGCTGCGCGCCTTCGACCACATGAGCGTTGGTCATGATGTAGCCGCTCGAATCTACGATCACTCCGGAACCTACCGCGTGCTGGCGAACGATGAACGCCGTCTGCGACCGATCCTCTTCGCGGAGCGGACCGTATCCGGTGACCAGAATCTGCACGACCGCCGGGGACACCCGTGCGGCAAGATTCTCGAGCGCGCCGTTCAACTGGACCAGTACGCCGGGAGGCTCAGCGGACTTGGCCTCGGCCGCCTCTGGGTTGGCCTTCTTTTGCGAGGAAGGGACAGCGGGCTTCTGCGCGGTCTGTCCGACCGTGTCCGCCACGCATGCCAAGAGAAGAATAAGAAGGAGAAGACAGCCGGACAAGGCATTCCGAGTCTGCAGCAAATTCATACGAATCGCGCTCCAAAAAGGTCGAGATGCTGAAGAAAACACTACCACGCGGGTCCTGAACTCGACATCCAGGGTGGTTCGCTTCACTGCGCGGGGGGCCATTCCGCCAGGGGGAACCTAGTTGCTACCGTTAACTAACGGGTTATCAGGCTTTTACATGGGTGCCTTTCGTGATATAACCCGTGCTGAGCATAAAAGTGGGCCTGCGCCCGCCAGGAGCTTGGTTTGACGACATTGGCCTCATTCGCAGACAAGACACTCACAACAGGCCAGTCTAGAGGAGGTACCGTGGGCGAAGAAGCACGGACCGGGAAACGGTTCCCGCTGGAATTGCCGATCAAGATACACAAGGGCGAAACCGGCGGAGACGCCGAAGGAGTCACCGGGAATCTCAGCGCGGCGGGAGTGTACATCCGCGCCGATTCCTCGATGGAGATTGGTTCGCCCGTTGAATTTGAAATCACGCTACCCCCGGAGATGACGGGCGGTCAGGAAAATGTGACCATCCAGTGCAAGGGGCGAGTGGTGCGCGCCGACGAAACCGGCGAAGGTGGCGAAGGCCGCGGCGTGGCATGCGTGATCGACTCATACGAGTTCGTCAGGAACTCATAATCGTTTTGAAGCGGACTTTTTTGGAGCGCTGACAACATGCTCAAACTGATTCTGGCCGATAACCAGGCGATCTTCCGGGCCGGCATTGCCAAAGTTCTGGCCGTGGAAGATGAGATGCGCATCGTGGCCCAGGCCCAGACGCCTGAACAGATGTTCATGGCGCTGGACAAGTTCCGCGCCGCGGTGCTCGTGGTCGCGGCGGGATTCCACAACGACTTTGCCGCCATCGTGCAGGGCGCCAACAAAGCCAAGACTCGTGTGATCGTTCTGGCCGATACCGGCGAGAGCGCGCAGCGGCACATGTCGAACGGCGCGCACGGCGTGGTCTATCGCAACGTGACCAGCGCGGCACTCGTGGACTGCGTGCGGAAAGTGGCGCGCGGCGAAACCTGGGTGCAGGATGTCGCCGTGCCCAGCGAACTCACCGAAAACGATATGGTCGGATTGCGCGTGCGCGACCGGCTGACCGCCAAGGAGCTGCGCATCGTGGCGCTGATTGTGCAGGGATACAAGAATAAAGAAATCGCCACCCAGCTGGGCACCACTGAGCAGGTCATCAAGAACTACCTGCGCAACGTCTACGACAAGATCGGCGTGTCGGACCGGCTGGAGCTGGCGCTGTTCACCATCCACCACCGCATTCTGAACGAGGCTGCGGCCGCGACGACTACCGGCGCCATCCCGCAACCACCAGCGGGAGTCGCTCAGTAAGAATCAAGAACGATAGGATCAGGCCGCCTGCGGGCGGCCTTTTTGTCGTCTGTTCGGCAACCCCACCCACTCCTTCTCGAAACCAAGTACCCGGCAAGTTCGACTCTTTGCGCGCCATTTGCCGTTTCTGTACAGGAAACATTTCGTCCGACTTTGGAGTTCGTTATGCATTCCAAGACCTTTCAGATTGGCGTCTGCGCCTTTCTGGTATTGCTAACATCCACCATCGGCTTTGCCGCCGACTCACCCTCCACAACCGAACTCATCCTCCACAGCTTTACCGGAGGCGCTGATGGTTCCGTACCAGACGGTGCACTGACTCTCGCCGGCAATGGCACTTTCTATGGCTCAACGTTTTTTGGCGGAACTGCCAATGACGGGGTCGTCTTTAAACTTTCTCGCACCGCAACCGGAACACAGGAAACCGTGGTTTACAACTTTCAGGGCGGGTCCTCGGACGTGCGAAACCCCTCAGGGCGCCTGCTCGTGACCAAGGACGGCACAATTTTCGGCACGGCTACCGGTGGTGAACAAGGCTATGGCGCCGTCTACAAACTGACTCCTTCCGGTACGACTTATATGGAATCGATTCTGCACGTCTTTGCTGTCGGTGAAACTCCGATCAATTCCGGGGTCATCGTCGACAAAGCCGGTAACTTGTACGGAGAAACTGCCGGAGGCGGCCAGTTCGGCGATGGCACAATCTATGAACTGGAGCGCAGCACCGCCGGCTATAAATTTGTGATCCTGCATAGCTTCAATCAAAATGAGGGGAATTTTGCATCCGGCGGGCTGATCTTTGACCAGGCCGGAAATCTCTATGGCACCACTCTTTCGGGTGGTCCGAATTTTCTCGGCACGATTTTTGAATTGCAGCGTGGATCGAACGGAACCTGGACCGAAAGCACACTCTACACTTTTCAGAACACCGCCGACGGTGTGAATCCCGGAGGCAGCCTCGTATTCGATTCGTCCGGGAATCTGTTCGGCACCACCGAATATGGTGGCGATACATCATGTGCAGATGGATTTGGCTGCGGTGAGGTCTACGAACTTTCGCCTTCCGGCGGAGTCTGGACTAAAACCGTGCTTCACCTCTTCACTGACACTCCCGATGGCCATGCACCCGACGCCGGACTGGCCATCGACCAGTATGGAAACTTGTTCGGCACCACCAACAACGGCGGAACGGCCGGCACGGGGACTCTATTCGAAGTCTCTCCGACTTCCAGTGGATGGACCGAGACCGTTCTCCATTCGTTCACCGATGGTGCGGACGGGGGATTTTTGACCAGCCCGGTAACCCTGGACCTGAAGGGCAACATCTTCGGCGTCGCATCTTCCGGAGGGACGGGCGGCTACGGCGTGGCCTTCGCCTTCATGGGTCTCGATGCGAAGTGATCTGTTGCGATGATCCAGCACGGCCGCCCTCAGGCGGCCTTTGTGTTTGTAGCGCCGCCGTCTCGACGGCTGTCGTGGCGGCGTTTCTTCGCTACTGCGCGGGCGGGACGACGGCGCCACGGTCTCGGAATCATTCGCTCATCGCGCGGCATCTATGCCTGATATGGAATATCGACAGCTGGGACGATCTGGTTTGAAGGTGCCTGTGTTGAGTTTTGGCACGGGCACATTTGGCGGTGGTAACTGAGTTCTTCAAGGCTTGGGGCGCGAGCGATGTTGCGGAGGCAACTCGGCTCGTCGACATCTGCCTCGATGCGGGTGTGAATCTATTCGATACCGCGGATGTTTATTCAGACGGACTTTCCGAGACCATTCTTGGCAAGGCAATCGTCGGGCGCCGCGACAAAGTTCTGATCTCGACGAAGGCAACGTTTCGGATGGGGCCGGGACCGAACGATCTTGGGATCGTCGCGGCATCACTTGATTCAAGCTTGCGAAGCCAGCTTGCGGCGGCTGGAGACGGACTACATCGACATCTATCACCTGCACGGCTTTGACGCGCTCACTCCACTGGAGGAAGTGCTGAGCACGCTTGATCATCTGGTCACGAGCGGGAAGGTGCGATACATCGCCTGCTCCAACTTCTCTGGATGGCATCTGATGAAGGCTCTGGACGTTTCGGACCGCTACGGGTGGGTGCGCTATGTGGGGCACCAGGTCTATTACTCGCTGATCAACCGCGAGTACGAGTGGGAACTGATGCCGCTGGGCGCTGATCAGGGAGTGGGCGCGCTGATCTGGAGTCCGCTGGGATGGGGACGGCTTACGGGCAAGATCCGGCGCGGGCAGCCGCTGCCGAAGGAGAGCCGGCTGCACAAGACCGGCGGATATGGGACCACCGGTCTCTGACGAGCATCTCTACAAGGTCGTCGATGCACTCGATGAGGTTGCGAAGGAAACGGGAAGGACTGTGCCGCAGGTTGCGCTGAACTGGCTGCTGCAGCGGCCGACGGTGTCGACGGTAATCTTTGGCGCGCGCAATGAAGAACAGTTGCGGCAGAACCTTGGCGCCGCGGGATGGAATCTGACTCCGGAGCAAGTGGCGAAGCTTGATCGCGCCAGTGACGTGACGCCGGTTTATCCGTACTGGCATCAGCGGCAGTTCACGGAGCGGAACCCGCGGCCGCGCCTCCGACGGCGGGACCGAGGATCTAGCCTGTGGGCTTGGCAATTGCCGAGAGTTGCGTTCCACTCAAGCCGCAGTTCTGGCATTCATCGCCAAGATACGCTGCGGCCCTGCTTCGAAACCACCCTCGAAAGCTCTCGCCGCAGCGCGGGCATTCCAACAGAGTCAACCAAATGGCGAAGCCAAAGAGCGCGAAAAATACGGGCGTGCGAAAGGCTATTGCCACTGCGTAGAACGGGTTTTGCGCAATCCCCAGGATCCAGCACACAACACAGAGGACTCCAGTCGCCCAGGTGGTGCGCTTGATCAGAAGATACTTTCTCCACCATTCGTAGTAGCGGACACGCTGCTCATGGTCGAGGTTGGCGACGAATCCGGATCCGGTGTGCCCCACTTTTGTCTCGTTCGATGACTATACGACTATGACTATCCGATCTTCTCTCCGACGACCTTGGCTTGCGTGAAGAGGTACAGATAATCCGGGCCGCCGGATTTCGAATCGGTGCCCGACATGTTGAAGCCGCCGAAGGGATGCGCGCCGACCATCGCGCCGGTGCACTTGCGGTTGATGTACAAGTTGCCGACGTGGAATTCCTGGATGGCGCGGTCGATCTTGTCGCGCGACTTGGTGTAGACGGCGCCGGTCAGGCCGAACTCCGTATCGTTGGCGATTTCGAGCGCGTGGTCGAAGCCGCGGGCTTTGATCACGGCGAGCACGGGGCCGAAGATCTCTTCCTGCTCGAGCTTCGATTTCGGCGGGATGTCGGCGAAGACGGTGGGCTTGATGAAGTAGCCTTCGCCGGGAGCACGCTCGCCGCCGGTGAGGAGGCGTCCATCTTTCTTGCCTTGCTCGATGTAGCCGAGGATCGTCTTCATCGAGCCTTCGTTGATGACCGCGCCCATGGCGGCGTTCTCGGTGACATCGCCGACCTGGATCTTTTCGACGCGGGCTTTGAGTTGTTCGAGGAACTTGTCGTAGACGCGCTCGTCGACGATGGCGCGCGAGCAGGCCGAGCACTTTTGTCCCTGGAATCCGAATGCGGCTTGCGCGACGCCTTCGACGGCGGAGTCGATGTCGGCGTCGGCGTCGACGATGATCGCGTCTTTGCCGCCCATCTCGAGGATCGTGCGCTTGATCCAGATCTGGCCGGGAGCCTGCGTTGGCGGCGACTTTGTTGATGTGCAGACCGACTTCGCGCGATCCGGTGAAAGCGATGTAGCGCGTCTTGGGATGCGCGACGACGGCGTCGCCGAAACTAGCGCCAGCACCGGGGCAGAAGTTCACGACGCCCTCGGGCATGCCGGCTTCTTCGAGCAGTTCGACGAACTTTGCGGCGATGGTCGGTGAGTCGCTCGACGGCTTCAGGATGACGGTGTTGCCGCTGACGATCGAGGCCAGCGTCATGCCGGCCATGATGGCGCAGGGGAAATTCCACGGCGGAATCACGGCACCGACGCCCAGCGGAATGTAGATCAATGTGTCGTGCTCGCCGGGAAGTTGGATGGGCGTTTGGGCTTTCGCAAAGCGCAGCGCTTCGCGCGCGTAGAACTCGCAGAAGTCGATGGTCTCGGAGATGTCGGCATCGGCTTCAGCCCAATTCTTGCTGACTTCGAAAACGAGCCATGCCATGTATTCCATCTTGCGCTGGCGCATGAGATCGCCGACGCGGAAGACGAGGCTGGCGCGCTCTTCGACGGTGGTACGACTCCAGGATTCGAAGGCCTTGAGCGCGGCCTGCATGGCGGGCTCGACGTGTTCTTTGCCGGCCTTCTGGTGGGTGCCGACGATCTGCGAAGGCTGCGACGGGTTCAGCGACTTGATCTTGTCGGTGGTCTTGACGCGCTTGCCGCCGATGATGAGGTCATACTCGCGTCCGAGTTGCCCGCGGACTTTGGCGATGGCGGCGCGCATGCGGCGAGCATTCTCTTCGTTGCGGAAATCGTAAAACGGCTCGGTGACGAATGGTCCCTGATGCAGGGTCGTGCGCGGCCGGACGGGGGCTTCTAGCGTTGCCATGGGGGGAATCCTTTCGAAGCTCGGGAGATTGGTTAGGGATTGCTTGGATATTTTACACCTCGGTTCAGGCCGCCGGGGTGCGGCTCCCGGCTTCCGTAGGTGCCGATCACCTGACCCCAGCGATTCAGGCCGATTGGAATTTCAACCTGAATGTTGGTGCGACCGTCGGAGATTCCCAGTACGTTGGCATGGCAGGCGGGTGTCTGGGCCGAGGCTCCAATTGCAGTGCACAAGGTTAAAGCGATGAAAACAAGTTGATGCTTCATGATGGACTGATTCTCCTGATTTCGGTGAACGGCTTCGGGCAAACGCTCGACAACTGCAGGGGGACGATCATCAATCGCACAGCCCGTCACGCCACTATTACGAGAGCTTCGTAGGTGCGTCAAACGATCTAGTTCAGTACGCAGGCTGAACTCATAATCGCTTGCAGCAAATGATGTTAACCAGTACGCCTGAACTGCTCCCCGGTAGGCTCGGTGGCATCCACCACAGGGGTTGAGGGACCACTGTGATTCCACCCGCTTAACGAGGCCTCTTAAACAAGCTAAGGGCTATCTTCGAGAGTAACGGAACATCTCTTCTCGTGTTCTACTGCCCCAGAATTCCTCTTTTTAAACTCGCGTTTGGCGGCTTGGGACCGAGCCAGACGGAGAAGAGCATCTCGGCGAAGGCGGGACCCGGGATGGTCACTTTTTCTTTGCCGGCGATGGTGATGGTTGTGCCGGTGGCGCGGACGTAAGTGAAGATTATTTCTTCTCCGTCTTTGACGGAGTCGAGGAGGGAGACGAGGCGATCGATGTCGGGCTTCAGGGTCTTCGCCGCTTCGGGCGTGTTGTTCTGGAAGGACTCGGAGAAGCCGTCGGTGATCTGGTCTTTCGTGACGTCGCGGACGAAGTGCATCACGATGCGTTTGGGGGCGTCGGCTTTCAGAATGGCGGCCGGGTCGGAGGATTTTTTCGCGAGATAGAGTCCGGCGACGTAGACCTTCACCATGTACTTTGTGCGCAGGCCCAGGCCATTCAGGACAAGAGATGTGCTTCCGACCTGGGCTGTGTCGGGTAGGGTCACGCTGGCGAGAGTGCCGGCTTGAGATATCGACGCGAGGGCGAATATGGCGACGACAAGCAGCATGGCGGGCTTGTGCATGGGAGCCTCCTGGGTCTTCTAGATTACAACTCACGGTACACCGGGGCGGGAGCCATGGACGGTGATTGCGGTCACGACCGGCGAGGATGCTCAGAATTGGATTGAAATTCAAAATCCCGACCCTCAGGTTCGTCGACTTACTACCTCGTCATCGCTCGCGGCTCACGGGCGTGTGTGACTTTTCCGACATTCAACGGTTCCAGGTGGGCCGTGAAGTGGCGCAGGAATGGGGCTTCGTAGGTGAGGCGCATGCCGGGGATTCTTTCGCGGTGCTTCCAGACTTCGAGGATGACTTCGACTACATAGTCGATGTGGCTTTGGGTGTAGACGCGGCGGGGGATGGCAAGGCGGACGAGGTCCATCTTGGCGGCTCCGGCGAACATCAGGGTGCCGATTTCTACGGAGCGGATTCCGCCTTCGAGATACAGCTCAGCGGCGAGGGCGACGCCGGGAAATTGGTCGGGGGAAATATGAGGGAGGAAGGCGCGGGCGTCGAGATAGATGGCGTGTCCGCCGGGAGGCTGGACGATGGGCACGCCTTGGGACGCGATGTGATTGCCGAGATAGGCGGTCGAGGCGATGCGGTAGCGGAGGTAGTCTTCCTCGAGCGCTTCCTGGATGCCGACGGCGATGGCTTCGAGGTCGCGTCCGGCAAGGCCGCCGTAGGTGGGGTATCCCTCGGTGAGGATGAGGAGATCTTTTTCCTGCTGGGCGAGCAGATCGTTGTTGGTACAGAGGAAGCCGCCGATGTTGGCCATGCCGTCCTTCTTGGCGGACATAGTGCAGCCGTCGCCGAGGCGGAACATTTCCTGGGCAATTTCTTTTGGAGTTTTGTGTTCGTATCCCTTCTCGCGAAGTTTGATGAACCAGGCGTTTTCGGCAAAGCGGCAGGCGTCGAAGTAGAGCGGAATCTGGTGGCGCTTGCAGACAGCACTGACCTGGCGGACATTTTCCATGGAGACGGGCTGGCCTCCGCCGGAGTTATTGGTCACGGTGAGCATGACGAGCGGGATGCGATCGCGGCCGACGCGCCGGATGAGGGACTCGAGGGCGGCAACGTCCATGTTGCCTTTGAACGGATGCGTTGAGGCAGGATGCTTCCCTTCTTCGATGACAAGGTCGACGGCTTCGGCGCCGACGAATTCGATGTTGGCCCGCGTGGTGTCGAAGTGCGTGTTGTTGGGGACGAGATCACTCTTCTTGCAGGCGACGCCGAAGAGGATGCGCTCGGCGGCACGTCCTTGATGCGTGGGGATGACGTGGCGGTAGCCGAAGATATCCTGAATAGAATTCCTGAAGCGGTCGAAGCTGCGGCTGCCGGCGTAGCTTTCGTCGCCCTCCATGATCGCGGCCCACTGGTGCGTGGACATGGCTCCGGTACCGGAGTCGGTGAGGAGGTCGATGAGGACATCGTCGGCAGGCAGGAGGAAGAGGTTGTAGTAGGCGGCTTCGAGGAGTTGCTCGCGTTGTGGGCGGGTGGTCCAGTGAAGCGGTTCGACGCTTTTGATGCGGAAGGGTTCGATGATGGTTTTGACGGGCATGGAGGAAGTCAGTTGTCAGTTGTCAGTTGTCAGTTGTCAGTTGTCAGTTGTCGGAGCCTGCACTGGAATTAGTTTTCGAGAGTGAACTGACTCTTTTATGCTACTGACCGGCTTGCGCGACGGGTGTGATTCGTCGCACTCGGAGATGTGCGTTGAGTCGCTGCGAGAAAGTCAGAATTCCACCCGGCGCTGAGATTTGTGTGGGAGTCAAAATCCCCACTTCTCGCGCAAACTGCGCGCGAGAAATGGGGCACCCGGTGCGGTCGAGTTTGGCTTGGCGGGACGGCCGAAGGCGGCCGTCCCCACATAACCATTCCGGCTAGCGGCGGTCGTCGCGATCATGGTCCCAATCGCGGTGGTCGCGATCGTAGCCGAAGGCCTGACGGTAGGCGCGTTCGTAGCCGTCGCGGTAGGCTTGCTTGTAGTGTCCCTTGTTGCCCATCCAGTGTTCGTAGCCGCGAGAGTCTTCCCAATCGTCGTTTTTGAAATTGAAACGGCGGCCACGCTCGGCATCGAATTGGCCGGCGCGCTGGCCATCGCGATAGCCATTTTTGTATCCGCGCTCGCGGGCGTCGTCGTGCCGGTTGTAGGAATCGTCGTCGTCGCGTTGGGCGGGTGGCAGTCCCCAAGCCAGACTGCCAAGGGCTAGGGAAACCGCCGATGCCAGCGCCATTATTCGCAAGCTTCGGGACATTGTGGTGCGAATCATAATCACCTCCGCTGCCGAAGCCGGAAAGGCTTCGGGCGTACATGAGATCGGATGCGGGGTTCGGGGCGCGGTGATGCTTGTGGCGAGACTGTAGATTGGCCAGTGATTTTATGGAGTTAGGGGTAATCGCACAGGCCGAAACTTTTATGGCGGAGGCGTGTTTCGGGGGCGCGCGTCGAGTTTTGTGCGCTGGCCGGCAATTGCATAGATCCTTCGCGGCAAAACATGCCGCTCGATGACAAGGCTCTTGAGGTTGCGTGCGGCTTGGCGCGTGGTGGTAGACTCGAACGTTTTCATTGAGGCAAGAGTTATGAACATTCAGCGAGTGGGAGTGGTGGGCGCGGGGACCATGGGGAATGGGATCGCGCATGTGTTCGCGCGCGGTGGGTTTGAGGTGGTGCTGTGCGATGTGGAGCAGCGGTTTCTGGATCGGGCGATCGGGACGATCACGAAGAATCTGGATCGCGAGGTGGCGAAGAACAAGATCACGGCCGAGGACAAGGCTTCGGCGTTGGGGCGCATTCGTCCGGTGACGGAGCGCGGGCAGCTTGCGGAGTGCGATTTCGTGATTGAGGCGGCGACGGAGAAGTTCGAGATCAAGACGGAAATTTTCCGCGATCTCGACCGGGTGACGCGGCCGGAGATCATTCTGGCGTCGAATACATCTTCGATTTCGATTACCAAGCTGGCGGCGCTGACCAAGCGTCCGGAGAAGGTGATCGGGATGCATTTTTTCAATCCGGTGCCGGTGATGAAGCTGGTGGAGGTGATTCGCGGGCTGGCGACTTCGCAGGAAACGTTTGAAGCGGTGCGCGATTTGTCGGTGAAGCTGGAGAAGACGCCGGTGGAGGTGAACGACGCGCCGGGATTCGTTTCGAACCGGGTGCTGATGCCGCTGCTGAACGAGGCCATGTATGCGGTGATGGAGGGCGTGGCCACGGCGGAGGCGGTGGATGAGGTGTTCAAGCTGGGGATGGCGCATCCCATGGGGCCGCTGACGCTGGCGGATTTTATCGGGCTCGATGTTTGTCTGGACATCATGCGGGTGCTGCAGGGCGGGCTGGGAGATCCGAAGTACCGGCCGTGTCCGCTGCTGATCAAGATGGTGGACGCGGGGTGGCTGGGGCGAAAGAGCGGGAGAGGGTTCTATCAGTATTGACGACTGTTGATTGCCCAGAATGAAGAATGCAGAAGTCGAGAATTCAAGAATTAAGAATTAAGAATGTGGAATGAAACCATCCGGGGCCGAGAGCGATCGATGGTTCTACCTGCTGGCCGCGCTCTGCGGCATTGGGGCGGGATGGGCCGACGTTGCGATGAACGATCTGTTGTTTACGGCGCTGCTGGTCGTGTCGGCCAGCATTCTGCTAGGCGCGCTGCGCCCGCTTTGGCCTTGGCGGTGGGTAGTGATGGTCGGAGTTTTTATCCCGATGACGGAACTGGCGGCTTACGTGGTGCTGACGGTGAAACCTTCGCGGGCGCAGATGTACGGATCGTTTCTGGCATTTCTGCCGGGGATTGCGGGGGCCTACGGAGGATCGCTCATGCGTGGAGTAATTGAGAATCTGCGGCAGGGGAAGTAGGACCGGCTCCCGGCTTCCGCGCTCTGATAGAACTCTCCTTCCGGAAGCCGGAGATCCGAAGCCGGAAGCCGGACTTCGCTCTTTGGTATCGGCTAACCAGAAAGTTACTCCCGATTCCACAGGATGTACGCGTATGCTGCGAGCATGGGTGTGTGTGTCTCGATGCTGGCTTCGGGGAGCCGCGGGAATTGCGCGGTGGTGTCGAGCGCGTGCACGAAGATTCTGGTGGATGCCGGCATTTCCTGCCGCGAGACATTCAAGCGGATGAAGTCGCTGGGCGAAGATCCGCATTCACTCTCCGCGATTCTGATCACGCACGAGCACTCCGATCACATTTATGGACTGGCAACGCTGGCGAAGAAGCTGCGCATCCCAGTATTCATGACGGGAGCGACGCACCAGGCGTGGGCCCGGGCAATGCGCAACGAGAAGGGCGAGCGGCCGCGGCTGGAAAAGTTTGAGCAGTTCGAGGCGGGGCATCGATTTCAGGTGGGAGACATCGAGGTCAAGCCGTTTACGATTCCGCATGATGCGGCCGATCCGGTGGGATTTACGTTTCGCGCGGAGGGGATCAAGGTTGGCGTCGCGACCGACCTGGGATATTTACCAGTCAGCGTGCGCGACCATCTGCGCGGGTGCGACGTGCTGGTGATGGAATCGAATCACGACCTGGAGATGCTGCGGGTGGGGCCGTATCCGTGGTCGGTCAAACAGCGCGTGATGAGCCGGGTAGGGCATCTTTCGAACCTGGCCCTCGCTGATTTCCTTACGAACGACTATGATAATAGTGCAACGTTTGTCGTGCTGGCGCATCTCTCAGAGCAGAACAATCACCCGGAAATAGCCCGGAGAGAGGCAGAAAAGGCGCTGGCGACGCGGGGAGGGCTGTTTCACAACCGCGTGCTTCTGGCGTCGCAGACCGAGGCGCTGGAGCCGATCCGGCTGTAGCTGGGCTGGATGGGTTTTTAGCGTTTTGTGTACCCCATGAGTCAGCAGTGCATTGATCCAATCGTTGGGAAGATTCTGGCGGGCTGGCGGTATGACATATCCGGCCTGGCGCCAGAGATGCGCGGCGACTACGAAAGCCACTTCGCAAGCTGTGAACACTGCCGCAGCCGCCAACAAATTCATCGGATGATTGACGTGGGACTGATCGCGCTGGCGTCGGTTTCGGCAGGAGTGTTTCTGCTGGCGTTTGGAGTGATCTGGCATCTGGGGCCGCGACATGCGTTCTGGCTCGAGATTGCGGCGCTGGCGGGATTCTGTCTTTCTGCTTTGATCTGGCTGGGCGTGGCCGTGGCGACACCCGCTCCAGTAACGGTTCTCGACGCTGCCAAAGAAGGCGCGCGCCGCGTGCATGACCGCTTGCCAGAAGAGATTCGGCAGCGGCTGCCGGAAGAGCTCCGCATCCGAATTACCGGGACATAGGCTGAATGCACGGAAGCTGGCGCATAGTCGCGGTGTTGCTGGTGATTGCGATGGCGACGATGTTGGCCGGCGCGCAAACTCTTCCCTTCCCTATTACTACTTCGGCAAGTTATCCAGCGGGATGTCATGGACACGGTCCCGTGGTGCCAGTTCCTGCTTCTCCCGATTATCAGTGCTGCGCGAACGGTCATCACGTGGCGGTTCCCAGCGCTGCTTTTTCGCTTTGTCCTGCTACGCAATTTGGCGGTCTGGCGGATCGTGATGGCAATCGTTTGAGCTCCGCTTCGTTCTCTCAGCCTGCGGTATCTGTCGTTCCTTCCAATAGCCCGCCGGGCGCTGCTCCGCTGCGGATCTAGAGTCGTTCTCGCGCACTTCCCTTTTCCCGAGCTGTTGTATTCGCGTGCGGGAATCTGACAATTCTGGATCTATCGCCAAGTCGAGGCTTCTTGTGAGAAAGATTTTGCCCGCCGTCTGGTGGCTGATGGCGTCTGCGCTTGCGTTACCGATAGCTCTGGCCCAGGGAAGCGGGGCGGGCGGGGCGGCACATGGGCAGGGCGGCAATCCGACGTCGCAAGGGCAAGACACGTCCATGGCTGGAATGCAGATGCCGATGAACGAGCCAAACGTATTTCAACTGCCTTCTCCTCATGAAGGGTCGGGAACCGCATGGCAGCCGGCTTCGGTGCAGGCGCCGGCGTGGATGTGGATGCATGGTGGGTGGGAGTTCATGGCACACGGAGCCATCTTCATCGATTACAACCAGCAGGGCGGGCCGCGCGGCGCGGGCAAAGCCGAGTCGGTGAACTGGGGCATGCTGATGGAACAGCACAAGGTGGGTGGGGGAAGTCTCCTGTTTATGGAGATGTTTTCTGCAGAGTCGTTGACGTCGCCGCATCCAGGATTTCCGGAACTGTTTCAGACCGGCGAGACGTATCATGGCGAGCCCCTGGTGGATCATCAGCATCCGCACAACGTGTTTGCGGAACTGGCCGCCCTATACACCTTGCCGCTTACGGAGAAAATTTCGTGGCAGCTTTATGGGGGACCATCGGCGGAGCCGGCACTGGGACCGGTGACCTATCTCCATCGAGCGTCGGCCTCGGAATTGCCACTGGCTCCGCTGGGCCATCATTTGCAGGATTCGACGCACACCAGTTTTGGCGTGGTGACTACGGGATTCGTGATTGATCGGGTCAAGCTGGAAGCTTCGGCATTTAATGGGCGGGAGCCAAACGAGCAGCGCTGGAGCATCCAACTGGCGGCGCTGGATTCGTGGTCCGGGCGGGCGTGGGTAGCGCCAACGCGCAACTGGGTGGCGCAGTACAGCATTGGGCGGCTGGAGCATCCGGAGGCGCTGGAACCGGGGAGCCAGTGGCGGCAGACGGCGTCGGTGGAATACAACCGGCCGCTGGCGGCGGGGAGTTGGGCCACATCCCTGATCTGGGGACGAGTGCATAAGATCGCGACGGACACGACTTTGAACAGTTATCTGCTGGAGTCGACGGTGAATTTTTGGCAACGAAACTACGCCTTCACGCGGATGGAACTGGTGGACAAGGATGAGTTGTTCCCGCAGGCGGCGCTGCGTCCCACCTATCGAATCGGGGCGTACACGTTTGGGGGAGAACGTGATTTGATTCAGAACCGCGCGTGGCAGTTAGGGCTGGGTGCGGACGTCACGTTTTATTCCAAGCCCTCGGCGCTGGATGCAAGCTATGGAACGAATCCGGTATCGTTCCAGATCTTTGTGCGAATGCGACCCGGACGTTCATCGGACCATCGTGCGCATTGATGTCAGAAAAACTGTACGCTGTAGAACAATTCCGCCGTAGAATGTGGTTGTAATTCTCCCCCCCCACTTTGCGCGCGAGTATGTCACATCCATGAGTAGAGCAGTGAAGACCCTGCGGGCAGTGCAGTGGGCGATGCTGGCGAGCATCCTGCTCTATGGGGTTGTGGGAGAAATTGTGGGTCCGGCAGCGCGGGCCGTCGACCCAGTTCTCAGCTACCTGTTTACGACCCTCGGCGTTGCGATTGTTGGAGTCATTTTTGTGGTGCGGCGGACTCTGGTTCTGCGGGCGGCGGAAAGCCTGGCGAGCCAGCCCGAAGACCTCCTGAGTTTGAATCATTGGAGAACGGGGTATTTGGCGACCTACGCTCTGTGCGAGGCGCTGGCATTGTTCGGACTGATCCAGCGGTTTCTGGGATCGACTCTGCAGCAGAGTGTGCCGTATTACATCGGGGGATTCGTGTTGCTGTTTTTCTTTCGACCGAGACAACCGGAGAACGTGACGAATTCGGCCCTCAGGGGCTAACGGCCGAACTGACCGGTTTCATTACATCCTTTACGAATCGTTCCGGGTCATCCTTTACATTCCAGTCCGCAGGTGTTGTAGGTGCGGGTGTATTGCGCCCTGTCTAGGTTCCATTGTGTGAGAGTCGCTCTACTTCTTGCGTGAGCTCTTCTTCTTCGGCGCTGCGGGCGGTTTGCCACCATCGTTCTTCTTGCCGAAGACGCGGGCGAAGATCTTGTCCACGTTCTTCAGTTGGCGCGGGAGGTCGAAGGCGTATTCGATTTGTTTCCGCGGCACCTTGCTGGTGATCTCTTTGTCTGCAAGAATCTCGTCGCGGAAATTCAGGCCTTCTCTCCAGGCGCGCATGGCGTGGGATTGCACCAAGCGGTAAGCGTCCTCGCGGGACACGCCGTGCTCCACCAGATCCAGCAGCAGTTGTCCGCTGAAGATGAGGCCGCGCGTGCTTTCGAGGTTGGCGCGCATGCGGTCGGGATAGACGAACATGGTGTCGATCAGGTTCGTCGTCTTGCTTAACAGGTAGTCTGCCAGCGTCGTCGAGTCGGGAAGAATAACCCGCTCCGCCGAGGAGTGCGAGATGTCGCGCTCGTGCCACAGTGCCACATTCTCGAGTCCAGCCTGGGCGTTGCTGCGGACGACCCGCGAGAGGCCGCTGATCTGCTCGCAGGTCACGGGATTGCGCTTGTGCGGCATGGCCGACGATCCCTTTTGCTTTTCGCTGAAGAACTCTTCGGCCTCGCGGACTTCGGTGCGCTGCAAGTGGCGGATCTCGGTGGCGATCTTGTCTAGCGTAGAGGCAATCACGGCCAGCGTACCGAGATAGTGCGCGTGGCGGTCGCGCTGAATCACCTGCGACGAAACTGCGGCGGCTTTCAATCCCAAACGTGCGCAGATCTTTTCTTCCAGTTCCGGCGTAAGGTGCGCGAAGACTCCGACCGCGCCCGAGAACTTTCCCACCCGCATGTCTTCCGCCGCTGCCATGAAGCGCGCGATGTTGCGCTGCGTCTCGGAATACCAGTTGGCAATCTTGAATCCGAAGGTGATGGGCTCGGCGTGGACGCCGTGGGTGCGGCCGACCATGGGAGTGTCTTTGAACTCCCAGGCGCGGCGCTCGAGGACTTCGGCGAGACGCTGGAGGTCTTGCAAGATGACCTGCGATGCCTGGCGGATGAGCAGGGCCTGCGCGGTGTCGACGACGTCGTTGGAGGTGAGTCCGTAGTGGAACCAGCGGGCATGTGGGCCGACGATTTCGGCGACGGCAGTGGTGAAGGCGATGACGTCGTGGCGGACTTCGGCCTCGATCTCGTGGATGCGCTCGACCCGGAAGTCGGCGCGTTCGCGGATGGCGCGGGCTGCGTCTTTGGGAACCAGGCCGGCCTCGGCCAGTGTCTCGGTGGCGGCGACTTCGACGGCCAGCCAGGTGCGGAAGCGATTCTCGTCGCTCCAGATGCGGGCCATCTCGGGGCGGGTATAGCGCGGGATCACGGTGGAGGGTTCTCCTGTCGGTACGGCGAAATTCTGGACTAAGGATTCTAAATGGATGGGAGGAAAGAGGCTAGCGGGCGTCGGTAAAGAGCTTGAACCACGAAGGATACGAAGGTTCACGAAGGGCAAAACTGCTCTTTAATACCCCACTTCAATACCCCACTTCTCGCGGAAAGAGCGCGCGAGAAATGGGGCACCCGGGACCGCCCCTCTGGCAGTCACGAGGACGCTAACGGCAGTGCCTCGCATTATATCGTTTTACGATATAATATTCAGGTACTATCGCAGCACGATACAATCTGGGCATGAGGAAGCTCACTTTGTCGGATTACCAGGCATTGGCCGAGTTCCGCTACCAGATCCGGAAGTTCTTGCGATTTCAGCGAGCAGGCGGTACGGGCAGCCGGATTGGAGCCGGGACAGTACCAACTGATGCTGGCCATCAAGGGGATGCCGGAGGAAGTGCGGCCGCGGATCCGAGAGCTGGCAGACCGGCTGCAGATACAGCACCACAGCGCGGTGGAATTGGTAAACCGGCTGGAGGCGGGTGGGTATATCCGGCGGGAGCGCGCCGCGGACGACCGGCGTGAAGTGCTGCTGGGTCTGACTCCGAAGGGCGAGCGGGTGCTGGGAGAGTTGGCCCTGCATCATCACGAGGAGTTGAGGAGCGCGGCACCGAGCCTGGTCGCGGCGCTGCGGCGGCTGATGCCGGAGAAGGCCGCGAAGGAGCAGGCATAGGTTTCCTCCACAGGCTGAAGCCCGGCGCGTTGCGAGCGCTGTACGGCACGACTGAAGTCGCGCCCTTTCCGGACGTTCTTTTTGCCGGGCTTGTTTCCCAGACATTGATAAGAATGACGAATAACACATCTTCGAACTCGCGATTCACGGTTTCGCAGCCGGCACAGTTTCGGATCGTGCTGGTTTCGTTTCTCGCGGCAGCAATTGGCCTGATCGCAGGCTTGGTGGCTTACGCGCTTTACAAGCTCATTGGACTGTTCACCAATCTCTTCTTCTTTCATCAATGGTCGACGACGTTCCGCAGCGTGGGATCGCATCATCTGGGAGCGTGGGTCATTCTGATTCCGGTGGTCGGCGGATTGATCGTTGGGGTGATGGCGAAGTACGGGTCGTCGAAGATCAAGGGGCACGGGATTCCGGAGGCGATGGAAGCGGTGCTGACCAACCGCAGCCGGATTGAGCCGAAGGTTGCGATTCTGAAACCGATTTCGGCGGCGATTGCGATCGGTACTGGTGGGCCATTTGGTGCGGAAGGACCGATCATCCAGACAGGCGGAGCGATTGGGTCGCTGGTAGGGCAGGTATTACACACCACCGCGGTTGAACGGAAAGTGTTACTGGCGTGCGGCGCGGCGGCCGGGATGTCGGCCACGTTCAACACTCCGATTGCGGGCGTGATTCTCGCCATCGAGTTGCTGCTTTTTGAATTCAAGTCGCGGTCGTTTATTCCGCTGGTCATCGCGAGCACTCTTGCCACGGCGGTGCACATGCAGCTTTTGGGCCCGGGTCCGATGTTTCAGGTGGGAGCCATGGACTTCGGGATTCCGCATGCGCTGCCGTTTTATTTGCTGCTCGGGCCGATATGCGGGCTGGCCGCAGTGGGGTTGAGCAAGGCTCTTTATTGGGTTGAGGATTTATTCGAGAAGCTTCCGTTTGATGAGTTGTGGTGGCCGGCGACGGGAGCGCTGGCGCTGGGGATTATTGGCTTTTTCGTGCCGCGAGTGTTCGGTGTGGGATACGACACGATCGGAGATATTCTGAACGGGCAACTGGTGTGGAAGATGCTGCTGGTGGTGATGATTGCGAAGTTTGCGGCACTGGTGATTTCGCTGGGATCAGGAACGTCGGGTGGCTTGCTGGCTCCGACGTTCATGTGGAGCGCGGCGATGGGCGGGCTGTTCGCGATGATCGGGAATCATGTCTTCCCTTCCGCGCATCTTTCGCCGGGCGCTTTTGCCCTGGTGGCGATGGGAGCGGTATTCGGCGCGGCGTCGCGGGCGACATTTTCATTCATCATTTTCGCGTTTGAGATTACTCGCGACTACAACTCGGTGCTGCCGCTGATGCTGGTGGCCGTGATTGCAGACGGGATCGCGATGCTGTTCATGCCTACCAGTTCGATCATGACGGAGAAGCTGGCGCGGCGCGGACTGCGCGTACATCAGGACTACGAAGCCGATGCTCTAACGCAGGCGACTGTGGGCGAGACGATGGAGAAGCAAGCACCGGTTATTGCTGCGGGAACGAAAGTGGGAACGGTGGCGGAACGCATTGCGCGGCACGATCCGGCCGTGGCGCGGCACGAAGCGCTGCTGATTTTGGATGATGCGGGCATGCTGGCGGGAATCATCACACGTGGCGATATTTTGCGCGCTCTGGACAAGGATTCGTCCGGCTCGCTGACCGTGCAGGAGGCGGGCAGCACACACCTGGTGGTAACGTATCCGGATGAACTGGTGTCGGAGGCGGCAGCGAAGCTGTTGCGCTTCGATGTGGGACGCTTGCCGGTAGTGGATCGGGCGGATGAGCGCAAGGTTGTGGGATACCTGGGGCGCGCGACGATTCTGGCGGCGCGACTGCTGCGCTTCCACGATGAGCATGTGCGGGAGCCGGGATGGCTGAAGGCGTCGTGGGATCGACGCGATCATCAGCCGTTACGTTCGTGAGGGCTAGGGCGACGCTCCATCAGCAGTTTGCATCTTCAGTCCACGCGGGATGCCTTCGACTGCGCTCAGGCCAGGATCTTCCCTTCCTGAACGGAGCCATTTTTCAGGCGAAGTGGAGAGTGGCCACCGCCAATCCTAACCACGGTGCTATTTGCAACGCATGACGCTGGCCGCGCGGCATAATATGAGGAAATCTGAAGGGATCCAAGTATAATGGGGATACCTTCATGACTCCTGGCCGAATTGCATGCGCGCTGGCAGTGATGGCCATATTCTGCGTGCTGTCCATTTTCTTTTTTCCGGCAATGCAAGGACAGGGACCGTATTCCGTGGTACATGGTCCGGTGACGGCGCTGCTGTCGATCCGTGCGGCGGCGGCTTTGCGCATGGCCATCGTCCGGGCCGGGCTCAACGCGATTGGAGGTTTTTTGTGTGCCACGATCGCGCTCGTGGTATTGTCCGGCCGCTCAGGTTGGGGCTCTGAGCTTTTGCCGGATCGTTTAGCTGCAGGCTGCAGTCTCATTCTTCGTTGCTGATTCCCTTCCGGGTTTCGTCTCCAAATCTCCGAACTTTTGTGTCGCAGCCGCGAAAGAAGTCTTTCGCTCCGGGCGGGCATTGCCTCCCATGATCTGCGATCGGAGAATCTGTCTTTCTGCCATTTCAGACAACTCAATTTCCTGTGAGGAGGATTCGAGCGATGAAAACCTTGAAGACGTTTGCGCTATTCGCAGTGCTTGCGGTTGTGTTTTCCTCAGTGGGCTGCAGCAAGAAAGCCGCCCAGGCGATGCCGCCGTCGCCGCCACCACCCCCTGTCGCGCCTTCAGCCGCGCTGGCGGCGAACCCTGTGGTAATTCAGCAGGGGCAGACCACGGTGCTGACGTGGACCACCGACAACGCTACAGAAGCTAGGATCGACGGGCTGGGGACGCTACCGCCGTCGGGTTCGAGGACGGTGACACCGTCTGAGTCGATGACATACACGCTGGTGGCGAAAGGCCCAGGCGGAATGAAAGACGCCTCGGCACGGGTGACGGTCAACATGAAGGCCGTGGCGATGACTCCGTCTCTGACGGAGGAAGAGCTGTTTGCGAAATACGTGAACGATGTCCACTTCGACTATGACCGGTCGGCGATCCGTCCGGACCAGGCGCCGGTCGCACAAAACGATGCGGCGTTCCTGCTGGCCCATCCTTCGATCAAAGTCGTGCTCGAGGGGCGTTGTGACGATCGAGGATCGGAGGAATACAACCTGGCGCTAGGCACGAGCCGCGCGGAGGCGCTGAAGAACTCGCTCCTGCAACAGGGTGTTTCCCAGGATCGGCTGAAGACAATCAGCTACGGCAAGGAAAAGCCTCTCTGCACCGAGGACAACGATCCGTGCTGGCAACGGAACCGGGTGGATCACGTTGCGCTGGCGCGATGAACTGTGGCAGGCGGCCTGTCACCGGGCCGCCTTTCTTTATTCCCCTATTTGTCTACTCAGACCCACGGATTGCAATTCCCCGCTGATTTTACGGATAGTATCTGGAAGGATCCTGCTCCATGATTGAAGTCGAGCAAGACACGGCTGTGTCGAAGAACGGGGGGCTTCGGCTGTATCTCGGTCAACAGCCGGTGATGCTGGCACTGCTGGCCGTGCTGGCAATCATCTTTTTCCTGGCTGTCACCGGATTGTCGCGTTTGTATCACGCGCAACGGGACGCTCTCGGGGAGCGCTGGTTCAACCGTGGCGTTGCGGACCTCAACGGCCAGCATTATGACCGTGCGGTAACCGAATTTCGATCTGCATTGCTGTATTCACGGGACAACTACACGTACCAGCAGAATTTAGCAGAAGCCTTGATTGGGGTGAAGCGGACGGGCGAGGCATTCGCGTATCTGGTGAATCTGTGGGACCGGGAACCCGAGAACGGCGTGGTTAACCTGGAACTCGCGCGCATCGCAGCGCAGCGAGGACAAACGCAGTCTGCGCTACGTTATTACCACAACGCGATTTATGCCACGTGGCCGGATGATCAGGAGGCTAAACGGCGGGATGCACGTCTGGAGCTGATCCAATATCTGCTACGGATTAACGCGCGAGCGCAAGCCGAGGCTGAGTTGATTGCGCTGGCCGAGAACGCGGGGGAAGACCCGGCGGAGCAGGAAAAGATTGCAGATCTCTACCTGCAAACGCTCGACTACGAGCGTGCCTTCGCGGCCTACCGGCAAATCCTGAAAACGGATCGGCATGATCGGGCGGCCTTGGCCGGAGCGGGATTGGCGGCGTTCGAACTGGGCCGTTATCCGCAGGCGCACAGATATCTGCAAGCCGCCGTCGCTGCCGATCCAGCGGACAAACAGAGCGCCGATGTTCTTAAAACCACTGATATGGTTTTGCAGATGGATCCTTTCCAACGCCAGACGTCGATGGCACAGCGCAGCCGGATTGTGGTGGAGGATTTTGCTACGGCGGGAGAGCGCTTGAAGATGTGCAGCAATCAAACAGCTGCGCCGTCCTCGTTAACGAACTTGATCGACAGTTGGACAAAGCTGAAGCCGCGAATTACAGAAAGCGATCTAAGAAGCGATCCGGATCTGGTGGAGTCAGCCATGGAGCTGGTATTCAACGTCGAACGCCAAACAGCCGCTACTTGCGGATCTCCTACGGGAAAAGATCTGGCGCTGCTTTTGATCGCACAGCTGCACGAGGGGAACTAAGTGGACTTGCAATCGAACGTTGAAGCCGGGGTGCTGGTCGACCATGCCCCACCCGTCGCAGCCAGAGCAATCAACGGACACTCTCCGAAAGCTCTTCTGCAAGCCGTGTTTCGAGAAGAACGCTTCTTTCTGATTCTCTCCGTGTTCATTGGCATCTTTTCCGGGCTGGCGGTGGTCTGCTTCCGGTTTGCGATTGGGTGGTGCAGGCTTTATCTGCTGGGGTCGGGATCGGTTCTGTCGCACACGCGATTGTTGCTGGCGCCTTCGCTAGCGGGACTCGTAATCGCGGTACTGGTGATTCATTTCTTCCCGCAAACGCGCGGAAGCGGAGTGAATCAGACCAAGGCGGCGCTCTATATCTACAACGGGCACATTCCGGTCCGGACGGCGATTGGCAAGTTCATTACCGCGGCGTTGGCGATTGGGTCGGGACACTCGCTGGGGCCGGAAGATCCTTCGCTGCAAATTGGCGCGTGCATAGCCTCGGTATTGGGGAGGCAGATGCGATTGTCGCGCGATCGCATGCGGCTGATTGCGCCGGTCGGTGCTGCGGCAGGACTGGCGGCGGCGTTCAACGCACCGATCTCAGCTGTGCTGTTCGTGATTGAAGAAGTCATCGGGCGCTGGACTGCGGGAATTCTTGGGTCGGTCGTGCTGTCTGCGGTCTCGAGCGTTGTCGTCATGCGGTGGTTTCTGGGGTCGGAGTCGCTATTTCGAATTCCTGCGGTGCAACTGGAGAGGCCTTCGGAGTTGATCGCATATTCGATTCTGGGCGTAATCGGCGGGCTGGCTTCGGTTGTATTTTCGACGGGCATTGCTGCGTTGCGACCGCGATGCAAGGCGCTGCCGCTGTGGACTCAATATGTTCAGCCAGCAATTGCGGGACTGCTCATCGGGATCATTGCGGTTCTGGGCGCGCCGCAAGTGATGGGAGCCGGCTATGAGGCTATGGATGAGGCCATGCACGGGAGGTTTACGTGGCAATTCATGGCGCTGCTGGCGGTTCTGAAAATCGTGGCCACATTGCTTTCGTTTGTGAGTGGAACTCCGGGAGGCATGTTCGCGCCCACATTATTCATCGGAGCCATGCTGGGTGCAGCGGTGGGAGGGGCAGAACATGTTTTGCTGCCACATCTCACAGGTTCCCCAGGCACATATGCATTGGTCGGCATGGGAGTGTTATTCGCTGGATTTCTCCGGGCACCGATGACATCGGTCTTCATGGTGCTGGAGGTCAGCGGAAATTATTCGATCATCGTACCGGTCATCATGGCGAATACGATCGCGTATGTGATTTCTCGCGGACTGCAGCCGATCGCGATTTTTGATTTGCTGACGCGGCAGGATGGCCTGGAGTTGCCGTCCATGGAGGAGCAGCGCGAAGAAGGCATCCTGCGCGTGGAGGATGCGATGCGGCCAGTGGAAGGTCCGATACTCGACGCTCAGGAGACGGTTGATCAGGCGCTCTCGAAGGCTGCGCAATCCAATGCGGAAGAATTCATGGTGCGCTTGAGTCCGAGCGGCTGGACCAGCGTCACCAAGCAGAACCTCCTTGCGATGTCGGCGGAAGGCAAAGGCGGGGCCGCCCTTGGATCGCTGTTGCCGATCCGTCACATTCCTTTTTTGCATCCAGATCATCCTCTAGAGACAGCGCTGAGGTATGTGGACCGCTGGCCGCTTGTTCCAGTGGTAAGTCGCGCGGACTTCCGGCAACTGGAAGGGGTGGTGTCGCAGCGTGACGTCCTCGAACGGTATCGCGAGTTTGGCGAAGGATAGGCCGTGCCGGCGAAATCGATGCAGAGGAAACTGACTTATTACTTTCGTACTTTTCTGTTCTTGCAAACGTCCACTCTTATTCGGTAAGCTTTTTTCACTCCACGCAAGCACCTACAGGCAGAAGCAGTCGGCCGATTGGCTATGGCAAAGGAAAGACCATTCTCACTTGGACTTCGCGATCGGAAGCGGCCATCGCGTACCCATGCCAGGCTACGCGCTGTTGGTTGTTGTTGATGTTCTGAGCTCTCTCGCGAATACATTGCAAATTCAGGCTGGGGATAGGGAGAAAAGCATGTCGAGTTACTCAATCAGGTTAATGGCCGTCAGTTTAATCGCGCTGGCATTCACGACGCAGGTCTGGGCGCAGGGTGGAGCCACGGGCGCCATCACGGGCACCGTACAGGATCCGAGCGGAGCGGTCATCGCGAATGCCCAGGTCGTCATTACGAACCAGGATACGGGAATGTTGGAGCGCACGGTGACGACCGGGGCGGACGGGTCGTTTACCGCGCCTCTGTTGCCCGTCGGAACGTACACCGTGAGCATCCAGAGCAGCGGTTTTGCGGAAGGGCGATTCACGGGCATCGTGGTGCGCGTGACCGAGACAACGCGCATGCTCGCCAAGCTCACGACGAAAGCGGTGCAGTCGAAGATAGAAGTTGAGGCGGAAGTGCAGGCGGTAGATACGAGCGACGCGACTACCGGACAGGCGATTGATAGCGAAACGATCCGCGCGCTGCCGCTGGCCACGCAAAACTTTCAGCAGTTGTTGACGCTGTCGACGGGAGCGCAGAGCGATCTGAACGCCGCGGCGCAATTGGGGCGCGGAAACGTGCGCATTCAGGTGAATGGGCAACGGGAAGACAACAACAACTACCTGATCGAAGGAATCAGCGCCACCGACTACAACGTAGCGGAGCTGACGAATACGCCGCTGCCGAATCCGGACGTCATGCAGGAATTCAAGGTACAAACGTCGCTCTATGACGCAAGCCAGGGACGCAACGGCGGAGGCAACATCAACGCGATTCTGAAGTCGGGGACGAACACGATTCACGGAGATGCGTATGAGTTCTTCCGCAACACGGTGCTGGATGCGAACGAATACTTTCTGAAAGGGAGCGGGTCGCCGCGGCCGGTGATCCAGCAGAACATTTTCGGAGGCAGCCTGGGCGGTCCTGTGGGCCCAGGAGGCAAGCTGGGATTCTTTTTCGTGAACTATCAGGGGACGCGGCAGCGCAGCGGGGATTCTCCGGGGACGCTGATCAGCACATTCATTCCGTATGTTCCGGCGGCGGACCGTGGCACGAGTGCGGCAGCGCAGGCCAATCTTGCGGCGGACTTCGGAGTGGCCAGCGCCGATCCAGTGGCGGTTTCGCTTCTGGCGTTTCAAAGCAACCAATTTGGTGCGCCGGCGAATGGATATTTGTTTCCCCTCCCCAGCAATGTTCCGGCAGGAACAGCGCCAGGCTCGCTCGTACAATTCACCGTAAGCAAGCCGGGGAAGTTCACCGATGACCAGTTCACCGCGAACTGGGACCACGAATTCCGCAGTTCCAGGGATGCAGTGGCGGCGCGCTTCTTCTTTTCGGATTCGGAACAGGACATTCCGTTTGGTGCGGGTGGACTGCAGGCGTCACTGGGTGCGGCGGCCAGCGGGACGGACTTGAACTTTCCGTACCAACTTCCCATTCATGACCGCGTCTTTGTAGTTTCGGAGACGCACGTGTTTTCTCCGAGGCTGGTGAATGACTTCCGCTTTGGGTTGGTCCACATCGACAACAGCGCGATCAACGTCAACCCGGTCACGGTGGCTGACGCGGGAATCGACCGGCCGACCAGCAATCTGACGAGCAGCATCTACAAATTTACCTTCGCGACTTCGGGCTTTCAGTTCGGTCCGACGCCGCAGGCGAACCAATCGCAGACGCAGAACAATTACAACTTTGTCGATAACCTGAGTTGGGTGAAAGGCGCCCACACGTTGACGTTTGGCGGGCAGTACATTCGGGTGAACCTCGACAAACTGTTCCCGCAGGTATTCAACGGGCAGCTCTTCTTCACGAACACATCGGCCACGGAAACGGATTTTGGAAATTTCGTTGGCGGGACGCCGGAGTTCAGCTTCGGTGGCGGCGGCGTATACAACCACAAGTACCGTCAGAACAATTCAGCGATCTTCGCGCAGGACGACTGGAAGGCCACGCGAACCTGACCGTGAACCTGGGACTGCGCACCGAATTTCTGGGCGCATGGACGGACGGGGATTGTCACATCGGCAACATCGAGTCGGACCTGACGAAGTCGGGGACCTATCCGTTCATCTATCCGAGTTGCGTCAACAAGCTTGGAGTTTCTGGTCTCGACGGGGAACGCGGCGGGATCGACGTTCAAAAATAGTGTCTCGACGGGATGGGGACCGCGGGTCGGTTTTGCCTGGGACATGATGGGCCAACACACGACGACAGTGCGCGGCGGCTACGGCATCTACTACGTGCGCGAGGACGTGGGTGCGGTGGACCAGCTGAGCTTCCAGTCACCGTTCATTCCAATCGTGTTCTTCGGGCAGACCCCGGGGTTCACCATGTCGAACTTCTTTACGGGAACGCCGGCGATGAATCCGAATGCTGTGCCGGCAGCGGACAGCTCTCAGGGGCGTGGCTACCGTGCCTGGCGCAACTGACGAGCTTTCCCGATCCGAATGGCGCGGCGACTTATGGTGGCTGCACCGGACCGGGCGTGAACAGCACTCAGAATCTGTTCGTGCTGGAAGTACCGCGGCACTTTGTGGTTCCGAACACACAGCAGTGGAACCTGACGGTACAGCGTGAAATGGGCAGGCACTGGGTGTTGGAAGTTGGCTACGTGGGGACGCGCGGGATTCACCTGCGTGAGACGCGCGACGCGATCCAATCGGTGAACGCCGCCCCTCCAAATCCGTTTACTGTCTACGGACACAAGCGGCAACAGCTACACCATCACCACGAACACCTTCGCCAACGCGATTGCGCGTACACCGACCCCTGGATTGAACGGGTACAGCGGCTATCAGATATTCGCCAACGATGCGTACTCGATCTATCACGCACTGCAGGCAACGGTGTCGCGGCGATGGGGCGGCAAATTATTTTCAGGCAGCCTACACCTTCTCCAAGAACATTGACGCCACTTCGACGGGGAACACGGCGTTCAACACGGCCTACAACGATCAGAGCAACATCAATGCTTCGCGCGGCATTTCGGACTTCAACCGTCCGCACCGCCTCGCGGTCAGCTATGCGTACGATCTGCCGTTCTTCGCACATGCCACAGGAGCGAAGAAGGCGGCGTTTGGCGGATGGCAGGTCAGCGGCGTGACAATATTCCAGTCAGGCTTGCCGTTCTCGATTTACGACTCCAGCGCGGGCACGGGCTTTCTTGGGCAAGGCAGCACGCCTTTGCTGGGCGCGAGCCTGGCTCCGGGAGCGACGATTGCCAGCGGGTTGTCGAGCGGCAGCGTTCACCAGCGGGTAGTGAATGGCTACTCTGAATCCAGCAGCCTTTACACCGGCGCCACAGCTGTATCCCACGCAGTGCGTTTCCGATCCGAACTTCTGCACGACCGGCTTTGGAGATTTGGCGCGCAACCTTTACCACGGGCCGTTCCAGCAGAACTGGGATGTGTCCTTCCTGAAGCATTTCAAGATCGGAGAGCGGCAGGACATTCGCTTCGCGGCCGACTTCTTTAACCTGTGGAACCACACGAACTTCGCGAACCCCACGGTGACCGACATCGAGGCGTATCTGGCGAACCGTCCGATCCCCGAACAGCCCGTTCGGCAAGATCGTGGGAACGAACGGCAACCCACGGCTGATTCAGTTCTCGTTGCACTGGGGGTTCTAGTGGATTTCAGATTGTAGATTTCAGATTGCAGAATCTCGAAGCCGGGAAGCGATTGCTTTCCGGCTTTTTTTCGGGCGATCTGCCGGCATCGACCACAGGGCCTAAAGGCCCAGGTCAATTATTGGACTCGTTTCGCGCGGCCCTCAAAGGGCCGCTCTTCCACCGTGTTAGACACTTCCAAACGGTGGCATGCCTTTGGATTTTTTCCGCACAGCCTGGGAGCAGTGCCCTTCCGGCCTGTGGCCTGCCTGCGACTAATTTCACAGAGCGGCCGCGGCAGTTTCTTACACACCGATCCAGTTGAACAGGATGAGGGCGAGCGTTGCGGTGCCGACGAGAATCCAAAGGGCAAGTCCCTGTAGGAGCGGACGGGCACCAACGCGCTTGAGCGTCTGCTTGTTCAGTCCTGTGCCAATCAAGAACAGAGTCACGGTCAGGCCGATCTTGCCCACGTGATTGAGAATTCCGAAGGTTGGGGCAAATGTTGGCAGCAAGGTATTAAGGAGCGCCGCAAGACAGAAGAGCAGGATGAACCAGGGCCACTGGATTCGGGCTTTGCTCTTCAAGGTAATGGCGGTGACCACAGAGAGAGGAACGATCCAGAGAGCACGGGCCAGTTTGATGGTTGTTCCAACGGCGAGGGCGGTGGCGCCGTATTTCGCGGTTGCGCCAACGACAGAACTCGTGTCATGGATGGCCAGAGCGGACCACAGACCGAATTGCGACTGCGTCATATGAAATGCGTATCCGACGAGAGGAAAGAGAAATAAGGCAACCGAGTTCAGGATGAACACCGCACCCAGCGAGACTGCCATCTCTTCTTCGCTGGCTTCGGCAATCGGGCCAACAGCGGCGATCGCGCTGCCACCGCAAATGGCGGTCCCCGCGCTGATGAGGAATGCGGACTTCTTACCAACATTGAGCAAATAGCCGAAGGCCAGACCAGTAAGCATGACGGCGGTGATGCTTACCGCGGTGTAGACGAAGCCGGAGCGTCCGGCGTGAACGACTTCCCGCAGGTTCATGCCAAAGCCAAGGGCCACGACGGAGGCCTGCAGCAGAAACTTCGCCAGGCGCTTGCTTTCAACCTGAAAGGGATGAACAACGGCGAATCCGTAAATGAGGCCGCCGAGAAGGGCGAAGGGCGGAGAAATCAGGCCAGTCGCGGCGAGGATCAGAGCCACGAAGAAGATGTTCTTGCTCATGGAGCAGAGTCTGACAGCGCGGAGGAAGGCGCGTCCAAGCAGTAGTTTTGATGGGTGATTAGTAGAGCTTATCGGCTGGATTTTGCCGAACGGGATGGCTTTCGCGCTACGCTCGCGAGGAGCCGCGCACGTTCGAGGGCAAAAGTTCGAAATGCGCCCGCAGGACCCTGCGGTTCCGGACCGGTGCGGGAGATCGAGCGAAAAATGGCGATCCACCTTGAGGCCGGCAACTTCCGCAACCTTCAGCGCGCCCAGTTCCAGTTCTTTCGAGATGGCCCAGCGCGAGACGAAGCCGATGCCGAGTCCGACTTCCACGGCGGACTTGATGGCTTCGGTGGAATCGAGGTCCATCACGTTCTTGAAAGACTTGAGCTTGAGTCCGGCCTTCTCCAAAGCGATTTCAACAACATGACGGGAGCCGGAACCTTGCTCGCGCATCAGGAGATTGGAGGAGAGCAGTTCGGCGCGAGACATGTGCCCCGATGCGAATGCGGGCGGCGTGATCAAAACCAGTTCATCCTGCATGAAGGGTTCGGTGCGAATGCCGCGATCGCGGGCAGGGCCTTCGATCAGTCCGATGGACAGCTTGTTATCGAGCAGAAGATGAACGATCTCGGCGGTGTTGCCGCTGTGCAGCGAGAATTGGACCCGCGGGTGCTCATCAAGGAAGGCTCCGAGCAGGCGCGGAAGGACGTACTGCGCGATCGTGGTCGAAACTCCGAGGGACAACTCTCCGGAGACCTTGCCATCCTGCGCGCCGAGTTGTTGCTCGGCCTGAGAAACGAGTGCGGCGATCTTCTTGGCGTAGACGAGCAGGAGGGATCCTTGCGCAGTGAGAGATACGCGATTGCCGGCGCGATCGAAGAGGCGGACGCCAAGATCGTCTTCGAGGGCCTTGACCTGCAGCGTGATGGCAGGCTGCGTGAGAAAAAGATGCTCGGCGGCCTTGCGAAAATTCAGATGTTCGGCGACGGTTCGGAAAACCTTGAGGCGGAAATTTTCCAGTTGAGGCACGGGATGATTATGCACTGAAAGGGAGAAATACGGATACCAAGTTCGTCGCATTCGCCGGCTTTAGAATTGGCAAAGTAGTTTCTGTCATCGATGGTCCAACGACGTGCCGAGGGTGGGCTGGATGTTTCCACAGTGTGACCGCTTCTACGCAATTCAAAGAGTGCGAAGCGCGTTTGCCATGCCGTTCATTACGAAGGCGTGACCCGTCCGAGAACACCCTCGACGTTCCCCAGTTCGCCGGAATCCGAACGTTTCACGGGTAGCGACGCCAAGAGCAACGGCGTGACTAAAGTGGTCATCCTCGCCACATCCGGCCAGCGGAATCCCGGCGTTGGTTGGGAACTGAACTCGATGCCGCTGTGCGAATACATGACCAAACGGGAGCGGCGCGATAAGGAAACAACAGAGCGGAACGCAGAGCGATGACCCGGCAAGCCCGATTGCGGCAGCAACTCGCGGAAATAAGAATGTCAGAACAAATGCGAGGATGAAGAGAAGAGTTCCACTATCGGCCATCGAGAGCAGCGGTCCAGTGAGCCATCCACCGCTAAATTCCGTACCATTTAGGCCCCTTGTGAGTTGCAGTGCTAGGTAGACGCAGAGTAGAAACCTGCCAGCCTGAAGTGCCTGCCCGGCATCGGGTTTCGTCAAAATTCAAGTCCCTCCGCTGTATGCATTCTTGCAGTCCCGCCCGTTCTCTACAAGGTAACTGTTGTTATCACGTTTGCACGTATTGACCGGTTAAGGGGCGTACTGCTGAGCTAAAGCGCGCCGCGGCCCACAGGCGCATGTTTGAGTCAGCGGTCCAGGACTCGTTGCCCCTACCCGGACCGAGTGGTCACGGCCTAGCGCGAGTTCTGCGCTTCTTGCAGCAGAGGGCGGAGCGAGTCGACCGAGACTCCCAAGGTGCCACCCGAAAAGCCGTCCATGTAGGCGGAGTTGACGCCGATGACTTCGCCTTTCGTGTTGAAGACCGGGCCGCCGCTGCCGCCGTGGGCGGTGGGGGCGTCGTAGATAAGTTTGTCGCCGACCAGATCGCCGAGGTGTCCGCAGGTGGTGGAGGGACGAATCAGAGACAGAGCCGCCAATTCGCTGGCCGCGCTAATGTCATTGTGCCGGTAGGCCAGGCGCTCGTAGATTCCGGTGGGGGACTTGGCAACCATCCCCGCAATGCCCATGGGGTAGCCGATTACTGTGACCAGTTGTCCGGGAGCACCGGGCGACTTGGCCAGGGGCAGCACGGGGAGATCGCGAACGACGTTTGTATTTTCGGCGCGCAAAACAGCTAAATCGGAAGTTTTGGAAACCGATGCGGGCGATAGAGTAACTGGCGTGGGCGAACCGGGAAAGAAGACCACCAAGCTCTCGAGCATGCCGACGGCCCCTTGATCGATAAGCTTCTGGGCTTCGGCGTCCCCGTACCAGGGCTCGGCGACGTGGCGGTTGGTAGCGATCAGGCCGTCGCCAACCAGAAATCCGGTGCCGGAAACGCGGGCGCGGACGACGGGACGCTGGTTCGAAAATCCCACCTGATAGACGCCGTAAATGTATCCAATGGAATTGCGGTAGCGATTCAGCACCACGGCAGGCATGGCCTGATCTTGCTTCAACTGCTCGACTTGCGCCGTCAGATCGTGAACTTGTTTTTGCAGATCATCCGGAGGGGCACCCTGCGCGGTGGTGGGCGCGTAATAGTGGACCATGGCCAGGGCGCCCAGTAAGAGCACGATTCCCATGACGCCCTGCACCATCTGCTGCCAGCTGTCGCAGACCAGGCTGGATTCCGGCGTTGTATGGGCTTCGGTCGTGCGAGGGGGTAGAGGGGTCAGGTTCGTGGGTCTTTGATCCGGTGATCTGGGGTCCGGCAATCTGGGAGTCGGCCATGAGTGTCGAAGTAGCGCCCTCGGTACTCGCTCCAAGTCATTCTGTTTCAGCCTCTTGCGCGGGGGTACCCCAACGAAGGCCAGAAACTTGGAGTAGGTATCTTCGCCTGTTTTACGCCGGTTTACTACGGTACTGAAGGTGATGTACGTGCGATAGGTACGTGATAGGGAAGATCTGGACGAAAATCTTTCACCACGGAGGACACAGAGGGTCACAGGGAACCACATTGTGACTTCGAGCGCGCTACGGAGTCTTGATTCCCAACCGCTTCTCCATTTGCTTGTAGAGGAAGCCTTCGCCAACTCGGTAGGGCTGGACCCATTCTCCATCGATCACGAACTGAGGCAGGGCGCGTTTGCCGGTGCGCTTGACGATCTCGTCGATGGCGCCGGGCGTGGTCGCGACATCAATCTCTTTATAGGGCACGTTGTGTTTGGCCAGAAAGCGCTTGGCCTCGCGACAGTCGGGACACCACGCAGACGAGTAGACGATAAGGTCCATATTTCTATTTTACTGATGATCCTTATACACGTTCCAGTTCCGTGTGGGTACGCTCGTTCACGACGTTGCCGGTGTTCAACGTGGAGCTGGGCTCGAACAACAGGAACCAGCATTCTTCCTCGGCGACGGGTTTGTGTTCCACGCCGCGAGGCACGACGATGAACTCGCCTTCTTCGATCCACTCGTGATGGTCGAGAAATTCCATGCGAAAGCGCCCTTTGACCACCAGAAACAACTCATCTTCATGATCGTGGTGGTGGAAGATGAACTCGCCTTTGATCTTGTCGAGCTTGACGGACTGGCCGTTGAGCTCGGCGGCGACGTAGGGCTTCCAGTATTCGGAGATCTTGGAGAATTTTTCGGCGATGTTGACCTTGGGCATGGTTCATCCTTTACGGGACGTTGCGGCAGGGGCGACTCGGTTCTAGATTCCCGATTCGAGCCAGGGTCGCAAGAAATTGTAAGCACACCTATGCCTATTCGTCGCAAAAGCAAAAAAGAGCCGCCAGCTTTTGGCTGGCGGCTCAAACTTGCCAAGCAATGCTCGGCGGACAGCCGAGGGCGGCTGTCCCCACATGAGCAGAACTAGAATCCCGGTGCGTCGTTGGTCGCGTGCGCGGTGTGCAGCGTGAGACGCACTCCACGTTGAGCGTTCACACGGGTGGTGGTGGTCCAGTCGACGTCGTTGGTACTAATGACGCCACTGCCTCCGCCGACCAGGGAGTAGGTGATGCGGTTGTCGTTGTATCCATAGCCACTCACAGCGAGGACCGTACCGGTGTTGAGGACGAAGACGGGCATGCCCGGAGAGGCATTCACGTCCGCAGGGAGACTTCGCGTAACGAGACTCGCGTACGAAGCTTGCGGAATCTGGCTCGCCGTACCAGCGACCGAAGCATTCCGTAACATGAGCTGCGGGTTTCCGTTCACGTCGTAGCCTGAGTTATGGAAGGACTGGCTCTGCGGGCGTCCGAAGAAGTGCCAGCTCGGGCCGTAGGTCTGCGCCACCTGCGGAATCTGGACGTCGTCCATGAGGCGCAGGCTGAGCACGGTCTCGCCTTTCAATTTCGGGCGCGGCCCGCGGGCGGGGAGCATGATCACTTTCCACGGCCATAGCGGTGGGATCATCCATTCGATCACGTCGCGCCTGGGGTGGCCTTTGCCGTCGATCTTGCCCTCTTTGTCGACCTTGTAGTTGCGAGTGGCGATGACCTTGGCTTCGAGAGGCAGATCTCCGCTGGGCACCCCGATGCGATCGAACTGCAGCTTGAGATAGCCCTTGCCCCAGAAGTGGCCGGGATCCTTGGCCGCTTCGAGATGGCCGACAAGATAGCTGCCGCGCGGGAAAGCCTGTTGACCGAATTCGGTCACACCGCGCAGGTGGCACAGAACGGGATCCCCGACATCAACTGTGGCCGAGGAGAAGTTCGGTTCGTTGAGGGTACATTGCAAAAGAGTACCGGCGGGCAGGACGACATCCCGTGCGCTGGCGCCCAGGCTCAGAGAGCAAACGAAAAGGCCTAGCACGCTTACAGCTAGAGCCGCATGCAACAAACTATTCTTCATGTGAATCACCTCGGTCGCACGCCCCAAGTAGTGGCGGGCTCTGGCGCAGAACCCGCGAGGATTCGGGCATCTAATCACAGGTTGAACCCGGGGTCAATCAGGAAGTTTCTCATGTAGCCCCGGACGCATTCGTCCGGGGTGCCTGCTTCGCTTCGAGCGCTGAAGAAGGCCATCGCCCCTAGGTGATTCTGTGTTGCCCCAGAGTTCCGGGATGGGAATCAATTCGGAATATTTAAAGTGATAAATACCATCTTCATTCTCTAGTGGCGCAGAATTTCGATATGCAGTTCTATCGGCGTAACTTGCCGCACTTGCAGATGGATTTCAAGCCGCATTTCATCACTTTCGTCACGAAGTCTCGTTGGGTACTGCCGGAGTGGGCTCGCGATATGGTGCTGTCATGCTGCTGCCATGATCATCGTAAGCGATATGAGCTACACGTCGCGGTGGTCATGCCGGATCACGTTCACATGATTCTGACGCCCTTGATTGATGCACATCGGAGTCAGGTGTTTTCGCTGATCGAGATCAGGCGGGGTATTAAAGGTGCATCCGGTCGCATGATTAATCAGCGATTCGGACGACACGGTGCCATTTGGCAAGAGGAGCCATTTGATCGTGTGTTGCGTTCGTCAGAGAACCTCGACGCCAAGATCGAATACATTTTGCAGAATCCCGTTCGGAAGGGGCTGATCGACGACCGGCGGCGATATCGATGGGGGTGGCAGCGAGGTGAACTGAACGACGCGAAGATGACTATTCGGATGGTTGGGCCAGATCAAAATATGTAGTCCAGACGCATTCGTCCGGGACCCTCGCTACGCTTCGCGGGGCGGACGAATGCGTCCGCCCCTACGCAATCTATTTCTCGTACAGCAACACGCCTTCTGCCTTCTCGGAGTCGACCGGGCGGTAGAAGAGCTTGTTGTCTTCGAGGAAGACCTCGATGAAGGCGGGGCGCGTGGTGATGGTGCCCTGGATCAGCGCCTCCGACAACGGGTCTTCGATGTACTTCTGCAACGCGCGACGCAATGGGCGCGCGCCGTAGCTGCGATCGGTGAGGGTCTGGTTGAGGATCCACTTCTTGGCATCGTCCGCAACCGTGACCGTGATGGCCTTCTGCGCCAGGTTCTGGTTGAGCTGCGTGACCATGAGTTCGAGAATCTGGATCAGGTCGCTCTCGCCCAAAGCCAGGAAGAGGATGATTTCGTCCAGGCGGTTCAGGAACTCTGGGTTGAAGGTGCGCTTGACTTCGCCCTTTACGAGTTCCTCGACCTTTTCGGAGACCATGTCTTCTTTCGACGACTGGAAGCCCAAGCCCTCGCGCTTCTGCAAGTGCCGCGCGCCGATGTTCGAGGTCATGATGATGATCGTGTTCTTGAAGTCGACCGTGTTGCCGAGACCGTCGGTCAACTGGCCGTCTTCAAAAACCTGCAGCAGGATGTTGAAGACATCCGGATGCGCCTTCTCGATTTCGTCGAGCAGGACGACGGAGTATGGGGCACGCTTCACGCGTTCGGTGAGCTGGCCGCCTTCTTCGTAGCCGACGTATCCTGGAGGCGAACCGATCAGCTTCGAGACCGAATGCTTTTCCATGAACTCGGACATATCGAAGCGGACCAGAGCTTTTTCGGTGCCGAACATGAATTGCGCCAGGGTGCGCGCGACTTCGGTCTTGCCGACGCCCGTGGGACCGAGGAACAGGAACGAGCCAATGGGCCGGTTCGGGTTCTTCAGACCGGCGCGCGAACGGCGGATGGCACGAGCCAGGGCGCTGATCGACTTGTCCTGCGAGATGATGCGCTTGTGCAGCTCTTCCTCGATGCGGAGGAGCTTCTGCGTTTCTTCTTCCTTGATCGAGGTGATGGGCACGCCGGTCCAGCGCGAGACTACGTCTTCGATGTCCTCGCGGTTGACCACGCCCGTGGACGATTCGTCCAGATGATATTTCTCGCGCAGGGCGCGCAGGTTCTCGCGCTCTTTGCGCTCTTCATCGGAGTAGAAACGAGCCTTCTCGAACTCGTGGTTCGCGATGGCGTTTTCCATGCGGTGCACGATGAACTTGATGCGCTTCTGGACTTCGGTCAGCTCTTCCGGCAGCGAAGTCTGGCGCAGTTTCACGCGGGCTCCGGCTTCGTCGACCAAGTCGATGGCCTTGTCCGGAAGGAAGCGATCCGGAATGTAGCGGTTCGAATGCGAGACCGCGAAGTTGATGGCGTCGTCGGTGTAGGTGACGGCGTGGAATTTCTCGTAGCGATCTTTGATGCCGAACAGAATCTTGATCGCGTCGGTCTCGTTCGGCGGCGGAACCTTTACGGCCTGGAAGCGGCGCTCGAGCGAACGATCCTTCTCGATCGACTTGCGATACTCGCCCGGCGTGGTAGCGCCGATGCACTGGATTTCGCCACGCGATAGAGCGGGCTTCAGGATGTTGGCGGCATCGAGCGAACCTTCCGCCGATCCTGCGCCGACCAGGGTGTGCAATTCGTCGATGAAGATGATGGAATTCTGCGACTCCATCAGCTCCTTCATGATGGTCTTGAGGCGCTCTTCGAACTGGCCGCGGTACTTGGTGCCGGCGACGATGAGCGAGAGGTCGAGAGCCAGAATGCGCTTGTCGGCGAGGAACGATGGAACTTCGCCGTCGGCGATGCGCTGGGCCAGGCCTTCGACGATGGCGGTCTTGCCGACGCCGGGCTCGCCGATCAGCACGGGATTGTTCTTCGTGCGGCGGCAGAGAATCTGGATGACGCGGTCGACTTCGCCCTCGCGTCCGACCAGCGGATCGAGCTGGCTGTCCATGGCGGCCTGGGTCAGGTCGCGCGAGAACTCCGCCAACAGCGAACTTTCACGCTGGCGCTGAGGCTGAGCCTTTTCCTGGGTGCTGCGGGCCAGTTCCTCGCGGATGGTCGAAAGGCGCAGGCCGCGCTCGTGCAGGATCTCAGCGGCAAAGCACTTCTCTTCCCGCAGCAAGCCCAAAAGCAGGTGTTCAGTGCCGATGTGGCGGTGCGATAGACGCTCCGCTTCCTCGGCGGCATAGGCCAGAACTCGCTTGCACTCATTGCTTAGAGGAAGATCGACCGAAGTCGAAACCTTCTCGCGAATGGTGGTATGTCCCTCGATCTGCTTGCGGATCGATTCGACCGAGGCGTGGGAGCGCAGGAAGCGATTGGTCAGGGCCTTGTCTTCGCGCAGGAGTCCGAGGAGCAGGTGCTCCGTCTCGATATAAGGAGACCCGAACTGGCTGGCTTCATAGCGTGCGAAAAAGATGACGCGCCTGGCTTTCTCCGTATAGCGTTCAAACATAATGCCCCTTCCCCCTGACCTTTCCTGGCCGAGAAGAACTTGTGCTCGCCCGACCTACCGAACCCGATCCTGATCCGACCCGACCTTATTCTATTCCTACATTATGCAATCAAAGGGCCTGAAATCCAAAGTACTGAAACGATTTTACAAACCTTTGATCACGTTACCGAAGGAACGGTTGTCGGCTCCTTCGGCGTGGAACCTCCTACGTCAATCTGTTGCACTTTGCTAGCTAATCTTCGCCTCTTGCCTCCATTCCCTGCCGCTCGTCCAACTCCTCTCAGGACGGCAACGACTCCGGCGCAATCTCCTCCACCGCCCCCGCTGCAACCTTAATACACGATGGCAGCGGCGGGCGAACGACAAGTTATGCGTAGCAATGAGGGAGGTGAGTTGGTGCTCGCGATGTAATCGCGCGATCAATTCAAAAACCGCTTCCGCCGTGTGTCCGTCGAGGTCTCCCGTGGGCTCATCGGCCAGCAACAGCTTGGGACCGGTGATGAGCGCGCGGGCCAGAGCCACCCGCTGCTGCTCTCCGCCCGAAAGCTCGCCTGAGCGATGATGCGCGCGCTGCTCCAGTCCGACCTCACGCAACCAGCGTGAAGCTTCTGGCTCGACCTGCTGCCATGTCTGCCCTCGCAGCAGCAGCGGCATGGCAACGTTTTCCGCCGCCGTAAACTCCGGCAGCAGATAGTGAAACTGCCAGACGAAGCCGGTTTCGCGATTGCGAAAGTCGGCGGCTGCGTCGTGCGATAAGGAATTCAATCGCAAGTTGGCGCAGTATACGTCACCTGCGGAAGCCCGATCAAGAGCGCTCAGGATGTGCAACAAGGTACTCTTTCCTGCTCCGGACTCGCCCACAATGGCGAGCATTTCTCCCCGCTTCACTTCAAACGACAGATTCTCAAAGAGCACCAGATCCGATTCGCCGGACCGGAAAACCTTCTTCAGGCCTTCCACCCGAAGCATCGACTCTTGTTCCGTTAGATGCAAGCCGTATCCTCTTTCGTTCCAAGCGCTAAAGTATGAGGGATCGTATCCTAAGGTCTAGCCAGTATTCGCTTGCTCTTAAGTTAGTGCGTGACGCCGTGAAATCGTTTCTTGCTGTGCTATTTCCAGAATCCATATGCCAAAGAGGGTATACCGGGCGCGAAACCGGTCCTGTGACCTGGATCACGATCGGCCTCAGATTCTTCCTTTTTCCGACTCCGTATGAGTCCGCGCAAATCCTTGGCCGCGAGGTGCTTATTCATAGCGCAGGGCCTCAGCCGGAAGAATGCGGGAAGCTGACCACGATGGATACAGAGTCGCGACGAACGAAATCAGGACGGCGAACAGCGCGACCCAGACACCGTCGATCGCCCGGGGAGCGAACGGGACGTAGTCGATCGAGTAGACCTCGGGCGAGAGCGAAAGCACGTGGTAGTGCCCTCCGACGTATGAGATGGCGTATCCGAGCGACCAATCCGATTGCGGTGCCGATCGACGCCGATCAGCACACCCTGCGCAATGAAGAGGTTGCGCACCTGGGCCCGGCGCGTTCCCATCGACATGAGGACGGCAATGTCCTTGGTCTTTTCCATGACCATCATGATCAGGGAAATAAGAATGTTGAGTGCGGCGACGAAAACGATCAGGCCGATCGTGATGAAGGTGACCAACCGTTCCAGTCGCAGGGCGTGAAACAGGGCCTTGTTCTGCTCGAGGTAGTTGGTGGCCATGAAGCCTTTGCCGGCAGCGTTTTCGAGTTCGGTAGTGATCTGGTCGGCCTTGAAGATGTCGTCGATTTTGAACTCGAGGACGGAAATCAGGTCGCCGAGGCCGAACAATTTTTGGGCATCGGAGAGGCGGACGAAGGCCCAACTGGAGTCGTAGTCGAAGAAGCCCGAGTTGAAAATGCCGACGACGCGGAAACGGTTGTACTTGGGCACCATGCCGAAGGGGGTCAGTTCGCCTTGGGGACTGGTGACCAGAACCGATCGAACCGACGGTGGCGCCGAGGTTGTCGGCCATGTCTTTGCCGAGGACGATCGGCGGCATGGCGGCGACGCGCTGCTGCACGCCTTCGAGGGAGTCGGGAGATTGATCGGCCTGCGCAGCCGCTGCTTGTGTAGGGGCGGGCTCGCCCGCTGAACCCATGCTCGTGTGGGGACGGGTCTCTGACCCGTCCGGGCCGGGTTGAATACCCGGCTGGACCTTTTCGTCCAACGCGTCGGCCGATCCTTCTTTAACTGTAGTTAACAGATCTCCGACTCTCCGCTCGTATTGCGGAATCATTCCCTTCAGCACAGCTCCTCGGGCACGTGGTCCGCGAGAGATCAGCACTTGTTCAAAGATCGCCGGCGCAGCAGCAACCACATGCGGTTCCTTCGACAGCCGCTCCATGAGCGAAGGCCAGTCTCTGGATGCCGTCATCGGCAATGCGCTGCAAGCTGATGTGCGACGTCGAGCCGAGCAGCCGTTGCTGCAGGTCCTGGCGAAAGCCGTTGGTGATGGCCATCGCGACCACGAGCGATGCGACCCCGGCGGCGACGCCGGCGACGGAGATGCCGGTGATGATGCCGATGAAGGCCTGGCGGCGCTTGGCGCGCAGGTAGCGGGTCGCGATGAAGAGTTCGAAGCGCATGGGGAAGCTATCAGCGATCAGCCGTCAGCTATCAGCTTTTCAGCTAAGCTGGATTATAACGACAGCTTACCCACGAACGGGTTCAGGCGCCCAGCTTGGGCAGCACCGCGTGGACCCTCTGCCGATAGGCAGAGAACTCCGCGCCGAAGCGCTTCTCGAGTTCCGCATCCTCCATCCGGATCATCACCGCGCCGGTGACGATCGCAAACGCTGTCAGCACCCAGCACACGATCAGCCCCGTGCCCGACGCTCCACGCCAGCATTTCGCAGAGATGACCGAGATAGACGGGGTGGCGGACTCGCGAGCGAATGCCCGTAGTGACCAGACGCTGATTGCTGGTTTTCGGCGCGAACTTCGGGCAGGCCGCCTAGTTGCGCCCAACTGAAGTGAGCTCCCGAGCGGGAGTAGATGGAGATGCCTGCTGCGAACAGCAGGACGGCGGGAATCCACGACCAGGGGGTCGAATAGAGGGCGATGTTGCGCCACGGACCTGTCAGCGCGCCGATGCCGATCCACATGACGATCCATGCAGGGACTAGCACGCGGAACGGCGAACGCTCGCTGGCACGCCAGCGATGCGCGCGCGGATGGACCATCAGCCAGAACAGAGGGATGGTCGAGTAGACGACGCAGGCCAGCCATCCCAGGGTTCGGAGGAAAGGCATAGAGTGATTTTACAGGGCCGGTAGTGCGGGTGCCCTGCCGAAACCCATCGATCAGTAGCGCCCGACGCCATCATCGGCCGTTGCGACTGCCATATCTCCACGTCTCGCGAAAAGACGCGAGACATGGGGCAGCCGACGCCCGGCTCCGCGACACCGAGATCACGGTCTCGCACCTCGGTCATCTACCCGATTCCCTCCGGGCGGGGCGATAATGGGAAAATGGCGCGTGCTTTCCTGAGTGACAATTGGCTTCCGAAGTCGGTGCTCTGTCTTCGCGACTATGACCGTCACAAATTTCTGCTCGATCTGATCGCTGGAGTCACCGTTGGGCTGGTAGCGTTGCCGCTGGCGATGGCCTTTGCCATTGCCTCGGGGCTCACGCCGCAGGCTGGAATCTACTGCGCGATCGTCACCGGATTTCTGATTTCGGCGCTGGGCGGATCGAAGATGCAGATTGGCGGGCCGACCGGCGCGTTTGTTGTCGTGGTGGCCGGGATCGTCGCGGTTCACGGCGTCGACGGGCTGTTCATGTGTACCGTGATGGCCGGCGTGCTGCTGGTGATCATGGGCGTGACTGGGCTGGGGACGGGAGTGAAGTTCATTCCCGCGACCGGTCGTAATTGGATTCACCAACGGGATTGCGGTGCTCATCGCCAGCACGCAGATCAAAGATTTCTTCGGACTGCATCTCGACAAAGTTCCGGGCGTGTTCTGGCTGCGCATGGAGGCGCTGGCCGGGAATTTTCATACGCTGTCGTTTGAGGCAACGGCGCTCGCCGTGTTCACGCTGCTCACGCTGATCATCTGCCGTGGACTCTCGACGCGCATTCCCGGGCCGATTGTTGCGCTGCTGCTTTCGACGTGCGCCGTCTACTTCTTCAAGCTGCCCGTGGAAACGATTGGGACGAGGTTCGGGGGAATTCCGAGCGGGCTGCCGCACTGGCAGATTCCGCATTTCCGTACAGACCTGATTCACGGACTGCTGGGGCCAGCGTTTACGGTGGCCATGCTGGGCGCGATTGAGTCGCTGATGTCGGCGGTGGTGTCCGATCGGATGAGCAACGACCGGCACAATCCCAACGTCGAGTTGATCGGACAAGGCGTGGCCAATATTTTCTCGCCGATGTTTGGCGGACTGCCGGCCACCGGAGCGATTGCGCGAACCGCGACCAATATTCGTTCAGGTGCGCAGTCGCCGGTGGCGGGAATGATCCACGCGCTGACGCTGCTGTGCATTCTGCTGTTCGCGGCGCCGCTGGTCAGCTACGTGCCGATGGCGGCGCTGGCGGGAATTCTGATGATCGTCGCCTACAACATGGGCGAGTGGCGCGAGATTCCGCAACTGCTGAAGCTGACCAAGACCGACATCAGCATCTGGCTGGTGACGTTTGCGCTGACTGTGTTTGCCGACTTAACAGTCGCCGTCGAAGCGGGGATGATTCTGGCGGCGCTGCTGTTCATCAGCCGCGTGGCCTCGACCACCACGGTCTCGCAAGTGACCGACGACTACGTCGAAGACGGCCGCGTGCACATTCTGCAGGATAAAGACATTCCCTATTACGCGACGATCTTCCGCATTCACGGGCCGTTCTTGTTCGGGGCGACCGACAAGATTTGGGCGGTGACGGAGAACCTGCACGACGCTGCCGCCGGTGGTGATCCTTCGGCTGCGGAATATGACTGCGCTCGATGCGACGGGGCTGTTCGCGATCGAAGAAGTCGCGAAGCAACTGCACGCCAGCAAGCGCACGCTGATTCTGTGCGGAGCGCGCGAACAGCCGGCGCAACTGATTCATCAGGCGGAGTTCGCTGAAGTCATCGGCGAAGAGAATATCTGCGACAACGTACAGCACGCGCTGCGGCGGGCCGAGGAAGTGTACGAGGGGCTGGAGCAGAAGTTTGTGGTGACGAGGAACTGAGGGCCTTTCACCGGCTCCTGGCGGGAACAATACGGCGTATCACCTTCAAGATCTCGACCGCAAAGAACGCTGGTAAAATCCGCGAAGAGCGCTGAGGAGAACGAGAATGGGATTGCGCCCGCGGCACATAAAGCGCTATTAGGAAGCCCCCGGTGGCGAACGACAGGTAATGGCGTTCATGCCTTCGTTGCGAACTGCTAGACTTTCATCTTTTGCACGCACTCCTCTAGACTGGCGCTGAGGGCCGCTCTCCTTCGATGATCGTCAACTTCGCAGAACGCGCACACAACCACAACTGGGAACTGGATCCGGTCGTCCGGTCGCTGCTTGACACTGATTTCTACAAGCTGCTGATGTTGCAGTTTATTTGGAAACATTTTCCCAAGACCCGCGTGGAGTTCTCGTTGATGAACCGTCATCCCTCGGTACGGATGGCGGACCTGATTCACATCGAAGAACTGAAGGTGCAATTGCAGCACGTGCGCGGACGGCGGTTTCGAAAGTCAGAACTGGTCTGGCTGGCGGGCAACACGTTTTACGGGCGCCGCGGAATCTTCGAGCCGGCGTTTCTGGAGTGGCTGGAGCACGACTTTCGATTGTCGGACTATCAGCTGCGGGTGCGCGATGGGCAGATCCAACTAACCTTTGAGGGCACGTGGACTGAGACCACGATGTGGGAATTGTATGCACTCGCCATTCTGGATGAGTTGAAGACTCGGGCTCAGTTGAAGACGCTGAGCGAGTTCGGACTCGACATTCTGTATGCGCGCGCAAAGACGAAGTTGTGGAGCAAGATCGAGCGACTGCGTGGCGTCCCGGGACTGAGCGTCGCTGACTTCGGCACGCGGCGTCGGCACAGCTTTCTGTGGCAGGAATATGTTGTGGTGGCCATGGCGGCGAATCTGGGCGGCAATTTTATTGGGACATCGAATGCGTTTTTGGCCCACAAGCACGACCTGGAAGCGATCGGAACCAATGCGCACGAGATCCCGATGGTGATGGCCGCTCTTGCGCCGGATGATGTGGCGCTGAAGGCATCGCAATATCGGGTGCTGGAACTGTGGCAGCAGACGTACGAGGGCGCGTTGCGCGTAATGTTGCCCGATACGTTTGGAACAACGCAGTTCCTCGCCGGAGCGCCAGACTGGGTCGCGGACTGGACCGGGCAACGCGTCGACAGCAAGGATCCGTATGTCGCAGGAGATGAATACATCGCTTGGTTGAAGGCGCATGGCAGGGATGCGCGGGAGAAGCTGCTGATCGCCTCCGACACGCTCGACGTGGATGCGATTCTGGGACTGCACGCTTATTTTGGAGGGACGTTGACGAAGGGCGTGGCTCCTGGCGATTTCGTGAGCGCCGCTGATTTCGATGATCGGAGCAAATGGACGCCGGGGCGCCGAGTACGGTTCAGCGCCGGATGGGGAACGTTGCTGACCAACGACTTTCGCGGATGCAATCCCAACGATGGCGGGGGCTTTGATCCAATCAGCCTGATCTGCAAGGTGTCGAACGTGGAGGGACGGCCGGCGGTGAAACTCTCCGACAACTATTCGAAAGCCCTGGGGCCACCGTCCGAGATTGAGCGCTATCGCACGAGTCTTTGGGACTGAGGGAATCGCCAACACTCCTGTGGTGGCTTGAGGCACCACAAGATTCCAAAATTGTTGTTAACCAATTCCGTCCGCCATCCGTTGTGTGCTTAGAGATGCTACGAAACGCTCTTTCACGAGGGGACATCGATATGCACAAGCAGCGGCGGTACATGGCAGTGGTTCAGGCGGTCGCAGCGGTACTTGCATTGTTCACCGCTGTCAGCGCTGCCCAGACATCGAAACCCGTGCAGCCGGCCCCCAATGCTGCGCAGCAGATGAGCGAAAAGGATCTGGCGGCGCTGCAGGACCAACTTCTGCAACAGCTGCGGGTGAGCCCCACTCTGGCCGAGGTGGTAGCGCGGGACCCTTCGTTGCTCTCGAATACGGAATATGTGAACCGCAACAATCCGGAACTCGGACGCTTCTTGCAGGCCCATCCTGAGATCGCTCAGAATCCCGATTACTATCTCTTTAACAATCTGCACGGTGAACATGAGCAGCCCAGCCAGACTCTGGAGCGGAAGCTGTGGCCGCAGATGTCGCAATCCGAATCCTCAGGCATTGACCGCGAACTGGTCAGCAATGGTATCCCGTTTCTGGTGTTCCTCTGCATGTTGAGCGCGCTGCTCTGGCTGACCCATGTTCTGCTGGAAAACCGGCGTTGGAACCGCATCTTCAAACTGCAGACGGATGTGCACGGCAGGCTGATCGAGAGATTTGGCACGTCGCAGGAAGTTCTCACCTACATGAGCACCGACGCGGGCAAGCGATTCCTGGAAGCAACGCCGATCGCAGTTGGATTCGAGCGGCAAACGCCGGTTCCGAGTCCGGTCGCCCGGGTGCTGACGCCGCTGCAGATTGGAATTGTAATGACGCTGCTGGGCGCCGGCCTGATCTCTTTGCGCCACAACATTCCCGATGGCGGCATCGCTTTCTTCGTACTCGGCATCGTGGTGCTCATGCCGGGGCTTGGGTTTATTATTTCGGCGGGAATCACGTGGGTGCTGGCCCGCCATCTCGGCCTGATGCCGAATAGCGGAGCGCGAGAATAAAATCAATTTGCTGCTTGATCCATGCACCAGCCAGAAGACGGGCTGTTCTGGAATGCAGCCATGAGGAAACACGATACGACCGGGGAATATGCCATCCCGAATGTTGAGGCGCGCGCGATATCGCGGCCTGACGAACTACCCATGGACAGCGATGCTTTCGCCGGCTTCTACCAGCGCTCCGCCCCGGCACTGCGGGCGTATCTGGTTCGAGTCTCGGGGAATGCTGCTCTGGCGGAAGACCTGATGCAGGAAAGCTATCTCCGGTTCCTGTGCGCTTCGCGACCGGAGGGTGGAGAAGTGAATTATCGGCGCTACCTGTTCCGCATCGCGACGAACCTGCTGCGGGACCACTGGAGAAGACCGCGCGCTGCGTGCCTGGAAGACGTTCCGGAGCGGCTGCTGGCGGCTCGCGACGGATTGTCGCATATCGACTCGCAGGCGATCCTTGATCCGGCTATGGCCCGCATGCGACCGCGCGAGCGCCAACTCCTGTGGCTGGCTCATGCCGAAGGCTATTCGCACCGCGAAATCTCGGAGATCACCGGCCTAAGCGCGGCTGGCATACGTTTGCTGCTGTTTCGAGCGCGGCGGAAGATTGCGCGTCTGCTCCGCAAGCAGATCAACGTGGATCGGAGCAATCTATGACGTTTCGCACTTGCTCCTTCGAAACTGAACTCACGCAGGCGTTGAAGGATGGCCACTGGCCCCAGGGCTGCGGCCCGGAGTTGCGCGCCCATGTGAATGGCTGCGATGCGTGCAGCGATCTCGTTCTGGTGACGCAGACCTTTCGGCAAGCGCGGAATGAAACGGAACGCACGGCTCTTCAAGGCTCACCAAGCCTGCTGTGGTGGCGAGCGCAGCTGCGCCGCCGGTACGCCGCGCAGGAACGAATCACCCGGCCCGTCACGATCGCGCAAACCTTCGCTTTGTTCATCTACGTGCTGGTTGGGGTTGTCTTCGTTGCGTCGCAATATCGCCACGGGCTGCACTGGGCCTCGTGGTGGTCAGAGCTCATGCCGCGGACCATTCATGTCCTGCCGAGCGGTCCCGGAGAAGCCGACTGGAATCTCCTCTTGTTCATCTCCGGCTTTGGGGTGGTGGCGCTGCTAAGCGTTCTTGTCGTATTCGTCCTCTCGGAGAAGTCCTGATCCGGTCGCGCCAGGTCTTTCCACAAAGGCGCGCTCTTCCCGTGCACATCCTCAGCTTTCTATGGCACAGTAAATAGTTCATGCCTGCCACCGCCGACGCTAGAGCTGGACGCGCTGCCTTCACGCATCCCGGGTTCGTGCTGTTCGAGGTCGCCCGTTTCCTGATGGTGGCGGCGGTTGAAATGCAGGCGGTGGCCGTCGGATGGCAGGTTTACGAGATCACGAAGCGGCCGCTGGATCTGGGTTATGTAGGCCTGGCGCAGTTTCTGCCGGGAATTCTGCTCTTTCCAGTCTCGGGGCACGTCTCCGACCGTTTTGAACGCCGCCACGTGCTTTCGGCTTGCTACGGAGGATACGCGATCTGCTTTGCCCTGCTGCTCGCTCTGGCGGAGCGCGGCGTGCCGTCGATCAATGCGATCTACGTCGTCTTGGTTCTGATCGGAGTGGTGCGCTCGTTTAACAGCACCGCCAGCCGGGCCATCCTGCCGCAACTAGTGCCGGAGGAACATTTTCCGAACGCCGTGGCCTGGAACGCGAGCATCTTTCAGGCAGCAACGATTCTCGGGCCGTCGTTCGGCGGCATTGTTTATGCAGCGTTCCACGGGCCCTCCATGGTGTATGTGATTGCAATGATCACGGCGCTCGGCGCAACGGTTTCGTCGTTCCGCATCAGGCCCGAAGTGAAGGCTCGACCTCGCGAGCCGATGTCGCTGAAGACCGTGTTCGCCGGACTCCACTACATCTGGCACAAGAAGCTGATCCTGGGGGCGATTTCGCTGGACCTGTTTGCCGTGCTGCTGGGCGGGGCAGTCGCTCTGCTTCCCGTGTACGCTCGCGAAATTCTGCATACCGGGCCATGGGGACTAGGTTTGCTGCGCACGGCTCCGGGCGTAGGCGCAGCGCTCATGGCGGTGTTGCTGGCTCATCGGCCATTGCGCGGGCGGTCGGGACCCACGCTTCTTTGGGCGGTGGCCGGGTTCGGAGTCTTCACGATCATCTTCGGCCTGTCGCACAGCCTGGCTGTCTCGCTGATCGCACTGCTACTGCTGGGCGCCAGCGACATGATCAGCGTAATCATCCGCGCAACGCTCACGCAACTCGCGACACCCGATGAAATGCGCGGACGGGTCACCGCAGTGGACATGATCTTCATCGGGACGTCGAACGAGTTCGGCCAGTTTGAATCCGGTGTGACCGCACAATGGTTTGGGACGGTTCCAGCCGTGGTGCTCGGAGGAGTCGGAACTCTCGTTGTAATCGCAGTGTGGGCGTGGCTGTTTCCCGAACTTCGTCATGCCGGGGAGCTCACATCGATTCGCAGTGAGGAATTGCAGGCCCCTGCGGAGAACTCTACTCTTCGCTAGGCAACTGGTTCGGAAAGCAACATGGGTCGGGCGGGAACACTGCTCCAGCGTCGGACTTCGTCCTGGCCGGACAGCCGAGGCGGCTGTCTTGACAAGTATTGCGTAGGATTGCTTTTGCCGTGTATTGGCGCGAGGGTCAAGCCCACGTTCCACACGCATCGTAGAACAATTGTCGGCGAGGCTGACTCCAGTCCGAAAGAGGCCTTCGGGACATGTCCGGATTCTCAAGGGCCGTAGGGACGAGAGGTGAACTAACACCCTGGCTCATTTCCCTTTCAATAGCGTCTTGGCCGCACCCATGTTGTCGTACTTGTCATAGACGCGCACCACGACCACATGCTCAGGCGTAGCATCTTTCCCAGCTTCTACGTCGGCTTTGAAGTCGTAATCTTCAATCTTCGCGTCGGAGAGCTGGCCAACCGGCTCGACATATTTCCACTCACCTGCGTCCACCGAATACTCCGCGCGCTTGATGGTGGAAAATCCATCTTCGGCTCGGAAGCGCACATGAATCTGTGAACCCTCCGCCGACGCGGTCAGGTTCTCGACTCGCGGAGGCGTAGTGTCCACTTCGAAGCGGCGGCTCACCTTGGTCGAAGTCAGCGCCTCGCCTGGCGAATGCGAGGGAGCATCCGAGGCAACGACCTTCACCGTATAGCCTCCGTCGGGCAGAAGGCTGGCATCGAAAGAATAAGCTTTGTCGGTCAAATTATCTTTCAAGAGCAGCCAACGGGTTTCTCCGTCGCCGCGGTAATAAACGGAGTACACCAACTGATCATCGTTTTCATCGTGTGCACTCCACTTCACGCCGATGGAATCGCGATCGTGCGTACTCGGCACGGGCGATTCGAAGTGGCCTCCGGATGAGCCACTCAAGTCCGTGCCCAAACTCAGGCCAGTCGACTTTGGAAGCGGCTGATATCGCAACCCTATCTGTACGGTCACGTCCTCGATCTCGGGCGCAACATTCTTCGGCAGGTAATTCAGGGTGACGGTGTCCACCATCGGCTTAGGGCTTCCGGCGTGCAGCACGGCTTTCCATTGGGCGTAGCGGGCGGGAGGAACTCCCATCTCCGCATCCTTCGCCAGATTCACTTGTTTCCATGGACTCCAGTTACGGTCGGGATTGTCGACGTTGCCGCTGCGTGCCAGCAGATCTACATTGCCGTCACCGCGAAATTCAGCGCGACCCCAGCGCGAAAAGACCCTTGCATCGAAGACATCGCTCTCATACGTGCCTTCGTTTTCCGGAGCGGGGCCGAGAACAAAAATCTTCCCGAGATTGCTGCTGGCGGCATACAGTCCGCCGCCGGGGGCCTTGGCAAATCCGGTGACTTGCGAAGCGGGCGCTTTCAGGAGATCGGAAAATTCGTCTTGTCCATCGATCGCAAACACATGTCCGCGGTTTCCAGTTCCCGCAAGCAGTTTGTCGTGTGAATCGAAAGCCAACGCGTAGACGATGTCTTCATGCGACGTCCACACTCGCGACGGAGAACCGTCCGCCGCAATGCGATACACATCCGAACCGCCGTTCGTGCCTCCTCCCGGAAACGGGAAAGGCCCCGATGGGGATGCGGGCTGCGTCACAGTCAGGGTCATCCCTGGCGTTTGAGGACTCGTCGACCCGCGGACTTCCCATGGAGATGATCGACGATGCGGTGCCGGCCGGCGACGTTGTCGCGCTTGCACGTTTCTCGCCCACTCCCGCGGCATAGATGCTGCCTTCACGATCCAGTGCCAATGCCGTTATTTCCTTCTTCGGAGCGCTGTAGAGTACGAATCCTTCGCCCGCTGGAGAAATCCGGTAGACCAGTCCGCTGCCGTCAGTACCCGCAATCACGTTTCCGTGAGCGTCGAGCGCGAGCACGCGAATGTGGGTGTCGTCACTCTTGAAGAAAAGAGAGTGCTCACCTTTCGCCGTCACTTTGTAGATCTCGCCGTGATCTCCGGTGGCGACATAAAGATTGCCGGCCTTGTCGAGAAGGAGATCCCAGATGTACTTGGTGCCCGGCGCGAAGTACTCGGACGAACTCCACGACGGATCGAGTGTGGGCTTCGCTGGATCTTTGGTCGTTTCCTTTTCGATCTTGCTGTCGGACTTGGCGGTATCGCTCTTTCCCTGCGGCTTGTGCTCGATCTTGTAGACCTTGCCGTCGGGAGCGGTAGCGGCGTAGATCACGCCACCCGGGCCGACTTCGAGAGTCTGCACCTGCAGTTCCTGCGGTTCAAAAATGATGGTGGCATGCCCGTCCGGCGTAATGCGGTACACGCGCGCCGGCGAACCTGTCGCAGCATAAACATTCCCGGCATCATCGGCAGCGACGGCCCAGATGTACGTCGAAGGAGTGGCGTATAACAACTTGAAGGATGGAGCGAGTTCAAGGCCTCCGGAACTGCGAATGGCGACACCGCTGGCCGTGCCCTTGGTAAGGTCCTCGAACTTCGATTGTTCCCAGGTGCGCGTGCCGTCGGCGAAGGCCGCGGGGGGGAGAGCACTAAACACAAATACGGAGAGAAAAAAGGCTACAAGAATGGCAATGGTAACCGTGCGCGAACTCTGCAATGTCCTACCTCGATTCAAACTCATCAGGATGTCGACTGCCGTGGCTCATCCATCTGATCGGAAGATTTCAGGTTACCACGCTGAACAGGTAGCTCGCGACGGAGCTAATCCGAACTGCTACTCCGGGAGCTGTGCCGCGACGCCGAAACCCGGAAGCCGTGCGGCGTGTTATCGTAGATTTTCATGCATTCCGCGCGTCAGAAACTGCTGAGTACGCTCGCTCACAAGTCTTTCCGGCTGGGGGAGTTCAAACTTTCTTCTGGCGGGACCAGCGACTATTACATTGACTGCCGTACGACGACTTTGGATGCGAAGGGATCGCGCCTGACCGGGGAAGTCTTCCTGGAGGAGATTCGCCAGCGCCACTGGAAGCCTCGAGCGATTGGCGGACTGACCATGGGCGCGGACCCCATCGTCGTGGCGGTCTCGGTGGTCAGCGGTGAACTCGATGGATTTCTGGTGCGCAAGGCCGAAAAGCAACATGGCACGGGACAGCGCATTGAGGGCTTCCGCGAAAAGGGCGCCCGGGTTGTGATTGTGGACGATGTCTGCACGACCGGGGCATCCACGGTGCAGGCGATTGAAGCCGCGCGGGAATTTGGATTCGAAGTGGTCGGCGTGATGTGCCTGGTAGAGCGGGAAGAGGCCAAAGGACGGCCGAATGTGGAGAAGGCGGCAGGAACGGCGCCGTTCGTGTCCATCTTCACCGCGAACGATGTTCGCCGGGAACACATCCTGCAAAATGACGACACCCAGCCTGGGATTTTCGCAGTGGCTGCGGTTTGCGAGGTTTGCGGACGACCGGCGGTTACGAACAATCCACGCAGCCGGTGCGAGGCCCATAAAACATAGTTTCAAGTTTCGAGTTTCAAGTTCGTGCTCGGTTGCGGCTGCAGTCCAAATACTCGAAACACGAAACTTGAAACTCGAAACTTTGTTGGAAAGTCAGCATGATTCAGACCCTGGAATGGACCGACAACGGCGTACGCTTCATCGACCAGACGAAGCTGCCGACCGAAGAAGTGTATGTCACCTGCAAGACGCATGAGCAGGTAGCCGACGTGATCCGCAACATGGTAGTGCGCGGAGCGCCGGCGATCGGCGTGGCCGCGGCCATGGGCATCGCCCTGGGCGTGAGCAATTCCAAAGCAGAAGCATCGGGCGACCTCAAGCGCGACCTTGACGAGATCTGTGACCTCATTGGCAAGACACGGCCCACTGCTGTCAATTTGTTTTGGGCGATTCGGCGTATGCAGGAGAAGTTCGAGCGCATTCGTATTCGGCCGATTCCCCAGATCAAAAAGGATCTGATTGAAGAGGCCAAGCGCATGCACGCCGAAGACATTGCGGCCAACCAGGCCATGGGACGGCACGGCGCCACGCTGATGCCGAACTCCGGCGGCGTGCTGACGCACTGCAACGCCGGGGCACTGGCCACTGCGGGCTATGGGACCGCGCTCGGAGTCATCCGCGCGGCCATCGAGCAGGGTAAGAAGATCCACGTGTATGCAGACGAGACTCGACCGTTCTTGCAAGGCTCGCGGCTCACCGCCTGGGAACTGATGAAAGACGGTATTCCGACCACCGTAATTTCTGACAACATGGCTGGGGCGATGATGAAGCAAGGAAAGATCGGAGCCATTGTGGTAGGCGCCGACCGCATCGCGGCCAATGGTGACGTGGCCAACAAGATTGGAACCTATACGGTCGCCATCCTGGCGAAGGAACATAACATTCCGTTCTATGTGGCCGCACCGATTTCGACTGTCGATCTGACCTGCCCGGATGGAAGCCAGATTCCCATCGAGCAGCGAAACGCCAAGGAAGTCACGCACATCGCCGGGAAACAGATGGTTCCAGACGGCGTGGCGGTAGAAAATCCCGCATTCGACGTAACCCCTGCGAAATACGTGGCAGCGATCATCACGGAAAAAGGCATCGCCCGGGCACCCTACGCAGACTCCTTGCGCGCACTAGCCGGGCAGGAGGCGGAGGTACATCCGTAGCTTTCCACTCGCGTCCCACTTGGTGTTAGTTGTACTGTGGAGAGTAAGCATTCGAACTGGGCGACTTAAGAGGATCTGGCCCAACGTAAAGAGATGTAAAACCTCGAAATTCGTCTCTTCCCGCGCTACTTATTTGCTGGATTCGGGTTGAATCTAGCGGCCACTCAGTCGTGCCAGCCAGCGCGCAGGTGCCCAACTTTGCGCCAAGACCTTTCCTCGGGGGGATGTTTATGTCGTTTCGCAATCGTCTAGTTCTGCCTATTATCCTTTTTTCACTTGCCGTGTTAGCCGGCTGCGGTAGCGGCAGTGGCATTACTCTGCCTGTGGCTCCGCCCAGCGGGGGATTCAGCAACAGTAATTTGAATGGCACGTACGTTTTCTCGGTAACTGGCAGCGACGTAAACTTCGCTTTTCTGACGATGGTGGGAACGTTCACCGCGAACGGCAGCGGGGGGATCACGGGCGGCACAGTCGATATGAATGATCCACTGTTTACAGCTCCACTGGTCAATCAACCGATTACGGGTGGCAGCTATACGGTCACCTCCGACGGGCGCGGGCGCGCCACTCTTTCGACCACGACACCGTTTGGAAGCTCGATCACCGTCAGATTCGTACTGACATCGAACTCACATGGCTTGGTCACAGAGTATGACGGGTTTGGTACGGGGAGTGGCACGCTCGATCTGCAATCTACGGTCACTCAAAGTCAGATTGCCGGGTCGTACGCTTTCAACTTGACCGGCATCTCGAGTTTCAGCAGTACAGCGGAACCCACACTGGCGACGGCGGGCGCATTCACCCTGGAGAGCAACGGCAACGTGACCAGCGGTGTCGAAGATTTCAACAACAACGGAAATTCCGCAGGCGTGACGAATCTGACGATCACGAGCGGATCGGTGAATCTGTCTACCGTTCCCGGCACGGCTACCTTGACTACTTCCGCCGGTGTTTTCAACTTCGACGTGTACCCCGTCGATTCCACTCACCTGAAATTCATCGAAGCCGAAACGACTTCAGTCCCAATTCTTGCGGGCGACGTCTTTACGCAGACGACTTCCATTCCAACTGCCAACGTGTTCACGGTTGCCGGATTCGACTCCGTCGTGGGAGGGCCGTTCACCGCAGCGGGTCTTATCATGACCGACGGCAGTAGCCTGGTCACCAGCGGCTCTGCGGAAGATATCAACGATGCTGGAGTCCCCGCTCAGGTTACTAGTTTTACGGGTTCCTATACTGCCCTTACTGGCGGGCGTTCCGTGTTGACTCTCAACGGCTTTGCCAATGGGAACAGCGGGCTCACCGGCAATTACCAATTCGCAGCGTATCCTTCGAGCGGCGGACTGCAATTGCTTGAAATCGATAGCGCGCCCGGAAGTACAGACGGTGTTGCCTATGCGCAGACTGCCGGAGCAACCCTCGCGTCGGCTCAGGGCTACGGCTTCAACTTGACCGGCATCAATGCGGGCAGCGGAAGTGGCACCTTCGAGGAAGACGACATCGCGGAATTCACCAACACCAGCGGTGCTTTCTCCGGGATTATCGACGTCAACGATCAGGGGTCGCTTGCTCCCAATCAGAAGTTTGCTGCCACTTACACCGCGGACGCGACAATCGCGAGCCGCGCTATGATCACGCCTACCACAAACGCTTTTAATCTCGTGTCCTACCAGGTTGATAGTTCGACGGCAGTTTTCGTCGAAGTGGACCCCACTCAACTTGGACTGGGGTCGTTCGGGCTGCAGACTTCGACCGCCAAATCCAATGTGGCTGCGATGCACCTTGCCGCACTGCATGTAAGGACCGGCGCAAAGAGCGCCTTGCGCCGAAAGCAGAACTAAAGACGAAACACGAAGGTCAGAAATGATGTGGGCTCGGCCGCAGTTTCCCAACGGCCGAGCCCGCTGATTTTATGTGTCACCCTTCCGAAGGCCTTACTTTGGGAACCGTCGCCGAGCGCGATCCGATCCACACGATCACACGATAGAGCATTAAAACTCCGAGCACGGATGCGTATTCCAGCGGCTTCTTCAGATCTGCTTTGACCAGCCAGATGTAGTGGATCACTCCAGCGGCCGCGCTGAAATAGATCAGGCGGTGGAGGCTCTGCCAGCGTTTACCACCGAGTTTTCGAATGGACCACTTGGTTGAGGTCAGAGCCAGCGGAATCATCAGGACGAAAGCTGTCATCCCGGCGGTGATGAAGCGCCGTTTGGCGATATCGGCCAGCATCTCGTGGACATCGAAAAATTTGTCGAGCCAAACGTAGGTCATCAGGTGCATCGTCCCGTAGAAGAATGCGAACAGGCCGAACATGCGACGCAGCCCGATCAGCCAGTACTGCCGTGTCAGCTTGCGCAGGGGCGTCACCGAAAGCGTGACGAGAAGGAACGTCAGCGTGCAATCGCCTGTGTTGTGTGTGATGGTTTCTATCGGATTGGCGCCGAGTTGCGCGTGCAAGGCTCTCCAGATGAGCCAGCCGAGCGGCGCGAGGCACGCGAGGAAGATTGCGGGTTTGAGGTAGCGTGGCATGAATCAGGCAGTCAGCGTTCAGCACTCAGCCTTCAGCTAGTGCCCTTCAGGAACGGTCTCCGAAACACAGCCGAAAGGCTGCCGAGTGCAGACTGCTGAGTGCTCTAGAAGTTCTTTTTCAAATCCATTCCGCTATACAGGCTGGCGACTTGATCTCCGTAGCCGTTGAACATCAGGGTCGGACGTTTGGTGAATTCGCCGAGACGGCGTTCTCTGGCCTGACTCCAGCGTGGGTGGTCTACATTCGGATTCACGTTGGAATAAAAGCCATACTCCATCGGAGCAGAAATGTTCCAGGTATTCACCGGTTGTTTGTCGGTGAAGCGGATCCGGACAATAGCCTTTGCGCTCTTGAATCCATATTTCCACGGCACGACAATGCGGATTGGCGCTCCGTCCTGGTTGGGAAGTTCTCCTCCATACATGCCAAAACAGAGCAGCGCCAGCGGATGCATGGCCTCGTCCATACGCAGACCTTCGACGTATGGCCACTCGAGCACATTGCGCTGCTGTCCGGGCATCTGGGTCTTGTCGAGGATTGTGGTGAACTCCACAAACTTCGCCTTGCTCGTGGGATTCACACGCTTGATCAACTCGCTCAGGGAAAAGCCAACCCAGGGCACGACGATCGACCATCCCTCGACGCAACGGTGCCGGTAGATGCGTTCTTCGGGAGGGGCCATCTTCAGGATCGTGTCGATGTCCAGTTCCTGCTTCTTGTCGACCAAGCCCTCGACCTTCACTTTCCATGGGCGCGTGCGGAATTTCTGGGCAAGCTTGGCGGGTTCGTCTTTTTCGGTGGAGAACTCGTAGTAGTTGTTGTAGTTGGTGACGTCTTTGTACGGGGTGATCGTTTCGGTCGTGCTGAGCGGACTCTTCCGGATGCCGTCGATCTTGTTCCCCGCCAGCACCGTGTGGCTCGGTGAGAGAATGTCGGCCACGCCAATGCCCGTTACTGCCGCGGCCCCGGCAAGCGCAGCGCCCGCCAGGAATTTGCGGCGGTTCAGGTACAAACTCCTGGGAGTAATCTCCGACGAACGAATCTCTTCCGCTTTTTTGATCAGCATGGGTTCCCTGTATGTACGCGTTTCCTCAACCAATGGATTCGCTCACATCTATCATCCACCAGATAGGACGCTGAGGTTGGGAAAAAGTTGCAAGGCTGGGTAGGAGGTTCAGGGACGTGATTAGGCGGGACCCGGGTTCCTTATCCTAGGACTTCTCTTATTTTTCTCGAAAGGTTCTGTAGAGTGAAGGGCTTCTGAAGGAAGGCGGCACCGCTTTCGATGGTTCCCTCGCTGACAATCGCATCCTCCGTGTATCCCGAAAGATAGAGCACCCTGGCTTCCGGGCGTATCTGCAGGAGGTTTTTGACCAACTCGCGGCCACCCATGCCGGGCATCACTACGTCGGTGATGACAAGATCAATTTGGCCGTCGTGGTCGGCGGCTGCCGCCATACCAGCCTCACCATTTTCGGCTTCCAATACCTTGTAACCTTTCGCGGCGAGTGTTTCTCGCACCAACTGACGGACGGATTCTTCGTCTTCTACCAACAGGACGGTCTCGGTGCCTCCCAGCGCGTCGTGAGCGACAGGAGCCGTATGTTTCTCCGCCACGCCTTCGACGCGAGGAAGATAGATATGGAACGTGGTGCCGTGCCGCTCTTCACTCTGCACCATCACATATCCCCCGCTCTGTTTCACGATGCCGTAAACGGTGGAGAGTCCGAGTCCGGTGCCCTTGCCTTTCTCCTTCGTGGTAAAAAACGGTTCGAAGATTCGCGACTGGGTCTCTTTGTCCATGCCCAGGCCCGTGTCGCTAACGGAGAGCATGACGTAGTGGCCGGGACGAATGAAAGTCTGGGCGCGGCGATGGCTCTCGTCCACGACGAGATTTTGCGTTTGGATCGTGATCTTCCCGCCGCCGGGCATCGCGTCCTTGGCGTTGACCACCAGATTCATCAGGACTTGTTCGAGCTGGCCGGCGTCTGCCCGTGTCTGGGCCGCATCGAGAGCCAGATTCGTGACGAACTCCACGTTTTCGCCGATCAGCGGCCGCAGCAGACGCTCCATGTCGTGCACAATCGCATTCACGTCGACGACTTTAAGCTCCAGCAACTGCTTTCGGCTAAAGGCCAGCAGTTGCCTCGTCAAAGTGGTCGCGCGGTCGGCAGCTAACTGAATCGCCCTTCCCTTCTCATGCAACGGGTGTTGCAGATCCAGATTGGCGAGAATCACCTCGGCATATCCGCTGATCACCATGAGTAGATTGTTGAAGTCGTGCGCCACGCCACCGGCCAGGCGGCCGACAGCTTCCATCTTCTGCGCCTGGCGGAACTGGTCCTCGAGCGCGCGACGGTCCGTGACATCTTCGGCGATTGCTTCCAGGACGTCGGCAGGCTCATCCGCGCTACTGACGGCACGGCCGCTGATGCGAACCGTAATTGTGCCGGAATCTTTGCGCTTCCACTTCACTTCGATCCCATCGAGTCGTCCAGTGCGCCGGAATTCGTCAATCAGACGCGTGTGCTCTTCAGAGTGTGCAAAGACATCTTTCTCCGGATCCAGCAGCAGAACTTCCTCGGCGGAGTTGTAACCCAGCATGGTAATCAGCGCCGGATTTACGTCGAGGAAGCGTCCTTCCAGACTGGACCGGTAAATCCCGTACACCGAGCTTTGCACCAGAGAGCGGTAGCGGGCTTCGGAACGGCGAAGCGCCAGTTCGTTTCTTTTGATTTCAACTGCGCTCGCCAGTTGGCGCGCGACGAAGGTCAGAATTTCCTTGTCACGCTCGCCATAACGGATGTTCTTCGAGTAGGTCTGCACCACCAGCGCCCCGAAGGTATGGCTGTTGACTTTGAGGGGAACGCCCATCCAGTCGAGGGATCGCGATCCATTGCGCGCTACTTCGCCGCGGCCCACCATCGCCTCGAGCACTTCAGGAGTCGCCAGCAGCGGTTGGCCGGAGCGTATGAGGTAGTCGGTCAGCCCACGGGCCAGCTTCTTCGGGGATGGCGCAGAATCCTGCTCGTCGACGAAGTAAGGGAAAGTCAGCAACTCGGTCGCGGGATCGTAAAGAGCGATATAGAAATTCCGGGCGTACATCAGCTCGTCGACAATACTGTGCACCGCGGCAAAGAACTGTTGCAGGTCGTGGGCGCTGCTGCTCTTTTCGGCTACGCGATAGAGCGCTGAACTCAATGCCTCCACCCTCTTGCGATCAGAAATATCGTGGTAACCAGCGTAGAAGCCTGCCACCTTGCCATCGAGGAGCAACGGCGCACAGGACACGGAAACATCGAGCAACGTCCCGTCTTTCTTTCTGCGCTGCGTCTCCAACGTAATGCGCTCGCCTCGGGCCAGCGCTTCGGCCACCCACCGCGATTCCGCCAGGCGCTCAGGTGGCACGACGAGATTCTCCAGGGGATGTCCTACGACCTCGTCGGCTTGGTAGTCGAACATGCGCACGAAGGTCTCGTTCGCCCACAAGACGCGATGGCCGCTGTCGGCAATGCTCAACCCATCCGGCGACGCCTGAAACATCTGCTCCAGAAACTGAAGACGCGTTCCGGTATGTTGTGGATTCTTGTTGGACGATTCGAGGAGGAGGCAGAGGGCACGAAGCTGCGGAGCACGAACCATTCGATGGCGAAGCCGCGTTTTCGGGCGGGACGAACGCAGGCGGGGCTCCGCTGGCCAGCGCCTTTTGTAGCCGGCTGGCGCGGGAAAGGTCCGCCCTTCCTGATTGGGTGACACGTTCACCCATCCGCGAATTCCCCCCTCGAAATACGCAGTGCAAGGGCATGGTAGAACGCGGAGTACCGAGTCGAAAGGTTACCGGGGTAATCCCAGGATGAACCGATTCCAAATTGAATGCGATCCTGCGGTCTTTCGTAACTTGGCCGGCGACCCAGTCAATCTTTATCGTCCAAGTTGGCGAGTCCGCGCCCCGCGGGCTGCCGTTTCTCAGGAGGACCATTGTCTCCGCTAGTCCAACGATCGCGACCCGGCGCTGGCCGCAAGCTCGACCCTACGGATCAGCACTGGAGCATGCTGTTGTTTGAGAGCTTATCCGCCGGCGTGTTGGCAGTCGGCGTGGGCCTGGCTGCGGTGCTGGCCGTCGTAGGACTGTATGTGATTCTTGTATGGCCGCTTACGTTCTGGGACCTCGGAAGTCTAGGTTTGGAACAGTACGCCTCGTGGACGAACACCATCTTGTGGTCCGTGTTCGCGGGAGGAACGCTCGCCGGATACTGGTGCTTCAGTGGCGCTGCCTTCAAATCCAAGGCCAAAGCCAAAGTCGTCGTCCAGCCAGGCCGAAACCGTAGATAAGAACCGCTCGGAAGGAGCCTTCGTCACAGGTTACTTCCGTGAGTCGGTCATGTCATGTATCCCGCCTAGCCGTGCCACAATGACCACACGAATCTCACGCACGTACAACCTTGATCCTCAGCAAGCGTAGCCCAGTGCGGGGGAACTACTTGGACGAGGGAGTTTGCGGATGAACCATTTAGGGGCGGGGCCTGTCTGTTTTCCTGCGCGTGTTGCGCTATTTCTGCTGTTCACCGTTGTAATCGCGATCTCTGCTGCTCGGGCGGAAACGCCGGGCGTCACCGACAACAGCATTTTGATTGGATCCTGCTCCGCGCTGGATGGTCCAGCGCATTTCCTGGGCAGACAAACTGTGCTGGGCGCTTCCGCCTACCTCCACATGGTCAACGATGACGGCGGCGTCTTCGGCCGCAAGATCCAACTGCAAGCCTTTGATGACAGCTACGATCCCGACCGGGCTCCCGCTTGCTTTAAGCGCATGCTGAAAGAAGGAGTCTTCGCGCTCGGATTCTTTGTGGGCACGCCGACCGCCAAGGTGTACGTGCCGATGGCGCAAGAGGAGAAGATTCCAGTCGTCGGCCTTTTCACAGGCGCGCAAATGCTGTACGAGCCTCTGAAGCATGAAGTCATCAACGTTCGCGCGTCCTATTACGACGAAACTCGCGAGCAGGTGGACAAGCTTTGGGAACAGAACGTCCACAAGATCGGGGTCATCTACCAGGACGATCCGTTTGGCAAGGCCGTGCTGGACGGCGTGAAACTGGCTCTGCAAAAGCACAATGCAACACCGGTTGGGCTCGGCACCTTCACCCGCGGAAGCGTGGACGTCACTGACGGCCTGAAACAAGTAATGGCGGCGCGTCCCCAGGCCGTGGTAATCGCGGGGCCTTACGCGCCGGCAGCTGCCGTCGTGAAACAAGCGCACGTCTCGGGTTGGACGCCGCAGTTCCTCACCGTGTCTTTTGTCGGAACCGAGGAATTCATCAAGGAAGCGGGCGCGGATGCGGACGGAACGATTATTACCCAGGTGATGCCACCCTATGACCGCACCGACTACCCTACGGTTGCGCTCTACCGGAAATGTTTAACGAAGTACTCGCAAGGGGAAGCCCCCAGCTTTGTAAGTTTCGAGGGGTTTGTCGACGCTATGGTAATGGTGGAGGGACTGAAGCGCGCGGGAAAAGACGTGACGCGCGAAAAGTTCGTTGCCGCCATCGAATCGATTCATGACATGAACGTGGGCCTTGGACCGCGCTTGATTCTTAACTACAGCGCGACCGACCACAAGGGATTCGACAACGTCTATCCGACGGTCGTGAAGAGCGGGCAACCGGTATTGCTGACGGATTGGTCTTCCATCGGAAAGTGAATCAGAAATTACAGCGCGCGGTCACGTTGTTGACTGCGCGCTAGATTTCTAGGTCGCACACTTCACCCTTCGCTTTATATAAACCCCGCGTGGCATGAAAAGTTTTGCGAGACGCGCTGCCTTCCACGGGCAGGCGCGCTGCGTTGCCGCCGCGGTGCATCTCTGAAACATCCCTCAGCATCGAATGAATTAACCATGCAGTTAATTCGTAAAGATTCGTCAACAGGGTCGGAGGTGACCTTTATGACTGCAGCAAGAAAGAATTCGTTATCCAAAGTGGCAGGCACGCTGCTTGCGGTCGGATTGATTGGTGCAATGTCTTTCGCACAAACCCCGGCAGCGACTCGCTATGACAACCAAATTCAGACATCGGTGACAGAGAAGCTAACGGCCAAGAAGCAGTTCCGCGATGTAAAGGCGAGGACCGAAGAAGGCATCGTAACTCTCTCAGGCACCGTCGATCTCTACCAGTCCAAACTAGATGCCGCGAAGCTGGCCCGCAAAACCGCGAAAGCGCAGGGCGTACGCAACCTGGTAACTGTGGCGGGTCCGAATGTGCCGGACGAGCAACTTGAGCAGAAACTGGCCAAGAAGCTGCGTTTCGTACGCGTAGGGTATGACGTCACGTTCGACTATTTCGCCCTGGGAGTGAAGGACGGCGTAGTGACAGTCGAAGGCCAGGATCGCACAGGCATTGGCCGCGACGAAGCACTCTACGACATCGCAACCATGCCCGGCGTGAAGGACGTGATTGAGAACGTCTCAGTCGAGCCGGTTTCGCAGTTCGATGACGGGCTGCGTCTGCGGGCGATGCGCGCCATCTATGGGGACTCGGTGTTAAGCAAATACGCGATCGATCCGGCGCGTCCGATCCGCATCATCGTAGTGAATGGCCACGTGACGCTCTACGGCTCCGTCGACAGCCCCATGGACAAGCAAGTCGCGGGAATGCGAGCGAACCAACTCTTCGGCGCCTTCAGCGTCGACAACAAACTGCAGGTCGAAGGGAAGTCAGGCCAGCAGGGACTGTAAAGGTTGATGTAGCGGTGAGGGAGAGGCGCGGCGAAAGCTGCGCCTTTTCTCTTTCGGACGCGAGTCCGCTAGACCTCACGGCAAGCGATTGATCAGCGATGCAACATATCCTGCGCCGAATCCGTTGTCGATGTTGACTACGCTGACGTTCGAGGCGCAGGAGTTCAGCATGCCGAGCAGCGCGGCCATCCCCTTGAACGACGCACCGTAGCCGATACTGGTGGGGACGGCGATCACAGGAACGCCGACCAGGCCGCCGACGACGCTGGGCAGCGCGCCTTCCATGCCGGCGCAGACGATGACCACACGAGCCCGAGTGAGAGCCTCGCGATTCGCCAGCAGCCGATGAATGCCCGCGACCCCAACGTCGTAGAAATGTTCGACCTCGTTGCCCATCATTTCGGCGGTGACAACAGCTTCCTCGGCCACCGGGATGTCACTGGTTCCAGCCGAAACGACTGCGATGATGCCCTTTCCGTATTTCGTTGGATCACGTTGCAGAACTACCGCGCGCGCCAGATCGCGATATTCAACGGCGCGCACTTTCTTCTTTACGGCAGCGAATTGTTTTTCGTTGGCGCGCGTGGCCAGAATGTTGCCCCCGTGCTTGGCAAGCCGGGCAAAGATTCCTGCGACCTGTGCGGGGGTCTTGCCCTCTCCGAGAATGATCTCGGGCATGCCGTTTCGCAGAGCGCGGTGATGATCAACCTTCGCGAATCCGAGATCCTCAAAGGGCAAATGGCGAAGACGCGAAACGGCGTCGTCAGGCGTGAGTTTGCCCTGGCGTACTTGGTCGAACAGCTGGCGGATGGATTCGGCGTTCAAGAGGCTCTCAGCATTTCAGAACTCGGCAGTCGGCCGGACTGAGGTCTAGATTAGCATTTTGCGGATGATCTCAATCAGGCGTGCGTGGCGCGCGACTTCGAGTTGGAGACCGTGCGTAGTTTAGCAATCACGGCAGCGCAGACTTTGCGGGCCAGTCCCGGTTCATCGAGGTGCGAGAGAAAGAGGCGGCGCAAGCCACTCGGCGTGACTTTCCCGGCGAGGTAGGCATCGTAGATCTGGCTTCCAATTCGGTAGCCCAAATCTTGCGCGTTGGCTTCAATCCTGCTGGTATCGGTTCTCAGTGCGGCTTGGGCAGCTTTTTCGCACGCCGCGCGGGACGGCAACGAGGAGTCGCCCGGAACCGTCCGTGAGGGATCGAGCACACGCGAGCCGAAATAGGCCACGGCGTGTTCGATTACGCGGGCATAGAATCTGTCGATCTGATTGCGTTCCAGGTGGCCGTTTTCGCTGGCGACACTTCCCAGTTCTGAATGGCCGTTCAGCCGCTGCGGCAAGCCTTGACAAGCTTGATGCAGGAAACGGGTGGCATCTTCAGCAGCATGGGTCATCTGGAATTCACGAAGATAGAACGCATTCACCTGTGGCAGGTAGGCGCCGCCTCGTTCTTCGACGCTGGCCAGCATGGATTCGCGTTCCTGCTCGCCAATACCTTTTCGTGAAAGTAGACACCGCAGCATAGCGTCGGACGAACCCGCATAAACTTCTGGCAACATGTCGACCAGAAACTTCGGCTGTGTACCATTGTGTGGCGAATAGCGGTTGATCTCGAGGAAGCGGGCCAGGCTATCGATCAGGTTGTAGATGGTCGGCGCAAAGTCGGGACTATTGTCGCAGCGGCTCCACTGATCGAGAAACAAGCGATAGCTCTCGTATTTCTCAAGCGGCGTGGCGTTAAAGACGCAAAGGACTTCCTCATTTACGCGGACAGCTTCGATTTTGTCCGCTCGCTCTCCAGCGGCGCGCCAGTACAGGGCGTCAATATTCTGCAGCACGGTCAGCACTTTTGCATCGGGCATCTGCTGGCGCAGCGCATTGGGCAAATGTCCAGGCGCAAGGTGGGACTCGCCGAACAGAACGAAGATGACGGCATCGGGATGTCGTTGGCGAATTTCGGCGATCTTGGCGGCGGCGTGGCGGTCGCGGGCTCCGATCTTGCGCAGATCCTCGCGAGGCATGCAGTCCAAACCATAGACGGCCTCCGAATGATCGCGCGCGGTGACGAGCAATTCGTAAAAAGGAGTCCAGTCGTATCCCCAGTCAAGGTCGAAGCGGATGCGCTGGCGCAGTTCGCTCTCGTCGATTTCGCGGCGCCACCATTCGTCAAGGACGTGCTGATCGCGGGCGAAGATGGTCTCGACCCCGAGCACCACCTTTCGGTCGCCGGCCATGGCCCGCTGCTCAATCAGCGATGCCGCATAGCGCTGCGCGGCAGGCAGTGCGTGGTAGTCACCGATCAGAACCACATCTGCGGAGCGCAGCGCATTTTGAACCTCGCTCGCGTCCAGCAGCGAATCGTAGGTGCGGTAAGCTTCGTTGAACTCGCGAAGGTATTTGCGGCGATTGTGCGAATCCTGGGCGCGAATTTCGCGCTCAACTCCCGCCAGCGCGTGCAACTGCGCTGCACTGCGACGGGACCGAAGATTCGCGGCTGAGGACATGACTGGTTCCTATTCTTTGGCTCGCCTTGACTTCGTGTTCACTGACTCCCTATGCTCCGTTGTCGGGGCAACTCACCTCACCTCGCCTCGCCGGAGGCTTTTTGCCGAACCATCCACCGCGGAATCTGACCATTGCCACTACCGGCGCCAGCGGGGCCGTCTTTCTACGGCATCTTCTTCTTGCTGTCGAGCGCGACGAGCGTGTCGAAACCGTCAACTTCATCGCCTCTGACAGCGCGCTCCGCGTCATGGCCGAAGAGTTGAACCTGAAAGGCCGGTCCAACCTGGTCGGCCAAATTCTTGGCTCTGCCTCCCGAACCGGTTCGCGCAAAATCGAAGCTCATAAAATCAAAGTTCAATCGAACGCTGACATTGGAGCCAACGTGGCCAGCGGTTCGTATCCCGCCGACGCCATGGTCGTCATCCCATGCAGCGTTGGAACTCTCGCCCGCATCGCCAATGGCATCGCCTCGCAACTGATCGAGCGCGCGGCCGACGTCTCGCTCAAAGAGAAGCGTCCGCTGGTGCTGTGCGTGCGCGAGACGCCGCTCAACAAAATCCACATCCGCAACATGTACCGGGCCGCTGATGCCGGTGCCACCGTCTTCCCGCTGATTCCAGCCTTCTATTACGGTCCTGCTTCTTTAGATGAGATGGCGCGCGAATTTGCTTATCGCGTGCTGGCTCATCTGGGCCTTTCGCAGCCCGACGCCTTTCGCTGGAAAGGCTGAGGAATCAACAACTTGCCTGCCTAGGGAAAATACCTTTCCCACCTCAGTAACATCGGCATCGTGAGGCTAGGATTTCAGTGTAGAGAGCCAAAGGTGCCGGTCCCAAGATGCCCGCCGGACATGTACGACAGGGGAAATTCGCTGCCGCTTACGATGCCTAGATTTCCAAAGCTTGGATTTTGATTCGATAGCGTAGAATGCGGCAAATTCCTCTACGGTGTGTCCATGTTCAAACGAAGCTGCGCGGGATTGATCGGGCTACTGCTCCTGGGAACGACGATTTGTGCGGGCGATGATCGCAATCCCTTGGCTGGCGATGCCAAGGCTGCCAAGGCCGGCGAGTATGAGTTCCGCATCAATTGCGCGCTGTGTCACGGGCTGGGCGCGCATGGCGGAGGGCGCGGACCCGACCTGACGCGCGCCGTGAAGAAGCACACGCACTCCGACGCAGACATGTTTCAGGTCATCACCAACGGCATTCCCGGCACCGCCATGCCGGCGAACGGGACCAACGGGCAGGGAGTTGGAATGACCGACGAGGAGATCTGGCAGATCATCACCTACATTCGCAGCCAGGAGGTGAAGGCTCCGGCTCATGCGGTGGGCAATGCCGCGCACGGCAAGGATCTGTTTTACGGCGACGCGAATTGCTCGCTGTGCCACATGGTCGAGGGCAAGGGTGGAAGGCTCGGACCCGATCTGACCGCTGTCGGCGGGTCGCGCACCCGCGAGGCGATCATCGATTCGGTGCGCAATCCCAGCCGACGTCTGGCTTGGGGATTGACGGAGTCCACCAAAGAGTTTCCGCAGGAATATGAGAGTGTGACCGCCGTGACCGCCGACGGGAAAACAATCAAAGGGGTGACGCTGAATGAAGACAGTTTCACTGTACAAATCATGGACATGAGCGAGCAGATTCATCTCTTGGAGAAAGATAAGTTGCGGTCTTTTCAGAAAAGCCGGCAGTCGGCGATGCCAGTCTACGGCGTCGACGCCTTAAGTGATAAGGATCTCGATGACATCGTGGCTTATTTGACCGGCGTGGGGGCGAAATGAAGGGGCCGGGCTCGCACAATCATTCTCTCGTCGCGCCGGGTGAAAAAAGCATTTACCACAGAGGACACAAGGGACACGGAGGATCGCTGAAGAGCCTTGGGCTGCTCACGTGTTTCTTCACTTGTTGGTTTTTCGCGTCGCCGACTCTCGCCCAGGTCACCTTCGAGCGCCTCGTGAATTCTGCGAAGGAGCCGCAGAACTGGATGACGTATTCTGGCGATTATTCCGGAAAGCGTTTCAGCGCGCTCGAGCAGATCAACATCACCAATGCGCGCACGATGGTCGCGAAGTGGGTCTACCAGACCGGAGCGACCGGCAAACTGGAGACTACGCCGCTCGTGGTCGACGGCATTCTGTACGCGACCGCGCAAGATGACCGCGCATTTGCTCTGGATGCGCGCACGGGACGACCCATCTGGATGTATCAGAGGCAGGTCCCCGGAGATATTCGTCCGTGCTGCGGGCATGTCAATCGCGGGCTCGCGATTTTAGACGACAAAGTTTTTCTCGGCACTCTGGATGCCCACGTGATCGCGCTCGACGCCAAAACAGGCGCTGTCGTGTGGGACGTCGTTGCCGCCGACTATCGCACTGGGCACAGTTTCACCGTGGCTCCCCTCGCGGTGAAGGGCCTCGTAGTGATTGGAATTTCTGGCGGCGAGTACGGAGTGCGCGGCTTCATCGACGCGTACGACGCGACAACCGGAGCGCGCAAGTGGCGATTCTACACAGTTCCGGGACCAGGAGAGCCGGGACATGACAGTTGGGAGGGTGATTCGTGGAAAGTGGGCGGAGCTCCCGCGTGGAACACGGGAACGTATGACCCTGTTACGAATCAGATTTTTTGGCCTACCGGGAATCCTGCGCCGTCGAACCGCGGCGAAGGACGTGCGGGCGACAATCTCTATAGCAATTCCCTTCTGGCGCTGAACGCCGACACCGGCAAGATGAACTGGTATTTCCAGTTCACCAAGCACGACGAGCACGATTGGGATGCAACCCAGGTTCCCGTCATGATCGACGCGCGCGGCAAGCACCTGATCGCGCAGGCCAACCGCAATGGATTCTTCTATGTGCTCGATCGCACCACGGGCAAACTTGTTTCCGCGAATCCATACGGCAAGATTACGTGGAGCGACACCAAGGATGCCGACGGTCGGCCGGTGGCGAAGAAGGAAGCTTCGCCCACGCTCGAAGGTCACACGGTCTGTCCGGGCGCGCTCGGGACGACGAACTTTATGGCGCCGACCTACAGTCCGCAGACTTCCCTCTTCTATGTCACAGCGCGCGATCAGTGCGACATTTTCAGCACAGCTCCTCAGCCCTATGAGGCCGGACATGCGTACTACGGGAGTGCATATTTTCCCTCGGAAGAGGCCGAACCATACCGCGGATTCCTCAAAGCGATCGATCCGGCGACGGGAGAGATCAAGTGGACGTTCGAACATACGTCGCCGACGTGGTCGGGAGTGCTCTCAACGGCTGGAGGTCTGGTATTCTCCGGCGATGCTGAAGGGAATTTCATAGCCATCGACGCGGCTGCGGGCAAGCCGCTGTGGCACTTCCAGATGGGCGGTGCAGTCTACGCCGCGCCGATGGCATTTTCAGTCGACGGAAAAGAATACGTGGCAATCGCGGCGGGCAGCGCGGTGTATGCCTTCGGGCTGCCATGAATACACGTTGACACATTCATGCGCCCTGGCACGCGCGATGAGTGTTCCTGCAGGAACGTGATGTGATGACGATGCGGGATATACAATTGCGTCATGACACGCAAGTCGAAGAAAAGAAGAAAGAAAGCGAGGGTGCAGCCACGCACAATCGATCGCTTGTTTGCCTCGGTTGAAGACGACTTGTTTTCGCTGGCGGAGGAGGAGGCGAAGCCGGAGTCGCGATGGAACCGTCCGCGAAAGCAGCGGATATCGCTGCGGGTGGATCGTGAAGTGGTGGACTGGTTCAAGTCGAAGGGCCCCGGATACCAGACGCGAATCAACCGGATACTGCGAAGAGTGATGCAGGATGGGAAGAATCGGATGGGGGAGTAGAGCCGGCTGCTGAGTCGCGCCCCCATTGCCTGCGGCGATTCGCCGATTGACGGTAGAGCGCAATTAATACTAATCTGCGATTGACCAAGGATTAAACGTTAAGTTATTTATTTTCAATGCATTAAATCCAACCAACTCTCTTCCTATGGTCTTTATCAGTCAAGCTAACAGTCACGACAATTTCTGGCAACTTCCGCATTAAGAGCTCGCAAACTGAAGGGTCAAACGGGTCGCGACTGCCTCGAAGGGACATGATCCAAAGGGACACAAAGGTTCGGCCTTTGGTGTACCTGTTTTGCCGTGTTTGACCTGTCCTTTTGAGACCTAGTCCCCTGACCCCCTGCGGGGTACGCTGTAGTCAGAAAGATTAGAAGGCCCTAAGACATCGAGTAAATAGTTAGTGCCTTGGTGGGTGGAGAATGGCAAGAAGAAGCAACACGAGCCGTAAACAGAGAAGATCAGCCGAACGCAAAGGTGTCCCATCAACGGGTCTCGACAGGTTCCCGGTGCTGGTGGTGCAGCTTATCGTCCCATTGGTGGTTCTAGCGGCGGCTCTCTACATCATTCTCTCCGCACCCCACGAGGACTCAACTCTAAAGTGGGCGTTCGGCATCATCGGACTGCTGCTCGGCCAAAGAATTCGTCTAACCTAATCCAACGCGAGTTTTCGTTCTAATTTTTAGGGAAGGCGGTCTGACCGGTCCGTCTCCAAGCCGGGCGTTGCTGTCGAACCACCTTCCGCTATTAGAGTGCCTAAAGAACGGCGCGAACGAAAGGATTGAAACCGCTTCGGCATGCAGCTCTCAGTCTTGGAGAATTCTGAGAAATCAAACGGCCCGTAGTAGTTAGCTACGGGCCGTCCGGTGGACTGTTTGGGATTGACCAAGAGGTGGTCACTCTAACGTGGCCTCTACGGCAACTCCGGGTTTCCTGACCGACCTGCGTCAGGCGGAATTGAATCCTAAATCACCGGTAGTGTGCGGGCTGTAGCTTCTGGCGCGCCGTGCTTGCCTGGCGAGCCCGAAACCCCGCTTAGAGCAACCGCTCTAAGTCTCAGCCACCTCACCTGGTCTTTGATAACCCCAACTACTGCCTTCAGAACTTGTCATCCGACCACCTCCTTTCCGGTGTAGTTTGCAGATTATTCCCTCTCCAATTTCATGTCAATAATTTCCGAGACACATTTGGACGACTATCTTCCGAATCGACAAAATTTACCGCCAATCGCCAGGAAATCCCCGTTATCTATACGTTGAATGCGGAGACCGAACCAGCCCGAGATGGGGGTCCAAAAATAGCCTTGACCCGTCTGAGCGGGTTTGGCAAATAGAGATTAAGGCTCTTGAATAGGCGCGAGGAGAAGCGTCGATGCCCTAAACGGCTCGGCGACGAAGCTCGATGACGGGGCCGATTAACCTGGGTGGTCACCTGCCTAGGGTGGAGTGGCCCGTTACGTGGTGTTCCCACGGCGCGGGGCTCGTGCTGATGGAGTTCCCAGATAGCATGAGGAAAAGTGGCCCCGCAGGCCACCGTAGTCGGCTCAAACGAGCCGTGAGCGTTAGCGCAGGTACAACCTAGCACTAGCTGAGCGCCGAATCTCAACTGTGTCCACTGACTGCGGCGGTGGATGAGGAGAGGTTTGCATGCCAGAGCCGTCCGGTTCGTTTAGTAACCTTCCTGCCACAGTAAGTCATTACCTCGACATTGCGGAATACATTCTCTTCCGACTATCACTATTCGCTTCTTTCCTGTTGCTCCTCTACCGTCTGATCCTGAAGGAGTGGAGGAAGAGGTGACTGACGCTGCCACAATTTCGCCAATTGGTAGTAGGATATCCGCGTTATGACAGATCGGTGTTCATGGTGTGGTGGCACTTGTATTCAATCTGGTTGCTGCGTCGAATGTGGTCGCAGCTATCGCGGAGCGCGCAGTGTCAAGCGCCATCGAGTGCGGACCGAGAAGATCAAGATCGTCATGCCTAGGGACAGGGCTCCGATACGGAAGACTTGGATCGGACTAAAACCGCGAGACTTGAGGTATTTGCTGGTTTCGGTCTCGGTGTTCGTGTTTCTTATGCTCTATGTGTACGACTTGGTGCGCTGAACAGGTTGTAGTCGTTCTGCGACGTTGGCCGGGTTTAATTCCTATCCGTTTTCGCTGCGCTGGCAATTCGTTAACCGTCTCAAGGAGATGTCCCGCCAAGGTATATTCGAAGAAGGGTGCGATCTAGAATTGCTGCCATGAAGCACCTACCCGATATTTTGACCTCCGCAACTTTCTGGGCGTCGATTGCAACAATGTGGGCGGCATCGGGCGCGTGGTTCATCTACGTCGCCGCCGCGATGGCCTCAAAGCAGCAGACCTACGAGGGAATATTGAGCCTGATCGAAGGGCTAACGGCTGAATTTGAGGTGGTGCTTAGCGAGTGGGCCAGCGGAGGAGAAGGAGAGATAGGGTACCCTCAAGCCAAGGGCCAACAGCAACTCATAGATGAGCACCCGGACTGGTTTAATCCTAGCCGCATGATATTCACCTTTGATACTCCACTGCTGGACAGCGTCACGACTTCGCCTTATGCGAGGTCACTGACAAATATCATGCGTCCACTCGTCCGGCTGAACCTTTCGATTCGCCGCCTGTTGGACTACATGGCGTACCACAAGAGCTTCGTTGCGAGTGAACCCGCCCTATATCAAAGCGTCGTTAAGAAAATGGCGACCGCACCGCAAAACGTCTATTCCCCCGCGGAGCAGGTCTACATCAACTTCATCTTTGGAAATAACATGAAAATCCACCAGCTTTTGATTGGGGGCGTTGATTCAACCGACGAACTTTGCCTATACCAAGCTTTCCGCACTGCGCGAAGGGCACTGCAAGAGTTTAAGCAAGGACTGGCGCGGGAGGCGCTTCCGAAGTGGTACCTTCTCTTGCACATCGTGGCTGGCGCGGTGGCTTGGGTTGGATTTTGGCAACTGATGAGATGGTTTGAAATATGGTGAGGGCTTGGCTCTCCTTTTCTTTCATTGACGCGATACCCATAAAACAAAAGATCAACTTCGAAAAGGTCCTGCGTCGCTCGGCACGTCATGCCCGAAATGTGGATACGCGATCCCGCCCGCACACTACCGGTGATTTAGGATTCAATTCCGCCTGACGCAGGTCGGTCAGGAAGCCCGGAGTTGCCGTAGAGGCCACGTTAGAGTGACCACCTCTTGGTCAATCCCAAACAGTCCACCGGGCGGCCCACAGGCTTTATGTCTGTGGGCCGTTCTATTTGTGCCACAACAGTTGGCCAAGGGCCACCGCTCGAAGTATGCTGTGCGAGTGTCCAATCTGGGCCAGTCTTATTTCGACGAACAGCGCGAGCGGCGCCGCCTTGCGGACCATTATGCCGGAATGACCGACGGCGAGTTGCAGCGCCTGGCGCAGAGCGCCGAGTCCCTGACCGATGCGGCATGGGAAACTCTCGAAGATGAGATGGACCGCAGGCATCTGAAACATCTCGACGATCGTGCGGAACTGCGGCAGGAAATGGAACTGCAGGAACTGGTAACCGTCCGCCAGTTTCGCGATCTGCCGGAAGCCTTGCTGGCCAAGGGCTGCCTGGAATCGGTGGGCATCGAATGTTCTTCTGGGGGACCAAAACCTGGTCCGCCTGGATTGGTTCATTTCGAACTTCATTGGCGGCATCAAACTCAATGTGAAAGTCGAGGACGCCGAGAACGCGCGCAAGATTCTCGACGAACCCATTCTCGAGGGCCTCTATGTGCAAGGTGTTGGCCTCTACGAGCAGCCGCGCTGTCCAAGCTGCCAATCGCTCGATGTGACGTTTCGGGAACTGGACCGGCCGATTGCCTACCTGAGCGCGTTTCTGCGCGTGCCCATGCCCGTGCAGCGCGGGGCATGGAGGTGCCGTGCCTGCGATTTGGAGTGGGAAGGAGACGGAGATGGAGAGCGAGGCGAATCACACGCCTGAGAGACCGGCGTCAGCGGTTGGGTAAGCCATGAAAAGCGCCGTCCCAATCGCTCCGGGCGGCGGGTCTACGATTTGTTTCTTAAGGCGGCGAACCCTTTACGAACGACGTCGGAGGTGTCCTCCGCCAGATTTAGTGGCGGCAGTTCATCCTGCGTGAACCAGCGCACTTCCGCAGCATCGTCGGCGGCTTGAAGTTCTCCCCCCATTCGCCGGCATAAAAAATCAATCAGCACATAGTGATACTGAACGCGCTGCTCGGGATCCCGCAGGACGCGGTCATAGACACCGAGCAGTTCTCCAGGCTCAACGATGAGTCCGGTTTCTTCGCGGGCCTCGCGGATCGCGGCCTCACGCACCAGTTCGCCCACTTCCAGCACACCCCCGGGAATCGACCACTGAGCTTGCAGGGGAGGATGCGCGCGCTTCACCAGAAGAACGTGGGAACCCTCGACGATGATGGCTCCCACGCCGACCAGCGGAACTTCTGGGAATTCGCGTTTCATAAGTAAGAGACTGGACCGACGTGGATTATATCGGGCCATTGCGGCCAAGGGAGCTACGGTGCGGGATGTAGGGCATTTCCAAGGGTAACTTGCTAGAATGTCGCTCGAAAGCGCAGCCAATGGCACTCGAAGAATACAAACGCAAGCGCCGATTCGAAGAGACCCCAGAGCCACCGCCAAAGGTCGAAACGAAGGCTGGCAATCGCTTCGTCGTGCAGAAACACGATGCCACGCGATTGCACTACGATTTCCGCCTGGAGATGGAAGGCGTCCTGAAGTCGTGGGCTGTTCCCAAGGGACCCTCACTCGATCCGGCAGACAAGCGATTGGCGATGCAGGTTGAGGATCATCCCGTTTCGTATTTCGATTTTGAAGGGAATATCCCCGAGAACAATTATGGGGCCGGAACGGTAATCGTCTGGGATGTGGGCACGTGGCAGCCACTTTCTCCGGTAGCGGTGAATGGCAAGTATGTGCCGGGCACGGAAGCAGAGGCGAAAGTGATGCTAGCCAAAGGCGACCTGAAGTTTCGGCTGAAGGGCAAGCGCCTGAAGGGGGACTTCGCGCTCGTCAAGATGAAAGGGCGACGTCCGGGAAGCAAGGGCAACGAATGGCTCCTTATCAAGAAGCACGATGACCATATCGAAGAAGGCTACGACATTGAATCGATCGACCAGTCAGTGTTGAGCGGGCGCAACCTTGAAGAAGTGGCCGGCGACGCGGGATCGGCGGAGTGGAAGAGCCGCCCCACCGGACGCGGGAAACTCAAAGCCGCGTGGCTCGCGGATGCAGTCGCCAAACTCGACAAGAAGAAAGCCGCGGCCAGCGGGCAAAAAAAAAACGGAGAACCACAGAGGACACAGAGGATCAAAACGCAAAGCACGCGGAGAAGACCAAAGAAGATATAGCAGTTCTGCAACCTGAACCTCCTACTAGCTCTCAGCCACAAAATCCCACACAATCCTCTGCGTCCTCCGTGTCTTCTGTGCTTCAGGCTTCTTCGCAGGGTCCTTTGAAGCGCTCCATGCCCCTTGCAATCCACCCGATGCTGGCGGAATCCATTGAGAAGCCCTTTGACGGGCCAGACTGGCTCTTTGAGATTAAGTGGGACGGATACCGCGCGATCGCGTTTATCGACAAGGGGAAAGTGAGACTGGTGTCGCGCAATCAAAATGATCTGACTCCTCGTTATCCGGAATTGAAAGATATGGCCAAGCTCGTCCAGGCGAAAACCGCGATTCTCGATGGCGAGGTAGTGGCGCTCGATGAGCAGGGCAAAGCGTCGTTCAGCTTGATGCAGCAGCGCACGGGATTTCGTCCTGGCGGCAAGCGGGCTGCCGGCAATGCGGACGTTCCCGTGCTCTATTACGCGTTCGATCTCCTGTATCTCGATGGCTATGACTGGCGGCGCGTTTCGCTGGAGGAGCGCAAGCGTAAGCTGGCGGCGGTGCTGGTGACGGGCGACGGGGTACGGTACTCCGATCACTACGAGGAGCGCGGCAAGGCACTGTTTGAAATAGCGCGCGAGAAAGGGCTCGAAGGCATCGTTGCGAAGCGGCGCACGAGTTGCTACGAAGAGCGGCGCAGCAGCGATTGGCTGAAGATCAAGATACGGCATCGCCTCGAAGCCGTCATCGGTGGATACACCGAGACCAAGGGCAGCCGCACCCACTTCGGATCGCTGGTTCTCGGACTCTATGACAAACAAGGGCGACTCATTCACGTAGGCCAAGCGGGAAGCGGGTTTGATCAGAAATCGCTGGGAGAAATTTCGAAGGTGTTGAAGAAGTTGGAGACCAACAAGAATCCGTTCTTCGGCGATGTTGACGCGTTGCGCAAGGTGAGTTGGGTCAAGCCCGAGTTGGTCGCCGAGGTTGAATATTCGGAGTGGACCGGCGGCACCAATGATGGCAGCGGACCGAAGTTGCGTGCTCCGGTGTTCCTGGGACTTCGTGACGACAAAGAACCGAAAGAGTGTGTGCTGAGCGAGGACAAGGCGTAGCCTTCTACCCGATGCGCTACCTCAAGATCGGCGCCCTCGCCCTCATCGTTCTACTCGTCGGAGCCGCGTCGTTCCTGATTGTTGCTGATCGGCTTGGTCAGCCTGCGCCGCCCGATCCGGCTGTTCTGATCGCCAAAGCCAGACAATATGACGTTCGCATCAAGCGTGACACGTTCGGCGTGCCGCATGTCATCGGGCCGCGGGATGTTGATGTGGCCTTCGGCTTTGGTTTTGCGCATGCTGAAGATGACTTTGCCACCATCCAGCAAGTAGCACTCGCGGTGCGAGGTCAACTCGCCGCAACCGAGGGACCAAAAGCTGCTGTGACCGATTATCTCGTCCACCTGTTTCGTGTCTGGGAGGTCGTGAACGCCAGATACGAGAGCGATCTGCCGTCCGATGTACGGCATGTGATGGAGGCATATGCCGACGGGGTGAACTATTTCGCGGCTCTCCATCCCGAGCAAACCGTGCGGGGCGCTCTGCCGCTCACCGGAAAGGATGTCGCCGCGGGTTTCGTCTTCAAACTGCCTTTCTTCTACGGACTCGACAAAGAGTTGCGGAAGTTGACCGAGCCCGAGAGCAGCAACAATATTTCCACGAACGGCAAACGCGCATTGCTGATCATGCAAGACGCTTTCCCCGTGGGATCGAACGCCGTAGCGGTCGCTCCGCAACGCTCGGCCGATGGTGCCACCCGACTGCTCGTCAATTCCCACCAGCCTTATAGCGGGGCAGTCGCCTGGTACGAGGCGGTGCTTGAAAGTGGCGAAGGATGGCACGTTGCCGGAGGCTTTTTTCCCGGCTCTCCGTTCATGCTCCACGGTCATAACCAACATCTAGGATGGGCCAATACAGTCAACGAACCAGATCTCGTCGACGTTTACAAACTCACGATCAATCCATCCAATACGAATCAATATTGGCTCGACGGACAATGGCGGGATTTCGAAAAGAGCGATGCCAAGATTCGCGTAAAGATATGGGGACCGCTGGTCTGGCCCGCACATCGGGAAGTGGTGTACGCGGCCCAGGGCCCGGTGTTGAAGACGGATCACGGAGTCTTCGCCATCCGTTACGCAGGCATGAATGAAGTACGCCAGCCACTCCAGTACTACCGCCTGAACAAAGCTGTCACGCTGGCGGAGTGGCGGGCTGCGATGGCACTGCAATCGCTACCCAGCCTCAACTTCATCTATGCCGACGAAAAGGGCAACATTGGCTACATCTACAACGGACTATTTCCGGTTCGGAAGGAAGGTCAGGACTGGCGGGGAGTTCTGCCGGGTGACCGCTCTGACTTAATCTGGCACGTGTATCTGCCTTTCGACAAAGCGCCGCAACTCTGGAACCCGCGCTCTGGTTTGGTGTTCAATTCGAACAACACTCCGTTTCGGGCCACCGCACCGGGAGATGACCTCATCCCGCAGGACTTCTCGGCGACGCTCGGCATTCAGACCAACATGACGAACCGTGCCTGGCGAGCGCTTGAGACTTACGGCGCCGATCCCCGGATCACGGCCGAATCATTCCGTGCCTACAAGTACGACGTCACCTACAGCGCCCACTCCGACCTCGCGAAAATCGTTGCGGATATTTGTGCGATCGATGCAGGTAAGGATCTCGACCTTCAACAGGCACAACAAATTCTGAAACGCTGGGATCGCAAATCTGACGTTGGGAACCGCAGTGCAGCGCTCGCGGTCCTGATGGGCGAACCGGTGCTTCTCGCGAAAGGGCAAGGCAAATCACCGCCGCAGCCGATCGACACCTTGCGCAAGGCGATTCAAACGCTCAAGACACATTTCGGTCGACTTGATCCCGAGTGGGGAGAAGTAAACCGCCTGCGGCGTGGAACGCTGAATCTCGCCATCGACGGCGGACCCGACACATACCGCGCAGTTTACGGGGAGCAGTTGCCAGACGGCACACTGATCGCGATGGCAGGCGACACTCTGATCATCTTCGTTTCCTGGGACAAGTCAGGTAAGCTCACGTCGGAGAGCATTCACCAATTCGGCAGCGCGACCCTCAACCCAAGGTCGCCGCACTACGCGGATCAATCGCCGCTCTTCGTCGCCTTGAAAACCAAACCCGTGTTGTTCACCCAGGCGCAATTAGCCGGGCACATCGAAGCCGACTATCGCCCAGGAGAACGCGAGCCAACTCCTCCTCCAAAGTAAGTCAACGCGGAGAAACGATCGGCTACTTAATGTCCTTCATCGCCAGCAGCGTGCCATAATCGGCGCCATTCGGATCGACGCCGCGCGCGACAACAGACGCAAACGCTTCCCGCACTTCGGGGTACTTCGCTACCAGCGCTTTGATGACCGCTACATTGTTCTGATAGGCCTGGGTGGTATTGGAAACATCCGCCGCCTGATATTTCACGATCAGGTCCAAATCATTGCCGACCGCTTCCGGAAAGATGGCGGTGACTTTGTAAATTGCCGCTCCCGCGGGAAGATCGACGGTTTTCCCGTTGGCAGGCATGTCCGCGGGTTGCGCGCCTTGCGACTCGTCGTAGAGCTTATCTGTCGCCAATGTGCTCATGAAATTCACGGGGGAGATCAAGCTGCGCGCCTCCGCATAGAAGAAATACGCATTGTGCGCTTGCCCCTTGGCTTTATATTCTCGGGCACGTGCCAGAAACCAGTCGCTGTCATGGCCCCCGATTTGGGCAGTCTTAATGTAGAGACCGCCTACTTTCCAGTCGGTCCCCGTCTGCTGGAGGATCAACGAAACCATGGTTCGCCCTTTCGGCGAATTCGCATCGAAGAGGACGGCGGCGTACTTGCCCGCTGGGAGATTGTCGAGATAAAAAACGGCACTGTTCGCGGTCTGTCCGGTCTTCCCGAAAACTCCGCAGTAAAACTCGGCATGCGGGACCGGCGTGGATCCGTCGAGGAGAAAGACGCCCTTCACAGTTCCCTGGGCCCCTGCGAGATCTTGCTGATGATCCTTGAGGGATCCTTCGATCCCCGAGAAGTCGGCAGCAAGGCTGGGAATGGCGTTCTGTTTGAGAGATGCAGCGTCTCCCTTCGTCGTCATGTCGAAATAGCGTTGGCCAGCGGCCGTGATGGCGGCTCGGGTGGCGTCCTCCAGATCGCCTGCCGTTTGACAGCTCTGCGCGCGCGCGCTTAAAGGCGCGAGTGCAAACGCGGACAGGGCAATCCAGAGAATTGTGACGAAGTTGCGGCAGGCCAGATTCATTTCAGATTCCGCCTTTACTTTCATAGAGTTGGATGAGCTAGGCTCAGTTTACGCCGACTTGAGCCTCTCCTCTTAAGATATTGTGCAGCCCGAAATGGTTGACTGCAATCGACTTGGTGATAACCCCCAATCGGTGCCATGGCATCTAATCCATGCAAGAGAGTAATGTTAAGACGTTCCATCTGGTGGGACGTCACGCCCGCCAGCCCTTTCATGCCCGTGCTGGTGCTAGAATTCTAGGAAAGTGGCCTCGCGGCGTCCCCCCAAATTAAGAGTGTGGGAGAGTGGGTTATGAGCAAAGGACCGAAATTCAAGAGATTGACGGGCATTATGGTCCTGTGCGGGGGAGTTTTGCTTTCTGGAAGCGTACGCCCGGCGCACGCGGCCTCGACCCAAACCCACCATAAAGCCAAGAAGGCTGCGGCCCCATTGCCGCCTTTGCCATCCGGTCCGACCGGGCCAGTGCAGCAGGTTCCTCTGGATTCGATGTCGCCTGTGCCGCCCCAAGTGACGTTCCAGAATGGCCAACTCACCATTGTGGCTCCCAACTCGACGCTGGGCGATATTTTGCGCGCCGTGCGTAAGCAGACCGGAGCGGAAATTGACATTCCTTCCGCACCAGAGCGCGTAGTGACCCATTTGGGACCGGGGCCGGCGCGCGATGTGATCGCCGACCTGCTGAATGGATCGCGATTTAACTATGTGCTGCTCGGCTCGTCGTCCAACGATGCATTGCTGACCCGAGTTGTATTAGTTCAGAAAACCGGTCCGGACAATGTGAGCCCGCCGAGCGGCCCCTCACTCGCGGAGCAGCAGCAACTTGGGATCGTGCCACCCACCGGTAATCCGGGAGCGGTGCCGCCCGAGCAGGAAAACAACGACGCAGAGGCTACCGACGATAACGCCGCGACAGATGACAATGCAGATCAGGCTGCAGCCGAGGCGGAGCAACAACCGCCCGCTTCTCCCGACCAGCCCGGCGTAAAGACACCGCAGCAAATGTTGCAGGAGATGCAGCAGCGGCAGTTGATGCTGCAACAGCAGCAGCCTCCAGGGCAACCGCCAATTCCAGGCGCGGGCATGCCGCCACGTCCGCCGGAACAACAGTAAAGAACGAAGGCCGCGTACGTTGTTACGCGGCCTTTCTTTCTATCTCTGCTTCCACTTTAGAAGCTCAGGGCCTGTTTCCCCGGACATTTTCGATTCGCTGTAGAGGACGGTTCGTAGCATGCGAATTGCTCTCTGGCACCGTTTTCTGCAGCAGTTCCCAGTCGCGTGCAACTTCAGTTTCAGAAATGTTCTGCGATGCTTTGCCGCGCAGTTCTGCTTGTAGACGAGCCTCAAGAAGCTGGCGCACCAATTGGGGCGGAGCATTTCCACTGAGCACATTATCCGCAGCGACGCCGATCTGCACGACACTCTCTCCCACTTGCAGTTGGAGCACCGGACGGCCCTGATTATCGACGTCAATCTTCGCCTTGGATTGCAGCTTCTCCCACGCCTTGTCGGCATTCTGCTTTTCCGGATACGCGCCCGCAAGATAGTGCTTCAGTTGCAGCTGATAGGCCCTGCGATCTTCGCGATCCAATGGCTTCTCGGTGCCGCTGCCGACGACAAAAACCATGGCGTTCCGCGCCGGTTCGAAATGCCCCGCTCCGGTGCCGACATAGACTCCGGCCACGCATCCCGCAAAAATTGGGCTGAACACTGCGCTGGGCACAATGTACTTCTTCGATGTGAAGAACGACTCGACGACTCCGTGCACCTTCGAACTGCGCGGCATGCTCCCCGGCACCTGCGACAGGATGAGCCTCGAGAACTGAATTTCCGGATGGCGATCGCTGAACTTGATCAGCATCTTGGCCATCTGTTTCGGCGTCGTGATAGCAACATCGGCGACCAGACTGCGGTGCAACGACTTTGGGTAATAAAAGTTCAGTACACCTTTGGCGAAATCCGCGCAATTGTTTGTGACGAGATGAAAATGCGACTCGTTCGGCGATGAGTTCAATTTGCGAATCAGAGCTTGGTCCTGCTCCGGCGTGGTTTCGATCTCGAAGCCATAGATTGTGCGATCGTACGAAGAGCCGATGAGTTGGTACCAGTTCCCTCCCGGAGTCTCCCCGTTCTTTACGTCCGGAACGATGTCTTCCAGATATTTGCGACGGTAACGGTCGCGAAGAAAGGCGGCCATCTTCGCATTCGCAAACAAGGGCACATCCTCGGGCCGTTCAACCGCGTAGAGGTAAGGAATGAGAGGGATGGCGACCCAGTCGTATCCGCCAACGCCGTTGTAGCGGCTGATGACCACACCCGTCTCTCCGGGAGCACAGGGCCGTAGGACGACCGGGCTCTCGGCACAGACGCTGGAAAGATACACGGCGGCATGTCCCGTGGCAGTGAAGTACCCCATCCTGCCATACGGTTCTTCGAGAAGAAGCGTGGCCGATGCGCTGGCCAGAGAAGCCAACGCCCCGACCATCACTGCTAGAATTCCAAGCGCGCGCCGCATCGCAAGAATGTGGCGTAAATACATGCTCCCCCCAGAGGGCTGATAAAGACTAACCACTTATTTAGTAACCCTTTAGAGGAAGATTAGTTGCCGGTAATCAGAAAGACCAGTTACGGAAGTTCAGCGAATTTTCGAGTGGAAAGCCCTCTTCTGCATGGCGAATACAAGGCGAACATCGCTATCGACATGATGCATCTCACGCTGAACGTGGTGGCGGACACGCTGTTTGCCACCGACCTTCGTGAGGAGGTGGACGAACTGGCGAGCGCAATCAACCGCATCATGGGCCTCTACAATTTTCTGGTGATGTTGCCTGCGGCGGAGTGGCTGGTGCACATGAGGCCTCCGGGACTCGCCGCGTTTGTGAGAGCGCGGAAGCGCATCGATGCGGTCGTTTACCGCATGATCGCCGCGCACCGTCAACGAAACGCCCACGGTGGCAGCCTGCTGGATCTCATGCTGGCCGCTTCACCGGACAAGAGCCCTGCATCGGAGCAGTCGCTGCGCGATCAAGTCATCACAATCTTCCTGGCTGGGTATGAAACTGTGGCCAATGCGCTTTCCTGGACGTGGTATTTGCTCTCGCAGAATCCCGACTGCGAGCGCCGCTTCCACCATGAAATCGACTGTGTGTTGCAGGGTCGCCTTCCCACGTTCGACGACGTTCCCCGCCTACGCTACGTCGAGATGGTCCTGGCGGAATCCATGCGGCTTTATCCCCCCGCGTGGGCGATGGGGCGGTACGCGCGTGAAGATTTTCAACTCGGCGACTTTTTTCTGCCCGCGAAGACGACCGTGCTCATGAGCCAATTCATCACCCATCGCGATCCCCGCTTTTTCCCCGACCCTCTGCGATTTGATCCCGAGCGCTTCACGCCAGAAGCGAAAGCGCGTCGAACCAAGCTGACGTATTTTCCATTCGGAGCCGGGGCCCGGCAGTGTATCGGAGAGTCGTTTGCCTGGATGGAGGGAGTGTTGTTGCTGGCTACGCTGGCGCAGAAATGGAAGCTGAAACTCGTTCCCGGGCATCGCGTGGAGCCAGAGCCTCTGATCACCCTGCGCCCGAAGTACGGCATGCGAATGCATGTGGACGCGCGCGTGCCGGTTCTCGCGGTTTAGCTATTTTTCCGCCAGGTACATTTCAGCAACGTGCCGGGTAATGTCTCCCGGCCTGGAGTCGGCCAGATTGGCGAGCACGACCACGGTCAGTTGGTCATCCACATAGCGGTCGATCGCAGTCTCGAATCCCTGCCAGGAGCCGTCGTGATGGATGCAGCGGTGCCCGTTCCTTTGGTCGATAAACCAGCCAAAGCCGTAGTGGCCGGAGTTGGGTCGGCCACCATTGGCCGCGCCGCTCTTCAATTTCGCCGGGGCCCACATTACATCGAGGCTCGACTGCTTCAGAAGTTTTTCCGTGTAGAGAGCTGCGTCCCACTTGGCTAGATCAAGAATCGAGAAATAGAGGCTGCCGTCTGCGGTCGTGTTGACGACAGGTGCTACCCATTCCTGATTTTTCAATTCGCCTTTAACCAGCCGGTAACCGGCGGAGCGATTGGGGATGATGTCGGCTTCACTGATAATGCGCGTGGACGTCATCCCCAGAGGTTGGAAGATTCTCTGCCGCAGAAAATCCCCATAAAACTGGCCGGTGACACGATGAATCAGAATGCCAAGAGTTACGTAGCCGAAATTGCTGTACTGCCAGTTGGTGCCGGGCGGATACGCCAGAGGAATGCTTTCGATCAGTTTCAGTTCTTCCTCTTCCGTCCAGTCCTTGCGAAAGTTGAAGTCCTTGGGATAGTCGCCAAAGCCTGCCGTATGGCTAAGCAGTTCGCGAACAGTCACGTCCTTCCAACTCGCAGGGGCATCCGCGAAATACTTTGTGAGCGGATCGTCGAGGCCGACCTTGCCCTCTTCCGCCAGCATCATGACCGCGGTTGCCGTGAACTGCTTGCCGACCGATCCCGACTGAAAAACCGTCTCCGGCTTCACCGGCACCCGCAACTCGACGTTCGCCATCCCGAAACCTTCGGCGCGAACGATCTTGCCGTCTCGCGCAACCAGCAGCGCCAAGCCGGGGATGTGTTGTCGCTCCATCTCCGCTTTGACGTACTCAGTCACAGCAGCGTTGGTCGCGGGACTTTGGGCGTCAGCGATTGGAACTGCAGCGAGGAAAAAGGTCAGACAAACGGCATCAGTAAAGAATCGGCCTAAGCTCATGGGTGTGCAGGATCCAGATTTGCGACCATGAGTCTATCGGCATCTGTGTCTGCCAGCAACCCCGACTATTTTGGCTCCGCAGTTTCATCGAGCCGGTGCACGCCCGAGCGGCGCATCGCGAACAGGATTGCCCAGCCGATCATACCCGCGGCGTAAAAGAAGGCGAACGTTAGCAGGATGCCCCCGACCAGAACAGAATGCGTCGGCTGGATCGGTCCGACCGGAGGATTCGAATAGGGCAGCGATGCTGAAATCGCTTCGCCCTTCTTGATGGCGAGCATAACTCCAGCCAGGATGATGGTCATCAGGATGGCAGTCGCCTTCGGAAAACGAAATTCAGTATGCACGGTAAGCCTCCTTGTCGGAACCCAAATTGCGACATCGTGGCCGCCGAGCGCTAGCCAATGCTCTTGGACTGCGCCCGTAATGACCCCCACAGCTTCGCGAAGATAAAAGACGCTCCGCGCAACGATCCCACTGGAGGTGGCCTCACTGCGAATCTCCCTGAACACGGCAACCATCTCCTCGCCGAATTGGTGGCGATGAGGAGCCGGATAGAGCCGCAACAGTTGCCGGTACATGCGGACGCTGATCATGGATCAAGCCTCCTTCCCAGCGATTCGGAAATTCGCCAGGCGCGTGAGTTGCTTCATCCGGCTGACCTCCAGTTGCAGGTTCTTGCGCCCGCGGGACGTCAGCCGGTAGGCCTGGCGACCTCGCGGGCTATCCTCTTCTTCAATTCGCTCAATCCATTCTTCGTCCAGCAACCGGCGCAACGCGCCGTAGAGCGTGCCAGTGCTGAGTACAACGCGGCCGTCGCTCATTTGCTCAACATCCTTGAGGATCGAGTATCCATGCCTGGGCTCCTGCGCCAGACTCAGCAGGATGAGCAAGACAGGTTCAGTGAGGGGCAAAGACTCCATTGTGGCCTCAGGCGACATGTCGTACAACGCCATATTGAACCTGTCGATCGCCAAAAGTCAAGAAGAAACGATTGACTTCTGTGTCCCCCGTGGTTAATGGTTTTGAAGCAACCACGAAGGACACTGAGTACACGGAGGAAATCCTACGAGCGCCCTCGGAATTGAATGATGTGGCGGCGGTCGCGTTTCGAGGGTCGGCCTTCCGGCAGTATTTCAAACTCCCGCATCGCCCTGCGCTCGGCGGCGACCTTCAGACGTAGTTCACAGCTCTGTTCAGTTTCGCGGTACAAAGTTTGCGCTACAGCTGCCGGGCCGCGGGTCTCGCTTGGCAGGAGTACGTCGATTTCAAAATCTCCGCCGTCATTCGTCACGCGCAAACGGTCTCCAACCCGCACTTCACGGGCAGCTTTGGCGGGCTGGCCGTTGGACAAGATTCTGCCAAGTTCGCAGGCCCGCTTCGCCAGGGGACGCGTCTTGAAGAATCTTGCGGCCCAAAGCCAGAGGTCCATCCGCACGCCATTCATCTGTCTATTCTCTACATTGCCAAATCGGGAATGCAACTGATTTCCACAGCGCAAATGTTCACATATCACTGCGTGCACATAGCGGGGACTTTTAGGCTGAGCCTCACAATCGCGATGCAGGATCCGCAAGAAACCACTGCCGCGAAAAAATCGCTAAAAGAAGAGAAGGGTGAGGCAATGGATTTCATGAAAGGCATTCTTGCAATTATCATTTTCGGTCTTGTCGCGCTGTCCTGTTGCGCGCAAACCTTCGACATGAACATGGGATCCATGGCGTCGTCCTGGAATATTTGTATAAAGCCGCTATGCGACCCCGGTGGAACCGGGATTCCCAAGTCTTCCTCAGTCACGGAGACCGGTACGACTTGGCCGGCAAACTCCCTCAAAGTGCAACTCACCGGACCAGCATATACAAACTTGCTCGTCTACGCTTACGCAGGGCAGAGCAGCGCGAGCTATTTTTCCAGCGACTTCTACATCATTCTTCCGGCGGGCAATCGGACCGCCAACATTCAGGCCGTTGAGTATGACATCTTCCAGTATCTATCCCCATATCGCTACATGTTTGGAAGTCAATGTGTAATCGGAGCTACCTGGCAGATCTGGGACGCACTCAACGGCCACTGGATCAACACGGCGCTGCCTTGCACCTTCGCGGCCGATAATGCCAAGCACCACATCCAGTGGTGGGTGCACCGTGTGGATGGCGATACCAGTTGCAGCGGGTATCCCTGCATGTACTATGACATGCTTGGCATCGACAACGTCTATACCCAGTTCAATCTAAAAGAGCCTGCTCAGTTGCTTTACAGTGGCTGGACAGACAACACGGGGCTGAATATGCAGATCGATATTAGCGGCGCACCTACAGGAGACGTCACGGTAATCGAAGATATCAGCAGCATCAACTTTGTGGAACTGGGACGCTAGGGATCATTCAGCGAGTCAGGAAACACGAGAAAAGACTGGAGGCGCGGGTCGGAATCGAACCGACGCATAAAGGTTTTGCAGACCTCTCCCTTACCACTTGGGTACCGCGCCCCTGCTCGTACGTTAGCGTTCCGGGCGGAAAAGTCCGTCGGCGGAAAGCAGACTGGAAGCAAAAATCTGGAGCGGGAGACGGGGGTCGAACCCGCGACATCGACCTTGGCAAGGTCGCGCTCTACCACTGAGCTACTCCCGCTCAACTGCAAAATTATACCGCATCAGCGGGTTCGCACGCCCGCTTCGTGGGAGAGGATCGTTACCACCGCGTCTGTGCTAAGCGAATTCCAGCTCGATCTTCTTCGTTGCCCGGTCCAGCTTTGCGATTCGAAAGCTGCGAACTTGCCCTGTCCGAACCGGTTCCGCTTTAACGGGCCTGCCCGAGCCAGTCTTCCATCGCGCCTGGAGCATGGAACTCAGCGATGAAAGGTCCGCCTTAGACTGCTTCGGAGCCTCTGCAGTTGCTGGCGCCGCTGCGGTCACCTTGCACGTAGCGTGGATGCCGTCACCCAATTCAACTCGGGCCTGGCTGCCAGCCTCGTCCATGAGCCGACCCGTGACGACGTCGCCTTCGTTGTGCTCGGCAATGTATTCGTCCAGCCCGGTCGGCACCAGCTGCTTCATTCCCAGCCGCATCTGCCGTTTCTCGAGGTCGATGGCCAGCACTTGAGCTTTCACCAACTGCCCGACTCGCAGCACATCTTGAGGTTGGCTGATTCGCTTTTCGGCGCTAATGTCGCTGACGTGGACCATGCCTTCGATTCCTTCCGAAAGCTGCACGAAGGCACCGAATTTCGTCAGGTTCGTGACGGGACCTTCCACCGCCGAGCCAACCTGAAAGCGCTGTGAGATGTCGGCCCACGGGTCGCCCAATGCCTGCTTGAGCCCGAGTGAGATGCGCCGCTCGCCGGCATTCACCTGCAAGATGACGACCTCGACGGTCTCCCCTTCTTTCACTACGTCGCTGGCTTTCCGGATCTTTCCCTTCGACCACGACATCTCCGAAATGTGAATCAGGCCCTCGATACCGGGCTCCAGTTCCACGAATGCTCCGAACTCCATCAAGCGGGTAACGGTACCGCGAACCCGGTCGCCCGCCTGGAACTTTCCTGCCACGGCGTCCCAGGGATGCGGTTGAAGTTGCTTCAACCCGACTGAAATACGCCGCTTTTCACCTTCCGAGGCGACTTTGAGCACTTTCACGTCGACCGCTTGTCCTACCGAGAGCACGTCGGCCGGCTTGTTGACGCGTCCCCAGGAAATATCGCTTACGTGCAGCAGTGCATCCACTCCGCCCAGATCGACAAACGCGCCGTAATCCGTGAGGCTGCGTACGGTGCCACTTAAGGTTTCGCCCTCTTTAATCTGTGAATAGAACTTGTCTTTGGCGGAGCGTTCTTCCTCTTCGGCAACCGCGCGACGATCGACCACGACATCTTCGTCGGTAACGTCGAGCTTGATGATGCGGCAGCGGATCTCCTGCCCTACCAGCTTCTCCATCTCGGCGGCATCGCGAACTCCACTGCGCGAAGCGGGCATGAACGCACGCACACCCACGTCGACACTGAATCCACCTTTGATCACGCCAGTCACTGTGCCGAGAACCGTGGTCTTGTCAGCAAAGGCTTTCTCCAGAGCCGACCAATCCATGGGCCGCTCGACCTTGAAACGTGAAAGCTCGTAATAGCCATCGAGGTCACGTCCCTTGACCGTCACCAGGCATTTATCACCAGGTTTCAGAGTTTCGCCTTGCAGCGCCGCCAGAGGAAGAATTCCTTCGGACTTGTATCCGATGTCGAAAAACACCGACTCGGCGTTGACGGCAATCACCGTGGCCTGCAGTTGCTTGCTGCCTTCCGTTTTGCGGGAATGGCTCTTCGTGTACTGAGACAGAATGTCGCCGAAGGACTCAGTGTTCTCGACGGCAGGTTGGATTTCCGGAGTTTCTGGATTGGACATGAAAGGGCTTCAGACCTCAACGCGGGATAATCTATAAGGATAGCATCGTCCCGGTTCGAGCATCAAAGCAGAGCGAAGCAGCTTTGCTTCAGCAGGAGCTTCGCCATGTCCGGCGAGACCCCGGCGCTACTTTGAATGCAACGCCCACTGCGGATCGTCTTCCGGCCTTACGATCTGCCCGTCACGCATGTGGATGATGCGGTCACCGTACTCCGCAGCCGCTGGATTGTGCGTGATCATCAGCACAGTCTGCCCCAGTTCCTGATTCGACTTCCGTAGCATCCCGAGCACGACGTCGGAGTTCTTGGAGTCCAGGTTGCCGGTCGGTTCGTCCGCCAGAACAATCGCGGGTTTGTTGATCAGCGCGCGCGCTAACGCCACCCGCTGCTGCTCTCCGCCGGAAAGTTCCGAGGGACGATGCCCCAGGCGCGTGGTCAAGCCAAGAAGGTCGGTGATGCGATTGAAATGCGCAGGGTCCCCATCTCCATTACCGGAGATTTCCCGAGCGATCGCGATATTGGAACGGGCGTCCAGCGTGGGCAGCAAGTTGAACTTTTGAAACACGAAGCCAATCTTGCGCTTGCGCATGCGGGTGCGTTCCGCATCGGAGAGGGTGGCCAAGTCGTCGCCATCGAGCACGACGCTGCCGCCGTCAGCCCGCGTCAGCCCGCCTAACAGATAAAAGAGGGTCGATTTTCCGCTGCCCGAGGGGCCCACTACGCTGACGAATTCGCCCTTTTGCACGCTGAAGGAGATTCCGCGCAGTGCCTCAACCTCGATTTTGCCTACGTGATACGTCTTCCGCAGGTTCTTTGCTTCGATGAATGCTTCGGCCATGCCTGCTAAGAATCTTACACGAAGGCTTGTACCGAGTGCGGACACGCAGTGTGTTACTAATCAAAGTGTCTGGAAGGCCGCTTCATGCGGCGCCGATTTGGGGAGAAATCTGCGGGAGCCGGTGCTGCATGCGCTTCGGGCCGCGCTTGCGTACGAGCAAAAGCCGGACCCGCTCCAGCAGATCGGCGGGAGCGTACATCCCCTTCGTGAGGAAAACGTCCGCCTGCGAGTCGTGGTCGTAAATGCGCACCTTGCTTGAGATCAGGATGGCAGGAGTGTGCGGAGAGGCATCCTTAATCTTGGCAATCAACTGCGGCCCGTCCAGTCCAGGCATTGCCATGTCGGCGATGACCAGGTCCACTCCACCTTGCATGAAGCGCGTAAGAGCTTCTTCGCCCCGGGAAAAACTTGCCACGCGGTAGCCGCGGGTTTCCAGCATGATTTTGCGATGGGATAGAGACTGCTCGTTGTCGTCGACACACAGAATCGTGCGCTTAGGTTTCATCAGCCTTCCGCAATCCGTCGGGCGCTCCGCACTAGCGGATCGCGAAACCAACAGAGGCTTTTCTCAATATGAAGAATGTCAGAGCGAGATGAATGCTATCGGGAAGAACGTCGACTGTAAAGTAGCGTCGATGCTAATGGGACTTTCTGGCTATTGATTTTATTTTCCGCGAGTGCGCCTCTGTGTTTTCCGCAGTTTGCACAACCTGCGTTAGAGAAAAACTTCGGCGCGCATTACTTCGATCGCGTTGCCGCCAACGCGTACGTTAACTATACGGTTATCTCGTTCGTTGTTTTCATGATTCTCTCCGCGTACGGCGCGCACGAAAATTCTGCTCGGCCGTTTCATTTCGATACCCTGCTCGATCAGAACCCGCTCGTCCGGTTTGGCCACTCCGTGGGCAACCATCCAGGCTGCCGCGCAGCCAGCCGCCGATCCTGTCGCAGGATCCTCGCCGTTGTAGAACAACATGCGAGAGTGCAATCGGGCCGCTGAATCGACCGTTTCACGCGTCACAAAATAAAAGAACTTGCCGCCGGTCTTTATGAGATAGTCGTCGACGCGGCCGAGGTCCACGCGCAACCTCTGGATTACGGCCAGGGATTTCAGCGGCGTCACTGTGTAGGGAATGCCGGTCGACACAGTCTCGATCGGCAATGACGGATCGAAGTCGTCCACATTCAATCCCGTAGCTCGAGCCACGGCATCTCGCTGGTGCTGTATGCCAAACACCGGATCGATTTGCGTCATCTCGCCGAACGTGGGCTGACCCGTTCTATCTGCAAAGCGTACCGGAACTTTTCCGACGTTCAGTTCGAGTGTGATCTCCTTCGCGCCAGATTCCCCGCGTAGTGCGAAGGCGGTACCCAGTGTGGGGTGACCCGCAAACGGCAACTCTTCCTGCACCGTGAAGATCCTGACGCGCACGCCGCGTTCGCGCTGTGTTTCCGCGTCGCGGGGGAGGATGAACGTCGTCTCGGACAGGTTCATTTCCTTGGCGATTGACTGCATCTCCACGTCACTGAGTCCACGCCCGTCCAAGAATACCGCCAGGGAATTTCCTTCGAGAGGATTAGAGGAAAATACGTCCCACTGCGCCATGCTCAGCCGACGCTTACTCATGAATATCCCCTTGCGAACCGTGAATTGCCGCGCCAAAGGAAGGATGCACGTCGTACGGAAGCGATGCAGAAAAGATAGGCGAGCGGAAATTCCGCGGACGCGGGTGTTTGACACCGGCAGTCAGCGCTTCTATCCTAACAACATGTTTTTTCCTTCCACCGCCATAGCCATGTGTTGTTGTCCATCGGCGCCGGCGTGTGGGTAGGGAGTCAGCGAGATTTCTTCCCAGCCCACCCGGTGAAGCGGGTGGGTTCTGTTTTCATCCGCTTTTACCAAGTCTGGACGCCGGGGCGAGCCTGTTTTCCGAATCTTGCGCAATTCGAATTCACGAAGGAGATGAATATGGCGACTGCGACCGAAACATATAGTGTTCCCCGAATTAACGACACGGCCCCCGATTTTACAGCTGAAACCACGCAGGGGACGATCCACTTCCACGACTGGATCGGCGACGGCTGGGCGATCCTGTTCTCGCACCCCAAAGACTTTACACCGGTCTGCACCACCGAACTCGGCTACATGGCGAAGCTGCAGCCGGAATTCGCCAAGCGCAACACCAAGATCATCGGGCTGAGTGTCGATCCCGTCACCAACCACAGCAAATGGGCGGCCGATATCGAAGAGACCCAAGGAGCGAAGGTAAACTATCCGATGATCGGCGACCCACAACTGAAAATCGCCAAGCTTTACGGGATGCTGCCGGCCGAAGCCGGGGATACCTGCGAGGGCCGCACTCCCGCTGACAACGCCACAGTGCGCACGGTCTTCGTGGTTGGCCCCGACAAAAAGGTGAAGCTGCAGATCAGCTATCCCATGACTACGGGCCGCAACTTCGACGAAATCCTGCGGGTCATCGACTCCATGCAGCTCACCGCGAAACACAAAGTGGCGACCCCGGTGAACTGGAAGCCGGGCGATGACGTCATCATTACGGGCGCGGTTTCAAACGAAGAGGCGCAGCAGAAGTTTCCCGGCTTCAAGACCCTTAAGCCGTATCTACGAGTGACGGCACAGCCGAAGTAGGTGTGGCGTCCAGCGGAAGGTAGAACGGAAGGAATAAAATCGGCCACGGATCGCACAGATCTTCACGGATTGAACTGGAACGATGATTCCCAATCCGTTGCGGAGATATCGATCCGTGGCGTTTGATTGTGGCAATGCGGAAGCGCATGCGGTCCGGTGATCGTCCCGGTCTTCAAAACCGGCGGGCGGCAGGCAATCCTGTCACCGGTGGGTTCGACCCCCACTCGCTTCCGCCAACTATCAAGGACGTGGTGGCGAAGCGAGTCGTTAAGTCTTCCATTCCGCCGAGTAGGCGGAGAAAGACGTCGTGCGCAAAACGTCAATCTGGACATGGATTGGCGTTTCGGACTGGGAGAATGCCAGTTCAGACCGGATCTCGCTGCCGGGTGCAGTGTCGGGCAAATCTATTTCCTGCCGTCGGACAGGAATGTTGCCTTCGCCAAAGAACAAACCTCGCAGCTTATAGCCTCTGAGGAGGTACATCGGAAGATCGCGCCGTGTTCGGATCAGCACTGCGAGCTTTGTCCCTTGGAGTTCTACCGTGAGGGATTCGATCGGGCTCGATTCGCGCCGAAGAAGATCGTACGACGGTTTGTGCGAGCCATAAAGATCTACCACTCCGTGGACGCGCTGTTGCAACGAGCCAACGCCGCGATCCCCCACGTGGGTGCGGTAGTCGTTGTAACAGAAGAAAATCGCTCCACCGACGAAATCCCTGGAGCGAAATGCCTCGTCATGCGAGCGCAGGATCTCCATTCTCGGTTGATCCCCTTCCGGCCGGTCGGGTGTGCAGGCACAATATCCGTATTCAGAGACCACGATGGGTTTGCCCGGGAATGCAGCATGAATCTCATCCAGATAACGACCCGCGTCCGCCGCCGTTCCGGGAGCCCACGTTCCGTAGTATTCATTTGCCTCGATGAAATCCATCAGTCCCGCGACGTCGCGTTGTGGGCTACTGCTCAGCGAGTTCGATGCGTAGGAGCAGAGACGGCCCGGGTCCAATAGCTTGGCTTCCTCCAGCATGCGCTTGGCAAATTGATACGCTGGCGGATTCTGTCCTTCGATCTCATTACACAACCCCCAAACCACAACCGAGGGATGATTAAAATCGCGAGCGATCATCTCTCGTAATTGTTCGAGTCCGTTTTCCATGATGTCCGCGTCAGGCTGAGACGTCATGCCCTTGAACGTGTCCGGTCCCCATGCCGGAACTTCGGTCTGCATGAGAATTCCGTGGCGGTCGCAGTAATCGAGAACGCGCTTGTCTTGCGGCCAGTGGACACGGGTGAATACGCAGTTCAAATCCTTCATCTCGGCATGGTCGTGCGCAATCCACTCGGTGGGTTCTGCCATTCCGAACTCTGGATTGCTGCCGGCCATGCGTTCCACACCCATGAGTCGCACACGCTCGCCGTTGAGGTGAAAGGCTCCATCGCGAATGTCGAGCTTTCGCACGCCAAAGAGCGTCGTGAAACGATGCACATCGCGTGCTCCCGAGATCGAAAATTCCAGGCTATATAGATGAGGATGGTCAAAGTGCCACAGCTTCGCCTTGGCCAAAGTCGCGTGCAAAGTTAGTCTTTCAGCTGCCCCTGGTGCGACGGAGATACTCTGAGCCGACGAATCAATCAAAGCGACTTGGGGTTCGTCTTCTTCGGAGATTCGGAAAGAGGTCTTGCCGGTCCATGACTCCGCACTTGTGTTTCGGACGAATGCCGTAATTGTGACTTTCGCCTCTCCACTGGAGAGATCGGGTACTGCGTCGACATCGACTCGCTCGACAAGTGCTTTCGGACTGATGAGAAGTTGCACCGGGCGGAAAATGCCTCCATCGTGTGCCCAGTCGCTCGACCGGCCGCGAGGCAGCATGTGCTCGTTGAAAGCACTATCCACACGGACCACAATCGTATTGGGTCGGTCCCACTGCAGCAGCTTTGTGATGTCAAGAGTGAAGGCGGTGTAACCCTTGCGTGCGTGCTCTCCTGCGAATTGGCCATTCACCCAGACCGTGGCAGTGTGGAAGACTGCTTCAAACTCCACGCGCACGGCGCAGTTCTTCCAATCGTCCGTGGAATCCATGGGGGGTAAATCAAAGCGCCGTCGATACCAGGCTACGCCGCGATAGTCAGTGAGGGGCGCCTCTACCTGCCAGGTGTGAGGCACCGCAACTGTTCGCCAACCGTCAACGGGAAGATTCGCGCCCCACCAATTGTCCTTCGTGCCGCGATCGTCCGGATCCGTACGAAATAGCCAATTTCCGCACAAGTTGGCGGTTTCAGGGAATCGCTGTGCGGTGCATTCTGTCGCTTCCGACTTGGAACTGGTGAGCACGCCCGCGAGCGCGCCCACCGAGCCGCTGAGAAATTTCCGACGAGAAGGCATAGGAACGTTCGGCCTGGATTTATCGCCTGAAGTTAATCAGCCGCAGTTTCCGCTGTCAAACAGAAAAGTCCGGCGGAGATACTGAGTTATGCTGTATCGAAATATCGAGAGGAAACACCCGATGAAGCGAACGGTGAGTAAAAGAACGTCCGCGGTTGCAATCATCCTAATATTGGTTACACAGTTTGGACTGGCACAAACGGCTGCATCGAAGGCGGATGTAGAGAAGCGTGTCGATTCGATTCTGAGCAAAATGACGCTGGATGAGAAGATCGAAATAGTTGGCGGGATCAATGACCTTTACACCCGGCCAATTCCTCGCCTCGGGATCCCATCGCTCCGAATGTCGGACGGGCCCATGGGAGTCCACGATTTCGGCCTTACGACTGCGTATCCCGCGGGCATCGCGCTGGCAGCGTCCTGGGATGTCGGTCTTGCGGAGCGGTTCGGCATCGCAATGGGTAAGGACGCGCGTGCGCGTGGAGTGCATTTCATTCTCGGCCCCGGGATGAACATTTACCGCGCACCGATGAATGGCCGCAACTTCGAATACTTCGGTGAGGATCCTTTTCTCGCCTCGCGAATGGCGGTCTCGGTCATCAATGGAATGCAGTCACAACGCGTGATCGCCACTGCCAAGCACTTTGCCGGGAACAATTCGGAATTCGCACGCATGACTCTCAGCTCCGACATCGACGAAAGAACCTTGCGCGAAATCTATTTGCCGGCCTTTGAAGCCTCGGTCAAAGAGGCGCACGTGGGTGCGGTTATGGATGGTTATAACCTGGTCAATGGCGTTTACATGACGCAGAACATCCATTTGAACAATGAAATCCTCAAGAAGGAGTGGGGATTCGACGGCATCCTCGTGTCGGACTGGGGCGCAACCCATGATGGTGTCGCGGCAGCTAACGGTGGCCTCGATCTTGAAATGCCATCTCCTTCATTTATGAATCGAGATGCTCTGCTTCCCGCAGTGCAAGAAGGCAAGATTGCAGGCGCGACTCTTGACGACAAGGTCCGGAGAATTCTGCGCAAGGCGATTGAGTTCGGGTTCTTCGATCAGTCGCAGACGGATATCACTATTCCTACTCTGAGTCAGGAAGGGCGGCAGGTGGCACTCGAAATGGCCCGTGGAGGCACAGTTCTTCTGAAGAATGCAGGCAATCTGCTTCCCTTGGATGAATCTAAATTGAAGACCATTGCTGTCCTTGGACAGGATGCTTACCCAGCAGTAATTAGTGGAGGTGGCAGCGCCGAATCCAAACCTTTTAACAGTGAGAGCTATCTGGAAGGCATCAGCAATCGCCTGGGGACCAAGGTCAAAGTCCTTTACGGCGTCGATGTTCCTCCTCTTGACGAGGTTTTCGAGAATTCTGAATTCGTGACAACGCCAGGTGGCGAGAGTGGCCTGAGGGGGGAGTACTTCAATAATGAAGAACTGAAAGGATCGCCTGCTCTTGTTCGCACCGACAAGCATGTTCACTTCGACTGGGGAGAAGGCAGTTTTGCTCCGGGGGAACCGGTCGATCACTTTGCGATCCGTTGGACAGGCTACTTCGTCCCGAAAGAATCTGGGGATTATAAGTTCTATACCTCCGCCGATGATGGGGTTCGGCTCTACGTTGGTGACGAGACTGCCATCGATGACTGGCTGCCGCACTCCCAGACGTTGGACATCGCTACGCGTCATCTGGAGACGGGCCAGGCTTACAAGATTCGTCTCGAATACTTCGATTCCGTGAGCACTGCCATTGTTGGCTTCGGCGTTGCCCGGGCCGAGGCGTACGTCGGCCGCGAGACCAAGGCGCTGGCTTCAAAAGCGGATGCCGTGATCATTTGCGTGGGGTTCGATCCTAAGATCGAGGGAGAAGGTTTCGACCGGCCCTTCCAACTTCCCGGAGGCCAGGACGAACTCATCCGGCAAATCAGCTCCGTCAACAAGAACGTGATCGTTGTGCTGACCGCGGGCGGCAACGTCGACATGACACGGTGGATTGACAGTGTTCCTGCTCTCCTGCACGCGTGGTATCCCGGACAAGAGGGCGGGACGGCTTTGGCCCAGATTCTTTTTGGTGACTACAGTCCGTCGGGCAAGCTCCCTGCGTCCTTTGAGCGCCGCTGGGAAGATAACCCTACGTTTCATAGCTACTACCCCGAAAAAGGCTCGAATCAGGGTTCAGTATTCGGAGGGCATTTTCGTGGGATACCGCCACTTTGATCGTTCGCAAACCAAGCCCCTGTTCTCCTTCGGCTACGGTCTTTCCTACTCCACCTTCGCCTACAGCAACTTGTCGGTGACGCCGCAGACTGGAAATTTGAACGGGCCTGTCTCGGTTTCTTTTGATGTGAAGAACACAGGTCACCGTGTCGCGGCGGAAGTGGCGGAATTGTATGTTGGCGATCCTCATGCCAGCGTTCCACGACCCCTCAAAGAACTGAAGGCATTCACAAAGACAGAACTGAAGCCGGGTGAAACCAAGCGCCTAACACTGACGCTGAATCGCAGGGCGTTTTCTTTTTATGACACGTGCAAAGAAAGATTGGAGCGCCGAGCCGGGTGAGTTCACGATCCTGGTCGGCGGCTCTTCGGACGATATCCAACTGCACGGCAAGTTCACTCTGACGCCGTAGAGACGACGCAGATTCGTTTCATTTGAACGTCAGTAAGATCTTCGCCTGGCAGAGTCCAGGCGAATCGCTGGCCTGCAGGAGCGGTTTGGGCTACCCTAAGGCGAGCGCGAGATTGGCGGACGCTTTGCCGGCGGTCAGCTCAAGTTTGACCTTACACTCGATATATTCATGCCAAATGAAATGCGAGCTCGCAGCGGAGATGTGAAAGCCGGGCGAGCACTACGGCTGGCCGTACCGTCCATCGTAGCGTCCCTCGTAATGGTCATAGCACTCGTCGACAGAGTTCAAGCGCAGCTTCCCGATGTGGCGAAACCACTCCCCACGCTTATCCACGTCGATCAAATACGGCGACTGAGCCCGGATCGGGCCGCGCTAGGTTATCCGGTGCTGATTCGAGGCGTGATCACCATGGATGCTCCTGCGCCCGACTTCATCGTTCAGGATGCAACTACCGGTATCTACGTAGAGGGCAGCGTCTCTCCCAGATATCCTCACGTGCTTGGACAGCTGGTCGAAATCGAGGGGGTCACGGGGCCTGGCAAGTTCGCTCCCATCATCCGCGAGGCAAAATTGCGGGTGCTAGGGAAGGGAGTACTACCCAAGCCGCAACTGATTTCGTTTTCCGAACTCGCGAATGGACAACGAGACAGTCAGTGGGCGGAAGTCCGAGGCATTGTGCGATCGACCGCCGTCGATCGAAGTTCCTGGCGAGAGCCTACCCTCGCCATGCGCATCGCATCCGAAGGGGGCGAGTTCAACGTCCGTGTGCCGATTTCACACGAGCAGGATTTTTCTTCGTGGGTCGATAGCGAAGTCTTAATTGAAGGCGTGTGCGGCAGCCTCTATAACGCCAACCGGCAACTCACTGGCATTCTGTTCTACGTTCCTCGCTTGAGCTTCATTCGCGTAGAGGCTGCAGCCTCAGAAGTTCCACTGGCAGAGTTGTTGCGGTTTGCGCCGGGGGACGGAGAGGGGCACCGCGTGCGAGTACGTGGCATTGTTGGCTACCAGCAACCAGGCAATGCTCTCTTTCTCCAGAGTCAAGGCAAGGGACTTCGCGTTCTCACGCGGCAGAGCACACCCTTGGAGATCGGCGACCTCGTGGACGTCCTGGGTTTCCCCGCCATGGGAGACTCAGCCCCGATTCTTGAGGACGCTGTCTTTCATCGAGTAGGTCACGAGAAGCCTCCGGAGCCGGTCACACTCGAACCTCAATGTGCCGTGGGAACAATTCGACGGCGCGGTTGTGACCACGGATGCGAAGCTGCTGAACCGTCAGGCACAGCCAGACGGTCTCCGGCTCATGCTCCAGCGTGGCGACATGTTTTTCGATGCGACTGTTCCGCCAGGAGCCGTGGCAGAGCGCGTGTTATCCATTCCGCTGAACAGCGATCTGCGAGTCACGGGTATCTGTCTGATCCGCAGCGGCGGTTTGTGGCAGACCCCGCAGTCGTTCCGCATGCTGTTGCGGTTGCCGGGAGATGTCGTGGTACGCGCAACTCCATCATGGTGGAATTCGCGTCACATTCTCTGGCTGCTCGGCGTTACTGGGGGAGTTCTTCTGGCGGTCATGGTTTGGGTCGTGGTGCTAGGCCAGCGGCTGCGAGAGCAGATGGCACTCAATCGGCAGAAGTTGAAAAGCAGTGCAGTGCTCGAAGAGCGCAACCGGATCGCCCGCGAACTCCACGACACGCTAGAGCAGGAACTCGCTGGAATCACCATGCAACTCGATCTCGCGGTTGATTGTTTTCAGCAGGCGCCAGGAGTCGCGCAGCACGCGCTGCAGACGGCTCGCGACATGAGCCGTCACAGCATGATCGAAGCCCGACGCTCCGTGTGGGATTTGCGCTGCCAATTGCTCGAAGATGGAGATCTCGTTTCGGCATTGAAGCAGATCGTGGAGCCACTGGTCCCGCACGAACAAACCAAGGTGGACTTTAAAGTCCAGGGCAACCCGGTGCGTCTCCCGGGCCCGGTGGAGATTAATCTCCTTCGCATTGGGCAGGAAGCCGTCGCCAATGCCGTGAAACACGGTGGTGCCCAACACGTGTCCATCGAATTGCGATACGAGTCAGCATCGGTTTGCCTAACTGTGAGCGATGATGGTCAGGGGTTTGCCACCGGAAAGTCGTCTCCGACGGGACATTTCGGACTCCTCGACATGCGCGAGCGCGCGCAATCGATGGGCAGCCATTTAGGGATTGCGAGTGAACACGGCCGCGGAACTCGCATCGCCGTAGAAGTTCCTCTTCATCCCGCCGAAGGGATTGATGAAGACCTCAAAGCCGATACGTATTCTGGTCGTTGATGACCACTTCATGGTCCGCATGGGCCTGTCCGCGTCTTTGAACGTGGAGCCAGACATGGAGGTCGTCGCCGAGGCAGGCAACGGCCCTGCCGCTCTCGAAGCGTTACCGCAAATATCGACCCAACCTGGTCATGATGGATCTCCGGCTTCCCGGAATGAGTGGCACTGAGTGCACCGCCGCCATCCTTCACGAATTCCCGGATGCACACATCCTGATGCTTTCCACACACTCCGGAGAAGAGGAGATTTATCGCGCTCTGCAAGCCGGCGCCAAGGGGTACATCGTCAAGAGCATCATTCGGGAAGAACTTCTGCGTGCCGTGCGCGAGGTGCATCAGGGACGACAGTATGTAGATCCCATTGTCGCTTCGCATCTGGCTGAGCGCCGCTCCCATCGCCCTTTGAGCGCCCGCGAAGTGGAAGTCTTGCGCATGGTCGCCCAAGGGACTGGGCAACAAGGAAATCGCGACCGTCCTCAATATCGCCGAAGTCACGGTGAAATTGCACGTGAGCCATGTCCTCGAGAAGCTCAGTGTGAAAGATCGCACCCAGGCCGCGACCGTAGCGCTGCAACGCGGCATTATCTCGCTAGAGTGAAGAAACGTAATCGTTTACGGTCTCTCAGCTGTACGAAAGTATAATTGACACCCTCTTCATCGCTGCTTTCTATTAGTACGTTTGCATTATCTTTCCCTTCCCTGTGAGGAAATGGATGCAGGCGTTTCCGACGGCGGCTCTCACGATGGGGCCTCGCGGCAGTGGTCTCTATGTTTGGAAGGTCCTTCTCCAGCGGAAAAAATAGAAAAGCTAATATGGACGAGTTTTGGGAGGCAAGTTCCATGAAGAACATGCTGAAAATGCAGCGATGGGTTCTAGCTCTCTTCTTGGTCTTTGGGAAGCGGGGCGTGCCTTGGGCAGAGCACCAACTCCGGCGACATTCGCGGCACCGTATCCGATACCACGGGTGCGTTGATTCCCGGTATGACCGTCACCGTGACGAACGTCGACACCGGCGTCTCGAAGGATTTCACGACCAATCAGGACGGTCTCTACGATACCTCCTCGATCGTGGTTGGACCCTACCGGCTCACCTTCACCAAGGAAGGTTTTGAGCGACTCGTGCGCGGCCCCGTCTCGCTGCAGGTCGGAATCGACCACGGTGAATGCCGAGTTGAAGGTCGGTGCCAGTACTCAGGAGGTGACAGTCAGCGCGGACGTGCCTCTCCTGCAGACCGAGACCGCGGAACAGAGCACCACTCTCGAATCCAAGTCGATGGCGCAGTTGCCCCAGGTCACTCAGGATTGGGAGAATTTCATGATCCTGATCCCGGGCGCCTCCGGCACGCCGGGTGGGAACCAGGGTTCGTCCAATCCTGGCCAGGAAGTTGCGATCAACGGGAATCTGCCCTACAGCAACATCCTTGCGGATGGAGCATCCACGACGCTCTCGCATAGCCAGAATGCCAATCCGGCAGTTTTTGAGACCGTGTCCGAACTCCAGATCAACACCTCGGCATTTTCGGCTCAGTACGGAGTCGGCGGTGTGATCTTCAACCACGATTTCCAAGGGCGGCACCAGCCAGTTCCATGGATCGGCCTACGAATACTTCCAGAACGACGCCTTGACGGCCCACTCGCCCTTTACCACCGGACCGATTCCGTTCCTTCGCTACAACAACTTCGGCTTTTCCATTGGTGGCCCGATCATAAAGAAGAAGATGTTTTTCTACTTCGACTATGACCAGATCGTGAGTCACGGGAACAGTACCGCGACCAATAGTGTTCCAACCACATCCGTTCTGGCCGGCGATTTTAACACTCAGGCGCAGAACATCTTCGATCCGACGACGCAGACCATCGCGTACGATTCCGCCGGTAATCCTTACCCCGTTCGGCAGAGCTTCGCCAGTGAATATCCATCGCTCGGAAACGCGATCCCTTCGGCACTGTTCGACGCCGTCGCAGCAAAGTAGCAACAGTTTTACCCGACCCCGTCCAGCCATCTCGCCGGAGGCCAATTTGTTGCTCCGAACGGTGTTAACGGTGAGGGAGTGCCCCAAAACAATTTTTATTCCAGCCTGCAGCAATCCGCTCCCTACAGAAAGTATCTTCGGCCGGTTGGACTACGACATCACGCAGAACCATCGCCTGACGATGTCCGATACACAGAGTGACACTCCGCAGAGATACCCCAGCAACGTGTTCGCCTGCCCTATCGGTTGCCAGACCGGCGACGTCGACAATAACAACGCGCAGATCACGGAAGTGTGGAACATCAGTCCTCGAACCATCAACGAAGCCCGCATCGGCTTCACCAGTCAGTTGAACTTCTTTAAGGACCTCGCCCTGAACAAGGGCTACGCCAGCCAACTGGGCTGGCAGTTTGCCAAGGCGGATGATTTTCCCGCCATCAACTTCACGGGCGGATCGTATCCCTACGCCTGGATCGATCCCCAATTCTAACTCCGTGTACAAGGAGTTCACCTGGGATCCGTCGGACGTCGTCACCATGATCCGCGGCAAACATATTCTTCACTTTGGTGGAGAACTTCTGGCCTACCAGAACAATTCGACGGCCTGGAGCAACACCAACGCTGGCACCTTCTCCTTCTACCGGCCAGTACACCCAGCAATGGACAGTGGATCCCTCGACCGGAATTGCAGGCCCAGTCGCGGGAACGGGTATGGAGTACGCTGACTTCCTGTTGGGCTACGCACAAGGTTGGAACGCCGGTGTTTCGCCTGAGTACGGGGCGCGTCTGAAGACCCCGCAGGTTTTCGTTCAGGATGATTGGAAGGTGCGCCCGAATCTTACCCTGAACCTTGGTCTGCGCTACCAGATCAATCATGGCTGGAACGAAGTCCACGAAAACATGTCCAGCTTTGATCCGACCGTGCTGAACCCCGCAACCAACACCTTAGGCGCGTATTGGTTCGGTCCAACCCACGCCAACGGCCGCACTTCCATGCAGGCCAATACTTTTAGTACGTGGCAGCCACGCGTAGGCATGGCATGGGCCATTGATCCGAAGACCTCAATTCGCGGCGGGTTTGGAGTCTACTCTTACACCTGGAGTCTGGATACCTACGGAGGAAACAACACTAGCTACGGAATGGGCGCGGCCATCAGTTCATCCGGGAGTTCTAGTGACCAAACCAACGGCATCACTCCGATCACGAAGCTCGACGGTACTGGCACTATCTTTGGAAGCCCCACGGCCGCGGCTCTACCTTACTCGTCGGCTTCGTTTGATCCAACCCGGTTCAATGGTCAAGGAGTTGGCTACATCCAATACCACACGCCTGTCCCGAGAATTCTGCAATGGAATATGTCGGTGCAGCGCGCTTTCGCCACAAATTATGTCGTGGAGGTTGCCTACGTGGCCAGCCACGGGTCGAACCTGAACTTCGCGACCGATCTGAACCAGGTGCCCCAGCAATATCTTTCGCCTAACGATTCACCACAATTCCGACCCTATCCGATCTATCAAAGTATCCAGGGAAGCACCAACAACGCCATCTCGAACTACAACTCTCTGCAGGCTTCCATCACCAAGCGTATGACGAATGGGCTGAGCCTGAGCTTCAACTATGTCTGGGCGCATATGCTGGACGACATGGATTCTTCTGGATGGGGAAGCCATTCGGGGCCGCAGGATTATCAAATCGCCAACAATCCCGGGGCAAACTACAGCAACTCCAACTTCGACGTCCGCCATGCCTTCAAAGGCTATGCAGTCTACGAGCTGCCCTTCGGCCGAGGCAAGAGGATGTTGAACAATAACGCCGTGCTGGATGCCCTGGTTGGCGGTTGGCAGATTTCCGGTACCATTGTGCTCTCGACCGGTAATCCGTTTACCGTGGTCAATTCCAACAACAACACGTATGCGCAGGCGGGCACGTCGTACCCCAATCGCGTTCCGGGAGTTAGCACGACGCCCGCGAACAAAAGCATTAAGAACTGGTTCAACCCGGCGGCCTTCTCTCAGCCGGCCAATGGAACCTTCGGCAACGTACCGAGAAACAGCCTGTACGGGCCAGGACTCAACGTGGTGAATCTGTCTGGCAGCAAGACCTTCTCGTTGCCATGGGAGAGAGTCAAGATCCAGATTCGCGCCGACGCTTCTAACGCGTTCAACCATCCCAACTACGGTGTGCCGGGCGATGCCAATCTCGGAGGCTCTGCTGGCCCCGGGACGCCCTACACGACCGGCACCACCGTCATCAATAACACAACCGCGAATGGTCGCAACGTTCAGCTGGGAGCTCGCGTTACTTTCTGATTTTGGTCAATTTGTAAACGAACTCGAAGAGACGGCGATTCTCGCCGTCTCTTCCTTTTTTGCGCCATACTCTATGATTTACGCGACGATATAATTTGGGTGGCCCCGAATGACCGTGAAGTCAGGAATTGCCTTGTCAGGGTGCGTCTTGCTGCTGGGGGTTGCCTCGTGTCTTTCCCAGGTGGCTGGCGACAAACAACAGGAGTTTGCGGCGCACATCCAAAGAGCACGCGGCTACCTCGACGCCAAGCAGCCCGCCCTGGCGATTCCAGAGTTTCAGGCCGCAGTTGCCATCGATCCTGCAAATGTGGATGCGCAGGCCAACTTGGGCGTGCTGCTGTTCTTTCAGGGAAAGCCCGCCGAATCCATTCCCCACTTTCGCGCCGCGCTTGAACACCAGCCCGGCCTGGCGAAGATTCAAGGCCTGTTGGGAATGGCCGAGAGTCGCACGCTGGACTTCGCGAATGCGCGCAAAGACATGGAAGCTGCCTTGCCTTCGATCAAAGACCCGCGCTTTCAGGTCCAACTCGGCCTGGAGCTTGTCGGCCTCAATACGGAGAGCGGCGACCTGGACAAGGCCGCGGCCGTCCTCGAACAATTGCGTAAGGTGGACCCCGAGAATCCCGAGGTGCTCTACGCCGCTTACCGCACTTATTCCGACCTTGGGGGCGAGTCGATGCTGGCCTTGTCGCTCGCCGCGCCGGACTCCGCGCAGATGCACCAGTTATTGGCGCACGAAGACGCGAGGCAGGGAAATACCACGGCCGCCGTCGCGCAGTATCGTAAGGCCATGGCCATCAATCCCCATCTTCCCGGCGTCCATTTCGAGCTAGCGGAACTACTCCATACGTCGGCCGATGAGGCAGTCAAAAAAGAGGCCGAACAGGAATACCGCGCCGCACTGCTGGAAAATCCTCAGGATGAGAAAGCGGTCTTGCGGTTGGCGGAGATCGATGCCCGCAAAGGAAATAGCGAGCAGTCCTACCAACAATACGCCAAGGCCGTCGAACTGCAGCCATCCGATGCCGATGCCAAAATTGGTTTGGCGAAAGCCTTGATCGAGATGAACCAATCCGACAAGGCGCTGCCCCTGCTCGAAAATGCCGTCCAACTGGAGCCCACCAACGCCACCGCGCACTACCGACTGGCGACGCTCTATCGCAAGATGGGCCGAGCCGACGATGCGAAGCGCGAAATGGACCTCTACCAGAAGTTCAAAGAGATGAAAGAGAAGCTGAGCGCGCTCTACAAAGAATTGCAGGTTCAGCCCAAGGAGATTCGTGCGGACGAGCCGGATGAACAGTAGCGCCGGAGGGAAAGGCATCGCTGGAAAATCGCAGACTCACTCGGCTGCGCTTCTCCAACTATTCTTGGCGCTCGTCATCATCAGCCTCAACGTCGGAGCCATGGGACAAATGGGAACGCCCACCCCGCTGTCTCCTGCAGAGCATAAGAAGGCCGAAGCCGAAAGCCAGGCTACCGGTGCCTTGACCAACTACCCGCATTTGGTCGACATCACGAATTCCACCGGCATTCATTTCGAGCACCTGTCGAGTCCTGAGGCGAAGTTCATAGCAGAGTCGATGAGCGGAGGAGTCGCCCTGATCGACTACGACGGCGATGGCTGGCCCGACATCTACTTTACGAATGCGCAGAGCGTGGAGATGGCCCTGCACGGTGTCAAAGCGCGCAGCGCCTTGTTTCATAACAACCACGACGGGACGTTCACTGATGTCACTGACAAAGCAGGCGTCGGCTATCCCTGCTGGGCCATGGGCGCGGTCGTTGGCGACTATAACAATGACGGCAGGCCGGATCTCCTGGTGACGTGTCTGAACGGCGTGGTGCTTTATCGCAACAACGGCGACGGCACGTTCACCGACGTTACGAAAGCCACCGGGCTCTCCGGCGATTCCGGATGGGCCACGGGCGCGGCCTTTGGGGATTATGACGCCGACGGCTGGGCCGATCTCTTCGTATCGCACTATGTTGATTTTCACCTGGACGATCTGCCGGCATTCGGTTCCGGCAAATCCTGCAAGTACCTGGGGATCGATGTGCAGTGCGGACCGCGCGGGCTGAAGGGCATTCCCGACAATCTTTACCACAATAACGGTGACGGAACTTTCACCGATGTGTCGAAAAAATCCGGAGTCGACGATCACCAACGCCGCTATGGCCTGACCGCCCTCTGGTCCGATTTCGACAATGACGGAAAGCTCGATCTCTTCGTGACCAACGACGGACAGGCGAACTACCTGTACCACGGCGACGGCACGGGAAAGTTCGAGGACCTTGCCTTGATTTCCGGTGTCGCGGCCAACGAGGATGGAGTCGAGCAGGCGAACATGGGAGTGGCCCTCGGCGATTACACGCATACCGGGCGCATGTCTTTATTGCTTTCGCATTTCGACATCGAGTACGCCGCCCTTTATCGCAACGACGGGGCCATGAATTTCACCGACATGTCGATCGCCTCAGGCATTGCCAGGGGCACGCAAGGCTACGTGGGCTGGGGAGACGCCTTCGTCGACTTCGACAACGATGGCTGGCTGGATTTCTTCCTGGTCAACGGACACGTCTATCCGCAGATCGACCAGGCTCCCACAACCAGCAAATACCTCGAGCCGAAACTCCTCTTCATCAATCAAAGAGACGGAACCTTCCGGAACGTCAGCAAACTGGCGGGAGAGGCAATTCGGATCCCACAGGTCAGCCGCGGACTCGCCGTGGGCGATCTTTTCAACGACGGAAAGATCGAGGCAGTAGTTGAAAACCTGGTGGGCAAGCCCATGATCCTGCGCCCCGAAGGAGGACCGCAAAATCATTGGATCAGTTTTCAACTGGAAGGCGTAAAGAGCAATCGTCTGGCGTTGAATGCCCGCGTACGAGCCACAGCGGGAGATCTGGTGCAGTTGGGAGAAGTACTCAGCGGAGGAAGCTACCTCTCGCAGCACGATCTGCGCCTGCACTTCGGGCTGGGCGATCATCTACGTCTCGATAAAGCTGAAGTTCTGTGGCCCGACGGAAAAGCGGAAACACTCACCAATCTGGCTGCCGACCGGTTTTACGTGGTGCGCGAGGGGCAGGGAATAGTCTCCAGCAAGCCACCCGAGCATCGTGTGAAGCTCCCTTAGCATGACCATCCAAGTTTGACTATCGAAGTATGACCATCAAAAGCCTGGCCATCGCCGCAGCCGCGAATAGTTTCCGTGCAGTTCTGCTTTTGGTGGCGCTGGTTGCCGCTGGCGAAGTTGTCGTTCCGGCGCAGACTGCAAGCCGTCCCGCCGAGTCCCCGCAAATGCGGGAGTTACACCAGGCGCTTAGTCTTGCGGAACACGGCGACAAGCAGGGAGCAATGAATCTTGTCCTTCGCCTGCTTGAGCAGCATCCGGATTTCGCGCCGGCCATTAAGCTCAAGGGCGCATTGCTGGAAGAGACGGGTCGCACGTCAGAGGCCGCAGCCGCCTATGAGGAAGCTCTGAGACTCGCACCGAACGATGGAGATCTGCTGCTGAAGGTCGGCATCTACAAACTGGCGGCCGGCCAAAAGGAAGAAGCACTCAAACTGTTACAGCATGGCACCCGGATTCTTCCCGCCGACGGAGACGCTCAGTTCTATCTCGCTCAGGCCTATCACTTGAACGGTCAGGACGACCTTGCTCTGCGCGCCATTCGTCAGAGTCTGAAGGCCGAGCCCGACAATCTATCGGTGTGGCAGAAGTACGGAGAGCTCTTGTGCGGCACCGGCGATTACGCAACCGGCCTGAAGTGGTTGCAGAAAGCGCAGCATTCCGATGCGACCTTGCCCCGGATTGATTACGACATTGCCGCCGCGGACTACAAATTGATGGATCTTTCTGGTGCTGCCCGGTATGCCGCCCGCGCAGTGCAATCCCAGCCCAACGATGTGACCGCGTTGCAACTGCTGGCGGTTGCGGATGTGAAGCTGGCCACATGGCAAGAGGCGAAGCAGGCGTTCGAGCGCATCCTCACATTCAAGACCGACGATGTCGATTCGCTCCTGGGTCTTGGACAATGTGAACTGGAACTGAAGAACTACCCTGCTGCAGTCGACAATTTGCAGTCGGTGTTACGACTGGACCCCACGCGTCTTCTCGCTCATTTCTATCTGTCACGCGCGTATGCCGCGATGGGCCGGACGGAAGATGCGCAACACGAAGCCGCCCTGCACCAGTTGATGATGGAACAGATGACCTTCATCCGTTCTACAGAGAGCGACCAGCGCGAAAATCCCATCAAAGCCCAGGCCCGTCAACTATTGGCCGAACATCGCGAAGCCGATGCGCTGCAGCTCTATCGGGACCACTTCAAGGGTTCCTCCGCCACTTCTGCGGACGCGTACGTGTTTATCGGAAAACTTTATCTCTTCATGGGAAATACAGAAGCGGGCCTGCATAGTCTCCATCACGCTCTGGAACTTCAGCCCACCGTCCGTGGAGCCCACACTTATCTAGGAATATTTGCGCTCAAAAAGGGCGACCTGAAAGATGCTGAGAATGAGTTCCAGGCGGAATTAAAAAATGATCCGAACCACCAGATGGCGATCGCCGAGATGGGCGAGGTCCGCTACCATCAGGGCCTCTATTCGGATGCGGCGGAGCAACTCGCGAGGTCCAGAACCACGACTCCCGAGTTGCTGTACATGCTGTGCGACTCCTACTTCCGTACGGGCAGAGTGTCCGATGCCAATCTGACTGCTGAAACGATCGCGGCGTACGCGAGAAACAATCCCGAGCTTATGAAAGAACTTGCCGAACTTCTTGTGCGCAACGGGCAGGCGGAACTCGCGCAGCGCTTGTCTCCCAATCCTGCGCAGAGATAAATATAGAAGGCTTGCACCTTACCGCGTACTCTCTGTCACCGTCAGAACCTGATCTGCCTTCACGTTTTTCAAAACCTGGTTGATGCCGCTTGGCCAAGTGAGTTCCATTGTGTCGATAATGCCAGCCGAGCCCAGCCCGAAGTGCACGCGTTTATCGCTCGACGAATTGTAGCTAAGCGCCGTCGTCGCCTGGTTGTACTGAGTTCCCAAAGCCGTTGTTACCTTGACCTTTGTTCCCAGACCGTCACGGTTGGACTTAACGCCAACGAGTTTCAGAATGATCCAATGGTTTCCTCCACCGGATCGATTCATCCATATCTCTGGCGCCCCGTTGAGAGCCGTGACTACGGCATCGATTTTGCCATCGTTATTCAGGTCACCGAAGGCCGCGCCGCGATGTGGAGCTGGAATTGAGAAGGAAGCGCCCGCCTTCGCACTCACATCTTCAAACTTCAGATCGCCGCGGTTGCGAAACACCCGATTGGGAAGCGGGAACGGCCTGTGCGCGAGTTCCATCGAATTATCCAGGATGTCAGCGTTGGCGGTAAACAGGTCCTTGTTTCCGTCGTTGTCAAAATCGAAAATCCCCACTCCCCATGCGGTCGAGCGGCTGGTCAGGGCGCTCAGTCCTGCAGTGGCAGTGACATCCTGAAATTGGCCGCCCCCTAGGTTTTTATAGAGCGGAAAGCCCTCTCCGAACATAGCGGTTTCAAAGATGTCAGGCCTTCCGTCGTTGTCGACATCCCGGAAATCCGCGCCCATGCCCGCGATCGCGTTACCGAACGCGTTGTACGCAACCCCCGAAAGCATCGCAACGTTAGTAAAGGTTCCGTCGCGGTTGTTGTGAAGCAGGTAATTCTCGAAGGTGTCGTTGGATACAAAGATATCGGTGTACCCGTCGTTGTCATAATCGGCAAACGCCAAGCCCATCCCTTTACCAACGTATTGGGAAATGTGCGACTGCTCAGAGACATCCGTGAAAGTTCCGTCGCCGTTGTTGCGATAGAGGATATTCGGCATTCCCAGAAAATCTACGGGTGAGCAGTAGGCGGGACGTCCTTGCTGCACGCAGGGAGTCGCAGTCTTAACGCTGTAGTTCAGGTAGTTGACAACCAGCAAGTCAAGCAGACCATCGTTGTTGTAATCGAACCATCCTGCAGCCACGGACCACGCCTTGCCAAGTTTGGAAACGATGCCGCTGACCCCCGCCTTTTCCGTCACGTCTGTGAAGGTTCCATCCCCATTGTTATGAAAAAGTTGATTGCGGTTGACTCCGGTGACGTAGAGATCCACAAAGCCATCATTGTCGTAATCGCCGGCCGCCACTCCCATCGAATAGCCGATGCCCTGCACGCCGGCTTTCTCCGTCACATCCATGAACGTACCGTCGCCGTTGTTGCGGAAGAGCCGGTTGGAGTAACTGGGATCGCTCTTTTCAAGGGAGGGGATCGCCGCGCCATTGGTGAAGAAGATGTCCAGAAAGCCGTCGTCGTTGTAGTCGAAGACCGCTACTCCGCCAGTCATGGTTTCAAAGGTGTACCGCTGTGGACTGACGCTGTTCCTGAGCTTGAACTTGATCTTCGATTGCTCGATGACGTTCTCAAATTGGATCGCGGAGGTGGCGGGCACTGCTTTCTTGACTGGTTCTTTGCTGGGAACATTTCGGTGGGCCTGGGTGGCCTGGCGGGGTGTGGACGGTGGCACCGGAGTCGGAGAGGTCTGGCCAACCATGCCCGCAACGCTAACGAGAAAACAAAGAGCAAGCTCAACGGCGAGGTTCCTGTGCCCGTCCTTCGTAAATCGGCACTTAGAACGCACGCTCCGCACTTGACGGGAGAAGAACGCCTGCGCGGACTTGGCTTCGCGGCGATCCAAATCAACCAACGATACAAGCCTGGCTATCCCGGTTGCAAGGAATAGTTCTTCCGAAGAGGACGAAGAGTCGAGACAATCGGACGACACCCTCTGCTGCTCGTTTTTCAACTCGCCTTCAAACCGTTAGGAACGAGCGGCAACGATCGCAGCCGCACTCCAACTGCATCGAAGATGGCGTTGGCGATCGCAGGCGCCAGTCCGACCATTGGGCACTCGCCCGCGCCTACCGATGGAATGTCTTTGCGGTCGAGCAGGACACTTTCAAGCACTGGAACGTCACTGAAGCGTGGCACGCGATATTCCGACATTCTGGCGTTCAGAATCTTTCCGTTGTCGAATTCGATCGATTCAAAGAGCGCCCCGCCGAGTCCTTGAATGTTTGATCCTTCGAGTTGATTGCGAAGACCGTCGGGATTCACGATTGCTCCACACTCGAATGCAGAAACCACGCGAACCACTTTTACGTCACCTGACTTGCGATCGACGTTCACCTCGGCGAAGGTCGCGATATTCCCCAGTTTCTCGTACCCGCCGCCCATGCCGAATCCCTGGCCCGCAACCTTGGTTTTGCCCCAGCCAAACTGTTTCGCCGCCGCTTCGAACACGGCACGGAGCCGTTCATCTTTCAGATTCTTCAGCCGAAACTCCAGTGGATCGATCTTCACTGTATGCGCCATCTCATCCATGTGCGACTCGCGGGCGAAATGGTTCGCTGTGGCGGCGAGTGCACGATACGATCCCTGCCGCAAGGGAGAGTTGACCGCGTGAAACACAATGCGCTGGTTCGGAATTTCGTAGTACGTACGAATTCCCGCCGATCCGGAATTGTAATTGTGGAACTCCCAAGCAGTAATCGTTCCATCACTGCGAACGCCACTGGTGACATCGATTACTCCAGCGGGACGAAAATATGCCCAGGTGAATTCCTCTTCGCGCGTCCACACGACCTTCACGGGACGCTTCGCGGCGCGGGCCAGACGCGCTGCTTCGATCGCCGTTTCCCCCGTGTGCTTGCCGCCGTATCCCGATCCGGTGTCGGGCATCAATACCCGCACCTGCTCCTCAGGAATCCGAAAAGCCTCTGCGAGTTGACCGCGCACGCCGAATGGACGCTGGGTTCCGGTCCAGACGGTCAAATTGTCGCCGTCCCACTTCGCCAACGCAGCGCGGGGTTCGAGGGGAGTGTGCGCGATGTACGAGATCGTGTACGTCTGCTGCAAACGGTGGTCAGCCGAGCCCAGTGCCTGATCTACAGCGCCCACGTCAAAGCGGTCGCCATCCCCCGTCGGGTCTTTTCCCTCAACCGTATTCTTCCGCAAATAATCGAAAAGTTCCTTGTTCGAGGGTTGCGGATCAGCCTTCCATTCCGCGCGAATCGCAGCGACCGCAGCGGCAGCTAATTCGGTGCTCGCCGCAGCGACGCCAACGAAGTTGCCATCATGCACCACCGTCGCCCCCATCTGCTCCGCCTTCTGTGTGTCTACGGAAACCAGCGTCGCGTTAAAGGCAGTCGGTCGCGATACCTTGCCATACAGCAGATCGGGAAGCTTCTGATCCGATGGATAACGGTGTCGGCCTGTCACAAAATCGCGCCCATCGACCTTTTGTGTGGATTGGCCTGCTACCTTCCAGGTCGTCGCAGGGATCAATGGAACGTCGGACGCCACGGTCTGTGTCAGGTGCTGCCCTTTTGTCAGCGCTGCATATTCCACAGATCGGCTGCCCTGAGGATCCGTGATCTTGCCGTCAGCAGCGATCAGGCGTTGGCGATCCGTCTGCCATTGCGTCGCCGCTAGACCGAGTAGCATCTCGCGTGCCGCTGCTGCAACTTTGCGGAGTTGCAGGTTCATCGTCGGGGTCGTTCGGCTCCCGAATGTTCCCATGTCAAACGGGGTGAGCTCGGTGTCGCCCATCACGAGGTCGATGTTTGCCATCGGTATGTGGAGTTCTTCGGCTACGGCCTGGCTCAGCGAGGTCCGGATGTTTTGACCCATCTCAACCTTTCCCGTATAGACCGTGACTCTACCGTTTTCTCCGAGGTGCAACCAGGCGTCAATTTCCTTCGGAAGAGCATCGCCACGCCGCCTTGCGCCGCCCGACTCTTGCGCCACCACGGCCGGCTTCAGGACCGAAATCACCAGAAGTCCGGCGCCGAGGAATTTGAAAAACTCGCGGCGATCGAGATCGAAACGATAAGGAGTCCCGGCCCTCAGTTCGTAGCGCTCGGGCTCCAGCGAAACTGTTATTTCAGTGTGCTCGCTCATCGCCCCGCTCCCTTCGCGGCCGATTCAGTTGTGTGCTTGGCGGCCTTCTGGATTGCACTCACGATGCGCGGGTACGTGCCACAGCGGCAGACATTCCCATCCATGAAATTGATGATCTCGGCCTCGCTCGGCTGAGAGGATTTCTGAAGCAGAGCTACTGCCGACATGATCATTCCTGACGTGCAATACCCACACTGCATCGCCTCGGCATCGAGGAAGGCCTGCTGCACCGGATGAAGTGTCTCGCCGCTAGACAGGCCTTCAATGGTGGTGATTTGCTTCTGTGAAACCGCGCCTGCCTTGGTGATGCACGACCGCTGCGCCCTCCCGTCGATCAGTACAGTGCAAGCGCCGCATTGGCCTTCGCCGCACCCGTACTTGCTTCCCGTGAGATCAAGTTGCTCGCGCAGGACACTGAGCAAGCAAGTCTGAGGACTGGCCTCAGCCGTGTAAGGTTTCCCGTTTATGGTGAGATGAATGGTAGCCATTGTCGGACTCCCAGATCGAGGATGCGTGTCGTTGCAGGCGGAGATCGTGCTTTAGAAAATGATATACCCGTGGATGGTTCGTTTGTAGCCCACCGGCACTCGAACGGCTACTTTTCGTCAGTCGATAATTGCCTGGTACGCGAGGACATCGACTTCGCGATCCAGCATTAATCCACCGGTCGGATGCAGTTGCGCCATGAAGATAACGATCATCTGCTCCTTGGGATCAATTGTGAATCCCGTATAGAAGAAGCCGCCCCAGCTGTACTCCCCGACAGACCCCAATTCAGAGAGTGGTCCCTTGACACCCGACACTCCAAAGCCCAGCCCGAAGCCTTGGTCTGGACCGATCTTTCCGAGTTGATCGTGGGTCATCAATTCAACCGTTTTGCGGCTCAGCAAGCGGGTGTTGCCGGTCTTGCCTTCGTCGAGCATCATCTGGCAGAAGCGGGCGTAATCCATCGCTGTGGAGACGAGTCCCGCGCCTCCGGAGAAAAGTTTCTTCGGTCCGCGCGAAGGATAATCTGCTGAGTAGACGAGCGTCCCTTCCTTAATCGGAGTATCGGGAAAGCGATTCAACCCTTTGTCCGGATAATACGTGTAAGCCGTAGCCAGCCGGTCCAGCTTGTTGTCAGGAGGAAAGAAATATGTGTCCTTCATCCCCAGCGGCTCGAAGATGCGGGTGCGGAAGAATTCGTCCAGCGGTTTGCCCGAGACGACTTCGACCAGTCGACCCAAAACGTCAACACCCAGGCTATATTCAAACCGGTCTCCGGGATTGAACAGCAGCGGAAGAGCCGCCAACTTCTTCACACTGTCGCCAATGGTTCCGTCATATTGAACTAGTCCACTGGCCACCCCGGCATCGTCGTACATGGCGCCCAGGTCATCGTTCCAGTTGTAGGTGATCCCCGAGGTGTGCCGCAGTAGGTCACGAATGGTAATTTCTTTCGTGGCTGGAATCGAGTACGGCGTACCCGTCGCCGGCTTCGCCAGGACCTTCGGATTCTTGAACTCCGGCAGGTATTTCGACACCGGATCATCCAGTAAGAATTTCCCCTCTTCATAAAGCATCATCACGGCGACGCTCGTGATGGGTTTCGTCATCGAACAGATGCGGAACATCGCATCGGGTTGCATCGCTTTGCGGGCCTCGCGGTCCATCATCCCCTGCGATTTGAACCACGCGACGTGTCCGTGCCGGATCACCAGAGTCACCGCGCCCGCGATACGCTTGTCATCGATATCGTGTTGCACTGCTGCTCCAATGCGCTCCAGTCGCTCGGAAGAAAGCCCGAGCGATTCCGGCTTTCCCGTGGGAATGTCCTGAGTCAACGCGAAAACACTCAGCAAAAGAAAGCCGAGTAGAACCGGAATGCTCTTCCGGTTCTGCCCGGCGGAAGAATTACAAGGCATGGATCCTCCGCCGTTACGATTTAATGGTTTTCGAGGCCGCATCCCACGTTACCGGCTTCTGCCGGAAATACGATTCGTTCGCCATGTGACAGGCAATGGCCGCGTTATTGCCGAAAACCGCATCCTCCGTCACCGGCTTGCGCGACTTGACCGACTGGAAGAAGACGTTCAAGTGCGGGCGCATGTCGTCCCAGTCGTGTCCCTTATAAACCGTGTCTTCGTGTAGCGGCTCTTTGCCGAGCGGCGGATCATGTTCCGCGTGCCACTGCTTCACATATTCCTCGCGCATCTTTGCGGGGAAACTGAAGCTGTAGTAGCTGGGATCCGTGTCCACGCCTGTTTGCGAAGAGTGGCGCAAGTCGAACTCGCTGGCATCGAGCAACCCCTTCGGACCCATAAACCTCGCCAATTCCGGCGTTTCGCAGCCCAGATCCAGACGCACATAGACCGGAATGCCGTGATAGTCGAAAAGCACGGTATGAAAGTCCGGCATGTCTCGTCCATCCTTGAATCGGAAGATGCCGCCCATCGCTGTCGCCGACTTCGGGACTTCGTTCCATCCCAGCGTGACCAGCATGCCGCTGATGAGGTGCACCATCAGGTCGCCGGCAACGCCCGTACCGTAGGCTCTCCAGCATCGCCAGCGGGCGAAATGCAGCTTGTTGAACGGAATCTTCGGCGCATCATTCAGCCATGTGTCCCAGTCCAGCGTCTCCGGAGAAAGATCCGTCGGAGGTGGATACTCCCACGCTCCAGTGGGATCGTTTCGACCCAGAGTTAGTTCCACCATCTCGATGTCACCGATCGCCCCGCCCTTATAGAGCTCATTTGCCCTGGCGCACAGCACGGAACTCACCCGCTGCGAACCAATCTGCACGATGCGATTGTTCTTTTGCGCTGCCTCAACCATGGCCAACCCGTCCGCCACGTTATGCGACATCGGCTTCTCACAATAGATGTCTTTCCCTGCGTTGCACGCGTCTACCACTACGCGCCGGTGCCAATGATCCGGAACCGCCGCCACGATACAGTCAATGTCCTTGCGATCGAGTAATTCCTGATAATGACGCGTCGCCGGCAAACTTGGATTGGCGGTGATTTCTTTTGCCAGCGTGTGCCGCCCGTCATACAAGTCGGCCGCACCCACACACTCCACGCCGGGAATCGTAATCGCACCGCCCAGCAGACCCGAACCCTGCATACCGATTCCAATCATGCCAAACCGGACCCGATCACTCGGCGCCACGGCACGCGCCAGGGGCTGGGCCTCCAATCGAATCGTCTTTGACACCAGCAATCCGCCTGCTGCGGCCGTTGCACTGCCCTGCAAGAATGCGCGTCGCGAAAGAGTACGTTTCATGCGAATTCCTCCGAATGTTTTGACTGCGACCTGTCCTCGTCAACCCGGATTACTTCTTCAGCGGTTTAATCGCCACTTCCTTGAAGAACACAATGTCGTTGTCGCTGTGGTTCTGCAGGCCCATGTAACCGAGGTCAGGACGTGGCCCACGCTGCGGCTCGAAATCAAACTTCTTCTCGGGCACCGGATCTCCGTCCTTGTAGTCGGTAATCTTCGCGCCATTGAGCACGACGATCGTCCGCGATCCATCGAGAGTAATGTCCATCGTGTTCCATTCGGGGCCTGGCTTCCAGGCGTGTTTCACAAGCGGCTTGGTCAGCGAATACAGCATGCCGGTCTCGTGATATTCATCTTCCTTCGAAGTCTCGGGATGGTTGTCGATCTGCACTTCAAATCCGTAGTTCACCGGCATCCACTCTTCCCGCGGTTCAATCGGAATGCGGATGAACACGCCGGAGTTGTCGTTCTCGTCGCGCATCTTGAACACCACATGGATCGTGCAGTTGCCAACCTTTCCACCCGTCCAGTAGAGCAATCCCATGCCACCGTGAGTGCGGATCAGGCCGTCTTCCACCGTGTCACCGCCAGGGCCGACATGCTTCCAGCCAGTCAGGTCTTTTCCGTTGAAAAGTTGCTGCCACTTGTCCGGATCACCCTTGCAGGCGTTCTGATTGTCATCCGCGGCGAACGCAACCGTCACCAGACCTGCCAATACCAGAATCCAAACAATAAATCGTTTTAGCATTGAGAATTCTCCTGAGTTTCCCCTGCTCGTAGTTTGGGACAGACCAACATACTCGCACCGCCGTCTGGAATCAATCGGGATGGGCCGACTTTTTTTGGCGGAGATTCATGGCGGGAATAGTGGTGTAGAGGCTCAAAGAAATGGCGTCTCACCGAGGCTGGTGAGACGCCGAGTGTACTTCGTATGAATCGAGGGTGGGATGTTGATCTCAGTCTATTTCCCGCGCTTGTCCTTCCATGTGCAGCATGCCCGCCCCTGCCCCCGAACTTCCCTCCGCCTCACGCTTCTTCTGCCAGTCGGCCTCGGTCAGCACGGAGATCGCATCCGCTTTTTTCTTCTTCAATCCCGCATTGATGCCGGGGAGTTCTTTCTGCGTCAGTTTCTGGAAGTCTCCGATCACGTCGTCCAGTTCACGTGCCAGAGAGTCGGCGCGCGCCGCCTGATAGTCCGCCGGACGCCCTTCATAGCCGTTGACCGTGCCATACAACTGCCCCAGTAGTTCGCGAATTCGTTCTTCTCCCGTAATCATTCCACCTTCTTTTGTGGCGACGATCTTTCCGCGCAATTCGTCGCATTTCGCCGCCAGATCCTGCAGTTGCTTGCGCAGCGGATCCTTCTCCGCAAGTTTCGAAGCCCGCGCGTTCGCGGCATTGCGAACGCCTTCGATCGCCTCTACCGCGAACGTCATGTGTTCGATCGTGTGATAGATCTTCATCGTCAGATCGAACTGCGCTTTGCGGTCTTCTGCGGAAAACTTTGCCCGCGGATCCACTACCACATTCAACTGTTCGGTATAGACGTTGTCGCCTTTGGTCATCTTTACCGTGTACGTGCCCGGCAGCACCCTCGGCCCTTGCGCGGCCTCAAACAGCGCGCTTGCCGCAGGTGGAACCGCAGGCGCCTTCACACGCATCGACCAGTTGGCGCGATTCAAGCCGCGATGTTTGCTGCCCGCCACGCTGTCGACCACTTTGCCATTCTGATCAAGAATCTCGATCTTCAGATCGCCAAAGATGTGCCGGCCCCTCTGGTAATACGTGATCTGCGCTTCTCCCGGCCGGCTGCGTCCGGTGAAGGTTTCATCTCCTTCAGCCCATCCCCCGAACGTGTCGAAGTACTGCACCGCCTTCCCCGGAATCAAAGTCGCTTCCTTCGACATCAGCTCTGGAGTCAACGCCCGCAGCGACGAAATGTCGTCGATGATCCAGATTCCCCGGCCATGTGTCGCCAGCACCAGATCGCTCTCGCGCGCCTGCACGGCAATGTCATCCACCGCGACGGCGGGGAAGTTGCTGCCCTTGTATTGCGCCCAATGCTGGCCGCCATCGACCGAAATCCACAGCCCGAATTCCGTGCCCAGAAACAGCAGGTTCGGATTCACCGAGTCTTCCTTGATCACGTGCGCGTATCCGCGCGCGCCGCTCTCTTGTGCCGGCAACGCAGTCCACGTCTTGCCGTAGTCGGTGGTTTTGTAGGCGTACGGCTTCATGTCGCCAAAGGTGTGCCGATCGAACGTCGCGTAGGCCGTAGCTTCGTCGAACCGGCTGGCCTCAATCGTCGACACCCACGAATTCTTCCCCAAGTCCGGCGATGTTGCCCACAACGTTGGTCCAGGTTTTCGCGCCATCGCGGGTAATCTGCAAATTCCCATCGTCCGTTCCGACCCAAATGATCTGCCCGTTCTTGGGAGATTCGGAAATCGAATAAATGCTGGTATGCATCTCGGCCGAAGAATTGTCGACCGTCACGCCGCCCGACTCTTCCTGCTTCTGCTTTTCCGGATCGTTCGTCGTCAGATCCGGCGAAATGCGGTCCCACGATTGCCCGTGATCGCGCGAACGGAACAGGAACTGCGCCCCAATGTAGATCGTCCCTTTTTCGTTGGGACTCATGTGAATGGGCGTATTCCAGTTGAACCGGAGTTTCTTCTCACCGTAATTGGGCAGCGGCTTGATGCCCCGAATCTCGTGCGTATAGCGATTCACACGCCCGATCTCTCCGCCTTGCGCTTCCGCGTAGATATAGTTCGGGTCCGACGTGTCTTCAAACATCCAGAAGCCGTCGCCGCCAAACATGTTCTCCCACCGCGAATTCGAAATTCCGCCAGGATACGAGGAATCTCCCACCCATGAACTGTTGTCCTGCAGTCCGCCGTAGACGTGATAAGGATCGGCACCGTCTGTGCTCACGTGATAGAACTGCGAAATCGGCAGGTTCATCTGGTGCTTCCAGCGATTGCCGCCGTCCTCGCTCCGCCACAGTCCGCCATCATCGCCGGCAATCACGATGTTCGGATTCTTGGGATTGATCCACACATCATGGAAATCCCCGTGCGCCCCTCCGGAAACCACGTTGAAGGTCTTGCCTCCATCCGTGCTGTACAGCAGGATGAGATCCGGTTTGAAGATCTTGTTCTCATCCTTGGGATCGACAATCAGGTTGCCGAAGTAGAACGGACGCCACACCATATAGTTGCTGGCGTCGAGCTTCGTCCAGTTCGCTCCACCATCGTCGGAACGGTACAGCCCGCGCCCTTTTTCTGCTTCGACGTTGGCGTACACGACCTGCGGTTTTGAGGGCGCGACCGCGATAGCAACCCGGCCCCAAGGCTTCGCAGGCAATCCTTTTGCGTTGCTATCAGTGAGTTCGGTCCAGTGATCGCCGCCATCGGTGGATTTGAATAGCCCGCTGCCCGAGGTCGGCACGTTGCCCGACCGAAATGTCCAACCTTGACGGCGGAAGTCCCACATCGAGGCATAGATTGTCTTTGGCTCCTGCCGGCTCATGGCCAGCAGACCGCAGCCCGTCGATGCATTGGCGCCTGCCAGCACTTTCTTCCAACTCTTGCCGCCGTCGGTGGTCTTGTAAACTCCGCGCTCTTCATTGTCGTCCCAGAGATGCCCCATGGCGCAGACCAGCACGTTATTACCATCATTGGGATCGACCAGAATCTTTGCGATGTGCTCACTATCCTTCAGCCCAACGTTGGACCAGTTCTCGCCGCCGTCGGTGGACTTGTAAATGCCATCGCCAACCGACACGCTGTTCCGCACCCAACCCTCGCCACTCCCCACCCAGACCGTCTTTGGATTCGACGGATCAATGGCCACCGCGCCGATGGACTGAACACTCTCGCGATCGAACACCGACTTGTAGGTCGTTCCTCCATTAACCGACTTCCACACCCCGCCGCTGGCCGCTCCGACGAAAACCGTAATGCGTCCGTCCTGCTCAATGGCGTCCACCGCGGCAACCCGACCACTCATCGTTGCCGAGCCAATATTGCGAGCCGGAAGCCCCGACACCGTGGCCGCGTCAAACTTGTAACCCGTCTGCGAGTAGGCTGTGCCGGCGGGAAGCATGAAAGAGACCATCCAAAGGAACATGCTCAGCTTCGTCAGAAGGGACAAAAAATTGTGTCTCGTATTCATCGGTTCGTTTCCTCGTTGCGGTTCAAGATTTCGCCTACAGCAGTGCACGACTCAATGGTCTTCATACAACCGGCTCGCGATCCGGGAGAATCAATGAATCCCGACCAACCCGGACTTCTTTTCCTCAGTCTTTAGCGATGCCGGAACCGCAAAGTCCGCGGGATTGATATTGATATTCACTTCAATCTTTTCGACGGTGGTCGTCTGTGCCGCCGGATTGGCCTTCGAGCCCTGTGCAATCGAGTGGGGATACATCACACCCGCGACCGGCTTGTACGATCCCAGGTCGATGACGCTCTCGCGCACCGAGCCGCGGATGAATTCCTGCACTTCCTTCCGAATCTCGAGAAAAGTATCGGGATCGAGGTAGTAGTAGATGATGTCGCCGTCTTTCAGCGTGACTTTCAAGCGGAGGGCGTCGTCGCCGTCGACCACGTCGTGTCCCAGAAACTCCACGGTGTTGCCCTTTTCCTTGTAGTCCACCAGCGGGCCGTCGAAATCGGCGTCAAGCAGCAGGTCCTTCAAGTCGTCCTCGCCCATCAATTCGGGATCCTTGTGACCGCCGAAAGGCTGAATCTGCCAGCCGGTCGTGCCGTCGTAGGCGGTGATGGCGGTCATGCCCTGCAAGGTGAATGTTTCGCGCACCAGGTTCGGCCGCTGGTTCTCCTGCATCGTGGCCGCGGTGAAGCCTCCGCCACCATTAAGCTTGCCGATAATCCGCACCGAATGGATGGCTTTGATCTTTTCCATCCCGCCCTTGGCTTGGATGTTCTTGTTGACGAGTTCTTCGGCTGTTTGCGAGAGCGAGAAGACACTCAGGCACGAAACTGCCGCCAGCACAATCACTGCGTGACGCATGGAAGCGGACTCCTGTTGTATGGGACTTTGCCCCGGAAAAGAGACGAACAGTACTGTACTCGGTAGTAGACGTACTTGCCAAGCCTAGGTTAGCGGCGATGGTGAAAGTGGAAATGCATATGTGGAGACAGCCGCCTCGGCTGTCTCGCCCGGGCGAAGCCCGGCGGAACCTATGGAGTTGTCCGCCGAACCACCCGAACAGTGATGTCGCTTACTTCTGCGCCGCTTCCGCACCAATCTTCTCGATCACAATCGCGCTCGACCCGCCACGGGCATACACCTTCCCGCTGGCCGTAACTCTCTGTCCCGCGAAAGGCAGCAGCTTCTCATTCTGACCCGCGGACGGCGTGGCATCGGCGATCGGCCAATAGATCGTTCCGCTGTCCGCCAGAATCACCAGCGGAGATCCGGCCCTGGCGCAGGCCTCAGCGCACTGCGCGCTGATCGGCTTCTTCAGACCCTTGGTAAACGCGCACGCCGAATCGAGAACGTAGCCATTCACCGAAACGGATTTGCCGGCATCGCTGCCCGCGAACAGCAAAGCCGAAAATATGCAGATGGCGATCACCACTCTCGCTGATTTTGCAATGCTCATTTTGAGCTCCTGTTTGTCGAACGATTTTTGAATTCAGGTCGGATCCCCAGATGGCAGCATAAGGTAGCAGACCGGAACTCCGGCGCAATACTAAAAACCCACTATGCTTTTTTCGCGATCTACGAAGATTTTCGTTGACACTACGAATATCTTCGTAGTATGTTCCTTCGCATGAAGCAGCCTCCGCACAAACCAACCGCTTCGGAACTGGAAATCCTCCGCGTGCTTTGGACTCGCGGACCCTCGACGGTGCGCGAAGTCCACGAATCGCTGAGCGAGAAGAAAGAGCTGGGTTACACCACGGTGCTGAAGCTTCTCCAGATCATGACAACAAAAGGCACGGTGCGGCGAAACGAAACCCAGCGCGCGCACGTCTATGAAGCATGCCTTCCCGCCGAGCAGACCAAGCGCCAGCTTGCCGGCGACATGTTGCAGAGGGTCTTCGAGGGGTCGGCGAGCCAATTGATGATGCATGCGCTCGCGGGCACCAAAGCCTCACAGCAGGAAATTGAAGAACTGCGCCACTTGCTCGACGAATATGAAAGGAGCCGCTGATGACCAGCCTCATGAATTGGCTCTCCCCGAACGCCATGCAGTCTCTGGGATGGGCTCTGCTGCACTTCCTTTGGCAGGGAACTGCTCTTGCCGCTTTGGCCGCGGGTGCAATGGCTCTGTGCCGTCGCGCGTCCACGCGCTATGTGTTGGGAGTTGGCGCTCTGGTGCTCATGTTGCTGGCTCCGCTTGCGACGTACTTCTTTTATTCGCAGCAGCATTCCGGTGTTGCAGACACCGTGAAGTCGTCGGCGCTCGCCGCGGCCCAACCAACCGCGAGGGACAGAGACGCGGCGAGCCGCTCGACGCAGCGTTCCTCCTTCGTGCGATCGTCCATCGCGCCGTCGATCGACGCGCTGCCTTGGCTGGTCGAGGCTTGGCTTCTTGGTGTGGCTTTCCTCAGCCTTCGTTCCGCCGGTGGATTTCTACTGTTGGAGCGCGAGCGCCGCAAACAGTCGGCCGTCGTGAGCGACAGAGTGCTCGAGATCTGCTACACGCTGCAGGATCAACTCGGACTTGATCGCGCGATTGCGTATTGCGAATGCGCCTGGCTGCAGGCTCCAGCGGTGATCGGATGGTTTCGTCCCGTCGTATTCTTGCCCGTCTCTGCGCTGACCGGTCTTTCGGAAGACCAGCTTCAGGCGGTGATCGCGCACGAGTTGGCGCACATCCAGCGCTTCGATCCCTTTGTGAATGTTTTCCAGGTTTGCGTCGAGACGCTTGCTCTTCTACCATCCCGCAGTCTGGTGGCTGAACAAACGGATTCGCGCCGAGCGCGAGCACTGCTGCGATGACGTTGCGGTCACGCTCTGCGGCGAATGCCGTCGAATATGCACGCGCCCTCACGATGATGGAAGAATGGCGCAGCGCGCCGGTCTTCGCGATGGCCGTAAATCGCGGTCCGCTCACCGAGCGCATCGTTCGCGTCCTCGGCCTGAAGACGCTTGGCGCCGGAATGCGCGGCATCGGATTAACCGGCAGCATCCTGTGTCTCGGAGCTGCGCTGGTCGCTGGAAATGCGCTGCTCGGTATGGCGCATCCGCCATCGGCGCGTGCTGGAGCACTCTGGCAAGCTGCGCCTAAACCTGAGGCCAGCTCTACATCCGCCGCCGCGAACAGCACGGCAACTGCGAAGCCTTCCGCGGCTCGTGCGCAAAACAGCGAGCCGAGCGGCGGCCAATTCGTCGGCGACTTCTTACATCGACGCCATGAAGGCCGCGGGCCTCAACGACCTGACTGTCGATCAGTTGATCGCCCTGAAAATCCAGGACGTCACTCCGGAATATGTGCGCGAACTTCACGAGCAAGGTCTGCATCCCGACGCGAACACTGCTGGTCGCGATGCGCGTGCAGGACATCTCTCCCGAGTATGTTCGCGGACTGCGCGACGCTGGTCTCAACCCCGACCAGAACCAACTGATCGCCCTCAAAGTTCAGGGAGCAGACGGCGAGTACTACCGCGCTCTCAAAGAAGCCGGTCTTGAGCCCGACGTGAACACTCTCATCGGTCTGAAGGTGCAGGGAGTCACTCCGGAATATGTAAACGAGATTCGGGCCGCTGGGTCTCACGGTCACTGCGAATCAGGTGATCGGAATGAAAGTGCAGGATGTCACTCCGTCGTATCTGAAGGCGATGCACGATCTGGGGATCGATCTACGCACAGACGATGTCATCGGCATGCGCGTGCAGGATGTGACGCCGGAGTATGTGCGCGGCATTCAGGCGCTCGGCCTCAAACCGACTGCTAGCGAACTCATCGGGATGAAGGTGCAAGATGTCACGCCCGAATACATCAAGGCGCTGCAATCGGCGGGATTCAAGGTCGGACATTGGCGAGATCATCGGAGCCAAGGTGCAAGATGTGACTCCCGAGTTCATCGAGCGGGCGAAGCAGCATGGCTTCAAAGATCTGACGTTGCAGAAACTGATTCAGCTTCGGCAACTGGGGATTCTGGATTCGAAGGCTGATATCTAGAGAAGTCTGACATCTAGATTCGTTGTGCTTTAGCGCGGGGCTTCGCCCACGCTTGGACGGCTGCGGCGGCCGTCGCCACAGGTGCAGTTCAGCTGTCCAAATACTTAAGGAGAGAATTTATGAGAATGCGACGAACCCTTGCCTATTTAGTGTTTGCCTCTTGCGTGGTGTTGTTTGTGGTGAAGAACCGCGCGGCGGAGAATCGTAGCGGCGACTGGACGATCAGCAAGTCCGACGATGCCGGCAAAGTCGAGTTCTCGCTGATCGAACACCATCATGGCGGAACGTCCAGCCATCAGTCGGATTGGCCCGCAAGCTCATTCCAGGGTGTGGACTTCTCGAAAGCTGGACGTCAGGACGTTCACTTCACAATCACGCGCGACGCGGGCAAGATCGAGTGCGAAGGATTCCTCAACAACGGAGAAGGCGCGGGACTCTTCCATTTCCAGCCGGACGCAAATTATCCGCGGGAGATGCGGGCGATTGGTTTCTCGGTCGACGACGAGAAGCAGTTCGGCATGGCGATTCAGGATGTCAGCCTCGAATTCGCGAAGCAGATGAAGAGCGAGCATCTGAGCGACCTCGATGCGGACAAGCTGATCGCGTTCCGCATCTTCCGCGTGGACGCAGCGTTTATTGAGGCGCTACGCGCGGAAGGACTGAAGATTTCCGATGCGGACAAGCTAGTCGCCTTCCGCATTCACGGCGTGACGTCCGGAGATGGTGCGCAGCCTGCATCAGGCTGGTTACTCGCCGGACGAGGACACGCTGATTGCGATGAGAATTCACGGCGCGACTCCGGAATGGATGGCCGAACTCAAGCAGCGCGGCTACGATCACGTCGACCTGGAGAAGCTGATCGCGTTTCGCATTCACGGGGTTTCTCCGGAGTTCATCCAGAAACTGCAGAGCCTGGGATATTCGCATCCCGATCCGGATGATTTGATCGCAATGCGCATTCACAACGTGACGCCGGAATACATCAGCGACATGAGGGCGCGCGGAATTCACGACCTCAGCATCGATCAGCTGGTGAGCATGAGGATTCACGGGATCGACTAGACAGAAAATTGTTGATCGATGATTTTTGATGGATGATTGAAAAACCGCCCCCGTGGGAGGCTTTGCGATGTCCTCCGAGATGCGGGGATTTCTTCCAACGGAAGCAAAGATCCCCATCCTAACATCGCAAAATCGCGACATTTAGGATGGGGCACCTCCAGGACTCTATCGGCTTAGTGGGTAAATGCGATGTTCAGGCCGGTGGTGAAGATGACGTCGTTCTTCTTGGCACTGATCGGGGGATTGGAGACATAGATGTCGCCGAACTGGTTTTGCCAGCCGAACCACTTGCTGATCTTGGTTACGGTGCCGAGATTGAACGTCCACCGGTGGTTGCTCGTGTTCTGCAGGTCGGGATAGAAGTACATATTCTGGGTGAGGACTGTGCTCTTTCCGAGTTTGTGCATGAGTTCGTCGCCCAGGGTAAGAGCCACGAATTTGTTGGTCACGCCGTAAGAGTCGTAACGCCGGGAGGGATGCTTCCCGCGATTAGAGTGCCATTGGAGTACGTTTCGTGGGTGTAGTTGACGCCGCCGAGGAAGTCGAGGGTCGTAGTGTCAGACGCGATTGCGTGGAAGCCGAAGCCCCCGGTGTACACCTGCCGCAGATCCAGAAACTGCAGGGCGTTGGTGGTGAAGTCGGCCGGCGCCAAAGACAAACAGCTTGCGGATTCAGGTTGCGGTCGTACCGCAGTCCGCCTTGCATCAGATTCGCGACCGTGCTGGGTGTCGGCGAGGTCGTTCTGCGTGTTGATCGAACTCGCGTAGATCGTGATCTTGTCGTTGAGCGTGGGATGCACGGCGTTAAACGCCAGCGCCAGGTTTTCGGTCTCGCTGTTTCCGCGAGCGATCGAGAAGCCCACGTTCGCGCCGCCCTTCCAGCCATGCGTAAGTCCGGGATGCAGCGACTTATCGTAAGCCGTCTGCTCGGCATCGTTGCGGATCAACGTTACGTCGTCTTTGGGGGCTTCGACTGTGCCTGCGGTCTTGGTAGCGATTTCAATCTTGCCGTCCGTTGTGGTAACGGGGCCAACCGCGGTCTTTCCACCCTTCAGGCTGACATGTAACTCCGCGTCTGTTTTGATGTCCTGAATGGAGTCGAACTGAATCGTGACGTCTCCGGCGGCATCGGTGTGCAGGACGAGCGTCTTGCCGTCCGATTTGACGACGGTGCCGGTGAGGCGATCGCCATTTTTCAATGTGACCTGGTCGGCGAACAGAGCCGAGGAGAGTCCCAGCAGAAGCGGTCAGGGTGAAGAGTTGGAATCTACGCAACACGGCTGCCTCCGAGACGGACGAGATTTGAGATAGAAAAACTGCCCGGGGTTGCCTCAGAAACGGAAACACGAATACGTCAGCGACAAAGCGGAGAATGCCTGGAAGATACTGCGCCGTGATGCTCCTCGAGTGGGGAGCCGCCTAGCTCTTGGTTTCAGGTTTCTTGTTCGGATCGGTCGAAGCCTGCTGCGCCGGGGGATTGGCATTATCCTTCATGCCTTCTTTCAAGGCACGAATCCCTTCACCCAGACCCTTGCCGAGTTCAGGCAATTTCTTGGGACCGAACACCAGCAAGGCGATGGCAAAAATAATGATCAGGTGCATCGGTTGAAATAGACCTTCAAACATCGGAGCCTCCAAGGAGCAAAACTAACGATTTACAAATCATACGCTATTGGCGTCGCGGGGGAAAGGTCAAGGGACCTCGGTCCGGGACGATCTATAGCCTTTTCATGATTTTACCGTACCGCTGCCGATCTTCGGTGAAGCCTGCCACGGTCCCATGTGATTTCAATCACACTGCGAGCGGCGGAAGGGAGGCGACACTGCAGCGCAGTCATTGCTGCCCGGTTACCTCCGTGACCTTACCCGCGGCTTCCGCGTCGGGCTATGGTTCTGAAGGGGTTTCTTTCAGGGTTTGCGAATCGCATGGCCCGCAAAGCCGCCACCAGCAAGCCAATTCATCCATTGGGGAGTCCGGTGAGAGCTCAAGGCTTTATTATCCTTATCTGTGCTTTCAGTCTGGCGGCGGCCGCTGCCCAGTCCATTGATCGGCAGCCGATCAACGACAGCCCCGGTCAATACCACCCAACTGGCCGCATGGCTGGTCGGAGGTGTTCCCAGCCAGCAGCTCGCTCGGCTGGTAAAGGAGCGTGGGCTCGCGACACTGCCGACCAAGAGCGAACTCCGGCAGATGGAATCGGCGGGAGCCGATCAAGAGTTGATGGTAGTGCTGAGTTCGGGGAACGTCCTCTCGGCGAAGATAGGCCCGCCCGTCCCAGAGGCTCTGCTGAAGGCTGCCAGCGAGGTCCGCCAGCAGCATTTCCAGCGAAGCCGAAGTCCTGCTTCACGGGTTGTTGGAGGCGGATGCGCAGAATCCGGCCCTGCATTTTGCTCTCGGCGTGATCTACCGGCAGCAAGAGAATTGGGACGAGGCTTACGACGAACTGGCACAGGCCACGCGGATGATGCCCGATCTGTCGGAGAACCACGGCGCGCTGGCCTACCTTTTCTACCGGCTGGATGACGGTCCGAACGCCATTGCCGAGGCACGGACGGCGCTGAGCATCGATCCGAAAAATGCGGAAGCATATCAGTATCTTGGGCTGGGGCTGTACTCGAATGGCCAGTACGAGGCGGCGGTGCATGCCTATAACGAGTCGCTGGCGCGTGATCCCGGCAATGCCGACACTTACTACGACATGGGCATCGCCCTGCACGCGGATGGCAACCTGCCGCGAGCGATTGCGGCGTATGAAGAGGCGATCCGCCTGAGGCCCGCGTTTTGGGAGGCTCATTCGAACCTGGGATTGATCCTGCACGAAGAGGGCAACCTGGCGCAGGCGGTGACGGAATACCGCGAAGCCAAGAGGCTGGCGCCGGGAGAAGCTTCCGTCCGAAACAATCTGGGCAATACGTACTGCGATCAGGGCAACTTCGACTCGGCGATTGAAGAGATGCACGCACTCTACCGGGAGCATCCGGAGTGGCAGCAGGGACACGCTTGCCTGGCCAGCGCGTACATGGCGAAGAAGAACTACGATGCCGCGGTCGACGAACTACGGCTGGCTGTACGGCAGAATCCGACGGGATCGACCGAGCACCGCATCCTGGGGCAGGCGTTATTGCTCGCCAATCAACCGGAAGATGCTCTGCATGAGTTGCGGCTGGCGGTTTCTCTTAATCCCGATTCCGACCTAGCTCATCACCTCCTGGGAACTGTGCTGTTCCAACAGCAACAGTTGCACGCGGCGGAAAAAGAATTTCGCGAAGCGCTGCGGGTGAATGCGTCGGCGGACAATCACTATTCGCTGGCGGCGTGCCTGATGAGCATGGACCGGTACGACGAAGCATTGTCGGAGCTGGAAATGGCTTCCCGGCTCGATCCCGAGCGCACGCTCTACCGGGCGCGGCGCGAAGAGCTCCTTAAGCTGATGAAGGAACCGAGCTCGCGTTAAAAGCGCAGACTGGCACCTGGCCCGGACGAAAGGTTGACCGCTCGGCCAATGCCGCCGATGGTACTACGGTGCTTAGGCGAACGCTGCGAATAGTACTTACACTAGAGTCAAGTTCGAGAACCACTGATCGAACAACGGGAGATCAGGGAGACTTTCCGATGGCGACGAACGCACCTCGAACCCAGCAGACAAGCGCCAACGCGGCCGTACAAGCAACCTTGGCGAAGGACACGAGCGCGCCGCGCGGATGAATGCGCGGGAAGAAGCTCGCAAGCCCACGGGGTACGGGTTGCCGTGTTCGAAGTGTCATTTGTATTATCCAGCCGATCTCGATGTCTGTCCGACTTGCAAGCATAGCGAGCGGGTTTCGCCGGTCGCGCCAAAAATACCGCCGCGAGTGGCGCAGACCGTGAGCGAGCCGATTCCGGATACAGCCGTGGTCGAGCAGGAGCGCGAGGAATTTCTTCGTCAATTCAAGTCGCAGCTGATGGAAGCGCATGCCGGGGTCGTGAACGCTCCGGAATCTGTCTGCAAATTTGGCGAACACCATTCCGGGGAGCCGGCGCACGCGGAAATCTGTCCGGCCTGCTATGAACGACTGCAGGAGCGGCTGGATGTTTACGAGGCGGCGTTGCACCTGGAGCTGAAAGAAGCGGCGCAGATTATTTATGACGCAGTATGGGCCGATCCTTCCGATCCCAGCAAGACGTATCAGAACGCCGCAGGGGCGCTACTGACGGAACTGCGCAAGAGAGCGGGCATGACGACCGTGTTGGGACCGTTTCAGCCGCTTTCGCACTAACGGCAGCAGGCTCTGCAAGGAACATCGACCACGGGGCTGAAGCCATTTCGATTCCGGACGCTTAACGCGGCTCTCGAAGCGCCGCTCTTCCACGGTGGTGCAGATATGTCGAGCTCTTAGATCTATTCTGCTTTAATTCCCACCCACTTCTTTCCGGCGTAAAGCTTGTAGCCTGCGCCGTCCTCTACCAGTTTCAGTGGAACGGCATGCTGCAGGGCCGAGTCGGTCTGAGAGGACGTGCTGAGCACGTCGTTGTTGGCGACGTCCATCACGAGGAACTTGCCGTCAGAAGTGAAGCCGAATCCGTACTGACCTGGCGGCAAGTTGAGATCCGCCGATGTTGAGTTTGGTTTCGGTGATGAGCAAGCCCTGGTATTTCTGCTGGATGGCGGTGGAGTAGCCCGAGGCGTCGACGAGCGAGGCTAGTGTCATTTTGCTGTCGGCCAGCTGAAATCCAACGGCGTTGCGCAGTTGCACCGGCGCCTTCTGGCCGCGGAAGAAATATTCCGTAGGGACGGCTTTCTTCAGTTCGTCGGCGCTGAGTACATGCTTGGATGCCTGCTGTGCGGCGGCAGAGGCGAGCGTGGCGAGAGTGAGGGCGACCAGGATCGCCAGACGATGAGTCTTCATGAGAGTTGGTCCTCGAGTGGGAGAGTGAAAAGCGTCCCCGGGGAACTGTAACTGTTTCGGGAGGCAGGCGCAAATGCAGGTGGCCTGAAGCGGTCGATTTTGCTTTGACCGCAAGAATCGGATAGTCCACTTGGGATGCTTCGCCATAAGCTTTCCTTGCTATGACAACGAATGCCATACTCACAACGGAAAGCTTCGAGGCAATGAACAAGCCGATGCCAACGACAGATCGTCAACCCAAAGCGGCGAGCTTAGCGGCGGAGGTATCCGACGATGCGCGCTGGAAAGCAGTGATTGCACGCGATGCGGGGCGCGACGGGGAATTCGTATTTGCCGTTTCAAGTACTGGAGTGTATTGCCGGCCGTCGTGTGCGGCGCGGCGGCCGCGGCGGGAGAACGTTCGATTCTTCTGCAATCCCGAACGGGCGGAGCAGGCCGGGTATCGGGCGTGCTTGCGGTGCCGGCCAAAGTCGTTCAGCGGGAATGCTGAGTCTGACGGGGTGAAGGCGATCTGCCGGTTTATCGAGCAGCATCTCGATGAGCCGCTGACGCTGGACCGGCTGGCCAAAGAATTCCGCCAAAGCCCGTTTCATTTGCAGCGTCGCTTTAAGGCGGTGCTGGGAATCACGCCGCGGGAGTATGCCGACTCGTGCCGGTTGCGGATGTTGAAGAGGAATCTGCAGTCGGGCGATTCGGTGACGCGGGCGATGTATGACGCGGGATACGGGTCCAGCAGTCGGCTTTACGAGAAGACTGCTTCGCAACTGGGCATGACGCCCGACAAGTACCGCCGCGGGGCGCCATTGCCGCCGCGATTCGATATACCTGTGCTGACTCGCCGCTGGGACGGATGCTGATCGCAGCGACCGAGCGGGGAATCTGTTCCATCCAATTTGCACGGACAGATGGGGAATTGATCGAAGGGCTGAAGCGGGAATTCCCGTTTGCCACGCGCAAGGTGGATGAGGGTGGGCTGCGTTCGTGGGCGAGTGCGTTGCTGAGGCACATGCGGGGCAAAGACTTGGACTCGTCGTTGCCGCTCGACATCCGGGCAACGGCGTTTCAGCGGCGAGTGTGGGCGTATCTGCAATCGATTCCATTCGGAGCCACACGCTCATACAGCCAGGTGGCGAAGGGGATTGGGGAGCCACGCGCCGTTCGTGCGGTGGCGCGGGCTTGCGCAACGAATCCAGTTGCGGTGGCGATTCCGTGTCATCGAGTTGTTCGCCAGGATGGCAGCATGGGTGGCTATCGGTGGGGCATCGGGAGGAAGAAGACGCTGTTGGAGATGGAACACTCGGCGGTGGAAGCATAGTCGCGGTTGTTGCTCAAGAGGTCGCAAGGCGGCGCGCCGGAACGGGCAGCCAAATCATGCCATTCATGGTGCTGCGCGTTGACCGCGGGATATGCCGGCGGTTAAATAGGAAGCAGCGAAAGAGCCTTTCGGCTCCTAAGCAGAGGCGAACTATGCGAGCGCAGGTGGCGACGGCGGTTTTCCTGGCGAGCGCTTTGATGTGTGGATGTGGTGGAGGCGGCAGCGGGACAATGTTGGGAGGCGGCACCGAGATGGCGCCCGCCGCGCCGACTATTTCCACGGCCCCCGCTCAGAATGGAGCCGTGATTGTCAGCCTTGCCGGAAGCACGGGCATTGTCATCTTTTACACCGTCGATGGCAGCACACCCACTCCAGCTTCACCGCAGTATCAGGCGCCTTTTCTGGTGGCGTCGAACCTCACCGTCAAAGCGATTGCCGTAGGGGGCGCTCCCGTGCTGATGATCAGTACGGTTACGAGTCAGACCTTCTCGCCTAACGTTCCGTCGGGTACGCTGGTGTGGAGCGACGAGTTCACGAACACGAGTGGCGCGGCGGCGCAACCGGATCCCACGGTTTGGACGTATGACACCGGTAACAGCGGGTTTGGAAATGGAGAACTGGAGAACTACTGTGCGTGGGGATCGTCCACGTCGCCGTGCAGCACGGCCAGTCCCAGCGAGTTCGTCGGGACCGATGGCTATCTGCATATCGAAGCGCAGCAGCCGTCGCCTGGCGTATATACGTCGGCGCGGCTGAAGACGCAGGGGCTGTTCAGCTTTCAGTATGGACGGCTGGAAGTGCGTGCGCTGGTGCCGGAGGCGCAGGGTTTCTGGCCGGCGGCATGGCTGATGGGCAACAACATCAACAACGTGAATTGGCCGGCGTGCGGGGAACAGGATGTGCTGGAGCGGGTAAATGCGGCGGGGACGCCCGATTGGAACCAGGGCTCCATTCACGGGACCGGTTTCACGGGCGGATCGAATCTGGGCACTCAATATGACTTTCCCAGCGGAGTGACGGCGGCGCAGTGGCATATGTACGGCATGATCTGGTCCCCGGGCAGCGTGAAATATTACATTGACGATCCCTCTAATGTTTATGCGACCTACACCGCAGCGAGTCTGACGCCCTTGAATGATGGCGCAGTGTGGCCGTTCGATGCGGGGCAGAGCAATTTCATTCTCTTGAATCTGGCGATTGGTGGAAGTTGGCCGGGTCCGCCAGATTCGAGCACTCCGTTTCCGTCGGAGATGTTGGTGGACTACGTGCGGATTTACACGAACTAAGCAGAGCCCACTGGGGTGCGGTGTCGAACAGCGAGCCAGTTCAAGACGCCCAGGGCGATTGTGGCGGCCACGATCAGGGATTGGCCGAAATCGACGCGCGTTACCAGGGCGGCACACATTAGAACCGCGAGCGCTGCGAAGAGATTTCCCGCCGGGAGGCGAAAGCCGGCACTCCCTGGTTGCTTCTTGCGGAGCACAGGTAGTGCGGCGCAACACACTCCGTAGTAGAGCAGGCGGGCAACGGCAGAGAGGGTTACATTCCACTTGAATTCCCCGCTCAGAGCGAATCCCCAGACGAGGACTGCAAACACCAGAATCGAGACGTATGGCGTGTGGAAGCGCGGATGGACGGCAGCGAATGCTTTGGGAAAATCCCCTTGTTCCGCCAGGGCGAAGGTAACCCGCGGCATGCCGAGAATCTTGGCGCTCAGGTATCCGTAAAAAGAAATGAGTGCGCCCACTGCAACCAGGGCGGCGCCGAGCGAACCGACCGCGATTCGCGCAACGTCCGCCAGAGGACGCTGACTGTGCGCTGCGTCGGGAAGAACGCCGACAACAACCCACTGAATGAGCCCGTAGATCAGGGTGCAGGCGATGAGAGCAGCGAACAGAGCAAAGGGGGCATCGCGCCGGGGATTCTTGGCCTCGCTCATGGGAGCGAGCGCGGTTTCGAAGCCTCCATAGGCGAAGACGAGCAGCAACACGGCCTTCAGCCATTGGTTTGTGGTGATGGCAAAGGCCGCGCCATGAGAGATTCCGGTGGGGTGCGTGCGCATCACGAAGAATCCCATCGCAATGACCGCGAACAGAGGCACCAGCTTCGCGGTCGTCGACAGGTTGCTGACCAGGGTTCCGGCGCGGACGCCGCGCACATTGATGAGTGCCAGGATTCCCACCAATACCGTCAGGATGAGAGCACGCGGGAGTGGGTCGGTCGCGTGCGGCCAGAACTCGCCCAGATAAATCACAAACAGATTCGCGTTCGCGGCCGGAGCTGCCACCTGTCCAAGGCAGAGCATCCAGGCCATCTGGATGCCCATGGCGCGCCCGAACGCTGCGCGCGCGTAGAGGTAAGGGCCTCCGGCTTGCTGAAATTGAGAAGCAACCTCGGCGAAGCAACCGAAGATGACCGCCATTCCCGCACCGGCGAGGACGACGGCCAACGGGCTCAACTTTCCAAGAATGCCAGCGACTGTGGAGGGAAGTCCGAACACACCGCTGCCGATCACCGAGTTCACCACTAGGGCAGTGAGGCTCCAACGGCCAATGGCGCGGACGAGAGGATGGCTGGAAGAGCTTGGCGGAAGCGTTTGTGGCATTCGCGTGGTTTTATCACAAATGGGCGATGCATGGGACGCTGGGGCGCGTGCGCCGGGCTTCGCCCCAGCTTGGACCGCCGAGGCGACCGTCGCCACTTGATACGGAGCTGCAATGAAGTTAGTGACTTTGGACCGGGTGTAATTGCACCAATGGTCGCGGCCGGAATCGCCAGGTTCAGCGATGCACCGTTCTATTCTCCCGTTGCGACCTAATGTGGGCATGATGAAACACCGCGCCAGTCAAGGCGTTTGGCCCTGGTGACCTTTGCACGCTCCAAAGTAACGCCAGAATTACGAAAGGCGCATGCCCGTGGGACATCTATTCGTTGCGCGTTGCCGATGAGATGGTTGGATGGCAAACATAATGGCCAGCGAAGATATGGACGACCTTCATCTACGAATCGCGCGCGTCACGGAAGATCTGCGAACGATCCAGCAGGAGCTGAATTGCGCCGCCATGCAGGCTCCGAGCGACCCGGAACTGATGGAAGCGCTCAACTCGCTTTCGGAGACGGAGCCGATTGAGACCCTGCGCTCGGCTCTGGACCAGATGCGGCATTTCCTATGGTTCTATTCACAGGTGATGAGCAATGAACCGGAACTTGGAGATAAATTACGGCAGGCCGGTTCGGCAAAAACCGCAAGTGATGAAACGCCAAAGACAGGAAGTTCTTTCCTGGATCAGCTGTCACGGGTTGACGAACTGATGTTGATGCATCATCTGGTGGATGCACGTCGCCGCAAGCCCAACTAGCTAGCGTTCGCAATAGCCGCCGGTCTAATCTATGCAGAGCAGAACGGCCGCCGTTCCACGGTTGCAGTATGGTTTACTGCTAGAAGCCTCGCCCTCGCACGATAGTCTTGAGCACCTCTCCAGACGGGCTCAGCACCGTGAAGTCCGCTTCGGCGCCCTTGACTCAAGAATTCCATGATTTCTTGACAATCCCACGGCCCGCGCCGGATTCAGCGTGGCGGCCCGGACTGCCTCGCGAAGGCTCCAGTTGGAAAATCTCGTGACGTTGCGCACGGCGCGATCCATGGTGAGGACGCTTCCGGCGAGGCTGCCACCGGACGTGCACTTGCCATCCTTCACATCGACCTCGATGGGACCGAGTTGGTAGCGTCCATCGGGCATGCCGGTTGCGGAGATCGCGTCGGTGATGAGCACCGCGCGCTCGTATCCCTTCGCCCTGAGAAACAGCTTCACAACCTCTGGCGCCACGTGAATTCCGTCGACGATGATGTCGGCGCTCATTTGATCGTCGCTGAGAACTTCGCCGATGATCCCAGGTTCGCGATGATCCAGGGGGCGCATTGCGTTGAAGGTGTGGGTGGCGTGGCGCGCTCCGGCTTTCACCGCGTCTTGTGCGACCGGCATTTCAGCGTCGGAGTGGCCGATGCTCACGCAGACGTTCCGTTTGGCGGCCTCAGTAATGACTTCCATGGCCCCCGGAATTTCCGGCGCAATGGTCAGCATGCGCACATGCCCGCGCGCGGCTTGCCAAAGCTTTTCGAAGATTTCGAGAGTAGGTGTGACGAGGTTTTCCGGGGGATGGACTCCCCGCCGCTTATGGGAGAGAAACGGCCCCTCGAGATGGATTCCGAGGGGCCGGGCTTGAAGAGCGTCGCCATTGGAGGGAGCAACGGCTGCTTCGATGGCGTCGGCCAACCGTCCGAGCGTCGCAAAGGTTGGGTCGAGAGGCGCGGCGACGGTCGTAGGGAAATATCCCGTTACGCCGTGGGTTGTCAGAAACTGGCCCAGGCAAGGCAAATCTGAGAGGGATGCCCGCATGAGGTCAACTCCGGCTCCGCCATGCATGTGGATATCGACAAATCCTGGAGCAAGGACGGCATCGCCAAAATCAATGAGCGAAGTATTTCCTGGGACAGCTTTCGTGGCTCGAGAGGCGACCTCTGTAATGCGGCCGTCCTCGACTACAAGGAGCGGGTTCTGAATCTCCTCGACCGGAGTATAGAGTCGGCTAGCCGTGAACGCGGTTTTCATGAAGGGAAGTGCAACGAAGATCTATCGTAGCGGTAGGCCGAGTTTCCGACAACCGTGCCAATGAGGCGAGTGTGCCGAATCCCGACGAACGAGTGCCCAGTTCCTGATGAAAGGGTGGCTGCTGCTCTAGAGCCGCCGCTGTCCGCGGGAGTGCTATAATTTTCGAGTACTGCAGCAATTCCTGCTAAGGGCGCCCCGCAGTTCCTCCAGCGCCCCTGCATACGTCGGGGAGTGGCTCAGCCTGGTAGAGCACCTGGTTCGGGACCAGGGGGTCGGAGGTTCAAATCCTCTCTCCCCGACCATTTCTTCTGCCTCGATGCCGTCGAAATTGTGCGTGGAGCGGCCATCGCTGATTTCCTGGGAATCTTCGGCGAGAATCGAGGGTTGCTGTTCCTGCAGGGCATCACTCGAAGGGGATGCGGACACAATGTCGTCGACATCCTGGTGTTGCATTATGACGCGGGCATGATCGGTGGAAAGGCCAAGGCGTGGCCGGCAGCATTGGGGAGGTGCTGCGGCACAAGTTGGGAACGGCGAGATGACGGGGCCAGATCGGCGAACACAAACGCCAGACTCCAGAAGAATACGCATAAGTAATAGCCAGGAGCGAAGAGCCAGTCTTCAAAAGTGGCGTGAATCAGGCCCGCAACCATCAACATGGCGAGTGGGACGGCCGGATGGAAGGGACTGCCGGTCGCCCACATCCACTTAAAGGTTTGGCCGATCTTCTTCAGGAGAAACGCAAGCAACATCAAGAAAGGCAGAATTCCGATTATCCCGACCCACATGGCGATTGCGAGATAGCTGCTGCCATTCTCCGTCGACGTAGCGCTGGTAGCCGAGAAATTCCCCAGATTATCTTTCGCGTCCTGCCCGTTGTCTGTTGTTCCGAAGCCGGTTCCAAACCAGAGGTTATTTTGGATTGTGTCGAGGGCATCCTGCCATGGGTTGGTACGAGACTCGAACAGGCCTCGGCTCGGATCGTTTCCTTTGAATACGACTTTCGCCGTGAACGAAGACATGGCTTGCGAAAATGCTTCCGGACGCACAATGGCATATACCGCGACGAGAATGGAGAGGATGACCAACCCTTGTGCCAACATCTTGTATTTGCGTAATGCCACGCACAGAAATCCGCACGATACAACAGCCGCGATCATGCCCGCCCGCGCGTGACTTGCGAAGACCAGATACACGCAGAGGAAATAGAGAATAAGTCTTCGACGCCGAATGAACGGCTTCTCGGCGACCAGCATGCCCCAAAACAGAAGAGGCGCGCCGACAACCCCCATTACCGCGCCCAGCGAGTTGGGGTTACCCAAGACTTCGATTCCAGAGAGGGATGCTAAGCCCATCACCCCTACAAAAATCTCACATCCCATGATGAGTCGGGGGAAGAAGCGGTTTTCTCGCCCCTCGACGGCCAGCCGCGCTCCGGTGCCAGCGTAAAGGAATAGCGAAGAGAGGCTGAGAACCTTCAACGCCGAGACGCCTGAATAGCGGGATACCGCCGCAGACGTAGCAGCTGCCAGAACAGCAAATACTGCCAGGGCATGAAAAAAGCCGAAGTGATAGCGCCGGTCCTTGAGCATCATGACCAAGCCGACGAACCCGCCTACACCAAGAACTGCCCAACGCCCAGCTGTCCAGAATTGCCCAACCGGAAGATTCAAGCCCGCAAACAGGAATGACACGACGACGATTGGAAAGAAGACACTCCGGTACATCCAAACGGCGGCGACAATCAATTCGAGGAAAACGAGTCCGCCCAAATAGTTTACGTTGGCGAAATACCCAGGCCAGGCAAAGGCAGCATACGGCAACAGCAGCGAACATAAAACGGTCGCACTGATCAAAACGATCTTGGGAAGACGTTCAGTCACGGGTTGGCTCGCCGATTGTTTAGAATGCGTATTCTACAATGGTTTTTTAGGGCGCGTGTATTTTGCCAATTCGATTGTTGCGGGCGCGACAGGCAGAAAGATGCGCGGTCCAAACTGGCGAAGGCATGCCGACCATCTATGCTGGCGACCTCCTATACACTGGCATGCATCCAGAGTATGCTTCCCAGATACCGGAGCCATCCTTAGGATCTCAGTTTCAACTCTTTGAACCTGGATATGGGAACCCCCGGCGGGTTTTCATCTGTCCGATTCGAAGGAGGATGTATGGTCCAAATTACCGGCGTCGGTAGTCCGGTGTCTGAGATTCTTTCCCGCGACGAGCGCTCGTTTCTGGATGAGTGGATCGGGAACATAAGGCAAAACACTCGCGGCTCCGCGTCCATATCCGAATCCGAATTGCGGCAGCAGTGCCGGACTTTTCTGTCGGGCTTTCGAGCCGGCATTGACAGCGATGGTGCCACTCGTACTGGAGCATCCCAATGGGACGGATTACGAGAGTTGCTGTGTGAGATTTCCAAGAGCCGCGCCATCCAAGGGTTCTCGCCCTCCGAAACCGCAATGTTCGTGTTCTCTTTCAAGGAACCTCTTTTTCGGAGGCTCAGGGACGAGGTTCGGGATCCGCGAGAGTTTGCTGACCAAATGTGGGCCGCAACAGAACTGCTGGACGGGTTTGGGCTGTACACGACGGAAACCTTTTTGAAGACGCGGGAAGACCTGATTCGCCGGGCGCAAGAAGACATGCTGGAGTTGTCGACTCCTGTGGTGAAGCTATGGGACGGCATCCTCGCCCTGCCGCTGATTGGGACTCTGGACAGCGCGCGAACTCAGGTGGTGATGGAAACCCTTCTGGAAGCGATTGTAAGCACGAATTCCAAGGTCGCGATCATCGACATTACGGGAGTTCCTACCGTGGATACGGTGGTGGCACAGCATCTCTTGAAGACGGTGACCGCGGCCCGTTTGATGGGAGCAGAGTGCATCATCAGCGGGATCAGGCCCCAGATTGCACAGACGATCGTCCACCTGGGGATTGATTTGTTGAATATTACGACGAAAGCTACCCTCCACGACGCTTTCGAACTCGCCTTGCGGCGAACCGGACGGGAATTTGTTGAGCGGGACGCCTAGCGGAATGTGAATCTAAATCGGTTTCGTCTGACCTACAGTAAAAACTGTATAGGCCTCGCCTCGGGTGCCCGCATAGCATAACTATTTTCGCAGCTAGCGCGGGCAGGCCCTCCCCAATGCTCCGCCAATTGTTCGCCGTCCTGCGGACGAATCGCAAAGGCTCTTGTAGCATTCGGACCGGAAATTGATGGATATTAGGTCAACGTGTGAGATCTAAGGAATCTCTTTAGGAGCGCAAGATGAGTAAAGGATTGCAGAGTTCCAGAGCGATTGGGTTGACGGAAGTACTGGCCAAGCACGAGAGCTCCCTTTTAGAGGAGTGGATCAAGGAGATGAGTGGAGCGACGCGCCGTGCGGATCTGATGAAAGACTCCGATCTGCGAAATCAGTGTTCGCGTTTTCTCAAGCTTTTGCGGCAAGGCGTGGAATCCGGCAATCTCGACGTGGAAGCGGCGGCTTGGACGCCCACGCGCGAGCAACTGGATGAAATCTCGAGAAGCCGGGCGCAACAGGGCTTTACGCCCACGGAAACCGCAACTTTTGTTCTTTCGGTGAAGAAGCCTCTGTTTTCGCTGCTGCGGGATCAGGTTGGAACGGATACGAACGCTTTGGCAGACGACCTCTGGTCGACGACGGAGTTGATTGATTCGCTCGGTCTCTACACGACCGAGATGTTTCTGAAGTCACGCGAGGAATTAATTCGCCGACAACAGGAAGAGATGCTCGAGCTTTCCACTCCCGTAGTGAAGTTATGGGACGGCATTCTTGCGCTCCCTGTGATTGGAACGTTGGACAGCGCCCGGACGCAGGTGGTGATGGAGGCCTTGCTCGAGGCCATCGTAAAGACGAATTCTCGGGTGGCCATTATCGACATCACGGGCGTTCCTACGGTGGATACCGTCGTTGCCCAGCATCTTCTGAAGACGGTTACCGCGGCCCGCCTGATGGGGGCGGATTGCATTATCAGCGGGGTGCGTCCGCAGATCGCGCAGACCATTGTGCACCTGGGAATCAATCTCCTGGATGTGACCACCAAGGCCACTCTCTCGGATGCATTTGCCCTGGCATTGGAGAGAACAGGACTGGCGCTCGAGCATTCCTGAAAATGGCATAAGGAGATTTCTTGGAAAAGATACCGATCCTTCGGATGGGTGAGTTTTTGTTAGTAACAATCCAGGTGGATATGCATGACCGCCTGGCGATGACTTTGCAAGAAGATCTCACCACGCGAATCAGCGAGACTGGGGCGCACGGAGTGCTCATCGATATTTCCAGTCTGGAAATCGTCGATTCCTTCATCGGCCGAATGTTGGGAAATATCGCAGCGATGTCGCGGGTGCTCGATGCGCAGACCGTGGTTGTAGGAATGCAACCGGCAGTGGCGATTACGCTGGTGGAGTTGGGCATGTCTCTTCCGGGAGTGCGTACGGCTCTCAACGTCGACGCTGGAATGGAGCTGTTGAAGCAGTCGGTGAACGGTCATAAGGCCGTCAAACGGAAGGCCACCAACCATGTCAGTCGTCCATAGTGAGACGATCCCGGTGGTTGCCGAGCCCGACATGGTCGCAGTACGGCGACGCGTGCGCGAAGTTGCGGCCCAGGTGGGATTGTCGCTAGTGGATCAGACCAAACTGGTCACGGCTGCGAGCGAGTTGGCGCGCAACACCTTGATCTACGGTGGTGGCGGGACGATGCTATTGGAATCGCTCAACGGCCCGCGGTTAGGCGTGCGACTCACGTTCGTTGATCACGGGCCCGGCATTGCCAACCTTGATCTGGCGTTGCGGGACGGGTTTACCACCGGAACGGGGCTGGGTCTCGGCTTGGGGGGATCCAAGCGGCTGGTCAACGAGTTTGAAATTGATTCGAAACCAGGTAAAGGTACGAGAGTCGCGGTTACACGGTGGAAATAGGCTGAATGATGATTATCCGAGTGACCGACTCAACGCACGCGGGGGAGGCCCGGCGTCACGCTGCACTTTATGCGGAGCAGGCGCACCTGGGAGAGCGGGAACGGGGATCGCTCGCCATTGTAGTGACTGAGATGGCCACGAATGTGGTCAAGCACGCTGGGACTGGAACAATCGTACTAGCAGCGATAACAGGAAATGGAGCGTCCGGGGTGCGCGTGTTGGCGCTCGACAAAGGGCCGGGAATCCGCGACCTGACGAACGCTTTGCAGGATGGTTACTCCACTGCGGGTACGCCGGGGAACGGCTTGGGCGCAATGAAGCGCTTATCTCACTCTTTCGACATCTACACCGCCCCAGGACTGGGAACCGCCGTCCTGTCGGAGTTCTGGCCGCAAAAGACAGTGACGCAGAATCTCGGTCCAATCGACGTGGGCGTGGTATCGGTTCCGATCAAGGGCGAAGAGATTTGCGGCGACGGCTGGGGTGCCAAAAAAACTTCGGAATGTTTGCTGCTGACCGTAGTCGATGGTCTCGGCCATGGCATTTTGGCGTCCGAAGCAGCGCGTGAAGCCGAGAAGGTGTTTGCTGCCTCGCGTACCAATTCGCCAACCCCAATCCTGCAAGACTCGCACGATGCTTTGAAGAAGACTCGTGGCGCTGCCATGGCCGTGGCCTCCCTGGATGTTGAAAGGCAAGTCGTCTCGTTCGCCGGGGTGGGCAATATTGGGTCCTCCGTTGTGCGGCCGAATGGAAGCCGGGGTATGGCGTCGCACAACGGAACATTAGGACACTACCTCCACCGGATCCAGGAGTTTTCGTTCCCTTGGGAGTCTGACAGCATCCTTGTCATGCACTCCGATGGGTTGAAGTCAAGTTGGGATCTGAAACTCTATCCGGGAATCTGGAGCAAGCATCCCGCGCTGATTGCGGGGATGTTGTACCGGGATTTCTCGCGAGAGCGCGACGACGTCACGGTTTTGATCGCTAAGAATCGACAGGTAGTGAGCGCGCCATGCAACTGAAGCTTCTGACCATGAAGATCAGCTACGAGCACGACGTGGTGCTGGCACGGCAACGCGCCCGTACGATTGCCGCCGCGCTGAAGTTTGATGTGCAGGCACAAACCCGCATCGCGACGGCGGTTTCTGAAGTCGTACGGAATGCTTTCCAATACGCGGGTGGAGGCTCCATCGATTTCGAAATCGAAAATGGAGCCGAGAAGATGTTTCTGATTTCGGTCCGCGATCACGGGCCGGGGATTCCCAACCTCGACGAGATTCTTGGCGGCAAGTACGTGTCGAAGACGGGAATGGGCGTCGGCATGATTGGTGCGAAGCGCCTGCTGGACCTCTTCGAGGTGCAGACGGGGAAGGGGAAGGGAACCGTTGTCACGTTAGGAAAGATTGTTCCTTTCAAGTTCACACGGCTGGGCGATACCGAATTGCACTCGCTGCTGGCCACGATCGAACGCAAGCCCTCGGACAATCCCTACGAAGAATTGCAGCAGCAAAACAAAGAGTTGATGCGGACGCTGGAGGAATTGCGGGCGCGGCAGGCAGAGTTGGCGCAACTCAACCGGGAACTTGATGAAACCAACCGGGGAGTCGTGGCTCTCTATGCCGAGTTGAACGACAAGGCGGACTTTCTGCAGCGGGCGTCCGAATTGAAAAGCCACTTCCTGTCGAACATGAGTCACGAGTTTCGCACGCCGCTGAATTCGATTCTCGCGCTCAGCCAAATCCTCATGGATCGAATGGATGGGGACCTCACGGCCGAGCAGGAAAAGCAGGTCACCTTCATCCGGCGGTCGGCACAGGATCTCACCGATCTGGTCAACGATCTTCTCGACCTTGCGAAGGTGGAAGCGGGTAGAGTGACGATTCGGCCCACTGCGTTTAGTGTGGAGAGCCTGTTTGCGGCTCTACGCGGCATGCTGCGTCCGTTACTGGCGCAGAATTCGTCTGTGACCCTGCTGTTTGAAGATCCGGTCGACATTCCCGAACTTTACACGGATGAGGCCAAGGTCTCGCAGGTTTTGCGAAACTTCATTTCCAACGCATTGAAGTTTACCGAGCGTGGAGAAGTAAGGGTTTCAGTGCGTACGGGCCACGACGATACCGTGGTCTTTTCCGTGGCCGATACGGGCATTGGAATTGCCGCAGAGGACCAACCCCGCATATTCAAGGAATGGGAGCAGGTGGAAGGCAAGCTTCAGAAGACCGCGAAGGGCACCGGCCTGGGACTTCCGCTATCGAAGAAGTTGACGCAACTTCTGGGCGGCGACGTCTATGTGAAGAGCCAATTGGGAATTGGTTCGACCTTCTTTGCCGCCGTTCCCGTTCGTTATGCAGGTGCTACGGAAGCGGTTTATGTTCCGGACGTCAAGCGAGAACTCGATGCTTCAAAGCTGCCGGTTCTGGTGGTGGAAGACAATCGCGAAGCTCTGTTCATTTACGAAAAATATCTGAAGGGCACGGAGTTTCAGGTGGTTCCGGCACAGGATCTCAAGGAAGCTCGACAAGCCCTGGACACGTTTAGGCCCGTCGCGATTGTGCTGGATGTGCTTCTGCAGGGGGAGCATTCCTGGAATCTCCTGCAGGAACTGAAGCAGAATCCAGCGACGCGGGATATTCCCGTCTTTGTCGTTACGGTTGTGGAGAATCAAGAGAAAGCGATGGCGCTGGGGGCGACGTCTTTCCATGCCAAGCCGATTGATCGAGGATGGTTGTTGGCGCAGTTGCAGGAAACCCTGAACCGGCACGAGCGGCAAATCTTGATCGTCGATGATGATGAGATCTCCCGTTATTTACTGAAAGGCCTGCTCTCGAGCAGCGGTTGGCGCCTGTTGGAGGCGTCGGGTGGTGTCGAAGGGCTAAGGCTTGCCCGAATGAGCAAGCCGAGTCTGATCATTTTGGATCTGTCGATGCCCGATCTGAGTGGTTTCGAAGTGTTGGATGCGCTGAAGCGCGACGCGGACACTCGGGGAATTCCGGTTGTGATCTATACATCTCAGGCGCTGGATAGCGAGGAGCGGGCCCGCTTACAGGCTGCGGTAGATATTGTTCCAAAGGAAACGACGTCGAGAGAATCAGCTGAGGCACGATTTTCAGAGGCTCTCACGCGCGCTGGGTTGCAGGTGAAACTCAGTTCTTCCAGCGAAGTTCGCGTGTGAGTCTTCAGGTCGTACACGGAAGGGTAGAAGCGTTCCGGTTTTCTATGCTTGAAAAGAAAGACACCACGATTCTGACGGTTGATGATAACGATGCGCTCCGTTACTCTCTTTCGCGCACGCTGAAAGAGGGAGGGTACACGGTAAAGGAGGCGGCCAACGGCGCCGACGCGCTCCGCCTGGCGGAGGAAGGCCCGGATCTGATCACCCTGGATGTACACCTTCCCGACATGGATGGTTTTGAGATATGCCGGATCTTGAAGGCGAATCCGCGTACGTCGCACATACCCATCCTTCATATTTCAGCGACCTTCGTAGATACCGAATATCGGGTTCGCGGGCTGGAAACGGGTGCGGACGGCTATCTTGCCGAGCCGATTTCACGGGATGAACTTCTGGCTACGGTCGGAGCGCTGCTGCGCTTGAAGCAGGCGGAGCGGGCGGCTCGTTTGCACGCCGCTGAGGCTGAGAAAGCCCGAAAAGATCTTGAGAAGGCGCACGATGAATTGGAGCGACGGGTCAAGGAACGAACCGAGGAACTAGCTCAGATGACCGAAGAGATTCGCGAACTCACGGGCAAGATTCTGAGGCTGCAGGACGATGAGAGAAGGCGCCTTGCACGGGAGCTTCATGACAGCACCGGGCAGATGCTCGTGGCCATGAAATTGGCTCTCGATCAGGTGAGCGCGGAGGCGAAGGGCGAGAAGATCGAGTCCCTGGTTGCGCAAACGGTCGCGATCAACGAGGACATGAGTCGGCAGCTTCGCACGATGTCGTATTTGCTCCATCCTCCGCTTCTCGATGAAGTCGGTCTGCCCTCTGCCCTTCGCTGGTACGCTGATGGTTTCGCGGACCGGAGCGGTATTAAGGTCGACCTGCATATGAGTCCAGACTTCGGCCGTCTACCTGGTGATATGGAGATCGCCTTGTTTCGAGTGGTGCAAGAGTGCCTTACCAATATTCACCGCCATTCCGGCAGTACGACCGCCAACATCCACTTGACCCGTGCATCTGATAGCGTTCACGTCGAGATCACGGATACGGGATCGGGTATTGCCCCTGAACGCCTCCATGCGAATCGAGTGGTTCCGGGCGTGGGACTGATGGGAATCGAAGAAAGGATGCGACAGTTTGGAGGGCACGTGCAGATCACATCTGCAGAGAACGGCACAGCTGTTGTCGCGTCCATTCCCTTGAGCCAAGGTATACGCGAAGCAGTCTAGATCCGCGGAATTTGGACGGCACGTTCATTTGCTGCTTAGGCGCTCTGCTTCCTGACGCTCGGCCGCTGCCTGAGCTGGCTTTCCCGCGTGAGCATAAGACTCCGCCATGCCCCGGTGAGGTTCGGGATCCTGTGGCCGGAGTGTTGCGGCCTCCTCGAAATAACGCAACGCCCCTGCATACTGATGCGCCGCCACATTTTGTTCTGCCAGTTTCATGGTTGTGGCGTACAGCAGTTCGGCTGTCGAAGCATCCTGCGGGTTGAGTTGGCGCGCATGTCGCAGCACGTCATAGGCTTTTTCCAGGTCTCCCAACTTCACGAGCACGGATCCGTATAACGAATTCAGAGGAAATAAGTCGGGCCAGCGCGTGAGAGCCTGAGCCAGCGGAGCGCGCGCATCTTCGAACCGGTTCAACTGAAAATAAGTCAGGGCCAGGTTGTACTGCACCTGAGGCGATTGTCGCGACAACTCCGCAGCTCGCAGGAAGGGCTTCAAGGCCGCTTCGAAATCTCCATGCTGGCCATAGATCATGCCGAGCGCGGTCAGCCTTTCTGCATCGTCGGCGTGGTATAGCTTCTCGCAGACTGTGTGCGCCTCGTCGCGCGTTCCCTTGTCCAGTTTCTCTCCGCATTCGGTGCGGAGTTGGGCCTCGGTGTCATCCTGGCGATGCAAATCTTCCGAAAGTGCCAGAGACTTCTGCGCCTCGTCTTCGCGCCCTTGTTTACGGTAGACGAAGCCAAGCTGGTACGGAATGCGGGAGTCCCGGGGATTCAGTCGTGCTACCTCGTTCAGCCATTTCTCGGCGTTGGAGAGATCTCCCTGTTTGAAATAGGCAAACCCAAGATAGTACGCGGTGTCGGGAAACGGCGGCTTGGCCATTGCCTGATTCAAGTTCCTGACGGCGCTCACAAAGTCGCGAGTCTCGATGTCGAGCCTTCCGAGGTAATACAAAATGTTTGGATGGTCTCCCGCTTCGTGGCGCACCGCTTCAAATTCGTGGCGCGCCTCAGCAGTCTTGTGTTGCTCGAACAACGCAACGGCCAGCGGAAATTGCGCACGCAGAACGAGCGAGGGATCGATCGCGAGTGCCGCTCGAAATTCTTCGACGGCTACTTCGTATCTGTCCTGCTTAAGTGCGTCGTAACCCTTACCTAGATGGGTCTCCGCGGTTTCTGGCACTGAGGCCTGAGTGGTGGATGCGTTCTGCGCCAACGCAATTGGGAATGAGAACAAGAGTAGAAGCGCGGCGGCAGCGATGACGCGCGCCCGCATTGGTGCAGTTTTAGTGGATGTTCGTGATTGGCTCATCCGAAGATGAGGAGATTATAGCTGCGGGTGTTGCCTCGCATGGCCATGCGCTCGCGTCACATGGCTTCCGCTAATAGATGGGATGTTGCGGCGGCAGGGGCAGCGCGTTGTGGATCAATTCCTCCATGATCCGCACTCCGGAACTTGTTCCCACAAGATCTGCACCCGCGGCCAGCAACTCGCGTACTTGCGCGGCGGTCTTGATGCCACCGGAAGCTTTGATACGGATATGCGCGGGCGCAACTCTCCGCAGAAAGCGAATGTCCTCGGGTGTGGCGACACCGACCGCTCCGCCGCTGGCATTTTTTAAATACGCAACACCGGCCGCAATGCTCAGCTCAACTGCTTTTTCCCGCTGCTGCGGGTTTAGCAATGGAAGTTCCAGCATGATCTTGACTGGAATCTTCCCAGCCGCTTCGACAACCCCGCGGATGTCCTCCCGGTATTCTTTTTCCAGTCCGGAAAGCAGGAAGCCGACATTGGGCATCAGGTCAATCTCTTCGGCGCCGGCTTCGACGAGTTGCTGTGCTTCATAGGCTTTTCCAAGGCTGGTCATCGTTCCATAGGGAAAATCAATGAACGATGCCACACGGATTCCGGTATCGCGCAATTTGTGCGCGGTTCTTTTGACCCACGCGGGAGGGACCATCGCGGCGTGAAATCCGTATTTCAGACATTCGGCGACGTGTGCTGCCCAGAGAGCTTCCGTCAGAACATTTGAAATCAGGGTGTGCTGGATTCGGCGCGCGATCTGCGCCGCTTCCGTCGTTTGCGATTCACGGTTTGATACAGATTGCATCAAGTCTTAATCCAGTCCGTTTTTCGCGTTCTGCATGAGCCACTCCGGAGCAATCATTTCATGCAGTCGGCAGAATTCCAAAACTTCGTTGTGCCGGGGAAGGGAGGGAATCACGCCGTGTTTGGTCACGGCCATGCCTCCTGTGATTCCCGCAAACTGAACAGCCTCCGCGATGCTCGCGCCTTGAGCGAGCGCCGTGGCCAGGCCCGCGTTGAAAGCGTCGCCCGCACCCGTCGTATCCACCGCGCGTACCGAGACAGCGCAGAAGTGCTTTGTTGATCCTTCGCTGACTAGCAGTGCGCCTCGCTCGCCCAGTGTCATCACGATCTGCTGCACGCCCTGTTGAATGAGTTCCTGGGCCACCACCTCGGGATCAATCGAGGCATCGGGCGCTCGACCAGCCAGGATCCTCGCTTCTTTTTCGTTCGGCGTCAGAATGTCGACCAAGCCGAGCATGGACGCGGGCAAAGGCCGTACTGGTGCTGGATTCAGAATCGTAACGGCACCCGCCTTGCGTCCAAAAGCGAGGGCTGCCTCGGCGGCTTCCACGGGAATCTCCAACTGGGTTAAAACGACGGACGCCGATGCGAGCGCGGCCTCTGCCTTGGCGACGTCCATCGCTGTCAGCAACTCGTTCGCTCCTGGATCCAACACAATGCTATTGTTGCCGCTCTCTTCCTCAACCACGATGAAACCTACTCCCGTGGGCGCTTCAGCGCACTGCGTGATCCATGCGACGTCAATGCCTTCGTTTCGATACAAGCCGAGAGCCATTTCGCCGAAGGTGTCATTGCCAATCGTGGCGACAAAATCGACGTGAGCCCCGAGTCGCGCACAGCCTACCGCCTGATTGGAACCTTTCCCCCCGAAGTCCACACGATAGCCACTGCCTAGCAGAGTCTCGCCCGCGCCCGGAATTCGCTTGACCCTCATGGTGAGTCCGGTGGCGTAGCTGCCGACCACGGCGATGCGAGGAGCACTCAAAAAGAAATCTCCGGAGTGTTTCAGGATGGAACGCGGCTAGCCTACCATAATGCCGGGTCAACCACGATGCACTCTGCGAGTTCCGCCGCTTGCCTTGACCGGTCTAAACTCGGATGTTAGTTTCGGTTCCACACGTGACTTTTCGAGGGACATCACTCTGAGCAGGGCAGGCAAGCCGCATTCATCCGTCGAGCTTCGTCGGCGCGACTTCCTCGTCCGCTTCTGTCAGGGCGTTGGAGCTACGCTCCTTCCCACAACCTTGTGGGGACTCCCGTTCGCAGGTTTCAAATCTCAGACGACCCGCGGCGAGACGAATGATCAAGCGGGGTTCCATCTGCAACCGCACTATCGGACTGAGCGGCCTCTCGATGCCACGCTGTTGAAGGTGCAGGCGGGGTCCGACGAGTTTATCAGCGAAAAATGCGCTGAGCAGATCGAGGGAATTCTAGCGGAGTGGAGCGCAGGCTTGCGGCAGACTCCGCGATGGAGTGTGGTCGCAAAGGCCCTTGCTGACGATTTCTATGGCATGTCACTCAAGCCCGCGGAGTCACGAATTGTGCGGTCGAGCCTGGGGCTTGAAGTGCGCGAGAACAAATTCGCCGGCGATGCGGCACTGAGCCGAGAGGCCTTTCTTCGAGAGTGGGACGCGCGCTTCCGGGACTTCTCCACGATTGTGACTGCGGAATTCCAGATCACTGCGATAGATACGGGGGAGATGCGAAGCGCTGCGTCGCCCGCTGATCCTCTCCCACGAGGCATAGTGCGGACTCGCGTGCGGTATGAAATCGTGGCTACCGGCGCCAGTTTCTTTCGTGAACAACTCGTAGGAACTTGGGAGTTGGGATGGGAGCCATCTTCCTCCGCCGAGTTTCGTCTGCGAAGTTGGCGCGTGCTCAACGAAACGCAAGCTCGTTCCAATTCACCCGCCTACGTCGACATTACGCCAGCCGCATTAGGTAGCAATTCTTCCTATTCGGCGCAACTACATCATGGGACGGACTATTGGCGTACGGTGCTTGACGGCTCGTGCGGCATCGACATCTACGGACATAACGGAGTTTCGGTCGCGGACGTCGATAACAACGGATTCGACGATCTGTATATTTGCCAACCTGCCGGTCTCCCCAATCGTCTCTTCCGCAACCGTGGCGACGGAACGTTCGAAGACGTTACCGAATCCTCCGGATTGGGGATCCTGGAAAATACGGCCTGCGCGCTCTTCGCCGATTTCAATAACGATGGGCACCAGGACGTTATCGTGGTGCGTGCCAGCGGGCCACTGTTGCTTCTGAATGACGGGCATGGCAAGTTCACGGAAAAGGCTGAGGCGTTTCAATTCGCAAACCCTCCGGAGGGAACTTTCACCGGCGCGGCAGTTGCGGATTACGACCGCGATGGGTGGCTCGACATTTACTTCTGCTTGTATGCGTATTACCAGGGCACAGGGCAATACAAATATCCATCGCCGTATCACGACGCTGAAAACGGTCCACCGAACTTTCTGATGCGAAACGATCGCGATGGCACGTTTCGTGATGTGACAGCCGCCTCGGGCCTGAATCAGAACAATACGCGCTACAGTTTTTGCTGCGGATGGAGTGACTTCGACGGCGATGGCTGGCCCGATCTCTACGTCGTGAACGATTTTGGACGAAAGAATCTCTATCGCAACAATGGCGATGGAACGTTTACTGATGTTGCTCCGCAGGCGGGGGTTGAAGACGTCGGCGCCGGGATGAGCGTCTCTTGGCTCGATTACGACAATAGCGGTGCGCAGGATTTATACGTCGCAAACATGTGGACTGCGGCCGGCGAACGCATCTCGACTCAGGAAAATTTCAAGAAGGCCTCTTCCCCGAAGGTCAGGTCTCTTTATCAAAAACACGCCATGGGGAACTCGCTGCTCCGGAATCGCGGCGCGGCTTTCGATGAAACAACAACTCTCGCTGGCGTTGGGATGGGCCGCTGGGCGTGGTCGAGCGACGCGTTTGATTTTGATCATGATGGCTTCCCTGATCTTTACATTGCGAACGGCATGGTCTCCGGTCCATTGCGCCAGGATCTCAACAGCTTCTTCTGGCGGCAGGTTGTGGCCTTGTCGCCCGACGTTGCTGGCCCCTCTCAAAATTATGAGCAGGGATGGAATGCGGTCAACGAACTGATTCGTTCTGACGGTACGTGGAGCGGCTACGAGCGAAATGTGTTTTACGCGAACAATCGCGATGGAACCTTTTCAGATGTCTCGGGTGCAATCGGGTTGGATTTTGTGGAAGATGGCAGATCGTTCGCCCTTGCCGATTTTGATCACGATGGGCGGCTTGAAGTGTTTCTGAAGAACCGCAACGCCCCGCAGTTGCGTATCCTGAAGAACGTGATGGCGGATTTGCCTGCCTCGATTGTCTTTCGTCTTCGGGGCACGAAGAGCAATCGCGACGCGATCGGTGCGGCGGTCTCCATTGAAACGAGCGTTGGCCGCCAGACGCGCATGCTGCAGGCAGGCTCGGGCTTTCTTTCGCAGCACAGCAAAGACGTGTTCTTCGGACTTGGGGAGTCGAAAGCGCCGGTGCGAGCGTCGATTCGCTGGCCCAGCGGACTGGTGCAGGAACTCCACAATCTCCCAATCAATCACAGAATTTGGGTCGACGAAGGCGCGGCGCCCTCACGCATGGAGGCATTCAAAACTTCGACGACTCAGCGAACTCCGCTTCAAGCACAGGCCTCCGCTGGAATAGAACTGCTACCGACCAAGGTGGAGACTTGGCTTCTTGCGCCAATTGCGGCTCCCGATTTTTCCCTCCCCGATCTGTCGGGAAAAAAGTATTCGCTGTCCTTTGTCCGTGGCAAAGCAACGCTATTGAACTTCTGGACCAGGAAGACGCCTAATTCGAAGGACGAGTTGGCGGCCTTTCAGAAATCTCATCGGATCTGGGCAGCGAATGGCCTGCAACTGATTAGTGTGAACGTGGACGATCCCACCGATGACGGCATCCGAGCGTTCGCGCAGCAGTTTACATTTCCGATTCTGCGTTGCAGCGAGGATGTCGCGGCCATTTACAACATTCTCTATCGCCAATTGTTCGACCGGCACCGCGATCTGAGCCTGCCAACTTCCTTTCTGATCGACAGCGCCGGCGACATCGTCAAGGTGTATCAGGGACCGATCGTTCCCGAGCACGTGGAACAAGACTTCCAGCGTATCCCGCGAACGGACGCGGAGCGATTGGCGCGGGCTCTGCCTTTCCCGAGTGCGACCTATTCTCTCGAATTTGGCCGCAACTACCTCTCTTACGGTGCGCTTTTCTACCAGCGTGGCTACCTTGATCAAGCTGGGGCTTCATTTCGGCAGGCGTTGCGGGAGGATCCATCGAGCGCGGAGGCGCTCTATGGTATCGGAAGTGTCTACCTGAATCAGAACAAGAATGCTGCCGCTCAGGAGATGTTCCAGCAGGCCGTGAAGTTGCCAGCGAATTATCCGGACACTTGGCCGGACGCGTGGAACAACCTCGGCGTGATTGCCACGCGCGAGGGCCGCGTCGACGACTCGGTTCCATGCTTTTTGGAGGCGCTGCGGCTGAATCCGCGCCATCTGTTGTCGCTGGACAATCTGGGCAATGCCTACCGCTCGCTCAAGCGATGGGACGATGCGCGCATAGTGTTGGAGCGCGCGGTCGAGGTAGCTCCGCAGGATCCTGAAGCGAACTACAGTCTTGGAATGGTATTTGCGCAGGCCAACGACACTGACAAAGCGTATGAATATTTGCAGCGGGCTCTGCACGTGCGGCCAGCGTATCCTGAGGCGCTGAACAATCTTGGGGTGCTCTACTTGGTGACACAGCGGCGTGAGCAAGCGGTAGCAAGTTTCGAAGAATGTATCCGCGTGTCTCCCGGGTTCGACCAGGCATATCTGAATCTGGCGCGCGTGTATGCGCTCGAGGGTGCGCAAGCCAAGGCGCGCAGCGTCTTGCTCGATCTGCTCAAGCAGCATCCCGATCACCCGCAGGCGAAGCAGGCACTTGAGCAATTGCAGAATTAGGGCTTCGGCGTCGGCGCAGTGAGCAGATCCACAAACATCTGATAGAAACGTTTCGTATCGAGGTCAACTTGTATCTCGGCGCGTGTTCCCACGATTTGAGGCTTATCCTTCTCCGTCCAACTGAGAGTATTTCCGTAACCTGCGCCGCGGCCAAGATCGATGTCGAGGTAGCGAGTGTCCTTCGCGGTGATCAGACTCGGATCTAGCCAGGCTAGGGCGGCGAGCTCGTCCCACAGATAGTTGTATTTGCCGTAGAGGTGCGAATAGGTGGCGACATAGCTTGCGGCGGGCGTGTTGCCGGCTTTTACGCGGTCAAGCAAGTCTTGGGTCAGCCGCGTCTTCACGGAAACATCTACTGTGGTACAGACAATCTTCTTCCAGGGCGCTGTGAGGACGACATGCGCGGCCTCGGGATCGAACCAGAGATTGAATTCGTGCCGGGGCGTGTTCACAAACTCAGGATCGTCCGTGTTCGGATTTAGACTTCCGCCCATGAACACGAGTTCCTTGGCCAGCGCAGGGAATTCCGGAGCGAGGGAGATCGCGAGCGCGAGGTTGGTCATCGGCCCGCCCTCGTAAATCGTGATCTCGTGCGGATATTTACGGACCATACGCACGAGAAAATGCGCAGCGTCTTCCTCCAGCGGCTTGGTGGTCGGCTTTCCCTCGGGCATGTCGCCTAACTGATCGGGCGGATGGTAGCGCCGCGGAGTCCAAGCACCTACCCAGGGGATGGTGCCGTACTGCCGCTGCCAGAGTTCAGTTTCTTCCTTCCGTCGCACGAGCGGGTACTCGGCGCCGGGGACGACCGGGATATCGGTGCGGCCGACAATCTCCAGCATTCGCAAGGTGTGAGCTACTTCCTCTTTGAGCCAGGCGTCGCCGGTGACCACTGTTATTCCGAGGACTTCGGTTTGCGGAGACTGAATCAACAACAAGATGGATTGCTGGTCAGTTCCTCCCGGCCCGGCAGCATCTTGATCGATGATGATCTTGCGTTTGCCGGACGAGGCCTGACTCCAGCCCGCAACGGAGATAATCATCAACATGCCGACTACTGTCCAGACTCGGCCCACTTTCATTTCGTCGCCTGCTTTCCCGAAAGACGGCTGGGCTGACTTGCCGGCCCCGTCGGAGCCGACTGCGCGAATCGACTCAGGGCCAAACCGGCGGTGGAGGCGGTTGCGAATTCCCGTCGCGTCAGCTCGGAACTCGTCTTCATAGGTTCTCTTGAGTGCGCCTCGGAACGATGTAGCAAAGCATTGCATTCTATTTTGTGCGCGTCTGCTTGGCCAGCGCTTTGTTGTTGCTTTTTGAGGGATGAACCCCAGATTGCAGAGTGCAAGTTCGGCAGATAGAATGCCCGCTAGGCGCGACCAAAGCCGGTTTTGATCGAGTATTCATTCGCGCTCCCTCTTCATGGGCCGTCTCTGCGCATCTTCAATGCATCTCAACTTGGCAGGATTGTTGCGTTGTGGCTTTGCCGTGTGCCTTCTCGCGCTTCCAATACAAGCGCAGGAGTTGGCCTCGCTGCGCGGCACCGTTCGCGACGCGCAAGGCAAAGCAGTCGCGGGCGCAACAGTGCAACTGCAGGACAAGGACGAAACACAGCTTCAAACAGCCCATGCAGATTTGCAGGGGAAATATAGTTTCGCGGGGCTGCATGGCGGGGTCTACCGCTTGCGAGCGGAGATGAGCGGATACAGCGATACAGAAATCCCCTCCATTTTCTTGGCTCCGAAGGAGGCGAAGACTGCCGATCTGACGCTGCCGCCGGCAACGAGTGAGTCCTCGCGATCGGCTTCTGACCAAAAACCGGCATTCTTTGATCCGCCGCAATTTACGGTCGCGGGGGTGACCGATACAACCAGTCTCGGAGGTCACGGTTCCGACACCGTCGTGCGAAGCCGGGAGGCGATCGCCAAAGAAACAGTTTCATTAGGCAAGCCAGCGACCGGCGCGATGCCGGGCACTATGTCGGAGAAAGAAAAATCGCTGCGCGCCGACGTGGAGCGCGAGCCCCGGAGCTTTGACGCGAATCACCACCTCGGCAAAGCTCTGATCGATGATGGCAAGGCGCGCGAGGCGATCCCATTTCTTGAGCGCGCACAAGAACTCAAGCCCGGCGACTACGAGAATTCCTACGACCTCGCAGTGGCAAACGAAAACGCGGGCAATTACGAACGCGCCCGAGACCAGGCTCAGGCTCTCCTGGCGCGAAGCGATAAAGCGGAGCTTCATCATTTACTCGCTGATTCGCAGGAGAAGTTGGGAAATTCTCTTGAGGCGGTCCGCGAGTACCAGCGCGCTGCTGAACTGGATCCCCAAGAAGCCTATCTTTTCGACTGGGGATCGGAGCTTTTGCTGCATCACGCTCCGGAACCCGCGATGGAAGTCTTTCGCCAGGGCAATCGCTTATTTCCTGCTTCGATTCGCATGTTGATCGGGCAGGGGGCATCTTCGTTTGCTCGTGGGTCCTATGACGAGGCAGAACGGAGTGTATGCGCCGCCTCCGACCTGAATCCGAACGATTCGATCCCGTACCTGTTCCTGGGAAAAATGCTGGGCGCGGAATCCAAACCTTCACAACAGGTCGTCGAGAAGCTCCACCGGTTTGTGACGCAGCAACCGGAGAATCCTCAAGCCAATTACTACTATGCGATCGCTCTTTGGAAGCTTCGGACCGGGCCGCAGGATATGGCTACCGCAACCCAAGTGGAGACGCTTTTGACAAAGGCGATGCATCTCGACCCGAAGTTTGCCGCCGCGTACTTGCAACTCGGTATTCTCTGTTCAGAACAGAAAGACTTTCCGAAGGCGATTATGAATTTCCAACAGGCGATTCAGGCAGATCCGCAGATGGAAGCGGCGCATTATCGTCTGGCTCAGGCTTACCGGCAGACCGGAGAAACCGCCAAAGCCGAAGGTGAGATTCGCGTCTACGACCAGATCGTTAAAGAATCAGCCCAGAAGGAAGAGAGCGAGCGCCATGAGGTCCGGCAGTTTGTATATACCCTGCGCGACCAGCCTGCGCCGCAAAAGCCCTAGCCATCTGGCAAGGCGCCTTCAGTCTCTTCGATTCGACCTTGCTGGATCTTGCTCCCACTCGATTCCTCCGCTCAGTCCCCGTGTGTGTTACACTTTTTGATTCATATTGAGAAGCGGTTGCACGCAGGACACCCTATCCACCCATGCTTTTTTCCAAAGAATATGTGGGCTATCTGGCCCGCGAAGTCACCAAGAAACTGATCGCCGGAAAGTTTATCGAGACTGCGACGGTGCCTGCCGTGACCGAGCGGGTGAATGCGGCATTGGTCGACGAACTTTCCCTCGAGGACCGCATCAACGATGAAGTGCGGGTCATCCTCGAAGCCTATTCCGACGAAATGCGCAACAGCGGCGCCAATTATCAGGAGATGTTCCGCAAAGTGAAGACCGAACTCGTGCGCAAGTACAAGGCGGTGCTGTGAGACTCAGCCGCGACAAAGTCAACGTGCTGGCCCGCGCTGTTTCCGACGTGCTGAAGCAGATGGATGAAGTGGAATTCATCGAGGACCCCAACACCATCCGCCAGGAAACCCGCAAGATTCTGGAAGACCTGCTCAATCAGGAAGCAAAGATCGACGTCTCCGCCCGCCAAAAGATCGAGAGCCAGAAACGCACCATCCTCGAAGGCTCGCAAGAGTGGGACATCCTCTACCGCAAGTATTACAACGAGGAAGTGAAGAAGCTCGGAGTCTAGTTCCTCCCATACGCCACCGCCTGCTCAGAGGTGATCGTTGGCCAATCAGATCAGTGACGTCAAAGCCATCGTCAAATGCGCCGCTGAAGACGCGGGCTTCGACCTCGCAGGTGTTGCACCGGCCACTGACAATCTCGAACTCAAACATTTTCCCGAGTGGATCGCCGCCGGCCATGCAGGCGAAATGAAGTACCTGGAAGGGCGCGATGAGCATGATGATCTGAAGCGAGCTTCAATCACGCGCGTCGCACCGTGGGCGCGGAGTGTGATTGTCTGTGCCATCAACTACAACACGGAGAATCCGTACTCGACGCAAGTAAAGGACTCGGAGCGCGGCTGGATCTCACGCTATGCCTGGGGCCGGGAAGACTACCACGACGCGGTGCTGCGCCGGTTGAAGCTCGTGGAATCGGCTCTGCGGCAGGGTGTGCCGGCAGAGTCACAGCCCGCGCTTACGACTCGCAGTTACGTTGATACCGGACCGGTGGTGGAGCGGGTCTTCGCGAAATACGCCGGTGTGGGATGGATCGGGAAAAACACCTGCATCATCAATCAGAAGAAGGGCTCATGGCTATTCCTGGGCGTGATCCTCACGTCGCTCGAACTCGCGCCAGACTTACCTGCTCCCGATCGCTGTGGCACCTGCACCCGCTGCATCGAAGCCTGTCCGACGGACGCGATTCTCGCGCCTTACCAGCTCGATTCCAATAAGTGCATTTCATATCTCACGATCGAAAAACGCGGAGAGATTCCAGAGAATCTACGCCCAGGCATGGGCCGCCATGTTTTCGGCTGTGATATCTGTCAGGACGTTTGCCCGTGGAACCGCAAGGCTCCAGTATCGGGCACGGCTGAATTCGAGCCCCGCCCCGGTTTGGTAAACCCTGCCCTCGATTGGCTCGCCGAAATGTCTGCTGACGAGTTTCGTGCCACCTTTCGCGGATCGCCGATCCGCCGCACAAAACGCACAGGCCTCCGGAGAAATGTCGCTATCGCCATGGGAAACAGCGGAAACCAGGCGTTCCTGCCCTTGCTTGATCAACTAGCGAGCGATGAGGACGCGGCGGTCCGCGAAAGTGCCCAATGGGCAAAAACACGCCTGACCGGATCAGGCGACGACTAGGGTTGTACTCCCACGTTTCTTCGCGCCCCTGCGAACCGGACAGCAATGTCGCGCTCCTCGCCGGGCCGCCAGCGGTCCCGCAAGCGGGCCGCCTCCCGCACCATCATGCCGGCGTATTCCGGAATGCGCTGCCGGTGAAACGCCGGCTGAGCCACTTGGCGCTGGGTGCGATGCTGCGCGCCTTCGGCGGTGATCATCCCCTCGCCCAGCAGCATCTTCGTACGCTGTACCGTGCGTTCCTTAATGAAGTTGTCATTCTGCACCACCAGAACTTCGCGGATATAGTCGAGATGATTCAAAAAGACAATGTGATGCCATCCAATCTTATAGTGGGCGATGTCGCCGTACTGCTCGGCAAGGTGCTGGAAGAGCAGAATCGGATTGGCGGGTCGGAACTTGCGGAGCGCGAACCAGAGCAGATTTCGCTGGAAGCCGGGCGGGAAGCGGTAGCCGCCGGGACGGTCCAGGTCTTTCCCAGGAACGTCATTTCTCGCGGCCGTTGCCATCTTCTTAGTCTACTTGGTTCGCCAGGTGGATGGATGAAGGGGCGCAGTTCGATCGCGGTGCGTTTCTCCGGAATAGAAAATCGGGGCGGGATTTGACCTCGGGAGTGAAACCTCGCGCTAACGGTTCCCGGCCTGAACCCTCTGCAGTTGATCCAGTTCTGAAAGGACCTCACCGCTGTGCTTGAGTGGGTCGACGCTGGTATACACCTTCGCGACCTTTCCTGTGGGATCAATCAGAAATGTATGCCGCGCCGCAAACTTCACCAAACCGAGATTGGTCAGCGATCCGTAGGAGTCCGTCACCTTGTGCTCGGTATCGGCCAGCAGTTTGAAATTCAGTCCCTCTTTCGCGCAGAACTTCTTGTGCGAATCCACACTGTCGAGGCTCACGCCCAGCACGACGGCATTGTGCTCCGCATATTTCGGTTGGTCCACCTGAAAGTTGTGCGCTTCGCGGGAACAGCCCGGAGTCTGATCCTTGGGATAAAAATAAAGAACCACCCACTTACCCCGATAGTCCTTCAGGCTCACGGACGATCCCTCCTGCGACGACAGCGTGAAGTCTGGCGCGTTACTACCTTCTGAGGGCGCGGGCGAGTGTGACAACAGCCGCGGGACGAGCACCACCAGTACGACGACCACAACCAGCAGCAACACGATCCGTAGCATGCGTCCCTCCAATTCTCACTCTCGTCGCCGCGATTCTAAACCCGCCGCGCCATCAAGAGACAAACAAACGCATAACCACGAAGGACACTTAGGTCCACGAAGGATCTGACTGATTTACCTTTGTGGGGCTTCGTGCCATTCGTGGTTTCGCGCTCTTTCGCCTTTCCGCCAGCAAGAATCCTCGCGATTGAATTAATATGGAGTATTGCGCATTCTACGACGGAGAAACCAGACGTGGCTCAGACGGAAACCGACGGCTTAGAAGTGTTGGAAACCAGGGAATGGGTCGACTCCCTGGACTATGTTCTTTCCAAGGGCGGCCCCAACCGGGCCGGTCGCTTGCTGCAGCAGTTGGCGCTGCATGCGCGGCGCGAGGCCGGCATCAACCTGCCGTTTTCGGCGACGACTCCGTACCAGAACACCATTCCGTCGCGGCAGCAGGCTCCATTTCCCGGCAGCCAGGAGATGGAACGCCGCATCAAGAGCCTGGTCCGCTGGAACGCGCTGGCCATGGTCGTTCGAGCCAACAAAATGCAGGAAGGCATTGGCGGCCACATTTCCACCTTTGCCTCAGCCGCCACGCTGTACGAAGTTGCGTTCAACCATTTCTTTCGCGCGCAAACCGAAAGCGGCGACCGCGATGTTGTCTACTTCCAGGGGCATGCGGCTCCCGGAATCTATTCTCGCGCTTATCTCGAAGGCCGCATTTCGAAAGAGAAGCTGCAAAATTTCCGAGGCGAATTAAAGCCCGGTGGAGGCCTCAGTTCTTATCCCCACCCGTGGCTCATGCCCGATTTCTGGGAGTTCCCCACCGTCTCCATGGGGCTCGGACCGATCCAGGCGATCTATCACGCTCGCTTTATTAAGTATCTGGAGAATCGCGGACTCAAGCAGTCGACCGGCGGAAAGGTCTGGGCCTTTCTGGGCGACGGCGAGATGGATGAACCCGAGTCTCTGGGCTCGATCACGCTGGCCTCACGCGAAAAACTCGACAACCTGATCTTCGTGGTGAACTGCAACTTGCAGCGGCTCGACGGCCCGGTGCGCGGCAACGGAAAGATCATTCAGGAACTGGAAGCCATTTTCCGCGGCGCGGGATGGAACGTCATTAAGTGCATCTGGGGAACAGATTGGGATAGCCTCATTCAGAACGACCGAGATGGCTTGCTGGTCCGGCGGTTGGGCGAGGTCAGCGACGGTCAGTACCAGAAGTATTTCGTCGAAAGCGGAGCCTACTTCCGGCAGAATCTGTTCGGCACCGACCCGCGTCTACTGAAAATGGTCGAACATCTTTCCGACGATCAACTCGCGCGCATGCGTCTGGGCGGACACGATCCGATCAAAGTCCATGCTGCGTTCAAGGCTGCTGTCGAAACCACCGGCGCTCCCACGATCGTGTTAGCGAAGACGATCAAGGGTTACGGACTGGGCGAAGCCGGTGAAGGCAAGAACATCACGCACCAGCAGAAGAAGCTGAACGAAGATGAGTTGCAGATGTTCCGCTCGCGCTTCGGAATTCCAATTCCCGACGACGAGTTGCATCAAGCGCCGTTCTACCGTCCGAGCGACGACAGCGCCGAGATCAAGTACATGCAGGCACGCCGTCAGCAGCTTGGTGGATACATGCCGACGCGCAAGGTGCGGGCTACACCGATGAAGCCCTTCCCCGATGCAAACTTCGAGGAATTCCATAAAGGCACCGACGGACGCGAGGTCTCTACGACGATGGTATTCGTCCGGTTACTCGCCAAGCTGCTGCGCGATCCAGAGCTCGGCAAGCTCATCGTTCCTATCGTTCCCGACGAAGCCCGCACCTTCGGCATGGAGGCCCTCTTCCGCCAGGTAGGAATCTATTCCAGCGTCGGACAAAATTATGAGCCCGTCGACATGGATACGCTCCTCTATTACAAGGAAGCCAAGAACGGGCAGATTCTCGAAGAAGGCATCACTGAGGCGGGATCGATGTGCTCGTTCATCGCGGCCGGCACCGCCTATGCGAACCACGGAATCAACACGATTCCATTCTTTATTTATTACTCGATGTTCGGCTTCCAGCGCATCGGCGATTTGATCTGGGCGGCAGCTGACATGCGCTGTCGCGGATTCCTCGTCGGCGGCACGGCGGGACGCACCACACTGGCTGGCGAAGGCCTGCAACACCAGGACGGTCACAGCCACGTGCTCGCGCTACCAGTGCCGAACCTGCTTGCCTACGATCCGGCGTTCGCCTACGAGATCGCCATCATTATTCAGGATGGCATCAAGCGAATGTATGTGGATCAGGAGTCGATCTTCTATTATCTGACGGTGGGGAACGAGCCTTTGGCGATGCCGGAAATGCCGAAGGTCGGAAACGTTCGCGAAGGTGTGCTGAAAGGTTTGTATCGTTTCAAAGCTTCGTCCAAGGGCGATGCCAAGCTGCGCGCGCAGCTGCTGGGCAGCGGCGCCATCATGTTCGAAGTGCTGAAAGCGCAGCAGATTCTTGAAGAAAAGTATGGCGTCGGCGCAGATGTATGGAGCGTCACTAGCTACAAGGAGCTTTACCGCAATGCCAACGATTGCGAGCGTTGGAACATGTTGCATCCGGCCGAGGCGGCAAAGGTTCCTTACGTCACCGAAACCCTGAAGGACGCGCAGGGGCCGTTCATCGCGGCCTCCGACTACATGAAGGTACTTCCGGAGAGTTTAGGCAAGTGGGTTCCAGGACAACTCGTCTCTCTTGGAACCGACGGTTTCGGAAGGAGCGAGAGCCGTAAGGCTCTGCGCGACTTCTTCGAAGTGGACGCGAAACACATTGTTCTCGCTACCTTGGGGGCACTCGCGAGAGAGAAGAAGATTGGCACCGATGTCGTAAAGCGGGCGATTCAGGAACTGGGAATCAATTCCGAGAAGGCGAACCCGGCCATCAGCTAGGTTCCATATTGGCGATTCGTATCAGGGCAGGCCTTTAGGCCTTCCGTAAAAACGGCAAGGAATCGCGCCTTCAGGCGCTGCGGCACAGATTCTCAAAGCGAATAGAAAAGGAACTTACGCAGTGATCGAATTCAAACTTCCCGAGCTGGGAGAAAATATCGAACAGGGCGATCTTGTGCGCCTCATGGTTGCGCCGGGAGCCAGTGTCAGCGCCGGTCAGTCTGTCATGGAACTGGAAACCGACAAGGCCGTGGTTGAGGTGCCTTCTTCGGTGAGCGGAACTGTGCAGGAAATCAAAGTGAAAGAGGGCGACAAGATCAAGGTCGGGCAGGTAATCTTCACCGTGGACGGAGCCGAAAGCAAAGCTTCCGCCGAGCCTGCTTCGCAACCGGCGGCAGCGGCAGCGCCTGCTCCACAAAAGCCTACTGCCCCTGCCGCGTCGGCTCCAACGCCCACAGTTCCCTCGGTTCCGAAAACTTCCTCTCCTGCTCCGTCTGCGTCGGCTTCGACCTCCGGACCGAGCGAATTCAAACTCCCCGAACTCGGAGAGAACATTTCTCAAGGCGATCTCGTTCGTCTGATGATCGCTCCCGGCACCAAGGTTTCGGAAGGACAGCCGGTGATGGAGTTGGAAACCGACAAGGCCGTAGTCGAGGTTCCATCGTCAGTGAGCGGAGTGGTCAAAGATATTAAGGTTAAAGAAGGCGAGAAGGTCAAGGTTGGACAAGTGATCTTTACCCTCGAGGGTGGAGCCTCGACACAAGCGGAGACGGCTCGTACCCGCAACGCCCCGGTGGAACATGTTTCCGGGCAGCACGGAGCGCGTCTGGCATTTCAGGCGGCGATTCGTGCAGAGGGTAAAACGGAAGAACAAGCACTACCTCCCGATCAGCCGCACGCCGCCTCGCCCGAGTTCTCCATGCCAGCGCAGTTAGGCAAAGTGGCTGGCACGGAAAATCGCCAGGCAATTCCCGCTGCGCCCCATGTGCGTCGACTAGCCCGCGAAATCGGCGTGGACATCTACGAAGTGAAGGGTACCGGTCCAGGCGGCCGCATCAGCGACGACGACGTCAAGGCCTTTGCCAAGGGGCTGCTATCCGCAGCAGTGAGCGCAAGTCAGGCTCCGCCGCGCGCTGGACATTTCGCGCAGCCCCAGCTTCCGGACTTCGCCAAGTGGGGCAAGGTCGAGCGCGTATCGATGCGCGGAGTTCGCCGCAAGACAGCGGAACACCTCGCCGAAGCCTGGAATACGATTCCGCACGTCACCCAGCACGACCGCGCCGACATCACGGAACTCGAGCAGTTGCGAGCCCGCTTCGCGCCGAAAGCCGAAGAAGCTGGCGGCAAGATGACGGTGACGGCAATCGCTCTGAAAGTCTGCGCGGCAGCATTGAAAGTATTTCCCCAGTTCAACGCCAGCATCGACATCGAGAAAGAAGAGATCGTCTACAAGCAATACATCAACATCGGCGTGGCCGCAGATACGGATCGCGGCTTGCTGGTTCCGGTGATCCGGGATGTGGAGAAGAAGAACATTGTTGAACTGGCAGTGGAATTGTCGCAACTCTCCAGGAAAGCGCGGGAGAAGAAACTGACGCCCGCCGACATGGAGGGCGGCACGTTCACCATTACGAATCTGGGCGGCATTGGCGGCATCGGCTTCACTCCGATCGTGAACCACCCGGAAGTGGCGATCCTCGGCCTTTCGCGTTCACGCTTCGAGCCGGAGTGGATCAATGGAAAGTTCGAGCCACGTCTGATTCTGCCACTGTCGCTCTCGTATGATCACCGCTTGATTGATGGAGCCGATGCGGCCCGCTTTCTGCGATGGATCGCGGAGGCGTTTGAACAGCCGTTCCTGTTATCGGTCCAAGGATAGAAATCAAAATCATGCACCGCGAAGGACACGAAGTTTCACCAAGGAAATCATCGCACCCCTTTTCTTTCGTGTACCCTCTAGCCCTTTGTGGTTGAAAGTCTCATGTCTGAAACGACGAACCTGAACATTGCTGTGGTGGGCGCTGGTCCTGGTGGATACGCCGCTGCATTTCTTGCCGCGGATCTCGGCATGACCGTGACGTTGATCGACCCCGAACTCAATCCCGGTGGAGTCTGCCTCTACCGCGGCTGCATTCCCTCAAAAGCTCTGCTCCACGTGGCCAAGCTGCTGGAAGAATCGCATCAAGCCAAAGACTGGGGCATCGATTTCTCCGCGCCGAAGATTGATCTGGGGCGCCTGCGTTCGTGGAAAGAGAATGTGGTAAAGAAGCTCACCGGTGGCCTCGGCATTCTCTCGAAACAGCGCAAGGTGAAGTATGCGCAAGGTCGCGCCGCATTTGAGAATTCCACGACGCTGCGCGTTACGAAATCGGATGGATCGGAAGAATCGCTCAACTTCGACCGCATCATCATCGCCACTGGTTCGCGTCCCGCGGTGGTTCCGACGTTGAAGCTCGACACTCCGCGCATGATGGATTCCACCGGCGCTCTGAATCTCGACGATATTCCCGGAAGCCTCTTGGTGGTCGGCGGCGGATACATCGGTCTCGAACTCGGGTCCGTCTACGCGGCGCTGGGCACGCGCGTGACTGTTGTCGAGATGCTGCCGGGATTGCTCCCCGGCGCCGACCGCGATCTAGTCCTTCCGTTGCACAAGCGGCTGGAAAAAATGTTCGACGGAATCTTGCTCAACACAACGGTCTCCGCGGTAAAGGATGAAGGCAACGGAATCCGCGCTACGCTGAAAGCGCAAGACGGCAACACGCAAGAAAAGCTTTTCGATCGCGTGCTCGTGTCCGTCGGCCGCAAACCAAACTCTGAAATCCCCGGTCTGGACAAGACGAGCGTCCAAGTCGGCCAACGCGGTTTCATCCAGGTGAACAAGCAGTTGAAGACCGATGATCCGTCGATTTACGCCATCGGCGATGTGGTGGGCGAGCCGATGCTCGCGCACAAAGCTTCGCACGAAGGCCGCACTGCGGTCGAAGCCATTGCCGGACACAAAGTGGCCTTCGAACCGAACGCGATTCCGGCTGTCGTATTCACCGATCCCGAGGTCGCATGGTGTGGCCTGACTGAAACACAGGCGCAAAATGAGAATCGCGAGATCAAAGTTGCGAAATTCCCGTGGGCTGCATCCGGCCGCGCCGTGACGATCGATCGGCCCGAAGGCATGACGAAGATCCTCTTCGATCCGCAGACCGAGCGCGTGCTCGGAGTCGGCATCGTCGGAGCGGGCGCTGGCGAGATGATTGCGGAGGGCGTGCTTGCCATCGAAATGGCTGCGCTGGCGAGCGACGTGGCTCTGACAATTCACCCGCATCCCACGCTCTCGGAAACGGTGATGGAATCCGCCGAGGTTTTCTTCGGCACCAGCACACACATTTACCGCCCAAAGCGGGGATGAAACGGCCTTCTACATCCAAAGTGTCGCAGTAGTGTTTCGATACAATCGATTCACCCTTTGACGGCCACGTGACAACACGCACGCCCATCGGGCTTGGGCTGGAGAACAATCATGTCCTCATTCCCTAAGACGCTTCTGGCTCTCATCCTTTCTTTTCTTTCCAGCGTTCCTGTTACGGCCCAATCTGCACTCAGCAACGTGTTGTCGCCATCCTCCACGACAACCGGAAGTTCCATCACGCTGGCGGACCCACTCGGGCGAACCACGCCTTCAGGGTCGGTCCTTGGATTCCTGCAAGCGGCCCAGTCGGGCAACTACAGCATAGCGGCTCAATATCTGCAGATGAGCGCCGCGCGTCGACAATCCGAAGGCGAGCAGCTCGCCAGTCAGCTCTACACCGTTCTGAACAGTTCCTCAGGCTCCACTGTGCGGGTGGGAAACTTTACGCAGCCGGAAGGGACGCCGCAGGAGGGCGTCCCTCTTGGCCGCCAAAAATTGGGCACCATGTCGTCCGGCGATGTCGAAGACGACATGGAACTGGTGCGCGTATCGGATCCGACCGCGGGCAAGATCTGGTTGGTCTCGGCTGACACGCTGGCCAAGGTTCCGGAACTCTACGATCAAGTCGAGGCGCGGCGGGTCGAGAAGAAACTGCCGAACGTTCTGGTCAAACATCAGATCGCGGGATTGCCTTTGTGGCAGTGGATAGCTGTGCTCCTCGCAATTCCCGCGGCCGCGGGGATCGGCTGGCTCGTGCTGGTGCTTCTGGAAATTCCCGTGCGCTGGTGGGCACGAAGACGCGGCCAGGTGGAGATTGCGAACTGGCGATCGGTTTCGGCGCCTGCATGGTTGCTCGCCGGCACGCTGATCCATCAGGTCTTTATTCGCTACTTGGGCGTGGCGATCCTGCCGCGTCACTACTATTTCCAGCTCACTTCCATCTTACTCATCATTAGCGTGACCTGGATCTTCTGGCGCGTGGTGCGCTGGTCGCTGCAGCGCATGCGCAATCGCGCACTGGTGCGCGGGCGTGCAGGTACCGGAACGCTCATGCTGTTGGGCGAGCGCATTCTCAAAGCCATGATTTTCGGTGTAGGCGTGCTGGCGGTGCTGGGCGATCTCGGCTTCAACATGAGCACCGCGCTCGCCGGCCTTGGGATTGGCGGGCTTGCCATCGGCTTCGGCGCACAAAAGACCATCGAGAATCTTTTTGGCGGAGTTTCTGTCCTTGCCGACGAGGTCTTTCGCGTGGGAGACGTATGCCGCTTTGGCGATCGCAACGGAGTCGTCGAGGACATTGGCCTGCGCTCGACCCGCATCCGCACGGAAGAACGGACGCTGCTAGCCATTCCCAACGGCACGGTAGCAACGATCAACCTGGAGAACCTTTCCCGCCGCGACAAGATTCTTTTCAAAACGACTCTGGGGCTCCGACCCGAATCCAAAGCGGATCACGTCCGCTATGTGCTAGCCGAAATTCGCCGCCTGCTCTACAGCCACCCCAAAGTGGAAACCAAGACGGTCCGCGTGCGTCTGATCGACGTCGCCGGCAGTGCCCTGAGTGTGGAGTTGCTGTCTTACATCCTGACGCGCGACTTCAACGAATTCGCCGCGATCCGCGAAGATCTGCTGCTGCGCATCATGGATGTGATGGAAGACTCGGGCGGCGGCCTGGCTCTTCCGTCGCAGACGCTTTATCTGAGCCGCGATTCGGGCGTTGAAAAAGAAAAGGCGGAGAACGCGGTCAAGAAAATTGCGGAGTTGCGCGACGGGAAGCAGTTGCCCTTCCCGGACTTTCATCAGGAAGACATCTCTTCGTTTAAGGGATCGATCGAGTATCCGCAGCCGGAGTCGGCGGTGCGCAAGCAGCCCGGAGACGGCAGAACTAAGTAGAGGCCTGTTTCGGCGGCGCTACGCCGATCACCGCTTCCAGCGGTGCGTTGTCCAATCGAGAAATAGGTGGGTCGGGTAATAAACGAACATCGGCACCACTGTTAAATAGATGAGCAGATAGGACCATCCCGGTACCGCGTGCTGCTCGTGAAAGAACAGTCCCCGAGCCCAATTCACATCCTGCTGCGGACGCCAGAAATAATTGATCGGCACGACGATCCACGCCATCAGCGTCTGCAGCTTCCATCCTCGCGGGTCATAACCAAGACGCCAGATTGCCCACAGCAGCAGAGGTGGCGTCACCACGTGGAACAAGCTCAGCAGGCGAATCGTGAGCGGCAGACCGGGATCGAACATGTATTCCGTGCCCCCGATCACGTGGTGTCCGCTCAGCAACGCTCCCAGAAAATCAACCGTATAGATCGTCTGGAAGAGAAGTAAGCCAGACGCCACCCACGAAAAGATCAGTGGACTCTCCAGCCACAGGCCAATGCCGATCAGCACATTTCCCAGGTCGCAGAAAAAAAGAAAATTCTGCACTCCGTATTGCCGCCAGTACACAGGAATCCAGACGATCAGCCAAACCGTCCAGACAATCTTGATCCAGAGTGGCAGGCGGGATCGCATGGCCCGCTATTGTAATGCGACGAGCATCGCTCATTACGCTGGCCCATGTCCGGTCGTAAGCGGTGGGGCATTCCACCCAATGCTTCCGCCACGAAATTTAAACTCCACAGAAATCAGCTCAACGCGAATTACCAGCGTAACTTGCCGCAGCTTACGCGTGTACCTACGATGGCCTTGGTATGGGTTATCAAGCTCTTCTCTTCTGTCCCGATGAAAAAACCGCTCGCACGGTGACGCAAGTCCTGAGCGAACTCGAGTTCAACGTCGAGTCCTGCATTGAACCTTTCGCTGCAGTCAAGAAGCTGATGGGCCAACACTTCGACGCTGTCGTGGTCGACTGCGATAACGAGCAGAATGCCACATTGTTGTTCAAGAGCGCACGCAATTCGACGTCCAACCAGACGTCGCTTGCCGTAGCCGTCGTGGAAGGTCAGGCCGGGGTAGCAAAAGCGTTCCGCATCGGCGCCAACCTCGTCCTGACCAAACCCATCAATATCGAACAAGCCAAGGGAACGCTGCGTGTGGCGCGCGGACTCCTGCGGAAGAGCGATCCGGCCAAACCTGCCGCAGTTGCTCCACCAGCACCGCCGGCGGCGCCCGTCGCTGCCAAACCAGTTCCCAGCATGAAGCCTGCGGTTCCAGCGACACTGGCTGCAGCCATGGCTCCGCGCCCAGTTGCGCCTCCTGTTGCCAAGCCGGCCCCAACTCCAGCGTGGCCCGCGCGAGCAGCAGCGGCCGTAGCAAACTCTACGCCTGCTGCGCACGACGAAGTTCTGCCCGAAATCAGCGTGAGAGAATCCGTTGCGGCGCCTGCACCCGTTGCGCCGACAGTTTCCTCGCCTGCGGCCGAAGTGAGACCTTCCGTCAACGCCGGATTGCCGGCTTCGCACGGAAGCGGAGCCGCCAGCGCACCCGCTCCGGCCCGTGAAATCCCGGCAGCTCCCGTGGTGGAACCATCCCCCAAGAGCACCGCTGCGGATGCAGGGGCCCTATTCGAAACGAAAGAAGCGGCTCCTAGCGCGTCGCCCAGCTATGCTGGGTCGGCACCATCCTTCAGCTTTGGCGGAGCCAACGCCCCCGCCGAATCAAGCGGCGGAAGCAAGAAGATTCTCGCAGGAGTCGCCGCAGCCGCCATCGTTGCGGTGGGGCTCTACGTAGGTTGGACAAAATTCCAGGGACACTCTAGTCAGCCTGAAGCGACCCTGACGACATCGACACCCGCAACTGCCACAACTGCCGCTGCTCCGCCGATCGCGAAGCCGAGCGCCCAGCCTGCGGCGCCTACAACATCTGTCTCTCAACCGATCTCACAGCCAGCAGCCGTGCCTGTAAAGAGTCAGCCGGCAGAAGAAGTCGAATCTGGTCCCGACGCGGCCGTGGCCTCGGCTCCGACCACGACAAAGGGGTCGGGCGCTTCTACGCCTTCGACAAGCAAGACGTCACCGGAACCAAAGACAGAGGATGCTCCTCTGATGGTAAAGGGAGGCAAGACTCCCTCCGTGCATTCAGCCCCCGCGGCAGCGGACACTCCCGCTCCCAGCATGATCGGGATCGCGTCGACCGGCGCCGGCGCACCTCCGCCGGACTTGGGCAGCAGCGAGGCAGTTGGGCCTCGTCCACTACTGCAAACGCTCAATATTTCTCAAGGTGTTTCTCGTGGGCTCTTGATCAAGAAAGTACAGCCCGTCTATCCCAAGAATGCCCTGTTCATGCAGGTTGAGGGTTCGGTCGAATTGATGGCCACAATCTCGAAGACTGGCGACATTACTCACGTAAAAGTGTTGAGCGGAGACTCGCAGCTCACCAAAGCCGCCACAGATGCGGTCAAACAGTGGAAGTACAAACCGTATCTACTCAATGGTGAGCCGGTCGAAATCCAGACGCAGGTTACGATCAACTTCAAATTACCCAGGTAGATTCTCCATACAAAACTTCAGGGCATGCGAAGCACCTTCGCATGCCCTTTCTATCTTTAACCTCCGGCTCGAAGCGTATCGCTATTCCCTTTCACCGGTGCTCGGATTCAAGAACAGCACGCCATTGCCTCTCACGTGGCTGAAGTTGAACATCTGCGTGATCGAGTTTGCGATTCCATCGAACGAACCCTGACCAATGCGCTCGCCACCCAGCCAGTTGTCTTCTACAAACCGGATAATCGACGACTGATCGGTAACCGTATGATCCACGAAGTTTTGCTTCGCATACGGAGAGACGACAAGCAGCGGCAACCTTGGTCCGTACCCGCAACGTCCCAAAGCATGCGCCAGCGTGGGACTCAACCCAGGCAGAGCCGTGGCAGCCGTCCCGCAGGCGTTAGGTCCAGTCAGAGCATCGGCGGATCCCGTCGACGTGTTAACGATGGGGCCCATCTGGTGGTCGTACCATCCATCCGAGTCGTCATACATAATCACGACTGCGGTGCTGTTCCAGCTGGGCAGCGTTTCCAGGAAGTTAATCGTATTCACCAGGAACGTCTGCTCATCAAGCGGATCCGAGTAGCCTGCATGTCCGTCCTGATACGCCTGCGCTTTCAAGAAGCTGACAGCCGGCATGTTTCCAGCCGCAGCGGCGGTATAAAAATCTTGCAGGTCGTATTGATGATTTGCCGGCCCAGCGTTTCCGATCTCGGCAACCGACGCCGGACGGGTATGCGCGTAATTTGCCGTCGAAGTGTAGTAGTTGAAGAACGAGTGATGGGGAATGTAGTCGCCCGTCGTTCCGGCAAGTCCGGCCGAACTCCGGCTGCATCCCGTGGTTCCGTTCGGATTGACGACGCTCAGATTGAACCCGCCCATGAACGATCCCCAGGTCACACCCGCGGAGCTCAGCAGATCACCGATGTTCTTGCTCCCCATCGTGACCTGGTTGCGTGTCGAGTTCGAACACACGTCGCCTAGCGGATCTGGATCGCCGATCACGGTCAGTGAGCCATCGCTGCCGCCGCTGACTTCGTCACCGGTGCCATTGAGAGTGGCGGTCACGCCATTCGTCTGCCCTGAAACCAGATTGAGTACGCCCGGGGTCGACGGACCAAACGTCGTCCCATAAGAGTTGTCGCTCATGGTAAAGAACTGGGCATAGTTCCACTCTGCGGTCACCGTGTTGCCGTCGAAATAGCCCATCACTTCGTTCCCGCTTGAGCTGGTGTTCAGTGGAAACAGATCCATCAGGCCAGCGTCGAAAGCCAACTGCTCCGCGGTGTAATCATGATCCTGATCTGCCGTCACCGCTCCAGAACGGTCAATTCGGAATGGATTGGACGCGCCAGCTCCATTGGCAGGATTCAGGTTCGGATTAAAGCTCAACAGCGCATTGCTAAGGCCGTTTACGGTTGGTGTCGCGGGGGACGCCTTGAACTTGGGCTCTCCAGCAGGGTTGGTCGCAACTGGATAGGTTCCGAAATAGTGGTCGAAGGAAACGTTCTCCTGGAAGATCACGACCAGGTGCTGGATGGGTGTCGCCGTCGCCGGAACACGTTTGCCGGTAGTCTGTGCGGCTGGTTTTGAGGCAGCGAATGCGGGCATCGCGGTCGGTCCCAGTGCCGTGGTCAATGCAAGCAGCAGAGCCATCGTCTTTCTGGGAGCATCTGATTTCAGCTTCTGAATCATTACATCCTCCTGTACCCCGCACAGACCAGTATTCTGAAAGACAGCGGACACACTGAACCGCAGCATTTCAGACGGGTCCGAACCGGAGTGGAGAGCAACCATAACCGCCGAATGTTTCATGGCGGTTGCGAGAGAGTTAAATGAACGTGAAATTCACAGCTCATCCCGCCAGATTCAAGTGGGTTTTCCACAAGTGGCTCGAACGGAGAAACATCGCGAGGAAGGCCGGCCGTGCTGGGCAGAGCATCGGCCGGTGAAGAAAACGTAGAGGATGGTCTTACTGTGGCTGCAACACTTCGTCGACTACTACTTTGCCGCCCTTGTCGGCGGTGATGATTTTGTGCACCGGGGCATATCCGCTCAGAGTGATGTCGACAACATAGTTGCCGGGGTCCAGCGCCACGTCAACCGGCGATCCCTTTTCCAGCATATGCTGATTGATCGCGATCTGGGCGCCCTTCGGCTGCGTGCGGATGCTGACCGTCGCCTGTCCTGGCTGCGCACCCTTTCCGCCAAACAGCTTCGACATCTTTCCAACGGTTCGAATGTTGTCGGCGTTACCGAGCGAACGCAGCGTTGGAGAGAAGTTGAACGTCTGCCCGAGCACAAACTGTCCGTTCATGGTTTCGTCGATGTAGCCTGACATGCGCACCAGGACCACATGCTGGCCTTTGTCGATGCTGACCTGGGCTGGAGTCTTGGTGCCCACGTCGCGGCCATCCACGTAAATGTTGGCACCCGGCGGATCGCTCTTCACGACGAGCGTGGCCATCAACTGGTTCAAGTGCGCGACCGTTGTTGCTCGGATTCCCGAGGTCACATTCACCGCACGCGTATCCGTGGAGTAACCGGTCTTGCTGACGGTGATGGAATGCTGCCCCGGCTGAAGACTGGTCAGCACAAAGGGCGTGATGTAACTCGGATCCGTCCTGCCATCCACCTCCACTTGGGCACCCTGCGGCGTGGAGTCAACCGCCAGTTGTCCGGGGATGATCGGTGCCGGCGCAACGGCCTTCTTCCTGCTATTTCGCTCTTTCCCGTGCGCAACGGGCTGAGCCTCCGGAGTATCAGGCTCGGAGGTGGTAGCCGGCTGGATCTCGACAGGCTGCACCACTGCCGGGGTTGGAGCAGGGGTCTGTTTGGGCGCCGGCTGGCTCGCTTCCGGCTGCCCAGGCGTTTCCGCCACAGATGACGCGCGTCCTGCACCTGCATCATCATCGCTACTGAGACCGTGAATGTAGATCGTGACCCCAATACCGATGAGCAGGATCAGAATGCCCGCCCCAGACAGAGCGTAGAGCATGAGCTTGGGAGGAACGTTCTTAATCTCTTTGATCGCCTTTTCGGCAACTTCGCGGGGCTGAACTTTGGGCTTCTCGTCGACCTTCGGGCCGCCCTGAAACACCGTCGTAGTTGGAGCAGGACCGTGTACAGGTTGATAGTTCGATGCCGGCGGTGTTGGTGGCGGAGTATAGACCTCCTTGAGCGGGGGCAACTCCGTCATCTCAGAGAAACTTACTCCGCCGCTTTTCGTGCCGCCTTCCGTCATCATGGGATCGACGGCGATCTTCGGACCCTCATCCCCAGCCTGCGGCTCAAAGGTTTCGACTTGCGGCTCATCGGCCACCGCTGACGACATGTATGCCGAAGGCGTCTCTGTCGCCTCAACCGTTTCGGTGGAGTCAGCGCTGAATGGGTTCGAAGGTTCGAATTCTGGAACCGGTGTAGACGACGGCGTCATCTCGCCACCGACTCCGGCAGCCGCAGCCGCAGCCTTGGGTACAGCCAGTCTCGAAGCCGGCTTGGCCAGTCCTGTCGGTTTTGCCTCCACCCGGGGCGCGGGCGTGGCTACCTTCTTCTCGGCGGGCTGAGCCGTGGTAGATTTTGCTTCGGTCGAAGTAACAGGTTTCGCAGGCCGCGCCTGTCCCGACGGCACTGCAGCCGACGCGCTTGGAGCCGCCTTGGCTGCCGCCGGTGCTACAAGTTTCGCTTGCGCCGCCGCATTCGGCTTGCTGGGAGCCGCAACGCTCTTCGGCGCTTCCGGCTTCTTCGCCGCCGCAGGCCGCGATTCCTTGCACTTCTCCAGATCGTCGAGCAGTTCCCGGCCACTCTGATACCGCTCGGCTGGATTCTTTGCCAGCGCCTTCATAATGAGGTCGCTGAGACCCGGATGCACTTTCGGATTCACATGCAGCGGTGGCACCGGAGTACTGTCCAGAATGCTCTGGCGCAGAGATTCCACATCGTCGCGGTCAAAGGCCTTGCGCTCAGTCACCATTTCATAGAACATCGTGCCCAAACTGAACAGGTTCGACCGCGCATCGGTAGCGTCGCCGCGCACTTGCTCCGGCGACATATAGTGCAGAATGGAAGGAATCCCTTCTGAGACATGCTGCACGAAGTTTCCCACGCTGGAAACGCCGTAGCTCAGGATCTTGACTGTGCCGTCCCACCCGCACATGATTTTGGACGGCTCCAGACTGTAATGAACGATGTTGTGCGACTTGGCGTGCTCGAACCCGCTGCACAACTGCCGGCCGATATCGAGGAGATCCCAGATTGAAAATCCTTCTTTGCGCGCCAGCATCGTGCCAATGCTGTTGCCCTGTATGTACTCCATGGCGGCGCAGAACTGGCCTTCCAGTTCGCCAGCGCCAAAGACGTTGGTGATGTTGGAACTGCTCAGAATCTTGGTGTTCTCGGCCTCAGCCAGCAGAGCCTGTTCAAGGGCCGCGGCACCGTCACCGAATGCGCTCAACTGGATCGCCTTCAGCGCGACCGTCTGCCCGCTCTCAGGATCGTTCGCTTTGTATACCGCGCCGGTAGGCGATTTCGCCAGTTCACTCAGGATTTCGAAGTGGCCGATTTTTGTTGGCATTTCTTTTTTCCAAACTCGATTCCATCGCACCGGTCCGTCGCCGCTACACGTAGGGTCGCCGACAGTCAGGGAATGGGCACGGTTAGGATATCTCTGCTCGGTCGAACCTTCGAGTTACCAAGGTAAGCGGGCACCACCGATGAAACGGCTGCCCATAGGACGTCAATTAGCCGATTGCCTGCTCGAATCGGGCCGCCAACCGGCGCATGTAATCGATCAATTCCGCAGGCTCGTGTACCTGAAAGTCAACTCCCAGCAACGACAGATGAATCGTGATCCCCTCGAGTGAATGGGATCCGGTGTTCAGCATGCACGACTTTTCGTCAATCGCTTCCAGCACCCCGGCGGAAGGCGGGATGCGTTTGGCGACGGCATCGACGGCCGCATGCAGCGTCACGCGGGCTCGGTACGGATATGCCACATAAGACAGCGACTTCGAAACGAAAGCTGCAAAATCCCCTTCGGGTGGCTTGCGCGGTTTGAATCTGGTCGAGGTCTTTAGCTTGCCTTCGATGCGGTCGATCCGGAAGGTTCGCCAGTCTTTGCGGGTCATATCCCAAGCGACCAGATACCAGCGATGGCCGGTATGCACGAGGCGGTGCGGTTCGACGACGCGGGCGCTGGGCGCTCCGGCGCGGTTGTGATAGCTGAAACGCACTCCCTCATGATCACGGCACGCGGCGGCGATCGCCGACAAGCGTTCTGCGTCCACTGTTGGACCTTGGTTACCAAGGGGAACAATGTAGGAGTGTAGCGCCGCAACCCGATGCCGCAACCGCGGCGGCAACACCTGTTCGAGTTTTAACAACGCTCGTACAGAAGCCTCTTCGATCCCCGTGACGCCGCCGCTTGCCGAGGTGCGCAGTCCGAGCGCCACCGCCACGGCCTCTTCGTCGTCCAGTAGCAGCGGAGGCAGCGTCGCACCCGCTCCAAGCTGGTATCCGCCGGCAGTCCCTGAGGTCGAGTGCACGGGATATCCCAGGCTGCGCAATCGATCGACATCGCGGCGCAAGGTCCTTGCGGTAACGTCGAGCCGCCCCGATAGATCGGCTCCAGACCAGTAGCGTTGTGCTTGAAACAAAGACAGGAGCCGGAGCAACCGAGCTGAAGTCTGCAGCATGGTTTTTATTGTGCCACGGATCGAGGACTGAATCTGTCCTCAATCGCTGCTACCGTTCCAGTCGTCGATTCTTCCCAAAGTGAATGGAGAATCGCCATTGGAGAGAAGAAATATGAAACTCACCGATCTGTTGCTCGCGGAACTGGAACGGGAAGCTGCCGGTAGCCGCAGCGCGCTGCAGCGTGTACCCGAGGGACACAACGATTGGAAGCCACATCCGAAATCGATGCCTCTCGGCTACCTGGCTTCGCTGGTTGCAACCATGCCGTCGTGGGTCGAGTCGATGGTGAACCAGGACGAGTTGGACCTGAAATCACCCGCCGCTGCCAAGTTCAAACCGCTGGAATGGCGGACCCGCGCCGAGTTGGTGTCTGCGCTCGACGCCAGTGTCGCTGAGGCCCGGCAGGCTTTGCAGAACACGACCGACGATCATCTATTAACGCCATGGAAGCTGGTCGTAGGTGACCATGTGGCGAGCGAGAATCCTCGCCATGTCATGATCGCCGACTCTGTGTTTAATCATCTCGCTCATCATCGCGGACAACTCACCGTCTATTTGCGCCTGAATGAAGCGTCCGTTCCGGCCATTTATGGACCGTCAGCGGATGAAGGACGATTCGACTAAATACACTCTGATCGCGGTGCCATAATGCCAGGCTATAACCGCGGAGGCGCGTATTTGCGGCGTAACCTTTGCCGTCGCGCCGGCGTTGTAATTGTTATGTGCAGGTTTGTGTGACATTTGTCACCCCACCCTCGTGACGATCTCCACTTGTGGGTAAAAGCGTGAAGCGAAAGTATGGAGATGACAAAAGCGGTCCAGCGGAGTTGTTCACTGTGAGCATCGTAAAAATCGAATCTGGCCCGGTTGTCGACCGCGAGGCACATCGTCTATTCTTGGTGGGCTGGGGCGTGCCCGCCTTCCGCGAGCGGCTCCCGGTCCTCTCTGGAGTTCGCCGATGACCCTTACCCGGTTTGTCACGAAGAACGCATTCCGCAACAAACGACGGAGCACTCTGACGGTCTTGAGCATTGCTTTCTCGCTGCTCTTGCTCACCCTGATGATGACCATCTGGCGAGCGTTCTATCTCGACCAGGGCAGCGCCGAATCGGCCGAAAGGCTCGTGGTCCGCCACCGCGTCTCTCTGACCTTTTCTTTGCCGTCCTACTATCGGGAAAAGATCCGCGCCATTTCAGGAGTCGTCTCGGTGGTCCCAGTCTCCTGGTTTGGCGGAATTTATAAAGACCAGAAGCCGGAGAATTTTTTTGCGCAATTCGGCACCGACCCGGATGAATTCTTCAAAGTGTATCGCGACGTTTCGATCCCAGCCGATCAAGTGACGGCATGGCAACGCGACCGGCAGGGCGTCATTGTGAACGACTCTCTGGCCAAGAAGTACGGGTGGAAGCTGGGCGACCGCATTGTGCTGCAGGGCACCATTTATCCCGTCAATCTCGAACTGATCGTGCGTGGCATCTTCCACACCAATCCCGACAACAAGTCGGTTTACTTCAACACCAAGTATGTGGAAGAAGCTGTGCCCTTCTTCAAGGGACAAGCGGGGACTTTTAGTATCCTCGCAGATGCTCCCGGGAACGTGAGCCAGATTGCCAGCGCAGTGGATGATACGTTCCGAAATTCACCCCAACCCACCAAGTCGGAGAGCGAGAAGGCTTTCGGCCTTGAGTTCGTGGCTATGATGGGCAACGTGAAGGCCTTCATTCTGAGCATCTGCTCGGCTGTCGTGTTCGCTACGTTGTTGGTATCCGCGAACACTATGGCGATGTCGATTCGCGAGCGGACCCGCGAAGTGGCCGTACTCAAGACGCTGGGCTTCACCAGGCGTAGCGTGCTGGGATTGTTCGTGAGTGAAGCTGTTGCACTGTCGCTGTTCGGGGGACTGCTCGGAGTGGTTCTGGGATGGTTGATGGTATACGGCCTGACCCATTCGCCTCAGTTCTTCAGCTTTTTCCCCCTGAAGGTGACATTCGGAATCTGGGTGGCTGCTATGTTGACCTCCGGACTCGTAGGTCTTTTGAGTTCAGCCGTACCGTCCTACACCGCTTCTCGAGTAAATATCGTCGACGGTCTACGGCACATCGGGTGATGTCATGACGTTAGGCAGTTTTGTCGTACGCAATGCGTTCCGGAACAAGCGGCGTAGCCTGCTGACGATGGTCAGCATCAGCTTCTCGCTGCTGCTACTTACGCTGATGATTTGCATCTGGCGGTCGTTTTATGTGGACCAGGTTGCGCCGGAAGCGTCGCGGCGCCTGATTATCCGTGATCGCGTTTCACTTGCGTTCTTTCTGCCGGCGTTCTATCGCGACAAGATCCGCAGCGTTCCAGGCGTGACCGCCGTAGTGCCACTCACCTGGTTCGGAGGCCGTTACATCGACGACCGGCCGGAACACTTTTTCGCGCAGATGGGGACCGATCCAGAAGAGTATCTGAAAGTGGCGTCGGACAAGATCGTCTCGCCCGAGCAGGTGAAAGCCTGGCAGCAAGACCGCGCAGGGGCGCTAGTCGATGTGACGCTCGCGAAGAAGTATGGCTGGAAGATCGGCGACCGGATTACTTTGCAGCAGAACATTTTCCCGACGAACCTCGATCTGACAATTCGCGGCATCTATCATCGCGATCCTCCACAGAATGCGCTGTACTTCAACGCCAAGTATCTGGAAGAGGCGGTGCCGTGGTTCAAGGGGCAAGCCGGCTGGTATGCCGCGCAAATCGATTCCCCCGACAGCGTGTCGCGCGCTTCGCAAGAGATAGATGACATGTTCCGCAACTCTCCGTTGCAGACAAAAACCGAGAGCGAGAGAGCATTCCAGTTGGGCTTCGTTGCATCGCTGGGCAACATCAAAGCATTCATCCTGGGCATTTGCGGAGCGGTTGTGTTCACCATCATGCTGGTCTCGGCCAATACCATGGCAATGTCGGTGCGCAGCCGGACGCGCGAAGTGGCCGTGCTGAAAACTCTCGGCTTCACTCGCCAGCGCGTGCTCTCGATTTTTGTGGGTGAATCCGTAGCTCTCGCCGTTGCCGGCGGAGTGCTCGGCGTCCTCGTGGCAATTCCCGTGATTGCGTTCCTCACCCACAGTTTTATCGGGCTGGGCATTCCGCTCAACATGAGGGTGAACTGGCCCGCGGCAGGTCTGTCTTTACTCGTCGCCCTGATCCTGGGACTGGTAAGTGGCTATTTGCCAGCCTATAACGCGTCGCGCATGAAGATCGTGGAAGGCCTGCGCCACATCGGCTGAGTTGAGAACTTAATTTTATGGCGATACCAATCAGCTATAACATCCGCAATCTGAGGCTCCGCAAGGGGCTGACCCTGATGACCGCTCTGGGCATCGCCCTCACCGTAACGACGGCGATTTTTCTGATGGCGCTCATCGCAGGCCTGAACCGCGCCTTTGTCAGCAGCGGCAGCGCGAAGAATGTCCTCGTACTTCGCAAAGGATCGGAGGCGGAGCTTTCGGGCGGGTTTGATGCTTCGCTTTTCCCCACCTTGAAAACGCTTCCCGGAATTGCGAAAGACAGTCATGGCGAGCCCATGGTATCGGGCGAGTGGGTAGTGGTGATCATCCTGCCACGTAAAGACGGCACCGGCGAGGTAAACGTCACGGTGCGGGGAATGATGCCCGATGGCCTTGAAATGCGGCAGACGCCTGACGAACCGGGCAAGCCGCCCAGCGTGAAATTGGTGGAGGGACGCTGGTTTCAGACCGGGCAACGGGAAGTCGTGGTCAGCAAATCGATCCAGGCACGCTTTTCGCACGCCAACATCGGCGACACAATGGAGTTTGGCAAGGGATCGTGGAAGGTTGTGGGAGTATTTGATGCCGGTGGTTCGGCGTACGAATCCGAAGTTTGGGGCGACGTGAATCAAATGGCATCGGATTTCGATCGTCAGGGCGGCTACTCGTCAGCGTATCTGCGTGCGACGGATCCGATCTCCGCTGAGGCGCTCAAGAACCGGGTCGCCGATGATCAGCGACTGAAGCTCGAAGGAGTTCTCGAGACCGACTACTACGCCAAACAGACCAGTTCCGGTGCTCCGATCAAGGTGATCGGTATCGTGGTGGGCTTCATCATGGCAATCGGCTCCATCTTCGCTGCGATGAACACGATGTATGCCGCCGTTGCCTATCGCGGACGCGAGATTGCTACGCTCCGCGTAATCGGATTCTCACGGCCAGCGATACTGACGTCGTTCGTGCTTGAATCTTTGCTCCTGGCTTTACTGGGTGCAGCCGCCGGAATTCTTCTGATGCTTCCGTTCAACGGAATGCAGACCGGCACCTCGAATGCCGTCACGTTCAGCGAGGTTGTTTTTGCTCTGCGCATCACCCCGCAGGTGGCTGGGTTCGCGATCGCATTCGCATTGATTATGGGATTCGTCGGCGGGTTGGCTCCGGCATGGCATGCCGCGCGGCAGAATATTCTCAACGCCCTGCGCAGCTAACAGATGCGGGAAACTATTTTGGGAGTTAGATCGTAAACACCCTTATGGCAATTGACACAAAGCACGAAGACCTGCAGAGCTTGCGTATCGACCGCACGCAGCGTGGCGACTCTGGCGGAGAACCGCCCGCCTGGGCGCGCCGCTACATCCTTGTCGGCATCGCGGTGGTGGTCTTGCTCGGCCTAGTCACGCTGGCCTACCGCCTATTCTCGTCGGATGCACCGGAGGTCGAGGTCGTCCGCGCCGCTGCGGAAACCACCGGCAACGATGCCGGTGGCACTGTGCTGTCCGCCACCGGCTACATCGTGGCGCATCACACCATTAACGTGAACTCGAAGGTCACGGGACGCCTGCAGTGGATCGGTGTGGAGAAGGGCGACAAAGTAAAAGAAGGACAGGTCCTCGTTCGCCTGGAAGATCAGGAATTCCGCGCGGCTTACAAACAGTCCGAAGGCGCGCTGGCCAATGCCCGCGCTTATCTCGACGAATTGCAGCATGGATCGCGCCCGGAAGAAGTGCAGCAGGCACAGCACAACCTCGACGAAGCGCGCGCGACCCTGGCGAACGACAAGCTGACACTCGATCGCACCAAAGAATTGGCCACCGGGGGCGTGGTTTCCCGGCAGGCGCTCGACGATGCCACCGCGAAATTCGAGTCTGACCAGCAGCGAGTGAATTCCTTGGAGAGGGGATTCCAGCTGTCAAAGATCGGGCCGCGAGCCGAAGAAATCGCCCGCGCTCAGGGTGCGGTCACCCAGGCTCAGGGTCAGCTCGACTACGCCAAAGCACAACTGGAGGCGACGGTGATCCGTGCGCCGGTAACCGGCACAATCCTCGACCGCACGGCCGAAAAAGGAGAGTTGATCACCGCGCAGTTCGCCAGTGCCGCCGTGGGTGGACCGCAGGGATCGGTCGTCTCCCTCGCAGACTTGAACGACCTCCAGGTCGAACTCGACATCGCCCAAGCGGACTTCGCCCGTCTTGGCCCAACGCAAAAGGCAAAGGTAACGACGGACGCCTACCCCGACAAGGAATACGATGGAGTCATCGCGCAGATTTCGCCCGAGGCCAACCGGCAAAAAGCCACCGTCCAAGTAAAGGTGCAGGTGTTGAATCCGGATAAGTATCCCAACGTCCAACTCCGGCCCGAGATGAACGCGACGGTGAAGTTCCTGGCTAACGAAGTGCCCAAGACTTCAAAGGAACCGACAGGCGTCTACGTTCCCTCGACGGCTCTCCGCGATCGTGATGGCAAGAAGATCGTATTCCTCGCCTACAACGGAAAAGCTGTCGCCCGCGAAGTTCACGTCGTAGGCCAGCGTAGCGACGGGGCACTCGTTGACAATCTTGTCGGTGGCGAAAGCGTGATCACCACCGCTCCGGCCACACTAAAAGATGGAGACAAAATCAAAATTAAGGGGCAATCATGAGCACAGTTGCACAGCCAAACGTCGCCACCGGCACGAAAGTTGTTCAGGTTCGAAGCGTCAGCAAGGTCTTCAAGCGCGATGCGTTTCAGGTAACGGCGCTCGATGACGTCTCTATCGACATCGCCAAAGGAGAATTCCTGGCGTTGATGGGGCCATCGGGATCCGGTAAGACGACCCTTCTGAACATGATCGCCGCGATCGACCGTCCGACCTCCGGCGAACTTCTGGTTCAGGGTCAGGATATTTTCCGCTTCAACGACTCGCAGATCGCCCGCTGGCGCAATGAGCACATCGGCTACGTCTTCCAGACGTTCAACCTGATTCCCGTGCTTACCGCCTATGAAAACGTGGAACTGCCGCTCCTGCTGACCAAGCTGACAGCGCAGCAACGCCGCGACCATGTCGTGACCGCGCTCAAGCTCGTCGGATTGGAAGACCGCCTCAACCACTTGCCCAAGCAGCTCTCGGGCGGACAGGAACAACGCGTGGCCATTGCGCGGGCAATCGTCAGCGATCCGACTCTGCTGCTCGCGGACGAACCGACGGGTGATCTGGATAGTCACTCCGCGACGGAAGTGTTGGAGATTCTCAAGCGGCTGAACGAAGACTTCCAAAAGACGATCGTGATGGTGACGCACGATCCGCACGCCGCATCGTACGCGCACGTCACGCGTCATTTAGAGAAGGGAATGCTTCTGCCTCCTGGCTAGGAGGCGGTAATCGAGCCAGCGAGGAGAGGAGGATTCGGTCTCGCGAAGAACCCTCATCTCCTCACTTAGCACTTACGCAACCAGCCCCTCGGCTCCTGGCACTTCCCGCAGTTCGGCAACCCAGCGCCACGCCCGTCGACCATTCAACATCACCGCCTGCGCCTCGCCGTACTCCACCAGGCGGTTTAGGACCGTAGTGACCGACGCCATCGGGTCTTTATGACGGGCCAGCAATGCCGGCATCTTCTGCTGGAAGTAGTCGCAAATGTCGCGCGCATTCATGGCGCGGCCCGACTGCATAAGGATCATGCGACACGCCTTCGTGAAGCCGGGCTGACGGCCGCTGCTCTTGCGGTCGACCAGCTCCAAAAGCTCGTCGTTCAGCACCCCGTCCCCAAACAGATTCGCAAGGCCTGAGATCGTCTGTTTGACGGTGCCAATGCGCTTCATAATCTCAGAGCGCTGCTGCAGCAACTGCCGCAACTCCCCATGCGCCTGCCGGATCACTTCTTGCACGTGGCTAATGTCGTATCGCTCGACTGGCTGAATTGAGCCGCTCACCTTCTGCATATTCTCCATAGACGTCCCCCAAAAAAATTGGTACGCCAGTTGATCCCCGGCGTTCCCTGGTTGAAAACGCACTCCGTCCGGCACCATGGCCTTACCTAGAACCCTGCAGAAGGGAGGCAGAGTGTCCCTGTGTATTTCATACGCAACTTGCCTTCCCGGGGTTCCTTCATTTTTTCGTTTTCTCGGTACTTCCAGTTCTTCTGGGATTAGACGGGGCCGGGGCAAATTGGTTAACAAGAAGAGTGCAGCACGTTTCGAGTGAAACAGAGCTCCCGCCTCTCGGCTGTCCTGCTTTGTGGCAAGCCGAGACTTAACAAGTCATGTCTGTAGATCGTCTCGGTTTATTGTAGGAATATCACGAGCAACCGGCCGTCGGAATGGTAGCCGTCCCCGGTGGCGTTCTTGGCGTCCTGCACTGGGTTCGGCGGAAGATAGTAGGTCAATGTCTTTGCTTTGTTCACCTTTTGCAGACTGCCCCCAATGTTATCCCGCTCGCCATCGACCGCGGGGTCGATCTTATGGGTCACCTCGCCATTTCGCTTGTCCTTGGCAAACCCGATGTCGTGGGTTCCCGCCCCACACCATACCTCGCTCCCGTTCCACGTAAAGGGTGCCTTCCAGATGCGGAAGTGATGGCGGCTGGCCACCATCGCAATCGGCTCGGCCATTTCGTAGCCGAAATCCTGTTTTCGCCCGAAGAGGAACAGGGTGCTCATGGGCATCGCTAGATAGTCCTTGCTGTCGTACGTCTGCATCAGAGCGTTGAGTACGGCATTCTCATTATTCGTATCAGCGACGTGCCAGCTCGCAGTGTCGAGAGCGGCCTGGACATCTTTCTGCGATCCGACAATTACGAAGTTCACCATGTCACCTTGATTCTTGAACTGATCGTTCACGCGGCGTGGCAAACCATCGAGATTCTTGCGGAGTTGGGCATCGAGAGGTGTGTCGGAAACTTTCAGAATCGCGGCTGGCGATGCGAGAGTGGCGGAAGCGGCGCTCCCAGAAGTCGCGTTGGATGCACCAGTCTCGCCATTGCCCAACCCGAACTGCCCGGACATGAATATCTGGGCCGCTGTGGCAAGCTGAGATTTCAGCTGCTGGCTGCGCGATGTTTGTGGGCTTTCGGTCGCGTTGCTCGAATTCGAAGGTGCGGGAATCATCTGGATCTTAACCGCAAGCTCACCCTGACAGAGTGGCGTGCCAGACATATTCATCCCCAGCATCAGGTGAGAGCGCTCAACAATGTGGAACTCGCGGCTCGCTCCGACCAGAACGGGTGACACTCCTTGTTCGCGGAGCCGTGCAATCAGGGCAGCCGGAGGTGCTGTGGGTGATGGTAAATTTGCAGCTGAAATACTGATGCCCGTCAGTCCCTTAGGATCGCAAGCCCGCGCACCCGGGTTAGCTTGCTGAATCGGCACCGCCGTGGCCGAGATGTTCAGCACGTCCCCCGCCTGGAGATCAAGGCCGCTGTCGGTCCACGGCTCCGCAGGTGAAACCTGCACCGTAATGTTTTGCGCGGTTAACGCTACCTGCGCCCCTGACGGAGCGCAGAAGATGAGAGCTACGAAGAGAAAGGTCGATCGAGGAACCATATCGCACTTCCCGGGTCTGCCTTATTATCCTCTAATTTTATTCCCCATTTGCAAGCGCGAAATATTCCATGCGTAAGACTGGAGATCCACCTGCACTTCCTGATTCAGAACTGCCCGGCGCTTCGGTCCGTCCCCTTGCGCGCAACATTAAACTCCTGCCTGCTGGATTCCGATGGTAACTGGTGAAGGAGACTCTTCCGTGCTGACAGCAGCAAAAACTGCTTTGGATCCAATGCCGCTGCAAGTGTTGCTGGTGGGCAGAAAAGAAGAAGACTTCTACTTGATTCGCGAGATTCTGCAGCGGACCCGCAGCGTGCTGGCAGCCGAGCTTGACCATGCTCGCTCGCTTGAAGAAGCCAAGTCCATGTTGCAGCAGAAAACGTACGGTTTGGTTTTGTTCGAGCATGAGACCGGGGACGCCGAGGCAGTCCACTTCGTGGCCGAGTTTCTGCATGCGGGCGTCTCCATACCTTTTATTCTGCTGACGGAAGACGCAGATGAAAAGACAGTCGCCGAAATCATCGATGGCGGGACGTGGAATTGCGTGGCCAAGTCACATTTGGACGGGGCCACATTGATCCGCACTATGCGGAGCACGCTGGCTCTTCATTCTCTACAGCAGGAACAGCAAACTGCTGAAGAATCTCTGCGTAAGCTTTCGAGAGCTGTCGAGCAATCCGCGGATACTGTAATCGTTACCGATCGCCACGGCATCATTGAATACGTCAATCCGGCCTTCGAATCTCTCACCGGCTATAGCCGCGACGACGTGTATGCCAGGACTCCCAGAATTCTGAAATCCGGCGAGCAAGGCCCTGAAATCTACCAGGAAATGTGGAGCACCATCCTCGCCGGCAATGTCTATCGCGGCATTCTCGTGAATCGAAAGAAGAACGGCGAGTTGTACTACGTCGAGGAAAGCATCTGCCCGGTGCGGGATTCCGCTGGAGAAATTACGCACTTCATCGCCAACGGGCGTGATCTCACCGAGCGACTACGGCTCGAGGCCCAACTGCTGCAGTCGCAAAAGATGGACGCCATCGGCAACCTGGCTGGTGGCGTGGCTCACGACTTCAACAACCTCCTGACTATCATCACCTCCTATGCGGAACTTGCCCTGGATTCAGTGGAGAAAGACAGTTCGCTCGAATCCAAAATCCAGGAAATCTTGCTAGCGGCGCGGCGGGCGGCCGAGTTGACGAGGCAATTGCTCGCCTTCAGCCGCAAACAGCCTCAAGCCTTGCGAGTAGCCGACCTGAATCAAGTAATCGCTCGCGTCGCCAACACGCTGCCTCGCCTGATCGGCGAAGACATCGATTTCGCTTTTGTACGTGGCGAAGGGTTAGGCCGGGTCCGAGTGGACCCCCTGCAGATCGAGCAGATTCTGATGAACCTGGCCGCCAACGCGCGCGATGCAATGCCGCAGGGTGGTCACTTGCGAATCGAAACCTCCAACGTGCAGATGGATGGCGACTACGTTCATCGCAAACAAGCCGTTATCCCTGAGGGACGCTACGCACTCATCTCTGTAACCGATGACGGTTCGGGAATCTCCTCCGAAAACCTGCCCCATATCTTCGAACCGTTCTACACCACGAAGCCCTCGGGTAAGGGAACCGGATTAGGCCTTGCCACTGTCTACGGAATTGTGAAGCAGAACAAAGGATTCATCTGGGCTTACAGTGAGCCCTCGATGGGCACGGTATTCAAGATTTATCTGCCTTGCGTCGAGGACCGAAATGTTCCGAGCGAATTCGAGGCCGCAAGAAGCGAGACTGTGCCTGGTGGATCGGAAACTGTGCTCCTGGTCGAAGATGAGCAGGCCGTCCGGCGCGCGACCTCGGAGTACCTGAGCCTGCAGGGCTATAACGTGCTCGAAGCTAAAGACGGTCTTGACGCACTATCCGTCGCGAAGAGCCATGGCTCCGCCATACATCTAGTGGTTACCGACGTGGTCATGCCGAATATGAGCGGTGGCCAGTTGGCGAAAGAACTGTCGCAAGTGCGGCCCGACACGAAGATTCTCTTTGTTTCCGGCTATGCCGGCAAGACCGTCCTGGACCACAAAGTGGTCGATCTCGAAACCAATTTCCTCCAGAAGCCGTACTCTTTAAAACAATTGTCCCTTAAGATTCGGGGCGCCCTGAGTTCAAACGCGGGATGTCACGACTGAATTGATCTTCCCCACAGCCCGCCGGATTGATCGGCATCCACGAAGTCCCTATAATCAGCCTTCGCGGACTCTGCATGAATCCTTCAGCAACCCCCGGGCTTGGGGAAACCGGCTCCCAACCCTCTTCGTCGATTCCACCTCATCCCTCCTCAAGAACAAATCCGTTATCCGTGCTCATCCTCGTCTCTTTGTGGCTTGTGATTTATGCCGCGGGCATGTTCACGCCACCCTTACTCGATGACGTAGACACGATTCACGCCGAAGCCGCTCGGGAGATGCTGCTCCGCCACGATTGGGTGACGATGTACACCAACGGTTTCCGGTACTTGGAGAAGGCGCCGCTCATGTACTGGAGTCTCGCTGCCAGCTATACGCTCTTCGGTATCAGCGACTGGAGCACCCGCCTTCCCCTCATGTTGGGGATTCTGGCATTGGTCCTGGCCACCTATCGGCTGGGCAGCTATGCCTTCGGCGAACGCGGAGGCTTCTATTCCGGCCTCGCTCTCGTGACCTCGATCGGGCCCTATATTTTCACGCGATTCCTGATTCCCGATGTGCTGGTTGGGCTCTGGCTCGTCATCTCGTATCACCTCTTTCTACGTTCGTTGGAGGAAGATCCACCCACTCGTATGACGTGTTGGGGATTCGCCGCGGTCTGCGCCCTGAATGTGCTCACCAAGGGCTTGATTGGGCTGGTCTTCCCGATCGGAACGATCGGCCTATATTTGTTGCTGACGCGAAACCTTCGGCACCTCGCCAAGCTGCGAATCATCTCCAGTACCGTGGTCTTCCTCCTGCTGGCGGCGCCGTGGCATATTCTCGCGGCCATCCGGAATCCACCCCAGGGGCAGGCTCGCGGATTTCTATGGTTCTACTTCATCAATGAGCATGTGATGAGGTTCCTCAACAAACGAGTGCCTCCGGGATACGATACCGTTCCCCTCTTCCTTTTCTGGATTTTGCTGATCTTGTGGCTGGTGCCGTGGGCGGTATTTCTTCCCCAAGCCTTGTGGGATGTCCCGCTGCGGTGGAAGCAGTTGCGCACGCCCATGGATCGCAGAAAAAGAGCGAACCTGCTTTTCTTCCTGTGGGCCCTGGTCATTCTCCTGTTCTTCAGCTTCTCGACGCGACAGGAGTACTACACCATTCCTGCGCTGCCCGGCATTGCGCTGCTGGCCGGAGGTTGGCTAGCACGTGAATCCGGCGCTGAATCGACCGAAAGCGAACGGCGGGCTGGACGTCGATCCTCGCTGGTTCTAATGGCAGTCGGCGTGCTTTCCGGCGTGCTCGGCCTCGTACTTCTCTCGCTCACTCATCCTCCACCTGCAGGTGTGGATCTCGCGGATCTGCTGAAAAAAAATCCGCAAGACTATGATTTTTCCCTGGGGCACGTTCTCGACTTCACTCCGCAAGCGCTGGGCATGTTTCGCGGACCACTCCTGGGCGCTTCGCTCTCGCTGTTATTTGGAACTATTCTGAACTGGTGGATGCGGCGACGGGGCAAGCCAGTTTTAGGGAACGCCGCTTTGTCCCTGATGATGGTCTGCCTGCTCACATGCGTGCATACGTCTTTCGCGCGCTTTTCGCCGATCCTCTCATCGCACGATCTGGCGGTTGCCATTCAGAAGGAATATCGCCCCGGCGACCTGATCGTGATCGACGGCCAATACCACGAGGCTTCCACTCTGAACTTCTATACTCGTATCCCTGTGCGCGTTCTGCACGAACCTAGCGGCAACTTATGGTACGGCGAGAAGTTCCCCGACGCTCCCCATGTGTTCGAGACTCCCGAATCGTTCTCGGTTCTTTGGTCAGGCCCAGCCCGCGTCTTCCTCTGGACCGATCAGGATGACCCCAAAGAACTGACGGGAATGCCTCACTTTCCGCTGGCACGCAGCGGCGGAAAGACGATCTTCACCAACCGTGCACCCTGAAGCCAACGCGTGCGCGTCCTCGCTGTTCCAATTCTGAAGCCGGCATGCGCCCGGTTATAATCGTCCTTCCTCGATGATCCTTGGCATTTTCAATATCTCCACAGGTGATCTGGTTTGGCGCGCCCTTTTATTGCTTGCGCTTGCAGGCACATTCACCTCAACGATCTATCTGGCCATGACTCTCGTGGCTACGATCCGTTATAAGCGCTTAGCCCGATCGGCGCAGGCGGCTATCGCTGCAACGCCCTCTGCTTCCCTGCCCCCGGTCACCATCTTCAAGCCCGTGCACGGGATGGAAGAAGAACTAGCCACAAACCTGGAGAGCTTTTTTCAGCAGGATTATCCCGACTACGAAGTAATTTTCGGAGCGCGCGACGCGGACAATCCTGCGGTGAAAATCGCAGAAGAAGTTCGGGCGCGTTACCCGCAGATTTCGAGCCGCGTAATTCTATCCGGCCCGCCACTCTGGCCGAGCGCAAAGGTCTTCTCTCTCGACAAGATGATCGCCGCTTCGTCCCGCTCCTACTCCATCATCAGCGACAGCGACGTCCGGGTGGCTCCGGATTTCCTGCGCAACACGATCCCGCCGCTCCTCGACCCAAAGGTGGGCCTTGTGACCTGCATGTACCGCGGCATCCCCGCCTCGGATTTCTGGTCCAGGCTCGAGGCGCTCGGCCTCTCGGTTGAAATGTCATCCGGCGTGATGGTCGCGGACATGATGGAAGGCATGCGTTTCGCCCTCGGACCAGCGATGGCCATGCGACGCGATGCCGTTGACGCAATCGGCGGAATCGCCGCCGTCGCTGACTACTACTCAGACGATTTCGAACTAGGCAACCGCATCTGGGCCAAGGGCTACAAGGTAGTTCTTTCGCACCATATTGTCCGCAACGTCCTGACCTCGCGTTCGCTGATTCGCACCCTTGGGGACCAACTGCGGTGGATGAAGAGCACGCGCTATTCGCGCCCCGCAGGACATGCTGGCACCGGCCTCACCTACGCGATGCCTTTCGGCATTCTCGGATTGATCGCTGCGGGAGCGCTGGGTCACTGGCCACTCGGGATCGCTCTGTTCGCTCTGGCCTGCGGCAACCGCATGGTTCAATCCGCAGTCGTGGGATGGACCGTCGCTCGCGATCCGCGAGCAGTTAGCCTTTGCTGGCTCTATCCTCTCCGTGATCTTCTGGGGTTCGCCGCATGGACCGTCAGCTACACCAGTCGCGACTTTTATTGGCGAGGCGAAAAATACCGGTTCGGCCAAGGAGGAAAGATCGCCCCGCTGGAAAGAGCAGACTCAGGTCCTAAATAGCGCTAGCATCCCTTCGGCAGGCTCAGAGCACGCTCTGCTGGCTGTCCCGTGGGCGTGGGCGCCGTGGGCGTGAGGTGGCTACAACCGGATTAGCCGCCCATTTTTTAATTCAAATCGATCCCCTCGCCACGTCACCGTGTGACCCGCGAAACTCGCCACCCACACCGCGACTGCAACCAGATCCCTCAAGGGTAAAAGCCAAAGCTGCCCCAGTATTCGCCGATCTTCCAGCACACGATTCCCGACCGCCAGCGCCACAGCCAGACGCAGAGCCATCGTAACCCCGAACATCGCCCACGACCACGGCGCAGCATGGCTCGCGACCAGTCCAAGCAATGCCCACATGAGACCATAAGTGGAGACCAGCCCCACGTATCCCCCCGCTCGTGCATCCCGGACGCCTCGCGCCCAGCGTAACTGATGCGCTAGAAATCCCCGGAGGTCGTAATCTGGAAGGTGAGTCTCAACAACAACGTCTGAGAGCTGAACCTGCAGCCCGAGACCAGCGATCCTCCGCCCCAGTTCATAGTCGTCCGCAAGATAGTCGACAATCTCTCGGAATCCACCGATTCGATCAAGATCGCTCCGCCGAAACGCAAGAGTTGACCCGAGCCCAAACCGTAGCCCACCCTCCAATTGCCGCGCCACTAGCACGCCCGGACAAAACTCAGTGCTGATGCCCAATGATTCCAGCTGCGACCCGACCGTCGCGGCCGCAACACCGCGATACAGGCAAGTCACCATCCCCACATGCTCATCCAGCAGTGGCGAAATCACGCGGCGAAGATAATCCGCTTCGACACGAATATCGCTGTCATTGACGATCAAATGTTCAAAACGCGCAACCGCCAACATCTGCTCAAGACTGCTCACCTTCACATTCGCGCCAAGCTTGTCGGGACAAACCAGCAGCCTGATCGTTCGTTCAGGAAACTCCCGCTGCAACTGCTGCACGCTCGCCACCGCGGGATCGTCGGGATCACTCACTCCAAAAACAATCTCGTACGCCGGATAGTCCTGCAGGCAGTGACTGCGGAAGCTTTCGTAGATGTCAGGGTCTGTGCCCTTCAGCGGCTTAAGAATCGAAACGGGCGGCAGCGTTTGCGTAGGACGGTTGCCCCCGCTCAAGTGCCGCGTGCGCAAGAACGCAGCCGTACTCCACAAACAAATCAAATAATAAATGGAACTGGAGAGGCACCCGACGGTCGCGACGACTTGAAAGATCCTTGCGGTGAGATGGATCATGCAGCGCAGCCGTCATTCGTACCGCAACGACTCAATGGGATCGAGATTCGCCGCTTTCCATGCGGGATAAATCCCGAAGACAAGCCCGACTGCGGCAGCCGCACTGAACCCGAATGTCGTCCAGAACACTGACATGCGAGCAGGCAACGAAGGCCACAGGAACGGAATCACCCATACCACCAGCGCACCGGCGCTCACGCCAATGACCCCGCCGACCGCAGTTAACATGATGGCCTCGAGGGTGAACTGCAGAAGGATGTCGCGCTTGCGAGCCCCAATTGCTTTGCGCACCCCGATCTCCCGGGTGCGTTCGGTAACGCTCACCAGCATGATATTCATCACGCCCACGCCACCCACAATCAGCGCCACACTGGAAATCGCGAACATGCCCACGAACAGCGCTCCAGTAATCTGGTTCCACGCGTCCGAAATCGAATCCGAGGTAAAGACGGCAAAGTTGTCAGGCTTGTCGACAGGAACTTTCCGCCTCCGCCGCAGAAGTTCACGAATCTCGTCGATCGCCTTGGGAACATCGTCGTGCGAAGTGGCCTTTACGCTTATCCAGTGCTGCTTCAACTCGGGATGCAGCTTCCTCAAAGTGCTCAGCGGGAAAATGACTTTGTTGTCGTCCGGATTCTTGCCGCCGCCGAACACCGACTTCAACCGCTGTACCGTTCCGATCACGGTGAAAAGCTGGCCTTCGATGTTGACTTCCTTGCCTAGCGGACTGTCGTTGCCAAACAATTCTTCTGTAGTGTCGGCACATAGCAGGACCACGTTCGACCGGTGCTCTTCGTCCACTTCGCTGAACCACCGGCCAGTCGCGATCAGCAGGTCGAACACTTCCTTGGCCGATGCCTGATCGCCTTCGAGAATCGTGTTCTTCGCTTTTCGGTCCCCGTACTTCACCGCGAATGTTCCCACGCCCAACTCCGGGCGGAAATACCGCACGCCCGCGGTCACCGCCTTGACGTGGGGCAAGTCGCGAATCGCCACGGCGTCATCGTAGGTCAGTTCCTTGCGGGTGCGCATTTCCTCGGTGGGCCGGCCGAACGTAAACGGTTCAAGGTGAAAGGCAAAAATCACATCGGAGCCGATGCTGCTGACGATGTCGCGGACGTTTTCATCCAAGCCGCGCCCGATCGACGAAACGCCAATCACTACCGCGACTCCAATCACAATGCCCAGCACGGTCAACACGGACCGCAGCTTGTTGCTGCGGATCGTGTCCGTCGCCATCCGAACGATTTCGCCGAATTCATCTTTGCGAATCATAAAAACTCTGGCTTCTGGCAATCAGCTTCCGGCTTGGTTTCCGGAAGCCGGAAGCCGAGAGCCGAAAGCCCTCTTACATCTCAAACCGCAGCGCTACAATCGGATCCAGCCGCGCCGCCTTGCGCGCGGGATACACTCCGAAAAATACACCGACGCTGGCCGAGACCAGCAATCCGGCTGCGACCGCCCACAACTTGATCGACGACGGCATTCCAATCAACAGCGTTACAACTTCCGCCACTCCCGCGCCACTCAGCACGCCCAGAATACCGCCGATCAATGCCAAGATTACGGCTTCAATCAAAAACTGCAGAAGCACGTCGTCCCTCCGCGCGCCCAGCGCCTTGCGAATCCCGATTTCGCGCGTCCGCTCCGTCACGGAAACCAGCATGATGTTCATGATCACAATTCCGCCGACGACCAAAGAAACGGCGGCAATCCCGATCGTCGCCATGAAGAATGTGCTACTCAGCCCCGACCAGATGCTCAGCAGGCTGGCATTGGTCTCAATCTCGAAGGTATCTTCTTCGCCGACACGGTCGTGCCGATGGGCACGCAACGCCGCTCGCGCCTCATCGATGGCCTGGCTCAGCGGCGCTCCGGTCGCGGTAGCCTTGCCCCAAACTCGAAGACTATCGTTATGGGATCCGTACTGCTTCAGGTACACAGTGACCGGGATCAGCACGTAGTTATCCGCACTCTGTCCCAGTGTCTTCCCTTTCTTCTTTCCGACACCGATCACCTGGTAGGTCCAGCCGTCGACGCGGATCTCCTGCCCTAGAGGGTCGGCGCCCCCGAGCAGATGCTCGACAATGTCAGTCCCCACGACCGCCACCTGCAGGTGATTGTTGAGATCGGTATCGTTCAACATCCGCCCATAGGTCAGGTCCGTATCCAGGATGGACGCTACAGAAGGGGTGATGCCTTGGATAATCGTGTCGCTGATGGACTGCTCGTTGTGCTTTACCTTTCCGCTGCCGCGCGCCATCGCGCCCACATATTGGCAGTGGCGGCATGCTTCGAGCACCGCCTGGTAATCTTCCAGCGTCAGATTCTTGCGTTTCTCCGCCGCCAGGAAATGATCGACATTGGTCTCGACCGGCGACGTCTTGGCGATGATGAAAACATCGGCGCCGAGATTGAAAATCTTCGTCGCTACATAGTCCTGAATTCCGGAGACAAACGTCACCACGGCGATCACCGCCGCAATCCCAATCACCACACCCAGCAACGTCAGTACGGAACGCAGCTTGTTCGCCCACAACGAACGCAACGCGATGCGGATGGCTTCGGCGATGTTCATGAAGTTGGCTTCCGGCTCTCGAGGTCCGGCTACCGGGAGTACAGCGACTGCCAGACTCAAGTTTATCAGTCCGAACCCCGATACATGCCGCAAAAGCAGAGTCGGCTACTAGAAGCCGAACGCCTGGAGCCGGAAGCCAGATATAATCATTGCGTAGGCAGCCGGACCGGACGGTCGCTTCCCGTGTCTTCGGACGCAGGGAGAGGAAAGTCCGAACTCCGCAGAGCAGTGTGCCGGATAACGTCCGGGAGGCCGGGTTCAAGCCCGGTTGACGGAAAGTGCCACAGAAAACATACCGCCTCAGCGGCAACGCCAAGGTAAGGGTGAAAAGGTGCGGTAAGAGCGCACCGCCGCGGCAGTAATGCAGCGGGCAGGGCAAACCCCACACGGAGCAAGACCAAATAGGGAGGAAGTTCGCGGCTTCGGCGGCGGACACGTGCCGGCTCGGTGCGTCAAACCTCCGGGTAGGTCGCTAGAGCCGCGCAGCGATGCGCGGCCCAGAGGAATGGCCGTCCAGCAGGAGCAATCCCGCGGACAGAATTCGGCTTACAGGTCCGGCTGCCACAAACTCTTTACACTCAGTTCCAAGACCGCTAAGACTCGTAATGACGCCGCTGTGATACGAGTGCGTTGAGGGCCTATCTCCGCTCGAGAAAATACGGGCCCGGTCGTGCCGCCCGTGTCTGGATCGGTTGGGCGCTGGGCACGACAGAAAGTGTCCGGAAAGTGCACATTTCCGACACTGCCGCAGGTTCACTCACCAAGCAACTTCTGCTACTATGACCGTGCGGTGAGGTGGCCATGCCCCAATTTGTGATTGAGCGGGAGATCCCGGGTGCAGGGAATTTATCGGACGCAGAACTGCAGGCCGTCGCCAGAAAGTCGGTTGGCGTTTTGAAGGATATGGGACCGGAGATCAAGTGGCTCCATAGCTACGTCACGGGCGATAAAGTGTATTGTGTTTACCTGGCGCCGGACGAGGAAACGGTTCGCGAGCACGCACGCCGCGGAGGGTTTCCGGCGAATCGCATCTCGGCAGTGCGGCGCATGATCGATCCCGACACCGCAAATTAAGTTAAGTAGAGTTGCGATCGACATCGCCGTCAAGCGCCTCGCGGACCGCCTGCTCGACCGGCATCGCCCAGCCTTCCATCCACGCCGTCAGACCTGCAGCATTGCCCAGCGTTCGGCGCGCGAATTCCAATGCTTTCTCCAGCCTTCGTTGTTCGGGCGGGGTGAGCGGTGCGCCCAATCGTTGGCGAAGGGCTGCGGCGGCTCCCGCCAGGTGCAGCGATTGCTCGGCGTTCGATTGCGCCGCGGCACTTGCCGCGAGACACTCAAGCACCCGTGCGATGCCACGTTTGTAACCCAACTCCTGGAACATCCGGATGCTTTCGCCGTAGAGACGGCGCGCTTCGAGGTCGTTCCCCTGATCGCAGCTTAGACTTGCCAGGTCGGAAAGGGCACTGGCAATTCCCCAGCCGTCCCGGAGGTCGCGAAACGCTGCCAGACTCTGTTCGCAAAATGAGCGCGCGGCGACTAAGTCCGCTTTCTCGCGTGCAACGTCGCCCTGGTAATTCAGTGTCCAGGCGACACCCGCGCCATCTCCGGCCTTGCGGAACATCGTCAGGCACTCGTCGTAAAGCGAGGATGCGCGGGCATACTCGCCTTGCAACTTGGTCACGTTGGCGAGGTTGCTCAGGGCGCGGGCGAGGTCCGCAGAATCGCCAAGGTCCTTCCATATCGCGACGCAGCGCTCGAAGAGCAGGGATGCAGCGGGAAGTTCGCCTCGATCGCGGGCGTTGACGGCCAACGCGTTCAGTGCGACGGCGACGCCGCGGTTATCGTTGAGTTCGAGACAAGTCTCCAGGCTCTCTTCGAACAGTTGCCGCGCCGAGCCATAATCGCCCTGCTCCCCCGCCAGAACTGCGGCTGCGAACGACAGGCGGGCGCGCAGTTTTGGGCGCGCCGCGGTTCCTGACAGCGCGAGCAATCGAGCAATCGAGTCCCGGCCCTCCGTGAGATATTCCCGCGTTTCCCAGAAGCGAAACAGGGCGGCACCGAGGCGCAGGCCCCATTCGGCATCCCCAGTCTTGATCAGATAATCGAGTGCCACGCGGAAGTTGTCGTGCTCAATCTCGAAACGGTCGAGCCACTCGGGATGAGCGACTACGTCCTCGGCACCTTCCTCGGCAAGCACAAGGTAGTAAGCAGCATGGGCACGACGAGTCGCCGCTTCATCGTCGCTCTCGGCCAGGCGTTCGAGCGCATACTCGCGGATGGTGGAGAGCATGAGGAATCGAGTTTCTGCATCGACTTGTTCCACCTGCTGCGCCAGGCTCTTGTCCACCATGGAAGCCATTCCGTCGAGGATGTCGAGGCCCAGATCGCTCTTGGTGTCGCAGACGGCTTCCGCCCCTTCCAGCGTGCATCCCCCGGTAAACACGGAAAGCCGTCGGAAAAGAATTTGTTCGGCGGCATTGAGCAACCCGTAACTCCAGTCCACGGTGCTGCGAAGAGTCTGTTGCCGGGTCGGCAGATCGCGGGCGCCTCCCGTCAACAGGTTCAGCCGGCTTTCAAGGCGTGCCAGCATGGCGGACGGCGAAAGCAGCTTGATGCGAGCCGCCGCCAGTTCGATGGCCAGAGGCAGGCCATCCAGACGAGAGCAGATCGCCGCGACCGCGGGTGCATTTTCCTTGGTGAGCGCGAATTCACGCTTTACCGCTTGCGCTCGTCTCCACAAAAAGCGCGACCGCAGGAAGGCGCGAAAGCACTTCCAGCGGCGGAATGGATTTGAGGTTGGGCAGAGCCAGAGGTGGCACTGGGAATTCATGTTCACCATACACGTGAAGCGGCGCCTGGCTTGTGACCGCGACCTTGAGCTTCGGGCCGGTAGTGAGCAACTGCGTTATCACCGGCGCGGCGGAGACGAGGTGCTCGAAGTTATCGAGCAAAAGAAGCATCGGCTGATCGAGTCCGCTCACATATTCTTTCAGGCTTTCCTGCGGCGACTGATTCCCGGATTCGCGCACTCCCAATGCTTGCGCAATCGTGGACGGGATTAAAGCGGGATCGCTCACTGCCGACAGGGGGACGAAGCAAACGCCCCCGGGAAACTCGGCGGCAGCAGCGGCCGCTACCTGCAGGGCGAGTCGCGTCTTCCCGATGCCGCCCGGACCGGTGAGGGTCACGAGTTGCACGTCCACGCGGCTCAAGAGTTGACGGAGAGCAGTCGCTTCGCCTTCACGTCCAATGAATGCGGTGCGCTGCACCGGCAGGTTGTTGGGGCGAGGCTCCGAAGGACGCGGGGACGCCTCGGCGAGTCGGTCGCGCACTGCGGCGAGGTCACGAGCCAAATCCTGCGTGGAGGCATAGCGCTCCTTGGGATCCTTGGCCAGGCAGCGCTCCACGATCCAAAGGAAGGGTGGGGGCGCTTGCAGCATTCTGGAACCAAGACGCTCCGGCTCATCGCGAAGGATCGCGGCCGTGGTCTCGGCATGAGTCTTCTTCCGGAAGGCAGGAAATCCGGTGACCATCTCATAGAGCACCGACCCGAAAGAAAACTGGTCAGAACGAAAATCAACTTCGCCGCCTGTGGCTTGCTCCGGCGACATGTAGCCAACTGTGCCCAGAACGGTTCCTTGCTCCGTGATGGAGGTCGAAGCATCCGAACCCGGAGTGTCGTCGCCTCCCCGCAGTTTCGCCAGACCAAAATCCAGAATCTTGGCCGTTGCATCGCCAGAAACCATCAGATTCTCCGGCTTCAAATCGCGATGAACAATTCCAATCGCGTGCGCTTTGGCGAGAGCGTCGGCAATCTGCGCCGCGATTGCGACCGCTTTGCGGAATGGAATCGGGCCAGAGTCCAGTAATTCTCGCACGGTCTCCCCAATCACCAGTTCCATGGCGATGTAGCGCGTTCCATTCACATGACCGAGTTCATAGATCGTGACGATATTTGGATGATTGAGCGCGCACGCGGACCGGGCTTCCTGCTCGAAGCGCGACAAAGCTTCCGGTTGAGAACAGAGCTCCAGAGAAAGAGTCTTGATGGCGACTTCGCGTTCGAGGCGGATGTCTCTGGCGCGATAAACCTCACCCATACCGCCGGCACCCAGTCGCTGGAGAATCTCGTAGCTGCCGAAGCGAGTACCCGGGCGACAACGTGGACGGACCTGTTGACGGAACTTCCGGAGGGTTCATGGATCTCGCTGCCGCAGCTATCGCCCTGCCGAGGATGACTGCTCGCCGCTGCGTGATTTGCTTTGACGAGCTCCGCAGCCGCTTCCCTGAGTCCGTTTATAATACCCCAGATCGAGGAGACGATTCATGGATGTTCGATCGTTGCAGCGTCCGCTGAAAGACCGGTACCGCCAGGATCCGGCGAGCTCCCGAATCACGCTCACCGCGCATGGCAGTCAGACGGACGCACCCATCGCCTGTTCGGTCGATCTGGGGCGGGCAATCTACAACGCACAAGCGCACCAAGGTGTGGGTGGGGCCGGTACAGGAGCCTGCTCGGGAGACCTGCTGCTGGGTGCTCTCGCCGCCTGCGCTCAGATCACTTGCCAAATGGTAGCCGCGGCCATGGGAATACCTACCGAGGGTATTGATGTCACGGTCGAAGGCGATCTGGACCTGCAAGGAACACTGGGAATCTCGAAAGAGGCTCCCGTTGGATTTCAGGACATCAGAGTCATTTTCGACGTCCGCGCACCGCAGGCGACGGAGGAGCAGCTCACTGCGCTGCAGGCGAAAACGGAACAGTACTGCGTGGTGATGCAAACCTTGCAGCGTCCGCCGAAAATTGAGCACACATGGGCGCGGCAGTGATCGCTGCATATCCAGCGTAGGCCATCTTCGACGAAGTTGACCTCATTGACACTTCACGGCGACTCATTTCAAATGAGTTGTCCGTTTGTGACGCAGCTGGGCGAATTCTACTCACGGTCCGGCTGCCAACAATTTTCCAAATCCATTTTCAGGAGTGTCGAATGTCAGCACCTAGCCGCCGGCCGGAGATTCGCCGGCGCCGTACCCGCAAAGAAAAAATTGTCCAGTTGCGCAAGCGTCTGGCCGCCGCCAAAACGGATGCTGACAAGACTCGCATCCTGGCAAAACTCCACAAGCTTGCCATTCTGTCTCCCGGACAGCCCTTGGTGAAGTAGCTCCCGAGATCTCAATCCGCGGCAGGCTGTTGACCGGTGTGCGGCTTGTCGCCTTGGACGATCCGGTTGTAGGCGTTCAGAATCCGCCTCACCGACGTTTCCCAGGAGAACCTGCCCGCCTGCTGGTAGCCGCGTTCCTTCATGCGGCACCGCAGATCCTTGTCCATTAAAGTGCGGTGCAGAGCGCGCATGATCTCAAACACATTTTCTGGATTCACCAGCACAGCCGCATTCCCCACGACCTCGGGCAGGGACGAGACGTTAGAAGTTACAACCGGCGTCCCATGCGCCATCGCCTCCAGCGGCGGCAAACCAAAACCTTCATAAAGGGATGGGAAGACGAAGATCTTCGCCTCGTCGTAAAAAATCCGCAGCACCTCAATCGGCACGAATCCCAAAAAACGCACATCGTGCTGCACTCCGCTGCGCACCACCGTCCGCCGCAGGTCGGGATTGCCCGACAAATCATCCCCAATGATGATGAGCTTGAGGTCGGGATATGCCTGATCTCGTTCCAACTCGGTCTTCAAAGCCGAGAACGCCTCGATCATGCGGACTACATTCTTGTGCGGACTGATTCGTCCTGCGTAAAGCAGAAACGGGTACGTCACCTGGTAACGCCGCGCGATCAAGTCGCGGTCGGCAGCGCTGGCGTGGCCATGCAGGAATCGCTCATCAATGGCGTTGTAAACCACCTCGACCCGGTCAGACGGAATCTCAAACAACTTCTCGATTTCATTGCGCGTGAACTTCGATACGGCGAAAATGCCCGCCGCCCCGGACAGCACGCGTTTGGTCATCTGAAAGTGAAACGAGCGCCAGAATCCCGTCTGCCCACGCGCGCGCGACATGTGCTCCAGCATGTCGTGCACGGTCATGACATAGGGGCATGGCAGCATCCGCGGCACGGAAAAAAGATTAGGAATATGTACCAAGTCGCAATTCAGACCCTGCAGCGCTGTGCGAAACTCGCGGTATCCCTCAACCGAACGATCGGACGCGAGCAGCGGGATCGTCTGAAAATTGGCTGGAAGAGGTCCGATCTCCTCGACTTTGGTGGGAGACCCAACCAGGAAATACTGATTCTCTTGGTCAAGACGCCCCAGCGTCCGAACCACATTGCGGATGTAAGTGCCCACGCCGAACTCGGTCATCCGCCGAATATCGATGGCGATCTTCACCGCAGGCATTTAACCATAGGGGGCATCGAGAACACAGTGGAATTATGCTCTCACTTCCGCCTGCGCCTTCGCCCTGCGGTCCGCATAGAGCGGAAACGCTTCGCACAGATCGAGCACCTGCTTGCGCACCTTGCTCAGCACAGCAGCGTCCGCCCGGTGCAGAAGCACTTCCGCGATCCACCGTCCGATCTGGCTCATCTCCGTTTCCTTCATGCCACGCGTAGTCATGGCCGGAGAACCGATGCGGATGCCGCTCGGCTTCATCGGAGGATTGGTATCGAACGGAATCGCATTCTTGTTCACCGTGATTGCAGCCTCGCCCAGCGCCTTTTCGGCTTCGCTGCCCAGCATGCCTTTTGAGAACACATCAACCAGCATCAGATGAGTGTCCGTCCCGCCAGAAATAATCCGGAAGCCTTCGTCGGCCAGCGTCTGCGCCAGAACCTTCGCATTGGCCACCACCTGCCGTGCATACTCGCGGAACTCCGGTTGCATCGCCTCCTGAAAGCACACTGCCTTGGCGGCCATGATGTGAACCAGCGGCCCACCCTGCATTCCCGGGAACACCACTTTGTCGATGGCCTGCGCGAACTCAGCCTTGGAGAGAATCATTCCCGAACGCGGACCCCGCAGCGTCTTGTGGGTCGTTGACGTGACGATGTGCGCATGCGGCACTGGCGACGGATGCGCACCGCCAGCTACCAGCCCGGCAAAGTGCGCCATATCGACAAGATAAAGCGCGCCCACCTTGTCGGCGATCTGGCGCATCCGCGCGAAGTCGATGGTTCGCGGATAAGCACTGCCTCCGCCGATGATCAGCTTCGGGCGCTCTTGCTCAGCGAGTTTCTCCAATGCATCGTAGTCAATCGTTTCCGTTTCCTTCGTGACGCCATACGGAACGATCTTGTAGGTCTTGCCCGAAAAGTTCAGATGATGGCCATGAGTAAGGTGCCCGCCATGCGCCAGGTTGAGACCCAGAATCGTATCGCCGGGCTGCAGCACGGCCGCATACGCTTCCATGTTCGCCTGCGATCCAGCATGCGGCTGCACGTTCGCGTGTTCCGCTCCGAATAGCTGTTTGGCGCGATCGCGCGCCAGATTTTCGACGATATCCGCATACTCGCATCCGCCGTAGTACCGCCTCCCGGGATACCCCTCGGCATACTTGTTCGTAAACACCGAACCCGCGGCTTCGAGCACAGCCTCGCTCACAAAGTTCTCCGAGGCAATCAGTTCAAGCCCTTCGTGCTGTCGGCGGGTTTCATTGTCGATCGCGGCCGCAATCTGCGGATCGCTCTCGTACAGCGGGCGGTACATCTTTGAGGTGCTGGAAGAATTGTTCATGTCGTTTTCCTGATCTCGTATACCTCCGGCCGGTGCAGTTCCATGTATCGCTCGGGGAACTTCACAGGAGTGAATCCGACTTGTGAATAGAGCCCGTGCGCATCGCGAGTCGTAAGCATCCAGCGCCGCAAATTCTGTAGCGCGGGATGTTGCGTAATGCATTCCATCAGCCACTTGCCTAATCCGCGTCCGCGATAGCTTTCCAGCACGAACACGTCGGCTATGTACGCAACCGTGGAGAAATCGCTTATGACTCGGGCGAAGCCTACTTGCACGCCGCTACCATCATAAACGCCAAAACACAATGAATGCTCGTTCGATCTCGCTACCACTTCCCTGGGAATCCCCTGAGCCCAATAGCAGTTCGTGAGAAAGCCGTGAATCACGCCCAGATTCAGGCGTTTCGGGTCGGTGCTAACTATAAACTCGTCCCGCCGGAACTCGACGATCGTGTCGGGATTGGCAGTTTGAGCAGCAGGCATCTTCACATTTTAAACCGCACCACTGAACAACAGAGGACACGAAGTTTCACGAAGAAAGACATAGAAAGCTTTCCTTCGTGAACCTTAGTGTCCTTCGTGGTTAGCGCTTTGCCTCTAGAACGCCGTCCGCAAGAACGAAGCCAGGTGCCACCCATCCATATATTTGTAAGGTGTCTCGCCGGTCGTGTAATGTCCGCAAGGGAGCACGGCCACTTTGTGATCGAGCCCGTGCCGCTCGAACTCCTCCACAACCTGATGCGACAACTCTGGCAGGAATGTCAGATCGTACTTCGCATATACGATCAGCGACTTCCGCGGCCAGCGCGCGAACTGCTTGAAGTACGACATGGGACTCACCGCCAGCCACGCCTGCCGCAATCGATCCAGGTCAATCTGCTGCTCAATTCCCTGCCGAATGTGCCGGGTGGACTGTCCATGCCACACCACATCGGCGACATAGGTCGACGCATGATTGAACGCCGCCACCCGAATCCGAGGATCATGCGCCGTAGCGATAAATGCATAGCACGATCCCAGGCTCGTGCCCACAATACCCAACTGGTTGTAGCCCTGCTCTTCCAGCCAATCAAGGCAGCTTCGGATGTCGACTACGCCTTGTCGCACCGCATCGAGCGTGCGGCCGATGTTTGCGGAAACCGCGTAGTCCGCGCGGCTAGTCTCGGCTGGCATTCGAATATCGTGATACGGCATGGTCAGCCGCAATACCGCGATCCCCAGCATGTTCATCACGCGGCATAGACTGACGTAGGCGATCGCATCGGAATTCCAGTGCGGCAACAGAATGATGGCCCGGCGGCCCTTCGCCGGAAACCAGCGCGCGTTCACCAAGTTATCTTCCGGATAAGGCGTCTTCACCGGCGAAGTAAATCGCAGGAACTCCCCAAACGTCCCTTTGACCTTAGCCTCAAGCTTCGGATCGGGAACCGCCCGCGTGGAGAAGACCTGAACCTCCCGGGTTTCCAGGCGGAAATCCGTGGGCCGCGTGTAGGAATAGAACTCATCGCTATCGGCGACGATGCGACGGTTGTAATCCAAAATGAACTTCTCCGGATCACTCTGCGCCACGCTCGGCGTTTGCCCAGGCCGGAAGCCATTGCGGCATGGCCAGTCGCGCGCCCACTCCACGCCCCACTCCAGCGGACGCACCACGCGGTTGTCGTCCACCGACGTCAGCCGGTGTTCCCAGTCATACATCCACTGTGCGTAGCGCGAAGGCATGGTCAACCTCTTAGTGTAACAAGCGGAAACGAATGGCCTTAGGCAGGAACCATTCAACGGTAGGAATCGGCGGTTGGCACCATACATTCAGTCCCTAAACGGAATATTTCACAGAAATCGTCCAGGACTTGTGACATCCGTCACCGAAGAAGAGACCTCAGGAGCGGATATTCACGAGTAGGGATGAGTCATACAATTCTCTAGGGATGTAGCTACATTCGGAGTTACAATGACATTTGAATGGGACGAGATCAAGAACCGGGCCAACATTCGGAGACATGGATTTGACCTTGCAGATGCGGAAGAAATGTTTCGCGGCGTGCTCGTGGTTGAGCCCGACACCCGTGAAGACTATGGGGAGATCCGCTGGGTTGGACTCGGCACAATCGCAGGTCGTGTCGCGTACATAGTTTTCACCGAACGCCATACCGACACCATTCGGATCATCTCACTGAGAAAGGCGACCCGTCATGAATGCAAAGAATACGAAAAGGCGATCCAGGACAGATTGGAAGCGCATTGACGCGATGAAGGATTCGGACATTGATTTTTCTGACATGCCCGAACTCGGCCCAGACTTTTTTGCGAACGCGATCCTCTGGCCGGGGCCCAAGAAGCAGATCACGCTCCGCATCGATCCGGACGTGCTGACATTCTTTCGCAAACATGGACGCGGCTATCAGAGCACAATCAACGCTGTTCTCAGAAAGTATATGGAAGCACGAAAGGAACAGGGTTCAAGGGTTAGACCGCGGACCTCGGCTCACCAGCATGTCGGCGGACGATAATTGACAACTGATGCGGAGGTCGGGCGCCCCGAGGCCCAAGCTGGCCTCTTAGCTGCCGTACTTCCTCGGTACTCGCTTCGAAATATTGCAGAGAATTTCGTACGGAGTACTGTTCGCCAGCTCCGCGTGCTCCAAGGCATCCACACTCAGCCCGTCGCCCACTCCGAGCAGGATCACTTCGTCTCCCACCGCAACGCCCGGGATGCCGGTTACGTCCACTAACGTCAGGTCCATCGAGATGCGTCCCACGATCGGAGCGTAGTGCTCACGTACAATCACCCGCCCACGATTGGAGAGTTGCCGATTGTATCCATCGGCATAGCCCACTGGCAGCACTGCAACGTGCGCGGGAGCCTTTGTCACATACGTCGCGCCGTAGCCGAGCGCCTGGTTCGCTCCGAAATCGCGCAAAGACAGAATCCGCGTCTTCCATGTAAGAACCGGTTTCACCGGCAGCCGCAGAGTTCCACCACTCACTTCACGCCCCGCCCGCTGAAAGGGCAGATAGTAGCCGTAAAGCGCAACTCCCGGCCGAACCATCGTGTTCCACGTCTCACGTCGCGAGATCACTGCCGCGGTGTTGGCCATGTGCACAAACGCTGGCTCCATCCCCGCTTCGCGCACCATGCGCCGCGCCGTATCAAAGTTCCGCTCCTGCTCAGCCACCGAAGGCGCGTCCATGATCTCCGAAGACGCGAGATGCGTCGAGAGTCCGTCCAGCACCAAGTGCTCGGCGGATTTCAATGCCGCAAGCACAACCGGAAGATGGTCAAGGCCGACGCCCAACCGTCCCATGCCGGTATCAACTTTCAAATGCACCGGATGCCGCGCCACTCCCAGCGCCGCGGCTGCCGCATCCAGCGTCTCGATATGCCACGGCTCCCAAACGGTCGGAGTGAGATGCAGGCGCACAATTTCGCTCTCCTCGCCCCGCCAGAACCCGGTCATCAAGAGGATGTTCGCGCGAACTCCCGCCTCCCGCAGAGGAATCGCTTCATCCAACGAAGTCACACCCAGCCACTTCGCGCCTTCCGACTCCAGTGCGCGCGAGCACTCGACCGCCCCATGACCGTATGCATCAGCCTTCACTACAGCGCACACCGTAACGCTCGCTCCCACGTGCTTCTGCACGGTGCGAAAGTTCTGGCGCAGCGCGGCCAGCGAAACTTCCGCCCACGTCGGACGCGTTGCCACACGGCTCAGGATTTCTGCTGTAGTTGCCACTTTCGCGATTATAGCGGGAGTAGTCATTGCGCCGAGGTTACGCTGGGGCTACTCCCGACTTGGTAACACCGACACCTCACCTTCGAAAAGGCAGAAGCACTTCACTGACTTCCCGATAGCGAAAAGTTCACGGTGATCTGGGTCTCCACCTCGATCGGCTCGCTGTTGAGAATGTACGGCCGGTATCTCCACTGGCTCACCGCATCGATCGCTGCCCGCACCAGCATCGGAGGCCCCGAAAGAGCGTGCAGGTTATCAATCGTTCCCGCCTTACTAATGGTGGCAGCCAGAAGAACGGGTCCCTGAATGCGCGCTGCTCTCGCCAGCGGCGGATAGACCGGATCAACGCGGCGAATCAGGTTCCCTTTCAACATGCTGGACGTGCGGAAGGTATGAGTAATCGAGGGAGGAGGCGTCGGCAAGACCGGTCTGGTCCCACTTAGCAGAGTCGTGATGGGAAGGCCCGGTCCTCCAGTTGGGAGAACGCCGAGCCCTTCAATACCCGCACCCCCCTCGCCAATCGGTTGTGGCGACGACTTGTCGTCCCCCATTCTGATCACTGTGGGTACGCGCGACGGCTGCATCAATCGACCGGGAGCGACGGTGGTCTGCGTGGCTGAAACACCTCCCGCTCGCATTGTGGGCGCGGGCTCGGCCGTAACCCTCCCCAGGCTAATGGGTGTCGATACCGTCCGCGCTGCCGGCAATCCCACCGTCTTCCACAGCGGCAACAGCAGCAACAACCCGAGAATCACCGCCTGCAGTCCAAACGAAGTCAACGTCGTGAAGCTGCGGCGCGTACGTTGGCCCCACGAAGTCTCCAGCATGCTATCGGCAAATATCCCGTGCTCAAACATAGCGTCCTCCAGCGTGAAATCTGTTTGCTGGTATGGACACCGCGAAACCGCGCTTAGCCCGTGTCGCGACAAAGAAAAAAGGCCGCGCTTTCACGCGGCCTTCTGGAACTTTCTCGACACCAAAGGTGTCAGGTCTAGACTACTTTGGCGGCTCGCTCGGCTTAGGAGCTGGCTTTGTAGTTCCTCCCGTTGGCGGTTTCGGAGCAGCCGGTTTTGCGGCTCCTGTTCCTGTCGAAGGTGGCGCTGCCACACCCGACTGCACATTGTAGGCGTCGACCACTGCCTTCGTGATGTCAGCGGCCTCTCCCCACCATAGTATGTTGCTCTGCGGCCACGGCTTGGAAGTGTCCACGATCATGCCAAAACCATTGTCTTGCGAATACTTCACGATCATGGGCGCCATCTTCTGCAACACGCGGCTGGCAATCTCCTGCTGCTGGTTGCCGAAATCTTCCTGCGCATCCTGGACCGCACGATCAAAAAGCTTTTGCTTGCTCTCAATCTGCTTCTTCAGGGTGGCGAGAGCATCCTCGTTCAGCTTGCCTTCTTGCGTCGTCATTTGCTTCTTCAAACCCTCGAGCTCGTCGTTCTGACTCTTCAGCTCGTTCTGCTTGGGTTCGAACTTCTTCTGCAAGGCCTCGACGTCGCGCCGGCCTTCGTTGCTGCCGAAAATGGCTTCAGTGATGTTAATGGTTCCAACCTTGGTGCCCGTGCTCGCGCCAGTCGTGGCGGACGGGGCGGAAGGCAGCGGACCGGCAGGCGTCGCGGCCGAGCCGGACGGTGTGGCGGCGCTGCCGGTTTGGGCCAATGCGGAAATCGCAAACGTCACCGCAACGGCCAGAAGAATTCTCAGAAACTTGCTTGTCATTGGTTCGGTTGAACTCCTTGGAACATGGTTCCGGGAATGATTTTCGAAATTGTTCTCAGATCGCTTCGTCAGTCAACGCTGGGCCGCACTGAATTGAGGTCTCCGCTGCGGTAGCGGCGCGCCTTCAGAAATGGCACGCTGGACTGCCAGCATCACACGCACGACCTTGCAGGAACGTGCTGTCCACCGCACTGTACTCTCTTTATGGCGTGGATCATCTCATATTATAGAGACGCCACTCCTAGCCCGTCAAACAAACTTCGCCACCCAAAATTAGAACGTCGTCGCGACTGTGAACCGGAACGTCTTGCGTGGCTCCCTCAACTGAAAACTCGGCGCATACGTATTGACTGCCAGGTGATACGTGTAGTCCCCCGCCGCGCCCGCCGGGAACATGGCTCGCGTAATGGGAATCGGCGGGTTCGCCTGCTGGTCCAGCCGCAGAGGATTGTAGGCCCAGTAAATCCGGAAGGGCGCATTCACGACCGGCAAGAACATTTGCAGTTCCAGTCCTGTGGACATACGCACCTGCCAGTTCGCGGACCCCAACACGCTCAAATCCTGCGACGGAGTCGGCTTCAGGACGCCCCCACCTTGGCAGTTATAGCCCGCGTCGAGCGTCGGGCAACCAAACTGCGTCCCAATCACTTGGTCGTACTGCACCGTTGCAATCTGCAACTGCGAAGGCCTCAGGATTGGGTCGATGCCCGCGTCCACGAACGGTGCAATCGCCACCGGTCCCGCAATCGTGATGCGGTATTCCAGATTCCCCACCACACTCAAGTCGCCACCGGGGAACACAATCTGATCGACCGGGATCGGTATTATCCAGTTCCCCAACCTCGGATTTGCCGGGTTCCTCGGAACTGGGGTCCCGTCAGGATTCGTCAACGTAATCACGTTGGAACTGGGCAGAAACGCAACCGGCGAAATCGACCGGATATCAAATCCACGAATGTCGTTTTCGCCACCCATGAAGAAGCGCTGGAATGGTGGCGCTACCAGGCCTCCATAGCCGCTGATGAACGATCCCTGCACATTGAAGCCGATCGCGTTGCGGCGATTCTGTACCGGAATGAACTGCTTGTATTGAATGATCGGCCGCACCGACCGGACGGTTCCACCCAGCCCAGCCAATTGCATTCCCAGCGTCATCTGATGCCCTCGGTGGGGCGAGATTCCGCTATCCAGAGTATTGAACGAGAAGTTGGGAAAGATCGAACTGGTGATGATTCCATTCACCGCGTTCGGTCCCGAAATGCCACGGAAAGCAATGAAATCGAACAGGGTTTTAGAAGCCGTGCTTAGTGCGACCAAACTTGACCGGTCCAGTGAGTAGGTCACGCCCACACGCTTGAACGAACGCCGTAGCGGGTAACTCAGAGATGTGGTAAAGCCCACGCTCGACTGCGTGTAGTTCTGCAGGTTCTGCAACTGGGCGGCTGGCAAATTCAGATTCTGCCCGCTAAAGATGGATAGCTGCCGCGCCTGGTTATAACTGACTTTATTGCCAAATACCGTGAAACCGAACTGCAGTGGGCGGTCGAACAGATACGGCTGTGTGAAGCCGAACATGACGCTCCGCGCCAAATTGCCCAGGCTGATCTGCACTTGCAGCGTTTCGCCCCGCCCCAGGAAATTGTTCGTCGAGTAGTTCAGCCCGATGAACGCGCCTTCCAGTCCGCTCACGCCGCCGTTTAATCCGATGCTGTTCTTGCCCTTCTCGTGCACTTTCAGCGTCAGATCTACTTGTCCATTCTTTTCGTCCAGCTTCTTTTCGGTCACGTTCGGATCGTCCGGCTTGAGCTGATCGAAATAAGAAAGCTGGTTCAGGCGCATCAGGCTCAGTTCCCAGAGGCGGGAGTTGTAGACGCCGCCCTCCTCAAGCGCCAACTCGCGGCGGATCACCTTGTCACGGGTCGTCGTGTTCCCCACGAATTCGATGCGGCGTACGTAAAACTGCTTGCCCTCATCAACGTCGATGTCTAGAAATCCGAGTTTCTTTTCGTCGTCGAACGTGGTGTTGGGAACCGGCGTGAAGTTGATATAGCCATACTCGCCGTAGGCTTTCCGCAGAGCCTCCAGGCCTTTGGCAATCTTTTCGCGGCTGAAGATGTCGCCGTCCTTCAAGGGGAATAGCGAGCGCAACGCCGCCGTGTTCGAAATCGCCTTGTTGTTTTTGAATGTAATCTTGCCCAGCCGGTACTGATCGCCTTCGTCGATGGGGATCGTAATATCCACGGCCTTGCCCGGCCCCGACTGCAACAGCGGGATGTGGAAGCCTTTATGTCCGGTATCGTGGATTTGCGTCTTGGCGTCGCCCGGGACATTCATTTTGAAGTATCCCCGGTTCTGATACTCCGCTCGCACCCGTTCGGTATCTTCTTCGAGCTTGGTAGCATCGTAGGTCTTCGCAAAGATGTTTTCCAGGAAGATGGAATGCGGAATCCCGATCGGCTTCAGATTCTTCATCGCCGAGCGCAGGATCCGCGACTTGATGTTCTTGTTTCCCTGGAAGATGATTTTGCCGACCTTTACCTTCGGCCCTTCCTTCACCACAAACGTGATTCCCACCGCTGCCGGCGGAATCTGCCGCACTTCTGTGCGAATCGTCGCGAACTGCCGCCCATGTTCCGAAAGCAGGTTCTTGATGGAGACTTCCGCCTTCTTCACCCGCGTCGGATCGTACTGACTCTCGACCACCAATCCGACTTTATCCTGCTTAAAGCGGTCGAGAACATCGCTGCTCGAAACCGAACTGAGGCCCACGTAGTCGATGGTCCGAATCGTCGGCTTTTCCTTCACCTGGATGATCAGCCGCCAGCCCTTAGGCGTCTGTTCACGCAGGATCTTGATGTCTTCGAAGTAGCCCGTATTCCACAGCGAGTTGAAATCGCGCTCGAGCGCAGCCTGATCGTAAATATCCCCGGGCTTGGTGAACACGCGAGCCCGGATGGTCTCCGCCGGAATACGCCGGTTGCCCACGACGTTAATTTCTGAAACCACGTCGTTCTGCGCCAAAGTGAGCGTCGCGGTCCCCAGCACGAGCAGGACCAGCATCCCGCAAAATCTGCGCACACTCCGCCTCACCTTTGGCCAAGGCCGTTGAAATGAAGAAGATGGCACCGACGTGACCCTCAGAATGGAGGGTCGCCTGGGCACAACAAGGTTCTCCGAATGAAAGCGAAAAGGAATCGCTACGACCTCAGCCTCTGGGATGTAAGAAAACTGTCATTATACGGTAGAGCAGTGGTAAGCGTCCAAGCCGCAACTCTTTCTGGATCAAATCTTTCAGGTTCGCGCCGCTCGCCGGAACCTTTGGTTGCTTCATGGGGATGGCTTGGATAACTCTACCTCAACCAAGACGGAATAAAACGTCGCCGAGTTGCCCATATCGGTAAGTTTTTCTGACGTCAGCGAGTTAATGCTTTGGAACCCCGGTGTCATCTTCGCCCAATTCAGGCTCGCGGACACGACTCCGGGTTGAACTTTGCCGTCGACTCGAGCACTTAGTAGGATCTCTCCCCTGCCGTTGAAGACGCGCACTTTGTCGCCGTTCGCGATCCCCCGCGCGCGCGCATCCGCAGTGCAAATCTCCAGGAGACCAACTTCCTCCATCTCCTGGACCGAAGCCACATTCGAAAACGTGGTATTCAGGAAGTTGTCCGCTTTTCGCGCCAGCAACTCCAACGGAAGCTTACTCGGCATCTTCCCGTGTCTCGATTCCGTCGGAGGCGTAAAGTCCGCCACCGGATCGAGTCCCAGAGCCTTCACCGCCTCGCTATAAAGCTCTGCCTTGCCCGAAGCCGTCCGAAATCCTCCCTGAGCGAACGGAAGAAACGGCTCGACCTCAGAAGGTAGTGCTTGTCTGGTTTTTGGTTCTGCGGGGAGAGCCGCCATCGGCTGTCCGGCGGAGCGAAGCTCCGCTGCAGAAGCCGGAAGCCGAGAGCCGGAAGCCGAAAAGTTCAACCGCACCTGCCCCCGCTCCAGTCGCTCGCGGCTCATCCCCTGCATCCACGGATCCTTCGATTCCAGCGCCAGATCGATCATCTCGTCCACACTCTCGCGGAAGCACTCTTCTCCAAATCCCATCCGCTCCGCCAGTGCACGAAAAAGATCCACATTCGAGCGACACTCCCCCAGCGGCGCAATCGCCTGATTCGAAACCTGCACGTAATAGTGCCCGTACGCTTTTTGCAGATCCTTATGCTCGAAAAAAGTCGTCGCCGGCAGCACGATATCCGCATAATCGGTCGTGTCCGTGAAGAACTGTTCATGCACAACCGTAAACAAATCAGGACGCAGCAGCCCCCGTACCACTTCATCGTGTCGCGGAGCAACCGCCGCCGGATTCGAACTGTACACGAACAGAGCTTTCACCGGCGGATCGTCCAGCGTATTGAGCACTCGCCCCAGCTCCACCATGTTGATGGTCCGCGCTTCGCGTCCCAGCGCGGCCTGCATCAAGTCCGGCCTCTTCAATGCCGAGGTATTGAATGCCGTGCCTCCACTGGTCGATAGCTGCAGACCGCCGCCAATCTCTTTCCACGATCCAATTACGCACGGCAGCATCGCGATCGCTCGGGTCGCCATCCCTCCTCGCTCCGAGCGCTGCACACCATAGTTCAGACGGATCACCGAAGGCCGCATCGTGGCATACTCGCGAGCCAGTTTGCGCACGTCGTCCGCTGCGATCCCGGTCCAATGCGCCACCCGCTCCGGCGGATACTCTTTCACCTTCGCGCGCAGTTGCTCGAAACCCACCGTGTACTTCGAAAGGTAATCCTGATCGTGCAGATTTTCTCCGAAGATGACGTGCATCATTCCCAGAGCCAGCGCGGCATCTGTACCTGGATTAATCGGCAAATACCAGTCCGCGCACGCCGCCGTCCGCGTGCGGTAGGGATCAATCACAACTAATTTCGCCCCGTTACGGCGCGCCTCCGCAATAAACGGCCACAGATGCACATTGTTCGCGTGAATGTTTGCGGCCCACGCAATGATGTACTTGGAATGTCGAAACTGTTCCGGCTCAGTCCCCAACTTCACGCCGAAAACAGACTCCAGCCCCGCTTCCCCGGCCGCCGAACAAATCGCCCGCTCCAGCTGTGACGCGCCCAGCCGATGGAAAAAGCGCCGGTCCATCGAAGCGGAATTGAGTGCCCCCAAGGTTCCACCGAACGAATACGGGAGAATCGCCTCGCTCCCAAACTCCGCCGAAGTCGCCCGGAAACGAGCAGCAATCTCATCCAGCGCCTCGTCCCAGGAAATCCGCTCCCAGATTCGTTCGGTTGGCTCTTGATTGTGTGGCTTTTGACTCTGTGGGACCGGATCGGAGCCTGTCCCGAGCGAAGCCGAGGGAACCTGGTCATGCGGAGCGAAGCTCCGCTGCCCCACCACCGGCCCCTTCGCCGCCACCCTCCGCATCGGATACAACACCCGATCCGGCGAATACACCCGATCCAGATACTTCGCCACCTTCGCGCACAAAAACCCACGCGTCACCGGATGCTCCGGGTCCCCCTGAATCTTCGTCGCCCGTCCATCCTCCACCGTAATCAACACCCCGCAAGCGTCGGGACAATCATGCGGGCACGCGGCATGGACGACCTTCTTCATGGGCTTCAATTATATGGGACTGGACAGCGAATGCTGGATACAGCGGAGCATTCAAACCGGGGAAGAACATGTGGGAACAGCCGCCCTCGGCTGTCACTGACCGAAGGCCAGGGTTCGGGGCCAACTCGGATTATTTCAACTCCAACACTTCTTTCTCTTTCGTCTTGCTCATCTCTTCCATCTTCTTGATTTCGCCATCCGTCAGCTTCTGAATCTCGTCGAGCGATCGCTTCTCTTCGTCTTCGGAAATTTTCTTATCCTTCAGCGCCTTCTTGATCGCATCATTGCCGTCGCGGCGAATATTGCGCACCGCCGTGCGGTGCTCCTCGAGCACACGGTGCAACTGTTTCACCATGTCCTGCCGGCGCTCCTGGGTGAGCGGAGGAACCGGCACGCGAATGAGTTTGCCATCATTCATCGGATTCAGTCCCATATCTCCGGAACGGATCGCCTTTTCAATCGCTCCCAGTTGCGATTGATCGAACGGCTGCACCGTGATCAACTGCGGCTCAGGCGCATGCACCTGCGCCACCTGGTTCAGTGGCATCTGCGAGCCGTAATAATCCACGCTCACGTTGTCGAGCATGTGCACGTTCGCGCGCCCGGTTCGCACTCCGGCCATCGCCTTGCGGAAATCATCGACTGCCTTGTCCATCCGCGTCTTCAGTTGAAGGCGAATGTCTTTCAGTGGCGCGCTGTCAGCCATGGGTACGCTCCGTACACTTCAAGAATCAAAACGTTGAATTATAAACCGAACCAGAAAACTGGCCACGGATTTACACAGATCACCACGGATAAGAAATTCGTAAAATCCGTGCAGATCCGCGAAAACCCGTGGCCGGTCTTTCGATTACACTCTCAATCGCCCTGCGCGCTGACCCTCGACCCGATCTTCTCCCCCAACACCACCCGCCGGATATTCCCATGGTGATTCAGGTTGAAGACGATGATCGGTAGGTTGTTGTCCTTGCACAGGCTGATGGCGGTGGAGTCCATCACTTTCAATCCCAGCTTCAAAACATCCATGTACGAGATGTGGTTAAACTTCTTCGCGCCGTCCACCTTCAGCGGATCCGCATCGTAAATGCCATCCACCCTCGTTGCTTTGAGAATCGCATCGGCCTTAATCTCCATCGCCCGCAACGAAGCAGCCGTGTCGGTGGAGAAATACGGATTGCCCGTCCCGCCGGCAAAGATCACCACGCGCCCCTTCTCCAGATGCCGGATCGCCCGGCGCCGGATAAAAGGCTCGGCCACCTGCTTCATCTCGATCGCCGACTGAACGCGCGTATACACACCCTGCTTTTCCAGCGCATCCTGCAGCGCCAGACCGTTGATGACTGTGGCCAGCATACCCATGTGGTCGGCGGAAACCCGATCCATGTCTTTCGCCTGCTGCGCCACACCGCGAAAGAAATTCCCCCCGCCCACGACGATGGCGAGTTGCACGCCCAATTTGTGGACGTCGGCCAGCTCCGCCGCGACCTCGTGAATGCGTGCGGTGTCCACGCCGAAGCCCTGGTTTGCCGCCAGCGCCTCACCGGAAATCTTCAGCAGAATGCGTTTGAAGGCAGGGGTTGTGGTCGTCATGAAGAGTCTCGTTGGCCAGTCTACAGTAGCGAGGGCGTACCGCCCGCACGGAGCCAAAAAAAGGGCGCCCATTGGGCGCCCCGAAATCACTCGCTTTTCGGCTCTGTAGGCTTGGTGATAGCGATGGTCTCGCCCGCGTCTCCCACCTTGAAGCGGGCAAAACGCCGCACGGCGATATTCTCGCCCAGCTTGCCGACCTTCGCAGCGATCAGCTGCGAGATCGAGATGGTCTGGTCCTTAATGAACGGCTGCTCCAACAGGCAAACCTCTTCGTAGAACTTCTCCATCTTGCCGTTCACCATCTTTTCGGCGATGTTTGCGGGCTTTCCGCTAGCAATCGCCTGCGCAAGGAAAATTTCCTTCTCGCGCGCGAAGTCCGCGGGCGTCACGTCTTCTTTGCGCACGTACTTCGGATCGCTGGCCGCGATGTGCATCGCGATGTCGTGCACCAGTTCCTTGAAGTCGTCCGTGCGGGCCACGAAGTCGCTTTCGCAATTCACTTCGACGAGCACACCAATCTTGCCGCCGGCGTGAATGTACTGAGCCACCGACCCTTCACTGGTCACGCGCGTCGCTTTCTTCGCCGCCACCGAAACGCCCTTCTTCCTCAAAATCACGACCGCCTGCTCCATGTCACCCTTGGCTTCGGTCAAAGCCTGCTTGCAATCCATCATCGGCGCTCCGGTTTTCTCCCGAAGATCCTTCACTTGTGCCGCTGAAATATTCACTGTAGTAGTACCCATAAACGTTTCCTGTTTCGCGTTTCTAGTTTCGAGTGATTCTGAATGATCTCGTCGTCTCAGGCCACTCGAAACTCGAAACCTGAAACTCGAAGCCTATAAAACTAAACCCGCGCCGGACGACCCGCGCGGGTCAGATTCCCAAAGCCCGGTTTGTCTCATACCCCAAGGATCCGTCTGACTCCGTGGGTTTCAACTGAGTACTGAGTACCGCGTACTGAGTACTGCTCCTAAACCGTCTGGCTCTCCACCTTCGGCAGTTCTGCTTCTTCTGTCGCCACTGGCTTCTTGTGCGTTCCCGGACCCAGCACTTCTTCCATGCTGATGTCCTCGGAAGCATCCACCGCGGCAGTTGCGTCGCCGTGATACTCAGGAGCGGCAGCTTCCGCAGCCTGCGCTGCATCCGACGCAGCCTGCATGTCGGCGACCTGCTTGTCGGTCATCAACTGCGCGCCCTCGGCAATCGACTCCGAAATCTTCGAGGTGAACAGCCGGATCGCCCGCAACGCGTCATCGTTGCCCGGGATCACATAATCCACTTCGCTGGGATCGCAATTCGTGTCCACCACGGCGACCACCGGAATGCCCAGCTTGCGCGCCTCGCGCACCGCGATCTGCTCCTTATTGGAGTCAATCACGAAGATCGCATCCGGCAACCGGCTCATATTCTTGATGCCCGCCAGGTTCGCCTGCAGATGCTTGCGCTCGCGCTCGAGCTTGATCACTTCTTTCTTGGGGAGAAGCTCGTAGCGGCCATCCGTGGCCATCTCGTCGAGTTCCTTCAGCCGCTTCACCGATTTCTGCACCGTAACCCAGTTGGTGAGCAGTCCACCCAGCCAGCGTTGGTTGATGTAGAACATCCCGCAACGCTGCGCTTCCTCGGCAATCGCATCCTGCGCCTGGCGCTTGGTGCCCACAAACAGCACAATGCGGCCGTCGTTCGCAAGATCCTGCACAAACTTCGACGCCTCCTTGAACATCTTCAGCGTCTTCTGCAGATCGATGATGTAAATTCCGTTGCGCTCTCCGAAGATGTATTCCTTCATCTTGGGATTCCAGCGCTTGGTCTGATGCCCGAAGTGAACTCCAGCTTCGAGCAACTCCTTCATGGTAATAGTAGCCAATGAACCTCCTCTTTAGTCTGCATCGGAAGCTAGTTGTCAGTACCTGGTACCCAGTACCCAGTGAAAAACCGCTGGCTATTGAATACCGCAACTGTTGACTGCTTACCGATTGCCATTCCCGTCCCCGCGCCGCGAGGCACGAGAAGAATTGAACACCTAGAAAACCAGCTCTTAGCCTCTAGCTTTTAGCTATCAGCCAAAACCCAAACCTTTGTCATTCCGAGCGAAGCGAGGAAGCTCGCTCTGCTCCGCACTCGCAATTAGCGCTCGTTGAACTGAGTACTGAGTACCAGGTACTGAGTACTATCTCTTCGAGAACTGGAACCGCTTGCGAGCGCCCTTCTGTCCGTACTTCTTGCGCTCTTTGCCGCGCGAATCGCGGCTGACATAGCCCTCGGCCTTCAGCTTCTTGCGCAGTTCCGCATTGAACTGCATCAAGGCGCGGGCAATGCCTAACTTCACTGCGTCGGCCTGGCCACGCACTCCGCCACCCAGCACACTGGCAATGACGTTGAACGTCGCTCCCGTCTCCGAAGACGCCAGCGGAGCCTTCGCGGCCGAACGCTGCGCTGGAGTCACGAAATACTCTTCAAACGCGCGCCCGTTGACCTTGAAATCGCCGCTGCCTGGACGCAAATAAACCCGGGCAATCGCCCTCTTCCGGCGCCCCGTTCCGTAGTATTGAACCAATTCAGCCATGTAGCTTTTAGCTCCTAGCTCTTAGCTTCCAGCTCAAACCAGAAGCGGAGTTCCATAAATGATGTCATCCTGAGCGGACTGAAAGTCCGCGAGGGACCCAACGAAATTCAACCCGGCCAGTGCAGTTGTTACGAAACTGCCACTTTGCGCGCCTTGTACTCGCGCACTTCCAACTTCAAATCCTGCGGCTTCTGCGCCTGGTGCGGATGCTTGTCGCCCTTATACACATTCAACTTCGAAAGCATGTGTGCCGCCAGCTTGTTCTTCGGCAGCATGCGCTTCACGGCCGCTTCAATAATCGCTTCCGGCTTGCGGATAATCCGCTTGTTGTAATCTTCAGTCCGCAGCCCACCCGGATACCCGGTGTAGTGGTGGTACTGCTTCTGCTCGGCCTTCACGCCAGTCGTTCGGATCTTCTCCGCATTGATCACAATCACGTGATCGCCAGTATCAAGAAATGGCGTATATTGCGGATTTTCTTTGCCCATGAGGATGCGCGCCACCTGCGAAGCCAGGCGCCCGAGCGTCTGCCCGTCCGCATCCACGACGTACCACTTGCGCACAATTTCCCCCTCTTTGGGGAAATAGGTTGACATCAGAGTTCTCCCAGATTGAAAAAGCTGCGAAAGAAGACCGCTCGTTGATTCCCCGGCGAGGACGCCAAGACCATCAGGCGGGCAACCACACGACCACCAAAGTCTTTACGATAGCGTAATCTTCAAAGAATTGTCAACGATCCGTTAATGCCGGACCCTTGCCATTGCGGTAGCGCTGGCATCTTGCGCGCGGTCTCGAGAGCCTGCCCTGAGCTAGACGAAGGGCGTTTCGCCCGGCTGACTCCGGCTTCAAAGAAACTTGCCTACTCGTACGCCAGAGCGTCAATCGGATCCCTCTGCGCGGCCTTGAGCGCCGGATACAACGCTCCCGCCACCGCCCCGACAATCGCAATCACTGACGCCCGCACCACCCATGCATTGCTCCAGAACAGCCGTAGGACGGGCTTTTCAAACATGATCGCGCGCCGCGTCACCGCGCTCAGAATGATGCCCACCACAATCCCTGCAATGGCCAGCAGCACGGTTTCACGCAGCACCACATTCACGATGTACCACTTCGAAGCGCCCAGCGATTTCAGAATTCCAATCTCCCGCGTCCGCTCCATGACCGCCGTATACATCGATTGAAAGATCACGAGAAAGCCGACTACCATGGCGACTCCAATCACGATCTTGATCGCCAAATCGAACCCCGGAAGATTGTCCGGCGTCATCATCGACAGATATTCCTCCATCGAGCGCACCGAATAATTCTCCATGCCGCGAGTACCCTGAATTGACTTCTCCACTTCCGCGACATTCGCCGGATCATCCAGCTTGAGATAAAAAACGGAAACGCGCCCCTCCGCACTCACCAGATCCTGCAGTGTGGCTAATGGCAGACACTTGCGGCAGCCCTTTCCGTGCGGAACGATGCCCGAGACCCGGAAATCGTGCGCCAGGATCTCGATCTTGTCGCCCACCTTGAGATGGTTCATCCGCGCCAGGTAATCGTCGATGATCACGTCATAAGGCCCCTGGAACGGCCCTCCCGAAAGATACTGAAACTTCGGAGGAAGGGTGTCGTAACTTGCCACGTCGATGCCATAAATGATCTCCGGCGGTTTTTGGGTGAACCACCAGATGGCTGGAACTGCCGTGACCACGTGTGGCACTCGACGCAGTACATCCCCGACTTTGATCGAAATGGGTGCGCCCGACAACCCTATGATCGCGGACGCCCCCGAAGGGGTGACCATCAGGTCCGCACCCACTCCCATCTGGCTCTCCTTCGACCCATTCAACAACCCATAGAAGAGCGCTACCACCAGCAGAATCATGGTGACTTCCAGCGCAATCGCACTCGTCGCAATCAACGACCGCGTCGGCCGATGCGCCAGGTTGGCAACCACCATCTTGTTCATCATAGGTAAGCTGGATTGACTGACTGATCCTGACTACTTACTGAGTACTGGGTACTGAGTACTGGGTTACCGGCCTTACTTCTTCTCCACTGGCATGGCCAGACTCGACTGCGGCCGATCCAGATGCACCACCACCGCTCCCGGCGGCTGCTCCAGCACGAACTGCTCATCTGTCAGCGGTTTGTTGATGTCCACCTTGAGCATGTTCAGCGTGATGTCGTACTCCTCTTGCGGCCGGTAGATTTCGATCCGCGATGGAAAGCTGAATCCGTCGAAATCCTTATATTCCGCATACCGCGCATCGGTCGCCACCGTGCCATCCTCGCTGTAGATGTACTGCCGGTGCGGCTTCAGGTCAATGCGCCCGAAGATAATCTTCCGCGCCAGCCTCCAGCCCTTGTCGTATTTCTGAATGACGGTCAATTCGTAGTCATCCTGCAGGATGCGATGCCCTTTGGGGTCGTGCAGAATCTCGTAGCCATTCTCCAGCACCGCTATCTCATTATTTGGGTCGATATGCCGAATCAACAGCGCTTCGTAAATATTCTGTGGCCGGATGTTCTCCATCGGCTGGTCGGTATTGGGTGTCGGCACATCATTCTTCCCCACCACGAACCGGTTCTTGGGAGGGATCCATAACTTGAAATCCTGGCCGTCGCTGACCATGTCAAACGCCGTCGTCCGCACGATCGGCATCAACCCCACCATGTGCAGAAAATCGGGCTTCCGCGCCAGCACGTATCCCCGGATTTCCTTGTAGTCGGTGTAATGCCCCTTCTTCATCCCGCCCACCGACGTATCGATATCCACCGTCGCCTTCAGGGATTGGAGGGACTCCGCCTGCTGATTTACCAGGTCGATCAACCCCTGCTGCGTGGACTCCTTGAGCGGGGCCTTGGAGTACTGATCTTCCACCGGACGCTTGCGCAGCCAAAGCCCGCAGCCCGTGGTGGACAGCAGAGTCAGGAATAAACTGAACGTCCAAAAGGGCGAGCTACGTCTCATGAAAGATTTATAAAAACCTCTTAACCATTTGAGTATACAGGCCCGCAAAGGGTTCAAAACCAAGTCTGGCTCACTTTCCGGACTGTCCCAGTACCTAGGCGAACACTAATTCGGGTTCCATCCATCGCGACCTTTAAGACGTTGGTGAAAGCCCAGAGGTTGCGAAAACCTAGAAATGGAAGAGCGACCGAGGAAGAGCGAGCCCTTCCCTGTGCGCAACGGTGAAGAAAGACCGCCCTTCGCGCACGACCGTGGAAGAGCGCCCCTTTCGAGGGCCGCGTAAAGACTCAACGAAAGGGATGGGCTTCAGCCCCTTCTGTTGCCGTCGCTTCTCCGGGCCTTTCAGCCCCTTACTAAAGTAAACTCCCGCACAAGATCGTCCAACACCTCGCACTCAGGCATCGTCTAAACTGTGGACAATCGTGCGAAAGATCTTCGGGCTTTTCCTCGTTGCCGTGATCGGGATTGCCGGATGGTTCGCCTGGGCCCTACTCACGCCCACCGAACTCTCCGGCCAGACCTTCGTCATGCTTCGCCCGGGATTCTCCACTCACCGCATCGCCGCCGAACTCAAGGCCGCAGGAATCATCCGTAGCGAGAGAGCTTTCATACTCTGGCACTATTACCATCACGGCCGATCTCTCAAGGCCGGTGAATACCTCTTCGACAAGCCGGCAAACATCATTGACATCCAGAAGCGCCTTCGCCGTGGCGACGTCTACTTCCATACCGTCGTCGTCCCCGAAGGCTTCACCATGTTCGACGTCGCTCGCGCCGTCGAGGCCGCCGGTCTCGGACCCGCCGACGACTTCCTCAAGGCCGCCCAGTCCGACACCGCCCTCATCGCCGACATCGCACCCGACGCAAAATCTCTTGAAGGATATCTTTTCCCCGACACCTACGAATTTTCCCGCATGATGACCATGCCCGAAATGGCCGGAGCCATGGTGAAGCAGTTCCGTCAGGTAGCGCATCAGATCGGGTTGATTCCCACCGGCGATATGACATCAGCCAAGTTGAGCACCGTCGCGGATCCGAGTCGCGCCCCGTCCCCCGGGATTGAGAGTTCCGGAATTCAGAGTCCCGGGATTCAAAGCGACGTCCAGCGCGCGGTGATCATGGCCTCGATCGTCGAAAAAGAAACCGCCGTCGCCGAAGAACGTCCCTTGGTCGCCAGCGTGTACTACAACCGCCTGGCCAAAAACATCGCCCTCGATGCCGACCCCAGCATCATCTACGCCGAACTCTTGGCAGGAACCTACCAGGGCGCCCTGCATCACGCCGACATGCAATTCCATTCCCCCTACAACACCTACCGCAACGCCGGCCTGCCCCCCGGCCCCATCGGCAATCCCGGACGCAGCGCCCTCGAAGCCGCCATGCACCCCGCCCAAAGCGACTATTTCTATTTCGTCGCCGACGCCCAAGGCCACCACCGCTTCGCCCGCACCATCGAAGAACACAATAAGAATGTTGTGGCCTACCGCAAAGCCATGCGCGGGCAGTAGACTCCGGCTTCAGACCTTAGACCTTCCTCAATCCTGCAACCAGGTTCCTTCGGAGATTTCCGTTTCCGGATCCCGAGAGAGCAGCGCATATAATCTTGGCCGTGGATTCAGAGCAGAGAGACCCGATCCCCGACGATCCGCAGGACCATCCCGTTGGGAGTACACGCGAGCTTCCCGCCGGGCGGGTGCTTGGCCTCGATGTAGGCGCGCGGCGGATTGGGCTGGCGGTGTCAGATCCGTTGGGGATTACTGCCCAGGGACTGGAAACGTTGCAGCGCACGACGAGGCGGCGCGATTTTGAACATTTGCAGCGCGTGATTCAGGAGTACGACGTCCGGCAGATGGTGGTGGGACTCCCTCTACGGATGAGCGGAGCGGAGGGAATCCAATCGGACAAGATGCAGGTGTTCGCCGAGGAACTGCGGAAGAGATTTCGGCTGCCGGTGCATCTGTGGGATGAAAGATTGACCTCTGTTGAAGCCAACCGTTTGCTGCGTGAGACGGATCTGTCCATTGAGAAGAGGGGGAAAGCGGTCGACCGCATGGCAGCTGTCTTGATTTTGCAAGGATGGATGGAACGTCAGCGTATGTAGGCGTGCAAGGTCTGCGGTCCGAAGTCCGAGGCCCGAACTATGAAGACCAATTCCAGCCGCCTGCTCCCGTGACGCGGCCTCCGCCCCATCCAAAAGCATGATTTTTTCCCGTCCGCGACAAAATCACTCAAAAGTGTGACGACATTTCGTAGAATCCTCGCTACATTTTCGGATCACTGGAACCAAGTGAAGGAGGCTCATGAAGCGCGTAACTGGCATTGGCGGAATCTTCTTTAAATCTGAAAACCCTCAGCAGCTCTATGACTGGTACGAACGACATCTCGGCATCCAGCGCGAGGCCCACGGCCAGGGAGCGACCTTTCACTGGCGCGAACTGCAGGCCGCCGATGGTATCGAGCCGGGACCCAAAGCGCAGACGGCATGGTCTATCTTCCCTAAGACGACGAAATATTTCGGCGCGGGCCCGGGCGGCTTCATGGTCAACTACCGCGTCGACAATCTCGACGCCTTGCTCGCAGACCTGAAGGAATCTGGAGTCGAGATCGACCCCCACCGCGAAGAAGCTGAATACGGCCGCTTCGCATGGATTACCGACCCGGACGGCAACCGCATCGAGTTATGGGAACCGCCAAAAGAAAACCAACCGTAGCCAGCCCGCTCCATTTCGGACACGTGAACACTCATTTCACGGGAGGAGATTGAGCCATCGCGGGTGGCCCCCCATAAGCGCTAACTTAAGAATTTTTCCCGTTTTGCCCGCTTCCCACCCGAATCCAAACCCGGTCGGTCAGGGTTCTGAGTGCTATGGCTTTCGTAAACCATCGACAGAAGGGCCCGAATCGTATCTCGGGTGGACAATAGGCCACAGTCCGAGGATCAGGTTCCAAAACTAGAGCGCATCGTTAGCCCCAAAGTCGTCAGTGAATCTGAAGCGAACTTGCGAAGACAAGGAGCCAAGCCTGACACGGCTAGCCCACAGAATGCCGACTTTACTGGAGACCCAACAACTCCTCCGCCACGGCTAAGAATGTTTCGAGCAAGCGAGGCGGACAAAATAAATCTACTGTCGCTGGGTTGCGTTGTACGTTCACAATTACGCCACAACGAGAGTTACGGAAGCTCCACAGCCCAAGCAACAATCTTCCAATTCGTTTCCTCCCTGGTCCACAACAGCAGAAGAGCGGGGGACTGCTCCTCTCCATAATTCAATCGACTGGCGGTCAAATAATATGTTCCGTATTTTGCATCAGCGGGCTTCAAGTCCGCAGTTCTTTCGGCTCGGTGGCGATTTTGGCACAGAAAGCTATCCGCCCTCTGGTCTGGCACGGCCATCATTGCGAAGGCCTTGGAGTTCTCCTGCGGAATCGGGCGCAGCAGATCGTTTTGCGGCTGCATGCTCGACATCATGTCCGAGAGATTATCGCTGGATGTGATTCTCGTAAGCGGCTGTTCCAGCCCCGACTGGATTCTCGCGATGGGCGTCAATTTCTTATCCTCTTCGGAGGATGCCGAGAGACACTGGTAGGAGCGCTGTGACGCAAAGTGGGACGCCTCGGTGACGTTTCTTCTCACGATCCAAGTCTGGTAAAACTGCGTGATGTCTCTTGCGGCGGCGGGATCGCCGGCAATATTCGGCGGTTCTTGCACCGAAGGCTCGTTCTGAACTGCCGCGTTGTTTGGGACCAAGCCCGCGTCGCTGCTATCTTCAATGCGAATGGCAATGATTTTCCAGTAGTCGCCCTCCTTAGTCCAAAGCAGAGACATAACCTTGTTCCCACTGTCTCCTTTTTTCCCACGAAACGCAGTCGCAAAGTACTTCTCTTTCGGTCGTTTGCTCGAATCCTTGTCCGGTATGACGAAGCATTCCTCGTCCGCAGCCATGTCCGCCGGCACACCCACTAGCCGGAATTCCGACCCATAGGCGTTCTTTACCGGTTTCAACTCCTGCGACCACTTGTCGGCAGGCTCGAACACGTCGGCAACGGAATTCACCGTGCCAGCGCTATCGCTGAATTTCTGCATCGCCGTCAGTGTGCGAAGACGAATCATACCTTGCCGCACGGATTGCCTCAGGTTCTGCGGTATTGCCTCCAAACACGGATAACTGCGGCGTGAAAAATAGGCAACGGAGTTATTCGGTTCTTTCCCCACGACCCAGCTTTGCAGGAAGTCGTGCGCGCTCTTGTCCACGCCCTGATCGGCTTTCACGCTGGGATTCAAGGGAATGCGCCCGAGGCGCTGGGTCGCATTTTCCTTTGGCGGCGTCGCGCCGGTTCCCAGTTGTCCAAAGACATTGCGCCACCACCCGTTAAGGCCCGACCAGCGGCCGTCATGGCGGTCAAGATTGTTTCCCGCGCGGACATCGGAGTTGGAAGCGGACAAGTGTCCATTAAACAGCGCCTTAGGAAAGCCGGAAGAACGATAATCGACATCAATGTCGGCCAATTTGTTGTCGCGCGAGGTGGAGATCTGAATCGAGGGAGGTCCGTTCTTCAGCCTGTAGCAGATGGGAAAGCCCTTGTGATAAACGCTGTTGTCGCGATCGTGAAGGAACTCCTGGTTCTGGCTCAGGATGTCAACCGCCTTAGGCTTCAGGTAGACATACAAGCGGAACTGCCGGTCGGAACCCACACCGGATTCCTCTCCCATCACCTCGTCAATGGCGTCGACCAGGTCTATCGCGCGACCCAGGCTCTTGCCGTGCGCATCCGTGATCTGAGCGTTCAGCAGCGCATGGGTCACAGCGTCGAACGTGGTGCGGATGGACAGTCGAGCGTTGTCGTAGGCCTGTTCGGGAATAAGGTTGCTTCCGGTGGTGGCGTTATAACGGCGAACGAAGTCGTCTATCAGACGCTTTTGCTCAGGGCGTAACGCAGCATAGGACCTGCCCAGCTCCAGGGTTTCGCTATTTGGCTTTTGGGAAGTGGCTGCCTTCTTCTGATTCGGCTGCGTCTGAGCAACAACCAATCCCAACGCGACAAATGAGAAAAGGATGACAACGGTCAGTCGGACCATTCGTTTCATGGTGAGCTTCCTCGGGCGAAACCAGTTCACGCATTACTCCATCCTAACGGTACGATTGGGGGATAGGCGGTACAACTAGGGATTTCCATAGCAGGATACGGATGGGCGCGCCTTAACGTCGCGGTCGCTCCTCAAGACACGGTATTCCTGAAGAAGCTGCGGTAACTGTTTCAAAATCCCCATTACACTCAGAGTCTCTAAGACCACTTTAAGTTAGCGCCTATGGTGGCACCCACCCACAAGCCCAACCTGCCTTGCCCCGTCCTTGCTTTCGACCGCCCCGGAGAGTAGCATAGAGGTAGGCTGTAGAACGTTTCTCCCCTCGAACCTATCCGCCTTTCTGGGTGCCATACATGAGCGGTACGGACTTGAATTTCCACATCGGCGACAAGGTCGTCTATCCCAATCACGGCGTTGGGGTTATTGAACAGATCAGCAGCCGCTCGATCGGTACCACCGTCGAGAGGTTCTATCTTCTTAACATCAAAGCCAGCAGCCTCAAAGTCATGGTCCCCTGCCAGAACGCCGGCAGCGTAGGTCTGCGCCGCGTCGTCCGCAACGGCGAAATCCAGAAGGTTCTCGACACCCTCTCCGTCGGAGAAAACGGAGGCAACGGCGACTGGAAAGACCGTTTCAAGGAAAACTCCGAGCGCATGCGCACCGGATCGTTGCTGGAAGTCGCTGGCGTCCTCAAGAGCCTGATCGCCTTGCACCAGGCCAAGCCGCTTTCCTTCCGCGAAAAGAAAATGCTCGAGCGCGCCCGCTACCTCCTGGTCAGCGAACTTGCCATGGCCCGCAACTGCGAAGAATCCAAAGTCGAAGAGATCCTCACCACCGCCCTCGCCAAGTGCAAACTCCGCTTTCCCGAAGCCTCAGAGTTCCAGGCGTAATTCGCCAAGAGTGAACCGCCCCTCTTTCCCGTTGTCATGCTGAGCGAAGAACGAACGGCGCGAACGCGACGCTCGTTCGCAGTCGAAGCATCCCTACCCTCTTCCGGATTCTTCATCGTCGAACTCACAGCCCTTATAATTCCGACCGATGAGCAACGCTCCCTTACCTTGGGGAATGGACCGCTACCTTCTCCGCCTCGACGCGCAGGCGCCCTACCTCTCCCTGCACTTCGCCATAATCTTTGTCCGCGATCAGGAACGCGCCCTGCGCTTCTACGCCGACCAGCTTGGCTTCCGCGTCGTCGTCGATCAAATCATCGAAGAGCCCGGTGTCCGCTGGATTGAAGTCGCCGCTCCGGATGGCACCGCGAACCTTGCCTTGGCCCAAGTCACCCCAGGTCCGGACTCAGAAAAACTCGTAGGCCGCGACACCAACATTTATTTCCTCACCGAAGACGTCCACGCCACGTACAACGAGTGGTCCAGCCGTGGAGTTCATTTCCAGTCTCCCCCGCAGAAACCACCGTGGGGCGGCATCTTCACCCGCTTTGAAGATGTCGACGGAAACTCTTTCGGCCTCGCCGGATTCGACGAACTCACCCTGGGAGTCGAAGCTCGCCGCCGCGAACTCGCTCAAAAACAGGAATCCGAACGCCGCACGGCTCAGGAACTGGAAATCGCCAAGCAAGTGCAGTCCCGCCTCTTCCCGCAAATTCATCCCGAAGCAAAGACTCTGGAATACGCCGGCCTCTGCCTTCCCGCCCGCCACGTCGGAGGTGATTACTTCGACTTTCTCGATCTCGGCCAGCACAATCTCGGCCTCGTCATCGCCGACGTCTCCGGCAAAGGCATCGCCGCCGCCCTTCTTATGGCCAACCTGCAAGCCAACCTGCGCAGCCAGTCCGCTCTCGCTCTCGATCGTCCCGAACTTCTGCTCCAATCCGTGAACCGCCTCTTCTACGAGAACACAATCGACAGCGCCTATGCCTCACTCTTCTTCGCTGTCTATGACGACCACACGCAGCGCCTGCGTTACGCCAACTGCGGACACCTCTCCGGACTGATCCTGCGAGCGGACAACACCTGTCAGAAGCTGGATTCCACCGGCACCCTGCTGGGACTTTTCAAGGAGTGGGATTGTTCGATCGGAGAATGCGCGCTCCACCCCGGAGACCTGCTCGCCCTCTACACCGACGGCATCACGGAAGCGTCGGACAACAGTGGAAAAGAATTTGGAGAAGAATGTCTAATCGAGCGGCTGCGACAGCATCGTGATCAACCCTGTCAGTCCGCGCTCGAAGCCATCACCACAGAAGTCCGCCAACTCAATCCCACAGACCAACACGACGACATCACGCTAATCCTCGCAAAGTGCCGAGCTGCCGACTGACCCATCTCCATTGTTTTCCTCTGTGACCTCTGTGTCCTCTGTGGTGAGATTTTTTGGTTTGCCTGTGTTCACAAGTATCAGCTCCCGCAACTCCGCGCTCTCTCCAACAACAGATCCCTCTCCCGCACATTCCGCGTGATCGACGCCGCCCGCTCAAACTCCGCCCGAGCCTCGTCCATCCTACCGAGCTTCTTCAGCAAATCTCCCCGCACACTCGGCAGCAAATGATAATTTTCCAGCGCCGGATCCCTCACTAGCGAATCCACCAACTCCAACCCCGCCGCCGGACCCGCCGCCATCCCCACCGCCACCGCTCGATTCAATTCCACAATCGGCGACGGCGCCACTTCCGCCAACTCGCCATACAACTCGGCGATCCGCGCCCAATCCGTCTGTTCACCACTCCGCGCTCGCGCATGACAAGCCGCAATCGCCGCCTGAATCGCATACGGTCCCCGCATCCCACCAAGCTTCTCCACCCGATCCAACTCCGCCAGCCCTCGATGAATCAGCAATTGATCCCACTTCGCGCGATCCTGCTCCAAAAGCAGAATCGGCTCCCCCGAAGCATTCACTCGCGCCTTAGACCGCGATGCCTGAATCTCCATCAGAGCCACCAGCCCGTGCACCTCTGCCTCATTCGGAACCAGTCCCGCCAAAATGCGCCCCTGCCGCAGCGCCTCCTCGCACAGTGCGGGCCTCAGCCAGTCATCCCCCGCAGTCGCCGAGTATCCTTCATTGAAGATGAGGTAGAGGACTTGCAGTACAGAAGACAATCGCGCCGTGAATTCCGCCCCACGTGGAACTTCAAATGGAGCCCGCGCTTCCGTCAGAGTTCGTTTCGCACGCACAATCCGCTGCGCAATCGTCGGCTCGCCGACCAGATAAGCTCGTGCAATCTCCTCCGTAGTCAGCCCGCCCAGCAGTCGCAGCGTCAACGCCACTCGCGCATCCGTCGACAGCACCGGATGGCACGCGATAAACACCAGCCGCAGCATGTCGTCGCCAATGAAGTCATCCATGGCAGCCGCCAGATCCGGCACCGCCATCTCCCGCTCCGCCACCTCGCGGCCCAGGTCTTCGTGCTTGCGTTCGATGAGCGTGCCGCGCCGAAGGAAATCGATGGCACGGTGTTTCGCCGTGCCCATGAGCCACGCCCCGGGATTCTCCGGAATCCCCGACTTTGGCCACTGCTCCAAAGCGGCCACCAGCGCGTCCTGCGCGAGTTCTTCCGCCACGCCGACATCGCGCACGATGCGAGTCAGCCCGGCAATCACCCGGGCCGACTCGATCTTCCAGACCGCTTCAATCGCGCGATGTGTCTCGGTGGCACCCACAGCCACCGATCACACCATGTTCAGCCCCTCAACGCAACCTCGGTGTGGTGGCTGCTCGCCGTGCAAGGTCCCTCTGCCCCTTGCTCATAGATCTGCCGCAGTTCGCACTCCCCGTCTCCAGCGATCTGGAGGAAATCTTTGGCCAGTTGGATCGCCTCTTCCTTTGAATTCGCCTTCAGAATCGCGAACCCGCCGACGAGTTCCTTGGACTCCGTAAACGGACCGTCCGTCACGTTCAGCTTTCCACCGGACCGTCGCACCCGCGCCCCCAGTGTCGACGGCAAGCAGCCCTCCGTCGCGACCAGCCAGCCCGCCTTCATTCCTTCTTCAATCAGTTTGCCCATCGCCTCCATTTCCTCCGCCGAGGGCGGGGTGTTGCGCTCAACCGTCTTGTAGATGCTCAGGAATTTCATCGTAATTCTCCTTATTTATGGATTCAGTTTGTGACCCAGGTCGCGGGCCTCTGCCTCCCACAACCCGTGCTCTATCCATACGTCGAACCAGCCATCGCCCGATCGACATGGGAATTCAAAACTTTCATTTCTTTTTCGACATCTGTTTCACGAGCCTCCGCTCCTGCTCCTTCAACTCGGGCGTAAAGTTCTCCCCGAAGTCAGCCGCCTCGAACACCGGACGAATCTCGACGTTGGTCTCTTCCCGATGCGGATTTGGGCAGCGCTTCAGCCACTCCACCGCCTCGTCCATCGACCTCACCTGCCAAATCCAGTAGCCGGCAATCAGCTCTTTGCTCTCGGTGAACGGCCCATCGACAACGGTGCGCTTCGCTCCGGAGAACACTACCCTCTTGCCTTTCGAGCTGGCCTGCAGGCCCTCGCCCGCGAGCATGATCCCCGCCTTTACGAGTTGCTCGTTGTATTTTCCCATCGCGGTAAGAAGCTCTGTATCCGGTAGAACTCCAGCCTCCGATTCCTTGCTGGCTTTTACGATGACCATGACTCGCATTGTGTTTCTCCTCTTCTGGAATTGCGCGGGCCCACATCCTAATCCCGCCTCTATTGATACGTCGAACGGACCATACCCAGATCGACATCCAGACAACTCTATTGTCTCCACTACCGAAAGCCGGAAGCCCGAAGCCAGAAGCCCGACGGAAGCCGGAAGCCCAGCGTATAATGTCCTGAGCCCGGCTGTAACCTCATGACAGACGCAATCAAACGAAAACTGCAGGAAGAAATCAACGCGCTCGAACACGAGCTGATTCACGAGCTTCCTAAAGAAATCAAGAAGGCCGCCGCCCTCGGCGACCTTAGCGAGAACGCCGAATACCACATGGCCAAGCAGCGCCAGGAGTTCGTCAAGGCGCGCGTCCGCCAGCTCGGTAAGCGCCTCGCCGATCTGTCCATGGTCAATATGAACAACATCCCCCACGACAAAGTGGGCCTCGGTTCCACGGTCAAGGTTTTCGACAACACCAAAAACGAAGAGATGCAATACAAACTGGTCACCAGCGAAGAATCCGACGTCGCCACGGGAAGGATCTCGACCACAAGCCCCATCGGACGCGCGCTTCTGAATAAGAAGGTTGGAGATGAGGTGATCGTGGTCTCACCCAACGGCAAGCGTGAACTCGAAATTCTCAGCCTCAGCACCATCCACGACGAAATCGCCGACGAACCGAAAGAGGCAGGCGCGTAATGGCCTCTGCGCCTCGTATCAGGGCATGCCTTCAGGCATGCCGTCCATTCGCCGTCATCGTTCGCGCCTTCAGGCGCTGCGACGCGGAGGCGCCCCGATGAGCGCCTCGTCATCCATGAGCTGGACCTCCGCCTTCGGCCGCGCCTGCGGAGTCCTGCTCGACACCATCGTCCGCTGGCTCGCCCTCTCCCGCATCAATCCCAACGTCCTCACCTTCATGGGATTGGTCGTCAACACCTGGGCCGCCATCCTGTTCGGCTCCGCCAACGCCACCAACCAGCGGCGCATGTTCTTCTACGCCGGACTCGTCATCATCTTCTCCGGCTTCTTCGATCTCGTCGACGGACAAGTCGCCCGCGCCACCAACCGCGTCACCCGCTTCGGAGCCTTCTTCGATTCTGTCGTCGACCGCTACAGTGACGCCAGCCAATTCCTCGGCCTGCTAGTCTTCTACGCCCGCGGCGGGCGCTTCTTCTACGTCGTCCTCACCGCCTTCGTCATGATCAGCGCCATCATGGTGAGCTACACCAGGGCCAGAGCCGAGAGTCTCATCGGCTCCTGCCGCGTTGGATTCATGGAACGCCCCGAACGCCTCGTCCTCGTCATCCTCGGAGCCCTTTTCAACCGCATGGCTCCAGTGTTGTGGGTAATCGCAGTGCTCAGCACCATCACCGTAATCCACCGCATGCGCTACACCTGGACCAGAACCCAAGACGCGCCCGCCATTGCGAAAGCCGGCCAAGCAGCATAACGTGCACGTCTGCTCGGGAAGCCTTCCCTATTCAAAGATCGAAGCTTTTTGACCTTGACTTCCCGTTTTCGGTGAGACACAATCGCGCACGGTCGGCCTCTCCGACGAGCAATTCCCAGCGAGGGGGAGGAAGTGCGCACTCCCTGAGGCAGACCATCCAATCGTTGTAACGAACCCGGGGAAATCACTAAGAACCGCATGCCGCGTCCCTGCGGCTGGGGAATCGTTCTCTTCCGAGAGGGCTGGGGCGAGCTTCCTTTCGGCAGCGATGAATGATTTCCTCCTTGCAACTTTCACGCTCGCCCAAGGAGCTCACAATGGGAACCTGGCAACCTCTTTCGAATCCTCCCAGCTTCGGCGCCAGCACCATGCTGCTGCTAACCGACGGTACGATCATGTGTCAGGAATCGGGCGGCAAGAACTGGTGGCGTCTTACTCCAGATACTTCTGGGAACTATGTCAACGGCACCTGGTCGCCGTTGTCACCCATGAAGAACACCCGTCTCTATTTCGCCTCTGCCGTGCTCCGTGACGGAAGAGTCTTCGTCGCTGGAGGTGAGTACAGTGACGGTGGAAGCGATCTCGATGCTGCTGAAATCTTCCAACCGCTATTGAACTACTGGACCAGCATCCCAGTGCCGGCAGGGTGGACCAACATTGGAGATGCTCCGTGCTGTGTGCTGCCGGATGGCCGGCTCATGCTCGGCAACATCGGCAACAGTTCCACCGCTATCTACGATCCCGATCTCAATACCTGGACCGCCGGAGCAAACAAAGACGACAGCAGTTCGGAAGAAACATGGACGCTGCTTCCCGATGAGACGGTCCTTGCCGTAGAGTGCTCCAATCATCCGAATGTAGAAAAATACGTTGCCCCAGGGGAGAAATGGGTCAAAGCTGCCTCGACGCCAGTCGATCTGGTGCAGGCCTCTTCCATTGAAATCGGACCCGCAATCCTGCTGCCTGATGGACGCGTATTTGCCATCGGTGCAACGGGCAACACGGCTATTTATACGCCACCCGCACTGGCCGACCAGCCGGGTAGTTGGATCACGGGGCCGACTTTTCCGGTAGATGCAAACGGCAACCTCATGGAAGCCAAAGATGCTCCCGCGTGCCTGCTGCCCAACGGCAACGTTCTCTGCGTGGCGGGACCAGCGGGCGAGGGTGGGAACTTTCCCGGGCCAACACAGTTCTTCGAATTCGACGGCGCCGCGCTGAATGCGGTCCCAAATCCACCGAATGCCGGAGGTCCTCCATTCGTCGGGAGAATGCTCCTTCTCCCGTCAGGGCAGGTCTTGTTTGCGAATGGCGGAACGGATATCGAGGTGTACACGCCATCGGGCGGCCCGGATGCGGCATGGCGGCCGCAAATTACCAACGCTCCATTTTCGATTCGCGCCGGCCAGTCCTACAGCATTCAAGGCAGGCAACTGAATGGACTCTCCCAGGCGAATAGCTATGGCGACGATGCCTCAATGGCAACCAACTATCCGCTTGTCAAACTGACGACAGCGGCCGGAGTTGTCTATTTCTGCCGAACCTTCGATCACAGCACCATGGGAGTCGCTACGGGAACGACCACCCAGTCCACTTACTTCAAGGTGCCATTCGGAGTGGCGAACGGTCCAGCCGAATTGTGTGTCATCGCCAACGGAATCTCCTCGGATTGTGTCCCGGTGTACGTCGGGGTGTTCCAGCTTCACGTTCCGATTAACGAGACGATGGTCAACCGATTGATTGGGAGCCTGGCCGATGGCCCACTCTGGGTGCTCACCGGGCACGGCCCGGTACCGGTCGATCCCTGGGGTCCAGACGTCGCGGCCAAAGCCAAGCAGGCCTGGGGAACCATCATCGAAGGCGTCCGAACCTTGCAGAAACTTGGACGTCAGATAGAAACCGGGGAAATTCCCTTGGCGGCGAAGAAAGTAGAGCAGATTCAACCGACGCCCTCTGGCAAACGGCGCCGCAAGCAACCAAGAGCCGCCTAGCAGTTCTCGCTGGCGCTCCTGACCGCTCAAGGTCGGGAGCGCCACCTGATCCGCACAAAATTCAAGAAAGGGCATGTGGGGACGGCCGCCTCGGCTGTCCAGCGATGCGAAGCGAGCCCACCGAGATGAATTTCAATGTGAACACGTGGCGCGGACGCCCCGCGACTCCAGCCTGACCCGAAGACTTGCGACCGAATCGAAGAAGTCTAGCGAATGTGGTCAGACTCCGCGACCCCGCCGAATCCCGCCCGCGCCGCGATCTCTCGAAACCGCCGATCGCTCCGCAACCCATCCCACTTGCGATCCAGCAAGAACGGCATATGCACGTCATGCTCCTCCAAAGCCAGACCCAGCCATTGCAGTGCAGTCTCGTAATCTCCCAGTCCCGCAAACACCAGCGCAACGTTATAAGGAGGCACGTACCGCTCCTTCTTCCGCTCCATCATCTGCTGAATGTATCCTTCCGCCTTGCCTCGCTCTCCTGAAACCGCGTGCACATATCCCGCGATTGACAATGCCTCCGAGTTTCCTCCGGAGAACTGCCCCGCCAGCTCACACGCCTCTAGCGCCTCCGAGTGCATGCCGAGTTTCTCGTATACCTTCGCCGCACAGATCTGCCCGATCCAGAATCGCGGCTCCATCCCCAAGGTTGTGTTGAATTGCTCCACCGACTCTGCATCCCGTCCAGCATGGTAAAGAAATTGTCCCCGCATGGCGCCTACAAATAAAGAAAGTGGATCGAGAACCATCGCCTGTTGAATCGCCTCCAAGGCCTCATCGTATTGTCCGGTATTCGAGAACACGTGCGCCAGATAAACGTGAGCTAGGGAATAGTTTTCGTTCAGTTGGATCGCCCGTCGCGCCGCCAGTTCCGATCCTTTGAAATCCCAGTCAAACCAGAATTTTGTCGATGCGTCCGAAGTATGGGCTTCCGCGGATTCAGGGTCCAGCCGAAGGGCGTGCGCAATCGCACTCTTGGCGGTCGAAGACACCTCGCTCGTAGCCACATCACCGGAGAGCGCAAACACCATCAGGGCATCGGCCAGCCCCGAATGCGCTAACCCAAACGACGGATCTCGCTCCCTCGCCTGCTCGAAATATGCCACGGCTTTTTGCGCATCGAACAGATTGAATCTCGCGTAGTGATACCGCCCGCGCAGATACTGGTCGTGGGCCTCCGCATCCTGCGGAGCATTCCTGGTGAGCTGCCGCTTCTCTTCCGCCATCAACTCCAACTTCACTTGATCCGCAATCGCTCCCCCAATCTCCCCATGGATGTCGAGAATCCCGGGCAGCTTCCGGTCATAGTTCTCCGCCCACAAGTGGATCTGGTCTTGTACCCGGATCAACTGCGCCGTGATCCGAACCCGCTCCCCCTCCCGCCGCACGCTGCCCTCAAGCACATAATCGACACCCAGTTCCTGTCCGATCTGCATCACCGACTTGTCCGTCTGCTTGTAGGCCATCGACGATGTCCGTGCGATCACTCCCAGGCGACGTGGCGACATCTGTCCCAATCGCATGATGGTCTCTTCGCTCAGCCCATCGCTGAAATACTCCTGTGCCGGATCACCACTCAAATTCTCAAAGGGAAGAACGGCGAGCATGATGCGAGAGCGCTCGATCGGAGCCGGCTCCACGAGAGGAACCAGGGATGTCTCGCCCTTGAAGCGATACCCCTTTCCGAGCACGGTCTCAACGTACCGCGGATTCCCCGCGTCATCTCCCAAAGAATTGCGGATCTTCCGGATGGCGGTATTAATGCTGTTATCCGTATCGAAGAAAAGGTTCTTCCCCCACAGTCGCTCGATAATCTCCTCGCGGCTGATCAGCCTTCCCTTTTCCCCCACCAGCAGGATGAGCAGATCCATGGGAATGCGCTCCATCCGCACTGGTTTCCCGGCTCGAACGAGCTCATATCGGTTTGCATCCAAAACGAACGGGCCAAACTGGAATCTCTCTGACGACATCCACACCGCCCCAGACAACCTGCGGTCATTCTACGGCCTCGCCATCTATTTCCGTCCGTCGTCCTACAGGCAATCTACAGATGCCCTCCATTGTGTCCGACAGGGTTCGGCCGCAAGATACGTCATCACTTGGGTGGGGCAAATCGCCTTCCAAGAAAAATCAGGAGGCACTATGAAATCTCGCATCTCCCTGTTGCTTTTGACCTTTACCTTGGCTGCGTCGTCAACCTTGACGGCCCACGCCGGCTGCAGCAATGCCACGATCCAGGGCACCTACGCCTTCACGATTCACGGGACCATTCTCAACTCAGACGGGTCCACTCTGCTGATCGATGGCCTCGCCAAAACCACCTTTGATGGCAAAGGAAACCTGACCCAACTCGACGCGGTAGCCATCAATGGCAACGTCGCGCCGGGCTGGGCTTCCAACACGGGTACCTACACCGTGAACCCGGACTGCACCGGAACGTTCACCGTCACCAACGGCAGCCAGTCTCCGGTTCACCTGCAGATGATCATCGCCCGCTCGGGCAACACGATCCATGACATGGTGACCGACCCAGGCTTCGCAACCACGGCTGAAGCCGAGCGTGTTGGCGTTCCCAAGCAGTAGCGACTAAGCATTCCACTCCCTTCACTTGTCATCCTGAGGCGCCGTCTGTTGGCGCCGAAGGACCCATGCAGCCGACGAGTCCGTAGATCCTGAGGGTCGCAAGAAACGCGACTCTCAGGATGACAACGCACGACAAACCTCCGCGTCCTCTGTGTCCTCTGTGGTGAAAGACCTTGACGTCATCGGCACCCTCGTCAAAGCTGGCGCAGGCTTAGATCTCCAGTTTTTCCACAAAGTGAACCGCGAATCGTGACATCTGACCTTGCCCTCCACAGCCCAAATGTCTGATCGTCCAAAGGCCCGAGAGGCAAAGCCGGAATTTCCGGCACCCGCTAACTCAATGATCCCAGTAGACCCGGAGGGTGGTACATCATGCCGAAATCCAAAATCGGTTCATCGCAAACCGAAACTGAGTACTGAGTACCGAGTACGGAGTACTCTTCCTGCTATCCTATCCAGTCGCATCGCCAATTCTAAGGACTCCTCTTGCCAACAGATCCCGTTCTAGTCATTCACGGCGGCGCGTGGGCCATGCCTGATGACATGGTCGACGCCCACATTCATGGCGTAAACAATGCCCTGGCTGCGGGATGGCGTGTTCTCGAGCGCGGCGGCACGGCGCTCGATGCCGTCGAGGAAGCCGTCGTCATCATGGAAGACGACGAGACCTTCGACGCCGGACGCGGCAGCTTCCTCAATCGTGACGGCAAAGTCCAACTCGACGCCCTCATCATGGACGGATCCACGCTTCGCACCGGCGGCGTCGGATGTGTCGAGCGCCTGCGCAATCCCGTGCGCGCCGCCCGCAAGATTCTCAGCGAGAGCCCGCACGTTTACTTTGTCGCGGAGGGTGCAGAGCGTTTCGCCGCTGAACACGGCATCGCGCTCTGCAGGAACGAAGACCTCGTCATCCCACGCGAAGTCGAGCGCCTGCGCGCCTACCAGGCCGCGCAAAGCGCTACCAAGCAGGGTGGAACGAAATACGACGGCAACGATCTGTTCGCACCCAGTTCAGACGACGTGACCATCTCGCACGACACCGTCGGCGCCGTCGCCCTCGACCACACCGGCAACATCGCCGCCGCAACCTCCACCGGAGGCACGCTGAACAAGGCTCCCGGACGCCTCGGCGATTCTTCGCTGATCGGCTGCGGCTGCTACGCGAACAATGAGAGCGCCGCCGTCTCCACCACCGGATGGGGCGAACCCATCATGAAGTTAGTGCTCGCCAAGTGGACCGCCGACCGCATACAGGCCGGCAACTTGCCCGAATGGTCCGCGCAGGAAGCGATGAACTATTTGAAGCAGCGCCTCAACGGCCACGGCGGCATCATCGTCCTCGATCCGCAAGGCCACATCGGCATCGCCCACAACACCCCGCGGATGGCCTGGGCATACAAGACCGTGAAGAAGCAGGAAGCCGGCGTCGAGCGCAGCACATGACAGACCAGTTCTCTCTCGTGGGCCCGCTCTATTGCTGAACGTTGCTCACACTCATCCGACCAACGACTAAGGTGTAACCTCGAACACCACGCCAGCATTAGAAGCGCCTCCCGAGTTCGTGGTGCCGTACAAGTGCCCAGTCGCATCGATAACCAGCGGTGCGGCCAAGGGGAAGACTCCGTCCCCTCCCGAAGGGGAAAAGCGATGCAGAATCTTTTCTGTCCATCCGCTGCTAGAAGAAGGCGAGAGTTCGAAAACCGTGCCGCGGTGGTTTCCTCCCGTGTTGGTTGTCCCGTATAGATTGCCGCTCCCGTCGAAGACTACGCCGGACTCAGGAAAGGCGCCGTCACTACCGCCAGAGAAGAAGTGAAGATCCTTCTCCGTGAACGCTCCGTTGGAAGGGCTGAGTTCAAAAACATCAAATGCGGTTCCGTAGATGTTCCCGTGGCGATCGAACACCAAGCCGCCAATCGGGCCAGTCACTCCACCAGCGCCGTTAAAGGCGTACAGAACCTTTTCCGTCCAGAGTCCATTGGCGCCCTTTGTCAATCGAAAGACAACTCCGTAGTCGTGAGTCCCTCCGCCAGTGGTACTGCCATATACGCTGCCCGCACTATCCAAAATCAAACTTGAATCAAAGGGTAGATAGCCATCGTCGCCTCCGGTGAAGCTGTGAATGACCTTCTCGCTCCAGCTTCCGTTTGCTCCGGCAACCAATTCGAAGACCGTGCCGTTGCCATTGACTCCTCCCGCCACGGTAGTGCCAAACAGGTTGCCCGCCGCGTCGATGACCAGCGCACCGCCTTGGGGTGACGTGCCGTCGCTGCCGCCGGCAAAGCTGTAGAGAACCTTCTCCGTCCACGTGCCGTTTGATCCCGGACTGAGTTCGTACACGGTACCTTGAAATGAGGTCCCGCCACCGCTAGTGGTTCCGTACAGATTGCCCTTAGTGTCGAACACCAAGCCTCCGGCCGGAAAATAGCCGTCGCCGCTACCATTGAACCCGGTGAAGCTGTAGAGCACCTGCTCTTTCCACGTGCCATTCGTGTTCGGCGTTAACTCGAAAACGGTGCCGGCGGAATTGACGCCTCCTTCTTGGGTTGTACCGTAAAGATTCCCCTTGCCATCAAGGATCAGTCCGCATTGTGGGCGTCCTCCGTCGCTGCCTCCGGTGAATGCATAGAGAATTTTCTCGGTTTGGGCGGCTGCGCCAAGTGACGTCATTACAATTGCGGACGCAACTAGCACCGTCAAAATCACTATACGTACGTAGCTTTTCATCGGTTAACACTCCTCTTGGATACGGCTCTGGACGGGGGAAACAGCGCCAACTGGGCGAACAGCTTATCACGTGGGAGTCAGGGTCGGTAGATGAGTTTACAGATCACTTCGGACGAACAAAACAAACAAGAAGGTAGCCAATCATTACGACCGTCATTTGGGGATCGCGCTCTTTGCTCTTACACTGAAATCGTTCGCGGCGAGCCTACCTTTAACACCCGAGGATCTATGGGAACGATCGGAGAATGGATTGGCGTTTTTATCATGGCGACGATCTGGGCAATCTTTCTGGCCGCGAAGGTCCCCCTCAAGAACGACTCTGAGAAGAATGAACCCTCGAATCTACTTTGGATCGGATGCTCACTCGCCGCATTTGCAATCGGCATGGTCGTCTCATTCGGCACGATGGTGCTTCAGAGGCCGCTGATTTTCCTGTTCCTCCCGGCCGTCGGCGGCGGCGTACTTCTCTACTCCCGTCCTCTCTCACGAGCGAATCAGCCCTCCAATCCAAATTGGACCATGCGTTGGGTTCTAGCAATTCTGGCGACGGGTATGTGGCTTGCGCTCGACAAACAAGGCGTCCGGAGCCCGCTCGCATTGATCACCTTTCCTGCCTTTGCTAGTGCAATGCTCTATAGCTGGATCGTGGACTACAAGGCCAAGCGGGAACTGCAGGCGCGAGGAAGCACTACTAACCCTGTGAGTCACAACCTGGATTAGCCAAGACGCTCACAACCAGCCCTTGGTTCTCGCGATCCGCGCCGCTTCCACGCGGTTGCTCGCGCCCAACTTGCTGATCGCTTCCGAGAGATAATTCCGCACCGTGCCGTCGGAGAGTCCTAACTCTCCGGCGATGTCGCCGCTGGCCATGCCTTCTCCAGCCAGTCGCAGGACCTGGCGTTCGCGATCGGTGAGCGGATCCATTTCGCCCCAGGCTTCGGTCGCGAGTTCGGGATGGATGACGCGCAATCCCTGATGCACGCGGCGCACGGCGTCGGCGAGTTCTTCGGCGCGCATGTCTTTCAGCAGATAGCCGGAGGCTCCAGCTTCGAGCGCACGCCGCAAGTATCCCGAGCGCGCGAAGGTTGTGACAATCACCACGCGTGTGCCGGTTTTGCGGCGCTTCAGTTCCGCCGCCACGTCGAGGCCGCTCATGTGCGGCATTTCAATGTCGGTAATGAAGACGTCGGGCTTGTGCGCGAGCACGGCTTCCAGCGCTTCCTGTCCATTGCCCGCTTTTCGCGACGACGGAAATGTCGCCTTCGATTTCAAGCAATGCCGCGAGCGCGCCGAGCACCATGCCCTGATCTTCGGCTAACACCACACGGATGGTCTTGCGTCCTTCCTTCGACGATGGAGTCAATTGTGGAAGCCTTCGCTTTTCTGCATCACTTCTTTGAGGGGCAGCGTGATGGTGAGGGTGGTGCCCGACTCGGTGCTGCGATGCAGGGTGCCGCCGATCATTTCGACGCGCTCGCGCATGCCACGTAGTCCGTTGCCTTCGCCGTTCGAACTGCCGCGGCCGTCATCATGAATCTCGAGGCGACACGATCCATTCTGCTGTTCGAGGCGCATGCGGCAGGTGCGGGCCTGCGCATGCCGCACAACGTTGGTGACGGCTTCCCGCACAGCCAGCGAGAGCACGCTTTCCTGTACAGCCGGAAGTTTCACAGTGGTCGCGGCGTCACATTGCACGGTCAGGCCAGCTGTTTCGAGCGTCGACTTGGCCTGCGCCAACTCGGCGACGAGTCCCTGCGAACGATATCCGCGAATGGCGTCGCGCACATCGGTCAAGGCCTGGCGCGAGATCTGTTCGACCTCGCGGATTTCTTTTCCTGCGCGCTGCGGATCGCGGTCGATCAGTTTTCCGGCGAGTTCGGATTTCAGAGTAATTACCGACAGAGTGTGTCCCAGCACATCATGAAGGTCGCGCGCGATGCGCTCGCGCTCGGCAACTTTGGCCAGGTTCTCGATCTCTTCATTGGCCTTGCGCAGCCTGCGGTTCATGCGGTTGCGCTCGGCGAAGAACGTATTGCCCGCACCGATGATCATCGGAAAGAGCGCGGAATAGAACATTTGCCAGCCGTGGATATGAAGAAAGAGTCCTTCGATTGCGGCGATCGCTCCAATCGCACCAAGTCCGACAACTGCGACGGTCTGCGTTTGGACGCAGAACGGAAGCATCGCAGCAGCGAAGATGAAGAACGTGCAGGCGCCCGCGTTGATGGGCTGGAACAGAAGGCCGAGCAGCATCATCCCGCCGATATGGATAATCGGGCGAGGACTCTGGAAGGTGAAGAGTCCGAAATAGAGAAAGAGGAACACGGCCGCGCCGAGGCCGTCAATGAGCCACCGGCTCAAACCGGGGTGACTCATGATGGGGTCAACAAAAAAGAAGCCCAAGTAGAGGACCCAGAGCAGAGGGCTCCAGCCGTGATCTTTGTCTTTGAATATGGCGCGCCACGGCTTCAGCTTCCATAGCGGAGCCCTACCGGACGTTTCCTCGAGACCCACTCCGATCAAAGGCATAGGTCTATTGTCACCCCTCCGGTCAATTCCGGCTCCCGCGCAGGGCGGATCCAGTTCCATACCACACCAGCATCGCCGCTGGAATCAAGCCCACCAAGCCATTTTTCTCCGCCGAACAGGGCGATCAGGCCCAGCAGAATCAGTACCATCGTTCCGCCGATCGATTTTTTTGAACTCGCGCTCATGGTCGATTCCCGTGATTTCCCCCGGCTGCTAAGGCCTGAGTCTTTGTTGCATCCTGGTGGTGTTGAAGCCGCGCCCCTTTCAAAGCAATTCGTTTGCAAATCGCTCCTAGCCGTACATTTTGTCCTGATCGCGCTGAAAACCAATGCGAGCCACGCCCAGGCAGATCATGGTGAAAGCCGCGAGCACCTCCCAGTGCGTGGCATTCGATTCGTGACTTCCGGCTCCGACGATCCCCAGCGCCAGTTGCGACAAATGATACGGAGGCAGAACGAGCGCAATCTGGCGCACAACCTTCGGCAGAAACATGAACGGCACCCACAGCCCGCTGCAAAACGACATCGGCAAATAGATCAGGTTGATGGTCGCGGGCGCCGAATTTGGGCCGGTGAAATATCCCAGAGCCAGTCCCATGGCTGAAAACGGCAACGAACCTGCCGCCAACGTTCCCAACAGCCGGGCGAATTCCGCGAACGGCATGCGCACTCCGCCGAGCGTGATTCCCAAAGCGAAAAGCGCGAGCACGATGATCGTGCTGAAAATCATGCTGGTGACGACCTTCGCAGCGAAGTAGGCGAACGGAGGCATGGGGCTCGCCCGCTTCACCTGCAGCCATCCCAGGCCGCGATCGGAAGCCAAGCCCGCCGCGGTTCCGAACAGCGAGGCGCCCATCACGCCGAACGTCCCATAGGTCGCGATCAGATACGTGGGGATTCCTGTCCCGCCAATGGATTGCTTCTGGTTCAGGACCAGCCCGAACAATACGTAAAACATGATTGGGAAGCTCAACACCGACGCTGTGTACATCCTGAGGCGAAGATTTTTCAGGAACTCGTACTTCGCTTCTTTCCAATAAATTTCCGCCGTGTGACCCGGCGTGCGCTGAATCTGCGCGTTGTTCAATGTCATGGTTGCGGTACTCATCGTGATGACCTCCGCGCCTGTGCGCCGTAAAATTGTGAACTGAAAACGATCCTGTTCATCTCTATTCAAAACTCGCTATGTCGCATCGCGCCACGCAGAGCGCTTCCAGAATGGCCGTCCTGCGAGTCGGACGGCACCAAGAAAAAACACCGCTGCGAATATAAGGACGCCCGGTACCAGATTCCAACGCCCCTCTACACAGTCCATGCCGGCGTCGAGCAGCTGTATCAAGGCGGTCAACAACATCAAATTGCTGAGGCCGCGAGGGGCGTGCACGCTTAGCATGACCAACAGCATGAGTGCTAACGCCAGATTGCGAGAAACGAGATACCCCGCATAAACACGTACGGCGCCATTGATCTGGGCATCCGGTGACACGAGCATGGCCGGATGGATCATGGCGATGATGCCTCCTGCCGCCATGAGAAGCGCACCGAGAATCACGCTGGCCGACAGCCAAAAGGGCACAGGCGTCGCATGCGGTCTCAAGACCTCTGGTGTATCAACCGGTTCCTGGCCTGGATACGAAACCATAGTGAACCTTCCTGTCGGCCTAGTTCTGACGATCTCCGTTTTGGCTGTTGTCCTGCGTGAGCGCCAGGAATGCGTCTTCCAAACCCGCGCTGGTGATTTCAAGACCCGAGAGCCGGACGTCGCGCGCCAGCAATTCGCGTACGATCGGCTCTGCTTCGACTGCGTGAAGTTCGACGGCGTCGCGATCTTCTTTTACTTCCGTCACTCCAGGAATCTGGCGCAGCATGCCGATGCTGAGGGCAGTGATGCACCGAATCCGCTTCCCGGCAGTTTTCGCTTTGATCTCTGAAGGCGTTCCCTGCGCGATAATCGCTCCCTGGTTGATGACGGCAACACGGTCGGCCAGTGCATCCGCCTCCTGCAGATAATGTGTGGTGAGCAGCACGGTCTTGCCGCGCGAGACCATTTTGCGAATCTCGTCCCACAACATGCGACGCGCTTCCACATCGAGTCCGACAGTGGGCTCGTCGAGGAACAGCAAGTCGGGATCGCCACAAATCGCGAGCGCGAACAGCACGCGTTGCCGCTGGCCACCGGAGAGATCTCCGAACTTGCGATCGCTAAGTTTCTCGAGACCGGCCGCCGCCAACACTTCCGCGGAATCCATCGGCTTCTGGTAGTACGTGGAAAAGAGATCGATGTGCTCGCGGACGCGCAATGTCTCGGGAACTCGCCCGACTTGCAACATGGCGCCGGTCCTCATCCGGTTTTCGGGATTCGTGGGGTCGCCGCCGAAAACTCGCGCTCTTCCGGAATTGGGCTGGATCAATCCCAGCAGCAATTTCACCGCGGTCGTCTTGCCCGCGCCATTCGGGCCGAGCAGGGCAACAACTTCTCCCGCATGCACCCGGAAGTCGACGCTGCGAAGGGCCCGGACGCTTCCGTAATTCTTGTTCACACCTTCGAGACTGGCGACGATCTGATCTGAGTGATCAGTCTCCGCGCGTTGCGACTGCTCCAACGTTGCGATCATCTTCAGGCCTCCCGGGGCATTTGCCGCGTCTGCCCGCATCTGATTTCGTGTTCCCGATCCAGTGATTGCATCATCGTGCAAGGGCAGAGAACGCACCAGTGCCATCCATCACGCAGCGGGCGTGACAAATGTCATCCCTTCTTTGGGGACATACTGCAGTGATGCAAGCGCAGAGCGAGCAAGAGATTTCAGTACAGGCAGTCGGAAATCGACTTGTTTTCGAGATGAAGCTTGTTACGAATTCCGAACAGAGACAGGGAATTCACAAGACGAAGAGGAACGCGTGGTCCGGGTGGTCACTTATCACAAACGTTGGATTTTGCAGTCCTGACGAGGCTCCGCGCGTGTTCGGATTTCGTAACAGACTCGGCGTGCTCAAATTTTCACACAAATTACAGGCACAATGCGTCCCGCGTTTGGTATGATTCCCCAACTTTCTTTGGAGGCGGGCCATGCTACCGGCAGGAAAAAGCCTTCGCACGCTGCGCGAAAAACTCGGTCTCACGATGCGGGATGTCGAGAACTCGAGCGCGCGCGTCGCGGACAAGTATCGCAACGAGGAATTCTCCATTCCTCCCAGCCGTTTGTCCGATATCGAGACCAAAGGCATTCTGCCTAGCATCTACCGGCTCTACACCCTGTCGGTCATTTACCGCCGCGACCTGCGCGAACTCATGTCGTGGTACGGCGTGGACCTGAACAATATGGCTTCCGATCTCGGCCTGGTCTCGCCGCCGAAGTCGCACGTGTCGGATGCACTGGCGGGCTTGTCCTCCGTGCAGATTCCGGTGCGCATGGATCCTGGTTTCGACGAGAGGCGCACGACGAACCTGGGCCGGATGGTCGAGCAGTGGGGACTGGTGCCCATCGCCTACCTGGCGCAGTTCGCCAACAGCGACTTCACCTACGGCTACGTTGGCACCCAGGATTTCACGATGTATCCGATCCTTCCGCCCGGCAGTTTCATTCAGGTAGACGAATCGAAGAATAAGGTCGTGGAAGGCTCCTGGCGCTCGGAATACGAACGTCCGATCTATTTTGTGGAAACGCGCGAAGGCCACACCTGCTGCTGGTGCAGCATGCGCCGCGAAGAAGTGATTCTGCAACCGCATCCTCTGTCTCCGGTTCCGGTCCGGATCCTGCGCCACCCGCAGGAGGCGGAAGTTCTGGGTCAGGTCGTGGGAGTGGCTATGAAGCTGACGGAGTGGCACGCCCTCGATGCTTCTGCAGGCTCGAAAGGGCCAGCAGCACTGAATTAAGGTGAGCAGCAGCCGGGGAGTCCTGGCGCTCGCCGGGCAGCAGATCTTCGAAACGGCTGCGCATTCCCTCCACGTAAGTCTGGGCGGCAACCCCACTGCCGCGGCTGGACTCATCCAAGTCCGCAACTAGAGCTTCCATCGGAGCCCGCAAAATTCCCCCCACAATTTCGCCATGGGCGGTCCGCAAGGCTCGTTCTGAAGATTCAGGACCGTGGACCAGTTCTATGCCCCAGTGTTCATACCGGCCTTGGGCGCGGCGAAGCGACGCCAAATAAGCCAACTTCCCCAGCAAGCCAGAAACCGCCGCCAGAGTCGTTTCTTTCACGTCCTGAAGAGCCGATTTGAGAGTCATTTTGTTACGAATTCCGAACGCTCGAAGCTTTCCCTGCCCCATTGCGCATGCGATTGCGCACATGAAATTATCACGGTCCAACTCGCAGTCACAAGGAGAAAACAATCGTGAAACGTGTGCTACTCGTCCTCGGCGCAGCGGTCCTCTTCCTCAACACTTTGGTCGTTCCAACCGTAGTTCGGGCTGATGGAGGAGGAACCGGTACGAATTGCGGCGGCAACACCATCTGCAAGCCGTAACCTGCAGACATACGCCATTGTGCATGAAACAGCGAGCCGCTAATTGTAAAAAATTGTAGATCTTACGAAAACAGAACAAGAACCAAAGAAGCGTTGCGGCCTGCAGCGAATCGCGGTATAGTGCCTGCTCTACCGCCATGCTGCAGGCGCACTCATCGCTTTGGAATTACCTTTGGGTTGCCCCCAATTTATTTCTTTTGGCACTCGGGATTCTTGTCTGGAAGCGTGGTCTTTGGCGTCAGTTCCCAGCCTTTCTCGCCTTCGCCATCTTCAGTTCGGTGGGCCAACTTGCGGTGTTCGCTGCCGATATCGCCCCCTCAGTGACACCAGAGAATTTCTGGCGCGTGGACTGGGCAAGCCTTCTGATTGAGAGCTTCCTGAAATTTGTTGTGATCGGCGAGATTTTCTCTCGACTTTTCAATCCATATCCATCAATCAGCAGATTAGGCAGAGTCTTGGTCAGAGGGATCGGGGTTGCACTCGTGCTTGTGGCGGCTCTCGCAGCCGGCTATTCCCATGGCGACAGCACCGTCCGCCTGATCTCGGGCGCTCACCTTCTTGAGCAAACCGCCTTCATCATCGAAGCGGGCCTGATTTTTTTCCTCTTCCTGTTTTCGGCCTATTTCCGATTAAATTGGGATCGTTTTTCCTTCGGAGTGTTGTTAGGGCTAGGGGTTTCCGCTTCTGTGCATTTGACTACTTGGGCCGCCATGGCGAATGTTGCTCTGTCTGTTCACGATCGCACTCTTCTCGACCTCCTCAACATGGCCACCTATCACGCCTGCGTCCTGATCTGGTTCTACTACTTGCTGGTTCCACAGAAAGTGCCTGCGAAACCTGTGGTTTCGTTACCGGAAAACAATCTCGATGTTTGGAACCGCGAACTGGAGCGTCTCGTACACCAATGACACTCGCTATCATTCTCGTTATCGCCGCTGCGCTGGCGCTGGGCTTCATCTTTAGCGTCACGATTTCTCGCAGCCTGCAGGTTTCCCGTGATGGCAACGGCCTGGCGGGCAAGATTCAACCGATCGACGTTGAAGCCTTCCGCAATCTCGTCGATCCTGCGGAAGACGAGTACTTGCGCCGTCGACTGTCAGCGTCTGAGTTTCGACTGGTCCGGCGGCAGCGCCTGCGCGCCATGGCTGCTTATGTGCAGGTTGCCGGAAGAAACGCAGCAGTGCTGGTCCGCATGGGTCAGGCTGCGCTCACCGCGAGCGATGCGCAAACCGCCGAGGCGGCGCGGCGACTCGTGGACAACTCGCTGCTGCTTCGGCGCAACGCTGCGTTTGCGCTGCTCAGAATTTATGTTGCCCTCGCGTGGCCCAACTCTGGATTGGCCGCGGCGCCCATTCTGCATGGTTATGAACAGCTGAACGGCTCAGCGATGCTGCTGGGAAGGCTGCAAAATCCCGCAGTTCCGGTTCGCATCTCGGCGTCGTTGTGATTCTGATCAGACTTCACTCCACCTAACAGGGAACGCTTGTCTTGCTGCACCTTTGTCTCCACGCGTGTCCAGAAATCTTGCATGGTTACTTCGGAACGACCCTCCCCCATTCCTGACTTGTTTTCGAGCGGCTTTCTGTTATAAAACCACCGAGATTCACTCGTTCCAGATCTCTTCGTGCATACTTCGGCAATCTGCCGCGGAACTCTGTCCCGCCGTCTGCTCGCCTGCGCGAGTCCAAGGGAGAACCTTATGAAGCGCACTGTGAAAACTCTGTTATTGCCGTTGCTTGTCCTGCTGCTTTCCGCCATTTGTATCGGTCAGGGAGGCGTTGCCACCGGCGACTTGCATGTCACCGTAAAGGATCCCAAGGGCAACGTGGTCACCAACGCCACAGTCACGGTGAAAGATGTCGCAAAAGGGCTGGAGCGCGCGGCTACGGGAGACGGCCAGGGAGGCTACAGCGCTCGGCTGCTGCCGCCGGGCACGTATTCAGTCAGTGTCGAAGTGCCCGGGTTCACCAAAGTCGACAACACTGGTGTTTCCGTTACGGTCGGCTCTCTCGTGGAACTACCCGTCGCCCTATCCGTCGCAGGAGGCAAGGAAGTGGTTGAGGTCACTTCGCAGACGGAACTGGTGGAAACCTCGCGCAGTTCGACGACTGACACGATTGGCCAACGACGCATCGACAATCTTCCCATCAATGGCCGCAACTACATCAACTTCACGCTCACCGATTCGCAGGTGGTGCGTGACAACGCGCCGAACACCGGCGCGGCGCCCACTTCTGGCCTCAACATGAGCGGCCAGCGGGCCCGCTCGAACCTGGTGAATGTGGATGGCGCAGACGCTACCGACAACTCGGTCAACGGCGTGCGCTCAACGGTCTCGCAGGAGGCGGTACAGGAATTTCAAATCATCACCAACAGTTACGCGGCGGAATACGGGCGTGCGGCGGGCGGCGTAGTGAATATCATTACGCGCTCCGGGACCAACGCCTTCCACGGCGATGTCTTCGGCTACCTGCGGAATCGGAATCTGCAGGCGACCAATCCCTTCAGCACGGTCCACAACCCGGCGTACACGCGAGTGCAAGCGGGAGTTGCTTTTGGTGGAGCGATCAAGAAGGACAAGACGTTCTTCTACTTCGCCTATGAGATCACGCGGCGGCACGAGACGGGATTTTCCGCAATCGGGCAAGATTGCGCGACCACCGGCGGCCAGACGTGTTTTGGTCTTAGCCCATTCGATGCTTCGGCGTATTTCCTTGCCCCTCCGGGCTCTGTAAACCTGCAACTTACGCCCGACCAGATTTCGTTCTTGAGCAACCCAGCCGTTCAGTTCACGGCGGCAACGAATCCAGGCTACGCGACGGAAGTCGGCACCTATGCCGGTCTTGTTGGCGCGTCTTCCGGGATGGCGGTGAATGGAGCGTGGCCAGTCGGCCTGACCGGCGGCTTTCCTGGGATCGGTGGTTTTCCCACCAGTTGTACTACGCCAGGAACGTGCTTCGTTCCGGCTTCCTATCAGACGCTGTCCTCGCAAACCGGAAACTTCCCGGTATTTGAAGGCACCAGTCTTTACTCGCTGCGCATCGATCACAACATCAACAACAATAACCGCCTCACGCTGCGCGCCAACGTGAGCCCGAGCACGGTGACGGGCATCGAAGTCAGCGGCCAGGACCAGCCTGCTGGCCAAAACGCGTACTCGCGCACTTCACAGCAGACTTACCGAGACGTAGCTGGAACCGCGCAGGATACCTGGACAATCGGCAACACCAAGGTAAACGAATTCCGGTTCCAGTACGCCCGCCGCGGACTCTCCTACTTTTACAACACGCAGATTCCCGCCGGCGGTGCCCCGGCGGTCAACATTACCGGCGTCGCTTATTTCGGACGCGAACCGTACTCCTACATCCAGCGCGTGGAACAGCGCTACCAGTTCACCGACAATTTTTCGTGGACGGTTGGCCGCCACAACATGAAGTTCGGCGGAGACTTCAACTATCTGCCGCTCACCGCAACATTCACCGTTAACTATGGAGGCGTCTACGATTTCGGCTCGTTCAGTGCGACCGCGCTAGGCTTCTTGAATCCAGCTCCGGGCGCCCTCCCGGAATTCCCCTCGCTATCTCCGGTGCAGTCGTATGGTGCGGGCCTTCCCGGAGATTTCATTCAAGGCATCGGCAGCCCGACCGACTCCTTCAAAAACATTCCGATCGGGGCGTTCTGGCAGGACTCGTGGCGCGTGACTCCCACGGTCACGCTGAACTATGGCGTGCGTTATGACGTAGAGATCCCGCCAAAATTCACGCCGCCCCAAGGGCTGGCGCTTCCTGCCTACAACCTGCTCGGCCTGCAGAAAGGCATTCAGACCGATTGGAACAACATTCAGCCGCGAATCGGTGTAGCGTGGGATCCCGCCGGAAACGGCAAGACGGTGGTGCGCGGCTCCTACGGCATGTTCTATGACCATCCGCTGCTGGGTCTTTACTTCCTCGGCGATGCATCGGACGGTTCGTCCAGCGGACAACTGGCGTTCGCCGGGACAGGTGGATGCTCTGGCGCCGGCAACCCGGGCAATCTGAACGCGATCACAATTTTCCAAGGGCTCCCGATCAATGTCGCCAGTGCGGCGAATCCATGCGCGGCTAGTCTGAACCCAGGCACGGCCAGCGCCCTTGGATTCCTTCCCAACCAGCAACAGTTTCAATCTCTGAACTTTCCGCAGTCTGTCTTCCTAAACCAGAACTACCTGAATCCATCTACATTCCTGCCGCTCGCTTTTCAGCCCTTCGGCTATCCGCAGGCGAAGAACTTTGTGTACGCATACTCGCAGCAGGTAAACCTGACCGTCGAACGAGATCTCGGCGACGGCTACGCTCTGAGTCTGGCCTACAACTTCAACGGCGGGCGCCACCTGAACCGCCCGATCAACGCCAACACGATTCGCGGCGATTTGATGGTTGCAAACTTCAACGCGGCAGTCGCCGACGCGACGATCCTCAACAACCCTGCGATTCTTCCAGTTCCGTCCAGCCCGTTCACGGTAAGCGGCTGCAACGTCCCGGAACGGAAATCTGTCGGACCATATCCATTCATTGACGCATCGCTGATGAACTTCTTCCGGCCCGGCGGCCTGAATCCTTCGATTATTGGGGCGTATGGGTCCGTCGGTGACCCGCTCAAATGCATTAGCCAGGCGGTTGCGACTGTGCAAAGTATCCCGGGATTCAATGCCAACTGCGATCCCACCTCATTCACCGGTTGCGTGCCGTTCGGCGACATGGACGCCAACTATTCCAACGGCAGCTCGATCTATCACGGCTTCACCACGAACCTGCGCAAGCGGTTCAGCAGCCACTACGAGTTCCTGGCCTCGTATACGTGGTCGCACGCGATTGACGACTCGACCGATCTGCAATCGACCCTGACGCCACAGGACAGCTATTACCCCGGCAATGATCGTTCGACTTCGCTCTTCGACCAGCGCCACCGTTTCGTGTTCAGCGGCGTTTATCAGAGCGGGAAGTTGGGCGGAAACGCCTTCGTCAGAAAGGTCTTCAGCAACTGGACGGTCGCCGCGCTGCTCGATGTGGCGTCGGGACGTCCTTTCAACATCGTCACCGGGAACGGCGACAACCTCCAGCTCTCTTCTCTGACCGGCCGGCCCAATACGTTTGGAAATCCTGCTTGCGGTCCTGTTTACTCGTCAAAATATTCGCCGACGGGCCAGTTGCAGGAGCCCTGCATTCTTCCCTTCGTTGCCACCGGGACCAATCCAACGCTGTTGCAACTCGACGGAACTCTGGGACGCAATGCGGGAATCACTCCCTGGACGGTCTTCAACGACTTGCGATTCGCCAAGCGCATTTACTTTGGCGAGCGCTTCAGCATGGACCTGATTACCGACATGTTCAACATCGCCAACAAAGTCAACGTGTCCGCCGTCAGCCCGCTGTGCAGCAGTTCGTCGTGCACCGCAGGCCAGCCGACCGCGGACTACGACATGCGCCAATTCCAGTTTGCAATGAAACTGAACTGGTAGACGAACTTACTCAGTGTGCGCTTGAAAGCGGAAAGATCATGTGGGGACAGCCGCCTTCGGCTGTCCCGCCGAGCAAAGCTCGGCGAGGAGATCTCCAACGATCGCGAATCTCCCTCCCGGCCGATTCCGGAACGACCATTGAAATCGGTAGAATGATCTGCGCCCACTGAAAGCGACCTAAAATGCCCGATCCGGAAATCCTTCCACCCGTGCAACCAGTCGTTGAATCCGCGCCGGCCCCTGCGCCTCCGCCGCCGAACACATTCTTCCGCGGTCCGAACGGTATTCGCGCCGGGTGGCGCGTATTAATCTTTCTCGCGTTGGTTGCCGCGGTGACGGTCGCGATCGGAATTCTCTTGAGACTGCTCCGCGTGCTGACCAAGGGCGGAACGGTCAGCATTGGCGTCTCTGGCCTCACTCCACTCGGTCTCAGCATCTCGGAAGGAGCGCTCTTCCTCGTCCCGTCGATCGCCGCGCTCATCATGGCACGCATCGAGCACCGCAAGTATGGCGATTACGGCTTGCCGGCACCGTCGGCGTTCGGAAAACATTTCTGGATCGGCACACTGGTCGGATTTTTGTCGATCAGCGGATGCCTGCTCGGAATCTCCGCCTTTCACGGCTTCCATCTCACCGGGCTCGCGATTCACGGGAGCACGATCGTTTCGGCAACGGCGGCGTGGGGCGCGACCTTCATACTCGTCGGCTTGGCGGAAGAATTTTCTTTCCGCGGATACCTGCAATACACCCTCACCACCGGCATCGGATTCTGGCCCACGGCAATTCTGCTCTCGGCGCTCTTCGGTCTCGCGCACGCGAATAATCCCGGCGAGAGCAAAGCCGGGCTTCTTTCCGTAGTTCTCTTCGGCCTGCTGTTCTGCTTGTTCCTGCGCCGCACGGGAAATCTTTGGTGGGCGGTGGGATTTCACGCGGGATGGGACTGGGGCCAGACGTTCTTCTACGGCGTTCCCGACAGCGGCATCGCTCCTTATCACAATCTGTTCGGGTCCATATTCAGCGGGCCACAGTGGCTCACCGGCGGCACGGTCGGGCCCGAAGCGAGCATCTTCACGCCTATCGTGCTCGCGATCGTTGGGGTCTTGTTTGCACGCGTGTATCGCGAAAACAAATATCAGGCCTGGGCCTTCAGACCGCAGACTTCGGCCTAAGCGAAGCCGCCTCAGTCACAAGACCGTGCGTATGTTATGTATCGCCCCAGAGTCTGCCTGCCCTGACCGGGTGTTACACTTTCCGTTTACCCATCCTTGGCGCTTGCCCGGAGTTCGCTCCTCAATGTCTGAGACCCCAATGCCCACCGCGCGTACCCGCGTGGTCCGCGAAGCCGATCGTGCTGTCTACGATCGCGAGACTGTGTACCGCATCCTCGACGAAGGATTTCTCTGCCACGCTGGTTTCGTGCTCGACGGCCAACCGTTCGTGATTCCAACATCCTACGGGCGGAAGGATGCGAGTCTCTACATTCACGGCTCAGCCGCGAGCCGGATGCTTCGAGAGATGAAAGATGGAGTACCTGTCTGCATCACCGTAACTTTGCTCGAAGGACTGGTGCTCGCCCGCTCCATTTTCAACCACTCGATGAACTATCGGTCGGTCGTGATTCTGGGAAGGGCGACGCTGGTGGAGGATCGCGAAGAGAAGCTGGCAGCACTGCGAATCCTGTCGGAACACATTCTGCCCGGACGATGGGACGACGTGCGCCAGCCCAACGAACGCGAACTGAAGGCCACGTCGGTGATGCGTGTGCCCCTCGAAGAATTCTCCGCGAAAGTGCGCGTCGGGCCGCCGATTGACGATGAAGAAGACCACTCGTTTCCGACCTGGGCGGGAGTCGTGCCGCTGGAGGTGGTGGCCGGAACACCGATTGATGATGCGCGATTGCTGCCCGGGAAAGAAGCGCCGGAATACGCGAAGCACTACTCGCGCAAGCACTGAACCGCACATGTGGGGACGGCGGCCTCGGCTGTACATTCGCTAACTTCGCCTTGTCATCCTGAGGCCCGTATTCTTTGCGGACCGAAGAGCTTGCCCTGAGCTTGTCGAAGGGATCTGTGCACTTCTCGGCGCCATTCATAGCGTCAGCGAGTACATTAGGTCCTTCGCTTCGCTCAGGATGACAAGTCAGATTGAATCTTGAATTTACGGGATGAGCAGCAACTTCCCCGCGATCTGGCGCGCTTCCATATCGCGATGCGCTTGTGCCGCTTCCGCCAGCGGATAGGTCTTCGCGATCTTCAATTTCAGTTTTCCCTCTGCGATCATGGCGAACAGATCGCCCGTGCGCGCCAGCAATTCCTCGCGGGTGGCCGTGAAGTGCGCCAGCGTTGTGCGCGCCATATAGAGTGAGCCCTTCTCAGAGAGCTTGGCGGGATCCACCGGGGGAACCGGACCGCTCGACATGCCGTAGAGCACAAGCATTCCCCGCGGACGCATGACGTTGAGATTCTTTTCGAACGTGGCCTTGCCCACGCCGTCATACACGACGTCGACACCTTTGCCTCCGGTCAGGCGCTTCACTTCGGCTTCAAAATCCTGCTGCGTGAAAATGATGACTTCATCCGCGCCGGCTTCGCGCGCGAGCCTGGCTTTTTCTTCGCTCGAAGCCGTGCCGATTACTCGCGCACCGATCGCGCGAGCCATTTGCACCAGCAGTAAACCAACTCCACCGGCAGCGGCGTGAATCAGCGCCGTCTCGCCCGCCTTCAACTTATGCGCATCGTTTGCCAGATAATGCGCGGTCAGTCCATGCATCATCGCCGCGGCGGCTTGCTCATCGGTCACTGCCGGTGGCACGGGCACGAGACTGTCCGCGGAGACAGCAACATATTCGGCGTAGGAGCCGAGCGCACCGCTCCAGGCCACGCGATCGCCCACCTTCACCGCCCTCGCTTGGGGGCCGACCGCGATCACGGTGCCTGCACCTTCCTGTCCGGCAATGAATGGCAGGGGCGTTCGCAAACTTCCATCGCGGAAGTGGCCGTCGATGGCGTTCACGCCGGCAATGGAAACTTTCACCACGGCCTCTCCGGGCTTTGCCTGCGGGACGGGGACCTCGGCGAGTTCCATCACCTCTGGGCCGCCGGTGTGCTGAATTCGAATCGCTTTCATGATGATCTCTAGGACTGTTCTATCACTAGTCTTTGCTCTGTCATCCTGAGGTCCGCGTTCTTTGCGGATCGAAGGATATGTGCACTCGCCAGCAGCACCGGTGGCGTCGGCGAGTACACAGGTCCTTCGCTTCGCTCAGGATGACATGTGAGATTGAATCTGAACCTACGGTATCAGCAGCAACTTCCCGGTCGTCTTTCGTCCTTCCAGATCGCGATGCGCTTGCTGTGCCTTCTCCAGCGGATAGGTGTATGCGATCCGCAACTTCAGCTTGCCGGAAGTGATCATACCGAATACGGCATCCGATCGAGCCATCAACTCTTCGCGGGTTGAGCTGTAGTGGACCAGCGTGGGCCGAGTGACGTAGAGCGATCCTTTCACCGAAAGGGCAATCAGATCGAAGGGAGGCACTGCTCCGCTCGATCCTCCGAACAGAACCATGAACCCTCGAGGACGCAGCACGTTCAATCCCTTTTCAAACGTCGTCTTCCCGACCGAATCGTAGACAACATCCACGCCCTTGCCGTCCGTCAGACGCTTCGTCTCGGCCTCAAAATCGGATTGCGTATACAGAATGACTTCGTCCGCGCCGGCCTCGCGCGCTAGCTTCGCCTTCTCGTCGGTGGAAACCGTGGCAATCACGCGCGCGCCAAGGTTGTGCGCCATCTGCGTGAGCAACAACCCAACGCCTCCGGCCGCTGCGTGAACGAGTGCCGTCTCGCCGCGTTTCAGGGGATAGGTGTCATAGGAGAGATAGTGAGCGGTCATCCCTTGCAGCATTGCCGCGGCGGCCTGTTGTTCGGTCACGCCCGCAGGAATCGGCACCAGCCGGTGCGCCAGGACAGCAGCATATTCCGCATACGCTCCCAGCAGGTGACACCAGGCCACGCGGTCGCCGACCTTCACCGACGTCACGTCCGCGCCAACCGCCGTCACCACGCCCGCGCCTTCCTGGCCGGGAGTGAACGGCAATGGCACTTTGTATCGGCCCTCGCGGTGATACACATCGATGAAGTTCACGCCCGAGGCGGCCAGCTTCACGACCGCTTCATTTGCCTTCGGCTCGGGAACCGGCAAATCGACCAGTTCCAGCACTTCGGGTCCACCAGTTTGTTTGACTTGAATCGCTTTCATGATTGGTTGGATTCTCTGACACGCAAACGGCTACTAAGAATTGTTGGGGGCTTTGGTTGGGGCGCTAGTCGGGGCAATGGTCGGAACGCCGCTCGGAGCGCTGCTCGGCGTTTTTGGGTCATCGAGCCCAGCCGCAGCGATCAGCGCGCGACCAAACTCTTCGGCGGAGATCTTAAATGCCTGCGGGTTATCCGAATTCGCGGCGCTGCCGTCTCCCTCGACAAGAATTTCCGGCACGAAGCGGTAGCCGCGTCCCACTACCGTCTGCAGATACTGCGGCTGAACGGAATCATCCTCCAGGGCCATCCGGACTTTTCGGATCGCTGTGTTGATTCCCTGCTCGATGTCGACGAAGACGTCCTTCCCCCACAATGCGTTGGCGATTTCCTCTCGTGTTACTAGCTGGCGATGGCGGTCGACCAGGTACATCAAGAGTTGCAGGGGCAAGCCTTCCAGGCGGACAGGACTGCCGCCGCGGGAGAGTTGAAAGCGGCCAAAATCCAATTCGAAGTCGGCGAACCGAACTTTTTTCTCGGGCATGCTGGAATTCGCCCCCGGAGAGTTGCAGCCATTTTTGTCCGCCTCTATCGCCCTGTCAAGCTTCCTCTCCAGCTCTTCAGATCGATTGAGATCGCTTCAGACTCTCTCCATGGACCTTTTTTCCAGGTGGGAGCAATATCGCTTCACTTCCGCAACGGGCGGAACAAAATTTTGGGAGGTGCGCGATGAAATACACGACTCGGATTCTCATGCTGACTTTGACCTTGCTGCCCATGCTGGCGGCCGCTCAGATGCAAACAGATACCAAACTCCAGTCCCAGGTTCCGTTCGATTTCATGATCGGATCCAAAACCATTCCGGCCGGACAGCTCATCGTGGAGCCGGCAATTCCAGGCGCCAGCACGCTGATCTTGCGCAATTGGGCAGCGAAGGTCAACATGCTCTCCACCGTCACCCGCGCCGAGACGAAGAGTGCCAGCCGCCAGTAACGTGCTGGTATTCCACAAGTACGGGCACCGCTACTTCCTGACCGAAGTGAAAGTCGAAGGCTCCCGGACTACCTACCGGCTGCCGGAGAGCAAGGCGGAAGCGGAGTTGCAGGCCCAGAATGTGAACGCTCCGGATGAAATCCTACTCGCCCTGAAATAGTTCGTGGCCGAGTCGAGATGGGTACGGGTCGCGGGCCCGTACCCATTTTTGTTTGTGCCGGTAGTCTCAAACGTCTTCGAGGGCCGACTGGCGCTGCTGCAAGAAACGACGCACCGCCGGATCGCGCTCCAGGCCGATTGCGATGTCGTAGGCCCGCCTGGCTTCGCCGCGATCGCCTGCCCGAGCGAGCAACTCCGCGCGGGCTGCCCAGTAGGGTTGGTATTCGGCGAGCCGCGCGTCCGAGGAAACGTCAGGCATCGCTTCGAGCGCTGCGTTCGCGCCCTCCAGCTCCGCCACCGCCAGCGCCCGATTGATGGCCACCACCGGTGAACCCGAAAGCGCGAACAACGCGTCATACAGCCGCACAACTTCAGCCCAGTTGGCGCGACCGGTGCGGCAGCGATCCACATGCGCCGACTGCAATGCGGCTTCCAGTTGGTAGCGACCGATGGATCCCAGTTCGCTGGCACGCCGCAATAGCAACTCGGCTTCGGCAATCATCTGCGAATCCCACGCGGCCGGATCTTGTTCCGCTAGCGGTACGTATTCGCCGTCAGCCCGGCGCCGCGCGCGACGACGAGCTTCCGCATGCAGCATGAGCGCGCTCAATCCCAGCGCCTCCGGTTCCGCCGGCAACAGTTCGGTCACGAGGTGGGCAAGAAACATAGCTTCAACGGTGAGATCGCGCCGCGCAACATCGGTTCCACCGGGATCAGTCCAACCTTCGGCAAAGGCGGCGTAGACGGCGTCGAGCACCGCATCGACGCGGCCCGGAAGTTCTTCGCGCTCGGGAACGCGAAAAGGGATCCCGGCCTGCCGGATCTTCTCCTTGGCACGAACCAACCGCTTCCCCATCGCCGCCGGGGACATGAGAAACGCCGAAGCGATGGCCTTCGCATCCAGCCCCAAAATCACCTGCAGAATCAACGGCGCTCGAATGGCTGAGTCGATCGCCGGATGCGAGCAGACGAACATCAAAGCCAGCCGCTGATCGGGAATCTGGTTTGGGGTCTCGGCGGCGATGGCGGCGGCGCCCAAGCCTTCCACTACTAGATCGAACTCTTCGCCGGCGACCTCATGTCGCTGTCCCCGGTAGGAATCGATCATCTTGCGCCGGGCGACGGTGAGCAGCCACGCTTCCGGATTCGAGGGACAGCCCTTCTGTGGCCAGTCCGCCAGCGCCGATGCGAAGGCCTCTGACAGCGCGTCCTCGGATGCGGCCACGTCCCCGCTGCGGGCCGCGAGAAAGGCGACGAGTTTGCCGTAGCTGCGGCGCGCAACCGCTTCCGCCGTGCTGCGCGCCTGCTCGTCGCCCTCGCGGGAGTCCATCGCATTTGGCATGCTCGCGATCATGCCGCCATGTCCCAGATGGGACGCACCTCAACGACTCCATGCCCAGCTGCCGGGCAGCGCGCTGCCCATGAGAGCGCCGCATCGAGATTGGGTGCATCGATCAGGAAGTAGCCGCCCAACTGCTCTTTCGAATCCACGTAGGGACCGTCCAGCACCTGCGACTTGCCATTCGCGATCCGCACAGTTGTGGCCGTCGAGGTCGGCTGCAGGCGATTGCTCCCCACCAGCGCTCCAGCCTTGGTCAGCGCCTCGCCGTAGGCCATATAGGCGGCCGCACCCTGTTCCTGCTCGGCCTTCGTCATTTTGGACCACCCGTTCTCGTCCACATAGGTCATCAGTAGGTATTTCATTTTGGAATCCTCCATTTTGAGTTTGTCTGCGGAATCCTCGTCCGCTACTACCATGACGATTCGAAGCAGGCCATTTGGACAACCCTGCGCGGCTGGCTTTCGTAATAGTAATAAAAGCCGAGTCCAAAGATGCGTGGAGCTTGGGCGTGAATTTATTCTCCTCATGAGAAGACGTCATCCCGACCGGAGCCGTTTTTCAGGCGGAGGGAGGGATCTCGCGTGGAGCTCCCCAAGAGCTCGTCGTTCGGCGCGCAAGATTCTTCCCTACGCCTGAAAAGCGGCTCCGGTCAGGATGACTCCCCCGCCTAAGGTCGGACATGATCGACTCTGGTACACTTGCACGTCTTTCTGCAAGGAGGCCTTTCATGGCCGAAAAACAGCCCCAGACTTTTGCGCACCATACCCGCTGGGATCCATCCTTTCATTTCTTCCTTCTTCCTGTCTTCGGCTTAGGGCTGATCATGAGCCTGATCCATTTTTTCGCTCATATTACCGAAGGCGATTTTCGCGATCACTTCCACGCCTTCCTGATTGTTTTGCTGGCCGCCGCTCTTCTGGTCCTTGTGTTCAAGGTGCGCCTGTACTCGCTCAAGGTGCAGGATCGCGTCATTCGCCTGGAAGAGCAGTTGCGGCTGATGCAGCTTCTGCAGGAACCGCTTCGTTCGCGTATCCCGGAGTTGACGGTGAGCCAACTCTGCGGCTTGCGGTTCGCCTCCGACGCCGAGATCCCCAAGCTGGTCGAGCGCACCTTGAACGAGAAACTGAATCGGGCTGACATCAAGAAATTAATTCAGAATTGGCGCCCGGACTACTGGCGGGTGTGAAGACTCGCGTCGGACCTCACTGAGAGCACGGGAGTTAGGCGTGACAACCGCGGGCTGATGCCCAGTCATCCAAAAGTCTTGAGACCCGGCGCCCGCAGTCAAACGTTTTGAGGTCGACGCGTTTTCGAAGTAACCGTCGACCCGGTGCCCAAAGTAACCGCACCTGTTAGTTTTCGGCGTTGACCCTGAGGAGGCCGCCGCGTACGATTTTGATAGAATTCATCGAATCTTCACCCAGGGAGAGGCACGCATCTCATAGAGAAATATGCGATTAGCAAAGCTCTATGTCCGGACCGCCGTGCTTGCCGCCCTCGCCATCGCGGGGAGCGCCTGCCAGTCGGCCCAGAAGCCGGTATCTCTCCTGCCGCCGGGCAACGCTCCGGCGCTCAAACCCGTTCAATCTTCCGTACCCGGACCGGCCGCCGCTCCGCAGTCGCAGGCAGCCCAAACGCAAGAGGAACCGGCCCAGAAGCCCGCTGCTCCGGTTTCTCAGGACGCCGCGCCACAAGCCTCGGCCCCAACTCCGGACCCGGTTGCTGATCTGATCGCGCGCGCCGAAAAAGAATACCAGGCAGGGTTGGCCAACCATCAGGCAGGCAAGACCGAAGAAGCGAAACAGAATTTTGATGATGCTCTGAACGCCCTGCTGAGCAGCAACCTCGACATCCGGTCCGACGACCGCCTGCAAAAAGAATTCGACCGCGTCGTGGCTGGTGTCAACGAACTTTACCCCGGCGGGCCATCCGATACCGAGGCGCAGCAGAAATCCGAACCAGCGCCGATCGACGAAACCAACGGCCTCACGCCCACCGCTGACGCCGGCATCAAGGCGAAGGCGCAGGCCGAGATCAAGAATACGCATTCCGACCTGCCGCTCATGATGACCGACCAGGTCGCCGGCTACATCACCTACTTCTCCAATCATGGACGCGGCGGCTTCGAACGTGCCTATGCCCGCTCGGGACGCTATCACGACATGATCGTCTCGACTCTAAAAGAAGAAGGGCTGCCGCAGGATCTGATCTATCTGGCACAAGCCGAGTCTGGCTTCCATCCGCTGGCCGTGTCCCGAGTTGGAGCTCGCGGCATCTGGCAATTCATGGCCAGCCGAGGTCGCGGCTACGGGCTCTCCCACAATATGTGGGTCGACGACCGGCAGGATCCGGCAAAGTCCACGCGTGCTGCAGCGCGTCACCTGAAAGATCTCTATAACCAGTTCGGCGACTGGTATCTCGCCATGGCCGCGTACAACTCCGGGCCGGGCACCGTGCAGGCCGCCGTGAAGCGCACGGGATACGCCGACTTCTGGGAACTCTACCGGCGCAACGTTCTGCCCAAAGAGACGCGAAACTATGTGCCCATCATCCTGGCTGTGACCATCATGGCAAAGAATCCGTCGCAGTATGGACTGGATGACGTTGTGATGGAGCACCCCGCGGATTACGACACGGTCACGATCAACTACCCGGTGGATTTGCGGCTGGTGGCGGAATGCGTCGGCTCGACCCCAACTGAATTACAGGACCTGAATCCCAGCCTGTTGCGCCTGACTACTCCGCGCGATGGCAAGTTTGAGTTGCACCTGCCGGCCGGGACGAAAGACGATTACGAAACTGCGATCGCCTCGATTCCCGCCGACATGCGGCTGTGGTGGCGCTATCACACGGTTCACGCTGGCGACACGCTGGCGTCCCTGGCGCGGAACTATCACACTACCGCCAAGTCGATTGCCGCCGCGAACCACCTCGAAGGCACCGAACTCGAGGCCGACGCCAAGTTGGTTATCCCAGTCACACCCGGCAAGCATCCGGTCAGCGACAACGCGACCTATGCGCACCGTATTACGCGCTACAAAGTGCACGCCGGTGACACGGTCGAGACGGTTGCCGAAAACTTTGGCGTCTCGCCGCAGATGCTGCGCCGCTGGAACGGAATCCATGGCGACAGCCTCCGCGGACGAAAAGTTCTCGCTTTGCACCTGCCGATTTCACCGACCGCGCATGATGGTGAAGTCGCAACGTCACATCCGAAGGCGAAACATCCCAAGACGGTAGAGACGGCTGCGACCAAACCTCCGGCCACCAAGTCGGCCCAGATCGAAAAGGAAGAGGCTCCGCAGGTCGCGGTCGTGCATCACAAAGTAAAGACTGGCGAGACCCTCTATTCCATTGCCTCCGCCTACCGAACCACTGTCGCCGCCCTCAAGCGCGACAATCGCGACATCGCCGTCATCCGCCCGGGCATGATTCTGATCGTGCAGTCGGCGCGCTAGGTTCACAAAGCAGCAATCTGACTCAGGCGGCATCGAGCTTCATCCTAAGATGACCTGGGGTGAGATCCGATGACACGACGACCTAGCGGCTTGCGTATCTTGATGAAGCTCTTGCTGTCGCTCGCTTTATTGTGTGTCGTAGCGGTAGTTGGGTTCGCCGCGTGGATGTACTTCTACACTCTCGATCTCCCCGACACCGCGGCTATGGCCGTCTATTCCCCCGGTGGCCCGGTAGTTATTCAAACAAAAATCTGTGGCGGCCCGGTTTACATTGTCGCCATCCCCGGCGGCAATCCTCAAGCGTTTCGGCAGGCAATCCTTGCTGTCGAAGGAGACTTCGGTCCCAGGAACTTCTTGCGGCGCTACTCCGACGAACTGGACCACCATTCAAGATATGGACGCTATTCTGACCAGCTAGCTGGACAGATCCTCTGCGGTTCAGTCGACGGACCCCTAAAGAGAACCCTACGCGAGTTACGTACTGCGATTCAACTGGAGCGGCGCTTCAATCACGACCAATTGCTCGACATCTACGTGAACCGCGCGTTTTTTGGCACCGGCATCTACGGAGTGGCGGAAGCCTCGCGACGGTACTTCGGAAAACATGCTGAGGAGCTTTCGACCGCAGAAGCAGCCTTGCTTGCGGGGTTGATCGCTCGTCCCGCCTATTACTCGCCGATTCAGCATCCCGACCGAGCCCTCGCTAGGCGAAACGAGGTCATCGACGCCATGCTTAAGCGAGGCAGCATTCAACCGCTAGAAGCCAAGACTGCGAAGCTGGCTCCAATGAATTTGGTCCAGAACTAGCATCTAACGACTCGCCACGCGCGTAGAGAAGTCCATGGAAGACCACTTCCCAGGCTGACCGAGGAGCAACTTCCGTCACTCCGCGGAGATTGTCCCAGCAGTGGGAATCGGAGCTGAACGATTCCAGCCGCATGGGTCGACCGCGACGAGGCAAGCGGCGTACAATTCGTTTCGACTTTCGGGCCCCCATATTTCCGACTTCCGAAGGAGAACTCATGCGAATTACCAAATTGCTTGTCGTGCTTATCGTCATCGCACTATCCGCATCTCTCGCTCTGCCGGCCTTTGCGCAGGACGGCGCGGCCACCTACAAAGCCAAGTGCGCCGGCTGCCATGGCGCCGAGGGCCAGGGCAAGGTCGGCCCCGCGCTGAAGGGCACCAGCCTGACCGATGCACAGATCACCGACTTGATCACCAAGGGCGACGACTCCAAGAAAGCGCCGCACAAGAAAGCGCTCTCCGGACTGTCCGCCGACGACGCGAAGGCGGTAGCCACGTTTGTAAAAACCCTAAAGTAGCGATCTCGGAATTGTAGCGCTGGCACCACTTCGACTCGCTCAAGGCAAGCTTTCCGCCGATGCGAAGGCTTGCCCTGAGTGTCTAAGGGGCAACTTGCCCTCGCCTGCGCGGGCGAAGTGTCCCCGCCACGCTCGTCAGACGGCGGCCGCTACAACAGGGGTGCGACAAATCCGGATGCGAATCCCGGTGCTCTGCATGCCATACAAAAATAAGGCTCCCGGCCCCCCCGGCCAGCCCTTCACTGGGACAACGACGTAGCTCGGTCCGAACCAAGCCGGGGCAGTCGCTGGCGAATGGGAGCCATTCCCTGTTCCCGCCTTTTCTGATGCTTAGCGGCGGCGCGATAGAAATTCTTCTCCGTCTTCTTCCCTTTTCCTCTTCCCTTTTCCCGGCTCGCTGTGATAACAGGATAGCGAGCAGTCTGTGTCTGCAGTCCTTGCAGGTTGTACGGATCGTCGTGCTATAATCGCGCGCCGTTCCAGCAGAAGTTTCCGGTGGTCTTTTAAATTTCTTTGTGCCCGCAGCCAGGAGCCCCATCCGCACCCGGCCGCCAATGAATCAGGAGGAGCAATGACGTTCTACGACCCCACGCTCTACGCACGTGACGAAGAAGAAGAATTCGGCGACAGCGGCGCTTATAGCGAGTCGCTGGAAGAGGATTTCGAAGAAGAAGAGGAAGAAGAAGAATCCGGCATGCCGGCTCCGGAAGCGATCGAGCCGGAACCCATGTCCGTTCCGGCTCCTCCTCCCCCGAAGCCAAGGCCGGCGCCCTCTGCTCCGAGCGGTGGCGGCGCGAAGCCCAAGGCGAAAAAGAAACCCGCCAAGAAGAAACCGGCTGCGAAAAAGCCGGCCAAGAAGGCTCCAAAAAAGCCAGCCAAAAAGAAAGCTGCGAAGAAGCCGGCCAAGAAGGCAGCGAAAAAGAAACCCGCCAAGAAGAAGGGAAAGAAGCGCCGTTAAGTCGGCTCTTGGCCGCGAGCACCTCCCGTAAATCCAAAACCGCGTCCCGGAAGGGGCGCGGTTTTTGCATCCATGCTGAGCCCGACGCAAGTAGGTGTTATGTGGGGACGACCGCCTTCGGCAGGCGCACATGCCGTGTCCATGCGAACTCGCTACTTCTTCGCGCCGACCGCTCCCAGGCACTTCCCGTACAGCTCGAGTAAGTGCGTCGCGTATTCCTCCGGCTTCGACGCCGAACCGGTGCCTTGAAATCCCACGCCCGACGAGGTCGTTCGGCCATACCCCGTGGTCATGGCGATGAACTTCATGAGATCGAGTGCGATGTCTTCATTGCGGCGTGCGTGGCCCGAACCTGTTGCGGGAGCTTCTTCCATGAGTCCTTCTCCTGTTCCGGAAAGAATAGGTATTTCGTCGTCTTCAAAATCGTCGTCGTCGAGATATTCCATTGCGAAATAGCTCCGCCAGCGATGATAGCAGAGCGCGGCTTCCGGCTCTCGGCTCTCGGCTTCCGGTTCTCGCTTCCAGTTTTCGATCTCATGGATTCATTGCGAGGGCGGACGGCGCTACAATCTCAGCAGCGATTGTCATCCTGAGCGAAGCGAAGGACCCATGCAACCCTCGGCGCGCTCACATGCTGCAAGCGAAGTACATAGGTCCCTTCGACAAAGCTCAGGGCAGGCTCTTCGCTTTGCTCAGGATGACAGGTCTGATCTACGCGAGTCCCAACTTTTCCGCCATCAATCGCACCTTCTTCCCGTAGATCGCGCCATGGATTCCGAGGGTCGGGCCGAGGATGAAATACCACCATCCGGCCCACGCCGGGTTCTTGAAAGACAGGGCGAATGAGACCGCGCCGACCACGACCATGATCAGGTTCTCGCGAATGGCGAGCCGCGTCTGAAAAATTTCCACGGGATTGAGCGTCAGTGCGCTCCGCAGCCGGTAAGCGTGGATATACATCAAGGCGAAGAGCGAAAAGACGGCCGTAAATCCGATGGCGTAGACCCGCATCAGAACGGCTGCCTCGTGCATTCCCATCCCCCGCGCAGCCTCGTTTCCGGTTAATTGCGAAAAGACCAGCGTGAAGACAAATTTCAACGGATACACGTAGAACAGGACCAGGAACAGCAGAACGATATTGAGAAATACCGTATAGGGGTCTTCCAATCCAAAGCGGCGCGAAAAGCGGTAATGCGAGATCCAGATCATCACCAGCTGCGCGAAACAAATGGCAAACGGCAGAAAGCCGCGCATGGCTGCCATCATCTCCGCATAGCTGCGCGGCACCTCGAGCGATACCACTAGCAGCGTAAGCGCGAACCCGAACACTACATCGCAAAAGGCCTCCAGACGCGTGATCTCGCCGCCGCGCCAGCGAAAGTAAAGCTCGGGCAGCAAGCCTCTGCGGTGTTCCGAGGGAAACTCTGCGGCAGACTCGTGGCTGGTTGTGCCGGGAAAAGCCGAGTCGGGGCTCGGTCCGTGCGAGGAATGACGCCTGGTTTTGTGGCTCATGCGCTAGGATTCTGACTTCCCGGTGGCCCGGTTGGCAATGGCAAATTCCGGGACGCCGTTTGGCGCAGGCGCATCATCAACCACATGGAGCCAAGAAGCAGAAACGGCGAAGAGTAGAATCCCGGCGCGGGACGCGAAAACGTGACCGAGGCGACAGTGTGCCCAAGAATTGTTCCGAGCGTGTGTCCCAGGGCATTGAGAAGTTGGATCACCGCATAGAACCACGCCAGAGGCCGCAACCAGCGCGCACCTTGCGCGGCCAGCGGCGTAAGTGCGAAACAAATTGCGACTGCAACGATCAGACCAACCAGCCATTCGCGAAATTCGAAGGTCGGCATGGGGAACCATCCCCAGCGCGATCGCAGGGCAGTCACTGTGGGATTGTAGACGGCAAGAAATCCGGTGGCGGCCTCGTCGACGACGTGCAAAGCAAAGGCCACGGTCAGAGCGAACCAAGCGCGGCCAAAGCCTGCTGCACGAGATGCGTCCTGATCCATGAAACACGCCCTGCGACATTCTCCATCGCGAGTTCCGAAAGTGCAAATTGACGTCAGCATGCCGGGGCTACATGCAACACAGCGCGAGATCCTGGGTCTGACACCGGCTACTTCTTTACTTCGCTCATCAATCCCAACAAGTTCCCCTCCGTGTCGCGAAAGAACGTCATCCACAAATCGTGATCGGGCATGCGTGCGATCATGTGTGGCTCGTCCTCGAACTTCACGGATTTCCCTTTCATCTTCGCGTGCGCGGCCTGAATGTCGGGTACCGCAAAGTACAGAATCGATCCTGGGTGATCGAACTCCGGCTTCTCCGGCCGCGTCAGCATCAGGCGCACGCCGCCGCAGTCGAAAAACGCGAGGCCCGGACCGGCTTTAAACAGCAGTTTCAGCCCCAGTGCGTCCTGATAGAAAGCAGACGCCCGTTCCACATCGTGCGCGTTGATGGCGATCTGGCCGATGCGCGAAATTCCAATTTCCGTCGCAGCTGTATTCATCCCTTGACCTCCTAACTCATATTAGTTAGCATAGCTAACTATATTCGCTTCGCCTCGTCAAGTAAAAAATACGGGACAGGAAGAACCATTGCACAAACCGGAAATCACTCCGGGCCCCGAGGTACTCGCGGTCGCCGACCGTCTGCACTCCGCAGCCATCCACCTGCTGCGCCGGGTGCGCAAGCAGGATGTCGCCACCGGCGAAGGACCGGCACGCCTTTCGGCGCTCTCGGTGCTGGTGTTCGGTGGGCCCAAAACGCTGGGCGAACTGGCCGCTGCCGAGCAGGTGAAGCCCCCCACGATGAGCCGCATCGTCGCAGGCCTCGCCCGCAGCCATCTGGTCAACATCACGGACGATCCTCAGGACGCGCGACGCATGCAGATCCGTGCCACCGCCAAAGGCACTCGCCTGCTTCAGAAAGGACGCCAGTTGCGCATTGAGTACCTGGCAGCCCACCTCGACGCCCTCACCCCCGACGAACTCAGTCAAACTGGGCGAAGCTGTGGAGAATCCTCAGGAAGTTGCTCGAAAACTGGCGCTGATTTTCGACCTGATGGTAATCAGCGCAAGGGTACTATCGTCAGGTGAAAAGGGCCGCGCAATGGCGGATACTAAAGGGTTCTCAGGGTCTTAGTTTGAAGTCCGCATTAAGGTCTAGAGCAGTCCGATTCGTCCTCCCCGCGACACCATCTGTGCAAATTGTTGGCGAAAGGAATGGATTGTCACGCACTCGCACCGTTGTCATCATTTCCGGCTTGTTATGGCTGGCGCACGCCGGAGAAGTCGCGTTCCTGGGCACGCAAGCCTCAGGGGCCCTGATTTCGGACGCGATCCAGTTCACGCTGGGCGTAGTGATGATCTGCGCGGGTGTGCAGGCCAGCCGCCGGGCTGAAGGATTAGCGCGGTCCTTCTGGCGTCTGACGGCGGTGGCGTACTCGCTGTGGCTGATTGCGCAAGGCCTGAGTGTTTATAACGACCTCGCTGCCTCTCCATTTGTTTCGTGGATCAGCAACCTGCTGTTCTGCTTCTGGTTCGTGCCACTGGCGATGGCCATGTTCCTCGATCCGGAGCACGAGGCAGGGCACCTCGATGCGCTGGTCGCGCTCGACTTCGTGCAGGCCGTGCTGGTATGCGTGGCCGCGTATTTGTATTTCTTCTATTTGCCCAAGGCCGATGCCACCAACGAACTGGCGCATTCAGTCTGGACTCCCTATTTCGCCGGCTACGCTTTTGTCGCCGGAGCTTTTGTGGTGCGCGCCGCCGTCACCCGCTCCCGCGACTCGCGCGCCCTATTCGGACGAATGGGCATTTTTCTGGCATTCTCCGGATGCGTCGACGCCTTGTACTTTTACGGGCCGGGACGCGGCCTGAGAACCGGCGCATGGTTCGATCTGCTGTGGAGCGGGCTGCTGGTCGCTCCCATTGTGATTGCGGCTACCTGGAAACAGGTCGAGGCGGCGGAAGTCTCATTCGAGCCACCGCGGCGAGAGAAGCGGATTTATACCGAAATCTTCTTCTTGCTCTATCCGCTGATGGTCTTGTTCATGTCGTTGCGGATTGCGCGCGAGCGCCTGGGATTGGCTGCCGTCGTGGTGCTGCTATCGTTTGTGTGTTCGAGCACGCGGCTGCTCGTCACCCAGAACCGGCTGTTGCTGGCTAAAGACGCATTGCGCCGCGAAGCCTCGCGCGACGGCCTGACCAGCCTGTGGAATCGCAAAGCGATTCTGGGAATCCTCGAACGTGACTTGTTGCGCGCCGAACGCGACCATGAACCCGTCGGCCTGATCATGATTGATGTGGATCACTTCAAGGCCATCAACGACAGCCGCGGCCATGCGGCCGGCGACACGGTCCTCCGCATCATCGCCAGTGGTATTGCCGCCGTGGTCCGTCCCTACGACTCGGTGGGACGCTGTGGAGGCGAAGAATTTTTGGTCGTGGCCCCCGGATGCAGCCTGCATGAGGCATGGGAACTGGCAGAGCGCGTGCGCAGTCACGTCGCCGGCTGCAACATCGTAGTCGGAGGATCGAATGTCCAAGTCAGCCTGAGCCTGGGCGTGGCTACGGGACAGACCGCGGCCGAGATCGAGAAACTGCTGCACGCCGCCGACACCGCGATGTACCAGGCCAAGAATGCCGGACGCAACCGTGTCGAACCCAGCATGGGACGCGCCGCCGGTGCCGGCGCAGAGACCTTCAGCAGCACCGAACAGCGACTTCTGGCTCTAGCAGGTTGCTGAAAAACGCATTTCCAAGCTGCTAGCCACGCGCAGCGGCTGAAGCCGACACGGATTTCACTGCACTTACGGCATCGCTGAAGCGATGCCCTGATACGAATCGTGCGTTTTTCAGCAACCTGCCAGGTTTCCATCGAGCATACTTCGATGTCTTCGAAGAAACAAAGAACCTTAAACCACGAAGGGCACGAAGGTTCACCAAGGAAGTCCCCTTCTTAGGGGGATTTCCTTCGTGTGACTTCGTGTCCTTCGTGGTAAAGGCAGTCCTTCAATCCCCTACCCTGCAAATTTCTTGCTTGTTGACGGGTGTTAAATCGGTTTAATATTCCCGCGAATCGTCTCGGCAAGTGCATCTCGAAGTCGTTTCTGATCCATCACGATCCAAGGGGGGAATGATGCATTCATCATCTTCGGCTGTTCGGCACAATTCTCATTGGAAGTTAGCCTGCACCTTCATCATTGCGATTGTGATCGCGTTGCCTGCCATGCTTTCCGGGCAAGCATACTTCGGCACCGTCGGCGGGATGCTGAGCGACTCCACCGGGGCGGTCGTCGAGGGAGCCAAGGTCATCCTCACCGACCAGCAGAAGGGATACAAGTTCAGCGCGACCTCCGACAGCACTGGGCGATACCTGTTTCGCTCGGTTCCGCCAGGTGCATATACGGTGTCGGCGGAGGCGAGCGGTTTTGCCAAGACGCTGACCAAGGTCAAGGTGGACATTAACGACAACGCCACGGCCAACATGACTCTGAAAATCGCGAGCGCGACCCAGAGTGTACAGGTGACCGCGGAAGCGCAGGCGATTCAAACCGCGGATGCCGAAACCGGCCAGGTCGTCAATCGCAGATACATCAATGACCTGCCGTTAATCGACCGCAATGTGATTGAACTGGTGAATCTGGCGCCGGGCATCACCGCGATGGACGATCAATGCGACGTGACCTGCACCGGCACCAACTTCGTTTCCAACGGCAGCCGCGGCTCCACCTCCGACATTCTGACCGACGGCGCGTCCGTCACGAACTCTGAGCCGAACGGAGGCATTACCCAGGCGACCTATCTTCCCTCTCCGGAAGCGGTGGAGGAATTTAAGGTGGAGCAGACGAACTTCAGCGCGGAGTATGGCTTTTCCGGCGGGTCCGTAGTCAACATGATTACGCGCTCGGGCACGAACAAATTTCACGGGAGCGCGTATGACTTCGTGCGCAACCAGATTTTCGACGCCAACACCTGGTTCAACGATCACTACGGACAACCGATCGCGCCGCTGAGCCGCAACAACTACGGCTTTACCATTGGCGGACCGATCATCAAGAACAAGACGTTTTTCTTCTTCGATTACGACGCGTACCGGGCAACCACCCAGGGATCAGCCCAGGCCGGAGTGCCCACCGACCTCATGCGGGCAGGCGACTTCAGCGAGGTGTGTGGGGCGCAAGGCGGCACGTTCGACAACACGGGAATGTGCAGCGTTCCGGCCGGGCAGATTTGGGATCCCTACAGCGGACAGTATGATTCCAACGTCGGCGGAGCAGTGCGAAGCACGTTCATTCCTTACAACAACCTGGCGAACTATATCAGTCCGGGGAGTTCCACGCTTGGCTTCCCCGCGAGTCTCCAACCGGCGCCGGGAGTGCCGGGTAATCTGATCGATCCCGTTGCGCTGAAGATGTTCAGTTATTTTCCGAAGCCGAACGTCACCTCATCGAACGGTATCTACCAGAACTGGTATGGATCCGGGGCGAACCATAGCTACAACAACCAGTTCGACATTAAAATCGACCACCGCTTCAACGAAAAAAATATGCTGAGCGGGAAGTACTCGCAACAATGGAGCCATGGCAACCTGTTCAACTGCTTCAACAATTTCACCGATCCTTGTGCAGGTGGCCCGAACCCTACCACCGCCCACCTGTTTGCCATCAACGACACCCATACGTTCAGTCCGACCTTACTGTTGAACACGACGCTGGGCTTTGCTCGCGGCGCCTGGCACATCGACGCGTACAACCCACAGGGCGTCAACGATCCCCTGGGTACGCTGGGCTTTCCGTCGTATTTACAAAGCAACAACTTTCCGGGTGTTCCCGCTATTTACCTCAACACCTATTATTCCGCGGCTGGAACCAACCAGGGGACTGACCCTTACGGCAACTACCGGCTGGGACAGGACACGGGACAACTGACGGTCACCGTCGACAAGGTTCATGGTGCGCATGAGATGAAGTTTGGATTCGACGGGCGGCTGCACCAGATGAACTATATCCAGACTAACGCGCCGGTCGGCATCTTCAGCTTCGATGAGAGTGGATCGAATGCCTGTCCCACGGGATTGGAAACGTGCGGTGGGGATTCCATGGCCAGCTTCCTGATGGGCCAAATGACCCAAAACAACAACGGAACGTATTATGAAATCCAGTTTCGGCCTGCCACCACAAACTACCAGTACGGCGTCTTTGCCCAGGACAACTGGAAGGTCGGCCCCAAACTTACGTTGAATCTGGGCTTGCGCTATGACGTTACGCTGCCCCGCACTGATCGCTACAACCGGCAGAACTGGTTTGATCCCAATGTGGCGAGCCCGTTGAACGGTGGCAGCCTCGCCTCTGCCGATCCTGTCACCGGCCAACCGGTTACTCTGCAACTCAACGGCGGCGAGGTGTTTGCCAGCCCCGGCCAGCGCAAGAACTACGTGACCGATTGGCGCGACATTCAACCGCGCTTCGGCTTCGCCTACCAGTTCGTGCCGAAGATGGTGGTGCGTGGCGGTTACGGGATTTACTACGGGCAGTCGCGATCAGGGGTCACGGGCGTGGTGCCTTATGGTGGGCAAGGCTTCAACCAATATACGAGCGCAATCACGACCTATCAGAACGATGGCGCAACACCATATCTTCATCTGAACAATCCTTATCCCAATGGATTGATTCAGCCTGCGGGGAACTCCCTAGGCCTGTTGAATGACGTGGGTTACGGGGCAAACGGACCGCTCCGCACGGCTCGTGCGAATCGCACGCCGTATGAACAGAGCTGGAGCTTGGGGATTGAGCGGGAACTGCCCTGGAACGTCGTGCTCAACGCCGAATACATTGGTAAGAAGGGCACCGACCTGCCGTTCAGCGGCGCCAATCAGCTGGATATCCTCGGGCCCTGGGTGGAGGGTATTCCCACGACTGCTGCAGACCCTAACAATCCATGTGCCCAGACGATGAATGTGTCCTGCCTCAATAACTATGTGGATAATCCGTTCTCCTCGCAGTTGGGTGGACCAATTAGCGACCCCAACAGCATTCTGTCCTCGTCTTCGGTGCAGGCCTACCAGTTGCAACTGCCCTTTCCGCAGTTTACGCAAGTCGCGAATGACGTTCAGCTGATTGCGAATTCCATTTACCACGGACTGCAAGTGAGTGCGGAGAAGCGGTATTCGAATGGACTGCAGTTCCTGGTGACCTACGTCTGGTCGAAGTCGATCGATGACTCGTCCCAGGCAGACGACAACGTGACTTGGCTGGGGAGCTTCACCAGCCTGCAGGATCCCAACAAACCCTGGCTGGAGCGGAGCCTGTCGACATTCGACATTCCGCAGGTGCTGCAATTGAGCTACACCTACGATCTGCCGTTTGGGCGCGGCCGAGCTTTGGCGGGCAACATGCCGCGCGCCTTGGAAGCGATCGTGGGAGGCTGGAAGACCAACGGACTGTGGCGCATGTCAGCGGGACGGCCTTTGACCATGACTCTGGCAGATGGGACGTCGCTGCCCACCTATGGTTCACAGCGTCCGAACATTGTGGGGACACCGAGGCGCAATCACGGCACGGACTGGATTGACAACTTCTTCGTAGACAACTCGGTGTTCCAAAAGCCGCCTCAGTTCACGATCGGGGATGCTCCGCGCGCGATTGGAAGTGTGCGGACACCATGGGCATTTGGCGTCGACCTGTCGCTCTCGAAGCAGTTTGTCGTGCACGAGGAAATGAACTTTGAGGTCCGCATCGAGGCTCGGAACGCATTCAACCATCCAGTGTTTAGCGGGCCGAACACGTCGGTGGACGACCCTGGGTTCGGGACTATTACTCAGATGTCCAACACGCCTCGCGAAGTGCAGCTGGCGCTGAAGTTCAATTTCTAGAGCGCGACTTCCAGGAGGAGCCGAGGGCAGGGTTACCGATTCGACCTTGCTCTCGGTTCTTGTTCGGTTTTCGTAACAAGCTTCGGAAGGGCGTTGCGCTCGCCCGTTTCGGGTCTAGAATTCTGGCGCTTCTTCCCCTCAATAAATCCGCCCGCAAGAACTGTCCGAGCGGGCGGATGACCTTTCTTCGCATTTGTGAAACATTCTGGGCAAATTCTGAAACCTCTGCAAAGGAGAATCCTATGGCTGTACGAAAACTGGATAGTGCGGCGGTCGACGCACGCGCGGGCGTCCGAATGAAATCGGATCCGACGCAGATCGATCCTCGCAAACTCAAGCTGGGCAAAGCGGTTGCCCGGCATGATCCGCGCACGCTACTGCTGGCGTCTTACGTCAAACCGGGACTACCCACACCGCCGGCAAGTTTCGACCTCACGTCCAAGGTGCACACCTGGGGCATGATGGACAACGATCAGATCGGCGACTGCACCTGCGCGGCCGCGGGCCACCTGATCATGGAGTGGACGGCAAATGCCGGGAAGAAGATGGTGACGCCTAGCGACAAGCAGATCGTGGCGGCATATTCGGCCGTCACAGGCTACAACCCCGTGACGGGAGCGAATGACAATGGCGCCAATGAGATCGATGTGCTGAATTTCTGGCGTCAGACCGGCATCGCGGGACACAAGATCGGCGCCTACATGGCGTTGGAGCCGTCGAATCACCAGCACATCATGGATTCGGTGTACATCTTTGAAGGCTGCTACATCGGCATGCAATTGCCCGTCAGCGCGCAGGCGCAGACACAGAATCACCAGGCGTGGTCGGTGCCGCCGGGTGGCCCGGTTGGCGACGGGAAGCCGGGTTCGTGGGGAGGACACGCGATTCCGGTCATGGCGTATGACGCGCGTGGAGTCACGGTCGTGACCTGGGGAGCATTGCAGGTGATGACGTGGTCTTTCTGGGAAGTGTACTGCGATGAGGCTTACGCGATCTTGAGCAAAGACTATCTGACGGGCAAGAAGCAGACGCCACAAGGTTTCAGCATCAAGGAGTTACAGGCGGATCTGGCGGACTTGAAGTAACTTCGAAATTGCTATTCGTTCTTCGGCCCGCAATCTCCAGCGGGCCGAAGCCTATTTGAAGAGGTCGGCGATCCCTTTCGTCCTCAGCAGAGATACGTAGATCCTTCGCTTCGCTCAGGATGACAAGCTGAGCGAGTTCCAAATCTTTCCTTACGCTTCCAGTGCGACGTGGCAGACGCGGCCGACGAGGTAGTCGGCGGCGGATTTGCCGTGTTCCATGGGGATCACTTCGATGGGCGAGGACTGATTGTGGGGGCGCAAGACTAGGTGATTTCCGGCCACTTCGACGTATCGCACCGTGCAAGTATCGTTTTTCAGAACAGCGTACATATTGAATTCGCCTTTGCGATAGGGCTTGAGTGCGTTGTAATGGCGGTCGATCAGGAGCGTGGCTCCGGGCAGGAGACGGGGATACATGGTCATGGCTTCCCGGGGATCGAGCTTGATCAGAACGAAGCGCTGCCAGCCTGAGCGATCGCCTTCGGTTTCGGCCTTCAGCTTGCGGAGGAAGCTCTTCTTGAACTTGAGGATCTCTTTCACATGCATGCTGGTAATGAGGGGCTGGGTGGCGGCGGTTGGAGGCATCGGTGAGCACGACGTTTTCGAATTCGTCGTCGCTGGGGGGCAGGATGGAGGCACGCTTGTTGACTTCGGCAGGATCGAGCAGGTCGAGGACGGAAAGATGTTGTACGGCGAGGACTTTGTCCATGCCTTCGAGGCTGAGGCCACGCTTCCGGTTGAGAAAGTTGGAGATGTGGGCCTGTTTAAATCCGGTCTGCTCGGCGAGCCGGAGTCCGGTCAATTCACCTGCTTCGATGCGCTCCCAGAGGATCTTGCGAAGATTATCCTGCAGGATTTTGAACTTCATGGGCGGAGTATAGCACCGGTATATAGCAGGGAGCGAAGGCGGAAAAGATTTCCACAGGCTCGGTTTGGCCATCCAACCTTGACTGAGAAAATTCGCGGTTATAGGATCGCGACATCCTAGAGACAAATAAGGCTCTTCGGTAGAAAGCAATGATTAGTCACTCGGATAACTCGAACGAGGAGAAGAACTTCGGCGAGTTTCGCAGGAAAGTAAAGGCCGCCGAAGTGTTATCGGCATCCATGGAACACCTGCTGCTGTCTCTAGGCTTCACGGGACGAGTAAGCGTGGTGATGCAAAATGGGCGCGTACTGAAGTCGGGGTACGAGGAAGGCTACTTCCATCAGCGACATGGAAGAGGGGGAGAGGACTAGAGTACGAACAGAAGTGGAGGAAGTTCGAGACGAATAGCTACACAATCCGGTGGCGACCGGATGGGGATCTCAGGGCTTCATAAAAACTAAATAGCTCAAGCAGGTCATCGTAAGAGAAACGAGCCCTGCGTTCGGTTCCCGCACTTGTGCGTGGATCGGCGCAGGGCTTTTTTTGGATTCAGGCTTAGGGAGGGAAAGTTCTTGCCTCGGAGAGCGCGGAGAAAGACTTTCAATCGGATTGGTCAGGTTCGGTGACTTTGGATTCATAAATCAAATACCTGGAGGAGTAATGAAAAGCAATCATGAGGATGGAAGGAACGAAGTGGGAGTGGAGTTGAAGTACTGCGAACACTGCGGGGGGCTGTGGGTGCGGGAAAGAGGGGCAGGAACAGTCTATTGCGAGAAGTGCCAGTCGAAAGTAGCGGACTTACCTGCTCCGAAGACGAGAACCCGGAGGCTGACGCTGCCGGTCCGCCCGCACACGGCAGTGGAAGACTACGCGTTCGAGATCGATTTGGATGACGTGAACGACCTTGAAGCCGCAGGAGGTGTGGCATGAGCGACGTCATTGAACTCTTGGCAGAGGCGGAGCGGCCAGAAATTGGGGAAGGCCCAGAAATCCCTGAGTCGAGGAGCGCGGAGAAGCTTTCGATCGAAGAACTGCCGGCTCACCAATTTCCGGCGAAAGTCGAGGCCGTGTCGGAAGTGGAGCAGCAGACATGGCACGCGCGGCAGGCCGCAGAGGAAGAGCGCGAACGAGAGCGGCGAACCTACCGGGGACGGACGGTCGCGATGTTGCGGCGGTACATGAGGTATTCGATCGAGACCGGGCGCCTGCCGTCCTTGCTGGGGCGAGAGTTTTTCAGGGCGAAGGTGACTTCGTACACGGTGGTGACGTTTGAGGATCGCGTGATCTTCGTGCACGATATGGAGAAGTGCCTGGCACGGCTGGATGAATTTTCGCGTCAACTCATTGCGCGGCACATTCTGCAGGAGCACGACCGATGGGCGACAGCAAAGCTGCTGCACTGTAACGAAAAGACGGTGCGGCGGTACACTCCCGTGATTTTGGACTTATTGAGTGAAATTCTGCTTGAGGTAGGGCTGATGGAACGCCTGAACGCGGGCCGAGTAAATTCCTGTCAAGAGGGGGAAGACGACCTAATCGATGCAAGTGACTGTGAAGATGGGAAATATAAAGTTTGAAAAATGTCCACTTTACCCTTAGCAAAATGATATTCTTGAAATAGAGAGTAAATAACAGTAAGACTCTTCTACAAGGCGCGCCTGCGGGCGCGCCTTCTATTCTTCCGGCGGAGTGAGTGGCGAGTTGCAGGTATTCCAAGATGCGAAACTGCGGCAACCGGACGGTATTGCGAGAATATTCGCGAAATATGCGGCTCGAGAGATGGAATACGATCCAGGAAGAAATGTTGTCAAGGGGGTAAAAAGGGTCGAATCCGCGTAAGTGGCTCTGAAGATGGGAAATATAAAGTTCGGAAAATGTCCACTTTACCCTTAGCAATTTGATATTCTAGATATAGAGAGTAAGAAAAAAGAATAACTCTTACAGGGCGCACCTTTCGGGTGTGCCCTCTGTGTTTTGGGCGAAGAACAAATCCAAGGGGAGCTGAGTACGGGGGCCATGATCAAAGAAAAAGGTGAAGGGCAAGGCGACAAAGAAGAAGGCGGCGAAAACGAAGAGTGTAGGAAAAAGCAAGAAGGAGTTGAATCCCGCGGAAGTGCGGAAGGACATTGCTCAGATGGTGAAATCGGAAGCTGCGAAGATGGCTGAAGCGGTGATTGGCGAAGGCAAAGAAGGGACAACTGGCCACGGTGAAATACCTCTTGGAGATGGCGAAGATTTTTCCCGAGTCGACTGACGGGAGTCAGGCGAGCGCGGATGAAGAATGCCTAGCGAAGACTTTGCTGCGGAGGCTGGACATTCCCGAGAATCCGGTCGGAGGGATGAGGAGGATTTGCCAAAGCCCGCGATAGCGCCGGCCACTCCGAGTGCGAAGCCAGAGGACGACGCTGAGGCTAAGGAATCGGGTTCGGAGGTAGAGAACGGCGAAGAGAGCAAGGAAGAAGTGCTGGTGTGATGCGAATCCCCTGATGCTGGAAATTTTGGAAGCGGCTATGCCGTAGAATGAGGCGGAGCGGTGACGCGAAGCGATCGGGTAGCGATCTGGATTGGGCCGGCGAAGGTGAAAACTCCCAGCTCTTCGCCTAGCCCGGGACAGGCCTTGTCGCAAGAAACGCGACACGGGCGGGGCGCTCGGCGCGTCAGACGATATAGGACGGGAATGGACATCACGTGGTTGACCGAGCGGATTGCGGTGGGGGGCGGAATTTGGAACGCCGAGAACATGGCGAAGGTGGCGCGAGAGGGGATCACGCACATCATCGACATGCAGATCGAGTTCGATGACAGACAACTGTCGCCATCGGATCACGGGATCGAAGTGCTGTGGAATCCGACGGATGATGATTTCGAGCCGAAGCCGGCGAAGTTGTTTCGGCGCGGAGTGGAGTTTGCGAAGGTGGCATTCCGGAGAAGCGGATGCCAGACTGTTCATCCATTGCGCGGCCGGAGTGCATCGCGCGCCGATGATGGCACTGGCGGTACTGAGTTCGATTGACAGGATGAGGGTGGAGGATGCGAGGCAGTTGATCGAGGACCGGCGTCCGGTGGCAGACTTTGCCGAGGTATATGTGCGGAGCGTGGAGGATTTTTTGGCGGAGCATGAGGCGTAGCGGTTTTGCGGATGCGGTTCGACTGTTCGGTGAGTTGAAGGTTGAGGAATGACGGAGTACCGGAGATGGGAATGGGCTCCCATCGTGGTCTAAGTAGACGCCTCGAGAGAACGAGCAAAGAGCGCGGACAGGAATGTTCGCAGCACACTTGGGATTTGGATGGAGGAAACGATGTCTGACGCGGGCCGCCGCCCTATGGGGCGGCTTTTTTATTGGTTGCTGGCAGTGCTTCTTCTTTCTGGCGTGCGGATTTCGCCATCGGAAGCAGGACCGGTTCCACAAAATGGGGCCACCACTACGACAGTTGCGGACACGGTGTACCTGGCCGACGGAACTGCGGCGCAAGGAAGCCTGATTATCACATGGCCGGCATTTGTGACTGCGAGTGGGACGGCGGTCGCTGGAGGAGCGACGAATGCAACGCTGGGAGCGAACGGCGCGCTGAGCGTCGCGCTGGTGTCGAATGCCGGAGCGACTCCGGCGGGGATGTACTACACCGTCATATACCAGCTCGGCGGACAGGCGAAGACGGAATACTGGGTGGTGCCGACGACTTCTCCGGCGAACCTGGCGACAGTGCGGACGACGCCGGGATCGGGCACGGCGGCTCAGCCGGTGTCGATGCAGTACGTGAACTACTGCTTTGGCGACGCAAAGCAAATGACAGCGCGGTCGTGCACCTGGGGGGAGCGAGACGATAAGCGGGGATCAAGGCCTTCGCCAGTTCTCCGAATGTGCCAGCACCCACGGGATACTTCGGATATTGCGACCAAGGGCTACGTGGATCAAACGGTGTCGACGGTTGGCGCGGGAAGTTACTTGCCGACGGCGGGCGGAACGATGTCAGGGCCAATCACGCTGCCTGGAAATCCCGCTGCGGCCCTACAGGCTGCCCCGAAGCAATATGTCGATCTTGGTCTTACGGCGAAGGCTGATTTGATTTCTGGAATCGTTCCGGCGAATGAGTTAGGAACGGGAACGGCGAATGCAGGAAGTTGTTTGCTGGGGAATGGAACCTGGGGAGCATGTGGAAGCGGAGGCGGTACGGGGAACGTTTCGACCAACCCGAGTACGGGGGTTAGTCAAAACATTACGCAACCGGCGGGGACGCAGTTCTCGACGAATAACTTCGCGGGCATTCCTTATGTAGTTGCGAGTTACAACTGGCCACAGGCAGGAGCGCCGACCGAGAGTTGTACGGCGGGCTGCACGGGCGGCGGACTGGTATGGGGCACGCAAGCGACGATTACGCTGACTCCGTGTCCAGTTGGAATTGACACGTCGAACAACGCGAACGCGCAATACGGCGTTTACATTTCGGGCACGGGAACAGCCGAAGCAGTCGGAGTCACGGGAGGTTCCTGTACCTCAGGAGCTGCAAGCGGGACGATCATTTTCACGCCGAGCAATAGTCATGCGGCGGGCTTCACGGTAGGAGCGGCCAATGGCGGGAATCAGGAAGCGATCAATGTGGCTCTGGCCGGGGGAACGAGCCATGCGGTGATTCAAGAAGTTCCCACCGGGGGAGCGAACACGGCAAACTACAACATTTACTGGCCGGTGTTCCTTCGGGCATCGAAAAGCGTGATCAACGGAGATGGAGCGTTCTGGCGTTGCTATACACGGTCTACGTGCCTGATGGTGGGCGACTACCTGGGAAGCACCGGGATCGATTCGATCGTGAGAGGGCTGGAATTTCAATCCGCGACCAACGTTGATGGAGCGCGGGTCTCATCGGTTTCGGCTACGAGCGGTTTGTATACGGTGAATACGAGCAACAATCACAACCTGGTGAATGGCGATTGGGTGATCCTGTATTACTCGACGCCCGCGCAGACACAAGAAGCGCGAGTGCAGGTGACGGTTACGAGTAATACACAATTTCAATACAGACTAGGTTCGGCCACGTTCGCCTCGTCATCGGGTTTTGGCTGGGTGGGAATCGAAAATACGCCGATTGAAGTGGAGACCAACGGAGTTCGACTGCAAGACATTAAATATGCTGCTGGATTTGGCGGTGGACTGTTTCACCAGGGCGTGGTGGTGGGCAACGACCAGCGGTTCATTATTGACGGGATGACGAACGAGGGGACTGGGGGAGCGTTCCGCTGCGATGCCAACTTCTGCTCGAACATGGTGTACCTGCGAGGGGATCAAGGGGCGGCGCCGGTGGCCTACATTCATCACCTGGAAGCGGCGCTCCAGTGCAGTGGGAACGGAGTGCGGAACGTTGCGGGAAACACGCTGGACGTTTCCGACAGCGTGATTGAGGGAACGAGCCAGTACTCGATCTATTACGCAGGCGGGCTGCAACCGTGGCAGATCAGCAATGTCTACAACGAAACGGGGAATTGCACGAATCCGTTTTATCCGGGATCGCTGGCTGGGATTTCCGGGATCATCGAAAACGGATTGAACAGTGCACTCACGATGACGGGCGATGCGCCGATTGGCGGCTCGTTCCCGACGTTTGTGACGGGAGGTGGCGCTGCTTCCCAGAGAAACTACTATGTCGTACCCAAAGACTCGAATCTGGGAACGGGTCCGATGATGTTCATTGGATCGGCACAACCTGCGACGAGTGGCACGAGCATCCCGTTGTACTGGCCGAATCCGGATCTGGCGGGGGCAGGTACGAGAACGTTCGACATTCTAGTGACGATCGGAGTGACGCAAACGACGGCTCCATATACCGGAAACGCATTCTCGATCGTGACCGGCACGAGCGGAAATTGCAACACGATTGGTATGTGCACTTACACGGATACGCAAGGCGCGACGACAGCGTACACGGTAGCGAATGCTGGTTGGACTCCGACGCTTCCATTCTGGCCGGGTGCAATTATTCTCGGAAATGGCGCCAGCCTCTACTCGAATCAGTGCGGCCAGGCCAGCGCCATCATCTCAACGTCCTATCTTCCAAAAGTGTTTTGTAAGCGAGGAGTAATGGCAGGGAACGCCAACTCATATACGCCTTACTGGGGAATATTTCCCGCGGGAGATTCTTCGGGAAACAATAACAAGGCCATTGGAGCGCAAGTTGTGCAGATTGGACCAGCGTCCGGTTCGATGGCATCGGGGGTGAGCGGAGCGCTCAACTTCAATCCTGGGCCGGGAAGCGGTGTTGCTCCGCGGCAAATCATCACCACGATGGATGGAAGTCCGCAGCAGACATTTGCCACTCCGGGATACGTAAGGACGGGAAGTGCGGCAGACAGTTTCATTGGAACAGATACAACGGGAGGGGTCGGAACGCAGGACCAGACGTATGGTGCTCCCGGTGGGCATAACTTCTACGTGAATGATGCGGGGACGAATAGTAGCCATGCGAAGTTCAACATCGGTGCTGGATCCGCGACATTCAATGTGCCGTTGACGGTGAACGGAAATCTGGCGGTGACAAGTGGAACGATGACACTTCCGATCACGGGGGCGGGATCGCAATGCTTGCGCGTCAGTTCGACGGGAGCGGTTACGGGAACGGGATCGGATTGCGGGAGCGGTGGGGGTGGAGGGTCGGGTACAGTGAACAGCGGCGCGGCGTCGCAGGTGGCGATGTACGCGGGGAACGGCGCGGCAGTGAGCGGAGACAGTGCGCTGACGGACAGTGGGACGATTCTTAGCTACGGTGGGAGCGGCGGGATTTCGGCGGCGAGCGGAACGTTCAATGGAAATGTGACGGTAGGGGGACAGCTGATTCTGACGGGCCCATGGGTAGCGGATACTCCGATTCCGTTGCTGGCGATGACTGCTGCTCCGGCTGGAACGAGTTCGATTGGTATTTCCAACGACGGGAACTTTTACGTCTCGACAAATGGAGGCATTCCGCAGCAGATCGCGACTGGAAGCAGCGGAGCGGTGGCTTCGGTCTTCGGACGAACGGGGACGGTAACGGCACAGAGCGGTGATTACTCGGTAGCTCAGGTTATGGGCGCTGCGCCGCTGGCATCACCAACATTCACGGGTACGGTAACGGAACCCGTTCCAACGCTGCCGAGTCAAACGGCGAATTACTTTTTTGCGGCTCCGAATGGCAGCGCGGGTGCACCGAGTTTCCGGGCGATCGTGGCCGCGGACTTGCCGGTGCTGAATCAGAACACGACCGGTACGGCTGCGAACCTCAGTGGAACGCCGGCACTTCCGAATGGAACGACGGCGACGACGCAGAGTCCAGGAGATAGCTCCACAAAACTGGCAACGACGGCGTTTGCGACCGCGAATTTCGCGGCAATGAGCACCTCAGGGGCGGTGGGGGATCTTCCGAAAATCAGCGCGAACAGTCCGACACCCACGATTACGGATAGTGGAGTTCTAGCGGGACCGTACGTGGCACCGTGGTTGACGGTTTATCGCGGGAGCGGAAGCGCGGCGTTTGCGCAGAACACGGTCAAGATGTGGGGCGTTGTGCTTACCTATCCACTGCTCACCTCGTCCGTGGCGTACAACGTGGTGACCGCAGATAACACGACGAACAGCTACGACATTGGAATCGCGAACACGGCGGGCACGATCGTGTTGGATGTGGGCGCGACCGCAGGAACGAGTTTTGCACCGGCGACCGGGTCACGGTCACTCGCGTGGTCGCAGGGAACGAAGACGCTGCAGCCGGGGAAGTACTACGTTGTGATCACGACAAGTTGCGCATCCTCGTGCGCGACGATCTCCGCAGACGGTAGCGGAGTCGACATGACCTTCCAAAATGGCACGATAGCAGGGACGACCTCGAGTGGTGCGCTGTCGAGTTTCTCCGCGCCAGCGGACGTATGGAGTTGGGGCGGTACGATCCCAGCCTTAGCAGTGAAATAGTTTTCGGCACAACTTAGGCAGAGACGAGCGCGAGGCTTTCCTCGCGCTCGCGACGTCGTGTGCCCAGTTGAGCAGCAGGTCTAGCAGGAGGAGATAGCGTGAGAATTCCTTTCCAAGTCGATCGTGAGCGCAGTGTGCGCGGACTCCTTTCGTCAAGCTCGGGGCAGGCTCATCGACTCCGCAGGGCGGTTCGTTTCGCGCACCGTCCTGCTGTGCTCAGGATGACAATTATGAGAGTCGTCTTTGGGGCCTTGGGATTGTTGTGGTGCAGCGTCGCGTCGGCAGCAACATACTACGTTTCGAATACTGGATTGGATAGTAATAGCGGAACTTCTCCGGCGACGGCATGGCAAACAATGGCGCATGTGAACGCACAGACGTTCATTCCGGGGGACACCATCTACCTGAAGCGAGGAAGTGTATGGAACGAACAGCTAATTCCGTCGTCGAGCGGAGCGAGCGGCAATCCGATCAGCTATGACGCTTACGGAACTGGGCCGGCGCCGGTCATTACCGGAGCGGCGCCCATTTCGTTTGTGAATGGATCGTGGAGCTACGTCGCGGGTAATACATGGAGGGCATCGATCGGGTCGACGATTGTGTCGCCGACGGTGAACCTGGTTCAGTTTGGAAGCCTGTACGGACGGAAACAGCCGCTTGGCAGCGGCTGCGCGACATCGATTGTGAGCAAGTACGACTGGTGCCTGGCGTGGCCGTGGCTCTATGTGTACTCCGGCAATAGCAGCACGAATCCAGTGAGCACTTACGCGTCGGACGGCTCAATTGTTCCGATTGTGGCGCAGAGCGCGGGGTTGTCGATGATCTCGATCGCGGGAAGGAACTGGCTCACGTTCCAGCACATCAAGGTTCAGAACTTCGACTATATGGGCGTTAGCGTGACTGGGGCCTCGGACAACCTGGTGTTCGCGAACATGGAGGTTGACGGGATGGTTCCTTACGGCACGACGCCGTTGGGGTTCTATGTAAATGCGACCAATCCGGCGAACATCCAGCTGCTCAATGATGACGCCAATCTCAACTATGACGGGTTCAGGTTCGACGGGACGGCTACTTCGATTACCGTAATCAATTGCAGGGGGTATGCCAATCGAGATAGCGGCCTGAAAGATGTTACGGGCCATGTGACATATTCTTATTCGCACTTTTATGGAAACAATGTGGCGCAGTTTCCGACGAATGATGTGATTGGCGGAATTGCGGGTAACGGGAACATGTCGTCTTTGATCCCTCCGGTCGCGGTGAATTTCAAGACTTATCCGGCGCGGTTCTCGTTCACGGTCGATGATGTGGGATCGTCGGCGGGGACAGAAGCGTATATCAACAGCTTTCTGACGACATTCAGTTCGCGCGGATTGTATTTCAATGCAGCTGTAGTGCCCTCGTACCCGGTGGACTGGGCGAGTGTAGGGAGTTGGTATGCCGCAGGAAACGAGATCGACTCGCACTCATGGTCGCATCAGTACTACACCACGAATCCAAATCCGCAGAATGTAACGCCGTATCCGAATGCGCCGGCGTTGAGTATTCAGTACACCGGAGCTGGGACGGCCGCCACGCTGTCAATTTCCGGAACTGTGTTGAGCACGAGTGTGACTGGGGCGGCGCAGGATAACCTTAGTATCAATCTGGCGACTTCGCCCTACAACACCAGGCAAGGGCTGCACGACTACCTCGCCGGTCTTTCGCACTACGCGGTCACGGATCCAAGCTCGCCGCTGGCGCGTCCCAATACGCACACCATCAATCTGATGAATGTTTCCAATCAGGACATCAAGACAGCGGCATTTGCGCTGCTGTACGACCAGACGAAGCTGGAACCGGACGAGATGTCGGCGTCGAAGAATTCGATTCAAAGCAACGTTGCGGGGCTGACCGAAAGTTTCCTGGTATATCCGGATGGTATTGAAGATGTCACGATTGAGGCGGACGCAGTGGCGGCGGGCTACACGGCAGCTCGTGGAAGTCTGGCGATGAAGGGGCAGGACAATGCGACCGCGAGCGCGAATTCTTTGTACTCGAACGGCGTGAACGTCCAGAATCTGACCAGTCTTAGCGCCATTCAGATACACGGACTGACGCAGGCGCAGATCAATCAGATGGTGGCCAGCATAGTGTTTCGGGCAGCGGCGTGGGGCGCTCCTTACGGATTCTTCACGCACTACAACACGAGCGGCGACAATACACCGGACATCAGCAATACGGAACTGGCATACCTGCTGGACGCAGTTACGGCGAATGGCGGGGTGTGGCTCAGGAATATGGGGCTGGCGAGCGCAGTCACGTCTGGAGCCGGATTCAGCGGGACAACACGGTACATTCAGAATCCGACGGGGGCCGGGGTAAACCTGGCCGTTGGCGGCGCTAATTCGCCCACGGTGGGACGAGGAGCGGCGACCGGATATCCGATCGATCTCCAGGGAACGAACCGGTTGACGCTCGGCACCTGGGATATGGGCGCGAGCGCATACCTTTCGCAACGATACGGAACAGGCGGGGGAACAGGCAGCACTTCCATCGGCGGAGGGCCCTTGCAGGTCGTTCAACTGCCATTGAGCTGGGTGAACTCGAACGAGTGGGCGGGAACAACTTCGAACACGATCAACTATCCAAGTACGGGAACGGGTGGGTCGTGGGCATGCGGTACCACGAACTACGGGCCCTATACCGCGGGCAGCCAATCGAGTCTGCAGCAGGCGGTGAACGATGCCGAATCGTGCAGGACGGCAAACGGGAGTGGAACGCTCATTGTTGTGCCTGTCGGGGCACTGTACAGCGGGACCAACGGACTGACGTTGCCGCAGACTTCCGGGGACACGTCGAGCAACTTTATTGTGCTGCAGAGCAGCAGTCCGTTGCCGACAGGGCAGACGGTATGCTCGCATGGAATTCAGGACAATGTTGCCGCGTCCTATCAGCCAGGAATCAGAAATCTGGGATGTAATGGATCGAGCCTCAGCTATCAACTCGGAACCACGGTCACTGCGGTATCCGGATCATTCTCTTTGGCGAATGGCACAGCAGCGAATAGCTCGGCTTACAACGATGTTGGTTCGATGTGGACAGTCGAATGCACGGCGAGCTCCTGCAACGCCATCGCCGCCGGCGGATGGGACGCAAACAACATAGGACCGCACCACTACGCAGTACTCAATGCAGAGATACGACCGGCGGCAGGCGTGGCGAGCCCAAATGCTCCGTTTGCCGTGGGACAGGGGAATGAATCCGTGATTTCGCAGATTCCGACGCATGTCCACCTCGCCTATAGTTACGTGCATGGCGACTGGACCGACGCCCCGGTGAGTGGCGGTGTGGCCACGGGCGGCCCGACGGGCGCGAATTCCATTCCCAATGACATCGCCTTCAGTGCGTGCATCGGCTGTTCAATCTCATACAACTACGTAGACAAATCCATCCGACCGGGGGCGGAAGGTCATGGGATTCAACTTTCCCTGGTGCAGCAGATCAAGATTGTGCACAACTGGATCGAAGGCCAGTCCGTGGGAGTCATGTGCGGGGGCTTTGCAGGACCGATTAGTATCTCGGGCTTTGTTACGTGCGAGGACTATGAAGACCGGGGAAATCGCTGGACGTATCCATATTCATGGATACTCGCGAGCCAGGGCGGCTTTTGCGTGAACAATCTTTCGTGCTCCGGAAGAAGTTACGCCCGCAAGAATGCCCACGAGGCGAAGTTCGCTCTGCGCTACCTGGTCGACGGCAACATCGTAGAGAACGTAGACAACAGTGGTGCCCAGTCGGGCATTGCCATGAGCGTGAAGACGAACCAGACTTCGGGTGGAGCCTACGGAGACAACTACTGGACGATCAACCAGCAACAGACGATCACCAACAATGTCTTGCGAAACACTTGCCGCGGAGGAACCTGGGGATTCCGGTCGTCAAGCGTGGCGAATGGTGGAGGCGGAGTCGGCCTGGCTACAGCATTCGGGCTGTGGCAAAACAATCTGACGTACAACGTCAGTTCCAGTAACCCTGGTTGCAGCACAGCAACTCCGGTAATGGGCCTGACCGTCAGCAACAATGACGGGAGTTCATGGTCGGCGACGGCGCAGAGAGACTCCGCAGGATTGACCACGACCTTGACGCTTTCGAGTGTTGCCGGTGGATTACAGAGCGACGTTAACGTTGGCGATCCAGTCAGCGTGACGGGCTGCGTGGATCCGACTTTCAATATCAGCACCACAACGATGGGCCCGCCTGCGCTTGCCGGGACGACCCGGAATGGCCTCAGTGTCGTTTACTCGAATCCGGGAACGGCGAACGCTTCGACGACGGGTTGCACGTTCAATAACCTTCAGGGCTCGCCGAACTATCTGATTTACAGTCACAACAGTGACTTTATCAACACCACGAATGCGAGCGATCCCTACGCGGTCGCGAACGGCGGTGCGACTCCGTACGCGCTTTCCCGGAACCTGAGCTTCACGAACAGCATCTTCGTGGGCGGTGGAGTAACGTCGACGTTTAGCGAGGGAGGCACGTCGACGACTCCGCGAACGCTGCAGAAGGCCTTCGATCCTTGGACTTTGACGTTCCATCATTTGCTATTTGCGGGGCGCGACTCGGCGGTCACTTGTCCGGGACATTCAGCGGGCGCTGGCGGCATAGCGGCATGCTATACCGAGTACGCCGATAACCACACCGCAAACACGCCCACCACGATCTACGGAACGCCGACTTCCTACTGCGCAGCAAATGATCCAGCCGTGGGAACGTGTGTTGGAATCGTTGGAGCGATGAGCACGGGGTCGTTTCCAACGACCCTGCCCGACTGGCACCAGTACCGACTGTGCCACTCGGGAGATGCAGGCTGTAACAACAATGCCAGCCCGTTTGCGGGAGGGCAGGCTAGTGCTGCCTCGGATGGAACAGACCTGGGAGCGAATGTAACCAGCATTGACGCGGCGGAAGTGGCGACGCAATACACCTGCACTTCGTACTGCGGCACGGGGACGTATCCGGATACGCCGACGATGACGTCGTCTCCGATGTTCGGTTTTACGGAGACCGGCACTGGAAGCGGATCAAATTTCCCGACTGTCCGTTACGGGATGCAGCGCATTTGGGATTCTCCTCCGCTGCAGTGGCCTTCCATCAACACGGCACCGGGGACGTTTAACTTCTCGACGCTCGACACGATGTTGGCGACGGCATACTCGCATGGCACGCTGGAAATCATGTACACCCTGGCGCGCACTCCGCCGTGGATCAGTTCGGGGTCTGGCGATTCAACGACGTGTCACTATCCCACGGGAGCGGTGGGCGGGGGGAACGGTGAGTGCTATATGCCCACCGATCTAAACGCCGACGGCTCGGGAACCAACGCTACCTGGAAGGCATGGATCACCAAGATAGCGCAGCACGCGAACGCGCAGGACTCCAACCCGACGTACCTGAGCAATCACGCGCACGTCCGGTATTGGGAAATCTGGAATGAGCCAGACGCGCAGTTCTACTTTTATGCCACCTTCGCCCAACTGGCACGGTTGACCGAAGATGCCCGCTGCATTATCAAGGGCGTTGGAGTCATCCACCAATCGGGCGACGGGACTGCGACACCTTGCACGGCTACGGCGATTGATCCGTCGGCGCAGATTGTTATGGCATCGGGACACGCGGACAGCCCGAAGAACCAAACCTACGCGCAGAACCAACTGTACTGCAGCAACACCGGGAACTCGACTTACACTCCCTCGTGGCAGTTGCCGTGTCCGAATCCGACCAATGCTACCGCTGCGGCGATCGACATTGTGAACTACCACATGAAACCTGGGAATTATTCAGGGAAGACGTGGGAAGACGCTTTAGGCTTGTACGTTGCGAACATACACTCCGTCTTGCAGCCGCAAGAGATGGCGAAGCCACTGTGGGACGGCGAGATGAGTTACGCCGAAGCGGGATTCACCGGAGCGTACACCGATCCCGACATGGCCTCTTCGTTCTGGCTGCGAGCGTATTTGAGCCTGTGGTCACAGGGCGTCACTGGATCGGCGCTCTACACGTGGGATTCGATCGGCGCGACGTTCGCCGGCGCAAGCAATACTCAGGTGCTGGCGGCCTATACGCAGGCTGTGAGCTGGCTGCAGGGTTCGGTCCTGCTTTCTCCGTGCACGGACAGTGGAACGGTCTGGCAGTGCACGATCCAAAAGAATGGAGTGTCGTACGGAATCATCTGGGACACCTCGCAGAGCTGCAGTGGAGGGTCTTGCACGACGGCGAATCAGCCAGTCGCAATGCAGTGGGGACATTATCAGGACATGACGACGACGCCGAGTGTTCCAACTCCAATCTCGAGTCACACGGTTTCGGTGGGGATCAAACCGACGGTGCTTTCGTGGTGATCGGGGCTGATACGCCGACTCCTCGTGATTCGGTTAGAGCTTTGATCGACGCCTAGCACAGCGGACCTCGGCTCGGTTGTTCGCGCATCAGATCTGAGAACGTTCAGTTGAACTTTCTCTGGACATAAGAATCCGAAACAGACAAGCGAAGGGACGTGACCTGAGTTCGGTCAGAGGCGTCGAGGTGTGTTCGAAGGGTGGTTCGAAAGAAAATCTACGGAGGCGATATGAAATGTATGAAGTTCGGACAAGCGGCATTGGTGCTTGTCTTGTGTATGGCAGTGCTGATGACGGCGTGCTCCACGGATTGGGTCGGACAGGCTGAACAGATTGCGGCGGCACTGATTCCAGCGGCGACGAATCTTGTGACCCTGGTGGCGGCGCTGCAGGGAAAGAGCGTTTCATCGGCAGATTTACAGATGATTCAGAAGGCGGGAACACAGGCGGGAGCAGGCCTACAACTGATCCAGTCGTTGATTGCGGCCTACCAGAAAGCAGATGAGAGTGCGAAGCCGGGAATTCTGAATCAGATTCAGTCTGCGATCGAAGCGGTGCAGGCGACCCTGCAAGGGCTGCTGCCGGCGCTGCACATCCAGGATGCGGCGACCCAGGCGAAGATAACCGCCGTGGTGGGAATTGTGTTATCGGAGGTGCAGTCGCTGGCGGCGATTGTTCCGCTGGTGAATCCGAAGTGCCTCACCAACGATGATGGCTCAGGCGGCGAGGCAAGCCAAGAAGCAGGTTCCACTCAGCGCGAGCGAGTTTGTATCGTCCTATAACGCGACGCTAACTGCGAAAACCGGAAACGCGGATCTGGATCGAGCGACGGCGGGGATGCAGATTCACGTACACGGGAAGGTGGCGAGGGTGGCTTCGGCGGGAGTATTGAAGTAAGAATGGAAAAGCCCCACGTCTCGCCAAGAGCGCGAGACATGGGGCACCCGGCGGGCGGTGTCCGGCATTCGAGACGTCAAAATAACAACCAACATCTTCACCACAGAGAACACGGAGGACACAGAGGAAGATCTCTGCGGTTTACGGACTCTGCGATTGTTTTGAGGGACTGCTGTGTGGACTGATCTTCAATTGGTGGAACAATTCGGGCCGTCTCTCGATGGTACGACGGGGGAGACGAGCGTACGCGATCTTCTGATCCGGAAGCTGCTGAAGATCCGCGTGAAGCAGGGTGGCGTGAGATATCTGCGGATGAACCGGGCGCAGCAGGAATATTCGCGGAGATGCACGCAACGGAATATTGTCCTGAAGGCGCGGCAGGTGGGGATCACGACATATATTGCTGCACGATTTTTTCATTCAGACGATTACGCGGCCGGGGACGTTGACGGTGCAGGTGGCGCACAGCGACGAATCGGCACAGGCAATCTTTAACATCGTGCACCGCTTTTGGGAGAAACTGCCCAACGAGCGGGTGCACAGGGAGCGCTGGTGAAGTCGCGCTCCAACGTCCGCCAGATTGTGTTTCCCAAACTCGACAGCGAGTACCGGGTGGAAACGGCGGATGACAACGCGGGGCGCGGGATGACCATCCATAATTTGCATTGCTCGGAGGTCTCCCGCTGGCCCCGCGGAGGGGCGGAAACGCTGGCGTCGCTGCGGGCCGCGGTGGTTCCGGATGGAGAGATTGTGCTGGAGTCGACGGCGAACGGAGCGGCGGGGATTTTTTACGAGGAGTGGCAGAAGGCCGAGGAGACGGGGTATACGACAGCACTTTTTCCCGTGGTGGTATGAGCCGTCCTATAGAGAAGAGATAGCGAAGGGGAGCGTGCATCCGCTGACGGAGGAGGAAAAAGATTTGGTGAGACGGCACGGGTTGACCGAAGAGCAGATCGCGTGGCGGCGGACGCGGTGGCAGATGATGCGCGGACTGGCGGGGCAGGAGTATGCGGAGGATCCGGTGTCGTGCTTTCTGGCGTCGGGGGAGTGCGTGTTTGACATCTGAGGCGATTGAGCAGGCAGCGGCGCATGCGGGACAGGCCGCTGGAGTCGCAGGACAATGGGCGGTTGCTGGTGTGGTTTCCGCCGAATCGCGGGGGCAGGGCAGTACATCATTGGAGTGGATGCGGCAGGCGGCGGGTCGGAAGGGGATTACGCGTGCGCGCAGGTGATTGAGCGGAACAATGGGATTGCAGTGCGCGGAACTGCATGGACATTTTCCTCCGTATGAACTGGCGCGGCGAGTCGTGGCGCTGGGACGGATGTACGGAAACGCGCTGGTCGCGGTGGAACGAAACAATCATGGATATGGAGTGCTGGCGCACCTGAAGGATCTGCACTACGAGAATCTATTATCGCAGGGCGGGCAGGAGGGATGGCTGACGTCGGTGGTGACGCGGCCGGCGATGATCGAGAACCTGGCGGCGGTGTTGATTGAGCAGCCGGAGTCTGTTGAAGTCCGCGACTGTTGGGAGAGCTGAAGACCTTCGTGAGGCATGCCGATGGGCATGCAGCGGCGGCCGAGGGGGCGCATGACGATTGCGTGATGGCGATGGCGATCGCGCTGGCGGTGCGGCGAGAGGATGCGGGGCGCGTGACGGCGGACGGCCGGTAGAGATGGGGAGTTTGACGGTCGGGTGAAAGAGCTGTACTCAGTACGCAGTACTCAGTACTCAGTTTCCCGTCTAGTCGGATTCGGGTTTGGGTTCGGGATCGGTGGAAATGTTCATTCGTCACATCGGAAAGCGGGGCAGTTGAGGTATGATGTCGGACCTTGTGGCTTTGGAGACTCCCACAGGGACATCGGGTGGCTGAGAAAACTCGACCTTCGGTGCGCTCGCACCCATAGTTCTCCGCGTCACCTTTGATTGATTGTGGTCGAAGCGGTCCAACACGTGCGGCGGATGCGGGGCGGGGCGCAAGGACACTTGATGCGCTGCTCGGACGGAAACTTTTACGTTGTGAAGTTCAGAAATAATCCGCAGCATTTGCGAGTGCTGGCGAATGAGATGCTGGCAACGCGGCTGGCGGAGCGCGCGGGGTTGCCAGTGCCGTTGACGGATGTGGTCGAGGTTGACGAGTGGCTGGTCGAGCATACGCCGGAGCTGAGCATTCAACTGGCGCACAATACGATTCGATGCCAGGCGGGACTACAATTTGGATCGCAATATGTGGTGAGTCCACTGGAAGGACAAGTGTTCGATTACCTTCCGGTGGAGATGCTGGGGCTGGTGCGGAATCTGGAGACGTTTCGCGGGGATGCTGGTTCTGGATAAATGGACCGGAAACGCGAACGGACGGCAGGCGGCGTTTTGGAGGAAGTCGCGAGAGAAGAAATACACGGCTTCGTTTATCGATCAGGGGTATTGCTTTAACGCGGGGGAGTGGACGTTTCCGGATTACCCGCTGCGCGGAGTGTATGCACGGAACGAAGTTTACGAGAGCGTACGGGGATGGGAGTCGTTTGAACCGTGGCTCTCGCGGGTTGAGAAGATGGAGGAAGACGTGGTGTGGAGCCTGGCGGGGGAGATTCCTCCGGAGTGGTACGGGGGGGAGTGGGAAGAGTTGGAAAAGCTGGCGCGAACATTGCTTACGCGGAGGGCGACGGTGCGGGAATTGATTGAGGCGTTTCGGATTTCGCCGCGGAAGCCGTTTCCGCAGTGGAAGGAGCACAGGCTTACAAGGACAGAAGACCCGAGGGAGCTAACCACAAGGGCTAAGGGATTTTGAGAAATGAGTGAACGGCGCCAGGTCGAGTTCTTCCTGCTGCGGTATGTGCCTCACGCGGTCCGGGAGGAGTTTGTGAACATCGGGTCTGATGGCGTGAGTCAGGTCCGAATGGAGCGGTGTTGCGATGTTCGCTTCGCGAAGGATTGGAGAGGCGTGCGATGCCTTGGATCCGCAAGCGGATGTTGAAGTGATTGACGATGCTGCGCGACATTCGAGCCGAAGTCGGAGAAATAAAGGATCGTAGCGATGCTGCTCAAGAAAATGGAAGATTCGTTCTCGAATGTGATTCAACTTTCCGAGCTCATGCAGGCTGCTGACGACTGCACCCGCAGCGGAGATCGAGACTGGCGCCGATGTTCGTGGAAATCGAAGGTCGCGGCGGAACTCGAGTGCTTACGGGCCGCGGAAGATTCTGGGCGCGATGCGCGATGCATTCGAGCAAGTTGGAGTGGCGAAGTTCTTATACCCGTGCCCGTGGCTCCGTATACGAAGGCTGGCGATCCGTTCCAGTTTGATTTTGGATACAACACCGGAACTGAGATGAAACTCTTTCATGCAGTGTCGATGAGGGCGGGAGTGGACTCGGCGGTGACGCTGGCGGCACGGTATCCGACGATCGCACCGGTGATGGAGAAGATGACCGGGGCGGCGCCGAGGCTGACGGCGGTCGTGGAAGACGAATTGAATCGGAACGAAGCAGAATTCACTTTGCGCTGAGATGATGGAAGAGAGCAGCATTCGGGTCGACTGCGGCGGAAATGGCGGCAATCGCCGAAGTGGCGAGGCTGGAACTGAGAGTGTGATTGTGCAACATTCTCGTTCTTCTGCGCAGGGGGCATTCAGTTACGGAAGGTCCATGCTATTTCGCACAGCGTGATGCGGATCCTGCGCAGGAGCCGCCGCGTGACGCTTGTGGCGTTGCATCGCTGGGTTCCGGTCGGAATGAGCCTGCCCCGCTTGGGCGAAGCGAGGAGATAGTTGTCGTCGGGACGGCGAGATCGCGAAGTCGATGACCAGGCGTCCGGAAACGCGGGAGCGAGGCGGGCACATCGTTCTGGTAGAGTAGCCACCTTGAAGTTCGCGGTCGCAGCGCTGAGTGAGGAGGTCGAACTTACGGCCGCGCCAAAGGGCGAGAATGTGAGCAGGTGGAGTATTCGTCGACAACAGGGCGCTGAGGAGCACGTTGGTGTCGAGGACGAGCCGCATCGCCTATTTTTTCGATCGGATCTTGGATCCCCGGCGTTTGCGTCTTCGGACGCTGGCGATGGCTTCGTCAATCATGGAAGTCAGTTCGTCTGGAGCCAAGTCGGCAAAGCCCTGGCGAGCCTGGATGACGGCTTTGATCGAAGAGACGCCACTTGACTGCATCCTCGACGAATTTCGAAAGCGCGCCCTTCTTCAGGCCTTGCGAACCGAGATAAAAGTCGCAAGGCCAGGTCAGTATCTTTCGACCAGGTGATGGTCAAGCGGGTGATGTCAGTCTCAGGCATGGGGCGCTCGGTACCCGTATATCAGACTATTGGTATATGTGATTATACGCTTTCTGGACGTAGGGTTCATTTTTTGCTCGCGCTCAACAATTTGATCGTCGAGCTTCGCTCGACCGCGGTCGAACTCCCGCCCTCAAGGCACAACTCTTGCTCAGGGTCAGGATGGACCTGAGCTTTGCAGGAACAAACCATTATGAAAATTACAGAGGCGGTACGCGGCGCCTGGCGCCGGGTGGCGGGAGTGTCTGCGGGTAGGCTCCTCGGACATGCAATTCGCGAAGAAGCGGCGGACTTCGGCTCTGCCGTCGATCTTTAACTCGTATGGGCCGTTGAGTGAGGCGATGCCCAAACCCACGCCTTACAACTTGCGGCGATTTTCGGAGACGCCGATTGCGCGGCGGGCGATCAATTGCATCAAGGATCGCATTGCGGGGATGCGGTGGCGAGTGCAGCCGCGGCAGGGGTATTCGCTCGAGGCGATTCCGGATGGTGCCGCGCGAGTGCGGATTTCTGACGGACAACTTTGATGCGCCGAATCCGGATGATTCGTTTCGATCGCTGGCGGAGCAGGTGCTGGAAGACATCATTGTGGGCGGGTTTGGAGCGATTGAGGTGCAGGGTCCGGAGGGGAGCCGATTGTGGCAGATCCCACCGAAAAACGCGTTGGGTGGGGCACCCTCGGCGCTGCGGCTACGCATGCTCGCTGGTGATGTGGCCGGTGGATGGGGCGTCGATTCGAATGAATGTGGACTGGGATGGGTCGCCGCACTCGCAGCGATACGTACAGGTGAACGATCAGTCGGGGGCGAACTCGCAGATCAAGCTGGATGATGACGAGCTGATTTACATCCGGCTGAATCCGCGGACGCATACGCCGTTTGGGTTGGGGCGGCTTGAAGTCGCATTTGAAACGATCAACGCGTTTCTGGGGGCGCACCGGTACGCGTCGCGGCTGGCGTCGAACTCGGTGGTGCAGTATGCGCTGTGGTTGCAGGATCTGACGCCGGAACATCACGAGCGGCTGATCCGGTGGTGGCAGGACGAGATCGAGGGCACGGGGAAGGTTCCCATCCTATCGGCCGAAAGCAAACCGGAGGTGCTGAGGTTCGGTGGAGGCACCGATGCAGACTTACGACTGCAGTGGCAGGAATTTCTGCTGCGAGTCGTCGCCGATGCTTTCGACCTTCCTCCGTTTTACCTGGGGGTGGAGCGGGACGTGAACCGCTCCACCGCGGAGGAATTGAATGACCTGGCATTCCGGCAGGCGATCGTGCCGACAGCGCGGTTGCTGGCGGAATCGCTGACGCGGGATGCGATTGCGAAGAAGCTGGGATGGAGCGATCTGGAGTTTGTGTTTGCGGATGTGGATACGACGGATCCGCTGGAGGAAGCGCAGATTCAGCAGATTCTGTTGCAGACGGGAGTGCTGACGGTGAATGAGGTTAGGAGGATGCGGGGGCTGCCGGAGTTGGGAGTAGGAGTCGCAAGACGTCTCAACCAGGGACACTGAGGACACGGAGGGATGGTCCCGAACGCAGCGAGGAGCTCGCGGTCGTCTGCTTCGCCAGGAGACGCAGTAGGCCGGAGGAAACGAGTTTCTCGACGACGCTCGAGGATGACGGACGTGATGACGATTGCATTGGAGAGTATGGCGGTGGCGATGCCGGTGGTGAAGGGGCATCCGAACCGGGCGGCATTTCGGGGAGTGTTGACGGTGGTAGATGCCCCTTCGCAGAGGGCGCCATCGGGGTCGGAGGGACGGCGGGTGGTACTGACCCGAGAAAGCGGCGGAGGCGGCGTTGCCGTCGTTGATGGGCATGGCGCTGGATTATGCGCCGTCGTTTGACCGGCACGATGTGCGACGGAAGGTGGGCGTGATCACGTAGCGCGGATATTGTGGGGCGGAATCTGGAGGTGGGCGGGTATCTGTATGCGAAGGACTTTCCGGAGATTGTGGAGGAGATTGGGAAGCTTGGGCGGCGGGCGGCAGACGTCGGACGTCGGGCGTTGGTGGTGGGCTCCGAGGGAGCACGGTGAAGGGGCGCAGGTTGCGCGCGTCGTTGGCGGCTGCGGTGGAACGGATTCGGAGCTTGACGGCGGCGATTCGAGCGCGAATCGGGACGACTGCGAGTCTCCGTGTTGCGCGCTGAGGCAAGCGGACAGGTGCGGGCGGGTCTGGGGATGTCGTATGAAGTGACGGACGTGTGTGCTGGCAGACGAGCGAGCGAAGGTGTGGACGTTTGACAAAGGTGACGTTCACGGGCGCGGCGATTTTGCGGAAGAACAAGGCCGCGTATCAGGAGACTTGGATTGAACTGTCTGTCGGGTAGCACGCGAGATCATTAAACCATGTCAGACAGAGGATACAGAGATCAGTCAATTGAAGTATCGAAGGAAACTAACATGAATGAAGAAATGGTGCAGCAGTTGATGGCGACGGCGGAGCGGCTGGCGAGTGCGGCTGAATCGTTGGATCGCGTGTTGGGGCGACTGGACGCGCAGCAGGACGCGCTGAACGCGAAAGTCGACCGGATTGTGGCGGCGGTGGACGAGCGGTCGTCGCGAGCCGAGCAGAGACGAGGCAACACGGCAACTGCAGGAGCGCGTGGCGGAGTTGGAGAAATCCAATACTGACCTGAAAGCGCAGGCTTCGCGGATGGTGAGGAAGACGCTTCCGCCGATGGTGTCGGCGATTCTGGCCAAGAGCGGAGCCGATGGCGAGCGGCGAGAAGATCGAGAAGGGAGTGCTGGACAAGACGCTGCAGAGTTTGAGCGTGGAACAGAGGATTGCGGTGAAGGCGGAGTTGGCACGGGCGGGAATGATCGAGTAGGAGGAGCTTCTAGCTTTCGGCTTCTTTGGCTTCAAGAGGGCACGACATTTGTCGTGCCTTTTGTTTTTGGGCGGAGCGGAATGGAGGAATCCTTGGAGCGTGCTGAGAGAAACTCTTCGACTTCGCTCGAGGATGACAGGGTTTGGGAAACGACGTTTCAGACAGAAAAATCAAACAAGGAGAAAACATGACGGGACAATTTGTGGATTTGATGGCGGCAGCGGACTATCTTGGGCCCGGCGCGGTAGAAGTTAATCGGTACCAGACGGAGATTTTTGACATCGTGCGGCGGCGGGGCGCGTTTGGGCAGAGGATCAAGCAGGTTCCGGCGACCGGGCATCCGTCGCGGTTCTTTGAGGAGACGGCGATTGCGGCTCCGACGGCGGCGCAGGCGTTTGTGGACCCGCGCAACATGGTGCCGACGGCGACAGTGTATCGCCGACGCGCATTGAGCTGTCGGTGCCGCTGAAGGCGCTGGTGTCACAGATCAACTACAACCTGTTCGATCTGGAAGTGACGGCGCAGCAGAGCCAGTTCGCCTATCTGCAGGCGAAGGACCTGGCCGATGCGGTGGACGGACTGATGCGCACGCATGATGTGGCGCTGTGGAACGGTAGCGACACTTCACTGAGTGCTCCGACGACGCCGCAGTACTTCGGCGTCGTCGGTCAGATCGAGGCGGGCGGGAACACGGTGACGATTGCGAAGAGCGCCGGCAGCATCGTGCAGACGGACTGAAGACCACGGTCGCACAGATGGTTTCGAATTCGTCGTACCAGGTGCGACCGACGGCGATTTATGCCAATCCGATGCTGCTCGATCTGATCGACCAGGAAATGAAGTCGCAGTTCAACGTCGTGCTGAACACGGTCGAAATCACCGGCGGCGTTACGGGTGAAAGCGCTGTCGACACAGGCGGGCGACCTGCCGCTGATCCCGGAATGGGCGCTGGGATACACGGGGACGCTGGGTTCCGGACGCGGTGCTGCCGGCGTACATCGTCACCGAGGACCTGATCGAGTATCACTGGCTGACCGATCCGAATCCGCGAGTGTTCAAACTCGGGTTGCCGACCTCGTTGAGCCAACAGCAAGTCGTGGTGAAGTTTGGGGCTCCGGTGGTGAAGGGAGCGAACTTCGCTCACTACGAAGTGAAGGTACAGGACTAGGAAAGCAGTTCTCAGTTCTCAGTCGTCAAGTGCTCAGTTGACTCGCCGCCGCTGTCGACATGCGAACTCGAGAACGGTGGGACTGACGAACTGAGGACTCGAGAACTGAGAACTTCTATGAACTATTTGGATACTACGGAGTATTTGACGTACGGGCTGGATGCGGCGACGGACTCATCGTGGGTAACGGCGGCGTCGGCGATCATCGATGCACACTGCCGGCGGGCGACGCTGGGAGTGAACCAGTACGAAGAGCGGCTGAAGATGCCGCCGGAACTGAACACGGTGCGGTTGAGTTATTTGCCGCTGGTGACAGTGGCGCCGGCGACGACGCCGATTGTGTCGTTGCAGGGACGGTATGGCATTCCGCGGCGAGGGGAATGGCCGTTTCCGGATATGAGCCTGGAGTTCGCGCTGGTGTTCGCGCTTCCGGGATCGTGGACGGACGATCGATCCAACGACGATTGATATTTGGGCGGACAGCGGGGAGCTGACGTTTCCGGTGAATGCGCTGGGACTGTTCTTTCAATGAGGTGGACGTCGTTTACAACGCGGGGCTGGCGACGATTCCGGCTGGAGTGAAGGTGGCGTGCGCGCAGATCGTGAAGAACGCGCAGGCGACTCCTGCGTTGAATGTGAAGTCGGGGAAGATCGACCGGATGCGGCTGGAGTACTTCGGCGACACGCTGCTGGACGAGACGGTGCGCAGTCTGCTGGAGCCGTATGTGGCGACGGAAGGGCGCGTAGACGATCAACGTGTCAGTGGATAGAGCTCGGAGTGACGGCGCTCGGACCACACCAGGAGGAAATCATGGGAAGCGGGATTTGCGGGGCGGCGTTGGTGCGGGCGGCGGATGCGATGTTGAAGGCGTTGGGAGGAGAGCACAGTGAGCTTGCTTTTGCCGGCGACGGCGACTGGCGAGCGATTCGGCGGGACAGTTGGGGCTGGTTGATCCGGGAGTGCAGGAGGTATTGATTTCGCCGGTGGTGACGCAGGCGTTAGTGACGGGAAATCTGGGACCGCGACGGCGAATTGAGTTCACGCTGCCGGCGTCGGCGATTGCGGATCAACTCCCGGCGCTGGGGATGGGTACGGCAGAAGACTTGTTCGAGCGGCGCTCGGGCTGAGGTACGGGGGCGATCTGTTTCACATCGAGACGGTGGTGCCGGAGAATTTTGCGGGGACGGCTTATTTCTACGTGGTGACGGCGGTGGAGTGAGCCGGACAGCCTGACGGCACGATTCCGCTGCCAGTCGCTGACGAAACTTCTTCGCCACAGAGGCCACTGAGTTAATCATGTCTGGTGACCGAATCGATTCTGAGCTGAGGGCTGAGGCTGACAGCTGAAAGCTGGTTTTCTATGCAATTTGCGAAAGACAGTTTTTTTCTGGCGCTGCAGGAGAGGCTCGCGGGATTGAATCCGGCGAGAACGATCACGCTCAATGGGGCGACGGTTCCGGCGGTGGTGGTGGCGGAGAATCTGCCACCGTCTTCGGCGGAACCGCTGCCAAATGCGTTCTACATCGAATGGGGCGCGGCGGAAGTGGTTGAAGGATACGCCGGGCAACGGAGCGCTGATGAGGCTGGAATGTCGTCGATCTCCTACTACACGCTGGGCTCCGTACAGAGCATGGTGGATCGCGGGCGAGATGCTGGCTCAACTCGATGGCGAACTGCTCGGCATCTGCCAGCCACCGAACACCGAGAAGCGGGACTACACGCAGGCTCCGAGCGCAGATCTGGGAACAAGGGTGTTCTGGGGGCAGCCGTCGTTCACGGAAGGCAAAGGTGCGGGCGTTCTGGGGGCGCGTGTCGTTTCCGGAGCGAACGAAGAGCGGCGTCACGATGAGCCGAGAGCATCCAGGATGCGCGAGTCGAGCGGAAGGTGCGGCTGACGATTTACTTCTTCTCGGAGGTGACGTTGTCATGAGCACTTCTCCGTTGCGCGCGGCAATGGTTCCGGTGACGCGGCAGATGCGGGCGTACTTCGCGCCTGTGAATCGGACAACTGAGACGCCGACGATTTTCGATCCGGGGCTATGCGGGATGTTTTCGCTTGGACTCACCACCCGCTCCGTGGCTCGACCTGGGATGGGTGGAAAACTTCGAACGCTGGTATGACACGCCGACCGACGTGGTGCGATCGGGAGCGAGGACGCTGCCGGCGGCGCAGTTTCGCGGGCCGCAAGAGGCGCGGGTTGAATTTGACTTTCGGCAGTGGGGCAAGCTGCAAATGGCGCTGGCGGGCGGATCGGAGCACATGAACGTGCTGGCGCCGGCGGCGGCGAATGATGTCGCCGGCGCCCTCGGGCGGAACTCCGGCACCAGGAGTAGCGGTGCTTCCGGGATCGACGGCAACCGAATTGATTTTTGGCGCGGGAGTGGGAAGCACGTTTTCGGCCGGATGCCTGATCGCGGTCGACGTCGACTATCAGCAACAGACCGGATACGTGGGATCGGGAATCGCGGCGGCGTACGTAAGCAGTCCGGCGGCGGTGAAGCAGGATCCGAACTACGTGCGGCGAGTGACGTTCAACGTGGGGCGAGTGGCGGAGGTGACAGCTACATCCGTGGTGCTGGCACAGCCGCTACTTGGGGGAGTGCCCGCTGCGGGAGCGTCGGCGCAAGTGGTAGTGGCGTTTGTGGATCGTGAGGGTGGGTCATTTTTCCAGGAATGGTCGGCGCTATTTGTGGCGGAAGACGAATCCGGGCGGACGAGTGTGCTTCTACTATCCGCGGCTGAGTTCGGGAAGCGCCAAGACTTCCGGCCGGGAAACTCCTGCGCGAAGAGTTTCACTGCGATTGAGAAGCCTCTGTCGGCGATCTCGCTGCGGGCTTCTTTCTTGGCGTTGCCGTTATACCGATACGAATGATGGACAGAGCGTGCTGTGCTACCGCAGTTATTTTCCGGCAGGGATGGCGGCGGCTTACTGAGTCTGGACCTCAGACTATCACACATCTTTCACCACAGAGGGACACAGAGGAACCTGCGCGGAGATACAACTGCGCTTATTCATCTCTCGAGCTATTCCAGGTATCTATGAAACTCACGATCGACAATCTGCAGGGACAGGGGCGGTGGACTATACGGCGGCGCTGGATACAACCGTGGCGCCGCGCATCGAACGAACGACTCAACCAACCTTCGGTGTTGCGATGCAGTTTACTGGCGAAAGCGACTGGATTTGTGGTTCCGGCGAGTGAGGCGCGAGTGATTCTGACGAAGGCCACCGGGCCGTGTTGTTCACAGGATATCTGACGCAGGCGCCGCAATTTGAGTATCTGGGATTTGGGGAGCAAGGCGCCGGTGTACCGCTACGACCTGATCGCTGAGAGTGACGAAGTTCTGCTGGATCAGAAAGCGCTGCCGAATCGGGCCCCGTTTGTTGCGCGGACGGCGGGGTCGGCATTGCGGCAACTGGTGGAGGATCTGCTGCCGGGGTGGTTCGATACTAGGCGGTGTACAGGACGTGGACACGCTGGCTGCGTATCAGGTGAATCCGCAAAAGAAGTTTTCATATCATGCTGCCGAAATCGCGCTGGCGGCGAGAGCTAGTTATCGAGCGATGAATGGAGCCCTGCTGCTGGCTCCGGTGGGAGCGGCAACGTATGCGATTAGCGAAGGCGATACGACTTTTTCTCCGGCGGGGCTCGACGTTGGCGTGTCCGAACTTGACGGTGAACGACGTAACTGTGATCGGACTCGATGAGCCACAGGCTTACGTTCGGGACTATTTCGTGGGGGATGGAGTGAGCCGGGGATTCTACTTATCACAGACTCCGTTCCAGCAGGGCAGGATTGCGTTGATTGACGAACAGTACACGGGCCCTGGCTTGGATGCGTCAACCTGGTCGGTAGAGAGATCCTTCATCCGCGATTTCCGTGAGCGCACAGGCGCTTCAGGTGAATGGAGGAACGGGACAGGATGGGCAGAGTACGGTTCAGTTCATCGAGAAGATAGAAATGGGTGGTGCGCAGGAGTTGCAACATGGGGACATCACCTTCGCGGGTCCTTCAAGGGGAGTGCTGGGGGGCTTGTACGCAGGAGATATTTCCGCCGCGGAATGCCTGGCGGGCTTCCAGGTCACGCCCTCCGGGGGTGGGTCGAACATTCAGGCTCTCATCAATGGATCGGGGACCGGGCCGATCGTTGCGACGACGGCCGGTCACCGCTATATCTTGACGACTTACATCTATTCGATGGAGGTCTACCGATCGACCGAGACCTATCATTCCTCTCTGCATCCCGCAGGGAACGGTTGGGGCGGAGCGGCGGTGCAGGCGAATGTGAGGCTCGTGCTGGAATTGCAGGACATTGACCCTTCGATCCCTTCGACGATGGTGGCTCCCGCGACCGTACTGTATGACGATGTGATCGAGAATGCGCCTGGATTCTGCACGCTATGCCCTGGTGAACGCAGCGACCATGCAGTGCAGCATCGCGTACACCTATGTAACCCATATTTCACTGGCGGAAGTTCGGACGGCGTTGCCGGATGCAGAATTACACCACAGCCTTAGTTGAATCTCTTTCGGATGGAGGGCAGTGTTCGATTGTGAGCTCCACTTCGCTGGATTTCTATCCACAGTATGTGCCGCCGTTGAATACGTACATCGTGGCCAGCTACCGAGGGTACGGGCGCGCAGTGGCAGAGGTCGTGAACAGCGTGAGTAGTGTCGAGTCTGCAGAAATGGCGCAGATAACGGAGTGCGCGGGATTGTCAAGACCATGAAGACTCCCAGCGCACGTACGCAGGCGGATTGCGAAAACGCAGCGCTGGCACTTACTAGATGATGCGGGAGGGGCTGCATGGCTGGGAACATACCGGACGTGGAGCGATTTTCTGCCGGGTGGAGCGATCGATATTTTCCCGGGGGACGGCATGGCAGTGAATGTGCCGTCGCAGAATGCATGTGTTCAGCGCGATCGTACGGAGAGTGAGCATCGATCTGGTCAATCCGGCGGACGATTGCGGCATGTACGTGATCGAATTCGCGAACGACCTGGCAGCATCTCTGGCGCTGCAGGATGCGTCAAGCGCTACAACTGTGCCACTGCAGGATCTGCCGGTGCGCCTTTCGACGACGGAGGTTGGATCGTACTACGTGGCAAACATTGACCGACGCGCAGATCACGCAGGTGACATCGACAACGGTGCAGGTAGATGCGGGGATGGCACCTGGAAATGGTTATGGGATTGAAGTTCGAGCTCATGACTATGGTTTTGGAACGGCGAACGACCGAAATCTACTGGGGCGGTTCAACACCCAGACGTTCACACTACCGCGACTGGCGAAGACCCAGAACTACTTTATGAGGCTGTATGACAATTCCTCCCCGCCCCGATATTCCCGATATGCGGCGGCGCTACATGTGGACTATCCGCTATGAATGAAGACTGCACAGTAAGTCGCCTGAGACATCGAGTTGGCACAGAAAAGCCAACTGCAGTTCCGTATAGCGCGAAAGACTTCCAACTGGAAGTACTCGGCAAATTGACGGAGGTACAGAACTGGGCTGAGTCCTTGGAAGAGGACTGGACCCGTAAGCTGCAGGCGATTCACGAACAGCGTCTTCTGAAATTCGACACCCGAACATTGATCGCCTTGGGCGCGATTGCGCTCTCTGTCACCGGTTACGTGGTGCAAGATGCTCGGAACACGGCAAAACAAGATGCGGAGATTGAGGCCACCAAAGCGAGGATAGTGCGTCTGGAGCAGATTGCAGCAACCAATACCGAAAGTCGGATACGGACCGAAGTTCAGCTAGGAGAGTTAAGAGATGGTCAGGCTGAAATTAAGGCGTTGATTCAGGCGCACGACAGTGCGAGCAGAAAAGTCACGACGCCAAATAGTTTGGGCAGGTGAAAAGCCAAGGGGGTAGAAGGGTGAGTGAGAGAGAGTTGTCGGTCCTGCGGATGATAGACCGGGATTTTCAACATGAGGTGTTGGAGAAACTCAGCCGCATGGAAGCTAAGGTGGAAATGCTTGTAGGGAATGGGCAACCGGGGCGAATGACGCTCGCCGAGGACAGGATCGTCGAACTCGAGCGGAACGACGTGCGTCGGACTGTCATCGAGAGATTTGTGAATGCCGGCATCGCGGTGATGATCAGCGTCGCTGTCGCTCTGCACGGACATTGGTGGAAATAGGGTGGGACAGCAATTTTCTGTTTTAGCAATCAAACATCGCCAAACAGTATGAGGTAACGTCCCCTGTTCGATTTGGACGGGAGGGCAAATGTGTGTATCAAGTTCACTTGAAAAGGAGAACACTTATGAACTTTCTAAATCAACTTTTGAGAGGAATCGCGTTCATCCCAGCTCTGGTCAACGGAATTGAAGGGCTCTTCGGAAGCAAATCCGGCGCGGAGAAAAAAGACGCGGCCATGTCCTTCCTGGAAAGCGCACTTGCCACGGTGGACGCGGTAGCAGCGCGGGAGATTGTCGACCCTGAAAAATTCAAAAATGGGGTTTCCAAGATCATTGATGGCACCGTTGACTGCCTCAATGCATCAACCTGGGCCAAGAGCAACGCTCACCTGCCAGCCGCCAACCCTCAGTAAAGGACGTTAACGCCCCGCCGAGACTCAGCCGATTTCCTCGTTCCAGGTTTCGAGATTCTTCTTCACCATTGCCATAAACTGATCAGCGACCGCGCCGTCGATGAGGCGGTGATCGTAGCCCAGGGTCAGGTGAACTACGGAGCGGATGGCAATTGAATCCGTGCCGTCTTTGTCAGTGATCACCATGGGTTGCTTGGTGATTCCGCCAACACCCATGATGGCTGAGTTCGGCTGATTGATGATGGGAAGTCCGAAGACGGCGCCGAACTGGCCGGGGTTAGTGACGGTGAAGGTCGAGCCTTCGACGTCTTCGGGCTTGAGTTTCTTGGTACGGGCGCGCTCGCCGAGATCGGAAATGCCGCGCTGCAGGCCGAGGAAATTCAGGTCTCCGGCATTCTTGAGGACGGGAACGATCAGGCCCCAATCGAGTGCGACGGCGATGCCCATGTTGATGTGGCGGTGATAACGGATGTTATCGCCTTCCAATGAGGCGTTGATGATGGGCCACTGCTGAAGGGCAATGACCGCGGCCCGCACGAAGAACGGCATGAAGGTGAGGCGTGCGCCGTGGCGCTGCTCGAATCCGGACTTGTGTTTGGCGCGCAGGTTGACGATACGGGTGAAGTCCACTTCGTACATACAGTGAACGTGCGCGCTGGTGCGGCGAGACTCGATCATGTGCTTCGCGATCAGCTTGCGCATGTTCGTCATGGGGACGAGATCGCCCGGGTAGGGCGCGGGCGCTGCCGGGCGCGGTGCCTGAGCGGTGGCTGCAGGCTGAGCAGGTGCAGACGGGGCAGCGGGAGCCGGTTGCGAAGATCCCTGGCTCTCGATGAACGACATGATGTCTTGCTTGGTAATGCGGCCACCGAGTCCGGTGCCGGAGATCTGGGACAGGCTGACGCCGTGCTCGCGGGCAATCTTGCGGACGAGAGGTGAGGAGCGGGCTTCTTCATCCTCTTCGTGAGCAGCGGGTGCCGGCGCGGATGGCGGCGGAGGTGCTGGAGCCTTTTCTTCAACCTTCTTTGCTTCCGATTTCGCAGCGGGCTTTTCGGCTGCAGGTGCGGCAGGCTTGGCGGGAGCAGCGGCTGCCTCGCCGTCGACTGCGATAGTTCCAACAATCGTGTTCACGCCAACCGTAGTGCCTTCGGTGACTTTGATTTCCTGCAGAACGCCTGACGCAGGGGCGGGAATTTCGGCGTCGACCTTGTCGGTGGAGATCTCGAATAGAGGTTCGTCGCGCTGGACCTTGTCGCCGGGCTTCTTCAACCACTTGGTAATAGTGCCTTCTACGATGGATTCGCCCATCTGGGGCATGATGATGTCAGTTGGCATGATTCCCTTCCACGCCGCCCCCGTTGAAAGAGAGGGCTGGGCGCAAACGAATATTATAGCGTTTGAGAGAGTTGACGCGAACGGCGGGACTGAATCGATAACCCAACGGAAACGAATGTCCGGCGCCTCGGGAGTCCCGCAGCGGCAAAAGCCGAGGCCAAACTCTAAGCCTATACGGCACGACTGAAGTCGTGCCCTTCCCTTCTTCCGGCGAGGTTCTTAGTGGTGGTCGTGCACCTCGCCGCCCTCTTTCTTTTCGTCAGCAGCCGGGGCAGTCACGTTGAAGTTCGTCTTCCAATATTCCTGGACTGCTGGCGGAAGTTTGTCGAGGTGGGAGAGCAGCATCGTGATCTTCCACATGTCCTGCGGCGGTCATGGTTTTGTCCCAAGCGGGCATGCCGGTGTAGCGCACGCCCGTGCGGATGGTGTAGAAGATGTGCCACTCGGGATCATCGGGAGGGTCAGAGATGAGATTCGGCGGGGGCGGATAGAGCGATGTCGCCAGCGTGGACGGCTTGCGGTCGAGACCTCCGTGACAGAGCGCGCAGTTCATGGTGTAGAGCTTCATGCCATCTTCAAGATTCTGATCGGTGGGCGTCAGCGGGTTGGTGATGCGCGGAGCATGACGATCCATGGATGCATCGACCGCGCCCATGGCGAATCGACGTTCAATGTGGGGAGGCTCGACATTTGCGGCCGTGGGGAAAAAGCCGAGCATGGCAAAGCCGAGACCGCCTAACACCAGGACGAGAAGCGTAACGATCACACCGAGAATGAACTTGCCCATGAGGCCTCCGAAAGAAGTATTGTGGCAGATGAAGGCGTCAGCCGCGCCAATTTTGAGAGACAGCACAAGGTCGGAAGTTACACAATATTTACACGATGCAACGGGAATGCCGCTCGAAGGACGCTCCGACAGGCCGCGGGACCCCTGTTGTCCATCCATTCCTGTATCGACGTCTATCAATACGCTTTCAGGCGGCGCGACTCGCGGACCACGTCTTCCACTTTCGGCAGGTAGTGATGCTCCTGCGGCGGCGAGAACGGGATCGCGGAGTCGAGGCCGGCGATGCGGACGATGGGGCCGTCGAGATCGTCGAAGGCTTCTTCGTTGATGATGGCGGCGATTTCTCCGGCGAGGCCTCCGGTGCGGGAATGCTCGTGCAGGATGATGACTTTGTTCGTCTTCTTCACCGTCTGCGCGATGGCTTCGCGATCGAGCGGCGAGACGGTGCGCAGGTCGAGGATCTCGAGATCGATTCCATCTTTGCTCAGAATTTCGGCGGCTTCGAGCGCGGTGTGGACCATCGCGGCGTAGGTGATGATGCTGAGGTCGCGGCCTTCGCGGGCCACGTGCGCTTTGCCGATGGGGACGACATAGTCTTCCGCGGGAACTTCGTCTTTGATGCGGCGGTAGAGATATTTGTGCTCGAAGAAGATGCAGGGATTGTTGTCGCGGATGGCGGCTTTGATGAGTCCCTTGGCGTCGTAGGGCGTGGCGGGGCAGATGACTTTGAGGCCGGGATTGTGGACGAACCACATCTCAGGATTCTGCGAGTGGAAGGGGCCGCCGTGGACGTATCCGCCGCTGGGGCCGCGCAGGACGAGCGGAGCGGGAGCGCCCCAGAGATAGTGCGTCTTTGCGACCATATTGGAGATCTGGTTGAAGGCGCAGCCGATGAAGTCCATGAACTGAAATTCGGCGACGGGGCGCATGCCGGTGAGCGACGCTCCGAAGGCCGCGCCGACGATGGCGGACTCGGCGATGGGCGTGTCGATGACGCGCTCGGGGCCGAAGCGGTCGATGAATCCGTCGGTGACTTTGAAGGCGCCGCCGTAGATGCCGATGTCTTCGCCGAGGCAGAAGACGGTGGGGTCGCGGTCCATTTCTTCCCAGATTCCCTGGCGGATGGCTTCGAGATAGGTCAGCTGCATAGGGTCAGTTTCGAGTTACGAGTTTCAAGCTTTCAAACGTACAGTCGTCTATTGTCATCCCGAGCGAGGATGCTCGTTCACGCTAGTGAACGAGCACCGCAGTCGAGGGACCTTGTGTTTCGTTTCGTACCAATCAGCAGCTAGATCCTTCCAGCCAGGGTTCTTGCGTTCGATCAGCCACATTTTCTTTTCGCGACGCCAACGCTTTAGTTGTTTCTCGCGATCGATCGCACTTGCAACGTCATCAAAGCTTTCCCAGTAGACCGAGCGCGTGCAATTGTAATCGTCGGTGAAACCTTCGAATACGTGCTCTTTGTGTTGCCAGACGCGCTTGCGTAGGTTATTCGTCATTCCAATGTACAGGGCTCGTCTTGAGGCGCTTTGCATCATGTAGACGTAGTAAATGTAATCGTCGCGCATTTTCTGGCTCCCGGCTGAACACAAGGTCCCTCGACTGCGCAAAACGATTCGCTTTGCTCATCGTTTTGCTTCGCTCGGGATGACAATGTGGGGAGGATTTCACATCTGCACTATGCGCGTCTGTGACGCGTGAACATGAAATTCACAGCTCTTTACAGCTTTAACTTCTCACGTCAGCTTATGCACGGACGACAGTTGCATCCTCAGCCCACCATACCTACTTCAAATGCACCGCGGCTTCGGTTTCTCTGAAGCTGCCGGTTCCCTTCTTCACTTTTGGCATGCCGTATTTTGGTTTGATTTCGTGGCAGCCGTTTTCGCAGAAGACGCCGCCTTCGGCTGATTCGGGCGTCGGCATCGGGGAGTTCACCGCGATCTCTCGTTCTGCTTCGATCACCTCTTCCACTTCTGCGATTAGCGCTGCATTCTCTTTCGGCGTCAGCCACTTCTTTTCTTTCACCAGATAATTCTCAAAGCGCGCGATGGGGTCGCGCTTCTTCCAGAAGTCGAACATCGGCTTGGGGACATAGCTGGCGGCGTCGTGGATGGCGTGGCCTTTCATGCGCATCATTTTGGCTTCGATCAGTGTCGGGCCTTCGCCTGCGTGGGCGCGTTCGACGGCTTCGTGGGCGGCGTCGTAGACCTGGCAGGCGTCGGTGCCGTCGACGATCACGCCGGGGATGCCGTATCCGATGGCGCGCTCGGCGAGGTCTTTGCAGCGGTACTGCATTTCCGACGGCGTGGAGTAGGCCCAGAGATTGCTTTCGACGAAGAGCACGAGACCGAGATTCTGCACGGCGGCGAAGTTGATGCCTTCGTAGGTGACGCCGGTGGACTGGCCTCCGTCGCCGATGTAGGTCATGACGGCGACGTTGCGTCCCTGCAGGCGCGCGCCGAGCGCGACGCCGGAGAGCACGGGAATGAGATCGCCGAGCATGGAGATGGGCGAGACCATGTTGCGCTTTTCGATGTCGCCGAAGTGCGAGGTGCCGTCGCGGCCCTTGGTGGGCGAGTCGGCTTTCGCCATGTACTGCATCATGGTGTCGCGGGCGCGGAAGCCGCGGACGAGAAGCGATCCCTGATTGCGGATCATGGGCGCGAACCAGTCGTCTTTGTCGAGCGCGTAAGCGGAGGCGCAGGAGCAGGCTTCCTGGCCGAGTCCGAAATAGACTCCGCCGACGACTTTGCCCTGCTTGTAGAGATTTTCCAGCGCGACTTCCATTTTGCGGTTGAGCAGCATGCAGCGGTAGATCTCGATGGCTTGCTGCTTGACTTAGATATTTGGAGTCGCGGATCGGCGGGACGGGCGCGTCGAGATTACCTTCGACTTCGTAGCGGACGTGCTCCTGGCCCTGGCGGTCTTTTTCTATCGCGCTGGCGGACGGTGAAGTCCGGGTGCTCGAGACGATAGTCGGGGATCGAGTAGGTGCGGAGGTTGGCGGTGGGCGGGGTGCCTTCGCGGCTGCGCGCGGCGGCCGAGCGCTGCCGTTGCGCGAACGGCTCCCGTTGGAGTTCGGTTTGGACTTCTGTTTTCTTGTTCCCCATGCTAGGCGGCGCGGAAGCGCGATGTATTGATGGTATCGCGAGAGTGGGGCGGAGGGCTAGCGGCGGCAGCAGTCGGCGCGCCTCGAAGTGGTGTCAAATAGTAAATAAGAGGCATGAATGCAGAGTGGCGTATTGACATTTCGACACCGGATATCAATGTTTCTGCGAAGCTGCGCAGTTAGTCGGTTGGGGTGGCTACTCGCGGGTATACATGCACTGTGGTTTTACCTTGGCATTCAGAACATGGGGTCTCCGTCACGAGCGGCTGCAAATCTTCTGGATGGTTTTCAGGGTGCAGATTGGACCTTGTTTGCCGGAAGACCATTCCACTACACCTACCAGTCTTGGACGTTAAAGTCCCTCATCTTGGCCGATATGCCCGCAATGCTGGTCGGATCGTTCTTCAGCTTATTGTTATCGCCCTTCCGATTCCTCATGCACATCGGTACGTTTGAGGGCTCCTACCTTGGAGCGGCATTCCTTTTCTTTGTGGGCACTGGACAGTGGCTGATCGTTGGCCATCTTCTCCAGAAACGATTCTGGCAGAGGTCGTCGTGAACTATGACTAGATCGTCGTCTTTTTTTGTGGGATCCGGCGAAGATCGGTGGGCGATTTCATCATGGGACACCGACCGCGCGGTCCAGGAGAGCGTTAAGCGTTTCGACCCAGAGCATCTGACTGGAGAAGACCGTGCCGAAGTTGCGGGAGATGGATTCGGCGACGGCGTTCAGGTCGAGGGGCTTGCCGAGTTCTTGCTGCATCGAGGTAACCGGCTTGGTCGTGATGCCGCAGGGGACGATCAGGTTGAAGTAGCTGAGGTCGGTGTTCACGTTGAGGGCGAAGCCGTGGGACGTGACGAAGCGGGAGATGTGCACGCCGATGGCGGCGAGTTTGGATTCGGGTCCGGAGGTCGTGCCGGTAGCGTCGAACAGCAGGTCCCTCGACTCCGGAGTACGATTCTGCGAATCGTTCTCCTCCGCTCGGGATGACAAGGTCGTGGAGTTTTCGGCGGATGACAGTGAGGGTGGGTCAGTCCAGACGCCGGTCAGGCCCGGGACACGCTTTGCGGGGATGGCGAAATCTACACACGTACGGATCAGAACTTCTTCCAGCCGGCGTACGAATTCGATCACGCCCAGGGTTTTGCGTTTGCCGTCGGGATCAGCAAATCCGCGCAGGTCGAAGATGGGGTAGCCGACGATTTGGCCGTGGCCGTGGAAGGTGACGTCACCGCCGCGATCGCATTCGAAAAGCTCTACGCCGCGCCGGGCAAGGATTTCGGGGGAGGCCACGACGTTCGCGGCCTTCGCATTTCTGCCTAGCGTGATAACGGGCTTGTGTTCGAGAAGGAGAAGGACGTCGCCGATCTTGTCTTCTTTGCGCAAGTTCACTAGTTGCTGTTGCAGTCTTAGGCTCGTGGCGTAATCGACGGTGCCGAGTTGGACGATTGAAATCAAAATCTAAATCCTCACCACAGAGGACACGGAGGATACACAGGGGTTGCATAGGTCCTTCGCGCAGAAGGCGCGCTCAGGATGACAACGCGTTTATTGGCCACGTCTTTATCTCTGCTGATCATCCGTGTTCAGCCAGGCAGATCCGTGACAAGACAGTTCATGCGTTGATTGCCATTCCGTAGACGCTGTTCGAGGCGTCCAGCATGGCTTCCGCCAATGTCGGATGAGCATGGATCGTCCACATCAAGTCTTCTACGGTGGCTTCTAGCTCCATGGCGGCTACCGCTTCGGCGATCAACTCGGTGGCTTGCGGGCCGATGATGTGGACGCCGAGAATCTCGCCGTAGTCGGCGTCGGAGACGATCTTGATGAAGCCGTCGTGCTGGCCGACGATCGATGCACGCGAGTTTGCGGTGAAGGGGAACTTACCGACCTTCACGTTGTATCCGGCTTCGCGGGCCTTGGTTTCGGTGAGGCCGACGCTGCCGATTTCTGGATGGCAATAGGTCGCACCGGGAATGTGCTCGGGATTGATCGGCTTGCCGGGCTTGCCGGCGATTTTGGCTACGGCAACCAGCGCCTCCATCGCTCCGACATGCGCAAGTTGCGGAGTGCCCAGCACGATGTCACCGACTGCGTATACGCCGGGCTCGGCGGTCTGCATCCACGAGTCGGTTTTGATGAACTCACGATCGGGCTTGATCTTTGTGCGTTCCAGACCGATGTTTTGCGTACGCGGCTTGCGGCCTACAGCAATTAGAATTTTTTCGGCTTCGATTTTCTGTTGCTTGCCTTCGACCGTGATGGTCACGGCAACTCCTGTCTTCGTCTTCTCGACCTTGTCCACTTTCGCGCTGGTATGGAAGTTGATGCCGCGTTTGCGGTACACGCGAGCCAGTTCTTTAGATACTTCCTCGTCTTCTACAGGAACCAGGCGCGGCAACATTTCGACGATCGTCACCTCGCAATCAAACGACCGGTAGATTGAGGCGAACTCCACGCCCACCGCCCCGGCGCCGACGATCACGATCGACTTCGGGAGCTCTTTCAAGCTTAGGATTTCAATGTTGGTCAGAATGCGGTCATTGGCCTCGAGGCCGGGCAGCATGCGCGCTTCAGAGCCGGTCGCCAGGATGACGTTCTTCGCTTTGAGATTGCTGGCCTTGCTATCGTTTGTCACCTCGACTGTGAACACGCCATTCTGCGCCGGTCCGGTCAGCTTGCCGTAGCCCTTGACCGTCTCGACCTTGTTCTTCTTCATCAGGAATTCGAGGCCCTTCGTGTGCTTGGCGACGATCTTTGCTTTGCGATCCTGGATGGCGGGCCAGTTGAGCTTGCGGGCATCCACGCCCTCGATGCCGAATTCCTTGGCTTCTTTCAGATGGTCCCAGAGTTCGGCGTTGAACAGGAGCGCTTTGGTCGGGATGCAGCCGACGTGCAAGCACGTGCCGCCGAGAAACCCGTCTTTTTCAATGAGAGCGGTTTTCAGGCCGTATTGGCCGGCGCGGATTGCGGCGGTGTATCCGGCAGGGCCGCTGCCGATGATGGCGACGTCGTAAATGGTTTCGGGCAATGGAATGATCCTCGGTTCTCAGTATGTAGAGATGACTCAGGGCAAACGAATGATTCTAGAACAGGGCGAAGGGAGAGGCCAAACGCGCAAAGCCCAAGAGCGTTAACCACGAAGGACACGAAGGTACACGAAGGAAACCAAGACGTAGGAAAATCCAGGACCGCAGGAAAAAAGGCCGCCTTCGCGGCGGCCTTCAGTTCTTTCTGTTTCTTTGAATACTTAGTTGCCTTCGTTGCTGGCGCGCTTCCAGGAAATCAGTTCGCCGATGGTCGAACTGGTGCTGGAGACCGGCTGCTTGTAGGCTTCGACTTCCGAGCGCGACGCTTCTTCGCCCACCGCGCGGATGCTGAGTCCCACTTTCTTCTCTTCCGGATTCATCTTGATGATCTTGAAGTCGTGCTCAAGACCGGGCTCCAGATGAAGCGGCTGGCCGTTTTCGTCGGTGGCTTCGGACTTGTGGCACAAGCCTTCCACGCCCTCCGCGATTTCGACGAATGCGCCGAATGCAGCCACACGCAGGACCTTGCCGTGAACCACGTCACCGATGTGATGCGTCTGGAAGAAGGACTCCCAAACGTCCGGCTGAAGTTGCTTCACACCGAGAGACAGGCGGCGCTTATCGGGCTCAATGGCCAGAACAACCGCCTTCACGCGGTCACCCTTCTTCAAGACTTCCGAAGGATGCTTTACGCGCTTGGTCCAACTGAGGTTGCTGACGTGGACCAGGCCGTCGATGCCGTCTTCGATCTCGATGAAGGCACCAAAGTCGGTGAGGTTGCGTACGCGTCCTTCCACGGTCATTCCGACGGGGAACTTCTCATGCAGCGAGTCCCACGGATTGGCCGCCAGTTGCCGCATTCCGAGCGAAATACGACGCTCGGTCGGATTCACGTTCAGAACCACGCACTCGACCTGATCGCCGACATTGACCAGCTTCGACGGATGCTTCATCCGCTTCGACCACGTCATCTCGCTGACATGAACGAGCCCTTCAATGCCCTGCTCGAGTTCCACGAATGCGCCGTAGTCGGTCACGCTGATCACGCGTCCGCCCACGTGTGCACCCTCGGGATAACGATGCTCGGCATCAAGCCAAGGGTCAGGCGTGAGCTGCTTGAATCCAAGCGAAACGCGCTGCTTGTCCTTGTCGTACTTCAGGACTTTTACCTGAATCTGATCACCAACATTGACTAAGTCCTTCGGGTGAGTCAGGCGTCCCCAGGACATGTCGGTGATGTGGAGCAGACCGTCAAGTCCGCCCAGATCGACGAACGCGCCGTATTCGGTCAGATTCTTGACCACGCCGGTCAGTACCGATCCTTCTTCCAGGTGCTCGAGGGTCTTGGAGCGCTTTTCGTTCTGCTCGCCTTCGAGCAGATCTTTGCGCGAGACCACGATGTTGCCGCGCTTCTTGTTCAGCTTGATGACCGCGACTTCGAGGGTCTGGCCCTTCATGCCGTCCAGGTTGCGGATCGGTCGCAGGTCGACCTGCGAGCCGGGCAGGAAGGCGTGGGCGCCGAGGATGTCGACGGTAAGCCCGCCCTTGATGCGGTCGATGACCACGGCCTTGGATCGGCTTCTTGTCGTTGTACGCCTTCTCGATCTCTTCCCAAGCGTGAATTCGCTGCGCCTTCTGGTGCGAGAGGTTGATGTAGCCTTCCTCCGCCGGGCCCTTGTCGCGCATCACGTCGATCTCGTCGCCGGGCTTGAACTTTGGCTTGCCCTCGTGATCGAGAACCTCCGCCAGCGGCAGCATGCCTTCCGACTTGGCGCCGATATCGACGACCACGTGCGTGCCGGTCAGCTTCAGCACCGTGCCTTTGATGACGCGGTCTTCACTCACGGCCTCTTCGGCTTCAGTGGTGAAATTCTCCAGCACGGAGGCGAAATCTTCTCCAGCCGCAGTCTTGTCGTCTGCGCCGGAATCCGTGTGCATCTCGGCGGAATGGTCGGTGGTGGCGGCAGCCTGATCCTGTTCGGGCTGGTGTTGCTGCTCTGTCGTCGGTTCTGCTGTTGCGACAGTGGAGTTGGATTCGGAGTTGTGGGCGGTGGTCTCGTCGAACAAGGTTATGCCTCTCTGATGACGGGATGCGGGGCCTGCTTTGCGGACTGCTGGACGAGTCGTTTGGTTGTGGTGGGCCCACCCTGGCGAATGAGCTTGGACAATCCCAGCTGTCGGACGTTATACAGAGAACCCGCGTCCAATGGGAACTCTTCGACTATAGCAATCGTCCGCGAACAGTGTCAAACGCAAATCCCGCTTATGTTACAGCAATGTTTCACTGTTACGGTTTCGGAACAAGCCGCCCATCTGCTAACCTGCCCTGCTATGGATTACCTCTGGACCCCGTGGCGATACGCGTACGTCTCCTCCACGGAAAAGCCGACGGGGTGCGTGTTTTGCGACGCTCCCAAAGAAAAAGACGACGCCAAGGTGTTCATCGTCCACCGCGGCAAGCATTGTTTCGTCATTCTGAACGCCTATCCCTACACGCCGGGACACGTGATGATCGTCCCTTACGAACATTTGGACGAGTTACGGAAACTGCCAGCTGAAGCCGCTCAGGAAATGATGGCCCTTTCGCAGCGCATGGAGTCGGTGCTGCGCGAACTCTATCGCCCAGACGGACTCAACTTGGGAATGAACCTGGGCAAGGCGGCAGGGGCGGGCATCGCTGGTCATATTCACATGCACGTCCTGCCGCGGTGGGTGGCCGATGCGAATTTCGTGTCGGTCATTGGGGAGACGCGGGTTTTGCCGGAAACGCTGGATGTTACGTGGGCGAGAATGCGGGAGGCGATGAGCCACATCCGCTAATCAGCGAGTCAGACCTTCCATCTCTTTTTCGTCAATCACTGCCACTCCGAGTTCCTTGGCCTTATCGAGCTTCGATCCCGCGTCCGCTCCAGCGACCACATAGTCCGTCTTTTTGCTGACCGAGCCCGCTACCTTGCCTCCAGCATCCTCAATCATCTTCTTCGCCTCATCGCGCGTGTACTTGGCCAGCGTGCCGGTCAGGACGAAGGTCTTGCCTGCAAGTTTCGTGCCGCGCTCTTTCTTCTTTCCTTTGAACGCAAGCCCGGCTTCGCCCAGGCGCTCGACCAGTTTTCGGTTTGCAGGAATGCTGAAGAACTCCACAATACTGTCGGCGATGCGCGGGCCGACTTCGTCCACGTTCTGCAGTTCCTCGACACTGGCCTGCTCCAGCGCTTCCATCGAACCGAAGTGCTCGGCCAGAAACTGCGCGGTGCGCTCGCCGACCATGCGGATGCCGAGGCCGTAGATCACACGCTCCAGCGGCAACTTCTTTGACGCGTCAATCTCGTCGAGGATGTTCTGCGCCGACTTGGCGCCCATTCGCTCCAGGCTGAGCAGATCGTCTTTTGTCAGCTTGTAAATGTCGGCAACATTCTTCACCAGCCCGCGCTCAGTGAGTTGCGTGACCAGCGCGTCACCCATGCCGTCAATGTTCATGATCCCGCGCGAGGCAAAGTGCAGAATCGTCTCGCGCAGCTTCGCCGGGCAGTTGGCGTTCACGCACCGGTAATCGACCTCGCCCTCGGTGCGTACCACTTTCGTGCCGCACACAGGACAGTGCTCCGGCATGTGAAATGTCTTATGCCCGCGAGGATGATCCTTGTCGTCGATCACCTTCGCGACCTTGGGAATCACATCGCCGCCGCGTTCGACCTGCACCCAGTCTCCGATCTTCACGCCCAGGCGCTCGATCTCGTCCATGTTGTGCAGCGTCGCATTGCGGACCGTCGTTCCTCCAATCAACACGGGCGACAGCATGGCGACCGGCGTCAGCTTTCCCGTACGCCCGACCTGCACGCGAATATCTTCCAGCTTCGTGATTCCAGCGCGCGCCGCATATTTGTAAGCAATCGCCCACCGCGGAGCTTTGCCCGTGAAGCCGAGTTCGTCCTGCAGGCCGGTGCGGTCGACTTTGACGACGATGCCGTCAATCTCGTACGGCAACGAATCCCGCTTCGCCTCCCACTCCCGAATAAATGCCCAGACTTCGTCCATCGAATGAACCAACTTGTGGTTCAAGTTGACTTTGAAGCCAGCAGCTTGGAGCGCGTCGAGCGTCTTCGAGTGCCGGTCGAAATAGGTGCGTCCGTTTTCGAGCAGAATGTAAGGGAAAAAATCCATGCGCCGCGCCGCCGTAACATTCGCATCCAGTTGGCGAACCGTCCCCGCGGTGAAATTGCGAGGGTTCGCAAAGGTCGGCAGACCATTCTTTTCGCGTTCTTCGTTGATCTTTTTGAACGACGCGGTGGGCATCAGCAATTCGCCGCGAACTTCAAAGTCCACGGGAATACCTGCTTTTTTCAGCCGCTCTTTCGGAATCGACAACGGCACCGAGCGCACGGTGCGGACGTTTAGCGTGACGTCTTCCCCCACCGATCCATCGCCGCGAGTCACGCCACGCGCCAGCTTTCCGTCTTCGTAGATCAGCGCCAGCGACATGCCATCCAGCTTGAGTTCGCAGACGTAGTCCACGTCCTTGCGGCCCGTCAATTCATGAACACGCCGCTCCCAGCCGCGCAGTTCTTCTTCGTTGTAGGTATTGTCGAGCGACAACATCGGCGAGGAATGCGGGACTTTGACGAATCCCTCGCGCGGCTTGCCTCCCACGCGCTGGGTGGGAGAATCCGGCGTCACGAGCGACGGATGCTCGCTTTCCAGATCCTTCAACTGCTGCATCAGCTTGTCGAATTCCGCATCAGTGAGTTCAGGCGTGTCAAGGACGTAGTAGAGATGCTCGTGGTGGCGAATCTTTTCGCGCAGCGCTTCTATCTTCTTTTCGACGTCTTTTGGGGCAGGCATCGCAGAAAGATTATATGCAAAACAATCCAGGCAACGCTGCTCGCAACGTTGCCTGGAAAACATGTCCGATGGGACCTGCAGTTTCTACTTGGCGTCGGTCACGCCGGGAATCTGGACTCGAATGAATCGAGGCTTGTAGTCATCCGCGCACACCAGATCGGTGGAGGTATTCGCGTTCACGTTGTAGGACATCAGAATGCCATCCGCATCGGTAAATTCCGTGTGCGCCTTCGCGTTGTAGGCGACCAGTGTGCCCACTTTGCATCCGTTGGCACCCGCTTCCGGCGCGGTGTACACGGTGGTCTTGTTCTTCCAAGGCCCCTGCGGCGAACACGAATACCACGTCGTGACCGCGTCCCATAGCGGGTAAACCGGATGCTGCGGATCGATTCCCGCCATCAGGTAGAACGTCCCGCCGTTATAGCTCATCGCATCGACCGAATACTCGGGAGTCACCGCCGCTACGCCGCTCATCGCGGTAGCATTCGATTCCCCTGCCATCCACTTCTTTTGAGTTGCATTCCAGAATTGCCACTTCGATGCGTTCGTTAGATTGTTGATGGAAGTCGTTCGCGCCACGTAAGGCGTTTTGGTGTTCGAACCCGGATCCTTCAGCCCGTAAATATAGAAATAGTTCCCCACCGGCAGGATTTTCGTTCCCCACGTCAGGCTCGTGTCGAGGCCGGTCACGGGCGTGATCGAAACGATCGACAAGCTTGGCCAGGACAGCGTTGCCACCGAATGCCCAACCAGTTTGAAGGCGCCGGTCCACTCGGTCAGCATGATCTCGATCTGGTACGTCCCCGTCGTGGGCTGCGTTACGTATCCATCCCCTTGCCAGAACCAGTCGCTCTTGCTTTTTGGGGCGAAATACGAGGTCGTCTTCGGAGGATAACCAACCGTGGTCCACGATCCGGTGGCCTGATTCAAGATTGTGAGCGAGTTATGCGCCGTGAAGAGATAACCGCTGCGCAGACGCGTGGAAGGATCGACGGTGCCGATGTAGGAGTCCGACCACATCCATAGATTGGTGCCGTCCGGAAGCGGCAGAGAATACGTGCCGTCGGCGCCGGTCCAGCCCGGACCATTCTGCGTCGTGTAGGCATCAAACGTTGAATCAATCGTTCCCTGCAAGGGCGTTCCAGGCAAGGTACACTGCGCCAAGGCTGTAAAAGAAGACAGTAGAAACACACAAACCCAGAGTCTGAACATAGCGATAAACTTCATTTCTGATTCTCCACGGGGAAGGAAACTACGGACAGTTTATCCGAAAATCCACAAACCAAGTAGAGACGAACTACCCCTACTCGGAAGCACAGTGCGGATTCTGAAGACATCCGACGCGAAAATAAAATGGGGCTGGCTCTGCGGCCAGCCCCGAAACCCAACGCCGAGCCTAAACCAAGTCATCCAACTTCAGCGCGGTCGGACCGCCCTTCCACGAGGTCTCGAATTGTTTCTGGACGAATCCGGCGTCGTAATCACGCTTTTCCTGCAGCAATGCCTGATGTAATCCCCACAACGACCGCGGATTCCGTGGATTGCGGTCGAGGTCTGCGCGGAACACTTTCTCCGCGCCGGCGGCGTCGCCATTCATCAGCAAGGCGCCTCCAAGATTTTCGCGCACCGGGAAGAACCAGTCGGGCGGTTCGCCATATTTCAGAGTGTCCTGGATTGCAACTGCCTCGCGCAGCATTGCGATCGCGGCGGCGTTGTCCTTTTTCGCCATCGCGATCTTCGCGCCCAGCACATCTTCGGCAATCTTCATGATGTCCTTCGCTTTGTTATTGATTGGCATCTGGAAGATCACATCGGGCGGGGTTGCAGCCTCGGCACCGGCCACAATCTTATACTCGGCTTCGGCCTCCGCCACTTTTCCGGTCCCCGCCAGCGCCATTCCTCGGCCAAAGTGCCAGAAGACGGTCGCAGTCTTCATCGACGCATCCGGCTCCGGCAGCTTCAGAATTTCATTCCAGTGATGGAAGCGAATCTCCACCGCCATCGGGATCGTCATGAAACCTTCGAGTGGTGGCATTTCCTTCACGTGCGGTCCGACATTCGCCGCCAGCAAGTCTGCATTCTTGCGCGCCTCGGCGTAGCGGCCGTTCATTGCACCGCACATCGCCACGAAGTGCAGGTTGTGGCTGTAGTACATCATCGGGTAGATGCCCTGCACACCGGTGGCCTTGATGTAGGCGCGATCGACTTCCGCGGCCTGCTCATTCGTTTTGACCGCGGCCTCGTAGTCGCCAGTGCGAATGTAAACGTGCGCGGGCATGTGGACGATGTGTCCCGCCCCGGGTGCGAGCGCTGCTAGCTTGTTCGCTCCGGCCAGGGCACGTTCGGGATTATTGGAGGCTTCCACCGAATGGATGTAATAGTGGATCGCGCCCAAATGGTTGGGATCGCGCTTCATCACCCCTTCCAGCGTCACCACGATTTCCTCGGTCCCGGCCTCGGGCGTACCGTCCTGATGCCATAGGCCCCAGGGATGCAAGTTCATCCCCGACTCCGCAAACAGCGTGGCAGCGTCAAGGTCATCGGGATACTCAGCCGCGACCTGCCGCATGGCGTCGTGATACTCCTCAGCGGCTTTTTTCAAATCAGAATTCGGATCCGCCGGAAACCTCTTCGCCATCGCCCGGATGTATGCCTGTTCGCTGGGCGAAGCCTCCGCCAACAAGTCCACCGCTTTCTGCACCGCGTCATGCGCGTGCTTGTAGCGTTCGGGATCCGCCGGATCGTTGTAATTCGGCCCCACAGCTTCGGCCACGCCCCAGTATGCCATCGCCAGTTTGGGATCCAATTCGGCGGCGTGCTGAAATGACCGCGCTGCCTCGTCATGATTAAAGGCATAAATAAAGCGCAGGCCCTGATCAAAGAACTCCTGCGCCTGCGGATTGTGAGTAGAAACCGGATGTTGCAGATCACCCAGGCCAGTCACCAGCGTGACCGCGTGGGCCTGCATGTGAGCGGCATGGTCTTGCGCCGTCGCGCCCAGGCAGAGCAAAGCACCGCACAGCACTTGCCCCAGAATTTTCATCTGGTCAACCCTCCTGATTCTGATTTTGAGTTTCGAGCCCCAAAAACCCAGAACTGGTTATGGAAAAAAGACGCCCTTGCGAGTGCGCCAAGCTTATGCCAAATTAAATCCCTTGCCAAGTCGTTCGCGAGTGAACTATGCCGAAGAATCCTGCACGCAATACGGCCGCTGCCGACACCTCCTACCTCTCACGACTACCCGCTTCTCTGCTCGAAGCCTTTAACACGAACAACCGCATCAATCGGTATCTGATCGACAATCTTCCACCGGCCGCTTGGACGGCCAAGCCCCCTGACGGCAAGGGCCGGACGATTGCTGCCATCGTCGCTCACATGCACAACGTACGTGTGATGTGGCTGAAGGCGGCCAAAGCAGACGAAATTCCCGAACAACTCGATCGCTCCACGGTGACGCCCACGCAAGCAGTTCGAGCACTCGAAGCCAGCTTGAAAGCTCTCAGTGTGGTCATGGGCCGCGCTTTGGAAACGGATGGCCGCATCAAAGGCTTTCGCCCGGATGTCGCCGGATTTCTCGGCTACCTGATCTCTCACGATGCTCATCACCGTGGTCAGATCACGATGCTCGCCCGACAGCTCGGCAATCCTCTCCCTCAGAAAGCGATGTTCGGCATGTGGGAGTGGGGTTCGCGCGGGTCCTCCGACTAGCGTCCGCCGACTAGCCTCTCCGACTCAGGTACAATCCAGCTTCGACCACGCTATGCGCAAGGCCGCGTTGCTTTACAACCCGGACTCCGGCGGCAGCAAGCAACGCCAACGGGAATTGGAATCGGCGCTCGCTATCCTGCGAGCGGGAAGCGTTGAGGCAGATCTGGTTCCCACACAATCTCCCGACCACGCGGGGGACGAAGCACGCCTTGCCATCGATTCCGGCTGCGACACGATCTTCGCCTGTGGCGGCGATGGCACCATCCACAATATCGCTCAAGTCGTCGCAAACTCTCCTGCAGCCCTGGCAGTTCTTCCTCTAGGCACCGCCAACGCCCTCGCCCACGACCTTGGTATTCCGACCAACGTGGCAGCGGCGGCCAAGGCTTCGCTCCGCGCCACACCCCGCCGCATTGCCCTCGGCCGCATCGCCTACTCGGACCTCCAAGGCAATCCGTCGACGCGTTATTTTGTGATCGCCGCCGGCATCGGAGTGGACGCTCACCTCTTCTACAAACTCCATTCCGGAACGAAGCAGCGCCTGGGCATGGCCGCCTACTATGCCAAAGCCTGGCACATGTGGTTCAGCTACCCCATGCCGCGCTTCGTGGCCGACTACATTGACAGCGACTCGAATGCTTCGGGTCGAGCCGAAGTTACAGAACTGATGGCAGTACGCATTCGAAACTTCGGTGGAATCATTCAGGAACTTGCCCCCGGAGCCTCTCTCGACCGCGACGACATGCGACTCGTCTTCTGCCGCACCGCCAGCCGCCTGGCCTATCTCGCATACGTAACCCGCGGCCTTCTGCGCCGCCACTGGACGATTCCTGGCATCGACCTCGCTCACAGCACGCGAGTCTCGTGCGACTACGCACCGGCCGCACCGCCAGAGCAGCGCAAGATCTACGTTGAAGCGGACGGCGAACTCCTGGGCACCCTCCCAGTCGACATCACAGTGGTCCCGGACGCGCTGACGCTTCTGGCTCCGTCTCGCTGATCGCGCATCTTTGCGATCTTTTAGCCGCTACCGAATACTTTGCGTCTTCCCGCGGACGATGCGCGTCCAATTGACTTCGCTGAGTCCACCGACGTGTTTCAATGGCGCACTTCGGTCCGACGAAATAGAATCTTCGAACCGCTTGGAACCCATCACTCACTTCCTGACGGGCGCTTGTTTAGGACGCGCCGGACTCAACCGCAAAACGGCTCTCGCCACGCTGACGCTCACCCTCGCCGCCGAAGCTCCTGACGTGGATATCATCGCTGGCATCGTTCGCGGCCCGTCGTTCGGCTTCGCCCATCACCGGGGCTTCACTCATTCCTTCCTCGGAGTTCCGCTCGACGCCGCCGTCGTCGTCGGTTTCGTCTACCTGATCTGGAGGCTCCGCAGCCGCAAACTCAATGATCCAAACCTGCCCCCGCGTTGGGGCCTGCTCTTTCTTTACGCCTGCTTAGCCGGACTCAGTCACATCCTGCTCGACTTCACGAATAATTACGGCGTTCGCCCCTTCTGGCCTTTCTCCGAAAAATGGTATTCGTGGGACATCGTCTTCATCGTCGAACCCGTTATGCTCGCGTTCCTGATCCTGGGATTGGTCGTCCCTGCGCTATTCGGCCTGATTGACAGGGAAATCGGCGCTCGCCGCCGCAGTCCCCGAGGCCGGGTCGCCGCGACGCTTGCGCTTCTCGGCATCGTTCTCATCTGGACCGTGCGCGACTACGAACACCGCCGCGCCATCGGCGCCCTCGAAGCCCGCACCTATAATGGTGCTGACCCGCAGCGTGTATCGGCGTATCCGAAATGGCTGGATCCGTTTCACTGGGACGGTGTCGTCGAAACGCCAGAATTCTTTGCGATGGCTCCCGTGGATTCCCTCGCTCCCGAAGTCGATCCGGAAGGCCGCCTCGAAATCCGCTACAAGCCCGAAGAAACTCCTGTCACGCTTGCCGCCAAGAAGTCGTACATCGGCCGCGTGTTCCTCGACTGGGCCCAGTATCCCATCACCGAAACGGAAGCCCTCCAACCGCCCCAGCAAGGATGGATCGTTCTTTTTCAGGATCTGCGCTATGCCGGTATCCCGCGCTCCCTCACCGGGCGCCGCAGTCGCGGAGGTCTGAGCAAAGCCGTCGAAATCGACCAGAACCTTCACGTCGTCGGTGATGTCTACGACACCGGAAAAGGCCAGACCGTTATTCCGGAACCCGCACAACGTTAGGCCGCAGATGTTCCGCACAACGCCTGACAACAAGTGCGGAAATTCCGCCCTCTGCCATCCTCCGCTTGACGCCAGCCGCTCCAGCGCCCAGAATAAGATTTCGTCCTCGAGGTGATTCATGCTGGCATACGTATTTGTTCTCTTCGCCATCGCGTTCCGTTTCATCCCCCATCCCCTGGCGTTCACGCCCGTGGGAGCGGCTCTCTTGTTCTTCGGTGCCCGTGCGCCGCGTCGCCGCCTTTGGATCCCGCTTGCGCTCCTCGCCGCATCCGATGTCATCCTGACGACCCTTGTCTATAAGTATCCATTCAGCTGGGACCACTTTGTCACCTGGGCGTGGTACGCCGCCATGCTGGGGCTGGGCACGACTCTCAAGCAGAACGCTGGAGCGTTCCGGATTCTCGGCTCCGCGCTCGCAGGTTCTGTGACGTTCTTCGTCGTAAGTAACTTCGCCGTCTGGGCCGCCTGGGACATGTATCCGCGCACCGTCGCCGGGCTGATGACTTGCTACGACGCCGGCATCCCCTTCTTCCGCCACGCGGTCCTCGGAGACCTGCTCTTCACCGCAGCAATGTTCGGAGCACCAGTCGCGTTCAACGCCCTAGCCGGTTGGCTGCACAAATCCGGCGACCACATCGCAGCCGCCTAGAGTTTTTCAATCGGAATGTCGGAGAGGTCGTGTGTGGGACGGCGCCCCTCGGTCGTTCAGGCCGCGACGCCTTCCGTCGCGGGTGCGTATCTGGCAGCGTTTTCCAGTTCTATTGGACCGTAATGACGACTTTCGCCCGGGCGTGTCCTTGTTCGGCGTAAGCGAGGGCATCGGCGGTTTCATCCAGCGGATATCGTCTATCGATCGCCGGAGTGAGTTTTCCAGCCTGGATAAGCTCGCAAAGGGTCGTCAGGTCGTCTCTGTTCAGCTTCGCAATGAAGAATGTGAACTTCTGCTTCAAGAATGGAGACCACGCCAATGCTTTGAGCAACCGGGTCAATACTGGCCAGAGTTTCTTTGGCGCTCCCGCCATGACACATTTCCCGCCCGGGGTCAGAACTCGCTTCATCTCCGACAAGGCGCGGTTCCCCACATTATCGAGGATCAGGTCGTAACGTTCGCTGTCCTGCGTGAAGTCGTCGACGGTATAGTCGATGATGCGATCGGCGCCGAGTGAGCGCACCAATTCGACATTCTTCGTGCTGCACACACCAGTTACATGAGCCCCAAGCGACTTCGCGATCTGGACAGCAAAAGTACCGAGTCCTCCCGCCGCGCCGTTAATCAAAACCTTCTGCCCCGGCTGAAGATGTCCTTTGTCGCGAAGCCCCTGCAACACGGTTAGCCCCGCAACCGGCACAGCCGCTGCCTGGTCAAAGCTCAGGCTTTCCGGCTTTCTGACTAGCTTGCCTTCGACAGCACAGGCGTATTCCGCAAAGGCTCCTTTGCAGAGTCCGAACACCGCGTCACCGAGCTTGAACTGCGTCACAGCTCCTCCGACCGCAGCCACCTCGCCAGCGACATCGACGCCGGGCCGTCGGTTCTTCATACGCCAGTCCAGAGGATTGACGGAAGCGGCGCGAACCCGTATGACAACTTCGTTTTTCTTTGGAACCGGCTGTTCGAGGTCCTTCATTTCGAGGACTTTTCCGGCTTTGGCTTTGGTATAAACGGCGGCTCTCATGTGAACTGAAACGGTAGCTCGACCTGCCCGATCGCGCTGTGACGAGTATCACAGAACCAGTCAATGCGTCGAATCGCTCAGCCTTTCGTGCCCATGGCCTCGTCTCCACTCGCCTTGCCTCGGCGTAGTAGCAGCCACACGCAAAGCCCGGCTGCGATAATCACTAGAACCGCTATCCAATGCCGCTTCACGACCCCGCCGAACAGCCCGACCATCTGTGGACCGAACCAGAGCACCAGCACCGACAGCATCAAAAACCGTACAAACCTTCCCAGGAAAATCGCCACCAGGAAGTCGCGGAACCGCATTTCAAAAACAGCCGCGCCCAGTACAAAAATCTTGAACGGCGTTGGCGGAGGCAGCATCCCTGGAAACATCAGCGCCCAGAATTCATGCTCTTCAAACGAACGATGAATCTTCAGGAAGCGTTCCTCCGAGATACGCTTGCGCAAGACCTTCTCTCCGCCCAAATACCCGATGATGTAAAGCGGAATGCTGCCCAGCGCTGAACCCAGAGATGCCATTGCGATGTAAACCAGAAGCCGCGCACGATCCTGATAGACATACGTCGCGACCACAAAATCCACCGGCATGCCCAGCAGTGCGCTGTCGGCAAACGCAATCACGAATACGCCCCAGATCCCGAGCACCTTCATCAGCCCCAGGATCCACGCTGTGTAGCGCGCCAGTATGTGTCCAATGCTCTTCAAGGGAAACAGTTAGTGTACGTGATCGAGAACCGGATACGTGAGTCCGTCGTCGACCTCGCCGCGGTGGGCCAGGTCATGGACCTCGGGCCTACGTGTGGGACCGGGTCTTGGACCCGGTCAGGCCGCGACGTATTCTGTCGCGGCGGTCGCCAACCTCCCGAAGCTACCCCTGCTATCATCGCTACCTTCGGAGCCGAAATGCGCACACTGTTCGTCGCCCTCTGTCTTCTTACAGCAGCAACTACGCTCGTCGAAGCACAACAGTACGATCTCGTCCTCGAAGGCGGCCGCGTCATCGACCCCGAGACCAATCTCGACGCGGTACGCAACGTTGGCATCCTCAACGGAAAAATCGCACGAATCTCCCCAGAGCCGCTCACGGGACGCCGCATCGTTCATGCCGCCGGCCTCGTCGTCTCTCCCGGCTTCATTGATCTGCACCAGCACGGCCAGGAGATCGAAAGCCAGAGAGTCAAAGCGTTCGACGGCGTAACCACAGCGCTGGAAATGGAAATCGGCGCCCCTGACGTCACGAAGTTCCTGAATTCCAAACAAGGGCACTCGCTCATCCACTACGGCACCACGGCAAGCCACGTTGCGGCGCGAGCCTTAGTATTCGGCGCACCTCTACCTGACGCCACCATCCTGCCAAAGAGCGGATCGGCAACCGACCTGCCTGCTACTCCCGAGCAGATCGAACGCATCCAGACGCGCTTGCGCTCGGAACTCGACGCGGGCGCGCTCGGAGTCGGCATGGGCATTCAATACACTCCGGGCGCTACGCGCCTCGAAGTCATCGACATGTTCCGCGTCGCAGCCGAGCGCAAACTGCCTGTCTACACCCACATGCGCAGCGCAGGACGCATCGAGCCCGGCTCCGCCATCGAGTCGGTCGAGGAAGTGATCGGTGCGGCGGCGATCACGGGCGCCTCGCTGCACATCGTTCACATCAACAGCACCTGCCTGCGCGATTCCCTCGAATGCATTTCGCTGATCGAAGGAGCCCGGGCTCGCGGCCTGGATGTAACCACCGAGGCTTATCCCTACATCGCCGGCATGACGGCCATTAATTCCGCCCTCTTCAATCCCGGCTGGCGCGAGAAACTCGGCATCGACTACGGCAATCTCGTCCTACCCGACACCGGAGAACATCTCACGAAAGAACGATTCGATGAGTTGCACAGTTCCAGCAAGCAACAATGGATTCTGATCTTCGCCAACACACAGGAGACCGTCGATGCCGTCATTCCCAATCCTCTGATCATGATCGCCAGCGACGGAGCCGAAGGCCATCCCCGCAACGCAGGAACCTACTCGCGCATCCTCGCCCAATATGTGCGCGAGAAAAAGACCCTCACCTTGATGGAAGCACTTCGCAAGATGACGCTCATGCCCGCGCAAATGCTGGAACGATCTACCGCCGCAGCCCACCAGAAAGGTCGCCTGCAGGAAGGTGCCGACGCCGACATCGTGGTCTTCGATCCCCAAACCATTAACGACCGATCCACATTCGAGAAGCCCATGGAACCTAGCTTCGGCGTGCACTATCTGTTGGTTGGAGGGACGCCCGTCATCGAAGAAGGAAAGCTGGTTCCCGACGTATTCCCCGGCCGCGCCTTAGTTGGCCCAGGAAAAGCGCACTAACTGGTCAAGAATAATCATGTGGGGACGGCCGCCCTCGGTCGTCCGGCCGCGACGTTTGTGTCGCGATAGCGCTTGCCGGCCTGCCTATCGATGCTCCGTCTTCCCGCTCAATAACTCGATCGCATGCGGCAAAAGCCCGGCCACCGCTTCCAGCGATTCCACGGCCCCAGCAGGACTTCCCGGCAGATTCAGAATCAGCGCCCGCCCCCGCACCCCACACACTGCTCGGCTCAGCGCCGCAAACGGAGTCTTCTTACTTCCCTCACTCCGCATCCGCTCTGAAACGCCGTCCAGCAGGCGATCACACACCGCCATGGTCGCCTCGGGGGTTACGTCACGAGCAGCAATCCCGGTTCCGCCAGTCGTCACGATGAACGAAACTTCGCGCGCCAGCCGAATCAGCAGGTTCTGAATTTGAATGGAATCGTCCGGAACAACTTCGCGCACCGTAACCGCGAAATGAAGCCTCTGCAGAACTTGCATCACCGCCGGACCCGAGAGATCTTCGCGCTCGCCGCGCTCGCAAGAATCGCTGACGGTCACCACAGCGGCGGTCATCCCCTGCGGCTTAGCCGTCGAGGAGGACATCTTCCTCTTCTTCCCTTCGCGCCTTGCCTGCGGAACTGGGAGGCGCGCTCGACACAGGCGCAGCCGCCGCGGCAGGCGCTGTCTCCGCGGGCGCTGCCTCGGGTTCCGGTTCTCCACCGCCGTCGCGCGAGGACTCATCCAGCAACCGCAACCCTTCCATCAACAGGCCCTGAGTGTTGAGTTGCGTGGTCTCTTTGTCAGTCTTGCCTTCAAAGTCCAACTGGAAATTGCCACCAGTCCAGCGCAACACTTTGAACACGGCCTCGTCGCCCACGAGCTCTCCGTAGGTCGCGTGCTTCACCTGGCCTTCCGCAAAAAATACTTCGCAGGCGTCGCCCTCGTTGCTGAGTGAAAGCTGGCAGCTTTTCCGCCCCATCTCGAGCGACTGCATCAGATCGATCACATTCATCTGCGCAAGGCTTCCGCGCACCACTCCATCTTTCGGCGCAGTCTTTGCCATCTTCTCCAGGGCAATACGATCGATCGTTCGCTTGATGCGCCGAGTGGCATCCTTGAGGAAAAATGGTTTCTCCAGATAGTCGTCGGCGGCGTCCGCAGGCGAAAGTCGCTCCGCGATATCCGCCTTACTCGCCATCAACACGCTAGAAAAGTTAGCCGTCGCCGGACGGCTCTTCAGTTTCTCAACTAGCTGCCGTCCATCCATTCCCGGCATTTTGTAATCGCATACCAGCAGATCGGGAGTATCGTCGACGGCCTTCAGCAGTGCGTCGGCGGCGTCGGATGCTGTCGTAACCTGCGCCAGCGGAGTGAGTGCCTGCTGTAACATCCCCAGCACCATCGGATTGTCATCGACCAACAGCAGCTTGACGTTATTCGCCATGAAGTTTGCAGTCGCTACTTCGTCCGCCGGTAATCTCCACTCTTTCCCCCGCTCTTCCTCTCCAGCACAATCTCCCGAATCTCAATTCCCTTATCTCTTCCCTTCAACATGTCATATACCGTGAGGGCAGAGGTTGTGACGGCAACCATCGCTTCCATCTCGACACCCGTTTCAGAGGTCGTAACAACCTTCGAGGTGATGGCGACGCCATTCTCGCACAGGCGCAGGTCGACATCAACGAGCGCGAGGGGCAGCGGGTGGCACATGGGAATCAATTCGGAGGTGCGTTTCGCGGCCATGATGCCGGCGATGCGAGCCACCTCGAGCGGATCTCCCTTGGGATTGCTGGGCAACGCGGCGAGCACTTCGGGCTTGACTGCTACGAATGCACTCGCTTCGGCCTCGCGGCGAGTGGAAGGTTTGCCCGAGACATCGACCATCCGGGCACGGCCCGCGCCGTCGTAATGGGAGAGTTTCTTCGCCATGCGGTGGTTCTATCTTACATGGAGGCCGCCGCGAGATCCCACCGATCGCGGGCATTGACGATCACCGCATCATCACCGAAACCCATTCTCCCACGGCGAATGATTCGCGGTCGGACGGGATGACGATGTAGCAGTTGGCGCGGGCGGTAGCCGCGATGTCGCCGGATCCTTGCCACGCGACCAACTCGACCTCTGAGTTTTCGAACTCGCCCGAAAGGATGGCTGGAAGAAACCGCTTGAGGCCGGTCTTAACGCGGATTTCTTTCTTGAGTCGCGCATGCAGAAACTGTAACTTGCTCGGCCGCTGCCCTGCCAACGCTTCCAGCATTGGCCGCGCGAAGAGTTCGAAGGTAACCATTGTCGAGACAGGATTCCCGGGAAGACCGAAAAAATAAGTAGCAGATCTTTCGTGAGCGGGGGCTCCCCCGCCACATTTGCCGAACACGACGGGGCGTCCCGGTTGGATTTTCGCTCCTGTGAAGAAGAATTCGGCAGACAAATCCGAGAGCGCCTGTTCGACCAGATCGTATCGGCCCATGGAGACTCCGCCGGTCATGAGGAGCAGATCGGACTTCAGGCCTTCTTCAATCAGGCCCCGCAGTCCTTGCAGCTCGTCGGCAGCTACGGGTAGCAGCACAGGTTCGCCGCCGGCCCGTTGAATCTGCGCTGCCAGAGAATAGCTGTTCGAGTTGCGAATCTGCGTAGGACCGGGACTTTCATCGACGCCCACAATCTCGTCCCCGGTCGTCAGCACTGCGACTCGCGGCCGCCTGTACACCTGCAATCGAGACTTTCCTACCGACGCCGCCCCGGCAATGGCCGCCGCATGCAGACGTATCCCGCGCTCGACCAGAACCGCGCCTTTTTGCGCTTCGGCGCCGCGAGGCACAATATTCTCTCCCGCCACGACGCCTCGGGAAATCTCCACTCTTTTGCCATGCTGCGAGGTGTACTCAACCATCACGACCGCATCCGCACCGGTTGGGACTGGGGCTCCGGTCATGATTGAAACCGCTTGTCCGCTGCTGACCTTCGGCGGGATTCTTTCGAGCTTTTCTCCCGCTTTGATTTCACCGATCACTTCGAGGGTCGCGGGGAGCTGAAATAAATCGCCCGATCGCACCGCATAGCCATCGCGCGTGGATCGCGGAAACGGGGGAAGATCGCGATCAGCCACCACAGTTTCGGCAAGGACGCGACCACCGGCGGAAAGCAGATCGACGGATTCCGTCGCGCCGGCAGAAACGAGCGCGGCCTGCTCCTCTACCACACGGCGGGCGTCTTCGAAACTCAATACGGTGGAACCAACAGGACCGGCGGCCATCCACCGATGATACGACTGAAAACGATGAATTAGGTCATCGCACTCTCTGGTGTGTCTGAAGTAGTCGAAGGCGAAGCAGGAGTACACTTATTCGTAGCACCCGGGTACGATGGGAATCCTGTTCTCTGGGATAGACCGGCGGATGCCCTGCCTTCCCTGGAGTCTAATGAGAAGCTCTCCAGAAGCCACGCTGTCAACGAGTAACGACGTCGCACCTAAAGAAGCTTCTTTGGCAAGGACGCTCTCCGGTTTCCTATTATTGCTCGCGATCTGGCTCTTCGTGTTCCCGACTCTAGCGCGTGCGCAGTCGAGCGGATCTGAGCCGACTCCAGTCACCGCGCCTGCCGCGCAGTCTGAAATCAAAGAGAACTCGGCCGAACTTGCTACTCATGACGAACCCACGACGTTCAAGGTAAACGTAAGGCTGGTGCTGGTGCGAGCGGTTGTCCGCGACTCGCAGGGACACGCCGTCGGAAATCTCCATAAAGAAGATTTCCAGGTTTTCGACAAAGGCAAACCGCAGGTGATCAGCCAGTTCGAGGTCGAGCAACCCGGAACTCTGATCGCGAAGGCGCGACAGACCTCGGACGAAAACAGCGCCGCGGCCGACACATCTTCGAATGCTGGACCTATGCCGGATGTTCCCGAGCGCTTTATCGCCTACTTGTTCGATGACGTTCATCTGGAATTTGGCGATCTTGCGCAAGTGCGCCAGGCGGCGGAGCGTCACCTCGCGACACTCCGGCCCACGGATCGAGCCGCCATTTTCACAACGTCGGGCCGCACCATGCTGGACTATACCGACGATCACGCCAAGCTGCACGAAACCCTGCTCCGCCTCTTGCCCCAGCCTATCGCCGGGCAAATCAGGGGCCTTTGCCCGGTGATCAGCTATTACGAGGCAGATGAAATTCTCAACAAAAATGACACTTTGGCATCGCAGGTTGCGCTCCAGGAAGCAGCGGCCTGCCCGCCCCCGTTGCCGAAGAATCTGGAGCAATGGGTCATGACAATCTGCCGAGAGGTGCTGGATGCGGGCGACCACGAAACCCGCATCTCTCTCGGCGTTCTCAAAGATGTCGTGCTCAACCTGTCGACGAAGCCCGGCCAGAGGACGGTCGCGCTTATTTCTCCCGGCTTCATCACCCCTCAAATGGAGTACGACTACTCCCAGATCATCGACCGTGCGGTGCGCTCGCAGATTATTCTCAATACGCTGGACGCCCGCGGTTTGTATGTCGTTGTCCCGGGCGGGGACATCAGCATTCCGACCTCGAGTCCGCCACCTCGAGGAAAGGACTTGGTCGACTTGGCGGCGGCTTCCGCGCAGGATGATCTCCTTGCCATTCTGGCGGAAGGTACTGGGGGCGTTTTCTTTCACAGCAACAACGATATGGACGAAGGCTTACGCCGGGTAGCTGAGACACCCGAGTATTCCTACATGCTGGCATTTGTTCCGCAAAATCTAAAGGTTGATGGCAGCTATCACGGCCTGAAGGTGACGGTAAAAAGCACGTCGAAGCTGAGCGTTCAGGCCCGCCACGGATATTACGCTCCCAAGACTCTGAGCGACCCCGCGCAGCAGGCCAAGCAGGACATCCAAGATGCCGTCTTCTCTCAGGAGGAGATGCACAATCTCCCTGTCGAAATGCACACCCAGTTTTTCAAGGCAACCGATGAAGACGCCAAGCTGACGGTGCTTGCACACGTGGATGTAAGACTTCTCCATTTTCGAAAACTTGAGGGACGAAATACGAACGTTTTGACGTGCGTCTCCGCGTTGTTTAATCGCAATGGCAATCTGAATCAAGCCATTGAAAAGACAGTCACAATGCATTTGAAGGATGCCACTCTTGCCAACAAGCTTGGCTCAGGCATTACCATCAAGACGAGTTTCGATGTAAAACCAGGTAGCTATATGGTCCGTGTGGTAGTAAGGGAGGCGGAAGGTCAACTGATGTCCGCTGAAAATGGGACTGTGGAGATTCGCTGATCAGAAACTTGGGAGGTAAGGTATGCGCAATCGTCGTCTGGTTCTCTTGATTGGTGCCATTGGTCTGGCCAGTTCCTTGACGCTTGTGAAATTGCGCTCCGATCACCTGGTCGCATACGCCCAGCAACCAGCGCCCTCGGACAATCCGGCTGTATTTCACTCGGAGACGCGTTTGGTCCTTGTCGACACCGTCGTGACCGACAAGAAGGGCAACTACATTCGCGACCTGGAGCAGAAAGACTTTAAAGTCTGGGAGGATGGCAAGGAACAGGCCCTCACCAGCTTTTCCTATGAAGAGAACACCGGGTCCCCCACCAACGCAAAGCCGCGATACATGGTTTTGTTTTTTGACAATTCCACCATGGACATGGGCGATCAAATCAAAGCGAGGGATGCGGCCGCCAAATTCATTGACGCGAATGCCGGCCCCGACCGCTTGATCGCCATCGCAGATTTCGGTGGCACCGTGCACATCTCGCAGAACTTTACGGCCGACGCGAGCCGCCTGAAGCAGGTGGTAGCGGGATTAAAGGGTTCGGCCGTTTCCCCAAATGCAGACCCCGTCACGGTTGCGTCTCTGGCTCCTCCGACGATCGGGCCCTCGTTGGGGAATGCGGAAGCTGACTTCGGTGTCCACACTGTGCTTCTTGCTCTGCGAAGCATTGCAAAAGGCATGTCTGGGGTGCCGGGCCGGAAGACGTTGGTCATGCTGACCTCTGGATTTTCGATGAATCCGGAATACCAGTCGGAACTGACCGCGGTCATCGATACCTGCAACAAATCAAATGTCGCCATCTATCCCATCGATGTACGGGGATTAACGGTTCCAGGGATATCGGCGGCTCAGCAAGCGCCGCATAGCCGTCTGGTGCTGCCTTCGGCACCTTTCACGTCGGGGTCGTTGATCCCAGCGACGCTGCACTACTCGGGTACGCTTTCTCAATACCCAGTCCTTCGTCTCGCTGCATTTGCTGAACCGGCTCCATTTCCGCCCCAACACACCGGGGGAGGAGGCGGCGGGACTGGTGGGGGTGGCACCGGGGGCGGTATTCACGGCGGAACCGGAGCCACGGGCGGCTCTGGGGGAACCGGAGGCGGTGGTCACGGTGGAACTGGCGGAACTGGCACTGGCGGGACGGGAGGCGGCGGCAAGGGAGGAGGAACCGGCACTGGTGGAACCGGAACCACTGGTGGAAAGGGAGGAACCGGGTACAACTCGAATGTATACAATCCCTACTCACAACCGAGGACGATTGTTCCGCAATTCCCGCCAAGCGCTTCTGACAACCAGCAGGTGCTGTATCAGCTCGCCGACGGCACTGGCGGATTTGTCATCGTTAACACGAATGACTTGCTGGGCGGGTTGGGCAGGATCGCAAAAGATCAAAATCAGTATTACCTCCTCGGATACAAGCCTGCCGTTTCCGAGGAAGGGACTTGCCACACTTTAAAGGTCAAGGTCGACCGCGGAGGAACGTCGGTACGCGCTCGCACCGGCTACTGCAATGCCCGGCCTACCGATCTTCTTGCGGGAAATCCGATCGAGAAGGACTTGGAGACCCGCGGTGCTGGAGAGATGAAGGGCAATGTTACCGCCTTGATGCAAGCGCCTTACTTCTACACCTCGCCGAACACGGCCCAGGTTCATCTCGCCGTCGATATTCCCTCCTCGGCACTCAAGTTCGAAAAAGTGAAGGGGAAGCAACATGCGACGATCAACATTTTGGGAATCGCGTATAAGCCCGACGATTCGATTGCGGCGCGGTTCAGCGATACGGCGAACATAGACCTCGACGGGAAGAAGGAAGTTGAAGAGTTCCAAAAGGAGCCGTTTCACTACGAAAACCAGTTTGAGATTGCTTCCGGCGAATACAAACTCAGGGTGGTCTTCAGCTCAGGCAATGTGAGTTTTGGCAAACTGGAGACACCGCTCGTGATCGACCTGTATGGCGGGAAGGAATTCAGCATCAGCGGGGTGGCGCTCAGCAACAATATTCACAAGGCTTCCGACATTGCCACAGATCTCGACAGCCAATTGCTGGAAGATCGAACGCCGTTGTTGGCGCACGGCTTGCAGATTTCACCCTCGGCGTCCAACCGTTTCAAAAAGACGGACTTTGCCGGAATCTACGCGGAAATCTACGAACCGCTTTTGAAAGATTCCAATCCTCCGAAGATTGCCTTTGAGTTGAAGATCGTGGAGCGCAAGGGCGGACAAGAGAAATTCAAGGTGAGCGAGAGAATTCCAGAAAGCAAAGGCGGGAATCCGGTGGTTCCGCTGGGACTTCAGTTGCCGGTCTCGAAGCTGGATCCGGGCTCGTATCGCATGGAGCTGCGGGCAGCTGATTCTGCAGGAAACAACAGCAAGACCCGCACTGTCGATTTTGACGTGGAGTGACGGCGTCCGCGAAGGCCACGACGGCGGACTGTCCGCGTAGAGCTTCGAGATTACCGCGCCAGTTCCTGGCCTAGCATCGCAGGATTGCTGGCGAACGACAGGCCGGTCTCGAGATCCACCTCGCGATCCTGCACCAGTTGGGCGATTTCTCCATCAAAGTGCTGCATGCCGTCGGAGGTCCCGGCTTTGATCGCATCAAGGAGGCTCTTGTTTTCCCGCTCGCCTTTCTCGATGCACTCCCGCGTGCGGGCATTCGCTTTCAGAATTTCAAAGGCAGCAACACGTCCGCTGCGATCCGCCTTCGACATCAGCCTTTGGCAAATGATATAGCGGAAGGACTTGGCAAAACGTTCCCGCACCGACTGCTGCTCGGCGGGCGAGAATGAACTGACCACACGCTCTACCGTCTTCGAGGCGTCCATGGTGTTCAGACTCGAGAAGACGAGGTGACCGGTCTCGGCGGCTTCGAGAACAATCTCGATCGTTTCGCGGTCGCGCATTTCCCCGACAAGAATGACTTTGGGGGCCTGCCGCATCGCCGAACGCAAGGCGTGCGCAAAACTCGGGGTATCGCTGTGCAGTTCCCGCTGGTGGATCGTGGAACATTTGTGGTTGTGCAGGAATTCAATGGGATCTTCGATCGTGATGATGTGGTAGTACTTCTCGCGGTTAATGCTGTCGAGCAGCACAGCCAAGGTCGACGACTTGCCGGATCCAGCTGCTCCCGTCACCAGCACGATTCCGTCCCTGAGTTTCGTGACCTCCGACAGCTGTTGAGGCAAGCGCAACGAATCAAATTCGGGGATCGCAGTGGGAATGACCCGCATCACGACGGCACAACTGCCGCGCTGGATAAAAATGTTAACCCGGAAACGGGCTAAGCCCGGCAGTCCGAAGGAGATGTCGCAAGCTCCATGCTCGCGCAGCGTAGTGATGGCCTGCTTGTTGTCACCGATCAGATCGGCGGCAATGTGGCGCGTGTCGTCGGGTGTCAGGAAGGTGAGTCCCGGTACCTGCACCGGAATCATCTGACCATAGACCTGGACCTGCGGCGGCCGTCCGGGGGAAAAAATCAGATCGCTGATCTTTTCCGCGGCGCGTAGCATCGCGCCAAGCAAAGCCGGGGTGGCTACTCTGCCGGTTCCAGAAAAGCCTTCGAGTGCAACGGAAATCGGTGCAATGGTTGGTGCTGCCATTCGTCCTCACGCCTCAGGAATCGCACGCACCACAGAGTTGGAAGAAACTTCAGATAGTCAACTGTACCGCGCCGCGGGCCGGGCGCGAAGGACAGCAAGTCCAACGACCTTCGTAACCGAGCGCCTATGTGTAGACGTACAAAGGGCGGCCCATGTGAGCCGCCCTGAATGGATGGATCCCAAAGTAACTACTTCTTCGGCGCCGGCTTCTTCTTTCCGTAGCTGGTTTCCACTGAGGAACCGAGGCTCGCCAGCAAGGCCTTGGCACTGTCAGCGTTTGGCCCGGTCGGAGCGATTTCGAGGTATTTCTGGAAGGCCTCGGCTGTTCCCGGCGGGGCGACGGTCTTATCTCCTTGAAGAGTTGCCTTGCCTAACAGGTTCAAGCCTTTCTGATAATACGCTTCGGCCCGGGTGGGGTCTGCGGCAATGCATTTGTCGAAGGCGGCGTTGGCATCGTCGGGCCTGCCAGAGTTAGTGTAGACGGCCCCAATGTTGAAGTAGGATTGCGCCACCGAAGAGGGGTCGACCTGCGCTGCCATCTCGTAGGTCTTCACGGCGTCATCGATTTTCTTGGCTTTGTAGTAAGCGTCGGCCAGGTTGTTGTAGTACGCCGCGAGATTCTTGGCCGCATTGGGATCCTTATCATTCGTCACGGCTTTCTTGAGATCCACGGCTTTCTGATAGGCAGTAACGGCAGAGTCCAGGCGCTTCTGTTTTTCCGCAGGATCGGTCTGTTTCGCCGCCGACAATCGGTAATAGTCACCCAGTTTGAACCAGACCAGATCTCGGGATGGGTCCGTCTGATTGGCTTCGTTAAGATCAGCGATGGCGGTATCGAAGTCGCCCGCATCGGCAGCTGTCTTGGCCGCGTTCAGCTTCTCGTTCAGAGCTTTAACTGTGTTGGTTTCCTTAGCCTGCTTCGCCTGGGCCTCCTGCATTTGCTTCTGTTGCTCTGGAGTCAGCCCTTGGCCCTTGGCGGCGTTCTCCTGCTCTTTCTTCAAATCAAAATCCAGGGCGTTCTCATCGAGCTGAACCTGGAAACCTTTGACATGGTCCAGTTCCTTGTTCGCCTTCAAATCGTCGGCGGTCTTGTAGAGAGTGACCACGTACTTGCCAGGAGAGAGCCCCAGCGAAAAATATTCGCCCTTCTTGTTGGTCTTGATCTGATATTTTTGGCCGTTGTCCATGTTGGTCCAAACGACCACGCCATCAACAATGGGATTCCCCTGCGCGTCTTTGCAGACGCCCTTTACCGATCCTGTGGCCTGGGCCAAGGCAGCGGGAACACACAATCCGAGCGCCAGTGTTGCGAATAAAAGAATTGCGAAATACTTTTTCATTTTGCCTCCCGGCAAAGTCAAATTTTGCTGGCCGATTCTTTCAAGCCGGCCGACATCCATATCAACCAATGTCATCCCGCTGCGTAAGGAATTGGATCTTGCTCTCCGGCTGCAGCGAAGGCGCGGAGCCGCAACACGCAACTATCGCATATCCCGCAAGCCTGATCCTCGCGGCTGTAACATGACCAAGTTAAATCGAACGGAGCACCCAGTTCAAGACCGAGCCGAACTATATCGTTTTTCCGCATCGCGATGAGTGGGGTGACAATTTCAATCAGGCCTTCCTTGGTGCCGGTTTTTGCCACCTCGTTGAACGCCTTATAGTATGCAGGCCGGCAGTCCGGATAGCCGGAACTGTCGGGCTCAACCGCGCCAATGTACACCTTTTCCGCCCCCAGCACCTCGGCCCAACTCACAGCAACGGCGAGGAAATGGGCATTGCGAAAAGGGACGTACGTAACGGGAACGCTGTGGCCGACGTCCTCGGCCTTGGGTACGTCAATGGCATCGTCGGTGAGAGCGGAGCCTCCAATCGCGCGCAAAGCTTCGTTTCGAACCATGAGCTTGTCGTGAATTTTCAGGCGCTGGCAGATGGCCAGGAACGACTGGCGCTCGCGCTCCTCGGTGCGCTGGCCGTAGCTGATGTGGACTGCAGCTGCGTCGTAATCGCGAACCGCCAAAGCCGCGCAAACGCAAGAGTCCATGCCGCCACTGAGGAGGACCACGGCACGGGATTTCTTGGAGATGGTCATCAAGACGATTGTTGATTGAAAATCCGACGCATATTCCGACCTTGAATCAGCAAGCGGAAATCAACAATCAATAAATTCCCTAGACTCCTTTCACCGCCGGATCCCAGATGAACTTGTGCAACTGCAATCCGAGCCTCGCGGGAACATTGTCGGCGATCATCCATTCGGCCAGTTCCTGAGGATCGAGCAGGCAGTGCGAACTGTCGCGGGCGCCGGTCGCATCTTTGCGGAACGCAGGTGAAAACAGCACCGCGGTGACCCTCTCGGCGAGATGGTGCCTGCGTGTAAAGTCACGGGCAAAGTCGTAGTCGGCGCGGCTGCTCAGAACAAACTTGATTTCATCGTGCGCCGACAAGGCTTCCAGATTCTCGATGCAGAACGTGTCGCCCTCTCCGGAATTTGGACATTTCACATCGACAATCTTGATCACTCCTCCGGGAACCCGCTCCAGTGGCCGCTCTCCGCTGGTTTCGAGCAAGACCTTATAACCGTCATTCAGCAGGTGCTGCATCAGAGGGACGACCTCGCGCTCCTGCAGCATGGGCTCGCCGCCGGTGATCTCAACCAGTCCACCCTCGGGACTCAGGCGCGAGACCTCGTCCAGAACCTCTTCCATCGCCATGCGACGGCCGCCCTGAAAGGTGTACTCGCTGTCGCACCACGAACAACGCAGATTGCACCCTGTCAGTCGGACGAACACACACGGCAGACCAGCATGGGTCGACTCGCCTTGCAGCGATTTATAGATTTCGGTGATCTGCATGGAAAACAGTTGCCAGCCACCCGTTGCCGGCTGCCAGTTTCAACGGAACTATTCGCTGTATTTCGCGGTCGTAGTATCGGTCTCGAAGACCGTCACGTCCTTCACTCGCACGCGGCCGTTGGTCACGCTCTTGAGTTTGCCGTTCGACTCATCGTAAAAATACTTTGCCAGATTCTCAGCCGATGGATTGATGACCGTGAATGGCTCGATCTCATTGATCATCTGATGATCAAGGCGCTCAATCACGTGCTTCATCACCTCGCGTAAATCTTTGAAGTCGAGCAGCAAACCGGCCTTGTCCAGTTCTGCGCCGGCCAAGGTTACCCGGATCTTGTAGTTGTGGCCGTGCGGGTTCTCACACTTGCCCTTGTAATTGCGCAGGTAATGGCCCGCGGCGAACGTGTCTTCGACGGTGACTTCGAACATGATCCCCCCGCAGCAAGGCCGTGAATACAGGCCCGCTGCGCTGTCGCCAAACCTCTATTGTACCGCTGGAGGGTCACCGTTGGAGCGGTCGCTTGACTCGCTCGGATGGACGGAATGTAGTTTGCCGAATCGCGGTGCAGCGGCGCAGTTCCACCGTCGGGTCGTAGCGGACCCCTAATGACTCTTCGCCGCTATTTATGCGAAGGAATCCAGTAAACCTCTTCCTTCACAGCTCCCTTATCGGTGAAGCCACGCCGCTTCAGAATTGCTTTGCTGTGCTCGATCATCTCCGGATGGCCGCACAGGTAGGCCATGGTGTTGCTTGGTTCCAGTTCCCAATGGTCGGCGTACTTGCGCAGAATGTCGTCCGCGCGCCCAATTTCGCCGGACCAATCCTCGTGATCCCACGGACGGCTGACCGTCGGTACATATTTAAACCATGGCAAGTCTTTATCGAAGTGATTCAGTTCATCGAGGTAGCCAAATTCCCAAGGACGGCTCGCGCCATTCAGAAGGAACAGTTTGTGGGTCCCGTCGAACCGGCCTTCTTTCCAATCTTTGGACAGAGTGCGTACGAAGCTGACGAACGGAGCCACGCCTGTAACCGTCGAGATGAGCAGATGGTTTGTCTTGCCATTTTGCGTGTCGAGAGAGAATTTCCCCTTGGGGACTTTACGCATCAGCAACTGGTCGCCAGGTTGGAGTTTGTGCAGCAGTGGCGTCAACGCCCCTTCGGGCACCAGTTCGAAGAAAAACTCCACTTCGTCTTCCGAAGGCGAGGACGCGATTGAGTACGGGCGCTCAACGCGCTTTCCATTGGCTTCTACTCCCAGCGTCGCGTATTGCCCGGGGATGAAATGGAATTCCCCTCCACTGCGGATACGGAACATCCACAAGTCAGGAGCGAAATCGACGCGCTTGGTCACCTGCGCGTGGAAGAACTTTTCGTCGGGGATCGTCATCTCACCTGGCCCTCAGCGTTCAAAGTCGTATAGAAATTCATGCAGAGTCCAGAGAATCGGACGCCGCAGTACTTATTCTCAGCGGGATCGATATTGGAATCGTACGCCCGGCCTTCTCGGTTGCACGCGCGCTTCCAACCGAACGGTCGTACGGTCTGCCTGAGTTGCGATATCCTAGCTGGAATTGTTGGTTTTGTGAAGACCTTTCCTCGAGCTCCGTGGCTGACGCGAATCTACTTACCGTGATCATCAGGAAGTTGGAGAAGTTCTACGGCCGTCCCAAGCCGCCGAAGATTACTGATCCTCTGGAGATCATCCTCCTTGAAAACGTCGCGTACCTCGCCGACGACGAGAAACGGGCTGGCGCCTTTGCCGCGTTGAAGAAGAATGTCGGTACTCGAGCGGATCAAATCCTCAAGGCTTCGCAGCAGCAACTCGAAGAAGTTACGCGCATGGGCGGGATTGTCCCGGAACTCCGCGCACAACGCTTGAGGCAGATTGCTGAACTAGTGCACTTCATCTTCAAAGACAATCTCACCGCTGAGTTGACGAAGCCCTTGCCCCATGCAAAGAAATCGTTGAAGCGCTTTCCCACCATCGGAGATCCCGGGGCGGAAAAGATCCTGATGTTGACGCGCAGCTATCCGGTTCTGGCACTGGAATCGAACGGCCTGCGTGTGCTACTGCGCCTGGGTTTTGCCGATGAGAAAAAGAATTATTCGGCCAGCTACCGCGAAGTGCAGCAGGCGATCGCCGGGCAGTTGCCATCAGACTACGACAATCTTATTGCGGCGCACCAACTTCTCCGCCAGCATGGTCAGGAACTGTGCAAGCGGACTCGTCCGCTGTGTGAAGCGGGATGTCCACTCACCAAAGATTGCCAATACTTTCAGGGCTTGGCTGGAAAGCCGGTGGAAAAACGGGTGGAAAAATAAGACCGTGAGCCTCTTACTCTCCGTACATCGCAAGTCGCAGAAAAAAGCCCTGCCGCCTGCGTCAGTATTAAACCTGCCGCAAGCCAGAGCAGGGCTCCTCTGAAAAACAGATCCGGCTATTTCCCCAGCACCAGGACCACGAAGCTGTCTGGAAGCATCGGAGGTCGTGGCCGTGGATTATCCGCGGTAGGTGCCGGCCTGGGCCCGAAGTCGGCCGTCACTACGAAAACGTTGTGCGTCTTGGAATCGAGCGCCATAGTACGCGCTCCCTTCTTCGTCGTTACGTTCTCGGCGACGCTGAACTTGTCGGCCGATTCCTCTTTCACGACAGTCAGCACGCCGTCGCCTCCGCATGAGGCAAAAGCCAAGCCGGTCCCGTCGTCGAATGCGGTCGCGTCTACACCTTCACCAATGGCTGGTGTGGCCAGAACTTTGCCGCTGTCGGCATCGACGACAGCCATCATTTTGTTGTCGCAGCCCACGAACAACCGCCGATTCTTGCGGTCGATCGCGAGTCCGCTCGGCTCCGTGCAGGGCGCCAGTGGCCACTTTGCTTTCACTTCCAACTTGTTCGGATCGATGGCTACCAGTTCACTCTTGTCTTCGATGTTGACGAAGATCTCCCCTTTCGCGTCACTGGCCGCGAACTCGGGCTTGCCGTCCAGTTTGATGGTTCCCAGAACCTTCCCAGTGGCGGCGTCGATTGCCGTCGAATCCTGGCTGCGCCCGTTGAATGTGAAGACGCGCTTCGTTGCTGGGTCGTAAAGAATGGCGTCGGGATTGTCGCCGACTTTCACTTTGCTGCTCGTGGCCAACGTCTTGATGTCGAAAATGCTGACCATACCCTCGCGCCCGTTACTGGTGAAACCGCGTCCCAACTCCGGAGCCAGGGCGATTCCATGTACGCCAGGCGTATCTGCAATGTCGCCCACGCTCGTGCCGGAATCCGCATCGAGCACCATAACGTGAGTGCCGCGGGAAATATATACGCGCCGCGCGTCAGAATCAGTGGTCAGGTAGTCCCACCCTCCTTCGCCGCCGACTTTGTAGGTTTTGATGACGTGGTATCCCGGACCAGCCGCGGCCAATGCCACCGCCGCCAGGGACACACTGATGATGGACACCAACCACTTCGCCTTCGTTCGCATTCATTTCCTCCTCGTAACTTCGTGGGATCGCGAGCACACGTTCCGGGGCCCCTTCCCAAGATCGCGAGTCCGCGTTTGTGCATCGAATCCAGTGAGATCCGAACCGAAGTAACTTTACCTTATTTCGATGACGATCCTAGACTCTTCTTTATATGGATGTGTTGCAGCAACCGATCTCAGAACGCGGCTCGCAGCCGGGAACAGCGCCTACAGCTGATCCGCGCCTGCAGCCGACGCCCGACTACGGAACGCTCGGGCCCGGCTCTGATATCGCGTCAAGCGGACCCATTTCGATCCCAACTTCTGCTGTGAACCCGAGACGATTCGGCCCGGTGTTCGCGATTGCACTCGGAATCCTCCTCGCCGTTTTGACCTCGCGCGCCGGCAACGCTCATGCTGCCTGGTCAAGATTCGCCAATCTTTTTTCCGCGCCGGGTGGCGCAACCAGCTCCGCCAAGGAGGCGCGCCAACTGGATCGCATGAAGCCGCAGAAGCAGGCCGAAGCGCTGCTCGAGCTTGCCGTCAACCATAACGAAAGCGCCGTCGACCAGATTTCGTCGCGTGTGGACCGCTGGCAGGGCAAGGTGCAATGGGACTCGCAGATCGCGACCCTGACGACCGCAGCCCTGAACTCCAATGACATGCGCGTCCGGGAATCCGGCATCGAAGTTGAGCTTGCGGCTTATGGGTTGGCCAGGAACTCTGCCAGCCTCGAATACTTATTGAAGACGGTTGAGTCTGCAAATCACGCGCGCAAGATTTGGGCTCTATGGGCGCTCGGCCTGATGGGAAACCGTGGCGTCGAAACCGACCGTGTTGTGCAAGTGCTGACGGCGCACTTGAAAGATGCAGACGAGGATTCGAGGCGCTGGTCCGTCGAAGGGCTCGCGTTAGCAGGATCGAACCAAACCATCGATCCTCTGCTGAAGGTCATGCACGACGATCCCTCGGCTAACGTGCGCGAGAGAGCCGCCTGCAGTCTCGCCGAGTCCGGCATGTTTACCCACGAGCAGCGTCTGACGGCCGTCCCTCAGCTGCTGGAATACACGGACGACCCTTCACTCGATGCCCAGACTCACGGCTGGGCTTTTCAGGCACTGAACGATATTACCCACCAGCGCTTGCCCAATGACTCGAAAGCCTGGCGAAGTTGGTACGAATCAACCAGGAATGACTGATCAGAAATCGTCGATCAGTCTGGTTCACCTGTTGAAGAAGTTCTTCGTAAGCGTTTCGCAGCTGTGAAACAATCCGGCATCGAGGGAACTACGCGTCGAGACCCATGGACAAACTGAATGTAGTTGTTGCTCTTACCACTAGAGAGAACGATTACCAGGCCGAACAGGCAGCCGCCGCTGAGGCAATAGCCACGCGGCTCGGCATCAAGATTCATCTCATCTACGCTGACAATGATGCCGTCAACCAGACGCAGCAACTGGTCAGGATCATTCAGGACTCGTCCCAACGGCCCACGGCAATTCTCGTGGAACCCGTCGGGACTGGGATGCCGCAGGTCGCGAAGGCAGCGGTCGCGGCGGGTATTGGTTGGGGAATCATCAACAGCGATCCTGACTACATCGGCGAACTTCGCCGAAGCGGTGAAGTTCCGGCGTTCTCCGTCAGCACCGACCAGCTTGAAGTCGGCAAGATCCAGGGAAAGCAGCTAACCGCGCTCGTCCCGGACGGAAACGTTCTGTATATTGAGGGCCCGTTCAACAGCACAGCGACCCAAATGCGCACCAAAGGGATGCTTTCGACGAAGCCTGCTTCCGTTGATCTGAAAATGCTGAAGGGTGACTGGACAGAGCGAAGCGCGCACAATGCAGTGAAGTCGTGGTTGTCGCTGGGTTCCTCGCGACAGCTTCAGATTCGGGCGGTCATCTGTCAAAACGATGCTATGGCAATGGGCGCCAGAAAAGCCTTCATTGATCTAACGGAGAAGGATCGGGAAAAGTGGTTGAGCATTCCTTTCACGGGTTGCGACGGTGTCACCAAAACCGGACAGGATTGGGTGCGTCGCGGATTGCTGAAGGCGACGATCATCACCGCTCCTGCGGCGGGGACGGCTCTCGAGATCCTGGCAAAGGCTGTCAATGCCGGGACCATGCCGCCCGACCGAACGCTGATTCCGCCGCGGTCCTTCCCCGCAGTGGAAGAACTGCGCGGCAAGAGTCAGAAAGCGAGTGGTTAGGGGTCACTTTCTGCTAAGCGATCAACAGAAGAACGATTCAAACAGCCTCTCTTAGCGATCTTTGCGGCTTTTCTTGGCGCCCCTTGCGGTTAGGACCTTTCCGCGGCTAAGTAAAATGGCCGAACCGTAGAGGTCGCAAAAAATTCCGCAGAGGACAACAAAATCATCCGCTCCGAAAGCCTCTTCCAACAACATCACAACCTTACGATTACTCGGCCATTTTTGCCACGTGCACCTCAAAGCCAGTCTTAGGCAGCAACGACGTCAGTGAGAATGCCTTGAATCCATCGCCGGTCACTTCCGTGTGACGGTAGATTCCCGGCTCGCTCTCGATCATCTCCCTGCGTCCTTCCATGTCTGCGAGGAAAGCCTGGGCCCGGTTGACGGTGACCTCCACCTCTTTTGCGCGTGTGACCACTGCCTCGGATGCGTACGAGCGCACCAGCTTGGGCCAATACTTTTCCAGCAGATCCGTGCTGGCAAAAACATCGGCCCAAATGATGCGCCCGTTCACCGCCACCACAACCCCAACCGCATTGCGATCGCGCAGTTGCCGGATCAGGCTCTGATAGTTCTGCTCGATCGGCTTGGCGACCGCGTCGACTTGCTTCTTAACCTCTTCGTTTTCCATGACCCGGGCGTAAGAACTGGTATGGGCGATCTCGGTCGATACAGCCGGCGCTGCAGCAGCTACTTCCACCGTCACCATTTCCTGCTGCTTTCTCACTTCGGCCCAAACCTCATTCTGATTCTTGTCGCCCATCGCCTTCGCGCGCACCGATGGCTGCGCCATCATTGCCATGGGAGCAGGAGCGTGCAACTTTCCTCCGGCCACGCCTCCATACATCGACTCAGACGCTCCAAAGTTCTCGCTGGTCGCGACCCATCTGCCAGGCTCAACACAAAACACGCTGAGGTCCACCGGATCACTCTCTGCGGGAACGATGCGGTCTTTGCCAATCACGCGATCCTGCTTCCCCCCGGTCACGATTTCGCCGGCAAGCAAGAGCAGCGGCCGCTTGGAATTGTTGACCAGAACGAGGCGATTCACTTGCGCGCCATCGTTACGAATGGCTGGAGTGTGAGGCCTCCGGATCAGTCCTTGCACGCTGCCTGCTTCGGTTACAACCACTTCTCCTGAGCGCAATCCTTCATCCAGAGTCAAGAACTCGCCAGTCGGATAGCTTTTCGCTGCGGCCACGGGAAACACCGTCAGATTCCCGTGCCGGATGGGATCCAATACTTTGTAGCCCGGCAGCGGCGTCACCTCGCCCGCTTGCGCTTCGTGCTGGTCTGCGACTACCAACCCGGCCACCATCACCAATACCGCCAACGCCAAGAAAGTCTTCGGACTCATAACGCTCCTCCCCCTCGGACGAGCGCACCCTGCACCCAGGAGGAAGCCGCCACACAGGGTGCGCTGCCCATTTCGACTCCGTGGAAAGAACGCCGAGACCCGCATGGCTTGCGGCCAAAATTAGCTGCCCCGGCATCACACAGGGCACCACTGTCTCGTTTTGGATCTCCGAGTATCTGAAAACTGCTCTCTCAATCCCTTCGACTGTGATTCCCCTGTAAAATTGAATGATCGACTCTGGAGCCACTTCCGCATTGTCTTTTCTCGATCAACTGAACCCGCAGCAGCGCGAAGCCGTCGAAACCACCGAAGGCCCGGTGCTGATCCTCGCCGGCGCCGGCAGCGGCAAGACGCGCGTCATCACCTACCGCATCGCCTACCTGATCGAGCACAAGGGCGTCATGCCGGAGTCCATCCTGGCGATGACCTTCACCAACAAGGCCGCCGCCGAAATGGGCGAACGCGTCGAGAAACTGGTCGGCGGACTTAGTATTGCCAAGCCTGTGATCTCGACTTTCCACTCGTTCTGCGTGCGCATGTTGCGGCGCGACATTGAAGCCCTGCGCATTCCTTCGACCGTGCCCGGACAGCCGCCCATCGGCCACACGAAGAACTTCGTCATCTACGACGAGAGCGACCAGCAGGCCGTCGTCAAGAGCGTGATGAAGCGCCTCGGCCTCGACGACAAGCAACTCACGCCGCGCACGGTTCTCGGCCGGATTTCCTGGGCGAAGAATCACATGCTCGATCCGCAGGAACTCTACCTGCAGTCGGCCGATCCCAAGACGGAGAAGATCGCGCACCTGTACGAGGAGTACCGCAAGGAACTGCGCAAGGCGAACGCTCTCGACTTCGACGATCTGCTGCTCGAAGCGGTCCGCCTGCTGAAGTCGGCGCCGCAGGTGCGCGAGTACTACAACCGCCGCTTCCAGTATCTGCTGATCGACGAGTATCAGGACACGAACCGTCCGCAGTACGAACTGATGCGCATGCTCGCGGGAGATCGCCACAACGTGTGCGCCGTCGGCGATGAAGACCAGTCGATCTATTCCTGGCGCGGCGCCGACATTCGCAACATTCTCGAATTCGAGCAGGATTTTCCCGAAGCGAAAATCATCCGCCTCGAGCAGAACTACCGCTCCACGCAGAACATTCTGCAGGCGGCGTCGGCCGTGGTCGCGAACAACCTTCGCCGCAAGGGCAAGAATCTCTGGACCTCGCGCCAGGGCGGCACCAAGATCGGCTACTACGAAGCGCCCGACGGCGAGAACGAGGCGCTGTTCGCCGCCGACCACATCGCAAAATATGTGCGCGAGGCGACCGAGCGCGGCGAAACTCCGCGCGCGGCCGTGCTCTATCGCACCAACTCGCAGTCGCGACTCTTTGAAGAAGCCATGCGCCGCTACGGATTGAAATATCACGTGGTCGGCGGATTCTCGTTCTACGAGCGCTCCGAGATCAAAGACATGATCTCGTACCTGAAGGTCATTCAGAATCCGGACGACACGATTTCGCTGCTGCGCGTCATCAACACGCCCACCCGCGGCATCGGCAAGGGCACGATCGACACGCTGGAACGTCTCGCCCTCGAAACCGGACTGTCGCTCTGGGGCGCGATTGGAGAGGCCATCGCGCCGCCAGTTATTGCCGCAGCGAGCCTTGTTGTCGCTGAAGAATTTTCAGCAACTCATCGAAGATGCCCGCGCCATGCTGGCCGGAAGCGTTCGTCGAGCAACTGGAGGAAGAGCTCAGGCGACAAGCCGGCACTGTCTCAGTCCGTGTGGGGACAGCCGCCTTCGGCTGTCCAGCAGGGCGAAGCCCTGCCGGCCGATGACGGAGCACAACCGGAGAATGCCACCGCCTTCGACCCCAACGAGTTCGAAAATTTCTCCTTCGACTTCGGCGCCGCCGAAACCGCGAGACTCCCGACAGCCAGCGTCGAGCGTCCCGCCGGCCGAACTCCCTAACGCAGAAGGATCGTCCAAGCCGCCAGAGCCACAGATCGGGGAAACTGCTGCTTCCTTTCCCGCTCCCACTGTCAGCACCGCCGACCTCCTGAAATTCCTGATCGACCGCACCGGCTACATCAAGCTGCTCGAAGACGAGGACACGCCCGAGGCCTTTTCGCGCATCGAGAACCTGCGCGAACTGGTCAATGCCGCCATGGACTCGCGCGACCGGGCCGAGACTCTCGACCAGTTTCTCGATCACGCCGCGCTCGTCGCCGACGCCGACGACTACGACGAGCGCGCCCAGATCACGCTCATGAGCCTGCACGCCGCCAAGGGTCTGGAGTTTCCCCTGGTCTTCCTCAGCGGCCTGGAAGAAGGACTCTTTCCGCACTCGCGGACCATGCTCGTCCCGGAAGACATCGAGGAAGAACGCCGCCTCTGCTACGTCGGCATGACCCGCGCCATGGACCAGCTGATCCTGACGCGCGCCGTCTATCGCCGCCGGTACGGCACCGATCTGCCCGAAGCCAGCGTCCCGTCGCGATTCCTGGAAGAAGTCCCCGCCCCGCTGCTTGAAGAGTTGGGAACCAGAAGATCTCAGCGCGGAGCTCGTATGTGGGGACGGCCGCCCTCGGCCGTCCGGCGGGGCGAAGCCCCGCAAGGCTATGACGCCGAAGCCACCCACTATTCCTACGAAGACGAAGACCAAAGCACGTCCTGGCACGCCGGCGACAATCGAGGCGAGTCCCGCGCTCCGAAGCCGACCGCTCCGGCGCGCCCCTACAACTCCATCGAGAACATCGCCGAGTTCTTCGCCAGCCGCGGCAAGAAGTTCACCGTCCCCAAAATGCCGGTCGAAGAGCCCACCGGGCAAGCGCGGATTCCGCCCGGGCCAGAGAGTTCGGCATCCCAAATATGGCGAAGGAACGGTCTACCAGCGCGAAGGAGAAGGCGAAGAAGCCAAGATTACGGTACAATTTCCTCGCTTCGGCTTAAAGAAACTGGTGGAGAAGTACGCCCAGCTGGAGAGAGCGTGAAGCGATTGAGTAGCTGGGAAATTCATTGATTGGGAATTTGCCGCGGGACGGCCTCATGCCTTTCAAATTGCTCAATTACCACAATTACCAAATTGCACAATTCGAAAAGGATTCATGGCAAACACAGCGAAGCTGACGAAAGAAGAACGCAAGAAAGCCAAACGCACCGCTCGCAAGAAACGCAAAGCGGAAAAGCCGCTCAAGCCCCGCGACTATCCGCGCGGATCGAAGAAGCCCAAGGTCAAGAAACTGGCCCGCGGTCAGGCGAAGCGGTAAGGCGATTGGCATAAAGCGCTTGGCCTTCAGTGGCTGGCGTCTCCTAAGTCACGGAGAGACGCTAACCAGCTGAAGGCTGAGCGCTGATAGCTGACAGCTGAAGCTCAGGAGACCACAACCGCTTGTCACAATCACCACGGAACCCGCTGAAGTTATCCGTACCTCCGACAACCAGCTTTTCTGCTGCAAGTCCATCGACAAGCTGATCACCGAATCGGAAACTCCGGGCCAGCGCCTGCAAAAAACGCTCGGGCCCTGGTCGCTGACGGCGCTGGGCATCGGCGCGATCATCGGCTCCGGCATCTTTGTGCTCACCGGGACGGCGGCCGCCGGAGAATATTTCCAGGCGCCTTCGCATCCTGCATGCGCAGGCGCTCGACGTAATCGTGAACTTTCTGCGTACCGGCAGCACGGCCGGAGCCCTGATGCACGGACGGCCACCCGCCGGACCATCGATTGCGATTTCATTCTTCCTGGTCGCGATCGCCTGCAGTTTTGCCGGATTGTGCTATGCCGAACTGGCGTCGATGATCCCCATCGCCGGCAGCGCCTACACATACTCGTACGCCACGCTCGGCGAAATCTTTGCCTGGATCATCGGCTGGGACCTGATCCTCGAATACGTAGTCTCGAACGTTGCGGTCGCGGTTGGCTTTGCCGGGTACACCAAAGCGCAACTGGCAGTGTTCGGCCTCAACTTGCCGGAGAAATGGGCGAGTCCGGTCTGGGCCGGCGGGCAATGGACGGGCGCCTATTTCAATCTTCCCGGCTTCCTCATCGTTTTCCTTCTCACGCTGCTGCTGGTGCGCGGAATAAAAGAGTCGGCGGCCACCAATAACATCATGGTCGCCGTCAAGATCGGCGCCATCCTCACCTTTCTGGTTGTCGGGGCAATGCTGGTGAAGCCCGCGAACTGGACCCCGTTCGCGCCCTCTGGCTTTGCCGGAATCGTCACCGGAGGGGCCATCGTTTTCTTCACCTACATCGGATTCGATTCGGTCTCCACGGCCGCCGAGGAATCGCGCAATCCGCAAAAGGATTTGCCCTTCGGCATCATCATGTCGCTGATCGTCTGCACGCTGCTTTATGTCGGCGTCGCCGTCGTGCTGCTCGGCATGATGAAGTACACGACCTTCGTATCCGGCGCGGCCGCCGAAGCGCCCGTTGCCTACGCGATGAAATATCTGGGCGTGCACCCGTTCTTCCGCTCCGTCATCGTGATCGGAGCGCTGACGGGCATGATCTCTTCGCTGCTGGTCTTTCAGTACGGGCAGGCACGCATCTGGTACGCCATGTCCCGCGATGGCCTGCTGCCCAAGTTGTTCTCCGCGGTGCACCCGAAGTTCAAGACGCCGCACTGGTCCACCTGGATCGCCTGTTTCGCCGTGGGAATTCCCGCCGGTCTGGTGGATATTGGAGATGCCGCCGACCTCGCCAACATCGGAACATTATTTGCCTTCGTTCTGGTTTCGCTAGGAGTGATCTTACTTCGCCGCAAGCAGCCCGATCGCAAGCGTGCGTTCCGAGTCCCGTTTGTGCCGTGGTTCCCGCTGATTTCCGTGCTGCTGTGCGGCGGCTTGATGTTCGGGCTCACCCTGATTACCTGGCTGCGCTTCGTGATCTGGCTGGCGCTCGGCCTGCTTATTTATGTCTTCTACAGCCGGCACCGAAGTGAGTTCGCGAGAAGGTAGCTGTGACTGGCTACGTTTGGGCTATCAGCCATCAGCTCTCAGCTTTGACCAAGAACGCCCTGTCATCCTGAACGAAGCAGCCCGATTCGCGCATGCGAATCGGGCTGCGTAGTGAAGGACCTCTGCACTTCGATTTGGGTACGTGGCTCCTACTTCGCCCACACCCCCGCCAAAAACACATACCGCTCCCGCAACTCATCCTTGTGCGCCGCAGACTTTGCGTCCAGAAACATCACCTGCCATCCATCACGCCGCCGAATACACCGGCCACTTCGCCAGTCCCGGCCCATTTGGATCGCCGCTGCGGGCAAAGTTTGACCAGTATTTCTGCATCGCTGCGCTCAGCTGACGGTCCTCCGGTCTCCACGAGACACCGGCCTTGGAGTCGAGTTGTCCAAAGACATATTCAATCTCCGCCGAGTGAAACGCGCCAAGCTGCGGCCCCTTCGGATCCGACGGAGGCCCCAGGTCAAAGCGGAAACGATAGATCGGCTGCTTCCCGGTCTTGGACTGCGATTCCATCCACTCCCAGGTAGAAAATGCAATAAAGCGGTCTCCGGCAAAATCCTGGATGGAACGCAGCGCCTGTTCGGGCGTGTTGGCGGGATACAGTTTCAGAAACTCCGGCGCCTTGTCGCCAAAGTCCTTTTGGGCGTTGGTTTTCATGCTTTCAGAGGTCGGCTTCTGTGGAGAATACGCGATCTCGAAGCTGCCTTCATCGTGGTTCCATCCTGCGAGCAGCGGAACGTCGTTCTGTTTCCCGGCTGCAAAAATTGCCGGCACTGGCTCTGGAAGAAAATATCCGTCCACGTCCGGACCGAAATCAAACCCCTGCGACTGTGGTGGCGAGAAAGCATCGAGCATCTTCTGGGCTGGGATCGCACGTAACTCCGCCAGTGTGCTCACTCCCAGTTTCGATGTAACAGCCTTCACGTCCTTTTCTTCCCGCGCCGAGAGCGACTCGAACGAGAGCCCTCCGCTGTAGAATGCCCCGCCGCTCTCTCCAATTGCTTTCTGGAACAGGCCCTTGGCAAGAGGAGACGCCATCTGCGCGCTGACGGAGAAGGATCCCGCACTCTCGCCGAAGATGGTCACGTTCCCCGGATCTCCGCCGAACGCCGCGATGTTGTCGTGCACCCACTGCAACGCCGCCAACTGGTCGAGCAAACCGTAGTTCCCAGCCGCATTCCTTCCGGACTCCTTCGCCAGTTCCGGATGCACGAAAAATCCGAAAACACCCAGCCGATAATTCATGCTCACTACGATCACGCCCTGCTGCGCCAGATGAGTGCCGTCCTGCCGCGCCTCCGATGTCGTCCCCGCGACGAATCCCCCGCCATAAATCCAGACCATCACCGGCAGCTTCGCGCCCGAGGATTTTGCCGGAACCCAGACGTTCAGAGTCAGACAGTCCTCGCTGCCGCCGGAGTCGCGAAAGTTCATGTCGCCGAACACTTTGCCCTGCATGCAGTGCGGGCCAAACTCCGTGGCCTTGCGCACGCCGGTCCAGGTCGCCGCTGCTACCGGCGGCTTCCAGCGCAAATCGCCCACTGGCGGCGCGGCATACGGGATTCCCAGGAACGATTGCACAGTCCCGTCGTCCTTACCTTCAACCATGCCTGACGCAGTTTTGATTTGCGGTCCCGCCGATGCAGCAAACAAGATCAACGGCACGGCCAGCACTGCCCCGACAACCAGCAATCTGCGAATGATCTTGGCGTTCATATACTCTCCTCGTTCCGATATGAGAACTCCGGATTGTACCCGAAACAATCGCAGGCGGAGTGTCGCTCAGCCGTTTACGCTCGAGGTGGGCCGCAGGCCTTCCTTCGTGTACCTTCGTGTCCTTCGTGGTGAAGGTTTTGAAATGGGGCCACCGTCTTGGTCGCCGCTCCCTCGCAAATCTTCCATCTGCAATCTACAATCTACAATCATGGCTTCTGCAGTAGACCGTCCGAACGCATTTATCCGTCAGCTTCCCAAAGCCGAGTTGCACTTGCATCTGGAAGGCGCGATCGAGCCCGCCACGCTCCTCGAACTCCGCAAACTTCACGGCGAGCACGTCACTCTGGCTGAGGTCGAGACCCTCTATAACTACGCCGATTTCCAAAGTTTCCTGATGGCGTTCAAGGCAGTCAGCGCGCACCTGCGCGGCCCCGACGACTACGAACTCGTCACCTACCGCCTCATGCAGCGCCTGAAAGAAGAAAACGTATTGCATGCCGAGGTGTATGTCGCGGTCGGTGTCTGCCTCTTCCGCAAGCAGGATTTCCCTGCGATCTTCGAAGGCCTCGAACGCGGACGCGCCCGTGGGGCCCGGGATTTCGGCGTATCGCTCCTCTGGATCTTTGACGCTACACGCCACTTCGGAGTCGAGGAAGCGCAAAAGGTTTTTGAGCTCGCGGCTCGTTACCGCGACCGTCACGTCGTGGGAGTCGGCATTGGAGGCGACGAACTGAAGGCTCCGCCGGAACTTTTCCGCGGCGTTTATGCCTATGCCGCCGACCAGGATCTGCGCTTGACCGCGCATGCCGGCGAGACTGGCCCTCCCGAATCGATCTGGGGAGCGCTCAATCTGCGCGCCGAGCGCATTGGCCACGGCCTCACTGCCGCCCAGGATTCCGATCTGATCGAGGAACTTGCCCATCGCCAGATCCCGGTTGAGCTCTGCATTACCAGCAACCTCCGCACTGGAGTGTGCAAGACGATTGCCGAACATCCCACCAAGAACTACTTCGACCAGGGCGTCATGATCACGCTCAACACCGACGATCCGGCTTTGTTCGGCACGACGCTTTCGCGGGAATACCAAATCGCCCAGGAAGCTTTCGGATTCACCGACGAGCACCTCCGCGAACTGGCTCGCAACTCGTTCGAAGCATCGTTTTTGCCGGCTGAGAAGAAACTCGAGTTGCTAAGCCTGTTTGACGCCGCCGCAGCGAGGTAACCCGCATTCACGACTCCCATGCCGATCCGCCCCGTTCTCCAACTCGGCGATCCGCTCCTGCGGCAGAAAGCTCTTTCGGTACTCGATCCCACCGCGCGCAAAATCCACGACCTCGTCCGCGACCTCGCCGATACCCTCGCTCACTGGCGCGCCAAAACCGGCTACGGACGCGGCATCGCAGCTCCCCAACTTGGCATCTTGCAGCGCGTCATTTTTCTGCAACTTCCCGGCGCGGAGCCTTGGCCGCTGATCAACCCCGAAATCATCGAACGCAGCGAGGAGAAGATCATCGTCTGGGATGCCTGCCTGAGCTTTCTGTCAATCTTCATGCAGGTCGAGCGTCACCGCCAGATCACAGTTCGCTACCAGAATCTCGACGGCGAGACCCTGGAATTGAAGGTAGGAGACGACCGCAATCTCTCCGAGCTCCTGCAGCACGAAATCGATCACCTCGACGGCATCCTCGCAATCGACAGAGTTGTCGACCTCAAGACCATCTGCACCCGCGAAGAGTTCGAAAAGCGCTATCGCGATTCCAGTCCCTACGCAGTCACTCCGGCTACAATCAAATCCTGAGCCATGGCTCGCTGAGGCGGCCTGAACATGCGGAATCTAACGAACCCGGCATGGATCAAAGCAAAGGGCGGGCTCTTCTTACTCTTAGGGTTGTTGGCCGCCATGCTGATCCTCGTCCAGCGTCCCACGATGCAAGCGGGAGTTCTGCTGGTGATCACAATCTGGGCGTTTTGTCGTTTCTATTATTTCGCTTTCTACGTAATCGAACACTATGTGGACCCAACCTACCGCTTCACGGGACTTTTGTCGTTTGCTCGGTATTTAATCGAAAGTCGGAAGGCACGACACAAGCGAAGCGAGTTGAGACGTGAGCCTTAGACACAGGATCGGACTGGCAACATGGTACTGAGTACTGAGTAGTGAGTACCGAGTACTTATGTTACACATCGGCATCGTCGCATCCAGCGCGGAAGGCGCTGCGCTCTGCTATCGCACCATCTGCGTGGAGGGCGCGGAACTCCTCGGCCCCTACAACCATCCCGAGGTGTCGATGCACGGCCATCCCTTCATTCAATACAAGAACTGCATCGACGCCAACGATTGGGTCGGCGTCGCAGAATCTCATGCTTTCCTCTGCGGAGAAGCTGGCGAAAGCGGGCGCCGACTTCCTCATCGCTCCCGTCAACACGGTGCATCAGGCCTTTGATCTGGTTGAGCACCGGTCCCCGCGCCCTTGGCTGCACATCGCAGTCGAGGTCGCCAAGGAAGCGAAGCGTCACAATTACAAACGCCTGGGAGTGCTGGGCACCCGCTCGTTGATGGACGGCCCGGTCTACCGTGACACGCTGAAGGCTGCGGGCATCGAACACCGTGTCCCTGGTTCAGAGCAGCGCGAGCGTATCCACCGCATCATCTTCGACGAACTGGTCCAGGGTACATTCCTGCCGCGCACGCAAGTCTATCTAACAGAAGTAATTCGCGGCCTGAAAGACGAGGGCTGCGATGCGGTCGCGCTCGCCTGCACTGAAATTCCGCTAGTGATGACGCAGGAGTCCTCCCCGCTCCCCATGCTCGACTCCACGCGCATCCTGGCCAGAGCCGCCCTGCGCAAGGCCGTCGAAGGCTAGGTTTGTCGAAGACTAGGTCTGTCGAAGGCTAGTTTGTCGAAGGCTAGGTTTTAGTGTGGGACCGGGTCTTTGACCCGGTCATGCCGAGCGAAGCCCGGCGGTGTTTGCACTCGTTGAAGCGGTCCTCGCCGTGTTAGAAGAAGCTTTGTCATTTCGAGCGAGCCGGAGCGAATGCGACGGCGAGTCGAGAAACCTGCTGTTTTAGCTTTTGCACCTATGACGACCGCAAATCGAAAAGACGTCGACCACCACGGCAACCAGCAACTCAAATTCCGCCAACTTCCCGGTCCCTACGCCATCGTCCGCCTCGCACCCGACGCGCCCATTCCCGATTGGGCTACCAAAGGCGACTTCACCTCGATCACGCGCACCGCCGACGAACTCTCGATCGTCTGCCCCGCCGACAAGCTTCCGCGAGACGTGGACTCCCAACATCACTGGATGTGCCTGAAACTCGAAGGCCCTTTCCCATTCTCGCAAACAGGCGTGTTGCTCTCCTTCATCGAGCCCCTCTCGAAGAACGACATCCCCATCTTCGCGATCTCGACTTACGACACGGATTACGTTCTCATCCCGGAAGAACACGCGCGAGCGCTCGATATCCTGCGCGAAGCTGGCCATGAACTATTGGGCGGCGACGACGAATCCTGGCGCAAGTTCATCCCGCCCCAGTGATTTGCAGGCTTCGGACCACTGAAATCTTTCCCCATTCGCCCCGCAAATATCCCCAAACGCTGTCGTCACGCATGCGCTAAGGCGCAGCCTGTGCTGTAATAGAAGTACTTAAACCCTCATGCCATCTGTTCTTACAACCCTGCGGCGCCGCGCCAAAGCCCTGCACCGCAACCTGCGCGGGGCGAATATGGCCGTCCGCGCACTGGCTTCCACCGACCACCCGTTGCTGGCGCACATCATTCCCATGCGCCGCTGCAACCTGGCTTGCACCTACTGCAACGAGTTCGACGATTTCTCCAAGCCCGTGCCGATCGACGAGATGTACCGCCGCATCGACAAGCTGGGCTCGCTGGGGACTGCTGTCGTGACCATTTCAGGCGGCGAGCCTCTCATGCACCCGGAACTCGACGACGTGATCCGCCGCATTCGCGCCAACGGCATGATCGCCGGACTCATCACCAACGGATATCTGCTGGTCGCCGAGCGCATTCAGCGCCTCAATCGCGCCGGGCTCGAGTGGCTGCAGATCTCCATCGACAACGTGAATCCCGACGAAGTGTCGAAGAAGAGCCTGAAGGTTCTCGACAAGAAACTGCAACTGCTGGCCGAACACGCCGACTTTCACGTGAACATCAACTCCGTGGTCGGCGGCGGCATTTCCCATCCGCAGGACGCGCTCGTCATCGGCAAGCGCGCGATTGAACTGGGCTTCACTTCGACCATCGGAATCATTCACGACGGCAGCGGCCAGCTGCAGCCGCTGGGCGACGAAGAACGCCGCATCTATCACGAAATGCAGGCGCTGGAAAAGAGCAGCTTCACCCGCATCAACTCATTTCAGGACAACATCGCGAAAGGCCAGCCCAACGACTGGCGATGCCGCGCCGGCGGCCGCTATCTCTACATCTGCGAAGACGGACTCGTTCACTACTGCTCGCAGCAGCGCGGCTATCCCGGAGTTCCGCTGGCGACCTACACGCGAGACGACCTGCGTCGCGAGTACTTGACCGAAAAATCCTGCGCGCCGCACTGCACGGTTTCGTGCGTGCATCAGGTTTCCATCTTCGATTCCTGGCGCGCCCCGCAGCATCCGGCCCCGCCGATTCCCGATGCGTCCACGGCGAACGAACTGGTGCAGATCAAGTAGCAGTTGGCCACCCGTGACCCTGCCAACCTCGGCGCTAGGCCGGAAATTCTCAATGAGCGAAATGGCCTGCTAACAACAGTTATCCGCAAGCAAGATTGTTTCTCGCACGCCTGGCTATTAGAACGACCCTCACGGTGCCGAGCAGTATCTGCGCACCAAATTCGACCTCCACGACTGCTCAGACGAGCACAAGGGGGCGAAGGAATCGGCTTGGGGAACGCCCTAGCGAACATCCATCGGCTCAGAGGTGCGCCCACAATCTGTGTGATTGTGGGCACAACGTTTGACTTCCGACACCAAGGGTGAAATCATTATTTCGTCGAGCGCGGACCAAGTTGTTCCCCGCACAGTTGCCGTTGTTCTCGCCTTCTTGCGCATTTATTCATCCTTTCATACGAACTTGCTTTGCGTCGCATTCGGAACCTCTGAAAGGGGTTGGCCGATCTATGAAACCCGTGGTAGCGGCAAAGACGCTCAGCCAATTCGATCCCAAGACGTTCCTGTCTACCGTGGACGGCGGCAGGAGGATCACATCTTTTCTCAAGAGGCAGCCGATCTTTGTTCAGGGCGACCCGTCCGATCGTGTTTTTTATATACAGAAAGGAAAAATAAAGCTCACGGTTGTGTCGAAGAGCGGGAAAGAAGCGACAATCGGTATTCTGAACGAGGGAGATTTCTTCGGTGAAGGTTGCCTAACTGGTCAGCCTCTCCGCTTGTGTGCTGCGACCGCAATGACCGATTGCTCTGTGTTGCGAATCGACAAGAAGTCCATGATGGAAGTGCTTCACCGAGAACAAACGTTTTCCGATTTGTTCGTAGCATATTTGCTGACACGGAACATCCGATACGAAGAAGATTTGGTTGACCAACTTTTCAATTCCAGCGAAAAGAGACTAGCTCGGATTCTGCTGTTGCTAGCTCACTTCGGCAAGGAAGGCGTGCACGAAACTCCAATACCCAGCATCAGTCAGGAGACCCTCGCAGAGATGATCGGCACGACTCGCTCACGGGTTAGCTTTTTCATGAACAGGTTTAGGAAATTGGGGTTCATTGACTATCAAGGCCATGAGGATTTACGAGTTCACAGTTCACTTCTCAACATTGTTCTCCACGACTAGAACGTTCCGAAGACGTGGGATGCTCTCGGGCAATAAGAAATGTCGACTAATCCATGACCGCTCTGGATGCGTCCCGCAAGCCGAGAATGCCCGTTATGCGCTGCCCTTATTGCGTGGAAGGCGGCCATTTCAAGACGATGATTGGGCAGGGTGGCTCGGAGCCTTGGTACATGTGCGTTCGATGTGGACATCTGGCTTGGCCGAGCAATCCATTCTTTAAGTGTACTTGCGCCAAGTGCGTCGAGCTAAAGAATCCTGACCCCAAATCTACAAAGATGTGACAGATCGGCTCCGGAGTAGAGATGCGCTCGGAATCTTAGGAACAGCGAAGGGGGAAAGAAGGGCATAGCCATGTCAACCATTGAGGAAGTGAGAGCGGCCGAGAAGAAGGTGCAAAAGGTTTTGGACGCCCTCAGGAAGGCCGGGGCGCAAGACCCGAACCACCTTAGCACCGAGTTGAGAAACGCGACTGACGAGTACGCAAAAGCAGTTCGTGAATTAACGCAGCCCGCTATCGGCCCAAGTTCACGTTGATTCCAGACGTCTGGTCAAACTGAACACTCGGGCAAGACGCCTCACGGGCGTGGCCGCTTAGAGTTCTGCCCCGCCGGTTTTGCGAACTGCTCGGACACCGAGAGGTAGAAATCGTGGCGGAGAATAGTATCGTCGTCTGGCCCCAGCCTCCATTCATACGATTCCCCAAGGGGAACCATGTCAATCCCCGCCTTGCGTTCAACCTCGGATTCATTGTTCGCCATGTCCGCTCCCTTCCGTTGGTCACCATCGAAATTGTAGGCATGGCAGCCGTGGTTCGACAGTTCAACATTGCTCACTTCTGAACGGACCCCAGCTATTAGTACTCAACTGCACTCAAAATGCCCCGTCTGAAACATGAGGCTCCTCAAGCCGGAGTGCAACATTGGCCCATTTCCCGCTTGATATTGACCTAATTTCTAACTGTGAACCGTGGCACAATTGCTTTTGAACATCTCGACCTCCATCTAGGGGCTTTCCTTACTTTCTCAGCCCGTAATAATCGCATCTAATCGGGGGTTCAAACTTTGGCGAAATCGGAGGAACAACGGGATGAGCACCAAGCCGTCGGACCAGATGATGGAACTATTGCAAGAGTTGGTATTGCTCAAGAAGTTGGGAGAGCAAGAAAACGGCGATGGATCGGTTGTGGATCCCGCCGAACTTGAATCGACAGAGAACCGGCGGCGGGAAATTAAGGAACAGATCAAGGATCTCGGTGAAGATTCTCGCTGAAGCGGCAAGCCTGATCGCTGTCCCGAGACCGAAAGTTGCAATGAAAGCGGCCCAGGCCGCGTTTTGTGATTCTTAGTCCGTCGACTTGGGATGGGTTCAAGCGCGGTGTCACCGTACGGTCTAACGTCATTTGCTTCCTTCCAAGATTTGGGCTGCGCCCAGAGTTTAGAGCAACACCATTGAGGAAACCAATTGTTGAAACATCGCCGTTACGCTCAATGAACCGAATCAGCAGCGCCGCACTCTAGTCGGCGCCGGGTCGACACGCCCCAGTTGTTTCCTGCTACTTCTTCGGCTGCGCGGTGGGTGGCAGGAGTCCATTCAGCCGCAGGTACATCGCCGCCGAGCTGTAGTGGTCGGCCCAATCGTTCGTAAGCGCAATCAGAGCAAACGCTCGCGATCCCTTGCGCCCGCCGAATAGCTCCACTTCATCGCCAAGCTTGGAGTCATCCACTTTGCCGAGCGCGGTACTGCAGACTTCGAAGCTCGCTTTCAGCGCCGCTACCAGCTTGTCTTTGCCATCGGATTCCTTCAGCGGCGCCGGCGCCTTGACCTCAGGCGCGTCCCCGATTTTCGAACAAAGATAGTTGTTCGATTCGACGATATGCAGGACAAGATGGCCAAACGTCATCTGCTGCTCGGTCGGTTTGTAGCCAAACTTGTCGGCGGGCATTTCTTCGACCGCAGCCACCAGGTTCTTCTGCTGGCGCGGCAGTATCTCTTTCACTACCGTTGTGACCGGATTCTTGTCTTGTGCGAGAACTGCAGTTGCTGAGAGAAGCAGAAGAATGCAGAGCATGCGTTGCATAATGTCCTCCCGCGTTCGTAATGCCTGGATGGGAACTTGTTCCGACCCCATTCTACTCGCGAAAAGACGAGGGCGACCTGATCGCAGGCCGCCCTGACCTCAATGACGAATTGCAATTCCTCTTGAAATTACTTCTTGGGCTGCGCCGACGGCGGCAGAATGTTATTCAGCCGCAGATACATCGCTGCTGCCGCGTAATGGTCCGACATGCTGCTGGCGATTGCCAGAACCGCGACGGAGCGAGGGAATTGGCGTCCTGGAAACAGTTCGATCGTGTCGCCCAGCTTTGAGTCGTCCATCTTGGCCAACGCGTCGCTGCAGAAGCTGAACGACGCTTTTACCGCGGCCACTAGCTGATCCTTGGAATCGGTCTCTTTGGGCTCGTCGACTTTGGGCGCCGGGACATCCGCCGCTTTCGAACAGAAGAGGTCGTTCGAGCTGGCGATGTGCGCGGCCAGATGGGCAAAGGTCATCTGATCGGCTGTGGGCTTGTAAGTGAACTTGTCGGCGGGCATCGCCTCGATGGCGCCGATTGTGTTGTTTTGGAAGCGTTGCAGAATAAGTCGAGCAGCGGTGGCGACCGGGTCTTTGGTCGGCGCGGCCGTAGATGCTGCAGACGCGGCTGGTGCAGCCTTCATTGCATTTTGAGCCTGGGCAAGCGTTCCACAAACAAGGAGACAGACAACGGCGAGAGTGCGTTTCACAGAGGCCTCCTAAAGGCACTAAAGAATATACCCCGCACTGATTACCCCGTCATTCATTTCGGTGCAAAAAACTTCACCCGCAGGGAACACAGAGGGACACAGTTTTCGAAAGCTGTTCTGTGAACCCCTGTGTCCTCTGTGGTTCAACGCTTTTCATGGCACAATGGCGGATGCCCGCTCGGCCGTTACCCGTCCCAGAATTTCTCTACGGCACCGCATGGAAGGAAGACCGCACCGCCGCTCTTACCGAACGCGCCCTGTGTATGGGCTTTCGCGCCATCGACACCGCCAACCAGCGCAAACACTATTTCGAAGCCGGAGTCGGCGAGGGTCTGGCCGCAGCCTATCGCGCCGACATCGTGACGCGCGCCGACCTTTTTCTGCAGACCAAGTTCACGTATCAGCGCGGTCAGGACCATCGTCTGCCCTACGACCCCGCGGTGCCTCTCGCAGTTCAGGTCAATCAGTCTCTCGCCAGCTCGCTCGAACATCTCGGTACCGACCACGTTGAGAGCTACTTGTTGCATGGCCCCGATTCCCATGATGAATGGACCGACGCAGACACTGAGGTCTGGGAGGCGATGCGGAAAGAGCGCGACGCCGGGCGCACGCTCCTACTGGGCGTGAGCAATGTCTCGTTGCTGCACCTTGAGCAGATGGCGGTCGCGCACGCCGAACTCCCGGCCTTCGTTCAGAACCGCTGCTTTGCCAGCCTCGGATGGGATCGCGAAGTACGATCGTTCTGCGAGCAGCACAAGATCGTCTATCAGGGATTCTCGCTGTTAACGGCAAATCGTGAGGTGCTGCGTCTTGACCCCTTGATCGCGCTGGCAGCCAGGCTAAACGCAACTCCCGCGCAAGTGCTGTTCAGCTTCGCACGCGCGGTCGGCATTTTACCGTTGACCGGCACTTCCAGTGCCGATCACATGAGGGAAGATCTCAAGAGCCTCGATCTAACACTTCCGCCCGAGGTGGTGCCGTTGCTGGAAACGATTGCCGAATGATGCCTCTCGCTGCGCGCTAGTTCACCGCAGGCAGATTGGGAAACGGATAGACATAGTTCGCTGGCTTGGGCACAACGCCGTCCCGGGGTCTACGAAAATGCACCGGCCAGCGCGGCACCTGCCAGCGAGAAAAACGCCCACCATCCAAACACAATCGCGAATGACGTGCCACGTTTCACCTTACTAACGCAGGTGAAACCGATTGCCGTCAAGGCCAGTGTCCAGATCATAAAAATGTCCAGTCCGGAGGCCAGGCTATACAGGAACACGTTGTCGGAGGGATTCATGAAATAGCCGGGATTGGTAGCGACTGGATTCTGGAACGAAAACGAATCCGGGCTCATCCCTGCGACCACCGACAGTAGTGCCAGCAACGTTTTCACCATGAGTGGAAGAGCAGCATAAATCACAATCGCGAGCGAGACTCCAAACGACACGTCAGCCCCAGCGGCAAACTTGAACGTCGCGAACAACGCCGTCGCGATGATCAGCCAGATGATTAACGTAATCACCGGAAAGAGGTAGGAAACGATACCCGTAAACTTCGCGCCAGCCTCCAGTTGTTGCTCGCGCTGATCGGCCGGGAGTTTTTCCAGACGCTCTTGCGCCTTGGGCTGCGCCTGCATCTGGTTTTCCATGATCTTGCGGAATCCGATCTTCTGTCCCGCGGTGTAAACGAACACCGTCGAGACGACAATCATCAACAGGAACGGTGCCCACCAACTCGCGCTGCGGCGCAGATCGGTAAATGTTTTGGATGGCGCGATGAACGTGTCGATAATCCGCGCGCCCTGGGAAAGCGGCGCGGGTTCGGACGCGGGAGTGGGCGATGCGGGTACGACCGGAGCAGCGGCCATAAGTGCCTCCTACGAAAGATTCGAGGGCATTCTAGTCCGAGCCGGGCGCCTGCACAAGCAGGTTGGCGGCGGTTTTCAGAAGATTTTGTAACGAAGGCGCCTCCCGCTTCACTATCCGATTAGCTAGAAATCTGGCAGCCAAGTTCTGACCTGCCGGAAAAAAGAGTAGGCCGGTGCGGTCCGGCGCTGAAGTGATTTCCCTCCTGCAGGCGCATTCCGCCCTGTTCCGCTGAGTCGGACAAACGGGCCCCTTCAGTTCCAATCAATTTTCAAGGAGATGAGTTATGAAGTTCTTTCCGATCGCCTTGTGCGCGGCTTTGCTGGTAGCGGCTTCCGCCGCGATGGGTCAGACCAGCCCCGGAGACGTGGTTGTCGAGGTTCCCTTTCCCTTTGCCGTCAACGGACAAACGTTGCCCGCCGGACACTACATCGTTACCGCCGTGGACGATTCGCATGTCAGAATTTTCAATGCAAACACAACCGGTCTTTTCGTGGGAACGCACAGCGCCTCACGGACCGCCAGCGATGGCAGCAAGCTGGTGTTTCATCGCTATGGACAGAACTACTTTCTCTCCGCAGTGTGGGTGACGGGCAACACCTCAGGGCGGGAACTCGCTGTTTCGCGCGCCGAGCGCGAGCTGGCGGGACGCAACTCCGAGATGGAGTTGGCCGTGGTCCGTCCGCAAAAATTGCATTCGAGTAAATAGAGTTGCCTCTTGCGGTCTGAGGGGGCACCGGCGTTGCACCGGCCGCGACACCCTTGCCGGGCAGTTGTACCGCCCGGATAAGATAGTGCGCATGTCGAATGCGACGCCGGTTGTAATCGCAGTCCTCGTAGCGGAGCTAGCGCCCGCCGCCGCTTTTGGATTTGCCGCCGAGCGTGTAGCGCTAGCCGTTGCGAAGTGGCGTCTTGCCGTTCGCCTTCTATTGCCAGCGCTATTGGCGTTGCCCTACGTCGTTATTTCGGCGACCCAGCACATGTTTCGCTGGCAGTGGCTTGCGCTATACGCCGTGCTGCCAGTCGCAATCGCGTGGCTGCTCGCGCAGGCTGCCATTGCCGATCCCGAGCAGCGTGGAAACTGGCGCGACGCTCTGATTCTGCTCACACTGGGCTTGGCGGTCGATCTGCGCTGGTTCGATGCTGCGTGGCCTTCCGGCTTGCGAGGTCTAAACAATCTCTTGCTGGTAGACGCGGGCTTGTATGGTTTTCTCGGCATCCGCCGTTTGAGCAATTCAGGATTTGATTTTCACCTGCGATGGAGCGACTGGAAGACAGGATTGCGAGAACTCTTGTTTTTCGCTCCCGCCGTGCTTGTCCTCGGACTCGCGCTCGGCTTCATCCGCCCACACGCCAATGTGCCACCAATCGGCAAAGCGGCTCTTACGTGGGCGGGAATTTTTGTCTTTGTCGCCGTGCCAGAAGAACTATTCTTTCGCGCCTGGGTACAGAACTTACTGGAACGCCGGGTCGGACGGCGCGCTGCACTTGTCATTGCGTCGGTTCTGTTCGGGCTCTCCCACTTCAACAAACGTTCCGCACACTTCAACTGGCGCTATGTCCTGCTGGCCATCATAGCGGGAATCTTCTATGGCCGCGCCTGGCGCGAGCACCGTCGCGTTCCGGCCTCGACGATCACACATACCTGCGTCGATTGGTTGTGGTCCTGGTGGTTTTAGGCGCCCGGAGCAGGAAAAAAGACCGCACTAACTCTATATACGTACGTATATGTACGTACAAACAACTACTCGCTCCCCTACGTGCCGGAAAGCCACTCCGTTCGCCGCTTAAAATACCCTTTCCTGCGCCGGAAACGACCCTAGGATCGACGATCTCTCGGGCACCCAGGCAAGAACTTCGTCCCCGCGAAAGGATGCGTCCTGGAGCTTCCTGGGCCCCTTCTACGACTTTTCAATCACTTACACCAAGGCTCAACGACTTACAGAAAATCGACCGGGCGAACAGAACTTGGTCGCCGCTTAGTTATGGACGAGGCTGCGGCGAGGAATAACGCAGGTATCCCAGTCCGACGCGAAGATGATGATGCAGCGCATCTGGCACGCAGACCGCGAAGCACAGCCCGAGCAGTCCCTGAGCGAGGCCGAGGGCGTAGAGGTTTTTGTAGCGCAGGAACAGTCCGCACGAGATTGCTCCCCAAACCAGCGTCGCGGCCGTGAGCGGCAGATTCGGCAGGTGCGCCGCCGAGAACAGTACCGCCGCCGCACCGACGGCAGCGCCCTCGCCGCCGAGAAGGCGGGTAAGCCGCGGCATGAACAAGTCGTTCATCAAGAACTGCTGGTAGAGCGTCCACGCGACGTAGCCGCCGATGTGCTTGAAATCGCCTTTGTAGAGCGGATGCAGCGTCCCGATCTGTTTCGCAACCAGCACGCTCGCGATCGCGACGACAATCGCGGCCGGAAGAATCCAGAACGAACGCCCGAGCCCACGGAAGCCCATGCCGAGATCGTCCACCCTCGGACGGCGTGCGAGGACGATGGTCAGCGTCACCACCAGGGCGACCGGCGAAAGAACGCGCTGCGGAAACTCCGGCATCCAAAGCACGAACAGGATCAGCCCGTAACCCAAAACTAGCTCAAAGAGATCGCGTGTAAAACCGGGCTCGGGGCGGGACATGCAAAGAGTATGGCACGGCTGGCTGCGCTCCTGACTGCCGAAGAGCCTGCCGTGCGGGAATCGAAGGGCGGCGGTCACCACACGTCCGCTCAGGTTTCCTTCGTAAACCTCAGCGTCCTTAGTGGTTCAAGATTTGAGGTTCTACGCGAGCAACTCCGGCGTGGCTTCAAGCAAGCTCCGCGTGTAGGCATGCGCCGGTCGCTCAGTGATCTGCGTAGTATCGCCGACCTCGACAATCTTTCCGCGATACATGACTGCGATGCGGGTCGCAAGATAGCGCACTACCGGCATCGAATGAGAAATGAACAGGTAAGTCAATCCAAAGTCGCGCTGCAACTGCGCCAGCAGATTGACGATCTGCGCACCCACGCTGACGTCGAGCGCCGAGACCGGTTCGTCGCACACGATGAACTTTGGCCGGAGCGCCAACGCGCGCGCGATTCCGATACGCTGGCGCTGTCCTCCCGAAAACTCATGCGGATAGCGTGTGCGCGCGGATTCGTCGAGCCCGACCGCGCGCAACAGTTCTCCGACTCGAGCACGAACGTTGAGCTTCTCTGGACGTGAATTCCCGTGAATAATAAGTGGCTCCGCGATGATGTCTTCCACGCGGAAACGCGGATCCAGCGAGGCGAATGGATCCTGAAAAATGATCTGCAGGTCGCGACGCAAGCCTCTCATCTCGCCCTTGCTGGCTGCCAGCAAATCGCGGCCTTCGAGGCGCACCGAACCGGACGTGGGTTCAATCAAACGAAGGATCAGCCGTCCCAGTGTGCTCTTGCCGGAACCCGATTCGCCGACCAACCCAAGCGTCTCGCCTGCCTGGATATCGAGCGAAACATCATCCACGGCGCGCACTTCCCCGGCAGACTTCCCACCCCACATCGATTCGCCATGCGGGAAGACCTTGGTCAGGTTGCGGATTTCAAGCAGAGCCATCGGACCCCTCGACCCCTCGTTCATTCTTTATTCTCGAATAGAGAATACGCCCACTTCTAACCCGCTGCGATCAACGGCACGGCTGCGAGCGCCGCCAGCAACCCGATGAACTTCCACCGGCTGAAGTGTTCTTTCAACACCAAGCGTGCCAGCAATACCGTCACGGCCGGGTACAGCGAAGTAATGACGACAGCCTCGTCCAACCGCCCGTGCTGACTTGCAAAGATAAACAGCGCGCTGGCTGTGATATCGAGAAATCCAGCAAACATGCCGAGAATGGCGCGGGGACCATCGAGTCGAAGTGGCGCGCGGGTTGCGACTACCGCGATGCCGGTGGCGGTGACCGATCCGACTCGAGAGATTGCCGCGATCCAGATCGGAGAGCCGCTGGCCTGGTGAATGCAGAGATAGAATCCCGCGAATCCTACGCCCGCGAGCGCAGCCATCCCAACACCTGCAGGACGTCCAGACGGCTCCGCTTCATTGGATGGCTCCGGGCGGGTGATCAGCCAGATCGCGAGGATGGCGAGCGCGAAGCCGCCAATCGACCACGGGCTTGGTGCGCCTTCCAGAGCGATGTCGACCATCGTAGGTATGGCCGCTCCCAGCAAAGCCCCGATCGGCGCGGTCAAGCCCATCTGGCCGGATGCCAGAGCGCGATAAAAGATGGCCAGAGAGAATCCACCGACGGCGCCTGCGATCAGCGCCCACACGATGCTCGCACGTGAGGGAAACGCTCCATGTTGTCCGACGGCAATCGAGAACATCAACACGAACGCGCAGACGTGCGAGAACGCAGTAAGCACGAATGCGTTGGCACGGCGCGATCCGAATCCGCCAGCGAAGTCGGCCGCGCCCCACAGAAAAACGGCGGTGACACTATATGCCGCCGGCCCGAGTTGGACGATCGCAGACACGCCGGACGAGGGTAACACGCTCAAGAATCGGAAACGTGGCCGCGGCATCCTGCCGGTGGATTAAAGTTGCTCAATCGAATACGCTGTTGCGTCGTTCCGGAAATCCTTATGCGAATTCTTCAGTGTGCCGCGATCGTATTGGCCGCATCTTTGCTACTCGTCGGAGCGCAAAATCCGGCTTCCGAGAATCAACCGGCGAATCCGTCGCACGAACCTCCCCCCTATTGGGCCTTTGCCGTCAACCCGCCAACCGAGGCGCCAACATCCTCCCCAAAGCCTCCGGACAATGCTCTGCGCCACGTCCCTGACAGCGATGCGGCTTTCACGCTCGCGCAGATTGCGGATCTATTCACGGCAACGGACTGGCATCCCGCCGACCATCCACCGATGCCTGGCATCGTCTCGCATGGCAGGCCCTCGGACGTCTACGCCTGCGGTTACTGCCATTTGCCCAACGGTCAAGGACGACCTGAGAACGCCAGTCTGGCTGGCCTTCCAGCGGCTTACATTATTCAGCAACTGGCCGACTTCAAGAGCGGACTGCGCCATAGCTCCGAACCGAAACACGCGCCGACCAGCACGATGATCGCGTACGAAACCAAGGCGAACGCGAAAGAGATCCGGGACGCCGCTGACTATTTCTCCGAGTTGAAACCGAAGCCCTGGATCCGCGTGGTTGAAAGCAGCACGGTTCCCAAGACGCACGTTGCGGGATGGATGCTGGTCGCACTGGACACGGGCGAGACGGAGCCGATCGGCAAACGCATCATTGAGACTCCGGAAAACCTGGAACGAACCGAGTTGCGCGACGATCGCTCCGGATTCGTTGCCTACGTGCCGCTGGATAGCGTCAAGAAAGGCGAGGCGCTGGCGAAAGGAGGCACGAGCAAAGCGCTGCGCTGTGCAACCTGCCACGGCCGAGAACTCCAAGGCAAAGCCAAAGTGCCGGCTCTAGCCGGCCGTTCGCCGAGCTACATCGTCCGGCAACTCTACGATATTCAAAGCGGCGCGCGCACCGGTGCAACGGTTCAACCCATGAAGCCAGTGGTCGCGGATATGACGATCGACGACATGATCACCCTCGCTGCCTACACGGCCTCGCTCAAGCCTTGAACCTCGCTCCATTCGCAGTGGACCGAAGTCGCAGCCAAGCCCGCATTACCCTGGTCTGCGTGTTAGAATTTCTACACGCTAATCTTGCGAGAGCGCCGCTGAAAAACCAGATTCTGAGAGCGCATATTTGATCGAACTGGCACCGTCGATTCTTTCCGCCGATTTTGCCCGGCTCGGCGAACAGGTCCGCGCCGCGGCTGAGGGCGGCGGAAGTGTCATCCACGTCGACATCATGGATGGGCACTTCGTTCCGAATCTCACGATTGGTCCGCCGGTCGTGAAGTCGCTGCGCAAGGTGACGGAACTGCCGCTCGACTGCCACTTCATGATCGAGAATCCGGACGAGTACATCCCGGCATTCGCCGACGCAGGTGTGGACTGGATTTCCGTGCATCAGGAAGCTTGCCGCCATCTGAACCGCACGCTGCACCTGATTAAAAGTCACGACTGCCTGGCAGGCGTGGTCATTAATCCTGCGACACCAGTGGAGACGCTCTCGGAAGTGCTCGACATTGTGGACTACGTATTGGTGATGTCGGTGAATCCGGGATTTGGAGCGCAGAAGTTCATTCCGTCCACGCTGCACAAAATGCGCCGCTTAGCCGAGATCCGCAATGAGCGCGGACTGCAATACCGCATCGAAGTTGACGGCGGGGTGGCGCTCGAAACGATTTCCGATGTGGTACGCGCAGGCGCAGAAATTCTGGTGGCGGGCAACGCGGTGTTCGGGAATGGTGATCCAAGCAAGAATGCACAGGCACTGCTGAAGATGGCAAACGAAGCAGCCATGCAGAAAGTCTAGTTCCAGTTCTTGTGGGACCGGGTCTCAGACCCGGTCGGGCCGGGCAAAGCCCGGCTGCAACGTGCGGCCGGGTCTCGGAGCGACGTCAGACCGGCCACCGCACAAGAGAAACAACCGAGCTCGCTCGGCGGCCGGGCCAAAGACCCCGCCCCACACGACCAAATCGAGGTAGAAATGTCACGTCGAAATCCGTTGATCGCAATGTTGGGCCTGCTGCTGGTGATCACCATCGGCTGCACCAACAAGAAGTCCGTGAACCCGCTGGCTGGTGTCGGATCGAAGCAGCCGGATAAAGTGCTGTTCGACAAGGCCATGGACGCGATGCGGCACAACCGTTTCGACGTAGCGCGCCTCACGCTGCAGACCCTGATCAATACCTATCCCGATTCTGAGTACATCGCGCGGGCCAAACTGGCAGTCGGCGATTCCTGGTACGCGGAGGGCGGCACAGCCGCTCTGGCCCAGGCCGAGCAGGAATACAGCGATTTCGAGATCTTCTTCCCCAACATGCCGGAAGCGGCCGAGGCGCAGCTGAAGATCGCCAACATCCATTACCAGCAGATGGAGAAGCCCGACCGCGATTACACCAACGCCAAGCGCGCGGAAGACGAATACCGGAAGCTCATCCTCCAATATCCCGACAGCAAGCTGGTTCCCGAAGCCAAGCAGCGCCTGCTGGAAGTCCAGGAAGTCCTCGCGGAACGCGAGTTTGAAATTGGACGCTTCTACTATTTACGCGAGTCATACCCTGCGTCGATCGCGCGCCTGCAGACGCTGATGGAAAAGTATCCGCTGTACAGCCGCGCGGATGAAGCGCTCTACCTGCTGGGACAGAACTACGAAGGACAGATGGTCCGCATGCGTACTGCGCCCACATGTGACGTGCATGGCATGCCCCGAGGTTGCACCACCGAGGCAGTGAAGGCACGCTACCTTGGGGAGCTAACCAAAGAAGCATCACAGGCTTACGACCAGATCCTTACGCGCTATCCACTGATGGATCGCTCCGACGATGCCAAGAGGCGCTTGACCGCTTTGCACCAACCGATTCCGCGGCCAACCAAGGCAGCGGTGGCGCAAAACAAAGCCGAGATTGACAGCCGTAGCGAGGCCACCACCCTGCAGAAGATGATGGGACTCGTGAGGAAAGGGCCCGATGTGGCCTCTGCGGCCAAAGTCGGAGAGCCGACGCTCGCCGATCCGGAAGCCGTGGCCGCGACTTCGGTCATCCGCAAAGAGACATTCGCAGCCGCAGGAGTACCCGACAAGAGCGTGGGAGTTGAGGTCATCAAGCAGCCGGGCCAGCCCGAGGACTCTGCACCTCCGACGGACGCGACTCCGCCAGGGGGCTCGCCCTTTGGAAACGCGGCCACGGCAACGCCTCCGGCCGCGGCGCCTGACCCAAACGAGTTGAAGCCAAATGCTGCGCCGGATCCGAACGAACTCAAGCCGACTGATACTGGCAGTGATACGTCGCTGCCTCCGCCACCGCAGGTGAATGAGATTCAGCAGGGTCAGTCCTCATCCTCGGCCACGGCGAGTACCGACAACACTCTCGCCACCGATCAGGATCTTTCCAGCAGCAAGAAGAAGAAAAAGACGGGCCTGAAGAAGATCGTCCCGTTCTAGGAGCCGCTGTCGGACCTTAAATGCTCGGGTCTCGGCTCCGTTTCTGGGGCCGTGGCCGTGCTTCGAAGTCTCGGGTCGGATGCCTGAAGATCGAGCCTACGCAGTAGGTGCTGACCACTGGTAACCGGTTACTTCCCTTCTGGATCATTGACTTAGGGTGCGGCTCGGGTTACCTTCGCGTTATCTCCCCTCATCAGAGGAAACCTTTGGCCCGGAAGATACTGCTCGCCGATGACAGCGTAACCGCTCAAAATATGGGGCGGAAGATCCTCGCGGATGCGGGGTATGAAGTCATCACCGTAAATAACGGCTCCGCGGCGCTGAAGAAAATCGCCGAGCAGAAGCCGGACCTGATCGTCCTCGACGTTTATATGCCCGGTTACAGCGGGCTTGAGGTCTGCCAGCGACTTAAGGAAGCGCAGGAGACCTCCAGAGTTCCCGTCCTGTTGACTGTCGGAAAACTAGAGCCCTTCAAGCCGGAAGAAGCCAGGCGCGCGCGCGCCGACGGCTTCATTGTTAAACCTTTCGAGGCCAGCGAGCTACTGAGCGCCCTGAGCAAGATGGAAGACAAGATTGTGCCCCGCTCGGAGGCCTCCAAGCCGGGAAGGTTTGCGCGCGCGAACGCGGCGCTCGACGAAGGTCGATACGACAAGACCGTCGCCGTGGACGAAGATTCAGGCTGGAAGAACCGGATCTCATTTCCCTCCAAGAAAAAAGAGAAGGTCGAGCAAGAGGATGGCGACGATCCGGCAATCTATAACGCCGTCAATAAGGATTTGCGCACGGTCGTGGAGCACAAACCCACGGATCAACCGCATGAACCGAAAGCGGAAGAAGCCAAGGTTGATCTCGGAGCCCTGGCGCCTGAGGGCCTGCCGAAGGATGTAACCCCCGAAGAGATCGCGGCCTTGGCTGCGGCGGCTGCACAGGTGAAGGGCAAGATTGGGGAAAGCCGGCAAGAAGAGCCTGTGCCGGAAGTAGCCAAGACGGAACTTAAGGCCGAAACGAAGACCGACGCGATCGAAGAGGCGAGGCCTGCAACGGAAGTGCCGTCAACAGTTGCCGCGGCGTCACCCGCAGCGACTTTCGCGGAGCAAAAATCCGAAGAAGAAGCAGAACAGAAAATCAAAGAGAAGATTGAAGCCTCAAACGACGCCACAAACGTCTCTGTTCCCAGCGCTTCCGAAGTGACCGCGGCCATCGCTGGCCTAGAGGCAGACGCAGACAAATCGGCGTCAGCAAGTTCGGGATCGTGGTCCAATTCTTCAATCGACCGGTCGGCAGACGAACCTGTCACCATGGCAGTGGGCGCGGGAGCTGGGCCCTCTGCAACAAGACCCCATTGGACGGCCGTTTCCGTGGCGCTTGCTCCTGAGGAATCTGCAATTTCTCTCGAACACGAGATGCAGAAGGCCTATGCGGCATTTGCAGCAGCGGAAAGCGGTCATACCGGAGCTTCTTCGTCGTCTGAAGAGATCAAGCCAGTTTCGGCTGAACCCGCTGCGACGACCGACGCAGCTACCCCCGTTCCGGCGACTCCGGCGCCTGAAGCAGCGCAGACATTGAGCGAGGTTGCCAACGCTGCGACTGACGCTATCAGCGCAGCGGTGAAAGAACTTGAAGCAGTGGCGGCATCCTACGTCGAACGGAAGACATCCGCTGCCGTAGAGCCCGAATCTGCCCCGGTTGAGAAAGCCGAAGAGGCGGTCCAGGTTGCGCCCGAGCCGGTTCAGGTCGCCGCGCCCAGCGTCGAAGAAAGTTCGGCAAGCCGGTTCTCGGAGCCAGATTCAGAAACTTCGAAATCGGAGTCGGCGAAATCGGACGCGGTTCATGCCCCAGTCGAAGAACCCGTTTCCCCGGCAACCTCGGATCTGAAAATCACCGATCTGAAAATCGCCGATCCGAAAATCGAAGACGCGAAGTTCGGCGACTCGAAAAACGAAGATTCAAAAAACCACGATTCGAATCGCGAAGTCCTGACGCCGGTTGTGGCGGAAGTCTCGGCGGTGCACGAAGAGATATCCGGAACTGACGCGGCAGCCCCTGAAATACCCGCAGCCACTATTGTCGATGAAGTTCGAGAAGAACGAGGGTCCGCGAGCCACGTTTCCGACACAGCAACAGCACCGGTAACGACCAGCGAATCCGCCCCTAGAGGTACAGGGGAAGTGGCGAAAAAGGAATCCGAAATCGCAGCGAATACTGCCGCCGCGTGGGCCAGCTGGCGACGCATTCGTGAGTCTGGCGATCCCAAGGCCGCATCGCCCGAAACCTCCCGCAGAGAAACCTCAGATCCTGAGGATGAGGCAGCCATGGCGGTTGCCGCGGGCGCGGAGAAGACTCCCGAGGAAGGATCTTCGGAATCCGATCCGGAAGGCATCGCCAGCATCGTCGATAGCGTCCTGGCCGAGATGCGCCCCAAGATCTACGAAGAGATCTCCCGAAAAATGGGGAAGAAGAAGTAATCGTTCGGCCTCCCGTAACCCCTTCCATACCCAGTGCCACGCGAGTTGCCTCCGCTACGAACGCGTTGTCGTGCCTTTGTGTTTCGTGGTGATCGATTATGTTCGGGGATTCTACCTCCTTCTGGGTGGTCGCGTTGCAAAAGGAAGTGAGACACGATTCACATTCGCCTGCCCTCGCAGGTAGTGAACCGCCTTAAATAGGAATTACCTCACGCTAACCCTATCAGTGCTATTGCACCTCTCCAGTTGACTTAATTACCATGCCAGCATTCGGGGCCCGACCGGAGTTACGCGCGCCAATGACTGAGCAGATTGTCTCGCACTATCGCATTCACGAGAAGCTTGGTGCGGGCGGCATGGGTATTGTCTATAAAGCGGAAGACATCCGCCTTGGGCGTCTGGTCGCCCTGAAGTTTTTGCCGGACCATTCCGTGCGCGATCCGCGCGCCCTGGAGCGCTTCAAACGCGAGGCGCGCACCGCATCGGCGCTCGATCATCCGAACATCTGTACCATCTACGAGATCGACGAAGACCAGGGCCGCCCCTTCATTGCGATGCAATTGCTGGAAGGACAAACGCTGCGTGACTGCATCGGCGATCAACCCGTTCCCCTCGGCACACTGCTCGACTGGGCGCTACAGATCAGTGATGCTCTGCAGGCGGCGCATGCCAAGGGCATCATTCATCGCGACATCAAACCCGCGAACATCTTTATTACCGAGCGTGGGCAGGCCAAGATCCTCGATTTCGGCTTAGCGAAGCTGACGGCCATCGATCTTACCGGTCCCGGCGAAGCGACGTTGTCCTCGACCGGGCCTCTGACTCACACAGGAGCAGCCATCGGCACGGTTGCTTACATGTCGCCAGAGCAGGCACGCGGCGAACCGCTCGATGCCCGCACCGATTTGTTCTCCTTCGGCGTGCTGCTGTACGAGATGGCTACCGGCAAGCAGGCATTCTCCGGATTTACGTGGGCGGTAACCGTTCACGCGATTCTGGGTCAGGCTCCGGTGTCACTGAATGAGTCTGTGCCCGGCCTCCCGCAGCGTCTGCAAGAAATAATCGACAAGTGCCTGATCAAGAATCGCGATATGCGCTACCAGAGCGCAACGGAGATTCATCGCGACCTCCTGAAGTTGAAAAAAGATTACGAGTCGGGAAAATCCCTGAAGTCGGTACGGGTCGCGACCCGATGGTCTCCGCAGAGAAAGATGCGGCTGACAATGGCTGCAGTAGCCGTGATCGTGCTCATCGCGGCAATCGCATGGGGACCACGACTCTTGCGGCGGCTGGCAAACTCCGCAGCGGGTCAAACTATGTCAGGCGCATCTCTCGTGCCGGAACGGAAGAGCATGGCCGTGTTGCCGTTCGCAGCGGTCGCCGGCGATACCAAGATAACCGCGTTCGGCAAAGGACTTCTCGAAAATGTCGCGGCGAAGCTCTCGCAATTGAGCGCGAATCATGATCTCGAAGTGGTGCCGGCGCGCACGCTGGAAGACAAGAAAATCGAAACCCTGGCCGATGCCCGCAAAGAACTCGGTGTCAATTTGGGGCTGACGGTGTCTTTGGAGCAGGCGAACGACCTGGTGCGCGCGGCTTACAGCTTGACCGATGCCAAGAGCGGTAAGAATCTGGTGGGAGCGCAGATCACCGCTCCCGTGTCGGATCTGTTCACAATCGAGGATCAAATCGCAAACGGCGTAGCCGCTGCGCTTCAGATCTCCCTGCGCAGCGAGGAGAAGCAGGCGTTCGGAGCGCACTCCACGAACCAACCTGAGGCTTACCAGTATTTTGTGCAAGGACGCGGTTACTTACAGGACTGGCGCAAGCCAGAGAACCTGACCAGCGCGGAAATTGTTTTCAAGCAGGCGCTGAAGATCGATCCTAACTTCGGCCAGGCCGAAGCGGGATTGGGCCAGACCTACTGGCTGAAGTATCAACTGGGAAAACGGAAGCAGTGGATTGTTCCTGCGCAGCAGGCTTGCAACAAGGCAGTCGAACTCGGCAATGCCGGAACCGAAGGGCACATGTGCCTTGGGCTTCTCGAAGATGGCACCGGGCAATACGACAAAGCGGCGGAACAATTCCAGCAGGCTGTGCAGCTAGAACCAGCCAATGAGCGTGCTTACGCCAGCCTTGCGGAGACCTACCAGCACCTCAACCAGCCAGACAAGGCTGAGGCGGCGTACAAACGCGCGATTGATTCGCGTCCGCAGTACTGGCGTGGTTACAACCGGCTTGGAACGTTCTACATTGCCCAGGCGGAATACGACAAGGCTGCCGCGATGTATCGGCGGGCCACCGAACTCGATCCGGAAAACTATCTTCCTTGGAACAACCTGGGGTCGGCACTTCTCTACGCCGGCAAGGACGATGAAGCGACACCGGCGTTCGAGAAGTCGATTGCTTTGCGTCCCTCCACCGATGGTTACAATAACCTGGCCGTCGCGCAGTTCCGGCTGCATCGTTTTAAGAATTCGGCCTTGAATTTCAAAGAGGCGCTGAAGTTCGACGACAACAATTACCAAACCTGGGGCAATTTGGGGGACGCATTTTACTATGGTGGAGATACATCGTCGGCGATGGACTCGTACCGGAAAGCGATCGCACTAGCCGAGCCCCAACTGAAGGTAAATCCGCGCAATGCAGGCGTTCTCGGCGACTTAGCCAGCTATTACTCGATGTTGGGTGACCGCAAGCAGGCTTTGAGTTATCTTGATCGGTCGCTGCAACTAGGACCCGGCGACAAAGATTTGCTTTTGAACGCGGCCGTGGTGTACAACCAATTGCGCGAAACTGGGGTGGCGCTGGAATGGTTAAGTAAAGCTCTGGCCGCAGGATATTCCCGCTCGGTAATTGCGACCGGCGCCCCTTTCGACAATCTCCACGATAATCCACGGTACCAGGCCTTGATGCAAGGGAAGTAGCAGCGGAGTCAAATTCAAGCGGAGGGTCATAATGCCACCAACAACACTTCAAGTCAACGTTCAGAATGGCCAAATCACTCCCCTCGGCAGCAGCCTCACCCCCAACTGCAATTTTGAGTGGCTGAACCCAGGCACGCAACCAGTGCTGCTCCAGAGTTGCGGCAATTGGTGCACGCAAGACACCTACCAGGTGCCCGCCAACGGCGGCACGACACCGGCAACTGTTCTGGCCAACCCAAATACAAATTCGTGGGGGTTCCGAGATTCCGGCTGGAACGCGCCGGGCCTGCCGCACATCACCAATCCCGGCCGCCCGATCTCCGACGAAAGAGAAGTAGCCTGAAGTAAAGAGAAATAGCCTGAGTCGCCTGGTTGAAGTTCGATGAGTTTCCCCCTCAACTGACTGCCTGACGTGCCCACGATCCCAACCGATCGTGGGCCTTCGGGGTATCGTCTGGATGTCTATAAGGCGCGAGTTCCCCATCCCTTGCATTCGTGAGGGTCTACCGTCCACATCCGAGACACTGGGAGGCGCTGGCGGAAATCACAGGCGTTTCGCCAGATACCACCTGTCTCTCGGAGCGCTGGGCCGACGACACCGCAATCGATCCTTCGGTTAAGTCGTAACAAAACATCAAATACAACTGTTTATTGACAAACGATGAAACATTAGCCTACAACTTGTGCCTGTTTTTAAAACGTTACGGGCCTGTCCTTAGGGGGATACTTGATGGCGAATGTTCGACAGAACAGTGGATGGTGTTTCGTGTTGGCCGATACGAACCCTGGCCGGAATCACAGTTTCTTCCTTGCAGTCGCGCGTTTAGGCTGCGTGTTGCTTCTCGCGGGCAGTTTCGCGTTCGCACAGACTAGCAATACATCACTCAATGGCATTGTCAAAGATGCGCAAGACAGGGTCATCCCCAACGCCACCGTTACTCTTACGAATAACGCGACCTCTACGGTTCGCACCCAGAAAACTAGTGGTGAAGGCCGCTACTCATTCGAGCTACTTACCCCCGGAGACTACACGCTGGAGGTGCAGGCCAACGCCTTTCGTAAGCAAGTGTTTCAAAACATTCATGTGTTAGTTGCGAACGCGAATACCCTCGATGTCCACATGGAAGTAGGCACGCTGACCGAGACTGTAGAAGTTAGCGCGCAATCCAACCAAGTGATGGTCGATACCCAGGACGCCAGCCTTGGTAACAATTTCATTTCGCAGCAGATTACGCAGCTTCCGCTGGAAGCCCGCAATGTACTTTCGTTACTGACCTTGCAGCCCGGCGTCACCAAAGATGGCTACGTCGCGGGCGGCCGCGCCGACCAGTCGAACGTCACGCTGGATGGCGTGGACATCAACGAAGCCTACAGCAACGCAATTGGTCCCGCGCAGACCGACATCACGGTCCCGAATGCCGAGAAGGGACCGGTCCTCCGGCTGAACTCTGAAGCCATCGAAGAGTTCCGGGTCTCCACCGTCAACTCGGGGGCGGGCGGCGGAAGGTCGTCGGGTGCCCAGATCGCATTGGTCACGAAGTCGGGTTCGAACAACTGGCACGGTTCAGCCTTCGAATCCAACCGCAATACGATTTTCACTGCCAATGACTGGTTCAACAACCACTTCGGCGTCGCTCGCCCCACCTTGATCCGCAATACTTATGGCGGCGCGGTGGGTGGTCCGGTCATCAAGGACAAGGTCTTTTTTTTCTACAGCTATGAAGGGCGCAACGATGCCAGTCAAACCCCAGTGCTGGCGGCGAACCAAACGCCGGTCCCCTTGCCAGGCATGGGGCAGGGCCTTCTCAACTTCCACCTTTGCTCGGGCAGCAAGGGCAATTATGACTGCAGCACCCCCGGCGCTATGGTGACTCTTGGTGCATCGGATTTTGCCAAGATTTTTCCCGACATTCAAGGGTTGAACCAGGCCGCTTTGACGACATTGGCGGGCGCCGCGGCCAGATATCCCGCTAACGATACCAGCATCGGTGACGGCATGAACACGGAAGGATATCGATTCAATGCCAGCACGCCAGTTCGTTTGCACTCGCATTCGGCCAAAATGGATTTCAATCTCACCAGTCACCAGACCTTGTTTGCTCGCGCCAATGTGATCTACGACAAATGGGGCGGTATTCCGGCGTATCAGGACACCCCAGCTCCCGACGAATGGGATCACCCCTGGGGCTTTGCCATCGGTCACACGTGGACCATTCACAACAATCTGGTCAATAAATTCGTGTATGGCTACACCCGCCAGGCGTTCACGAAAGGCGGCGATCTATTCCACAACGACATCGACTTCCGCTTCGTTTACTTCCCGACGAATGAGCAGTTTTCCTTATCGCGTGTGACGCCGGTGAACAACTGGGTGGATGATTTGAGCTGGATCAAGGGCAAGCACACCATTCAGTTCGGTGCGAACGTGATGAAGAGCAACAATATACGAACGAGCTATTCCAACGCCTACGACCAGGCGGTCACGAATCCCTCGTACTACCTCACCAACCTGCTGCGAGCGCCGTTGAGCAATTACGAGTTGGCCAAAGATGGGATTCCGATGTTTGCCGGCGACGGATCGAGCGCCGAGAATGCCATGACGGCGCTGATTGGCCGGTTCACACAGTACACGGCGGACTACACCTACGGCCACAACCTGCAATTGACGCCATCGGGAACGCCGACGCTTCGCAACTTCGCCGGTCAGGACTACGAAGGCTACGTCCAGGACACCTGGAAAGCGAAACGAAACCTCACCATTACGATGGGTCTCCGTTATGGTCTGGCGCGTCCGATTTATGAAGTCACCGGCTTCGAGACCAGACCAGACGTCCCGTTGGGCACGTACCTTGATCTACGGGCGCAAAATGCAAAGCAGGGAATCGACTACACCAGTCTGATCAATGTCAACCTTTCTGGACCAGCCAACCATGCTGGACCAATGTACAACTGGGACAAAACGGACTTCCAACCGCGCGTTGGGGTATCCTGGTCGCCTGACTTCACGACAGGCATTCTGTCGCGGATCTTCGGCAAAGAAGGCCAGTCCGTTCTTCGCGGTGGCTTCGGGATCAACGGCGACTACTTCGGCCAAGCGCTGGCAACCTTCTTCGACGTACGGAACACGCTGGGCTTTGGATCGTCGTTCACGACCGGTCCGAATACCTACGACGTCGGTTGTTCGCCTTACCAGGATCCGGGCTCGGAATACTTCGGGCCTTCCGGAGCTGTGCGGCAGCGTTGACGCAAAAGTTGGGGTAAACCTCGGTCCACTCTTCACCAGTACCGATCAAGCAATCCGGGGTGTACTGCCGGCCCCTCCGGTCATGCAATCCATTTCGTTTCCACAGCAGCAACCGCCGGACAACTCACTCAGAATCGAGTCTTCGCTGGACCAGAACCTCACCACGCCCAAGAGCTATTCCTGGAGCGCTACGTTTGAACGACAGCTGCCCAAGAATACGATGCTCCAGATCAGCTATATCGGGCGGGAGGGACGTCATCTGCTAGCGCAGCGGGACATCATGCAGCCGATCGATTTAGTGGATCCCAAATCCAAAATGGATTGGTATACCGCCGGGACTATGCTGGCGAAACAGAGGGCGCAAGGGGTCGCGACCGCTTCCGTCGCCTCCATCCCGTACTTCGAGAACCTGTTCCCCGGAGCAGCGGGCAACCTTGGATACACTTTGCCCAATTCAACTCAGGCCATCTACCAGTTGATCAATGACGTCGGTGGCGACTACACAACCACCCAGGCGATTATTGACGGCATTTCTAACGTCGGCCCAAATGCCTTCTACCAGCCCCAGTATGGCGCTTTGAGTGCGTGGGGCAGCATCGGGAACTCGAACTATGATGCGCTCGCCGCGTCATACAAGATTCGCACCAGCAGTTTGACCGCGGATTTCAATTACACCTGGTCGCACTCGTTGGACGACTCTTCCGGTCTGCAGACGGGCGGCGGATACAACGGGGAGTCTTTCATTCTCAACCCGTTCCGCCAGCATGATATGTACTCCAACTCCGACTTTGACTCGCGTCATCAGATCAATGCCAATACGGTCTGGCAGTTGCCGTTTGGCCATGGGAAATCCTTGCTGACAAACGTCGGCAAAATAGCCAATGGCGTCATCGGTGGTTGGCAACTCACGGGCATCTTCCGATTCAATACCGGCATGCCGGTTGGCTTCTACAACGGAACCACGGGAGTGTTTGACGACGCGCGCTGGGCTACCAACTGGGAAGTTCAGAGCAATGCAGTCCGAACGACTAATTTCAGCACGTGCCCAACCAAGGATCCGCTGGGAACGCCTAAGCTATTCGGCTGCAATACGACTTTCGCGTTTCAGCACTTCCGCAATGCTTACCCCGGTGAGACCGGCGAACGCAACGTCTTCCGAGTGCCCGGATACGTGGTTGTCGACCTGGGACTCGGCAAGACATTCCACCCCAGCGGACTTTGGGCCAAGATTCCTGAGAGTCACGAGCTGCAGTTCCGCTGGGAGGTCTTCAACGTGACCAACACACAGAAGATGGGCGCGTTTGATCCCAGCCGCAGCGGATTCGGTATTCCGTTGGATCCAAATCTGAATGAACCGGCTAGCAACTTCTCGAACTTCACCAATATTCAGGGTGCGCCGCGCGTCATGCAAATTACCATGCGCTACGCGTTCTAGAAATCGAAGAACATTCCGACCCCGGGCTTCGGCTCGGGGTTTTTCTTTGCGCCAAGAAGGCAGCCCGGGCGGTCAGAGAAGCGACTTTACTGGAGGAACCGCGGCTACAGGCGGGGTGGCGTCCCGCCCGTGGCCAGCCGGTGAAGTACCGGATTAAGGTGTGACCTTGAAGATCCCTCCGCAGCCGCCCAGGCATATAGGATCGCCGCCGCTCAAGGTTGTGCCGTAGAGGTTACCGGCGTTGTCAAAGACAATTCCTGGCCCCGGATGATTTGTGACGTTAGCGCCGTTGGCGAAGCTATAGACAACTTTCTCGCTCCAGCCACCTCCCACCGTGGGCGTCAGTTCGTACACCGCTCCAGTGTTGTTCGTGCCGCCTTCGTCCGAGGCGCCATAAAGATTGCCGGAGGCATCGAAGGTGAGGGGCCCTATTGGGTAGACGGCGTCCCCGGCCTGGTTGAAGGTATGCAGGGTGACTTCCTGCCATCCACCATCTGCCGCCGGGGTCAACTCGAAGATTGCGCCAAGGTTGCCCGAATTGCCCTGTGTGACCGCGCCGTAAAGGTTGCCGGAGGAGTCGCGGATCAGGCCGCCGTCAGGATTCGCCCCATCCTCGTTGTTGAAGCTGTGCACGACGCTTTCGACCCAGCTGCCATCGCCGGCCGGACTCAACGCGAAGACCGTGCCGCAACCGTCGGTGCAAGCGGAAGAACTGCCGCCCGAATAAGTTGTGCCATAGAGACTGCCCGAGACCGAGACCAGGCTGGAGTAGGGATTGGCGCCATCGGCGCCGCTGAAGCTATGCAGAATCTTCTCCGTGAAGCTGCCGTGGCCATTCGAGACCAACTCGTAGACAATGCCATCCTTATTGCTGCCGCCGCCCGCGGCGGTGCCATAGACATTACCCTTGGCGTCAACGATCAAGCCCCCATGGGGATAGGTTCCGTCTCCGCTCTGGCCGAAGCTATGCAGCGTTTTGTAAGTCCAGCTCCCCCCCGCGTTGGGCATGAGTTCGTACACGATGCCAACGCCGAAAGAGCCGCCGAAGAACGTGGTTCCGTAGAGATTGCCCTTGGAGTCGAAGGTCAATCGCGAATTCGGCCAGAACCCGTCAGTTCCAACGTCGTTGAAGCTGTACAGCAGGGTTTCAACCCAGCTTCCGCCTTTTGGAGTTAGTTTGAAAATGGTACCGGCACCGTTAATGCCACCATAGAACGTGGTTCCGTAGAGATTGCCAGAGGCATCAATGATCATGCCGGCGATCGGGTCGTACCCATTATTGTTGTTGAACCAATGAATCACAGTCCCCTGGCCGAATGCGCTGCCCGCCACCGCAAGAGTTACAGCGAGTACTGCAAAAATCGTCCCCGCAAAAGAAAGTCTAATGCTTCGCATCACAGCATTCTCCCTGGCTTTAGCCGGAATTCTGTCTGACTACGAAAGCGCCGCCGATTCTAACACAGGCGTTTCAAAAGCCGCTCCAATACTGGTGAGTTGGCGCGAAGTGAGATTTACGTCGTCGATGGAATAACGCCCCGGGGCCAAACAGCCCCGGCACGATGCTCACGACGACGCCGGCCCGGTCGTAGTGAACCAGCCGCAGAGGGCGGAGCTAAGGGGGACACAAGTCTCGTGATATCGAGAGCCGTGGTGCCCAGCTTTCGAAAACCACGAAAGCTGGGGCAGCCGATTCCATGTGGTGACCGATTCAGGCAAACTGGCCAGCCCCCTAGAAAAAATCTGCGGGCGAGAACCTGTTCGGGCCGCCAAATTCGCGGAGTGTTTGAGGGTCCTCGAAGAATACGAATGCGGTCAGTGAGACGCAATCGAGATTTTATCGCCAGTTGATGTACAAACCAACACTGGTTACACCGCGCGGGTCCTAGACCGAGATCGAGTTCCATTTTCCTGAAGACCACGATTAGGCGGCCAATGCTTTCTTGAAACGCATTTCTTGGATAGCATTCTGTGCCTCCTCGCTGAGATTGGATTTGCCGACCTGGATGATCACCTTGTTAATCTTGCCGGTGAATTTGTTATCGCCCACCTTGTAGTCGTCGCTGACGGCGGTGTAGAGGTTTTCGCCAACGTCCGTTGTTTCCGCACCAAACGCGTTTGGATGAGTGTGCTCGATCCGCGCCGTGGCAACCTTTTCGCCGTTGACGAAGATCGAACCGTTGCCTCCCGCGCCGGGCCTACCACCATCGTAAGCAAACTCGAAGCGGAGTAGTACCTTCCCCGCCGCCAGGGAAGCGGGGCCCACGGTCTTATAGGTCTCGCGACCGAGAAAGTTGTAAGCGAACCTGGGAGCGCCGTCCTTCAGATAGAAACTCCACCCGCCCATCTCCCCGCCTTGAGCGATGACCACCCCTTCAGCGCCCCCCTCAGGGATTTCGATGTCGGCTGTAATCACGAAGGAGCGGTTCTTGACGTTGATAAAACCATTCTCGGGTATTCCTTTCATTCCTTCATAGACCGTCATCTCAGTGCGACCTTCCATCAGATCCGGGCGGCCCGCAAGAGCTGCATTGAAGCGTTCCCAGGCGCGGTCGTCGAGCGGAAGCACGTTGTACTTGACAGCCTCCTCCAGAAAAACTTTCTTTAGCTTCTCAAGCTTATCTGGATATTTCGCGGCAAGGTCATGCGCACAACTGAAATCCTTCTCTACGTCGTAGAGTTCCCACTTGTCGTTTTCAAATGTAGCCCGCGCCTTAGCCTCCCAAGGCGGGCGGTGAACCGTCGTAGCGAACCAGCCATCCTGGTAGATGCCCCGGTTGCCTGCCATCTCGAAGTATTGCGTGGTGTGGCGCGACTTGGCCTCGGCATTATTAAGGGTATCGAGCATGCTCACGCCTTCGATGGGTTTCTGCTTAACTCCATAGACGACGTCTGGTTGGGGCACGCCAACTGCCTCCAAAACAGTTGGGACAATGTCAATCATGTGGTACCACTGCGTGCGCAGGCCGCCCTTCTCGTCGATGCCTTTCGGCCAATGGACCACAATGGGTTGGCAGACGCCGCCGTAGGAGGCCACTTGGTGGCCCCAGGCAAAGGGTGTAGCGCCAGCGAAGGCCCAACCATTGGGATACAAAATGTGGGATTGGGGTCCGCCGAACTTGTCAAGGTTTTTGAGCGCTACCTCAAGCGGTTCTGGCAATCCGTTGAACACGGATAGCTCATTGAAGGCGCCGATGGGGCCGCCTTGGAAAACTGAGCCGTTGTCGCCGGTAATGTAAAAGACCAGCGTGTTATCCATCAGCTCCAGATTTTCGATCGCGTCCAGAAACCTTCCGATTTCGTAGTCGGTCACTTCGCCAAAAGCGGCATAGATTTCCATGTACCGGGCAAAGACCTTTTTCTCATCGGCCGTCAACTCCTTCCATTCCTGAATCCCCGGTGGCTTGGGCGCGAGTTCCGTGCCCGGGGGCACGACTCCCATTTTGAGTTGTCGGGCCAGCGTTTCCTTTCGCACCTGGTCCCACCCCTGGTCGAACTTGCCCTTGTACCGGTCGCGCCAATTCTCGGGCACTTGGAACGGGCCATGCGTGCCAATGGCCGAGTAGTAGACGAAAAATGGCTTGTCGGGGGCCAGCGAATGCTGGGACCGCACCCAGTCGATGGCCTTGTCGGTAATGTCAGTGCTGGCGTAATAATCGGCGGCGGGATGCAGATCCATCCGGTTCATGTTGTCGTAGATGACCGGATGAAACAGGTCAGCCTCGCCAGCCATGAAGCCGTAGAACCGCTCGAACCCGCTATGCATCGGCCAGCGGTCGAACGGTCCGACAACGCTGGCTTCCCAAGGCCCCAGCTCGTGACATTTGCCGAACATGGCGGTGTTATAGCCGTTGAGCCGCAAGATCTCGGGCAGCATCGTAACGCTGGCGGGACGCATCGCGGTGTAGCCCGGGAATGCGGTGGCAATTTCCGAGATCACACCGAAGTTTGCGCTATGGCTATTACGTCCGGTAAGGCAAGCCACGCGGCTGGGCGAACACAGCGGAGGGACTTTGAAATTGTTGTAGCGCAGCCCGGTCTTGGCCAATCGGTCCAGCGTCGGCATCTGGATGGGTCCCCCGAACGTCGATCCATCGCCGAAGCCGAAATTGTCGAGAAGGATAACCACTACGTTGGGCGCGCCTTTCGGCGCTTTGACCTGGAACCGTGGCGGGGCTTGTGCGTTGTGCACATCAAGCTCGGTGATTGGCGGATACTGAGGCTCGGGGACTGGCAGCACGGTGCGGTCCATGGACGTGGCCCTGACTGGCGCGCCGGTTTGGGCCTTCGATTTGTTTGTTAGTGAATCATGCTTGACCGCTCTGTCGTCGGCGCTCATCGTTTTTCCCCATCACCGAAAGATCGAATCCGCTTGTGCGCGAAAATATCAGCGCTCTGTCGAACCCGACCACTGGCAGAATTGCCAGTCGGCTGCCGAAATCGTCTGTGTTGGGAGGCATGGCCGCATCTCGCCCCTGTCACTTGTGCCAGTAGAAAACAACCCCTGAACCTCATAGGATGCCAAAAACCATAGCCCGCCTGAATCCGCGTGGGGTTAAATATGCCCATTCCAGGATCAAGAGTTCGAATCTTGATCATGTCGTCAATTGGTCTTCTTTACGTTGCGGTCCTGATTTTCAATCTTCATGAAAGCGATAGACGCTCTTTGCGCCTTCGGGAGGCAAAGGACGGAGACCGTGTCAGTGTGAGTATCAGAGTGATGGAAGCGAATCTGAACCGTTCAGAACTCAGAGTGCAGATACGCCTTCGGCCAGTCGGAAATCTTACAAAGGATGGAGTAACTCCGGCGCGTAATTTGAAGTTGTTTCTCAACGCTTCTCAGGGATCTCAGGAGATCGATTTTCCCGGCGGAGAGATTATGAGACCTTTTGAGGCGGAATTTTCCCTTGACGGGGATACGAATCGGTACCCCTTTGACCGTCATCAGACGACCTTGGGGTTCCTGCTAACTGCGTCCGGACAACCTGATCGGTCGGCCACACCCTCATCACATGCCTTCAGCGCGCCCTCGATCCCCAATCTCGCGTTCGGCCCTGCAGCGTTGGAGCAAAATCACGTTCCCATTTCTATTGATCTGACCGCGTCCATCCCGGGAGTCAAGTTCCGTGGGCAAATTTCAAGGGCCGATGGCCAGGAAGTCACAGGAATCGACCTGCACATAAGACGAGCCGACAACGTGATAGGCGTCACGGTTGTCGTGATGCTCACTATGATGTGCCTGGCGCTGAGCCTGCTCGCCATGGTTCTGCGGGCCACGGCAGTCAAGGGACAATCCACCTTGTTGCCGCTGTCATTGTCGGTGTCTCTTATTTTTGGCTTGCCGGCCCTGCGCAACAATGTGGAGCCTGGCGTGCCTCCGGTCGGGGTGTTTGGCGATTACGTTTCTTTCACTTGGGCGGAACTTATTGTTGCTGCCTCCACCGTCGTAGTCGTCTGGACCTGGATTGTGAAATCGGGAAACGGCGATTAGAAATTGGGGCCCGCACCACTCAAACACTCCGGCAGTGGGGTGTAGCAAAATCCCCTCAGTGCGTATACCCCCTCCGCTCGTTTGACGGGGTTAGCTACTCGCGCGGAAAAAGTGTCCCACCTATGAACAGCTGTTCATAATGTCGAACGCGGGGCGGTGCAGCTCAGACGCAATTCACTCAACCCAGCGCTCGATTTCTAGTTTGGTGGGGTGAGAACAGGAATGGGTTCTTAAAAAGCGAGTCAGCGATTTAGGTACTCTGAAGCGTCACTTCTGAGGGCTGAAGTGAAAGCGTCGAGATTTACGCTAGATTTGGCAAAAACGACTTTCAAGAGTTCGTCAAGTTCATACACGTTGAGATCGTACGCCCGCAGTCGACCGCCGATGGGAGCAAGGCGAGGACTTGAGTCTCGTTGAATTCACGTCGTTTGAATATCAACAATCAAAACACCTAGTGGCTGGAGAAGACATCAAACAAGCCATTCTCAGGACTGGAATTAGAAAGTTGGAACGCGGTACAGGTGTCAGTCATCACACGCTTGAGAGGATTCTGCGAGGCGAATTCGTTCGTCGCAAGACTCTTGCCAAGATCGTGCGGGAGGTGCAACTTCCAACTGGAAGTCGGGATTCATCGACAAACGTCGGACACCCTCAGAAGGTGGTGGGCTTGGAAGCGAATGTGCCCCGAACGTCTAGTGAGAAATCCTGAAACTCACGTTGCTGGTCAAAATCCCCGCCGGAGTCGCCACCACCACCGTCCCCGTAGTCGCTCCGGCAGGGACCACCGCCGTCATGTACGCATCACTGACCACGCTGAACGTCGTAGCCTCAAGGCCGTTGAACGTCACACTGGTTGCTCCGGTCAGTCCTGTGCCAAGAATCTGAGCCGTCTTACCGGCCCTCCCGGTCGGCTGCACGAACGCGATGAACGGTTCAAGGCCAGTATTCTCGCTGAAGAGCGTGCCATTGGAAGTGACACCGTCCCCGGCTGTGTTCCCATAAAACACGCCGTTAGTGGCCTGAAGCAGCCCGGCGTACGGAAATAAGTCGTTGCCGTCGAAGAGGAGGTCGATAACCCCACGTCCCGAACCGACTTCGTAGATTGAGCCCGTTCCGCCGCCACTCTCGGTCGTCCCATAGTAATTTCCGTCCGTGCCCAAGACCAGCCCGGCAAAAGGCTGGGCCCCATCGCTCCAGTTAAGATACTGCAAGGTCGTTAGCTTGCCTGACGCAGTGATCTTGAATATCGTCCCGCAGCCAACGTCACAAACATCCATCACCGCGCCGCCGTAGACGGTGGTCCCAGAGAAGTTTCCCTTGGTGGACTCAACCAGCTGCCCTAATGGGTTGGAGCCATCTGTGAAGCTGAAGACGTGCAGCGTGGTCAGGGTGCCTGCAGGCGTCATCTTGAACACCGTGCCGCAGCCGGTGGATTCGCAGCCCCCAAGAGCAATACCGCCATAAGTAGTTCCGTAAAAGTTGCCATCGCTGCCCTGAACTAATGAGCTGGGGAAGTAGCCGTCACTGCCGTCGAAACTGTGCAGGGTGGTGAGCTGGCCGTTCGGGGTAACTTTGAAGATCGTCCCACAGCAATCGCCAACCTCTCCGCTCCAATCGGTAGCTCCATAAAAGTTCCCGTCGTTTCCAAGAGTCAAAGAGCGAGGCACGGCGCCATCCGCGCAGTTGGTTTGGGCGCAGAAGCTGTAAAGCGTTGTCAGCACGCCGCGCGCGGTGATCTTAAAGATCGTGCCCAAGGCGTGCGCGCCGCCTCCGCCGGCTATGCCGTAGAAATTTCCATCCGTACCTAGCACCAGTGCGCTCGGGGTTTCCCCGTCGGTGCAGTTCGTTTGGGGGCAGAACTTGTGAATCGTGGTCAGAGTTCCAGTAGGGGTTAGCTTAAAAACGGTGCCGCAGCCTTGTGGCGGCTGGCACGAGGCGATTCCTCCGCCGCTGGTCGTTCCGTAGAGGTTGCCGTCTCTTCCCTGGACGAGCGAGGCCTCGGGAAATGCGCCGTCCGTAATGTTGAAGTTCACGAGCGTGGTGAAGGTCTGCGCCGACGCGGCAATCGCCACCGCCGCAAACAGCGCACAGCCCAGACAAACTGTTTTCCAGTAACTCATATTTCCCTCCAAGCTCGCGCACTCACTTGCTGATTCTGAAACTCACATGGCTGGTCAAATTCCCCGCCTAGTCGCAGGGATCAGCGCCCTCAAACACGTGTCGATGACCAAACCAAACGCCGTGGCCGCCGCACCGTTGAAGATCAACCAGGTTGAGTCGGTCAGTTCGTGTCCAAGAATCCCGCCGTCACTTGGCCGACGACAGCTCAAATACCAATCCCGCGTTATCCGCACCACCCGCCTGCGCGATTCCGAAGGCGTTGCCGCTCGCGTCCAAGACCAGGCCTGACGGATTCGATCCGTTCTTCCCGCCGGGAAAATCGTACAGAATGGTTTCTCTCCAGCTGCCTATGGATGGTGATAACTCAAATGCCGTGCCGCAGCCCACGTCGGTATAGGCTCGGCAAGTCGCAAGCCCGCTTCCACCCGCGGCGGTAGTGCCGTACAAATTGCCACCTTTCAGTACAAGACCCGTGTTGGGAGCGGCGCCGTCTCCATTCGCCTCGGTAAACGTGTGCAGCACGCGCTCCTGCCATACGCCGGAGGCCTTCTTCAGTTGGAAGGCGATCCCAAAGCCTAGGGCACCTCCGGTGATGGTTGTGCCATACAGATTCCCCGCAGCATCCAGAGTCAGCGGGGACTGCGAGTCCGAGCCGTTACTTCCGTTGAATTCGTAGAGGACGGTTTCGTTCCACGCGCCGGATTGCTTACTCAGCTCAAACACAACGCCGCAACCATTGGGGCAATTCGTGCTGGTCCCGCCGTCTGCGGTCGTGCCATACAGGTTTCCCGCAGCGTCAAGGACCACACCCGCAGCCGGAGAATCCCCGTCGCTGCCGTTGAAATCGAACAGGTGCTGGTAGGTCCATTCGCCGCCGGATCCCGGCGAGAGCTCAAACACATAGCCGGCATTGCCTGCGCCGCCTCCCAGAATCGTTCCATATAGATTGCCCGCGGCATCCCTCACCAGCGTACTTGCCGGTCCTCCGTCGGTCGAGGACTTGAGTGCGTACAGCACTTTCTCCGTCCACCCTCCCAAACCGTCGGGCGACAATTCGAAAAACTCCCCATTCACGCCCGCCCCCTGTCCATAGCCGGTTCCGTACAAATTACCAGCAGCATCCATGACCAAGGAGCCTGCCGGGAACGCGCCATCGCCCGTTCCCGTGAATGTATAGATCACGTTGTAGCTCCATGTGCCGTCAGAAGCGCGCGAGATTTCAAAAATCACCCCGCAACATTGCGTGCTGACTCCGCCTTCGCTCGCAGCACCGTACAGATTTCCTGCCGAATCCATCACTAGTTTGCTATTGGGCGCCCAGCCAGTCGGGCTTCTCTTGGCGAAGTAGCGGATTACGGTTTGTTTCTCCGCGGCGCTGGCGCTCAAAGCCAGCCCGACGGCAAGCCCGAATACAGCGATCTTTGCCAGATAGTTTTTCATGCTAGCTCTCCTGAAAATGCGTATTTTCGATGAATCGATCCTCCAGCAAACTCTGACAGCAATCTGCCAACCAAGGAATTCAGATAGGACGGCAGGCTGGCCCACCCTTATCCATTTTGTTTTTTCTCGTTGCCACCACGGTTGAGGCTGCCCCATCCTTTCGCGTCCTTTTGCGAAAGGGTGGGCATCTCAAATCTATCCCGGCGCGTTCTCCGAGACTGAACCGTGCAGCCAGCCATGGGGGAGACCGGACCGAAGTGCGGTGCGAGTATACAGCGCGAGAGCGGTTCAGCGCAGGATGAAAGTTCTTGCACGTCTGCGCCACCACGACTGAGGCTGCCCCACCTCGTCGCGAGCGCGGGCCCCGACTAATGTCAAAACCAGAAGCTCTGTGGTAGTTGAAGGGGGGTGTGGCAGTTTTGCCGCCTGTTCCTTCCACCCCTCCGCTCGTTTGACGGGATAGGAGATAGAAAGATTGAAACGACACATCGATGTTGATTAGATGATAAACATCTGGAGACATCGTGGATGAAACGACGCGGCTGGATGGATTTGGGGGTCCAAGAATGTGATTGCCACGCGGTCAGTGAGTGTCTCTGTCAAACCCGATCCTATTGGGCGGATGTACAGGGTGTTGCAGCTGGACGTGAATGAAACTAAACCGTATTCTGATCGGTGCGATTCAGAGCGACAACCCTTCGGTTCATGTCTATTTCTCTGTGTGCTGGTTTGTGGATCACAGTCGGCTGCGTGAAATCAACTAGGATTAGCCCGGAATTGAGCCTTATGAATGACAGCACTCGCATGCTCGAACGGCTTTCCCAGCCAGGCGTTCCGGTCATTCCCGATGCAATACTAAACAATTCACAATGTGCGATACTGTTTCCAACAAGTGGCAGTTCACCATCAGTTCCTAGGCGCGGTCTCGCAGCTTGCCGCTCTGATTCAGGAACATGGAGCATTCCCCTGACAGTTCTGCTAAGAGCGGAGAACGCCAAAGAAACCGATTGCAGTCTGTTGCTGTTAACCCTAAGCTCATCTTCGGCGAATTCTCTCGTTAAGGGCGAGATGCCTTTCACTGCGGAAAATCGAGAAAACTCATCGAGCCTCGACTTAGCTGTGAGTGAGCTCGAACTGAGGGCGGACGTAGTGCTCTATTCGGAATGTGGTCCGTCGTTGGCCCGTTCGGCTCTGAGAGGCGTGGTTGTGACTGAGTCCGGAACTTGGAGACCAGTCTTTAAGCTGCGAAGCGACTCCGAGCAGAAAGGTTTGGAAACACTCTTCGTAGCGCTATCATCGTATTTTAGTGTGATAAATCCAACAGGTGTCGTTATTCATCACACTGGAATTGATATGGGAGAGACTGCATTGCAGTCCATTGATAGGTATCACCAGTCTCGCGGATTTGAGGTCACTTGCTTCGGTCGCGTGTACCATGTTGCATATCATTATCTGATCATGCCCGACGGAACGATAGAGGCGGGCAGGCCCGAAAGGTGCGAAGGTGCGCACGCGAAGGGATACAACTCGTATCTTGGAATTTCCATGGTCGGAGACTTCAGTGAGAGAGGCGAATCACAACCAACGGTGAACGTTCCCACTAAGCGCCAGGTGGATAGTCTCGTTAGCCTCACTAAGCAGCTTATGCTTAAATACAGGATTCCGCTCCATCACGTCGTTCGCCATCGAGACATCGCAAGCACAACGTGCCCCGGTGATGGCTTTCTATTCAAAAGCTTTCTCGCTCGCCTAAATGAGTCGAATGAGGCAACCGCCGGGCGTGACTGATAAGAGGCCACTACTGTGCTGTGTTCTGATGTTGCTCTTTTTGCCTTGCCCTTTTATTGCGCAAGAACCGTCACGCCGCCACAGAGTAAACGACCATGTAAAGGATGAGCCGTTTGCTACGTTTGAATTAATGGACCACGGAATGTCCAATCTACTCGAACTGAATCATAGTTTGGGTCGGAGCCGAAAAGGGCAACACGAAGTAATCGATCAAATGATCGCCACGCTCTCACAAATAGAACAGTTTGCCACCGCTCTGAAGCGCTCCTGCTCAGAGAAGCAGGAACCTTTCGGGGAACGAATGTTTGGAAACCTGCAGGCGAAAGCAAATGCCACTCGTGAAATACTGCGTCGATCCTCTTCGAGACCTGGGAAATTTCCGCAAGTTGTGGATCGCTCGGCACTCGATTCATCGATTGTGGACCTGGTGTTACAGTTTCAAGCCGCGACTGATGGCTTTAAAGCTGTTCGATGCAATGCACGACAACTTGCTTGCTGCGAGCCTCGGGCAGTCACTGAATTGGGTGAGAAAGGGCTAGCATCCTGCGCATGGACATGCGTAGAAGAACTTACAAGGTGCACAGGTTATTCTGGACCGGAACAGGTAAGCCGATAGCGGATCGCAACGCAACCGCATTAATCATTGCAGCGCGGAATACCTCGGCCTTACTCCAAAAAAGACATTCCGCGCCACGACGATGTTTCTGCTCAGGGATTCTCTGCGACGTCCTCCTTTCGTTTGAAGGTATTAGACCTAACACTTGCCTCGTCCCCATTCGATGAGCTTTTCAGGCAATTGGGTAATCCGTCTAGGCTGTGAGCTTCGTCGAAAGGTGCGCGGGTAAAGTCGCTAACAGCGATCGTGCAAGACACTTCATCAGTGACCCAAATTCTGCGGAGATCTGCAATGTGATCCGAGCAATTCGCGCCAGAATGAAAGTCTCTCCACCTCAATCTAGCTTCACTATTGGCGGTCGCATATCCGCGGAAGTCGTCAGGTTCCTCCTTGCTCGAGCAAATCGCATGCATGTCCAGCTTGAGGTAGCGTGTTTCAAGCTCAGAGATCCACTCCTTCAAGCGATCTGCTGCACCATAGTTTTGTGGATTAGAACGAACCGCTCTCACCAATAAAAAGAATCTATCGCGCTCTGTGACTGGGTTCCACTGACCCGCAAGCGCCAGATTCCGTCAGATGGGTAGATAGCTGCACTTTCATCTCCAAGTCATCTTTCACAGAGTGCAACGATTCTGAATCGGAACTGTCCCCGAGACTCTCGATGAGAAGTCTGACAAGATCATTGGCGTCTTTGATCCGTCCAGATTCTGCCATCGCCTGGATTCGAGACTTGTAAGTTTCGACATACGCCTTCTTGCTCGTCTGCAACCAGAACACTCTGCGCGCCTTAGCCAGATGATATAGGCCATCGAAAGCTATTCCCGCCAATCCGATCGCGAGGACCACGGGAAGCAGCAGCCAGCCGTCTCCAGGAGTTATAGAGAAAGCTCTGATATTAGAATCTGGCAACGAGTCTTTTATCTTCCCGTATACAAAACGCGCCACGAGGAAGACGCCCCAAAGGGCCAAAAGGATCGAGGCCTCAACCCATGTTTGACCGATGAGATATACGGCGAAGTGCGTGGGCTTGTCAGCCTTTGCACTCAGCAGCAAGAACTGTGCTATGCCCACAGCCACGCCAAAAATGGCAGTTGCTAGTTTGAGGTACTGCTCGATTCTGTCGCTCGCTGACATATCTCGTCCTTGATTTCTTCAATACCCTGCAGCTGCGCCTTAGCCGGCGCGGCAAAATATTTTGATGTTCCACTCACTAAACGGAACTGAGTAATAGCACGATTTATCAAGGATCGACACGCTTGTGCTTTGTTCGTGTTTTCAGCAGCCCTTCTAAGTATTACGCCGGTCGCGTAGTTCCATGCGGGCTTTTGATCTGCAGTAAAGTCATTCGGAACAACTGGAAGCTGCCCGGCTCCGTCCCAATCCCAGACTTGCAGATAACTGCGCAATCGAAGCTCATCGTTCGTGATGTCTTTTGAAGGATAGGCCTCCAGAAACTTTTTCGTCTTTATGCCCGATCTTAGACCGTCTATGTCTACCGATTTTAGGAAGTCCAATATACACCTTTGTCCTTGTTTACTGTCGGGCGTAGGACAAAAGAGATCATTGAGAACAGGGACATCTGTGCCGTCAATGCCCGGGACTGACAGCCATTCACCCTGTTGGATGTGCGGACGTAGTAAGTCCCCATACTTGGCGTAAAGTGACAGTGCATCCTGCTCTCGATTACTCTTTGCGTATATAACAGCTGGCCGAAGATAGGCAAAGGTAGACAGTGCGACCAGCCGGTAGAGCCGAATCTTAGGGCTCATACTCAGTTCGATGATCTCATGGTCTGCACCTGTAACCATAAGCTCCCTGAAAAGCACGAAAGCTGAATCGTACGAATGCGACCCCAGCAAAGCTTTTGTCTGAGGAGGAAGGGTCGCTCGACCTTTGAGTTCTCTGACATAGTCTGAATCCTGCATCGAGCAAGTGTGAGAGATTTGGCAGTTCCCGAAAAGGTAGCGATCACGTCCGCGCGAGCGTCTGATGGATAAAACATGTCGATCGCATCGACTGAGTTGTCGCCGAGCTCATAGTGTTGCGAACCTGCGTGTTGAGTGTCGAGGAATCGCCACCTCACATCAAAGTGTCGCCAGGTGAGATTTTGTTGGCGAGAATAGTCGACGAGCTTGTTTATCCCGAAACTTAGGGGCGCCAGACAAATCACCAGAAGCCACAGGAATTGCCCCGACCTTGACGGCGTTGAAAGCGATAGCACCCGCGTCGAAGCTGCAGTCTTTGATCTCATAATCAATTCGAATCTGACTCAACCTTTGCAGGTTGTATTGGGAGATCGAGCTGCGTCTCACTCTTGTCCAACTCAAACAAAAATTGCTTCCCTTGGATGATCCAACGGCGTATGGGGATATCTGAAAAGTCTGAATCTCCGGCCATTCCGAGCAGCATACGCGCTAGAGCGTTCCGTGGCTTATATATCTTCCCGTTGACTTTGAGCATTGTTGGAGCATCCCGGGAAAATGATGATTCCAGGAGCCACATGATGTCGATCCCACCGCCAACGGCAAGGACCTGCAATAGCATGAATTCTGAGAGTTCGAGGCGCAATTGGGGGTACATATTACTCTCCACAAGAGCAAGATAACTCGATGAAGGCAAAGACCCGATCTTGCCGCCGTATATCGTGCTAGCCTCAGAGATTTTGCTTATGAGCCAGCTTTCATACGAAAGTGGGCGGTCTGCAAGCTGGAGGCCTTTGGCCGTGAGGAACCGAGAAAGGACAAGTAGAGCAAGCGCGAATACGAGAGCGACAGCGCCTCCGCGCATGTTCTTGTGATTTAGGAGGAACAAGCCTTCCAAAACGACTATCACGACTAGCGTTTCGGGCACACCGCCTGGAAAGGAGGTAGGGCTAGTTCCTTGTGCCATTGGTACCTCGAAGAGAGTGAAGTGGCACAACATCCTACATCAACATTCTGATCCTGAAAAGGGGATCTTTACTGGTTCTTTTACTGGTTGTTTACTGGCCCGGCCCGGCATGACCAAACGAAACCACTGATCTGCAAACTACGCTAACCCAAGTCGCTGGAGGATTGATTTTAGGAGTTGCTGATTCCTTTTCCTTGGCCTGCTCTGCCCGGCCAGCGCTCGCCTCAGCATCGAACGGGACCTGCCGCTGATCCTCATTAGGGCCGCTATCGGAATGTTCTTCAGTATGGGTAGAATCCTGGTCTGCCATTCATCTCGGTTGGGATCTGGATATTCCGTATAGACGCTATCAGGTGAGTGAATTACGCCCGCTTCAATTTCTTCGAGCCGGTTCGACTCCTTGCCGATGTAAATGATCTCGTTCGACGCGTACGTGTCGTCGGCGCAGCAGCCCAACGGTCTGCTTGCCGCTGGGTTTTCCCTTAGCATCTGCGCTCTTCGCACCGGCATGGAATTCGTACTCGCGCAGAACTTCCCCGTACGTCTTCACACGGGCGACGCCCCGACTGCCGTGGAAACCCTCTGTCGTGATCTCATACTGTGTTCCTGAGTACTGATCGATCCACGGCAAATCAACCCAGCACTCCGGATCGGGCACATAGGGCGCAACTAGATGGAATTTCCCGGGATTAACGTCCGGTGGATAACCAAACTGTTTCACATGGCACGACAACAAGAAGTCGAACGGCTTTAGCCGATTTGCGATACTTCTTGCCACAATTGAGCTTTGCCAATGAACGTAGGGCCTTCGGACTCGTAATCGGTACTCGTCCCATAGCAGGCACCTCCTCAAAACCCAGCGGTGGTGCAGATAGACCCAACGTCCTGCGAATAATGCTAATCCAGGCCTGCGGAATCCAATCCCGA